>CAVQPE010000008.1:0-1092030 GCA_963714665.1 uncultured Solirubrobacterales bacterium | reverse complement strand
GCCGACCGAGTCGACCGCGAGTCCGAACGCCTTGCCAGGGTCTTCGAATTTGGTGATTTCTTTGCCTTTGGGGTCGTAGATGCGGACGAAGGCGTCAGCCGCCACATATACGTCGCCGTGGGAGTCGGTGGCCACCGCTCGGGCGTTTGTCAGGATGTGGGAGAGCGGTTCGCCCAGGACGGCGCGACTGGGGGCTTTGAGCGGGCCGAAGGCGAGCGCCTTGGCACCGGAGCCGGCACCGGCGGTGACATAGATCGTGCCGTCGTTCGCTCCGCCGGAGCGCTCGATCGCGATCGCCGTGGGTTCTGCGTCGGCGAAGGCGGCGTTCACGGTGCGGCCGAGGTATTCGCCGCTGGCGTCAAACTCATCCAGCGCTTTGTGGCCGGCATCGTAGAGGAAGAGGTGCCCGGCGGTGCATGCTTGGGGTTCACCCACCACTTTGCATTCACCTTTGGAGTTGCGGTTGCCGGGGTCGGCGGCGAGGTAGGCGCCGGCGGTTCCGAAGCCGAAAGAGCCGTCGGGGGTGGTGGCGCCGTCCACTTCGCGGCGCAGTGCCAGAGTCTTGACGTCCGCGCCGCCGAAGAGGTAGAGACGGTCGGTGCCGGAGGCGTCGGCTACCCAGAGGTGGCGGTCGATCCGCCCGATCCCGGCTTCGTTGGGGTAGGAGTAGACGGCGACGCCGGAGGCTTCGCTGAGCGTGCCTTCGCCGATGTGGCCGCTGAAGCCCTTTACTTCCTCCGTGATGTTGACTTTCGGGGTGCCGCCGGTGAGGCCCGAGGGGTCTCCGACGAGTGCTTCGACGTCGGTGTTGGCGAGAGCGCCGGTGAAGGTGACGAGGTATTCCTTTTCTTTGGGCTTTTCGACGCTGACGTTGCCGGCGCCGATGGTCGAGAGGGCTTCGAGGGCTGCTTTGACTACTTCGGCGGAGGCGTTGAAGGCAACTGCGCCGGTTTTCTGGCCACCGAATTCGAGTTTGAAGGTGCCGCCGGTGGTGCTGCTGAGAGTCACTTTCTGCGCCTCGTTGACGTTGGCGAGGCTGCCAGCGGAGTCATAGACCGAGACGCGGTCCCCCTCGGCGACGTAGAGGCGGCTGTCGAAGGGATCAACCGCGATGCCTTTGGCTTTGGCGCTCGAGTCGATGACTTCGCGAGAGCCGTAGGTGGGCGTGCCGGCGAAGGGGTAGGCATTGGGTTTGAAGCGGACGACTTCGCCGGTGGCGCGCTCTGTGACGTAGAGGTTGCCGGCGCTGGTCACGGCGAGGCCGCAGGGCTGGTTGGAGTCTGAGATTTCGGTGAGGAGGGTGTGGGCGGCGTTGTAGACCTTTACCTTCGAGTCGCCGGCGCTTGAGAGGTAGAGGTCGCCTTTGGAGTCCACGGCGGCGCCGCAGGCGTGGTTCAGGCCGGTGGTGTCGAGGGCTTCTTTGCGCGGATGAACGGGGGCAGCCTGGGCTGTGGCGGAGAGGACGAAGAGGGCGAGGGCTGCGGCGCAGATGCTGAGCGCTGCTCGGTGCGCCTTACGCCGATCGGTCTTGTCGTATCCCATCCGCTTCCCCTCCCTGTAGATCGCGTGGTGCCTTCCCCGAAGACACCTTGTTCGTATCTGCGCCACCGCCGCGGGGACCCACTCCGGGTCCCCGCGGCTTGGCTTTGCTTCTTGGTTACTCGTGCTTTGTTTGTGCTGCTCCTATTCGAGTTCGTCGAAGGTGGCGGTGACGCTCTTGCTCGTTTCCATCGTCACCACGCATTCGCTCGGGGACGGGTTGCTTTCGCAGCCCGTCCATTCGACCGCTTTGGACCCTGGGGCCGAGGTGGCTTTGAGGGTTACGGTCTTGCCCGGTTTGACTTTCGGTTCGACCCCGGTCGGGCCCTGGTAGAGGGAGACCGTCGAGGTGCAGAGCACTTCGCAGGTCAGACCGGCCGCTTTGACCGTGCCGCTGCCGGCCTTGGTCAGGGTCAGTTTCTGGGCGTTTGCGATCACTTTCGGGCTGCCCGAGAAGGAAGCCGTGACGGTGCTCGCCCCGGAGAGCGAGACCGTGCAGGTGCCTTCCGCGCCGCCGACGCCGGTTTCGGCTTTGCAGCCGCTCCAGCCGCTCAGCGTCATGCCTGTGGACGCCTTGGCTTTGAGAACGATCGTTTCGCCCTCTGGCACCGTGGCGTCCTGCGTGGTGCAGGTGGCGCCGCAGTTGATCGCCTTCGGTTTGGAGGAGACCGTGCCGGTGCCGGTGCCACCCTTGTTCAGGGTCAGCGTCGCGGGCGATTTGAGGGCGAATTCGGCTGAGACCGATTTCGCGCTTTCCATCGTCACGACGCATTCGCTCGGGCTCGGGTTGCTTGCGCAGCCGCTCCAGCCGGCGAATTCGGAGCCGAAGGCGGCGGTCTCTTTGAGAGTGACCGTCTTGCCCGGTTTGACTTTCGGTTCGACCCCGGTTGGGCCCTGGTAGAGGACCGTCGTCGAGGAGCATTCGGCTTCGCAAGCCAGGCCGGCCGCTTTGACCGTGCCTTTGCCTTCGGTGGCGCCCTTGGAGAAGGTCAACGCTTTGGCGCTGAGGATTTCTTTCGAGGTGCCGCTCCAGGCGACTTTGACTTCAGTTCCAACATGCGCTTCGGGCATTTTGACCGTGCAGGTGCCTTCGACCCCGCCGACGCCGGTCGAGGATTCGCAGCCGGTCCAGCTAGCGATCGTCGAGCCGGTGGACGCCTTGGCTTTGAGGACCACCGTGCCGTTCTCATACATTTCAGCGACCGCTTCGTCGCAGGCAGTGCCGCAGTTGATCCCCTTCGGTTTGGAGGAGACCGTGCCGGTGCCGCCCGTGCCGCCAGCTGACTTTTTCAGGGTCAGGGTGCGGAGGTTGGTGGGGCCTTTTTTATTGAAATTAGCCGTAACTTTTATGGCACTGAAACCGCTGATTGTCACTTTGCAAGGGCTGGTTTTCCCCGTGCAGGTGCCAGCTGATTTGGTCCAGCCAGTGAATTCGGAGCCTTTGGCCGCGGTAGCGGTCAATTCGACTTCTTTCCCCGATTCGTATTCTGTCGCTGAACCGCAGGCGACAGTGCTGACCGTGCCCGAACCGGTACCCGTGCATTCCACTTCGAGCGGCAGTTTGGGTTCGATACCGAGCTTGCCGATCTTCTGGAAGATAGAGTAGCCCGTGCCGAACCAAACGTTGCCGCCGGGTCCGTTGGTCACATCGGACAGGCCCCAGTTGAGTTCATCGCTTGGGTACCTGGCTATTTCACCGGAGGTGGTGATGCTGTCGATTGAGTTGGACAGCCCCTGCGTGGTCGTCGTGACGGAGCAGGTCGGGCTGGTGCCGGTGAGGCCGGCGCCGTTGCAGCTCAGCTGTTCGACGTTCTTCGACCCGAGTTCGAGTGAGAATTTGATCTGACGTTTGATCGGTGCGGTTTCGCCAGTGCCTTCGGTATCGACATTGGCTTCGCCTTCGATTTCCCCGATGGCGGGAAGCTTTTTCAGCGCTCCCCTGATGACGCTGGCTCCTGCGTTCCAGGGGAGGTTCGCGCTGAGCGAGACTCCCGTCGCCGTTTCGGTGGGAAACTTGGAAATCGCCAGAGTGCTCGGAGCACAGCTTGTCGTAGTGGTCGTCGTGCCAGCCGGAATGCCCGCGCCGGAGACTTCCTCCCCGCTGGCGACGCATCCGGTCGTGGTCGTGACGCTCGAGATCGTTTTCAAGCCACCGGTCAGCGAAACTCCTGCTTTGACTTCGGTCGGCACAGTCGCCGGTGCGATCGTTCCTTTGCCTTCGAGTTCTCCGACCGCGACTACTTCGCTGGTCGTGAGGCCGGTGCCGGCGACCTGCTGGCCGACTTCGGCTTTGCCGGATGCGTAGGTCACGTTCCTGACCCAACCGGCGATTGTCGATTTGCTGGCCGAGGTAGCGGCAGCGGCATTCGACATTTCGATTGTCGTGCCTTCGACTTTGGCGATCGTGGTTTTAACCGGGATCGCGCTGCTGCAACTGCTGCAGGTGATCCGCATGCCGACTTCGGCGAGTTCGATTATCCCACCCGCGACGCATGTGATTTTTTTGGATTCTTTGGTGAACGAGCAGGTACCATTGCCGGTCGCGGGGGCGCGCTTCACGTCTCCAGTGCCCGCGAACCCACTGATGTTGCCTTTGCCGCTCCAGCCGGTTTCCTGGCCTCCGAAGCCGAGCTTATAGGTGCCGCCGAGTTCTGCTGCGGCGTTGATTTCGAGTTCCTGTTTCTCGCTGACACCGCTGTCGTCGGAGAACCAGAGCTTGCCGTCGGGGGCGACCGTCAAACCGAAGTCGGGATGACTCTCCGCTAGAAGGCCGGTGCTGAAGTAGGTGAGCGATCCTTCGATTTCTTCTTTTGTGCCGGAAGGGGTGATGCGGCCAATCGCCTTACCCGTGGCGCTGCGTCCTTTTGTGGCTTCGGTGCCGTTTTCAGTGAACCAAATGTTGCCGTCGGGGCCGGCAGCGATTCCCCAGGGTCCCTTTGCATCGGTGTTTCCCCCCGGTAGGCTGTTTGTACCGGTTGCGAACTCTTCGACCGCAGGGGTGCTCGGGTTGAACCTTCCGATCGCCCTGGTGGTACCGGTATCGGTGAACCAGAGGTTGCCGTCGGAGCCGACAGCGATGCCCTGAGGCCGACTACCCGCGTTGCCACCGTTTCCTGCGATCGAGAACTCTTCGATCGCTTTGGTGCCTGGGTTGATCTTGCCGATCGCAGGGGTGGTTCCTTTGTCGGTGAACCAGAGGTTGCCGCCGGGACCGGAGATGATGTCCTGCGGCACGGCGCCTGGGTTGCCGCCTTTTCCTTCGATCGAGAACTCTTCAACTGTGCATTCAGAGATGCAAGTGGTCGGGTCGAAAACGGCGATCGCCGGGGTGGCGCCCCTGTCGGTCAGCCAGAGCTTTCCTTCGGGGCCGGTGGCGATCGCGACCAGATCGCTTTCCGCGTTCAGGCCTTTGAGATTGACGCCATCTTCGTACTCGGTGATCGCGCCAGCCGACGTGATCTTGCCGATGGCCGTGGTGCCGCTGAAAGACTTGGCATCGACGAACCATACGTTTCCGTCGGAGCCAAGAGTGGACACAGTTACATTCGGGGCTGCCCGCAGGCCGCTTTTGAAGAAGGTAAACGAGCCCAGGGGGTCAGCCGAGGCGAAGGCCGGGAGGGCAAGCGCCAGCACCGCCAGTAGGGCTGCGGTAATGCCGAAATGCATGCGCAGCCGGTTGAACATTGCGGACCTCGATCTCGCAGACGGTTCCTTCGCGATGCCTCTCACGTGCTCTCTCCTTGTCCCTTGAGCCCCTGCCGACCGCTCCTATGCGGCCCTTGTGGCCCGGTTTCCCTTGCAGTAATTCCATCCAGTGCCGAGCCTCAAGGCGAGACACGACCGCCGCAGCATACCGCATATGTTCCTAAACCAGCAATACTAATTTTTGAGGAGGCTCGTTGTCGTATCTCAAAAATGCAAACCGCCCCGGGGATCCCGGGGCGGTTTGCATCGCTACTGGACTGCGCCAGTCGACGCTGCCCAAACCTGCTCAGCTGCTGAGGTAGACTGGTTCTAATGAAGTAGTTTCGATGGTTAATTTCGAGGTGCTCGGGCAGAAGAGTCCGCTCTCCTTGTTTGTCGACTGTTCTACGAGCGTGACTCCTCCATTAGTCTCTGTGGATAATAATGGCCCCTTGGCCGTTCCATTCAGGCCAACGCCGTTGTAGCGGCAGTTGAGGCCGCTGCAGTTGACGTGCACTAAGCCTTCGCCGACCACGGTGCCGGTTTCATGGCCCGTCGTCGTGACTTTGATTTCAGCAGGACTGTTTTCTTCGGTAACCGTGCAGCTCCCGCAATTCGTGTACGTGAAGCTACCTTCAATTTTCTGCGATGTTGCACCTAATGCTCCGACGGATGTGCTTAAGAATAAGACGTCACATTCGACGGTGAGAATGCTGGTTTTCAGCACAGCCTGCTGGCCGGCTAACGTCGCTTCGTGCACATGCGTAACCGGAGAGTTACAGGGGCTTTCATCTTCTTCGCACAGCTGGGTCGACGCCATTGCCGAGCCGGCGCCGAGGAAAGCCATCGCCATCAACGCGGTCAGCGCGGTGAGGCCTAGCATCTTGATGAGTTTCACTTTGCTTTCTCCCTTCCCGGCGGTTCCCGCCGAGATCGATTTGGGCCCTGAGCTCGAGTGCTCGGGGCTCCCATTCCTTATAGGAGCGGGATCGCGTAAACGCAAATTTCCCGGTGCATTGGCTCGCCGGCCCGTCGCAAGGGTCGCTGAGATCTCATATTTTGCCTGCAAAACAAAGGATGCATATTTTGCGAATGCGCGAAACCGCGCATTCTCTGTGTCGCGCATTCTCGGATTCGCGAATGTGCCTGTTGACCGATCAGGCACAATTGAGCAGAAGCTGCTAGGCTGCTGCCGGCAATGAGGGGAGGCGTTTTGAACAGAAGGGGAGCTTTTCTGCTGCTCGCGACGATGTCGGCGCTGGTTTTGGCCGTCGGATGCGGCAGCTCGGGCAGCGACGAAGTCACGGTCCAGACCGGGTCGCTCTCCAAGGCTGCCTTCATCAAGAAGGCCGATGCGATCTGCGAAGCGGCCCGAACCGAATTCCTCGCCAAATACACGACATACGTCAAAGGGCATAAATCGGACATAGTCGACCCGCAGAAGCAGGACGCGGTGCTCGGCGAAGTGCTCGAAACGATTCTGGCGCCGAACATCGAAGGGCAGATAGCCCAGATCAGTGAACTTGGCGCCCCCGGCAACTACGCGCCGGAAGTGGCCAACTTCCTCAATGCCCTCCAAACCCGACTCGACAAGGCGAAGGAAAACCCGGCCGGCCTCACCACGACGCCGACCCCCTTCGTCGACGCGGAAAACATTGCCAGGCGGGCAGCGATGAACGGCTGCGCCGAAAGCTTTAGCTGAGGCCAGCTTCAGTCCGCGCGGGGATTCCAGCCTCCCCCGGTAGCCTCCTTGGGGAATGTCTGAGCGCGATTTCATAGCCGCTACCCGTGAGCGCGTCATCGTCTTCGACGGCGGCATGGGCGCGACCCTGGAGCAGTTCGACCTGACCCAGGAGGACTACGGCGGGCTCGCCGGCAAGTGCCACGAGGCGCTGGTGCTCAACCGGCCCGACGTGATCGAGGGCGTCCACGCCTCGATGCTCGAGGCCGGCGCCGAGGTGGTCGAGACCGATAGCTTCCAGGGCTCGCGGCTGAAGCTCGACGAGTGGGGCCTGGGCGAGCACACGCTGGAGATCAACGTCAAGGCGGCAGAGATCGCCCGCAAGGCCGCGGGGCCCGACCGCTTCGTGGCCGGCTCGATCGGCCCGACCGGCTTCCTGCCCGCCTCGACCGACCCCACCCTCGGCGACATCTCCTTCGCCCGCTTGGTCGAGGTCTTCGCCGAGCAGTCCCGCGGCCTGGTCGAAGGCGGTGCCGACCTGATCATCATCGAGACCGCGCAGGACATCCTCGAGGTCAAGGCGGCGATCTTCGGCGCCCGCGAGGCCTTCTCCCAGACCGGTCGGCGACTGCCGATCCAGACCAGCGTCTCCCTCCTCCCCCAGGGCGGCAAGATGCTGCTCGGCACTGACATCCGGGCGGTGCTGACGACGCTGGCGGCGCTCGACG
Organism: uncultured Solirubrobacterales bacterium; assembly: GCA_963714665.1. Classification (GTDB taxonomy): domain Bacteria; phylum Actinomycetota; class Thermoleophilia; order Solirubrobacterales; family 70-9; genus VRUE01. The sequence continues at coordinate 1,084,398 of CAVQPE010000008.1, read as the reverse complement.
TCGACGTGATCGGGCTCAACTGCTCGACCGGGCCCGAGGACATGCGCGACGCGATCCGCTTCCTCGGCGAGAGCAGCCCGCTGCCGGTCCACTGCATCCCCAACGCCGGCCTGCCGCTGCAGGGCCCCGACGGCGAGACGATCTTCCCCGAAGAGCCCGAGCCGCTGGCCGCGACCCTTGGCGAGTTCGTCGAGCGCTACGGAGTCGGCATCGTCGGCGGGTGCTGCGGGACGACCCCGGCTCACATCGCGGCGATCCGGGAGCGGGTCGGGGGCCGCGCCCCGGGCGCGCGCCCGGGGCCGGGTCCCGCCCAGGTCTCCTCGATGATGACCTCGACGCCGCTCGTGCAGGAACCGCGCCCCACCCTGGTCGGCGAGCGGGTCAACTCGCAGGGCTCGCGCAAGGCCAAGGAGCTGCTGCTCGCCGACGACTACGACGGCCTGGTCCAGGTCGCCGAGGACCAGGTCGAAGGCGGCGCCCACGTGCTCGACGTCTGCGTGGCGCTGACTGAGCGCCAGGACGAGGACGAGCAGATGGCGGCCGTGGTGAAGCGGATCTCGCTGACCCAGCCGGCACCAATCCAGGTCGACTCGACCGAGCCGGAGGTGATCCGCGCCGCCCTGGAGCAGATCCCCGGGCGGGCGATCGTCAACTCGATCAACCTCGAGGCCGGCCGCGACAAGGCCGACGTCGTCGCGCCGCTGGCGAAGGAACACGGGGCGGCGCTGATCGCGCTGACGATCGACGAGGTCGGGATGGCAAAGACGGCCGAGCGCAAGGTCGAGATCGCCAAGCGCATCCGCGACCTTGCCTGCGGCGAGCACGGCCTCGACCGCGAGTCGCTGATCTTCGACGCGCTCACCTTCACCCTGACCACGGGTGACGAGGAGTGGAAGCCCTCGGCCGTGGAGACGATCGAGGGCATCCGCCGGATCAAGGCGGAGATCCCCGGCGTCAAGACCTCGCTCGGCGTCTCCAACGTCTCCTTCGGCGTCTCGCCGCGACCGCGCGCGGTCCTCAACTCGGTCTTCCTCCACCACTGCGTCGAGGCCGGGCTCGACCTGGCGATGGTCAACCCCAACCACATCACCCCATACAGCGAGATCCCCGACGAGGAGCGCGAGCTGACCGACGACCTCGTCTTCAACCGTCGCGACGACGCGCTTGAGCGCTTCATCGCCCATTTCGAGTCCAGGGGCGAGGAGGCGGCGGACGAGGCCGCCGACCCGACCGAGGGGATGGAGCCCGAGCAGGCACTGCACTGGCACATCCTGCGCCGTAAGAAGGATGGGGTCGAGGAGTGGATCGACCGCTCGGTGGAGAAGATCGGCGCCGTCCCCACCCTGAACGAGGTGCTGCTGCCGGCGATGAAGGAGGTCGGCGACAAGTTCGGCGCCGGCGAGCTGATCCTGCCCTTCGTCCTGCAGTCAGCGGAAGTGATGAAGCGCGCCGTGGCGCAGCTGGAGAACTACCTCGACCGGATCGACGGCCACACCAAGGGCAAGGTGGTGATCGCCACCGTCTTCGGCGACGTGCACGACATCGGCAAGTCGCTGGTAAACACGATCCTCACCAACAACGGCTACACGGTGATCGACCTCGGCAAGCAGGTCCCGGTCGAGGCGATCATCGAGGCTGCAGTGGAGAACGAGGCCGACGCGATCGGCCTCTCCGCCCTGCTCGTCTCCACTTCGAAGCAGATGCCGATCTGCGTCCAGGAGCTGCACCAGCGCGGGCTCGGCTTCCCGGTGCTGATCGGGGGCGCGGCGATCAACCGCGACTTCGGCCGCCGCACCCTCTACCCCAAGGGTAGGGAGTCCGACGACGTCTACGCGCCCGGCGTCTTCTACTGCAAGGACGCCTTCCAGGGTCTCGACACGATGGACGCGCTCGTCGACGAGCAGGCGCGGGAGGCCCTGGTCGAGCGGATCCGCGCCGAGGCTCAGGAGCTGCGCGAGAAGCCGGCCAAGATCGACACCGGGCCGCCGACCAGCGACGCCAGCGCCCGCTCGGCCGCCCGCACCGACACGCCAGTCCCCGAACCACCCTTCTTGGGCGTGCGCGAGGTCGACGTCGACCTCGACGAGGTTTTCCCCCACCTCGACCGCCACGTACTTTTCAAGCTGCACTGGGGCGGTCGCGGAGTCAAGGGCGAGGCCTGGAACCGCTTGGTCGAGGGAGCCGACGGTGAGGAGGGCTTCGCGCCCCGCCTGGAACGGATGTGGCGCGAGCAGGATTACCTGAAACCACGGGCGCGCCTCGGCTACTTCCCCTGTAACGCTGAGGGCAACGAGCTGGTCGTCTTCGAGTCCGAGGACGGCGAGCGGGAGCTCGAGCGCCTGATCTTCCCACGCCAGCCCGCGCACGACCGCATCTGCCTCGCCGACTTCTTCCGCCCGCTGGAGTCAGGCGAACGCGACGTGGTTGCCCTGCAGGGCGTCACCGTCGGGCCTGAGGTCACAGAGTTGATCGGGCGACTCGAGAAGGAAGGCGAGTTCGCCGAGCAGCTCTACGTCCACGGCCTCGGGGTCCAAGCGGCCGAGGGCCTGGCCGAGTGGCTGCACTCCGAAGTACGACACGAGCTTGGTATTCCTCCGGAGCAGGGCCGCCGCTACTCCTGGGGATACCCCGCCTGCCCCGACCAGTCCGAGCACAAGAAGGTCTGGCGCCTGCTCGGCCTCGAGCGGATCGGCATGACCCTCTCCGGCGGCTACGCCGTCCTGCCCGAGCAATCGACGGTGGCGATCGTCGCCCACCATCCCCAGGCGGTCTACTTCGGAATGAAATCGGGCTTCATCCCCGAGGGCGAAGCTCCCGACGAGTTGATCGCCGATACGGAGCGAGATGGAAAGCTATCCACGCCTTAATTGCAACCGCCCCGGATATCCGGGGCGGTTGCAATGCTCATCTGACTGCACCTACTGGAGCTACCTTGGAACTGCTCACTCGGTGACGTAAGTTGGTTCTAACGGAGTTGTGGTGATGGTTAATTTCGATTCTTTCGGGCAGAAGAGCCCGCTCTCCTTATGTACTTCTTTCCCTGTGAGCGAGACTTCTCCGTTGGTCTCTGTCGATAATAACGGCCCCTTGGCCGTTGCTTTCAGGCCTTCGCCGGTGTAGCGGCAGTTGAGGCCACTACAATTGACGTGGACTAAGCCTTCGCCGGTCACGCTTGCGGTTTCGTGGCCTTCCTTTGAGACTTTGATTTCAGATGGACTGTTTTCTTCGGTGACCGTGCAACCACCGCAGTTCGTGTAGGTGAATTCGCCGTGAATCACCAGCGGTTTGCCTAATTCAGATAACGCATCGCCTAAGAATAAGACGTCGCATTCGACGGTGAGGATGCTGGTTTTCAGCACAGCCTTGTGGCCGGTTAATGTTGCTTCGTGAACGTGGGTAATGGCTTGGCCTTCGGGGCATTCTTCTTCTAGACCTTCCCCTGGATCTTCAGCGCAGAGAGAGGTTGGTTCGGCCGATTCTTTCGGTTCTTCTTCTTCTGGTGGCGAAATTTCACCAGTTATGTAAGTTGGTTCTAACGGAGTTGTGGTGATGGTTAATTTCGATTCTTTCGGGCAGAAGAGCCCGCTCTCCTTATGTACTTCTTTCCCTGTGAGCGAGACTTCTCCGTTGGTCTCTGTCGATAATAACGGCCCCTTGGCCGTTGCTTTCAGGCCTTCGCCGGTGTAGCGGCAGTTGAGGCCACTACAATTGACGTGGACTAAGCCTTCGCCGGTCACGCTTGCGGTTTCGTGGCCTTCCTTTGAGACTTTGATTTCAGATGGACTGTTTTCTTCGGTGACCGTGCAACCACCGCAGTTCGTGTAGGTGAATTCGCCGTGAATCACCAGCGGTTTGCCTAATTCAGATAACGCATCGCCTAAGAATAAGACGTCGCATTCGACGGTGAGGATGCTGGTTTTCAGCACAGCCTTGTGGCCGGTTAATGTTGCTTCGTGAACGTGGGTAATGGCTTGGCCTTCGGGGCATTCTTCTTCTAGACCTTCCCCTGGATCTTCAGCGCAGAGAGAGGTTGGTTCGGCCGATTCTTTCGGTTCTTCTTCTTCTGGTGGCGAAATTTCACCAGTTATGTAAGTTGGTTCTAACGGAGTTGTGGTGATGGTTAATTTCGATTCTTTCGGGCAGAAGAGCCCGCTCTCCTTATGTACTTCTTTCCCTGTGAGCGAGACTTCTCCGTTGGTCTCTGTCGATAATAACGGCCCCTTGGCCGTTGCTTTCAGGCCTTCGCCGGTGTAGCGGCAGTTGAGGCCACTACAATTGACGTGGACTAAGCCTTCGCCGGTCACGCTTGCGGTTTCGTGGCCTTCCTTTGAGACTTTGATTTCAGATGGACTGTTTTCTTCGGTGACCGTGCAACCACCGCAGTTCGTGTAGGTGAATTCGCCGTGAATCACCAGCGGTTTGCCTAATTCAGATAACGCATCGCCTAAGAATAAGACGTCGCATTCGACGGTGAGGATGCTGGTTTTCAGCACAGCCTTGTGGCCGGTTAATGTTGCTTCGTGAACGTGGGTAATGGCTTGGCCTTCGGGGCATTCTTCTTCTAGACCTTCCCCTGGATCTTCAGCGCAGAGAGAGGTTGGTTCGGCCGTCGCCGAACCAACCCCAACAAACGCCATCCCCATCAGCGCCGCCAGCGCGACGAGACAGAGCATCTTGATCGGTTTCATCTCTTCTTCTCCCTTCCCGGCGTCTGTCGCCGGGTCGATTTATGGTCTGCGCCCGAGTGCTCCGGGCGCCCGGTCTGGAAAGCCGGAGTGTGAGAAAGACAGACTACCCAGTTTATTTATGAGCCATCGCACGTGACAGGGCAGGCTTGCTTTTATGGCCTTGCTTGGCGCAGACCTGGAACCCACCGTCGGCATCTATCCGCGCAACGAAGAGATCGAACGCATCGAGCGCGAAGGGGAGCTGGCCGAGCAGCTCTTCGTCCACGGTCTCGGCATCCCAAGCGGCAGAGGGGCTGGCCGAGTGGCTGCACTCGGAAGTGCGACGCGAAGTCTACTTCGGGATGAAATCAGGCTTCATCCCCGAGGGCGAAGCTCCCGACGAGTTGATCGCCGATACAGAGCGAGGCGGGAAGCTCGCCACGCCTTGATGCAACCGCCCCCGGGATTCCGGGGGCGGTTGCATCGTCTGTTGAGCTGCGCATTATCACCGCTGCCCAAGATCCGCTCAACTGCTGAGATAGGTGGCACTTAACGGAGTGGTGGTGATCGTTAATTTAGAAGTAGACGGACAGAAGATCCCGCTCTCCTTTTTAACTTCTTTTTCCACAAGCGAGACTTCCCCGTTGGTCTCTGTCGATAATAACGGCCCCTTGGCCGTTGCTTTCAGGCCTTCGCCGGTGTAGCGGCAGTTGAAGCCGCTGCATTCGACGTGCATTAAGCCTTCGCCAGTCACGCTGCCGGTTTCGTGGCCTTCCTTTAATACTTTGATTTCGGAAGGCCCGTTTTCTTCGATCGCCGCACAGCTACCGCAATTAGAGTAGGTGAAGTTGCCGTGAATCACCAGCGGTTTTCCTAATTCAGATAACGCATCGCCTAAGAATAAGACGTCGCATTCGACGGTGAGGATGCTCGTTTTCAGTACGGCTTGTTTGCCCGCTAACGTCGCTTCATGCACATGCGTGACGGGACTCGCACATCTTTCTTCGTCGGCTTCGCAGAGGGCGGTGATTTCCCCCATCGCCGAGCCGGTGTCGACGAAGGCCGTCGTTATCAGCGCCATCAGCGCGGCGAGGCCGAGGATCTTGATCGGTTTCATTTGCTTTCTCCCTTCCCGGTGGTTGTCACCGGGTCGATTTGTGGTCCTGCACCCGGGATCTCCGGGCTCCCGGCCTCGTGTGACCGGATCGTGAGGGAGACAGACTACTCAGTTTATTTATGTGTTATCGCACGCGCCAGGGCAGGCTTGCCTCATTGCCCTGCCGGGCGCGGGCTTGGAACCTGCGTCCTACGTCCACCCGTGCGACGAAGACCCGGCCGGGTCCGGCTACCGGGTGGGCCAGCGGCGCCCAGCCGTGTCGAGTGCGCCGCTCGACTATAAGTCGGCCCGGCGAGGGTGCCTTGCCCCAGAAGAGCAGGCTCCCTTGCTTGTTTCGGATCGCTACGAAGGGGAAGCGGAAGGCGCGGTAGGCGGGCTTGGGCTGGCCTTCGCGGTAGAAGAGGCCGCTTTGCTGGGTTGCACCGAAGCCCGCTGGGCCCGGGGCCTGGTCGCGCAGGTACCACCAGAAGACGGCGCCGACTCCCTGCCGCCATAGCTCGAAGAGGGACTTGGCGACGAAGCGGGCGTGGCGGGCGAGGGGCACGCCCACCACACCCCCAGGCGGTCTATGAAATCGGCTTCATCCCCCGCGGACGGGAACCCCGGTGAGTTGATCGCCGACACGAAGCGAAGCGGGAAGCTCGCCGCACCTTACTGCACTACTTATTATTAACAGCTACTTAGTAGTGCTCCGTTAGGTCTTGCAGGAACTTCGCCCTGAGCAGGCGAACCCTTCCGCGATGGCATCTACGGAGGAGGCAACAATGGGAGGGGTGTCGGGGCTGACGCCGGGGAGACTGAAGAGAGTTCGCACTCGCCTGGTCGAGTTCGCCGGCGAGATGTTCGAGTCGATGGCGCGCAAGGACCAGCGGCGCTGGGGTGAGGTGTATCTGCGCGGGCTGATGCTCGATGGCAAGCGCAAGAGCATCGAGCCGATGGCCGCCCGCTTGGAGGACGGCGATGAGCAGTGCCTGCAGCAGTTCGTCAATCAGTCGCCGTGGCGCTGGGAGCCGGTCGCTGTGCGCGCTGGCGGTGCGGATGAGCGCGGAGATCGCGCCCGAGGCGTGGGTGATCGATGACACCGGCTTTCCCAAGTTCGGCGACAAGTCGGTCGGTGTCGCGCGCCAGTACTGCGGCGCGTTGGGCAAGGTCGGCAACTGTCAGATCGGGGTGTCGATCAACGCCGTCACGCCGCAGGCGTCGTGCCCGATCGATTGGCGGTTGTTCATGCCCGCCGAGTGGGACCAGGACCCGCGCCGGCGAGCCTGCCGGGTTCCCGATGATGTCAGTCATCGGCCCAAGTGGAAGCTGGCGCTGGAGATGATCGACGAGCTGCTCGGCTGGGGCCTGCAGCCCCGCCGGTGCTCGGCGACAGCGCCTACGGCGATGTCACCGAGCTACGGCTGGGCCTTGAGCAGCGCGAGATCGGCTATGTGCTCGACGTCAAGCGCTCGACCTCGGCGCTGCCCGAGCACGCCAGCCCCAGCGCCCGACTATGGCCTGGCCTGGGCCGCCCGCCCGCGGCGCGCTACCGGCGGCCGTTTGACTACCTGGCCGGCCCGCGCCGCCGCCGGCGAGACCTGCGCGCGAGGTCGGCTGGCGCGAGGGCACGCGCGGGCCGATGCAGCTCACGGTTCGTCGCGTTGCGCATTCGACCCGCCAACGTCAAGCTGCGCCACGCCGACCCCGACGGCCAATTGCCGGTGCGCTGGCTGCTGGCCGAGTGGCCGGCCGGCAAGGACGAGCCCGACCGACTTCTGGCTGTCCAACCTGCCCGCCGACACGCCGATCGAGCGGCTCGTTCGGCTGGCCAAGCTCCGCTGGCGCGTCGAGCAGGACTACCGCGAACTCAAAGACGCGCTTGGCCTGGACCACTTCGAAGGCCGCTCCTGGCCCGGCTGGCACCACCACGTCACCCTGGTCTCCGTCGCCCACGGCTTCCTCACCACCGAGCGGCTGCGGCGCCCGCCAGCCCGGGCGGCCGCCTGACCTCGCTGTTCGAGGTCGTCCGGGAGCTCCAAACACTCCTGGCCTGCTGGCAGGGCACCTGCCCCACCTGCCACAGACGGCTGCCGCCCGACACCGCCTACCTCCACACCCTGGACCAACCTAACGGAGCACTATTAGAACCCTTACATAGTGATATAGCTCGCTTCTAATGCAGTGGTGATGATGGTTAATTTCGAGGTGCTCGGGCAGAAAAGACCGCTCTCCTTGCTTGTCGACTGTTTCACCAGGGAAACTTCTCCGTTTGTCTCCGTCGATAATAACGGTCCCCTGCCCGCTCCTTTCAGACCAACGCCGTTGTAGCGGCAGTTGAGACCGCTGCATTCGACGTGCACTAAGCCTTCGCCGGTCACGCTTGCGGCTTCGTGGCCTTCCTTTAAGACTTTGATTTCGGTAGGTCCGTTTTCTTCGCTCCCCGTGCAGCTGCCGCAATTGGTGTAGGTAAAGGTGCCGTGAATTATGAGCGGTTTCCCTAATTCCGATAACGCGTCGCCTAAGAATAAGACGTCGCATTCGACGGTGAGGATGCTGGTTTTCAGCACTGCCTTGTGGCCGGCTAACGTCGCTTCGTGGACGTGTGTAATGGCCTGGCCTTCCGGGCACTGTTCTTTTGGCGGATCTTCTGAACACAGCGAGGTCGGTTCTGGTTTAGACTCGATACCCCTTAGATAAATGGATTCTAACGGGGTAGTGGTGATAGTTAATTTCGAGGCGCTCGGACAGAGCGTACCGCTCTCCTTGTTCGTCAACTGTTCCACCAACCAGACTTCTCCGTTTGTCTCCGTCGATAATAACGTACCCTTAGCCGTTCCTTTCAAGCCGATACCATTGTAGCGGCAGTTGAGGCCACTACAATTGACGTGGACTAAGCCTTCGCCGGTCACGCTTCCTGTTTCGTGACCTTCTCGTAAAGCCCTGACTTCAGTAGGGCCGTTTTCTTCGGTAACTGTGCAGCCTTCAGTACAGTTCGCATAGGTGAATTTTCCTTCGATCACCAGAGGATTGGCTTCTTTTTCCAGCGCATCGCCTAAGAATAAGACGTCGCATTCGACGGTGAGGAGACTGGTTTTCATCACCGCCTTTTTGCCTTCTAATGTCGCTTCGTGCACATGGGTAATTAATGTGCCTCCCGGGCATTCGAATGACCCCGCATCTTCTTTGCACAGCGCGGTCGATTCCCCCATCGCCGAGCCGGTGCCGGCGAAAGCTGTCGCCATCAGCGCCATCAGCGCGGCGAGGCCGAGCATCTTGATCGGTTTCATTTTGCTTCTCCCTTCCCGGTGGTTGTCACCGGGTCGATTTGTGGTCCTGCGCCCGGGGTTCTCCGGGCGCCCGGCTCGTGTGGCCGGATTACAAGGGAGACAGACTACTCAGTTTATTTTATGAGCTATCGCACGCGCCAGGGCAGGCTTGCCTCATTGCCCTGCCGGGCGCGGGCTTGGAACCTGCGTCCTACGTCCACCCGTGCGACGAAGACCCGGCCGGGTCCGGCTACCGGGTGGGCCAGCGGCGCCCAGCCGTGTCGAGTGCGCCGCTCGACGTACAAGTCGGCCCGGCGAGGGTGCCTTGCCCCAGAAGAGCACGCTCCCTTGCTTGTCGCGGATCGCTACGAAGGGGAAGCGGAAGGCGCGGTAGGCGGGCTTGGGCCGGCCTTCGCGGAAGAAGAGGCCGCTCTGCTGGGTTGCGCCGAAGCCCGCCGGGCCCGGGGCCTGGTCGCGCAGGTACCACCAGAAGACGGCGCCGACTCCCTGTCGCCACAGCTCGAAGAGGGACTTGGCGACGAAGCGGGCGTGGCGGCGCAGGGGCACGCCTTGGGGGTCGGGTGGGCTCGAATCCCACCAGATCTCCGTCGCCCAGAACGGCTTGGGGTCGGCCGGCAGCGCGCGCCCGGTCGCGACCGCCTTGCGCACGATCGGCGTCAGGCGGCCGATATCCGGCGTCGAGACATCCAGGGGGCTGAAGGCGCTGCTGCTCGGCCCCGAGACGTTGATCGGGTTGTGGGCCGCGATGTCGAAGTGAGCGGGTTCGGGACAGCCGACCGGCCGCAGCTTCGGCCCGCGCAGGCAGAGCAGGGAGCGCCAGAACCAGACAGGCGGGATGCGGCTCCCCCCTGCGAATGCGTCGCCGTAGGGCGAGAGGCCGCCGGCGATGACGCGCGCGCCCGGGTCGGCGCCGTGGATCCCCGCGTAGGCGGCGTTGAGCATTTCCCGGTAGTGCTGCGGGGCGACGAGCGCCGGCCTTCCCACAGCGGGTTGAGGTGAAACCGCGAGGTTCTCCTCCGCCCAGACCTCGAAGTAGCGCACCCGCGGCAGCGGCCCGGCGCCGGGGTTGGCGGGATCGACGAAGCTGCCCGAGTACCGGGTCGCGATCGCCCGCGCGAACAGCCCCAGCTGCCCCGGCTGCGGCAGCCAGGTGCCCGCCGGCGCCAGCGCCAGGCTCGGCCGGTTCGGCCCCTCCGCCCAGCTGGGCGCGACGTCGATGGCCAGCAGCGGCTGCACGCCGTGCGCCACGGCGCTGCGGACGGCGGCGTCGAGATCGTCCCAGCGATAGGCGGGATCGCCCGGGTCGGCGGCGTCGAAGCCGGCCGGGAGCGCGCGTCGGGGCGATGCGGGACCAGTTGGCGCCCAGCAGGGCGAGGTTCGCCCGGGCGTCCACCGCCCTTGCCATCCATTCTTCGCGCAGCGAGGCGTCAGAGCCGGTCAGCGCCGGGTCCGTCACCCCGAGCTCGAGGCCGTGAGGCGCCGCCGCGGCACTGGCGGGGCCGGCACCCAGCGCCAACACGACGAGGGCAAGGGCGAAGGCCGACCGCTTCACCTGGTCACGAGGCCGCGCCGGCGGGCGACGGTGAAGGCGACCGCCGCCGCAGCCGCGATCACGAGGAGCAGCGGGAACAGGGCACCCAACCCCTGTTCATCCGGGACGCTCACCGCCAACGTGGGCGACTGCGACCCGGCGCCCCCAGGCGCCCCGGGCAGCGCCGTCTGCGCGACAGCCGTCGCCAGGGCCAGGCCGGCCGGGCCGCGATGCCGCAGTCCCTGTTCGGTCGATTCGCTCAGCGCACCGTCACGCACCGCGTCCCGCGCCTTCTTGGTCGTGTCCGGCGCCCGCGGGCCGGTCGGGCTCGGCACCGTCTCGTAGTACTGGTCGGCCTCGGAGTTGCCGGGCGGGGCAATCACCCGCACGGCGGCCACGGCGGAGTGTGGCGCGGCAAGCGCCAGCGCCAACAGGAGGGCGAGTGTCGTAGTTTTCCGCATCGCCTTGAATTGCATAAACACGCCGGGGAGCCGGTAAGAGCTGCGCCCCCGCGGCTGTCACGGAAACTCTACATGGACGCCTCAGAGCACCCGGTTACTCACAAATCGCCAACTGGATGGTCATAAATCGTCCATCCGGTGGTCGTATTCAGAGTTCGACGCCGCGGCGGGAGAGCCAAGATCGAACGCTGTCGACAAGCTTCGGGCAGCTCCGCCCGCAACCTCTCGACGGCTGCGCGCACTTCCTCGGAGTCGACGTCGGGCGAGGCATGCTCGAGACGACCCTCGATCGCATAGAGTCGTTCAGAAGAGCTGCCTGTCCCTTCGTGAGCCCGCCATCCGCACGGACAGCCCCGAAGACCTGGTCTGCATGTGGGCGTCGATGCGGCAACAGGCCGAGTAGCCGTGAACCCGCACTCGCCCTGAGGATCTCGACATAAGCGTTGAGAACCGCCGAATGATCGCCGGTGACAACATGGTCCGGTTGGCATCGTCCGGCTCAGAAGACTCGAAGGCCTTCCTCCACTCCATCGCGTCGAGCTCGCCGTCAAAGTTCTGCTCGACTGCGAGATCAAGAGCCTTGCGGTGCTTGTTGATGGTTTCGAAAAACCGCGCCAGACGGGCCTGCTCGACCTCCAGCGCCTTGCGGGAGATCTTTGGCGAAGCGTCCTGGTTCACGCGCTCAGTTCCGTTAGCGCCTCACGCGCGCCGCGCCATTTGCCGGCGGTAGGCGCGCCTGGCACGGGCGTGGATCGCCCGGCGACGCTTGCGCAGCTGCGGCCAGAGGCCATCACGATCGACCAGAACTCGGCCCTCGTCGAGGATCCGCTCCAAAAGCAGCGGCGCCCTGGCCTCGACTCGCTCCATGTGCGCAACATCTGCCCTGCGACCCGCAACGGCCCCAGGCGCAAGGCCAGCTCGGCCGCATCCGACGGGACGTCGTCGCGAAGCAAAACCAGCAGGTCGAGATCGGACCCGGTGTCCTCGTCACCCCGCGCCACTGAGCCGTACAGCACCGCCAGCCGCACCCGCCGCTCGGTGCGCAGCGCCCGTCGAAGCGCCGCGAGCAGCTCCCAGTGGCCTTCCAGGTACTCACGCTCACCGGGGACGAGCCAAAGTCGCCGCGGACCCCGGCGAGTGCAGTGCACTGTCCCCTGTGAGGCGGCTCGACGCAGAGTGCGCTCCTCGGCGTCAAGGACGCCCGCCAATACCCCGATCGCGCTCATACGGATATGTTATCGCTTATATGTCCGTTACAGGCATGAATTATGTCACGATGTCTTCTAAACTCCTACGCCGCATTTCTCGACGAGAAAGTGAGGCAGGCCCGCCCGATAGCGTTCCGCATCCTTTGCCGATTGAGACAGTGGAGCGCGCGGAAGAGGTGATCCCGCCGGGCACCGGGCACCGGGCGGTTCCCTCGTTCGACTGGGCCGGCGCCGTGACCTGGTTGCTTGCCGCCCTGCTCGTCGTCTACCTGTCGCTGAAAAACGGCGGCTACGACCCGATCCCGCGCGACCAGGTCGGCTTCCTGGCCTGGTGGCTGCTGCTGCTCGGGATCGCCTCGCAGGCGCTGCCGCTGCCCGGCCGCACCCGGGCCGGCCTCGCCGCCCTCGGCCTGCTCGCTCGGCTTCACCCTCTGGACCGCGCTCTCGCTGGACTGGACGCAGAGCGAGGAGCGCACCGCAACCGAGCTCGCCCGCGTCACCACCTACCTCGGCATCTTCGTGCTGGGGGTCTGCCTGGCGACGCGGCGGCGGGCCGGGGCCCGCCAGGTCCTCGGCGGCGTCACCTTCGGCCTCGGCCTGATCGCCGCGCTGGCGGTCCTCTCCCGCCTCCACATGGCCTGGTTCCCCCCCAACGAACTGGGCAAGGTGCTGCCCGGCATCGAAATCGAGCGCCGCCTCGCCTACCCGCTCAACTACTCCAGCGCGATGGGCGCCCTCGCCGGGATGACCCTGCCCCTGCTGCTCGCCGCGACAGCGTCGGCGCGAACGATCGTCGTCCAAACGCTCGCCGCGGCCGCGATCCCCCTCGCCGGCCTCACCCTCTACCTCTCCACCTCCGGCACCGGTGCCGCCGTCGCCGTGGTGGCGATGGCCGCCTTCCTCGCCCTCTCCCCCGACCGCCTGCCGAAGCTCCTCACCCTCGCCGCCGGAACCGGCGGGGCGGTGCTCCTGGCGCTGGCCGTCCACAGCCGCGAGGCGCTCGCCCGCGGCCTGCCGACCCCGGCCGCGGAACAACAGGGGACCGAGGTGATCTGGATCGCGCTGGCCGTCTGCGCTGCCGTCGCCCTGCTCCAGGCCGGCCTCTCACTCACCACCCGAAACCTCGGCCGCCCCGGCCTGCTGCAGATCGACCGCCGGCAGGCCCTGATCGCGACGGCGGCGGTGCTCGTCGTCGCGCTCCCCGCCTCCCTTGCAGCCGGGGCACCGCACGAGATCTCGCACCGCTGGGAGGTCTTCAAGAGCCGCGGCGGCGACACCTCCGCCGGGCCCAGCTCCCCCTCCTCGATCCTCAACTTCCACGGCGCCGGCCGCTACCAGTTCTGGGAATCGGCGGTGGAAGCGAGCGAAACCGCGCCCTGGAAGGGAATCGGGCCCGGCACCTTCGAATTCTGGTGGGGGCGCCACGCCTCCTATCCCGGCTACGTCCGCACCGCCCACTCGCTCTACCTCGAGAACCTGGCCGAGCTGGGGATCCCGGGGCTGCTCCTGATCGGGGGCTTCGTCTTCGCCGTGCTCGGCATCGGCGCCGCGCGGGCGCTGCGGGCGCCCCCCGACGAGCGCCTGCTGCTCGCCGCCGCCACCGCCGGCGCTGCCGGCTTCGCGATGGCCGCGGCGCTGGACTGGGTCTGGCAGCTCGCCGCGCTCGCGGCCGCCTTCATGCTGCTCGCGGCCGTCGCCGTCAGCGGCTACTCGTTGCCGGACCCGACGCGGCGACGGCGGCGCAGCCAGCGCAAGCACCGCAACCGCTGGATACGGGTCGGGGCTGTCGTCGCCTGCGTCCCCGCCCTGCTCGTGATCTGGTTCCCGCTCCGCGGCGCCACGGCGCTGCAGCAGAGCCAGGTCGACGCCGGGCACGGGGACCTCGCCGCCGCCCTGCAGCAGGCCCGCGACGCCGCCGGCGCCGCAGTCCTACGCCGCCTCCCCCCTCGTCCAGGAGGCCGTGATCCTCGAGCAGCAGGGAAAGCTCCGCCCCGCCGCGGCGGCTGCCGCAGCGGCCACCCGCAAGGAAGGCGCCGAGTGGCGCACCTGGTTCATCCTCGCCCGCATCGAAGCCGAGCGGGGTCGCATAGCGGCCTCGCTGCGCGCCTTCGACAAGGCACACGAACGCAACCTCATCTACGGCCTGCTGAAAGGCTGAGCGCCGGAGGTCACGGCCATATCCGGCGCAGCTCGCCGGATATGAGCTGCGCGTACGGCGCGTCCGCCAGGTGATGGTCGTGGTGGGTCGGCCGCAGGAAGCGCGCGTCGATGACCCCTGTGCGCGGGTCCAACTGCTCGGAGGTCGCGTCGACGAACTCCGCCCCGATCGCGGCGCAGCGCTCGCGCAACAGCGCGTTGAAGCGCAGGGTCAGCTTCGTGCGGTCGACCCGCTTCGTCGCGACCGCCTGGCGCAGGTTGGCCACCTCGCCCCATTCGGACGGAGAGTCGCCGATCGTCGGCAGCGGGGCGCTGAGGACGATCACCCGCCTGAAGCCCATCGCGGCGACCGACTCGATGAAGGCCGAGTACGAGTCGAGGGTCTTCTCCAGCTGCTCGACTATCGCGATGCCGTAGCGCTCGGCGCGGTACCAGATCACGAACCCGCAGTCGACCTCGCCGAGCTGCACCAGCACCTCCTGCCACGGCTTGGCCCGTCGCAGCCACTTGGCGAATATCTCCCGCGACCGCGTCTGGCTGTTCGGGTTCTGGACCCCCGAAGCGGTGGCCCCTTCGAGCGGCTTGACCCGGAACCGAACCCCCGGGACGGCGACGCTCTCCATCACCCTGATGTGACTGTCCCCGATGCAGAGGACGTGGGTGCGCCCCAGCGCCCTGGCGAGGCCGCGCCGGTTGAACACCCAGTCGCCGAGCCTTTCGACCGAGGCGTGGCGGGCGCGCCGCAGGCGCCCCACAACGCGATCACGCAGGGACGCCGTGGGCGATCGTCGCGTGGAGGTCATCGGCGGTGGGCGTGCCGGAGGACGAGCGCCGCCTCAGGCGGATCGCCGCAGCGCCACGATCCGGTGCACGGCTGCACACTTCTCGTAGGACCCGGACGCACAGAGGCTCTCGATCAGCTTCGCCGGGCCACCGTCCGGATCGTCCGCGTCGTGGAAGGCGACGACCCCGCCCGGCACCAGGAACCGCTGCCACGACTCGAAGTCCCGGCGAACCCCGTCGAGCGTGTGGTCGCCGTCGATCCACAGCAGCCCGATCGGGCGGGTCCAGCCCTGGCAGGCCACCTCCGAGCTGAGGTTGACGAGGCGCACCTTCTCGACCACCCCGACGCGGAGCAGGTTCTCGAAGAACGCGCGCCTGTCGGCGGGCCCGTACTGCGCCCCGTAGACCCCTTCGAAGGGCTCGTGCGGCTCGACCGCGTAGACCGGCGCTCCGTTCGCGCCCAGCGCGAGCGCGGACGTCGAGCGGCCCCGGTAGCTGCCGATCTCCAAGATGCAGGCGTCGTCGGGGACCGCGGCCGCCAGCTCCATCAGCCCGGCGACCTCGGCGCCGCTGACCCTGCCCTCGACCGACATCGCCCGGCGAACCGGCGCCGGCTTCCGGAGCAGCCTCAGGCGCGCCCGCATGCCCTCCAAGCGCCGCCGGATGCCCCCCTTACCGATCATCAGCCCAGGCCATCATAGGCTCTCCCGGACGCGCTCGATCATCGCGTATTCGGGCGCCAGCCGCTCCCGCAGCAGGGCGCGCTCGCCCTCCGTCAGCACCGCCTTCTCGCCGAACCGCCGCTCCCGCTTCTCCTTCAGCCCGAGCTGGAGCTCCTCCGGCGAGCGCCCTCAGGTCCTCGGGGAAGGTCTCGGTGAAGCAGACCGCCGAGCAGGCGAGCGCCCTCTCAGCGGCCTCCGCCGGGTCGAGCCGCTCCGAGAACATGTGGAGCTGGGTCAGCAGGTGGGACGGGGGCACCCGGTCCAGGAAGTCGCGGAAGGCGGGCTCGCGCCGGCGCGGCGACAGCCGCGCCAGGAACCGCCGCGGCCCTCGGCCGAGGAAGGCGCTCTCGGCCAGGACTTCGTCGAGGAACGGCTCGCGGTCCCTGTTCGCCTCGCCGCTTCGCGCCCAGAGCAGATAGCTGTAGTAGGAGATCGCGCGGGAGGCGGGGTCGCGAAGGATGGTGACGGTGAAGGTCGACGGCGGCAGCCGCAGGGTGTGGGCCGGCTGGTGCGAGTTGGCGAAGAAGTAGTCCCCCTCCTCGATCAGGCGGGGGTTGCCGCGCACGACTTTCAGGCCGTTCCCCTCGGCCACCTGCCGGTCGGACATCGTCCGCAGGTCGAGGCCCGCCAGCGCCCAGAAGGCCGAGTTCAGGCTCGTCCCGGCGGTCTTGCGGACGTGGTAGTGGTAGACGCGTTTGTAGGCGGGGTTCACGGGTTCGTGTCGAGTCCGTCGAGCGCAGGCTCACGGCCACCCGGTGGCGAGTGTAGTCGCTCAGGAACCGCGCAGAATCGCCGCGATCGTCGGCAGCCAGCGGTCAGGAGAGAACTCCTCCTCGACCCGCCGCCGACCCGCCTCCCCCATGCGCGCGCGCAGGTCGGGGTCGCCGGCAAGGGCGTCCAGCGCCTCCAGCCACTGCTCGGCGCCCGCCACCGCGTGGCCGCCCCCGCCGATGGTGTCGGCGACGATCCCGACGTCGTCGGCGACCGCCGGGATGCCGGAGGCCATGTACTGGAGCGCCTTGTAGGCGCACTTGCCGCGCGACCAGGGCGTGTCGTCGAGCGGCATCAGCCCGATGTCCATCTCGGCAAGCGCCTCGCGCTCGGCCCCAAGGCTCCAGGCCCGCTCCTCCACCTCCACCCCGGCGATCGCGAGGTGCCGAACCGCCGATGACCAGCAGACGCACCGGCCGCGGCGAACCCTTCGCGAGCTTCTCGAGCACGGGCACGACCCCCCGCAGATAGGGCGCGGTGGTCGGCGAGCCGATCCAGCCGAGCGTCAGCGCCTCGCCCTGCTCGTGCTCCCGCAGGGCGTGGGCGTACGGGTCGACCAGCGAGGGGACGATCGTCACCGCGCCGCTGTAGCGGGAGAGGTGCTCGGCGAGGATCTCGTTGCCGGCGATCGTGTGATCCGCCCGCTCGGCGAGCCAGCGCACCTTGCGCGCCGCCCCCTTGAGCGCGGCCAGGCGGTGGCCGCCGGCCTGCCCGCCGCTGAGCCAGACCGCGTCGTCGACGTCGTAGACGAGCCGCCGGTTCGCCGCCGCGGCCCGCTCCAGCGCCAGCGACGGGGCCAGGTCGACGAAGCGCTGGACGAAGGCGACCGGCGCGCCCTCACCGGCCTCGCGCAGCTCCCGCCTCAGCCGCCGCCGGGACCCGGCCAGGACGCGGGCCTTCCCGAGCGCGCCCGCGCCGCGGAAGCGCCGCGCGCCCTCGGAGGAGAAGAGCGGCAGCAGCTCGAGCTCGACGCCGTGCGCGGCCAGCCCGCGCCCCGGCAGCTCCAGGCGCACGCGAAAGGCGGCGTCCGATGGCCCCTGTCCTGAGGTTGCGACAGCGACTGCTATGTTCGCCCCGGTGTCGGCAGGCGGACGCACCGAAGGAGGCACAGGCCGATGATACCCGGGGAAACGCACGCGAGCCGAGGGCTCGACTGCATGATCGTCGGCGGCCACAAGTGCGGCACCTCCTCGCTGAAGGAGTACCTGGCGGCGCACCCGGACGTTGCCACCCACCCGCAGCTGGAGTTCACCGCCTTCTCGCGCCAGGGGCATTCCGAGGCCGGCGAGGCGGAGCAGCTCGAGAAGCTCACGGGCGCCGCGGGGGGCCGCCTGACGCTCGCCAAGCACGCGGGGGTGTACGCGGAGTCGTTCGCGCTGGACCGCCTGCGCCTGGCCAGCCCAGACTGCAAGCTGCTGCTGATCCTGCGCGACCCCGTGGCCCGGGCGCGATCGGCCTTCCGCATGGAGTCGTTGAAGGGCGTCAAGCAGGAGCCCTTCGGCGAGGTCATGTCGCGCGTGATCGAGCTGGAGCGGCAGGGGCAGAGGGACTGGCGCGCGCACGTCTACCTGCAGATGGGCCTGTACGGGAAATGGCTCGAGGAGATCCTCGCCCGCTTCGAGGAGGACGACGTCAAGGTCCTCTTCCTCGAAGAGTTCAAGGCGGACCCCGAGCCCTCATACCGGGAGTGCTGCCGGTGGCTCGGCCTGGACCCCGCTTTCAGCCCCGACCTGGAGGCCCGGCACAACGTCGGGGCGGACCCCCGCTCCGCCCTGCTGGCCCGCGCCCTCAAGCGCCTGCAGTCCGAGCGCAACCCGCTGAAGCGGGCGACGCGGCGTGTCCTCCCAGAGTCGGCCTACCTGCGGATCGCCGAGATGGCGCGGAACGCGAACAGGGACGAGCGCGACGAAGGCGAGGACCCGGCGGCGATCGACGAGCGGCTGCGCGAGTACTTCGAGGAGGACGGCGAGCTGCTCAGCCGCCGCCTCGGCCGGGACCTGCCGTGGCCCGCAGTTCGAAGTGCCCCTTGATCGTGTCGCCCGCCCGCGTTGCCCCGAGCGCGGCGTTCGCCGCCCGCTTCGCCGCCCGCAGCGCCCGCGATCCCTCGATCTGGGCCCGCAGCTGCTCGTCGTCGGGGTGCTGCTCGTCCCGCGCCGCGCGCAGCCGCGCCAGGCTGATCCCGGTGGTGGTGACCTTCACCGGCTCGAAGCCGAAGCGCCCCAGCCACGAGCGCAGCGTCGGCGGCGTGAAGTACGTGAGGTGCTCCGGGTAGGCGATCACGCTCCAGCGGCCGCGCAGCAGCCGCCTGCTGAGCGAGCCGAAGTTCGGGGTCGTGCAGTAGAAGAGGCCCCCCGGCCGCAGGGCGCGCGCGATCGCCGCCGCCTCGGCGCGCGGGTCGCGAAGGTGCTCGACGACCTCGAAGGCGGTGATCACGTCGAAGCTGCCCGGCTCGAACGTGTCCCCGTCGATCGGCGCCTGCACGCAGTTCAGCCCCTTCGCGCGGTTGATCTCGACCGCCCGGGACTCCAGCTCGGATCCGTACGCTTCCCAGCCGCGGGACCGCGCCTCCTCGAGGAGAGAACCCGATGCCGCAGCCCATGTCGAGGATCCGGTTCCCCTTGCGGAAGGGCTCGAAGCCGTCGAGCAGCTCGCGGTAGCGCTCGCGCGTGATCGGCGAGTCGAGGTCGGCGCGCGAGTACTCACCGTAGTTGCGGTCCAGCTCCGCGTCGGTGGGGATGAGGCCGGCGAAGACCAGGCCGCAATCGCGGCAGCGCACCAGGTGCGCCCGCTCGTAACCGCGCAGCGGCGCCAGCTCGCGTCCCCCGCAGGCGGTGCAGGCGGTGTGGACCTGGGCGTCGCTAGCCACCGTCGGCCCGACCGTGCGGCATCGCCGGCTGCCGCGCCGCGGTGCCGGCCGCGCCGATCGTCTCGCGCATCCACTCAAACTCCGCCCGGATCCCCTCGGCGAACGGGACCGCGGGGCTGTAGCCGAGCGTCTCGCGGGCCCGGGTCGTGTCCGCCCCGGTGTCCTTGACGTCGCCGGCCCGCGGTGGCCCGTAGCGAACGTCGAGTCGGCGCCCGGCGAGCTCTTCGATCATCCCCAGCGCCTCCTTGAGGGCAATCCGCGAGCCACCGCCGACGTTGAACACCCTCTCCCCCACATCCTCCACGGAGCCCGCCGCGCGTGTCGCCGCGACGACGTCGCTGACGAAGGTGAAGTCGCGCGTCTGGGTGCCGTCGCCGAAGACCTCGATCGGCTGCTCTTCCAGCGCCGCCCGGCAGAAGAGGTTGAACGCCATGTCGGGACGCTGGCGCGGACCGTAGACGGTGAAGTAGCGCAGCATCGCCGTCTCCACCCCGTAGTTGGCGCGGTAGAGGTTGCAGAGGTGCTCGCCGCCGAGCTTCGTCGCCCCGTATGGCGAGAGCGGGTTCGGCATCACCGACTCCGGTGTCGGGAAGCTTTCGGCGTCCCCGTAGACCGAGGAGGAGGAGGCGTAGACGAAGCGGCGCTCGGGCCAGGGGCGCATCGCGTCCAGCAGCATCTGAGTGGTGAGGATGTTGTTGCGGACGTAGGCCTCGAAGCGCTCGCCCCAGCTGGGCCGCACCCCCGGCTCGGCGGCCAGGTGGTAGACGACGTCGCACTCGGCCACCAGGTCGCCGAGGTCGCCGCGGGAGAGGTCGATCGGGACGAAGTCGAAGTCGTCCCATTCCTGCGCCTTGCGCAGGTTCTTCAGCTTCTCGGGACGCCCGTAGTTGGCGTTGAAGCAGTCGACGCCGACGACGCGGTGGCCGTCCCCGAGCAGCGACTCGGTGAGGTGGGAGCCGATGAAGCCGGCGCACCCTGTGACCAGGCAGTTCACTTGGCCGCCCCGGTCGCCGCGCCGGCCTGGCGGCGCTCCGCGACGGCGCCGGCCTCGGAGCCGGAGCCGGAGCCCGACTGGAGCTCCCGGTACAGCTCCAGGTAGGAGCCGGCCCCGTCGTCGACCGAGAACAGCTCCGCGGCCAGGCGCTGCCCGCGTGCCCGGGCCTCCGGGTCGGCGGCGAGACGGAGCACCTCGGCGGCCGCCGAGGCGAGGCCTGCCTCGCTCTCGTCCTCGATCCGCACGCCGAGTCCGTTGCCGTCCACCAGCGCGTCCATGTCGCCGATCCGCGGCGTGATCGCCACGGCCATGCCGGCGGCGAGGTACTCGGCGACGCGGGTCGGCGCCCGGCCGAGGTTGCCGAGCTGCACCGCCGTCCGCGTAGAAGCAGAGCCCGACGTCGCCGGGGCGCAGTTCCCCGGCGATCTCGCTGTGGGCGACCTCGCGGACATCGGCGTCGCGGCCCCCGAGCAGCTCCCGCGCGGCCTCGACCTGCCGCGTCAGCACCAGGAACGGGAGCCCCAGCGCCGCGGCGAAGCGCACGGCGAGGTCGAAGCGGTAGACGGTCCCGAGCGAGCCGCACCAGACCGCCCGCGGCCCGTCGCCCGGCGCCGTACCGCCGAAGCGCTCGACCTCGGCGCAGGTGGGGATGACCCGCACCGGCGCCTGGCGGGGTGCCAGCCACTCCCGGATCCGCGGCACCGAGGCCTCGGTCAGGGTGACGACCGCGTCGGCCTCGGCAAAGAAGCGCCGCTCGCAGCGCTTGGTGAAGCGGTAGAGCCGCGAGTCCGCCTTCCAAACGCCGGCCAGCACGCGTTCGTCCGCCCAGAAGCCGCGGATGTCGAAGAGCAGCTTCCAGCGGCGCTTGCCGGGCCAGGCCGCGAGCAGGGCGACCAGGGCCGGCACGTAGCTGCGCACGTGGACGATCTCGGCCCCGCTCTCACGGCAGGCGCGGCGCACGGCGCGGGCGCCGGCGAGAACGTCCCAGAGGGTGCTGAGGACGGGAGGACGACGGTGGTAGGAGCGCGGAACCCACGAGATCCCGGCCTCCCGCAGCAGCGCCGCCGTCTCGGCACGCCCCTCACGGTCCTTCTCGAAGGAGACCAGGGTGATGTCGCAGCTCCGCGCCAGGCGCACCAGATAGGCCACAACCTGCGAACGGCCCAGTGGCTCTCCAGCCCCGTCGTAGGACACGTAAACCACGCGCGGTCGAGTCACACCCCTCATCGGCTCCCTGCGCTTCGAGTCTAGCAACGGGTCTCGGCAGGGCATGGCAGAGCAAACCGCCTTCCGGTGCGCTTTATGTGGTTATAGCCCACATAAAGCGCACCGGAAGGCCTGTGCGGCCCGCGGGCGTGAGATCAACGCAGCTTGGAGGCCAGGTAACCGCGGGGGCCGGGCGCCATGAGGCGGCGGGCGCGGCGGAGGGCGAGCCACGTGGCGCGCAGTCGCACGGCGGCGGGCGCCTTGAGTGCCGCCTGGACGAGGATGTCGACTCGCTGCAGGTCGGCGGAGCGGCGGATCTCCTCCGCCGCTGCCGGGCTCGCGGGCCAGGAACGTCTCCTCGATCCGGTCGAGCAGGTCGAGGCCGGCCCTCAGCTCCCGCCCGGTCACCGTCCCGTCCATCCGGTTGACCAGCACCCTGTGGGCGCCAGGATCGGGCCGGATGCCGAGCGTCCGCTCAAGATGGCGGGCCGCGCAGGCGACGAAGTTGGCCACCTGGGTCTGCTCGTTCTGCAAGGACACGCTCTGCGGGTTGGCGCGCACGGTCATCAGCGGCTCGTCCACGTTGCTGAACCCGGCCCCGTCCTCGATCATGCGGGTGAACATCTCGTAGTCCTCGGCGTGAAGGCTGTCAGGGGACGTTCCGTAGGGATGTGCCCGCATGACCGGTGCTCGCGCCAGGATCGTCGCGTGCACGGCCGGGGTCGCGAAGAGGGCGGTGAATCGTGCGCCGCTCGGGCTCACGCACCGCACCGGCCGCGGCCCCAGTGCCCGGCCCCTGCCACTGCCGACGATCGAGATCCCCGTGCCCACCACGTCGATCTCAGGCTGGCGCAGGAGCATCCCGACCTGCCGCTCGATCCGCCCGCTCGCCGCGACGTCATCGGCGTCCATGCGGGCGATCAGCTCACCGCGCGCCGCCTCGACCCCGCGGTTGAGCGTCCCGATCAGGCCAAGGTTGCGCTCGTTGCGAAGCAGGCGGACCCGGTCGTCGCGGGCCGCGAGCTCCTCCAGCACCCGTCCCGTCCCGTCGCCCGAGGCGTCGTCGATGGCGAGGATCTCGAGCCTGCCGTAGGTCTGCTCGAGCAGCGAACCGAGGGCGGCCCCGACGAACCGCTCCGCGTCGAAGCACGGAAACAGAACCGAGACGAGCGGCTGCTCAGCCACGGCTCAGCATCAGCTTGACGGTGGCCCGCAGCCTCGGGTTCCGGGGCCACGCCCAGGCGGCCCCGAGCAGCGCCGCCGCCCGGCGGGGGATGCTCTCCCCGCTGCGGTACTGCCACAGCCGGTAGTCCGAGCGGCAGTGCCGCCGCTCCGAGTGCGAGACCAGCGGGTAGCGCTCCCCCGCGTCCAGGGTCGCGGCGAGGCGATCCAGCCCCTCGAAGGAGGCGCCGTTGAGGGAGTAGGGCGAGAAGGTCTGCAGCGGGACGTGGCGCAGCCCGAGGTCGATCAGCTCGCGCTCGGGAGCGACTATCTCGTCCGCGTCCGCGGGCAGCAGGTTCGGCTTGGTCACCGATGGGGGAATGTGCCAGATGCAGGTCTCCGTCAGGTCCTTGGCGACGTTGAACGGCGCCGGCGCCAGCCCCGCCCGGAAGAAGCGGTAGCTGTGCTCCGTGTGGCCCCAGCGCCGGTACTCGGCGAAGCGGGGATGCCACCCTCCCACCTGCTTGAGCCCCTCGGCAGTGAAGAAGTTGAAGCTGGCGCTGCCGTAGCAGCCATGCACCACACGGTGGCCCGCGATCAGCGAGTGCTCGGTGTAATTGCGAATCCTCCTCCGCGCGAACAGCGAGAAATGGTGGATGCCGCTCGCTTGGGCCAGCTCCACGTGGGCCGGGAAGACCGAGCCGTCCAGCAGCTCCACGTCGTCCTCGAGGAAGTAGTAGTAGTCGAAGTCGGGGAACCTCTCCAGCACGCGGTTCTTGGAGATCCCCACCCCCTCCCGCTCCTCCGAGTGGACCAGCGGAACCCCCCACTTCTCGCAGAGCCGAACCGTGTCCGGGTCGGGGCCGTCCAGAGATACGAGCAGGGAGAAACGTGAGTCCCCGGCGCAGAACTTGGCGAAGTGAGGCAGGTAGCGCCGCAGGTATTCCGCGCGCCGGCACGTCGTTATGCAGATCAGGCCCCTGTACATAGAACGTGTCATTCCATCACCCAAGCGCGTTCCCCTCAGGGGCGCTCCCTCGCCCTATGATAGGCGCCGATGAAATCCGTCGTGATCAGAGTCCTTGAAGCCCAAGCACTGGCGCACAACCGCTTCGTGGGCGCATGGCGGACATTTGGAAACCCCAGCCCCGCCAAATGGACCGCGTACATGCGCCGGTGGGGGCGACTCCACCATATCGGTGAGAATTGCTCCATTCAGCCATCGACCGTCTTCAGCGATCCCGAGTACGTCTCGCTCGGCGACAACGTCCGCTTCTCGACCTGCACCGTCCTCGGCCATGACGGCTCGATCGCGATGCTGGACCATGCGCTCGGAGACACACTCGACTCGGTCGGCTATGTGGTCATTCACGACAACGTTTTCATCGGGTATGGCGCGATAGTCATGCCGAACGTCTCGATCGGGCCCAACGCGATAGTCGCCGCGGGATCGGTCGTCACCAAAGACGTCCCTCCCGACACTGTCGTGGGAGGTGTGCCTGCGTCGGCGATCGCCGATTTTGCCGAGCACGTCGAGCGCATTCGCAGCCGCAGCCGCTCGCTGCCCTGGTACGAACTGATCAGCCAACGTGGCCCCACGGGGTTCGACGCCGAGCTCGAGCCCGAGCTGAAGCGCCAACGCGCCGACTACTTCTTCGCACCGGGCGGCCCGGCATCACGGCCATAAGCGCGAGTTCGGTCACACCACGGTCCGGAGGCCATGTGACAGGTACAGCCGGCCGCGCAGCCGCCTCGCAGCCCGCGCCTCCTTGTCTCGTCGAGGGTCAACCGACTCGGCAAGGAGAACTGTGCCGGCAACCATGGTGAAAGCCGTAACCCACAGTCGCCCGTGCAGCCGGCGTGTGGCATCGAGGTGACCAGCGACTTCACGGCCTGCGCGCTCACGATCTCCCCACGTCGTTCTCGCGCTCTTGCCGGCATCGTGGACGAACATGACCTCGGGGCACACGCCAACGGCCCAGCCGGCCTCTTTCATCCGGGCACACCACTCACGGTCCTCCCCATACATGAAATGGCTTTCATCGAGCGGCCCGGCTGCGACGACCGCCTCCGTCCGTGCGATCAGCGCGGCGCCGGGGACCCAGCCGTCGATGAGCTCGGGGGTCGACCGGCGACCCGATAGGAGCCACCTCGACCGGTAGGAGTCCGGAATCAGCTTGTGAAGGCGCAACGCTTCGAGAATCGGCTGCCACAGCCTGTCGGGAGGGCGGGCAACTGGTATCTCGCTTCCATCGAGGCGGCGCAACCGCGGGCTCGCCAATCCAACCCCCGGATGACGGTCCATCCACTCCACAAGCCGTTCGATACCAGCGGCGTCGGCCTCGACATCGGGGTTCACGAGCATCCAGTACCTCGACCTGACGGAGGGCCAGGCGCGGTTGCAGCCCCCGGCGAAACCAACGTTTTCCGGGTTGCTGATCGTCTCCGCGCCCGGAAGCAGTTTCTTCAGCAGGGCCGCGCTTTCGTCCGGGCTCGCATTGTCGACCGCGATGACGCGGACGAACCCCCCGGCGATGCTCGGGGCGAGAAGCTCCGCGTAGCGCGGCAGGGACTCTTCCGAGTTGTACAGCACGGTCGTCACCGTAACCGCAGGACCATCTTCCGCACGTGCCATATCGCCATTGCTCTCAGGCATTGACAGCCTCGCCCGACCACAGTGACAGAAGCGCGTCGGCAAATGCACTGTAGTTGGCAGCCGCGTCGAAACGGGTGGCAAAGACTGCCCGCACCTTGTCCGCGTCGAAGCGATCCGAGTCGAGCACATCGACCAGCGCATCCCCGATCGCGGCAATGGAGGCCTCCGGGGGCAGCAGCACCCCCGCCTCCGCCGGCACGAGCTCGGGAACGCCGCCGACGGCGGGGCCGACGATCGGCACTCCGAAGCTCTGCGCCTCCATCATTGACACCGGTATGCCCTCGAACTTGCTGAGCGAGAGAAACGCCGAAACCGGCTGGGTTGCGTAGAAGTCGCGGAGCTTCTGAGTTGTCAACCCACCCCTTCAGCTCCCAGGCGATCGTGTCAGGCAGCGAGGCGGCCGCGGCCTCGATCTTGTCGCGCTCCGGGCCCTCGCCGAAATGCACCCATTGCAAGCGCCGGTCGCACGCTTCAAGTACGGCTGGAATCAGGTGAACCCGCTTCAGGGGCACCAACATCGAGCAGGAAACCACCATGGGTGGATCGGAATCCTGCCGTGGATAGGAAGTCGGCAGGGGCACCCCAAGACGAGACACTCGAACCTTCTCTCCGCTGCCCCCCACCCGGCGCCGCAGGTAATCGGCCCCGACCTCCGAGACGGTGAAAATGGCATCGAGGAATTCCGCCTTGTACTCGCGGAAGGGAACGCGCCCGGAATTGCCCCACCTGTAGTCGAACAGGTCGAAGCCGTGCGCTCGCGACACCGCGCAGCGGATCGCACCGCGGTCGCGCAGTACCGCGAGGGCCAGGGTGCTGTTCTCAAACCAGTAGTCGTAGAAGATCGCGCCCCCGAGATCGCTCGCCTCCACCCAGCCCTCCAGGCTCCGCGCCTTGAGAAGCTGCGTCGCCAGGATGTCCAGGTAGGTGCGCGCGCCCGCACCGTAGGAGCGCCAGTTCGAACGATGACGCAGCGTGCGGCGGAGGACCCGCAACGCCTGGCGCGAGCACAGAGCCCTCAGCTTTTCGGATCGCCGCCAGCCCTTTGCCCAGTCGAGGTCGACCACGACCGCGTTCGGAGGCAGCTCGGCCGCGTCGGTCCCGATGTTCGAGGGCACGATGAAGAGCCGTCCAAAACGGCCGGCCGTCACCTCCAGCTCACCGCGGAGCGCCGACTCGCCATAGGGAAAGCGCGATGCGAACAGCACCACGTCCGGCTTGGAAAGCTCAGCCAACGCGGCGGCTCGGGCGCTTGCGACCGATCAGGCGACTACCGACCCTCGCGACACGACCTCTGGCTCGAGCGGCAAGCGACGGTTGGGGTTGGGGCAACCTGGTCGGCTCCCGAGCCTCGGTCGACGGCCGCAGGACCGCGACGACATAGTCACCCTCGCGGAACCAGATCGAGTATCGCTCAAAATAATCCAGGTGCAGGCCGTGCCGATACACGTTTGCCAACAGTACGTCAGCATGAATCGGCTGGTCGATTATCTGAAGCTTCTCGGGATGATGAAGGTGAAACCATTCGAGGTGATGCGGATTGGGGTAATGGGCCAACACGAAGCCGTCCGGCTTGACCCAGGAGGCAACCCGCTCGAAGAGCGCTCCGTGCGACTCCAGCGGGATGTGCTCGATCACGTCCGGCAGCACGACGACGTCGAACCGCTCGTCGATCTCCACCTCGAGCACGTCGCCGGCGATCAGCCGCGTATTGCCGAACGGCGCCAGGCGCTCCCTTGCCGCAACGACGCTCTTCGGGCTCAGGTCCGTGCCCAGGACCGAGCCCTGGGGAAGCGCTTCGGCGAGGAGCTGGGTCAGCGTACCCACTCCGCAGCCCACCTCCAGCACGCGGCTGTCCGGCCGCAGGCCGAACCGCAACAGCCAGGCGAGGATCGCCTGGTGGCGGCGGTTGATGCCGACTGCCCCCTGGCGCTCCGCGAACTCGTCGTAGAAGGCGGCCGCATCCACTTCGCTCGCGCCTCCTGCCCCGCTCGACGTCGTGCTCATCCGGCCACCAGTCTACCGGCCGGACGAGGCCGCAACCGCCGATAACATGGCCGTTGGAGGGGCATGCGACCATCGCTGGTAATCGCCGGGGCACCACGGGCCGGAACGACATGGCTGTATCGCAACCTGGGCCAACACCCCGGTGTGTTCCTGACCTCGATCAAGGAGCCGCGCTTCTACGGTGTGAACGAAACCGATCGTCTTTCGTTCACCGGTCCAGGCGACGACAGGTGGTTGCGGCACCTGGTGCAGGACAGGGACAGCTACGAAGCGCTCTACTCCGAGGCGCAACCAGGGCAGCTGCTCGGAGAGGCGTCCAGCGACTACCTCTACCGCTCGGAGACAGCGGCGCCCCGGATTCACCAGGACGCTCCCTCTGTCCGGATCATTTTCCTTCTCCGCAACCCGGCACACCGTGCTTACTCGAACTGGCTCCACCACGTTCAGCACGAACGCGAGACGCTGTCGTTCGGCGATGCCCTGAATGCGGAAGAGGAACGTATCGGGCTCGGCTGGGCATGGTGGTGGCACTACACCCGACGCGGTTTCTACGCCGAACAGCTCGAGCGGTTTCTGGACACCTTTCCCAGAGATCAGATTCTCCTGTTGCTGTACGACGAGCTTCAGCGCGATCCACAGGGCTTGCTGGAAAGGGTGTGTACGTTCCTCGACATCGACCCCGTTCTCGACAGTCAGGTCGCTGAGCGGCAAAAGCCGGCGCTGGTCGCTCGCTCCCCCGCGCACACCACGGCCCGGCGCCTGCTGAAACCGGCCGCCGCCGCATCCCGCCACGTGCTTCCCGACAGCGCCCAGGACCGGCTGCGGCGGTGGCTCAACCGCAAGACACTGGGACGCCCCGCCATCTCGGACGCCGATTACCAGCGGCTGCGCGGCACGTACACGCCGGACGTAGAGCGGCTGGCCGTGATGACCGGGCTCGACCTATCGGGCTGGTTCGGTTGACGCGTCGTGCGCCTCGCCCTCAACCGGGGGCGACGCAGCGGCCATCTGTCCCGAGGCGGCGCGGTAATAGCTGCTGCTGTCGCGCAGGGCGGTCGCGGTGTCGAATGCCTCGAGCCGGCCGTCGATGATCACCATCACGCGGTCGCAGATGTCGAGGGTGGACATGCGATGGGCGACGACGACGAGGGTCAGTTCCCGCTTCAGCTTGGCGAGCGAGTCCTGGATCAGGCGCTCGGTGTGCGGGTCGAGGGCGCTGGTCGGCTCGTCGAGCACCAGCACCTCGGGGTGGGCGGCGAGGGCTCGGGCGAGGCAGAGGCGCTGCTGCTGGCCGCCCGAGACGGCATCGGCGCGAGGGCCGACGATCGTCTCGTAGCCGGCCGGCCAGCTCGTCACGTCGTCATGAATGCCGGCGAGGCGCGCGGCTCGCTCCACCGCGCTGTCGTCGAGCGGGCGGAAGAAGCGGATGTTGTCGGCGACCGAGGCGTGCAGCAGGCGCGGTTCCTGGGGCAGGTAGGCGACGGCCCGGTGCCAGTCCTCGCGCAGGAACCGCTCGGCGGGCACGCCGTTGACGAGGTAGCGCCCGGCGGTCGGCGGCCGCAGGCCGAGCAGGATCTGGACCACCGTCGACTTGCCGGCGCCGGTCGGCCCGACGATGCCGACGGTTTCGAGCGCGGCGACCTCGAACCCGATCCCGGAGAGGACGGGCCGCCCGGCCTCGTACTCGAACGAGACGCTCTCGAAGCCCAGCGTGCGCACCGACTCCAGCGACTCGGTCCCCGCCGGCGGGACGTCGAGGCCGTAGCGCCGCTGGGTGTCCTGCACGCGTTCGAGGTACGGCAGCGCCTGGCGCACCGACTGGTAGGCGCCCTGGGCCTGCTGGCCGTAGGCAGCTCGCCCGCACGAGCAGCAGCACCACGGCTCCGAGCGAGGCGACGTGCCCACTGTCGGTGGCGTAGAGGCCGGCGAGGGCGAACAGGTAGATCAGGCTCTGGTAGATGCCGGGAACGAGGTTGGCGAGCACCAGCGCGTTGTAATAGGGCTTCCGTATGCCCCCGATCAACCCGTCGATCCGTTCCTTCCCGGCGTCGCTGACCCCGAACACGTGGGTCTCCTGGGCGAGCCGCACCGCTTCGTTGACGCCGCGCGCGTAATCGCTGGAGGCCTGCGACACCTCGTGGCCGTAGCGGCTGCCGAGGTTGCTCAGCGGCCGCAGCAGCAGGAACAGCCCGGCGGCGACCACGACGACGACCAGCGCCGCCACGGCGTTGAACACGAGCGCCGAGGCGACGAGGACGAAGAAGGTCAGCAGCGCCACCACCAGCGCGGTCGCCGCGCGAGCGCCGGCGGTCGCCTGCCCGATCTGGTTGGTCGCGAACTCCTGCAGGTGCCCCTCGAGGTCGCGCGACTGCACGGCCCAGGAGGCGCGCGTAAAGGCGGCGAACAGTTCGCCGCGCAGCTGTTCCTGCATGTCGGCCGCGATCCGCGCCGGCACGATGGAGACGACCGCCTGCAGGGCGAAGCGGAAAAGCGCGAGCGCGAGGCCGAAGGCCAGCAGGGCGCCGAGACCCACGTTCAAGTGCAGGGGGCCGACGTCGACGTGAACCCGGGACGTGCCCTCAACGAGGGCCGCGGCGACCTGGGCGAGAACGGCGAGGATCCCCGCTTCCGTCAGCCCGGAGAGCACCGAGCCGGCCCCGAGCGCCGCGACCCAACCGCGGCGGCGACCGAGCAGCGGGCTGAGCCGCGACCACGCGTCCGCTCCCGGCACCGCCCACCGATGCCGCGAGCCCATCGCTACCCCCTGGCCGCCGGGCGGGATCGCCGCTCGGCTCCGCGCGACGCCAGCGCCGTCCTCAACCGCTCGCCGAACTGCAGGATCGCCTCGTCGCGCACCTCGTCGGCGGGGATTCCCATCCTGTCGGTGACGGTTCCAGAGTCGGCCCTCGGGGTCACCGACTTGCGCCGGAACTCCTCCTCCGACTTCGCGTAGTAGTGGTTGATCCTCAGCAGCCCGGCGGTCGCGGGCTCCCGCGTGTTCCGCGGTGCCGGGGCCCCGTCCTCGTCGACGGGGTTGCCACGGAAACGAAAGTGGTGCGCTCCCAGGGCTTTCAGCGTCATCCGCGGGTAGACGATGGACTTGACGAGCACGTTGGAGGGATCGTCGTCCCGCGATCGCATCGGGTAGTTCTCCGTGACCAGGCCGTCCGGAGGATGTCGATGGCCGTTGGTCCCGAAGAAGCGCCTGTTGACGACGACCCCGGGGTGGGTGTCGAAGCGCCGCAGGACCTCCGGGAGCGGTGCCCCCGTGGGCGAGAAGAGGAACTCGTCGATATCGATCATCGCGATCCACCGGACGTCGTCGCGGTGGCGCCCGACGCAGTCGTCATAGGCGCTCAGCTGCCCCGGCTCCCGCTCCCAGTGGGTGACCTCGACGATACCGGAGGCGATCTCCGGCGCCAGCTCCGCGCGCCACTCGTCCGTGCTCAGGTTGTCGTAGAGATAGAACCGCTCGACCCCCTGGATGTGGTGGAAGGCCACCCACTCGGCCAGGTACCGGGCCTCGTCGCGGAAGATCGCGCAGACGGCCAGCTCGACCGGGGGACGCGTCCCCAGCGGCCTCGGCCAGCGCGCACGCACGTACCCGACCCGGCGGCCGGCATCCCTGACGCGGCGCAGGCTTGCCAGGAGGCGCTCCCGGGCAACCCCTCCGGCGCTGCTCACGGGACGCTCAGCTGCGGGTCGGACAGCTGCGGGGTCAGGGGCTGTCGCTCACTCCCCGCGATCTTCGCTAAGCGGGTGTTCTCGACCGGCCTCCAGAGAGCCGCGAAGACGCAGATCAGGACGGCGATGATCTGGGTTCTGTACCGGAAGGCGGTTCCCGCGTTGCCCGCGCTCAGGGAGTACGCGATCAGCAGGAAGAAGCCGAGGTAGATCAACGGCCCGGCCCGGGTCATGATTTCGCCGCGCCTGCGGATGCCCGCCCTGATCATGAAGAAGAAGGTGAGGTAGGCCGCCGCGGTCCCGAAGAGGCCGATCCCCTGGCTGATGTTCCCGAACTGCCAGGGGAACGGGCGCAGGAGGACGTCGGGGATCCGCCGCGGCAGGTTGACCACGATCGCCCCGCGGGTGGAGAAGTCGACCTGTTCGAGCTTCAGGTTCGAGCTGTCCGTCGCGTTCGCTTCCTGGGACTGCTGGAGGTTTTTTTCGAGGCTTTCGTTGGTCGAGGCGCTGAGCACGGTCGGCGCCGCGACCGCGGCGAAGAGGACGACGAGGGCGACGAGGGAGAGTGAGCGCATCGCCGTGCGGTTCTGCGCCCGCAGCCCCGCGTGCAGGACGATGGCGGCGCTGGCGGCGATCAGGAACCAGCCGGCGTAGTGTCGCGTCGCGACGGCGATCAGGCAGCCGGCGACGATCGAGGCGAGGAAGCGGGGCTCCCCGCGCTTCCAGATCCTCGCTCCGCCCAGGGCGACGAGGCCGATCGCCAGCATCAGGTTCGCCTCCTTGTGCAGGAGGCTGGAGAAGAAGATGCTGGCCGGCTCGAAGGCGAGCAGCCACATCGCGAGCACCGACGCCCTGGTCCCGGCAAGCTCGTAGACGGCGGCCGCCAGCAGAACCAGGCCGGCGACGGCGATCCCGACCTGGGTCACACGCAACGCCAGTTCGGGCGAGTCGAGGGCGTAACGCTGCACGGCGAGGACGAAGACGTGAAGTTCGCGAAGCAGGACGTGAGTCCATTCACCGGAACCGGGAGTGGAGTGCACGGCCCTTTCGGCATGGCTGAGGAAGGTGAGCTCGTCGCCGCCACGAAGGGTGCGCGCCACCGGCGTCAGCGAGATCAGAGTGGCGGCAGTCACGCGGATGCCGAAGGCCACAGCGACCGGGCGGCCGACGGCGAATCCCGGTCTCGAGCGTCCCAGGTGACTCACCAGCAAGGCGAGCCCGCCCCCCACCAGGACGACCGTCACCAGCGTGACCAGGGTCGAGTGAATGCTCTGATCGGTGAACGGCAACATCCTGCGCGCGGACGATAGCCGGACTCACCGGGAGTCGTGACATCCGCCGGCTCCGGGAAGACACGAATGTCTCGTCCCATATAATCGCGCGGCCGTGACCGAGCCGCGACAGGAAGGGCTGGACATCCGTCAGTGGGGGCGGCTGATGTGGCGGCGCAAGTGGCTGCTGCTCGCGATCGTGGTCGTGATCCCGACCCTCGTCTACGTCGGGACCTCACGCCTGCCGAAGGTCTACCAGTCAAAAGCGACGGTCAACGTAAGGGCGACGGCGGCGGCGTCGAACCTGTTCTCGAACCACATCAGCGCAAGCTCGGACATCGCCGAGGCGCAGACCCTGATCAAGACGACGATCGTGGGACGCCGGGCGGCTCGCATCCTCGGCCAGCCCCCCACGAACGCGAGATCGGTGCTGGGCCACGTCACGGTGGCGCCCACCAACCCCGCCGAAAGCGACGGCAACTTCCTCACGATCACCGCGCAGGCCCCGAACCCGGTCGAAGCCGCACAGATCGCCAATGCCGTCGTCCGGGCCCTTGCCCAGACCCGAACGGCCAACGCGATCCGCCTCGTCAACCGGCAGATCGCAAGCCTGACGGCCCAGGCCGAATCCGGCGAAGCGAGCAGCGAATCCACGGAACAGGCGCTGCAGGAGATGCGCCTGCTCAAGGCGGGCCAGGCCGGGACCACGCCGATCATCGAACTCGCGGTACCCGCCGCGGCCCCGATCTCCCCGAAACCGCGGCGCAACGCGACGATCGCGCTGATCCTGGCGCTGCTGACCGCGGCCGTGCTGCCACCGCTGCTCGACCGGCTCGACCGCCGCGTTCGCGAGCCCGGCGAACTCGAGGACCTGCTCGACGCACCGGTGCTGGCGCTGATCCCCGACGATGCCTTCCCGGGGCACATACCCGGCATGCACGTGCGCGAGTCCTTCCAGACGCTGCGCGCGAGCCTCACCTACTTCAACGTCGACCGCGATCTCTCGAGCCTGGTGGTGGCCAGCCCGATTCAGCAGGACGGGAAGACGACGGTCGCCGTCAACATGGCGCTCGCTTACGCCTTGGACGAACGCGACGTGATCCTGATCGACGGAGACCTGCGACGCCCCCAGGTGGCGGCCCGGCTGGGCAAGGAGCCCAGCGTCGGGCTCGACGCGGTTCTGGTCGGCGAGAGAACCCTCGACGAGGCGCTGATCAACATCGACGTCGGTGCCGGGCGCCTGCGAATCCTTCCGGGAGCCATCCCCCCGCCGAATCCGGCCGTCCTGCTCGGCTCGCAGCGAATGCGCGCGCTGCTCGCCGAACTCAAAGAACGGGTCGACCTGGTGATCATCGACACCCCCGGGCTGCTGGCGGTCAGCGACTCGATCCCACTGTTCAACCAGGTTGACGGGAGCGTGATCGTCTCGCGCCTGGGCCGCACCCCGAAAGAGGCCCTGCTGCGCGCCAAACAGGTGATCAAATCCGCCGGCGGGACCGTGCTCGGCAGCGTCGCCACCGGAGCCCACGCGGGCGGAATCTACGGCTACTACGGCTATTACGGGTACTACGGCGGCGACAACGGCAGCAACGGCAACGGGTCGGGGCGCCTGCGCAACCTCGCCTCCGGCGGCTTCCGCCGATCGTCCTAGCAAGCGAGCGGTTTGGGGTCGCCGGGGATGGCGGGTGCGCCTCTGCGGGAATCGACGTCGCCCGCGCCTATGGCGCGTAGCGACGAGATGAGGCGCGCGGGCTACGCCCGCGCAGGAATCGGATTGCATTTCCGCCGCTTCGCGACATTCCCGCAGAGGCACACCCGCCATCCCTCTCGAAGCGCGGACAAGCTTCGAAAGCGGCTCCGGTGCGCTTTATGCGGTCTATAACCACATAAAGCGCACCGGAAGAGGTGTGGGCGCCCCTGGTTGGCCTTGAAGCTTCTTCAACTCTGGGCGCCGGTGCCGCTTTTCGAAGCTTTCGGTTCACCGGGGGCGTGTCGAGGGGAGCCTGGCCGCCCTTCTGGCGAATGTCGCCGAAGGCGGCGGAAATGCAATCCGGTTCCGCGCGGCCGTAGGCCGCGCTCAAGATTCACCCCATGCGCGAAGCGCATGGGGTGTCAATTCGACCGGAGGGCGGCCAGGCTCCCCATGCCCTCATCACCCACAAGCTCGCCATACAGCGCGTCGATATCACCCAGCAACCGCTCGGCTCCGTAGCGACCGAGTGCCCGATCCCTCGCGGCGCGGCCGCAGCGCTCCCGGCGCGGTGCGTCAGCCGCCAGCTCCACCATGGCGCTCGCCAGCGCAGCGACGTCATCCCGCGGCACGAGGATGCCCGTCTCCTCGCTGACGACCTCCCGCACGCCCCCCACGTCGGTTGCGACCGCGGGCAGCCCCGCCGCCGCCGCCTCGATCAGCGAGACCGGCGTGCCCTCGTTGTCGGAGGAGAGGACGGCGACGTCCGCGGCGGCGAAGACCGGGCGCAGCTCGCGCCGGTAGCCGAGGAAGAAGACGTCGGCGGCGATGCCGAGCTCGGCGGCCTGGCCTTCGAGCTGGGGGCGTTCGTCGCCGTCGCCGACCACCGCGAGCCGCAATCGCGGCTCGGATTCCCTGGCCTGCGCCACGGCGCGCAGGAGCCGGTCGAGGCGCTTGATCGGGACGATCCGGCCGACGAAGACCAGCAGGACCTCCCCGTCGCCCACCCCCTGCTCGCCGCGCGACGCGGCCCTCAACGCCTCGTCGGGCACGGCGAGGGGAGCGAGGTCGAGCCCAAGGGGGAGGACCCTGAACTTCTCCGGCGGGGCGACCCCGAGCCGCACCAGGTCGTCGACGGTCGCCTGGCTGACGCCGAGCAGTCGATCGCTGACCCGGGCGAGCGCACGTTCCAGCTCGAGGTAGAGCCTCGCCTTGGCCGGGCCGAAGTAGCCCTCCAGGACGTGCCCGTGGTAGGTGTGGACGATGGCCGGGCGCGGGCGAACCGCCAGGGCGGCCTGTCGCCCCAGGAAGCCCGCCTTCGCCGTATGCGTGTGGACGACGTCGGGCTTGAAGGCCCGCGCCAGGCGGATCAGCTTCAGCAGCGCCTGGGAGTCGTGGAGGGGGTGCACCGGCTGGCGCAGCTCGGGCACGAAGCGCATCGTCGCGCCCTCCGCTTCGGAGAGGTCGGCCAGCGAGGCCTCGCCCGGAGCCAGGGTGCCGTGGACGAGCAGGGTCTCGTAGCGATCGGGACGGAAGCGCCTGCCGCTGAGCAGCGCCGCCTGGTGGGCCGGCCCGCCCATGTTGAGGCGGCCGATGATTCGGAGGACGCGCAAACGTCGGTGGTCGTTCGAATCGGACACCGAGACCGCTGCGCCGTCAGCGGGCGCTGTCAAGCGTTTCCCGCTGCCACCGCTCCTCGAACGCCGCGTAGGTCCTCCGCAACCCCTCCTCAAAATCGACAGCCGGCGCATATCCGAGAACCTCGCGCGCCTTGGAGATGTCGGCGAGCGAGTGACGCACGTCCCCTGGCCGCGAGTCGACGTTGACGGACTCGATCTCGCGGCCGGCGAGCGCCGAGAGCCGGGCGATGATCTCGTTGAGGCTCGTCCGCTCGCCGCAGGCGATGTTGAAGGCCTCGCCGGCCGCCCCCGCGGCGCTCGCCGCCAGCAGGTTGGCGTCGACGGCGTTGTCGACGAAGGTGAAGTCGCGCGACTGCTCCCCGTCCCCGTGGACCACCGGTCGCCCGCCCTCGAGCGCGGCGGTGATGAAGTTCGGGATCACGGCCGCATACTGGGACTGGGGGTCCTGGCTCCGGGCCGAAGACGTTGAAGTAGCGAAGGGCGACGGTCTCGAGGCCGTAGACCTGGTGAAAGGCGCGGCAGTAGCCCTCCGCGGCCAGCTTCGAGACCGCGTACGGGGCGATCGGCAGGGGGTGCATGTCCTCGCGCTTCGGCAACTCGGTGCTGGCGCCGTAGAGCGAGGAGGAGGACGCGTAGACGACCCGCCGCACCCCCTCGTCGCGAGCGGCCAGCAGCACGTTCAGGGTGCCGACGACGTTGGTGGCGTTGCTGGTCAGCGGGTCCTGGATCGAGCGCGGCACCGAGGGCAGGGCGCCGAGGTGGAAGGCGAAGTCGCAACCGCGCACCGCGTTGTGGACGCGCTCGTAGCTCTGCAGGTCGCCCTCGATCAACTCGATCTCGTCGAGCACGTCCTCGAGGTTGGAACGGCGGCCGGTGGCGAAGTTGTCGAGCACACGGACGGCCTGTCCTTCGCTCAGCAGCCGCTTGACCAAGGCCGAGCCGATGAAGCCGCCCCCACCGGTTACGAGCGCCACGGTCCCCGTCCCCATCATCGAACGTAGTCTAGCCTAGGAAAATCAGCGTGCGTGACCGAATGGCAAGCAGAGTAAGAATCCTCGGCAGGGAGCTTTTCGTCCAGCTGAACCACCAACCGTCTCGAACTGTTCTAGTACTCGGAAGCGGTCGCAGTGGTACGACCTGGCTGGCAGAATCGCTCGCTCGCCAGCACAGGAGCCGCCTTCTCTTCGAGCCGTTTCACCCCCTTTTGGGATCCGTCGAGGGAGAACAGCACCTCTTCTCCGGCCCGACAGGCAAAGATGACACTTTCGAACGGTCGGTTCGACGTGTCATGTCCGGTCGGGTGCGCACCGTACACATCGATCAGGTGGTGTGTGCACGGCTCGCGCGCAGCCGGATCGTCAAGGACGTCCATGCCGCCAACCTCCTGCCCTGGTTTCGGGCTCATCACCCAACCGTCCCCGTCGTCTTTGTCCTGCGCCACCCAATCGCGGCCTCCCTCTCGCGACTCCGCTCCGGCTCGTTCTACGGCCTCGGCGACTACCTCGCCACCCCGGCCGGCCGCGCCGACGCCGAGCGCTCTCCCGTCGCCGCCAGGCTGTCGCTCTACGACCGCCACCGGGCCGATCCCGAGCCCCTGGTTCGGCTGGTCGCCGAGTGGTGCCTCGAAAACGTCCACCCCCTGGGCGACATAGGCGACGCCGGCGTCGCCCTCGGCTTCTACGAGACCATCGTCGTCAACCCCGTGGCCGAGCTCGCCCGCCTCGGGGAGCACTGCCGAGGGGCGCTCGGGCCCTCCGGCGACCGGCTGAGCATGAGCGATGCGCGCCGGCCGTCCGCCATGGACTGGTTCGGCAGCGCGGCGGCGGCGCGCGACTCTGACCAGTGGACACAGCTGCTCAGCCGCTGGACGAACGAGGTGTCGCGACCGACCGTCGACAGGTGCTTGAGCGTCCTCGCCGACTTCGGCCTGGACCGGTTCTACGGCGACAGCCCGTTGCCGGTCAACGCTCGATCAGCCGCGTAAGCACCGCGCCGTCCACCGAGGTGTCGAACTTACGGGCGAACAGCGCCTCACTTGCCAGCATCGCGGGCAGGTCGTCCGTGGTGAGTACGCGGGGGTGACTGTCCTTTTCGGGCCAGCGCATGAAGCGAAGTGTGTCATTGACGATCTCGTGCTCGGCGGCAAAACCCGTGCCGAGCAGGATGCTCTGAAAGAACACCTCGTCGGGCGCAAGAGTGTGTGAGTGGTAGCGCCGATAGTCGGGGTGTTCGTCGATGAAGCCGAGGATGTGATCGGCGGCCGCCCGGCTCAGGTTCCACCACTGCGATCCGCCGAACGGAGTCGCGTACTCGGGGAAGCGACGGACTGGCTTGAGGACGCTGCGAGCCCTGAGCATCTCGTTGAGTAGCCGGCCCTTGCGGTTGAGGAAGCTCGTGTCCTCTCCCCTTGGGATGCACGTCTCACGCCTCCCCCGGACCGTGTAGGTGTAGAAGTCGGTGCGATCGCGGCCACCGAAGCGCCAGCGCGGATCCGGCAGGGGGAAATGCTCCAGGTAGCTGCGCGAACCCGCCCGCTGGAAGAAGGAGAGGATCTCCCCGACAGGACGCAGGGGAAAGTCGTGGCCGCTGATCAGGGAGAAGTAGTCGCATCCGTCCCTGACTCCCCGTGAGAGGCCCTCCAGCGCCGCGTCGACGAGGTCGGCGCTCCCCCAGGCGGTCGCGTGGCGCGGCAGCAGCTCGACCTCGTCCACGCCGGCATCCGCGAGCGCCTCGGCGAACGGCGCCGGCTCGGAGCGCCGGTCGAGGTGCAGGTACGGGCGGACCTCGGGATGGCGGAGCGACGACAGCAGCGACGCCAGCTGGTCGGGCCCCTCGTGCGCGAGGACGACGATCGCCAGCTTCATCGGCGTCCCCGGCCCAGCGGCCGTCCCCGGCCTGGTTTTCTCGCGGTCATAGGCAGATCATTCCGGGCCGGGCAACGGTATCGTCGCCCGCGTGTGCGGGATTGCCGGCAAGGTCGACCGCGATGCCGGCGTCCCGGCAGCGCTGGTCGAGCGGATGTGCGAACGCCAGGCCCACCGCGGCCCCGACTCGCGGGGCATCTTCTCGGCGGACGGCGTCGGCCTCGGGATCCAGAGGCTGCGGGTGATCGACCTCGAGACCGGCGACCAGCCCGTCTACAACGAGGACCGCTCCGTCGTCGTCGTGCTCAACGGCGAGATCTACAACTACCGCGAGCTGCGCCGCGAGCTCGAAGGCCGCGGCCACGCCTTCTCGACCCACGGCGACACCGAGGTGATCGTCCACCTCTACGAGGAGGAGGGCCCCGATCTCGTCCAGCGGCTGAGCGGGATGTTCGCCTTCGCGCTCTGGGACCAGCGCCGCGAGCGCCTGCTGATCGCCCGCGACCGGGTCGGCAAGAAGCCGCTCTTCTACTCCGAGCAGGGCGGCTCGCTCTCCTTCGCCTCGGAGCTGGGGGCGCTGATGGCCGACCCGACGATCCCCCGCGAGGTCGACGCGGCGGCGATCGACTGCTACCTGGCCTACGGCTACATCCAGGCGCCGCGGTCGATCTGGAGCGCCGTGAAGAAGCTGCCGCCCGCCCACACGCTGGCCTGGGAGGACGGCAAGACGAGCATCGAGAGGTACTGGCGCCTCGACTACTCGCGCAAGGCCGACGCTCCCCTGCCGGAGCTGGAAGAGGAGCTGCGCAGCCGCGTCTCCGCCGCGGTGCGGCGGCGGATGATCGCCGACGTGCCGCTGGGGGCGCTGCTCTCGGGCGGCGTCGACTCGGCGATCGTGGTCTCGGAGATGGCCGCTGCCGCGCCCGATCGGGTGAAGACGTTCTCGATCGGCTTCGCCCAGGAGGAGTACAACGAGCTGCCGCTCGCCCGCCTCACGGCCGAGCGCTTCGGCACCGACCACGAGGAGTTCACGGTCGAGCCGGACGCGATCGAGATCGTGCCCAAGCTGGTCCGCCACTACGGCGAGCCCTTCGCCGACTCCTCCGCGATCCCCAGCTTCTACCTGGCGGAGCTGACCCGGCGAGCAGGTGACGGTGGCGCTGAACGGCGACGGCGGCGACGAGAGCTTCGCCGGCTACCTCCGCTACGTCGCCAACAACCTCAGCGGCGGCCTCGACCACGTGCCGCGGCCGCTGCGCCGGGGTGTCGCCGCCGCCGCCGAGCGCCTGCTGCGGCTCGGAGACGCCCGCGGGCTGCGCAGCTACGGGCGGCGCTTCCTCACCTCGATCGGCGAGGACGCGCCGGGCCGCTACGCCGACCACGTCTGCATCTTCAACCGCTCCGAGCGTGGGGCCCTGCTCGGCGAGGCGGCCCTCGCGGCGGTCGGGACCGAGACCGCGGA
Source organism: uncultured Solirubrobacterales bacterium (assembly GCA_963714665.1). GTDB lineage: Bacteria > Actinomycetota > Thermoleophilia > Solirubrobacterales > 70-9 > VRUE01. The sequence goes on along the minus strand of CAVQPE010000008.1, from coordinate 1,044,214 downwards.
CGTGATCGCCGGCCCCTGGCGCGCTGCCTCCGGGAGCAGCAGGCTCGACGTCCTGCTCGAGACCGACGTCGACACCTACCTCCCCGGCGACCTGCTGGTCAAGATGGACATCGCCTCGATGGCCTACTCGCTCGAGGCGCGCTCGCCCCTGCTCGACCCGGAGCTGATGCAGTTCGCCGCCTCGCTGCCAGCCCGCTACAAGGCGCGGCTCACCGACAAGAAGTGGATCCTGCGGCGCGCCTACCGCGAACGCGTCCCGGACGAGGTGCTGGACGGCAAGAAGCGCGGCTTCGGGGTCCCCCTCGGCGCCTGGTTCCGCAACGAGCTGCGCGACTTCACCCGCGAAGTCCTGCTCGACCCGGTGTCGCTGGACCGCGGCCTGGTCCGCGAGGCCCCCACGCGCGCCCTGCTCGACCAGCACGATCTCGGCGGCGCCGACCGCTCGATGCAGATCTGGTCCCTGCTGATGCTCGAAGCTCTGGCATCGCGAGTTCGTCGACGGCCCGGCAGCGACGGGCTGAACGCGGGGCCCGGCTCAGGTCGAGGTCTCGGTGGCCGCTTCCGGGGCCGGAGCCCATTCGGGCGACTCGAGCAGCGCCACGACGAGGACGCCGATCAGGATCAGGGTGAGCGATCCCGCCATCGCAATCGAGTCCCTGAATTCGTAGAGGACGGCGCCGGCGCCGCAGAGGAACGCCTGCCCGGTGGCGAGTGCCATCGCGACGCGGCGGGGGGAGCCGAGGCGGGCGCGCAGCCGGTGGGTCAGGTGGTCGCGGCCGCCGGTGCAGATGCCAACCCCGCGGCGTTTCCGCGAGACGATCACCAGGGCGGTGTCCAGGGCCGGCAGGCCGACCAGCACCACGGCGAGCGGGATCAGCGCCCAGCCGAGCCCCCGTCCGCCGGGCAGCGCCATGATCGTCGCCGCGACGAGGAAGCCGATCGGGACGCTGCCGCCGTCGCCGAGGAAGACCCGCGAGGGCGAAGAGAGGTTGAAGGGAAGGAAGCCGGCGCATGCCCCGGCCAGGGCCAGCGCGATCGCCCCCAGCGCAGCGTCGCCGTGCGCCGCGGCGAGCATGCCGAGGATGGCGGCGGAGACCAGGGCGACGGTGCCGGTGGCGCCGTCCATGTTGTCCATCAGGTTGTAGGCGTTGACGACGCCGACGACGAAGACGACCGTGAACACCAGGTCGAGCGCTTCGCCGGGGAAGACGGTCCAGCCGATCCCCGCGGCGAAGAGGGCGCAGGCAGCCGCGACCTCGATCGCGATCCGCGGCAACGGCCCGATTCCGAAGCGGTCGTCAACCGTGCCCAGGGCCCAAAGCGCGAGCGCGATGGCGACGATCGGCCAGAAGGCGGATGCAGACCGGCCGAAGGCTGTCGCGGAGAGGATCGTCGCGGCGACCACCGCGGCCCCGCCCAGGTAGGGCGTGGGGCGAAGATGGCCCTTGTAGCCGACCGGGCGGTCGAGGAAGCCGGTGCGACGGGCGACGAAGATCGCCGCCGGGGTCAGCAGCAGGGCCGCTGTCGCGGCCAGGAGGAAGGCGAGCTCCAGGCGCAGGCTTCCCGACACGACCGCAACCTAGCCGTCGAGGGAGGGGTCGGCGGTTGCGCTCTCCTCCATCACGGCGGCGACATCGCCGTTCAGCCCGGCCAGCCGGGCCTGCCTGGTCCTCAGCCGCTCGAAGGAGGCGACGTCGTCGATCGCATCCTCCACCCCGAGCGTCGAGCGCCACCCGGTCATCTGCTCGAGCGCCGAGGTGTCGGGGCAGCGGCGGCCGAGCTCCTCAAAGCCCTCTCCGTACGCTTCCGAGTAAGGCACCATCCGGATGTCAGAGCTGGACCCGGTCCGCTCGATCACGGTTTCGGCGAGCTCGAGGATCGTGATCTCGGTCGAGCGGCCGACGTTGAAGGCGGTGCCGCGGGCCCCCTCCTCGTCCATCAGCATGACCAGGGCGCGGGTCGTGTCGTTGACGTGGGAGAAGCAGCGCGACTGGCTGCCGTCGCCGTAGACCGTCAGGTCCTCGCCCGCGATCGCCTGGCCGACGAAGCGCGGCAGAACCATCCCGTAGGCGCCGGTCTGCCGTGGCCCGACGGTGTTGAAGAGGCGGACGACGACGTTGTCGGCTTCGCGCTCCCGGTGGTAGCCGAGGGTGAGCGCCTCGCCGAAGGCCTTCGCGGTCGAGTAGGACCAGCGGGCGATCGAGGGCGGGCCGAGGATCCGGTCGGACTGCTCGGTCAGGCCTGCGCTCGCGTTCTTGCCGTAGATCTCCGAGGTCGAGGCGAAGAGGAGGCGCCGGCCGAGCCGGTGTGCCCCCTCGGTGACAACCTGGGCGCCGCGCACGCTGCGGCCCAGCGATTCGACCGAGCGGTCGACGATCAGCTGGACGCCGACGGCGGAGGCGAGGTGGAAGCAGGCGTCGGCCCACTCCATGCACTCGTCGACGACGGCCTCGTCGCAGACCGATCCTTCGACGAACCGCGCCCGGCCGGAGGCGACCGCGCCGGCGATGTTCTCGACGTTCCCCGTGCTCAGGTCGTCGAGCACGAGCACCTCGTCGCCGCGCTCGATCAGCGCGTCGGCCAGGTGCGAACCGATGAAGCCAGCCCCACCCGTGATCAGGTAACGCACTTTGTCTCTCCCTTTTCCTTCATTCCCCTGCCGGTCATTTGCCTGGCACCCTTACGCAAGGCTCGGCCCCGGTGGTGAATTCCCTGTTTCCCTGTGGCGTTTTCGCGACCTCCCAAGACCGCGAATGTGCCGAAAATGACTAGCTGGCAGTAGACCAGATCCCTGATCCGGTGTCAAGGAAAGCAATGTTTATTGGAGGCCCTCAGGCACGGGCCCGCCTACTCCAGGCTGAATAGTTGTTATATGAAGAAAACCAGGTCCTCCAGATAAGGCCGGGAAAGTTTTGTACGCAATCGCGTTGTAAAGTTTCGCGACCTCGATACACTGCGAACCCATGAGATTCGCCGGTCGAGAGCGGGAGCTGGCCCTGCTGGCCAAGCGGCTTGCCGAGGTGCGGAAAAGCGGCAACGGAACGCTGATAGCGATGCGCGGGCGCCGGCGCGTCGGCAAGTCGCGGTTGGTCGAGGAGTTCGTGCAGGGCTCGGGCTGCCCATCGGTCTTCTATACAGCCGTTCAGGAGGAGAGCGAGACCGAGTTGCGCCGCTTCACCCGTGCGATCGAGGCCTCCGACGCGCCGCGGGCCGCCGAGGCCCGGGCGGGGCTGCGCCCCGAGACCTGGGAGGCGGCGCTGGCGCTGGCGGCGGAGGGAGCGACCCGGGCCAAGCCGCTGATCCTCGTGATCGACGAGCTCCCATACCTGGTGGCGAAGGAACCGAGCATCGAGGCCGTCCTGCAGATGGTCTGGGACCGCGCATTCCAGGGCGCTCCCGTGCTCGTCATCCTGATCGGCTCCGACGAGGCGACGATGGCGGCGCTGACCGAGCAGGGTCGGCCGCTCTACGACCGGGCGCGGGAGATGGTGGTGCAGCCGCTCAGCCCGGCCGACGTGGGAGAAGCTCCTGGGCCTGGAGGGCGCCGACGCGCTCGACGCCTACCTCGTGATCGGCGGCTTCCCGGTGCTGGCGCTGGAGTGGGGCAAGGGCCGCAAGATGGCCTCATACCTGCGCGACGCCCTCGCCGACCCCACCTCCTTCCTCGTGGTCAGCGGCGAGCGGGCGCTCAGCGCCGAGTTCCCGGCCGAGACCCAGGCACGGGCGGTGCTGGGGGCGCTTGGCGAGGGGGCACGGGCCCATTCCCGCATCCTCGGGCGCGCCAACATGAGCGCTACCTCGGTGAACGAGGCCCTGCACCTGCTGGCGGAGAAGCGGGTGGTGCGCCGTCTAACCCCCTACTCCACCCGCCCGGCGCCCAAGACGGCGTTGTGGGAGCTCGTCGACCCCTACATGCGCTTCTGGCTTCACTTCGTCAACCGCAAGGTCGACCTGATCGAGCGCGGGCGAGGATCGCTGCTGCTTGACGACTTTCGTGAGCGCTGGCCGAGCTTCCGCGGGAAGGCGACCGAGCCGCTCGTGCGCGACTCGCTCGAGCGGCTGCTGCCCGATCGCGAACGCTTCGGGACCGCCCGCTACGCCGGCTCCTACTGGAACCGGAGCGGAAGCGTGGAGGTGGATCTGGTCGGGGGAGACGCGTGGCCGGTGGCGAAGCGCGTCTCCTTCGTCGGCTCAATCAAGTGGCGGGCACAGCGGCGCTTCAGCCGAGCGGACGCGTTGGAGCTGGCCGCACGGCGGGCCCAGGTCCCCGGTACGAGCGGGAAGACGCTCCTGGTCGGCGTCAGCTCACGGGGCTTCGACCCAGACGTGCCGCTGGACGTGCAGCTCTCGCCGCAGGACCTGCTCGGCGCCTGGCGACACGACGAGTAGTCACCGGGACCTGGGCGATACGTCAAGCAGTGCAGTTGGCCTTCAGCGCCCTGGGCCCGTGGATTCCTCGGGCTCGCAGGGTTGGCCGGTGTGCTCGCAGATGACCTTCAGGTCCCGGTCGAAGCACCAGAGGACGGTTTCCCGCCCCGCCGCCTCGGCCACGGCGGCAATCAGGAAGTCGACCGCGGGGCGGCGATGGCTTCCGTTGGAAGCCTGCGCAAGCTCGCGTTGGACTTCGAGGGCACGCTCGGCGCTCGCGTCCTCCAGCGGCAATCGCTCGAGGGGCGCGAACAGCTCGTCGAAGCGTTCCTTGTACTGAGCCCCGGTCTGCGGCCGGTGCATCGCCTCGAGGATGACCGGGACGCAGGTGACGATCTCCCCCGCCTCGTATCGGTCGGCGAGCCTCTCTCGTATATCCGGGCGCTCGGCCTTTTGCGCCCAGGCCCAGATCGACGTATCGGCGAGATAGCGGGGCACTAGACCCGGGGCCGGCGCTGCTCTTCGAGCTCCTCGGGGGCAATCAGGCCGAGATCACCGGCCCGAATCAGAGACGCGCCACGATGCAGCTGCTCGCCCCGGCTGACAACTCTCAGCGCCTGGTTCACGGTCTCCTTGTATCCGGCTGTTCCCAGCGCCTTCCGAGCCCCCTCGAAGGCGGGCACCTCGATCTCGATCGTCGTCCGATGCGTGGTGACTGTGGCCCGACTCATATCGCCACTATAGCAAATATCTCACTGTGGATATAGCAATTTCGGGACGATCTATATGCATTACTCAATTGTCAAAAGGCTACTTCGGCGCTGAACACCTGTTCGACGAAGAAGCGGGCTGCGGGGTTGAGCCTGTCGCCATAGATCGAGGACAGGCGCCGCCGCCGGATCGTCCCCTTCCAGGAATCCCTTGACGGCATGACCACGTACATCTCGGCGACGACACCGCGGCGCTCGAGCTCGCCGGCCAGCGCGGTGAGCGCGTCGATGATCTCGCTCGGATCCATCGCTCAGACGCGGTGCAGGGAGCGCTCCGGGACGAAGACGCCGCGGCGTCGGAAGGCAGCCGGCGCCTGGGCGATCGCCACCGCGCGGAAGCCGGGCACCTCGCTGACAAACCAGAAGCGGTCCAGAAAGCGCTCCGACTCGACCGACCACGCCGGCCGGCTCAAACCGTGAACCACAGCCAGGTGCTCGGCCAGCGCGCCCAGGTAGGCATCGTGGCGGGGATCGCCAGTCGGCTCCGGCCGCTGCGCGATGGCCTCCAGACGGGAGCGGTCGTCGCCTCGCAGCGCAAACTCGTCGAGCAACTCGCGCACGGCATGGCGAAAGTCCTCTCCCCCACGAACGCGCCCGGCCACCCCCGCGAGGGTCCCGGAGAGCCGCTCGCGAGAGGGAAGGTGGGCGGCGAGCCAATCGGAGCGTGTGGTGAGGGCTTCTGCCATGTTGAGGATGGTAGGCGCCTGCTCGGCCACGTCGTCAAGCCGAGGAGCCTGCCTCTGAGCCGGAAGCGGGATCATGTCGGCGTCGATCGTCGTGCGGACGTGCCCGTGGGTCTGCACGGCGAGCCCGCCGATCAGCACGTAGTCCACGTCGTGCTCAGCCAACGCGCGGAGAATGCGCTCGGCATCGAAAGGAGCGTCAGCCCCTGGCACGGGCCTCTCTGCTTGGTTCCCACCCGCCGAGCCAAGCGCGCCTGGCTGAGGCCGTCCCGGCGGCGAAAATAAGCAGTAAGGCCTGGCGAAATCGTGTAGTAAAGGTTGCCTCTTCACCTTGTGGGCATGAAGCACCTCAAAACCAAGAACTACCGAGCCGCGGCAGGTCCAAGCCTCGCGGCCCTCATGGGCCCAGCGAAGCGATCGAGGTGACCACGACGCCGTCGGGGCGGGTGTAGGTCGGGCTGTCGGCGACGACGACGAGAAGCGCGCCGCAGGTCTCGTTGGCCCCGGCGGAGAGCTTGCCCCGCAGGGCGAGCAGGTTGCGAGCTCCCTCGTCGACCCGGTGGTGTCCGAGCTTGACCTCCACGGCGATCCAGCGGCCCTCAGCCGCCTCGACGATCGCGTCGACCTCCAGCCCCTTGTTGTCGCGATAGAAGCGAACCGTGCCACGGTTAGGCTGGGCGTAGACACGCAGGTCGTGGACGACCTGGGACTCGAAGAGGAGCCCCGCGAGCTCGATCTCAGGGCCGAGCAGGCGCTCCGGCGTGGCGCCCAGTGCCGCCACCGCAAGGGAAGGGTCGGCGAGGTGTCGCTTGGGGGTCGCCGCAAGGCGAATTCGTGAGCGAAGCCTGGGCTTCCAGCTCTCCTGGTCCTCGACCAGGAAGAGGCGCCGGAGCGTGCGCAGGTAGTCGTGCAGGGTGACCCTCGCTGAGCGGCGTCTCGGCGGCGCGGCCGATGGTTCTCAGGGCCGCATCGGTCGCCACGTTGCGGGCGTAGGAGGCCAGCAGGCGCCTGACCCCGTCCGGATCGCGCTTGACGCCGTCGACCTGGCGAACGTCGGCGTAGGATCACTATGCTGTCCCGCTTGGGTGAGCGACGGGGCGAGGTGTGCCCGCCCCGTCGCCGCTTTTGATTGCGTTCGACTCCAGATCGATCGCGCTGTCTTCCTTCGGTGTGCTAACCGACCAGCAGGCCGACTTCCGCGCCTTCCGCGCTCGCACTCGCTTTGAGCGTGCCGCTGTAGTGGCCATTCATCACTTCGCCGGCTTTTGCAGCGCAAGTGAGTTTGCTCTTTGCGAAGAGGACATTGACCGTTGGAATTGTGAGTTCTTTCAGCTGCAGTTCGACGTACGCTGTGGCTCCTTCGCCTTTGTTGGAGCCGACGACGTGTTCAATCGTCTGGCTACCCGGAATCCCATATTCGCAGATCTTTTCGGTTTTTCCCGTACTGTAGAGGCTGACGAGAATTTCGCCTGCGCTGCACCCGATCCCGAGCGAGTCTTCGCTTCCCACGTTCAGGGTATAGGTGCATTTGGTAGTCGTTATTTCCGCAGGCAATCCACTCGCCGTGCAATTGCCATAGCTAGGCGACAACGTAGCCGATTTCGTCGGTGCGGTTAGAGTCCCGGACATGCTTGCTTCACTGCAGGAGAAATTCCGAATTCCGATATGCAATATGTTTGTTTCTGCCTGCGAGGCATTGACCGTTGCCGGATACTGACCGTAGCTGGTGTTGAGGTCGCCTTCGACTATCGGCGTGCCCATCCTCAAACCGACTGGCGCTTCTCCTGGTGTATAGGCTGCCACGTCGGTGCTTTCCGAGAAGCCAAGCGTGGTGGATTCTCCTTTGGCCGCGCCACATGTCGATTTGCCGCCATTCAGGACAGTGGCTTTCGGAGCTAGGTTGGTAGTGAGCCGGACGTGGGCTTCAGCACCCGAGCCAATCCCCTGGTATTTGATCGACGTGAGGTTTTCCTGAGGGGAGATGCTAAATGCGCAAACCAGCTGGTTCGATTTATACGAGAGGACTTCGAACTGTTTGCCGGCCGGGCAGCTGATGCTCTCCGTCCCGGTACCTGAGTTTGCACCGGTCAGTTCGCTGAGGTTCCATCCGTAGGTGCAGCCGTTTAGTGCCATCGTCACGGTATAGCTTCCCAGGGTGCAGCCCGCATATTCGGGTGTGACCTGCATGGTCGACGACGATCCGGTCAGTTGGCCGTGGTAGGCGGCGGCAAAGCATGAGCCGACCGAAAGGCTCCCAAAGGTAAACCTTGTTTCACCGCTCTGCGTACCGTTCAGGACAACCGGGTATTTTTCGGCCTTGAATTCGCCTGCTGCCTGCGCGCCCGACGCCGCTACAGCGCAAAACGCGAGCACGGCTAGCGTCGACAGCCCAAGGGCTCTTAGTCTGATACTCATTCCTGCCTCCCTTTGCTTGCTCCATGCTTGGAGTGTGGGTTTGACTGGTTATCTACCTGGAGTGAACGTCTCGTCGTCCACCTCAGGGATTGGTGCAGGCACCGAAACGGTGCGACTCGGCGCCGATCTCAAACTCGCATGGCGCCACCGCGGGCACAACGGCAATCTGGCAAGCTGTGCTCAGGGATTTCGTCGAAGTGACACCCTCGGGGAGGGTTCGGCGCTTTCGTGCAGTCGGAGTGCAACGTCCAGCTCGGAGGCACAGCTATCGACCGTTCGGCCAAGCCGCTCTTCGATCGTGCGTAGGCGGGCGCCCACTGCTTGCCTGCTGAGGCCCAGACCGGCAGCCGCCGAGGAGACGTTGTCGGCCGGCATCCAGGTAGGCGCGGAGGGTCCTGCGAGCCAGCTCCCCTCCGTCGCGATCGTCCGCCAGGGGCTCCAGATACCGATTCCAGAGAGAAGTTGTCAGCAGGTCGTCCTGGAGGACGGTGGCGAGGATTGCGACGTCGGCGTAGCGCACAGCGGAGCCCTCTCGGCGTAGGGCCAGCGGCAGCGCCGCCTTTGCCTGGCGGTGGGTAAGGCGCCAACCATTGATCCCATCCGCGGGCTCGCCGAAAGCGAACGCGAGAGGTGCGGAGCCGCTCGACGGTAGGAGCAAGCGCAACTCGTCGAGGTCAGGTGCCTGCCGCGTGCCTAGCCATGCCCAAATTGCACCATCGTCGCGATTCACCGAGAGAATGCGACACGCGAGCTTGCCAGTCAGCTCACGCATCACGCTTTCGGCTCGCAGCCCTACAGCGATCACGCCGACGTGGGTCAGCTCGAAGTCATAGGCAAACTCGGCCGTGTCGATCAAGTCGCCCCTAAGCAGCCTGTCGACGCGCTCGGCGCGGCGGTGCCCACTCGATGGAAAGGGGGGCGCCGCCTCGCGGTTGAACTCCTCGGTCACTACGCCGACCAGGCGATCGAAGATCTGTGCCTGCACTCGCAGCAAGCCCTTCAGCGCCACCCCGCCCGAAAGGCCGGCGCGATCGGCCTCCTCGATCACGAAATCCCCGAGCAGGGTGTAGCCGGCGAAGTAGCGGCGTAAGACGGTGTCGAGGCTGACCCGGTTGCGCGCCGCGAGCCGAGCCTGAGCCAGAAGCACCGTGGGGATCGGCGGTGAGCTGCCCTCGCTGCCTTCAAGTGCTGCGACCCCATAGTCGAGCGCGGCGAATACCGCTGCCTTCAGGCCCTCCATGTACTCAGGGTCCGCGGTCTCGGCTGGATTGGAAACTGCATAAACCCGGGTTAGCGCCGTTTGTTCGATTTCGGGCCACCGCTCGCGCAAGCGCTCGGCGAGCTCTGACCGAGCCCGCTCGAGCGACCCGCGCATCTCCTTCGCGCTCCCGCTATTTCTTCGCTTGCTTGAGCTTCACCGTCGAGGCGCTGACGCCGGCCCCGCTCGCCTTGGCCTTCAGCGTCTTGCCCTTGGCAAGTTCCTGTTTGGCGGGGCCGGAGAGCTTGACCTTGACGGTGGCGGTTGCTCCCTCGGCGATCGAGAAGGAGGCCTTGCCGATCACCAGGTTCTTGGTCTTGGTGCCCTGCTTGACCTTGGCCTTGAGCTGGATCGTGCCTTTGCAGGGGCCACCGCTGCAGGTCAGCTTCAGTGAGGCCTTGCCGCCCTTGACCTTGGCGGTGGCCGCGGCCTTGGCGGTGCCTTCGGTGGGCGGCGGCGGTTTGACTTCTTCTTTTTTGGCTTCTTCTTTGGGGTTGGCGGTGAAGGTGGCCGTGACCGTGGTGTCTTCTTCGATCGTGACGACGCAGCTGCCGGTTCCCGAGCAGCCACCTCCGCTCCAGCCGCTAAAGGTCGAACCCGAGGCTGCGCTTGCCGCCAAGGTGACTTCTTCACCTTCGGGATATTCAGCCGCACAGGCACCGGCGTTGCAGGTGACCGTGCCCGAGCCGGTTCCCGCTTTGGCGATCGTCAGTTCGAATTCAGGCGTCTGTTCTTCTTCTTCATCGAAGGTGGCCGTCACCGACTTATCGGCGTCCATCGTCAGTTCGCAGGCTCCAGTGCCGGTGCAGTCTTCGCTCCATTTGACGAATTCAGAGCCCGTTTCGGCGATGGGGACGAGGGTCACTTCGGCGCCTTCTGCGTATTCGGCTTCGCAGGGTTCTTGTGGGCCGGCTCCGACTTTGCATTCGACTTCGCCTTCGCCGCTGCCGTCGGTGTTGATTTCGAGTTCGAATTCTGGGGTCGGTTGGAGGTCGAAGGTGGCGGTGAGCGCGCTGTTGGCTTCAAGCGTGAAGCTGCAGGGCGAGGTGGTGCAGGCAGAGGCCGAGCCTGTTCCCGAGCTGAAGCCGGCGAATTCAGAGCCTGCTTCGGCGAAGGCGATGACTTCGACCGTGGTGCCGTTGGGCTGGGGGCTGGTGCAGGCCCCTGGGGAGCCCGTTCCGTTGAATTTGCATTTGACCGCGCCTTCTCCGCCGCCGGCTTCGGTGATCGTCAGGGTGCGGGGGATGGGGGTGAATGTGGCGCTGACTTCCCTGGCTTCGGTCATCGTCACTTCGCAGCTGCCGGTGCCGGTGCAGGCGCCGCTCCAGCCGCTGAATTCGGAGCCCGATGCGGGGCTCTGGCTCAGTTCTACTTCTTCGCCTTCTTCGAATTCGGCTTCGCATTCGGAGCCGCAGTTGATGCCGGCGGGGGTGGAGGTGACCGTGCCCGAGCCTGCTCCGGGCTTGGAGACGGTTAGGGGGTATTTGGTCGGTTCGCCACCGCAGCCGCCTTCGGTTTCGCAGGCGAAGATGGCGGTTACTTCGGCGTTACTGGTAACCCCTTCACCTTCGTAGCCGATCATGCAGTATTTCGTCGGTTTGCCCGCTTCTGGGCCGAATGATTCGACGCCGCAGCCGAATATGTTTCCGAGCCCACTTTCTTCGATCACCCAGCCGGCGAGTTCGGAGCCGGGAGCGGGGTGGGCATACACGAGGGTGGCGGTCAATCCTTCTTCCGAGCTCATTTCGTCTTCGCAGACGCCGCTGGCGGTTTCGGTCGCGCCTACGTAGCTGCATTCGATGTAGGGGTTCCCTTCGAGGAACGGGGCACCGAAGAGTTCTTCGCCCGCGCCTTTGCTGCTGAGTTCCCCGTCGCCGGTGCCTTCGATGTTGAAGTGCGCGGTGCCGTTCGCCGCAAAAGCCTGCGCGGCAGGCACCAGCAGGAAGGCCGCCACCGTGGCGAGCAAGATGCTCAGTCGGATGCGGCCCCAAGACGGGCTGTGCTCAGTGCTTCTCATCGTGGCCTACCTCCCTGCGTGGCGCTTGTGGTGGCGCTTGGCGTGTCGTTTGTGTTTCTTCGGGCACTTCACCTTCAGCACCGGCTTGGCGTCATAGGCCTTGCCGTTCTGCCCATCGAAGGCGACGGTGGCGAAGTGCTTCTTGGCGCAGAGGTTGACCGAGTTTTCGAAGAGGCCCTTGGAGCCGCCTTCGAGTTCGATGTCGAAGCTGGAGACAGGGGCGTCCGGCGCCCCTTCGAAGCGGTTGCGGAGGCGGCCTTTGACCGAGTCGACGAAGCCGACGAGGTCGAAGTCGACCTGGGAGTTATGCAGGGCGACGACGAGGTCTGGGAGGTCTCTTTCCCCTCCGTTTGAGCGCAGGAAGACCGGGCCTTCCAAGGGCTCTCCTAGGATCGGGGTGGAGGCTTTGGCGTGGCCGTAGATGCTTCCGGCCGGGCAGTTGGCCCCGTTGCCCGCCCCTTCTTTGAACTGCACCCGGGTGCAGATCGTGACGAAGTGGGCGTTGGCGATGAACTCGGACTTGGGCAGGATGACTTCGGCGCTCTGGATTCCCGATTCGCCGATCCCGTTCATCGCCAGGTGGGCGCTGAACTTGGGGAAGGAGCCTCTCCTGGTGCCGCCGGTGAGCTTCATGCTCAGTTGCGGCTTGAAGGGCAATGCGGCGCAATCGGCTGCCTGGAAGCGGGAGGTGACCGTGATCGGGTTGTCGTCGGCGTCTGAGACGAAGTCGAGGCCACTTCCGAGCACCGTTGAGGCCGTTGAGGTGGCTGTGCAGTCGGTCGGGTTGAGGACGAATTCGGGCTTGTCGACGTAGGCGCGGATGTCGCGCAGGCGAATCGGGATGCCCCTGATGATGTGGGGGATCGGGTCCGAGCCGGTGGCGTCGACGAAGACTTCGGCGGTCTCTGGGTCGATCTTGAAGCCCTCTCGCACGACCACGGTGCCGATGTCGAAGGGGCCGACCTTGCCCGCGGTGATCGCCACCATCGAGAGGTTGGAGCCGTGGTAGGGGCCTGCCAGGTAGACCTTGCCGGGGGCGTAGGTCAGGGCTGGGCCCACTCCCGCTCCTGCCAGGGTCCTCCCTATCTCCGATGCCTTCGGGCAGGAGGGGCTTTCCAGCTCTTCTTGGCCACCGTGGGGACCCGTCCTCGCCTTGGCCGCTTCGATCGCCTGATCGGAGCAGTAGGGGATCCCCGCCAGCTTGCCGGTGATGCCCGGCGGCAGCTTGATCGAGAAGTGGGTGATCTCCTGTTCTGAGTCAGAGCGGAAGAGCCTGAGGTTGAAGGGAGAGAAGCTGCCGGCGCGGTTGTTGATCGTGCCGGCGATCAGGCCCGGCTTGAAGGGGGGCAGGCCGCCCGTGGGGCAGGGGCCTTCGTTTGGGCCGGTGATGATCTGGAAGGCGGAGCTGGTGGTGACCGGCGCTCCGCCCGACCAGGGGTAGAGGGTCGCGGTGGCGTTGTAGGTTCCGCAGGCCTGGGGGGTGCTCAGGGGGCTGCGGGCCCCCTCACGGAAGTGCAGCCTGAAGTGGGAGAAGGGCAGCTGGGGCAGTTCTTCCGCCACCGTGGTCAGCCGGCCTGTGACCGGGTCGGGTTCGACCCGAAGCGGCTGCTTGACCGAGATCCCCAGTTCGGGGTCTTGGATCACCAGGTAGAGGGCAAGCAGGGAGTTGAAGGGGTTCTCGTAGGGCTTGGCGGCGTAGAGGGAGCCCTTGAGCAGCTTTTCTTCCAGCAGCGGGGTTTCGACTTCGACCGTGCCGATCTTCGACGCGTTGGGGCAGCCCGCTCCCGCTTCGGAGAATGCCGTCTCTGCTTCGAGCTGGGCTTCCGTGCAGACCGCTAGGCCTTCGGCCAGGGAGGGGTTGGCGCTCATCCCTTCGGGCAGGGTGACTACGGCCTTTTCGATGTCGGAGTTGGCGATCGCCTCTTCTTTGGCGCTGGTCAGCCCTTCGTCTTTGACGTCGAGGGAGAAGTCCAGGCCGGTCGGGCTACTTGCCGCCTTGGAGGTCGGGCGGGCGGAGATCTGGGGATGGAAGGGGAGGTTGCCGCAGCCGGTCATCCCCAGCGGCTCCGGCGGTTCGGAGGCGTCGTGGGTGAAAATCGTTTCTTCGAAGAAGTCGCCTTCCCAGGAGGTCGCTTCGAAGCTGGTGGGGAGCGGGCCGCCGCAAGACGTGGGCAGGGTGAGGAAGGGCTTTTCGGGGATGTTGACGGAGCAGGCCGCACCCCCGCCACTGACGCAGCGCCCCCGCCGGGTGTCGTGGGCGGGACTGGCCGGTACACCCCACAGGGTCAGCTGGGAGCTGTAGAAGGGGGCGACCTGGGGGATCTGGCTGGCGCGAGCGATCACGTTGTAGGGGGGGTTGGGGTTAACTGTGAACTGGACGATCGCCGGCACGATCAGGGTCCAGAAGCCGATCTCGGCCGCCACCCCGGGAGGCGGGTTGAGGTTGTAGACGGCGGAGGTGAATTCGCCCGCTTTGCCCGGTGCGAGCACCGTGGTGGTGGTGAAGCCGAGCGCGGTGGAGTCGGGGCACTTTGCATTGCCGCTGGAGGCGAGGAAGTCCGCTGAGGAGCAGCGCGGCATCGCGGTCGGGTTGCCGGCGAGGCCCGCCGCGTTGGTCACAGTCAGGTCCTTGATCGAGCTCTGGGGGATTTCGCCGAGGACTTCATCCGGTTCGGTGTTGGCGTCGATCGTCGTGTTCAGCGCGAAGGGGTGTGAGCCCGCCTGCGTCTGGGGGCTGCCGTCCTTGGAGGTGAAGGTGAAATCGAGGTTTTTCAGGCCAAAAGAGGCCTGGGCGGAACCGGAGAAGACCAGCGCGCCCGCAAGCACGAGAACCGGGGTCAGTCGCTTCATCGTTTCGCCCTCCGCTTGTGGCTGGCTCGTTTGTGACTGTGCTTGGCGTGCTTTTTGGCCACGCATTTGCCGTGGCGCTTGACCTTGCCTTTGGCGCACGGTTTCGGCGCCTGAGATCCCGGTTCTTCGGTGACGTTTCCCGCCCCTTCGAAGGACGAGGAGGCCGGGGTCTGGTCATTGGGGGCTTCGGGCGGGGACTGGCAGGCTTCGCCTTCGCACTGGGCGGGGGGACCGGGCTGGGCGAAGCCGCCTTCGACGCGGGCGTCATAGAGGTCAACCAGGCCCGGGTCCTGAGGCAGGAGGCTGGCGTTGGTGGTGAAGAAGACATCTCGCCCGTCGGCGGAGGCGTCGATGAATTCGGAGTCCTGTGGGCTTTCGCCACTGGAGATCAGGCTGAGGCAGCCGCCGGCGGAGGCGACGTAGAGCTGGGCGCCCATTTCTTCGCACCGATCCCGGCCTTCGGCCTGCTCCCACTCATAGACGTCCTTGGCGCCGTTGGTGTCGGTGGGGACCAGGGCGTCGAAGCTTTCGAAGAAGATGCGCTCGCCGCTTGCCGAGAGCAGGCGCGAGGGGTGGTTCTGGGTCATCCAGCCGGGGATCTGGGCGGCGGCCCAAACGTCGGGTTCGTTGTTGTTGAAGGTGCCCAGGTCCCGCCCATGCGGCCGCGACCCGGAGGGGTTGCAGGAGAGGCAGAGCAGCTCGCCTTCGCCTTCGTTTGCCGTCGCCTGGTAGAGGTAGACCTCGCCGTCGGGTTCCCCCGAAGAGGCGTCGCTGTTGTCATAGCCGGTCAGGGGGGCGGTGGAGTCGAAGACCACCTCGCTGCCGTCAGCCGAGACGCGCGAAAGGCGCAGCCCGGCTTTGATCCGGTCGATCGAGGGGATGGACGGCGAGGCGTCGATCTTTGCTGCCAGCGCCGCGATGAAGCGGTTGCCCCCGCCCTGGCTGTGGAGGTAGACGTTGGGCCGCCCGTCGACGGCTTCCCCGCCCTCCCCGTTCTCTTCGCCTGGGTTGAGCACCCCGTTGGAGACGAAGTAGACCCTACTCGCGTCTTCGCTCGTCCCCGCCACCCCTTCCACGCCTTCGGCGATCGGGGTCGAGTGGGAGACGAGGGATTCCCCCTGGGCTTCGATCCGCGCTTCGTAGAGCTTGTCGCCGGTCTGATAGATCGCCGTCGAGCCCGACGGGTCGGCAGACCAGAACTCCGAGTTCGAGCCGGAGACCTGGATCGTGCAGGCCTTGGCGGCTTCGGTGCAGGCGCTGGTGGCCGAAAGGGCCACGCCGACTCCGGTCGCGGTCGCCTTGGCCGAGAGGGTGAGTTTGTGTTCGGCTTCGTTGACGGCGACGATCGTGGTACCCGGGGGGATGCCGGCCGCCGAGACTTCCTGGCCGACGGCGAAGGCGCCGGTGCTAGTGGCCACGTTGGCGACGAGTTCTGAGCCGGGGCCGCTGAGCTGGGCGCTACCGGTCGCGTTCGCCGCCAGCGAGATTTTGATCGAGGTGGCGCCAACCGTGGTCACCGTCGCCCCTGCGGGGACGCCGGGACCCGAGATCGCCTGACCGACGACGAAGGAGGCGCCGCCTTCGCATGCGACTTCGCTGATCGTTTTCGAGCTGACGGTCGTGTGGCCGGTGCACTGGACCGGGCCGGACAGGTCGCCCGTCCCCGCCGCAGTGCCGTGCAGGTGGGCGCTTTCGAGGGCGAGGGGGTTGGCGCGCAGGTAGAGGGTGCCGGGCTGGAAATTCTGGCCTCCGTTGAATGGCGGACTACTTCCTTCGCCCGCCGTCCAGAAGACCCGCGAGCCGTCACCCGAGACCGCGCCCTGGACGCTGTCGTCGCGGAAGTCGTCGTACTGGCTTGCCGCCGTGCCCAGCGAGGCGTGGGTCGGCGTTGCCAGGCCGTCGGGCAGCACGCTGACCAGCCTCAGGTCGGCCCGGTCGGCTTCGGCGCCTTCGCTCGACTCATAGAGCTGGAAGACCCCCGGCGTCGCCAGTGCGTTCGCCGTCAGCCGCGCGTCGGCGCGAAAGAAGGAGTGGGCGCCGTTTGCCGTTTCGGCCTGGATCTCGGGGATGTATTTGCTGTTCGGCGCTTCGGCTTTGCTGAAGCCCGGCGGCGGCACGCTGGTCAAGAGCTCGTAGCCGCCGTCGCATATGCGCCGGCGGTAGATGTTGGGCACTCCTTCCGGCGCCCCTTCCACCAGGGTGCGGTCGGTGTCCTGGAAGACCCAGCCGCTGCAGAGGTCTTCGCTGAAGAGCTTGTAGGCGACGTCGTTGCCGGCGCCGGAGTTGAGCGGGAAGTTGCTGCGAGGAGCGTCGATCGATTCGCTCGACCAGCCCGTGGCGGGATCCCTGGTGGCGATGTGCTGAGAGGACCAGGGGGCCGATTCGGCATCCGCGAAGGCGCGCGTCGTCGAGTAGGCGACCTTTTCCCCGTCGGGGGTGGACTGGTCCAGGCGCGCCAGGAGGTAGCCGCCCCCAAAGCCGTTGATGGTGATGCTTTCCAGCACCGCGGCATCGCCGCCTTCTTTTTCCACCGGGCTGACCATCTCGTAGGCGCGGCAGTCGGGCAAGCGGGCCGCGGCGCCGGCGCGCAGGGCGGCGTTGGGGCAGGAGGCGCTCCCTTCGCCCGCCGCCGGGAAGGTGGTGAAGATCCCTTCGGCGCCGTCGTGGCCAACTTCTCCGCCGAGGCCGCGCACCGGGCCGCCGCCCGAGCTTTTGGCGACGAAGCGGTAGTGGTAGGTGGCGTCGGGTTGCAGGCCCGAGAGCACCACCGACTGGGTGGTGACGTCTTCGTCGACAACCCCGGCGCCGAGCTTGCTCCCCGGCGGCATGGGCTGCGCTTCGCAGCCCCCTTCCGAACATTTGCCGGTGCCGTACTCGAGGTAGTAGCGGGTGTCGGTCCAGAAGTGCGGGTTGACCTTGGCGCGCAGGGTGGCGCTGTCGGTGGAGACCGTGGTCGCATATTGGGCGGCGATGCTGGGGGGCGCTGACGGCGGCGGCCACTTGTCAGGCGGCGGATAGTAGGCGCGGACGAAGCTGTTTTCCTGTCCCCTGTTGGAGACATAGAGGCCTACTTCACCCGCTTTGGTCACCGTGTTCGTCGCGATTCCGAGAGAGCTGTCGAAGCTGTCGGCGAAGGGGAACTCGGAGTCTTTGACTTCCGCGCAGGCGGAGGTGAACTTGCGGATCTGCGCTTCCGAGAAGAGCGTCTTTACGCCGTCGACGACGTAGAGGTTGCCGGCGGCGTCTGTGGCCAGCGCCAGCGGGTCTTTCGCTTTCGCCGTACACTCGAGCGCCCCCGCCGGGCTCAGCTTCTCGACGCCTTCTTTCGATTCTTCGCCGAATTGGAAGCTTTTGAAGAAGGTCATGTACATGCTCCCTGAGCTATCCACCGCCAGCGACAGCACCGTCTCCCCCGGCACGGGGATGCTTTTCACGAAGGCGCCGTTCGCTTCGAACTCCTGCACCCGCCCTTCGTCGCCGACGTAGATCGTGTTGGCAGAGCCGGCGGCGATGAAGCTGCCGAATTTCCACTGGCCGAACTGGCCGGCTTGCAGATTGTCGGCCGCGCCGAAAAGCCCGGCGCGGCAGTCGGCGACGACGGTACAGGCCTCTGGCGCCCCGGCTCCCTGGATTGCGGTCGCGACGGTCGCCGTGCCAGAGGGGGTGAGGGTGCTGCCATCCGCTTCGAGCTGTTCGACGTTGGTGTCGGCCAGCAGCGGCCCCTTGAATTCGATCGTCCAGGGTCCCCCGGCGGCGCCGCTGACGGCGACGTTGCCGGGGCCGATGTCGGCCAGCGCTTCGAGCTTTTCCGCCACTTCGGAGGCGGTGGCGTTGTAGGGAATCGGGGCGGTGGTCTCGGTGGCACTGCCGGGGGATTCTTGGGCCCGCGTGGCTGAAAGCGTGAGGGTTCCGGTGGCGGTGTCGATCGCGGCAACGGTGGCCCCGGCGTCGATATCGACTCCTTCGCTTGTCTTGGTGGCGGGCCTGGAGAGGGTGAGGGTGCCGCCGCCAACCGCGACGATCGTGGTGCCGGCGGGAATTCCCTTGTTCAGGCCAAAGCCGACGTGAACGGGCTTGCCGACGGAGAAGGTGCCCCCAGATGTAGAGAAGCCCGTCACGGTCGTCGAGCCGACGGTGAGGTTTCCCCTGCCGGTGGCGGACCACATACCCACGGCCTCGTCACCGACGTGCACCGCACCAATAAGCCCCTTGGTGCCGGTGAGCTGGTTAGAGCCCGGTTCGATCTGCCCATGGAAGTGAGCCGCAGTGAGGATGAGACTGAACGAGCCGCCGCTGGGAGGGCCGCCGATGGTAACGGTCTGGCGCTCATTGGCGGGGGCGTTGCCGGCGCCTTCGGCGACGCTCAGCGCCACTCCCGATCCGGACGCCGTGGCGGGCTTGGAGAGGGTAAGGGTGCCGACGCCGTGATCGGTGACGATCGTGCCGGATGCGATACCGGCGCCTGTGATCGCCTGGCCTGCTTCGAAGGACTTGGAGGTCGTGACGAGGTTCACCACTTTGGTCGAGCCTGCGGTGAGGTCGCCGCTGCCCGCCGCGCCGCCACTGACGACGCCGCCGCCCCAGGTCACCAGGAAGTGGCCTTCGGAGTCGAACTTCTCGACCCTCTCGGCGTCCGCGACGTAGACGTTCCCACCGGAGTCAACGGCGACTCCGGTGGGTCCGTTGAACTCTCCGCCCCCGCCGCCTCGCAGGCCCGCCTGGCAGCCGCTCTGGGCGGTACAGATCTCCGGTTCCGCCGCGCCGTCTTTGACCCCCCAGCCCCATGCCCGCACGAACTGTCCCCAGGCGGTCAGCTCGACGACGCGGTTGTTGCCGGGGTCGGCGACGTAGAGGTTGCCGGTGGTCGGGTCGGCAGCGATGCCGACGGGGAATTGGCAATGCCCCGCGCCCGAGCCGGTAGTGCACCCTTTCCACAGCGTCCTGGGAGCCACGGCAGAGGCGCTTGACGGGGCGGCCGCCGCCGCAATCAGAAATACCAGCGCAGAGAGGACGAGAGCGGCCTTCTTCTTAGCTGAAGCCGATCCCGAGAACCCCACCTTCGCGCCAACTCCCATGTCCCGTCCCTCTCTCATCTCCATCAGTCCCGTTGTCCCTTCTGTCCTTCTGTGGCGCCCGCTCCCTGGTCGGGCGTTGCCTCTATGTGCTGCGGTGCTGCGAACTGCGAAGTCTTGGTCTGCTGTGAGGCGCTTGGCCGCGGGGAGGGAAGCCTCCCCGCGGCCCTGGCCTTGCTTCTTCGTTGCGTTACCTAGGTGCCGCCCCTATTCGATTTCGTTGAAGGTGGCGACGACTTCCTTGGCTTCTTCCATCGTCACCGAGCATTCCGTCGGGGTCGGGTTGCTCAGGCAGCCCGTCCATTCGACCTGTTTGGACCCCGGGGCCGAGAGGGCTTTGAGGATCACGGTCTTGCCCGGTTTGTTTTTCGGAGCGATCCCGGTCGGGCCCTGGTAGAGGGAGACCGTCGAGGTGCAGAGCACTTCGCAGGTCAGGCCCGCTGCTTTGACCGTGCCGTAGCCCGATCCCGCCTTGGCCAGGGTCAGCGCTTTGGCTTCGAGGATCGGTTTCGGCGATCCCGAGAAGGAAGCCGTGACGGTGCTCGCTTCAGAGAGCGAGACCGTGCAGGTTTCCGCCGTGCCCGAGCAGCCACCACCGGACCAGCCGGTGAAGGTCATCCCGGTGCCGGGCTTCTCCTTGAGGATCACTTCGGCTTCCTCAGGCACCGTGGCGTCTTGGGTGGTGCAGGTGGTGCCGCAGTTGATCGCCTTCGGTTTGGAGGAGACCGAGCCGGTGCCCGTGCCACCCTTGTTGACGGTCAGGGTCGTCGTCGGTTTGGCCGTGAAGGTGGCCGTGACTTCCTTTGCTTCTTCCATCGTCACCAGGCAGGGGGCGGTGCCCGAGCAGCCGCTTCCCGAGAAGCCGG
Source organism: uncultured Solirubrobacterales bacterium (assembly GCA_963714665.1). GTDB lineage: Bacteria > Actinomycetota > Thermoleophilia > Solirubrobacterales > 70-9 > VRUE01. The sequence goes on along the minus strand of CAVQPE010000008.1, from coordinate 1,023,915 downwards.
TGAAGGTCGAGCCGTAGGCCGCGGTGGCTTTCAGTTCGACCGTCTTGCCCGGTTTGTTTTTGGGGGCTACTCCGGTCGGGCCCTGGTAGAGGACCGTGGTGGCGGTGCATTCGGCTTCGCAGGCCAGGCCTGCTGCTTTGACCGTGCCGTAGCCTGAGCTTTCGCCCTTGCTCAGGGTCAGCGGTTTCGGTTCGGCGATCGCTTTGGAGGTGCCGCCGAAGACTGCCTGGACCGATTCGGCTTCTGCCATCGGCACCGTGCAGGTTTCACCGGAGCCTGAGCAGGCGCCTGTCCATTCGACGAAGGTGGAGCCAGTGGAGGGCTTCTCCTTCAGCGTCACCGGGGTGTTCTTGTACATGTTGGCCACGGCGCTGTTGCAGGCCGCGCCGCAGTTGATCCCCTTCGGCTTGGAGGAGACCGAGCCGGTGCCGCCTGTGCCGCCGGCTGACTTGGTGATGGTTAGTGCGGCGCGGTTGGTGGGGCCGCCCCCGCCACCGCAGCCGCCTTCGGTTTCGCAGGCGAAGATGGCGGTTACTTCGGCGTTACTGGTAACCCCTTCACCTTCGTAGCCGATCATGCAGTATTTCGTCGGTTTGCCCGCTTCTGGGCCGAATGATTCGACGCCGCAGCCGAATATGTTTCCGAGCCCACTTTCTTCGATCACCCAGCCGGCTAGTTCGGAGCCGGGAGCGGGGTGGGCATACACGAGGGTGGCGGTCAATCCTTCTTCCGAGCTCATTTCGTCTTCGCAGACGCCGCTGGCGGTTTCGGTCGCGCCTACGTAGCTGCATTCGATGTAGGGGTTCCCTTCGAGGAACGGGGCACCGAAGAGTTCTTCGCCCGCGCCTTTGCTGCTGAGTTCCCCGTCGCCGGTGCCTTCGACGTGAAATATCGCCGTTCCGTTTTTGGCGAATGCCTGGGCGGCCGGCACCAACAGGAAGGCCGCTACCGTGGCGAGCAGGATGGTCAGTCGGATGCGGCCGGAGGACGAACCGCCCTGGCCGCTGGGTTTGCGTGCTTTCGATCGTGCCGAGGATGCCGTTGCGTGGCGTCTCACTGAGGTTCTCTCCTTGTGCTTTGAGCCCCTGCCGGGCCGCTTCCCGGCGGCCCCTGGGCGACTCGATTTCCCTGTTTGGATTCCCTGCCGCCCGATCCTGCGGACGGTCTTGAACTATGACGTACATCAATTACCCGTGAGTAAATCAGCCGTCGTTGGGCGCGTCAAGGAAAATGCTGTGTCTCCAGAGCGCCGAAAAGCGCGCGTGCAGAGCCAGAAACGGCTCTAGCATGGGAGGCAAATTGGGTACCCGCGTGTTATCTGACGTCGCGCAAGCGCCCGCTGGGAGCCATTGACCGCGAGCCGAGGGCTCGACACTTCAGCAAGAAGAGGGGGGAGCCGTGCCCTCCCCAGAGCCAGGCGGCACCAGGGCTCGTGAGTTGAGGCAGCCTACGACTTGAGGCGAACTGCGTGGGGACTGATCCCCGCCCCTGTGACCCTTGCCTTCAGGTGCCCAGTGCCCTTCAGCGCCTGCTTCGCCTTGGCGCTCAACTTGACCTTGAGGGTCGTCGAGTTGCCGGGGGCGAGGCTGAAGGTGGCGCTGCCGATCGCGCTGCTCTTCTTGCCTTTGAGCTTGGCGAAGAGCTTCAGGGAACCCCGGCAGGAGGCGGGGCCTTTGCAGCTGACCTTGACGAAGGCCTTGCCGCCTTTGACCTTGGCCTTGCCGGCGACGACGGCGGCGCCGGTGATCGAGGGCGTCGTTTTTGGTTTGGCAAAGGTCGCGGTGACGCTGTGCGCTTCGCTCATCAGCACTTTGCAGGACCCGGGGCCCGAGCAGGCGCCCGACCAGCCGCTGAAGGTGGAGCCGGACCCCGGCGCCGCGATCAGGGTGACCTTTGTGCCGGCAACGATCGAGGGGCTGCAGCTCGCGGTGCACTGGATGCCCGCCGCTTTGCTCTTCACGGTGCCGGTACCCGTGCCGGCTATGGCGATGGTCAGCGTGCGGTTGCCGACCGCATTGAAGACGGCCTTGACCGTCCTCGAGCTGTTGATCGTTTTTTCGCAGGGTGCGGATTTGGCGCAGGTGCCGCCCGACCAGTGGTCGAAGGCGGAGCCGGGGGCCGGGATCGCGACGAGGGTGACTTTGGTTTTGGAGACGACTTCGGTCGAACAGGTACCGCCGCAGTCGATCGGGCCAACCGAGCTGGTCACCGTGCCGGAGCCGGTTCCGCCCTTGATCACCGAGACGGTGTAGACGGGGAAGCCCGGTTCGGCTTTGTAGGTGGCGGTGACCGAGCGGGCGCCGCTCATCGTCACCAGGCACTTGTTTTCGCCGTTGACGGTGTCGCAGCCCGACCACTGGACCGGTTCGGTGTTGACACCCGATTTGCTGGACAGGGTCACGGTCGAGCCCTGGTCAAAGCCAGCTGAGCAGGTGGCGCCACAGTCAATGGCTTCCGGGGTGCTGGTCACGGTGCCGTTGCCCGGCCCGACCTTGGCCACCGAGAGGGGGAACTGGGGATGGTTGAAGGTCGCCGTGACCCCCTTGGCTGAGCTCATCGTGACCAGGCATTTGTCTTCGGCGTCGACGCTGGAGCAGCCGGACCACTGGGCCGGTTCGGTGCTCGGGCCCGGAGTGCCGGTCAGGGTGACGGTGGAGCCTTCGTCGAAGTTGGCCGTGCATTTGGCGCCGCATTCGATCCCCGCCGGAGAGCTTTTGACCGTGCCCGTGCTGGTGCCTTTCTTGGTCACCGTGAGCGCCACCTGGTTGAGTTTGAAGGTTGCGGTCACCGCTTTGGCGGCGGTCATCGTCACTTCGCACTTTTTTTCGCCGCTGACTTCGACGATTTTGCCGCAGCCCGACCAGACGACCGGCAGGGTGTTCGGGCCGGAGACGGCGGACAGGGTGACGGCGGTGCCATTGGCGTAGCTGGTCGAGCAGGTGGCACCGCAGTTGATCCCGGCCGGGGCGCTGGTGACCGTGCCGGTGCCGGTGCCCGCCTTGGTCACTTTGAGTTCGCGCTGGGCCAGGTCGAAGGTCGCGGTGACCGACTTGGCGGCGCTCATCGTGACTTTGCATTTTTTTTCGACGGTGACGGTTTCACAGCCCGACCAGACGACCGGCGCGGTGCCGGAGCCGGGAGTGCCGGTCAGCGTGACGACCGCGTTGTCGGCAAAGGCAAACGAGCAGGTGGCGCCGCAGTTGATCCCGGCCGGGGAGCTGATGACGGTCCCGGTCCCGGTGCCTTTCTTTTCAACCGTCAGCGTCTGCGTCGCCGAGGCAACCGCCGGAAGCGCGCACGCGAGCGCGATCGCCGCCGAGGCAAGGATCGGAATCGCAAGCCTGGCGGGTAGAAACCCAAGGAAGGACGACCCCTGCTGCTTATCTCCTGCTCCCACGCGATCCATCCCCTCTCCTAGATCACCCGCCGACGTCCCTGGCAAGCCGGTGAACTCCGTTGCCCCGCTGCCCGTCCCTACGGGCAGCTTTCGAAATGATGCCAAAGCATAGCTTCAGTTGAGTGAAACAGCCACCGCCGGACAGGTCAAGGGAAAACGCACGTCCCCGGACTGGAGATAGATTCGTCAGCGGCCGCAGAATCGGCTCTGGAATCGCGGTTGCTTAGGTACTCACGTGGTATTCGATTAGCCGGCCGAGGACTCGTTCAGCGCCACGGCGGCGTGGATCAGCGCCTTCAACGCCTTCTCGTCGATCTTGTCGCCCTCGTGGAAATCGATGGCGCGCCTGGTATTGCCCTCGAGGCTGGAGTTGAAGAGGCCCGAAGGGTCCTCCAGCGAGGCCCCCTTGGCGAAGGTCATCTTCACGGCGTTCTTGTACGTCTCGCCGGTGCAGATCATCCCGGCGTGGTACCACACCGGCACCCCTCTCCATTTCCACTCCTCGACCACTTCCGGATCCGCCTGCTTGACCAGGCTCCGAACCCGAGCGAGCGTCTCTCCCCGCCAATCGCCCAGCTCCTCGATCCTCGCGTCTATCAGCTGAGAGGGAGAGTCCCCTCCTTTGCCCTCCTTCAAGCCGCTGTTCTTCTTCATGGTTGTCGCTTTCTTCTGGTGGTCGTCGCTCGCCTTCACCTTGAGTATGCCCGCCTTGATTGCAACGGCGTCATCGACCCGGTCAGCGAGTCCGGCGGGCTGGTTCTCGGTCGCAAGACCAAACCCACCAACCAGCCAGAACCCATCCCACTTGATGTTCACCTATCTGGTCCTAGCCAGCCCACCAGCCACGCCGGCCATCGACGTCTTCGCGCGGAGCCTCGCCGAGATTGGGCGCGCCGATGACGAGAATCTCAAGGCCCTCCGGCCCGGCCTCGTAGCCTCGCCACGTACCGGGCGGGACGCGCACCGCGTCCCATTCCTTGAGCTCGACGATCTCGTCGTCGAGCTTCATCCGGCCGCTCCCGCGCAGGACCACGTACACCTCCTCCTGCTTCTTGTGCGTGTGGCCGTACGGAAAGCGATAGCCGGGCGGGACGCGCTGGTAGCTCAGGCCGGATTTCTCGAGCTCGAGCGCCCCGGTCGCCATGCGGAACTCCAGGTCCGGCGCGCCGTCGAACTTGGACCCAAGATCCTCCAGGTCCTCCTTGAGGTTCCTGAGAGTGAACGGCACGGCGCAATCCTATGGCACCCTGGCTGGGTCGCCGATCTGATGCGTCAAGCAAGCGGGCCTTCGTCCAATAACGCTACACATGGCAACTGCAGTCCACCCATACGCACGCGAGGCGAGCCGGGTTCACGACATCGCCGGACTCACCGACGCCGATATCGCCAGGGCGACGGGGGCCGCCCCGTCTACCGCGCGCGCATGGCTGGCCGGAACCCGCAACCCCACCGGCGAGCGCGCCGACCGGCTCATCGAGCTCTCAGCCTTGGTCGAGCGACTGCAGCGGGTGATGGAGAACTCCTACATCACAGTGTGGCTGCGGCGGCCGATCGAGGCCTTGGACGACCGCAAGCCGCTCGACCTCCTGGCACGCGGCGACTTCCGCCGAGTCGCCCGCGTGGTCTCCTCGCTCGAGGACGCTCCGTTCACCTAACCGATGCCGTCGATCGGTGGGGTCTGGTGGAGGCATCTGCCGCACGACGGCAGCCCCCTGCACTACGCAGACCCCCCATCTGACGGCCGCTGGCAGCGCGGCGACGTGGTCCCCGCCCTCTATTTCGCCGAGAAGGAAGAGACCGCCTGGGCCGAGTGGTATCGCGGCCTTGCCGAGAGGGGCATGCCTCCCGAGATGGGCCTGCCCCGCGATCTCTGGCGCTACGACATTCAACTCGACGACGTCGTCGCCTGGGATACGGATGTAGCCGTCACAGCAGTATGAGAGCGGGGCGCAAAGCGCTCGCAGCGCGTTTGTTGCTTACTTTTCGGTAAGCGAGGGAAAGATTCGCTCTTACGGGCAACCCGCCATCGGTTACCCATAAGGCCATAGCGGGGGCGGGATTCGAACGCATATCAGCGACCTTGTGCCGGATAAGCGAGATCCGTTATTTGCCTTGAAAGCCATTACCAGCGCTATGTCGCAATCAGTGCTACAGTCGGGCACATGGCACGAGCCGTTTCAATCCGCGAGCTACGGAACTCCACCTCTGCCGTTGTCTCGGAGCTGGAAGCTGGCGAACGGCTGACTCTCACCGTTAATCGCCGTCCTGTCGCCGACATCCTCCCTCATGCCGAGGATCGCGATCCCTGGGTACCATCTTCAGAGCTCCCGGCGCATCGTGCGCGAGGCGCCTTCCGATCCCGCCCTACTTGCCGACCTCGCCGAGATTCGCGGCGCGGAGCTCGACGACGTTTGAGTCGAGCCATCGCCGACACCTCGGTATTCGTCGCCCAAGAGACGGGCCGAGAGCTGGGCGAGCTTCCCGAGGAGATCGCCGTCTCGGTGATAACCGCAGCCGAGCTCGAGCTGGGCGTGCTCCGCGCGACCGAGCCCAGCGCGCGCGCCGTCCGCCTTGCCACGCTCTCCCGAGTGCAAGCCACCTACCCCCTCCTGCCGGTCGACCCCGAGGTCGCGAGCTGCTTCGCCCGCATCGCTTCGGCAGAGCTGGCACGCGGTCGTCGCCTGCGCCGCCACGACACCTGGATCGCCGCGACGGCGCTACGCCACGGAGCTTCAGTGGTGACGCAAGACGCCGACTTCTCCTTCTTCGACGAGGTGACAGTCGTTCGGGTTTGAGCGCTGCACGATCCAGTTTCTGCTCGACCAACGCATGCTCACAAAGGTCGAGGAACACGGCTCTCCAGCACATCACAGGAAGGCAATGAGCATCAATCGATCCCGCTCGGCGGACATCGGCCGGCAAAGCATGCCGGCGATCAACCGTCTTGGGTCTAATGCTCAAATCTTTTACTGACATCTGATTTAGTTCTTCGAGTCGAGAACCCGCAGGCTGGAAGGAGGCCGATGAGCGATCACCCGAGCGGGAGCCGAGCGGGTCCGGCAGACGACCGCCGACCCTCCGGCGGGATTCAAGTACCGATGCGGCGCCGCGAGATGGTGGCGCTGTCGGCAGGGGCGCTGGCGAGCGCAGTCCTTTACGCCTGCGGCGCCGACGAGAACAAGGTAGCCAGATCCGCGGTTGGAGGGGCCACGACCAGACCCGACTGCGTGTTGACGCCCGAACAGGAAGAAGGCCCCTTCTACATCGACCTGGTGCGGGTTCGACGGGACATCGTCGAGAACCGCCGCGGCGTGCCGCTCGCGCTCGCGCTGACCGTCGTCGCCTCGGATACCTGCAAGCCGATCCGCGATGCCGCCGTCGACGTCTGGCACTGCGACGCGCTTGGCGTCTACTCGGGTGAGCCATCGGAGGGGAGCGAGGGCGAGACCTACCTGCGCGGGATCCAGCTGACCGACGGGAACGGCCTGGCAGAGTTCGCGACCATCTACCCGGGCCAGTACCCGGGACGGACGACGCACATCCACGTCAAGGTCCATATCGGCGGGCGGCAGCGCGGCGGCACCTACTCCGGCGGCCACGTCTCGCACACCGGCCAGCTGTTCACCTCCGATCGGCGCGACGCGGAAGTCTTCGCGCTCGCCCCTTACGACCGCAATACGGCCGAGATCACCCCGCGCAACAGGGACCTCATCTTTCGCGACCAGGGCGGCTCGAACTCGGTGCTCGCCCTCGCGCGGGCCGGCAACAGCCTCACGCGGGATGGCTTTGCGGCAAGGGTCACACTGGGCGTGGATCCCGGCGCGACACCCGACCGGCCTCCGGGACCATAGCCAGTGGCGGACGACACCCGCGGCCGCGTCTACCGTGATCGCCCGACCGCACCGGAAGCAACTCGACGCGCTGGTGTATGCAGCCTATTTTTCGGGTTGCGCCGGCGGAGGCTCGTCCATCGATTCCCACTCCGCACACGCGGGGACCGAGCCCGTTTCACGGCGCCGATCACACCGCCGTCCTCTGCGATCCGGTCGATCGAGGCAAGCAGGAGCGCTACGGCCTTTGATGAGCGCCAAGCGGAGATTGCGACGTTCGCCACCTCATAGCGCTCGGCGCTCGCATCGACGAGAACCCCCTTCTCTGCGCACTTATAAGGGGTGCATACCTCACGGAAAGCCGATCTGCCAGTCACCGTTTCCGGCGTCACCTGGACTGAAGTCCGAGGCGTAGTCAGAGATTCGCTTGTAGGTCGAGCCCTGCAGGGCGTCAGCGTGCCCCTCGACCATCCCCGAACCGGTATTCCGCAACTTGACGAACCCTAGACGGGGAGCGCCACTGTCGGAGCCGAAGAGGTTCCAGGAGCCGTTGCCGGCATCAGCCGGGCTGAAATCGCTGACGTAATCACCAACGCGCCGATAAGTCCCACCCTGAAGCGTGTCCCAGTGGACCTCGACCGTCCCGCCGGTGTTGCGAAGCTTGATGAAGCCGAGCTCCGGTGCACCGTTGGCTGAGCCGAATAGCTGCCAGGTGCCGTTGGATGCATCGGCTGGGCTGAAGTCGGACTTGTAGTCGCCGGCGCGCTTATAGGAGCCACCCTGAAGCGTGTCCCAGTGGGCCTCAACGCTGCCCGTTCCGGTCTTGCGAAGCTTGATGAAGCCGAGCTCCGGTGCGCCGTTGGCTGAGCCGAAGAGGTTCCAGGAGCCGTTGCCGGCATCAGCCGGGCTGAAATCGCTGACGTAATCACCAACGCGCCGATAAGTCCCACCCTGAAGCGTGTCCCAGTGGACCTCAACGCTGCCCGTTCCGGTCTTGCGAAGCTTGATGAAGCCGAGCTCCGGTGCACCGTTGGCTGAGCCGAAGAGGTTCCAGGAGCCGTTGCCGGCATCAGCCGGGCTGAAATCGCTGACGTAATCACCAACGCGCCGATAAGTCCCACCCTGAAGCATGTCCCAGTGGGCCTCGACCGTGCCCGGAGTGTTGGTGGTCTTGACAAACCCGAGGTCGTCGATCGGCCCAGTCTGGGGGGTCGACGGCGGAGCGGGCGGCGGGATGGTCGGACGATCCTTGAAGTGGATGTAGCCGGTAAAGGCGGAGGCCGGGACCACGCGTGAGGAGTAATGCCCGGTGCCGTCGTGGTTGTACTCCTCGATATGCACGCTTGAGCCAATGACATCTTGCACATAGGCGACATGGCCATAGGTTCCGGCGGTGGACCAAGCTACCGATCCCGGGGCCGGGTTCGAGTTCACCGCAAAGCCACGTGACCGGGCGTCAGGCCCCCAGCCGTTCGCGTTGTCGTAGAAGGGCATGTTGAACCCGTTCCTCGAAGCTAGCGCCCAGGCGACGAACGAGGTGCACTCGCGGTTGTACTCGCGCCACGTATCAAGCTTCGAGTCCTGCGGGGCGTCCCTCCAGACAGGCGGGTAGTCGTTGCCGGGATCGGCGCTGCCGCCGCGACCACCGAACGGGACCTTGACGGTCGGAACATGCGGAAGTCTCGGGTTAAAGGCCTGTGGATGCGGCAGACGGTGACGTCGGCATTGGTGGTGGTGATGCGGCCGACAGTGGTGGTGTCGACGATGATGTGAATGGGAAGATCGACCGCGCGCCGTCGAGGCAGAAACCACGGCAACCCCGCTCAAGAACACCGCTGCAGCCAACAACCCAAGCGCTGCGCCATCCAAAATCCGATTGATCATCCTTGCGCGACCCGTCGCGTCTATTCGCCTTCCGGATCGTTTCGATGCTGTGTCAGGACACCCCCGCCTCATCTTTCGTCACCTTATCCAATCTGTCTCCACATCGGTACGCACTCGTCCAGATATAACTCGCCTATTCGCTTCCTCGATGGGAAGAAGCGGTGTCTGGACCCTTCCCTCGTGGAGAGGCGCGTGCCAGACTTGCGAAGGCGCTCCGGCGCCGGCGGGCCGGGAATCCAATGGCGACGACCGGCCCCATCGTGAGCGATAACAACCGCGGAACCCTCCAGATCGACGATCTACAGGTCGACTACCGGATTCAGGTAATCGGCCCAAGACGATCCGCGCTACGAGGGGATTGGCGAGCATCGGCGCAAAAGCGCTCCTCCGCTTACGGCTCAAAGCCCTGAACCTTGCTCGTCAGCGCACTGACCAAGGAGATCGCCACCGGAAGCCCCATCTGGCTAGACGTCGAGGGCTATTGTCGGCCTTCTGTGGTCGGGGGTTCAAAACCCCTAAAAATCCCTGTAATTACTCACTTTTCGGTATAGCGGGGGCGGGATTCGAACCCGCGACCTTCGGGTTATGAGTTCTCTGGAGCTGGTTGATCAGGCTGGTCTTTGGCTTGTTCAAGCAATCTGAGTTGATCCAAGTTGGACCTAGTTTCGCTCAACTTAGTACCCACTTAGTACCCCAGCGGACGGCGACCATAGAGGCGACCGGCAACCCGTGGGTTTAGCCGGAAGAGGCCGCGTGAAAGGTGTTCGTCGTCGCCAGGTACTCGGTCTCGCCCATCAGCAGATCCTCGCGCTGAGCCTCGAGCACCTCGCGCACCGGACCCGGCGGTGACTTGGCAATCAAGTCCCTGATCCTCGTGTAGGCCTCGATAGCTTCCTTGCGGCGCGCGACGAGCTTCGCTGCGGTTGAGGTCTATCTGATCGATCGTGACCAAGCCACGGTCGTTTGACCGGTGATAGACATGCGCCCCAGCGAAGATCAAGTGGTCGCCGATCTCGTCACGGTAAGGATTCACGAGCTCGCAGTCGGGCTCGTAATAGTCGTCCTTGGCCAAGTTGCACTTCGTACACGCCAAGGTCAGATTCGGCCAATCGCAGACAAGGTCGGGCCGTTTGGCCTTGGGAAGAATGTGCTCGACGTGGGGGTAATCAATGTGCTCGATCCGCGACTCGCAGTAGGCGCACTTGCGGGCAGTCTCCAATTTGAGCGCCTCTTGGACCGTCCGATCCGCGTAGCGACGCGCCGCCGCTTTGGGAACGTCCTCACCGCGCTTGTAGGCAGCGTATTCGTCAGTCCAACGCTCTTTGTTTTCGACCAGTACCTCGGGCTGAGGACGCTTAACCAGCTTGATCAAGTCCCTCTCCTCTCACATCTCCCCGCCCGCCCCCATCGTCTTCCAGCAAGCGCTCGACGACGTCGGGAAAGAGATGCCCGAATCCGACCTCAGTGCAGCTCAGCGCGAGCTCGATGCAAAGCATCGGCACTTACTTTTTCAGCTTGGACTCTGGTGACGATCTCGTCCACTCGATCCTCGACCCAAAGGGGCATGGGAAAAGGAACTCCGAGGACATCCATCAGCACGCGGTTAGCCGAAGCACTGCGGTCGACGTCGGGAAGGACGCGACTGTGGACTTTGCCCTCAAAGTAGTGAAGGACGAAAACATTCGAATCGGGAACAGAAGTGACCATGAAGGGGTTGTGAGTGGCAACGATGAACTGAACCCTCGGAAAGGCGGCCATAAGCCCAGGCAGGAGCGAGCGCTGAAGCTCAGGATGAAGGTGATTCTCGGGCTCATCGGCAAGAACGACGAACTCGGCATCCTCGATGAGCGATTTCATGTAGATCTGCCAGGCGACATCGACAATTGCGGCCACCCCACCCGATGCGGCGTCGAGTGAGAAGTCGTTATTGCCAACGCACTCGAAAACGATGTCTGGCATCCGTATAGCGAGTCGCTGGAATCCGAGCTGAGGTGGGAGCACTTTCCGAAGGATCTCCTGAAAGCCTTCGAAGGTCTCTATCGCCTCATCATTACGAGCAACAACCTTGTTGCCATAACCGAAGGTGCCAAGGGATATCAAGGCAGCCTTTAGGCGAAAACTCGGGGAGTCGACATGCGCCCCCGGTGAGTAGAACTGGCGAAGGTTGCTGAAGTACTGCTCGAACAGCTCTTGCCGAGCGTCGAGGCGCGTCGGAATCTGATCTACCCGTTGATAGCTATAGACGGGTCGATGGGAGGGGAGAAATAGCCCTGGGACGTGTTGCTGGTCGACGATCTGAACTTGAAAGTTCGGATTGTCACTCTCGGGTACCGCGAGTCTGGCCTCGTGGCCTTCTCCATACCCCAGCGTTCCAATCGTCTCGTTGCCACCGACGCCATCATCCTCGTGCCCTGGAAGCCAACGGGTGAAGTATTTGAAGATTCCCTTTCGGGTGGGGCGAGCGGTGCTGATGAATGGCGTATTCCACCCAAAGTGCTGGCTGAGTATGTTGAGAAGGGTCGTCTTGCCGGCGCCATTAGCACCGGTGAGAACCGTTAGGCGCGGATGGAAGTCGACCTGGACCGAGTCGAACTGGCGCCAATCCCTTAGCTCAAGCCTCTGAAAGCGCATCCCACCCGACCTTATAGGAACAAACGTCCCGCGACGGCAAGCATCCTCGCCGGGCGCTCGTCAGAGACGACCGATTTGCCGCAAAATCGCTCGGGCTAAACGCAGCCATCGAACAGCGCCTCGCTTCTTGATCTGATCTGTACGTGCACACCCGAATCGCGTAGCCTGGGCCGATGGCAAATCACAAGCGCAAGCGACCGAAGCACCGACGCAGCGGCTGTCTCCTCTGTAAGCCGCAGAAGTTGACCGCCAACGTGAAGGCGCAGCGTCGCAAGGCTGCGAGGATCTGGACCTTGCACGAGCGAGCCGCCTGGAGTGAAGCCTCCTAATCCATCCTGACGAAGTAGCCCGAGCGGCCTGGGCAATCCCTGCCTCTGGGGACTTTGTGTTTGCGCATTGCGGTCGAGCGCGTCTTGCGCCGAAACTCCTTACCGCAGGTCGCACAGCGGACGATGTATGTGGGACCGGCCGAACGAGAGAGTGCGGGTCGACGGGGTCCAAGCCTTGGCGTGCCCGCCCGCCTGCGGACCGGCGGGGCGGACAGGGTTCCCGCGGACCCGAACTCGATCGCGAAGACGGGCTGGAACGGCTGGGTGGTCGCCCGCGCCGACTGGATCCTGTCCACCCTGTAGCAGCGGATATCTCTGCTGTCGGCCCGGACCCCGTAAAGCAGTAGGTTGCCGGCGCTGCTGCGCCGCAGCGAATAGGGCTCGATCAAACGCGTGCTTCCCCCATAGCCGAGCTCCACCAAGAGATGGTTGACGCCGGCGAATCGCACCACCTCCAACGAGGCTCGGCCCCAGGTTTCCAAGGTCGGGGGCGGAGACCAGGTTTGGTCCTCGCTGGTCATCGCGCCAATTGGCTGTACGGGTTCCTCGACGGCGTCGCCTTCGAGCCACTGGAAGAGAACCTCGGCCTCCTCCCAGAACTGCTCGAAGGGAGGCAGAACCGGCAGCTGGTGGCCAAGCATGTTCGCCCACTCGGATTCGAGCTCAGCCCGCAACGGAGAAGAGCTGATGTCGGCGTGGGTGGGCATCACGATCCCCTTGCTCTCGCACTTGCGCTCAAGCGTCGATCGGATCAGCTCCTGCTCGAGCCGTAGGTCCTCGCGGCGAAAGAGGTTGACGATGTCGTAGAGATCGCGCGGGCGCGAACGCTCCCCCATCGCTCGGATCTTCTCCGCGAAGAGCTCCTCGAAGCCGTAGCAGCGAACCTCTGCCGGCGCCGGGAGCTCGTCGGGGTAAGCGTGGGCAATGGGCCGCAATACCGGCGGCCGGGCGAGGATCTCATCGGCGCTCAGGTCGAGCTTGATCCGCGCCGGCTGGGGCAGCTCCACGGGGACCGCGGTAGTAGACCCTGCCTTCCGCGGTGCGTCCGCCGGGTCGCAGCTTCAGCCGTGGCTCCTCCACCGAGAAGTCGATGCCCGACGCTTTGTTGACGTTGTTCAGCACCTCGCCGATCAGCGGCAAGACATCTTCAGGGTCGATTGGCCCGTCGGACAGGACAGTGAAGTCGAGATCCTCGGAGAAGCGGTAGGTCTCGATGTAGCACTTCTTGAGACAGGTCCCGCCCTTGAAGACCCATGTGTCACCCAGCAACTTGTTCGACCCGATCCCCCACAGCAGCCAGCCGAGGACATAGTCCTTCTCGACGACGTCGTCTCGGAGGCCCCACTCCCGCACGCGCTCATCGAGCACCGCACGGGTGATCACGCGGCCACCCGATCTATTCGCGCGTTGACGCGCAGGTTCCAGTCGGCGTTGCGAGCACCCAACGCCCCGATGCCTGGATCGAGCGGCACGACGCCGCTCGACATCCGCTCCCGGCAGCGCTCAATGAGCCCGGGCTCATTGAGGCCGAGCGCCTCGAGCAGATAGCCGAGTCGCTTGTAGACGCTGCGGTTACCGAAGCGCTCGCAGTAGTCGCACAGAAGTTCTTCGTCCCGATTGGGTCCCGCGAGGTACTCCTCGAGCACCTCCGCCACATGGCGAATCCCACCACCCATCGAGGGGTCGTCAAGCAAGTCGACGATCGTGCGCGAAGGGTCCGAGACCTCAACACGCTCCGATCCCCGCCAGACACCAACAGTGCCGAACATCCTCTGAGGGTCGACGACCTTGATCCTCACCGGCGTTCCCTGAATGTCGTCGCTTCGAAAACCAATCCGCCGGGTGCTCACGACCATCAGGTCGCGGAAGATCTGCTCGGTAAGATCCCAGTGCTCGCAGGCACTCCAACCCGCGATGTAACAGGGGGAGTAAGCCTGCGCCGCCGCCCGCCAGAGGTCGGCCCGTGACTCGCTCGGAACTGAAGCCGAGAGCGGGACGGTGATGTAGACGCCACGACGGACGCGTGCGAGCCAGCCTCGGTCAGCTAGGTAGCGCAAGAGTCGCTGCGCCCGGGGTCGATCCACGTTAAGCGCCTCCTGTGCCTCGTCGACGGTAAACGGACCGTCGAACCGATGAAGGGAGGCCAGAAGAGCGCGATTTCGAGCAGTGAGACCAGCGGGCGACATCCTCCTCAGTCTAGCGCCTACAGAATGGGCGTTTATGTGAGAAAGATGTCGCGCAAGATCTATGGCTCAAACCCTCGGGGATTCAACCCGAAGGTCAGCGAAAAACGGCGCTGGAAAGCGGCTGTTCGTGCCTGGAGTAGTGGCCGTAGAGCACCGGAGCGACGCTTTTGGCATCGAAATTAGTACCCGAATTAGTACCCGCGGCCTTGGCGCGGCCCCTGATTCCAAAAAATAAAGCCCCGCGTTAGCAGGGCTTTCTAAATAGCGGGGGCGGGATTCGAACCCGCGACCTTCGGGTTATGAGAACGGACCTGTGGTCCCGCTGGACTACGTGGGGCACGGTTTCAAGCGGTTTTCGCGAAATCGAGCTACGTGGGGATCGTCTGGAATCCGTGGGGCACCTTGCCCCATTTCTTGCCCCAGCGGCACTGGCTCGCCTCGGCATTTGGGACCATGAAATTCGTGCCGGATCTCTCGCGACCGTTCGCGATCCACGACGACAAGTTCCGCGGCCAAGCCTCCGATCCGCGGGTCTACCTACGCCCGCAGACGGACCTTCTCGGCTCCGTCGACATCGACCCTCCATCGCCGCTCTGCCCTTGAGTCCCGGTCCGCTCGAGACTGATCTGGGGCGGCTCGACCTGCTGATCTCCGAGCGCAACCTAAAACCGCCCGCCCCCGGCCTCGTAGCCGACCTCTACTTTGATGTCACGCACGGTACGAGGACCCTGCGCGGCGCCCGGCGCATCCTCGAAGCCGAGGCCGACACCACCTCGCTGCCGGACCCCTACTGTCAAAAGCTGATTGAGGTCGTCTCTACTCTCACCGACCGCAGTCGCTCCGTTGACGCGTTGCGCCTTTCAGAGCTGCTGCTAGCTGGGATCGAGAGTTCCCGCGGCCGCGAGTGCCCGCTTTGGCTGAAGGCGGCGCGCGGCCGTATTCAGGCCGCGACCGGCGCCCGAAAGGTGTCGTTTGAAGAGGCATCAGACATCGCCGATGCGCGCAAGCCAATCATCGATGCCACGCCGGCGATTGCCGAAGCCGCTCTGGAGGTCGCTCGGCGCATCGCCCCACCCGCTGAGCGCGCTCGGCTGCTCTCCGTGGTCGGCCAGCACTGGCTCCAGCGAGCCACCGAGGAGGCTGGCGAGGCCGCCGATCGGCTCTTCGAGCGCGCTCGGGAGAGCCTCGCCGCGGCGGCCGAGCTTCGCAGCGGGCCCGAGCGGGGCAGGACGCTCTCGACCCTCGCCCAGCTGTTGTCCATCATGCGCGACCGAGGCTTGGCCGACGATCAGGAGGTCTCAGCCACGGCGCGTGAGGCGATTTCGCTGACCGATCGCGAGCAAAAGCCAGTGCAGTGGCTGCAGGCGCGTGGGCTGCTCGACGCAAGCGATCGCGACCTGCTCGATCTCAAGGATCTCAGTCTCAGTGAGTTGATTGCCGTCAGGGATCGTCATGGGGCAGATACGGCGGCGGTGTGTCTCTTCATCGAGGCGAGCAGTCTGCTCCCCCGTCAGGAGGGAGTCGCCGCGCAGCTCGTGCGGGGGGGCTGGGAGGCTCTCCCGGTGAGCGGGCTGCAGAGCCAGGAGCGGCGTCGCGATCTTCTGAGAGCTCGCCGTCCACGCGCTCGACCAGAGTGCGCTCAGCTGCGCTCAACTAAGCGATCAACCTCCCGACCTGCTTGAGCTGACCAGCAGTCTGCCGCCCAGGCAACAGGTGCTCGCCCGCCTCCACGCAGCGCTTCACACCCGCCCCGCGGAGTTGATCGATTGGGCGCTGCGCGAGGCGCCGGCTCAGCTCAGCGCCGTCGAGGGGTCTCCCGAGCGCGAGACGGCCGAATATGCCCTTGCGCGCGTACACGCAGATCAGGTGGTCCTGGCCGGTGAACACCAGCCGGCCCTCGCCTTTCGCTGCGCGATTCTCGCCGCGCGGAGTTTTGTGGTGGCTGGCCTTCGCGAACTGGGCGACCAAATCCTGGGGAACGCCCTGAAGGTCGCCAACGTGTGGAGCGCCGGTGCCGCTTCCCTGTCGCCTGACGATCTGCCCGCCGCGCGCTTGGTGCTGGAGGGGATGCTCGACGCCTGCCTGCGTGAGGCCGCCAGTATCGACGCGGTATTCGGCGACCGCGGGCGCGGCTGGCTACTTGACGTCGGCCGTGCCCTGTCAACCCCTTCGCGCGCCGGGCCAACCGCGAGGCCTGTCTACGCTGCCGCACACAGCCTCGCCTTCAAGGGGGCCGTCTCCAGTAGGCTCCTGCTCGCGCCCGGCTTGTGGCAGGAGGAGGACGCCTCGCGGGAGGCCAGGGAGCGGATCGCTTCCGCCGAAGCCGAGGAGCCCCGCGAGACGGTCGCGGGGGCGGCGGCAGAGTATCGCGAGGAGCTTCGCCTTTGCGCCTGGTTGCACGCCTCCGAGATGCGCTCCGGCGCACAGAACTCGCAGCGGCGGCGAAACCTGCAGGCGATCTACGATGAGACCCTGATTCGCCGCATGGTCGGCGCCCGCCCCCCAGTGCAGCTCGGCCTACGCGATCTCGAACCCGCCAACCTCTTGGCGCGAAGCGGTGGGCGCACGGCGCTCCTCGACCTCTACCTCGGTCGCGATGGAGGCGGCACCTACGCTTGCTTCGCAACGGTCTACGCGCCTGGCGACTCGCGCCAGTTCGTCGTCCGCGAGGCCTACAGGACGCTGACTTCGATCCCCGACCCCGATGACCCAGACGCCAAACTGGCGCTCGACGGCCTGGCTCCATTGGTGGCGACGATCCGCCACCGGGTGCAGGAGCCATCCGGTGCCCGCCCGGTCAGTCGTGACGGCGCCGATGCGCTGCAGGCCGGGGCGGTGAACGTGCTCGGCTTTGACGCCGGGGTACTCGCGGAGCTTCCGCGAAGAGGGCTGTGATCACCTCGCGATCTGCCCGCACGGGCCTCTGGCCTTCCTTCCCTGGCACCTCTTGCCGGTCGGCTCGCGGCTTCTCGCCGACGATTGGACGGTGACCGTCCTGCCCACCCTGGCAACCGTGCTCTCACCCTCGCGCCCTGCGGTGGCCGGGGTGCGTGGGGATCGTCGTCTCCCCAGAAGGCGGGGTCGGCTACGGACTGACCGCCGAGCCCGCGCTAGAGAAACAGGCGCAGGAGCTGGCCGAGGTCGGCCCCAGCGCAGTGGTGCTCTCCGAGGGACGAGCGACGCCAGCCGCCGCCTTGCAGCTTCTCGGGCGCAGCCGCCATGCCCACCTCGCCGCCCACGGCTCGGCCCTCGGCCATGCTCCCTCGTTTCACTGCCTCTACCTGGATGAGTCCGCCGCCGGCGATGGACGCCTGTATGCGCACCACCTCATGCATGCCGATCTCAGGGGCCTTGATCTCGTCACCCTCTGTGCCTGTGAGACTGCACTCGGGAGGGTCGACTTCGCTGGCAACGTGCGGGGCTTGCCACTCGCCTTTCTGAGCGCCGGCGCGCGGGCGGTGGTCGCCACCCTGTGGCCGGTCGCCGCCGAGCCGGCGCTCGGCTTCTTCACCGAGCTGCATACCGAGCTCGCCGCGGGCGCCGATAAGCTGGGCGCCTTCCGCCAAGCGCAAATCAGCTGCCGAGCGCGCCACCCGCGCTTCGCTGACTGGGGCGCCTTCACCTTTCTGGGCTCATGGACCTGACTGCCTCTCAACTGCCAATGCCGCCGGTGGAGGTCGAGGCTGAGGCGAGTCCGATTTCGATCGCCACCCTCGGCCATGGCGGCGCCGTGCGGAGTCGGTTGAGCGTTGGCCGCTCCGATGCGATTGCGGTGAGGGCCGCCGACGTCCTCGCCGACTCGCTGCTCGCCACCCACCTGCGTGAGAAGCCGGCGGTGGCGCTGCTGCGCCTCACCTTCAGGATGAGCTTTCGCCCGGCACCCGATGAGCGGTTCGAACGGGCGCTCTTTACTGTGATCCTGTCCGGTGAGGAGGGGGCTTCCGCGCCGCCCTTCGCGAGGCTGCTCGCGCCGGAGCGTTTGACGGCCGGGCCCTTCAGCATCCAGCACCAGCGCGGCGGCGCTCTGCAGCTCGGCGTCTCGGGGGTCGGCTTGCATGTCGAGGGTTCGACGACGAAGAGCGCGGAAGTCGCCGATTACTACGTGATCGCCGCCGGGCTGGGCGAGTCAGACCCCGAGTGGCGCTACGTGCGAACGGAGACGATGGAGCTGGTTGGCTCGCATGAGATGGCGATGGTGGTCGAGCTACCGCGCGAGGCGCGCGGCGAGGCGCGGGTCTCGCTCAGCGCCACGGTGCGAGCCGGGCGCCGCCTGATCGACCTCAACTGGGATACGACAGCGGAGGTCAGCCATGTGCCGCTCATTCCAAGTGACTCTGAGCTGGCCGCTTCGAGCTAGCTGTGCGGCTTCCTGGGGCATCCGAGGCGAGACACATCCAGCCAGATCGGAAAGCACCTGCACGTGAGCAAGCCAAAGCAACCGCCGGCCGCCTTAACAAGCTCACGACGAAGCGCTGCGGTACTCCGGACGCGTCGAGCAGCAAAAGTCAGCGAACCCGCTGCATCGCCCTTGCAAGATCCTCAGCCGGGAGCACAAACAGGGCGATGGCGGTGATCGCCATCTGAACGAAAACGCGCTGAAAGAGATTCGGATGTGGCGTATAAGCATTGGGCAGAGGCCAGCGAAAAACGGCCCCGGCAAACGAGACGACGAGGATCACGAGGTGCGCGATTACGAAGACTGCCGTTGCGACCAGCGCGACACGAAGTGGACCAAGGCCAGCGGCTACCGCGAGAAGCGATCCCGCCAGCGCTCCGCCTACGGCCAAGGCTCGTGGGGTAGTGCGGTCCAGCAATCGAACGAGATAAGTGGCGACGATCCCGCCGACGACGGCAATTACAACGTCCCGCCGGTCCACCTTCCACATCACCTGAAGCAGAGTAGCGCGACACATGAGGCGTCAGAGGTCCACAGGCTGCGATGTGGCTGGCGACCGACGCCGTCCACAACATCTGTGTGGCATAGCTCGCTATCCTGGCCGTAGGGCTGCATGAGGAGCGGGGAGCACGTTCTGAGCGGGGAGCCCGGGCGACCTTCGGGTTCCTACAGGACGGTCCGATTATGAGGATGGTCCGTGAGACCCGCTGAGCTACGTGGAGCGCGGTTTCAAGCGGTTTTCGCCAGATCGAGTTACGTGGAGATCGGCTGGAATCCGTGGGGCACCTTGCCCCATTTCTTGCCCCAGCGACCGGATCGCAGCGATTCCTCCATTCTCCCGGTCATCCGCCGCCACGCCGCAGGCCGACCACAGGGGCTAGCGTTCGACGCAGGATGGAAAACCACGAGCCGACCCCCGATGCGCTCCTTGAGGATTACAAGCTCAAGGTGAGCATGGCCGACAACCAAATCGGTCGCCTCCAGACGCAATTTCAGATCCTTTTGGCCCTCGAGTCGCTGTTGGCAACAGCTCTGATCGTCTCCAATACGGTCACGTCGCTAGAAGTGGTGTAACCGCCACGTAGGGGCCGGAACGAAGTTCCGGCCCCCGCGGGCCCCAGACTCGTCGGTTGACCTGCAAGTCGACTGACGAAAGGAACACCACGATGGCCGAGAGCCAAAGCATGACGAGCGCCGGGGTCGTAGCCAAGGCCCTGATCGAGGAGCACGCAGACTTCCTGCGCGAGAGCGTGGCGATGATTGCCGCCGAGATCATGGAGGCAGAGATCGCCCGCCAGATCGGCGCCGGCAAAGGAGAGGTGAGCGAGGCGCGCTCCACGCACCGAAACGGCTATCGCCCAAGGCCCTGGGCGACCAGGGTCGGGGAGATCGAGCTGGCGTGCCCAGAAAGCGCTCGGGGGAGAGCTACTTCCCCAGCTTCCTGGAGCCGCGCAAGAGAAGCGAGAAGGCGCTGCTGGGCGTGGTCATGGAGGCCTACGTCAACGGGGTCTCGACGAGGAAGGTCGACCACTTGGTCTCCGAGCTCGGGATCCGGATGTCAAAGGACCAGGTCTCGCGCATCTGCCGTGAGCTCGACGGCCAGGTCGAGGCCTTCCGCACCCGCCCGCTGGAGGGCGCCTACCCCTACCTGTGGCTGGACGCCAAGCATCTGAAGGTCAGAGACCGCGGCCACGTTCATTCCAAGGCGCTGATGGTCGCCTTCGCGGTGCACGAGAGCGGGCGGCGAGAGGTGATCGGCATCGAGATCGCAGAGGCAGAGACAGAGGCCGGCTGGGCGGCCTTCCTGCGCGAGCTGGTGGCCCGCGGCCTGGAGGGGGTGAGGCTCTGCGTCTCCGACGATCATCTCGGGCTCAAGGCCGCGATCGCCAAGGTGCTCGGCTGCCCCTGGCAGCGCTGCACCGTGCACTTCATCCGCAACATGCACGGCCACTGCAAGAAGGGTCAGCGCAACATGGTCTCCGCCGCGCTGCGCGAGGTCTTCAACGCCGAGGACCTCGCCGACGCCAAGGAGCGATCGGCGTCTGTCATCGAGCGCCTCGCCCCGACGGTGCCGAAGGTGGCGGCATTGCTCGAAGCGGCCGAGGAGGATCTGCTGGCCTTCTACCACTTCCCGGCCGCGCACTGGCCCAAGCTGCGCTCGACCAACAACATCGAGCGCGTCAACAAGGAGATCGCCCGTCGCTCTGACGTCGTCGGCATCTTCCCCAACGACCGCTCGGCGATCCGCCTGGTCGGAGCGCTCTTGATCGAGCAAAACGACGAGTGGCTGCTGACCCGCGGCTACCTCTCAAAGGAGTCGATCGGCCTGGTCCTCGAGGACCAGGCCGAGGCGAGCGGAAAGGAGGTGGCGGCCCTGGAGCGCTGAGAGAAGTGCCGGCGAGTCCCGTTACACCACAACTCGCGACTTGACTTCCAATACCGGCTCGCTGTCAAAGGGGGCAAAATGGATCGCGCTTGTCGAGCTGGTCGTTTCAGTGGCATGGCTGATGGTCGGCTGGGGCGGTGCGACCCGAACTCGGCTCCACCGCCTCGATGTCGAGCACGCCGGGCACGCCTGGGGAATCGCTGCCGGACTCGGAGAGACCTATCGGCCTGTCGGCGTAGGCCAACAACCTCTCCGCATTGCGATCGCCGTTCCGGTAGCGGCGACGATCGGCTGGGCGGCGTTCTTCATTGCGCTGCTCGTTTCCACTTAAGCGAGTATCGCCACAGTCATTCATGCGATGCCGGCGAACATGCCGACGGAGAAGCGATTCTGAAAGGCGGCGCTACCCTGTTCGTGGAGGTCGGTCGAGGGCGGGGAGCACGGATTTGGGTGAGGGAAATCCTATGACTGTCGGGTTCCACACGGACAGTCCGCTTATGAGCCCGAGCCTGGGGTCCGCTGGACTACGTGGGGCACGGTTTCAAGCGGTTTTCGGTAGATCGAGATCGGCTGGGATCTGTGGGGGTTCTTGCCCCATTTCTTGCCCCAGCACCGCCACTGGGAAGCCCGTCGCGAATGCAGCGCGAAGCCCACTCGAACGCCCGCCCCAGGAGCCCAGTCGATCTCGCGCAGGAAAGATCCCCCGGCCGCTGGGATCCCCGACCCCTCCTCTATCGCTTCTTCGCCCAGCGCTCGATGTCCGAGCTTTCCAGACTGGGCCCCGAGGCGATCCGGTCGAACGGCCGCGCAGGAAGTCCTCGCGCTTGGCGAGCTGGCTGGCCCGCTGCCGGGACACGCCGAGCAGCGCGGATCTGCGAAATGCCGGCGAGCTTCACGCGCCCACGCCGCTTCGGCCATAGCCCGCTGCTCAAGGCATCCAAGATGGTCTTCGTCGATGATCCACAGGTCACGGATGTCGGCACCCGTTTTCTCGGCCACGCCTTCGGAGGGCGACTGCAGGTAATGCGTGGCGCCAGAGAGGGCCGCACCGAGGTGTGAAAAACTGGTTGCTTCACGGGCAGCTTACGGGTTGAGCCTGCCGGTCAGTCCTCCACGCACCCTGAGTAGGTCATGGTCGACTTCCGTCTGTCTTTCGACTTGCTTGACGGTAGCTGATTGAGGATCTGTTCAAATCTCGTGGCCTCGTAGCAGTCGTCATCGGCGTAGACTTTGAGCACGTCCACGCGCGGTGGGGAGTTGGCACAGGCCGGTGGTGAGGTGGAGGCTTCAAGTTGGCCGTGGCAGCTCGGGATCTCGACAGCGCATCGATAGGAGCCGTCGAATATCTCGCTCGCGTTGCAGATCACGCGGCTCGAAGCTGGGATTTCCGCTCGAAGCTGGCGGGCTAGTGATCCCTCTGAGACCGCTGATCCCCCAAAGAGCACGTCGGCAGCGGGGACGGCGATTACCGCCGCAACCAGCACTACGCCAGCGAATCCTGCGACGCGGCTTCTCGTCAATCCGGATTTCGCATTGGAAAGCTCTCCGTCCAGGATTCGAACCGCTCCCTCAAGCCTGGTTTGGAGAATGCGGAGCGACTCGACGAATTCCCCGGTCGTCGTCGCCTCGGTATCGTGACCGGCTTGCTGGCGAAGTCTGTCCGCCCAGTCGTCGGCGGCGTCGAGCAACTCGACTACCCCCTCCAACTCACTACGCTCCGTATCGTCCAGGTTCAAGCGCCCCACAGGGCTGCGCAAGGCAGCGGAGCCCAACTGCTGGCTCTCCGGCCATAGCCGTTCGCTTACCAGGGCTGCGTCGATCCGCTGTTGTGCGGCGGTCAGGTCACTCCTGACTAGATGAATCAACACAGCCCGTCGACCAAACTCGTCGCGGATCTGACGGAAGTGGCCAAGCAGGTAAGTGGCGACCGAGCCCGCGACGGCGGCCAGGAGAGTGAGTGACAACTCGGACACGTGCCCACACTATGGCAAACCATGTGGCCTGCATGGGCAATTTCAGATTTTGTCCGACCTCGGTCGGTGGGCACTGACAACCACGTCGCCCCCGCCCGATAACCGCGCCTTACGTAAACCGACGTTGATCTGTGCGATGCCGCCCCCTTCACCACCCTGTTTCCGCCGGCAAGGTCGACTCCGATCCGAAGACACCCGCCGTCAAGACCTTCACGTTTCTTCCAGTCGCAATCAACGCTGGTAACAGAACGCATGGCCGCTGGCGGCGATCCGTCCCGCTTCGAGGTTCTGTACGTTGCAGGACGCGCATGCTTTTCGATCGAGATCGACTTGACCAAGAGATGGGGCTTGCGGAGCTAGACGGGCTGATTGCGTGCAGTGCGGCAAACGTTCGCTACCTGACCGATATCGGGAGCATCGTTCTGTCGTCCTTCCCCCACTCGGCCGAGTGCTTCGCTGTTCTCAGCCGGAGCGCCCAAGAACGTATTTCGTTCGTCTCCTCCTTCTGCGAGATCGATCAAGTTCTAGACGCGGATCCAATGGTTGACCACACCGTGGGCTTCGGAACCTTCTACAGGGCCGACAACGATTCCGTGAGGCTCAATGGCCGCGAGGAGCGCCTCGCATCGATCATGCGTGACTCGCCTCGTGGCGACACGCCATTGGAAGCGCTCGCTCTGGCCATCCGCGAACTCGGCCTCTCCGACAAGACCGTCGGCATCGATGAGGTCGCCGCTCCCCACGCTTTCCTGCATGCCCTTCAGGAGAACCTGCCCAAGCTGCGTCTTGTTCCGGCTTCGTCCTTCTTCAGAAGGCTTCGTCGCATCAAGACCCCCGGCGAGGTGAACCGACTGACTGATGCCACGCGGATCGCTGAGGATGGCGTGCGCGCGATCTCTGCAATCGCCTCGGAGGGGATCACCGAGATCGAGCTCGCCCGTGAGTTCGAACGGACGATCGTCAGCCGGGGAGCCTCACCCGGCTTTACCCTTGTTCGCATTGGCCGCAACGCAGTGGCCCAGCAGGCCTTGCCCGACTCAACACCGCTGCGACACGGCGAAGCGGTCTGGATTGACGTGGGCTGTACCTATCGCGGCTACTGGGCAGACATCGCCCGGGTGCTCACCCTGGGGCCTCCGAGCAGCAAGCTGCGCCGCGTCTACGAGGCGGCCCGTCGCGGTGAGGAGGCAGGGATCGCGAGCGCTCGATCCGGTGTGCGGATCACCGACCTCTATTCGCATGTGGTTGCAACGGTGCGCGGCTCCGGCATCAAGCAGTTCCAGCGACATCATGTCGGCCACGCGGTTGGGCTCGAAGCCTATGACGACCCGGTGCTGTCGGCGGATAGCAGCGATGTCCTGGAGCCGGGGATGGTGATCAACATTGAGGCCCCGTACTACGAGTTCGGCTTTGGAGCGGTGAATATTGAGGATCCCATCCTGATCGAGCGCGACGGTGCCCGTCGTCTCGGCACGCTGTCAGATGCGCTCATAACGATCGCCTAGCAACGCCTGCAGGCACCGTCCCGGAAGTCGAGGGGCCACATTCTTTGCCGATTACAAACAGCATGGTTTGTATAGATCGGAAACGGAGGAGATCGAGTGCAGATCGAGACAGCTCGGGCAGAGTACATTCGCTGGCTCCTCGTGACAAAGAACCTCTCGGATCACACGATTCGAGCTTACGATTCGGATGTCAGGAGCTTTGCGCAGTTCTTCGGCCTCGACGTTGACAGTCAAGCGATCGACCGAGATTGCCTCCTATCCTTTATCGAAACCCAGAAAGCCGCAGGCCTCTCCCCCGCGTCCCTCAGACGTCGAGCCTCCGCGCTACGGGGATTTTGCCGTTGGATGCTTCTGCAGGGTGTCCTCGATGTCGACCCGTGGAGCGACACCAGTCTGAAGCTCGGTCGGTCCAAGAGGCTGCCCCGCGCCGTCCCCGCCCATGAACTCGGTCGGTTAATTGGGCACCTCAAGTTCGCAGCCGGCCTAGAAGCCGGTCGAAATCCCAGAGCGTGCTTGATCAGATCCAAACCCCATGAGTCAACGACGCTCTTGGCCGTGGCCCTGATGCTCGCCACGGGAGTCAGGGTGAACGAGGTCGCAGGAATCAGATGCCGGGACATCAGCCTTCCCGACAGAGCCATTCGGCTACTCGGCAAGGGTGGAAGGGAGCGCCAGGTCTTCCTACCCAATGACTGGATCACGAGCCTCACCGCCGCCTACATGGAGGCTCGGTCCGGCTTCGAAATCAGGCACACGTATCTGCTCTTCAACCGTGACCAACAGCCACTCACGCCACCCGCAATGAGATCGAGGCTCCTGAATGTGACTCGCGCGGCCGGTCTTGAAATCCGAGTAACTCCACACATGCTGCGTCACACTGCCGCGACGCAGCTGATCGAGGCTGGCGTAGATATCCGCTACATCCAGCGCCTCCTGGGCCACGCCAGTCTCACCACGACAGAGATCTACACCCACGTCTCCAACAGCGCGCTACGCCGCGTCGTCTCGGCTGCCGATGTCCTCGGGAGGTTCGAATAAACGATAACTGAGGATTATCGGGAAGCAGCAGGTTGTCCCCCTGGAAGAAACGGCTGGTTGCCGCCAGCGCTCTACGAGTGCTCGTGGCGGCTGGGTTCCTCCTCCTGGTATGCGTGCTCCTGATCGCGAGCAGCATCTTCATCGAAGACCCGCCCGGGTTCCTCTCGTTCGCGGCGAAGGCGGTTGGAGCCCTGGCCGCTGTGGTCGGGATCGCATCTGGAATCGTCGCCCTTCGAGAAGCACGCGATCGCCCCCCCGCCCCGATTGATGTCCGCTCCCCAAAGCTTCGCAGCGGGCGGATGATCGTCGACCGGGCCGAGCAGGTCGCCGAGCTGCACAGAGAAGCTGGAAGAGCACGAGATCGTCAACTGCCACGGCCCACGGGGGGCGGGGAAGAGCTTCGTGCTCCAGTACCTCACCGATGTGGTCAACGGCCATCGCCAGCCGAATCCAGATCACACCTGGCCGCGACATCTCTCGGCAGCTCTCTACTTCGATCTCGCCGATGCGATTGGCTTCGGCGGAATCGAGTCACAGGTCTGCCGCGCGAGCTTTGGTCAGGACGGCAGCTGGGGACAGTTCATCAGCTACGTGAACAAGAGGCACACGAGCCCCGTGCTGATCGTCCTCGACAACGTGAACTCGCCAAGCCTGTGGACGCCGGTGGGAAAGGCTGTGGGCGAATACTTGCTGGCACGCGAGCACGACAAGCTCCTGCTGGGGTCGATCGAGTGCCTTCACCTCGACAACCAGGAGGTCGGAGAGGTCGACATCGGCGGGCTGGACGTCACGGCCTTCACGGAGCTGGTTCACCTTGAAGGCCTGCCTCTGGAAGAGCCGGAAATCGTCGAGCTGCACACCCAATGGGATGGCCTGCCTTACTACGCAGGCCCCAGGGGAACCCGGCATGCTGCCCTTGCCGAGCGCGTCGAACTCGCAACGGGAACGCGTCGCCTGGCGGCATACGCGGCTCTCCTAGCGGTGACTGTGCGACGCATACCGTTGGCCGAGCTTAAGCGCTGTCCCATTGCGGACTTCGATACTCACCTGGAGGACGCTATCCGGGAGCGACTTGTGGAGCCGACCGCTGAAGGCAGGTTTCTGACAGTGCACGACATCGCGCGCGAAGAGGCCCTTGCGCAGTTTCAGCCCGAGGTGACAGAAGCGGCGGCGGTCCTCTTCGAGCTTGCGCGCCAGCGGAACGAGGTGCCCAACGCCGCAGTGTTCGCCATGTTCTCCGCTCCCAGTCATCTCGGCAACGGGCGCTTCGACAAAGTCCTTCGGCCAGCGATAAGGGATGCGGTCGAGGCGCGCGACTACGCTCTCCTCGAGACCCTCCACGAGAGGTCACGAGCGAACGAGCGCGTACTGGAGTTCCTGGTCGAAGATCGCAAGCGCTCTGACCTCTTCTCGTTCGGTCGCGCCGCACAGCTGGCGGGCCTCGGCTCGTACGAGGAAGCTGAAGAGGAGCTCCTGGAAACCAGCGTCGCGACGATCCGAGATGGCTCGGACGTGGTGCTGTCCGAGTTGCAGTTGGAGCTCAAGTACCTCCAGATCGACATAGCCCACCTCTTGAATCGCTACGAGGAGGCGGCGATCGGCTTCGAAGAGCTGGCCGAGACCGCCCGGGCCAACGGGGACGAAGAGCTGCGGGCCAAATGCATCTGGGCTCAGGCTCACGTGCTGCGCCATCAGGGCCGCGACCTGAAGCGTGCCCAGGCGCTGTTCGAGCAGGCCGAGAAGCTCGGCGAGCGGCTTAACATGCTCTCGGTCAAGAGCCTGTCGATTACTGGCGCATCGATGATCAAGGTCTTCTTTCAGTCGGTGCCGGATGATGAGGAGGAGCGGCTGGAAAGCCTCGAGCAGGAGATCGCAACCGCTCAATCGCACGACGGGCACATGCTGGGGATCTGGAAGGCGCTGGCTCAGGTCGATTGGATCCGCGGCCGCAGGGAGTCGGCGATGAAGCGGGTCGAGGCCGCGATCCAAAAGGCGCGGGCGGCCAATGACCGGCTGCTCTACGACCTCCTGTTCGAACGGGCCGAGTTCCTGCGGCTAACTGGAGACGGCTCGGCGGCGCTGCAGGACTATGGCCGAGCCTTCCGCTTCGGGACTGGAAACCGGGACCGCAACATGACTTCGATCGCGCTCCTGGGCCTCGTCCTCGCAGACATCTCACTGGGCCGCTGGGAGTACCACTCGTCTCAGCTAGAGGCGCGGGGATCCGCTCTGCATGCCCGCAACATTGCCGCCGAGGCTGATATTCAGGTAACCAAGCAGCTTGCTGAAAACGTGGTGGCCAAGCTCGACGGCGCGATGGTGGAGCTTCCAACCCGGCTGATCAACTTCTGATCGACGACGCAGCTACGTGAGAGTAAAGTCGCCCGGGTCGAGTGGCCGTGCGACTCGATCAGGCGGGATGCTCATCTCGGGCGCGAACACGTTGAGGCTTGCCATTTCCTCGACCTGGTCCCGCAGCCTGTCCACCGGCTCCTCGTCCCTTATGAGCCTCGCGAGTAGCTTCGCCAGCTCTTCGACGTCACCCTCCTTCCAGCAGTAACGGGCGATCTCCTGGACCCCGAGCCGAATGCCCGTGTCGCGGAACAGCCGCCGGTACTTGTCATTCAGCGTGATGCCCGCTTCAAGCGCACGCTGGTAGGCGGCACGAACTTCGTCGGCGGGAACGTGAACCCAGACTTGGTGGGTTTCAGAGGTGTGATCGCCGTCCTGCACGACGGTGACCCCCTCGGCGCCAAGCGACCGAGAGAGAGTGCTGACGTGCCGGTTGATCGTGTCCCCGTACTGCTGGCCGACGCCGCTGTGCTCGATCAAGGTCGCGCATAGTCCCGCGATGTGGTGAGGATGAGAGTGGCGAACGAACTTGGGGCTCACCTCGGTGTCGATCCGCATTGCGATTTCCTCGTCCTGCGTCAGTAGCAGGCCGCAGCTCGGTCCCGGCAAGGTCTTGTGGGTACCGCCCGAGACGATGACCCTGGGATGTGCGTCGAGCGGCGAAGGAAGATGACCTGACGCGATCAGGCCCAGGGTCTGGGTCGCGTCGTAGATGACGATCGTTGAATCAGGGAAGCCCATCGACTCCAGCGGCGGCGGATAAAGGATGTCCGAGGGGGCGAGCAGGACGAAGTCAGGTAAAGCGCTGGCCGCCGTCTCGCGGCAAGCGTTGGCGTCGAACTGAAGGTGCTCGAAGTCGTAGGGGATGTCGACTATCTCCAGGCCCAAGCGTCGGCAGATTGGCGCCATCGAGGCATGGCAGCCACTTTCATGCTGTTGGAGCATGATCTTCTGACCTGGCTCCGAGAAGGTCATTAGGAGGTTGGTCACAGCGGAGGTGCCGCTGAGAGGCCGGGGGTCGGCATAGCGAGCGCCGTAGAGATCCCGGCAGAGGTCGATCGTCAGCTGGTGCAGGTCGATTACGAACTCGGCGCCGATGAAGTTGTCCTCGGCGAACGCGAGCGGGCCGCCCATCGCGTACTTCTCGTGAATCTCGTCAGTCAGGAACGAGCGGACGAAGTCCGAGATCGGCGTCTCGGCGGCGCACAGCGGCAGCACGTGCTTACGGAACTCCCGATGGTCGCGAAGGATTTCCTCGAGACGCTCCTCGTAGGCGGATGGCTCGCGGCCCTGCACCGATAATCCTCAGTTATCCCAACTGGCTGACACGACGGCGAGATACTACGGCATTCCTAATTCAGTCCACTCGCAGACCGCAGACGCCAGCCTCGCGCAACCGCATCGGAACTGCCGATCGGTCGCGATTCCCCGCTCGCCCGATAACACCGCTCATGACTATCCGGCTCGCTCAGGCAGACCGCCCCAGAGTCGTCGGGTCAACCCTGAGAAGACCCGTGAGAACCGCGCAGCCGACATTCGCCCCACTCAGGCGCGGTCAAAGGCCGATGCGGGCGCCACAGCGCGCATCGCGAGGGCCAGATTCGCAGCCACCCGAGCGAACCGGATGGTCATGACACCGCCTTATGGACACCCGAGCGGCGAGCCTGGAACCGAGCCGATCAGCCCGACGGCACCACGATCTCTCCGAAGCGCTCTGTGCGCCCGGCGGCATGCAACCTCGCCGTGATCGCCGCGCCGACCGCGTCGCGCGCGTCCTGGTTCATCCGAGGGGGCAGGCCCGCCAATCCCTGCGCATGCAGGACGGCGCGCGACCATCGCGCCCGCGTGCGCTTCCCCCTCCGGCCGCCGAGCCGGGACCAGCTGGCGGTCGGAAAGCACTCGATCACCGTGGCCGCCGCCAGGCCCGGCGAGCGGCCCAGGTCCTCGTAGAGCCGCAGGCCGTTGAGAATCCAGCCGTAGTAGACCTCGTTGCCGCGCAGGGACTCCTCGTCGGGCGTGTAGCGGATTCCGCATATACCCGCCCTGACCAGTTCGCGCTCGCCCGCCCGGGAACGCTTCCCCACGAGCGCCGGCCGCTTCGGGCTGTCAACCGCGACAACCGCCGGACATAGCTCACCCAGATAATCCGCGACCCCGCTGGCCACGACGATCCTTCTCGGGGGCGCGATGAGCCCCTCAGCATCAATGACGGCGACATCGAAGCCCTTGCCTGCACCGACATCAACTCCAGCCCAAAAACTAGAAGCCCTGCAGCCGCTCGCAACTCCTTCACCACTTGCTTGAAGCCCCTTCACGTGATGCGACAGTAGCTGTCGACATTCCAAATTGGCGCACCCTCCATTGCCATGCTCGGATGCCACCCAACTACGGATTAGCGGTTGCTCAAGCAGAACAAGCCTGGCTGGCACCCCTCGTCCCGCCATCCCTGGCCGGGGACGAGCGGCGCTGACACAACAAGCTCTCATCCGGTGCCAGTAAAGATGCAGCCGCCTTTCCTTTGCCCGCGGGCTTCGACTGTTGCATCCCACCGGGCAAAGTGAGAGGATGGTTGCAGTTGGCCCCAGGAGGCGCTCGACCATTCGGCGGGCACCTCAAAAAGAGGGGAAAACCAAAACCGGCAGCGTCACGAGAAGTGCGTGGCATTGCCCGAAAGGAGGGTTATGACCCTCAACAACGAGCATCCGCCCTACGTGGAGGCTGCGATTCAATGCTATGAGCTCATTCGCCGCCTAAAGGTTGACGACATCGACGACGTCGAAGGCATCGAACGGGCAATTGATCTCGCGATCGAGCGCCGGCACGAGGAGGAAAGCGAATTCCTGTTCCGTGATGTCCTGCGGAACGGACGCTTCAGCGCTCGCCGGTCCCGGGCCCGGCGCAAGCGGCTTGCCCGTCTCTATGCCGCTGAACAGCCACGCGCAATCACCGCGAAACGGCGCATCCCAGGAGACTCCGTGGCGAGCGACTGCCCACACGCCTCCGTAGAGGCACGTCAGCTCGAGGAAGAGCTTGCACGGCTCGCGTCTGACTGCGGAGCCGCGGGCCCCGACATCTTTGAAGCACTGACCGCGGGTCAGCCTACTTCCGAGGCGGCGGCGTTAGCTGGCGTGTCGCGCTCAACCGCACAGCGCACGGTCGCAAAGCTGCGGCGTCGTGCTCGCGAGCTCGGATACACAGCGGCGGCCTGACGACAAAGGCCGCACCCGCAATTCGTTGCAGAGAACCCGAAAAGAAAAACGCTTGCGTCGAGCCACCCGCCGGCGCAAGCGAAAAGAAAGGAACCCCATGAGCACTCCAAAGGCGAAAGAGACCGGCGGCATCCCGGCGATCATGACCGGGCACACTTTGCAGTCGCTCCGCGACGCCGGCTACAGCCTGCCGGCAGCGATCGCGGAGGTCATCGACAACTCGATCGAGGCCGACGCCAATCAGATCGATGTACATCTGGAGAACGCCGACTCCGCAGGCACGGCGCACGTTGACCGGATCGCAATCGCCGATGACGGAACGGGGATGGGCGTGGGACCCGACGGCGAGTCGATCCTCCAGCATTACCTACAGCTCGGCTATTCGACGCGGTACATGTCGAAGACGACGATCGGCAAGTACGGCGTCGGCGCAAAGCTCGCCGCGCTGAACTTCGCCGAGAGAATCGACGTATGGAGCTGCTCCGCCGATGCCGGATGGCGACATGTCCACTTCGACCTCGAAGAGGCGCTCGAAGCGGAGGCGCGCGGCGAATCGATTGAGATCGCCGAGCCCGACGACCAGCCGATCCCAGAGGAGCTGCAAGATCTGAAGCCCGAGGGCACTGGCACGATCGTCCTCTGGTCGAAGATCGACCGCCTGCGGACGGCACGGGGGTCGGCCGACGTTAACGCTGCGCGGGTCGACCTCGAGAAGGAGCTGTCGCGGATCTTCCGCAACTTCATCGGTGGCGGGATCGAGCTCTCCGTCAACGAAACGGAGCTGATGCCTCACGACCCGCTCTTCCTGATGGAGAACACGTGGGCGGACGAGGCGATCGCCGAGCACCTGAAGCAAGCAGAGGGAGCCGAGAAGAAGGCGCAAGAGCACTTCCCGGCCGTCGTCATCGCCGACGAGCCACTGAAGATCGCCGGGGGCACGGCGCAATTGCGAGTGACCCTGTATCCGCCACAGGTAACCCGGAAGCGTGGCAGCGGCGGCGACAAGTTCGCGAAACGACTCCGGGTGCCCGACAATCTCGGAGCGATCAGCTTCGTCCGCCTGGATCGGGAGATCAACTACACCAACGTGCCGCGAATCTTCCCCCGGGGTGTCCAGGACCCCGACCGCTTCATCGGGATCGAGGTCCAGTTCTCCCCGGACCTCGACCAGTATTTCGGCGTTCGTCACGTCAAGCGCGGTGTAGAGCCCGTTGACGACCTACGAGGCGAAATCCGTAAGCGCCTCGACAAGTATCTCCCAGAAGCGCGCAAACAGCTCGATGAGCGGTGGGGGCAGGAGGCACGCAAGGACCAGCAGACCACCGGCGAGCACGCGCCGATCGAGGACGCCGTCAAGGACGCGAACAGAACGCTGCCCAAGGGGCGGGTACAGGAGACGCCAGACGAGGAGGAGCACGAGCACGCCCTTGAGGACCTGGCCTCAGACGTCGGCAAGACGGATCCTGGCGAGAAAGAAGAGTACATCGACCGAGTGCGGGGGCTTCCCTTCGTCGTTGAGTCGGTGGACTTCCCTGGCTCGTTGTTCATCGACGTCCAGCACTTCTCGAACCAGGTGGTGATTCGTCTCAACACCCGCCATCGCTTCTACCGCGAACTCTGGGAGCCGATCAAGGAAATTGCCGAACTAGATCCCGGCCTCGTATCTGGCGAACAGGCCGTGACCACCGCAAGGAGGACCATCGAGGCGCTCAGCCTGCTTATCGTGGCCTACGGCAAGGCCGAGTCAATGGACGAGAACCCGAGCGAGCACTTCGGAGATTTGCGCATGTTCTGGGGGCAGTTCCTCGACACGCTGCTCGGCAAAGTGAAGGACGTCGTTTAGGGTCCCCATCGGCTGGCGGGGGAGTGCGCAAGTCACCCCTCGCCGGTCTGGCAAATGACTCCCCCTGCACGTCGCGTCCCTAATCGGACGGGGTCATGACACGACGAAGATCTTTGCCGCTCGGCCCGAGTAGTACTCCACGCGTTGCGCGATTGCGGCTTCGTCCCACTTCCTCAGCCTCCCGAGACGCCTGGTGATCTTGAACTCAGAGTGACGATAGATCGTGGCCTTGTCGGCAAACTCCTTGTTGCCGGCCCGTCGGCCCTCATCTTGATCCAGTGCCGTGAGATTGCCGAGCGAGTGTTTGAGCGCCTCGAGCCGCCGATCAGGCTGGTCAGGGTGCTGTGGGTAGACATGCTCAATGTTGACGCTGTCGAGATCGAACACCCTCGTTCTGTCTTTTGGCTGAGGCTTTCCCGTCGCCCCTGCATCAAACCAGTCAGAATAATCCTCAAGCGTGGTCAGAAAGTGCCTGATCACATTCCCACGATCCTTTTTGGTGGTAAACCTCAACTGCTCCGACAGCAGGGCGAGGAAGACGCTATCGGGAGCATGTCGCTGAAGCATCTGCCTCAGCTCGTTCCGCAACCCCGTTTTGTCCAGCTTCCCGGTCTCGCGTACCCTTTGCGCGTGTCGGAAATAGAGGCCTTCAAGCCGTGCCGCGTTCGCGCTCACGACATTGATGTAGCGAAAGGCAAATGGCTCTAGCTTCATGACGAGATCGCGAAACGCAGCCTCGGTTCCTTCCCTCGCTACGGCAAGCAAGAGAGGGTCGGCTAGATGGTGACGAAGGGAGACGACGAGGCGGCGAAGCCGATTCTGATCCCAGGCTGGCTTCTTGGCTTTGTCGAACGGCCATTCGCCCTTGTAAATCAGCTCGAAGGTCGTCGCCTCAGACAGCAGGTCAGCGATCTTCTCCCGCAGATGCGTCGCGCGAGCAGATGACGTCACTGCGTCACTGAGGAACTCTGCGCGAAAGCGGTCGAACATCTCACCAGTAGGCACCCTGGATCCCATCTGCGAGACGTAGTAAGCCGCGAGAAAGCGGTTCACAAACGGGTCCCCGCGTCCCAAGATCGTGTCCCAATCTCTCTCTGCCCCGTCCTGCTGAGGCCCATAACCCTCCAATTGAGCCAACGTATGGGTGCGCAGGAGCGAACCAGCGGAGAGGGGCTTGCCGCGGTCGTTGAGCACCGAGAAAAAGCGATAGGCGTTGCTGCTGTCTTTGGTATGAAGGTGGACGACATACCCCTGATCCAAGAGTGCATCATGAACGGCTTGCAAGCGGTCCCTTCTCGTGGCATAAGGTGCTGAGTCCGGAAACAAGGGCTCGAAGAGTTCCTCGCGCAGGGTCCTCCGGGCGCTCCAGAGGCGCTTGTGTGATTGATCATCGCCACGTCTCGGCTCGGTCGCCGACCCCATCATTAGGTCGTTGAAGAACTCCTTATCGCGCTTCGATAGAGACAGTCGTGGATCCCCATCGGCGAAGATGAACTCGTCGAGAGCTTCCGCCCTCTCTTCCGCCCGTCGTCGAATAGCTACTTTTTTTGCGCGGCTAGCCTGCTCAACCAGCGCAAGCCACCGGTCACGCAACTCTTTCAGACACAGCATGTGCGTCGTAAGCCGCTGCTGCCCATCCACGATTTCGAAGTTGCTCTCGGGTTCGAAGATCGAGATCACGGCTCCAAAGAAGTGCTGATTGGATGCCGCTCCAGTGTCGGCCTCTACAACCGCCCGGACGTCACGAGCAAAATCGGCAACCTGTCCCGCTTCCCAATCGTAAGCGCGCTGGTAGCGCGGCACACGGAATGACCGACCAGTGAGCAGTTTGCCGAACTGCAGAGCCGATGGTTCGATTGGAAGGTCCGACGACACTTTCGTGATCATGTCACGAACCGAGCAAGTAGCGCCGCATTTACATGGCCATCAACTCTGGACGGAAGGCATGTCGCGCGCCGCGGTCGTACCAGCTAAGCAGCCGCGGCCACTCGCCGCAGGTCCACCGTGGCGGCCACAAGGATCTCGCTGGCTTCGGCGATCTCCTCCTCACTCGTAAACCTGCCAAAGCTCAGCCGCACGCTTTCACCGGCGTCATGAGCCGAAAGACCTTGCGCGAGCAAGACATGGGACGGCTCCACCTTCGTGGTCGCGCAGGCGGAGCCGCTTGAAAACGCAAGCTGATCTCGGGTGGCATGCATCAAAGCGCGGGCACCGACCCCACTGAACCGTACGCTCACGGTCTGGGGCAGCGAGCCGTGCAGGGAGACGTTGAAAACAACTTCAGTCGCTTCCCTGAGCCCACTGACAAGCTCGCGCTTCAGTGCGCTCTCTCTGTGCGAGTCGGCCACGGCCTCGCGACGGGCGAGGTCTGCAGCGGCACCAAAACCAACGATACCCGGGACGTTCGCGGTTCCCGGCCGCAGCCCGCGTTCCTGACCGCCGCCGAAGTGCAGCGGGGCAAGCTTCATCCGTTTCGGTCGCTTCCGCACATACAAGGCGCCGACCCCCTTAGGCCCATACACCTTGTGGCTCGACATCGAAAGCGCCGAGACGTTGGCCCGCTCGACATCCAGCCCAAGGTGACGGAGCGCTTGGGCGGCATCGGTGTGGAAGGGAACCTCGGCTTCGGCGCAGACGGCTCCAATCTCATCAACGGGCTGGATCGCGCCCGTCTCGTTGTTCGCGGCCATGACGCTGACCAGCGCGGTCTTCGCGGTCAGCCGGCCGCGCACGTCGGCCGGGTCGACGATCCCCTCGCCCGAGACCGGGACGACCTTGACTCGGTCTCCCAGCTGCCCGGCGGCCTCCAACACGGCGGGGTGCTCGATGGCACTCACCACGACCTCGGCGCCCTCGCCGGCACGCGCAGCCGCTCCCAAGATCGCGATGTTGTCGGCCTCGGTTGCGCCGCTCGTGAAGACGATCTCCGAAGTGTCGGCTCCGATCAGCGCGGCGACTTGCTCGCGGGCTGCCTCCACGGCCTGCTGGGCCTCGTGACCGTAGAAGTGGTCGATGCTTGCCGCGTTTCCGAAGCCTTCGGTCAGGTGAGGAAGCATCGCATCGACCACACGCGGGTCGACCGGCGTCGTCGCGTTGTAGTCGAGGTAGACCGGCTTCATCCCGGAACCAAATCGGTCACGTCGGCAAGCGAACGGACTCGCCGCTGGAGCAGAGTCAAGCCACGATTGATGTGCGCCCTGAACCAGGCCGACTCATCCCGATCGCCGTCCGGCTCTTCACGCGCCAGCCACTCCCTCAGGTAGGCGACAAAGAGACGGTCCCACTCGCCGGTGAGGGTGTAGCGGTTGAACTCGATCCCCTGCTCGTCATAGCTGTTGGGGTCGGGGTGGCCGGGCTCGCTCAGCGACAGGCAAAAACCGAGCCTGCACAGGTACTGGTGCGTTAGCCCGGTCCTTGACTTCATCGTCTTCAGGATCTGAGTGGATGCTTCGTCGAGCTGGATCTTCTTACCGAGCACCGGAGCTCACCTCCTCGGCCGCGCTGAAGTAGCCCTCCTGCACCGCGGTCGCCGCGCTTCGAAGATCGTGAGCGAGGAAGACCCTTCTCGCGGTCACCGCCTCAAGCTCGGCCGCGGCGGCGACATCGACCTCAGTGTCGGTGGAGAGGACGACGACCTGATGGCTGACGTTCGGCAGGTACTCGGTCAGGAGGCGCCGTCGATGCTCGGCGTCAAGGCGCGCGAGCGGCGTGTCTACGACGACTGGCAGCGGCCGCCTCGAGGCCTGAGCCAAGGCCCAGAGAATGGCGATGGCAAGCAGCTGCTTCTCACCGGCTGAGAGGCGTTCCTTTGGCAACTCGGTCTGGTCCCAGCGGATGACCCGGATGCGAAAGCTGTCGCGGTCGATTGTGATCTTGCTCAGGAGCTCTCCCTTGCGGGAGAGCCGGTTGAAGTACCGGGCGGCCTCAAGCTCGATTCGCTCTAGGCGGCGGAGCTCGGTTCGCTCGCGGTAGTCGCGCAGGAGATCGACCGTTCGAAGCGCAACCTTCGCGGACTGATCCCCTTTGCTCGCTTTCTCAACCTCCTCCTGGGCCCGACGCTGCTTGCGCTCGGCCGTGGCCAGCTCGTGCTCTGCTTGGCGAAGCTCTTCGTCGAGGCGTTCCCGCTCAATCGACAGCCCCCCACGCTTGTGCTCGACTTCCTGCAGTTCCTCGACCAGTGGCGCGACAGCCTCGTTGTCGGGAACCTCCTTCAGCTGGCGGTCGGCTCGCTCGCTCTTGTCCTGAGCGCGTCTCAGGCGTTTCCCGAGCTTGGATGTGTCTGCGCGAACGTCGTCGCGGACCAGCCGCAGCTGCTCCAGCATGACCGCTCGCTCCGCGGCGGTGACGTCGTGCAGCCGCCGCGCCCGGGAACCCGACCCGACTCCGAGCAGCTTGCGGATGGTGGTCGTCACCGGCTTGCCCGTCTTCGTCCGCAACTCTGATTTGAGCTCGGAGGAGGACGCCTTGATCCTGCGGGCTATGACCTCGTCCTCCTCCGCGACCTGCTCGGCCTCCAGTCGCTCGGCGACATCGTCGGCGAGCCGCTGCGCGATAGCAAAGGGGAGGAGGCCGGCGATAAGGGCCCGCAGCTGCTCCTCGGCCACCGTGGCCTCGTTCTCGGCCTTACGCGCTTCCTTCTCCAGCTTGCCTCGCTCCGCGGCCAAAGTCCCCCCCTCGCGAGCAAGCCGGTCGCGGGCACGGGCAAGGTGGCCGTCGAGTTGGTCCTGCTCCGCCTGAAGCATGGCTCGCGTCTCCTTGGCCATATCCACCTGTCCTTTGGCCTCGACGACCTGGCGTTCGGCGTCGTCCAAGGACTTGACCAGATCGCCGTCCTCCTTGGACGAGGCTCGGCCTGCGTAGCGCCTCAGGTCTGCCTGCAGCTGGTCGACCAGGTCCAAGCCGAGCAAGCGCTTCACGGCGTCGGCCAGGTACTCGCCGTTCTCATCGTCAGCCAAGGCCTGGATCTGCTCCCCATCGAAGAGAAAGAAGCCGGCAAGGCCTGGCGGCAGGAGCGAGTCGAGGAAATCCTGGCGTGAGGCGTCGCTCAGGTCATCTATCTCGGCACCATCGAGCGTGAGGCTCAGGGTCTCATTCACTGACCCGCCAGACGTGCGCCGCCAACGCCGTGAGACGACGTATGCCGAGCTGCGGCCACTCTGGACATGGTCGAATGACAGCATGATCGCGCATTCCTCTGCCGCGTCCTCGTTGGGCGCGACGTGGAAGCGGGAACGGATATGCGCCTCGTAGGCGTCCTGGGCCACTCGAGGCCCGAGGGCTCGCCGTCCATGAAGGCAGAGGGTGAAGGCTTCGAGCAGGGTGGTCTTGCCCGCGCCATTCGTCCCGCCGACCAAGACCACCGGGCGCTTGCGCTTGGTCATCAGGTCGAGGCGCTGCTTCCCGGCGTAGATGCCGAAGTCCTCAAGCTCAAGCGACTTGAAGATCATGCGGCCGCCTCTGCGGTTGCAATCTCGGCTGCGATCTCCTCTTCGCCGCGCCACTCCTGTGAGAGCGCTCCCTCGATCTCCTTCATGATCCGCGAGCGACGCCGGAGCCCCTGCAGGTTTCGCTCGGTGTCGATCAGCTGCTTGATCAAGCCCAGCGGAACTTCGTGCTCGGCCGCCAGCTCGCCGAGCAATGCCTCGTCCTCCTCATCGAGGAATACCTGGTCATCGAGCGGAAGGTCGAGCTCGGCCCCGGTCACCTCTTGGACGATCGCCGGCAGGCTGTCCTGCCAATCCTGTCGCTCGTATCGCCAGATGCGCCGGATCTCCCGCAGCTCCTCGGGGCTGATCAGCTCGACCAGCTGGTCATCGGGGGCCAACTCCCTCACTTGCCGTTCTGCAGTGAGGAGCCGAGTCAGCACCTCGCGGCAGAAGTCAAGGGTGTAGGGGCCGCGGACGAAGGGGTCGTCCTTGTCGCCGTATTCCTTCCTCATAACTCCGCCGTTCTTGCGAATGTGCTGGCGGACCTCAGCCTTGCGCTTTGGTCGTTGGGTGTCGGCGAGGAAATCGCGCAGCTCAAGCAAGGGCTCAAGCCACTCGTCGCCGTTGTCGACCATCGCCTCCATCGCCTTGTCCTTCGTGACGACGGTGCAGACCCAGCATCCGAACCTGGAGCTGCCGCAAGACGGCGTCGTGTTGTCAACCACGAGCGGGCATTCACCCGCCGAGGAGTTGCGGTAGAGCGCGAGCAGGTCGTTGTTGTCACGGCCCCAGGGATTGGGGACTTGGAGAAGGTATTGCCAGACGTCGTCGACCGAGTAGTCGCGGATGGGCGTGTAGACGAAGGCGTTTGGAAGCGTGGAGTGCCGCGAGAGGAGGCTGTTTTTGATCCGCCGCAGGTTCATCACCTGGGCGCGGGTTGCACTCTCCTGCTTGCGGACCCCCAAGAGCAAGACCACCTCGCCATGGTCGGCGACCCGGTCGAGGATGAAGCGATTGGCCGGGCTTATCTTCATCCGCGCGGTGCACCAGCGAAACCGCGAGGACGGCGCGGGATAGCCCTTGCCGATCAGGTTCACCCAAAACGACTCTTCAAGGTCGGGGGTCACCTTATGGGCGGAGATCGGCAGACCCTCAGCCTTCGCGTGCTCGTTGATGCAATCGAGCGCCTCCGTGAGGTAGTCAATGATCACCGGCGTCTCGACTTGGGTATCGCCGGAGATCACGTAGACGGGCTTCTGCCGTTCGCTCGGCTCCAAGCCACGCAGCGCATACCAGACGAGCTGCAGCGCGACCGTCGAGTCCTTGCCTCCGCTGAAGCCGATGACCCAGGGGCGCTCGTCCGCGAGATAGACGCTGCGGATCTCCTCCAAGCTTCGCTCGTACAGGTCGGCGGCGGTCTGCTTCTTAGACTGCGACACGGTTCTCCTTTGAGAGGGTTTCCTCAAGGGCCACTTCAGTGGGGCCGAGCTCAAGCCCGACCCGGCCCCTCAGGACATTCGCGGTGAGCACCAGGCTCGGCCCGGCCTTGCTGATCTTTCCATTCCGGATTGCGCGCCCGCTCCAGACCGGGTTGTCCCGCCTCCAATCCAGCCCTTTTAGGCGGCGCAGGCGAGACCGCCATCCGCGCGGATACTTCGCCATCAACTCACCGCCGACCGTTCCGAGGGCATGCAGGGCCACGGCATGAACGTGAACGTAGTCGCGGCGGAGGTCTGACGCCGTGCTCTGCTCGCCGACAAAGCCCCAACTTCGGACAAGTTCTCCGACGATCTCCCAGAATTCCAGGACGAGCTTCTCCTCTTGGCCCTCGGCGCCGCTCGGTCGCTGTCGAAGCAGCGCCACCGTAGCCTGGTGGATGGCGCTCAGCGTGAACATTTTCGAGGAGCGGTTCGAGAGGCTCGACCTCTCGAGCTCGGTGAGCTTGTCAAAGGGGCAGACCTCCGAGGCGACGCGCCTTGCCAGCCTGGCTACCGGGTCGCGGTGGTCGTACAAGACGTTGAGCGAGGTGGCCGGCCGAATCGCGTGCCGATTGAGGTCGGCAAAAGTCTGCTGGTTGCGGACCAGGCCAGCGTCAAGGAAGAGCACGAGGGGGACGGACTCGTCTGCGAGCTCGGGCCTGAGACGAAGCGCGGCGGCAATCGCCTCGCGGCGGTGCTGGCCGTCGTTGACCAAGATCCTTGCCCCCGCGGGAATGACCAACTGACCAACGCGGGCCCCGTCGAGCAGCGGGCCCCGCTCCTCGAAGCGCACCTCGCGGTGATCAGCATCGATCGACGCGGTTATCGCTGAGAGGACGTAGGAGGTCGGATTGGCAGTCAGGTACTTGGCAATCTGCGGAATCCGCCCTTTGTTCAGCAGCCGCTGGGCGCGCAGGCCAGGAGGCAGGTCCGCGGGCGCAAAGGTCAGAACCTGGGGGACAAGGCGAAGCGGGCAGGCGGTTACGAAGTACGACCTTCCCGCCTGAACGGCTCGTACGCTCTGGAAGCGGTACTCAGCATCATCCTTCGGTGGTCGGGAAGACCTTGATTTGGCTTTTGGCTTCCTCGATTTGCTCGGAACGGAAGTTGCGGAAGTCATGGAAGTATCTCCCTCAAATTAGGCGTGGCTTCGGACGACTCCGTGGAGCCCTGAGCGAAACGGCGATGGATGCGGGTTGACGATCGTCTAAGCCGCCAGGTGCCCCCGACTCTCCCCCCGCGAGCGCCTTTTTTGCTCTGGCCGTTTCTGTTTCCTTTGTTGCTCATCGTGATTCTTTCTTTTGGGATCAGCTTGCGATGGCGTGGTCAAAGGGCACCGCGGGTCGGGGAAACGAATCGAGGTCGAGTGCCGGAGCCTCGTCGCCGGGCAGCAGATGCGTGTAGCGACTCAGCGTGAACGCGGCCGAGTGGTGGCCGAGCGCGCGGCTGAGCTGGAGCAGGTTGGTCCCTCGGCTCAGGTGGAGCGAAGCGAACGTGTGGCGGAACGTGTGGAAGCCCGCCCAGGGAGCGTCAACCTCCTCGACCAACGGCTTGAGCCCACGGCGACGGAGGTTGCCGGGCTCGATCGGGTTGCCGTCGCGGTTGGTGAACACGAACGCCGTGGAGTCCTGATCGTCCAGCGCGGCGAGATAGGCGCGCAGGCGGTAAACGAGGGGCACCGGCAGCCGAATCTCGCGCCTTCCGTACTTCGTCTTCGGCGGCTCGATCCGCCCCTTGACCATTGCGCGGCGGACGCAGACCTCCGGCGCTGAGCCGTCGATCTGCAAGTGAAGCCGCTGAAGCGCGATCGCCTCGCTGATCCGCAGGCCACAGGTCGCCAGAACCTCGAACAGCAGCTTGTGGGGCTCCGGGGCCATCGCGAGAACCGCGGCAAGCTGCTCCCGGCTGAACACCTTGATCTTCTCCTCCTCGTCCGCAAACTCCTCGCGGTGGGGAAGCGCCAGCCCCTGGGATGGGTTGTGGCGGATCAGGCCCTCGCGGTTCGCGGTCCTCAGCGCCGCGCGCAGCGGGATCACGATGTTGGCGACAGTCGCGTC
This sequence comes from uncultured Solirubrobacterales bacterium, assembly GCA_963714665.1. Classification (GTDB taxonomy): domain Bacteria; phylum Actinomycetota; class Thermoleophilia; order Solirubrobacterales; family 70-9; genus VRUE01. The sequence continues at coordinate 981,995 of CAVQPE010000008.1, read as the reverse complement.
GGTCAGCAGCTTGCCCTGCTCGTCGGGGTCGGCCAGCCAGTCCACGAAGCGGGCGAGCTGGAAGGTGGTCACGTCGACCAGCTTCAACTTGGACGAGAAGTACGGGCGGGCGTACTTGACGATCAGCCGCCGGTACTCGTCGCGGGTGTTCTCGCGGAAGCCGCGACGGCCCTGGCCGCGATAGCGCTCGACCCATTCATCGAGAAAAGCGAGGAAGCCGGTCGTCGTCGGCTCTTGGAAGCTCGCCGCGATCGCGGTCGGTGTCGCTCTCGCGCTTGATCCGCCGCGCCGCGTCGTAGGTGCGGGCGCTTCGCTTACGCTGCTTGCCCGCCACTTCGATCACGGCGACGTAGCCGACGATGTTGCCCTCGCCGTCGACGCGCTTGTAGACGCCGGGCGTATTCGTCTTCTTGAGCCGCCGCTTGTCGCCGCAGCCTGGACCGGCCGCAGGGTCCAACGTATCCTGAGAAACGCTCATGAGCTAACTCCTCTTGAGCCGGGGGCGGGCCGTTCCAAGCGGCGCCGCCCCATTTGCATTATCGGACAAAACATTAACAGGATGATGCGGCCAGTCAGGCTGCCTTCGAGGCTCGCAATCCCAGCTCTCATGGGCCATCCAAGGCATCGGGATCACGGCCGCCCGCCCGCCCTCGTCACGTAGTCGTCAAGCGTCCGCCGCCGGTACAGCGGCGTGCGCCCGTCGTAGCCGTCGGGCGTCAGCAGGCCGGCGCTGGTCAGGTCGTGGACGCGCCTGCGCGAGACGCAGAGGTAGCGGCCGGCGGCCTCGGGGTTCAGGTAGCCCTCGTCCTCGGCGGCGTCGTGGAGGCGGTCGGCGACCTGCTCGGCGACGGTGGCGACCAGCGCCTCCACGAAGCGCTCGTCGGCCCGCAGAACCGGCAGCCCAACCGGACGGGGGCGCTCGCCGGCTGCCCGCGATCCGGCCATCAGCGAACCTCCTCCCCCAGCCAGTTCACGGGCTTGCCAGGCGCGGCGAGCGTCCGGCAGATCGGGGCGAACGGCCCGCGCTCGGCGAGGTCGTCCAGCAGGCAGACCGAGACCTCGACTTCCGGCGTCTCGGCGAGGTCGGGGTCTTGGCGGCACAGCGCGAGCACCGTCCGGCGGCGATCCTCGAGCCGGTCCCTGGATCGACCGGCCAAGACGACCAGCACGGTCGGGAAGACCGGATAGAGCCGTGACCAGAGCGCCACCGACTCGCCCGCCGCGCCCTCGCCAGCGACGGCCCGTCGATACAGGCGCGCGTACCGCCCAATCCTGCGCGCGAGATCGACCGCCGAGCGCGTGGCGCGGTCGACCTCGATGAACCGGTAGACGATGCTGGTCGAGCCGTCCCCCTCGGCGAGCTGGTAGGTGAGGACCGCGTCGGCGATTAGCTGCTCGGGCGTTCGCCTCCCAGGCGGCGGGCCGAGCGAGTGGGCGACCTCGTGTAGCCAGTCGAACGGCCCGCATTCGTCGCCGCGTTCGCGCGCCGCGCGCACGAAGGCGAGGCCGGCGTCGTTGACCGCGATCGTGTGCGCCTGCAGCGGGCCGGCCGCCTGCTCGGGCGCGATCACCTTGCGCCTGCGCTCGGCCCTGCTCGGGATCGCCGCGACCGCGTCGGCGCCGCGCTCGGTCAGGTGCCACCCCAGGCGTCGCTTCCTCAGCGGGGTCGAAGCCGCGAGCCCCATCTCACCCAGCAAGGCGAGCTGTTCCTGAGCCCATCGCCGGGACGTTTGTGGCATGTGCAGCTCGTGGACCTGGCCGGTCAGGAGCAGCCGGTGCTGGTTGAGGCTTTCGAGCACCGTCACCGAAGTCGCCCCCAACTCGCTCGCGCTCATCTTTCCCCTCCCGCGTCGAGAACCTGCCGCCCGCCGCCCGCCCGTCCTCGCCGCTGGCGCGGCACGGCGAGGTGTTTGACGATTGCCTGCGGGTGGCGGTCGAGGCGATCCAGCGTCTCGGCGACCGGGACGCGGCCGATGCTTTGGTCGATCGCGGCGTCAAGCGCCGGCAGGCACTCTGGGTGGCGCTCGTTGGGGAACAGCTCCTCGACCGGAGCGCCCGCCAGGCGGAAGGGGCGGCTGATCTCGCCGTCGAGAGTGACGGAGGCGAGGCTGTGGAAGCGGGGAAGCCGGGTGACGGTCTCGGCGTCGAGCTCGCCGCCGAGCTCGCGGGCGAGCAGCCCTGCCCCTTTTGCGTTCAGCGCCGTGGTCACCAGGTGGGAGCGGTTGGTGGTGACCGCGTCGCGGGTCGCGGCGCTCAGTCGCTCGGGATTCTGGTTGAGGAGCAGAGCCCGCACTCCGAACTTCGCCACCTGCTCCAGCAGCGCAGCGAGCGTCCCCGAGGAGGCGCCGTCGTATATCTGGACCTCGTCCAGCCAGACGTAGAACTCGCGGCGCCGCTCCGGCGGCACGTCGGCCCGCGACCTCGCGGCGTGCAGGGCGTCGAAGACGACGAAGTTGGCTATCAGCCGGTCGCGGCCCGAGCCCGAGCCGGGGCAGACGAGGACGATCTTCCCTCCATCCATCGCCGCCCGGATGTCATAGGTCGCGAGCGGATTGCCGAGCAGCGCGGCGGTTGTCGGCGCGGCCCGCAGCCGGTCGATCAGGTTCGTCACCGGCGTGACCGCCTCGGGCGCCAGCAGCGGGAACCGCTCGATGAAGAACCGGCGCACCGGAGCCGAGACGTAGGGCAGCACCTTCCCCCGCCAGTCCTCGTCGCTCAGCAAGACGGGAATCTCGAAGATCGTCGGCGCCAGCTCGGCCGGGAGGCGGCGGGCGAGGTCGGCCATCGCCTGCGCGGCCTGGGTCGTGAGGTTGAGCGCGCGAGCGTTGACCTCGTCCCAGCGAAGCGCCGAGGCGAAGGCGTCGACCACCGCGTCGACCTGCCCGGCCGCCCGCCTCGTCGAGCGGCCGGCGACGGCGAACAGGTTCCAGGCAGGCTGGCGGTCGGGGTCAGCGAGGTTGACTTCCACGACCCGCTCGCGCAGGCCCTCCTCGGTCAGGTAACCCTTGATCCGTTCGAGCGCGTCGAGATGCGGGTCGAGGAACAGGCAGCCGTGGCCCGAGCGCGCGAGGTGCAGGAACTGGCCGATCGCGGTCTCGGTCTTGCCGAACCGGCTGCGGCCGGCCATGTAGAAGAAGAAGGTGTCGCGCAGCGGCACGCCGACCATCCGCTCCCCCGCTTCGGTCTCGACCTTGCCGAGCGGCAGCAGGCCCGCCTGCCCGGCGAAGGTCGGCAGGCCTCGCGGCGGCGGCGGCACCGCCCCGCCGGAGCGCAGGACGTTGGGCGCCGGGCATCGCCTGCTCGGCGGCTTCAGCAGCCCGGCGACCTCGCTCGCCGTGACGAGGCGCCGCCGCGCGGGGCGAAACAGACCGGAGGCGAGGCGCCGGTCGAACCGGCCTCGACGGCCGGGCAGGTCCGAGCCGAGAAAGGCGACGCCGGGGACGCGAAGGCCCGAGACGCGCAGGTGGTTCTCTCCCGCGAAGGCGTCGAAGGCCGCCAGTATCCCGGCGAGCTGCGCCTTCGCCCGGCCGGGAACCGGCGAGGCGACCCGGACCAGGATCTGCATCTCGAACAGCGGCTCGGCGGTGCCGAGCTTGCGCGTCAGCGCCTGGCGGCCGACCCACCGCTCCACCAGCTCGCCCGGCGGCGCCCCGCCGCGACTTCGGTTCCCCGCGCCGAAGAGATCGGCCAGCTCGCCTCCGGGCGAGGTCGCGGGCTGGCGGTGGGCGCGACGAAGCAGTCGCCGCCGCAGGCGCCGACGCTTCCCCGGCGTGACGGGCAGCAGGTCGACGCAGATCGTCGCCTCGTCGCCGCCGCCGGGATCGACGCCGTCGATTGCGCGCGCGAAGCCCGCCAGCGGGTCGGGGTCGAGCCCGGCCGCTCGCAGCGGCTCGCTGCTCGCCCTGGCAAGCACCAGCTCGGCGCGAGCGACCTCCAGGTCGTCGGGCTCGACCGGCGCATCGTCGCCCTCCTTTGACGGCTCAGACACAGGCCGCAGCTCTACGCCGTGGTAGGCGGCGATCGCAGCGCGCAGCGCTCCCCGCGCGTGCGCGGGCACCTCCACGCAGTAGCGGAGCTTCCCGGCCGGGTCGGCGTCGAGCCTCAGGCGCACCGCGCTCGCGGGAGCGTCCAGCAGACCGCGGATCGCTCGACGCGATCGGCTGAAGCCGGAGGCGAAGCGCACGACGGCCTCCGGCGAGGGGTCGAAGGAGTCGGCGGGGATTGCGAGCATCGCCACACGGCGATCGAGAGCGCGGCGAGTGACAACGAGGCGCGCGACGAGCACCGCACAGGCGAAGCTCAGCAGAGCCCCGGCGAGGCTGACGGCGGCGGGGTGTCCCGCGAGCTCCAGGAGCGACTGGCCCCATCGGGGAGCGAATGAGGCGACGAACACGATCGCGATAGCCGCCGCGAGGAGAGCGAGCGGGACTGCGTCCCGCCGGTCTGACGACCGAGTCACGATTTCGACCCCCTTCGGGGATAGATGTCAGCGACGGCGATCGGCCCGGATGGCAGGCTGGAAGCGGCCTGACGGCCGGTCGCCCACCGGGCGATGCGAGCCGTAGTGCGAGCAGCAGCGCGAGCCGTAATGCGAGCCGTAGCGCGAGCAGCAGTGCGAGCTTCGCCAGGCGTCACCGTTCGGCCTCCCGGTCGAGGCTGTGGCGGGCGACAGACGCGACGACGAGGCCTGCGACCGGCGGGCAGACCGCGTTGCCGATCTGGAGGAAGCAGCGGGTTCGCGATCCCTGCCAGGGGTAGTCGGCCCGGAACCCCTGCAGGACGGCGGCCTCCTCGACGCTGACCCGGATCGCGTCCTCGAACTGCGACGGCCACTCCTTCCCCGAGCGCGGCTTGGAGGTTCGAAAGGCCCTCGGCGTCGAGATTCGCGGGTCGCCCGTGACGGTCGTCGCCGGCCGTCGCTGCGTCCACTCCGGTCCGCGATCAGCCATCGCTCTTCCCGCCTTTCTTGGAGCGCTCGACCGTCCACGATCCCGAGGCGGAGTCGATCGTCCGAGCCGGGCAGGTGACCGGCCGGATGAGACCCTGCGGTCGGCTGCCGCTCGCCGTCTGGTTGTTGGTGAAGGTGACGGCGTCCCGCGCCCAGCCGAGCGCCTCGGCCATGCTCACCCAGGGCAGCAGGTCGCGCTCGTCCTCGCGGATCTCTTCCGGACGGCGGGGGTTGTAAGAGCGATGGGTCGGGGCCGGCAGCTGGGCCGGGCTGTCGAGCGAGGCGACCAGGTAGGCGCGCTTGCGGGTCTGCGGAACCCCGTAGCGCTCGGCGCTCAGCACACCGGCGCTCGCCTCGTAGCCGTGGGCGGCGAGCAGGCCCGCGAGCAGGGACCAAAGCTCGAGGACGGGCGGCACCTGCTCCAGGGCGATCCAGCGGGGACGGAGCGCCAGCGCCCAGCGCAGCGGCTCGACGGTCAGCAGCGAGCGCGGGTCGCGACAGGCGGCAAGGTGCTCGTCACGGGTGTCGTGCCCGGCGGCGAGCTCGTGGGCGCAGGCGATGACGTGCGGCTTGTCGAGCTTCCCGAGGCCCTTGCCCGCGTTCGAGTAGGCCTGGCACGGCGGCGAGGCAATCAGCCCCCAAACCGGGGCGAAGTCCTGCGGGTCGAGCGCGGCGATGTCGGCTTCGACCCGCTCGTGGCCTGCGGCGCGCGCCGTCGCGCAGGCCCAGCGGTCGTTGTCGATCCCGATTGCCGAGCAGCCGAGCTCGCGCAGGCCCTCGTCCCAGCCGCCGGCCCCGGCGAAGAGGTCGACGATCCGCCGCTCAGCCACGGTCGCCTCCGCGCTTCGGCCTGTGCGGGCCAGCGGTCGGACTCGCGCCGGTCGCGAACACCTCGATCCAGCTCGCCGGCTCGTAGCCGTAGCGCGCCCGGTTCTCGGGCTCTCCCGGCGAGGCCGAGGTGAGCCAGGAGAGGTGGATGTGGGCGCCGCCTTCGCAGGGCACGCAGTGCAGCGGGTCGCCGTGGTTGGGGTAGCCGTTGTAGCCGACGAAGCGGAAGGGCGGGCGGGCGCATTCGGGGGCGACACCCGAGGCCGCACATGAGGGCTTCCAACCCACCGCGCGGGCGAGGCGCGCGGTCCGTGACCAGTTCCCATCGCGGGGCACAGCGTCGATCGCCGCGCCGAGCGGGTGCTCTCCGGTGGGCTCGTGGCCGATCCCGTAGCAAGCGGTGACCAGCACGACGAATCGGCGGGCGAGGTAGGTGACGTCGGGAACGATCCGCGCGTCGCAGGAGATCCCCGGCGCCGACCCGACACCGGCGGGAAGCGCCTCCAGTCGCCTGGGCGCGAACGCCTTGCGCACGGCGCCGAGCGGGCCCGAGCCGATGTTTTCGGACGCGGCGCAGCCACCCCCGAGGCTGGCCCCCGACTCGCCGCCCCCCTGCCCGAAGCCGTAGGAGACGGCGCGGCGCATCACCTCGTCGGCGTAGTTGACGATCCCGTCCGCGCAGGCGCCGTAGTAGTTGCAGGCGGCCTGGCGGTAGGCGGCGTAGGTGCCGCCTCTCGGCGGCGCGTGCATGACGACGCGCATGATCCGCGCCGCGGTGAAGATCGCGTCGGCGAGGTCGAAGGGTTCGGCGCGCCCGTCGCCGTCGCCGTCGACCTTGTAGGTGTCCCAGATGGTGGGGCCGGAGCCGGGGCTGCAGGCGCTGCCCGGCACCATCGCGATCTGCATCGGGCCGCCGCAGCCCGAGGGGTAGACGTGGGCGCAGAGGCCAACTCCGCACTCCTGGGTGCCGATCGAGGCAACGAAAGCCCAGTCGATGTCGAAGCGACGGCCCGCTGCCTGGTAGAGGGCGAGGCGGGCCGGCGGGATCTCCCGCTGCGCCGCCCGGGTACCCGGCTGTGCCGACGCGGTGCCCCCGCCCAGGCAGCCCAGTTCGCTGCCGAGGATCGCCATCACCGTCGCCGTCACGGTCAGCACCACGGCCGCGCAGGCGCCGAGGACAACGAGCACGAGCAGCGAGCGTCCCCTCCCGACCCTGCTCATCTCCCGCCTCCCTTCCGCCGCTGGCGCTTTGGCGATGGCGTGCGGCTCCCCGGGCTCTCCTCACCCGAAGGCTTTGGCCGGGCCTTCCCGCCGCGCTCGCGCTCGGCGCGCAGGTCGGCCTCGAGGCTGCCCTCCTCGCCAGCAGCATCCCGTGGGCGCGCTGGGTCGGGAGTGGGCGACTGCCCGCCGAGCTCGCGAGCCTGCGGCCTGCTCCGTTTCGCTGAGGGCGTCGCTTGCGGCGCCTCCGCGGAGTCCGGCCGCTGGGTCTGGCGCTCGCCGCGTTTCTTCGGCTCGGGCACAGATCGGCCGGCGCTCGCCTCGCGCGCCGTGGAGGCCAGGGCAGTCTCGGCGGCCCGGGCGCGGCGACCGTCCTCCCTGGCAGCGGGCTTTCGAGGACCGGCCTTCTCGGGTGCGGGCCCACCGCCCGTCTCGGCGGCGGCGACGGGGGCTCGGCGCTCGCCTGCGGACACTCGCTCGATAGGACGACCGCGACCGACGTCTCCGGTGCCCCCACCGCGCGGATCGTTCGACCGCGGCGTCGACCCTGCCAGGCCGACCCCGTCGCGCCCGCCATCCCGGCGCGAGCCCGAGCCCCCGCCGCGCAGGCGTGCCGGAGCGCCGCCCCCCGCGGGCGGCAGGGAACCCGAGCGCCCACGATTGCGCAACGGCCGACTCACGCTGCGCGCGCCGTAGTAGAGGGCGAGCAGGCGCAGCGAGCCCTCGCGCCCCGGGGCGCTCGGCCCGGTGGCGATCCCGATCAGACCCTCGACCAGCGCCTTTCGCTGCAGGAAGACCGCCCAGAAGAAGAGCGCCTGCAGGCCGAAGGACATCAGCCAGCCGAGCGAGTCGGTGGCGGCGGCGAGGGCGCCGTTGACGGCGAGCAGGACCGCCAACACCAGCGAGTAGGCAGCCTTGCGCAGCAGGAAGCCGACCAGCTTCTCCAGCCAGCCCTTGAAGAAGGCGTGCCCACGGCCGGGGATCGCCGCCGCGACCAGCGCCACCGGCGAGAAGGCGAGCAGCAGGAGCAGCAGAACCTGGGCGAGGATCACGCTGACGCAGAGCGCCCCGAGCAGGCAGAAGGCGCCAAGCTCGCCGCAGAAGACGACGATCGCCAGCAGCAGGCGCTGGTACTGGCCGCCCTCTTCCATCGCGTCGGTGGCGGGCTTGTCGGCGACGCCGAGCCGGTAGCCGCGGCGTTCGGCGTCGGCTTCGGGTAGCTTCGAAGAGTCGCCGTGGTCGAGCGCGTCGTACTCGGCGTTGCGTTCGTCACTCCCGACGGCAAAGCTCAGGAAGTGCGGCCCGTACTTGTTGGCGTCGTTGACGCAGACCTTGCGCCCGGCCGAGATCCCTGTCCCCGTCGCCAGGCGGCGGGCGAGCGTGGCGTCCTGGGAAGGGTCGGGCGAGAGTGGGCGCACGGCGACCGAAACGGGGTCCTCGTCCTCCGATCCGGTGCCGGCAACCACGCAGTGCTCGAGGCCGCCGAACTCCAGCACCGCCCAGGGCTTGGCGACCAGTAGGTCGAAGAGCTGGTTGGCGCCGTCTTCGCGCGCTGCCGCGCCACCCGAGGGGCTGCCGTGAGAGGCAACCGAGAGCAAGGCGACCGACATCCGGTTCGTCCACTCCGACGCGGCGCCGATCGTCTTGCCCGGCTCGGCGACGAAGAAGAGGGCGAGCACGACGTAGATGAGCGAGAGGCCGAGTGCCCCGGCCGTCTCGGCGTAGCGGCGCTGCACCAGCGCCTTCCACATCGCCCAAATCCCGGCCACCGCCACCGCGAGCACCAGCCAGGGACCGCCGAAGACGTCGGCGTAGATCGAGTGGATCGCCTGGGCGACCGGCCCGAGCGCTCCCTCCCCGCCGGTGGCCCGCGAGCCGTTGACGAGGTCGAGGCCGAAGGCGAAGTCGAAGAGGGCGATCAGGGCGCTGGCGAGGAAGCTGGTCAGCGACCAGATCACGCTGGCCAGGAAGTAGGCGATCATCGGCGGCACGCCGGAGACGTCGACGCCGCCGGTCAGCGAGGCCGAGACGGCGTCGAAGTGCTGGTCGAGCATGTAGTGGGAGAGGGGGAAGCGGCCGTAGAGGTCTCCCGAGGCCGGGCCGACGTTACCCCAGACATCGCTCGCCCCCGCCAGCGGATGGGCGAGCAGCACGAGCCCGAGGGCCGCGCCGAGCGCCAGCGCGCCCTGCCTGATCCAGCGGCGCCGGCTCATAGGCTCGCCCGCCTCCCCCGGCGTCGTCTCCAGCGCCGCCAGCAGCTCGGGGAAGACGAGGTCGACCTGCAGCTCGCCCACCCGCCCGTCGAGGTCGCGCATCAAGCACAAGCCCTGGCGGTATGCGGACAGGCGCGCGCGAAGCGCCGCGTCGGCGGGATCGAGCCCCAGCAGCTCCAGCGCCCTACCCGCCTCGACCGCCGAGTCCTGGCCGAAAAGGAAATAGGTCCCCACCAGCTCGGAGAGGTCGCCCAGGTCGCCGAGCCGTTGCGTCGCGAGCAGGATCGTCGCGTTCATCGCCCGGCCCAGCCGCACCAGGCGGTTCAAGAGCAGCCGGCCCTGGGTGGAGGCCAGCAGAAACCACGCCTCGTCCAGCAGGACGATCTTGTGTCGTCGGCGTTCGCCGCTGACGAGGCGCAGGCACAGGGCCGCGACCAGGGAGAGGGTCGCGACGGAAACTCGCTCGGCGCGCGTGTAGGTGTCTCGGGAGGCGCCGGGGTCGGGTAGGGAGAGGCCCGGGGTGCGGATCGTGATCGCCGAGATCTTCTGCTCGCCCGCCACCTACGCCGCCTCCTCCAAAGGCGCGAAGCCGAGGCGGGCGAGGCCGAAGTCGGCCAGCACCTCCAGGGCGTCGCCCGCCTCCCGCGCCGCCTCGACGTCGGAGCCGCGCAGACGCTCGACCACGCACATCAGGCTGCGCTCCCCCGCCCGCACCGCGTCGCGCACCGCGCGGTCGATCGCGTTCTCCCAGGCGGGCGGCGGGTCGCGCAGCAGCTCCAGCAAATACGAGGAGGCAAGCTCCTCGCGCAGCTCCGGCAAGCCGACCGCGAGCGGGTCGAGCTTGCCGCGGTTGACGGGGTCGCCCGACAGCTCGACCACCTCGACCCGGCCCTCCAGGCCGGGGGCTCCCTGCAGGTTGTGGTCGGGCTTGGGGTCGAAGTCGACCACCAGCGAGCCGCGCCGCTCGGCGCCGTAGGCGATCGCCTGGGCGGCCAGTGTCTTGCCCGAGCCCAGGGTGCCGGCGAGGAGCACCGCCGAGGGCCGGGAGGTGCGCGGCGCCTCGGTCGGGTCATAGCGAACCGGGCGCCGGGCGCCGGTTGGCACGTAGCCGAGATAGGGGCCGGTGCGCGAGCCGAGCTCGGCGGTGGCGGTGGGGACCGTCGCCCCCAGCTGCTCGACCGTCATCTGCTGTCGGTAGTCGGCCAGCGAGCCCGCGTCGGCGCGTGGCAGGTGGTCGAAGAAGAGGCGGTGCTGCAATCCGCGCGGGCGGTGCAGGCGAACCTCGCCGAAGCGCTCGCGCAGGGCCTCGACTCGGCGCTCCAGCTCGGTGCGGTCCGGCGCGCCGACGGCGATTCCGAGGTAGGCACGGAGCATCGGCGGGTGCGCCGATGAAGCCAGCACCGCCTCGTACTCCCGCGCCAGCTCGCGGTCCTCCTCGACGCGCCACTCGGGGCCGGCCTGGGCGCCCTCGGCCTGCTCGCGGTAAGCGTGCTCGGCGTCGATGATTCGCTTTCGCACCTGGCCCAGCGCCTCGCGGTTGCCGATCCACTGCGCATGCAGGACGGCGTCGGCGGGGAAGCCGGCGTCTTCGAAGGGGGCGTGCAGCAGCTCGGCCGCCCCGGGGAAGATCGCCTCCTCGGCGAGTGAGCCGGCGCAGAGGAGCGCCTGGAAGGAAGTTCCCTCCTCGGCCTCGACCACGAGCGAGGGCGGCTCGCCTGGGTCCTCCGACATCGGCGCGTTGGCGCAGCGCCAGAGGTCGTGGCCGAGCGGCCGGTAGCTGCGCCCGCCCTCGCCGTCTGCCTCCACGAGCGCGTCGGGCTCCCAGTTCTCCTCCAGCACCGGCTCGGCTACCCCGCGACAGGCGGCGCGGCGAAGCAGCCACTGCAACTCGGTCGTGCTCGCCCGCCGCAGCCCGAGCAGCCCGCCGAGGCGCTCGAAGCAGCGCTGCTCGGCGCCGGCCAGCTCCTGAAGCTCGGTGCGGGAGATCGGCCGCGGCGCTCCCACCCCGGCCAGCTCCTCGACCCGGCGCCGGGCGCGGTCGAGCGAGCGCAGGTGCCCCTTCGGCCGCTCGCCGAGGCAGACGGCGACGTAGACCTCGGGCAGGCTCGGCTGCATCTCGGCGAGGCGGGCCTGGTGGCCTTCGAGATAGGACCCCCAGGCCTCCGGGTCGGCGTGGCGAGGGTCGGCGCTCCCCGCCAGCCCCTCGGCATAGCGCTCGGCGGGGTAGGCGCGGTTGACACGCCAGATCGAGAAGTCGGCGCCGACCAGGTGACCGAAGCGCTCCAGCCGGTGCAGCAGCGCCCACTTGTCCGACACGGAGGCGAAGGGGTAGGAGGTCGTGTCGGCCCGGTAGAGGGCCGCCGCCTGCCCGCCGGGTCCGATTAGGACGTTGCGGCGCGCGTAACGCAGGGGGAACTCCCTCATCACCGTGCCTCCCGCGCGACCCAGAGCCCGCCTCGAAGGGAGTGGTTGACGCCTGCCGCCGGCAGCACCCGCCCCAGCGAGCGCCGCCGCGGCGCCAGGCGCAGGGCGAGCCAGGAGGCGGCGAAGCGGTCGGCGCGGCGGCCGTCGGGGGCCGCCTGGGTGGCGAGCGTCGCGACGGCGACCGGGACCACCACGAGTCGCAGCGGCCAGTCGAGCAGGCCCAGGCCAACCCCCGCGAGCCAGCTCGCCACGATGGCGACGAGCCCGGCGAGACCCGCCTCCTCCCGTCCGCCGAGCGAAAAGCCGGCGGCGTAGGCGAGGAGCCCAAAGATGACCGGCACCGCGAGCGAGCCCGAGGAGAAGGCGAGCACCGCGACGAGCGCGGCGCCGGCGTAGGCGAGCCAGCGCAGCGGCACCCCGCCGGGCACCGGCAGCACATGCCCCTCGACCTGGTAGATCCGCCGCTCGGGCCGGAATATCCGCTGGTAGGAGCGGATCGGCTCATAGCCCGCGCTCACGGCAGCACCTGCTGACCGATCGCCCGCGCCGCGTTTGCGATCTGGTCGGAGCTGAAGACCAGCCAGCCGACCAGAACCGCGGCGACGAAGAACATCGCCAGGTCGGTGTAGCGGCGGTTGAGCAGGAAGACGAGGCCGACGACGGCGACGATCCCGCCGTAGACCTCGCCCGCGTATTTGCGCAGCAGCGCACCGAGGTTGTGGCCGACATCGTTGCCGGCGGCGAGGGCTGTGGGTGCGAGCAGCAGAACCATCGCCAGGCTCACGACCAGCGCCAGTGAGAACAGAGCGGCGCGGCGGTTCATCGCGGCGCTCCCTCGACGGCCTGCACGTACCAGCGGCTGCGCTTGACCAGCGCCAGGCGGTAGGCGAGCCGGTAGACGGCGCCGCTCGCGGGGTCGCGGAAGCGGCCCGAGACGATCACCGCGCGGCGCCGCCCTTCGCCCTCGCCGAGCTGGGACACCGAGCCGGCGGAGCCGACCGGTTCCAGCGCGCCCGCGAGTGGCGCCACCGACGCCCCCGGCGCCAGCAGGTAGGAGAGATCGCCCGGGGAGCGGGTGGCGAGGTAGGCGAGCAGGAACTTCGCCGCCAGCGCCCGGATCGCCTCTGCGTCAGGACCGGCGAGCGGCCGGGGCCGCTCCGCTGCGACCCCGGCCGTGCTCGGCGCCGCGACCACCCAGGGCGCGCCCGAGACCGCCGCCTCTCCCGCCCTCGAGCGGGAGATCGGGACGGCCAGATACAGGCTGCGCCCGTCGCGGAGATCGGAGGCGACGGTGAGGACTTCCCGACCGCCGCCAAGCTCGTGTGTGGCCGCCACCTCGGCCTGGGCTACCTTCGCGCCGATCGCCGGGCGCCCGGCACCGACCCTCGCGCCTTCGGCGAGGAACGGCGCCAGCTCCCTCGGGGCGGGGTTTGCGAGATAGGCGCGGGCGAAGCGCACCGCGAGGGAGGCGCTTGCCTGATCCGCGTCCTCGCCCCGAGCCGCGGTCGGGGCACTCACCTGTGCCGGAGCCAGCACCGCGCCCAACCCCCGCACCAGCAGCAGGGCGATCACGGCCCAGATCGCGACCCGTCCCGTCGCACTCGACAGCGAGCGGACCCTCGAATCCGTCGACCTGCGTTTCTTACCTACCTCACCACTCACCTTGCATACCCCTCCTTGGAATTGCCGGGGCGTGACTGTCACCTCCCGTCACGCCCCGGCGTGTGTGTTTGCGTTTGCAAGCCAGAAGTACCGCGGCGGATTCACCACGTCTACAAGTCCGCAAATGCGCAAACGCGGATTTGCGAACCGAGGGTCGCGATGTGCTATGGGACGAGAAAGCGGGCCTCGAAACGCGGGCGCAAAGGCACCGGAGACCACGCCGGAAAGGCGCGGCAGCTATAGCCCCGAGGCCGGAGCCTCGGCTCCTGTGCCCGGCGCCCTACCCGGCGCGGGGCGGCTCGTCGAGACGGGGACGCAGCCAGTCGGAGATCTGCTCCACCACCCACCAGGCGCTCCAGTCCTCGATCTCATAGACGGTCCCGGTCCCCTCGGAGCGACGGGTGAGGATTCCGGCCCGCCAGAGAGGGGCGAGGTGGTGGGAGGTGTTCTGGTGGGGAAGCTCGACCCGATCGGCGAGTTCCTGCACCCCGGCCTCGCCGCTGGTCAGCGCCCCAAGCAGCGCGATCCGGTGGGGCTCGGCTATCGCCTGCAGATACTCGGCGGTCAACTCGGCGAGCCGCTCGGGAAGCCGCTCGCATGCGGGCGTGCGTCGCGACGACGAGGTACGCCCGTTCGTGCTCGGATCGAGGTTCATGCTCCGCTCACCTCCCATTGGCTCTAAAGCCCGAACTCCGTCGATTCCGTCGCGCCGTCGCGCAGGCGCGGCTTTTCCTTCGGTTCGGCCGGTGGGGGCGTCGCGGGAGCGCTCGGTTCTGGTGGCGTGGTGTCGGATGTGGGTGGCTGGCTCGGATCATCCGGTGGGGGCGGGACAGGGTTCGGCCGCCTATGCCGTGGGTGGGTCCGGCGCCCTCCCTGCGAAGCTCCAAGCGCGGATCGCCGCTGCGGCTGTGGGTTCGCATCCGGCTCCCTCACCCAGTGGGTCCGGCTCGACCTTCGCCTATCCGCCTTCCCTGCCTTCGAATGCATGACCTCGGGTGTGGGCCGGGCCCGAGGCGTGGAGCCTCCCCCCACCAGCGCGGGGACGATGACCCAGGCAAGCGCCACGGCCAAGACAGTCAGCGCCGCCGCGACGACGATCCGAGCGCGGCGCGGGAGAACACGCGCCCGTCCCAACTCCTCTTCGGTGGCTTCCGATTCGACCTGTGACGCTTCAACCTCGTCGTCGGCGTCAGACGCTCCACCCGCGAGAGCTTCCTTCTCACGCCAGTAGTCCGTGGGCGAAGGCGCCGTAGTGTCGTCTTTAGGTGTAGTGGATTTATTCGCTGACATCGCGATCTCCATTCGCTCGGGGATCAGTTCGAGTCACCTCGAACTTTTCTCTTTCACCCCTTACACGTATGGAGAGTCGGTCAGCGCCACCCCACTGGAGAGAACTTTTTTCAGCGCGTGGGAAGCGCGCGCCGCGCCGCTGCTCACAAACCGAACTCGGAGCTCGACCGAGTGGTGGTCTTCGCGCTCCCGCCTGATCCGGAGCCACCGCTCTTCGCCGCGGTGGCGCTGGAGACCGAGGTGCCCTGCGAGGAGTTCGAGGTCGGCGAGGACGTGCCGCTCGACGGCGAGGGCTGGGTCGACTCGGGCCCGAACTCGGTGGCGACCTGCTGGCCGGAGGCGGGAGCGGCGGTAGAGGACCCTTGGCGAGCGGCGGTGGCGGTTTCGCGCTTCGCCGTGGCGGTGCGCTTCGTGGAGGTTGTCGAGCTCGCGGGTTCGGGTCTGGGCACCGTCTGCGCGGGTGCCGTGTATTCCGCCGTGTCAGCAGATGGCGAGGGGCTCTCAGCGCTTGCCCGCTTGGCCGGGGGCGTCTGGTGCCGGTGGTGGGCCGGGAGGTCGACGATTCCCGGCACGACGCCGGCCGCCACGCAGGCGCCGGCGGCGACCGCGGCGGTGCAGGCCGAGGCGATGCGCCACGAGGAGGCGCCGAGCGCCTGCGAGACGCCCGCGTCGGTGCCGGGGCCGGGCAGCGAGCTTGCGAGCCGCAGGAGGGCGTCTCGCAGCCGCTCGCGCACGGCGCGGCTCGCCTCGCCGAGGGCCTGGGCGCCCTGGGAGAGGAGCTCGAGGAGGTGGACAGGAGGGGCATGCCCGGCGCCGAGCGCGGAGGCGAGCAGGGTGCCGCTCGCCACGTCGAGGAGGTAGCCGCGCATCCGGGCGTGGGTCTGCCCGCAGGCCCGGCAGTGGGCGAGGTGGGCCTCGATCGCCCGCAACTCGTCCGGCGGGCTCTCGCCGACGACGTAGCGGCGCAGCAGGACGCCCTCCATCTCCGCGCAGCGCTCCCCCGCCTCGATCCGCTCGAAGGACGCCAGCACGCGCGTATTGGCGCGCTGGATGATCTTGCGGTAGGTGCGCATGCTGAGCCCGGGGGTCTCGGCGACGATCTCCTCGGGCAGCATGCCGAGCAGGTGGCGGCGGAGGAAGATCAGCCGGTCGCGCTCGGGCAGCATCGCCAGCGCCTCGCGGCCTGCCGCCACCGTCTCGCGCTCCTCGGCCAGCTCCCCGGGCTGCTCGGTGGGGCTTTCGGCCGGCCTGGGAGGCGGCTCGCTTCGCACGATGCGACGGCGGCGCTCGTCGACCAGGCGGTGCCAGCAGGCGCGTTTGACGAAGCGCACCATCTGAGGGGAGGAGAACTCCCGCTCGATCGGGTCGACGGACTCCATCACCTTCGCGTAGGAGGCGGCGAAGAGCTCCTCGGCCTCCTGGTCGGAGCAGCCGCGGCGGCGCAGCTCGGCCATCGAGCCCCTGCGCGCCGGGTCGTAGACCCGCGCGTAGAACTCGGCCTCGGCGAGGCTCAGCCTTCTCCCCGGGGTCGCGGCCTTGCGACGGCGTCCCGATCGGGCTTTGCCCCGCGCGGGGAACCCGGGCCCCTCCCCGAGCCCGGGTCCCCGCCTCCCGTCGCCGCGACGCGCGCCCATCGCTACCGGCGCCGCCCTGAGGGCTGGACGATCAGCGTCAGCGGGTCGGAGTTGCCCTGCAGGTACGGATAGCCCGCCTGCGAGCGGACCTGGGCGCGCATCACGTAGCGGGTCGGGTGCTCGGTGCGGGTGAAGCGGTAGCCGACCGTCACCTTGCCGCCCGCGCGCGTTCTGTAGCGGCGGAAGGCGAGCCAGCCCTTGCCCTTCCTGACCTGCAGGACGACCACGACGTTGTCGTTGTCCGGTCCCGGGATGTAGCCGGTGAAGCGGGCGGTGCCCTCGTTGCGCACGACCTTGCGCCGCACCCCGAAGTCCGGGTGGACGACCGTCTGCAACAGCGCCTTGGCGCCGAGTTCGCGGTGCCCGGAGCGATAGACCGCGCTCACTTCGCGCGAGGGACCGGCCGGGATCGCGAAGCTGTAGCCGCCCATCGGCCGGCTCATCGCGATCCCGAGGAACTCGCGCTTCCCTTCGGTGAGGACGCGGGCGAAGACGCAGACCGGCGCGCCCGCCAGCCCGTCGCCGTTCTCGGCCAGCCGGCCGGTCAGGATCGAGCCTTCGCCCTGGCGGACGACCGCCTCGGGGCCTTGGTCGGTACCCACCCCGGCGCTGAGCGAGTTCGCCTCGCCCGCATCGGAGCGAACGCACTGGTAGGAGAGCGGCGCCGTCGCCGGTGCGCCGACGTTGCCCTCTTCGTCGGAGAGCCAAAGGCGCAGGACATAGGGGCCGGGTTGGCTGGGCGTGTCGAGATCTTCGATCGCGGTGACGCCCTCGCCCCTGACGGCCTGGGTCGGGACCACGACCTTGCCCGCGCCATCGAGCACCTGGTAATGAGCTGCGTCGACCGGCGATCCAGAGTCGGCGATGTTCTGCCAGCGCACGTCGAAGCCGTCGGCCGAGCGCGCGGTTTCCGGCGCTGTCACCTGCAGGCCTTGCGGCGCCGCCGGGGGCGTCGTGTCGTGGGGGATCGGCGCCGTGGTGGCCGAGCCGACGAGGCCGACCGAGTCTTCGAGCCAGACCTTCAGCCGGTATTCGCCCGCCTTGGCCGGACCCTTCACTTCGGCGATTTCGGTCGGGTTCGTCCCCGAGACGACCTGCTCGGGCTCGATGACCTCGCCCGCGGCATTTATGACCTCATAGTGGACCTTGGCGATCGGCGAGCCGGGGTCGGGCGGCAGCGAGAACTGGGCACCGAAATGGTCGAGGTAGCGAGCCGGGTTTGAGCTCAGGACGTGCAGCCCGGCCGGGGCGCCCGGCGCGGTGTTGTCGACGTGAATCGTGCGCGATACGCAGCTTTCGCCACCGGTGCCGTTCAGGCCCTGGTACTGACCGTAGTCCTGGGTGCATACCGAGAGGCTGTGCGAGCCGTCGGCGAGGCCCGCGGTGTCGAAGTCGTACTCACGCCCCCACGGGCCGCCGGTCGGGCAGGGCTGGTAGACGCGGGCGAACTCGCCGTTGGTCTGCGAGGCGGTCGCGTTGCACTGGCCCATCGCCTGGAAGTCGATGACGTGTCGCTCGGCGCCGTCGATCCGCACCCGCTCGAAGCGCATCCCCGAGCCCTTGTCGGCGGAGTTCCAGAAGACCCCCTGGGTGCCGCGCACCCACTGGCCCGCCATCAGCGGCGAGTCGGTGTTGAAGAAGGAGACCTGCGAGGGCGAGTCGTCGCTCAGGATGAAGACGAAGCCGTTGGCGTCGACGGCGTTGTAGTTGGCGCGGTCGCAGCCGGCCGGGCGCACGCAGAGCAGTTCGAAGTAGAAGTGGTGGAAGTCCAGGTAGCTGCCAAAGGGCCACAGGTGCGAGCCGAAGGAGGAGGTAGTTGCCCAGTTGGTTCCCGAGTTCGACAGCCCGGCGCCCTGGTTGAGGAAGACCGTCCCATTGTTGGAGAAGTCGAGGCCCCAGAAGCGGGCGCGCCAGCCTTCGTTGAAGGCGTTGGGCTCGCGGGTGTAGCCGCCGCCGGACTTGAAGTGGACGTACCACGGCGTTTCGAAGACGATCGCGCCCGTAGGCGCCTTCACCCGCGTTGCCCGAGGCTTCGTGCTCGGAGATGCGCATGAAGGCGGCATCCCCGGAGGGTCACCGCCAGCCCCGCCGCAGTAGTTGCCGAAGTCGAAGATGCCGTTCGGGTGCTGGGCGTTGATCGTGTTGGTCTGGGTGGTGTAGGGCGGCACGCCGGAGGTGGCGGCGCAGGCCACCATCTTGTACTGGGCGGCGTTGGCCGTTGCCGCGAAGACGACTGCGGTCGCCACGCAGCTCGCCATCAGGCATAGGGCTATCGCGACCGGCCGGTGGGCCGGTCCTCCCAATCGAGAAGACATTTCTCTCTCCTTGTCCTGCCGGCCCTTCTGGGCAGGCGTTCTGGGCCCCTGCTATCCGGGTCCCCTCACCCCCTACGCGGATGAGCGGCGCCTCGCGCCACCCCCTGGGATGAAATTCGTGGGGAACTAGCCCATATACAGAAAAAGAAACACGGGAGACTTTCGAGCGGTTCGGAGAGGTCGCTCGATCATTTGTCGAGATTCGCGTATCTGACTAAAGCCCGTTCACCCCGATAGCAGTTGCTGCGGGGTCGTCCATTTCTGGCCGCAGGCTGCCCTGCGGCTTGTGGGCCGCGCTAGATCGGACGCCTTCTATTCGAGTTCGCCGAAGGTGGCGGTGACGTTCTTTGCGCTTTCCATCGTCACCACGCAGCTGCCTTCCGGTTCTGATTCGCAGCCGCTCCAGGCGACGGTTTTGGAGCCCGGAGCCGAGGTGGCTTTCAGGGTCACCGTCTTGCCTGGTTTCGTAGTTGGGCCCTGGTAGAGCGAGATCGTCGAGGTGCAGAGCACTTCGCAGGTCAGCCCGGCTGCTTTGACCGTGCCATGGCCGCTGCCGGCCTTGGTCAGGGTCAGTTTCTGTGCGTTGGCGATGGCTTTGGCGGTGCCCGAGAAGGAAGCCGTCACGGCGCTTGCCCCGGAGAGCGAGACCGTACAGGTGCCTTCGGCGGTGCCGACGCCGGTTTCGGCTTTACAGCCTGACCAGCTGCTCAGCGTCATGCCCGTGGACGCCCTGGCCTTGAGGACGATCGTTTCCCCGGTGGGGACCGACGCGTCCTGCGTGGTGCAGGTAGCTCCGCAGTGATCGCCTTCGGTTTGGAGGAGACCGTGCCGGAGCCGGTGCCGCCCTTGTTCAGGGTCAGAGTCGCGGTCGGTTTGAGGGCGAATTTGGCTTTAACCGATTTCGCGCTTTCCATCGTCACCACGCAGTTGCCTTCCGGTTCTGATTCGCAACCGCTCCAGCCCGTGAATTCAGAGCCGAAGGCGGGAACCTCCTTTAGGGTGACCGTTTTGCCCGCTTTGGCACCGACCGGACCCTGGTAGAGGACCGCGGTGTGAGCTGCATTCGGCTTCGCAGCTAGGGAGCCATAGCCCTGACCGTGCCTTTGCCTTGGTGGCGCTCTTGGAGAACGTCAGTCGGTTGCGCGTTGATGATTTCCTTTAGAGGCGCCGAGACCTGAGGCGACTTTGACTTCTTTGGCGGCGCTCATCGTCACTTCGCAGGTGCCTTCGACGCCGCCTACGCCGGTCGAGGTTGCACAGCCCTTCCATCCGGCGATCGTCGAGCCGGTCGAGGCCTTGGCCTTGAGGACGACGACGCTGTTCTCATACATCTTGGCGACCGCTTCGGTTGCAGGCCGATCGCCGCAGTTGATCCCCTTCGGTTTGGAGGAGACCGAGCCGGTTCCGCCCGTGCCGCCGGCCGACTTTTTCAGGGTCAGGGTGCGGAGGTTGGTGGGGCCGGTCGGTTCTTCTTCAAGCGTGGTGAAGGTCTGATCGGGGCCGATGACGATCGGCGGTTCCCACTCGATCGTATCTTCGCCAAAAATCGCCGTGGCCGCCAGAATCCGGTAGTGATACAGGGTGCTGGGCGTCAGGGTGACGCCGTTTTTTGAGAGGTTGAGTTTCGTCTGGTGGGGTTCTTCGAAGACATAGCGGACCGGCAAGACACCTTCTGCATATTCGCCGAGGCATATTGGCGTCGATTCAGGCGGAGGATATGGACAGAAGATTTCCGAGAGGTATTCTTCCGGATCGGTGACGAGCTGGAACTGAACCTGCGCACCTTCTTCGCTATGTGGACTGATCTGCGCTTCGAGGATCGCGTTGGTGGAAGTGATTCCCGAGACCGACTCTTTTTCGATCGTGGGGGGTTCAGCCGCGGCAGCCGCAGCTGCAATCGAAGACATCAGCGCGACAGAGCCAACGACAATCAGCCACCGACAGGCGCGCCGCCAGAAACCCATTTTCATCACAGTTCCTCTCGCACTCGTCGATTGCAGGACGGTCTCGGGTTAGTCGTCGTCGTCATACGCGCTGAACCCGCCTCGTAGTCGCCGGCGATCTTAGGACCACCGGTAGAAAATCGTCTGTCTGACCCCAGTTAATCTGGATATCCACAATTGTTCAACTTAACTGATCGACTTGGCACCTGCCAACTACCTCGCAAGGCGGGACCTGGATCGCCACGACACCCACGTGCCTACCTGATCCAGTGATCGATTTGATTTTTGTTGTCGGTCACCCATATGTTCCCCTTAACATCGAGGGCTAGGGCGACTGGAAAGTTCATCCGTTCATTGTCCGACCCCGAGGTACCGAATTTCGTTATGTATTCGCCTTTCTGGTTGAATACCTCGACTCGGTTGTTTCCCGCGTCGGGGATCCACAGTTCTCCGTTGAGGCCGATTGCGAGGCGCTTGGGTTTCAGCAGCTGCCCGGTGCCTTTGCCACTCGAAATAATTTTCCTCATCAGTGTGCCGGTTTCGGTGTGCTCTTCGATTACACCTGTTTCTTCTTCGTTGGTACTCCAGACGTTGCCTTTGGGGTCGATGGCGACGCCGATTGGATTGGTCCCTGTGCTGAATTTACGCTGATATTTGCCTTCTTTGTCGAACTCCTGAACCCGGTCGTTTTCGCTGTCGGCGACCCAGACGTTGCCTTTTGAGTCGATCCCCAGTCCCTTCGGCGATTTGAATTCGCCGTCGCCACTGCCTTTGGTGCCGAACTTCCTTATGAAGGTTCCGTCTTCGGCGAACTCCTGAACACGGTTGTTGCCGGTGTCCGTAACCCAGATGTTTCCTTCGGCGTCGATCGCGACTCCTCGCGGTTCTTTGAATTCTTTGTCGCCGCTGCCATTTTTGCCGAATTTCCTGATGAAGGTGCCCGCTTCGCTGAACACCTCGATGCGGGCGTGTACTTCGTCGGAGACCGCCAAGTTTCCATTCATCGGATTGACTGCGATGCCCGCGGGTTCTTCAAACTGGCCGTCAGCTACTCCTTTGGAGCCGGAAAGAGCTCGAGTAGGTAGGGGTCAGACTCGGGATCGTCCACTTCACCATGCGGTTGTTCCTGGCATCGGTGATCCAGACTTCGCCATCCCCCTCGGAGAGGATGCCCATCGGGTATTCGAAGTCGAACTGTTCTTCCCGGAACCTTTGGAGCCGAATTTCGTTATGTATTCGCCTGCTTCGTTGAACACCTGGACCCGAGCGTTGCCTTCGTCGCCAACCCAGACGGCGCCGTTGGCGTCCACCGAGATGGCGTCGGGATGTTTGAACTGGCCGTCGCCGCTACCGGTGCCTTTGAAGTCGAATTCCCGAAGGTAGGAGCCTTCTTCGTTGAACTCGATGACCCGGTTCGCCATCCAGTCGACCACCCAGACATTGCCTGCGGGATCGATGGTGATGCCGCCGGGGTTTTCCAGGTGGCCGGGTTTGCCGCTTTCCGGCTGCACGACTTTGATCAATTTCCCTTCGTGGTCGAACTCCTGAAGGCGCTTGTTGTAAGTGTCGGCGACCCAGATGTCGTTTTTGTGGTGATCGCAATGCTTTCCGCGTCGAAGAACTGGCCTTCTTCGGTGCCCATTTTGCCGAACTGGGTGAAGCATTCGCCGGCTTCGTTGAACTCGGTGACCCGGTAGTTGCCGGCGTCATCGACCCAGATGTGGCCTTCGGAGTCGATCGCCACCGACTTGGGCCGTATGAGTTCGCATTTGCCTTTGCCTTCTTTACCGAATTTGGTTACGTATTTGCCTTCCCTGTCGAACTTTTGCAGGCGGGCGTTTTCCATGTCGACGACCCAGGTGTTGCCTTCGGAGTCGCTTGCGATGCCCGCGGGGTGTTTGAACTGGTCGTTGCCGGTGCCGCTGGAGCCGTGGGACGCTTCATAAGTCGGTACCAGAGCTTTGGTTTTGAAGGAGGCTTTTTCGCCTTCGCCGGAGCCTTTGCTGTTCGACGCTTTCAGGCGGAAGTAGTAAGTTTTATTCGGCGTCAGGTGGGTGAGCGTGTAGCCCTTCGCGACTTCGGCAGGGCCGGTGCCCGCGCTTTCGCTTGGCGTGCTCGAGCCGTAGGATTCGGTCAGGCCGTAGTCGAACTGGTCCGTCGTCGCAAAGCCGTTGGGGTTCACGGTGCCACGCAGAATCGCCTCAAACATCTCTACGCCCGTCGCCGACGCGGTGGAGACGATCGGGGCTTTGCCTGTTCCGGTGGTGAATTTCCGATCCTGACCGGAGGTGGTGCCCGTGCTGTTGGTGGTCACGACCCGGTAGTGATAGTCGGTGCTCGGCGAGAGTCCCGACACGGCTTGGCTGACGCTCTGATCTTTGAAGCCGGATTCTTCAGTATTCACATTGGCCGTTTTCGACCCGTAGGATTCGGTTTTGCCATATTCGAAGTAATATTCGGATTTCAGCCCCACCGGGTTGACTCGCCCCTTCAGGGTTGCTTTTTCGCTGGTCACAAATGACAGAGCATCGGTGATCGCGTAAGCGTGAGGCGGTTCCAGGTCGGAGTGGCTGCAGGCATGGAGGTGGTTGTCATAGAGGTTCTGGGCATAGCCGCCCGAGGGCAATGTGAAGCCGGTTTCCAGCTGGCACATGTCGGCGATCTCGGGGAGGGTAGACTTTGTGAAATCTCGCCATGTGGATGTTGCTTCGACCCCTGGATAGGGATCGGTTACGGCGTCGGCGTACTCATGCGACACGCTCTTCGATGTCTTCAGGATGGGATCTTTGCCGGGGTTGCCCGCCGATATGCATTTGCTTTTGCTATAGGGCGATCGCCCTGATACGGAACGAAACCGTAGATGATGTCCGCTTCGCCGCTTTTTTTGATAACCCCGTGATAGGAGCATCCCTTGGCTTCCGCAAATTCGGCTTCATATGTCGACCCCGGGGCGGACACGAGAAGGAATTGGGCATCCGGTTCGACTTCCCATTTTTTGTTTTTGATGACGCTTGTGATCTCTTCTTCGACCTTGACTTGGTTGATTTCTTTCGGCGCGGTAACGCTTTCATCTGGATACGCCGTTATGGATTTTAGCGTCGGGGAGATGGTGCCCCCAGAGTCGAAGTATTGCGTTAGCAGGCCTTGATAGGCGGAACCCGAGAGGCCTTCGAGCAGTGCCATGCTCAGTATTTCTACTTCTTCGCCCGCTTCGGTGGTCATGAATTTTTTGCCCCAGAAGATCACGTAGACCTTGGGCGTGCCCTGCACGCCTTTGCCACTTTCGCGGTATTCCAGCGGACCGACTTGAGTTTCGCTTTCGCTTTCGCCGGCTTGCATTTCTTCAGCCGTGTAAGCCGAGGCTTCTGCCGATTCCGCTTCGAAATGGATTTCCCGTCCGGCCGCCCATGCCGGCGGTTCGGCGAGGCCGGTTTCGGCCTGTTCCGGTGTGCATTCGCCTTCGCATTCTGCATGGGCGGTGGTGGCACTCACACAGCCGAGGAGCAGCAGGGTCGCCAGGGCAGCCAGAGCCCAGGCTCGGACTTCGCGCGGGCCCACCCGCCGCCTGGAGCTCGGCCCGCTTGAGCTGCCTAATCGAGCTGAGTCAGACCGAGTCATATTGCGAGCTCCTCTCCCATGTGCGAACCCTCTCCCGTGCGTTCGGCGTGGACCGCCGATTCTGACGAGTGACTCAATCAGACTTTGGGACGTATGGTCAAACTTTTTTTTCTATTATGTCAGGAAGGCTAGGGTTCTTTGCCTGGAAATGCCAGCATGTTTAGTTTTCGAATGCGCGCTTCCGCGCAAACAAAGAAGCGTTTCCCTTGGCAAGCGAGTGGCGGTGGGCGTAAGCCCCTTGCTTCTCCGACCTTGCTCAGGGGGCTGGCTGAGAGGTCGAAACCGGGTTCAACCGCATCGGCGAGCTTGAGTGAGGCGCGGCCTGACGTTTCGGCACCTTTCAGCGGAAGCGCACGCTGGCATGGGCACGCCGACCGCGCGCTGCGCTCTCTGCCGATTGGCGAGGAGAGCGACGATAGGGAAGATCTTCCCCTGCGTCACGAAGTTCGCGCACGTAGGAACTAACGGTGCCGACCTTCGAATCGAGCGCTTCGGCGATGTCGCGTTCGGATCTTCCTTCTCGCCAGAGGCGCGCAAGCAGAGCGTCACGCTCAGCTTTGGTCGGCGGATGATCTTCCGGGCCGTATTCGGGCGCCGGGAGCGGTCGGACGTACCAGTCTCCCACCCGCGAGAACAGGTCTGCGAGGTCGACCCCAAGCGCCCCGGCCAGCCTGACCGCCGCGAAGATTCGGAAGTTCCGGCTGCCGCGCTCGAAGTTGACCACGTCGCCGCGACACATAGCGGCGCGTGCGCCGAGGGCCTGCTGGGAGATGTTCACTTTCCGCCGGATGCAGCGAACGTTCTGTCCAAGGCGCTTTCCGCCCGAGACCTTGTCACTCTCGGCCTCGAGCTTGAACTTCCCGACACTCGGGTCCCAGGCGATGCCCGCGGTGACTCGCGCGCAGGACACGTTGAGGCTCGCCGCCAGCCTCAGGACGAGAGAGATCCTCGGGACGCCAGCCCTTCCGTTCTCGATTCGGTGCAGATAGGTCCGATCGACCTCGGTCGCTTCCCCGAGCCGCGGAGGGTGAGCCCGGCGGCCTGGCGGTGAAACGCGACGTTGGCGCCCATGCGGGCGGCTGCTTCGCGCTCTGATACGTCCGGTCGGCCGGAGTCGTCGGCGGGCTGCTCGCGGTCGGTGGCAACGGGATCGGGCACCGAAGGAGAGGCCGCGATCCGCTTGCCACGCCGCCGCCGTGCCCCTTCGTGGACGGCTCGCGTGGGCGGGCTGCGATGCGCGAGCCGGTCGCCGTGCTCGCGCAAGCGGCGGACGATGGCCGAGACGGCTCCCGGCGATGCTCCGACCGCATCCGCGATCTCACCGGCCGTCCTGCCCTCACCCCAGAGCCGCTTGATCGGGCCGTCGAGGCTGTGGGCGTCGTGGCGCTGAGCGCGGCCCTGGCGGGCCGTAGCTGCACAGGACGGCTGGTAGAGCCTCCCAGGCGATGCCCCCAGCGGGAACGCCAGGCGTGACTTCCAGGGCACGGGCCAGGGACAGCAGGGTGCTCGATCATCGTCTCGCGGACGCCTCGCTCGATCAGAGACAGACCGGCCTTGCTGACGGCCGGCGGCGCGGGCCAGCTTCGCCTGCGTCAGGTGCCGGCGTTCGCGGGCGGCGCGGACGTTCTGCCCGAATATCGCGGCGGCCTCCAGACGGCTGCTGACCGGATAGCGCGGCGGCGGCGGATCGAAGACGGGCGCGTTGGCGGGCAGCACGAGAGAAACACCGGCGAGCCGTTCTGAGAGCGCAGGCGGTCGCCGGGCTTGCGCACCCGCTCGCCGGGGTTCCAGTAGACACGCTCGACCAGCTCGTCGATCGAGACGCCCATCGAGTGCGCGAGCCTGAGCGCCCTGGTCGCGCTCAGTTCGTGCGCGCCGTCCTCGAAGCGCGAGGCCTCGACCTTGAGCGCTGCCCGCCGAGCCAGCTCGGGCTTCTCCATACCTGCCTTTTGACGAAGCCGCCGGAGGTTGGTCGCCAGTCGCTCAACGAGTGGGCTGCCCGGTCCGGTGTCCGGAACGCAGTCCTCACACCGTGCCGGCGGCGGGCCGCCTTGGAGGTCGAACAGCTCTCGGCCGCACTCCTCGCAGCGACGCAGCTCCACGGCTCGCCCCGCAGTGACTCAGTCGGCAATCGTGACTTTCCGAGGGCCAAGGCAGGAAGCGGCGGACCGCCCAACTGCGAGCGGTCCATCCGCCCCTCCCCGTGGCCTGCGCCTTGGCCCTCGGAAAGTCACGATTGCTCCCGCTCTCCCTCAGCGTCCCCTGACCACGAACAGGCGCGGCGGCGGGTCAGGCGGGGCAGCCGAGTGAACGAAGGTGGCGACGATCACGCCATGCTGGCTGTCGTCCCCGATTGCCTCGCGGTCGCTGAGCTGACCCCACGCGAGGACCGGACCGCCGACCCGCAGGCCCGGCACGCTTCGCCTCGCGATCGCGGCCGGCACTTCGACCCCACACTGCGCCAGGGTCCACAGGTCCTCGGGCCGCTCCGGGTCGCGCACCGGGAATCCGAGACGCAGCAGGGTGACCGCGTCGCCGCGCGGACTCCTCTCCTCGTGCGGCTCGTCCAGGAGCGTCCCCGTCAGCACCAGGTGATTCAGAGCGCGCGGGAGCCGCTCGGGGAACGGCTCGCTTAGGCACCGACCCGTCCGGGCCGGTCGGCACCGCCAGCCGCTCACGGTCGGTCTCCGTGCGGGCAACTGGACCGGGTCCGCCGCGGTGCGGGGCGCTCGGCCCGTCCGCGATCCGCCTCGCGCGGGTCCAGCTCGTCCAAGAGCTTGTTGCAGGCCTCGTAGCCGAGCTGGAAGCGCTGGTCCGTCTCCGCGTCGTCGCGGCTGGACTGAGACTCGGCGCCCGACTCGACCAGGACCGGCACGGCTTCGGCGTGCAGGCGCTGGAGCAGTTCCATCAGGTCGTGGGCGGGCATGGTCAGCTCGAAGGTCTCGCGCTCGTCTTTCTCGGCCCAGCCGATGTCGGCCAAGAGCCGGAAGTCTTCGGCGAACTCCAGGCCCAAGCGCTCGGCCTTGGTGAAGTCCCTGGTGCGCTCCAAGGCGATCCAGAAGTCCTCGACGCTGCCGAGGTGGTTGCGAACCAGCTCATAGAGCCCCTCGCGCTGGTCGCGGTCGATGGTCGTGACGGTGCCGGGCACGGTGCCCTCCTCTCGATCGAGGCACCGAGGAGAAGCCCGCGACGCGGTCCAGAACGGCCTACGTCGGTACGGTCTCTCTCGCATCGAAGGCGTGTCCTTCGGTGCCGGGCCCCGGGGCGCTACAACGTCGCCGGGGCCGTTTATCTCTGCGTTGCTCGCGGCCGAACGTAGGTGGACCGAAGGCGCCGCGCAAGGCCTGGATCGACCTCACTTCGACCTCACCTTGCCCCAGGGCTTGCCCCAGGGCCGTTTTTGGACGTTTCTGGACGCTCCCCAGAAACGCGGAAACCCGCTTGGAGAGCGGGCTTCCGGCCTATAGCGGGGGCGGGATTCGAACCCGCGACCTTCGGGTTATGAGCCCGACGAGCTACCTGGCTGCTCCACCCCGCGGCGGTTTGCCCATGCTAGCAACGCCTGGGCTGTGAGCACGGGTGCCGGTGGGGCGGTGCAGCAGCGCTTGCCGGGCCGCTCGCTCTAGAGTGGCGGCGGCATGGCAAGGGATTCTCATCGGGTCGCCGTGGTCGACGTCGGCTCCAACTCGACTCGGCTGCTGATTTCCGACGTCGACGGCGGGCATATCGACGAGGTCGAGCGACAGAGCCGGGTTACGCGGTTGGGCCGCGGCGTCGACCTCTCGGGGCAGCTTTCGGTCGAGGCGATCGAGGCGGCGTGCGAGGCGATCGCCGCCTACATGACGATCTGCCGTGACGCCGGGGTCGAGCAAATCGAGGCGATCGCCACCAGCGCCGTGCGCGATGCGTCCAACGGCGGTGCCTTCGTTGCCGAGCTGCGCGAGCGCTTCGCCCTCTCGGCCCGGGTGCTCGACGGCGAGGAGGAGGCCCGCCTCACGTATATGGGAGCCACCGCTGCGCATCCACCTCGGGAGCCGACCCTTGTCGTCGACATCGGCGGCGGCTCGACCGAGCTGATCGTCGGCTCCGGGCGCGAGATCGCCTTCCACACCTCGCTGCAGGCCGGGGTGGTGCGCCACACCGAGCGCCACATTTCCTCCGACCCGCCGACCGCGCTCGAGCTGGAGGCGCTGGCCGCGGACGTGCGCACCCTTATAGAGAGCGCTGTCGCGGGCCAGCCGGGCGCCGTCGCCCAGGCTGCCATCGCCGTTGCCGGCACACCCACCTCGCTGGCCTCGATCGAGCTCGGCCTTGAGCCGTACGACCCACAGCAAGTACACGGGCGTACGCTCACCCTTCCCTCAATCCAGCGCCTGCTCTCTCAGCTTGCCTCCTCCTCACTGGCCAAAAGGGCAGACATCCCCGGTTTGCACCCCGACCGCGCCCGCTCGATAGTGGCGGGAGTCGTGATTCTGGTCGAGACGATGCGCGCTTTTGGCCTCGAAGAGGTAGAGGTCTCCGAGCACGACATCCTCTACGGAGTCACAATCGAGGCAGTTTCGGCTCTGGATTGCGGATAATCCCGTATTCCCAATCAGGGGCAAGTACGTGGCCCACGTGGACAGTTGAGGTTCAGTCGCCCCTACATATGGGTAATACATTTACCCTAACCCCCAAAACTGCTAGGGTTTGCCTACCTGGTTTTCTGTAGTCGCGAAAGCGGCGACTAGACGTAACGGATAGAGAGGCAGATAATCAGTCCATCGGGAAAGAGGTGGGGCAATACCTGCCGCAGACCCGGTACAGGGCTCGGATGATTGCCGCATCATGGCGCCTCCCGCCGTCTGAGCCCACCAAATAAGGACTGGTCCCTGAAGACGTACCCCTGCCCGTCCTGAGGGGCCAAGCTTGAATCGGCCGCCAGAGATGGCGGCCGATTCTCTGCCCGGTTCCGGCTCAGGCCAGGTTCGACTTGCGCGGGTAGACGACGTCCGGGTCGGTGAGCACGTTGACCAGGGTCGGCCGCCCAGATTCGAATGCCCGCTCCAGGGCGGGACGCAGTTCGCTCGGCTCGCGCACGAGCACCCCGTCGCAGCCAAGCGCCTCGACCATCTGGTCGTAGCGAGTCTCTGGCCGCAGCTCGGCCGCCACCGAGTAGCCGTAGAGGAACTTCATCGGGTGATGCTCGAGGGCCCAGATTCCGTTGTTGCCCATCACGCCGACCACGGGAAGGCCGTGGCGGGCCATCGTGTCGAACTCCATCCCGGCGAAACCGAAGGCACCGTCGCCGAGCAGCAGGCAGACCTGGCGCTCGGGGTGGGCGAGCTTGGCGCCGATCGCCTGTCCCGGGCCGGCGCCGAGGCAGCCGAACGGCCCCGGGTCCATCCAGCACCCGGGCTGGTAGGTCTCGACGAAGCGGCCCGCGTAGGAGACGAAGTCGCCGCCGTCGCCGACGACGATCGCGTCGCGATCGAGCACTTCGCCCAGCTCCTTGTAGACGCGCACCGGGTGCAGCGGCGAGCGCGCGTCGTTCAGCTCCTCCTGCTCGGCCGCCCGCTTCTCCTCCTCGATCTTGCGCAGCTGCCCAAGCCATGACTCGGTGCGACCTCCCCCGTGCCCCACCGCTTCCCGGATCGCGGCAAGGCTGGCGGCGACGTCGCCGACCAGGTCGACCTGCGGCGCCCGGTTGGCGCTGAGCGCGTTCGGCGCGACATCGAGGCGGATCAGCTTCGCCTCCTCGGCGACGCTGGTGCCAAAGCCGAGCCTGAAGTCGAGCGGCACGCCGATTACCAGCGCCACGTCGGCCCCGCCGAGCCCGGCGCCACGGGCGCGGCTGAAGGCGAGCTCGTGGTCGGCCGGCAGGCAACCGCGACCGAGCCCGTTGAGGAAGACGGGGATGCCAAGCTGCTCCGCCAGGGCGCGCAGTTCGTCCTCGCCCCGACCCCAGTAGAGACCGGTCCCGGCCATGATCGCGGGGCGCTCGGCAGCGGCCAGCAGCGCCGCGGCCTCCTCGACGCCCTCGGCCGGGACCGCCTCGGGCGCCGGAACCGGCGGCAGCTCGAGCTCCGCCTCGGTGAAGACGACGTCGAGCGGGTAGTCGACGAAGGTCGGCCCGTACGGCGCGGCGAGGGATAGATCCAGGGCAGCTGCCGTCCGGGCGGCGATCTGGCCCGGCTCCTTCACCGTCTCGGCCGACTTGACCAACGGCGAGACGAAGGGCAGGTGGTCGATCTCCTGCAGCGAGCCGGACCCCCAGCGCATCTCCGGCGCCCGGCCGCCCAGCACGCAGACCGGCGAGCAGTTCGCCTGCGCCCCGGCGATCGCGCTGAGGCCATTGGTCACTCCCGGCCCCGCGGTCAACGCGGCAACGCCCACCTGCCGCGTCGCCTTGGCAAACCCCTCGGCCGCAAACGCCGCCGTCTGCTCGTGCCGCACATCGACGATCTCGATCCCCTCGGCCCTGCAGCCGTCGTATATAGAGAACAGATGGCCCCCAGAGAGCGTGAAGAGATGCGTCACGCCTCTGCTCTTAAGCACCTTTGCAACAACGCGCCCGCCGTGGTCCATAGAAGCTGGGAGCCTAAAGGCACGCCGAGGTAGAAGTGGACACGCCCCTCGCGCGGGTGGCGTGGGGCAGGGGGGTCGAGGACAGCCCGTGGACTGCCCGCAGGCCCCCCTGCCCCACGACAGGACCCGCGCGCCACAAGCGCCCGGCTACCATCGGCCTGCCCGGGTGGCGAAATTGGCAAAAGCGGCGCCCTTAAAAGGCGTTGCCCCACTGGGGGGCTTGCGGGTTCGAATCCCGCCCCGGGCATTCCCGCCCCGGATTTGCATTTCTAAAGCCGCACTAAAAACTGGTGAGGTACCGCAACTACCCCGGTGCTACGGTGTCCTTAGGGCTAGAAGACAACGCCTTCCCTGGAGGATTCGCTTGGAGGCATCAGCTCTCACCCACGCCAGTCGCCGCGGACTTCTCGCCCGGCGTTCCCCCCTTCTCAAGCTGCAGGGCGACGATCGCCTGATCGCCATGGCCCGCGCCGGCAACCCCGGCGCCTTCGAGGCGATCGTCGATCGCTACCAGGGCCGGCTGCTCGGCTTCTGCCGCCAGATGCTGCACTCCACCGAGGACGCCGAGGACGTCCTGCAGGAGGTCTTCGTCAACGCCTACCGGGCGATGCTCGCCGACGAGCGCGAGATCAACCTGCGGCCGTGGCTGTACCGGATCGCCCGCAACCGCTGCCTCAACCACCTGCGCAAACCGACCGCCGACGCGCAGGAATCGATGGACATGGTGCCGGAGGTCGAGGCCGCCTCGACAGCGGAGAAGGCACACAACCGCGAGGAGTTCCGCCAGCTCCTCACCGACGTCGGCAAGCTGCCCGAGACACAGCGCTCCGCCCTGCTGCTGCGCGAGATGGACGCGATGTCCTACGAGGAGATCGCGCAGGCGATGGAGACCAGCGTCCCCTCCGTCAAGTCGCTGCTGGTGCGGGCGCGGATCTCGCTTGCCGAGGCGAGCCAGGCGCGACAGCTGACCTGCGGCGAGGTGCGGATCGACCTGGCCGAGGCCGCCGAGGGGCTGCGCAAGCTCTCCGGTCCGGTGCGGCGCCACGTCCGCGACTGCGACGAGTGCTCGGACTTCCGCTCCCAGCTGCGCTCCAACGACAAGGTGCTCGCGGCGCTGGTCCCGGTGGGACCGCTGGTCGCATTCAAGAGCTTCATTCTCTCCAAGCTCGGCCTGGGAGGAGCAGGTACCGGTGGCGCGGCGGGCGCAACGGGCGCGGGCGCCACCGGGGCCGGCGCCGTCGGCAGCGTCGGTGCGGCACTCAGCTCCGGCAGCGCGGCCGGTGGCATCGGCGCGATCGGCGGCGCGATCGGCACCAAGGCGGTCGCCGGGGTCGTGACCGCCGCCGTGATCACCGCCGGCGCGGTTGGCGTGGAGCAGCAGACCGCGACGACACCAAGCAACAGCGGCGAAGCCAAGATCTCCCACGTGCACAGCTCGGCCCCGTCCGTCGCCATGGCCCAGCAGGCCGTGCCGGCCCCCGCCCACCCGCGGGCCGCAACGGAGCCCGTCCCCGTCGAACCGGCCCCGGTCGAAGAGGAAACGACACCGACCGACTCTGAAGCGCCCGCCGGCGAAGCCGGGGACCAGCCCAGCGGAGGCGCCGAGGCGACGCCTCAGTCCACAGCCGGCATCGACGCCGGGGCGCCGTCCCCCGGCGCGGGAGCCCCCGCCACCGGCGACACCGTTGTGGTCACGGTAGGCGGACCGGCGCCGGAACCCGCTCCCGCCCCTCCGGTCGAAAGCGCGCCTCCGGTCGAAA
Organism: uncultured Solirubrobacterales bacterium; assembly: GCA_963714665.1. Taxonomy (GTDB): domain Bacteria; phylum Actinomycetota; class Thermoleophilia; order Solirubrobacterales; family 70-9; genus VRUE01. The sequence goes on along the minus strand of CAVQPE010000008.1, from coordinate 949,575 downwards.
GCTCACCGCCGCCGCCGGAACCGCTGGGGGAAGCATCGTCCCTCGCCGACGACAGCGCCGTGGAAGCACCCGCGGCCCCCAGCTACTGAGAGTCCCGGCCTGAGGGGTCCTCAACCCGTCGAGTGCGACTCTCCCGGCGCCAGGACGACCACGGTCGAAGAGGTCTTCTCCTCGACCTCTGACTTGAAGGCCGCGGCGTCGGTTTCGATCGGGGGGAAGGTGTCGAAGTGCATCGGGATCACCGTGCCGGCACCGACGAACCCGGCCGCGACCGCGGCGTCGTGGCGGTCCATCGTGTAGTGGCCGCCGATCGGCAGCAGGGCGACGTCGACCGGGTTGCGTTCGGCGATCAGCTTCATGTCGCTGAAGAGGCAGGTGTCGCCGGCGTGGTAGACGGTGACGCCGCCGAGGTTGATCAGCAGCCCGGCCGGGGTGCCCACGACGATGCCCGCGGTCGGGCTGAACAGGGCGTCGGCCGAGCGGGGAAGCGTGCTGGTGTGCCAGGCGGGCACGAGCTTCACCCAGCCCCACTCAAAGCGCACGGTGCCGCCGAGGTTCGGGTCATTGACCTTCTCAACACCCAGCTCCTTGAGCCATTCGGCGATCTCCACGACCGCCACGCACTCGGCGCCGCAGCGCAGCGCGACCCCGACGGCGTCGGCCGTGTGGTCGGCGTGGCCGTGGGAAATGGCGATATGGGTCGGCTCGACGTTCTCGGCGCTCGCGACCGCCGCCGGGTTGTTCGGCTTCAGGAACGGGTCGATCAGGACCCTGGTGTCCCCCTCGCTCAGTTCGAAGCACGAATGACCGTGAAATCGGATCTCCATCTCTCAGCGCTCTCCTTCCGGATTTTGGACGTCGTTCATCTCGCCATGCAATGCCCAGCCGACGGCGACCCCGACCATCATCCCCATCCTCGCCTCCTCCGCGAGCAGGGAGCGCACCGCCGCGACGCGCTCGTCGGGGTCGGGCGCGGTCGCCGCCTTCAGCGTCTCCGCGTCGTGGGACTCGCCGAACCAGCCGCCCTCGGCGAGCGCCGCGGCAAGAACCTTCTGCAGCTGCGGGGCAGCCCGGGCGACGATCCGCTCCGCCTCCGCGAACCGCTCGGCGTCGACCAGCCGCTCGATCGCGGCTTCCAGCTGCTCGTCGTCCGCGGGCACTCAGCCAGCCTAATCGCGAAGCGCCGCGGCGGCCAGGCCGGCAAGGCCGCCGACGGCGCCGCCGACGAGGCCGGCGAAGGGGTCTGCGGTGGAGTCGAAGATCGGCAGGGCAAGAAGGACCGCGGCGGCCACCACCACGCCGATCGCGTCGTAGTCGTCGTCGATCGCACCGTGGGCCTCGGCACGCCGCATCGTGAACCAGGCTGCGACGGCTCCGAGGGCCATCCCGTTGCCACCGGCGATGACGACGAGGTCCCCGCGGGCGTTGGCGATCGCATCGGCGACCAGCATCCCCAGCGAGCCGCAGGCGACCAGCAGCAGCGCCGTCGGCGCGGTGCCGAGGCGACGCTCCAGCCCGGTGGAGAAGATCGCCAGGCCGACGGCGACGACGAACAGGTAGCCGACGTCGACGTAGGCGAAGGGGGCGGTGAGGAAGCGCCACCACTGGTCCTCGAACGGCACCACCAGGCCGCCGAAGCTGCCGAGCGCGTACCCGGTCGCCTTCTGCACGAGCAGGAGGACGGCGGGGCCGAGGATCGCCACCATCGTCGCGTAGGGGCGGAACGGGATCGTCGAGGAGGCGTCGGGGCGGCGCAGGAAGCTGGGCCGGGGGCGGCGCCGCGGCTTCGGCTCGAGCCCGTCGCCGCGGCGTTCCAGCTTCGGCGCCCGCTTGCGCAGGCGAGCGCCGCAGTAGGGGCACTCGGTTACGTAGGGACTGACCTCGGACCCACAGTTCTTGCAGACGACGCTGAGCTCGGTCTCGCTCATGGTCATCCGAGGATAACCCCCCACCGGCGGGCGCTCGAAGGCGGGCCGCGATGGCATACTGGGCATACACCCCGTATTCGAGGAGGAAAAGCGTGGAGTTGAAGAGCCTGACCGAGCAGAAATCGCTGCTGGAGACACTTGCACCCGGCAAACGAGCGCGCCTGCGGCGGCTGCTCTTCGAGTTCGGACCCGGCAACGGCACCCTGATGCTGCTGCCGATCGACCAGGGCATCGAGCACGGCCCGCGCGACTTCTTCCCCAACCCGGCGTCGAAGGACCCCGAGTACCAGTTCCGGCTCGCCGCCGAGGCCGGCTACTCGGCCCTCGCCTGCCAGATCGGGATGGCGACCAAGTACTACCCCGACTACGCCGGCCAGGTGCCGCTGATCCTCAAGGTCAACGGCAAGACCGACATCCCCTCCTCCGCACACGCCTTCTCCTCCTGCAACGCCAGCGTCGAGGACGCGGTGCGGCTCGGCGCCGACGCGGTCGGCTACACGCTCTACGTCGGCTCGCCGCGCCAGGACGAGGACCTCGCCCAGCTGCGCCAGGTGCGCCAGGACTGCGACCGCTTCGGCATGCCGCTGGTCGTCTGGTCCTACCCGCGCGGCGAAGCGGTCGACGCCAAGGGCGGCGCCGGCTCCTTCTACGCGATCGACTACGCGGCAAGGATGGCGATGGAGCAGGGCGCCGACGTGGTCAAGCTCAACATGCCGAAGATCGACCCGGGGAAGGACAAGGACGCTCCCGCGCCCTACAACGAGATGCAGGTCGACGAGGCAGAGGCGATCCGCCAGTGCGTCGAATCGGCGGGCCGGGCGCTGGTGGTGCTCTCGGGCGGCTCCAAGGTCGACGACGAGACGGTGCTGACGCACACCCGGGAGATCATGCAGGCGGGCGGCTCTGGCGTGATCTTCGGCCGAAACGTCTGGCAGCGCGAGTGGAGCGAGGCGCTGGAGATCGTCGCCTCGATCAAGGAGACGCTGCTCGCGAGCGTCCGCCGCATTCCGTAAGGGCCAGGCCCGGTAGGGGTTCCGCTTAACTTTTTTGGTCGTCGGCCGGAGCCTGTCGAGAACGGGGCTGGCAAAAAAGTACAAGACGCTCCACCCCTACCGGGCCTGGCCCTTGGGGGGAGAGAATCTCGTCCCCAGGGCTTAAGCGGGGGTGGGAGACAGTCTTTGGCGACGCGGTCAGCTTGGGAGCTTGGTGGTGCTTCTCGCTGCGGCGCTGCTGATCCTGCGACCCTGGGAGGGCGGTGGCGCGGACCGGGGCCCGGCGTCGGCCCGTGCCTACGTCATCCGGGCGGTGGACGGGGACACGATCGAAGTGCGGATCGGCGGGCGCGAGGAGGACGTGCGCTACATCGGCGTCGACACGCCGGAGACGGTCAAGCCGGACACGCCGGTGCAGTGCTTCGGCCCGCGTGCCTCGGCCTTCAACCACCGGCTCGTCGAAGGGCGACGGGTGCGCCTCGTCTTCGGGGTCGAGCGGCGCGACGTCTACGGCCGGCTGCTCGCCTACGTCTATCTGGGGCACCGCTTCGTCAACGCGAGCCTCGTCCGCCGCGGCCTGGCGCGGTCACTGACGATCGCGCCCAATGATCGCTTCGCGCCGCTGTTTCGGGGGCTGGAGCTGCGCGCGGCGCGGGCCGGCAGGGGGCTCTGGGGCGCCTGTCCGACCTAGGGCCGACCAGGGCCGTCGTGACCGATCGCACATTCCCTCCCCGTGCAGTGGCTCGTGCGCCTTTGCTACGGTCCCCCGCGGCCCCCGGGCCACCCGACCTATGCGAATGCGTCAGAGCATCTCCCAGTTCGAGACGGCCTTCGAGCAGGAGACATCACTTGAGCGCCGCCGCCGCGAGCAGCTTCGCCGCCGCGCCGCCAACCGCTCGCGGGCGCGTCGAATCACCCGCAGCGAGCAGGAGAGCAAGGTGCGCTTCAGCGTCCTCGCCGTCTGCCTGACGGTGACCGTGGTCGTCGTCGTCGTGTCCATGTTCGAGGCGCTCGCCTTCCTGATGGCGTAGTGGCCCTGCGAACGACCGCCCCGGTTGAATAGACTCGCGCGCCGATGGCACGACGCTCACTGAAGCCACAGCTCAACCAGATCCGCGCCTGGGTCCGCCAGGGCCGCACGGACGCCTGGATAGCCCACCAGCTCGAAGTCAGCACCTCCGAGCTGCGCGAGTTCCGCAAACAGCACGGGTTCACCCCCGACGAGGAGGACTCTGCTTCCGGCGAAGTCGATCTCCGTGACGAGATCGAGGCCGAGATCGAGGCCGCTGTCGCCGAGGAACCCGAAGAGGACGAGGAAGAGCCAGAGGCGGACGAGGATGGCGACGAGGGCGAGATGGGCGAGCGCTCCGGAGAGGCAGGCGGAGACCGGCCGAAACGCCGGCGCCGCCGCGGCCGCCGCGGTGGACGCGGGCGGCGCAAAGACCTCGAGGCGACCTTCGACCACGGCGAGACCGATGGCTACGGCCTCTGGCTCGATCCGGCGGTCAAGGACAACCCCGTGTATGCCGAGCACTGGGCCGGCAAGCGGGAGGTCGTCGTGCGGATCGATGCCGATCAGATTGTTATTCGGCGTCCGGGCGCTGCATCATCTGAGTCCGATGACTCGGATGATTCGGATGCCTGAGAGCCAGTCGCAGCAGGCCTCCGCTTAACTTTTTTGGTCGTCGGCTGGAGCCTTTCGAGGGCGGGGTTGGCAAAAAAGTACAAGACCGCTCCGGCCTACTGCGACTGGCTCTTGGGCGTGTTCGGAATCCGGTGTAGCGGAGCGTTGGCCGGCCCACATGCCTCTGGGTTTAGCTTGCCTTCCAGCTTCCATACGGTGACTGGGCCGCTGCGGTTGATTGGCTTGATTGCCGGGTCGTTGCGCAGCCATTTTGCCTCGGGGGAGGGGATTGGGGTGCTGGGGTCTATGAAGTTGAGGAAGGGGGTTGTGACCAGGTAGTCGAGGTCGGCGGCGTTTGCTGCGGCGCGGAAGGCGGCGCAGGTGGGGATCGCGTTGTAGGCGCCGTGGGGGCCCTTTTCGCCGAGGTAGACGACGCGGTTGGAGAGGTCGGTGCCGTAGAGGCCGTACTGGAGGAAGCCGGCGGTTGTTCCGGCGAGGCCGATGCGGGCGTTGCCGACGTCGCGCGCCCACGTATAGGCCGAGTCGAGGTTGGCACCCGGGATGCGCTCTTCCGCCGGAACGTCGTTGAGGAAGCGGTGCTCGAGGTAGTGCCGCTGCACCGGGTAGCCGATCGCGACGACGAGCAGCGCCAGCGCTGCGAACCCGCCGACGACGATTCCCCTGCTCGCTCCCCGCGCACGGGCCAGCAGAAGCCCGGCGGGCACGACCACGACGAGGAAGGCCAGGCCCCAGGCAAACAGCCGCGCCGGGTCCCGCAGCACCGCATCCGAGCGGTCAGTGGCGACCAGCACAAGCACCAAACCGGCCATCGCCCCCCAAAACCACCCGCCGACGGGCCGATACGTCAAGGTGGCCTTGACGTATCGGCCCGTCGGCGGGGGTAGGGCGGCTGGGAGGAGGGTCAGGCCCAGGAGGAGGGGTGGGATGGCGTAGCGGATGTTGATGGCGAAGCCGACGGGGGCGCCCTCGGCACCGGCGGCGCTCAGGGGGGTGAAGAGGTAGGCGATCAGGCCGATGAGGGCTACGGCGCCCATCCAACGCAGCACACCGTCCCTGGTGCGGAACAGGGCCAGCAGGGCGCCCGCGACCGCTACCGCTATGACCAGCGGCCAGAGGGCGCCGAAGGCCTGGTGCAGGCCCGGCTCGAAGTAGTCGCGCCAGACGCCGGTGTCGGTCAAGTAGTGGACGATGTTGAAGTTCGGTCGCCCTTCCTGCAGCCGCTCGGGATGCGGCAGCGAAATCGGCCCGATGCTCGTCGCCTGCGGCAACGGGTTGCCGGCGACAATCAGGTTGCGCAGGTACCAGTAGCCGCCGCCGAGCAGGGCGGGGACGAACCACCAGCCGCAGGCGGCCCAACGCCGCCCGGTGGGCGCGAGCGCGATCACGGCCAGGGTCAGGGCGGCTGCCATGGCAACCGCTGTCGACTTGGTGCCCACCGCGAGGCCGGTCGCAAGCCCGGCGGCGGCGATCGCCCACATCAACGCCCTGGGCTCGTTGGCCCGCGGGTCCTGTCGTGGGGGGAGGGGGGCGCTGCGGGCGGGCCACGGTCCGTCCTCGACCCCCCTCCCCCCACGCCACCCGCGGGAGACGCGTGGCAGGGCGTTGACCAGGATCGCGGCGGCGGCGAGCAAAAGAGCGGCAGCCATCAGGTCGTTCTTGGCGGCTCCCGGCTCTCGCACGACGAGGGTGTGGCACTCGAGGACGATGGCGGCGGCTATGACGGTCAGGTGGCCTCGTCCGTAGGGGCGGCCGATGCACCATGCGGCTAGGAAGCTCAGAGCCAAGAAGCCGAAGTTCAAGAAGAGCGACAGGGTGTCGCGGTGGGTGAGCAGGATCCCCGTCGCGTGGAGGAGCTCGGAGTTCTGCGGGTAGAACCAGTTGGTGAAGACCGTCTCCGGGTAGTGGAGCCCGGTGATCGAGTGGCTCTGCACCATGTCTGCCGCAAAGGGCATGTGGTACCAGAGGGAGTCGAAGTTGAAGATGCCCCGGTCCAGCGCGTCCTTCGTCGTCAGGCCCCAGTGCGCAAAGACCAGCGCAATGACCCCGATGGTCACGGTCCACGCCAACGGTCCTGGGCCGGCGGGTCCTGTCGCCGCAGGGGACCCACCACCCCCTGCGGTCGCTAAAGCGTCCTCGGGGGTGGTCCCCCCTGCGACGCCACCCCCCGGCAGGAGCGTCCAGGCAAGCACGCCCAGTAGAAGCGATGAGCCAACGAGGGCCCAGGCGTAGAAGAGGCTGAAGGTCCCGAGAAGCTCCCCCAACCAGATCAGAAGAGCGACAGCGACAACCGACTCGACGAGACGAGCCGGGGCGCCATCCCAGGTGGGAAGAAGCTTCTGGCGCAGCCGATACGCAGTGAACCCCAGCGACAGCCCTACGGTCGCGAGGGCCAGGATGCCGAGGACGTAGGTGCCGGCGCTAACCACGGTCCACCCCGGTTCCGGTGCGCTTTATGCACCTATAGGGAGCAAAAAGCGCACCGGAAGGGTGGGACGACATGTGGCCTGGCTTGTTCAGCCAGATAGGCCGCGGATGACTATTGGCTTCTCGCCGGGGGCGGCCATGCCCTGGGCCCTCGCCTTGGCGTTGATCACTACCGGGTCGTCGGCGTGCTGGACGCGCCAGTGCAGGCGGGTGTTTTCGTGCTGGGCCTCGTGCAGCTGGGCTTTGGCCGCCGTCGTCGCCGTGTAGGTCTTGACGAAGTCGATCACCGGGTTGAGGTAGGAGTAGAGGACCGCGAAGAGAACGAGGGTCAGCGCTACGCGGCCGACCCGGTCCCAGTGGATGCGGCTGGCACCGCGCCTCGCTGCGGGCCTGCGGGCCGCCGGACGTCGCCTGGGGCTGCTTGCGGGCCTTTTCCTCGCCTGGGCGCGCGCTGCCATGCCCGCTCCTACGCGGTCGGGCCCCGCATTCCTTCACGACCGCTGGTGGAATGCCTGCAAGCCGGGGAACTCAGCCGCCGTCCCCAGCTCCTCCTCGATCCTGAGCAGGCGGTTGTACTTGGCGACGCGATCGGAGCGTGAGGGGGCGCCGGTCTTGATCTGGCCGGCACCGGTGGCGACGGCGAGATCGGCGATCGTCGTGTCCTCGGTCTCACCGGAGCGGTGGGAGATCACCGCCGTGTAGCCCGCCTCGGAGGCGATCCGAATCGCCTCCAGGGTCTCGGTCAGGGTGCCGATCTGGTTGACCTTGACCAGGATCGAGTTGCCGACCCCGAGCCTCGATCCCCCGGCGCAGGCGCTCGGGATTGGTGACGAAGAGGTCGTCGCCGACGAGCTGGACCTTCTCCCCCAGCTTCTCGGTGAGCAGCTTCCAGCCGTCCCAGTCCTCCTCGTCCATGCCATCCTCGATCGAGAGGATCGGGTAGCGCGAGCAGGCGTCCTCCCAGTAGGCGGCCATCTCCTCCGGCGAGAGCGAGCGGCCCTCGTGCTCTAGGACGTAGGCGCCGCCCTTGAAGACCTCGCTGGTGGCGGGGTCGAGGGCGATGAAGACATCCGTGCCCGGCTCGTAGCCGGCCGCCTCAACCCCCGCCAGGACCGCCTGCAGGGCCGCCTCGTTGGACTCGAGGTTGGGCGCGAAGCCGCCCTCGTCCCCGACCGCGGTCGAGTGGCCGCTCGCGGCGAGGCTCTTCTTCAGCGCGTGAAACACCTCGGTGCCGACCCGCAGGCACTCCGAGAAGCTCGCGGCCCCGGCCGGGACGACCATGAACTCCTGGAAGTCGACCGAGTTGTCGGCGTGGGCGCCGCCGTTGAGCACGTTCATCATCGGCACCGGCAGCAGGCGCGGCTCGTCGCCGCCGTAGAGCGCCGCCAGGTAGCGGAACAGCGGCTCGCCGGCATCTGCCGCTGCTGCCTTCGCCACCGCAAGCGAGACCCCGAGGATCGCGTTGGCGCCCAACCTTCCCTTGTTGGGAGTGCCGTCGAGCTCGATCATCTTCGTGTCGAGCGCCTCTTGATCGCCGGCGTCGGCGCCCTGCAGGGCCGCCGCGATCTCCCCGTTGACGTTGGCGACCGCCTGCGAGACACCCTTACCCGCCCAGGCATCGCCTCCGTCCCGCAGCTCGACCGCCTCGAACTCGCCGGTCGAGGCGCCCGAGGGAACCGCCGCCCAACCGCGCGCGCCCGAGCCCAGGGTGACGTCGACCTCGACCGTCGGGTTGCCTCGCGAGTCGAGGATCTGGCGGGCGTGGATGGATGAAATCGCGCTCACGGAAGGCTCGGCAGTCTAGTGCCGCCGGCGGAAGCTGGGGCTATTCGCCGGTGGCGCCGGGCACGATTCCGGGCGGCAATTCGCCGCCTTCGGGAAGAGCTGCGCCTTCCCCGGCCGGATGGGGGCGCTGCGCCAGCCTCTGGCCTTCGGGGGTGAGCAGGCTGACCGACCCCGGCTGCGCCGGTTTGACCTGAGTCACCGGTGCCGGACACGCTTCGGGCGGTTCTTTCGGGTTTGCTTCGTAGCAGGCCGGGTCGGCTTCGGCCGGGCGCCCGTCGCCCTTGAGGTTGGCGCAGCGTTTGTTTTCCCTGAATTCCTCGGCGCAGAATGTGCGCGCCGTCCAGGTGCTGTGGAAGTTGTTGACGAAGCGTGTGATGTTCAGCTGCGACGCCTGTTCTCCGAGCTGGGTGCTGATCGCGGATTTCGCTTCTTCGAGCGTCTGGACTTTCTCCTTGGTGATCTTCATCACCTCGAAGACGATGTAGCCACGGGAGTCTTTGACCGGGCCTTCGACCTCGCCCTGTGGAGCGGCGAACACGGCGGCTCCCAGGGGTTCCGGCACCCCGCCTTCGCTGACACCGGTCTGCAGGCCGCCTTTGCCTTTGGTCGCCGGGTCGGTCGAGAACTCCTTCGCGACCTTTTCCCAGCTTTTCACCGAGTCGTCTTTTTCCAGCTGGGCTTTTGCTTCTTCGACCTTCGCCTTGTCTTTGTTGATGATCGTGCGGATGTCCCGGCTTTCCGGCGTCGTGTACTGGCTGGACTTGGCCGCTTCGTAGTATTCCTCGATTTCGCGGCTGCTCGGAACCGAAGCTTCGCCCTGGATCTCTTCCTGGATCTGTTTGGTGAGGATCTGAATCGTGATCCGTTCTTTCACGTCAGCCGGCGTGAAGTGCGATTGCTTGAGGAATTCCTGGAACTGCTCTTTGCTTTTGAACTGCTGCGTTTCAACCTTTTTCAGTTCTTCGGCGACTTCTTTCGGCGTCGCCGAGATGCCCATTTCTTCGGCCAGCCCCTGGATCCAGACCGATTCCAAGAGTTCGCCGAATGCGGCTTCCTTCAGTTCGTCGTATTTTTCGTCGCCGGGTTTCGGCACCGGTTTCACCTGGCCGGCGGCCGCGGCGAGGACGATCGAGTGCCGGAGCTGGGCTTCGCTGATCGTGCCGAGACCTTCCGGCGCGTCTTCGATCACCGCGACGTCGCCGCTGGACACGCTCGGGTTGCCGATGCCCTGGGCGATCGCGAAGCCGACGAAGAGCAAGACGAGCAGTCCCGCGAAGGCGAGCAGGGCAAGGCGCCTCAACCCCGCCGATTTACTCCTCTGCTGCTGATTCGACGCCACCGACCGGGCAGCATAATCAAATGGTTGGAGCGGAGCCTGCTCGGTGCGGCCGAATCAGCTCGCAACGGTCTCCTCGGCAGCCTGGGCGCGCCTCGCCTCGCGGATCCCCTCCGCCAGCGCCAGCACCGCGGCAAGGCGCGCCTGCGGCTCGTCGGGCACCCGCATCGCAACCGTCTTCTCGCGCCATTCGTAGACCGCTCCCTCGGCCTGCTCGGCCAGGGTCGCCGCCCCCTCGGAGTCGAGCTCGACCCCGGTGACGCTGAGGCGGCCGCCGCGGAACTCGACGCTGCGGGCGCCGGCCAGCCCCAGCTCGATCCGCGCCCGCTGCAGCGCCAGCAGGTTCTCGGCCTGCGGCGGCGGCGGGCCGAAGCGGTCGTCGAGCTCGTCGCGGATCGCCCGCAGCTCGCCCGGCTCGCGGGCGGCGGCGATGCGGCGGTGGACGTCGATCTTCGCCGCCTCGAAAGGGATGAAGGCAGCGGGCAGGTAGGCGTCGACGGGGACGTCGAGGCGCACCGGCTCGGGCGCCTCCTCCTCCCCGGCCGCCTCGCGCGCCGCCCCGACCGCCTCGTCGATCATCTGGCAGTAGAGCTCGAAGCCGACCGCGGCGACGTGGCCGGACTGCTCCTCGCCGAGCAGGTCGCCGGCGCCGCGGATGTCGAGATCGCGCATCGCGATCTTGAAGCCGGAGCCGAGCTCGGTGTGGTCGGCGAGGGTCGAGAGCCGCGCCGCGGCCTCCTCGGTCAGCGCCTCCGCCGAGGGGTAGAGCAGGTAGGCGAAGGCGCGCTCGCGAGAGCGGCCGACGCGGCCGCGGATCTGGTAGGCCTGGGCCAGGCCGAGCTGGTCGGCGCGCTCGACGATCAGCGTGTTGGCGCTGGGGATGTCGAGTCCCGACTCGATGATCGTCGTCGTCACCAGGCAGTCGGCGTCGCCGCGCAGGAAGCCGAGCATCGTCTCCTCCAGCTGTTTCTCGTCCATCTTGCCGTGGGCTTCGGCGAAGCGGGCCTTCGGAACGAGGCCGCGCAGGCGCTCGACCGTCTCCGGCAGCGAGTCGATCCGGTTGTGCAGGAAGAAGGCCTGGCCGCCGCGCTCGAGCTCGCGGACGATTGCCTTGGCGACCAGGTCCTCGTCGTAGGGGCCGACGTAGGTGCGGACCGGGCGGCGGCCCTCGGGCGGCGTCTCGATCGTCGAGATGTCACGCAACCCGGCGAGGCTCATCTGCAGGGTGCGCGGGATCGGCGTCGCCGAGAGGGCGAGCACGTCGACCTTGAGCTTCAGCTGGCGCAGCAGTTCCTTCTGCTTGACCCCGAAGCGCTGCTCCTCGTCGACGATGACGAGACCGAGGTCCTTGGCGCGGACGTCGCGCGAGAGCAGCCGGTGAGTGCCGATCAGGACGTCGACCTTGCCGGCTTCGAAGTCGGCGAGCACGGCCTTGACCTCGGCCGGCTTGCGCAGTCGGGAGACCCCCTCGACGACGAAGGGCAGGTCGGCCAACCGCTCGCGGAAGGTGCCGAAGTGCTGCTGGGCGAGGATCGTCGTCGGCACCAGCAGCATCACCTGCTTGCCGTCGGCGGCCGCCTTGACCGCGGCGCGCAGGGCCACCTCGGTCTTGCCGAAGCCGACGTCGCCGCAGACCAGGCGGTCCATCGGCTGCTCGGCCTCCATGTCGCCCTTGACCGCCTCGATCGCTTCCACCTGGTCGGCCGTCTCGCGGTAGGGAAAGGCCGCCTCCATCGTCATCTGCCACTCGCCGTCGGCCTCGAAGGCGTGGCCCTTGCGGGTTCGCCGCTCGGCGTAGAGGTTGAGCAGCTCCCCGGCCAGGGCGCCCGCGGCCTTGCGGGCGCGGGCCTTCATGTTCTGCCAGCGCTTGCCGCCGAGGGCCGAGAGCGTCGGTTCGCCGCCGGCGCCGACGTAACGGCTCAGCTTGGCGAGCTGGTCGACGGGGACGTAGACGCGGTCCTCGCCCTTGTATTCGAGGTAGAGGTAGTCGCGGGTGACGCCGCCGACCTCGCGCGTCTCGAAGCCGGCGAAACGGGCGACGCCGTGGTCCTCGTGGACGACGTAATCGCCGACCCTCAGGTCGCTGAAGGCGAGGCGGCCGCGCGCCGCGCCGGGCACGCGGGCTTCGGCCTGGCGGCGCCGGTGGACGAGGCGGCGGAAGGGGTAGACGGCGAGCCGCAGCTCGGGGCTGACGATGCCCTCGCGCAGGCGCGCCTCGGCGAAGGTGAGGGCCGGGTTGGGCGAGAGCCGGCCGCCTTCGAGCAGCTTCGCGTCGAGGCGGTCAAGGCCGTAGCGAGCCCGCTCAGCCTCGCCGCGGTCGTCGAAGGCGACAACCGTCCGATAGCCGGAGCGCACCTGCTTCTCCAGCTCGGCCTCGGCCTCTTTGATGCTGCGGGCCGGCGACTCGGCTCGAGCGGCCCGAAACGCCTCCCCGGGCCCGGGGCCGACGGGCCGATACGTCAAGGCCACCTTGACGTATCGGCCCGTCGGCGGGGTGTGCGGGGTGTCCGTGGGGGTTATGAAGGAGATGGCGGCGCGGGCGGCTAGTGGGGCGGCTACGTCTACGTAGAGGTGACTGGCGTCATCGGCGTGCATTGCCGTCGTCGCGTCATCCCAGTGGTCGCGCAGGGCCGGCTCGATCTCCTCGGCGGCGGCGAGGATCACGGCGGCGGAGTCGGGAACCAGGGCCAGCGGAGGGCCGAAGCGGTCGAGGGGCAGCACCTCGGCCAGGCTCGGCGCCTCCTTTTCCTCCTCGGCCGCCTCCATCGCCGCCAGCTCGGCCAGTTCGCGGTGCTCGGCGTCGAGTTCCGCGGCTGGCGCCAGCTCGACCCGCCCGGCCTCGCCCAGCGAGCGCTGGGTGAAGGTCGAGAACCAGCGCATCGACTCGACCTCGTCGCCGAAGAGCTCGATCCGCACGGCGCGCTCCTCGGTGGCGCCGAAAGCATCGAGAATGCCGCCGCGAACGGCGAACTGGCCGCGCTCCTCGACCTGCTCGACCCGCTGGTAGCCGGCCGCGGAGAGGTCGCGGACGACGCTCTCAAGGTCGATCTCCTCTCCCTCGGCGATCGCGAAGCCGGCAGGCCGCAGGGCGGCGTCGGGGACGGCCTCGGCCAGGGCGGTGGCGCCGGCGACCACGACCGCGTCCTGCTCGCGCCCGAGCGCGTCAAGGGCGTCGATCCGCAGCCCGACCAGGTGCGGCGGCGGCGTCACGTGCGAGGCGAAGCCGGTCCCGCGCGAGGGGTAGAGGCGCACCCGGCGGGGCGCCAGGTAAGCGCGCAGGTCGGCGGCGAGGTCGCGGGCGGAGCGGTCGTCGGCGGCGACGAGGAGGGCGGGACGGCCGGCAAGGCCGCGGTCGTCCTCGAGCAGGGCCGCCAGCAGCAGCGGTCGCAGCATCGCCGAGGCCGGAACCTCGACCCTCTCGCCGCCGGAGGCGGCGTCGCGCACGCGGCCGGTGAGCGCATGCACGCGCTCGTTCTCGGCGATGAGGTCTATGAGGGGACGGAGTGACATGGCAGGCGAAACGTCCGGGCACGCAGCCCGGACGGGGGGACGATTCTAGGATGCATGCATCGGGGTCCTGGCCGAGAGGAGTGGAAAGCGAACATGAGGCGCCTGTCGGCCGTCGGCTCGACGCTTGGCCTGCTCGCCCACAACGCGTTCGAGACGCGGGCCGGCGTGGGCCTCGTCTTCGAGCCGTTCCTGGGCCGGCGCGGGTCGGTCGCGCTCTGGTCCCTCTACTTCCCGGCGATGCTCGCCGCCGCCGCGGGGCGGGGCGAGGCGGCGCGGCGCCTCTCCGCGTTCGGGGCCGGGATCGGGGTGGCCGGCGTGGCCGTCCACTTCAAGGCGTGGCCGTGGTCCCTGCACGGGGCCCTGCCGATGCTCGACGAAGCCGAGGGGCTGCGCGAGGACCAGCTGCCTGCCTACAACGCCGTGCTCTGGTTCTGGTTGATCGCAAGCGTCCTCAGCCTGCGCGACGCGAACCGGCCAGGCGCCCGTCGCTACGCCGTCGCCGGCCTGCTCAACTTCCCGATCCTGCTCGCCTCGGCACGCCACCACTTCAGCTGGGCCCGCGAGCAAGCCGAGCGCGAGCCGGAGCGCTGGAGCCCGGCACTGCGAGACGGGTAAACCAGCGCCGATGGGCTTAAAACCGAAGCCCGGATGGGGTTTTAGTCCCGTCGGCGGCGATTCTGGGGGGCTGTCGCTTACTTTCGACAACCTTGGGGAGGCGGCGGAGTTGGAGGCCGGGGCTACGCCTGCCGAGCCGGGGGGGCACTTCACGGCTACCCGTGCGGTGCCACAGATCCTCGCGATGCTGGCGGAGCGCGAGCTGCCGGCGACGTTCTTCGTCGAGGGGCTCAACGCCGAGCTCTACCCCGAGCTGCTGCGGGAGATCGCGGCGCGCGGCCACGAGGTCGCCTACCACGCCTGGCGCCACGAGCAGTGGGGTGACCTGAGCGCGGCCGAGCAGGCCGAGAACCTGGCACGCGGCCGGGCTGCCTTCGCGAGCCTCGGCCTCGAGATCGCGGGGATGAGGCCGCCCGGCGGCTCGCTCGGCGCTGGTGGGGTCGACGTCCTTCGCGAGGCGGGGCTGCGCTACTGCTCCCCGGCGGGGACGGGAGCCGGGGAGCAGGGCGGGGTCGCGCTGCTGCCCTTTCAGTGGCGCCACGTCGACGCGGCCTGCACGCTGCCGCCGCTGACGGCGGCACGAGAACAGATCAGCGGCTCCGCCGACCCCGTCGGCCCAGAGGCCTTCGTCGCCTCCCTCGCCTCCGAGGTCGGGGAGCTGTCACGGCGCGGCGGCCACATCGCGCTCGTCCTGCACCCGGTGATGCTGGACTGGCTCGGCGGCGAGAACCTGGCCGCGCTGCTCGACCGGGTCGCCGCTGCACGCGAGCGCGACGGGATCTGGGTCGCACCCTGCGCCGCGTTCGCCGAGCAGGTGCTCGCCGGCCCCGAGAGGTTCCGCGGCGGCACGACCCTCGACCCCACCGGTTGGGCCGCAACCTAGTATCCCCAGCATGTCCGCTCTGGGAGATTTCGCGGCGGCGCTGCTGCCGCCGGAGTCCGGAGGACCGGATCCCGAGCGCACCGCGACGGTCGCACGACGGATGATCGGGCAGATGCCGGCGATCTCCCAGGCCGGCCTGGGGGCGATGCTGGTCGGGCTCGAGGCGCTCTCCCTTGCTCGCACGGGCCGCACTCTCGGCTCCCTTCCCCCTGCCCGCCGCGAGGAGCTGCTCAACCAGATAGCGCAGCGGGGCGGGGCGGCGGCCATCGACCCGATCAAGTCGGTCGTGATGCTGGCCCACGGGGCGGACTCCTTCGCCGAGGAGATCGCCGCCGTCGGCTCCCGCCACGAGCCCTCCCGGCCCGATCCGGCGCTCGAGGTGATCCCGGCAACCGAGTGGCCGCAGGCATCGCGCTGCGACGTCGTCGTCGTCGGCTCCGGCGCCGGGGGCGCCTTCGCCGCGCGCGCCCTGGCCCGCGCCGGCCTCGACACGGTGATCGTCGAGGAAGGCGAGCGCTGGACGGCCGAGCGGATCCGCGCGGCCCATCCGCTCGACCGCTTCGCCCAGATCTACCGCGACGGCGGCACGACGATGGCCTTCGGCAGGCCGTCGATCCCGCTTCCCCTGGGCCGGGCGATAGGCGGCACGACCGTGATCAACTCGGGCACCTGCTACCGCCCCCCCACTCCCATCGCGAAGGAATGGCACGAGCGCCACGGGCTCGCCCTCGCCGACCTCGAGCTGCTCGGCCCCAGGGTCGCCGAGGTGGAAGCGACGATCGGGGTCGCGCCGGCGTCGATGGAGGTGCTGGGACGCAACGGCGAACTGGCGCTTGAGGGGGCCGCCGCGCTCGACTGGGAGGCGGCGCCGCTGCGCCGCAACGCGCCCGGCTGCCGCGGCGCCTGCCAGTGCGCGATCGGCTGCCCCAACAACGCCAAGGGCGGGGTGCACCTCAACGCCCTGCCGCAGGCCGGGGAGGCCGGCGCGCGGATCGTCTCGGGCCTGAGCGTGACCCGGGTCGCGACCGAGCGCGGCCGCGCCACCGGGGTCGAGGCGCGCCGCGCCGACGGGACCGCGGTGCGGATCTCGGCGCCGATGGTGATCGTCGCCGCGGGCGCGATCGGGACCCCACCGCTGCTGCGGCGCAGCGGCCTCGGCGGCCACCGGCGCGTCGGCCGCGGCCTCTCGATCCACCCGGCCACCGGCATCACCGCCTCCTTCGAGGAGGAGGTCGTGCCCTGGAGCGGCGTCATGCAGAGCGTCGGGATCGAAGAGCTGCACGAGCGCGAGGGGATCCTGATCGAGGCCACCTCCACCCCGCCCGGGATGGGCGCGGTCTCGGCCCCCGGCTACGGCACCCACCTGCAGGGCCGCCTCGAGCGGGCGGCCAACACGGCAACGCTGGGGGCGATGATCGGCGACTCCCCCTCCGGCCGGGTCCTGGGATCGCGCTGGCCGCTGATCTCCTACAACCTCACCCGCGAGGACGGCCGGCGCCTTACCACCGCGACAGGCGCGATGGCACGGGTGATGCTCGCGGCCGGCGCCCGTGAGGTCGAGCTGGGCGGCGGAGCGCCCCCGATCCGAAGCGAAGCCGAGATCGAGGCGGCGCTGGAGCGCGTCGACGTCAACCGCCTGCGGCTGGCGGCCTTCCACCCGACCGGCAGCGCCGCCGCCGGCGCGGATCCAGCCAGCCACCCGGTCGACGCCGAGGGCCGCCTGCGCGGCGTCGACGGCGTCTGGGTCGCCGACGGCTCGATCCTGCCCAGCTGCCCCGGGGTCAACCCCCAGGTCTCGATCATGGCGATGGCGATCGGGGTCGGCGAGGCGGCGGCCGGCGGTCGCTAGCCTCGGGACGGGCGGCCCGCCCGTCTACCTGAGAATCTTGAACTTCTTCTGCGCCGGCGTCGAGTCGGCGTTACCCGCCGCGTCGATTGCCTGCACTTTGAAGACGTGTTTGCCCGGCCTCAGGGCCTTGTACTGCTTGGGCGACGTGCAGGGCCTGAATTTCTTGCCGTCGAGCGAACACTTGAAGGTCGAGCCGACCTCGCTGGAGGAGAACTTGAACTTGACCGTGGTCGCGTGGGTCTTGGCCTTCGGCGCCTTGGTGATCTGCGTTTCGGGCGGTGTTATGTCTTTGCCGGAGCCGCCGCCACCGCCTCCTCCACCTTCCCCGCCGCCGCCGCTCGGCGCCACTTCGGTTTTCGCGAAGGCCAGCTCCGAGGTCCCTTCGAAACCGGTTTGGCTGGCCGCGATCTGGGTTTCGCCCGGGATCGCCGCGCTGTAGGTGACGGCCCAGTTGCCGCTGCCGTCGGCTTTCGCCTGGCCGAGGAAGGAGGCGACCTCGCCGGGGGAAGCGGTCGCCTTGCGGAAGACCCGGACTTCCGCCCCGGGGAGGGCACCGCTGCCGCTGGCGCTGCTCAGTTTGGCGGCGCCAATCACCGGAGCCTGGATGCCGTCGTTGGGGCCGGATCCGCTGTTCCCGGAACCGTTGGCGCCGAGGTCGATGAAGAGCCCGGCGTTGCCGCTGCCGAAGTTGCGCAGCACCTGGTTGTCGGTGTCCGCCGGGTCGGCGATCTCGACCGCGGCGCCGCCGCTGTTCGAGATCGCGTTTTCTGCGGATTTGAGGTTGCCGCCGACGATGTTCCCGGTTGAGCCGAGCGTGAGTTTCTTGATGCTGATTCCGGCGGCCCCGGAGCCTGCGATCGTGTTGCCGATCAGTTCGTTGTTTTCGTTCTGGACCAGCACCCCGTTGGCCCCGGAGTGTTCGATCGTGTTGCCTTCGACCAGGTTCGCACCCGGAGAGCCGTGCAGCCAGATGCCGGTCGTCCCGCCGCCCAGGGGCTGCCCGTTGACGCCGCGACCGATGACGTTGCCGAAGATGACCGCACCGGTGCTGCGCTGCTCGATCGCGATTCCGCTCGTCATCGAGATCCGGTTGCCAAAAATTTCGGCGCGATGTTCCTCTCCCGCGCCTTCCGAGTTGTCGAGGATCCCAGCGCTGCTCGGGGGCGCCACCGTTTCGGTCCCGGCCGGGTTCAGCCCGATCAGGTTCCCTTCGATTTTGAGGTCTTTGGCGCCGGTGCCGGCGAGGATTCCGTAGGTGCCGCCGTTGATGCGGTTCGCCCCGCCGATGAGCGCTTCGTCGGCAGCGCCGACGAGGATGCCCTGGGACCCGTTGGCCACGGCCGCGCTGCCAGCCGCGTTGAGCCCAACGTAATTGTTGGAGATCGTGGTTGCACCGGCCGGGAGCTCTTCGCCGCCGTCGCCTTTCAGGTCGATCCCCGAGGTGACGGCGCCGGAGATCACGTTGCAGCCGCCGTCGCAGGCCTGCGATTTGGCCTCTTCGGGGGTGACGGGGCCACCGATTTCGTTGCCGAACGCTTCGAAGCCCAGGGTGGAGGTGATCTCGATGTCCTTGCCGTTGGACGCCTGGGTGGCGCCGTCGGGCTTGACGCCGAACCAGTTGCCGAGGACTTCCGTGGATTCGGCGCCGAAGATGGCCAGCCCGTCGGCCGAGTTGTTGGCGAAGACGTTGCGCGCTGCCGGTTTGGTACCGCCGATCGTGGCTTCAGACGATTCCGGGTCGATGAAGAGGCCGATCGTGTTGCCGCCGGCTTTGCCGTCGAGCTTGACGCCGAACCAGCTGTTGCGGGCCTTGAACCCCATGGCGCCGCTGACGCTGACGCCGAATTTTGCCCCGGTCACCGCCAGGCCTTCGATTTCGACGCCTTCCGCGATTTCGACGGTCAGCGCCGAACCGGCGACCGGGCCGTTGATGCCCACGCAGGGGCCGTTTTTGATCCCTGCTTCGGTTTCGCACCCACTGGCACCGTCGCCGTCGATTTTGACGGTTTCTTCGATCGCCGGCAGCTCGGTGGCGGGAGTAATCGTGTCAGCGGCTTGGCCGTTGAACGCCGCCGAGAACTTGATCAGGCCCGTTTCGCCCGAGTTGTCCAGCTCTTCGATCGCGGCCCGCAGCGTGCAGGTTTTGACCGAGGTTTTGCAGCCTTCTTCGCCGACTTCTTCGTCTTCCTGGTCCCCAATGCTGTTGACGGTGTAGGTGAGTGCCGATGCGACGGCGGGCAAGGCCAGTGTGAGCGCAAGCGCGAGCAGAGTCGCGACAACGACTCGGGTCCGACCCCTGCTTCCCTGGCCAAGCTCGAACACCCGGAATAAAAGGTAGCGCGCTCAGGCCCCGGATGGCAAACCCCGACCCCCCGGCAGCCCTGAGCCGGAGTCGGGCTAGCCGAGGACCTTGAACTTCTTCTTCGCCGGGGTCGGGTCGACGTTGCCGGCCTTGTCGATCGCCCACACCTTGAAGACGTGCTTGCCCGGCTTCAGCTTCTTGTACTTCTTCGGCGACCTGCACGGCTTGAACGGCTTCTTGTCGAGCTTGCACTCGAAGGTCGAGCCCGCCTCGCTGGAGGAGAACTTGAACTTGACCGTGGTCGCGTGAGTCTTCGCCTTGGGGCCCTTGGTGATCTTGGTCTGAGGGGGGATCTGATCCTCCGTAACGACGCAGGCGCACCCGCTGGGGGTTTTCGGCCCTGCTTCGGTTTTCGCGAACGCCAGCTCGGAGGTGCCTTCGAGCCCGGACTGGGTCGCCGCAATCTGGGTTTCGCCGGGGATCGCCGCCGCGTAGCTGACGCTCCAGTTGCCGCTGCCGTCGGCTTTCGCTTCGCCGAGGAAGGACTCGATCTCACCGGGCGATTCGGTCGCCTTGCGGAAGACGCGGATTTCAGCACCCGGAAGGGCGCCACTGCCGCTCGCCCCGGTCAGTTTGGCGCTGTCGATGCTCGGAGCCTGGATGCCGTCGTTGGGCCCCAAGCCGCTGTTCCCCGGGCCGTTGGCGCCGAGGTCGATGAAGAGGCCGCCGTTGCCCGCACCGAAGTTCCTCTTGATCTGGGTGTCGGTGGCTTCGGGGTCGACGACCTCGATCGCATCGCCGCCATTGCCGGAGATCTCGTTTTCTTCCGCTTCGGTGTCGCCCCCGACGAGGGTGCCGGTGGCTTCGGGCCCTTCGAGCCTGATCGCCGCGAGGCTCGCGCCTTCGATCAGATTGCCGACCAGCAGGTTGTTTTCGTTTTTGATCAGGACCGCGTTGAGTTCGGCGTTCGCGATCGTGTTTTCTTCGATCACGTTGCTGCCTGCGCCGGCGGGCGATCCGAAGGTCAGGATGCCATACTGGCCTTCTTCGATCGAGTTGCCGGCGATGTCGGCGCCGCCGAATCGCTGCTCTATCCCTGCCCCGCCGTCGACGCGGATGGTGTTGCTTTCAACCGTCTCCCGACCGGTGCTGCCGAGCGAGAAGAGGAAGATCCCGGCGGCGCTGGTACCCGTGACTCCAGCGCCACCCGGGCGGCGCCCGATCACGTTGCCGAGAGCCTGGAATCCGTTGCTGTTTTCCTGGTAGATACCGTAGCTGCCGCCCGCTATGTAGTTGGCGTCGCCGGCTGCCGCGCCACCGACCGTGACGTCTTCGGCGGCGCCGGCGAGGATGTCGAAGAGGGCGCCGGTGGTGACGGTCGTGACACCGCCGGAGTTCAGCCCGACGTAGTTGCCCAGCACCGTCGTCGGCCCGTCCGCCGGCAACTCGTTCTGGCCTTCGCCGTCGCCGGCGAGGTCGATCCCTGAGCCGTTCGACCCGGAGATCACATTGCATCCCCCGTCGCAGGCCTGCGTCGTCGCCGCCGCGCCTTCGACCGTCGTACCGACTTCGTCGCCGTTCGCCTCGAAGGCGATCGTGTCGGTGATCTCGACGTTCTTCCCGTTGGCCGCCCGCGTGGCGCCGTCGGGTTTGACGCCGAAGTAGTTGCCGAGGATGTCCGCTTCGTCGGCTCCCTCGATGTCGAGACCCTCGAAGCTGTTGTTGGCGATGACGTTGCGGTCCGCGGCGTTGACCCCGCCGATCGTGGCGCTGTTCGATTCGGGGTCGAGGAAGATTCCCTTGTTGTTGGTGCCGGTGCTGCCGTCGAGCTTCACGCCGATCCAGTTGTCGCGCAGCTTGAGGGTGGCGGAGCCGTTGATCGCGTTGATCGCTGCTGCACCGGCGCCGCCCGCGACGCCGGTGATAGCGAGGCCCTCGATTTCGACGCCGTTCGTGTCTTCGACCGTCAGCGCCGATCCGGCAGCGGGTCCGTTGACACCCACGCATGGGCCGGCGACCCCGGCTTCGGTGGCGCACTGGCCACCGCTGTCGCCATCGATGTGAACCCGGTCTTTGATCGCCGGCAGGCTGGTCGCGATCGCGATCGTGTCGGCAAGCTGGCCATTGAAGGACGCCGCGAAATTGATTTCGTCGGTGACTCCGGTCGAAAAGTTCGACTCTTCGATCGCTGCCCGCAGGGTGCAAGTGCTCAGCGAGGTTTTGCAGCCGTTGGAGCCCGGGGTTTCATCGGCCTGGTCGCCGATGTTGTCGACCGTATAGGTGACGGCCGAAGCCGTGACCGGGGCAGCGAGCAGACAGCAGGCGGCGACCAGCAGTGCGACGAAGACTTTCAAGCGACCCTCCTGAGGCAGGCAAGCGGACGAGTTCTCCGACCTTATCCAGGGCGGCGGCGCATTTGCAAGCTCACCAGCCAGACGGCTAGTCGCGGAACGGCAGGCCAGGCCCGCTGCGCTGCCACTCGACCTGGCCGACGCCCTCGTCGGCCGAGCGGCCGGCGACGTCGTCCCACTGGTGCAGCATCGCCTTCAGCCGGGCGACCGCCTCCGGCGGGTGAGCGGCTACCTCGGCGGCGAGCTGGAGGGCCGACTCCTCGGTTGCCGCAGCCGGCGCGACGCGGTTGACCAGCCCCAACCGCAGCGCCTCGTCGGCGCCGATCGTGCGCGAGGAGAGCAGCAGGTACTTGGCGGCGGCGAGGCCGCAGAGGGTGACCAGGCGAGCCGGGCCGACCGGCACCCCGAGCGCCGCCCCGGGGAAGCGCATGCGCAGGTTGGAGCCGCCGACGCGCATGTCGCAGGCGACGGCGATCTCGGCGCCGCCCCCCACCACGTCGCCGTGGCAGGCCGCGACGGTCGGCTTGGGGAAGGCGACGATCCCGTCGTAGAGATCGGCGAAGAGCTGCATGCGGCGGACCTTGCCCTCGTCGTCGAGGTCCTCCTTGACGTCGGCGCCGGCAGAGAGGCCCATGTGGTCGGAGGAGCTGATCGCGAGCACCCGCACCGAGTCGTCCCCGCGCGCCACCGCCAGGTGCTCGAGCATCTCGACCAGCACCCGGGTGTCGATCGCGTTGCGCGAGCCGGGCCGGTCGAGGCGCAGCACCGCGACGCCTTTGTCGTCCACCTCGTAGCTGGTCACCGCGGGCGCGTCGCTCACGGCGTGGAATCTATTTCGTCCAGCTGCTCGAGCAGGCGCTCGGTCTCTGTGGCGGCGCTCTCGACCAGCGCGACGACCTCCTCGCGCGGCTCGCGGAAGCGCCCGAGGACGTAGGCGGATACGACCTCGGGATCGGTCGAGTTAGGGCGGCCGACCCCCACCCGGACGCGCCAGAACTCGGCATCGCCAAAGCCGCGCTTGAGGCTCTTCAGGCCGTTGTGGCCGGCCAGGCCGCCGCCGAGGCGTGTCCGGACCTCGCCGAAGGGGAGATCGATCTCGTCATGAACGACGACGACGCGGTCCAGCGGCACCTTCAGCGAGCCGCGCGCCGGCCCGGCCGAGTCGCCGGCGGCATTCATGAAGGTCTGCGGCAGCAGTACCGCCACCCGCGGGCCACCGGGGCCTGTGCGGCCTTCGGAGATCAGGCCGCCGAACTTCTTCCTTGCCCGCGGCAGGTCCCAGCGGCGCGAGAGCTCGGCACCGACCTCGAAGCCGACGTTGTGGCGAGTGTCCTCGTACTGGCGGCCCGGGTTGCCCAGGCCGACGATCAGGATCCGGTCGCCCTGCTGCTCGCCCTCGCCGCGTGCGGCCCGGCGGCGAAAGAGGGACAGGGGTTACTCCCCGCCGGAGTCGCCCGAATCGCCGCCGCCCTCGGCCTCGCCCTCGGCGGCGGGCGCCTCGCCCTCCTCGCCGACCAGCTCAGCCTCCTCCTCGACCTCGGCCTCGACCACTTCTTCGACGCGGGGCGGCGAGAGGGTGGCGATCGTCACCTCGTCGGGATCGTCGGCGACCAGCGTGACGCCCTCGGGCACGACCAGCGCCGAGAGCTGCAGGGTGTCGTTGACCTCCATCGCCGAGACGTCGGCGACGATGCGGTCGGGAATCTCGGTGGGCAGCGCTTCGACCGTGACTTCGCGGGTGACGTGCTCGAGCACGCCGCCGCCCTTGACGCCGGGGGCCGAGTCGGTTCCTTCGAGCTCGATCGCGACCTCGGCCTGGATCGCCTCGTCGAGCCGCACCTCCTGCAGGTCGATGTGCTGGAGGCTGCCGCGCACCGGGTGGTGCTGCTGCTCCTTGACCACGACCGGCACCGCGCCGACGCCCTCGATCTCGAGGTCGAAGAGAGCGGCGCCTTCGGCGAGCACGCCGCGGATATCGCGTTCCGGCGCCTGGAAGGCGCGCGCCTCGGCGCCGCCGCTGTAGACGACGCCCGGCACGAGGCCCTCGCGCCGCAGGCGACGCGACGTCCTCGAGCCGAACTCGGTGCGGGGTGCAGCCTTTAGCTTTTCGCGTCCACGGGCCATTCGGACGGGAGAGGATAGAGAAAGTGGGCGTGTGGCAACCTTCGGGCCATGGCGGGCGACTCGAAGATCCCCAAGGGACGCGTCAGGCGCTCGGCGAAGCTGGGGTCGATCGTCGGCATGCAGGGCGCCCGCTACGCCGGGACCAAGGCGACCAACGTCGCCCGCTCCGAGGAGGACGGCAAGGAGAAGCTCGAGCAGCGCCACCTGGAGACCGCGATCAAGATGGTCGGCGCGCTGGGCCAGATGAAGGGCGCGGCGATGAAGCTGGGCCAGTTCGCCTCCTTCATCGACACCGAATTCATCCCCGACGAGTACCGCGAGATCTACCAGGAGCAGCTGGCGAAGCTGCGCACCGAGGCGCCGGCGATGCCCTGGGAGAAGGTCGTGAAGGTGCTCGAGGAGGAGTACGACGGCGAACCGCTCTCCGAGCTCTTCGCCGAGATCGAGACGGAGGCGTTCGCCGCCGCCTCGATCGGCCAGGTGCACCGCGCCGAGCTGCCCGACGGGAGGGCGGTCGCGGTGAAGATCCAGTACCCGGGGATCGCCGAGGCGCTCGACGCCGACCTGCGCAACGCCGGCACGATCGTCCGCCTCGCCCGCGCCCTCGCCCCCGGCCTCGACGCCAAGGAGATCGCCGCTGAGCTGCGCGAGCGGGTGATGGAGGAGCTCGACTACGAGTACGAGGCGCAGAACCAGCGCAGCTTCTCGCGCGCCTACCGCGACCACCCCTTCATCTACGTGCCGGACGTGATCACGCGGCTCTCGCGGCGCCGGGTGCTGGTCACCGAGCTGGTCGAGGGGCTCAAATTCGAGCAGGTCAAGGAACTGGCCGACGAGGAACGCAGCCGCTTCGGCGAGATCGTCTTCCGCGGCAGCTTCGGCTCGATCTACCACCTGCGCCACTTCAACGCCGACCCCCACCCGGGCAACTACATCCTGATGGCCGACGGCCGCGTCGCCTTCCTCGACTTCGGCATGACCAAGAAGCTCAGCCACGAGCAGATCGTGCTCGAGCAGCGGACGATCGACGCCGCCTTCCACAACGATCCGGAGGCCTTCCGCGATGCCCTGCACGAGATCGGCTTCATCAAGAACCCATCGAAGCTCGACGCCGAACGGCTGATCGAGCACATGCTCGCAGTCAGCGGCTGGTTCGTCGAAGACCGCGAGATCGAGATCAGCGCCAAACGGGTGATGAAGATCATCGAGTCGACCAACGACCCGCGCTCTGAGTACTACGACCTGATGCGGCGCGAGTCGATGCCGGCCGACGAGCTGATGGGGCGGCGGATGGAAATCGGCGTCGTCGCCGTGCTCGGCCAGCTGCGGGCGAAGCGCAACTGGCACCGGATCATGCGCGAGTGGATCTACGCCGACCCACCCTCGACCGAGCTGGGCGTGCAGGAGTGGGAGTACTTCGAGGGAAGAGGCATGACGCAGACCCCGATTGTCGAGAAGTCCCTGGAAGGAGAGCAGCGATGAGCAGGATCAAACGCGGTTGGGCGCTGACCAAGAAGAGCTGGGGCCTGCTGCGGGACAACCCCGCCCTGTTGCGCTTCCCGCTCTACGGCGGCGCGGCGACGATCGTCTGCGCACTCGTCGTCGTCGGCCCGGGCATCTACCTGATCGAGGACGACCAGGCGGTCTTCGGCGGCGCCATGGCGGTGATCGGCTTTTACATGCTCGCCGTGATCGGCACCTACTTCAGCGTCGGCCTTGCCGCCGCAGCCGACATGATCTTTCGCGGACAGCAGGCGTCCGTCGGCGACGGGCTCGAGGTAGCGCGAAGCCGCCTCCCCCAGATCGCGGGCTGGGCGGCCGTCTCGGCCACGATCGGCCTCGCGCTCAGCGCCCTGGAGAACCAGGGCGCCGTGGGCCAGATCCTCGGTCGCGTGCTCGCCATCGGCTGGTCGCTGATCACCTTCCTCGCCGTGCCGGTGATCGCGCTAGAGGGCAGCGGGCCCTTTGCCACCCTGAAACGCTCCGCCGGCCTCTTCAAATCCCGCTGGGGCGCGCAGGTGACCGGCAACATCGCGATCGGCGGCGCCGTCTTCCTCGTCGGCGTCCTGCCCTCGGCCCTGCTGATCTTCGCCGGCTTCCTGATCTGGGCCTCGACCAGCTTCGTCGGTGCGCTGCTGCTGGTGCTGGGCGTGATCGGCCTGGCGATCTCGATGCTCGTCTCCAGCGCCCTCAGCAACATCTTCGGCGTAGCCCTCTACCGCTACGCCCTCGACGGTGAGGCACTCGGCGGCTTCACCGCCCTGGAGCTCGAGTCCGCAGTAAAGCCACGCAGCGGCCGCAACGCCCCACCCACAGCCACCCCGGGCACGATCTAACCCTCCCAGGGGGGAGAGTCTGGCTCCGGTGCGCCTTATGTGGTTATGCACCGTAAAAGGCGCACTGGAAGCCCGAACCACGCGGTCGCGCGAGCGGCATCTCGACAGCATGGCGTGATCTCGCGTGCGCAGCTGCGCACTCTCGGACTGAACGAGGACGCGATTAGCGACCGAGTGGCATCTGGGTACCTCCAACCAATCTTCCGCGGCGCGTTCGCCGTCGGCCATGGCGCAATCAACAGGCAAGGGCGCATGCTCGCCGCCGTACACGCCTGTGAGCGGGGAACCGTCCTCTCGCATGGGAGCGCAGCCGAGCTGCTTGGTCTGTGGGAGAAGCGACTGCCGGTGATACACGTCGTCCCGCCGGACTGGTCGGGGCGCAAGATCGACGGGATCCGCTGGCACCGCGTACGCCTGCCATTCCCCGACGAGATCGAAGCCCGGGACGGAATCCCCTGCACGACTGTCTCCCGAACCATCGTCGACATGGCGGGAGAATCAGGCTGGGCGCAACTTCGCAGGCTGGTCGAGCAAGCAGCGATCCTGCGGCAACTCGACGTCGACGAGATCGACCGAGTGCTGTCCCGAGGCCGCAGACGTGGGGCTCCTCGGCTACGCACGATCCTCACCGGCTGGCGCACCACTGCTGAGCCACGCCCGCGAGTGCGCAGCCGACTCGAGGCTCGCCTTTTCCCTCTCCTCATCGAGGAAGGCCTACCCGTACCCCGTACCAACGTGAAGCTACGAGTCGAGGGCCGCCAGCTCGAGGTCGACATGCTTTGGGACGAGCAACGCCTGGTGATCGAAACGGACGGCGAAGAAACGCATGGCACGTCGGCCGCCTTCCAGCGCGATCGCTGGCGCGATCAGCTCCTGATCGCCGCCGGCTACCGGCCCGCGCGGGTCACCTGGGCCCAGGTCCGTGATGAACCGAACGGGGTGGTCAACCGCATCGTCCACATGCTAAAGGCCGTCTAACCCGTGCTTCCGGTGCGCCTTTTACGGTCTATAACCACATAACGCGCACCGGAACGTGTTGGGCGCCGGGTTTGGCCAGGGTCCTGGGGCTACGGGAGATCGCGGAAGAGGCGGGGGTCGTTTGAGACTAGGCCCGTTACTCCTGCTGCGGCTAGCTTTTGCATGCGGGGGAGGTCGTCGACTGTCCAGGCGATCAGCTCCACCTGGGCGATCTTGGCGATGCGGGCAAGGCGGGGGGTGACGAGGGGGTGGTAGACCCACATCGCCTCCACGCCCAGCTTTGGCAGCTGCTCGGCGGCGAGGCCGGGAAGGCGGTGGCGCATTGCCACCATGGCCGCCAGCATCGGGGCCCTGGCCCAGCGCTTCGAGGTCCAGTCCCTGGTCACCTTGGGATAGGTCCAGCCGCGGCGCAGCGCCGGCTGCAGCTCGCGGATCCGGGCCAGCGAGTACATCTCCATGGTCGAGACCATCGCCCGCTCCACGAGGCCGCGCTCCCCCAGGGCCTCGACGATCTCCTCCTCGCGCCCCGGCAGCTTGATGTCGATGTCGATCTCGACCCGGTCCAGCGGCGGCTCGAGGAAGGCGTCGAGGGCCTCGGTCAGGGCCAGCGGGGTGCGGCTTTCGGCGTCGTGCCAGTCGTGGGCGACGACCAGGGGTGCCCGTTGCTCCAGGGGCAGGTGGGCGTCGCGGAGCCAGAGCACGTCGAGCTCGATCGTGTCGACGCCGGCCTCGACCGCCGCGTGGAAGCTCTCAATCGTGTTACCCGGGGCGATCAGGTCGGCGCCCTTGTGGCCGACCAGCCGCAGGCCCTCGGGCATCAGAACAGCTGGTTCTCGCCGGCGAAGATCTCGGAGACCGAGTCGTCGGTGAAGATGCGGCGGATCGAGTCGGCGAAGGTGCCGGCGGTGGAGAGCACGGTGATGTTGTCCGGCGCGCCGGGGCGCAGCGGGATCGTGTCGGTGACGACGATCTGCTCGATGCCCGAATTCTCGTAGGAGAGCCGCTCGTAGGCGGGGCCGGAGAAGACACCGTGAGTGGCGCAGGAGATGACCCGGGCGGCGCCCTCGTCGAGCACGGTCTGGGCGGCAGCGCAGAGGGTGCCGGCAGTGTCGATCATGTCGTCGACCAATACCGCGGTCTTTCCTTTGACGTCACCGACCACGTAGCCGATCTCGGCCACCTGCTGGGCGGGGCGCTCCTTCTCCATCACCGCCCAGTGGGTGCCGATCCGGCGGGCGAAGTTGCGCGCCGTCTTCACCCGGCCGGCGTCGGGGGAGACGATCACGAGGTCCTCGGCCCGGTGCTGGTCTGCGAACCACTGGGTCAGCATCGGCATCGCCGTCATGTGGTCGACCGGGACGTGGAAGAAGCCCTGCACCTGACCTGCGTGCAGGTCCATGGTGAGGACGCGGTCGACGCCGACCCCCTCCAGGCACTTGGCGACGATGCGGGCTGAGATCGGCTCCCGCGGGGCCGACTTCTTGTCTTGGCGGGCGTAGCCGTACCAGGGCATGACGGCGATGATCCGGTGCGCGGAGGCGCCCTGGGCGGCGTCGATCATCGTCAGCAGCTCGACCAGCGCGTCGTTGGGCGTCATCCCCGAGTGTTCGTTGGCGCAGGTTGACTGGACGATGAAGACGTCGGCGCCGCGGATCGACTCCTCGTAGCGGCAGTAGACCTCGCCGTTGGCGAAGGTCTTCAGCGTCACCTGGCCGAGGTCGACATCGAGCTTGCCGGCGACCTTGGCGGCCAGCTCCATCGAGCTGCGCCCGCCGAAGACCATCATCCGCTTCGAGTAGTCGTGGGTGATGGCGCTCGCCGGCACCGCGTCGGGTCGCTCCTCGATCGTGCTCACGGGGTCTGCTCCTCCTGCATCTCGGCCGCCTTGCGGTCGGCGTAGCCCTCGATGTTTCGTTGCTCGTTCTCGCTCACCGCGAGCGCGCCCTCGGGCACGTCGCTCTTGATCACTGCACCGGCGCCAGTGTAGGCGCCGTCGCCGACTTCTACAGGTGCGATCAGCATCGTGTCAACGCCGATGCGGACGTTGCGGCCGATCGTAGTCCGGTTCTTGCGGAAACCGTCGTAGTTGGCGGTGACCGAGCCGGCGCCGAGGTTGCTGCCGGCGCCGATCTCGGCGTCGCCGACGTAGGCGAGGTGGGGCACCTTGGCGCCCTCGCCGATCCGCGAGTTCTTCACCTCGACGAAGGTGCCGGCCTTGGCGCCCGGGGCGAGCTCGGCGCCGGGGCGCAAATAGGCGAAGGGACCGACCTGAGCGCCGTCGCCGACCTCGCACTCGACCAGGTAGGAATGCGGCACGGCGACGTCGCGGCCGAGCTTGGAGTCGGTCAGGGTGCTGAGCGGGCCAACCGTGGAGCCGGCACCAATCTCGGTGGTGCCGCGCAGGCTGGTGCCGGGCTCGATCCGGGCGTCGGCGGCGATCTCGACGCTCGCGTCGATCCAGGTCGAGGCGGGGTCGACGACGGTTACGCCGGCCAGCATGTGGGCCTTGAGAATCCGCCGGCGCCCCTCGGCCTCGACCGCGGCCAGGTCGGCACGGTTGTTGACGCCCATGGTCACCGCGAGGTCGTCGGTGAGGTGGGCGGCGACCGAGTGCCCGGCGGCGCGCAGGGCCGGCAGGACGTCGGGCAGGTAGTACTCGCCCTGGGCGTTGTCGTTGGAGAGGCCGGCAAGCGCCTCGGTGAGTGGCGTCGCCTGGAAGACATAGGTGCCGGCGTTGATCTCGCGGATCGCCAGCTGCTCGGGCGTGGCGTCGCCGGCGGTCTTCGCCTCGACCACCCGCTCTACCTCGCCGGTGGAGGTGCGGACGACGCGACCGTAGGAGCCCGGCTCATCGAGCTCGATCGTCAGCATCGTCGCGGCGGCACCGGCGGCGGCGTGGGCCTCGAGCAGGCCGGAGATCGTCGCGGCGGAGAGCAGCGGCACGTCGCCGGAGAGGACGAGGACGGTCTCGGCTTTCTCGATCAGCGGCAGCGCCGCGCGCACAGCGCCACCGGTCCCGTCGGGCTGCGGCTGGGTCACGACCTGAACCTTGTCGGGCAGGCCGGGGACGCTGTTTTCCTTGGGCGAGTCGATCGCCACCACCCACTCCGCACCGGTCGCCTCGCGCGCAGCAAGGATCGGCCAGGCGACCATAGGCCGCCCGCAGACGGGATGCAACATCTTCGGCAGGCTGGAACGCATGCGCGTTCCCTCGCCCGCCGCCATTACGAGCACGAGAAGAGACTCCACGAGTGGATCGTAGAGGGGACGGGCGGGAGGTGGGGCACCCTTCCGCTTGCTGGGTTTTCGCCGTCAAAGTCGATGGGGCTTCCGACAGGAGATCGCGGCGAAAACAGGACGCCGCGCGCTCCAGGGTGCCCCACCTCCCGCCCTACGCAATCCCGATCCGGTTGAAGTCGGGAAAGCTTTTAGCCACCCCCATCGGCCTCCGAACGCTGGGACCAACCTCAACCGCACTGGTTGCTGGCCGCCCATCAGCTTTACTGCCAGCCTCGCGCAACAACATGCCTTGCCGATGCGGCATCTCGCGGGGGGTGGCGTCGCAGGGGGGACCACCCCCGAGGAAGCTTTAGCTACCGCAGGGGGTGGTGGGTCCCCTGCGGCGACAGGACCCGCCGCGCCGACGACTCTCGGTCAGCTTTTTGCGAGATCCCTGCCAACCAGAGCAACGGACGTCAACGTCCAGCCGGCGAAGATCAGGTCTATGCCTACGAGGAGGCCGATGGCCCAGTCGGCGCTGCTGGGGAACTTGGCCAGGACGAGGATGCCGATCAGAAGGCCGGCCACGCCGCTGAGGCCGACGAGGCCGGCGCCCTGCTGGCCGCGGGCGGCAAAGGCTACGGCGGTCCGGGTCAGGCCCATGAAGAGGAAGTAGATGCCTAGGACGAAGGTCAGGGTGAGGGTGCCGTTGTGCGGTTCGACGATCAGCCAGAGGCCAACGACCACGGTAAGCAGCGCCCAGAGCAGGCGCAGGACCACGGTCCCGATCGAGTGGGCGGTGAAGGCCCCGGCGGTCAGGAAGACGCCCGCGATGACGAGGATCCAGCCGATGAAGACGGCGGTCGCGACCGAGGCCACCGCCGGGCACGAAGATCGCCACGCAGCCGAGCAGGATCGCCAGGACCCCGACGGTCATCAACGCCTTCCAGCTGCGCCGCAGCCCCTCGCGAACCTCCGGGTCCATCTGCACCGCATTCATCTCCATGGGCGAAACCCTAGGGGCACCCACGGACACGATCAACCCTGGCCGGCGAGCGCTTCCTCTCGTCCCCATCACGCTCGATCTGCCGCTCGTAAAAGAGAACCCACTTGCGCACAGCGTTGTCGGAGACGCCGTACTTACGACCGACCGCAAGGTAACTCGTAGCCTCGATCTCCTCGAGAAGCTGCTCATAGGGAGGTCGCTCTACCTTCCTATCGCTTGGATTGGGCTTACCCCGAAGAGAGGCCCTGTCCCATTTCGTACCGCAGGCTCGTGAGCAGTACTTGTGCGTCCGGTATTTAGCCGTGAACCGCCTGCCGCAGTGCCTGCATGATCGCCTTACCGGCTCCCGTCGATTTTTCCGTCCGCAATGGGTGTCCAGTGTCGCTGCGCAGTTTGGGCAAACGATCTGAAGATTTCCGAGCCGGTTGTCGTCAGGCACCCCGTTGACGTGGTCGAGAATCAACGACATCGAGCGTCCCCGCCAACTTTCGTCCTGGCCGCATTGCTCGCAACGGCGTTCCTTCAAGCCCTCGTCAAACAGACGCAGCTTGAGGTTGTGGCGCGAGTAGGTCGAACCGGCAACCAGTACCTCCTCAAGCGGAACCGGCGCCTTATGGAGGTTGCGAATCGAGGCGCCACCGGCATCGAAATGATCGGTGGAGATTCTCCAGACATGGTCGACGTATTTGCGAAGCAGGCTGTGATTGCCACCGGCAGGCCGCATCCCCAAACGGCGCAGAACCTCGCTGTATGAGCGGGAGACTTTTACTGCTGCTCGGGCTTCCGCCTCGTTGTATCGTGGCACGTCCGAACACTAGTTCGTGTCTCAGACAGAAAGTTTCGCCGTGAAAGAAGGTATGGTCGGAGCCGATCCGGGGTGGTGTAATTGGCCGAGCACGCCAAGTTTTGGTCTTGGAAGAAGGGGTTCGAATCCTCTCCCCGGAGTCCTATTCGTCTCCGCCACGCGGCACCTTGCCCGCTTCACTGCCGGGCTCCATCGCCGGGCCTCGCGGCGAGGCGATGCCGAGGACGCGCATGGTTTTGAGGCCGAGGCCGAGCTTCTCGCGGCCCTCGGTGGCGGAGACGTCGTGGCCGCAGAGCTCCTTGACGCGCTCGAGGCGGTAGCGGATCGTGTGGCGGTGGGTGAAGAGCTGTTTGGCGGTGGCGGCGACGTTGCCGTCGTTGTCTAGGTAGGCCTCGACCGTGGTGACCAGCTCGGTCTCGTACTGGTCGTCGTAGGCGGAGAGCGGGGCGATCGTCTCCGCGTAGAAGCGTTCGAGCTCACGCGGGTCCTCGCTCATCGCCGGCAGCAGCAGGCGGTAGGAGCCGGTGTCCTCGAAGGCGAGCAGCGGGCGGCCCTCGGCCTCGCCGACGTTGACCGCGAGCCGCGCCTCGTTGCCGGCGCGGTAGAGGTCGACCGGGTCGGCGGCGTGGCGGCTGCGGCCGATCGTCAGGTGAAAGCCGGAGAGGCTGTCCTGCAGCTCTCGCGCGAAACCGGCCGTGGCGCGCTCCAGCCGCGCGTCGTCCTCGGCCGGAACGATCACCGCGATCTCCGCCGCCTCCTCCCCGCCCAGGCTGGCCAGCGAGCCCGCCGCCAGCGAGCGCAGCGCCCGCTGGGCCAGGGTCATCACCCGCGCCCGCCACTCGCCGGTCTGCGCCGCACGCGGCGCCGCGTGGAGGATCAGCACACCGGCGCCCCGCTCGAGCTCGGCACCGAGCTCGGCGCCACGGGCGACGATGTCGCCGCGGTCGGTGACCTGGCGGGCGAGCACGGCGGCGACGAAGACCCCCGCCACCTCCTCGCTCTCCCACTCGGGCGAGCGGGAGCGCTCCAGCTCCAGCGCCAGCAGCGTCGTCACCATGCGGGCGATCGCCGCGTCGGGCGCCACCGTGCTGCGGTAGCGCAGCTCACCGACGGCGCTGTCGGCGACCCGCAGCTCGACCCTGGTCACGCCGTCGCCCCCGGCGAGCAGCTTCTTCTCCTGGTCGGGCGAAGCGCCGGCCACCGCGAGAACGGCGCTGGAGCGGTCGATCAGGGCGACGCTGGCGCCCAGCACTTTTGCCGCGGCACGAGCTACGGCGGGGAGGCCGGCACCGGACTCGACCGCCTCAGAGAGCGCGTCGAGAGTCCCTGCTTCCGCCCCCTTTGCAGGTGCTTTTGTACCTTTGGACGCTGTCGGCATCCGCTCATTATCCCGGCACCTACTTGGCGTGCAGGAATTCGACGATCGTGTTGTAGTTGACGACGATCGCCAAGCCGAGGACGACGCCGAGCACGACCAGGGCGGCGAGGACGAAGAGCGAGAGGAAGCCGGCGGCGGCCTTCTCCCAGAGCCGGCCGTAGGAGCTGACCGCCGGCACCAGGATCAGCCCGACGAAAGCGACCAGGCTGACCAGCCCGGCCGCGCCGAACAACAGGTACTCATTCTCGATCTTCTGCAGCGCCAGCGGCAGCATCGCGCCCATTCTGACGCACCGTCGTGACAACCAGCGCTACCGCGGCGCAGAGCGAGAAGGCCGCGAGCCCCAGCGCCCAGCCGGCGCTGACGTCGCTGAGGTAGTGGACGCCGAGGTAGACCCGGGAGAGGCCGACCAGGGCGGTGAGCGCAATCCCCGCCGCGATGACCGCCGCTCCCCGCGCCATTCCGGGGCGCAGGCGCATCACGATCGTCACCGCCAGCCAGACGTAGAAGGTCGAGTAGGCGGCGTGGGCGCTGGGGAAGGAGGAGCCGGAGGCGCCGATCAGCCCGCCCCCCGGACGGGGCCGGTCGACCAGGTCCTTGACCTCGTGCACGCCGACGAAGATCAGCACCGCACCGGCAACCAGCACCCCGAACTCCGCCCAGCGCCGGCGGGCGACGAGCAGGGCCGCGCTGACAAAGGCGAGGGAGCCGACGACAGCGAGGGAGCCGAGGTGGGTGAAGACCTTGGCGAGGTCGGTGAGCCAGCCCACCCGCAGCCGTTCCACCAGTTCGATCGCGGTGGTGTCGCCCGGGGTCGGGCCGGGTTCGCCGTTGACGAGCACGGTGTAGGAGACGAGGACGAAGGCGGCGACAGCGAAGACGGCCATCAGCGTGGTGAACTCGAGGCCGAAGGTGCCGCCGGGCGTCACCCGCTCCCAGAGGAACTCGAGCTGGGGCCGGAAGCGGCGGGTGAGGACAACCAGCCAGCGGGTCGCGGCGTGGCCGTCCAGCCAGGCCACGATCGCGCGCCGGTTCTCCTCAACCCGGAGGCGGCGGACGAGGAAGACGACGACGACGACGACGACGATCGTCGTCGCCAGCAGGAAGGCGCCGCGACCGGCGTACTTGGCGGCGCTCTCGATGCTGCGCGAGAAGAAGTAGCCGACCAGGATGTGGGCGCTGGCCCAGAGCCCGGTGCCGAGGATGCTGTAGGGGACGAAGGCGCGGTAGCGCATGCCGGAGCTGCCGGCGACGAACGGGGCGAAGGCGCGGACGAGGCTGATGAAGCGGCCGATGAAGATCGTCTTGCCGCCGTGGCGGGAGAAGTAGTCCTCGACTTTTTCGAAGCGCTCGTGACCGATCCCGAAGCGCGGCCCGTGCTCGAGCACGAACTCGCGCCCGAGCCGGCGGCCGATGAAGAAGCTGGTCGTGTCCCCGGCCCAGGCGGCGAACCAGGCGATCGCGATCAGCAGGTAGATGTCGATCGCGCCCTGGCCGGCGACGGCGCCGCCGAGCAGCATCACGGTCTCGCCGGGGACGACGAGGCCGACGAAGGCGCCGGTCTCGGCGAAGGCGAAGACGCCGACGAGGAGGTAGGTCCAGGCGCCCAGCGTGTTCGAGATGTCTTCCAGCAGGTTCTGCAGGTCGAGGTGGCCGAGCTTGCGGCTGAGCAGGTAGTAGCCGGTCGCGACCGCGGCGGCGGCGACCGCGATCAGCAGGCGTTTGCGGGTGCTGCCCCCCTCCCCCGGCATCTTCAAGGCGTTCTCCCCGCCTCGCAGACGATCGCGTCGTCGCGAGCGAGCGACTCCGCCGCGGCGCGGGCTCCGCCGAGGCTCTCGAAGATCCCGAAGGCGGTCGGGCCGGAACCGGTCAGAAGCGCGTGCGAGGCACCGGCGGCGCGCAGTGCGTCGAGTGAGGCGCCGATCTCGGGGCGCAGCGCGCGGGCGGCGGGCTCGAGGTCGTTGACGAGCAGGTCGGGGTAGGCGAGGGGCGAGGCTCCGGCACCGGCCGCGTCGCGCAGGCGCCCGGCCAACTCCTCCAGCTCCGCCGCGTCCCGTCCCAGGCCGAGCCGGTCGGCCTCGGCGAAGACCTCGGCCGTGCCGAGCCCGCCACCACCGGGGAGCAAGACAACAGCGTGCGGGGAAGGGTCGGGCAGGCGCTCGACCCTCTCCCCCGCGCCCTGGACGAGGGCGAGCGCCGGGGCCAGCTGCGAGGGCACGTCGGCGCCGAGCCCCGCCGCAATGTCCTCCAGGTCCGGAATCCACCCGGCAGTTCCAACCGCCGGGTCACGTGCCAGCCGCAGCACGGCCGCGGCGTCTGCACTGCCGCCGCCAAGGCCCGCCGCGACCGGGATCCGCTTCTCGATCTCGATCCGCAGCGGCGGAGCTTCCCAGCCGGCGCGGCGCAGCGCCACCAGCGCCCGTGCCGCCAGGTTTTCGCCCTCGACCCCGGGGCAGATGACCTCGTCCCGCTCGGCCTCGGTGGCGACGATCGGGTCCGCAAGCGCCAGCGGCTCGAAGAGCGAGCAGAGCTCGTGCAGCCCGTCGCCCCGACGTGGGCCGAGGTAGAGGCAGAGGTTGAGCTTGGCGGGGGCAGAGAGTTGCAAGCGGGCCTGTCCCGGCAGGGGTTCCACTTAACTTTTTCGGTGGAGCGGAAGCGGTCTACCGTGGGCGGGGTTGGCGAAAAAGTACAAGACGTTCCACCCCTACCGGGACAGGCCCCTCGCCAACGCTCGGAACTCCTCTGGGGAGAGCTGCTCGGCGCGGCTGTCCTCGGGCAGGCCGAGTTCGCGCAGTCCGGCGCGGACCGGGCCCAGCGAACCGGGCCGGACGTGCTCGACCGAGCGGGCCAGGGACTTGCGGCGGTGGGCGAAGGCGGCGCGGACCAGCTCGCGCGTCGGCGCGTCGGCACCCGGGCCGGTGCGGCGCAGGGAGAGGATCGCCGACTCGACCCGGGGGCGCGGCCGGAAGACGGCCGGGTCGACCGTGCGCAGCAGCTTCACCTCGCAGGCCAGCTGCGCGACCACGCTGGGCGAGCCGTAGGTGCGGCTGCCGGGCGCGGCGCGCAGCCGGTCGGCGATCTCGCGCTGCACCATCACCGTCCAGCGCTCGACCGAGGGCAGCTCCTCGATCGTGCGCAGGATCACCGGCGTCGCCACCGCGTAGGGCAGGTTGGAGACGACCGAGGTCGGGGCTGGATCGAGGCCGGCCAGGTCGACGTCCATCGCGTCGCCCCAGTGCAGGCTCACGTTCTCCCGAGCCGCCAACGGCGCCAGGGCCTCCTCCAGCCGGCGGTCGAGCTCGATCGCGTGCACGTGGCCGGCGGCACCGGCCAGCCGCCCGGTCAGCACCCCTTCGCCGGCACCGACCTCGAGCACGACCTCGCCCTCGCCCAGCCCGGCGTCGCGGACGATCGCGTCGAGCAGGTTCGGGTCGGAGAGGAAGTTCTGCCCGAGACGAACCACCGCTACCAGCCGAAGAGCGCCCGGGCGTTGGCCTCGACCGTGCGCTCCAGCTCGGCGTAGGAGACGCCCGCGGACCTCGGCGACGACCTCGGCGGTGGAGACGACGTGGGCCGGCTCGTTGGTCTTGCCGCGCACCGGCTGCGGGGCGAGGTAGGGGGCGTCGGTCTCGACCAGGACGAGCTCGTCGGGCAGCTTCGCGGCGGCCTCGCGCAGCTCCTCGGCGCTGGGGAAGGTGACGATGCCGGAGAAGGA
Source organism: uncultured Solirubrobacterales bacterium (assembly GCA_963714665.1). GTDB lineage: Bacteria > Actinomycetota > Thermoleophilia > Solirubrobacterales > 70-9 > VRUE01. The sequence goes on along the minus strand of CAVQPE010000008.1, from coordinate 912,394 downwards.
GCAGTACCAGCCGCGATCGATCGCGTCCTGGACCCGCCAGGGGGCGAGGAAGCAGTGCAGGATCACCGCGACCCCCGCGCCGCGCGCGTCGAGGATCTCGAAGATGTCGTCGACGGCGCCGGTCTCGCCCTCGGGATCGCGGGCGTGGATGACGATCGGCAGCGCCGCGGTCGCGGGCGATCTCGACCTGCGCCTCGAGCGCGCGGCGCTGGTCGGCCGCGGCTCGCGGTCTCGCGGTAGTAGTCGATCCCGGTCTCGCCGATCGCCCGCACCTTCTCGTGCCCGGCGAGCAGGGCGATCGCCTCCGCCCGCACGTCGTCGAAGCCGGCGGCCTCGGTCGGGTGGCAGCCGGCGGTCGCGAAGACGCTCTCGTGGCGCTCGGCGGCGGCGATCGCCTGCCCGTTGGACTCCTCCTCGAGGCCAACGTTGAGCATCCGCCCGACCCCCGCCTCGAGGGCAGCCGCGACGACCTCGGCCTCGGGCCGCTCGCAGAGGAAGAGATGCGTGTGGGAGTCGATCACGGTCGGCCTCAGCCTATCCTCGGAGGATGGCGATCCGACGCTGGCCGCTTGCGATCCTGCTCGTCCTCCTGGCCTGCCTGGGCCTCAGCGAGCAGCGAGTGCCGGCGAGCGCCCGGCGACGCCCCGCTCCCACTCGTCGTGATCGTGCTCGAGAACCACGGGTACGGGGAAGTGGCCGGCAGTCCCGAAGCCCCCTTCCTGAACCGGCTGGCGAGCGCGGCGCCCTCGCCACCCGCTACTACGCGGTAGCCCATCCCTCCCTGCCCAACTACCTGGCGCTGCTCGGCGGCTCGACCTTCGGCATCGACTCCGACTGCACCGAGTGCGTCGCCCGCGGGCCCAACCTCGCCGATCAGCTCTCGCGCGCCGGCATCGGCTGGCGCGCCTACATGGAAGGAATGCCGCACGCCTGCTTCAGGGGCGAGCGGGCCGGCGGCTACGTGAAGAGGCACGACCCGTTCATGTACTTCCCCTCGATCGCCGCCAACCCGGCCCGTTGCGCCAACGTCGTGCCCACGCGCAAGCTCCACGCGGACCTGAAACGCCACTCGCTGCCCGCCTTCGCCTGGATCGGCCCCGGCCTCTGCTACTCGGCCCACGACTGCAACCTCGCCACCGCCGACCTGCGCCTGTCGAAGCTCGTCCCGCGGATCACCGCGGCAGCTCGGGCCGCACGGGGTCCTCGTGGTCACCTTCGACGAGGGCAAGGGCGAGGCCGGCTGCTGCGGCGCGGCCGGTGGCGGCCGTGTGTTCACCGTCGCGATCGGGCCCGGCGTGCCGCGCGGGACGCGCCTCACCCGGCGCCTACGACCACTACTCCCTGCTCGCCGGCCTCGAGGACCGCTTCGGCCTGCCGCGCCTGCGGCAGGCGCGGCAGGCGAAAGCGCTCCCGCTCGGAAGCTGGGGCAGCTGAACGGTTCAAGGGCTTGGGCAGCGCCGGTGCTTCGGGCAGTCCGCCGAGATCTCTGACGGTTGCCTCGCGTCTCTCCCCGGATAGCCTTCCGCGCCATGGCCGACTTCGCCGACTACTACCGCGAGATCTACGTCCGCGGGCCTCGTGGACGAGACCCCCTCGGTCCCGGTCTCGGTCGCCGAGCTGGAGCGGCGTGCCGCGGAGGCGATGGACGAACGCGCGGCCAACTACGTCTTCGCCGGCGCCGGCAGCGAGGGGACGATGGACGCCAACCGCGAGGCCTTCCGGCGGCGCCGGATCGTGCCGCGGATGCTGCGCGACGTCGCCGAGCGCGACCTCTCCACAACCGTGCTCGGCACGCGATGCCGGCGCCGCTGATGCTGGCGCCGATCGGCGTGCAGAAGGTGGTCCACCCCGACGGCGAGCTGGCCACGGCGCGAGCCGCCGCGGCCCTCGGCCTGCCGATGATCGCCAGCACCGCCTCGGCCTTCACCCTGGAGGAGATCGCCGAGGCAGGGGGCGAGGCCCCGCGCTGGTTCCAGCTCTACTGGCCCAACGACCGCGCCCTCGCCGCGAGCCTCGTCGACCGCGCCGAGGCCGCCGGCTACGGCGCGATCGTCCTCACCGTCGACACCTTCGTCCCCGGCTGGAAGCCCCGCGACCTGCAGCAGGCCTGGCTCCCCTTCCTCAACGGGGTCGGCGTCGCCAACTACTTCCAGGACCCGGTCTTCCGCGCAGCACTCGAGAAGACGCCGGAGGAGGACGTCGGCATGGCGACCGGCCACTTCCTCGGCATCCAGGCCAACCCCTCGCTGAGCTGGGACGACCTCGCCTGGCTGCGCGAGCAAACGAAGCTGCCGATCCTGATCAAGGGAATCCAGCACCCCGACGACGCCCGCGAAGCAGCCAACCGCGGCATCGACGGCATAGTCGTCTCCAACCACGGCGGCCGCCAGGTAGACGGCGCCCTCGGCTCGCTAGACGCCCTCCCGGCAATCGCCGAAGCAGTCAGGCAACGACCTAGCAATCCTCTTCGACAGCGGCATCCGCAGCGGCAGCGACGCAATAAAGGCCCTCGCCCTCGGCGCCGACGCCGTCTGCCTGGGCCGCCCCTACATCTGGGGCCTCGCCCTGGAGGGCCAAGCCGGCGTAGAAACGGTGCTGAAGATGGTCCTCGCGGAGTTCGACCTATCTCTCGCCCTCTGCGGCTACACGCGCCCGGACCAACTCGGCCCAGACTCGCTCGCCTAGAGCCAGTCCCAGCAGGGGTCGGAACGTCTTGTACTTTTTCGCCAGACCGCCGCCCATCGACAAGCCCAACCCCAACCCACCAAAAAAGTTAAGCGGAGACCCCTACCGAGACTGGCCCTCCCCCGGCGCCTCGATCTTGGGGAACAGAGCGGCGATGCGCTCCACACTCTGGCCGCCAGGACGGGACCCCAGCTCGGCCAGGCCTCGCGACTCTTCCCCCAGCGTCGAGAGCAGCTGCTCGCTTGCCCGCGGCAGATAGGGAGCCAGCAGCAGCGTCGTCACCCGCAGCCCCTCGACCAGGTTGTAGAGGACCTCGTCCAGCCGCTCGGGATCGGCCTCGTCCTTTGCCAGCACCCACGGCTGCGTCTCCTCGACGTAGCGGTTGAGGCGACGGACCAGCGTCCAGGCCACCTCCAGCGCCTGGGTCAGCTCGGCCCGGTCGAGCAGGTCGCTGAAGCGCGGCGACGGCGCCCTCGAAGTCCTCGGCGAGCACGGCGTCGACGGCGGCCACCGGCACGACTCCGTCGCGATAGCGCTCGACCATCGCGAGGATGCGGCTGGCGAGGTTGCCGAAGTCGTTGGCCAGCTCGGTCTCGTAGCGGGCCTCGAAGCCGGCCGTGGAGATCGAGCCGTCCTGGCCGAAGCTGACCTCGCGGAAGAGGTAGAAGCGCAGCGCGTCGGCGCCGAAGCGCTCGATCGCCTCGAAGGGATCGAGCACGTTGCCGAGCGACTTCGACATCTTCTTCTCGCCCATCAGCAGGAAGCCGTGGATCGCCATCCGCCGCGGCGGCTCCAGGTCCGCGGCCCAGAGCAGCGCCGGCCAGATCACGGCGTGGAACTTGAGGATGTCCTTCGCCATCACGTGCAGCGAGGCGGGCCAGTAGCGCTCGGTCAGGTCCTCGCCCTCGCGGGCGAAGCCGAGCGCGGTGACGTAGTTGAGCAGCGCGTCGAACCAGACGTACATGCGCTGGCCGGGGTCCCAGGGCAGCGGCAGCCCCCACTTCAGCGCCGGCCGCGAGAGCGAGACGTCCTCCAGCCCCCCCTTGATGAAGGAGACCGCCTCGTTGCGGCGGAAGTCGGGGACGACGAAGTCGGGCCGTTCCTCGTAGAGCCCTTCGAGCTGGGCCTGGAAGGCGGAGAGGCGGAAGAACCAGTTCTCCTCGCGCACCTGCTCGAGCGGGATCTCGTGGATCGCGCAGGTCTGGCCCGGCCCCAGCTCGCGCTCGGTCTTGAAGTCGGCGCAGCGCGGGCAGTACCAGCCTTCGTAGACCCCCTTGGTCACCCAGCCGTTGTCGTAGACCCGCTGCATGATCTCGGCGACCTTCTCCTTGTGGCGCGGGTCGGAGGTGCGGATGAAGAAGTCGTTGGTCGCGTCGATGATCGGCATCAGCGCGCGGAACTTCTCGGCGTTGCGGTCGGCCAGCTCCTGCGGCGAGATCCCCTCGCGCTCCGCCGCGGTCTCGATCGGCTCGCCGTGCTCGTCGGTGCCGGTGAGGAAGAAGACGTCCTCGCCGCGCTGGCGCATGTGGCGGGCGAGCACGTCGGCGGCCATCGTCGAGTAGGCGTGGCCAAGGTGCGGCTCGGCGTTGACGTAGTAGATCGGGGTTGTGACGTAGTACGCCATCTCGGACGCCAGGCTACTGTCGCGGCTCGCGGCCGGTCAGCGCCCGGTAGAGGTCGTTCGCCCGCGTGCCGGTGAGGGCAGCGACGACGCTGGCCGCGGCGCGGGGCCTAGCTCCCGACTGGACCAGATGGCGGAGGGCGTCGACGGCGAAGCTGATGTCGTGGTCGTGGTCCTCGGAGGCGGCCGGGCCGATCACCAGGACGATCTCGCCCTTGACGTCGCCGCGGAAGCGCCGCGCCAGTTCGGCCAGCGAGCCGCGGGCGATTTCCTCGTGCATCTTGGTCAGCTCGCGACAGACCGCGGCGGGACGGTCGGGGGCGATCGCCGCCAGCGCCGCCAGCGACTCGCCGACCCGGCGCGGCGACTCGAAGGCGACCACGGTCTCGGCCGAGCGCAGCACCCGCTCCATCTCGCCGGAGCGCTTGGGCAGGAAGCCCTCGAAGCGCCAGCGGTCGGTCGGCAGGCCGGAGGCGACCAGCGCCACCGTCACCACCGAGGGCCCGGGCAGCACCGTGACGTCGAGGGCGCGTTCGATGCAGCGGCGGATCAGCTTGTAGCCGGGGTCGGAGATCGCCGGCATGCCGGCGTCGGAGACCAGGGCGACGCGTTCGCCGCGCTCGATCCGCTGCGCCAGCTCGGTCGCCCGCGCCGCTTCGTTGCCCTCGTGGTTGGAGACGAGCGGCGGCGCCGGGCGGATGCCCAGCTTGTCGAGCAGGCCGCCGGTGCGGCGGGTGTCCTCGCAGGCGATCCAGTCGGCGGTGACGAGCGCCTCGCGGACGCGGGGGGTGACGTCGTCGAGGTTGCCGATCGGGGTCGGGCAGACGATCAGCTCGCCCGGCATCAGCCCCCTGCCCTCCCCAGCTCGACCCGCGCCATCGCGGCGGCGCCGATCATGCCGGCGTCGGGGCCGAGTTCGGCGGCGACGACGGGGATGCGCTTCATCGGCGGCAGGGCGCGCTCCGCGAGCTCGCGCCGCGCCGGGTCGAGCAGCAGGTCGCCGGCGGCGATCACGCCGCCGCCGATCACGAACACTTCCGGCTCGAAGATGTTGGCGAAGCTGGTCAGGGCGACGCCTAGCCGGGAGCCGACCAGGTCGAAGACGCCGCGGGCGGCTGCGTCGCCGGCGAGCGCGGCCTCGGTGACCGCTTTTCCGTCGATCGTCTCGCCGGCGGCAAGCATCCTGCCCAGCGCCGAGCCGGGCTCACGCTCCGCCGCGGCCCGTCCCTCGCGCCCGATCGCCGTTCCGGAGGCCAGCGTCTCGACGCACCCCCGCCCCGGGCAGTTGCCCTGGCAGCGCGGCCCGTCGACCTCGATCACCGTGTGGCCCAGCTCGGCGCCGGCGCCGGTCGAGCCGCGGTAGACCTCGCCGCCGAGGATCAGGCCGCCACCGATCCCGGTGCCGATCGTCAGCATCACCGCGTTCCGCGCCCCGCGGGCGGCGCCGTAGAGGTGCTCGGCGAGGGTCGCGACGTTGGCGTCGTTGTCGACGAAGACGGGCAGGTCGGTGCGCTCGGAGACGAGGTCGCGGATCGGCAGGTTCTCGAGCGGCAGATTGACGGCCGAGATGGCGACACCGCGGTCGTGGTCGATCGTCGCCGGGATGCCGAGCCCGATGCCGGCCACGCCCGGACAGTGCTGGTGCGCCTCGCCGATCTCGCGCACCAGCAGGTCGACCAGCTCGTCCTCGGTCTGCCCGGTCGAACCCTCGCGGCTTTCCCAGAGCACCCGGGGGCCGGGCTCGACGACGCCGAGCAGCATCTTCGTCCCGCCCAGGTCGACGCCGATGAATTTCCCTGCACTCATGCGAGCTTTGCGGGGGTGTGGAGGCGGGCGACCGCGGGCATCGGCATGATTCCCGCAGTCTTTCATGGCCGACAATGGCGAGCAGCAGCCCTCCGGGCCGCCCGAGTACAAGGTCTACCGGTCCCGGAAGGGCCGCTTGTCCGGGTTGCGGTCCCCAGATCTCTCTGGACTCAGGGAGCGGACTCCGCGCGCGCCGAAGTGGTGGCGGCGCGACAAGGGCCCGAAGCCCGAGCGCGTCGGGCCGCCGCGGCGCTGGAGCGGCAAGCGGGTGCTCAAGTGGGCCGGGATCGCGGCGGGCGGCTGGATCCTGCTCAGCTTCCTCGCCTTCGCCGTCTCCGCCCAGCTGCAGTCCTTCAAGCTCTCCGGCGAAGCGAAGGACGCCCTGCACGGCAACCCGCTGCTGCTGCCGAACGCGCAGACGATCCTCGTCCTCGGCACCGACGCCCGGCCGCCCGACACCAAGGAGACCGGCGCGCCCTCGCAGAAGTGCTTCGAACAACAGTCCCACGGCGACGCCCCCCACGATGGCTGCGAACAGGGCCAATTCCGGGCCGACACGCTGATGCTGATCCGGGCCGGTGGCGGCGCCTTCCGCAAACTCTCGATCCCGCGCGACAGCTACGCCGAAATCCCCGGCCAGAACCCGCAGAAAATCAACGCCGCCTACGCCTACGGCGGGGCCAAGGCCCAGATCGAAGCGGTCGAAGGGTTCCTCGACATCCCGATCGACCACGTCGCGATCGTCGACTTCACCGGCTTCGAAGACCTGATCGACGCGGTCGGGGGGGTCGAAGTGAATGTCCCGCACAAGCTCTGCGCCGACATCTCCGGCGGCGCCGGCGGCGGCCAGGGCGGGGTCTCGCTGCGCCTGGCCAAGGGCGAGAACACCCTCGACGGCGAAAAGGCGCTCGCCTACTCGCGCGTGCGCGAGCCGAGCGAATGCCCCGGCCCGGGCAAGAGCGCCTACTCGTTCGGCTACAACGACTTCAAGCGCGCCCAGGCCCAGCAGGCCGTGATCAACGGGATCAAGGACCGGCTCACCGACCCCCTCCGCCTCCCCTACAACTTCATCCACGGCCCGATCATCGGCTGGGACGCGCCGAAAGCCTTCGTCAGCGACATGGGCTTCCTGACCATGCCGCAGCTGGTCCTCTCGGCGGCGATCGGCGGCAGCGGCAAGACCGACGTCCTCTGCGCAGGCGCCAACTCGGGCTGCAGCCTGGACGGCCCGGAAGGCAGCGTCGAAGTGCCGGAGGCGACTCGCCGCCGCGCCGTCGACCGGCTGCTCAACGGCTGACGCAACCACGAAGCGAGAGTTGACCCCACCATAGGTGGGTGAACTCTCGCTTCAGTCGCTGGCAGCCGAGGCCTTGGGCTTGGGCTCGCTCGAGGGTTTCGAGTCGCCCGACTTGGACTCGCCGCCGCTCTTGGGCTCGCTCGAACCCTCGGAGCCGGAGCTGCCGGCGGCGCCCTTCTTCTTCTTGCCGTAGTCGGTGTTGTAGAAGCCGGAGCCCTTGAAGTGGACGGCGACGGGGTGCAGGACGCGCACCGCGGGGGCGCCGCACTCCTGGCACTCGGTGAGCGCGTCGTCGCTCATCCGCTGGATCACGTCGAAGACGTGGCCTTTCTCGCACTTGTACTCATAGATCGGCATCGGACGGGCGATTATCGCAGCCGGCCGCGGCAAGGCCGCCGTCAGCCGCGCCCTGGGCGCGGCGTCTCTATACGGTTCCCCAATGGCCGCAGCCGAGGAGAAGCGCCCGACAGACGTCTCGATGGAGGAGATCGTCGCCCTCTGCAAGCGGCGCGGCTTCGTCTTCCCGTCCTCGGAGATCTACGGCGGGCTCGGCTCGACCTACGACTACGGCCACTACGGCGTGCTGCTGAAGAACAACGTCAAGGCCGAGTGGTGGCGGGCGATGCTGCAGGAGCGCGACGACATCGTCGCGCTCGACTCGGCGATCCTCCAGCACCCGCGGGTCTGGGAGGCCTCGGGGCACCTGGAGGGCTTCACCGACCCGCTCGTCCAGTGCCTGGGTAAGTGCAAGAAGCGCTGGCGCGAGGACCACCTGCGCGAGGCGGTCGAAGCCGAGGGCGGCGACCCGAGTGCCGAGCTGCGCTGCCCGGAGTGCGGCGGCGAGCTCTCCGAGCCGCGCCAGTTCAACCTGATGTTCGAGACCCACGTCGGGCCGGTGGCGGGCGAGGGCTCCGAGGTCTACCTGCGGCCCGAGACGGCGCAGGGCATCTTCATCAACTTCAAGAACGTGCTTGGCTTCGCTCGCAAGAAGCCGCCCTTCGGCATCGCCCAGATCGGCAAGTCCTTCCGCAACGAGATCACGCCGGGCAACTTCATCTTCCGCACCCGCGAGTTCGAGCAGATGGAGATGGAGTTCTTCGTCCCGCCCGCCGACGCCGAGCGCTGGTACCGGACCTGGATCGAGGAGCGCGAGCGCTGGTACACCGAGCTCGGCATCCGCCCCGAGTTCCTCCGCGTCCGCCCCCACGATCGCCGACGAGCTCTCCCACTACTCATCCGGGACCAGCGACGTCGAGTACCTCTTCCCGATCGGCTGGTCGGAGCTGGAGGGGATCGCCAACCGCGGCGACTTCGACCTCACCCAGCACGCCAAGTTCAGCGGCGAGAAGCTCGAGTACTTCGACCAGCAGACCAAAGAGCGCTACGTCCCCCACGTGATCGAGCCGGCGGCGGGCGCCGACCGCGCCACCCTCGCCTTCCTGGTCGACGCCTACGACGTCGAGGAAGTCGAGGGCCGCCAACGCACCGTCCTGCGCCTCCACCCTCGCCTCGCCCCGGTCAAGGTCGCCGTCCTCCCCCTCGTTTCCAAGGAGGGCATGCCGGAGAAGGCCCGCGAGATCTTCAACGACCTCCGCACCCGCCTCCCCGCCGAGTTCGACGAGGGCGGCTCGATCGGCAAGCGCTACCGCCGCCAGGACGAGATCGGCACCCCCTGGGGCATAACCGTCGACCACCAGACGATGGAAGACGACACGGTCACCCTGCGGGATCGCGACTCGCTGGAGCAGACGCGAGTCCCGATCGAGGGCCTGGGCGACGACCTAGCCGCCCGCCTGGCCCAGCCCTGGCGCAGCCCGAAGCTGGGCTCGCCGTAGCTCAGCCCCGCAGCAGATTCGCTTTAGTCTCAGGCGATGCCTCGCCTGCCTTTTCGAATCCTCCTCTTTCTCTCCTCATATGCACCATTGTTTGGGCTGTTGGCCTGGCGGAGCAGATCCTGCGAGCCGCTCTGGCTTTCACTTGCCGCGCTCTCTGCTGCTGCAATTACAGGTCTACTCATTGTCGTTCTCGTTGCCGGCACCTTCCGGGGACCTGTCTTGACCGTTTCCCGCATCCAACCACGCGATGCCGAGACACTCGCCTACGTCGCGACGTATCTCATTCCTTTTCTGGCTCTTGATCTGACAGATTCAGAAGATCTGATCAGCTTTGTTGTATTCATGTCTATTCTCGGGATTATCTCGGTCACCTCACATGCCTTGTTCGTCAACCCCGTCCTAAGCCTGCTCGGCTACCACACATATGACATCACAGATCCAGACAATCAAGTTTATTTCGTGCTAACGCGAAGTAACCCTAGACCGGGCGACCAGCTTCGACCCATTCCAGCAGGAAGTTACGTTAGATTTGAAGGATGCCGCCGCGTGAGACGCTCGACGAGCTAGCGAGATTCGTTACCCCAGAGGTTGCGGTGGAGGTAGTCGTTGCTGCTTCGTCAGACGCGGAAGGTCTCGTTCCCGACTTCCTAACCCTCAATCTTGCCGACGAGGTCGAAGCCTTCTTTAGGAAAGTTGTAGTCAAATCCGTAGTGAAGCCTTCGCCGCGCTGGAACCTTCGCCCTCTAGATCTTCTCTACAAGCCCGAGAAGCACGATGTCGAGCACCAAGAGCTCGCCGAAGCGGAATCAGTCAAGCTCGCCCTGGAGCCGCTAGGCAATCTGGCACCCCTTGAGGCTTTCTCGCCCTCCGACACCGAAATATTGAAGAGCCTCCAATACTCGGTCGTGATCCTCACGAATCAGGCAGGTGAGAGGGCCTATTTTTTCCGTGTATTTACCGCCGCTAACGAGCTCGAGCGGAAGCCCGGAGCTGCACTTGTCTTTCGAAACGGAATGTATTCAAAGGTAGAGGAGAAAATCTTTCTATTTAGTGAGCAGATCGACTGTCTCGTCTTCAAAGGCACTGTATTCATCATCAACAAGCGAAACTATCGCTCTATCTTTGATCTGCTAGAACGAATTCAAAGAGAAGCTGGCAATGCGGCGGATGCCTTGCAGGAGGTCATTCCAATCGACAACTTCGACGAGTTCAAGGAAGCCTGCTGCTCCCAAACCACGATGGCCGACAAGCTAATTGAGGTTAGTAAGCGCGACTACTTTGCTTCGCTATCAGTAGACAAACTGTTGCCGATCATTAACGAGTTCAGCTTGAACGTCGAAATCACGGCAGACGGGACTAGCCTTGTTTTCGATCCTCGCCCTGCTGGGCGATGGCATATTTTGCGACTCATTGATGATGATTATCTGCGATCTACTCTTACTGAACATCGGTACGAGGTGAACTCAAAGACGACTATGTAGCTCCGTTGCAGCGTAAGTTCCCCACGGTCTTATGGAAGCTGCTCGTTCACTTCACCTCGAGGCGCTGAGCTTCTCGATCCTCAGCGATCATGCGCTCAACGATCCGCTGGGAACTCGGGCTGCCTTCCTCCGCTGACTTGCTGAGCCATTGCCAGAGTTCGCTGGTGGGATCGATCCTGGCGAGGACGTGCTCGCGTTCGCCGACTGTGCAGTGCCAGCAGATGTCGGTGTGCTCGTCGTTGCGGAACCACTCGTGACGGCCGCAGTCCTTGTTGCCGGGCGGGAACAGATGCGCAAGCGGGCGGGGTAGGTGCTCCCGCGCCCAGGTTCGAAAGCGATATCGGGGCCATCTCGCCATGCTCCGAGTGTAGGGCTCAGCGATTTTTTCGTTTCTGCTGATTGCGGAGCTTTCTCGCCTTCTCCTCGGTCTGCGCCCTGCGGCGGATGGTCTTGGGAGCGGTCGGGTCACGTGCGATTTCGGAGATCTCATCGGGGGTTTTCTCCTCGAACTCGGTGTGCCGTTGGCGGCCTTTTCTCTTGCCCACTCGCTACTAAGGCTCTGGGCCGCGATGTTCTCCCCCCTTCCGCTGAAATCGACAGCTGATCTAGCTGCTCTGGATCAACCTGATCGTTGCCTTCGGAGTCTTTGAACTGGCCGAGGACCATGCGGCCCATGATCATCTCGGGGCCTTTACAGACCGTCAATGTCACTTACATCCGATGTAAGTGACATTGGATGTCGGTATCTGCGCATATTCGTCAATCGCAGAGAAGGGCTTGGCGCCATTGGGTGCCTGATGGCATTGCGGGCGACCCTGAAGCAGAAGGTAGGCTTGCCCCAGGGTCGCCCGCAACCCAATCTACGCCGCCTGCGCCCTCAAGCAGATAGACCAAGCCGAGGGTCTGCTCCCAATCACGGCCGCCGACATCTTCGACCCGAGCTAGGGCTCCAGATTCAAGAGCCGCCCTCGATCAAACCGATCACGTTGCCCTCGGGGTCCTTGAACTGGCCGAGGACCATGCGGCCCATGATCGTCTCCGGGCCCATCACGCGGGTTCCGCCCAGGGACTCGGCCTTGCTCAGGGCGTCCTCGACATTGGGGACTTCGACGTAGAAGGTGACGTGGCCCTCGTAGCCCTCGGGGCCCTGGCCGATGCCGCCGCCCAGGCCGATGCCTTCGGCGTTGCTGTTGGCTTCGCGGTCGACCAGGCCGTACTTCATCTCGTTGTTCGCATTGACGTCCCAGTCGAAGAGCTCGGCGTAGTAGCTCTGCAGCTTCTCGCCGTCCTTTCCGACTACCTCGAAGTGGACCACTGGCTGTCCCATCTCGTCTCCTTGGTTCGGTTGCCCGCTTGTCAGGTACCCGCCATGAACCGTTCCACATCGACGGCGTCGGCGGCAAGGGCGGCGTCGGCCTGCTTGGCGATGCGGCCGAGCGGCTCGATCGTGACCTTGCCGCGGTTGAGCCTCCAGCTCGCTACGGCGCGGCCCTTGACCATCGCGAAGGGGCGGAAGACGCCGTTCATCGTCACCAGGTGCTTATGCGGGCCGAGGATCGGCTCGCGCGAGCACCAGCCGAGCAGCACCGGATCGAAGGCGCCGAGCAGGCGAGGGGCGGGAATCTCGGCGACCGGCGGATGAGCGGCCAGGTGGACCAGGCCGTCCTCGCGCTCGATCAGCTCCGGGGCGATCGCGCCGAGGCCGGCGCGCGCATCGCGCAGCGGCAGGCCCGCCCATCTCGCCAGGTCGCGGTCGTCGGCCGGAGCGTGGCCGATCAGGTAGCGGCGGGCGAGCTCAGCCAAGGCCGAGTCGCGGTCGACCGACTTGGCCGGGTCGAGCCAGTCGCGGGTGAGGACGTAGGCGTGGTGTTTTCCGACCATCGGGCCGCGCACGGCGATTCCCCGCAGCGTCGCGAGGAACAGGAGGTGGATCAGGGCCTGGCCGTCGGTCGTCACCCCGGCAAGGTCGAGCCGCTCGCGCAGCTGCAGGCGAGTCAGCGGGCCCTCCTCCGCAAGCGCCCGCTCGATCGTCGCCACGCCCCGCTCGGCAGCGTCCGGAGACACCCCCTCCTGGGATAGCCGGCGCCGTGCCGAGGTGAGCAGCGGCGGGGTCGTCAACGCGTGAAGCCACGGGTAATCCTCACTGCGGACCAAGTGCAGCGTGCCCCGGTTGAGCCAGGTGATCAGCAGCGAGCGCTCCTCCGTCAGGGCACGGTCGACGTCACCCGCGCTGAGGCCGTCGCTGCGAGCGCGGATCGCCAGGCGAGCCCCGCGCGGATCCTGCCCCTGGACGGCGAGCAGCCGCTGGGCAACGCCCGCCGCCTCCCGCTCTGGTGGCCCGGCCAAGCCCTGGGAGGAGAACCTCTCGGCGAAGATCACCCGGCGCGGTTCGGCTTCCGCTTTTCCATTGCGAGAAGTTCGATCACGTAGACCATCATCCCATCGCCGTAGGCGAGCCTCGAGGGCACGATGAGTTCCCGGCGACCGCCCAGCTTCATCCCCTTCATGCCAATCACCCATGCCTTCCCCAGGTGGTTCTTTCCAAGCCTGAACCTGTATGGATCCTCTTCGCTCCAGAAGTCCTGGACCAGCTTGGTCTTTGGGTTGCCGCCGACGTAGCGAGCGACGAGCTCTTCCCCGGGCGTGACCGCCGGACCGGAGCCCTCCTTCAGGACTCGGGAGACAACATGCTGCGGCGGCTGGCGTGGGTAGCGAAGCTTCGGCTTGGGCCCCGTCCCCTTCACCGACCTCATCGAGGAATCCACTTCGAGCCCCGACGCTGCCGGCCCTTCCGGGCTCGTCGCGTCAGAGCGGTCTTCTTCTCCCTGCGGCGAGGCCGAACTCGAATCCGGTGCAGAGGAGCCACCGCCACATGCACCGAGCGCGAAGGTCACCAGAACAAGCTGGAGGGCAATCAGAGCGCGCTGAGCGAATCGGAGGCTCATCGCCCGTTAACGGACTGAGACGAGTTCCAGCACGTAGATCACGGGAACGTGGGTGTATGCCTGCGCCGGGGGCACGATGAGCTCGCGGCGTCCACCCACCCGCATGCCCCTGAGGCCCTTTTCCCAGGCGCCGAGCGATTGGCCTTCGCCGAAGCCGGTGGCAAAGGGGTTCTGCCACCAGTTTTCGTACCGCTGGCCTGTTCGGTAGTCGAAGCTCTTGTATTTGACCTGCATCGTCTTGCCCTTCTTCAGGACGGCCCCGGTACCGGGCCTCAGATCCTTGACGATCAGCTTCTTCGGCACCGGGCCGTGGTGGGCGATGACCACCGGCTCCCCATGGCGCCAAACGACCTCGTCGGTCGTCACCTGGGGGTCTCCGGATCCACCCCCGCAGGCAGCCAAGACGAGAATCGCCATGAAAAAGCTGATTGGCACGAGAGCCTTCACGTGCGAGATCGTACTACCGAGATAAGGGCGAGTGAGCCGTCCCACGGCGGCTACTTGATCGCGAGCAGGTCGATCACGTAGATCAGGGTTTCGTAGGGCGCGACCGACTCCGTGCCCCTGCTCTCGTAGGCGAGCGCCGGCGGGATTATCAGCTCCCGCCTGCCCCCGACCCTCATCCCGATCATTCCCCGGTCCCATCCCGGGATCACCCGGCCGGCGTTGGTCAAGAAGGTGAACGTGTCGTGGTCGGCCCAAGACGAGCCGAATTCCTTGCCGTTCCTGTACTGGGCTCCGAGCCACTTGACGGTCACTTCGTCGCCGACTTTCACCGCCGGGCCGGTGCCTTTCTCGATTTCCTTGACGACCAGCTTCTTCGGCGGCGGGCCCTTCGGGACGATCACCACCGGCTTCGTCTTCCCGCTCGAGCTAGACCCGCCCCCGCCGCAGCCGGCGAGAGCGAGAACCGCGCACAGCACAATGAACGAGATTGGCCTCTTCATCCGCATCCGCTGCGAATCCTATGTTCTTTTGCGAAAAGATTGCTTAGTATTTGCCGGAGATCAGGTCCCAGGCGCGGCGGAGCTTGTCGTGGCCGCCCTTGCCCATGTCGTCCGGGCCGACCTCGATCGAGCCGGGATTGGCGCTCGGCTCGGGCAGGGCCTCCGCAGCCGCGGCGTCGATCTTCAACACGACACCCCGCTCGTAGATCGCCTCGACCTCGGGGGCGTCGACGAACCTGTGGCCGCCGGGGAGGACGCTCGTATCGAGCACGATGCCGTCGAAGATGTCGTCGTCGGGCACGGAGAGGACGTGCTCGACCTCGCCGAGCTTCTTGCCGTCGCTTGAGTAGACGGGAACCCCTGCCTGCACGACGAGGAAGGAGCTCGGTGCACCCAGATCATCCATGGCCGTGAGCATATCTGGGGACTCGATAAGCCCAGGGGTCGGTGGCGGGCTATGCTCGCCCCGAGCAGGGTCTACGAAACAGGAGGAACGAGATGGCAGTTGGTCTAAGGCTCAAGTTCGACGGTGGCACACAGGAGCAGTACGACGCCGTGCACTCGCATATCGACGTGGACGCGAACCCTCCCGAGGGGCTGCTCTTTCACGCCGCCGGCCCGATCGAGGGCGGTTGGGGCGTTATCGACTTCTGGGAGTCGCGCGAGCACTTCGATCGGTTCCGGCAAGAACGGCTGGGCCCGGGAATTCAGGAGCTCGGCGACCGCGCTCCCCAGAGCCCACCCGAGATCAAGGAGTTCCCGGTCCACCACTTCGTCAAGCCGTAAGGGCGGATGGGTCTCAACCTCGCATCGCTGCTGACGGAGAGCGCCGGGCGGACGCCCGGCGCTCCGGCGATCCGGCTCGGCGATCTCGAGCTCAGCTACGGCGAGCTCGACGACCGCAGTGCCCGCCTGGCCACCTTGCTGCGCGAGAAGGGACTCGAGCCGGGCGACCGGGTCGGCGTGATGCTGCCCAACGTGCCCGAGTTCCCGGTCGCCTACTACGGCGTGCTGCGAGCGGGGTGCGTGGTGGTGCCGATGAACGTGCTGCTGAAGCGACGCGAGATCGCCTTCTACCTGGAGGACTCCGGCGCCAAGCTGCTGCTCGCCTGGCACGGCTTCCTCGAGGAGGCGCGCGACGGCGCGGCCGACGCCGGCGCCGAGCTGGTCGGAGTCGAGCCGGCCTCCTTCGCCGCCTCGCTCGCCGAGCTGGAGCCGCGCCCCGGGTGTGGCCGAGACCGCCGAGGACGACACCGCGGTGATCCTCTACACCTCGGGCACCACCGGCAAGCCGAAGGGCGCCGAGCTGACCCACGCGAACCTCTTCCGCAACGCCGACGTCTCCGGCCGCACCACCTCCGAGATCGCCCAGGGCGACGTCGTCCTCGGCGCCCTGCCCCTCTTCCACTCCTTCGGGCAGACCGTGAGCATGAACGCGTCGCTGAAGGTGGGCGCCTGCCTCACCCTGGTCCCCAGGTTCGACCCGGGCGAGGCGCTGTCGACGATGCAGCGCGACGGCGTCACCCACTTCTACGGCGTGCCGACGATGTACGGGGCGCTGCTGCACCACCCCGAGCGCGAGAGCTTCGACACCTCCTCGCTGCGCATATGCATCACCGGCGGCGCCTCGATGCCGGTCGAGGTGCTGCGCGGCTTCGAAGACGCCTTCGGGGCGAAGGTGATGGAGGGCTATGGGCTCTCGGAGACCTCACCGGTCGCCTGCTCCAACCATCCCGACAAAGAGCGCAAGGCTGGCTCGATCGGGACCCCGATCGAGGGGGTCGAGATGCGGGTCGTCGACGAGGACGACAACCCGGTCGCCCAGGGCGAGGTCGGTGAGATCGTGATCCGCGGCCACAACATCATGAAGGGCTACTGGCAGCGCCCCGACGCGACCGCGGAGGCGATGCGCGGGGGCTGGTTCCACAGCGGCGACATGGCCCGCGCCGACGAGGACGGCTACTTCTACATCGTCGACCGCAAGAAGGACCTGATCATCCGCGGCGGCTACAACGTCTACCCGCGCGAGGTCGAGGAGGTGCTCTACGAGCACCCGAAGATCCGCGAAGCAGCCGTCGTCGGCGTCCCCCACGACGAGTGGGGCGAGGAGATCGGCGCCGCGGTCGTCCTCCACGAGGGCGAGGAGCTGCCGCCCGAGGAGGTCGGCGCCTACGTCAAGGAGCGGATCGCCGCCTACAAGTACCCGCGCGTGGTCTGGTTCATCGACGAGCTCCCCAAGGGCCCCACCGGCAAGATCCTCAAGCGCGAGATCGAGCCCCCGGCCGCTGTGTGATCGCTCATGGGACGAGACGAGGACGTGCAGCGAATCCTGCGAGCGGTTGATGACACGCTTCAGACCGCCGAATTTGGACTGGCCGACCTCTCGGCGAGCGATCCACGGCGACGTGTAGCAGGGCTTCGCAATCTCATCGTGTTCGGGCGAGCGGTCACCAACGTTTTGCAGAAGCTGAAAACCCCGCTCGGAACCGCATTCGACGACTGGTACTTGTCGGTGCAGCAACGAATGCGGGACGACGAGCTGATGAAGTACTTCTACAAGCTCCGGAGCGAAATTCTGAAGGAGGGAAGCATCGGGCCACTTTCGACGCATACGCATATCGGAAGCCTGGGCCCAGCTGACATGCAACTGCTTCAAGAAGGCGCGCCGCCTGGCGCGAAAGCATTCTTTATGGGAGACAGGCTTGGTGGCGATGGTTGGGAGGTCGAGTTGGCCGACGGGACCAAAGAGACCTATTACGTGACGCTTCCCGGCGAGATCGACGCGACGACCTCCCTCCATTTCAAAGACGCCCCAACTGAGCACCAAGGCGAACAAATCGAAGACACGTCCATCGGGGCGCTGGCGGCTCGCTACATCGCCTACATCCGCCAACTTGTTTCTGAGGCAAGCAAGCGTTTCGGTGCCCCTGGCACTGAACGTGAGTGACCTCACCTCAGGTCAAACTGGCTAGTCAGCCAGTTTTCGCTAACCTCTCGGGTGCAGCCCGCCGGAGGCACCAACGAAGGAGAGAGATGAGCGTCGCATCGCAGAGCCTGATGGACAACGTCACCTACGAGGACCTGTACCACCGCTGGGAGCAGGGCAACTGGAGCGCCTACGACATCGACTTCTCCGGCGACAAAGCGGGCTGGGACGGGCTCACCGACATCCAGCGGCGCTCGGCGATGTGGATCTACTCGATGTTCTTCTACGGCGAGGACCGGGTCGCCGACACCCTCTCCCCCTACGTCACCGCCGCGCCGACCGAGGAGCAGTCCTACTTCCTCGCCACCCAGCAGGTCGACGAGGTCCGCCACTCGGTCTTCTTCCACCGCTTCTTCAAGGAGGTGATCGGAGTCGGCGGCGACTCGATCCAGCAGACCCTCGCCTCCACCCTGCCGCAGCTGAACTGGGGCTACCGCGGCATCTTCGACCGGCTCGACCTGATGGCCGAGGAACTGCGCAAGGACCGCTCGCTGCCCAAGTACGCGCAGGCGATCACGCTCTATCACCTGATCGTCGAGGGCTCGCTGGCCCAGCCCGGCCAGCACTTCATCGAGGACTTCTTCGCCTCCGAAGAGACGATGCCCGGCTTCAGCTCCGGCATCGCCAACGTCTCCCGCGACGAGCAGCGCCACATCGGCTTCGGCGTCAAGGTGCTCTCCGAGCTGCTGCGGGAAGGCGCGCCCGGCTATGAGGAGTGCAGGGCCGCTGTCGTGGAGCTGCTGCGTGAGGTCCTGCCCTACGGCCCCGCCGTCTTCAACCCGCCGAACATGGACCGCTCCTACACCGAGTGCTACGGCTTCTCGCTTGAGGACATCTTCGCCTTTGGCCTCAAACTGATCCGCCAGCGCTGGCGCACGATCGGCTATCCGATCGAGGAGATGCCCCCCGGCGTCTTCCCCTTCGACCCGGAGAAGAGCCCCGAGGAGATCGCCGAGAACCAGGTGAAGCTGATGATGGGAGGCATCCTCGGCTCGCCCGACAGCGTGCCCCGGAGCTCGCCCGAGCTGCAGCGCCTCTACTTCGACGTGATCGAGCGCGTCGTCAACACCAAGGCGGCCAACGGCTCCCGCCTCGTCTACCAGTGGCGCTTCAGCGACGCCGAGCCCTGGCACCTGGTGATCGACAACGGCTCGACCCACGCCGAGCCGGGCGAAGCTCCCAACCCCAACCTCGTCCTCGAGGCGAGCTGGGGCGACTTCATCGCCACCGGCAGGCCCGACTCCAACCCGCTGAAGATGGTGCTCACCCGCCGCCTCCGCCCTCGCGGCTCCCTCCGCGAGCTGGCCCGGATGCGGAGGGTGTTCCCGAGCTGACGGAGCCCAGCCGGCCGATCGGCAAGCGTCGCCTGCGCGGCGGCGTGTAGACGCAGCGAAGGGTCTATTTTGGCGCTGCAGCACGCCTGGATCGCTCCTGGAAGCTCCCAAATTGCATTGGGAATTTCTTTTTGATAGAAAACTTCACTCCATTAGGAACGGTGCGGTTGCAAGTACCGATGGAGCAGCTTTTTCGCAGCAGATAGGGAGTGGACCCTTGGGGAAAGCAGCGTCTGCCGTTGTCGCTTCGACCTGCCGTTACCACAAGCAACGGAAAGGACCCAGTCCAATGAAACGGCTATTCATTGCCACAGCGCTGATCGCGGCGATGCTGGTGCCAGCATCGCAGGCGCTCGCATCGTCACACCACCCGAAAGGCGAATTCGCCCATCTCGGCGAGTGCCCCTTGAGCCACCCCGCTCTCACGTTCTGCACCTACGCGGAATCGAACGGCGGCTACTTCCAGGTCGGGAAAAAAACCGTTCCGCTGAAAAATCCGGTCATCCTCCAGGGCGGGCTTGAAGTCAACGAAGCAGAAACGGAAGCGGCATTTGTCGGCGCCGAGAACGGCGACACCCTCTCGAAAACCCCGCAGACGGTGCCCGGTGGGCTCCTCGGGGTCGAAGCGCCGAAATCATGGCCACTGTTCCTCCAGATCCTGTTCAACGAAACCATCAACAAAGGCCTCACCGGGGTCACGGCAACGGTCGAACTGGCCGCTCCGGCGTCGTCGATCGAGTCAACCCGGAAGCCCTGATCGGCGAAACAGGCACCGCTCTCGGGCTGCCGGTGAAGATCAAGCTGAGCAACTCGTTCCTGGGCAGCAATTGCTACATCGGCTCAAACGCCAAACCGGTCGTGATCAACTTCACCACCGGCGAAACATCGCCGCCCCCGCCGAACACACCGATTCACGGCAGTGCTGGAGCACTGACGATCGGCGAAATGGGCCTGATCACCCTGAGCGGAGGCTCCTTCGTGAACAACTCGTACGCGGCGCCGGGAGCCAACGGCTGCGGAGGGCTCTTCTCCTTCCTCATCGACCCGTTCGTCAACTCGCTCGTCGGCATTCCGTCCCCGGCCGGCACCAACGCGGCGGTCCTGGAAGGCAAATTCCAGCTGGCCCAGGCCTCGCTGGTCAAAGCAAGCGAATAGCAGCCAGCCTGTATCTGTAGTCACCCAAACGCCCGTCGCGGTTCCCGCGGCGGGCGTTTGGCTATGAAATCGGCGGCCGGCTGTCCGCCCAGGGCCGCTCGGCCTCGATCTGGCCGGCAAGCGAGAGCAAGGTCGACTCGTCGCCGGGGCGGCCGACGATCTGGACGGCCAGGGGAAGTCCGTCGGCGGCGATGCCCATCGGGACCGACATCGCCGGGTTGCCGAGATGGTTCCAGGGCACGCAGTAGGGGTAGAAGCGGCTCATGCCGATCACGGTGCGGAGGGCGCCCTTGCCCTCCCAGCGGCGGATCGGGATCGCGGTGCCGCCCATCACCGGGGTGATCAGGACGTCGAAGGAGTCGAAGAGGGCATTGATGCGGGCGGCGTCGATCTCGCGGCCGCGCAGGGCCCGTTCAAAGAGCGAGTCGGGGAGGCGGCGGCCGAGGCGGCCGAAGCCGCGGGTGCGGCTTTCAAGTCGCTCGGGGTGGGGCACTCCGTCGACCGTCTCGGAGACTCCGCGGAGGAAGCGCGGGGTGATGTTGTTGCCGATCCCGCCCCAGTCGGGATCGCGCTGGGTCACCTCATGGCCGAGCGAGCGCATCAGCTCGGCGGCGTCGGAGACCGCAACCTTGACCACGTTGTCGACGGTCGGGGGCGCCGCGGCGCGTGGCGCCAGGGTCGAGTAGGCGACCCGGAGCTTGCCGGGCGAAGTCTTTGCCGACTCGACGAAGGGGCGCTCCGGAGGCGGGGGGGCGCCCTGCTCCTTCGAGCCGCCCGAAGTGACGTCGAGCCAGAGCGCGGTGTCGAGGACGCTGCGGCTGAGGCAGCCGTTCACCGCCAGGCCGTTCCAGTATTCGAGGTCGGGAGCGAAGGAGATCCGGCCCCGCGAGGGCTTGAGGCCGAAGAGGCCGCAGGACGCGGCGGGAAGTCGGATCGAGCCGCCGCCGTCGCCGGCCGAGGCGATCGGGACCATCCCGGAGGCCACGGCGGCCGCCGAACCGCCGCTCGAACCCGCAGGACTGCGCTGCAGGTCCCAGGGGTTGCGGGTCACCCCGTAGGTGGCCGACTCGGTGAAGCCGCAGATCGCCATCTCCGGCAGGTGGGTGAGGCCGACGACAATCGCGCCGGCCTCGCGCAGCCGCCGCACCATCTCACAGTCTTCTTTCGCCGGCTCGGTGAAGGCATCGGTGCCGAACATCGTCACCTCGCCCGCCACCGCGCTTTCGTCCTTGATCGCGATCGGCACGCCGAGCATCGGCGCCTCCTCCCCAGCCTTCAGCCGCTCTTCGGCCTGCTGGGCCTCCAGCAGCGCCCGCCCGGCAAGCACCTTGCGGAACGCGTTCAGCTCGGGGTCGAGGCGGGCGATCCGGTCGAGGCAGAGCCGCACCAACTCGGTCGGGGACACCTCCCCCGCCCGCACCATCTCCGCCTGCTTAGCAGCTCCCGCAAAAGCAATGTCGTCACTCATGCACGACAGCGTATTCGGACCTCAGGCCTCAGCGGGCTCGGGTGTCGACCTGCCGCCCTCGAAGCTGAGGTCGGGCAGGGCGCGATCGAGCCAGGACGGCATCCACCAGTTCCAGCCGCCGAGCAGCTTCATCGCCGCCGGGACGAGGATCAGGCGGACCAGGGTCGCGTCGAGGGCAATCGCGATCGCACAGCCCATCCCCAGCTCCTTGATCGAGGGCACGCCGGTGAGGACGAAGACGGCGAAGACGCAGGCCATGATCAGCGCCGCCGAGGAGATCGTCCGGGCGCTGGAGGAGAGGCCCTCCGCCACGGCGCGCTCGTTGTCGCCGTGGACCATGTAGCGCTCGCGGATGCGCGACATCAGGAAGACCTCGTAGTCCATCGAGAGGCCGAAGACGATCGCGAAGATCAGCGGCACGTTGATCGTGTCCAGGGCGCCCTGGCTCTCGAAGCCGAAGAGGCTGTCGAACCAACCCCACTGGAAGATCGCGACGAGGACGCCGAACGCCGCCCCGATCGAGAGCAGGTTCATCAGCACCGCCTTCAGCGGCAGCAGCAGCGAGCGCAGCATCACCATCAGCACGAGGTAGCTGAGCGCGAGGACGAAGAGGACGATCTTCCACATCGAGCCGCTGACCTGGTCGCGGGCGTCCTGGCTGCGCGCCGTTTCGCCGCCGACGTCGACCGTCGCGACCCGGCTCAGCTCGGTGCCGGGGATGACGCTTTCGCGCAGGCGGTGGACGAGCGCAATGGTCGCGTCGGACTCGCTCGGGGCACTCGGAGTGGCCTGGACCAGGACGGTGGCGCCGGCAAAGGCGGGCGGTGCGACCGGGCCGATCCCCGGCGTCGCCTCGAGCGTGCGCACCAGCCCCGCAACCGCAGCCCGGCCTTCCCGGGCGGCGCCGGCGCTGTCGAAGCCGGCGACCACCAGTACCGGGTCGGTGCCGCCGCCGAGCTGCTTGGAGACGAGCTCGTTGCCGACCCGGACATCGCTTCCCTTGGGGAACTGGCTCAGAGCCTGGGTCCCGGTCTCGATCGAGAGCAGCGGGATCGCCAGGGTGAGCAGGACCGCGGAGACGCTGATCACAGCCGTCCAGGGGTGCGCCATCACTCGCGTCGTCCAGCGCACCCAGAAGGCCTCGCGGTCGGGGCGCTCGCCGCGGCGACGGAAGACGCCCAGGACCTTGGCCACGATCCCGCCGGGCAGGACCCGGTCGCCGAGCATCGCGATCAGGGCGGGCAGCAGCGTCGTCGCGGTCAGGATCGAGACCGCGACCACGGTCATCGCGCCCAGGGCCATCGAGCGCAGGGCCTGGTTGTCGACCATCCACAGCCCGGCCAGGGAGACGATCACGGCGAGGCCGGAGAAGGCGACCGCCAGGCCGGAGGTGGAGAGGGCCTCGGCCCGCGCCGCGTCCTGGTCGCGCCCGCGTGCCCGCTCCTCGCGGTAGCGGGCGAGGATGAAGAGTGAGTAGTCGATCGCCACCCCGATCCCGATCATCGAGGCCATGTTGGTGACGAAGACCGAGGTGCCCATCTCCAGCGAGATGAAGTAGATCAGGGCGCCGGTGACGATCACACTGACGAAGCCCAAGGCCAGTGGCAGGGCCGCCGCCGCGAGCGAGCCGAAGACGACCAGCAGGATCACGGCGACGATCGGGAACCCGCCGGCCTCGGCTTTGGCGAGGTCTTCCTTGGAGAGCTCCTGCATCCCCGCCCAGACGGTCGGCTGCCCGGCCAGGTAGGTGGTGACGCCGGCGGTTGCGGTGCCCGGATCGAGGTCTTTGCGCAGGGTCCCGGCCGAGTCGGTCTGGCGGTCGGCCGACTGCTCGCTGTGCAGCGGCAGCATCGCCGTGCCGGTGCGCTGCAGCGCCAGCTCGCCGCGGCGGGCGACCGCCGCGGGCAGCGTTACTTCGTCGAGCCCGTCCACGGCGCGGCGCACCCGGTCGATGGCCGCGGCCCGAGCCGCCGGCCCGGCACCCACGTCGGCGCGGAGCAGGACAGTGATGCCACCCGTCTTGGCCCCGAAGTCCCGCTGCAGGGAGTCGCTGACGGCCTTCGACTGGCTGCCGGGGACGTCGAAGCCGCCACCGGTGAGGTGATCGGTCTGGTGCGAGGCAAGCGGCAGGGCCAGGGCAACGACGACAACCCAGGCGAGCAAGACCCAGCGGCGGCGGCGGCCGAGGAAACCCGCGAGCTTGACCATGAAATCGCGCATTGGCTGGATGGCCAGCTTTTCGAACCAGCGGCCAGCCGTCTGTGAGTCGAGTCACGCGCGGCGCGGCAGGTCGCCGCGGACCGCTTACTCGCTGACCAGCAGGTAGCGGGCCGAGGCCGCGCCGGCGGCGAGGGCGCCGCTATTGTCGCGACTCGGGTCCGAGAGCGCCTGCAGGGCGAAGCCGTCGCCGACCGCGAAGAGGTAGGAGACGATCGCCTCGGCATCGAAGCGGAGGCTGAGCACGCCCTCGCGCTCCTTCGCCTTGAGCACCTCGGCGACGTGCGAGCGGGTCAGCTCGAAGAGCTGGCCGACCTCGTGCTGGATGTCCGGGTTGCGGCGGCCGGCGCTGAAGAGCTCGTAGAGGAGGAGGAAGAAGGCGGGCTCGTTCTCGATCAGGTCCATGAGGCTGGCGACGAGGACGTCGATCACGTCGTCGACCGTCTCCGCCTTGGCCAGCGGTTCGTCGAGGCGGGCCACTCGGATCTCGGCGTCGCGCCTCACCACCTCGACCAGCAGCCGCTCCTTGGTCCCGAAGTAGTAGTGGAGGAGGCCGCGGCTTACCCCCGCCTCGCGGGCAACGTGCTCGAAGGTCGAGCCGGCGGCGCCGCGCTTGGCGACGCTGACCCGCATCGCATCGATGATGCGCTGCGCCTTCTCACCGCTGAGCTCGCGTGGCTTTGTCGCAGCCTCCATGAGATCAGTCTATTACCGGCTGACGAGGCCCAGGGGTCGACAGGCAAGGAACTCGCGCTGGCGCGCTCGCACCCCGCCTTCGGCGGGGGTCGCGTGGCGTGCCACCACCGAGCACGCGAGCGACCGAGGACGCCGCATGTCGGCGCCTGGGCCTCGTCAGGAGCCGTTTATGGAGGTGGTGCTCGTGTACTCGAACTCCTCCTCGGCACCGAAGAGAGCATCCAGCACGGTCTTGCGCGCGTCCTCGCTCAGCACCAGAGCGACCGCGGCGCCGACCAGGGCGAAGAGGACGAGGCGGCCGAGCTTGCTCTTGCGCTTCTTCGGCGCGCGCAGCTGTTCGGAGGCGTCGCGCAGGCTCTCCGCAGCCGAGCGGAGGTCGCGCTGGACCTTCTTGTCGCTGGTCACCGCCTTGACCGCGCCGCCGCCGTTGCCGGTCGCCCGGCCGTAGGCGCCCCGCGCCGACTCGAAGGCCTTCTTGAGGCTGTCGCGCAGCTCTTCGTCCTCGATCAGGCGCTGGACGTAGGGGTTCTCGCGGGCGGTCGAATAAATGTCGGCGGCCTGGGTCGCCCGGGTGGTCTTGCTCATGCCATCTCCTCGCTGGATTCCTGGGTGACGGTCAGGATAACTCCGAAATCGTTTTGCGTCAGGGAGGCCCGATCCCGTCCAGCAGCACCCCGTTCGTTCGGAAGCCGAGGTCGGCATCGCGCACGATCCCCAAGCGCAGCGGCCTCAGCCCCGGGCCGGGGGTGGCGAAGCGGCGCACGTAGAGACGGCCGGCCTTCTCGTAGCCGGCCTGGCGGAAGCCGGGACCGAGCAGGCGGGACGGCGGCGGCGGGGCGGGGCCGTCGGAGACGAAGTCGATCTCGCCGACCTGCCACTCGTAGCCTTCGGAGGGCTGGACCTGGAAGCCGCCGGTGGAGAGGTAGTAGCGCAGCGAGGCCTCGCCCAGGGTCCAGGTGACCATCGCCCGCGGCACGGTCGGTTCGCCCAGGTCCCTCGCGACCGCGTCCCAGTCGGGGCGCTGTAGGGCCGGCGAGAGGCTCGCCCAGACTGAGAAGCCGAGCGAGTAGGCGACCAGGGCCGCGCAGAGGAGGACCCCGGCCCTACCTGCTCGGCGGATGGTGAAGCCAACCGCGAGGGCGACCAGGAGCGGCACGAGGGCCGGCATCAGGTTGCGCGCCAGGACGTAGTCCTTGGCGGGATCGAGGAGGCCGAGGAAGACCGGGACGGCGACGGTCACCGCGGCCAGCGCCAGCGGTATCGCGGCAGCGCGGCGCTCGGCGCGCTCTCCGCGAGCGAAGACGAGCACCAGCGCCGCGACCGCAAGCAGGCAGGGGACCAGGGCAAGCAGAGGGTGCTCGGGGCGGGCGATGATGTCGCCGGTCTCCCCCAGCATGAAGATCAGCCCCGTCTCCCAGAGTCGGTGGCCGAGGGACAAGTTGCCGATCCACTCGGCGTGCCCGATCGACATCTGGTGGATCGCGAGGGGCGCCAGCAGCAGGCCGGCGCCAGCGACGATCGCCAGGCCCGGCACGGTCTCGCGCCGGCGGCGGTGCAGCAGCCAGAGCGCCTCGGCGGCGATCGGGAAGGCGGCAAAGTAGTGGGTGGCCAGGGCGAGCGCCGAGAAGACCCCCCAGAGGACGAAGTCGCGGCGAGCGCCACGGTCCAGCGCCCGCACGCAATACAGAAGCGAGAGCGCCGTAAGCAGCGCGAACAGCGCGTAAGCCCGAGCCTCCTGCGAATACCAAATCAGCATCGGGTTAACCGCAACCAGAGCCGCAGCCGCAATCCCAGCGCCACCGCGGCCGACGGGCCGATACGTCGAGGTGGCCTTGACGTATCGGCCCGTCGGCGGGGTTGTCAGGGCGGTGGCTAGCCAGTATGCGACTGGGATGGTGGCTACGCCGGCCAGGGCTGAGATGGAGCGCAGGCCGAACTCACCGGTCCCGGTCAGCTGGGTCCAGAGCCAGGCGAGCGCGTAGTAGAGGGGCGGCGCCGACTCGCTGGAGCTGACCGCTTCCATCGCCTGCAAGAAATCGCCGGGCAGGATCCGGGTGGCGGTGACGATCTCGTCGTGGTGGTAGCTCTGGATGCCGAGCGTTGCGAAGCGCAGCGCGGCGCCGCACACCGACAGCCCGGCGACGATCCAGAAGGTGCGCGAGCGCGCTCGCACCATCTCCCCGATCGCCTCCCGGTACGTCGAGAGACTGCCCCTGTCGAGAGCCTCGGCGGCCTCCATATGGCTAGGCGAGCGCCGCTTCGATCGCCTTGGAGACCTCGCCCACGAAGACGAACTCCAGCTCGCTGCGCTCGCGCTCGGGGATCTCCTCCACGTCGCCCTCGTTTCGCTCCGGCACCAGGACGCGTTTGATCCCGGCCCGCTGGGCGGCCAGCGACTTCTCCTTCAGCCCACCGATCGGCAGCACCTGGCCTGTCAGGGTCACCTCGCCGGTCATCGCCACATCGTTGCGAACGGGTCGGCCGCCGATCAGCGAGGACAGCGCCACGGTCATCGCCACGCCGGCCGAGGGACCGTCCTTGGGCACGGCACCGGCCGGCACGTGGATGTGGATGTCGTGCTCGGCGAACCACTGCTCGCCGAGGTCGGGCGCGATCTCGCCCCAGTGGCCGCGCACGTAGGAGAGCGCCGCCTGTGCCGACTCCTTCATCACGTCACCCAGCTGGCCGGTGATCGTCAGCTTGCCGGCGCCCGGCATCGAGGTCGCCTCGATGAAGAGGACGTCGCCGCCGGTCGGCGTCCAGGCGAGGCCGGTGGCGACGCCGGGGTCCTTGGTGCGGCGCCGCTGCTCGGCGAAGACGCGGCGGCGGCCGAGCAGCTCGCGGGCGCGTCTGGCCGAGATCTTGACCTTGCCGTTGCCCCTTCCCTCCGCGACTTCGCGGGCGACTTTGCGGCAGACGGTGCCGATCTGGCGCTCGAGGTTGCGCACGCCCGCCTCGCGGGTGTACTCCTCGACGATCGCGGCCAGGGCCGGATCGGCGAACTCGATCTGGGAGGGCTTGAGCCCATTCGCCTCGATCTGGCGCGGGACGAGGTAGCGGCGGGCGATCTGCCGCTTCTCCTCCAGCGTGTAGCCGGCCAGCTCGATCGTCTCCATCCGGTCCTGCAGCGGGCCGGGAATCGTGTCGAGCACGTTGGCCGTGGCGATGAACATCACCTCGGAGAGGTCGAACTCGAGGTCGAGGTAGTGGTCGCGGAAGGAGTCGTTCTGGGCGGGGTCGAGCACCTCGAGCATCGCCGAGGCGGGGTCGCCGCGAAAGTCGGCGCCCATCTTGTCGATCTCGTCGATCATGAAGACGGGGTTGCGCGAGCCGGCGTCGCGCAGGGCGCGCACGATCGTCCCCGGCATCGCGCCGATGTAGGTGCGGCGGTGGCCGCGGATCTCGGCCTCGTCGCGGACGCCGCCGACCGAGATCCGCTCGAACTCGCGGCCGAGCGCTTTCGCGATCGAGCGGCCGAGGCTGGTCTTGCCGACTCCCGGCGGCCCGACGAAGCAGAGGATCGGCCCAGGCGAGTCGGGTTTCAGCTTGCGCACCGCCAGGTACTCGAGGATGCGGTCCTTGACCTTCTCCAGGTCGTAGTGATCGGCGTCGAGCACCTCGCGCGCGTGGGGGATGTCGAGGTTGTCCTCGGTCTGCGCCGACCAGGGCAGCTCGGTCAGCCACTCCAGGTAGGAGCGGATGACGCCGTGCTCGGCGGCAGCCGGGGGCAGCTTCTCCAGGCGGGAGAGCTCGCGGTCGGCGGCCTTCTGCGCGTGCTCGGGCAGTTTCGCCGCCTCGATCTTCTCGCGCAGTTCGTTGACTTCGGCCTGCTGCTCGTCGCCCTCGCCGAGCTCGTCCTGGATCGCTTTCAGCTGCTGGCGCAGGAAGAACTCGCGCTGCCCCTTGCCGATCTCAGACTCCACCTGCGACTGGATCTGGGTGCCGAGCTGCACCACCTCGAGCTCGCGGGCGAGGATCTGGGAGAGGTGGCGGAGGCGGGCGACCACCTCGACCTGCTCGAGCAGCTCCTGCTTCTCCTCGGTGGAGATGCGCAGGGCGCCGGCGATCAGGTGGGCCAGTGCCGCCGGGTCGTCGAGGTTGGCGACGGCCATCTGCAGCTCCTCGGGCAGGTAGGGAATCTGCTCGATGATCTCCGAGAAGGTGCGCTGGACGTTGCGGGTCAGCGCCTCCAGCTCCGCCCCGTCCTCGACCACGTCGGGGAGCTCGGCGATCCGCGCCACCAGGTAGGGCTCCTCGGCGACGTAGGGGCCAAGCCGGACCCGCTGCGTGCCCTGGACCAGGATGCGCAGCGACCCGTCGGGAACCTTGAGCATGCGGGAGACGACGCCGACGACGCCGACCTCGTAGAGGTCTACCGGGCCGGGCTCCTCGTTCTCGGGATCGCGGGCGGCGACCATCGCCAGCATCCGGTTGGCGCCGAGCACGTCGTTGACGAGCTTGATCGAGCGCTCCTGGCCGACCGCGAGCGGGGTCAGGGTCTCGGGAAAGGTGACCGTCTCCCGCAGCGGCAGGACCGGCAGCGCGTCGGGCAGGGGCTCCGAGGCACGGATCGCGTCCTCGGCGTCGAGCGGCGCCTCGACCACCTCGAGAACCGGGCTGCCCTCCATCACTCCCTTCCGATCGGGACCCGGTGGGCGTTCTCCGCCGGGTCGCGCAGCGGCAGCTCGATCCGCAGCACGCCGTCTTCGTAGGTCGCCTTCGCCCGCTCCGCGTCGACGTCCACCTGCAGCTCGACGATCCGCCGAAAAGATCCCGAGGGAATCTCGACCTGCTGATACACCCGCCCCTCAGTCTCCTGCACCGGCCGTTCGCCGACGATAGCCAGTTGCCGCCCGGAGACCTCGATCCCTACAGCGGAAAGCTCAACCCCCGCCAGATCGACCTTGACCACGGCCTGCTGCGGTTCACCGCAGTAATAGACATCGACGTTGGGAGTAAACCCTCTGCTCCTGCGAGAGACGTATGTGGTCCGTGCCCACGCATATAGGTCCCGCTCCGGCATTCGGGCCAAAACATTAGCCAGCCCGGCCCCTCGCGGGGGGTGGCACGGATTTGGGGGACCACCCCGAGGAGGCGGCGAAGCCGCCCCAGCAGCGGGTGGTGGTTCCAAATCCGTGACAGGACCCGCCGCGCCGAAGCCGTCAGGCAGGCTGCGCCTGCGACGCCCAACGCGGCGGCCGCATCAGCAGCACGGGCTGCTTCGGCGGAACCAGCCCCTCGGGCCGGTTCGGCCGAAACGTCGTGCAGGGCTCCTCCAGCTCGAGCGCGCAGAGGAGGTTCTTGCGGAAGTAGCAGTCGTCGCAGGTCGGCGGCTTTGGCTTGCGCGGCATCGGGAGAGCGATATTGGCACCGGCGTGACGCTTTCGTGAGTCGCATTTCCGCAAAGCGCCACATCTTTGACACAGTCTCGTCACAGGTTCCCCGCGTCTTGCGGAAGCCGTGCCCGGCCGTCGCTACCATTGGCGCTGGATGGACTCCCCCAGCAGGACCGACAAGCTCGCGGCTTCCCCGCAGCTGTTCGAGAACGGCTTCTTCGACTTCTTCTCGCGGGTGCATCCCTCGATCCCGGCGATCGTCTTCGTGCCCGTGGTCGTGGCGATGGAGTGGCTCGGCGCCGACCGCGGTTACGCCGCCTGGCAGCTGATCCTGCTCAGCCTCGGCGGAATCGGCATCTGGACCCTGACCGAGTACTGGCTGCACCGGCTGGTCTTCCACTGGCAGCCCGACAACGCCTTCGGCAGGCGGATGCACTTCATCATCCACGGCATCCACCACGACCACCCCAACGACAAGCTGCGGCTGGTGATGCCCCCGGCGGTGGCGATCCCGCTGGCAGCGCTCTTCTTCTTCGCCTTCACCCTGCTCTTCGGCACGCCGGCCGCCTACCCGCTGTTCGGCGGCTTCATCGCCGGCTACCTCTTCTACGACTACACGCACTACTACGTGCACCACTTCGTCCCCAAGTCCGACCTCGGCAAGCGACTGCGCGAGCAGCACATGCGCCACCACTTCCAGGACCACCGCTACGGATACGGCGTCTCCTCGCCAATCTGGGACGTCGTCTTCCGGACCCTGCCGCGCAAACGGCGCAGTTAGCCGCGGCACGTCCCTCCTCGTACTCAGAACATCAAGAGAGGCCGATTTTCCATGCTGGACATGGAAAATCGGCGTTTCGTCGACTGAAGGTCATGCGACTCAGCTGGCCCGCAGCGCTATCTCCAGCTCGAAGCGGGCGTCGGGGTCGTCGAGCTGGTCGCCGAGGAGCTGCACGCAGGCGGGCGATTCGGTAGCGAACGGTCTGGGGGTGGAGATGCAGCGCCGCCGCCATCTCGACCGAGTTGCCGCGGTGGCGGACGTAGGCGAGGGCGGTCTCTCGCATCCGCTCTCGAGCCTTGTCGGTGAGCGCCGCGAACGGAGCCAACCTCGTGACGGCAATCCGGCCGGCGAGGGCGCTCCCCTCGAAGAGCAACAACTCGGTCAGGTGGTCCTCCGCGCGGAGTAGCCCGTCCGAGGGAAGTGCCCCGGCCTGCGCCGCGAGCAAGCATGTCCTGGCCAGGCTCCACGACTCACGCAGCCCCGCCGGCTCGCCCGCCGGACCGAGTGCAACCGAAACGGCGGCGACCGCGTTTTCTATCTCGACTGCTCGCCCGGGTCCGTCGGGGTCGGCCAGCAGCACACACCCGGTCTCATCGAGCTCGGCGACCAGGGAGTCCGCCGGGACGCGGTGCGCGATCTGCACCAGGTCGGCGGCGACACAGGCAAGCGCCGCGGCGCGGCGGGGGAGCTTCCAGTCGGCCGCGGCGGCGGCAACACGCAGGTCGGCTGCGTCGACCGGGGGGTCCCGCAAGAGCAAGGCCGCCAACTCCCGCTGCCGTCGGCGGCGTTGGTCCTCGGTCTCGGCCTGGGCCTCGGCATAACCCTCGACCGAGTCGGCGGAGAGCTCGTCGATGTAGGCGAAGATCGCCTCGGCGAGCAGGCTGAGGACCTCCGCGTCGAGCTTCGCCCGGCGCCCGACACCGGAGAAGTGCCGCCAGGCGACGCGGGCGCCGACCCGGTAGGCCGCCTGCAGCGCATCCAGGGTCCGCCCCTGGCGCAGCTCTCCCCGGCCGAGCTCCACGTAGACCTCCCGCCCCAACCCGCGACCGGCGTCGGGGTCGCGAATCAAGGCGACGAACTGGCTCAGCGCCTCGCCCACCCCCGTGCGGACGCCGCGGCCGAAATTCCCCTCCAGCGGCCGGGCGTACTCGGAGACCTCGCGGCCGATCGTCTCGAGGATCTCCACCGTCACCGCCTCCAGCTCGGGCTCGATCAGGTCGGCGACCGCGGGTTGAAGGCCCCGCCATGGCTCTGACTCGACTGAAATTGTCATCTATATGATGAAAAATAGGCTGCCAACTTGCTCTTAAGCCTAATACTTATGGGGCAAACGCACATAATCTTCTTAGCCGATGGGCGAGATGAGCCGGGCCGAGAAGGTCGCCAACCTCGGAGCGGTGGTCGTTCCCTTCCTCGCCGTGCTGGCCGCGATGGCGCTGCTCTGGAATGACGTGGTCGGCGTAAGCGACCTGATCATCGCGGCGGTGATGTACCTGCTCACCGCGGTCGGGATCACCGTCGGCTTCCACCGGCTCCTGACCCATCGCTCCTTCCAGACCTCCAAACGGCTCGAGTACGCATTCGCCGTGCTGGGCTCGATGGCCGTGCAGGGCCCCGTGATCTCCTGGGTCGCAGACCATCGCAAGCACCACGCGCACACCGATGAAGAGGGCGATCCCCACAGCCCCCACGTCGGCCACGGTGGTGGGGTTCGCGGCGTCCTCTCCGGGCTGTGGCACGCCCATTCGGGCTGGTTGATGTCGACTCAGGGTAGGGCGGACTGGAAGCGCTACGCACCCGACCTGTATGAGGACCCTGGAATGCGCACCATAGCCCGTCGCTTCGTCCCACTGGTGCTCGCAAGCCTCGTCATCCCGGCCCTTGCCGGCTACGCCGTCAGTGGCACGCTGGCCGGCGCCGTAACCGGGCTGCTCTGGGGGGCTTGGTGCGGATCTTCTTCGTCCACCACATCACCTGGAGCGTTAATTCGGTATGCCACTACTTCGGTACGCGACGGTTTAACACGGATGACCGGTCGACCAACGTTTTCTGGCTGGCCCTGCCCTCGCTTGGCGAGTCCTGGCACCACAACCATCACGCTTTCCCCCGTTCGGCGGTACACGGTCTCCGCAAGCGAGAGATCGACCCCTCGGCTGTGATTATCGGCACTATGGAGAAGCTCGGCCTTGCGTGGAACGTGGTGCGTATCTCACCCGAGCGCCAGGCTCAGCGCGCCGCCTGAACAGCGCCCTGTGCAAACTGTCATCCAAACGGCCAGGCAGGTGCGCCAAATTCGATACATCAATAGTCACTGACACTGTGACTGTGCCACACTGCGTGAAGCTGACGACACCCGTGGGAAATCCCACGGGATGGAAAGGAAGGAAATGCCAAGCACCAGCAACGTACTCGACGAGGCCCTCGACCTGGTCAAGAAAAGGCTCGCCGAGCTCGACGAGGAGCGCAAGCGCCTCGAGCGTGCACTCGCAGAGCTTGGTGGCACCATCACCCGCCGTCCCGGTCGCCCCAAGGGCAGCGGAAAACGTGGGCCGGGCCGCCCCCCCAAAGCTGCTTCGGGCACCACTGCACCGCGCAAACGGCGCCGCCGCCGCGGAGGCACCCGCGCCGATCAGGCTGTCGCCTTGGTGGAGAAAAACCCAGGCATCAGCGCTTCGGACATCGCGAAGTCTTTGAAAATCAAACCGAATTACCTCTACCGTGTCCTCGGCGAAATGGAGAAAGAGGGCAGGGTTAAGAAGAAGGGGCGCGAGTACCACCCGGCCTGAGGAGCCAACCAGCGCTTTCGCAAAAAAGCCGGCCCCATCGGGGCCGCTTTTTCATCTCCAGATCTGGCTCTAGACCAA
The DNA here is from genome assembly GCA_963714665.1 of uncultured Solirubrobacterales bacterium. Lineage (GTDB taxonomy): Bacteria > Actinomycetota > Thermoleophilia > Solirubrobacterales > 70-9 > VRUE01. The sequence continues at coordinate 878,940 of CAVQPE010000008.1, read as the reverse complement.
GCCGAGCCCGCTTACCGCCTCGCGCTCTTCGCGCAGCTCGGCGGCGCTGGCGTCGATACGGCCGCGCGAGAACTCGGTCACCTCGACACCCTCGACGATCGACCACTCGCCACCGCTGCAGCGGCACGGGAAGCCGGCGACAATGCCCTCCTCGACACCGTGGGAGCCGTCGGCGGGTACGCCCATCGAAACCCAGTCCTCATCGGGTGTTCCAAGCACCCAGTCGTGCACATGGTCGATCGCCGCGTTGGCGGCCGAGGCGGCGCTGGACGCCCCGCGCGCATCGATGATCGCGGCACCGCGTTTGGCCACTCGCGGAATGAACTCCTCGGCGATCCAGGCTTCGTCGTCGATCGCCTCCCAGGCACTCTGCCCGCCGACGCGCGCGTTGACGAGGTCCGGGTACTGCGTGGTCGAGTGATTGCCCCAGACGGTCATGTTGGTGACATCTGAGACATCCTTGCCGAGCTTGTTGGCGACCTGTGCGATGGCGCGGTTGTGATCGAGCCGCATCATCGCGGTGAAGCGCTCACGGGGAACGCCGTCGGCATTCGACATCGCGATCAGGCAGTTGGTGTTGGCGGGGTTGCCGACCACCAGGATGCGGACGTCGCTGTCGGCACCGGCGGCGATCGCTTCGCCCTGGGGCTTGAAGATCCCACCGTTGGCCTCGAGCAGGTCCGAACGCTCCATGCCGGGCCCGCGGGGCCGGGCGCCAACCAGCAGGCCGACGTTGCAGCCGTCGAACGCCTGCCTGGGGTCGTCGAAGATGTCGATCCGGCGCAGCAGCGGGAAGGCGCAGTCGTCTAGCTCCATCGCGGTTCCCTCCGCCGCCTTGACGGCGTCGGGGATCTCGAGCAGGCTCAGCACAACCGGGGTGTCGGGGCCGAGCATCTGACCGCTGGCGATCCGGAACAGCAGCGCGTAGCCGATCTGCCCGGCGGCGCCGGTGACGGTGACTTTCACAGGGGTGCTCACAAAATCTCCTTTCTGGGGCCGACGGGCCGATACGTCAAGGTCACCTTGACGTATCGGCCCGTCGGCCTAGGTCATGGACTGCTTCAGGGCCTCGTCGATCGAGGCTAGGAATTCCTGCGTGGTTTGGTGCTCCTGGTCGGGACCTACGAGAAGCGCAAGGTCTTTGGTCATCCGACCGCTTTCCACCGTCTCGATGCAAACGCGCTCGAGGGTCTCGGCGAAGCGTGTCACCTCGGGCGTGTCGTCGAGGCGGCCGCGGGCGGCGAGGCCGCGCGTCCAGGCGAAGATCGAGGCGATCGGGTTGGTCGAGGTGGGTTTTCCCTCCTGGTGCTGGCGGTAATGACGTGTAACCGTTCCGTGGGCGGCCTCGGCCTCGACCGTCTTGCCGTCGGGGCCCATCAGCACGCTCGTCATCAGCCCCAGCGAACCGAAGCCCTGGGCGACGGTGTCGGACTGCACGTCGCCGTCGTAGTTCTTGCAGGCCCAGACGTAACCGCCCTCCCACTTCATCGCCGCCGCCACCATGTCGTCGATCAAGCGGTGTTCGTAGGTGATTCCGGCCGCCTCGAACTCGGGCTTGAACTCGTTCTCGTAGACCTCGGCGAAGAGGTCCTTGAAGCGGCCGTCGTAGCGCTTGAGGATGGTGTTCTTGGTCGAGAGGTAGACCGGGTAACCGCGGTTCAACCCGTAGCGCATCGAGGCCCGGGCGAAATCCCGGATCGAGTCGTCGAGGTTGTACATCGCCATCGCGATACCCGGTCCCGGGAAGTCGTATACGTCGAGCTCGACCGGCTCGGAGCCGTCTTTGGGCGTATAGGTGAGGGCCAGCGTCCCCTCGCCGGGGACGACCATGTCCGTCGCGCGGTACTGGTCGCCGAAGGCGTGGCGGCCGATCACGATCGGCTTGGTCCAGCCCGGGACCAGCCGCGGGACGTTCGAGATCACGATCGGCTCGCGGAAGATGACGCCGCCGAGGACGTTGCGAATCGTTCCATTTGGCGAGCGGTACATCTCGGCCAGGCCGAACTCCTCCACCCTCGCCTCGTCCGGGGTGATCGTCGCGCACTTGACGCCGACCCCGTGCTGCTTGATCGCGTTGGCCGCGTCGACCGTGATCTGGTCGCGGGTCGCGTCGCGGCTCTCGATCCCCAGGTCGAAGTAGACGAGGTCCACATCGAGGTAGGGGAGGATCAGCTGGTCCTTGATGAAGGCCCAGATGATCCGGGTCATCTCGTCGCCGTCGAGCTCGACGATCGGGTTCTTGACGGAGATCTTTGCCACGCGGCGGGCGATGCTACCGATGGGGTGGCACAATCAGGTCGATGGCCACCGCCGAGCGCCGCTCCTCCGCGACCCACCAGGTCTTCAACCAGCCGCCGCCGCTGGAGGACTACAACCCCTTCGACGCCGACCGCGTGCTGAGCGAGGCGCTGCGCCGCGAGGGAGCCGAGTGGGCCGAGGGGCAGGCGCGCGAGATCGGGGCGATCTGCGGCTCGCACCAGACGATCCGCTGGGGCTTCGAGGCCAACGAGCAGAAGCCGCAGCTGCGCACCCACGACCGCTACGGCAATCGCATCGACGAGGTCGAGTTCGACGCCTCCTGGCACGAGCTGATGCGGATCGGCGTCGGCAACGGGATGCACGCCGCGCCCTGGCGCGAACCGGGGCCCGGCGCCCACGTCGCCCGCGCCACCACGTTCATGCTGCTGATGCAGGCCGAGAGCGGAGTCGGCTGCCCGATCTCGATGACCTACTCGGCGATCCCGGCACTGCGCAAGCAGCCGGAGCTCGCGGCCGAGTGGGAGGAGCGCTTCCTCTCGCTCGACTACGACGAGCGCTCGCTGCCGGCCGAGCGCAAGAGCGGCGCCCTCTGCGGGATGGCGATGACCGAGAAGCAGGGCGGCTCCGACGTCCGCGCCAACACGACCACGGCGACGCCGCTGAACGGCGGCGGGCCCGGCGCCGAATACGAGATCGTCGGCCACAAGTGGTTCTGCTCGGCGCCGATGTGCGACGCCTTCCTCGTCCTCGCCCAGACCGAGTCCGGCATCTCCTGCTTCCTGATGCCGCGCTGGACCCCCGACGGCGAGCGCAACGCCTTCCACATCCAGCGGCTCAAGGACAAGCTCGGCAACCGCTCCAACGCCTCCAGCGAGGTCGAGCTCCGCGGCGCCTGGGCACGGATGGTCGGCGAGGAGGGCCGCGGGGTGCCGACGATCATCGAGATGGTCAACCACACCCGCCTCGACTGCGTGATCGGGACCGCCACCGGCTACCGGGCCGGCATCGTCCAAGCTCTCAACCACACCGCCCACCGCTCCGCCTTCGGCAAGGAGCTGATCGAGCAGCCGCTGATGCAGAACGTCCTCGCCGACCTCTGCGTCGAGTCGGAGGCCGCCACCGTTGCGGGCATGCGCCTGGCTCGCTCTTACGACGAGGTCGCGGCCGGGGACGACCAAGCTTTTGAGTTCCGCCGCCTCGCCAACGCAGTCCTCAAGTACTGGCTATGCAAGCGAGCCCCCTCCCACGCCGTCGAGTGCCTGGAGTGCCTCGGAGGCAACGGCTACGTGGAGGAGTCGGGAATGCCCCGCCTCTACCGCGAGGCCCCGCTGGCCTCGATCTGGGAGGGCTCCGGCAACGTCCAGTGCCTTGACGTGCTGCGAGGAATGGTGAAGAGCCCCGCGTCCGTAGACGCCTTCTTCGCCGAGGTTCTTGAGGGCGCGGGCGCCGAACCCAAGCTCGATGCCTACGTCTCCTCCCTGCGAGACGAGATCCCCGGCGACATAGACACGATCCAACACCGTGCCCGCCGCATCGTCGAGCGCATGGCCATCGCCCTACAGGCTTCGCTCCTCGTCCGATACGGAGACGAGGCCGTCGCCGATGCCTTCTGCGCCTCGCGCCTATCGGGAGACTGGGGCAACGCCTTCGGAACCCTCCCAGCCGGCACGGACTTCAAGCGCATCATCGACCGTCACCGCCCGTAAAGGAGAGACGGGCAGGGGGTGGAGCGTCTTGTACTTTTTTGCGAGCAAACGCTCCGCGCGCCAGCCATCCGGCGATCCTCAAAAAAGTTAAGCGGAACCCCCTGCCCGGCTCTCCACTACTTGGTGGCATCGCGCAGCGCTCGGCCAACTTGCTCGGCGGTGATCACGCCCGAGAGCCGGCCGTCGATGTCCACCGCCATCACCGCGCCGAAGCGACGCAATGCACGGTTGGCGAGCAGCGAGTCGAGCGGGGCGTCGTCGCGGACCTGGAAGGTGCCGTCGTCGTGCTCGAGCAGGTCGGAGATGTGGGAGGTCGCTCGGGACGTCTCCGGGACCTCATCGGCTTTGTCCCTGACCACGAGGCCGAGGAAGTGGTGGGCGGCGTCGACGACCGGGAACCAGGGCCAGCGGTAGCGCAGGAAATACTCGTCGAGCGCCTGCTCGACGCTGAGGCCGCTTGGGATGGCTACCGGCTCGCGGTCCATCACGTCGGCCACGCTGAGGTCGCTGATCTTGCCGGTGATCGCGGTCTGCATCGAGGCGGCGCGGGCCGAGCTGTTGATCACGATGCCGATCAGGGCCAGCCAGATGCCGCCGAAGGCGTTCCCGCTGAAGATGAGGAGGAGGCCGCCGCCGATGAAGATGTAGGCGAAGACGCGGCCAAGGTTGGCGGCGAAGCGGGTAGCGGCGTTGCGGTCGCCGGTGCGCCACCAGGCGATCGCCCGCACGATCCGTCCGCCGTCCATCGGAAAGGCCGGCAGCAGGTTGAAGACGAGGACGAGGAGGTTGATCGAGGCGAGCCAGCCGATCATCGCCATCACGCCCGAGACACCCGAGTTGCTCTCGATCGCGACCGCCTGCTTGAACTCGGTCGCGCCGACCGCGGCCAGCCCGATCGCGGTCAGCACGACCACGATCGCGAAGGTGACCAGCGGTCCCGCCGCGGCGACCTTGAACTCGGTCGCGGGACCGTCGGCTTCGCGGTCCATCCGCGCCATGCCGCCGAAGATCCAGAGCTGGATGTTGGTGATGCCGATCCCGTTGCGCATCGCCGCGAAGGCGTGGCCCAGCTCGTGCAGCACGATCGAGCCGAAGAAGCCGAAGGCGCTGAGCACCGCCAGGGCGAAGGGCTCCGAGGACGAACTGCTCTCGCCGAGCACATGGCCGTAGAAGTTCGAGAGCCAGAAGATCACCAGGAAGAGGACGAGGAACCAGGACCAGTCGACCGCGATCCGGATGCCGCGAACGTGGAAGAGCGTGAATGAGCCGCCACCGAGCATTCCCCAATGTTAGGCGGCGGCCAATATCCGACCGCGCCCTCGGATTTCAGGGCTATAGAGTCCGCGCTCGTGCCTACCCATGACGTACTGGTGATCGGCGCCGGGCTCGCCGGACAGCGAGCGGCCCTGGCAGCCGCCGAGGAAGGCGTCTCGGTCGGGATCGTGAGCAAGGTCCATCCCGTGCGCTCGCACTCCAACGCCGCCCAGGGCGGGATCAACGCGGCCCTCAACCCGGGCGACTCCTGGGAGTCGCACGCCTTCGACACGATCAAGGGCTCCGACTACCTGAGCGACCAGGACGCGGTCGAGATCATGTGCCGCGAGGCGCCGGAGGAGATCCTCCACCTCGAGCACCTCGGCGTCACCTTCCACCGCAACGAGGAGGGCAAGCTCGGCACCCGCGCCTTCGGCGGCGCCTCGGCCGCCCGCACCTACTACGTCGCCGACATCACCGGCCAGGCGATCATGCACGTCCTCTACGAGCAGCTGATGAAGCACGCCGACTCGGTCGCCCGCTACGAGGAGTGGTTCTGCACGGGGCTGGCGCTCGACGAGCAGGGCGAGTGCTGCGGCGTCGTCACCCGCAACATCGCCGACGGCTCGATGCAGCTCTTCCGGGCGAAGTCGGTGATCCTCGCCTGCGGCGGCAACGGCCAAGTCTGGAAGCCGACCACCAACGCGCTGATCTGCACCGGCGACGGGATCGCGATGGCCTACCGGGCCGGGGCGAAGCTGATGGACATGGAGATGATCCAGTACCACCCGACGACGCTGGCGGGCAAGGGCTTCCTGATCACCGAGGGCGCCCGCGGCGAGGGTGCCCACCTGCTCAACGCCAAGGGCGAACGCTTCATGGAGCGCTACGCGCCGAACAAGATGGAGCTGGCCTCGCGCGACGTCGTCTCCCGCGCCGAGCAGACCGAGATCAACGAGGGCCGCGGCTTCCCCGACGGGACCGTCGCCCTCGACATCACCGTCGTGCCGAAGAAGCGCGTGCACGAGGCGCTGCGCGAGATCGTCCTCGTCGGCAAGGACTTCGCCGGCGTCGACATCACCAAGGAACCGATCCACATCAAGCCCGGCAACCACTACACGATGGGCGGGATCAAGACCGACGTCGACGGCCGCACCGACATCCCCGGCCTCTACTCGGCGGGCGAGACCGCCTGCGTCTCCGTCCACGGCGGCAACCGGCTCGGCGCCAACTCGCTGCTCGACACGCTGATCTTCGGCCGCCGCTCCGGCGCCGACGCCGCGGCCCGCGCCAAGCGGACCGAGGGCTCGCGTCCCTCCAAGGCGGTGCTCGAGGCCGAGCAGGCGACGATCGAGAAGATCTCCGCCCGCGAGAAGGGCTCCGGCCGGCGCGTCTCGGAGATCAAGTTCGATCTGGGGACGGTGATGGACGCCAAGGTCGCGGTCTTCCGCGACGAGGCCGGGATCCAGGAAGCGCTGGAGACGGTACGGCGGCTCAAGGAGGAGGCCGAGACCGCCTACATCGACGACAAGGGCTCGATCTTCAACCAGGACGTCCTCGGCGCGATCGAGCTCGGTTACATGCTCGACAACGCCGAGTGCACCTGCGTCGCCGCGCTCGAGCGCAAGGAGAGCCGCGGCGCCCAGTACAGGACCGACTTCCCGGAGCGCAATGATGAGGAGTGGCTCAAGCACATCGACCTGCAGCGCAACGACGACGGGCCGGAGATCTCCTACTCCGAGGTGACGATCACCCAGTGGGAGCCCCAAGAGAGGACCTACTGAGATGGCCGAGTACACGCTGAAAGTACGCCGGTACCAGCCCGAGAGCGGCGAGGGCGCCTACTGGGAGGAGTTCAAGGTCGACCTCGATCCCTCCCTCTCCGTCCTCGACGGCCTGCTGCAGGCCAAAGACCGCGACGACGGCTCGCTCTCGGTCCGCTGCTCCTGCCGCGCTGCGATCTGCGGCTCCTGCGGGATGAAGATCAACGGCCAGTCGGGCCTCGGCTGCAAGACCCAGGTCGGCGAGGCGCAGGAGCTGGCCGAGAAGAAGGCCAGCGTCAGCCCCGATGCCGACGGCGGCACACCGCCGATTGTGATCGAGCCGATGGGGAACATGCCCGTGATCAAGGACCTGATCACCGACATGGAGTCGACCCACTGGACCAAGATCCGCCGCGTCACCCCCTGGCTCCTCCCCCACGGCGAGCCGCCCGAGCGCGAGTACGTGGTCGAGCCCGAGTCGATGATCGACATCACCCAGTCGATGGCCTGCATCCAGTGCGGCGCCTGCGTCTCCTCCTGCCTCTCGATGGAAGCCGACCCCGAGTTCATCGGCCCGGCGGCCCTGGCCAAGGCCTACCGCTTCGTCGGCGACCCGCGCGATGCCGAGACCAAGGAGCGCCTCCACGACCTCGCCAACGACCCGCACGGGATCTACGACTGCACCCACTGCTTCAGCTGCGTCGACGCCTGCCCCAAGGGCGTGGCCCCGATGGACCAGATCATGCGCCTGCGCCGCAAAGCCGGCGAGGAGGGGATCCACGACGACCCCAACAACGGCCACAACCACGTCACAGCGATGACCAACATCATCGAGAAATTCGGCACCAACGACGAGGCGCTGCTGATCCAGGAGTCCTACGCGCCGGGCATCAAGGGCAAGCTCAGGCCACAGGGGATCAAGGAGCTGATCGTCTCGCTGCCGACCGTGCTGCGGGCGATCAAGACCGGCAAGGCCCGCTCGCTGCCGAAGCTGATCCCCGGCATCCACCCGAAGCTGCCAGGCGGCGCCCAGGACGAGGTCAAGGCGATCTACGAGCACGCTGAGGAGCACCGCGAGGAATTCAACATCTACATCAAAGGCGAGGACGAGGACTTCGTCGAACCGGAGCCTGACGAGATGGCGGACGAGGCCTTGACGGCCGAGGCCGCGGCCGCGGCGGATACGAAGGAGGAGTCGTGATGAGCGAGCAGATCAAGGTCGCCTACTGGCCCGGCTGCGTCTCGCGCGGCTTCACCACCGAGCTGCACGGCTCGATGGCGATCGTCGCCGAGAAGCTCGGCATCGAGCTGGTCGAACTCGACCGCGCCAACTGCTGCGGCGCCGGCATCATCGCCGAGCACAACCAGGAGCTGGCCGACACGCTGAACGCCCGCACCTTCGCGCTCGCCCAGCAGACCGGCCTGGCGATGATGAACATCTGCTCGACCTGCCAGGGCGCACAATCAGAGTGTCAACAAAGGCTCGATGCGGATTCTTCGTACCGCGCCCACATCAACGAGGTGCTGAGCGGCCAGGGACTCGCCTACGAGAAGGGCAAGGACGGCTTCACCAACAAGAACTTCCTCTGGCTGCTGGTCGAGGACTACGGCCTCGACCGCCTCGCCGCGCAGGTCAAGCGCCCGCTCTCGGGTCTCCGCGTCGGCCCCTTCTACGGCTGCTACGTGGTCCGGCCCAAGGAGCGGCTCGGCTTCGACGAGTTCCCCGACCGCGACATATACCTGGAGAAGGTGATCGAGGCTCTCGGCGGCGAGGTGGTCGAGTACGACGGCGCCCGCAAGTGCTGCGGCTTCCCGGTGATCACGATGAACCGCGAGACCTCGCTGCGCCAGTCCGGCACCCACGTCGGCGACGCGCTCGACGCCGGCGCCGACTGCCTCGTCACCCCCTGCCCGCTCTGCCACCTCAACCTCGACATGCAGCAGCCCGAGGCGGCCAAGATCGTCAACCGCGACCTCGGCCTCGCGGTGCTGCATCTCCCCCAGCTGGTCGGCCTCGCGCTCGGCGCGGAGCCGAAGGAGCTGGGCATGAGCAAGCACATCGCCTCGACCAAGTGGGTCGAGGAGAAGCTTTCCGCGGTTCCGGCCTAAAGCCGCATCGCTCTAAGCGTGATGGGGAGGGCTCGGGGTCGACGGACGCGCTTCGCGCTGAGTGTCCGTCGACCCCGAGGACCCTCCCCTCCCCTTTCTCAGTGCGGTCTATTTGCCGGCGATGTAGATCGGTTCGCCATCGATGGCTCTGGTCACGGTCAGCAGCCCGGATTGAGCGAGGCCCGCGGGACAGGCTTTCGAGTCTCCTTCCCAGAGTTTGAAGAGGCCTTCCATGGTCATCTGCGTCGGTATGCCGTTTGCAACTTTGCCTTTGACGAAGTTGGGCACGTAGACGCATTCTGGGTTGCTATGGACCGTCAGTCGCATCGCCCCTTTTTTGGCGCCGGCCAGAGTGAAGGCGCCTTGCGGTTCCAGCGGGTTCGTGTATTCGAACCGGGAAGCGTCGAAGGGACCGCCTTCGAAGCTCACGACCGCTTCCGGTTCTTCGGGGAAGTTCGTCGTGCAGCCTTCTTTGAGGCCAAATTCGAAGGCCGTGATGCCGCTGCCGGCGCTCGTCCCGTCTTCGTTGAATTCGCCGACGTAATGGCCCTCGGGACATGTGATGAGACCTTTGGGCCCGCTGACCGATTCGAAGGTGACGACGGTTTTCGGCACCACCGCCCCGGCGACGGCGCCGCTGAACCCTTTGCCGGATGGGCAGGTCAGGACTCCTTCTTCCGGTTCCGGAGTGGCCTTGCAGAGCACCGTGCCGGTGCCGCCTTTTTCTTCTTCACCGCCTTCTTTTTCTTCTTCTTTTTCTTTTTCGCCCCCTTCTTTACCCGCGATGTAGAGCGGCAGCTCTTCGCTCGTCCTGGTCATGCTGAGGTGCGAGGAGCTGGCGAGGGTGGTCGGACATGCCCCTTTTGCCGAGTCTTCGAGGAGTTTCCATTTCCCCGACATGAGCATCTCGGTTGGGCTGCCGTTGGTGATCGTGTTTTTGAGAGCACCGGGGGCGTAGATGCAGGTTGAGGATTCGCCTCCCAGGAGAAACTTCAGCAGCGGCGGTGCTTCGTCTTTCCTGGCAAGCTGGAAGAAGCCCTGGGGTTCCAGCGGATTCGTGTAGACGAACTTGGAGGCGTAGTAGGGCGGGTTTTCGAAGGTGACGATCGTCAACGGTTCTCCCGGGAAGGTGGACGTGCAGCGTTCTTCGACGCCGTAGCTGAAGCCGGATATGCCGCCGAAGATGCCCGTCCCGTCTTCATTGAATTCGCCGAGGAAGAGGCCCTCGGTGCAACTGACCGAGGCTTTTGGGCCCGCCGCCGATTCGAAGGTGGTGACGGTTTTCGGCCTCACCCTGCCGGTCACCAAGCCACTGAAGCCTTGCCCGGACGGACAGGTGAGAACGCCTTCTTCCGGTGCGGGTTCGCTCTTGCAGAGGACGGTGCTGGCGCCGACTTCTTCTTCAGCTTCTTCGCCTTCGATGTGCGAGATCGCGGCCACCGCGGCTTCAGCCACCGGACCAGGGAGGTCCTGGTAACCCGCATGCCTGACGGCCGCCTGGCCGCCTTCTTTGTCCACCACGAACGACAGGTAGTCGTGGACGGTCGTCGCCGCCCCTTCGCTGAAGTGCCCGACCGCAGCGACGTCCCAGGTCAGGGTGCAGATCGGGTAGGCGTCTTTCGACACTTTGCCGGCTTTAGGGTTGGAACCGTAGACCTGGGACCAATCGACGTTGACGCCGCTTTCGGCTCCGGCCGGCAGCGCGTATTTCGCCGCGCCGCAGTTCGCTTCTCCCGCTTTGGTTGCCGGGCTGGCGAGCTTGACGCCGTTGGAGACGTCAACGATCTGTTCCGGCGCCCACTGCTCGGCTTCCGGCAGGCTGCCGTAGGTGATGGTGCCGGGATTTTCCGCAACGTAGGAGAGCGGGCCAGACTCGCCTTCAGGTTTGCCCAGGCTCGCGACCGTCGTCACGGGGCCTTCCCCTGGCTGGCATTCCGCATTGGACGGCCATTCCACGTTGGGCGGCGTTTCGCCCCCAAAGGGCGCCTGCAGCTGTGCCCAGGTGCGTTTGGCTTTCCCCGTGCACCTAAGCGCTGCGCCATTGACGGAATTGAGGAAGTGCTTGAACTGGTAAGTGGTACCCGCGCTTTCTTCGCGAACGATGCGGGTGATCGCTTGATCGCAGTCCCCACCGAGGGTTTGATCCGAAGCTGTGGTCAGCTGGCGCCAGTTCTTGAGTTCGCCGCTGAACACCCTCTGCAGCTGCCCGAACGAGATGCCCGGCACGGTGCAGGCCGGGTGAGCCGGAAGCGCCGGCGGATTGGCCGCGATCGCGATCGAGGTCTGCGTCACGGGAGCCACGACGACGTCGCTGCCGAGCGCCGCCTTCATCTTGGCCAGCATCGTCCCGCCTTCTCCGACCGGGCCCGCGGGGGCGATATCCGTGCCGAGGAAATCGGCGAGGAAGCCGAATGCTTTGACGTGCAGGGAGCCATCTTCGGCGCCCCAGTGCCGAAGGGCTGCCGCGCTTCCAAGCGGCACGTAGCTGGCTCCGGGCTCCCCGCCGCTCCCCTGGCTGCCGCTGCATGCAAGCGGGCTCGACGAGCCGTTGAAGCCGAGTTTGTCGCTCGAGGCCCAGCGTTCCTGGGCGGGAGCCTGGAGGAATGCGCCCATCCCCATGACGTTGCTGCCCGAGCACTGTTTGCCAAGCGCCGCGGCGCTGGTGGCATTGCCGGCGCAGGCGGCGACGGCAAGGATGGCGGCGCAGGCGAACAACGCCCCTCGCCGGTGGCCACGGAGTGACCACCTTCCGGCTAAGTTCGACATCGATCTCTCCTTTGCGGACATGGAGGACCGACGCTAAACGATCTGTCCCCACGGGATATCTGAATAACTTCAGAAAGCCTATGCATTTGGAACGAGCTTTTGGGATAGCTCTCCTCAGCGCCTAGTTACCAGCCGAAAGCTTCGGTTTGCCCTGGGACCCGGCTGCGTAGGCGCAGCGGAAGGTCTCGGCCTTGCCCACCGGCTCGCCGCCGGCGAAGCCGCCCTGGTTGTGGTTGTCGTAGACGGTGACGTACTGGAGGGTTTCCGGGGAGGGGTTGGCCGGCATCGGTGTCGGGTCCGGTTCGCCCTGGGCCTGGTTGCCACGCGCGCCCACCGTCACACCCTCCGAGCCCGCCGCGCCGGCACCAGCCGTGGTCGTGAAGAGGTCGCCGGTCATCTCGCGCTTGTCCTTGACCCCCCTGGTCGGGTCGGGGAATTCTTCGGCGCCCGAGGTGGCGGGGCTGTCGTCGATCGTGCTCTGCAGCGCTGCCTTGCGCGCCGCGCCGATCAGCTGGGCGGCGCTGGGCAGCCAGCCGCCTTCGCGGGCGCAGGCCTGGGCCGCGTAGAAGTAGTCGTTCTGGCCGGCGTCGGCGGGCGGCACCCGGTAGGGCGCCGCTTCCAGGCACCAGCTGCCGAACTTGATCGCGTTCGAGATCGGACACTGGACCCTGAGGCCGGCCAGGGCCTTGCCCACGCCGTGCCGGTGCTTTCCCGCGCCATGGCGCTCGGCCGGGGCCGCCCCCCCCATCGAGAAGACCAGGGCGAGGAGCGCGACGAGCAACGCCGCGATCGCGAACGGGTCGCGGCGATTCCGAGTGGTCGGGGTCGGGGTCAGAGAGCTCATCGGTACCTCCTGGTGGTCGTAGCTTGGTAGGCAGGCTTGGGAGCGCGGCGGGAACGGGGCCCGCGCAGGCCGGCCGCGGCCGCGATCGCCGCCAGAATGGCGATCGCCGGCACGGAGACGGCCCCGGCACCGCCCCGGGAAGACGATCCGCCGGCGGCAAGAATGGCGGCGACCGGCGAGTGCGGCCGCTGGGCGACCATGTGGTGGACGAGGTCGAAGGCCGCGTCCTCTTCGCGTTCGCTCACCGGCGAGGTGCCGCTCGGCGGGGTCGGCTGCGCCGCCGGCACCGGCGGCGGTGGCACGATCGGCACCACCGGCGTGGCGGTCGCGGTCGAAGCGAAGAAAGGGGTGGCGATCGGTGCCGGCACAAGGGGTGGCGGCGGCGGGGGCTGCAGCGACGGCGCCGCCGGCGTCGCGAGAACGGGCGCTGCCGGCGGCGGCGGGGTCGGCCCGGGGGCGAATTCCGGTCCCCCGGCCGGCAGCGGCGGCGTCGCGATGGCGGTCGTCGGCGACGGTGGATTCCTCAGCGGCGTCGTCCCGCACGGCCGCTGCACCGTGCCGCCCAGAACCGTCACCTTCGTCGAGTAGGCGAGCCCACCGGTTGAGACCGTCACGGTCGTCGTCCCCGCGTTGAACGCACAGAGCAGGCCCGAATGCGGATCGAGCACCGGCTTTTCGTTGACGAGCAGGACGCGGCGCGGGTTCGACGAGCCCGGATCGGTGGCGACGAAATCGGCGATGTCGGGATTGGAGGTGGAGAAGGTGTATTCGGGAAGGACGGCCGAGGCGCAGCGGGTGCCCTGGCACTGAGCGGGAATCGGCACGTAGGGATCGGGGCGAATCCCTTCGCAGGTCCCGGGCGCGAAGTTGCCGCTGCACTCGCCCCCGGCCAGGGGACGACGGGCAAGCGCAGCGAAAAGCGCAGTGTGGCTGCGGCGCAGCAGGGTACCGTCGGTGGCGTCGAGCGCCAAGGCACCGATATTGGGAATGAGCCGAGCGCCGACCGGGGCGACGTTCGTCGCTTTGTCGCGTCCCGCCACGTCAACCGACGCGAGCAGGAAACCGCTGGCGCCGACGAAGTCCGTTTCCTGCGCCCGCTGAGGTTCCAGGTAGCCGAGGGTGCCGCTGCCGAAGGCGGGGATCGAGCGCGCGCCGAAGGTCAGCCGGTAGGCGCGGTTCTCTTCGGGGAAGTCGAAGAAATAGGCGGAGGCGCCGCTGGGGTCGGGGGTCGGGCAGCCCACGGGAGGCGTCCCGTCGACGAGGATCGGCACGACCCCGGCGGCGTCAGCGGCCGCGTTCGATGCCTGCCCGGCGAGGTCGCGGTCGCCGACCACGATCGCGGGCGTGCCTTCTTTCCCCGCCTCGGCGAGCTGCCCGGCCAGCCAGCAGCCCTGCCCGTCTCCGAGCGTCGGGGCCGAGTAGTCGAGCACGATCACCCGCACCGCTCCCCCGGTTCCGGCTGAGTCGAACGAGTAATAGGCCTGACCGGGACCGACCGGGGAGCGCGGCACGATTCCGGCACGTGGAGGCTCGGCGCCAAGGGGCGCCCCAAAGCCCGAAAACGCGCCCGCAAAGCCGGCCAGCGAGCCACCGGCGTCGAGGTCGGATTCAGCCGCTGCCGGGAACGTCGGCAGGCTTCCCGCGGCCGAGCCGAGGCGCCGGGCGTAAGCGGCCTCCTCCCGGCGGAAGGCGAGCGAGCCGATCCGGCTGGAGAGGGGCTCGGGGGCGCCGGCTTCGCCGCCGTCGGCAACGCTCGGGCCCGTGTAGAGGAACGCTCGCAGGCCGGAGATGCCGACCGCCCGGCCCACGGCGGAGCGCAGCCAGACGTCGGGGCCGATCCCGGTCCCGGCCAGGTCCGCGCAGGCTCCGGCGCACTGCGCGTTGCCGCCGATCGCAAAGCTCGCCGTGCCCGCTGCGGCCTCGACCGGCGACGCCGTGGCGTTCTCCGGCGGCGTCGCCGCTGGGCCGTAGCGAATGACTCCCGCGGTCTGGATCGCGCTGCCCTGGAACCGCACGGAGGTGCCGGTTTCCCCGCCGACCACCCAGCCCTGGCTGCCGTCGGGGCTGAGGAGCAGGGCGAGCATCGGGTCGGGGCGGCGTGGCAGGTCGTAGATTTCCTGCCCTTCGACCTGCGACGGCAACGGGTATGCCTGGTGCTCTTCGTCGCGCCAGCCGCCAGCGGTCTGGCGCATTACGAAGCCGCTTCCGGGAAGCGGGTACGGCGAGGTGAGCAGCGGTGCCTGCCCCGGCGGAGGCTGGTTGTAGACCTGTTCGCGGTCGGCGTTGATGTCTTCGAGACCGTGGCCGGGCGAGACCGAGACGACGGCCCTCACCGCCCCGCTTTCGCGGAATACCGCCAGCGCCGCCGGGTAGCCGGTTGCCCCAGCCGGCGCTTCCCGCCAAGGCGCCCCCGGCCCTTCGCGCTCGATCACCGTGTTTTCCCCTCCCGAGCCCGGGCGTTCTTCGGAGACGATCGCCGCCCCGCCGTCGGTCAGCCCGGAAACCAGCTGGGGCACCGCCCCTCCGAGCGCTTCCTCGGCATCCGTGTCCACCCGCCAGCCCGAGCCGTCGTCGATCAGCACACCACCCCGGTAGAAAGCGCTTCCGTTTTTGTCGAAGGGCATCTTGTAGGTGGCGACTGCCTCGTCGCCGGCGAAGGCGACAGAGGTGAAGTTGGCTTCGGGGTCGACACCGGCCGGCAGCTGCTCCTGGGTCCACTGGCGGCCGTAGGCCAGGAGCAGCCCCTGCTTGCCGACGGCGAAGCCACGGCTCGGGTCGCTCGGGTCGAAGGCGACCGCGGTGAAGTTGGCGCGCACCAGGTTGGGTGGCTCGGCGGGGTCCGGTTCCCACATTTCGGTCGCCTTCTGCCAGACCCACATCGCCGCCCCGTCGCCGACCGCGTAGGCGCGGCCCGGTTCCGGCCAGGAAACGCCGCGCAGGGTCGGCCTGGCACGGGCGCCGGATCCAGTCAGCAGCGATTCGGCGACCCAGCCCTGACCTGGGAAGTAGCGAGCCACCTCGCCGTCGGCTCCCACGGCAAGCGCTTCGGAGCCGATCGCAGCGACCGGAGCGCCGGGCTGAGGTGCGATCGCGGTCAGCGGCCGGCGAAATGGAACAGGCCATGGCACCAGCCGCTCGGGCTCGGGGGCGCGGGTGAGGTGCACGGGAGGATTCGCCCCCAGCCAGCCTTCGAGCGAAGAGTCGAGTGCGGCTCCTTCGGCTGTCCCCGCATTGCCGCCCGCCAGCGCCAAGCGCAAGAACCCAGTTCCTTCGAGATTGAGGATTGCCCCCTCTCCCAGCCCGGTGATCGATCGACGGCCGTAGGGCTCTCCGGGTCCTTCGGGCGCCCAGGCGAAGCTGCGCCCTGCCCCCGAGGGAAGTTCGGCTCCAAGCTCGTGCTGGCAAAGCCCAGCCGCGGCGCCGACGTCGCACCAGGACCCCGTCATCTCGCCCTCCCCGACGTCGTAGTAGACGGTCGCGTCGTTGCTCGTCCCCCCCACCGTCAGCTTGGCGTCCACCCAGACACCGCTCTGGGTGACCGTGAGCGGCTGGCCGGCACTGCGGGCAGCGACCCCGACCATGAGGGGCGGCTGGGGGGAGGGCTGGGAGAATTCCGGCGCCGCTTCCGCAAACAGCGAGCCGAGCGATCCCGGCGGGCCAAGCCGGCGCTGGCGCCAGACTGCTTCCCCACCGGGGCCGCCCCCGGCTTCGCGCTCGAACAGCTCCAGCCCTTCCCCCGGCACTGCCCCCTTCGCCAGCAGCCAGGCGTCTTCGGGGCCGGCGGCATCGATCGCCAGCGCACGGAAAGTGGCGGGCGGAGTCGCGCATCCCGGACCTGGTGCGAAGCCGGCGCAGACCGGCTCCCGCCCCCATCCGGTGCCGTCGAAGCTCAGCACTGCTTCCTGGCGGGCCGGTGATTCGACCGCAGGGACGTCGAAGGCGCCGGTGTGCCCGTCCGGCTCTTCGACCGGAGCGAGAAGCACACCGGTCGATCCTTCTGCGGAGTAGAGCGACTCTTCTTCGCCGTGGAGCAAGGCACCGGGGCTCGGCGCCGTGAGCAGCTGCCCGCCGGGGTCGCGAACGACCAGCACCTGTTCGGATTTCGCCTGCCCGAGAACCGCCACCCCGCCCGCCGGCGTGGTGCGTCCAGGCAGCGGGACGGGGGCGAATTCGAGGCCGGCAAGCGGCTGTTCATCCGCGCCAAACGGCCCCGGCATGGTTTCCCACCCCGCCGCGTCGGTGTAGCGGACGATCTTCGCCCGGCCCCTGGCAACCGCCCAGGCCTCACCCGACGCCTCCTGCGGGGCGGTGCCGAGGAACCTTCCCGCGGGGGCGCCGAAGACCGGCTGGGCGACCAGTTCGCCGCCGACCGCGTCCGCTCCGACCGGGCGCGCCAGCAGAACGCCGGCGACGAGGGCCGCGCCAAGCAGGGCGAAGCAGAGGAGGTCACGGGCTCCGCGCGCCCTCATCGGCTCTTCTTCCCGATCGCGTGGACCTGGAGGTCGAGGCTCGAGGGCCAGCGACTCGGGTCGAGGCGAAGCCGCAGCCTGCGCGGGCCCCTCGCCATGGTGAGGCGCGGGGTCTCGGCGACGACGTGGCCCCTGCGCCGAGCGATCAACCGCACGTGTGCCTTGGCGTGCAGGACGAAGGTCATCTCCAGCAGGCTCTTGCCGATCAGCTTCTGTCGCAGCCTGGAGTAGAGCGGGCGGGGACGCGGGGTGGGTGGGATTTCCCCCAGTTCGTCCGGCGATTCGCCAACCGGCAGTTCGGCGCCGGAGTTGTCTTCGGGCAGCGAGATCGGCGGCACGCTGGGCAGGCTGTGGTCCGGCGGGCGGTAGGAGATGAGCACGTGCATCGCCGGGTCGGTGTCCTGGGGAAGGTCGGGGCCGAGGTGGAAGAGCCAGCCTTCGCCCGTCGCCATCCAGCACTGCCCGAAGGCGGGACAGGCGATCGGACCCGCCGGGCCCTTGTGGCCGATCCCTTCGCCTTCACCGGGCAGCAGGACCGGTGGGTCGACGGTGCCATCGGCGTGGAGTCGGGTGAGGCGGGCGACCGGAGAGACTTTGTCGCCGGGTTCGCGGAACCCGATCCAGGCGTCTTCGCCGCCCGGTTCGGCCGCAGCGCCACCGACCCGATCGCCGGGGCCGAGGACACCGCCGGGGTCTTCGAGGCCAACCTGCTCGAAGCCACCCTCGCCGAGCCGCAACGCCGTCACCGTGGCCGGGTCGCCGGTGGCACCGGCGATGGCCCACAACCCCTCGTCGTCGCCGCTGAGGCGGAACGCTTCGAGCTGGGTCGGTTCGGCCCCGGCCCCGCCGTAGACGATCGGTTCCGCGGTGTAGAGCGGTTCGAAGGGACTGGCGGCTCCCTCTGCGATCCGGTGCAGGAAGCTGGGCTGGGAAGGCGTCTCTTCGGGCGCGACGTCCTCTTCGCCGATCGCGACGCTCTCGTAGAGGCTTCCATCGTGAAAGGCGAGGCTCTCAACCGCCCGGCCGGGATCGACGATTTCCGGCTGGGGCTGGGTCAGCGAGGGAACGGCGGTCAGCGTGGCGCCGTCCCAGTGCAGGTGGAAGGCGCCGACGTTCGTCGTGCCCGGCAGGGGATCCCCGGCAAACCAGCAGTCGTTGGGCCCTGAGCAGGCCGCCGCGTTCATCGGCAGGTAGGAGCCCGGCAGCCCGACCGGCTCGGCATAGGAGGCGACGACCTGGCCGCCCTGAAAGTGGCAGAGCGAGATGTGCTGGGGGGGCGCTTTGCCCGTTTCCTGGCCCACCGGCTGGTCCGAGATCGTCCAGAAGTCATCGGGCCCGGCCCAGGCGATCCGTCCTTCGTGCCCGCCGCAGACGGTCGAGTAGCGGTACCACCCAGTGCCGTCATAGGCGTAGAGGCCGGCCGGGTTGCCGCCGTTGCCGGCAGTGATCAGCATGCCCCGGTTGGGGGCTTGGAACTCGATGTCGCCGACCGGGCCGAGCGAGGCCGGGACACCCAACCCGGCGGCAACCGGCTGCTCGGAGCGCCATTCGCCGGCCGCCGCGGCCGGAGTCGCGAAGGCAGCACCGGCGAAGGCGAGCAGGACGGGCAGGATCGCGCGCCTCACCGCCTCCCCCCCTGGCCACGGCGCTCCGCGTGGAAGCGGACTTCCAGGTCGACGTGCAGCGGTTTGCCCCCCGTCCCACGGAAGGACACCCTCGCCGTCGCGTAGAGCCCTTCGCGGGAATGCGCCAGCCGCCGGTAGCGGCGGGGCAACCTGAGGATGAGCGGAACCGGCCCGCTGGAGCGGGCACTGGCGCGGGTCGCGGCGAGCCGCCGCGATGACGCCGAAGCGGAGCCCAGCGCGGCACCGACCCGTGCCCTCAGGGCCCCGGCCGCGGGCACCGTCGCGACCAGTCGCACGTCGCCGTTCGAGAGCGAGAAGGCGCTCAACACCAGCCGCCAGCGAGGTTTCGGGGGGCGTTCGGCCGGGGGAGGCGAGATGCTCGACCCACCGGCGGCCGCGGGCGCGGTGAGGTCTTCGACCACGAAGGCATCGGCGGCTTCGTTGCCGTCGCCTTCGACCAGGTTCGAGGCGGTGGATGAGAAGGCAATCAGCCGGCCGCCGGCGCCGAACGAGGGAGCTCGGCGCCGGCTCCGCCCTCGCCGGTCCCGGTCGGAGCCAGCGAAGCTTCGCCAACTCCCCCAACCCCGTGGGTGACGCGCTGCAGCGCCTCCCCTTCGAGGTCGATCCGGTACAGCTCGACCAGGCCGAGAGATCCGGATGGAGAGCCGACCAGGTTGGGCGGTGAGAGGGGGAACTGCTGGCGCGCGGTGGTGAGGGCGATCCGCTTCCCGTCGGGGGAGATCGCGAGCTGGTAGACGTGGCCGTTGAGCGGGACATAGGGTTCGCGGTTGATCGTGTTTTCCGGTTCGGTCGGCCGGATCGAGATCTCACGGGTCAGCTGCCGAATCGCTTCGGCGCGGCTCAGCCCGTCGCCCATGTCGACCAGGAAGACGTTGGTCGCGTTGGTCGGGTTTCCGATCAGGGCGACGGCGCGACCGTCGGCACTGAGCTGCGGAACGCCTTCGATCCCCCTCACCCCCAACCATCCCTCCGCGGCGTTGAATTCGGTGTTCCTCTCGGCCAGCCCTACGAAGGGGGAAGACTGGTCGCCGCCCACGATCCGCCGCGTGGGGGCCTGCGACCCGTCGGCGACGCGACGCCAGAGCGGCTCGTCGTAGGGGAAATCGCCGGCGTTGCTCTCTGCGGAAATCTCCCCTTCCTCGGCGGGCAGCAACGGCGTCTGCTCTTGGAGGTTTGCGCCAAGCCAGGCAACCGTGGTCCCGTCGGCGCTCAACGCCGCCCCCCTCAGCGACGACAGCTGGGGCTTTTCGACCATCGCTCCACCCGGCACCGGCAGGTCGGTCATCGCTTCGGTTCCGGGGTCGCGCTCGACGCTGACGAGGGTCGTTTCCAGCGTTTCGAGATTTCGCAGCACGACCTGGCCGGCCGGCGTAGGCGTCCCTTCGGTGCTGCCACCCGGACCGCTGGTCAGGTCGGAGCTCGCGGTGGTGAAGAACACCACCTCGCGCCCGTCAGCGCTGAGCGCAACGCGTCCCGAGGCAACCGAACCACCCGCCCCTTCGTAAGTGAGTCCGACCTGCGAGTTGTCGAGCGCGGAAGCCAACTCGTAGGCCGGCGGCGACGGAGGGCTCATGTCGGCGACGTAGACGTCGCTTGACGCGGGCTGGATGTCGTTGCTGGGATCCAGCGGCGTTTTCGTGGTGAAGCTGACGTAGCGACCGTCGGCGGAGATCGCCGGCGCGCTGGAGTCAGCACCGGGGGAACCGCTTTCGTAAGCGCTCCCCGCCGCAACCGGCACCACCGCCCCGGTTTCGAGATCCCTGCGAAAGACGCCCCGCAAGCCGCCGATCGTGCCCTGGAAGGCGAGGTAGCGACCGTCCGCGGAGATCGCCGGTGCCAGCGCCGAAGCGGCCTGCTCTCCGGCGCTCTTGGAGACGAGCTGGATCGGGCCGAAGTCCGCAATGGCGGTCCCTGGGTCGAGACACGCCACGCAGGCAACCAGCAACGTCATCGTCGCCCAATAACGCGCCCTCATCCAGCTACCACCCCGAAGCGGCGAGCCACCCGATTACCGACCTTGTCCAGACCGCGCACGGCGATCGTGTAGCGACCCGGGCGCTCATAGGCGTGGTGGAACTTCGTCCCCTTATGGGCGTGCGTGCCGTCACCGAAGCTGACGGAGGTCGAGGCGGCGCTGAGGCCAGAGTCGGGATCGCGCAGCTGAACCGTCACCAGGTCACGCGCCCGCTTCTCCCGAACCGTAACCCGGGGGGGCCTCCCATCCACCCGCAACTTCACTGCAGCGCTGAGTATTTGCTGGCCGAGCCGGTCGGTCGCCATCGCCTGGGCACGCCGGACCCCGTTGCCGAGTTGCGCCCGGGGCAGCAGGAAGCTGCGGCGGTGCAACCCGCCCTTCACGATCCTGCCGTCGAGGAGCACCGAGTAGACGATTCCGCCGACAGCGCTCTTCGCCGCCTGCCAGTGCAGCCTGGCGCGGCCGGGACGCACCCAGCCCTTCGGCGCTTTCGCCTTGAGGGATGCCGGCGGCGCGCTGACCCGCTCGGCCACGATCTCGTAGCGCCCCGCTTCTCCCTGGCGGAAGCCGATCAGGGCGTCGCCGCCGCCGGAAGGACCGGCCGAGAACTCACTGACAGGGCCGCCGCCGGCCCCGGCGAGGAGCCCCGCCTGAGCCGCACCGGAAACAAGTTCCTGGCGCACGGCGGTCACCGGCCGGCCCTGGGCATCCAGCGCTGCGTAGGCCGAGACACCGGCACCTTCGAAACCGAGGGTTGCCACCGCTTCGGCCCCCGGCTTGGCGTCGGGCCCGGGCAGGGGGACAGCCGGGGTCACCGCGCCGGTGGCGTCAACGCCCACCTGGTGGGCTTCGGAGCCCGAGGAGAAGACGAGGCGAAGCCCACCTTCCCGTCCACTGCCTTTTTCGGTGGCCCCGACACCGGGGACACCCAGCGTGGCGCGCCCTCCTTTGAAGATCGTCGAGACGCCGTTCAGCACCCCGGAAGGAACGGCGTAATCGGGCGGCAGCGTGTTGAGCAGGAGGCGCGGGGGGACCGCACCCGAGCCGGCGACGCGGATCGCCACCCGGGCCTGGTTGAGTGGGGTGACCGCGAGCGAGAAGGCATCGGCGTCGCCGTTGACCGGGTCGCCTTCCAATTTGGCGGGGCTCGCTTCCAACACGGGCCCCGGGGTGGTGCCAAAGATACGGCGCATCCAGATACGCGCCGTGCCGGTCTGGTCTGGCTCCTGCCAGGCAACCACGGCGCCACCGTCGATCCCCGCCCCGATCTCGGGGCCATTGGCCTCGCCGGGAGGGCGCATCGAGGCTTCCGGGTTTCGGTTGATCGCCCCGAGCCGCGACCAGCGGTCGCCGTTGAGGCGAGCGACGCGAATGTCGGCCATCACGTCTCCGGGACGAAGCTGCACCGCTGTGGAGAAGCTGTTCTGGTTGAAGTTGAAGGTGATCACCCGGTAGGCGACCGACGCCTGACCGGGTGCGGTACCGGAGAGGGAGGGGTCCACCCCGATCCCTTCGCCGACGTTGGGGTCGACCAGCAGCGAGGGACCGAAGCCCGTCGCCCCGGGGCCGATCCGAGCCGAGTAGAGGCCGTACTGGACCTGGCTGTGGACGGTCGCCACCTGGGTCACCCAGACGACCAGGAGCTCGCCGTTCGACCCCGCCGCGATCCGCGGTTCGCGCGCCTCGTAGGGCTGGTCCAGGTCGACTCGGAGCGGGGCGCTCCAGCTGCCGTCCACGAACCGGGACGCGAAGACGTGCGGTACGCCTTCCACGGCTTTCGTATAGGCGACCCCGCCGCTTCCGCCTGGCGCCATCGCCACCCCGCCGAAGTCGAGGATGTCGGAGGACGGGCCGTCGACCGTCACGGGGGGAGTGATCAGTGCCCGGGCAGGCGTGGCGGCCGCCAGTGCGACGGCGGCGAAAACCACGGCGGTCGGCAGGGCTGAGCGCAGCCGGCTCAGCCGTGGCCTCTGAGATGACGCCGATGGTGCGGTTTTTTGTGCCGACCGATCGCGTTGGCCTTCTTGATGCACTTGGCGCGTGCTTTGCCTTTCAACTTCTTGCACTTGGCGAGCGCTTTCTGCTTGGGCGTAAGTTTTTTCGCGGGCGGTTTTTCTTCGGGCGGAGCTTGTTTTTCTTCGGGCGGAGCTTGTTTTTCTTCGGGCGGAGCTGTTTTTTCTTCGGGCGGTGGAGGTGGGATAACGGCGAACTCGGCATTCACCGCACCGGCCGCACTCATCGTCACTTTGCAGGCCCCGGCTCCGGTGCAGGCCCCGGTCCATGCGACGAATTTGGATCCGGTCGCCGGTGTCGCGCTGAGCGTGACTACTTCGCCTTCGGGGAAGATTTCTTCGCAGTCACCCCCGCAGTTGACCCCAGCTGGAGAACTGGTGACGGTGCCGGAGCCGGTGCCCGACTTGGTCACGGTCAGTTTGAATTTAGGTTTGAGGTCAAATTTGGCTTTGACTTCTTTTGTCGCGCTCACTGTCACTTTGCAAGCCCCGGCGGGTTCGCTTTCGCAGCCCGTCCAGCCTTTGAAGCTGGAGCCCGAGCCTGGCGCCTGGCTGAGCGTGACCACTGTCCCTTCGGGGTATTCTTCTGAGCAGTCGCCCCCGCAGTTGATCCCAGCTGGAGAACTGGTGACGGTGCCGGAGCCGGTGCCCGACTTGGTCACGGTCAGTTTGAATTTAGGGGCCGAGGTCGAAACCAAGTTCGCTTTGACTTCTTTCGCCGCGTTCATCGTCACGCTGCATTTGCCTTCGAATTCGCTTTGGCATCCCGTCCAGCCCGTCAGTTCGGATTCTTTGTCGGGGTGGGCGGTCAGGGTCACCGCCTTGCCTTCTTCGTATTCCTGCGCGCAGTCTTTACGGCAATCGATCCCGCTCGGAGAGCTGGTCACGGCACCCGTGCCGGTGCCGGTCTTTGAGACGGTGAGTTTGAATGTGGGCTTGGCATCGAAGTTCGCTTTGACTTCTTTCGCCGCGCTCATCGTCACTTTGCAGGTTCCCGTTCCCGAACAGCTGCCGAGCGACCAGCCGGTGAATTTGGAGCCAGCGATGGTGGTCGCGGTCAGCGTGACTTCTTTGCTTTCTTCGTATTCCTGGTCGCAATCGACCCCGCAGCCGATCCCTGCCGGAGAGCTGCTCACGGTCCCCAAGCCGGTTCCGGTCTTGGCGACGGTGAGTTTCTGCAGGGCCCCCGAACCGGGGACCTTCACCGCGAGGGTCGCGGGCAGTGGATCCCCGGTGGGAGCTTTATCGGTGTGCGCAAGCTTCATTTTCAGCGTGACGGTGTAGGTGCCCCCGCTGAGAAATTTGTGCGTAGTTGTGGTTTTCGCGGGTTCTTCCGTTTTTTTGTTTTCGAGCACTTTTTCTTCGCTGCCGTCCCCGAAGTTCCAATCCAGCTCGCTGGGTGTAGTTCCCAGCATTTCGGAGCCGGAGGCGTCGAAGGTGACGGTTGCTCCTTTGGCAACTTCGACCTCGGCTTCGCCCGAGCCGTTGACCGTGAATTTCGCAACCGGCGTCCTGCAGCCGCTGCCACCAGGGCCGAAGGTCAGGACGCGGTCGCCGTAGGCCGGTAGTTTCCCTTCTTCGAATTCGGGGCCGTAGTCGAAGACGACGAGGTTTTCCCCGACGGCCCCTATGCCCGCTTCTGAAGTCTCGATGCGGCAGCTCGCTTCCCCGTTGCCGTAGAGCATTCGGGTCGCCCTTTTTTCGAGCGAATAGCCGCGGATCAAGACGTTGTCCGGTTCGTCTTCTTCTTCGGCCTGTCCGAGGCTTTCCTTCCAGTAGAGCGTGCTTCCGTCCGGCGAGACGGCGAGCTGTGGGCCGCCCGAGAGAGGCGAGGGCTTCTGGGCGAGCAGGCCGGTTGCCCATCCCTCGCCTTCGGCAGCTTCAGCAAAGCCCGGGACCTTTTCCGCATGCGAGAGGTCTTTCGGTAGCTGCCAGGCACGCGTGAATTTAGAGCCGGCGTTGTTGAAGCTGCCCGTGAGCGTGTAAGTGGTGCCGTCTGGACCGACGGCGATCGAGGTCGCTTCCTTCCCCACCGGCCGCAGTTCGTTCCCGGTGTCGACGAAGCGGGCACCGATCGCACCGGCAGAGCCGATCCGCTGTACCGTAGCCCGTTCTTCGATGTTTTCGCCGAGCACGACCAGGTCATGGTTGCTCGGGTCGACGGCGATCGACTCCGGCGTGTACAGCGTGTCTTCGCCTTCGGGCAGTTGCAGCGCCGGGACTTCGGCCGGGACTAGTTCGGACCCTTTCGGTTCCGTCGAGAAGACGAGGATGCGCTTTGCGCCGAATTCCAGGTTTGGCGGAGCTTCGCACGAGTCGGCCGGCCTGACCATGGCGCATCCTTCGATCAGGTAGATGCGGTGCAGGACCGGGTCGACCGCGATCCCGTGCAAGGTCAGGATCTTTTCTTTCCCTCCCTGGGTGAGAACGGTCGGCAGTTCCACCTTCGCTTTGAAGACGCCGGCGGAAGAGAACTTCTGGATTCGAAAGTGTTTCCCGTCGGGCATTTCTTCGCCCGAGTAGACGCTGCCGTCGCCCGAGTCGACGCCGAGCATCACCGGATTGAAGAGCTGGCCGACGGCGCTCCCCGGAGTTCCCCAGGCTGCACCGACCTGGCCAAAGGTCACCGCGCCGGCCGTCGAGGCCAGGGCGCCGGCCACCAGCGCGAGCGCGCCAATCGCCGTCAGCAATCTTGCCAACCGCACCCCAGCGCGCAGCTGGGCCCAAAGGCGCTTCTCTTGTCCCCCCAATCCATCCATGCGGCGCATCCTGCACAGCCGCGTTGAGCCAGATGTGAACATCGAGGAAATTTTCCTGTCACAAAATCACCACATTCCATTTACACGTCATGGATGTGGCTCTAGATGCGACGGGGGCCGGGCAAATGCCCGGCCCCCGTGTTCGATGCCCGACGAGGGAAGTGCCCACGCCGATCGGTGAATCAACCGTTAGTAGCTGATCTTTCCAGCGGCGAACTGAGCCGCCCCGAGGACGTCATGCGCCAGTTCCAGACTGGTGGGCAGCGGCGCGTAGTATTTTTCGGAATTTCCAATCTTTTCCTGACCGGATTCCTGAACGAGGTATTCGTTCACGTAGTCGTTCACGGTCACCTCGTCTGCTTCCGGGAAGCCGGCGAGTTTGTAGCCGTGGAACGCCTCGATGAAGGTCAGCGTGCAGAGTGGGTATCCGCCACCTGATTTCGAGGTGTTGATTTTCGCGCCGAAGACCGCCGCCCAGCTGGAGTTGAGGCCGGCCGTCAGTTTTTCTTCGCTTGGCCGCGCAGGGCCGGGCACGTTGTACACGGTCGTCAGGCAGTTGGCCACGGTGCCGATCGCCGGGTTGGCGAAGGTCGCCCTCAGGCCTTTCGCCTTGCCGTTGTTCTGCAGCGCGAGGATCGTCGCCGTCCCCCCCTTTGCATCGGGCAGAGCAGCGTAGCCGATCGTGCCTGGGGTTTCTTTGACCTTTTTCACTACTTCGCCTCCGCCTTTGGCGGGCGGCCTCACGACCGGGCTGAGTGTGATCGTTTCTTCGCCCACTTTGCAGCTTTCCGGCCAGGTCAGGTTGGCGGAACCGGTCGTCTCCAGTTCTTTCCAGGTGGCCTTGCCTTCTTTGAGGCCCGTGGTGCAGGCCAGCGGTTTGTTGTTGACCTTGAAGAGATAGTTCTTGAACTGGAAGGTGGTGCCCGAGCTGTCGAAGCGGACGACCCGCGTGATCGGGGATTCGCAGGCGGCGCCGCCCGAATCGGTTTCGAGCTGCGACCAGTTGAGCAGGGTCCCGTTGAACACCTTCTCGAGGTCGACATTGGTGATCGCCGTAACCGTGCAGCCCGCGGGCGGGTTGGCGACCGCGGCGATCGAGGTCTGCGTGACCGGGATCGTCAGGACCTTGGCGCCTTTGGTGCTGCCACCCGTGGTGACGCTAGTGGTGCTTTTGATCTGCGCCGCGGTCGGCGCGTCGTCGGTGCCAATGAACTGGCGCGCGGTGTTGATTTTCCCGGAAACGCCGTCGAAGTTCCACTGTGCCAGGCCGCCGCCGCTGCCAACCGCATTGTAAGTGACGGTCGGTTCCGTACCCGAGTTGCAGATTTCCGTGTGGAATGCCGGCGCCCAGACAAGCTGCTGGGCATTTTTCTGCAGCGAAGAGCCTTCGCCGGTGATGCTGTTGCCGGTGCAGCTCAAAGACGCGGAGGCGCTGCCGGCGCTGAGCGCGACAGCCGCAACCGTCGCCCCGGCCACGAGTGCGGCGCGAGCGCCGGCCCTGGCCGATTTCCTTCTCCCAAAACTCAACATGGATCCTCCTTGGATCGCTTTCCCCCGCGGCTCTTCCGCAGGACTGGGAGGTGATCCTTTCCCCTGCCGGATAGATACATGTGAATGTGCGGGAAATTCCACGTGAATCTATTGCAACCAACTCGTTGCAAAATCGCAACAGCGGCTCTCCGTCATCCCCAAGCACCTCGCAGCGTTATCAACCTATTTACATAGCCTCCCCGCGAAACCGAGAGCATGCTCGCCTTCACCCGCTTCCGCGACCCCTTCTCATGTCCAACCCCCGCCTCGCATCACACCATCGCGCTCGCTCCTGGCCCAGGGAGGCCGCCGAGCGGGTTGGCGAGGCACTGGTCCCGATCGGGCGCTTCCTCGCCCGCGACCGGCTCTCCACCTTCCTGCTCCTCGCCTCGCTCGGGCTCCTGGTCGTCTTCTTCTCGCTGCTCGGCTCACTGGGCTCCGAAGCGACCGGGCGCAAGGTGCCACTCTCCTCGCTGACCCAGCTCGCCGAAGGCGACCTCCTGCGCAGCGCCACCCTGCTCGATTACGACCACCAGGTGGAAGCCGTGACTGACGGCGACCTGTCCCTCTACGCCGACTACCCGGCCTCCGACGCCGCCACCCAGCAGATCTTCGAGACGCTCTCCAAAGGAGGGGCGCTGGTCGCGATCAACCCCCAGGCGGGCAAGTCCGAGCGCACCCTCGTTGTCCAGTACCTGCTGCCGATCCTGATCCTGGTCTGCCTCTTCTCCTTCTTCATGCGCCAGGCCGGTGACGACGGCTCCGGCGGGATCGGCGCCTTCTCAGACTTCCGCGGCAAGGGAAAAAAGCGGAAGAAAGGAGAGACGGCACCGATCACCTTTGACTCGGTGGCGGGCGCGGGGGAAGCGCTCGCCGAGCTGCGCGAGATCCGCGACTTCCTTGATGACCCGAGCAAATACCTGACGATGGGCGCCGCCGCCCCCAAGGGGGTGCTCCTGGTCGGCCCGCCGGGGACCGGCAAGACGCTGCTGGCCCGCGCCACCGCAGGCGAAGCCGACGCTGCCTTCTTCACCGCCTCCGGCGCGGAGTTCGTCGAGTCGCTC
This sequence comes from uncultured Solirubrobacterales bacterium, assembly GCA_963714665.1. Lineage (GTDB taxonomy): Bacteria > Actinomycetota > Thermoleophilia > Solirubrobacterales > 70-9 > VRUE01. The sequence goes on along the minus strand of CAVQPE010000008.1, from coordinate 850,784 downwards.
GTCGGGGTGGGCGCTGCGCGCATTCGCGACCTCTTCGCCAAGGCGAGGAAGGCGGCGCCCGCGATCGTCTTCATCGACGAGCTCGACGCCGCCGGGCGCAAGCGCGGCGCCGGCGTCGGCCAGGGCAACGACGAGCGCGAGCAGACCCTCAACCAGCTCCTGGTCGAGATGGACGGCTTCGGCGGCGACGCCGGCGTCGTCGTCATGGGAGCCACCAACCGTCCCGACATCCTCGACCCCGCCCTGCTTCGCCCCGGGCGCTTCGATCGCCAGGTCACCGTCGACGTCCCCGATGTGCACGGCAGGCTGGAAATCCTCGAGCTGCACGCAAAAGGGCGCAGCTTCGCGCCCGAGGTCGACCTGCTGGAGATCGCCAAGCTCTGCCCGGGCTTCAGCGGTGCGGAGCTGGCCAACCTCGTCAACGAGGCAGCGCTGCTCACGGTCCGCGAAGGCTTTGCCGAGATCGAACAGGCGACCCTGGAGGAGGCGATCGACCGCGTCGTCGCCGGGCCGGCAAAGAAGACCCACATCCTGACCGAGTCCGAGCGCTGGCGAATCGCGATCCACGAGGCCGGCCATGCCGTGGCGACGCGGGCGATCGGGCAGGTGGTGAGCGCCCAGAAGCTCTCGATCGTCGCCCGCGGCCGGCAGCTCGGCACCGCCGCGCACATGCTCACTGACCGCGACGCGGTAATGCACTCCAAGGGTGACCTCGAACGCCACCTGGCGGCGATCCTCGCCGGCACCGCCGCCGAGCTGATCGAGTTCTCGGAGCCCTCAACGGGATCCAGCGAGGACCTGCATGCGGCGACCAAGCTGGCGCGAAAGATGGTGACCAGCTACGGGATGAGCCCCAAGCTCGGCTCGGTGACGATCGGCGAGGCCGGCGGCGAGGTCTTCCTCGGGGCGGCCCTGCAAGATCTTGGCTCGATCGGCCCCCACACCCTGGACCTGATCGACGAGGAGACCGAGCGGCTGGTCGACGAGGCACAGGCGCGGGCCGAGCACGTGCTGCGCGCCAACTGGGCCTCGGTGCTCGAGACCTCGGGCGCCCTGCTGGAGCAGGAGACGCTCTCGGGGCTGGCGCTCGACGCGGTGCTCTCGACCGTGGCCGAGGTCGAGCTGGGCGAGATCCCGCTGCCCGAGAGCGGCTGATTCCTCAAATTTCAAGCGTGATGGGGCCAGTGCCCCAGGGTCGGCGGACGCGCTTCGCGCTGAGTGTCGTTGCGGGGCAGGGCCAGTGCCTCAGGGTCGGCGGACGCGCTTCGCGCTGAGTGTCCGGCGACCCTGAGGCACTGGCCCTTTCCGGCTCGAAAGCTTAGGTGTCGTTGGATAGGCCGACGCGGCGGGCCATCCATTCGGCGCCGACGGTGTCGGTTAGTCCGTGGGCCGCTATTGAGGCGATGATCGCTATTGAGGCAATGTCGAAGATCAGGGAGGCATTGCCGACGTCCGACTTGAGCACGAAGAGGGCGAAGAGCATCGAGGCGACTCCCTTGGGGCCGAACCAGGCCATGAAGAGCTTCTGGGGGCGCGGAATCCCGGTCTTGACGAAGGAGAGCATCACTGCCACAGGCCGGGCGACGATCAGGGCGAAGACGACGAAGAGAATCAGCGGCGGAACGCTGTGGTGGAAGCCGGTGGCGACGATCAGGGCGCCGAAGACGAAGAAGGTCAGCACCTGAAGGATCGCGCTGGTGTTCTCGGCGAACTCGACGAAGCCCGCGGGCACGTCGCGCTCGGTCGCCGCCATCGCGATCCCGCAGACGAAGGCGGCGATCAACCCGTTGCCGAAGGTGACTTCGGAGAGACCGAAGGCAACGAGAGCAAAACCGACGGCGTAGATCCCCTCGTAGCGCTGGGTGAGGCCGCCGCCCGGGAGGTGATGGTGCAGGCGTCCGCCGAGCGCGCCGAGGCCGAAGCCGATCATCGCGCCCACAACCGCCTCACCGGCCAACTTGGCGGCTTCGGTCCCCGCGTCGCCACCGGGCGAGGCGAGGACGAGGAAGAAGAGGACGAACGGCAGTGCAAGGCCGTCGTTGAGGCCGGACTCGAGGTTGAGCGTGTGGCGGACCGAGCTCGGCACGATTCGCGACGTGACCACGGCGGAAGTGACAACCGGGTCGGTCGGCGAGAGCACCGCGGCGAGCAGCAGCGCCTCAGCCCAGCTGAGATCCGGGAAAAGCGCCTTCGCGGCCAGCCCCAGCAGCGCCATCGTGATCGGCATCGCGATCACCAGCGCCCGCGCCACCGGGCTCCAGTGACGGCTCAGCAGCTCGCGCTCGACGAACATGCCGTCGGAGAAGAGGGTGAGGATCAGCGCCAGCTCGACCAGCTCGACGACCGACTCGCTGGTCGCGTCGACGTGGACGACATCGGTGGCGGCAAGGGCGATCCCCAGCGCCACCGAGAGCACCGAAGCCGAGAGCACCGTCCCCCGCATCACTCCCGAGAGGGCAGCCACGACGGTCAGCAACCCGCCGAAGATCAGAACCGCGTCGCCGAAGCCGAGATCCATGGGAGACGGAACCTAGTGCACGAAGTGTTCTTCGACCGACGGTCAGCGACCTGGATGCGAGGCGCTGAGGACGATCGAGACAATTACCAGAAGGACGATGGCCACGGTGAGACAGTGGATGATCACTCGAAACGTGGAGTCAGCACGTTCCCAGTTCTTGCGTTCCAATTGGTAGACGCGCTTCTCCAGACAATCGATCTGGGCTTGCTCGTTGGTCTGCAGCACGCCTAGGACCGTAGCAGACAAAACATTTCATATACCCAGTCAGCCAAGCAAGCCGCGCTCGATCAGCAACTCGGCGACCTGGACCGCGTTGGTCGCGGCGCCCTTGCGCAGGTTGTCGCCCGCCACCCAGAGGTTGAGGGTTCGCTCCTGGCCGGGGTCGCGGCGGATGCGACCGACGAGGACCTCGTCGCGGCCGGCGGCGTCGATCGCCATCGGATAGGCGCCCGCGGCCGGGTCGTCGACGACGATCACCCCGGGGGCCTCGGCGAGCAGCGCCCGGCAGTCGTCCGGCGAGAGATCCTCGCGGGTGCGGACGTTGACCGACTCCGAGTGGCCGCTGACGACGGGCACGCGGGCGCAGGTGGCCGAGATCGCCACCTCCTCGCCGACGCCGAGGATCTTGCGCGTCTCCGCCATCACCTTTCGCTCCTCGGTGGTGTAATCGTCGCCGTCCTTGAAGACCTCGACCTGGGGCAGGACGTTGAAGGCGATCCGGTGCGGGTAGATCTGCGGCGGCGGGACATCCTCGCCGGCGAGCACCGCCCGCGACTGCGCCTGCAGCTCCTCGATCGCCCGCTGGCCGGTGCCGGAGACCGCCTGGTAGGTGGAGACGACGAGGCGCTCGAGGCCGACCGCGCGGTGGATCGGTGCCAGCGCCATCATCGCCACCATCGTCGTGCAGTTGGGGTTGGCGACGATGCCCTTGTGGCTCGCGGCCGCGTCCGGGTTGACCCCGGCGACGACCAGCGGCACGTCCTCGTGCATGCGCCAGTAGCTGGTGTTGTCGACGACGACCGCGCCGGCCTCGACCAGCTGCGGCGCCCACTCGGCGCTGACCGCGCCGCCGGCCGAGGAGAGGACGACATCGAGGCCCTGGATCGTCTCCGGGCCCAGCGGCCGGCACGTCAGCGTCGACCCGTTCCACTCGATCTCGCGGCCGGCCGAGCGCTCCGAGGCGAACGGCACCACCTCCGAGGCGGGGAAGTCGCGTTCGGCGAGCACCTCGAGGATGGTCGAGCCGACGGCGCCGGTCGCGCCCAGCACCCCGACTCTGCAGCCGTTCTCAGCCATCGGCCGAGTATGACGAAGCCTCGCAGCCGTCGCCTGGGCCACGGCCGTATGTCGCTGCAGGAAACCATGCACTTCATCCTCTTGTGTTTCCTCTATCGCTCAGTTTGCAACTATCGCAAACTCATGTAAATCAAGAACAAACCCGGATAACCTCGTCTTTGCGATCCCCATGAACTCCCTCCAATCGGAAACCATTCTCAGAGATCAGGCGATCTCCTGGCTGGAGAGACGCCTACCTCGCGGCTGGAGTGTCGAAGGATCCAATATCTCCGTATCCAGAGAGGAAGCTCCGCCTGCCAACTCGACGATCTCCCTCAAAGCCCAAACCGGAACCTTTGCGACCATCGCCGTCGAGGAAAAGCAGATGCTCTCGCCCCGAGATGTTCTCGGTCTCCTCCCTCCCCTGGCGCAAGAGGCCCGAAAGCTGGGGGGCAATGTGCCGCTGCTGGTCGTCGCTCCCTGGCTCAGCCGGCGCACCCAGGAGCTGCTGGCCGAGCAGGAGATCAACTACATCGACCTGACCGGAAACGCCCTGATCCGGCTCGACAACCCCGCCTTCTACCTTCAAACGGTTGGTGAGAGTCGCAACCCCGCTCCCAAGGAGCGCGGCAGGGCGCAGTTGCGCGGCGCCAAAGCCGCCCGGCTGTTCAGGCTGCTGGTCGATGCGCGTCCTCCCTACGGCGTGCGCGAGCTTGCCGACGCAGCCGACCTCGCACCCGGTTACGTCTCGCGGCTGCTCGACTCTCTTTACCAGGAGGCTCTGATCGAGCGCTCTCCCCGGGGGCCGGTCGAGAGCGTCAAGATCGCCGGGCTCCTGCGCCGTTGGGCGAATTCATATGACGTCTTCAAGAGCAACAAGGCCACGATGTTCGTCGCTCCCCAAGGCATCGACCCCCTGTTGCGGCAGTTGGCAGACGACCCCCGGCTGGGGACCCGGATCGCGATCACCGGCTCTTTCGCGGCAAGCCGCATCGCCCCGGTTACCTCCCCCGGGCTCTTCACCGCCTACTGCGATCCGCCCGCACTGATCGCCAACGGCTTCGGCCTCCTGCCCGCCGACGAGGGGGCCAACATCGCCCTTCTCCAGCCCTTTGACCGGGTCGTCTGGCTGCGGACCGCAACAGAGGATGGCCTGCGCTACGCCGCCCCCTCCCAGGTGGCAGTCGACTGCCTGAGCGGCAACGGCCGCATGCCGGCCGAGGGGGAGGCGTTGCTGGAATGGATTCAGAACAACGAATCGGAGTGGCGAGCCGACTCGCTCGGAGCGCTGCGTCCTTGACCCCGCAGGAGGGCCTCTCTCCTGAGTACGTCGAAGCCCGACGCGTTCTGCTGGACGCGTTGGAGGCACTCGGCCCCCAGAGGTCCGCTGTGGTGCTCGCGGGTGCCCAGGCGGTCTACCTGCGCACCGGCCCCAATGCCCTGGCCATCGCCGAGTACACAACTGACGGCGACCTCGCGCTCGACCCGAAGCTGCTGGAAGATGCCCCTCCTCTCGGCGAGCTGATGGAGACAGCCGGCTTCGCGCTGGCCAAGTTTCAGGGATCTGAGGAGCCCGGCATCTGGCAGGCGCCGGCTGAGGTCAACGGCCGCGCGGTAATGATCCCCGTGGACCTGATCGTGCCGACCGGGATGGCACCGCCGGGCGGAAAGCGAGGTGCCCGGTTGGGAGCTCACGGCAAGCGCGCGGCGCGCAAGGCGGTCGGCCTGGAGGCGACACTCATCGACAACGATGCGATGCCGATCGATGCTCTCGACCCCGCCGATCCGCGCACGTCGCGGGTGCGAGTGGCTGGGGCGGCGGCGCTGCTCGTAGCCAAGACCCACAAGCTCGATGACCGAGCCGAAGAGCGGAGGGAAGATCGCCTCGACGACAAGGACGCTTCCGACGTCGTACGCCTCCTGCAGACGAGCTCCCCGGCGAAGGTCGCGAGCACCCTTGCGGAGCTCTTGGACCACCCGAGCGCGGGGCCACCCACCGAGTTGGCACTCGAGCGGTTCCGAGTCATGTTCGGCAGCCGAGCGGGGATCGGAATCGAGATGGCGGCTCGTGCATTGCGCCTGGCGATGCCGGCCGAGCGGGTGCGAACGATCTGCCTGGCCTACAGCGACGAGCTTTTCGATTCCCTGCCGTAGTCGTAGCCCGGGGGGGACCGGGAACAAATCAGCCGCTGATCGTCGGGCGGTGCTCGGTGCCGGTCGGGTCCTCGGGACGCACCGCGTCGGCGCCGAGCTCGAATGCCTGGTGCAGGATCCGCACCGCGTCGGGCACGCGGTCGGCCGAGATGACGCAGGAGATCTTGATCGGCGAGGTGGAGATCATCTCGATGTTGATCCGCTCGCGGCCGAGCACCTCGAAGACTTTGGCGGCGACGCCGGGGTGGGAGCGCATGCCGGCGCCGATGATCGAGACCTTGCCGATGCGATCGTCGGTGCGCACGCCTTGGCTGACGTCGCCGAGAGCGGCGAGCGCGTCGGTCGCGGTGGCGAGCTCGGCCCGGTCGATCGTGAAAGAGAGGTCGGCGAGCTCGTCCGGGCGGACCGGCTCGTTCTGGATGATCACGTCGACGTTGATGCCGGCCTCGGCCAGCGCGTTGAAGATCTCGCCGGCGACGCCGGGCTCGTCGCGGATCCCGGTCAGGGTCACGCGCGCCTCGTCGTCGGAGTGGGTCACGGCTGTTACGAAGGGTTGCTCCACGGTCTCCTGCTCGGCCTCGAGTTCGCTGACGACGAGGGTACCGGGGCCGTCCTCGAAGCTGCTGCGGCAGTGGATCCGGACGCCGTGGTTGCGCGCGTACTCGACCGAGCGCAGCTGCAGGACGCGGGCGCCCGAGGCCGACATCTCGAGCATCTCCTCGTAGGAGGCAACCGGCAGCTTGCGCGCCTCGGGGACGATCCGCGGGTCGGCGCTGAAGACGCCGGCGACGTCGGTGTAGATCTCGCAGACGTCGGCGCCCAGCGCCGCGGCGAGGGCGACCGCGGTGGTGTCGGAGCCGCCGCGGCCGAGGGTGGTGACGTCGTGGCTCTCGGTCGAGACGCCCTGGAAGCCGGCGACGAGGACGATCCTGTCCTCCTCCAGTGCCTCCTCGATCCGCTCGACCCGCACGTCGACGATCCGCGCCTTGGTGTGGGAGGAGTCGGTGACGATCCCCGCCTGGGACCCGGTCAGCGAGATCGCCTTGTGGCCCATGTCGTGGATCGCCATCGCGCAGAGCGCGCAGGAGATCCGCTCGCCGGTGGAGAGCAGCATGTCCATCTCACGCGAGTCGGGCCGGTCGGAGATCTCCAGCGCCTGGGCGACCAGCTCGTCGGTCGTCTTGCCCCGCGCCGAGAGCACGGCGACGGCGCGACTGCCGGCTTCGCGCGCGGCGACGATCCGCCGTGCGGCGCGCTTGATCTGCTCGGCGCCGGCGACGGAGGTGCCGCCGAACTTCATCACCACGGTCTTGGGACCCCCCTCAGGCATGGACGATTGAGGATAGTCGCCCCTCAAGAGGAGGCGTGCCCATGCCGATGCTCGCCCTCATGGAGCCGGGCACAGCTGACATCCCGATGGCGATAGCGGCGGCGGGCGGGGCGGTCCGGGACGAGCGGCTGGTCGTTGGCAGCCGCCTGGCAACCAGCCTCGCGGGCGCGCACAGCGTCGAGGACGTGGCGACGATCGCGGTGCGCCAGCTGCACGACTCCTTCGACTACTACCTGGCGGTGGTGCAGAGACTCGACCCCGACGGCTCGTTGCGGGTCGTCGCCGGCGCCGGGCCGCTGGCCGAGGAGGTCGGCGAGTTCCTCGCCCTGGTGCAGCCGGTCGAGCTCGGCGTCAACGGCCGCGTCGCCCGCACCGGACAGCCGGCGATGGTCAACGACACCCGGCTCGACTCCGACTACCTGCACCGCAACCCGCGCACCGACCCGGGGTCGGAGCTCTCCCTGCCGATCCGGGTCGCCGGCTCGGTCTGGGGGGTGATGAACCTCGAGCAGCAGGAACGCGACGCCTTCGCCGACGAGGACCTGCTGCTCGCCCACATCGTCGCCGGCCAGGTCGGCGCGGCGATCTACCGCTGCCAGCTGGTCGACGAGCTCGAGGGCGCCTTCCTGACCACCCTCGGCGTCCTCGCCGACGCGGTCGAGCTGCAGGACGCCTACACCGCTGACCACGCCAACGAGGTCGCCGAGCTGGCCGTGCGGGTCGGGGGGCGGATGGGGATCGCCGGGCCGGAGCTGGACCGCCTCCGCTACGGGGCGCTGCTGCACGACGTCGGCAAGATCGGCGTCCCCGGAGAGCTGCTGCGCAAGGCGGGGCCGCTGAGCGCCGAGGAGCGGCAGAGGATGGATGCCCACACCGCGATCGGGGCCCGCATGCTGGAGCGGATTCCCTTCCTCGCCCCGGTCGCTCCCCTCGTCCGCTCAGCCCACGAGCGGGTCGACGGCGGCGGCTACCCCGACGGCCTGCAGGGCGAGGAGATCCCCCGCGGGGCGATGATCATCGCCACCTGCGACGCCTACCACGCGATGACCTCGGACCGCTCCTACCGCAGCGCGATGCCGAAGGACGCGGCGATCGCCGAGCTGCACGCCGGCGCCGGCACCGAGTTCGACCCGGCCGTGGTCAGCGCGCTTGTGGCCGAGCTGGGCTGAGCTTCGCCGAGGCGTCGGGGGCGGGTTGCCCCCCGAGGATCTCCTCCGGCGCAATGATCTGGATGCCGCCATCAGGCGATACGAGAACTATTGAAGAGCCGTCTCGGGCGGCACGCTCCATTTCGCGCTCAGCGTGGGGAATGTGAGCGTCGAGGAAAAAGGCCTGTTCCGGATATGGGGATTCTTCGGCAATGGCCAGCTCGATGGCTTCGTCCATCACCTTGCCGGCTGGAGAATCGCTCACTGCGCCCTGTATCTGGTGGCGTTGGCTCATAGTTCCCTCCATCCTTCGATCATCTCAAGATAGCCACGTTCGATCGCATGGATCGCAGCGCGCATCCCTTCGCCAAGGGTACCGCTGTGAAACTCCGTTCCGTTTCGCTTCCCCCCACCGTCGGAGTACCGATGCTTCCCCCCACCGTCGGAGTACCGATGCATCTCGTTGAATCCATGCGCGCTGTCGAATACACGGATCGTCTCCTTGCTTTCAGCGGTTTTGAGAAGAAGGAGAATCGAATAGCCGACTACCTTGCCCCGCACCGTCTTGAAGTCGACTGAGAGCACGGCTCCGACCCCGACATCGAGGTTCTTTGAATAACGCGCGCTCACACCCCGATCCTGAAATGGATCGGCGCGCGCGTGGTGCGCAGAATGTCAAGGCTTCGTCACGGGACCAGCGCGCTTTGCGCGCTGGTCTACTCGCCGCCGCCGCCGAGGTTGCCGAGCATCGCGTGCTCGGCCATGCGGATCAGGCCGAGGGCCATGTGCGGGCGCATGTCGCTGGTCCGGACCCGCACGTGCGAGCCGTGCGGGCCGACGACCTCGACGATCGTGCAGACGTCGCCGATCTGGCAGTCCTCGCCGTAGTCGGCTTCCAGCGCCTCCATCTGCGCGGTCACCACCTGACCCATCTTGCTCTGGTCGATCGGCATCTCCCCTGCAGACTACAGGCGCTTGACCCCAAAGCTAGGAGCTGAGGTTGAACAGGGCGGCTTCGAAGGGCAGGACGCCACCGCTGGCGGCGTATCCGATCGCCGGCAGCCCAAAGAATTCCTCGATGCTGAGCAGCATCGAGAAGTGGTTGTAGTAGGTCTCGCTGACACTGCCGGGTTCGACGAAGGGGGAGAGCAGCAGCATCCCCACCCTGCCCCCGCCGCCGGATGCTTTGACTGGACCGGTGCCGGCCGGGGCCGCGGCGGGTGCCGGCAGATTGGGGTATTCGGGGGTCCCGCAGCAGGCGCTCGCGTCGGGGCTCGGAACGCCCTGGTGCGCCTGGGCGAAGGTGATCGCGATCAGCCCGCCTGTTTTGTAGGCGGCCGAGGCTTCGATTTCCGGCACAACCTTTTCCAGGAACGGCTGGGCGGCAGCGAGCCCGGCGGGCTGGCCGGGTTCGCAGGGCACGTCGCTGCCGTCGTGGCAGGCGTCGGGGACGATGTAGGAGAAGGCGGGGGTCTGTTTCTCTTCCTTGAGATCGGCTTCGAGCTGGCCGAGGCCGACGTCGCGTTCGCCGCAGTCGGCGCTGTCGGTGAGCGAGTGGAAGTAGACGAACGGGTTGCGCCAGGTCTCATACGCATCGGCGGGGCGCGGCGCCTGAGCGTCGTCGGGGGCCCCGAGCGCCGGATGCCGGCAGCTGGCCGGCTGGCCCGCTTGGCCGTTGTCGATGCCCTCGACGTAGGCCTTCCAACTCTCTTTGGCTTCCACCAGCTGACCGGGCAAGGTCTTGGCTTCGGCCGGGTAGACGCAACCGTCGCCTTCGGCCTGGCCTTCCGCGTTCAGTGCCCCCGGCGAGACGTCCTTGTATTCGGGGCAGTTCGCCGCCGTCGCCGGAGTCGGCCCCTGGCCGCTGATCAGCGCCACCTCGTTCGCCAGGGCGCCCTGGGTCACCGCGTAATAGTTGGAGAGCAGCTCGCCCTTGGCGGGCAGGGTTTGCGACAGGTAGGTCGACTGCGAGCCTTCCCCGAAGCCTTCTTCGTAGCCGTGGTCCCCGAGAACGATCATGAACACGTGCTGGACCGGCGGAAGGGCTTCTTCTTCGGGGAATTCCGTCTTCGCTTTTTCGGGAACGGGGGGCAAGGCTTCGGGCGGCGCTGCACCCGGCACCGCGGATGAGGTGGCTTCCGGTTCCACCGGGGCTTCCGCGATCGGTTCCGACGCTTCGCCTTCCGGTTCGGCGCTGCTCGCCGCACTCGGGCTGGACCCCATTTCAACCACTATCGGCGAGAAGCCGGCGCTCTGGGCAAGCGGGCCGGTGGCGGCGCCGACGACGACGCCGAAGGCAAGCAGGGCCATCGTCGCGATCGCGGCGCTGCGCGGCTCCGGCATGAAGCGCTCGGCCAGGGTCGAGTCCTCGAAGACCGCCTCCTCCGCAACGGCAGCAGCGGCAGTGCTCTCCTCGGTGTCCGGCCCCGCGCCTCTCGTTGCCACCTCAGAGCTGGCATCCGGCCGCATGATCGAGAGCCAGCTGGCGAACGCCGCGGGTACCGGCCCGCGGCGGGCGCCGCACTTGACGCAGTAGCGCTGGCTGCTCGCGAGCGTAGCGTTACAACTCGCGCAGCTCGCCGCGCGAGCGTCGCCGAGACCCCCGTCGTCCTTGCCAGTGGGCACTGTCGGAGAGTTTCACCCCATCCGATGCGCCAGATGTGACTTAGCTGTGAAAGCGCGGGGTTCGGTTCACAAGACTGCAACATCTGCGAGCCGACTGACTATGACCATGTGTGTGGCTTGCGGTGGACTCACCCTGCCCCGCGTCGCGTCGCCACTTCGCACCACACATGGACCCGAACAACGCCCTGAACGCTGCACCCTCGCCTCCGCCCGAGCCGCCGCCCACCCCTTCGCTCGTCGCACCTCCCGGCGAGCAGTGCCCGTCCTGCCACACCCACGTCGCCCCCGACCAGCGCTACTGCCTGACCTGCGGCGCCCGTTGCGGTGAGCCTCGCCTGCCGATCATGGACGCGGTCACCTTCATGGACTCGATGAAGCAGCCGCGCGATGCGTCGGCTCCCCCGCCCCAGCGCCCCCAGCGCCGGGTCTCCTCGAACATGGCCCTGTTCGCGACGATCGGGGTGCTGCTGCTGGCGATGGGCGTCGGCGTCCTGATCGGGCGCTCGGGCAACCACTCCATTGCCAGCGCGCCCCAGGCCGCTCCGATCGTGATCAAAGGTGGCGGGGAAGAAAGCGCGAACCGCCTCGAACGCAGGCACGAAGGGCGGCACCATCGGCGGCAGCTCCAAGAAAGCGAAGCCAAAGGCGCTCAAGAAGGAGGCCGAATCGCAAGCGGGAGCCGAATCCGTCCTCAAGCCGGCCGCTGGCGTCAAACTTCCCCCGGCGAAAGTCGAAGTGGGCGGAAAGTGCGAAAGCGGCACCGCGGGGTGCGAAAACGGCGAATTCACCGGCAACTACTTCGAATGAGACTCCCTCGACCAGGCAGAGCGAAGCCCAGCCCCGCAAACGGCGCGGCCCCGGCGACGACGCTCGCAACCCACGACCAGAACCTGATCGTCGACCTCGAACGGCGTCGTGACCAGCTCGTCGCCAAGGTCGCCGAGCTGCAGTGGGACCTGGGCGGGCTCGTCTACGAGATGGCCGTCCGCAACCGGATCGAGGTCGAGGTGCTGGTCAAACGCGCCGTCGCGCTCCAGGATGCCGACGCCGAGCTGAGCGAGGTCGAACGGATCGTGCGCATGGAGCAGACCGGCACGGCCGGCACATGCACCTCCTGCGGAGCGCCCCACAGCACCGGCGCCACCTTCTGCTGGCAGTGCGGCCAGCCGCTGCTCCAGCAGGTTCCCAGCGACGCGATCCTGCGTCGCTGACCGCGACCGCAGCTCGCCCGCTAGCCGAAACGGCCCGTGACGTAGTCGCGGGTGCGCGGGTCGGCCGGGGCGTTGAAGATCGTCTCGGTGTCGGCGCACTCGATCAGCGTCCCGGAGGGTTCTCCGGTGGTTGCCTCGAGGCCGAAGAAGGCGGTGCGGTCGGCGACCCGCGCCGCCTGCTGCATGTTGTGGGTGACGATCACGATCGTGAAGCGACCCTTGAGGCTGTGCATCAGGTCCTCGATCGAGGCTGTCGCGATCGGGTCCAGCGCCGACGCCGGCTCGTCGAGCAGCAGAACGTCGGGCTCGATCGCGATCGCGCGAGCGATGCAGAGCCGCTGCTGCTGGCCACCGGAGAGGCCGAGGGCACCGTCCTTGAGGCGGTCCTTGACCTCGTCCCAGAGCGCCGCTCCCCGCAACGCTTTCTCGACCCGCTCGTCGAGGCCGTGCTTGAGGCCGAGGTTGCGCGGGGCCCAGGCGACGTTGTCGTAGATCGACTTCGGGAACGGGTTGGGCTTCTGGAAGACCATGCCGATCCGGCGGCGCACCTCGACCTCGTCGACGTTGCTCGCGTAGAGGTCGTGGCCGTGGTAGAGGACCTGGCCCTCGAGCCTGAACCCCGGCACCGGGTCGTTCATCCGGTTGAGGCTGCGCAGGAAGGTCGACTTGCCGCAGCCCGATGGGCCGATCAAGGCGGTGATCCGGCTGCGCTCGATGCGCAGGTTGACCCCGTGCAGCGCCTGCTTGGCGCCGTAGAAGACGGAGACGCCCTGGGCGTCGAAGACCGCCTCGATCGGTCCCTCCCAGAGCTTGCCGCCCGAGGGGCCGGCATCGGACAAGGGACCGGTCTGGATCCGGACCCGGTGCGAGGTCGCGGCGAATGCCTGACTGAAGTCGAGATTGCTCATTGCGCCATCTTCGAACGGGTGCGAGCAAGGAGGATGCGGGCGCCGATGCTCGTGACCATGATGAAGGTGAGCAGCACAAGCCCGGCCCCCCAAGCCTGGGCGAGGCCTTCGGGACTCGGTTCTTCCGAGAGCCTGAAGATCGTCGTCGGGATGTTCGGCAGGGCTTCGAACGGGTTGAGCGTCACATTGGTGCCGATGTTGTTGGAAGAGACGAGCAGCAGCGGCGCAGTCTCTCCGGCGGCGCGGGCGACGGAGAGCACGGTCGAGGTGAGGATGCCTCCGGCCGCGCTGGGCAGGATCACGCCGAGCACCGTGCGCCAGCGGCTGACCCCGAGCGCATCCGCCGCTTCGCGCAGGCTGTTGGGCACCAGAAGCAGGATCTCCATCGTGCCGCGGGCGACTATCGGCAGCATGATGATCGCCAGGGCAACGGAGGCGGCAAAGCCCGACTGTTTGTGGGTGACGCCTTCGACGATCAGGATGTAGACGAAGAGCCCGATGATGATCGAAGGCAACCCGTTCATCAGGTCGAGGGCCAGTTTGATCCAGCCCGTCAAGCGACCCATGCCGAACTCGGTCAGGTAGAGGGCAACGAGAATCCCGACCGGCGCCGCGATCAGCGTCGCGATCGCGACGATCTCGGCGGTGCCGAGGAGCGCCGGGCCGATCCCGACCGGCGAGCCCTTGAGCAGGAAGTCGAGGCTGAGCGCGCTCGCGCCATGGACAATGACCGCGAAGACGACGACCCCGAGGACACCGACCGCAGCCAGCGCCGCGGCGGTCGCGCCGTACTCGGCGAAGCGGCTGAAGACCCGTCGCCGGCGCAGGTTGCCGGTGGGGGTCAGCGGGGCCGCCGGATCGAACGTCGCGTCGCTCACCTGGCCATCGCCCGCTGGTAGTCGAAGCGCCTGCCAATCCACTGAGCGGTGATGTTGGCGACCAACCCGATCACCAGCAGGATCACGCCCAGGTAGAAGAGCGAGGCTTTGTGCATCTCGGTGATCGCCCCCGGGAACTGGTTGGCGATACGGGCGGCCATGGTGTCACCGGTTTCGAACAGCGAAGTCTTGATTTCGGTGCCGGCGCCGATCACCAGCGCCACCGCGATCGCCTCGCCCAGGGCGCGCCCGAGGCCGAGCAACGATGCGGCTACCACACCCGAGGCGGTACTCGGCAGGACGACGCCGCGCACAACCTCCCAGCGAGTGGCGCCAAGCGCGCTTGCCCCGTCCTGGACATCGCGTGGAACGGAAAGGAAGAGGTCGCGTGAGATCGAGGCGATGATCGGGATGACCATGATCGTCAGGATCAGGCTGGCCGTGAAGACGCTCAGGCCAGTCGTCTGCGGCGGCCCAAAGATGGGAATGAAGCCGAGCTTGTCGTGCAGCCAGGGCTCGACGTTCTTCTGCACGAAGGGGGCCAGCACGATCAGGCCCCAGAAGCCGAGGATCACGCTTGGGATCGCCGCCAGCATTTCGACCAGCGGCGAGATCACCGTGCGCAGGCCCCTGGGAGCGAGCAGGCTCAGGTAGAGGCCGATCGAGATCGCGATCGGCGCGCCGAGCAGAAGCGCGAAGAACGAGCTGACCAGGGTTCCGAAGAGAACGGTCCCCGCGCCGAAGACTTCGAAGGTTGGCTGCCATTCGGTGCTGGTGACGAAGCCCAGGCCAAACTTGGAGATCGCCGGGCTGGCGCCGTGAACGATCATGTAAACGAGACCAACCAGCGCGGCGACGGCGACAAGCGCCGCGAGAGCGCAAACGGCGTACAGAGCACCGTCGCCAAACCGGTCGAGTGAGCGCCTGCGGTCCGCGGAACGGCTACTGGCGGGGGGTTGGGCGGTGCCCGAGGCTGGGCTGGCGGCGGTGCTCACGGCGGGCAGGGTAGAGGAGATTGGCGTCGATTACACCTGCCTCGGCCGATTTTCACAGAATTGAAACAACTGCCTTTTTACCGTTAACAACTCTGTCACAACTCTGTTGTCACTGTTACATCTTTTTTACAAATGACCTTTCACAGAATTGAAACACCAACCGGCAGGGCGACGGCGATCCTGGCACCGCCAGGGGTATCCAGTCAGGACTGGCGCAAGACGAAATAACGAGCCGAAAGGACTCAATCTCTTGATTCGCAACAGGTTGCTAGGAATCTCCATGGCGGCGGTTGGGATGGTTGGTTGCATGGCAACGATCTCCACGGCCACCGCGTCCGCCACCATCACCGGTGCCGGTTCCTCGCTGGTGGCACCGTTGATGGGTAACTGGATCAACGGCTTCGAAGCCCGCATGAACGGCACCGTCAAAGTCACATATGCCTCGGTCGGCTCGGGAACGGGCATCGCCCAGATCACTGCCCGAACCGTCGACTTCGGTGCCTCCGACGCACCACTCACGCCCGCGCAGGCATCCGCCTGCAACGGCTGCGTGCAGATTCCCTGGGGCCTGACAGCAACTGGCCTCGCCTTCAACATCAAGGGCGTGAAAAAACTGCGCCTCTCGGGGCCGGTCATCTCCGGCATCTACTTCGGCAAGATCACGAAGTGGAACGACCCGAAGATCAAGAGGCTGAACCCAGGGACGAAACTGCCCGGGACGACGATCACACCGGTCTTCCGCAGCGACGGCTCCGGTGACACCTACGCGTTCAGCAACTACCTCTCCAAGGTCAGCAAGGCCTGGAAGAGCGAACGCGGCTTCGCCACCTCGGTCAGCTTCCCCGCCGGTGTCGGCGCCAAAGGCAACTCGGGCGTCACCTCGGTCGTGCAGACGACCAACGGTGCGATCGGCTACATCTCCGCCTCTTACATCATCGCCGCCGGCATGCGTGCCGCTTCGATCCAGAACGAGGCCGGGAACTTCGAGCTTCCCGAACCTGAAAAACATCGAAAACGCGGCACAGATGGTCAAGAAAGTACCGAGCAGCAACGAACTCCACATCGTGGATCCGCCGAAGAAATTCAAAACGGCGTACCCGATCTCGACGTTCACCTACTGCATCGCTCCCCACGGAGCCCCGCAGAAGACCCAGCTCTCCGAATTCATCCTCTACGCGATGACCATCGGTCAGAAGTACGGCCCGGCGCTCGACTTCGCGCCGCTGCCGAAAGTGGTCCTCAGCGCGGGTAAACGCACCCTCGCAGGACTCTAAGGAAGCAGCAAGCGCGCTGGGAGGCGCCAGTCAGTCACCCGCCCGGCTCGGGCTCCGCAAGGGGGTCCGGGCCGGGCTTTTTTAGCTCCAGAGCGACGAGACCGGGACAGCCCACATCCGGTCGCCGAACGGCAGCGTCTGCTCGCCGGAATGGACGACGATGCCCGCGGCAAAATCGTCTCCCCGGTTGTCGCGCAGCTCTTCCAGACCCCGGAAGTCGCCCTTGGACGGTGTGGCCGAGGCCTTGATCTCAAGCCCGACGAGTTGACCCCCCCGGCGCTCCATCACCGCGTCAACCTCGAGGCTCCCCCCGCGGGTTCGGAAATGGAAGGTGTTCGGCCGAGCGCCACTCGAGGCAGCCAGCTTGACGAGCTCCATCCTCACGAAGGTCTCGAGCAAGCCGCCGGCAAGAGCTTTGTCGCTCTCCAGCCGATGACGGTCAAGGCTGAGCAGATGGGCAGCGAGGCCGGCGTCGACAAGTTGGTACTTGGGCGCGGCGGTTGCCCTCCGCCCCAGGTTGCGACGCCAAGCCGGAACCCGCAGCAGGGCGAATACGGCATCCAGCAGGGCAAGGTATCGACGCACCGATGCTTCCGAGATCCGCAACTCCCCGGAGAGGGCCGCGACGTTGAGTGGAGCGGTGCTTCTGGAAGCGACGAGCGTCAACAGAGCGGGAACCTCGTCGAGGGCACGGATGTCGGCAAGATCGCGAACATCCCGCTCAACCAGCGTCTCCAGATAGGACGCAAACCAGGCGTCGCGCCGGTGACCCTCCGGCCTCTCCCGGGCCTCCGGCATTCCTCCCGCCAGCGCCCGCCCCAGCCAAGCGTCGCGCCCAACCGGGGCTCCGGAGATCGAGGGGGGCTTGCCGGCAAAGAGCGCGTCGACGAGGTTCCCCCGCGAGCCTTCGATCTCGGCCTGCGATAGCGGCCATAGCGTAATCGTCTCCACCCGTCCGACAAGGGCGTCGGCAACCCGCGGCAGAGAGAGGACCCTGGCCGATCCCGTCAGCAGGAATTGCCCCGGCCGCGGATCGGCGTCGACGACCCGCTTGATCTCGAGCAGGAGCTCCGGAGCACGCTGGACCTCGTCGATCGCAACCGGGCGGTCGAGTCCGGCGACGAACCCGACCGGATCCTCTGACGCAGCTCGCCGAGCGCCGGCTTCGTCGAGGGTGACGTAGGACATCGGCAACGCCCCTCCCGCGAGATCCCTCACCAACGTCGTCTTCCCAGCCTGACGTGGACCGACGACCATCACGACGCGCGAGTCGGCGGCGGCATCGAGGATCAGTTGCCGAGCGTAGCGCTCAATCATTGGCTAGATGATGACAAATCCATTAGTTACTGACGGATTTTACGTCAAACTGCTAGGCGAAGGCCTGGACGGCGCGGCGGCGCAGGTCCGCGTTGAGCATTCCCGTCACCTCGCTCGGGGTGGTCCCGGCGGAGGGGACCGCGTCGCCGATCAGGCCGCTGGCGCGGAAGCCGAAGAGGGGAGCGTCGAAGCCGACCTCGCGGATCTTGCGGACCAGCTTGACGGCGCTCGCGGTGTCGGCGCCGGGGCCGCAGAGGACGATCGCGGTCGGGTCCAGGGCGCGCAGGGCGCGCTCGAGGCGCTCGTCGCCGAGCTCGTTGGAGAGCATCAGGACGCGGAAGCCGGCGCGGCGCAGGGTGAGGTCGAGCGCCTGCGCGTGGACCGCCTCGGCGTCGGAGCCCTGGCTGGAGTCGAGCAGCAGGATCCCGGCGGGGCGGGAGGCAGCGGAGGCGAGGCGGCGGGCGCCGTGCAGCCAACCGGTCGCCCAGCGCGAGGCGAACTCGAGCTCGGCCTCGCGATCGGGGTCGGTGGCGAGGCGGTCGACTGCCGGGAGCAACAGCTCCTCGACCGTGCGCTCCAGCGGACGCAGGGCCAGGCTCTCCTCAACGGCGCGATTGGCGGCCTCCTCGTCGAAGCTCTCCAGCGCCACGAGCAGGCTGCCGTCACTGGCCGGCGCCGCCTGGCGCTGGCGGGCGAGCTCGATCGCCGAGGAGATGTTGCCGGTCTGGGCGAGAGCGTCGCGCAGGGTCTGCAGCTCGACCAGCTCGTAGTTGCGGTGGTTGCCCACCGTGCGCTTCGGCACCGGGTAGCCGTAGCGGCGCTCCCAGCTGCGCAAGGTGTTGGGGCTTACCCCAAGCACTTCGGCGGCGGCGTTTGTTCGTATTCCCGGCATCGGATCGGTTTGGTGGACTGCGCAGCGCTGTTCGCCGCGGTGCAGCATTCTCCCACTCGAAATCCAGGTTTACGCAAGTTATGGACAGATTTCCGGAATCTGTCAGCGATCTTGCAAAGCGCCGACGCCCACGGGCTGGCCCACGGCGCGGGCCCGCCACATCGCCTCGTCGGCCTTCCTGAGCAGCTCATCGGCATCGTTGCCGTGCTCGGGGCAGGCGACGACGCCGGCTGAGATCGCAATCCGCAGGCCCCCCGCGGCCTCCAGCTCGTCAAGCAGCCGCAGCAGCCGCTCGGCCATCTGCACGCCCTCGACCGTGCTCAGGTTCGGCGCCAGCACACAGAGCGCGTCCTCCTCGAGCCGGAAGGTCTCGTCGACGAGGCGGACGCTGTCGCGGAGCGCCGCCCCGACCACCGCCAGCATCGTCTCCTGGCCGTCGCCGCCGGAGCCCTCGCGCGTCCCCGGCCCATCGACGTCGAAGACGACCAGGCCGAAGGGGTGCCCGTAGCGCTTGTTCGTCTCGATCAGCTGCTCGAGGCGCCGGCGCATGTGGCCGGGCTGAAAGAGGCTTGCGTGCGCTTCCGGCGCCGGCTCGCTCCCGGGCCGCTCGCAGACGGCGGTGACCGCCGTGGCCGTAACCGAGCCGAACTCCTCGGCGAGCTTCTCCGCCGCATCGGCGAAGGGCCCGGCGTCATCGCCGATCTCCTCGCGCAGCTTTGCCAATAGCGCCGCCTGCAGGGCGGAGACGTCGCGGGCGACCTGGCCCGCCGGCGACCTGTCCGCGCCGTCACCGGTTGAGATTCGAGTCGCCACGAAAAGACCTTGTCGAAAGCGACGGACACCAGGACGGCAAAAGCCCGCTATTTGCGAAACGACAAACGTCTAGGAATCTTGTCCGCCCGGAGCGGCTAATCGAGGCTGCGGCGGCCGGCGAAGGCCTTGCCCAGGGTGACCTCGTCGGCGTGCTCGAGATCGGCGCCGACCGGAAGGCCGCTGGCGAGGCGGGTCACCGCGACCTGGCCGCGCAGGCGCTCGGCGATGTGCAGCGCGGTTGCCTCACCGGTTGTGGTCGGGTTGGTGGCGAGGACGACCTCGCGCACCTCGCCGGCCTCGACCCGGCACAGCAGCTCGGCGATCTTCAGGTCCTCGGCGTCGACGCCGTCGATCGGCGAGAGGGCACCGCCGAGCACGTGGTAGAGGCCGCGGTACTCGTGCGTGCGCTCGATCGGGATCACGTCGGCTGGCTCCTCGACCACGCAGATCGTCGTACGGTCGCGGTTGGGGTCCAAGCAGATGCGGCAGCGCGGCCCCTCGGAGAGGTTGAAGCACTCCTCGCAGAGGCCGACCTTCTCCTTCACCTCGACGATCGCCGCCGAGAGCGCCGCCGCCTCTTCGTCCGGCGCCCGCAGGATGTGGAAGGCGAGGCGTTGCGCCGTGCGCTGGCCGATCCCCGGCAGCCGCGAGAGCTCCGCGACGAGGCGGGCGAGCGGTGCCGGGCCCTCGGTGCTCACATTCCGGGGAGGCCGCCGAGGCCTCCCGTGATCCCGCCCAGCTTCGAGTTGGCCAGCTCCTGGGCGGCGCGCAGCCCCTCGTTGACGGCCGCCTGCACCATCTCGGCGAGCATCTCGGCGTCCTCGGGGTCGATCGCCTCGGGATCGATAACGAGCTCGCGCAGGGTCAGGTCGCCGCCCATCTTCACCTTGACCATGCCGCCGCCGGCGCTGGCCTCGACCACCTCGTCCTTGAGCGCCTCCTGCGCCTGCAGCATCTCGTTCTGCATCTGCTGCGCTTGCTTCATCAGCGCATTCACGTCGAAGCCACCGGGTGCACCGCCTCTAGCCACTAGCCAACCTCCTTCGCGTCGAACTCGCTCCTCAGCTTCTCCTCGATCGCATCGTGATCGATCTCGTCCGCGGAGGCAGCCCCCTCCTCGGGAGCAGCCTCACCGTCGAGCAAAACGTAGGCGGGCTTGATCCGATCCCCGAGCACCGACTCGATCGCGTCGGCCATCAGCTCCCGCTTCTCCGGCGCCTCGGCCTTGCGCTTGTTGAAGGTGAACTCGGCGGGGAACCCGACCTGCAAGCCCTCCTCGTCCAAGCTCACCGGCCTCGCGCCCTCGAACGTTGCTGCCAAAGCGGGACTTGTCTCCCCAAGCTTGTGAATAACGGCCGACCACATGCGGACGACCTCATCGAGGTCGGGCTGACCCGCGGGTCCTGTCGCTGCAGGGGACCCACCGCCCCTTCCGGTCGCTAAAGCGTCCTCAGGGGCGGTCCCCCCTACAGCGCCACCCGCGGGAGGATCGTCCCCGGTAGACGGCGTAGGCTCGGCCGGCTCTGAGATTTCGGCTTCGGCAGCCTCAGCGTCGTCAGCGGTATCGGACGCGGCCGGAAGCGGGTCGTCTTCCGCTGACGCCTCGGAGCCTTGCGGCGAAGCTTGGGGCGGCTCGTGGGCAGCATCGTCGACCGGGGCGGTCTCTGCCGCGGGTGGCGCAGGGGGTGGGGGGTCGAGGACAGCCCGTGGACTGCCCGCAGTGCCCCCCTCCCCCTGCGACAGGACCCGCGGCCCAGTCGGCCCCGTCCCTTGTTCAAGTCTCTCGATACGCCTCAGCAATCCCTCGGTCGAGGGATCGAGGTCCGGTCGCGCGGCCTTCAGCAGGGCGATCTCGACTGCCATGCGGGCGTCGTCGCCCTCGCGCACGGCGGTAAGCGCGTTTGCCAGCTCGTCGATGGTGCGGACGAGGGTTGCCGCGCCTATTGCGCTTGCCTGGGCCGAGAGGCGATCGGCATCCGTTGCCGTCACCACGAAGGTGTTTGGCACCTCGCCCACGGTCTGCGTCACCAGCAGGTGGCGCAGGTGGGCGAGCAGGTCGCGGGCGAAGCGGGCGGGGTCGCGGCCGGAGCGGGCCATCTTCTCGACCCCGAGCAGGACCGCCTTTGGGTCCTCGGCTATGACGGCGTCGACGGCGTCGAAGAGGAGCTCGGCGTCGGCTGCACCGAGCAGCTCGAGGACATCGTCGAGCTTGACCCGGTTGCCGCCGAAGGCGACGAGCTGGTCGAGCGTGCCGAGCGCGTCGCGGAAGCTGCCGGAGGCCGAGCGGGCGATCATCGCCACGGCGGCGTCCTCGGCTTCGATCCCCTCGGCGGCGGCGACCCGCGTCAGCACCTCGGAGATCTGCTCCAGCGAGGGGCGCTGGAAGTCGAAGCGCTGGCAGCGGTCGGCGATCGTCGCCATCACCTTGTGCGACTCGGTGGTGGCGAGGACGAAGACGGTGTTCGGCGGCGGCTCCTCCAGCGTCTTGAGGAAGGCGTTCCAGGCCTCCTTGGTCAGCATGTGCGCCTCGTCGAGGATGTAGACCTTCCAGCGACCGCCGGTGGGCGCGTAGGCGACCCGCTCGCGCAGGTCGCGGACGTCGTCGACGGAGCGGTTGGAGGCGGCGTCCATCTCGATCACGTCGATCGAGGTGCCGCCGGCGATCGTCGTGCACGATTCGCATTCGCCGCAGGGCGTGATCGTCGGCCCGCCGCGCTCGCAGTTGAGCGAGCGGGCAAGGATCTTCGCCATCGAGGTCTTGCCGGTGCCGCGCGAGCCGACGAAGAGGTAGGCGTGGTGAACCTTGCCCTGCTCGACCGCGTTGCGCAGGGTGCGGACGACGTGCTGCTGCCCCACGACCTCGTCGAAGGAGCCGGGTCGGTGGCGGCGGTAGAGGGAGATCGAGTCGGTCATCGCTGAACTCGGGCCAGTGTATCCACGAGCCCCTCTCCCCCGAAGGGGTGCCTGAGCTAATGGGTGCATATGACCCCGCTAGCTCAGGCACCCCCCTTACGGGCGGCAGCGGATACCGTGCGCCGGTGCCGCAGAGGGCCCGCAATTGGTTGACGCCCGCCGCCTGGGTCGCTGCCGTCACGGCGGCCCTGCTGCTCGTCTTCCCGACCGGCTTCCCCAACTACGACACGATCTACGCACTCGTCTGGGGCCGGGAACTGGCGCATGGCGTGAGCCCGGACTACGGCGCCGCCCTTCCCCCCACACCGCACCCGCTCGCCGACCTGGTCGGGATGGTGACGACGCCCCTCGACAGCGGCGCGATCACCGTGACGATGATCATCGCCTACGTCTCTCTCGGCCTCATCGGCTACCTGATCTACCGCCTCGGCTCCCTCTGGTTCGACCGCCCAATCGGCGCCGTAGCCGCCCTCATAGTCCTAACCCGCGCCCCATACCTCTCCAACGGCCTCCGCGCCTACGTAGACCTCCCCTACATAGCCCTCTCCCTCGGCGCTCTCCTTATAGAGACGCGAAAGCCACGCGCAGGCTGGCCCGTCCTAGCCCTCCTAGCCCTCGCAGGCCTGCTCCGCCCAGAGGCCTGGCTCTTCTCAATCGCCTACCTCGCTTATCTCCTCCTCGCTCGCCCACAAGCTTCTAAAGCTTCCGCCGCCCCAGACGACGCCCCCGAGACTCGACGCGCGTCCCACCAACCCGACCCCGAAGGGGAGACGAGGGCACCCCTTGACCGGGCGGATACTCAAATCGCCGGCCTAATTAGGCCGGCGATTGGACGGGCAAGGGGTGCCCTCGTCTCCCCCCGCGGAATTGCCTTGGCAGCCCTCGCCCTAGCCGCCCCTCTCGCCTGGGCCCTCTTCGACTGGGCCACCACCGGCAGCCCCACCTACTCGTTCACCGGCACCCGAGAAACCGTAGACACCCTCGCCCGCCACACCGGCCCGGTCGACCTCGTCCTCTGGGGCCCACGAGCTCTCGGCGAAGTGCTGCAGTGGCCGGGAATGATCGGCGCCGCGGGAGGCGTCGTCCTCGCCTTCGCCTTCCTGCGCCGCCGCTCGGCGCTCGGCCTGGTCGCGACCGCACTAGCGATCGGGGCGTTCGCGCTGCTCGCCGCCGCCGGGCTGGCGATCATCGCCCGCTACACGATGCTCGGCGCCGCGCTGCTGGCGATCTTCGTCGCCGTCGCCCTGCTCGGCTGGCGACTGCTCGATCCCGGTCACCCCTGGCGGCAGCGCTGGCAGGCATTCGCGGGCCTGGTCCTGGCGATGTTCGTGCTCTGGCTCCCCAACCAGTGGGACCTCGACTCGACCGTGAAGAGCGACCTCACCGACCAGGGCTCGATCGAGCGCGACCTCACCGACCTTGCCGATACCGGCGCCCTCGCCAAGCCCCTCTGCGGCACGATCGCCGTCCCCAACCACCGCGCGATCCCGCGCCTCGCCTTCAGCCTCGACGTGAAGCCGACCCAGATCGTCAGCGCCAGCGAGGAGGACGCCCGCCGCGCCGGCTACTTCCTCGACCCAGCCAGCTCCTTCGTGATCCACAACTTCATCCTCGACCCCAACGACCCCACCAACTTCTCCCGCGCCGTCCCCCCCGGCTTCCACCGCATCGCGGAAAACGACTCCTGGCTCCTATACCGTCGCTGCTGATGGGTGGGTTCAAGCGCTCGGGGCTGTTCGAGCCGATCGCAGACTCGCTCTGATCCCGGCTGCGGTCGTCATTTCATCCGCTATCTGGATGAAATGACGACCGCGCTACCCGGCTTTCTCGACACGGTCAAGGGCATCGTGCGTGGCGGCGGCGACACCCGGATCGGACAGCTCGACCCCCGGCGGCAGCTCGACGTGCAAATCGCTGGACGGGTCGAGGCGGGCTCGGAGCGTCCCGGCGGCGCGGGAGCCGAGCACGTGACCGCCCCGAACCCGGTCCTTGCCGATGAAGTGAAGGTGGTAGCCGCTGACCTCGATTCCCTCGACGTAGTCGGGGAAGCGGAAGCCGACCATCGTCCCGCTCACGTCGTTCAGCTCGAAGACGTGCTGCTCCGCGACCACCTCCGTCAGCGGCCGATAGGGCGGGTGCTGACGGGGCACCGAGCGAGCCCGGACCAAGTCGAAGCGCCCGTCGATCCGGACCGCACAGGAAGCCGCATCGGCGGGGAGCAGCTCGTCCAGCCACGCGAGCAGGCCGTCGTGGTCGAACGGCCCATCTCGGGCCACGTCGATAGTCGGCTCGAACCTGGTCACGACCGCGAACGGCGTTCGCCCGGTCGCGTTGACCTCGCTCACGTTGCCGTCCACGTCGGCCCGGTAGAAGCGCCCGTCGAGCCCGATCATCTCGCCGTCGAGGCCGTTCAGCGTCCCCAGCCCGAGGTCGCCGTGCTCGGCCAGCTCGGCGAAGGAGAGGTCGCCGTCGTAGGCGCCCTCCAGCAGCGCCCCGATCGTCGAGGCCTGGAAGAGCACGTGCGCCTCTCGCTCGGCGTGCAGTTCCTCCTCGCGCAATGTCTCCACATGCAGCGACCTGATCCAGCGCTCGTCCAGCACGCCGCCAGTCTCCCAACACCCACGGTCGCCCCTCCAAGTCCCCCGGGCGTGACTGACTTTCCCCTTCCACATGGAGGCATAAAGTCAGTCGCGCCGATATGTGGAGACGGGTGACGGAATCGACGCTGGGCCGGATCGCGCTGCTCGTCGGCGCGGTGGCCGTCGTCATCCTCGGCAGCGCCGCGCTCGCCCACTTCGCCTTCGACGAGTACGGGACCTTTGGCGACGCGATCTGGTCGGCGACCCTGCACGTGCTCGACCCCTCCAGCCTGCACGATGACAAGGGCGCCGCCCAGCGCTCGATCGGCGTCTTCCAGGTCGTCGTCGGGCTGGTTCTGCTCGTCGGCCTGCTCTTCACCTTCGTCGCCGAGATCGTGGGGCGCTCGCTCGAGAGGATCGGACAGGCGGACCGCCCGGTGCGTGCCCGCGACCACCTGCTCGTGATCGGCGGCACCGACCTGATCGAGCTCGCGACCTCGGCCGCCGTGCAGGCCCAGCAGAAGACCGGCCTGGACCAGCTCGTCCTGCTCGCTCCCGAGTCGGCGCGCGAGTCCCATGCCCAGATCCGCGACGAGCTGGAGGAGAACAGCGCCGGGCTGAAGACCGAGTTGGTCTTCGGCGACACGGCCGGGGACTCCGGCTTCGAGCTCGCCGCGGCCGAGCACGCCCGGGCGATCCTGGTGATGCGGTCGAGCCTCGGCCCGGCGCCGGCCGAGTCCTCGGACGTCGAAGTGACCCAGAGCGGCCTCGCCCTGCTCGACTACCTGAACCAGCACGACGCCAAGCCGGAGGTGCGGCTGGTCTTCCGCCGCGGCCGCAACGTCGACGCCAGCTGGGAACTCTTCCCCTCCGACTGGGACGCGATCGTCGCCGACCGCACCGTCTCCGCCGTCCTGCGCTTGGCGATCACCCGCCCGCCGGCGCTGGCCGGGCTGCCCGGCTGGGTCTCCGAGCACGGCGAGATCGCGCCCTTCTCCGAGCTCGTCGACGCGGCCTGGTCGGCGCGTGACGGAGGACCCCTGCGGCTCACGATCGTCGGTTGCGGGATCAACGCCCCCGCCCTGATGGAGGACCTGGCCGAGGTCGGGACCGGGTACTTCGCGGTGACGATGGTCGCGCCGCGTGAGGCGTTCGATCGCTACCTGGGCAGCGCCGAACCGTCCGGAGTGCAGATCCACTTCGTCGAGGAACGGCCGAACGACCCTACCCACCTGCCGCGCACCCTGATCGAGTCCCGCCCGCACCTGGTCCTCGTCACCCCCAGCCCCGTCAGCTGGGACCAGCGCGCCTCCGACGCCGGCGTGACCCTGTCGTTGCTGCGGGTCCTCCGCACCGCCGGCGGCCGCGACCTGCCGGTGCTGGCCGAGCTCTTCCTCACCGAGTCGACCAGGCGGCTGCCCACCGACCCGCGCCTGCTGGCGATCTCGACCCTGCGCTCGGTCGCCACCGCGGTCGCGCTCAGCATCTTCGACCCCGAGCGCGCCGCCGAGCTGGAGCGCCAGCTCGCTGCCGGCGCCGCCGATCATTGAGAATCGACGCATGGCGGCGATAGAGCTCCGCGGTGCGGTCAAGCGCTTTGGCCCGATCACCGCGGTCGACGGGCTGGACCTGGAGGTGCCGGAGGGCATCTGCCTCGGCCTGCTCGGGCCCAACGGCGCCGGCAAGTCGACGACGATGCGGCTGCTCACCGGCCAGGCGATCGCCGACTCGGGCGAGCTGCGCGTGCTGGGCCACGAGCTGCCGGGCGACGCCAAGGCGGCTCGGGCCGAGATGGGCGTCGTGCCCCAGCTCGACAACCTCGACGTCGACGTCACGGTCGAGGACAACCTGGCCGTGTACGCACGGCTCTACCCGGGTGAAGGACGTCGGCGCGGCCGTCGACCGCGGGCTCGACCTGGCCCGCCTGCGCGGGCGCCGCCGCGAGGCGGTCGACAAGCTCTCCGGCGGCATGCGCCGCCGCCTGCTGCTCGCCCGCGGCCTCGTCCACGAACCGAGGCTGATCCTGCTCGACGAGCCGACGGTCGGCCTCGACCCCCAGATCCGCACCGAGCTCTGGACCCTGATCGGCGAGCTGCGCTCGCGCGGCACGACGATCCTGATGTCAACCCATTACATAGAGGAGGCCGAGCGCCTCGCCGACGAGGTCGCGGTGATGGACAAGGGGCGGGTGATCGCCCGCGCCACGCCGGCCGAGCTGATCGCCGCCCACGCCGGCACCCACACCGCCGAGATCTACGGCCCGCCCGAACGCCTGACCGAAGTCCGAGCCGTCGCCGAGGGACAGGGACTGGCGGTGCGCCCTGCCGGCCCGGCGATCGCGATCGTCGGCTCCGAGCGCGCCGGCGACGGGGCGGTCCCCGAGGACGCGGTGATCCGGGCCGCCTCGCTGGAGGACGTCTTCGTCCTGCTGACGGGGGCGGAGGCCGAATGAGCGAGCAGACCAGCCGCCGCCTCCGCCGGCTCGAACCGGCCGCGATCGGCGGCGTGATGAGCCGCGAGGTCGCCAACTTCCGCACCTACTGGAAGGGGACGACCTTCTCCAGCATCCTCGAACCGATCGTCTACCTGATCGCCTTCGGCCTCGGCCTCAGCGCGACCCTGGTCGACGAAGTCAACGGCGTCCCCTACGTGCAGTTCGTCGGCACCGGCATGGTCGCCACCGCGGTGATCTTCTCCAGCGCCCTGCCGGCGATGTTCGGCACCTTCGTCAAGCACCGCTTCCAGAACACCTACGACGCGATCCTCGCCGCGCCGGTCGACGTCGAGGAGCTGGTCAGCGCCGAGATGCTCTGGATCGGCGCCCGCGCCAGCG
This sequence comes from uncultured Solirubrobacterales bacterium, assembly GCA_963714665.1. Classification (GTDB taxonomy): domain Bacteria; phylum Actinomycetota; class Thermoleophilia; order Solirubrobacterales; family 70-9; genus VRUE01. Next base: position 823,121 of record CAVQPE010000008.1, on the reverse strand, counting down.
TCTATGGCTGCGTGCCGCTGCTGGTCACAATCGGCTTCGGCCTCGACCCCGCCTGGGGCATGCTGCTGGTGCCGGTCTTCGCCCTCTTCACGGCGCTGGGGTTCGCCGGCTTCGGGATCACGATGGCGGCGATCGTCGCCAAGATCGACCAGTTCAACTACGTCACCGCGCTCTTCGTCACGCCGCTCTTCCTCGTCTCCGGTGCCTTCTTCCCGATCGACGAACTGCCCGAGGGCTTCCGGATCCTGGCCCAGCTCAACCCCCTGCACCAGCTGGTCGAACTGGTCCGCGGCGGCGCCTTCGGCTACGACCCGGTCGACCTGATCCGCTTCGCCGGCCTGATCGCCTTCGCCTTCGTAATGTGGCGAATAGCCGTAAACCGCATGGAAGCCCGCCTGATCGACTGACGCACCCGATTTTCACCCACCCTGAGGTGGGTCAATCTCGGATGCGGTGAAAAATGGACCGTGCGCCCCGTCCTCCGAGACGAAGTCACCGGGCGTGTCCGTCGCGATTGGCTCGAGCCGGGCTCTCCTGCGGCACCCGCGGCATCCGCTTAAGGCTGCTTCCTTCCGGACCTGACCTGATTCGCGTGCCCACGTCGCACAGGACCCGACCGTCAACGCCGCCCGCGGCGCACTGACCCCGACGGCCAGCCCCTCGGAACGGGATTCGGCCCCGCTAGAGCGGATTGCGGGTTACAGGGCACCGCTGATTCCCCGCCTAGCACGGTCCGTCCGCGATCCTACCCGGTCGCGGGCGTAGGATCGGCGCGACCCGTGATCCACGTCGACACAGATTCGTTCTTCGTCATCGTCGTGGTCGCGGCGCTGGCCGCGGTCACGGTTGCCATTGTGCCGAAGCGCTTCGCCCCGCCCGTGGTCGTCGTCGAGCTGCTGCTGGGGATCCTCGTCGGCCCCGAAGTCTTCGACATCGCCAAGACCGACAACTTCATCACCTTCTTCTCCAACCTCGGCCTCGGGATGCTCTTCTTCTTCGCCGGCTACGAGATCGACTTCGAGCGGATCAAGGGAACGCCACTGAGGCTCGGCGCCTGGGGCTGGCTGCTCTCGGTGGCCCTGGCCTACGGGCTCGGTGGCGTCCTCGCCGCGGCCGGCATCATCGTCTCCTTCCTCTACACCGGCTCGGCGATGGCGACGACGGCGATCGGCACCCTGATCCCGATCCTGCGCGACAACGGCGAGCTGAAGACCAAATTCGGCACCTACCTGCTGGCCGCGGGCGGGGTCGGCGAGTTCGGCCCGATCCTCCTGGTCACCCTCGTCCTCTCCACCGCCAACCCCTTTCACGAGGCAGCGATCCTGGTCGCCTTCATCGTGCTGGCGCTGGTGATGGCGCTGGTCTCGGTGCGACTCGCCTGGCGCGGCTGGCCGGCGCTGGAGCGGACCTTCGAGTCGAGCAGCCAGCTCGCGGTACGGATCACAGTAGTTCTCGTCTTCGGCCTCGTCCTGCTCGCCGGCAAGCTCGGCCTCGACGTCCTGATCGGCGGCTTCGTGGCGGGAATGATCGTACGCATGGCCCTGAAAGGGCACGAGCTGAAAGTCTTCGAGTCGAAGCTGACGGCCGTCGGCTTCGGCTTCTTCGTCCCCTTCTTCTTCGTCACCAGCGGCATCGAGTTCGATCTCGCCGCGCTCGGCTCGGTCACCGCCCTGCTCAAGCTGGTGATGTTCTTCTTCCTCTTCCTGATCGTCCGCGGCACCCCGGCGATGCTGCTCTACCGAGGCGTCCTCAGCGCCCGCGACCGAGCCGCCCTCGCCTTCTACTCCGCGACCGAGCTCCCTCTCGTCGTGGCTATCACCACGATCGCCACCGAGACCGGCCACATGAAGACCTCGACCGCAGCGGGCCTGGTCGGCGCCGCCATGCTCTCGACCCTCGTCTTCCCCTTCGTAGGCCTGGCCCTGCGCAAAAGCTCCGAGGCCGAAGGAGGCACGGAGCCGCCACCCGCCATCGAGGCCCCGGCACCGGCCTGATCCGACCGGCGATCGTCCTCACCGACGCGGTGGGCGAGGACCTTCAGCGCGAGCAACGTCTCTGGCGAAGCAGCAAGGCAACGACGCCCCGCCCCTCGAGCTCGCCAGCCAGCGCGGTGAGCGCAGCGATGATCTCGCTCCGATCCATGCTCAGACGCGATGCAGCGAACGCTCCGGGATGAAGACCCCGCGGCGGCGGAACGCGGCCGGGGCTTGGGCGATCGCCACCGCGCGAAAACCTGGCACCTCGCTGACGAACCAGAAGCGGTCCAGGAAGCGCCCCGGCTCAACCGACCACGCGGGCCTGCTCAAACCGTGGACCGCCGCCAGGTGCTCACCCAGGGCGCCGAGGTAGGCATCGTGACGAGGATCGCCGGTCGACTCCGGGCGCTCCGCGATTGCGTCGGCCCGTGAACGATCGTCGCCTCGCAGCGCAAACTCGTCAAGGAACTCGCGCACGACATGGCGGAAGTCCTCGCCTGCGCGAACGCGCCCAGCCACCGCCGCAAGGGTCTGCGAGAGCCGCTCCCGAGCAGGAGGATGGGCGACAAGCCAGTCAGAACGTGTGGTCAACGCCTCGGCCATGGAGACGGATGGTAGGCGCTCTCCCGGACCGTCGACCCCATCTGGACTCGATCTGGAACCGCTCGCGCGCCCTATGATTGACCCTCTCCCGGGCGCGTAGCTCAGCGGGAGAGCGCTCGCCTCACACGCGAGAGGTCGCTGGTTCGAACCCAGCCGCGCCCATCGGATTTCCCTTTGTAGAGCCAAGAAATCGGAGGTGGTTCTAACCCCGTCCTGAACTTGGCTCTACAGCTCGAATCGCAAGACCCTACGACTCGCTTGTCATTGGAAGTTTACGGCTCGAACCGGCGGAGGCCGGTCACCTATACCGCGTCTGTCGTTCGCCCACAAACAGTCCCGTTCGATCTCGGGGCACGGCCCTCCCACCTCCGTGTTGGACGGGAAGAAATCGTATGATATTAGGTCCGGTGTAATCTCTTTCTCGGAATGAGCAACTACCTCGTCGCTTACGACCTCGACGGACCCAATGAGACCTCGGCGAGCTACCGGCGGTTGATCGAGCGTATTGAGGAGTACCCGAGCGCCAAAGAGGTTGAGAAGTCGGTCTGGGTGCTCAAGAGCGACGGCGACGCCGAGGCCATTCGCAACCACCTCTGGGAATTGATGGACGATGATGACCGCCTCTTGGTCGTCTCCCTTTCTGGCGGTGGTGCGTTCGAGGGCGAACTCCTCTGCAACGACCGGTGGCTGCTCGAATTCTTGAATTCGTAGGTAGGCGGACTGGGCTCGTCCAGCGCCCCGCTTAATCCACCGTGAACTTGGCGCTAGCCCTGTTTGGTCTTCCCGCGAGCGAAGCAGCGGCCATTGGCACGCTCGCCCTAGCCGTCGTCGCCGTGGTTTCGCTCCTCCTCAATTACCGCCTGCTCAGACTGAACGAGGATCAGAATCAGGAGAGCCAGCAGCAGAACACGGCGACCCTGCGGCTCGCAGTCGAACAACTGGAACTCAACCGCGTCCAGATGAGCGCGATCTCCGAACAAGCCGAGGTCGCGCAGAAGGCTTTGAGCCTGCAAGTCACCCCGAACTTGATTCCAGCAAGTATGAGTTCGGCGCGAATCGGACCCTCTGAGCCGATCATGCGCGAGCCTCAGCACGTTGAAGTAACGCCGACCTTTCTTGGAGTGATAAATGCCGGGAACGGCGTCGCCGTTCTCGACGTGGATCGCGCCGAAGCGACGTGCGGCGAGGGTGAAGGCCGAGGCGGAATGGGCATACTCGTCCCCCCTTCCCTGGCTGCTGGCGCGGAGGGCCAGATCAAGCTCACGCCCCAGGTCGGGGGCTCGCAGGAAATCCATATGGGAATCGTCTACAACGTCACGATTCCCTATCGCGGGTCCGACCCCCGGAGCCATCGGAAGTTTTTGCGCTTCATTGCTCAGTTCTTCGGCGAGCAGCATTGGAACATCCAGATCGTGGAAGCAAAACCGAGCCAGTAGCCCGCCCAGAGAGTTCAAGCCTCGGCGCGACTACTCTGATTCACCCTGAAACGCCCGCCCAGGCCAGTCAGTGGGAAGGCCGAAAAGCTCGCTCGCCGTGATCGTCGCGGCGACGTTCTCGGCGGTTTCTTCGTCCCCGGATACCAGTGATCGTGCGAACGGCAAACCTGTCGAGAGAGGTCGGTTGGCCCACGGGTTTGGCCAGAGTCGAGGAAGCGTCCGAGCAATGGCTGGATAGCCAAATTCAAAGCTGTTGGTTGCAAGGACGGCGCTCGCTCGCTCCCGGTGCTTCGCGCTCGGACTCCATAGCGATTTCGTCCTCTCCTTTCTGAGATTCAGCCCCGTTCGATGCGTTCCCTCCTCCGTCGAGAACCAGCCCCCGAATAGCGCAAGCGCCGCTGTGTCCTCGCTTGCCATCGCATCCATGACCCACAGAGCTATGACATGCGGCGCATCGAGGTCACCGTACTTGTTGGCCTTTTCGTGGAGGCCAGGAAGAATTGCTAGACCGAGTCCATCCGCATTGCCCACGAATCCCTGGTAGGCAAAGATCATCGGTCCCTTCTCCCGGCCTCGGTTCTCGGGGGGCAGAGGCAAGGCGGTCAAGCCGATCTTCCATCCCCCGTCAACCTCAATCGCGGTCTCGGGATGGACGCTGCTCGCCAGGTCGTCCTTCCAGATGTCCTCCCAGGCGAGCCCGTAAAGCCAATCGGAGACCTCCTTGCGAACGGTAGCCCTTCGTGGGGTCTCGTCGCCCGCGATGACATAGTGCAGCCGAAGAAGGAAGTCCGGGTGATACGCCTCGTTGACGTGCTCGATCACCATTTGGACGTTACGCGGCTCGTTGCGACCGGAGAATCCGGGGGTCGACATGACTGCCTCCAGATAGAAGCGCTGATCCTCTCTGCGAAGAACGAAATCGGGGCGCTTCCCGCGTTCAGATAGCGGGTGAACGGAGATATCAAATCCGAGCCTCACGAACATCTCATGCAAATACAGCTCCCAGAACGCGGACTTGAATTGGCCATCTTCCTTAGCCCGAAATCGGCCCCGCAAGTCCGACACAGCTTCGGCCTTTTGCATCGAGAGAAACCGATCGAACCATTCATTGAGCACGGCTCGGATTCGACCGCAAGCCGGATCATCTACCCGCTGAAAGAAGCCGTACTCGCTCTCGATTGCCCGCATTGGATGCGGATCAGTTCGAGTCGTATCAGGGAAGAGTCGGCTGTCGGCTCTTGTCGCCAGCGGAATACTCGCCGTCGTGTCTACTTGACAAAACTGTCGGGCGAGTATGGAGGTACCTCGCGTATTGGCCCCTGCTTGGTCCTGTTGCCCGTGCCCTTACAGTCATGGCAGGGAACCCATTTGGCGGGGCGATATTCCGCAGGGTCCACTGTTTCATCACGTATCGCGACGTAGCCAATCCCTCCACATGCTTTGCACTCCAGGTAACTTGGGACAGCGGACATAAACCGATTCTACCCAGCAAACCAACCGTCTGACCAAAGCTTGTAGCGTCTTGCACGCGGATGAGCGCAGGCGAATATGGCGACCAAGCGGAAAACACTAAAGATCATCGCAAGGGAGCGTCAATGGGATGCAGAGATCACGAAGCAGCTCCCCGATCTTCTGACCCGTCTTCTGGACTCACCGATCTACGGCTTGGGCGAGGATCGCGACCCTCCGCCAGCGACTTACGGCGTGTACCTGTTCTCGGAGAGGGGAAGGCCGCGCTACGTCGGCCGGGTGGGCCTGACGGAGCGCTCAAAGCGCGCGGGCAAGAAGTTCTCGAACTTCCGCACCCGCCTTCGGGGTCATGTCCGACCTCGCCACAACGAGGGCACCTACGCCTACGCGCGAACCGTGCGGAGCTTCCACGGGAAGAAGCTGCCCCTCGCCGGAACCCGGAAGGAGAATTGCGCCGACCCCGAGTTCATGGCTGAGTTTCGCCGTCAATGCGAACGGATCGCCCGTTGGGATTTCCAGGTGGTCGAGATCACCGACAACCGCCTCGCTGCGGTCTTCGAGATTTACGCGGCAACGGTGCTGGGCCTACGTCATCAGACGTTCGCGGTCAGCTAATAGCCCTGATTGCGGCGGAGCGCGCTGGTCGCATTCAGGCGTCGTCAGGCTGAATAGGCCCTGCCGGGTAGTACTACCAGTCTGCGGGGGCTCGCCAGAACTGCCACTTCCACGTCCGAAGCCTGCGTGGCCTTCCGCGCGAAGTCGCCGGTCCCTGATCTGAAACCTCCCATCGAACGCCTGCGGCATCGCTCCACCGGACAAGAATCCAGCCGATGTCGTCTGGCGGTAGCTGGACCTCTTTGTCCAGCCAGCCACTTTCCTCCGGGGGGACGCTCTCTCCTGCTCTGATTGCCCGGATCGCCATCGACGCCTGCCCCGCTGCGCCCTTGCTGTCCTCGACAAACCCGCCCTCCTGTGTTTCCGCCAGGCTTCCGAAGGACCACCGAACTTCGTATGCGGTTCCGGCCCCGTCATTGTGAAGTCGGACCCGCAAAATTCTCGCCTCGCCGTCCGTGCCGTGCGAAATGGCGGGCCACACGAAAGGCCGGTGCGACCGATCCACCGACTGTCTCGTCGCTATTGCGGACACAGCGGCTGCGATGGCTGATACTGCTGCGAGGGCAACTGCGACAACAGCGGCGATGTCCATGCTGCAATGCTGGCCCCGGCGGCGGACACCCATCCTGTCGTGATGGCTGATTGACGTAGCCGAGCAGCCCGATACCTTGGGGAAATGGCCGAGCCCCTTCACGGACCCGAGTTCCGAGTCTTCCGGTGCCTCATCAGGGAGTCGCAGCTTGAAAGTTTCGACCGAATCTGTATCGAGGTGACCCACGAACCACCGCTAGAGCCCGACGAAGTGGCAGCGGCCCTGGCGAGCTTGCAGGTGAAAGGCTATGCCGAGGAATTCAAGCCGGACCATTGGCGATATACGCCAAACGGCTACGGTGTGAGGCGCACCCTGCTTGGCGAGTTTCCACCTGACGGGTAGATGCTCGCAGCAAGCCACCGCTCTTTGCGATGCCAGTCGAGCTAAAGCTGTACGGACGGCCGGTAGGCACCGTCTTCGACCTGCTCGGCGACAAGGAGAACGACATCACCTACTCGGTCGGCTGGGCGCTGGCAGAGAGTGAACAATTCTCTCAGGCGTTGCTGCGCGACCTTCACGCTTCCCCTGGCAAGGCCCAGGTGGAAATCGTCGGCCTCCAAGAGGGCGTCCCCGGCGCTGGCTTTACCGATATCGAGATCGCCGGGAATGGAGGAAAGTTTCGCCTCGTTATTGAGGCCAAGCGCGGCTATGGCCTTCCCGGCGACGACCAACTGGCGAAGTACGCGACTAGAACGAAGCCGCCAGCAACGATGTTGGCTGTCTTCGCAGAGGCCCCGCCCGAGTTTGTCTCCGGGCGGCTGCCCAAACGGGTTCAGGGCGTTCCCGTCGTGTATCGGTCTTGGCGACAGGTCGAGGCTCTTGCCACGGAGGCCGCCAGCAAGTCCCGGCGCCACCGCGAGAAACGACTCCTGCGCGATCTGTCTCGCTACCTGAGAGGCTTGATGACCATGCAGAACGTTCTATCTAATCTCGTCTACGTCGTCAGCCTGGGCAAGGAGATCGGGGACACCGGCATCAGCTTCCGCGATGTCGTTGTTAACCACCACACCTACTTCTGTCCCGTTGGCGGAGGTCGCGGAGGCTGGCCAAAGGAGCCCCCGAACTACCTTGGCTTCCGGTTCGACGGCAAACTCCAGCAGATACGTCATGTGGAGGACTACCGCATCGCCAACGACAACTACGCGGGTTTCGAGCCGCTTAAAGGGAAGGTTGACTGGTCCGGGGAGCGCCATTGGGTTTTCAGCTTGGGACCGGCCATCGAACCCTCCATAGAGGTACCAATGGGAAAGCTCTGGCCTTCCCAGCCTGTCTGGGTCGCGATCGACCTGCTCCTGACCTCCGACACGATCGCCGAAGCCCGAGACAAGACCAAGGCCCGCCTGGATTCCGCCGGGGAAGCTCTGTAAGCGGCGGTGGTGGCGCAAGGCACCGTCTACGGCCGGGCTGGCCTTGCCTGCGAGTCTGACCGGGCGCTACGCGCCCCGCGCGCTCGCGACGTAGTGGGCAAGACGCGCAGCGGAAGCGAGCGCGAGTTACCCGCGGCCCCGGCTGGATTCCTGAAAGCACGTTTGGTGCAGGGTATCTCGCCCGCTTTGAACTACGGCATCCGTTTGGACTTTAGTCATTGACGGAGGGCATCGACAACCGACTCGATTCAATGCTTGACGATGAAGCTCTGGTCCCCTAAATTGTGCCTGTGGGGGAAATTCTCCATTGGCTTCCTGTTCATCCGGAACGACTAGCTGAGCCGGAAAGGTTTTCTGACTCCTTTTTCGAATGCGGTTCAGAGTCGAATGCCAATAGTCCTAGATCATGGCCGTCTCTCCTAGAATTGTTCAGCCTCTCTTGGGTGGCAGCACTTTCGGTCATTGCTTTCATTGGAGCTGGCGATGGGCCATTCGCATGGCCATTCCTTCTCATTGCCGTTCCGCAAATTGCGACATTTGCGTGGTGGATTAGAGCCTTCGCAGTACCTAAGAGAAGGGCTCTGATCCGGCAGAGCGGAAATAGGACGAAGCTGCATGTCGATGACGATCTCTTGCAGCGAAACAACCGAAATCCGCTTCCGATGATGGGGCTAAGCGTGACCTGAGCCATTTGCTTCCGGTGCGTCTTAGCCGATAAGGCATATGACGCTTAGGGGACGCAAATGGCAAGATCAGGATCAAGAAAACAGGCGCAGCGGCGCAGTACTGAGCAATACCTGCCAGGGTCAGGCATGCGCGGTAAATCCGAGTACAATGGCATTGCCGCAGAGGTTTCCGAATTTCCACGGCCACCTTTTAGAGTTGTCCAGACATCTGACGATGCCGTCTTGGTTCCATGGCAAGCATGGCGGCGCTTGAAGTATCGGATCAAAGCAAGGGCCGATGCTGGTGCTGTCTGGCTGACGCTAACTGGTGCCCTTGGCGGCGTAGCTGTTGATCATCACGATCAAAGCTCGTTGCCATTCGCGCTTGCTGGGGTGGGCTGTTATTTGGCTTATCGAGCGATTAGTCAAGCGAGCCATCGAGGTCGTGACGACATCGTTGCCGAGATGGAGCAATACGAGTAGCGCAAAGTAATTCTCATTCCTCCCGTGCCCGTATCGGCGGCCACAGCCCGACTGGATTTTGCAGAATCGACACGGCATATCGGTGATGTAGGGCGCCGTCTGGAGTTGCCCCTGAACTTATCGATCTTGCAAGCTTTATCGGAAGTTGATCAACCTGGAAAAGAATGAAAAGACAGTAGCTGGAGGCAGCGCCAGTGACGATGATCGGGTCCGGCTATTCGGCCGCACTGGGCCGCATGCCGAGCCGGTTGCAGACGGACGGGCCGTCCCCGGGGAATACATAGGTAACCGCCGGATAGTCGCCTTCGCAGGCGACTAGGTTGGGGGTCTTGTCTGGGCGTTTGGGGATCTTGCCTTCGCGTTCCAGGCGCTCGAGGGTCGTGCCCATTGCGCCTTCGCGCCAGAGCTTGGTGCAGGTGGCGATCGGGTCGGGGCCGTGGAGGATCGCGGTGTTGGCGTGCAGGGAGGGTTTTTCGTAGCAGCCGATGCTCTGGCGCAGGTGGCCGGCGCCGGGGGGCGCTCCCTTGCCCAGCGAGTCGACCACCTTTGATTCGAGGTAGGTGACCGAGCCGATTTCGGTCCCGGCCGGGACCTGGAGAGCGGGGATCCGGCGGGCCGCTACTTCGCGCTCGCCGAGCAGGGCCGAGGTCTCGGGGTCGAAGATCAACTCGTGGGTGGTGCTGCCTTTGGTGTAGGCGACCCCGATGCCGGTGCGGCCGACCGGGTCCTTCACCTCCCCGCGCAGCTCGACCTTGGGCAGTTCCGCCACCACCCGGTAGAGGGCGGCCCGGAAGGCCGGTGGCAGGTAGGTGTTGCGGAGCATGTCGCCGACGAGGGTGAAGGTCTCGGCTTCGCCGGGAGGCCCGTCGACGCGCGGGATCTTGCGGGCTTCGATCAGCCGGCGCAGCGCCTTGGGCTCGGTCGGCAGGTTCGAGGTGTCGAGGAAGGGCTGGCCGGAGAGGGCGAAGTCTTCGACCCCGCCGGAGCCGAGGTGGGGCGATCCGGCGGCCTTCCATGCCCGGCGCTGTCCAGCCGTGAGGAATTCCGGCTTGGCGGCGACCGCCCGCGCCCGGCCGGCGCCGTTGGCGGCGATCCAGGTCTGGCGAATCCTGGGGACGAGCACGCTCCACGCCCGGGTCGCTTCCCAGGGGTGTTCGGGGTCGCATGGATTCGTCGCGCAGCGCGGGTTGGGGCCGACAGAGGTCGTCAAATAGGCTTCCCTGGAGCGGGTGTAGAAGTACTGGCCCGGGCCCGGAGGCGGTTCGGCAGGCTGGGTGGCCGCCGTCGCCGCCGCCGCGCGAAGCACCTGGCCGAGGGCGGGCTGCACCTTGCCATCGCCACCGAGGATCAAGGTCGGCAGGGCGACGAGCAGGGCCGCCGCCGCCGCCAGCACGGCGACGAGACGAAGCCTGGACCGCCGCCAGGCGGGGACGGTCGCCCGCGGCCGCGGGCGCTGGGAATCCTCGATCCGCGCGACCAGGGCGCCCCGGGCCGAGGCCCGGCTCTCGGCCCTGGGTCCGGGCAGCTCCGCACGAAGCTCTCGCAGCAAGTCGATCTCGTTCATCGCGATCCTCCCTCCTCGGGGACGGGTTGGCCAAGGGCCTGGGGCTGGTCGGCGCCCAGCGCGGCGCGAATCCGCCCGCGGGCACGTGAGAGCCGCGAGCGGACGGTCCCGGTCGGGACGTCCAGAGCGCGGGCGATCTCTGGATAGGAGAGCTCGGCCCAGGCGTAAAGCAGAAGCGCGTCGAGCTCCTCGGCCGGGACGTCGGCCAAGGCGTCGACGAGCTCGCGGCGCATCTCCGTCGCGTCGAGCCTGGCCTCTACGCCGTCGAAGGCGTCAAGGACGGGGTCCTCGGCGCTCCGCGCGTAGGCGCGAAACTGGCGCACCTCGTCGCGATGGTGGCGACGCAAGAGGTGGGTGGCAATGCCGAAGAGCCAGGGCCGGGCATCGGGCTGGGCCAGGTCGTAGCCGCCCCGCTTGTCGAAGGCGACGAGGAAGGTCTGCGCCGACAGCTCGTCGGCCAGGTCCGGGCCGACCCGACGCTGCAGGTAGGCATGGACGGCGTCGAAGTGGCGATCGAAGATCGTCGCGAAGCCAGCCGGGGTGTGAAGCGAGGCGGAAACCGCTTCGCTGTCGAGGGTCATTTGGTCCACCGGTAGTTATTGCCCGCAGGCGAGGGAGCGGTTCGCGGCAAGGAAATCACGACCCGGTCAAGGACAACGGCAAGAGAGCCAAACTGCCTGATGTCGCTCGCGATGGCCGAAGGAGCGTGTGTACACTTGCCACATGGCTACGACCAAGACGGCGCGGGTCCATCTGCGTATCGCTGCCGAAGACAAGGAGTTGTTCGAGCGAGCTGGGTCTCTGCATGAGGAGTCCTTGACCGAATTTCTGGTCGAGGGCGGCCGCGAGCGCGCGGAGCGGCTGCTGGCCGATCGCACGCACTTTGCCCTAGGCGATGCTGACTGGCGAGCGTTTACCGCAGCGCTTGATCGCCCCGCCGAGGCTCGCCCGGAGCTGGCAAGACTGTTCGCTCGTCCTCGCCCTGAGTAGGGCAAGGCGTGACGCGCTTCAGCGACCCCGAACCGCTGGGGCCGGATCACCCGCTGAGTGGCTTCGATTGCGGGGTGGACTCGTTGAACGCCTGGCTGCCCAAGCACGCCCGCGTCGCCGCGGCTTCTGGCTCGGCCCGGACCTATGTCATCGAAGACGCCGAGCAGGGTCGGGTGGTCGGCTACCACGCCCTCTGCGCGGCCTCGGTGAGCCGGCGCGAGGCAAGTCCCCGGGCGCGCCGCGGGATGCCAAGCCATCCGATCCCGGCGGTCCTGCTGGCTCGGCTGGCCGTCGATCGGAGCGTCCAAGGTCACGGCCTCGGATCATTCCTTCTGCGCGATGCGATGGCCCGTACCCTCGCGGCGGCGGCAGAGCTTGGGATTCGCGTCATGCTCGTGCACGCGCTCAACGAATCGGCCCGAGACTTCTACGCGCACCACGGCTTCGAACCGTCGCAAACCGACCCCATGAACCTCCAGCTCCTGGTCAAGGACATCAAGGCCTCCATCGAAGAGGACGATGCTCGAACGGCCGGTCGGGAGGTAGGTTGAGCAACCGATGAACGACGACTGGCGCCTACAGATCGATTTCCAAGAGCAGGAGCACATTCGCCGGCTGCTCGATCGGCTCGACGCCCGGGAGCTGGAACATGACCTCAGCGACGCGTTTCACGACCGGGTCATCGTCTCTCGCGAAGGCGACCACGTCTTCCTCTACGCCGGCACCCGGGAGCAGGCCGAAAGCGCTGGGAAGCTCGTCGACAAGCTGGCGGCCGAGCATGGCTGGAACGTCGAAGCCGAGCTGAAGCACTGGCACCCGACGGCGGAGGAGTGGGAAGACCCCGACGTACCGCTTCCCGACGACGACGCCGCAAGGACAGCGGAGCACGTAGAGCTGATCGCCACCGAGCGGCGGGAAACGGAAAAACGTGGCCATCCCGAATACGAGGTGCGGATCGACCTTCCGTCCCGCCACGATGCGGTGCGCTTCGAGGAGCAGCTGCGGAGCGAGGGCCTGCCTGCCGTGCGGCGCGGCAAGTACCTGCTCGTCGGCGCGACCGACGAGGACCAGGCCAAGGCCCTCGCCGAGCGGATCGAGGCCGAGGCCCCCGCTGACAGCGACGTCAAGGCGGAGGGAACCTGGAAGGCAGCGTATGCCGAGCGTCCCCCCAACCCGTTTGCGATCTTCGGCGGTCTTGGCGGGTAAGCCCGACCGCGCCCGGTTCAGGGCGAGGCTCGCTCGACCCTGATCGAGCCATCGGCGTCCCCACGCAATCGCTCGCTCGCTCGGTAGCGAACACTCCGGCCTCGCCCCATCTGCTCGACCAGGCCCGCATCGACCAGGCGACGAAAGTCGGCGCTTGCCGTAGCCGGAGAGATACCGGCCTCAGTCGCATAACCGGCGCGGTCGGAGCCGCCGATGAGGCTCTGCTCCAAGGCAATCGCCAGGCGGTCCGGCCAGCCGCGGGATCCGACCAGCTCTTCAAGGTAGGTCCAACGGGCCGCCGCGTCCTCGACCTGGGCCAGGCGCTGGCGGGCCTGCGCCAGGTGGGCCTTGACGCAGAAGGCGACCCAGTTGGAGGCGTCTCGCTCCGGCTGGTACGAGGGGCCGTGGGCCTCGTTCAACGCCGCGTAGTAGTCGCTTGTGTGTGCGCCGAGGTACTCCTCGATCGAGCCGAACTCGGGTGACATCAGGCCCTCTTGCGCGAGGACCAGGGACTGCACGATGCGAGAGACGCGGCCGTTGCCGTCGCGGAACGGGTGCACGGAGACGACGTGGAGGTGGGCCATCGCAGCCCGGATCACCGCGTGGGCATCGCGATCCCCGCTCTGCAGCCACTCGACGACCTCGGCCATCAACCCGGGAACCTCCTCCGCGTCGGGCGCCTGGTAGACGATGCGACCGTCGCTGCCCGTCACCCCGACCGGTCCGCTGCGCCACCTGCCCGGGCCCTCGCTGCGCTGGAAAGAGCAGGCGTCGAAGTGGAGGTCGAGGATGACGCGGTCGTGCCAGACAAACGAAGGGTCCGTTGCCATGACCCCGACGTGGTCCATCGCACGGGCGTAGCAGGCGACCGCCTGGCGGTTCTCGTCGTCTGGATCGACCTGTTGATCGCCGCTGACAAGAGCCACCGCCTCGCCCGGCTCGACGCTGAATCCCTCGATCGAGGTCGAGCCTTCGACCGATGAGGCGCGAACCTGACGACGAAGCGCACCGATCCACGGCACGGAGCGACCGACCTCGTGGCCGAGGTCGTTTCGAAGCTTGTCGAGCTCCTCAAGCTGCGCCCGAAGCTCGGCCGTCGGGGTGGGAGTGGCGGAAATCATGTCCTAAGAGTAGACGATTAGACGATTAAACGTCTAATCGTCTAGACGCAAAATCGTCTGACAGATACGGCTCAGACCATCTCGTCCGCCAGCAGCTCCTCGCGGACACCCGGCTCCTCCTCCGGCCCGGGCTCCCGGGCCGGTGACTGCAGCAGGACGACGGCGAGGACGATCGCGATGGCCACGCAGGCGGTCGCGATGGCAAAGGAGAGGTGGAAGCCGGCGGTGAGGGCCGCAGGCTGGGAGTCACCGGCCGCGAGAAGGTCGGCTGTGCGGCTGGCGGCGACGGTGCCGAGGGCGGCGACGCCGATCGCGGCGGCCATCTGCTGAGCGGTGTTGATCAGGCCGGAGCCGAGGCCGGCATCGGCCTTCGGCACCTCCGACATCGCCAACGTGATCAGCGGCATGAACGAAGTCCCGGCGCCGAGTCCGAGCAAGAGGAAGGCCGGGAAGAGGTCGCGCCAGTAGTTGCCTTCGACCGGCACGCGGGCGAAGAGGAGCAGGCCGGCGAAGGCCAACCCCAGCCCCGGGACCAGGGTCCGCTTCGGCCCGAAGCGGGTCAGCAGCCGGGGCGTCACCCCTACCGAGAGCGCCCCGATCGCGAGTGTCATCGGCAGGAAGGCGAGCCCGGTCCGGATCGGGCTGAAGCCGAGCACGTGCTCCAGGTAGAGAGCCCCGAGGAAGAACGACGAGAACATCCCCACGACGAGGAGGCCGCGAACCGCGTTCGCCGCCATCAGGCTGCGCAGCGCGAACACCCGCAGCGGCATGATCGGGTTCTCGATCCGGGCCTCGTAGGCGAAGAAGCCGCCGATCATCGCCAGCGACGCCACCCCGGGAACGAGCGTCCGCGGCGAGCCCCAGCCATACCCCTCGGTCTGCACGATCGCGTAGACGAGGAGCATCCCGGCGAAGGTGATCAGCGCCGCGCCGAGGACGTCTACCCCCTGGCGCAGCCCCGCCCCCTCGCTCTCCTCGATCAGGGCCAGTCCGAGCCCGATCGCCGCTATCCCGATCGGCACGTTGATGAAGAAGATCCAGTGCCAGCTCAGCAGGTGAGTGAGGACGCCACCCGCGAGCAAGCCGATCGAGCCACCCGCCGACGCGACGAAGGTGAAGACGCCCATCGCCCGCGCCTGCTCGCTCCGCTCGCGGAACTCGGTGACGATGATCGCGATGATCACCGAGGAGGCGACCGCGCCGCCCATGCCCTGGACGAAACGCGCCGCGATCAGCAGCGTCTGGTCGTCGGCGAGGCCGCAGAGCACCGAGGCGGTGGTGAACAGGGCCAGGCCGCCGATGAAGACCTTCTTGCGGCCGATCAGGTCACCGAGCCGGCCGGCCAGCAGCAGGAAGCTGCCGAAGGCGATCAGGTAGGCGTTGACGACCCAGGTCAGGCTCGCCTGGGTGAAGCCCAAGTCCCCCTGGATCGAGGGCAGGGCGACATTGACGATGGTCGCGTCGAGGACGATCATCAGCTGCCCGAGGCAGAGCACGACCAGGGCGATCCAGCGCCGCCGGTCGCTCGTCTGCGCAGTCGCCGTCAAAGCTCCGCCAGCCGCCCGAGCAGCGGCACGGCCTGCTCGAGCACTAGGCGCTCCTCGTCGCTGAAGCCCTCCGCGATCGCCTCGGCCAGCCACCCCTCTCGCCGGCCGCGGACCTCCTGCAGCTCGACCCGACCCCCCTCGGTCAGCTCGATCAGCGTGCGGCGGCCGTCGTCGGGATCGGCGCGCCGCTCGACCAAGCCCTGCTCCTCGAGCTCGGCGACCGTCTGGCCCATCGATTGCGGCCGCACGCGCTCGGCCGTCGCAAGGGCGCTCGTGCACTGCGGGCCTTCGCGATCCAGTCGCCCCAGGACCGAGCCCTGCGACAGCGAGAAGCCGTGCTGGGCGCGCAGGCGGCGGATCAGGTGACCCAGCGCAACGCTCAGCTCACCGGCGATCGGTCCGCTGTCCACCCGGGTCGGCACAGCGTGGATCATACCGAAAAAGCACAGGCAAACTGCACAGTTTGCCTGTAGACTTTGCCCGTGTGGCGTTGGGCTTGAGCAGAGCAGGGCGTGCCGGGGGAGGCCACTCCACCGACACCTACAAGTGGATCGCTCTCTCCAACACCACCCTGGCGGTGCTGCTGGCGACGCTCGACGCCTCGATCACGCTGATCGCGATGCCCGACATCTTCCGCGGCATCCACCTCGACCCGCTCGTCCCGGCCAACAGCTTCTACCTGCTCTGGATGATCCTCGGCTACCTGGTCGTCTCCAGCGTGCTGATCGTCAGCCTCGGCCGCCTCGGCGACATCTACGGCCGCGTCCGCATCTACAACCTCGGCTTCGTCATCTACACCGCCGCCTCGCTGCTGCTCGCGGTCGACTGGATGACGGGACGCTCCGGCGCCACCTACCTGATCGTCTTCCGCATCGTCCAAGGCGTCGGCGGCGCCTGCCTGCTCGCCAACGCGGCCGCGATCATCACCGATGCCTTCCCCGCCAACCAGCGGGGCATGGCGCTGGGGATCAACAACATCGTCGGCGTCAGCGGCCTCTTCGTCGGCCTCGTCCTCGGCGGCCTGCTGGCGCCGATCGACTGGCGCCTGGTCTTCCTGATCTCGGTCCCGGTCGGCCTCTTCGGCACGGTCTGGGGCTACCTGAAGCTGGAGGAGCGCAGCGAGCCGCGCCTTGCCCCGGTCGACTGGCTCGGCAACGCGACCTTTGCCCTCGGCCTGGTCTTCGCGATGGTCGCGGTCACCTACGGGATCCGCCCATACGGCGGCCATGCGACCGGCTGGAGCAGCCCGCGGGTGATCGCCCTAGTCGCGGCCTCGGTCACCTCGATGGTCGCCTTCGTCGTGGTCGAGCGCCGCGTCGCCGCGCCGATGTTCCGCCTCGCCCTCTTCCGCATCCGCGCCTTCACCTTTGGCACGCTCTCGACCTTCCTCGCCGCGATCGCCCGCGGCGGCCTGCTCTTCATGCTGATCATCTGGCTGCAGGGAATCTGGCTGCCCGAGCACGGCTACAGCTTCACCGAGACGCCGCTGTGGGCCGGCATCTACATGCTGCCGCTGACCCTGGGGCTGCTGATCGTCGGGCCGGTCTCCGGCGTCCTCTCCGACCGCTTCGGCGCCCGCCCCTTCGCCACCGGCGGCATGCTGATGGCGGCGCTCAGCTTTGGCCTGCTGATGCTGCTGCCGACCGACTTCGAATACTGGGCCTTCGCCCTGATCCTCTTCCTCAACGGCGCCTCGATGGGGCTCTTCGCCTCGCCCAACCGGGCCGGCGTGATGAACAGCCTGCCGCCCGGGGACCGCGGCGCCGGCGGCGGCATGAACCAGACCTTCCAGAACTCGGCCCAGGTGCTCTCGCTGGGGATCTTCTTCACCCTGATGATCGTCGGCCTCGCCTCCAGCCTGCCGGAGGCGACGAGCCACGGGCTGCAGGCCCACGGCCTCTCGGCCGCCACCGCCCACAGGGTCGCCCACGCGCCGCCGATCTCGATCCTCTTCGCCGCCTTCCTCGGCTACAACCCGATTCAGCACCTGGCCGGCGCCCACGCCCTCGCCGCCCTCGGCCCGCACGCGCACGCCGTGCTCACCGGCCCGGCCTTCTTCCCGCACCTGATCTCGGCCCCGTTCCGCGACGGGCTCGACATCGCCTTCGCCTTCGCGATCGTCGTCTGCCTGATCGCCGCCGCCACCTCGATGCTGCGCGGCGGCCATTACCGCCACGCGGAGGAGCCCCAGAGCGGGGCGGCCGTCCCCGCCGCGCCCTAGCCGCTGCCTGCTGCAGCACCGCGAGGATGTTCCCCGCCGGGTCCTTGAACCAGGCGATGTCGGGGCCGGGGCCGTGGGCGATGCCCTTCTCGTCCTGGTCGAAGCCGTCGTAGCGCTCGAAGCTGACGCCGCGGGCCGCCAGCTCGTCGACCGCGCTCTCGATGTCGTCGACCTCGAAGTTGAGGACCGTGTAGGTCGCCGGGACGAAGTCGGGCTTGGCGTAGACGAGGGTGCTGCGGCCGCCGGCCATCTCGAGGGACATCACGCCGAACTCCTCGCTCAGCGCTTTCGTCTCCAGCCCGAGCGTCTCGCCGTAGAACTCGCGCGCCTTCTGCACGTCGTCGACGGCGAAGCTGTTGGTTGCCTTGGTGTTCGCGAACATCGCGGCTCCTTTCGTCTCCTGCCTCTTGCTACCCGGACAGCTCCGGGATATACCGCTCGAGGTGCTCGGCGATCCTCTCACGCACCCACTGCTGGGTCAGCGGGTCGGCCATCCGGTAGCGGCCGAGCAGCATCTTCTGGTCGGTGAGCGGCAGGCCGGCGATCTCCCAGCTCACCGCGAGGCGCTCGAAGAGCAGCTCGGAGCGGCGGTGCCAGGCGTCCTCCTGGGTGGTCGCCGCGCGTCGCCGGGCCCTCCCCGATCTTGGCGATCGTCCCCCGGCTGAGCGATTCGCGCAGGGCCAGGGTGTTGCCCGTCGGCGTCGACGTAGTCGACCGTCGCCGCCTTCTGCCGCGGTGCGCCGCTTCCTGCGCTTCGCCATCGCTCAATAATCGCCGCTCGGCCGCCGCCGCGTCCGCTTGCGCTCCCCCGCCCGCCGCTTCTCCTCCAGGCGGCGCTCGCGTCGAGGCGCGGGTCGGCCTCGTCGGCCGGCGCCGCCGCGGCACCGCCAGCCCGGCGGCGATCTTCTCCGCCAGCCGCTCGCAGCGCCAGTTCGCGGTTGCGGGCCTGGCCGCGCGCGTCCTGGGCGACGGCGGTGACGACCGGGCCCGCCCGGCCGATCAGGCGTCCGCTGCGCCTCCTCCAGCGCCGCGCGAGGCCTCGACGTCGAAGACCGCTTCCACCCGCGAGGCGGTCACGTTGGCGTGCTGGCCGCCCGGACCGGAGGAGCGGCTCGCCCGCAGCTCGACCTCGGCCAGCGGGATCGAGAGCCGGTCGTCGATTCTCAGCTCGTTCGGGATATCGGGCGTCGACCTTCCGCGGCCAGCTCGAAGTCGGCCGCGGTGAGGCCGCCCTCGGAGTGGGTGGAGATCGTCACGGTCACCTGTGTCCCAGGAGATCTCCAGGTCGGGATGGTGGTCCATCGCCTCCGCCGGCTCGACCATGCTCGTCGACGAAGCGCACCGAGCCGACGAAGTCGCCGCAGCTCGAAGCTCTTCGAGATCGCCGTCGCCCGCGCCGCTCCCATCCCGGCAGGCCGGAGAGCCGCTCCTCGATCTCGGCATCGCTCAGGAGCGCCATCGCGGACTATGCTGCCACGCACGAGCACCTGGACGCAATGAGCGACTCCCACCCCACCCTCTGGCACATCGACGTCTCGCACTACAGCGAGAAGGCGCGCTGGGCGCTCGCCCACAAGGGCGTCCAGCACAGCCGCCGCGCGTCGCCGTCCCGGGCCTGCACATCCCGGTCGCGCTCTGGATCACCCGCGGCACCCAGCAAGACCTTCCCGGTGCTCGAGATCGACGGGCGCCGGATCGGCGACTCGACCGAGATCATCGCCGCGCTGGAGGAGCGCTTCCCGGAGCCGCCGCTCTACCCGGCGGACCCCGAGCAGCGGCGCCGCGCGCTGGAGCTGGAGGACTTCTTCGACGAGGAGCTGGGGCCGCACCTGCGCCTGCTCGCCTTCCACGAGCTGCGGCAACGATCCCGAGCGCTTCGAAGCCGCTGATGGAGCGCACGACGCCGGGCCCGCTGACCAGCATCGGCAGCGGCGCCGCCGCCGCCTACGCCCGCACCTACACCGGGCTGCGCTTCGGCGTCCGCAGCGAGGAGGCGGCGGCGCTCGCCCGGGACAAGATCGTCGCCGCCCTCGACCGGCTCGAGGCGCGAGCTCGACGCCGGCGAGCACCTGGTCGGCGACTCCTTCAGCGTCGCCGACCTCACCGCGGCGGCGCTCTTCTACCCGCTCGTCCTCCCCGACGAGGGGCCGCTGCCGGCGACGAACCGCCGCCGGCCGGGCTGGCGGCATTCCGGCCCCGCTCGAAGAACGGCGCGGCTTCCGCTGGGTCGAAGAGATGTTCCGCAGGCATCGCACGCCAGAGTCAGTTCGGGTTAGGCGCCCCAGCCGCGAAGAACCCCGAGCTCAGTCCTGCTGCTAGGGAGTGAGGACGATCTTCAGCGCTTCGCGCTGGTCGTAGATCTCGTAGGCCTCGGCCGCTTCGTCGAGCTTCATGTGGTGGGTGACGAGGGGCGCCGGGTCGAGCTTGCCGGCCTCGATCAGGGCCAGCACGCGG
Organism: uncultured Solirubrobacterales bacterium; assembly: GCA_963714665.1. Lineage (GTDB taxonomy): Bacteria > Actinomycetota > Thermoleophilia > Solirubrobacterales > 70-9 > VRUE01. Next base: position 802,811 of record CAVQPE010000008.1, on the reverse strand, counting down.
TCGACGTGGGCGATCACGTTGGCGAGGCCGAGGCGCAGGGTCAGCCCCTTGAGCCAGGCCAGGCCGAGCGGCACCTCGCCCTTGCCGGCGTAGGCGCCGATCCCGGAGACCGTGCCGGCGTCGCGGGCGAGGCTGATCGCCATCGCCAGCGGCGCCGGGTCGCCGACCGCGTCGACGACGACGTCGACCCCGCGCCCCTCGGTCGCCGCCGCGCACCGCCCGCTTCGGGTCCTCCTCGGTCAGGTGGATCGGCGTCGCCCCGAACGCGGCCGCCATCTCCAGCCGCTGCCGCGACCGAGTCGATCGCGAAGACCTGGGTCGCGCCGCCGGCGAGCGCCGCCTGCACCGCGCAGAGGCCGACCGGGCCGAGGCCGAGCACGGCGACGGTGTCGCCCGAGCGCATCCCCGCGTGGGCGACGGCGTGGTAGCCGGTCCCCATCACGTCGCCGGCGAAGAGCGCCGACCTCGTCCGACATCCCCTCCGGGACCCGCGCAGGGTCAGGTTGGCGCGCGGCACCAGCAGCTGCTCGGCCTGGGCGCCCTGCAGGTCGCCGAGGTGGGAGCCGTGGCCGAAGGTGCTGGCCGTCGCTCGCAGCGGTGGTAGTCGCCGCGCAGGCAGGCGGCGCAGGTCGCGCAGGCGGTGTGGAAGCAGCCGAGCACCCGGTCGCCGACCGCGACCCGCTCGACGTCGTCGCCGGCGGCGAGCACCGTGCCGACGAACTCGTGGCCGATCGTGAAGCCCTGCTCGACCGGCACCCGGCCGTGGTAGATGTGGAGGTCGGAGCCGCAGATCCCACTCGCCTCGACCCGGACCAGCGCATCGTCGGCGGCGCCCATCTCGGGATCGGGCTTCTCCTCGACCCGAACCTCCCCGGGAGCCTGAAAGGTGACGGCGCGCATAGCGCGCGAACCGTATCGTCCCGGCCGACGGGCCGATACGTCAGGTGCCTGACGTCGGCGTCGGCGGGCGTCTAGCCGACGCTGACGCTGGTGCCGAAGCGGCCGGCGTTGCCGGGGCTGGCGGTCTCGGCGATCCGCGCCTCGAGCGCCAGCTCCTTCTCGAAGTCGGCCGCCTCGCCGTGCTGGAAGGAGACGTCCTTGCCCTCGAGCAGCTCGATGAAGACCTCGACGAAGCGCGGCGTCGAGCTGTTTGCCGGCGACCCGGCGCAGCTCCGCGATCGCGTCGTAGCGTGGACATCGGCGTGCGGTAGGAGTCGCGCGCCGTCATCACGTCGTAGGTGTCGGCGACGGAGATGATCCGGGCCAGCTCGGGGATGTCGTCGCCGTCGAGGCCGCGCGGATAGCCCTTGCCGTCGATCCGCTCGTGGTGGGCGAGGATGATCTCCGCCACCGGGCCGTAGCCGTCGAGCGAGGAGACGACCCGGGCGCCCTGCTGGGGGTGGCGGCTTGATCAGCATCCAGTCCTCGTCGGTGAGCGGCACGTTGGCCTTGAGGATGCGGTCGGGAAGGATGAACTTGCCGATGTCGTGCAGCAGGGCGGCGATGTGGACGAGCTCCTCCTCCTGGCGCGAGTAGCCGGCGCGCTGGGCGATCGCCCGCGAGTAGCGGGCGACCGCGGCGGAGTGGCGGGCGGTCATCTGGTCCCGCAGGTCGAGCGTGCGCAGCAGCGCGCTCAACATCCCGACCTGGAAGCTGGCCAGCTGCTTGCTGCGCACGCTCGAGCTCCTCGGCCCGCTCCTGGGAGATGCAGCAGGGCGCCGAGCAGGTACTGGAAGGTGACCAGGACGATGCCGAAGAGGGCGACGCCGGCCAGGCCGATCGTGCAGTAGATGAAGGCGACGCCGACGGCCATCAGCGCCGCCGCGAGCTCGGAGGGCAGCACCGGGATGAGGACGGTGCGGACCTTCTCGATGAAGGAGCTGCGATCGAGGTAGCAGGAGTAGGCGGCGATCATCGTGAAGTTGATCGCCAGGGCGAGCATGAAGTCGCCGAAGACGAGCACGTAGAAGGCGGGGTCGGACTGGGTGATCGCCGGCCGCCGGTCGTCGTCCGTGGAAGGCGAGGCCCGACGACCAGCGGGAAGGTCACGAAGGTCAGCGACGTTGTTGAGCAGGTCGTGCAGGCTTTCGCGCAAGCGGAGCCAGCCGGCGAGGATCGTGAGCACGCCGATCAGCGCGGCCGGGCGTGCCGCCGAGGAAGACCATCGCGAGGACCAGCGGCAGGAAGCTGCCGGAGATCTTCAGCTTCGATTCGTCGTGATCGCCGTCAGGTCGCTGAAGACCGAGAAGGCGAGCAGGACGCCGAACAGCGCCAGGTCCCAGTCGGCGTGTCGGCAGCCTCAAGACGGCGGCCGCGATGACAACGACGAGCGCGCCGAACTGTGCGGATGATTGCTGCGTCTGGTGGGACGTTGCTATCCATGGTCTGGGACGGCCTGCACTTCTGCCCTCGGTCCTGACAGGAGATTCCGCGATCGGGCGCGGTTCCCTCTCCTGGCTCGAGGGCTAGATTCGAATGCTACGCAGCCGCTTGAAGCTACCCGCACGGTAGACGGCCGTTTCAAGCGGCAACGAGCCGTTTGACGGACATTCGGCCAAGCCTTGCACCTGGCGGGAGCAGGGCCGGGCGAGTGCCCTCGAAACGACGAAAGGGCGCCCCACGAGGGACGCCCTCGCAAAGACTGGGACGACGCCGAAGCGTTCAGCTCTGAAAGATCTAGTGGCGCCAGACCATTGTGCTTTCTGCCTCCTTTGAGTCGAAGCCCTCAGATTGCGCACCGCGATCTGAAACTCGTCAATTGCCTGTGAACGTTTGTAGCACAGCTTGGCGAAAACTTGTGCATCTGCAGGAAAACTTGTGCAGAAATGCAGTAGTACGCAGCGGCCAACAATGCGTAATCCACGCCTGACCGACCCCCTGAACAGGCCGCCATTTCGCCGCCTGGCGACGACCTACGCGGTCAACGAGCTGGGCGACTGGATGGGGATCGTCGCCCTCTCGGTGCTCGTCTTCGACCGCACCGGAAGCGCCCTGGCGACGGCGGCGCTCTTCCTCGGCACCCGGCTTCCTCCCGGCCCTGCTCGCGCCGGTCCTCGTCGCGCGGGTCGAGCGGCCGCCGCCGCGCTTCGCCCTGCCGGTCATCTACTGCGGCGAGGCGGCGGCCTTCGCCGCCCTCGCGCTGCTGGCCGGCAAGGACTTCTCGCTGGCCGGCGTGGTCGCGCTGGCGGCGATCGACGGGGCCCTGGCGCTGACCGGGCGGGCGCTGACCCGGGCGGTCGTGGCCGCCATGCTCGAGCCCGGCCGGCGAGCTGCGCGCCGGCAACGCGATCCTCAACGTCGCCTTCACCGGCGGCGCCGCCGTCGGCCCGGCCGTCGCCGGGCTGGTGGTCGCCGGCTTCGGCGTCCAGTCCGCGCTGCTGCTCGACGCCGTCTCCTTCTACGCCGATCGCCTGGATCCTGCTCACGGCGGGACCGCTGCCCCAGGCCGAGCCCGATCCGGGCCGCCTGCGCGAGCGCGTCCGCGCCGGGCTCGCCTACATCCGCGAGCAGCCGACGCTCCGCAAGCTCCTGATCGCCCAGGGCGCCGCCTTCGTCTTCTTCGCCGCGGTGATCCCGGTCGAGGTCGTCTACGCGAAGGAGACGCTCGGCGCCGGCGACTTCGGGTACGGGCTGCTGCTGGCGAGCTGGGGCGCCGGCATGGTCCTCGGCAGCGTCGTCTTCGCCACGATGCGGCGGGCGCCGCTGCCGGTCCTGCTCTTCTTCAGCACGCTCGACGGTCGGCGCCGGCTACCTCGGGATGGCCGCGGCGCCGACCCTGGCCGCTCGCCTGTGCGGCGGCCGCGATCGGCGGCGCCGGCAACGGCGTGCAGTGGGTGAGCGACGATCAGCGCCGTGCAGGAGCTGCACCGTCGCCGAGCATGCAGGCGCGGGTGATGAGCGTCCTCGAGTCGATCGGGGCGGCGATGCCGGCCGTCGGCTTCCTGCTCGGCGGCCTGATCGCCACCGCCGCAAGCCCGCGGGCGACCTTCCTCGTCGCCGGCCTCGGCGTTCTCGCGACGGTCGCCGTCGCCGCCGTCGCTGCTGGGTAGGAATTGGCCCGAGCGCAGGGAAACAGAGGGCTCAACAGGGCTTGACGCCGCAGCGGAGATTATGGTGGAGTTGATTCCAGTGGGCGAGCAGTCGCACCTGCCCGATCCAACTCGGAGGTCGTGACTTGAGGAAGCTTGGTCTGATTGCTGCTGGTGCTCGGCCTCGCGGTTGTGCTCGGCCCTCGGCCTGGCCGCATGCGGGGGCGGATCGAGTGGCAAAGAAGGCGGGACGCTGACGGGAAGCTACGCGTCCTTCCCCGACTACCTGGACCCGGGGCTCTCCTACACGGCCGAAGGCTGGACGGCGATGTACGACACCTACCTGCCGCTGCTCACCTACGCCCACGCCAACGGCACCGATGGCAACGAAGTAGTGCCGGCGCTGGCCGAGAGCATGCCCAAGATCACCAACGGCGGCAAGACCTACACGCTGACCACTGCACAAGGGCCTCAAATATTCCGACGGCACGCCGGTCAAGGCCTCCGACTTCAAGTACTCGATCGAACGCCTCTTCAAGCTCAACTCCCCCGGCACGCCCTTCTACGAAAGCATCGTCGGCGCCGAAGAGTTCGCCAAGACCAAGAGCGGCGGCATCCCGGGGATCAAGACCGACGACAAGACCGGCAAGATCATGATCGAACTGGTCAAGCCACGCGGTACCTTCGCCAACGAGCTGGGCATGCTGTTCGCCGCCGGCTGCCGGCCGGCACCCCGGCCAAGAACCTCACCGCCGACCCGCCCCCGGCCACCGGCCCCTACATGATCACCAAGGTCGAACCGGGCCGTGCCTGGTCCTACGCCCGCAACCCGCTTGGGCGCGAAGCAACAGCGAACTGGTCTCCGAGGTGCCCGACGGCCACTTCGACAAGATCAAGATCAGCGTCGTCAGCAACAGCTCGACCCAGGTCAACGAAATCGAACAGGGCAAGACGCAGTGGATGCAGACGCCGCCACCGGCCGACTCCTATCGCGAAATCAAGGACAAATACGAAGGCACCCAGTTCCGGGTCGAGCACCCGATCAGCCTCTACTTCTTCTGGATGAACACGAGCAAGACGCCCTTCGACGACCTCAAGGTGCGCCAGGCGGTCAACTACGCGGTCGACAGCAGGGCCCTGGAACGGATCTACGCCGGCTCGCTCACCGCTGCGCACCAGATCCTGCCCGCAGGAATGCCCGGGCACGAAGCGTTCGACCTCTACCCGCACAACATGGCCAAGGCAAAGGAACTGATCGCCGAAGCCAACCCGTCGGACCGCAAGATCACGGTCTGGACCGACGACGAAGACGCCAACAAGGAAGCCGGCGCCTACTACAACGGCGTGCTCGAAGAACTCGGCTTCGACACGACGCTGAAGGTGATCAAATCCACTGCTACTTCCCTCCGGTGATCGGCAGCAAGCGCACGCCCGACCTCGACACGGGCTGGTTCGACTGGTACCAGGACTACCCGAACCCGAACGACTTCTTCCAGCCGCTGCTGTCCGGGGAAAGCATCGCGCCGATCTACAACACGAACTTCGCCCAGATCGACGTGCCGAAGCTGAACGAGAAGATCGCCAGGCTCGGGCAGGAACAGCTCGGGCCCAAACAGGAAGCCGAATACGCCGAGCTCGACAGGGAATACATGGAACTGGCTCCCTTCGCCCCCTACGGGACCAACACCGTCTCCACCTTCGTCGACAGCGAAATCGACCTCGGCAAGGTGATCTTCAACCCGACCTTCGGGCAAGACCTGACCAGCTTCCAGCTCAAGTAGCCGCCAGGCCCTGCTTCACACTACGGGGGTGGCCTACGAGCCCAACGCCGAGTCCGGCCTCGCGGGCGCAAGCCCGTGGCGGCTGGCGCTCCGGCGACTGCGCCGCAACCGGGTGGCGCTCGCCTTCGGCACCCTCCTGATCCTGATCGTCGCCTTCGTCCTCGCGGCGCCGCTCTGGGCCGAGCAGGTCGCCGAAACCGGTCCGAACCGCGGTCACACGCTGGAGAAGATCGAAGTCGACGGCCAGAAGCGCGAAGTGGTCGACGTCGAAGGCAGGCCGATCGGCCCGGTCTGGCTCGGCGCCGGCGGCAAGTTCTTCCTCGGAGCCGACGGCCGCCTTGGCCGCGACGAGATGGTGCGGCTGATGTACGGGGGGCGCGCCTCGCTCTTCATCGGCTTCTGCGCGACCCTGCTCACCACCCTGCTGGCGACCGTACTGGCCCTGCTCGCCGGCTACTACCGCGGCTGGGTCGACGGCCTGATCTCGCGGGTCCTGGACACGATCTGGGCCTTCCCGGTGCTGCTGCTCGGGATCGCGCTCGGCATCGTCCTGGCGCTGGGCGGGCTGAAGATCGGCCCGGTCGCGATCCCCAGCGGCTCGATCTGGATCCCGATCCTGATCATCGGCGGCGTCCTCGTCCCCTACATGGCGCGGCCGCTGCGCGGCGAGGTGCTCTCGCTGCGCGAGAAGGAGTTCGTCGAGGCCGCGGTCGCCGAGGGGGCCGGCCCGCTGCGGGTGATGTTCGGTGAGCTGCTGCCCAACCTCTCCTCGACGATCATCGTCTTCTTCACCCTCGGCATCGCCAACGCGATGCTGTTCGAGGCGGCGCTCTCCTTCCTCGGCGTCGGCGTACAGCCGCCCGACACCTCCTGGGGCTTGATGGTCGGCGAAGGCTTCGAGCTGATCAACAGCGCGCCGCTGCTGACGATCCTGCCGGGGACGATGATCTTCCTCACGGTGCTCTCGCGTGAACGTCTTCGGCGACGGGCTGCGCGACGCGCTCGACCCGAACTCCAAGGTGCTGCTGGAGGCGCACGCCGGCATCGCCGAGCCGGAGGGCACCGCCCGTCTGATGGCCGCCTTCGCGGTCAGGCGCCTGGGCTCGGATGGTCGCCGTGCTCTTCGCGGTCTCGGTGCTCACCTTCCTCGATCTTCAACGTGATCCCGAACCCGACCCCGCCGAAGCGATGGCCGGCAAGAGGCGCCAGCCCGCAGCTGGTCGCAGAACATCAGCGAGGAATGGGGCTTCGACGAATCCCTGCCGCAGCAGTACCTGGACGATGATGGGGAAGATCTTCACCGGCGACGTGATCTCCTACCAGGGACAGGAAAACGTCGACGAGCGGATCCTCGAAGGGATCCCCGCGACCCTCTCGCTCTGCGTCGGCGCCGCCGTGATCTGGATGTTCTTCGGCATGCTCTTCGGCTACCTCTCCGCGATCCGCGCCGGCGGCCTGCTCGACCAGTCGCTGACGATCCTCGCCGTCGTCGGCATCTCGGTCCCGATCTTCTGGCTTGCCGCGGTCTTCCTCGACTACCTCACCTACAAGACCGAACTCTTCCCCGCCCAGCGGCTACGTGAAGCTGACCGAAGACCCGGTCGAATGGGCCTACCACCTGATCCTGCCCTGGATCACCGCTGGCGGTGACTCTACGTCGGCTTCTACAGCCGGGTGCTGCGCTCCAACATGCTCGACGCGATGGACGAGGACTACGTGCGCACCGCGCGCGCCAAGGGGCTGAGCGAGCGGCAGGTGATGACGCGCCATGTCCTGCGCAACTCGCTGATCCCGATCGTCACCCTCTTCGGGCTCGACTTCGGCGCCCTGCTCGGCGGCGGCGCGATCCTCACCGAAAAGATCTTCAGCCTCCACGGGGTCGGGTACTACGCCGTCGAATCGATCGAAAACCTCGACCTGCCGCCGATCATGGCGATCACCCTGTTCGGCGCCTTCTTCGTCGTCCTCTTCAACGCGCTGGTCGACATCGCCTACGCCTACCTCGACCCGCGGGTCGAGCTGGGGAGCTCGGCGCAATGAGCAGGGGAGCACTGCTCAGCGTGCGCGACCTGCGGGTCGGCTTCGCCACCGAAGACGGGCCGCTGCAGGCCGTCGACGGCGTCTCCTTCGACCTCGCCCCGGGCGAGGTGCTGGCGATCGTCGGCGAGTCGGGCTCGGGCAAGAGCGTCACCGCGCAGACGATCATCGGCCTCACCCGCTCGCCGAACGCGACGGATCGAGGGCTCGGCGCGGCTGGGCGAGACGGAGCTGATCGGGGCGAGCGACGCCGATCTGCGCCGGGTCCGCGGCGAGCGGATCGGGATGGTCTTCCAGGACCCGATGACCTCCTTCAACCCGGTCTACCGGGTCGGCGCCCAGATCGTCGAGGCGATCCGCGCCCACCGGCCGGGGGTCGACAAGGGCGAGGCGCACCGGCGGGCGGTCGAGCTGCTCGACTCGGTCGGCATCCCCAACCCCGAGCGGCGGGTCGACGCCTACCCGCACGAGTTCTCGGGCGGGATGCGGCAGCGGGCGATGATCGCGATGGCGCTGGCGCTCGATCCCGAGGTGCTGATCGCCGACGAGCCGACGACCGCGCTCGACGTCACCGTCCAGGCCCAGATCCTGAGCCTGATCGCGACGCTCAACCGCGAGCGCGGACTGGCGACGATCCTGATCACCCACGACCTCGGCGTCGTCGCCGAGGCCGCCGACCGGGTGCTGGTGATGTACGCGGGGCGAGTGGTCGAGCAGGGGACGCTCGACGAGATCTTCTACGACCCCCAGCACCCCTACACCTGGGGCCTGCTGGGATCGCTGACGCGGATCGACCGGCCGCGCCCCCGTCGCCTGCCCCAGATCGGCGGCTCGCCGCCCTCGCTGCTCGATCTGCCGGCGGGCTGCTCCTTCCGCCCCCGCTGCCCGCACGAGTTCGACCGCTGCGCCGAGCTGCCGGTGCTCGATGCGCGCCTTCCCGAGGCGGGCCAGCACCGAGACCGCTGCTGGCTGGATCCCGAGACCAAGCGCGAGCGCCGCGTAATCGAGGGCGAGATAGGCCTGGAGGCCCCCAAGTGACCAACGGACACGCCGCCGACGGGCCGACGGGCCGATACGTCAAGGTCACCTTGACGTATCGGCCCGTCGGCCCACTGGGGAGGGGGTGCTGCTGGAGGTGACCGAGCTCGTGAAGCACTTTCCGGTGAAGGGGGTGTTTGGCCGGGAGGTCGATCGGGTGCGGGCCGTGGACGGGGTCAACTTCGAGGTGCGCCAGGGCGAGACGCTGGGGCTGGTCGGCGAGTCGGGGTCGGGCAAGTCGACGCTGTGCCGAGCCGCTCTGCAGCTGATCGAGCCGACCTCTGGCTCGGTCCGCTTCGAGGGGCGCGAGATCGCCGGGCTCTCGCGACGAGCGATGCGGCCGCTGCGACGGGAGATGCAGATGGTCTTCCAGGACCCCTAGGCATCGCTCAACCCGCGCAAGCGGGTGGGCCAGATCGTCGGCGTACCCGCTGAAGCTGCAGGGAGCGGCGAGCGGGTCCGAGCTGCGCCGGCGGGTACAGGAGCTGCTCGAGCGGGTCGGCCTCTCACCCGAGCACTACGACCGCTTCCCGCACGAATTCTCCGGCGGCCAGCGGCAGCGAATCGGGATCGCCCGGGCGCTGGCGCTGCGGCCGAAGCTGATCGTCGCCGACGAGCCGGTCTCCGCACTCGACGTCTCGATCCGGGCGCAGATCGTCAACCTGCTCGACGACCTCCAGGACGAGCTTGGCCTCACCTACGTCTTCGTCGCCCACGACATCGGCGTCGTCCGCCACGTCGTCCGACCGGATCGCGGTCATGCACGAGGGCAAGATCGTCGAGCAGGGCAGCGCCGACGAGGTCTGCGCGCGGCCCAAGGACGCCTACACGAAGAAGCTGCTCGCAGCGGTTCCGATCCCCGACCCGCGCGAGAGCAGATTGCGGCGCCAGGCGGGTAGTGTCGGGGCAGGGTGACCCTGCCGCTCGAGCCGCCGATCAAACCGCAGCTGGCCCTGACCCGCAAAGAGCTGCCCCTGGGCGAGGAGTGGGCGTATGAGCAGAAGCTCGACGGCTTCCGCGCGATCGTCTTCGTCGACGGCGCCGACGCCTACGTCCAGTCGCGCGGCGGCAAAGCGCTGGCCCGCTACTTCCCGGAGCTGAGCTTCCCGCCGGGCCGCTACGTGCTCGACGGCGAGCTGGTGATCCGCGATGCCGACGGCAACCTCGAGTTCGACGCCCTGCAGAGCCGCATCCACCCGGCCGAGTCGCGGATCGAGCTGCTCTCGAAGGAGATCCCCGCCGGCTACGTCGCCTTCGACCTGCTCGCCGAGGGGGACGGATCCCTGCTCGAGGAGCCCTTCGGCGAGCGGCGGGCGCGCCTCGACGCCCTCGCCGCCGCAACCGGGATCGAGGTGAGCAAGCTCAGCCCCGACCCAGCGCAGGCCGAGACCTGGCTGCTCAAGACCGAGGGGACGATGGCCAAGCAGCTCGACGCCCCCTACGTCCCCGGCAAGCGCAAAGGCATGGCCAAGGTCAAGCGCGAGCGCGAGATCGACTGCGTGGTGATGGGCTGGCGCCCCGGCAAGGAGGAGGGAACGGTCGGCTCCCTGATCCTCGGCCTCTACGACGGCGACCAGCTGCGCTCGGTCGGCCACATCTCCGGCTTCAGCGCCGACGCCAAACGGGGTTTGAGGACTTTGCTGGAGCCATTGGAGACGGGCGAGAGCGGCACAGCAGAGCCAAGCCGCTGGACCGGTGGGCGAGACCTCGAGTGGGTGGCTCTCCGTCCAGAGCTGGTGATCGAAGTCGGCTATGACCACGCAAGCGCTGGCCGAATCCGCCATGGCGCGCGGTTCCGCAGGTTCAGGGACGACAAAGATCCGCGGGAGTGTCTCTTCGAGTTGCTCGATCAGGGGTAGGAGGGCGGGGGTCCCCTGGTCTGACAAATCGCGGCCGGAGCGGCCGCGATTTTGAGTATCCGCCAGCCCAGGGGACCCCCGCCCTCCCTCTCCGGGACGCTCAAGCTCCAGCCTCAAGCTCGCCGGGCGTGCCGGAGGAAGCTCTCAGAACAAAGCGTCCTGGGAAGGGGAAGCGCCGGGCGCCTCGGCGGACACTCCAGAGCGGCCCGCAGGGCCGCTCGTCCGACGAGGTGCCCGGCGCTTCCCCCACCCCTTCACGACACTGCCGACCTGGTTGCGCTGCTCGGACGGGAGGTACGCCCTTTTTTTGTAGAGCTTTTCGTAGCGGGGTAGAAGGTCTGGGCGTTTGGCTTGGAGCCAGGCGAAGAAAACGTCCTTGACCTCGTCTCTCAAGTGGAGGGCTACTCCGCCGAGGAAGGTGGCGTTGGCTTCCTTGGCTCTATCGACGATCGGCTGTACCTGCTCGGGGCTGTCGTTTATTCCGGGCATCAGGGGGGCGATCAGGACGCCGGAGTCGATGCCGCGGCGGCGCAGGTCGGCGACCGCGTCGAGGCGGGCCGCCGGGCTCGGGGTGTGGGGCTCGGTGGCGCGCCAGGCCTCCTCGTCGAGGGTGGGGACGGAGAGGTTGACCGAGACCGGCAGGCGCTTCGCCATCCGCTCGAAGATCTCGACGTCGCGCATCACCAGCGGCGACTTGGTCAGGACCGAGACCGGAGTGTTCGCCTCCTCCAGCGCCGCGAGTATCGCCGGCATCATCCGGTAGCGGCTCTCGACCCACTGGTAGGGGTCGGTGTTGGTCCCCAGGGCGACCAGCTCCCGCCGCCAGCCCGGCCGCGCCAGCTCGGCCCGCAGCAACTCGGGAACGTTCACCTTCACCACGATCTCCCGCTCGAAGTCCCTACCGGCATCGAAATCCAGGTAGATATGAGTCCGCCGGGCAAAGCAGAATTTGCAGGCATGCGTGCATCCCCGATAGGGATTGATCGTCCAACCGAACCCGTACCGCCCCCCGGGCACCCGGTTCAGCGCCGAGCGGGCTCGCACCTCGTGGAAGTTGATCCCCATCGCCTCCGGCGCGTCGAAGGTGCGAACGACCGATTCCCCGGCCAGGCCGAACAGCCTGCCCTCGTCCTCCCTCTCGACCCGCTGCTCATCCCACCGCATGCGAACATATGTTCGCATGCGCTCAGGATGAGAGCGCTACACGAAGACGACATCGACCCCGCGAAAGACTTCGAAGTCGCGATCGCAAGTGAGGATCGGCAAATCATGCGCCATCGCCGTGGCGGCGATGATCGCGTCTCCCGCATCCGGTTTCGCGCCGGTCGCCCGCTTTGCCTCTGCCATCAACTGACCGTAGCGAGGAGCGACGTCGTCGCCAGCCGGCAACGCGTCGCAGTTGTGCCGGACCCAGTCCAGAGTCCTCAGGCGCAAGGGTCGCTTGGCGTCGCTTGCCGCAAGCACTCCATGGTGCAGCTCGCACAGCGTCACGACCGAGATTGCGACTACATCCGGCGGATCGTCAAGCTCAAGGCGCTCATGCACAAGGGCGACAACTACGGAGGTGTCGAGCAGGGCTTCTTTCACGTCGCGTCCAGTGATGGGCCGAGCCGGCCTTCCGCCGGCATGCGCTCGTACTTCTCGAACGGATCCTCGCCTGGGGCACGTTCGCGACGGACCTGGTGGATTTCGTCAATCCATTCCTGCGCCTCATCAGCGCTCATCTGCCCTCGCAGGCCATCTTCAAGCTCCTCGAGGGGGACAAATGCCCGCCGCCTAGCCTGCTCCTCAAGCGGCACCAGTTCAGCCACCGGGTGACCGTGCACCGTGATCCGCAGCTGCTCCCCCGCCTCGACCCTGCGCAACAGGTCCGCGGTCCGATTCCTCAGTTCCCGCTGGGGCACGTCCGTAGCCATAGGGCTATAACGTAGCAATTCGACTGCGGCCTCCATAGCCCTATAAGGGCTGTGCGACGAATTCTCTCCCCCCACCTAAGACGTTTAATCTCATGCCGTGGCGGAGAAGACATGGCGCGTCTACCTGTCTGGCGAGATCCACTCCGACTGGCGCGAGCGGATCGAGGCCGGCGTGCGGGAGGCCGGGCTACCGGTTGAGCTCTCGGCGCCGGTCACCGACCATGCCGCTTCCGACGACGCGGGAACGGGAACGCTGGGCGAGGAGCCGACGCCGTTCTGGCGCGACCACATGGGCGCCGGCGTCAACGCGATCCGCACCCAGACCCTGATCCGCGCCGCCGACGTCGTAGTCGTCCGCTTCGGCGACAAATACCGCCAGTGGAACGCAGCCTTCGACGCCGGCTACGCGGCCGCCCTCGCCAAGCCAATCATCACCCTCCACGACCCCGAGCTCGACCACGCCCTAAAGGAGATCGACCGCGCCGCCCAAGCAACCGCCCGCACCGCAGAGCAGGTGGTCGACGTCCTCCGCTACGTAATAACCGGCACCCTGCCCCAAAGCTAAGAACGAGCCGCCGAAAGGGGAGGCGGGTGACCCCCTCCCAAACACTCAAGCGCGGCGCAAGCCGCGCGTTTTGGGAGGGGGTCACCCGCCTCCCCCACCCCCCTGCTCCTCGAAGTGCTTGCTGAGCATCGTTACCTGCCCTTGGTAGTTAGACCCCAGGTCAGCCCCATAGAGCCGCTCGGCCGGCGCACTCGTCCGCTCCAGGGCCAACTTGCAGACAGGCTGGCGGTGCTCGACCATGAAGGAGACGTCGCGAGCACGGACCTCGAGCGCAGCCCGGCTGCCGTGGCGCGCTCCCGACGGGTCGTAACCGAAGCCCGGATCGAAGAACCCGGCGTAATGCGTGCGCAGCTCGCCCGCGGTCGGGTCGTAGGCCATCATCTCGGCGGCGATCCCGGGTGGGATGCAGACCCCCTCGGCCGAGAGCAGCAGGTAGAAGATCTCCGGCTCGAGCACGATCCGCGCGCCCTCCTCGGGGAAGACCGGGTCCCAGAAGTCGGTCCAGCGGTAGGCGCGGATGCGGGAGAGGTCGATCGGCAGGCTGTTCTTCTTCGCCCGGTAGCCGACGACCCGGTCGCCGGGCCCGGAGAGGTCGACGCTGAGGAACAGCCCGTCGGCAAGGGCCAGCTCGGACTCGCCCAGCGCCTCGGAGTCGAGGTAGAGCAGCGGGGCCTCGGCCTGCATGCGGCGGATCTCCTCGTCGCCAAGCCGCACCTCCCCGCGCGCCATCCGCAGCTGGTTGAGCGAGAGCCCGGTCTTCACCTGGATCGCGAAGGAGCGCGGCACGACCTCGAGGTAGAGCTTGCCGCGGTATCCCGGGCGGATCTCGTCGAAGCGGTGGTGGCGGTCGGTCAGCACGCGGGTGAAGACGTCGAGCCGCCCGGTCGAACTCTTCGGGTTGGCCTTCGCCCGCACATCCTGCGGCAGGGCCAGCTCCTCGATCAGCGGCACCAGGTACGGGCGGTCTCGCTCCAGCACGGCCCCGTCGCGGAGGTCGATCCGCTGGAAGGCGAGCCCCTCGATCTTCTCCTCGACGGTCGAGTCGACGTCGGGCAGGAAGCTGCAGCGCAGCGCCCAGGCGAAGTCCCCGAGGCGCAGGTCGATGCTCGCCGGCTGGATCGCCTCGGGGCGGATGCGGTAGTCGCCGGAGCTGATCCACTCGGCCCCGATCGCCTCGCTCAGCGCCTGCGAGGGCAGCACGCCGGGCACGGCCCCGGTGGCAGCGCTCCCTGGCGAGTCCACCGCTGCTGCCGCCGCGTCGCTCATCGCTCGGAGATTATGCGGCGAGCCTCGGCTGCGCCGAGGTATGGCGTCAGGGCAAACTCCCCAATCTCCGGCAGGAAGTCGTCGAGCGGCTCCATCTCACCGGCCAGCAGGCGGCGCGCCAGCAGCGAGGCGATGCCGCCGACGACCGCCTCGTCGGTCGCCTCGGGGGGACGGGGTCCCCCGGCGGGCGCGGGCGCCCCCTCTCGCAGGTAAGGGACGAAGCTCTGCAACGCCTCCTGATAGCGGTCGTAGACGCCCTTGCCGGCGCGCAGCCCCTCGACCAGCACCAATCGCGCCCTGGCCGGCTCGGCGACGAGGAAATCCAGCAGGGCGGCAAGCGCGCCGAGCATCCGGTCCTCCCAGCGCCTGTACCCGTCGCAGGCGGACAGCAACTCCCGCCGGATCTGCTCGACCGAGTCGTCATAGGCGGCGACAAAGCAGGTGTCCTTGCTCTCGAAGCGCTTGTAGAAGTCGCTCTTGGAGACCCCGGCGCGCTTACCGATCATCGCAACCGTGGTCTCCTCGTAGCCCCTCTCATAGAGGCTTTCGGCGAGCGCTGCAAAGAGCCTCTCGCGCTGGTTCTGCGCGACGAACTCGGGGGAAAGGCCGTGGCGGCCGCGGGGAAGTCGTTCCACTGCGCGCTGGAGTCTGCCAGCGCGCGGCCTTACGCGTTTACCCGTCCCCGCTCCACTCCCGCCACGCCCCGGTAGGGCGCGAGCATGAACTCGGCGAGCTCGGGCAGCAGGCCCATTGCCTTCTCGGCTTCGTGGCGGCGAATCTTTTGGTGGACGATCCAGGCGACGCCGCCGATGAGCGTCTCTTCCATCGTCTCGGGAAGCTGGTCGGAGCGGGGGACATGGCGCCCGGTCAGCTCGACGAAGAACTGCACGGCGTCCTCGTAGCGCCGCGTCGCCGCCGGCGTGGCGGACATCGCCTCGACCATGCACATCCGAGCTTGCGCGGGCTCCTCGGCGACATAGGCGAGAAAGGCACCGAGCCCCGCTTCGACCCGCTCTTCCCAGTCGCCCTCGGTCTCGGCGCAGACCCCCTCGATCCGCCCGACGACGTCCTCGGCGGCGGCGTCGAAGGCTGCCAGGAAGACTTCCTCCTTGCCTTCGAAGTTGTCGTAGAGCGTCTTGCGGGCGACGCCGGCGCGGCGCACGATGTCGCCGATTTTGGTCGCTTCGTAGCCCTGCTCGGCGGTCAGCTCGGCGATCGCATCGGTGATGCGGCGACGCTTGTGGAGCGCGACGAACTCACGCGGCAGCTCGTGACGGGCCGGGCCGGTGAATCGCTGAGCCCGCGCCGCCTGTGACCCTGGGGACATGGCCCGAGAATATCCATGATCGCCGCAATCCCTTGCATGCCACCCTCCCGAGTGGTACCTTGCGGAAACCGGTCCTGTTTTTAACAAAAACGACTAGGTTCTTTATGTCTAAGAGCAGGATCCAACTCAGCCAGGACAGGCTCCTAGCCACGCTTGGCGACGACTGGCCCGCCGAGGAGGTAAGCGCCGCAGCCGAGCTGCTCGCCGGGGCCGATGGCAAGTTCCCCTCCGGGATCAGGTCCCTTCCCTCGGATCTCGTCAGGGCCGTCCAGCGCGAGCGAGTGCTGGCGGCGGCGCTGCGGGCGACGGCCGAGCTCGGCTACCGCGAGGTCAGCGTCAAGGACGTGCTCGACCGCGCCGGCGTCTCCCGTCCGACGTTCTACGAGCACTTCGAGAACAAGGAGGACTGCTTCCTCGCCGCCCTGGATGCCGCGGCCCTTCGCCTGCGAACGCGACTCGACGCCGTTGCCGGCGAGGACAGTGAAAGCTGGCGCGACCGGCTCCGGCGCGAGCTGGAAGAGCTTCTGCGTTTCGTCGAGGAGGAGCCCGACGCCGCGATGGCGCTCGTCGTCGACGCCCGCGCGGCCTCCACTACGGCGCTGTTGCGCCGCGACGAGCTCCTCGACCACTTCGCCGCCTGCATCGACAGGCAGGTGCGGGACGGGCTCCCCGACCTGCCCCCGCCGTCGTCGATCGCCGCGGCGGGCATTGTCGGCGGCATCGAGGCGGTGCTCTACTCGCGGCTGCAGCGCGGCGACTGCGAGGATTTCAAGTCCCTCCTGCCGTCGTTGATGTATTTCGCGGTGCTGCCCTACGAGGGGCACGAGGCGGCGAACGAAGAGATGACCGCCGCCGCGGTGAGCTGAGCCTCAGCCCTTCACCCTGCAGGTGCGCACCACCGGCGGAGTGGTGATCTTCAACCCTTCGTCGAAGACGAAGGTCGAGCGGGCGAGCGGGAACGGGACCCGTGTGTAGCCGCTCGGAGCCGGGCAGCCGGCATTGAGATAGCCGTGGGTCCTCCCCCCGGAGGAGAAGCGGCGGTTCAGGTTCATGGAGATTCCGGTGACGTAGCCCCATTCCCCGGTCACCGAGGGGAACGAGGCTTCCAGCAACGTGCCGTAGCGGCCGGTACCGCCCTTGATCTCGAAGGGCAGGACGTAGGAGGTCGGCAGGGGCCGGATGCCGTAGATGTGGGCGAGGATCACCGGCCTGCCATGCAGGCGCCCGTTGAAGGCGAGGACCTTGCCCTTGGAGGGAAAGGGCGACTGCTCGGGGATCTTCACATTCGCGGAGAAGCTGCCTTCGCCGACGAGCGCGGGCCCGCAGGCCGCCAGCGCTTCCCGGTTGGTCGAGGGATCGATGTGCCCGAGACGACAGCGCGGCAGCCCGTCCGTGTCGAGCCGGCCGTTGCGATTGATTTCAATCGTCAGCCGGGTCAGCTTGGGAGGCCCGGCCGGGCGGATCGAGTGGATCGTGCCGATCGTGCCGCCGAACTTCACGCCGATCGGCGCCGTGCCCCGCCGCGGCAGCGTCGTCGGCGTCAGTTTCCCGCTGATCGAGACCTTCACGCCTTCCTTGGCTATCGACACCTTGGAACCGCTTGAGGCGGCATATGCCATGGGTGCGAGCACCGCGGCGCCCAGCGCCAGTACCGAGATCGCTCGTCTGCTTTTCCTCATCGTCATCTCCGCCCGCTCCAACAAAGAACACGCCGGGGCCGGTCAAGGCGCGGCGCGGGCGGGTCACTGCACAATAACGTTGGAGTGTGCAGGCAAGTCACGCGCGGCGCGACTGCACCCAGGCCGCCCAGCGCCGGGCTTCCTCGCTGCCGACGTAGGGCAGCAGCATGAACTCCACCAGCTCGGGGGCAGCGGCGCGCAGCTGGCCAGGCGCGCCGTGCCGCATCCGATCGGCGATCGTCGTGGCGACGCCACCGACCAGGGCCTGCTCGGTGCTCCTCGGCCGCCGTTTGTCGACCGGCGCCTCGGCACGAAGCAGGTCGGCGAAGTACTCGATCGTCCGCACATACCGGCGGCCACCATCGGGCCTCTGGACGAGCGCCTCTACGGTGAGCAGCTGCATGCTCTCGGGCTCAGCCGCGGCGAAGTCGATCGCCGCCACGATCGACGCGGCCACTTTCGCAGGCCACTCCTCCTCTCCCCGGCACGCCTCGAGCACCGCGACCTGGAGGCGACCGACCGCCCCTGAGAAGGCAGCCAGAAAGTCGCCCGAGGAATTCGGAATGTCATCCATGCCCCGGCGCCCCCGCCGTCGTACCGATCGCTTTGGCGTACTTTGTTAAACGCGGTAGTACATGAAACAGCGGGGACGATATATGCCTTGTTTTAGGGCGTCAAGCTGAGCTGCGCCGCGCCTGCCGGCGGCCGGCTTCTTGCGGCGGCCGGCAACGCGCAGGGTGCGCTCGCTGGCCTTCTCCACCGCCTCGCCCATCGCGATCTGGAAGACGGCGAGCAGGGCGTCCGAGGCGAGCGGGCGCATGCGGTCCAGCGCTTCGCGCACTTTGGGCCAGTCGGCCTCCGGGCGGCCGGCACGGTCAAATGGCTGCCAGATTTCCTTGACGAAGAGGTCGACGAAGGCGCGCGCCACGCCATCGGCGTTGCGGCGCAGCTTCTCCGCGGTGGAGAGGGCGCCCTCGGGCCCGACCCCCAGCTCGGCGAGTGCCACGGCGGCGCGCTCCAGGCGGGGACTGATCACCTCGATGCGCCCGTCGGGCAGGGCGCGCAGGATGCCGAGCTTCTCCGCGCGGCGCATCAGGTCGGGATCGGGAGTACCCCCCGTTCCCCAAACACTCGCCAACTCCTCGGCCTCGATTATCTCGGGCGCCTCGTCCTCGAAGGGGGCGCGCAGTGCCCGGGTGAAGTCGAAGATCTCGGTGGCGGCACCGTCGCCGCTTTCGAGCACCCGCCGGATCGCCTCCAGGTTGAGCCCGTCGGCCTGCATCTCCCGCGTCAGCGCGATCCGCGCCACGTGCTCCTCGTTGTAATAGCCGGTGCGCCCCCGCACCAGCGGCGGCGGCAGCAGCCCGCGGGTCTGGTGGGCGCGGATGTTGCGCACCGTCATTCCCGTCCGCTCCGCCAGCTCGCGAATCGTCATCTCGCCCTTGGCGGGCTTCGATGGGCTCTTGCTCACCCTCGCATCGTAAGCGCCAGGCGCTGGCCGTTCATCTTCTCGGCGGCGCCTGAACAGAGGAATGCGATCGCCTCGGCGATCGCCTCGGCGGAGGTGAAGGTGGGGAAGTCCTCGTCCGGGCTCTCCTCCCGCATGCGGGGAGTGAGGATCGCGTCGACGACGATGATGTTGGCGGTGGCGGCGGTGCCTTCGAAGCCGTCGGCGAGGGCAAGGGTCCAAGCCTCCGCCGCGGCCTTGGCGGCGGCGTAGGCCGCATTCGAGTTCGAGGGCGCCTGCGCCTGCTTGGCGGAGACGAGGACGAAGCGGCCGTGCTCGCTCGCAAGCAGAGCGTCGTGAAAGGCGCGGGTCGTCTGCTGGACGGTCCGGATTAGCAGGTCGTGCAGCAGGTCCCAGTCGGCAAGCGGCTCCTCGTGCAGCGGCTGCCCCCCGCGCCAGCCGCCGACCAGGTGCAGCAGGGCATCGACCCGGCCGAAGCGCTCAAGCAGCTCCGCGCACCACTCCCGCGTCGCCGCCTCGTCGAGCAGGTTCACCGCGCGCCCGTCCCAGCGCTCCTGGGGAAGGCCCAGCCCCGAGCCGACCTCGTCGATCCGCTCCTGCGAGACGTCGGCCCCGGCGACCGTGGCACCGGCGTTGGCCAAGCGCTCGGCCACCACCGGCCCAAGCCCACCGGCGACTCCGGCGATCGCAACCACTCGGCCGTCGAGAGAAGGTGAATTCATCTCATCATCATCCCGGATCGCTAAGCAACCGTGCCGTGGAGAGACCGACGGGTTCATTACTTTTCCCGCGTGAGCAGCGAGGAGCCGGAGGAAGGCGCGCAGCTAAGACCGGCACTGGAGCCGCTCCAAGAGATCCACTACTCGCTGATCTCCAGCTACGTCGATGCTATTCGCAGGGGCTCGTACCTGCCGGCATTTCTTCAGGGGGGAGCCATGGAGGGCGAGGGCATCTTCGGCCTCAAGACGAGCACGTCTGGACCGATCGCGCGTTCCTTGCTTTTCGGCGCGGTACTTCAGCTACGGCGTGCCGGTGATCGGCGGGGTGCTGCTCATCGCACCGGTGCTGTACCTGTTGATCGTCGCAGCCGGAAGCTCGTTCCGGTCGAAGCGGGAGCTGCTGCCCGTAGAGATGCAGCTGGACTATCTGGCGCTTGTTCTATTGGGCCTGCTGATCTCTGGATGCTCGATGGTCTTTGGGTCGAATCTCAGCGACCTGCTGCAGATCCTTATCGGCCTCCCCGGCATGGTGCTCGTCTTGGTCGCGAGCGTCAAATGGCAGCGCAGGTACTGGCTGTAGGTCGAGTGGCTCAAGCGCCGTTGAATCGCTTCAGCTCGCGATGAGGTGGAGGCTGGTTCGGGCGATTTGCTCGGTGTTACTCCGATGAGTTACACTACGGTGGCAATGCCCTCCAAACACCCTCGAATCGCCGTGACCGCAGACCCGGAGCTGGGGGAGGCGCTGGCACGGGTTCGCGCCGCCACCGGCACCCGCGAGGCCGATGCCACGCTTCTGCGCCGCCTTGCTGTCGAGGGAGCCGAGGCGGAGCTGGAGGCTGGGCGCGACCGCCGTGGCGCCGCCGAGGCCCTGTTTGAGGCGATGGATTCCGAGCAGTTCGACCTTGACCTAGCAGCGATCGATCGCCTCAACGCGCCGCCTGCTGCCTGATGTCGGAACGGCTTTGGGACGGCAGCGGCCCGGTGCTCGCGGATACCTCGGCCTGGATGCGGGCTCGTCGAGACGACAAGGCTCGTGACCTACTGCTTGGCGCAATCGAACGCGGCGAGCTTCGCTGGTGCTGGCCTGTGCGCTACGAGCTGATGGTTGACGCACGAGGAGCGGATGGGATCACCGCAGTCGAGCGCACCTTGGACACCATGCGGGAGATACCCGTGGATCGCGCCGTTCAGCGTGCGGTCCTGGCAACCATGCGCGAGCTGGCAGCGGCCGGGTCCCACGGGGCCCATCGCTTCCCTCTCACCGACCTGACGGTTGCTGCTGCTGCCCAGCACATGGGCATCGGCGTCGTGCACTTCGACCAGCACCTCGACCACCTCGGCGATCATCTCGGCCTCGAGTCTCGCTGGATCTCCGATCCACACGCGCTCACCGAGTAACCGGCCAAGCGGTCAAACGAATGGGGGAGACAGGATTCGAACCTGTGTAGGCATAGCCAACTGGTTTACAGCCAGTCCCCTTTAACCACTCGGGCACTCCCCCGGAGACGCTGCAATTCTAGACGCCGAGCCGCTTCATCATCTGCTCGTTGAACGCCGTGAGGGCGGACATCGGGCGCATGAAGACGGTGAGGACGGCGACGCGGCCCTCGTCGTCAAGCTCGAGGAAGTCGATGCCCTCCAGCTCGCGGTCGCCGACGCGGGCCTTGAAGCGGAGCGCGACCGTGTTGCCCTCGGTCAGCTCGTCCGTATAGGTGAGGTCCTCGAGGGTGGCGGCGACGTGGGTCAGCACCTGGGTGACGACCTCGCGGCCCTCGAAGCCCCGGAAGAGGATCGGGCTGTGCAGCTCGACGTCCTCGCGCAGTGTCTCGGCCAGCAGCTCCAGGTCCTTGGCTTCGGCGGCGCGGCGGAATGGATGCGGGTCGGCCATCGGCACTCACCTTACGAGGCCGTGGGATACTCGCGACGTGCCGAGCGACAGGTTCTTCTCGCGGATCTCGACTTCGATGGGCGCCCCGGCGCTGCGCTGGGCCGGCAAGCTGAACGTGCCGGTCTACCGGCTCTCGGGCGGCCGGCTGGCGAACAAGATCGGCCGGGCGCCGGTCCTGCTGCTGACGACGACCGGGCGCAAGTCGGGCCAGCAGCGCACAGCTCCGGTCGTTTACCTCGCCGATGGCGAGCGGCTCTCGGTGATCGGCTCCAACGCGGGCAACGCCCGCACCCCCGCCTGGTCGCTCAACCTCAAGGCCAACCCGGATGCCGAAGTCGAGGTCGGCCGCGACCGCCGGCAGGTGCGGGCGCGTGTCGCCGAGGGCGAGCGAGCGCGCCGAGCTCTGGCGCAAGCACAACGAGCAGTACGCCGGCTTCGACGATTACGAGGCGCGAACCGACCGCGACATAGCGGTCTTCGTGCTGGAGCCGCGCTGAGTCTCTAGACCGCGTCGCGCAGCATCTGCGCCTCGGGCAAGCCGCGCAGCTTCTTCAGCGTGTTGGTCTCGATCTGGCGGATCCGCTCGCGGGTGACGCCGAAGGTGCGGCCGACTTCCTCGAGCGTCAGCGGTTCCAGGCCGGAGAGGCCGTAGCGCAGCTCGATCACCTGGCGCTCGCGCTCGGGCAGCGAGTCGAGCGCCTTGCGCACCCCCTCGCGCTGCAGGTGCTCGCTCGCCTCCTCGAACGGCTCGGCCACCTCTTCGTCGGCGACGAAGTCGCCGAGCTCGGATTCGTCCTCGTCGCCGACCGGCTTCTCCAGCGAGACCGGAAGCTGGGAGACGCGAAGGATGTCCCGCACTTCGTCGAGCGGCCAGCGCAGCTCGGCGGCGATCTCGTCCGGCTCCGGCTCGCGCCCGAGCGACTGGACGAGCTGGCGCTCGACGTGGGCGACCCGGTTCAGCTTCTCGACCATATGGACCGGGATGCGGATCGTCCGCGCCTTGTCGGCGATCGCCCGCGTCACCGCCTGGCGAATCCACCAGGTGGCGTAGGTGGAGAACTTGTAGCCGCGCCGGTAGTCGAACTTCTCGACCGCGCGGATCAGGCCGAGCGAGCCCTCCTGGATCAGGTCGAGGAAGCTGAGGCCGCGGCCCAGATAGCCTTTCGCGATCGAGACCACGAGCCGCAGGTTGGCCTCGACCATCTGCCGCTTGGCGAGCATGTCGCCGCGCTCGATCCGTTTCGCCAGCTCCACCTCCTGGGCGGCGGTGAGCAGGTCGACCTGGCCGATCGAGCGCAGGTAGAGGCGCAGCGAGTCGAGGCTGGGCTCGACGGTGAGGTCCAGCTCGGCTTTTTTCTCGCCGCCGTTGGTCGCTTCCGCGCGCTGCTCCTTGTAGGCGTCGACGCCCTCCTCGGCGATCACTTCGACCCCCTGCTCGAGCAGGTGCGCGTGCAGGGCCGAGACCTGCTCCTTGGTGACCTCGGCCTCCTCGAGGGTGGTGGCGATCTGCTCGAAGGTGAGGTAGCCGCGCTCGCGGCCCAGCGCGATCAGCCCGCGCAGCTCCTCTGGCTCCGCGAACGGCTGCGCATCCGAATCCCGATCCAGTCCCTGCGGGACCGTCTCCAACGGTTCGATCTCACTGCCTCCGGTGCAACCCTCTCCCCTGACCGGGGGGCCGGCCCCATCGCTCCGACCGCGGCCAAGTATAGGCAGAAAAAACGAATCGCCTGTCCCCGGGCAGCCGCCCCCGGGGACAGCGGTTGCTTACTCTTCATAAGGCGTGGCGACCCCGACGACGCCGACAGCCCCACTCAGCGCCCCCGACGTGCAGGCGTCGGTTCCGGCGACCCAGGTCAGCCTCTCGCGGGTCGGCGTGACTGGCGTCGAGAAGGTGATCCGGGTCAAGGCTGACGGCGCCGAGAACCTCTACCACGCCAACTTCGAGTGCTTCGTCGACCTCGAGCCGCGCCAGGCCGGGGTCCACATGTCGCGCTTCGAGGAGGATCGTCGGCGAGGCGATCGACGAGGTCGTGCTCGGCGAGGCGTTCCGGGCCGAGATCCTCGCCGCCCACATCGCCCAGCGCGTGCGCGAGCGCCAGCGGGGCCGCCGCGCCGAGGTCTCCGTCACGGCACGCTACCCGGAGACGGTGAGCACGCCGGCGACGGGGCACTCGACCCAGGAGATCTACGGCCTCTTCGGCACCGCGGTCGCCTCGGAGCGGGGGACGCGGACCCTGACCGGCGTGCAGGCGCAGGGGATGACGGCCTGCCCGTGCGCCCAGGAGATGGTCGCCGAGCTGGCCCGCGAACGGCTGGCCGCGGCGGGCTTCGACCCCGAGCAGGTCGAGCGGGCGATCGAGGCGGTTCCCGTCGCCACCCACAACCAGCGCGGCATCGGCACGCTCTACGTCGGCTGCCCGGAGGGCGGGCGACGCGTGGATCGACGCGCCGGAGCTGCTGCGCATCGTCGAGGGCTCGATGAGCTCGGAGATCTACGAGCTGATGAAGCGCCCGGACGAGCTGGCGGTGGTGGCGAAGGCGCACGAACAGCCGCGCTTCGTCGAGGACTGCGTGCGGGAGATGATCCGCGCCGGTGGTCGAGGGCTACCCCGACCTGCCCGCCGAGGCCTTCGTCATGGCCCGCCAGGAGAACCTGGAGACGATCCACCGCCACAACGTCGTCGCCGAGCGCTACGGCACCCTCGGCGACCTCCGCGCACGAGCTCGCTCAGCGGCGAGCACCAGGAGCGCCACACCACCATGCGCGAGTGGCTGGAGGCTCCGGGCGCCTAGCTCGGCTTCGTTTTCGGCGCCGCGCGCGCTGCCCGCTCTTCCTCGATCCGGCGGCGCAGGCCGAAGAAGTAGTCGGCGCCGCTGATCAGGGTCGCGGCGACGGCGAGGTAGACGAGCACGTCGACCCAGGCCGGGGCGGGGTTGGCGGCGATCAGGGCGATCACGGCGGCGATCTGCAGGACGGTCTTCACCTTGCCCAGCCAGCTGGCGGAGATCACGATGCCGCGCTCGACCGCGATCGCCCGCATCACGGTGACGGCGAACTCGCGGGCGATGATCACCATCGCCACCCAGGCGTTCGAGCCGGTCGAGGGAGACCAGCGAGACCAGCGCCGCGACGATCAGCAGCTTGTCGGCGATCGGGTCCATCAGCTTGCCGAAGGTGGTGACCGCCCCGCGGGAGCGGGCGAAGTAGCCGTCGAGCCCGTCGGTGAGCGCCGCCAGGGCGAACACCGCGGCGGCGAGCGCATCCCCGTTCGGCGTCTCCCCCAGCAGCGCGACGACGACCACCGGCACCGCCAGGATCCGCAACAGCGTCAGCGCATTGGGCAGATTGAGCGGAAACACCCGCTCAGTCTCCCTCCTCCGGGGGCCGACGGGCCGATACGTCAAGGTCACCTTGACGTATCGGCCCGTCGGCGGCTGGGCGAGGGCCGCTTCGCGGGCGGCGAAGAAGTCCTCGCCCTCGATGCTGATGTGGGGGACCCAGCGGTCCATCCATTTGGGGAGCCACCAGGCTCGCTTGCCCATCAGGACCATGATCGCCGGGACGAGGAGGCAGCGGACCAGGGTCGAGTCGATCGCGATCGCCACCGCCAGGCCGACGCCGAACTCCTTCACGATCGGGTTGCCGTTGAGGACGAAGCTGGTGAAGACGCAGACCATGATCGCCGCCGCCGAGGTGATCACCCGGCCGGTGTTGGCCAGGCCCTGCGATCACCGCCTCCTTCTCGTCTTCGTTCTGCCGGTAGTGCTCGCGCATCTGGGTCAGCAGGAAGACCTCGTAGTCCATCGAGAGGCCGAAGAGGATCGCGAACATCAGCAGCGGCACGAAGCTGACGATCGGGATCGGGTGGTCGAGGCCGATCAGCGAGGAGCCCCAGCCGAGCTGGAAGACCGCGGTGACGACGCCGTAGGCGGCGGCGACCGAGAGCAGGTTCATCGCCGCCGCCTTGATCGGCACCAGCAGCGAGCGGAAGGCGAGCAGCAGGACGATGAAGCTGAGGCCGACGACGATCGCGATCATCAGCGGCAGCTTGTCGGCGATCTGGGTGGCGAGGTCGATGTAGCCGGCGGTCTGGCCGCCGACGTAGGAGTCGGCGCCGGTCCCCTTCAGCGCCGCCGGGATCGTCGTGTCGCGCAGGTCTTCGACCAGGCTGACGGTCTCGTCCGCCCACGGCGCCGACTTGGAGATCACGGTGAAGACCGCCACCGTCCCGGCCTTGTCCAGGGTCGGTTCGGAGACGCCGTCGACGTCGGCTGCTTCGCCGACCGCCGCTCTCCAGCCCCGGCAGCACCTGTTTCGCTTCGGCCGGGCTGTCGAATTCGGAGGCGATCAGCAGCGGCCCGTTGACGCCCGGCCCGAAGCCCGAGCGTGAGGCTGTCGTAGGCCTGGCGCGCGGTCGTCGACTTGGGCAGGGCGCTGAGGTCGTTCTGGCCCAGCTCGAGCTGGAGGAGCGGGATCGCGAGCACGACCAGGACCGCCAGCGCGGCCAGCGCCGAGCGCCAGGGGCGGTCGGCGACGCCACGAGCCCAGCGGCGTCCAGCCGTGCGGCTTGACGTCGTCGGGGTGGGTCTTGCCGAACTGCACCCGCAGCGAGTTGATCCGGAGGCTCGAGCGCCCCCAGCATCGCCGGCAGCAGCGTGGTCGCCGCGCCGACCGCGATCACGACGGCGATCGCCGCGGTGAAGCCGAGCGTGCTGACCAGCGGGATGCCGGCGAAGGCGAGCGAGCAGAGCGCGATCACGACGGTGAAGCCGGCGAAGACGACGGCGCCGCCGGCGGTCGCGGTCGCGCGGGCGATCGACTCGCGCAGCTCCATCCCTTCGCTGCAGCTGGAGTTTGTGGCGGGTGACGATGAAGAGCGCGTAGTCGATGCCGACGCCGAGGCCGATCATCGTCGCCAGGGTCGAGGCGACGCTCGGCACCTGGACGACGTGCTCGAGCAGGCGGATGATCGAGAGCGAGCAGGCGAGGCCGAGGATCGCCGAGAAGATCGGCAGCACCATCGCCGTCGCCGTGCCGAAGGCGAAGAGCAGGATGACGATCGCCGCGGCGATGCCGATCGCGTCGCTGGCGCCGGTGTCGGGCTTGGAGAGCTGCCTGGCCGACGTAGGCGCCGACGGAGACCTCGAGGCCGGCCGCTTCGGCCGGCTTGCCGGCGTCGAGGACCGCCTGGGCCTGCGCTTCGGTCAGTTCGCCCGGGCCGATGCCGAGCACGACCGGCGACGTAGGCGACGGAGCGGTCCTTGCTGAGGAAGGTTCGCGCCCTCCGGGCTGAGCGGGCTGACGGCCGAGTTGACGTCGTGCATTTCGTTCAGCCGCTTGACCGCTTCTGGCCGATCGCGGCCGCGTACTTGGGCGCGGTCAGCGCCGCCCCCGCCCTGGCCTGGAAGACCAGCGGGTTGCTGCCGTAGGCCTGTTCGGGCAGGTTGTCTTCGAGCAGTTCGGTCGCCGATGGTCGAGCCGGTGCCGGGCAGGGTCAGGTTGTCGTTGGTCTTGCTCTCGCCGGCCTGGCCGACGAGGACCAGGCCGACGGCGAGGACCAGCCAGGCGCCGATCGTCGGCCAGTGATGCCGCGAGCAGAAGCGGCCGATCGCGTAGAGGACCCCGGTCACGCCCGCATCATGCCGGGTTGACCGGCCGTCGGGCGTGCATGTCCACTACTTGGACCTTCCGCCGCCGCCAGGAGTGGTGCCGGGCGGCGGCAGGTAGCCGGATTCGAGCGCGTACGGAACCGCCGCGATGGGGCGGGCGCCAAGAGCCTGGCGCAGGACGGCCAGGTGCTGGGCATGACTGGCGGCCAGGGAGGCGGCGAGGGTGCGGGGCCCTGGGGTAAACAGGCTCGGTGCCGCGTTGAGGGCCTGGGCCAAGGCGGCGTTCTCCTCTTCGTAGGCGAGCACGAGCGCTTCCGCCCGGCCCTGCGGGCCCGGGGCTTCGAGTTCGCCCGCTTCGGCTTCGGCTTCGCCGCCCAGCCCGCGGATCGCCTTGGTCAGGGCGTCGACGTGAGCCTGGTCCTGACCGCGGAACTCGGCCGCGAGGGCAAGGGTGGGGCCGTGGAGAAGCGCCATGGCCCGCCCATAGGCGTCCACCGTCGTCAGTTCCTGCGCGAGGGCTTCGTTGAGGACCGCTGCATCGGCGGCCTTTTCACTCTCAGCCGGGGCGTTGTCCCCGCTGCTTCCGCAACCGACGGCAATCGCCGCCAGCGCGCAGGCGATGAAACAGGCAGCGGCGCGGCTGACGCCGCGCCGCTGCCTTCCGAGACCGAGTCGATTGAGCTTCGTGCCCTGCAAGGGCGCGAAGCTTATGGACTCCGGTCTGCGGGGTCGCTAAACCTTTTTCGCTGCTTTCTTCGCTTTACGCTTTTTGCGCCCCTGGGACGCCTTGGCCTCTGCGCCAGCGCTCTCGAAGTTCATCAGCACCGCCGTAACGGGAATGCCCTCCTCGCCGGACTTCGCGAGTCGTTTTGAGCTGCCGGTGTGGATCTTCATCAGCTTGTCGAGCGTGTCGTTGACCAGCTCTGCGGATTCGTTCCATCCCTGCTGGTCAACCACGCCGGGAGTCCAGCTGAGGTGAACGTCGTCGCGCGCGTTGAAGGTGCCGCCTTCCATCGCCCTGACCACATCGTCGACGACGCTCTCGAACACCGACCCCGACACCCCGGGCTTGATCGAGTCGGGCAGGTGCTTCCAATCGCGATCCGCAAGGAAGGCCCGGGAGGTCGCCCTGTAGTAGTGCTCGACAGCCCCACGCCGGGGCTCGGTCTTGACCATCTCGATGCATTCGAAGTCCTTGAGGACTTTGACGTGGTAGCTGACCTGGCTCAGGCCCTCATCCGAGCTCCTTCGAGAGTTCATTGGGACTCGCCATCCTCTCGTTGAGGATCATCAGGATCTGCACGCGCAGTGCGTGCGCCAGCGCCTTTACGAGTTTCTGATCGACGCCGGTGGCTTTCTTGCCCTTCTTCGCTGTCTTGGTCTTGCCCTTTGCGGCCAAAGCGACTCCTCCGATTCGTTGCGCGGTATTAGAACCACTCCATCGTATTGAAGACGATAGCCAATCGGCAAACCGAAAAGCCACTTATACAGCCGGATTGTTCATTACTGGAACTTTTTCCAGTAATCGATTGGTCTAAATCTTTGAACTGGGAAGGGTCGCGACTCCCACCGCAAGAGCTGATGATTGCGAAGGGGGTGAGGCAGGGTGAAGATCTGCAAGAGCGGAGACGTCGTTCCTGTGCTTTCGACCATCAAGGGTCGCTAGCAGAAGGTGGGCGAACTCCGATTCCGTCGTGGGATTGGGTTCGCCCGACCTTCTTCAACTCGCGTGTTCGTGATTCAGTTCCGGCATGAGCAGCGCACGACCTTCCCGGCAACTGACCGAATTCTGACGATTTCAGCTGCGCTGGCAGACGAAATCCACGCCTGCCGCCGCTGCCCGCGCCTGGTCGAGTGGCGCGAGGAGCGAGCCGCCGACCCGCCGCGCCGCTTTCGCGGCGAGGAGCTACTGGGCTCGCCCCCTGGACGGCTTCGGCGACCCCGCCGCGAGTGTGGCGATCGTCGGCCTCGCACCCGCCGCCCACGGCGCCAACCGCACCGGCCGCATGTTCACCGGCGACCGCTCGGGCGAGTGGCTCTACGCGGCGCTGCACCGGGCGGGATACGCAAACCGGGCAACCTCGGAGTGCCGCGGCGACGACCTGCGCCTCAGGGACGCCTACGTCACCGCGGTGGTCCGCTGCGCGCCACCGGCCAACCGGCCGACGCCGCAGGAGCGCGACAGCTGCCTGCCGTATCTCGAGCGGGAGCTCGACCTGCTCGAGCGCTGCCGCACGATCGTCGCCCTCGGCGCCTTCGCCTGGGACGGGGCGCTGCGTGCGATCGGGGCCCTCGGCGACGAGCTGCCGCGTCCGAAACCGCGCTTCGGCCACGGCGCAGAGGCCGTGGCAGGGCGGTGGACGCTGCTCGGCTGCTACCACCCAAGCCAGCAGAACACCTTCACCGGCCGCCTCACCGTGCCGATGCTCGACGCAGTCTTCAGCCGCGCTCGTGAGCTGGCCGACCCCTAATCGTCACCACTCGGGCACCCATCTCGAAGCGCCGGCTTCGAAGCCCAGGAGGCCAATGGTCACCGGGATCCCCGGCTCACCCGACCTTGCGATCCTCGCCCTGCTTCTTCCTTGGATCGCGATCACCATTTTCAGCGTTTGCTCCAGCAAGGTCATCAGTTCTCGCCAGCCCAATGCATCGAGGGTCCCTGGTGTCCAGCTCAAGTGACGGTCATCCCGGGCGTTGAACGTTCCCGCCCTCAGTGCGCCGACAGCCTCGCCAAACAGTGATCGAAGCATGCCAACCGCCAGGTCCGACTTCAGGGACTTGGGAATCCGCGGCCAAAGCCGATCGTCGAAAAGCCCGGCCGTTGTCGTCGCCTGAAAGAAGCGCTCCTTGCCGCCACGGTGCTGCCTCGTTTCGACCTGCTCGATGCAGCCCATCTTCTCGAGCGTTGCCACGTGGCTGTAGAACGCCTCCACCTCGAGGCCGATTTCCTCGCCGATCTCGGTGGCGCTGGCAACCCGCTCGTTGAAGACGGCCAGGGCGTGCTCGCGTATCGGGTGCCCGAGGGCTTTGATCAGCCGGGGGTCGATGAATTTCTTCAGTTGCCCTCCGCTGAGAACAGCCTTGATGCTCCGGCGCTTGTTCGGCATGGCGACCGTCCCTCCCAATCGTTGGACATTCTGTAGTCCCAAAATAGCGCTATGTTCGTACCGAATTTGTCTTTGGCTTCAGTAGATATTCTTTAGTCGAAACTAATTCGACTAATAGCCCGGTCTGTATCGAAGTAAGCCGACAAGGAGGCCCGCTCGATGGATCGTCCGCGAGTCAAGCGCACCACTCAGCAGATGCACGCGCCCAATGGCGACCTCTACCTGCTGCGACCCAGCGCAGGCGCCGACATCCACATAGAGGAACCCGACGTCGAGGGAGAACGGCTTCTCAACGCCCTCGACGGGGAGAGAACCCGCGAGCAGCTGATCGAGGAGTTCGGTGAGGACGAGGTCTGCGACCTGCTCGCCCAGCTCGAGGAGCTGGGCGTGGTCGAGGACGCCGGCGACGACGACCTGATCGCCGATGCCGTCGTCGAGCGCTTCGATCGCCAGCTGCGCTACTTCAGCGACATCTCGAGCCGGACCGACCCCATCGCAGTGCCAGGAAACCCTGGAAAAATCGAGGATCGCGGTGCTCGGCGTCGGCGGGCTCGGCGGCTGGTCGGCCCTCAATCTGGCCTGCGTCGGCGTCGGCGAGATGCTGCTGGTCGACTTCGACCGGGTCGAGATGAGCAACCTCAACCGCCAGGTCCTCTACAGCGAGGCCGATGTCGGCCGGCTCAAGGCGGAGGCGGCGGCGGAGCGGCTCAGCGCCTTCAACTCCTCGATCCGGGTGGAGGCCCGGGTGCAAAAGCTCGACAGCGAAGCGGCGATCGCCGAGACGATCGAGGGCTACGACATGGTGATCGACGCCTGCGACTGGCCCGCCCACGACATCGAGCACTGGATCAACTCCGCCTGCTTCTCGGCGCGCATCCCCTTCATCGCGATGAGCCACTTCCCGCCGATCGCCCGGGTCGGACCGCTCTACGTCCCCGGCTGGACCGGCTGCTTCGCCTGCCAGGAGATCGGCTACCGGCGCACCTACCCGCTCTTCGACGTGGCGATCGAGCAACAGCGCGGCCAAGAATCCCCGGCGGCGACCCTGGGCCCGGCCTGCGGGCTGATCGGCGGCCAGATCGGCCTCGACGTGATGCATTACCTCACCGGCCTGGCCCAGCCCTCGACGCTCGGCTGCGGCCACATCTACGACCTGCGCACGATGGAGGTGGAGCGGGAGCCAGTCGTACCCGAGCCGGACTGCCCGGTTTGCGGGAGCCTCCCGCGCGGCGCGAGCAAATCGATTCGACAGGGGAGTGCAACGCCATAGATAGGGTGGCGGGCGATGAGGGGCGCCCGCCACCCAGCACTCTTCCCGGTCGCCGTCGGCCTGCTCGCGGTTGCCCTGCTCGCGATCCTGGCGAACGGCTGCGGCTCTTCGGGCACGGAATCCTCGGGCGAGGGGTCGACGAAGACCACCGCCGCCCCACCGGGTTCCGCGGTACCCGCCTGTGCCGACACCCCGGCCGGCGTCGAGGCGCTGCGGGCGAGCGGCGTCGGCTGCGCCACGGGCCGCCGCATCGTCGCGGGCTGGACCGCAAAGGGCGCTTGCGCGACGCCCGCCGGCGCCTCGCGGACATCCTGCACGGTAGGCGATTACCACTGCCTCGGCACCGCCACTGATCGCGGCCTCGCGGTAAGTTGCGCCCGCCCCGGCAGCTCGATCTCCTTCGTCGCCAAGCGCAAGTAGGGCCCGCGGCACCGCAGGGCACGGCGGCCCCGATGGGCCGTTGCGCTCCTACAATGCACCAACCCGCCGACGTAGCTCAGTTGGTAGAGCACTTCACTCGTAATGAAGGGGTCCCCGGTTCGAATCCGGGCGTCGGCTTGGCCCGGGTGAGCCGTGGCGATCAGGTGTCAGGATCGCGACTGTCAGGAAGCTCGCCATGAGCCGCTTCGAGATCGGCCAGGTCGACTTGGTCGCGCTCGCGGCCTGCGATGCGCTTCAGCGCGACCAGATCGGCTAGCGAGCAGATCGGGGCCTCCACCCCATCTACGCGACGAGTCTCCGCTCGAGCCAGGAGATCCGAGAAACCCACAGTTGCCACATTCTCGGCCAGCAGGTCGAGATCGCCATGTGGCGTAGCCAGGTGAATTGTTCGGTTGCCAACGATGCTGCCCTCTGGGATCGGCGAACCGTCGGGACGAGTCGCCCCCCACTGCTGGATAAGAGCGCTTATGCGCTCCACGTTGGAGGGATCGGGATCGAAAACGGCATCGACATCCCGCGTTGCCCGCACTACCCCGTGGCGAATCAGGGCGATCCCCCCGATCAGGACGTAGCGGACACCGGCGCCATTGAGGTCGTCCAGAATTCGGCCGAAGCCCGTCACTGACCTGCCGCGAGCTCCGCCGCCTGCACGCTCAGTGCGATGCCCTCGGCAAGCAGCTCGTCTGGGTCGCGACCAGCGTCGCGGATGAGCCGGTAGCGACGCCACTCCTCGCCGGCCACAGCATCATCCCCACGAGCCTCGGCGGCCCGAGCCCGATTGCCGACTCTTGCCAGACGGTCCGATGTATGCGCATCCAGCATCACTTGCTGAGGATACCCGGAGATTTACGTGCCCCAGACTTCAGCTACAGGGCAAGACGATCGAGGACTCGTTGGTTGTCCTCGATCAGCTTGGTGAGTCGGGCCTGAAAGTCCTTGTCCTTCCGCCGCGCGTCGATGTGGCGGTCGATCGCGTCCCGCACGACCTCCGCAACAGGCACGCCATCAGCTCGAGCTACCGCCTCGAGCTCGGCGGCCTTGTGCTCGGAGAGTCGCATAGTGAATGCTTTTGTCATCATTCGAGTCCTTGCAGGGGTGTTCGGTTCCTACCTGAAAATAGATATCAGAGTGCTTCATGTCAAGGTGGCTTGATACCACGCACCATGAATGAGCAGATCGACATCCTCGACTTCCTGGCCATAGCCGAGCGCATACTCGGCATCGATGGCAAGGCCCTGAGGAAAGCTGCTCGCCTGGGGCAGGCGGAGTCTGCCCTCGCAGCGCCGTTTGCCGGCTTCGGCTCCGATCTCTTCTACCCAGATCCGGCCCAACGCGCCGCAATCGTCTGTTCGCGCATCATCCGCAACCACCCGCTCCCCGATGGCAACAAGCGCACCGGCTACCTCTGCATGTTGATCCAACTCGAACGTGCGGGCCTGGCCTTCAAGCACCCTGATGGGGGCCAGGACGAAACAGCGGACGTGGTCGAGGCACTCGCCGCAAGCCGGCTCTCCGAGGATGCATTCGTAGAGTGGGTTAAGGCGCAGACGATTCCCTAGGCGCAACTCCTGGACGAAATCCAACCGCGTCGGCCCTGGTGTCGGCAACCGCCACCGCGAGAAGGGTCACGCTTGCCGCTGCTACTGCGGCCAGGAGGCCGAGCGGAGCGGTGGCGACGGCCAGGGCGAGCAGTGCGAGGCAGGCGAGGAGACGGGAGCGGGGCACGCTGCCGGTCGCTCGGCGCATATATCCCAGCTGAGCGAGCAGGAAGATCGCCGGGCCGCCGAAGATGAGCGCGGCTGTGTCGAGGGTGTTGGGGTCGTGGGGGTTGACGATGGCGAGCTCGTCGCCGACGGCGATCGCGACGATGCCGATCACCATCAGGATCAGGGTGTAGTTGCCGAGGCCGACTATTCGCGAGGCGTCGGCGGCGCCCTCGGCAGCTTTCAGGCCGATGTCCTCGGCCCGGTGGAAGTAGCACCACCAGAGCGCGACGGTGCCGGCGAAGGCGATGGCGAGAACGAGGAGGCGGTCGGCCTGGAGCGGCTGGCCGGCGAAGGCGTTGCCGATCGTGAGCACGGTCTCACCCAATGCGATCAGGAAGAAGAGGCGGAAGCGCTCGAGCAGGTGCTCGGCGTAGATCTGGCTGTCGGAGCTGAAGGGGCTCCTGCGGCCGGGCAGCGGGTGTCCCGCGATCACGCCGCCGTAGGTGATCAGGACCGCGGCCGCCCAGACCGTAAGGCGGGCATCGCCGTCGACCGCGATGCCCGCGATCCAGATCGGCGCGGTTCCGATCTCCCAGGCCAGGGCGTTGACGAAGTGCATGTGCAGCCGGTGGCCGCGAAAGGCCCATACCGCGAAGGCGGTCCGGCCGACCTGGATCGAGAGGTAGCCGATCACGAACAGCCCCGCGCGGTCGCCGAACGCCTCCGAGACCGAGGTGGACATCAGCAGGCTGGCAAACATCAGGCCGAGCAGCATCAGCTGGACGGGCCTGCGGTCGCCGTCGAGCCAGTTCGAGGTCCACACGGTCATGAACCACGCGTACATCACGGCCAGGGTCAGGACGACCGTCTCGACCATCCCCCTGGCGTCGACGTGCTCGAACAGGTTGTGGGCGAGCTGGCTGACGGTGAAGACGTAGACGAGGTCGAAGAAGAGCTCCAGGGGCGTCACCGCCCGCGCCACTTCGCGGGGACGCACGACCGATGAGACCTGGGCTCGAGCGCCGGAGCCGGTCATCGTCAAACCTGCATTTGCAGCGGTTCGAACCTGGCGAGCCTGGCCCGCTCGATCGCCTCGGCGTAGGTGCCGTGGACGGTGCTTCGCGGCCTCAGCCCGACAACCCCGTATGCCTCATCCATGGCCCGCGCGAGCGTCCGCTTGAAGGTGCGGCCATGCCAGCCGTGCGGCTCGGCGGCGCGACCGACGTGCAGGTGGACCAGCTCGTGCAGGAGCGTCTCGAGGACGTCGCCAGGGCGGATCCCCGGGTACGCCGTGACGGAGAGCCGGAACTGGCTCGGCACGGCGAAGCCGAGCCGGTTGGGGCGCCGGCGCGCCCGCCGCACCTTGAGCTCGGGCTCGCGGCCGGGCAGGGGGCCGCCGGCGAACGCCGGCAGGGCCCGCAGCCTCGCCATCTCGTCGCGCAGGGCCACACCGGCGACGAGGAAGTAGGACGGGTCGCGCCTCAAGGTGGGCGAAGCATGCCGCGGGGCGCGGATGAAACGCACCTCGCCCGGTGCGGCGCTCAGGGCTTCTGGCCGTCGAACTTGTAGCCGACGCCGCGCACGGTGACGACCAGCTCGGGGCGCTGCGGGTCGCGCTCGACCTTCTGGCGGAGGTTGGAGATGTGGACGTCGCAGGCGCGCTCGTCGCCGTCGAACTCGGTCTGCCAGAGCTCCTCCATGATCTGGCGGCGGGCGAAGACCTCGCCGGGGCGGCTGACGAGGAGGCGGAGGAGCTGGAACTCCGAGCGGGTCAGGCTGACCGGGACGCCCTCGATCATCGCCACGTGGCGGACGAGGTCGATCGCCACCGGACCGGCTTCGATCCGCACCGCCTGGTTGAGCGGGCCGCGGTCGAGCTCTCGGCGGCGCAGCTGCGCGCGCACGCGGCCGAGCAGCTCGCGCACCGAGAAGGGCTTGGTGACGTAGTCGTCGGCCCCGACCTCGAGCCCGACCACCTTGTCGACCTCGGCGTCCTTGGCGGTGAGGACGATGATCGGTACGGCGCTGCGCGAGCGCACGTCACGGCAGATGTCGAGGCCGCTCGGGCCCGGCATCATGATGTCGAGGATCAGCAGGTCGTAGGGGATGCCGTCGCCGCCGACTTTCTCCGCCGCCTCATGGCCGTCGGCGGCGACGTCGACGTCGAAGCCGTCCTGGGCGAGGGCATAGCCGACCGACTCGCGGACCGAGGGCTCGTCGTCGGCGACCAGTATGCGTCCGCTGCTCATCGTCAGGCCACCGGGGTCGGGCTCGGCTCGACGACGGGGAGGCGGACCCAGAAGGTGCTGCCCTCGCCCTGGACCGAGGTGGCGCCGATCTCGCCACCCATCACGCTGACCATGCGGCGGGCGATCGCCAGCCCGAGGCCGAAGCCTTCCTGCTTGCGCGTCTCACTGCGCCGGTAGAAGCGCTCGAATACGCGCTCGATCTCCGCCGCGGGGATGCCCGTTCCTGTGTCGATGACTTCCAAGATCACGTCCGTCTCGCCGTCGCGGCGGCCGCGTACGGTAACGGTGCCGGGGGGTGGCGTGTTCTTGAAGGCGTTGGTGACCAGGCCGATCATCACCTGGCGCAGCAGGGTCGGGTCCCCCTTCGCGGTCAGGTCGGGCTCGCACTCGACGACGAGATCGAGGTGTTTGGGAGCCTCGACCGCGGCGACGACGTCGCGGATCGCGATCGGCACGTCGACCACCTCGGTCTCCCCCGCCCCCAGCGACTCGACCCGGGCGAGGGTCAGCAGCGACTGGGTCAGACGGTTCATCCGCTCGGCGTCCTCGGCGAGGCGATTGAGGAAGTGGTCGCGAGCCTGGGGCTCGTCCTTGGCCCCTCCCTGGAGGACCTCGATCGCCCCCGAGAGCCCGGCCAGCGGGTTGCGCAGCTCGTGCGCGGCATTGGAGACGAAGTCGGCTTCGGCGAACTCGCGGCGCATCTCGTCGGTGCGGTCGCGGACGACCGCCAGCACCGCGCGCTCGTCGGGCAGGGCGCGGGCCTGCATCGCGTAGGCCCGGTCGCCGATCCGCAGTGCCGGGTGGGCGGCGAAGCCGATCCTCGGCGGCGCGGCGCAGCTGCGGCAGCATCGCCTCGGGCGGGCGGCCGCCGTCGAGCAGCTCCACGGCAGCGCTGTTGGAGAAGCGGACCGGCCCTTCGTCGTCGACGACCATCACCGCATCGGTGAGGCCGTCGAAGATCGCCTCGAGCTTGTTGCGGTCGGCGGTGAGCACGCCGAAGCTCTCTTTCAGCGAGGCCCGCATCGACTCCAGGGCGCGGGCGAGGTCGCCGATCTCGTCGGGGCCGGAGACCGTCAGCGGCGCGTCGAAGGAGCCCGAGGCCATCTCCCCCGCCGCCTGCGCCAGGCGGGAGACACGATGGGAGATCGCGACCGCGATCAGGAAGCCGGCGAGGACACCGACGATCACCGCGACGACCAGGGCCCGTTGGTTATCGCCGAAGAGGTAGACGGCGAAGGCCGTGATCAAGCGAGACGGCGGCAAAAGCCCCGGACAGCCATAGTCGCATGCCTATTCGTCTCATGAGCAGTTACTAACACAAACGCCACTCCAACAGGGGCGGGGCGGCCGGGCTTCGTGGGAGAATCGATCGGTGCGGACACTGGTCTTCATCCCAGCCTGGAACGAGGAGGATTCGGTCGCGGAGGTGATCGCGGGCGTGCGCGCCTCGATCCCCGAGGCCGACCTGCTGGTGATCGACGACGGCTCCGCCGACGCGACCGGCGAGCGGGCGCGCGAGGCCGGCGCCCTGGTCGCCGCGCTGCCCTTCAACCAGGGACTGGGGGCGGCGCTGCAGACCGGCTACCTGTACGCCCTGCGCGAAGGCTATGAGGCCTGCGCCCACCTCGACGCCGACGGGCAGCACCCACCCGCCGAGGTGGCCCGGCTGCTGGACGAGATCTACGCCGACCGCGCCGACCTGGTGATCGGCTCGCGCTACCGCGACCCCGGCAAAGCCGAGAGCGACGACTACAAGCCGACGATCTCGCGGCGGATCGGCATCGGCGTCTTCCGCTTCTTCCTGACCCTGGCGACGCGGCAGCGGTTCACCGACACGACGAGCGGGATGCGGGCGGCCAACCGGCGCGTGATGGCGATGTTCAGCGAGCAGCTACTCGCCCGACTTCGCCGAGATCGAATCGCTGCAGCTCGCCGTGCGCGAAGGCCTGCGGGTCGAGGAGGTGCCGGTGCGGATGCTCGAGCGGGCCGGCGGGTCTCCTTCCTGACGCCGCTGCGCTCGGCCTTCTTCATCTTCAAGGGGCTGATCGTGCTGCTGGTCGGCCAGTTCCGCCCCCGCCACGCCGAGGCGAGCGAGCGATGAGCGCGCTGGCCCTGGCCGCGAGCCAGAGCCCCAAGGTCCACCTCACCTCGCAGACGCGGATCATCGCCGCCGTCCTGGCGCTCGCCTTCATGGCGCTGGTCCTCGAGCTGATCCGCCGCAACCGCCTGCAGGAGCGCTACAGCGTGGTCTGGTTCGTCGCCGGCCTGGGGATGCTGGTCGGCGCCGCCTTCCCCGGCCTGCTGAGCCTGGTCGCCGACGCGATGGGCGTGCGCGACACCAACGTCGCCCTCTTCTCGATCGTGCTGCTCTTCCTGCTCGGCCTGGCGCTCAACTTCAGCGTGACGATGTCGCGCCAGGCGGCCCAGATAACCCGGCTGGCCCAGGAGCAGGCCCTGGAGGGTGCGCGCGAGCAGCAAGCGAGCTCAGGCGAAAACGGCAGCGAGGCGAAACGAGAGCGCCTCCAGAGCTAGCTCCTCGGAGACGTTGAGGTCGAGGCGGCGGCGGGTGTCCTGGACGAGCTCCGCGGCGCGGCGGGGACGGGACGGGTCGAGGGACGCTGCGCTCGTTGAAGCTCGGCAAGACGGTCCTGGTTGTAGACGACGTCGGGTGGCGCCGGAGGCGGCCGCGGCCAGGTCGCGGAACCAGGTCGCGCTCAGCTCCAGGCCGAGGTCGAGCATCTCCGTGCGGCGGCGGCGGCCGGCGCGTTTGGCTTCGTCGGTTATGTCCTTGGCGCTGCGCTTGACTCCGGCTTCGGCTTCTTCTTCCAAGAGCTTGCGGGTCGCTTCTTCGGCTTCTTCGCCGGCTGATTCCGCGGCTGCGATCAGTTGCGTCCAGGGTTGGTTCGAGGCGGTGGGGGCCGTCGGGGGGGATTCGGCGGACGCGCTTGCGCGCTGAGTGTCCGGCGAATCCCCCCCGACGGCCCTTCCCATTTCGAGCGCCGCGGCACGGAGCGTCTTGCCGGAGTCCGAGAGGAGGTAGCGGGCGCGGGCCACGTCACCGGCGGAGAGGCGGGCCGCGGCGGCCAAGTCGTCCGGAGAGCCCGGCGCCGGCGAGGGCAGCTTCGACAGCTTCGGCGGGCAGCGGGGCGAAGTCGATCGGCTGGCAGCGGGAGGCGATCGTCTCCAGCAGCGCAGTCGGGCTCGGAGGTGAGCAAGATCAGGTGGACGAAGCCGGGCGGCTCCTCCAGGGTCTTCAGCAGAGCGTTCTGGCTCTCGTCGCGCATCGCCTCGGCCGCCTCGATCACGAAGACGCGCTTCTCACCCTCGAAGGGCCGGTAGGAGGCGGAGCGGATCACCTTCTCGCGGACCTCCTCGACCATGTGCTGGGCGCCGCGCGGCGTCAGCCAGACGAGGTCGGGATGCGGCGAGGGATCGAGCATCGCGCGCCGGCGCGCGTCGTCGGCATCCGCGGCCCCGGCAGCCAGAAGCTCAGCAGCGAAGGCACGCGCCGCGCGCGCCTTCCCCGCCCCCCGCGGGCCTCGGAAGAGATACGCGTGGCTCGGCCCCGACGCAAGCGCAGCGCTCAGCGCCACCCGCGCCCGCGGCTGATGCTCGGTGCTCTTCTCAAGGGCGATCATCGTCACGGAGCCGAGCCTAACCGCCCCTCCCGCGGGTGGCGCGGTGGCGGGGGTCCCCCGCAGCGGAAGGCGCCGCAAAGCGGCGTCTGAGCATGTGGGGGAGGGCCGCCGCGACAGGACCCGCGGGCCGAACGCGCCAGTCCCTCATCCGTGCGACGCCACGGCCTCCATCACCCGCTCGTGGACCTCCTCGACCGTGCCGTCCCCGTCGACGACGACGACGCGGTCTGAGGCGATCTTGGCTATTTCCTCGTAGGCCTCGGCC
Source organism: uncultured Solirubrobacterales bacterium (assembly GCA_963714665.1). Lineage (GTDB taxonomy): Bacteria > Actinomycetota > Thermoleophilia > Solirubrobacterales > 70-9 > VRUE01. The sequence goes on along the minus strand of CAVQPE010000008.1, from coordinate 762,954 downwards.
ACGGCGCGCTGGAGCTCCAGGCCCTCGGACTCGAAACGGTCGCTGCCCTCGGCGCGGCCGAGGCCGACCTCGGGGTCGACCCGCAGCAGCACGGTCAGGTCGGGCCAGAGGCCTTCGGTCGCGGCGTCGGTCAGGGAGATCACCTCGGGGGCGCCGAGCCCGCGGGCCGCGCCCTGGTAGGCGACGCTGGAGTCGGCGAAGCGGTCGGAGACGATGTCGAGGTCCGCCTCCAGAGCCGGGCGGATCACCCGCGCGGTCAGGTCCGCCCGCGCGGCGAGGAAGAGCAGCAGCTCGGCAAGCGGGTCGAGTGCCAGCTCGGGGTCGGCGAGCAGCTCGCGGATCCGCTCCGCCGCCTCGGTCCCCCCCGGCTCGCGGATCAGCAGCGTCTCGGGGCCAAGCGCCTCGGCCAGCAGCTTCGCCTGCGTGCTCTTGCCCGAGCCGTCTATCCCCTCAAGCGAAATGAACACGTCGATTCCTTCCGGTGGTCCTTATGCGGGATATGACCGACATAAAGCGCACCGGAAGCGCGTCGGCTCATTTGGCCGCGGCCTTGGCGCGTTTGCGGCCGCGGGTCGCCGTGTCGGCTTTGCTTGCGACCTTCGTCTTTTTCTTCGCCGGCGCCTTGTCCTCGTCGCCTTTCGGCAGCGGCTTTTCCGCCATCGCTTCTTTGGCCGCTTTTGCCGCTTCGCGCTCGGCGCGTTTCCGCTTCATCTCCTGCATCGACTCGCAGTCGTCGTTGAGGCAGAGGTTCCAGGGGCGGCCGCGGAAGGGCTGGACTTTCAGCCGCGGCGTCTCGCCGCAGATCGAGCAGCGGTCCTCGAGCTTGAAGACGTCGCCGCGCTGCGGCAGCGGGAAGGTCTGGTCGCAGGACTCGGGATCGTCGAGGGTCCAGCCGCTGCAGCCGACGAAGCGCTTGCCCGACTTCTTCGCCCGGATGATCCGCAGCATGTGGGGCGAGCCGTCCTCCTTCTTGCGGCCGGCTTCTTCGCAGACCTTGCAGGGGCCGAGGATCCGGTCCTCGTCCATCCCCTTCCAGACGACTTTGGCGAGGTCTTCGCGGCTGGCGTCGATTTCTGTCCAGGTCTTGTGCAGCAGTTCGCGGCTGTCGCCGACGACGCCGTCCTTGCTCATCTCGCCGGCGGCGATCTGGTCCATCTCCGCCTCCAGCTGGGCGGTCATCTCCGGCGTCGCCATCGCCGGCACGTATTTCTTGAAGGCGTCGAACATCGCGATCCCGGTCTCCGTCGGGATCGGCGGGTTGCTGAAGACGTAGCCGCGGTCGAAGAGCTTCTTGATGATGTCGGCGCGGGTCGCCTTGGTGCCGAGGCCGCGCTCCTCCATCATCTCGATCAGCTTCGCCTGCGAGATCCGCGAGGGCGGCTGGGTCTCCTTGTCGACGATCCAGGGCTCGCCGTCGAGGTCGAGCGCTCTGGCCCTCCGCCAGGGCCGGGATCTCCTCGTCGGAGGAGCGGGCGTAGGTGTAGATGCCGGCGAAGCCGGGGTCGACGACGACCGAGCCGCGGACGAAGTAGGTCTGCGAGCCGGCCTCGATGTCGGCGCGCGTCGACTCGGTGATCATCGGCGGGCTGAAGGTGGCGAGGAAGCGGCGCACGACGAGTTCGTAGACGCGCAGCTTGGGGCCGTCCAGCGCGCCCGGGTGGATCGCCTGGGTCGGGTAGATCGGCGGGTGGTCGGTCGTCTCTTTCTTGCCGCGGGTCGGCTTCAGCTCGCCGTCGAGCAGGCCGGCGGCGGCGGAGAACTCCTTGATCCGCACCAGCGAGGTGACCAGCTCGCGCAGCGGCAGCGAGGACGGGTAGACCGTGTTGTCGGTGCGCGGGTAGGAGATGAAGCCGTCCATATAGAGGTCCTCGGCGACCCGCATCGCGTTGGCGGGGGTGATGCCGAGGCGGCTGGAGGCGTCGGTGGTGAAGGCGGTCGTGTTGTAGGGAGTCGGCGGCTTGCGCGTGTTCTTGCGCGCCGTCACCGACTTGACCGTGCCGGGGGCGGCGGTGCCGGCGAGGGCCGCGTCGGCCTCGGCCTTCTCCCAGAACTTGTCGGTCTCGTGGTGGGCCTCGAAGCTGCCGTCGGGGTGCTGGAACTTGGCGAACAGCTCCCAGAAGGGTTTGGCGACGTGGGCGCGGCGCTCCATCTCGCGCTCGACGATCAGGCCCAGGGTCGGGCTCTGCACGCGGCCGACCGAGAGGAAGTTGGAGCCGAAGCGGCGGGTGCTGAGGGAGACGGCGCGGGTCAGCGTCGCGCCCCAGAGCAGGTCGATGTCCTGGCGGGCGGCGCCGGCGTTGGCGAGCGGGTAGGAGAGCTCGTCGAGCTCGTTGAAGGCGCGCTCGATCTCTTCCTTGGTCAGGGCCGAGTAGCGGGCGCGCTTGACCCGCAGCGTCCCGGCCTTGGTTTCCTCGCACGAGCCCAGCTCCGGGTTGGCGTCGAGCATCTCCTCCAGCGCCTCGAGCCCGATCAGCTCGCCCTCGCGGTCGAAGTCGGTCGCGATCACCAGCTCGTCGGCTTCTTTGGCGACTTTGCGGATCGCCTTGACGACGTTCTTGTCGGTCGGCTCCTTGATCAGCTCGGCGTCGATCAGGTCGTGCAGGTCCGTCTTCTGCCAGTTCGAGTAGCCCTCGGGGAAGGCCGGGCCGAGCACGTGGCCCTTGAGCCCGATCGTGCGCTGCTCGTCGCCGTTCTCGTCGGTCCAGGTGTAGAACGGGACTTTGAAGGTTTTGTCGCTGGTCGCGCTGCCCTTGCTGAGGAAGGTCGGCGATCTTCTTGGCGCTGTTGTTCTTCTCGGTGACGATCAGTCGCATCGGGCGGCGAGGGTAGCAGGGGCGCTCGGCGGACCGGCGGGCCGCGCCGCGCCGATCCTTCTAGGATCGGCCGCCGCGATGAGGACCTTGGTCACAGGCGGCGCGGGCTTCATCGGCTCGAATCTGGTCGATGCCCTGCTCGCGCGGGGCGACGAGGTGACGGTCCTCGACGACCTCTCGACCGGGCGGCGGGAGAACCTCGAGGCGGCGCTCGCGGCCGGCGCGACCCTGGCCGAGGCAGACATCCGCGACCTCCGCGGCGCTCGAGGGCGTCGCCGTCGAGGCCAAGCCCGAGGTCGTCTTCCACCTGGCGGCGCAGATCGACGTGCGCAAGTCCGTCGCCGACCCCGCCTTCGACGCCTCGATCAACGTCGGCGGCACCGCCAACGTGCTGGAGGCGGCCAGGGCGGCCGGGGCCGGGCGCGTCGTCTTCACCTCGACCGGCGGGGCGATCTACGGCGAGGGCGAGGGGCAGGACCTGCCGCTCGCCGAGGACGCGCCGCTGGCGCCGGAGGCCCCCTACGGGCAGAGCAAGTTCGCCGCCGAGGGCTACCTGTCGCTGTACGAGCGGCTCTACGGCCTCGTCCGGCGTCAGCCTGCGGCTCGGCAACGTCTACGGCCCGCGCCAGGACCCGCTCGGCGAGGCCGGCGTGATCGCGATCTTCTGCGGGCGCCTGCGGGCGGGCGAACGGCCGACCGTCTTCGGCGACGGCAGGCAGACCCGCGACTACATATATGTGGGCGACGTCGTCTCGGCGGCGCTGGCCGCGGCCGGCTCGGAGGCGACCGGCGCGATCAACGTCGGCACCGGGATCGAGACCGACGTGCTGGAGCTGGCACGACTGCTCGGCGAGCTCGGCGACGCCGAGAGCTTCGAGCCCGAGCTCGCCCCCGCCCGCCCCGGCGAGGTGCAGCGGATCTCGATCGACCCCTCGCGCGCCGAGCGCGAGCTGGGCTGGAAGCCGCAGATGAGCCTCGAAGAGGGCCTCCGCGTCACGCTCGACTCGATCTAGCCGCCGACGGGCCGAATTCCTTGCGTATGCCGAGGATTTCGGCCCGTCGGCCGGGGATCACTAACCTTCGCTCCATGCCCGCCCAGGCCTATGCCGGCAAGGAGTGCGTCTGCCAGTTGCGCAAGGGGATCTGCGACCAGTCCTGCGTGCGCGACATGCTGGAGACGCCCTTCTACATCGCCTGCCTGAAGCTGAAGGGACGGCGCTGCCTGGTGGTCGGCGGCGGCGACATCGGCCTCGAGAAGGTCGAGGGGCTGCTCGCCTGCGACGCCGGCGTGACCCTGATCGCGCCGGTCGCCCACCCGGAGCTGGAGAGCCTCGCGGCGGAGGGGTCGATCGAGTGGGAGAAGCGGGCCTACGCGGGTGCCGCCGACCTCGAGGGCATCTTCATGGTGATCGCCGCCACCGACGACAGCGAGGTCAACATCGGCGTCTTCGACGACGCCGAGAAGCGGGCGATGCTGGTCAACGTGGTCGACGTGCCGCCGCTGTGCAACTTCATCCTGCCGGCGATCGTGCGCACCGGCCCGCTGGCGATCGCGATCTCGACCGCCGGCGCCTCCCCCGCCCTGGCGAAGCGGATGAAGCGGGAGATCTCCGAGCTCTTCGGCGAGGAGTACGCCCGCCTCGCGGTGATCCTCAACGACGCCCGCGGCTGGGCCAAGGGCACGCTGCCGACCTACCAGGACCGCAAGGAGTTCTTCGAGGGGATCGTCAACGGCGATCCCGACCCGGTCGAGCCTCATCCGCGAGGGCCGCGAGACCGAGCTGCTGGCCCTGATCGAGGCCGCCAAAGAGCGGGCCTCGGCGCTGGCCTAGCTCAGCGCCGCAGGCTGATACCCGGACCCGCTCCAGCGTCTCACGCAGGGCGTCGGCTTCGGCGGCGCTGAGCTTTGCCGCGAAGGCGACCTTCAGCTCGGCGACGACGACAGGGCGCATCTCGTCGAGCAGGTCGCGGCCGGCCGGCATCAGGGTCGCGTAGCTGACCCGGCGATCGGTCTCGCAGAAGGTCCGCTCCAGCAGGCCGGCCTTGATCAGGCGGTCGACCAGCTTGGTCAGGCCACCGCGGGTGATCACCAGGGCCTCGGCCAGGTCCCCCATCTTCATCCGCTCTTCGGGAGCGTCGGCGAGCGTGGCGAGCACCTCGTACCAAGGCAAGGGCGGAAAGTCGGCGGCGGCAAGGGCCTCCTGCAGCCGGCCCGTGATCGCCGCGTGGGTGCGGGCGAGTGCGCCCCAGGCCTCGCCGTGGGCGGTGCGGGTGGGCTTGATTGCTGTCGCCTGCTCGCTCACTTCACCATCATCGCAGATGAATGTTGCCCTGACAATAGTTGTAGATACAATCTTTTCTGCTAAGATTGTTTCTGTGTCAATCATTGATCCGACAACTACAGGAGGACAGACGATGAGCACACAGACGATCGAGCAGCAGGTACCGGCGGGCACGTACGCGGTGGACCCGGTCCACTCGTCGATCAGCTTCGCCATCACCCACAACGGCGTGGCGACCTTCCGCAGCGGCTTCGACTCCTACGAGGCCAGGCTCAGCGGCGGCGAGGCCCCGCGACTCGTGGGCAGCGTCGACGTCGGCAGCATCGAGATCGACGAGGAGCAGCTCAAGGGCCACCTCCTCTCCCCCGACTTCTTCGACGCCGGGCGCTATCCGCAGCTTCGCTTCGAGTCGACCGAGCTGGGCGTCGAGGACGACGGCTCGGTGAGGCTGCGCGGCGAGCTCGAGATCCGCGGCGAGAAGCGCGAGGTCGAGGCGAGCGGCAAGTTCGGCCGGATCGGCGAGGACCTCGGCGGCAACGCCCGCGTCGGGCTCTCGCTGGCGGCGACCGTCGACCGCCGCAGCTTCGGGCTCGACTGGAACGCCGAGCTGCCGAGCGGCGGCGAGGTGCTCGACTACGAGGTCGCGATCGCGGTCGAGCTGGAGCTGGTCGAGGAGGCCGAGTAGCGATGCGGGTGCTCGGCATCTCCGGCAGCCTGCGCCGCGACTCGCTGAACAGCGCCCTGCTGCGGGCCGCCGCCGAGCGGCTGCCCGCGGGGGCGGAGCTGGTCGAGTTCGACCGCCTGCGCGAGGTGCCGCCCTACGACGAGGACGTCGAAACGGGCGGCGCGCCCGCCGTGGTCGAGGAGCTGCGCGACGGCGATCCGGGACGCCGACGCGGTCCTGATCGCGACGCCGGAGTACAACAGCTCGATCCCGGGCCAGCTCAAGAACGCCCTCGACTGGGTCTCCCGCCCGGCGGGACAGAGCGCGCTCAACGGCAAGCCGGCGGCGGTCGATCGGCGCCTCGACCGGCATGTTCGGCGCGGTCTGGGCCCAGGCCGAGCTGCGCAAGGTCCTCGGCGCGATGGGCGGCCGCGTGATCGAGGCCGAGCTGCCCGTCGGCCACGCCAAGGAGCTGCTGGTCGACGGTCGCCTCGAGCTCTCCCCCGAGCAGTCAGAGCACCTGGAGGAGATCCTCGCCGAGCTGATTCGCGCGGCCGAGGTCGAGGCAGAACTTGGCGGTCGCGGCCTAAGGAACCAGTCGCTCAACCGACGACACTCGGTCGATTGCCTTATCGAAAGAGGCAATCGACTCGACGTTGGTGAACTCGGCGGCGGCAACCAGATACGCCTCGGCAAAGTCGAGACGATCGAGCTCATAGATCTCAAGGGCGCGAAGGAGGAGCTCCGTGTCAGCGGCAATCGTCGGCATCGCCAACGCCGCTCTCATCAACTCGGCGGTGCCGGGTCGGTCGACTTCGTAGGCCGACTGAAGCACATACACGCACTCTGCCAAGACAACATCGGCAAGAACCAACTCGGCCTTTGTGGCCAGGAACCGCGTTGCCCGCCGTGCCATCTCCGGTGGGTCGCCTGTCAAGTGGCGGATTACGACGTTCGTATCGAGCAGGATGGTCAAGTTTGGTCTTTCAACCTCTTGCCGCGGGCCCGCCACGCCTCCTGGCGAATCTCCTCCCACGAGGCGCCACGCTTTCCTGGCGGTACCGGGACCGACCCCGCAAGGTCAAGGAAGTTCTGAGTCCGAGCGAGAACCGCTCGCCCACCTTCCAAGCGGAACAAAACCTGATCTCCCGGCTCCAGCTCGAGGCTGTCACGCACGGCCTTGGGAACCGTGATCTGGCCCTTAGAGGTCAATTTCGCCGCTACGTCCATCTGATTCCTTACCTTTGCCTGAAGGTAAGGATAGCGGGCTAAGAAGCAGGCAGAGCGAAGAACGCGACAGCCGCGAAGTGCGCGGCGGCGGCGGCGATGACCAGGAGGTGGAAGACCTCGTGGTAGCCGAAGACCCGGGGGTTCGGGTTGGGACGCTGCGTCGCGTAGACGACGGCGCCCGCGGTGTAGAGGAGGCCGCCCGCGGCGACTAGGAGGGTGCCGGTGACGCCCATGTCGTTCCAGAGTTGAGGGAAGGCGACGGCGGCGACCCAGCCCAGCGACATGTAGATCAGCGCGGCGACCCACTTCGGATGGTCGATCCAGACCATCTCGACGATCGCACCGGCGATCGCGCCGATCCAGACCACGACCAGGATCGCGTCGGCGAGCGGGCCCTTGAGCACAAGCAGGGCGAAGGGCGTGTAGGTGCCGGCGATGAGGAAGAAGATCATCGAGTGATCGAGCCGGCGCATCCAGCGGCGCACGTTGGGCCGGGTCCAGTTGACCCGGTGGTAGAGGGCGCTGGTGCCGAGCAGGGCCGAGAGGCTGACCGCGTAGATCGCGACGGCCAGGGTCGCCTTCGGCGTCTTCGCGGCGACGATCAGCCCGGCGCCGAGGAAGAGTGAGACGAAGAAGGCCCACTCGTGGGAGACGCCGCGCAGCTTCGGCTTGACCGCGGCGATCGCATCGCCGATGCAACTTCCTTTGCAGCATCTCCGCCTTCGCTCGGTCTCGGCCGTTTGCCCGCTACCATCGCGTACCTTTGCGTCACCATTGAGGCAGAATAGGCAAGCGAAATCTGCCTCGTTTGCGGAATTGACGTGCACAAAGTCTGTCCGACTCGATGAACGATCCTGCGACAGCTCACCCAAAAGTCTGCCCGAGAGGAGAAGTTCGATGTCCAAGACCGCCACCAGCACCCCCAAGACCGGTCTGCAGGGCCTCTCGGTCGAACGCCGCTTTTCCACTCCGGGGACCCATCCCTTCGACGAGATCGAGTGGGAGATTCGCGATGCGGTGATCGGCAACCCCGAGAGCCCGGCCTTCGAGCAGCGCGGGGTCGAGTTCCCCAAGAGCTGGTCCCAGAACGCGACCAACATCGTCGCCCAGAAGTACTTCCGCGGGCAGCTCGGCAGCGAGCAGCGCGAGTCCTCGGTCAAACAGATGATCGGCCGCGTCGCGGGGACGATCTCCGACTGGGGGCGCGAGGGCGGCTACTTCGCCTCCGACGAGGACGCCGACGCCTTCGAGGCCGAGCTGACCTCGATCCTGCTCAACCAGAAGGCGGCCTTCAACTCGCCGGTCTGGTTCAACGTCGGCTTCGAGGAGCGGCCGCAGTGCTCGGCCTGCTTCATCCTCAGCGTCGAGGACAACATGGAGTCGATCCTCGCCTGGAACACCAAGGAGGGCAAGATCTTCCGCGGCGGCTCGGGCTCGGGGATCAACCTCTCCAACATCCGCGGCTCGATGGAGCAGCTGGCCAAGGGCGGCACGGCGAGCGGCCCGGTCAGCTTCATGCGCGGCGCCGACTCCTGGGCCGGGACGATCAAGTCCGGCGGCAAGACGCGGCGGGCGGCGAAGATGGTCGTGCTCGACGTCGACCATCCCGACATCGAGCACTTCATCTGGTGCAAGGCCGACGAGGAGAAGAAGGCCGAAGCGCTGCGCGAGGCCGGCTTCGACATGTCGATCGACGGCGAGGGCTTCACCTCGATCCAGTACCAGAACGCCAACAACTCGGTGCGGGTCAGCGACGAGTTCATGGAGGCGGTCGAGGCCGGCGAGGACTGGCACCTGACCGCGCGCACCGACGGCGACGACGGTGAAGACGCTCGACGCGCGCGAGCTGATGAACCAGATCTCCGATGCCGCCTGGCGCTGCGCCGACCCGGGCGTCCAGTACGACACGATCATCAACCGCTGGCACACCTGCCCGGAGTCGGGCCGGATCAACGCCTCCAACCCCTGCAGCGAGTACATGCACGTCGACGACTCGGCCTGCAACCTGGCCTCGCTCAACCTGATGAAATTCCGCCGCGCCGACGGCAGCTTCGACGCCGAGGAGTTCGAGCACGCCGTCGACATCGTCTTCCTCGCCCAGGAGATCGTCGTCGGCTTCTCCAGCTACCCGACCGAGGAGATCACCGAGAACGCCAACAAGTTCCGCCAGCTCGGCCTCGGCTACGCCAACCTCGGCGCCCTGCTGATGTCCGACGGCCTGCCCTACGACTCGGTCGAGGGCCGCAACGTCGCCGCCGCGATCACGGCGCTGATGACCGGCCGCGCCTACCGCCAGTCGGCGCTGATCGCGGCCGGGGCGACCGGGCCCTACGACGAGTACGAGCGCAACCGCGAGCCGCACAACGGCGTGATGCGGATGCACCGCGACGCCTCCTACGACATCGACGGCGACCGGGATCAAGGGCGAGCTGCTCGAGGCCGCGCAGCGGTCCTGGGACGAAGCGGTCGAGCTCGGCGAGGAGCACGGCTACCGCAACGCGCAGGCGACGGTGCTGGCGCCGACCGGGACGATCAGCTTCCTGATGGACTGCGACACGACCGGGATCGAGCCCGACTTCTCGCTGGTCAAGTTCAAGGAGCTGGTCGGCGGCGGCCAGATGACGATCGTCAACAAATCGGTGCCGCTGGCGCTGCGCACGCTCGGCTACGCCGAGCCGCAGGTCGAGCAGATCGACGCCCACATCGCCGAGAACGCGACGATCGTCGGCGCCCCCGGCCTCAAGGACGAGCACCTGCCGGTCTTCGACGTCGCGGTCGGCGAGCGGGCGATCTCCCACACCGGCCACATCGACATGATGGCCGCGACCCAGCCCTTCATCTCCGGCGCGATCTCGAAGACGGTCAACCTGCCGCAGACGGCCACGATCGAGGACATCGCCGACGCCTACACCCGCGGCTGGAAGGGCGGGCTCAAGGCCCTGGCGATCTACCGCGACGGCTCCAAGACCGCGCAGGCGCTGCGCACCGACGCCCAGGAGGAGAAGGAGGCCGAGGCCGACGAGCCGGCGCCCGTCCCGGTGCGCAAGAAGATGCCGCGCGAGCGCGAGTCGATCACCCACAAGTTCTCGATCGCCGGCCACGAGGGCTACATCACCGCCGGCAAGTACGAGGACGGCAACGTCGGCGAGATCTTCCTCACCGACATCGGCAAGGAGGGCTCGACGATGCGCGGGCTGCTCAACGCCTTCGCCACGGCGATCTCGATCGGCCTCCAGTACGGCGTTCCGCTGGAGACCTTCGTGCGCAAGTTCAGCTACATGCGCTTCGAGCCGGAGGGCATCACCGGCAACCCGGAGATCCCCTTCGCCAAATCGCTGCCCGACTACATCATGCGCTGGGTGGCGAGCCGCTTCATCGAGGACACCGAAACGCTCGAGGACCTCGGCATCCTCACCGCGGAGGTGCGGGCCAAGCGCGACGCCGAGACGACCCAGCTCGGCCTCGGGATCGACACCAGCGGCGGCACCGCGGGCCCGGCCAACGGGGCGGCAACGGCCACTCCAAGCCGGCCAACGGCAACGGCGCCGAGAAGGCCAAGGCGAGCGGCGGCCAGGCCGTCCCGGCCTCATCGGCCTTCACCGAAACCCCACCGGTCGTCCCGGCCAAGATGTCCGGCCTCGACCTCGGCCCGGCCTGCGAGCAGTGCGGCGGCATGATGCAGCGCACGGGCTCTTGCTACACCTGCAGCAGCTGCGGCAACAACACCGGCTGCGGCTGAGCGAGCCAGAAGATGGAAATCCGGAAGGCAACGCTCGGGCGCGCCGCGGTCGCGGTGCTCGGCGTCGGCGCCGCCGTCCTGATCGTCATCGTCCTCGGGCACTCGGCCACGAACGAAGACGTCAACAGCAAGGTCTTCGCCGCAGTCCTCCTGTTCGTGATCTTCAGCCTTTCGTCCCTTCCCGGCTTTCGCCTGATCGACCGCCAGCCCCATCTGACTGGCCTTGGCGCACTGACGATCGGGCTCTCGGTTGCCGCCTATCTCGTCGCGCTAGAGGCCTTCCTCTCCAACGGCCCGTTTGCATTTGTGGGGGGCCACACCGCTGTGTTTTCGCTTGCGATCGTCGCTCTGGCTACCAGCCAGGCCTCGATGCTGCTCTCGTTCAAGCGCGACGACGACGGTCCTATGGTCAATGCGACGGTGCTCGGATCGATGATCGCGCTCGCGCTGCTGGCCGCTCTGGCGGTCGTCGAGATCTCCGAACCCGGTACCGATATCGGGCGCAGGACCTGGGGGGTCGTCTCCATCCTCTATCTCCTCGGTGCCCTGCTGCCACCGTTCCTGCGGCTGATCGAGGCCGAAAGCCCGTCCTAGCTGAGGACGACTTCCGCGTCGTGACGCGGGGTCTCGGTGATGGCGCGGCGGAAGACCCGCTCGGGCTTGGGGGTTGTCGGGCGGATCTCGTGGCGCCTGACCAGCTCCTTGAGGACGACAGCCATCTCGAACTGGGCGAAGGAGGCGCCGAGGCAGCGGCGGATGCCGCCGCCGAAGGGGATCCAGGTGTAGGTGCCGGGTGGGTTGTCGAGGAAGCGCTCCGGGAGGAAGCGCTCCGGCTCCGGGTAGACCTCGGGGTTGCGGTGGGCCAGGTAGACGCAGGGCGCCACCGAGACGCCGGCCGGCAGCTCGTAGCCACCGATCTCGACCGGCTCGGTGAGCTTGCGCAAGACGATCGAGATCACCGGGCGCAGGCGCAGCGTCTCCTGGATCGTCGCGGTCAGGTACTCATCGCGACCTTCGCTCACCTCGGCGCGCAGGCGCTCCAGCGTCTCGGGGTTGCGGGCCAGCCGCTCGACCGCCCAGGAGAGCGAGGTCGCCGTCGTCTCGTGGCCGGCGACCAGCAGGGTGAGCAGCTCGTCGCGCATCTCCTCGTCGCGCATCGGGCTGCCGTCCCCGTGGCGCGCCGCGACCAGCATCGAGAGGACGTCGTCGCGCTGCTCGACGTCTCCCTCGCGACGGCGCTCGGCGATCTCGCGGTAGATCAGCTCGTCGACCCGGTCCATGCGACGGCGGAAGGGGCCGAGCCTGCGGATCCGGTCTGGGCCGACAAGCAGGAGCGGAAGGAGGAACTGGGGATTCGTCGTGATGTCGAGGAACTCACGCAAGGTCGTGCGCAGCTCGCCCATCCGCTCTCCCTCGCGGACGCCGAAGACCGTCTGCAGGATGATCTCGAGGGTCAGCGCCTGCATGCGCGGGCGCAGCTTGTAAGGGGTGCCGGTCGGCCAGCTCGCGATCTCGCGCTCGGCGATCTCGCTCATCGCCTCTTCGTAGCCCTGCATCCGCCCGCCGTGGAAGGGCGGCAGCAGCAGCTTGCGCTGGCGCATGTGGGGCTTCTCGTCGAGGACGAGGATCGAGTTCTGGCCGAGGACCGTGGCGAGGATCTGGTTGCCCTCGCCGGCGTGAAAGACCTTCGGGTCGCCGGTGAAGACCTGCTTGATCGCCTCCGGGTCGGCGAGCATCACCCAGGTGCCTTCGTAGGCAACGCGGATGGTGAACATGTCGCCGTAGCGGTCCTGGCAGGCGTAGAGCATCCGCCTCGCCTGCCGCGACCAGATCGCGGTCTGGATCGGCTTCGGCAGCGGCGGGCTCGGCGGCAACCGTCGCTCGGGCGCCCGGGGCACCGGCCGCGGAGCGGTTGTGGTCGCTGCCTCCATCGCCTCTCCGTCCAGGCTAACGACCGCGGCCCCGCCTCCCGTTACCTTCGTCACACTCCGATCGCGTAGCCTGCCGGGCGACTTGGCGCCCCCGCAGCCCCCGCCCCGGATGCAGCACTGGATCGTTCGCCATGCGTGCGGGCTGCGCCCGCGCACGCTGCGGAGGCTGCTCGGGCCGCCGCCCCGGCTTGACGGGCAGGAGCTGGCGCCGGACATCCAGATGCTGCTGCGACTGGCCGCGCTGGAGGGTGAGTTCTCCCTGGTCGAGGGCCGCTCGGTCGAGCAGGCCCGGGCCGAGAACCTGGCCGGGGTCCCGGTCGTCAACGGTCCGCCGCGGCCGATGGGGCGGATCGAAAACCTGGCGATCCCGGGACCGGCGGGCCAGATCCCGGCCCGGCTCTACGTCTCCCTCGGCGCACCCAACCCCCCACAGCCGCTGATCGTCTACTGCCACGGCGGTGGCTGGGTGATCGGCGACCTGGAGACGCACGACGGTCTCTGCCGCTTCCTCGCCGACCACAGCGGTTGCCGGGTGCTCTCGGTCGATTACCGCCTCGCCCCCGAGCACCCGTTCCCGGCCCCGGTCGAAGACGCGGTCGCCGCCTTTCTCTGGGCCGCTGAGCACGCCGACGAGCTTGGCGCAGACCCGTCCCGCATCGCCGTCGCCGGCGACAGCGCCGGCGGCAACCTCGCCGCCGTGGTCTGCCTGCAGGCGCGAGACGCTGGGGGACCGCAGCCGGCGATGCAGGCCCTGCTCTACCCGGTCACCGACGCGGTGGGCGGCCAGGCCTCGCGCGACACCTTCGCCGAGGGCTTCCTGCTGACCCGCAACGACATGGACTGGTTCGAGGGCCACTACCTGCCCGACGGGTGCGAGCCCGACGACCCACGCGTCTCGATCATGCGCGCCCCCGACGTCTCCAACCTGCCCCCCGCCTACGTCGCCACCGTCGGCTTCGACCCGCTGCGCGACGAGGGCGAGACCTACGCGACCCGGATGCGCGAGGCCGGCGTGAAGGTGGCGCTGCAGCGCCACCCGGGCCTGATCCACGGCTTTGCCAACCTGACCGCGATCTCCCCCAGCGCCCGCTCGTCGATGTTCGAGGTAGCCGGCGCGATCCGCATGGCCCTCGGCTGACCTTCCGGTGCGCCTTTCCCCCGAATAACGGGGATAAAGCGCACCGGAACGCCTTGGTGTGCCGAGATATACCCCCGGGGGGTACACTGGGACGGTGAGCGACACGACCGCCCATGGCTACACCGAGAACCGCGACGCGGTGCTCAAGCGCCTGCGCCGGATCGAGGGCCAGGTCCGGGGCGTCGAGCGGATGGTCGAGGAGAACCGCTACTGCATCGACGTCGTCACCCAGGTGACCGCGATCCAGGCGGCGCTCGACAAGGTCGCCCTGGAGCTTCTCTCCGACCACGCCGCCCACTGCGTCGCCGGCGCCGAGGGCGATGCTCAGGCGGAGCGCACCGAGGAGCTGATGGCGGCGGTCAAGCGCCTGCTTCGGCGCGGCTGAGCCCTACTCGTACTGGAGGGAATCGAGAACGTCGAGCCTGGACGCGCGACGGGCCGGCGGCACCGCCGCGAGCACGCCGAGGAAGGCGGCCAGCACCAGCAGCAAGACCAGCGAGCCGACCGGATAGGAGAGGGTGAAGCCTTCGTCCTTGAGGGGCTGGGCGATCAGGGCGGCAAAGATGACGCCGATGATCATGCCCAGGATCGCACCGATCAAGGCGGTGATCACCGCCTCGTAGCGCATCATCGTCCGCACCTGGCGCCGCGACATCCCGATCGCACGCAGCATGCCTATCTCGCGGGTGCGCTCGTGAATCGAGAGCGCAAGGGTATTGGCGATGCCGAAGAGGGAGACGATGATCGCCAGAGCCAACAGGGCGTAGATCAAGCCCAGCAGGTTGTTGACCTGAGCTTCCTGGTTTTCCTTCAGTTCCCCCTGGTTCATCACATCGGCGGTGGGGAAGGCGGCGCCGATGATCCCGGTGAGAACGGCCTGGACCTTGTCGGCATTCGCGGCCGGGGCCAGCTTGACGAAATCGATCGAGTCTTCGGTCTGGTCGAACTGGCGCGTCATCACCCCGTGAGTGACGATGGCGCTGCCGAACAGCCCCGCCTTGTCTTCGAACTCGCCGGCTGACACGGAACGAAGGCCGCATGCCGATCTGGGTGAGGAAGCGAACCTGGTCGCCCGCTTCCAGGTCGTTGTCGGATGCAAAGGACTTGTTGAGGATGACCTCCCGGTCGGTGAGGTTGCGCAGGGTCGCCGGGCCGCCCTCGGTCCAGTCGATCGCCAGCACCTTGCCGGCATCGGCTTCCAGGGCCGAGACGCGCGGCTTGCCGCCGCTGCCAACCAGCTTCGCCTGGGCGGTGCGGAGGGTCGAGACGACTTCGACCCCAGGCACATGCCGAGCGGCCACCGCGGCACCGGGAGAGATCGGAGTGAAGCCGTCGCTGTTGCGAATCACCAGCTCACCCTGGAAGCTTTCGTCGACGGCAGAAGAGATCGAGCCCTTGATCCCGGCGGCGAAGACGGTGACGAAGGCGACCACGGCGAGGCCGATCATCAGCGCCGCGGCGGTCACCGCCGTCCGCGCTGGGTTGCGCTGGGTGTTCTCACGGGCAAGGCGGCCGGTCAGCCGGCGCAAGCGCTCCAGCGGCAGCCCCACGAGCGAGGCGAGTGGCCGCACCAGCCGGGGGCTGAAGAGGGAGACGCCCAACAGGACGGCGACCGCTCCGCCGCCCAGCAGGACGGCGGCATTGCCTCCCGAGATGCCGCCGAAAAGACCCGCGAGGACCATCCCGAGCCCAGCGAGGGAAAGCAGCGCCGCAAGGACCGCGTAGGCGACGACGCGGCGGCGGCTGCGCGGCGTCTCCAGCGCCTGAAGCGCGGCGATCGGAGGCACCCGGGTCGAGCGCAGCGCGGGAACCAGCGAGGAGACGAGAGTGATCCCGATCCCGATCCCAAGCGCCGCGATCACGGTTCGATCCTTGAGGACCAGGCTCGTGGTCGGCAGGTCGATCCCGATCGCGATGAACAGTGCGTTCAGGCCCTTTGCGATCACGAAACCAAAGGCGAGGCCCAGCAGCGCGCCGAGCACCCCGACCAGCAACGCCTCGAGCACCACCGAGGTGAGGATCTGGCCGCGGGAGGCGCCGAGCGTGCGCAACATGCCGAACTCGGTGGTCCGCTGCGCAACGGTGATCGAAAAGGTGTTGAAGATGAGAAAGGCGCCGACGAAGAGGGCGACGAAGGCGAAGACGAGCAGCGCCGTGCGCAGGAAGCCGAGGTTGTCGCGGATCCTTTCGGAGGATCGGTTGGCGTTCTCTTCGGCGGTCTCGACTCGGGCAGAGGGCGGCATCGCCTCCGCGACCCGCTGCTTGAGCACTTCCGGCGAGACCCCGGGCTCGGCGGCGACGGAAATCTGGTCGAAGCGGCCGACCTTGCCCGTGAGGCGCTGCGCGACGGGCAGCGTCACCTGGGCGATGCTCGCGCCGCCGAAGGAGGCGTCGCCCAACCTGGTCAGGCCCACCAGGCGGAATGTGGTCGCTCGCTGCACCGAGGCAAGCTCGATCTTGTCGCCGATTCCGATCCCGGCCTCTTCCGCGGCAGATTGGTCGATCGACGCTTCGGTCGGGCCACGCGGCCGGTGGCCCTCGAGGTAGGTGAGCGACTCCAGCCCGGCAGGAAGGGTCGACGAGATGAACTTGGGAGCGAATTTGGAGCCGATCGCCTTGCCCTGGGCATCGAAGAAGCCGCCGGGGGTGAAGATCGCCCCGGCCGCCATGCGCACTCCGGCTCACTTTCTTCACCTTCGGCAGCAGGGCGGCGCTAACCGTGGGGGTCTCACCGCTTTCCTGTTCGACGACGTCTTTTGCGTTGACGACGACGCTCGTCCCCTTCAGCGAGTCGCTGAAGATTTCGTCGAAGGCGGCGAAGGTGGTATCGGTGAGTATGTAGGTGCCCGCGACGAAGGCGACGCCGATCACGACCGCGAGAGTCGTCGCCATCGCACGCACCTTGCGCGCCCAGAGGCTCTTGAGGGCGAGGGCGGTCAACCTGCCTAGTCGATCTGCTTCATCAGCTCGATCACCTCGTCGGCCGAGCCGGGCGCGCCGTCGTGGACGATGCGGCCGTCGCGGAGGGTGATCAGGCGGTCGGCGTGGGCGGCGGCGGCGGGGTCGTGGGTGACCATGATCACCGTCTGGCCGAACTCGTCGACAGCCTGGCGCAGCAGGCGCAGCACCTCGGCGCTGGCCTTCGAGTCGAGGTTGCCGGTCGGCTCGTCGGCGAAGACGACTGCCGGCTTGGAGACCAGGGCGCGGGCGACGGCGACGCGCTGCTGCTGGCCGCCGGAGAGCTCCGAGGGCCGGTGGGTGCGCCGGTCCCCGAGGCCGACCGTCTGGATCAGCTGCTCCAGCCACTGCTGGTCGGGTTTGCGGCCGGCGATCGAGAGCGGCAGGACGAGGTTCTCCTCGGCGGTGAGGACCGGGCAGCAGGTTGAAGAACTGGAAGACGAAGCCGAGCTTGTCGCGGCGCAGCTTGGTCAGCTCGCCGTCGTCGAGGCTCGGTGATCTCCTGCGCCGTCGAGTGACGACCGTGCCCGCGGTCGGCTTGTCGAGCCCGGCGAGGATGTGCATCAGGGTCGACTTGCCCGAGCCCGACGGGCCCATGATCGCGGTGAACCGACCGCGGTCGAAGGCGGTGCTGACGTCGACCAGCGCGTCGACGGCGGCCGCGCCCTCGCCGAAGCGGCGGGACACGTCTGCTGGCAATCGACCACCTGGCCGTTTGAGATCGTTCATGGCGCGCACCGTATCGACCCTGTTGGCTGAGCGGGCCTATTCCGGTAGGGGTTCCACTTAACTTTTTCGGCTGGGGCGGCAGCGAGCCGTTCGATAATCGGAATCGACCAAAAGTACAAGACGTTCCACCCCTACCGGAATAGGCCCTAATAGCCTGAGGGGCCGGATGGCGCTGGCGGACCAATTCGACGGGTTTCTGGTCGACCTCGACGGGGTCGTCTGGATCGGGCGGGAGCTGGTGCCCCGGGCCGTCGAGAGCTTGCGGGCGCTGATCGACGGTGGCAAGGAGATCGTTTTCGTCACCAATAACTCGGTGCGCCAACCGGCCGCCTACGCGGGGTACCTGCGCGAGGCCGGCATCCCGGTCGACGACGACCGGGTCGTGACCGCGGGCGCCTCGACCGCCCAGCTGGCGGCGGAGCGGGTCGGGGCGGGGAGAACCGCCTTCGTGATCGGGGCGCCCGGCTTCAAGGAGACGGTCGCCGACGCCGGGCTGGTGCTGCTGGATGGAGAGGCGGCGCGGAGCGCCGACGCGGTGGTCGTCTCCGGCCACCGCGAGTTCGACTATGCCGAGCTGCTCACGGCGACCTTCGCCCTGCGGGCGGGCGCGTCCCTCTTCGGAACCAGCCGCGACCCGACCCTGCCGATGCCCGGGGGAGCCTGGCCGGGGACCGGCGCGACCCTGGCCGCGGTGGAGACCGCGTCCGGGAAGCGATCGCCGAGATCGGCGGCAAGCCCGAGGCCCACCTCTTCGAGCAGGCGCGAGCGCTGATCCCGAGCGCCGAGCGGGTGGCGATGGTCGGCGACCGGCTCGCCTCCGACATCGAGGGCGGGCGGCGCGCCGGGCTGGCGACGATCCTCGTCCTCAGCGGCGCCTGCTCGCGCGAGGAGGCCGAGGAGGCCGAGCCGCCGCCCGACCACGTCATCGACGACCTCTCCGCGCTGCTGCGGTGAGCGTCGCGGTCGAAGAGCCGCGCGCCCCTGGTGCCGCGCCCGGGGATCGCCTTCGCCGGGGTCTTCGCCGTCACCTTCTGCGGCCTGGTCGCGGTCGGCGCGGTGCTGCCGGTGCTGCCCCGCTTCGTGCACGGCCCGCTCGACGCCGGCAACGTCGCGGTCGGGGTGGTGATCGGCTCCTACGCGATCACCGGCCTGCTGCTGCGCCCCTTCGCCGGCCGCCTCGCCGACCACCGCGGCCGCAAGCCCACCGTCCTGCTCGGCTCGATCCTGGTCGCGCTCGGCGGCTTCATGTACCTGCTGCCGCTGGGGGTGCCCGGCCTGATCGCCGCGCGCCTCGTGCTCGGCGCCGGCGAGGGGACCGTGTTCACCGCCAGCTCGGCCTGGGTCGTCGACCTGGCCCCGCCGGACCGGCGCGGCCGGGTGATCGGCCTCTACGGCCTCTCGGTCTGGGCCGGGCTCAGCATCGGGCCGCTGATCGGCGAGCTGATCCTGCACGCCTCCGGCTACACCGAGGTCTGGCTCTTCGCCGGCCTGGTGCCGCTGCTCGGCGCGCTGATCGCGACTCGCCTGCCCGACCCCTTCCACGCGGCCCCCCACCCCGAAGAGGAACACCACGCGCTGATCGAGCGCGAAGCGGTCCGGCCGGGGGTCGGCGCTCGCCCTCGGCTCGATCGGCTACGGGACGATGGCCGCGTTCGTCGTCCTGCACCTCGAATCCCGCGGGGTCGGCCACGGGGCCGCCGTGTTCGGCGCCTTCGCGACGATGGTCGTCCTCACCCGCCTGATCGGCGGCGACCTGCCCGACCGGGTCGGCCCGGCGAGGGTCGCCTTCGCCGCCGCCGTGGTCGAGGCGATCGGCCTGGCAACGATCGCGATCGCCCACAGCCTCCCGGTCGCGCTCGCCGGCGCGCTGGCGATGGGTGCCGCCTTCTCGCTGCTCTACCCCTCCCTCTCGCTGATCGTCGTCAGCCGCGTCTCCGACACTCGCCGCGGCGCCGCCCTCGGCACCTTCACCGCCTTCTTCGACGCCGGCGTCGGCCTCGGCGCTCCGCTCGCCGGCGCGGCCGCGGCGCTGACCACCTATGAGGGCGCCTTCCTCCTCGCCGCGACGATCGCCCTGGTCTCAGCGACGACGATCGCCCTCGTCATCGCCCCCCGCAGCCAACCCCTCCTGGCCGCCCGCTGACCCGCACAATTTTGCGAACTGCATCAACTTGTCTATCCAGCAGATGACAAGTTGATGCAGTCGCCGGACGGGGCTAGCGCTGGGCGATGAGGAGGGACTGAGCCGCTCGGCCGATGCGCCGCGCTGGTCGGAGAGGACCGACTCGGCGGTGCCGATGCCGGTCGGCTGGGGGCGGGTGACGGCGTCGACGCAGACCCACTCGCCCTCCGGCATGCGCTCGAAGTGGACGGTGAGGTCGACGTTGATGAAGACGTACTCACGCCAGTCGAGCACAGCGCTGATCCCGTTGCCGACGTCGGCGGCAACCAGCGCCCGCTGCAGCGGCGTCGGCTCCTCGCCCGCCGACCAGCGGATGCCGCATCCGCAACCAAACCGTCGCCGGCCCCGGCTCGAGAAACGCCCCCGCAACCGCCTTCCACTCCATCGCCGTGTGGTACCCGACGTCCTGCCCGGTCGGGAAGAACTCGGGCACCCAGCCCTGCTCCGGCCCCGGCGGGGGCGCTCGGCAGCCACCGCCCCGTCGGGCAACTCGAGCTCCGACTTCCGCAGGAGCCAGGCGGCAGCCCGCATCAGCTCCCCGGCCTCCCCGAACAGCTACGCCTCGACGAGCTGCACCTTCTTCCCCGGTCGCAGCACCCGCGACTCCAACCGCACCTCTCCGATAGGCACCGGCCTGAGAATCTCGAATACGACCCGGCCGACCTGAAGCTCATCGGAACCAACAAGCCCCTCGATCTCCCGCCCCAGCAATGCCGATGGCGGACCCGCATGCTGGGCTCCGGGATCCCAAGGCCCCCGCGTAAGCTCACTGGCAACGAAGCTGTCGCCCCCGCTCCGCTCGTAGAAGGCCTCGGCCATAGCGGCGCATCGTAAGGGCGGCGGGACCCGGGTCGCCGGACACTCAAGCGCGAAGCGCGTCCGGCGACCCGGGTCCCGCCGCCCTCTACCCTCTCCCCTATGGACAAGACCAAGAAGACCGACGCCGGAATGGCGTGACCAACTGACCCCCGAGCAGTACGAGGTAACCCGCAACGCCGGCACCGAGCGCCCCTTCACCGGCCCCTACGTAGACGAGAAGACCGAGGGCATGTACACCTGCGTCTGCTGCGGCACCGAGCTGTTCTCCTCGGACACCAAGTTCGACTCCGGCACCGGCTGGCCCAGCTTCACCGAGCCGGCCAACCTCGAGCACGTCGAGCTGCGGCCCGACAACAGCCTCTTCATGCGCCGCACCGAGGTCGTCTGCAAGCACTGCGACGCCCACCTCGGCCACGTCTTCGACGACGGCCCGGGACGAGGGCGGCCAGCGCTACTGCATCAACGGCTGCGCGCTGGAGCTGAAGCCGGCCGCGAAAGCTGAGTCGGGCGCCTAGGCCTTGCCGCCGGCACCGAGGTAGCTGAACTTCACCGCCAGCGCGACCGCCTCGGTTCGAGTGTCGACCTCGAGCTTGGCGATCGCGTTGCGCACGTGGGTGTGCACGGTCGCCGGGCTGAGCTGGAGCCGCTCGGCGATCTCTTTCACCCGCAGCCCCTCGGCCAGCAGCTCGAGGATCTGGCGCTCGCGCGGCGAGAGGGTGAGCAGCTTCTCGACCTCGGAGGGCTTGCCCCCGGCGAAGTCGCCGCCGAGGAAGGTGCCGCCGCCGGTGACCGCTTTCACCGCCCGGGCGATGTCCTCGGCCGGCGCCGACTTGAGCACGTAGCCCGAGGCCCCGGCGCGCAGGGCCAGCGCCAGCAGGTCCGGCTGGGCGTGGGCGGTGAAGATGATGACTTTGGTCCGCGGACGGGCCTTGAGCACCTCCTTGGTCGCCTCGATCCCGTCGCGCTTGGGCAGCTCGACGTCGATGATCAGGACGTCGGGCTCCAGCTCCTTGACCACGTCGACCACATCGCGCCCGTTGCCGGCCTCGCCGACGATCTCGACCGTGCTCGAATTCGCCATCCGCAACTTGATCGCCTCGCGGACGATCTCATGGTCGTCGCAGAGAACCACGCGCTTGGCGTCCCGCACCCCGGTGCTCATGGTGCGTCCGATCCTCTCAGGCGCGCCGTAGGAATGCAAAATAGTGGGTAGCGTGAACCCACCGTCCCGCTCCTGCCGGTTCTCGATCAGCGCGATCATCGTCCGTCCCACGGCCACCGCCGTCCCATTCAGCGTGTGCACCGCCTCCGGTGATTCGCCGTCCCCGGGCCGATACCTACAACTGAGGCGCCGCGCCTGGTAATCGGTCGTGTTGGAGCACGAGGTCAGCTCGCGGTAGCGGCCCTGGCTGGGGATCCAGGCCTCGCAGTCGTACTTCTTCGCCGCCGGCGCGCCGAGGTCCCCGGCGGCGACGTTGACGACCCGGTAGGGGATCTCAAGCTCGGTGAGGATGCGCTCCTCGATCGCCAGCAGCCGCTCGTGCTCGGCGGCCGACTGCGAGGGCTCGACGAACGAGAACATCTCGACCTTGTCGAACTGGTGGACGCGGAAGATGCCGCGGGTATCGCGGCCGGCGGCGCCGGCCTCGCGGCGGAAGCAGGTCGAGAAGCCCGCGTAGCGGATCGGCAGCTGCTCGGCCTCGAGGATCTCGCCGGCGTGCAGGGCGGCGAGCGGAACCTCCGAGGTGCCGACGAGGAAGAGCTCGTCCTTCGGCATTTCGTAGATCTGGTCGCGGTCGCCGGGCAGGAAGCCGGTCCCGACCAGCGCCTCTTCGCGGACCAGCACCGGCGGGACCACCGGCTCGTGGCCCTCGCCGCGGACGAGGTCGAGCGCGAAGCGGACCAGGGCCAGCTCGAGCATGACCAGGTCGCCCTTGACGTAGGCGAAGCGGGAGCCGGAGACCCGGGCGCCGGCCTCCATGTCGATCAGCCCCAGCTCGGAGCCGATCTCGAGGTGGTCGCGCGGCTCGAAGTCGAAGCTCGGCAGCTCCCCCTCCTCGCGCAGGACGACCGCGTCCTCCTCGGTCATCCCGTCGGGAGCGTCGGGGTCGGGCAGGTTGGGCAGCGCGGTGCCGACCCGCTCCAGCTCGGCTTCGACCTGCTCCAGCTCGGCCTTGCCGGACTCGATCGTCTCCTTCAGGGCCCCGACCGCCTGCATCTGCTCGGCCGCGTCCTCGCCCCGCTGCTTCGCCTCGCCGATCTGCTTCGAGAGCGTCTTGCGCTCGGCCTGCGCGCCCTCGATCTCGCGGCAGCAGCTCGCGGCGGCGGGCAGTCGAGGGCGAGCAGCTCGTCGACCTGCTCGGCGGCGCCGCGACGGGCAAAGCGCCGCCTTGACCCGCTCGGGGTCGGAGCGGATCAGCTTCAGGTCGAGCATGGCTCAGAGGGGCTAGGGCGACGGCTTGGCGCCGGGTCGCGGCGATTCTTCGGCTTCTGCACCGGCGTACTTGGCGACGAAGCGGGCGACGACTTCGGCTTCGTTGCCGACGACGATGTTCTGGGGCATGATCGCGCCGGAGAAACCGCCGTTCTGGATCGCGAAGAGAGCATCTTCATATGTCTCGGTTCGCTGGTCGAGGTTCGGCCCCTGCGTGCGCAGGCCGCGATTGCCGGTGCCCTGGGTGCCGGCGGCGCTGAGCGTGTGACAGCCGGAGCAGTGCGTGGCGAAGAGCGTCGCCCCCGTGTAGTTGGGGTCGCTCTTGGAAACCGAGACCCCTTCTTCGCCGAAACCGCAGGCGGCGAGCCCGAGGGCGGCGAGGAGGGCCGTTGCTGTGATCAGTGCCAGGCGCACGCGGCGGCATCATATTGTCCTGTCCAGCCATGAGTCCGCTCGACCCCGCCCGCTTCCGCGCCGCGATGGCGATGCTGCCCACCGGCGTCACCGTCGTCAGCGCCGCCGGGCCCGACGGCCCGGCCGGGGCGACGGCCAACGCCGTCTGCTCTCTCTCGATCGAGCCGATGCTGATGCTGGCCTGCCTCGACCGCGGCTCCCGCACCTTGCTCGCGGTCCAGGCGGCCAACCGCTTCGGGATCAGCGTCCTGCACGCGGGCCAGGAGCAGACCGCCCGCACCTTCGCCACCAAGGCCCCCGTGGCCGAGAAGTGGGACGGCGTCGCCTGGAGCGAGCGCGACGGCGTCCCGGCGATCGACGACGCCCTCGCCTGGATCGCCTGCGACCTGCGCGACGTGATCGCCGGCGGCGACCACGTGATCGTCACCGGCGAGGTCCGCGACCTCGAAACTGGCGAAGGCGACCCGCTGGTCTTCAGCGGCGGCGAGTACCGGCCGCTGGGCTGAGGCCGTCAGCGGCAGCCGGTGGCGATTGCAAGGGCACGACAGACCTCGTCCATGCGTTTGCCGGCGAGAGAGGTGATCGGGTCGCTGAGTATCGCCTGAGAAACAGTTCGGACGTTGTCGAGACTGATCACGCATTCGCCTGGCATCCCGTCGCTGGTGTCGAGGCGAACCTCACTGGGAATACCCCGGATGGTTCTGGTCAGATAGGCAACGGTGACCTTCCGCATCACGGGAATGGCCTCCGCACGAGTCGAAGACCAGCCCCGGCCGTCGCTTCTCGTCGGGCAGCTCCACCCAGCAGATGTCGCCCCTCTTCACCACGGCTCTTCTTCGATCGCTTCCCGAGCGCTTGCTTCGGCCCAAGCCATCTCCTCATCCGTCTCCGGAATCCGTTCGTAGCCTTCGCGGATTTCACGATCGATTCGGGCCTCCTCCTCGTCATAGAGGTAGGCGTCAATCGCGTCCCGAATCAGCGCCGAGCGCGAGCGTCCTTCCCTCGCAGCGCGCTCATCGAGACGCTGCAGCAGGACGCGCGAGAGTTGAACCAGGGTCTGGGTTCGCTCATCGTCAGGTCGCGCCACTGGCCATATGGTATCCAATGCTCTTGCTTGCGTTGCCGCCATTGCGTACCTAAGGCCTGAGGACGGAAAACTCTCCCCCGCAGTAGCCTTGCTCAGCGATGGAGGCGGCAGCGGTCTCTCATTCCCGGTGGACCTTTGCCCAGTGGGGCATCGTGATCCTCGCGGCCCTGCAGCTGGCCTGGGCAACGGCGGGGCTGATCGCCGAACCGACCTTTGACTTCGGCGACGGCGCATCGACCCAGCGGGTACTCGGCGTCGACTTCAACGGCGTTCACGCGCTCTCCGGCTTCCTCCTCTTCCTGCCCGCCTTCTACTTCGCGCTGAAGCCGCGCTGGGCGGTGCTCTACGCGATCTACGTCGCCGCCGCCCTGATCGCCACTGGCATCTGGGCGATCTTCTCGACCAGCCCGGCGGGGATCTTCACCTTCCCCAACAACGGCGCCGACGCGATCCTCCACCTGGCCACCGGCGCCCTCTTCGCCGCCGTCGCCGCGATCCAGATCGGACTGGATCGGCAACGCGGAGCCTGAGCTATCGCGAGGAGCCGTGGCGAGAAACCGGGCGGACACGCCAGTCGCCCGGAGGGGCCTTGTCGTGGTCTCGACGTTGGGTGACAAACCAGGCGATTGCCAGGGTGATTGCCCACCCAATCAAGTTGAAGGGCGGGTCGAGGAGGCGGCCGATCAAGAAAGTGGGAATGACGATCAGGACGGCGACCGAAGAAAAGGCGAGAAGGAACTCATTTGCGCGATGTTTTGTCTGCACCACGTCAATATAGCCCAGTCAACAGGCCGAATAGGTAGATCGCCAACCCGAGGCCGAAACCCATCAGTCCACCGACGACCGCCAATCGCTCTACGGACTGCCTCGACCGCCCGAGGCAGGATCCGGCAACAACCCAGGCGAACGCCGCAGCGGCCGAGCAGAGCGTTGGGAATTCAGGCGCACCGGGATTCGGAGGCGTAGCGGCAAGCACACCCGAGACGCTTGCCCATCGCGACGCGCGTGTGGTGCGCACAGAGTCACGAAAGCGTCAAAACGCGCCGCTGGTGGTTGCGGCTCGCAGGGCAAGGAAGAGGATCACGCCGCAGCTGACGGCCATGATGCCCATCTCGCGGCGGACTATCGCCAGGGCGAGGGACTGCTGCGAGTCGGCCGGGAGGGATTCGAAGTCGACGTCGCCAAGCTCCCGTTCGGCGGCACCGGCCCGGGCGCCCTCGGCGATCAGGGAGACGACGAGGGGGAGAATCCCGTAGAGGTAATGGAGGCTTTCGCCGGGCTTGTGGCCGGTGAAGACGAGCAGGCCACCGAGCATCGCCTGCAGGAAGACAGCGGCCTGGGCGGCGCGCAGCAAGTACCAGAAGCGGATCGAGGGACGGTCGCGATACCAGGCCACGCCGCCGATCGCGAAGGCGACCAGATTCAGCACTATCACGGCGCAGCCGACGACGACGTGGACGGCAACCACGGGCTATTTCCTCCTAAGAGGGTCGGGATTCGGCTTGCTGATGCGGAAAATCACTATGTAGCAATTTGTCACAAGGTAGGTGTATAAAGGCGGCTGCAGGCGACGGGGCACCGAAGCGCGGCGCCCCGGACCGCCGAGCCTAAACGGAACACCAGTGCTGAAGAGCTACCTGCCGATTCTCGTCTTCGCCTTCCTCGGCGTCACCGTTGGGGGGGCTTTCGCGATGCTCAACCACGTGATCGGGCCGAAGCGCCCGAAGCGCCCGACCGCGGCGAGCCTGCGCCAGTCCGAGCCCTACGAGTCCGGCATCCCGGTCGAGGCCTCGCACGGGATGCGCTTCGGCGTCAGCTTCTACCTGATCGCGATGCTCTTCATCCTCTTCGACATCGAGGTCGTCTTCCTCTACCCGATCGGGGTGATCCTGAAGGGCGCCGACAGCGTCTTCGTACTCGGCGAGCTGGTCACCTTCGTCGCCCTGCTGCTCGTTGCCTTCACCTACGTCTGGCGAAAGGGTGCGCTCGATTGGAGATAGAACGGCAGACGATGCGGGAGCGTCAGCTGCGGGCCCGCGACATGCTCCGCGGCGACCTCGAGGGCGAGGAGCTGGAGCGCTTCGTCGAGCAGAAGGTCGTCCTCACCACCTTCGAGAAAATGCTCGGCTGGGCACGCTCGAACTCGATGTTCCCTCTTTCTTTCGGACTGGCCTGCTGCGCGATCGAGGGGATACCGATGTCGGCCGTCACCGCCCGCTACGACATCGCCCGCTTCGGCGCCGAGGCCGGGCGGGCCTCGCCGCGCCAGGCCGACTTCATCGTCCTTTCGGGTCGGGTCTCGATCAAGATGGCGCCGGTCGTCCGCCGTCTCTACGACCAGATGCTGGAGCCGAAGTGGGCGATCTCGATGGGCGCCTGCTCCTCCAGCGGAGGCATGTTCTCCAACTACGCCGTGGTCCAGGGCGCCGACAAGTTCATGCCGATCGACGTCCACGTGCCCGGTTGCCCGCCGCGACCGGAGGCGGTCCTCTACGGGTTCAACAAGCTGCAGCGCAAGATCCAGGGCAACCCCGATCAGGGCTGGCGAGCCCGCTACGGCGCCGCCGGCACCGAGGAGTGGGCACGCGGCGGCCCCCGCAGCGAGCCGAGCGCCGAGGCGGCGGAGGCCTACCTCGCCGCCAGGGAGCTGATCCGTGCCTGACGCCCCCGGACTGGAGCTGATCCGGGGGGCGATCGAGCAGGACACCCCCGGCGCTGTGCTCGACACCGGCTTCGAGCACGGCTGCGCGAGCCTCTCGATCGACCCCGAGCACCTGCTTGCGGTGCTGGACTGGCTGCGCGACGCGCCGGGGCAGGGCTACCGCTTCCTCTCCAGCCTGCACGCGGCCGACTACCTGCCGGCCGAGCCAAGGTTCGCGGTGCACTATGAGCTGCTGAATAGAGATCGCGTCGAGCGGATCAGGGTGAAGGCTTTGCTTGCCGACCCCGCCTCGTCCGCGGGTCCTGTCACTGCAGGGGACCCACCACCCCCTGCGGTCGCTAAAGCGTCCTCGGGGGTGGTCCTCCCTACAGCGCCACCCGCGGAAGGAGCGCTTCCGGAAATCGACTCTTGCTGTGAGCTCTTCCCAACTGCGGAGTTCCAGGAGCGCGAAGCTTTCGACTTCTTCGGGATCGTCTTCCACGGCCACCCCGACCTGCGGCGGATCCTGCTTCCCGACGACTACGTCGGCTGGCCGCAGAGAAGGGACTTCCCCGTCGGCGGAGAGCCCGTGACCTTCACCTACAACGAGCGCAACTATGGCTGAGGTTGCCGAGACCACCGAGGTGATGACGGTCAACATCGGTCCTCACCACCCGGCAACGCACGGTGTGCTGCGCTTGGTCGTCGACCTCGAAGGCGAGGTCGTTAAGGATCTGAAGCCAATCATCGGCTACGTCCACACGGGGATTGAAAAGTCCTGCGAGGACAAGAGCTACTGGAAGGTCATCCCCTTCGTCGAGCGGATGGACTACGTCTCCTACTTCTTCCAGATGGAGGCCTTCTGCGGCGCGGTCGAGCGGCTGATCGAGCTGGAGATCCCGCCGCGGGCGAAGTACCTGCGGACGATCTTCCTCGAGCTCAACCGGATCCACTCCCACCTGGTCTGGCTGGGGACGACGGCGCTCGACCTCGGCGCGATCTCGATGCTCTGGTACTGCTTCCGCGAGCGCGAGCGCATCCTCGACCTCTGCGAGATGGCGACGGGACAGCGGATGCACACGCGCTACTTCCAGGTCGGCGGCGTGATCGAGGACATCCCGCGCGGCTTCGAGGCGAAGCTGCGCTCCTTCGTCGCCGACATGCCGGTCCGGGTCGGCCAGTACCAGGCGCTGCTCGACCGCAACGAGGTCTTCCTCTCGCGGACCAAGGGCACCGGGATCGTCTCGCGCGAGCGGCTGCTGGAGCTGGGCGTGACCGGGCCGCTGCTGCGCGCGGCCGGCGAGCCCTGGGACCTGCGCAAGGCCTTCGACTACCTCGCCTACCCGGAGATGGACTTCAAGATCCCGGTCGGCACGGTCGGCGACAACTACGACCGCTACCGCGTGCGGGTGGCGGAGATGCTTGAGTCGACCCGGATCATCGAGCAGGCCCTCGACGCCCTGCCGGAGGGCCCTTTCATCGCCGACGACCGCAAGTACGTGCTGCCGCCGCGCTCGGAGCTCTCGACCTCGATGGAGTCGCTGATCCACCACTTCAAGCTCGTCACCGAGGGCTACCGGGTGGGGCCGGGCGAGCTGTACTACGCGATCGAGTCGCCGCGCGGCGAGCTGGGCTGCTTCGTCCTCGCCGACGGTTCGGCGAAGCCGGGCTCGGGTGCATTTCAGGGACCCGTCGTTCGTCAACCTGCAGGCGTTCAGGGACATGTCGGTTGGTAGCTACATCGCCGACATGATCTGCTCGCTGGGGATGCTGGACCCGATTCTCGGGGGGGTCGACCGGTGAGCCACCTGCCCGTCGACCAGGCGCTTACCGAGGGGCGCGTGCCGGATCGGGCTCCGGAGCGGGTTCCTGAGCTTCATGAGGTGGACTGCCCCCAAGAGCTGCGAGAGCGGATTGAGGAGCTGATGTCGCGGTACCCCGATCGGAAATCTGCCTCGATTCCGGCGCTCTGGGCTGTGCAGCGGCTTTATGGCTGGTGTACGCCGGAGGGGATTCGGCAGGCTGCTGCGGTTATGCGGGTCACTCCCGCCTACCTGGAGTCTGTGGCGAGCTTCTACGACCTGCTGCATACGGATCCGGTGGGGGCTCACAAGGTGGCTGTGTGCACCAACATCTCGTGCTGGATGCGGGGCGGGGACGAGTTGCTGGAGGCGTTCCGGGCGGCTGCGGGGGACGATGCGGAGTTCTACGTCACCGGGTTCGAGTGCCTGGGGGCCTGCGACATCGCGCCTATGGCCTCGATCGACGAGCGCTACTTCGGGCCGCTGGAGGCAGCCGAGGCGGGGACCGCGATCGAGCAGCTTCGCGACGGCGCCGAGGTGCTGCCCGAGAAGGCGCTGGAGAAGCGGCCGCTTCCGGGAGGGCCCGATGCCTGAGACGCGGATGCTCTTGAAGAACGCCGAAGACCCGGCGCTTCGCACGCTCGCCGGCTACAAGGGCTACGGCGGCTACGCGACGCTCGAGAGGGCCTACCGCGAGCTCGAGGCCGACGAGGTGCTGAAGGAGCTCGAAGACTCGGGGCTGCGCGGGCGCGGCGGCGCCGGCTTCTCGATGGGCAAGAAGGCCTCGTTCCTGCCGCGGGGCGGTGGCGTCGACAAGTACCTCTGCTGCAACGCCGACGAGTCCGAGCCGGGCGCCTTCAAGGACCGCGAGCTGATGCAGCGCAACCCGCACCAGCTGATCGAGGGGATCGCGATCGCCGCCCTCGCCGCCGGCATCGGCCACGCCTTCATCTTCATCCGCGGCGAGTACGACTCCCAGGCCGACGTCCTCGACGCCGCAGCCGCCGAAGCCTACGAGGCCGGCTACCTGGGCAAGGACATCCTCGGCAGCCGCCACGACCTCGAGCTGGTCGTCCACCGCGGCGCCGGCGCCTACATCTGCGGCGAGGAGACGGCGCTGCTCGACGCGCTTGAGGGCAAGCGCGGCAACCCACGCCTGAAGCCACCATTCCCGGCCGTGCAGGGCCTCTACGGCGGGCCGACCCTGATCAACAACGTCGAGACGCTCTCCAACGTGCCGGGGATCGTCGCCAACGGAGCGGAGTGGTTCAAGGGCTTCGGCACCGAGCAGTCGCCCGGGACCAAGGTCGTCTCGATCTCCGGCTGCGTGCAGCGGCCCGGCAACTACGAGGTCGAACTCGGAATCCCGACGCGGGAGCTGATCTACGGCCTCGCCGGCGGCCCGGCCGAGGGTCGCGAGGTGAAGGCCTTCTACCCGGGCGGCTCCTCCTCCCCGGTCCTCACCGCCGAGGAGGGCCTCGACCTCCCATACAGCTTCGAGGCGATGGCGGAGGCGGGCTCGATGCTCGGCTCCGGCTCGGTGATCGTCGCCGACGACAGCGTCTCGATCCCACACATGGCACTGCGCACGGCGCGCTTCTACCACCACGAGTCCTGCGGCAAGTGCACCCCCTGCCGCGAGGGCACCAACTGGACGGTGAAGATGCTGGAACGGGTCGTGCGCGGCGAGGCGACCCCGATGGACCTGGACATCGTCGCCTCGGTGCAGGAGAACATCATCGGCCACTGCCTCTGCGTGCTCGGCGACTCGATGGCGATGCCTGTCGGCGCGATGGTGCGCAAGTTCCGCCCCGAGTTCGAGCAAGTAATCGCCAAGGCGGCCCAGACCGAGGCGGTGGCGGCGTGACCAACCAGCTGCGGTCGCACTTTCCGCCGCATAGCGGAGGTAACCGCGACACGACCCCAACCTGCGGCCCGACCCCACACTTGGGGTCGCACTTCTTCCCGCATAGCGGCAACAACTGCGACGTCAGGGGCTGGGTGTGAGCGGCAAGGAGATCACGCTGATCGTCGACGGCCGCGAGGTGACGGCGACCGAGGGCGAGATGCTGCACGACGCCGCCAAACGGGGCGACGTCGAGATCCCGGTCTTCTGTTACGAGCCGAAGCTGGGCGAGCCGGTCGGCGCCTGCCGCATGTGCCTGGTCGAGATCGAGGGGATCCCGAAGCTGCAGACCTCCTGCTCGACCCCGGTGCGCGACGGCATGGTCGTCCACACCCGCACCGACCAGGTCAAGCACGCGCAGAGCGCCGTGGTCGAGTTCCTGCTCGTCAACCACCCGCTCGACTGCCCCGTCTGCGACAAGGGCGGCGAGTGCCCGCTGCAGGACATCTCGATGGGCTGGGGGCCCGGCAAGAGCCGGATGACCGACGACAAGCGCCACTTCGAGAAGCCGATCGAGCTCTCGCCCCTGGTCGCGATCGACCGCGAGCGCTGCATCCTCTGCTACCGCTGCGTGCGCTTCAGCCAGGAGGTCGCCGAGGACGAGCAGCTGCAGCTGCTGGAGCGGGGAGACCGCACCTTCGTCGGCACCTTCGACGACCGCCCCTACGTCGCGCCCTTCCACGGCAACATCACCGACCTCTGCCCAGTCGGCGCGCTGACCAGCTACACCTACCGCTTCCGCGCCCGGCCCTGGGACATCGAGCAGGCCGGCTCGGTCTGCACGCTTTGCCCGAGCCAGTGCAACGTCAGCTTCACCGTCCGCGACGAGCAGGTGAAGCGGGTCGTCGCCCGCGACAACCCCGACGTCGACGACGGCTGGCTCTGCGACCGCGGCCGCTACGGCTTCGAGATGTTCGGCGCCGAGGAGCGAGTGACCGAGCCGCGCCTGCGCGGCGGCGCGGTGGCCTCCTGGGAGGACGCGATTGCCAAAGCAGCTGAGGTTCTTCGCGCTGCGAGAGTTGACCCCACTGGGGTGGGGTCAACTCTCGCAGCGGCAATCGTCGGGGATGCATCTAACGAGGAGGGCTACCTGATCCAGCGGATCATGCGCGAGGCACTGGGCTCGCCCCACATCGACTCGCGCCCCTCACGCGGCCCGTCGCGCGAGACCCTCGTCCGCCTCGCCCAGCCCGAGGTCACCGCCAAGGTCCGCGACATCGACGACGCCGACGCGATCCTCGTCGTCGGCACCGACCCCCTCCACAGCAGCCCGATCCTCGACCTCCGAATCCGCAAGGCGATCCGCCGTAACGGCGCCAAGCTGGCGGTCGCGACCGAGGCCCCGACCGCCCTCGACGGCGGCGCGGTCGCCTCCACCCGCTACGCCCCCGGCAGCGCGACCCTCTTCCTCTCCGAGCTGGCAGCCTGCCTGCGAATCCCCAACGAGGGCCACGCCTCGGACATAGCCGAGACCCTCAAGGGCGCCGAGTCCGTGGTGATCGTCTGGGGCGACCGCATCGCCCGCGAGGGCGAGGGTGCCACCACGGCACTGCTGGACGTAGCCGCGGCCCTCAACATCGCCAACACCCCGGGCTCGGGCCTGCTCGAAGTCCCCGAGCTGGCCAACGCCCGCGGCCTGCGCGAGGCCGGCTGCCTCCCGGACGCCGGTCCCGGCCTGACCGACACGAAACGCGCATTTCCCATGTCAGACATGGGAAATCGGCGTTTCGTCGGCAAGGGGACCGAGGAGATCCGCGCCGCGCTGGAGTCGGGAGAGCTGAAGACGGTCCTGCTCTTCGGCGTCGACCCGCTGCGCGACTTCCCGGACACGCAGGCTTGGGACCGCGCCCTCACGGCAGCCGACCACGTGATCGCCTTCTCGACCTTCGAGACCGCCACTACCGCCAAGGCCTCAGTCGTCTTCCCGCTTGAGACCCACGCAGAGAAAGACGGCACGGTCACGCACCCGGACGGCCGTCTCCAACGAGTCCGCCCAAGCGCCTCCCGTCCCGGAGACATCCGTCCCAACTGGGGAGTGCTTGCGGAGCTGTCCCTCGCCCTGGGTCACGACACCGGCGTCAGCTCCCAACCTTCAGCTTTCGCCGCCCTCGCCGAAGCTGTCCCCTTCTACGCAGGCATCACCGACTCCGACATCGGCGGGCGGGGAATCCGCTGGCAGGACGCGGTTGCCTTCAACTCTGAGGCGGGGGGGCCTGTGGGACCCGACTCGGCGGACGCCACTCGGCGAGATTCGGGGTCAGCTTCCGCGAGCGCCGCTGACGCCTCGGGCTCAGTGTCCGGCGAGTCGGGTCCCACAGGCCTCACAGATTCGGGAAGCGCGAGTGAGCCGGGGTCGCCGGACACTCAGCGCGACAGCGCGTCCGGCGACCCCGGCTCACTCGCGCTCTCCACGTATCGAGACTTGTGGGCCGGCCCGATCACAGAGTTGAACCCGCCGTTGAGGTTCCTGGCTCCTCAGCAGCGTGTGGAGCTTTCGGTGTCCGATGCCGAGCGCCTCGGTCTGACAACAGGTGATGAGGTGAGCGTGTCTCAGAACGGCACCAGCTTGCGTGCCCGCGTGGCGATCCGCGAGCGCGTGCCGGAGGGCACCTGCCTGCTTCTGGAGGGCACCGCGGAGGGCAACGCCAACCTGCTGCTCAACGGCGCGCCGGTCTCGGTCCGGATCGAGAAGACTGCCGCTCCCTGATGCTGCCCCTCGCCGACACCCAGCTCGTCGAAGCGACCTGGATCATGGTCGTCAAGAGCCTGGTCATCTTCGCAGTGATCTTCGGCATCTTGCCGCTGATGACGGTGCTCGAGCGCAAGCTGATCGGCCGCTTCCAGCACCGCTACGGCCCCAACCGGGTCGGCCCCTTCGGCATCCTGCAGCCGCTCGCCGACGTCGGCAAGCTGCTCAGCAAGGAGGCCTTCCGGCCGGCCAACGCGATCCCGTCGCTGTTCATCCTCGGCCCGCTGCTGCCGGTCCTCTCCGGCGTCCTGGCCCTGGCGATCCTGCCCTGGGGGAATGTGCAAGACGGCGTCGGCCTCTACGGGATCGACGTGCCGATCGGCATCCTCTACTTCTTCGCCGTCGGCTCGATCGCCTTCTACGGGCTGCTGCTGGGCGGCTGGTCTTCGGGCTCCAAGTACAGCCTGCTCGGAGCGATGCGGGGCGCCGCCCAGCTGATCTCCTACGAGGTCGCGATGGGCCTGTCCCTGCTCGGCGTGATCATGATGGGCGGGTCGCTCTCGCTGGTCGACATCGTCGAAGCGCAGGGCGCGATCTGGTTCGTCGTCCCCCAGTTCGTCGGCTTCCTGATCTTCATGCTGGCCGGCTTCGCCGAGACCAACCGCACCCCGTTCGACATGCCCGAGGCCGACGCCGAACTGGTTCAGGGCTTCATGACCGAGTACGGAGGGATGCGCTTCGGCAGCTTCCTGCTGGTCGAATACATGGAGATCATCGTCGTCTCCGGCGTCGCCGCGGCGATGTTCCTCGGCGGCTGGATGGGCCCTGGCCCCGGCTGGCTCGACCCGATCTGGATGCTGGCGAAGATGTTCGTCCTCGTCCTGCTCTTCATCTGGGTGCGGGCGACCCTGCCGCGGCTGCGCTACGACCAGCTGATGAGCCTCGGCTGGAAGGTGCTGCTGCCGCTGGCGACGCTCAACGTCCTCGTCACGGCCGTCCTGGTGGTGACGACGTGACCGAGTTCCCCTACCTCAAAGACGGCGACGTGGTCGAGGTCCAGCGCGGGCCGGAGCCGGGCGGGGCCGGCGGCGCCTACCGCGCCTTCGGCGAGACCCTGCGCGGGCTGAAGACGACGATGGCGCGCCTGATCGAGGGGCCGCTGACGATCGAGTACCCCGAGGAGAAGACCCCCGTCTACCCGCGCTTCCGCGGCCGCCACAAGCTGCACAAGTTCGAGGACACGGGGCTGGAGAAGTGCGTCGGCTGCTCGCTCTGCGCCGCCGCCTGCCCGGCCGACTGCATCCGCGTCGTCGCCGCCGAGAACATCCCCGGCGACCGCGTCTCGGCCGGCGAGCGCTACGCCGCGGTCTATGAGATCAACATCTCGCGCTGCATCTTCTGCGGCTACTGCGAGATCGCCTGCCCCTTCGACGCGATCACGATGGGCCATGACTACGAGATGGCCGACTACGACCGCTCGGACCTGATCTTCACCAAGGAGATGCTCCTCGCCGAGCCAATCGAGCGCACTCCGCTGCGAACAGAGGGCGAATAGATGGAAGCCGTCCTCTTCTTCCTAGCCGCGCTGGGCGCTCTCGGCGGTGCAATCGGCGTAGTAGCCCTGCGCAACCCCTTCTACGGCGTCCTGGCCCTGATCGTCCACCTCTTCTCCCTCGCAGTCCTCTTCCTACTGCTCACCGCAGCCTTTGTAGCCGCCGCCCAAGTAGTCGTCTACGCCGGAGCCGTAATGGTCCTCTACGTCTTCGTAACCGCCTACGTAGGCGGGGAAACCGAGCCCCTCGGCGATCCGATCCCCGGCCAAAAATTCCTCGCCCCGCTCCTAGGCGCCGCCCTCTTCGTCGAGCTCTCAATAGCCGTCCTAGGCTCCTCCCTCCTGGCGCTAACCACCCATGGGCCCAAAGTCGGCCCAAGCTTCGGCAACCCGGAAGCCATCGGCAAGCTCCTCCTCGAACGCTTCCTCCTCGCCTTCGAGGCCTCCTCAATCCTTCTACTCCTTGCCGCGGTCGGCGCCGTAGTCCTGGCCGGTCGCCAAGGCACATCTGAAACGAGCAAGGGAGCGGCGGCGGGGTCCTCAGAACACTCAGCGCCGAAGGCGCGTTCTGAGGACCCCGCCGCCGCTCCCTCCCCCGCCGGAGGTATCTCGGCGTGAACACCGAGTGGTACATCGTGCTGTCGAGCCTGCTGTTCGCTGTGGGAGCGATGGGGATTCTCATAAGGCGGAGCCCGATAGTCATCCTTCTCTGCCTCGAGATCATGCTCAACGCCGGCAACCTTGCGCTGGTCGCTTTCAGCAGGATGGTCGGCAACCAGCAGGGTCAGGTGTTCGCCATCGTCGTCATGGTCGTTGCGGCTTGTGAGGTCGTCGTCGGTCTTGGGCTGATCGTGGCGATCTTCCGACGCAAGCTGCCGCTTGACGTCGATGAGTTGAGGGAGCTTCGGGGATGAGCGCTACATCGTGGGCCTGGTTGGTCCTGCTCTTCCCGCTGCTCGGCTCGATCGCGATTGCGCTCGGGTTCAAGGCGCTGCCCGCAAAAGTCGCGGGCGCGATCGGCACCGCGGCCATCGGCCTCGCCTTCGCCTGCGGGATCGGTGCGCTGCTCTGCCTGCTCGGCGAATCCCCCGACGCCCGCCACCACGCCTCCTCGCTCTGGGACTACGCCAGCGTCGCCGGTCTCGACATCAAGCTCGGGATCTTCGTCGACCCGCTCTCGGTCTTCATGGTGCTGATCGTCACCGGGGTCTCGACCCTGATCCATCTCTACTCGTTCGGCTACATGCAGTCCGACGAGGGCTACCACCGCTTCTTCACCTACCTCAACTTCTTCGTCTTCTCGATGTTGCTGCTCGTTCTCGCCGGCAACTTCGTCCTGCTGATCGTCGGCTGGGCCTTCGTCGGCTTTGCCTCCTACGCGCTGATCAGCTTCTGGTACCGGCGCGGGACGGCGACCAGGGCGGGGATGAAGGCCTTCGTGATCAACGTCGTCGGCGACATAGGACTGGTCCTGGCCGCCTTCCTGATCTTCCGCGAACTGGGGACCTTCGAATACAGCCAGGTCTTCGCCAGGGCGCCACAGGTCTTCCATACCAACGAGTGGACCGTGACCGCGATCTGCCTGCTGCTCCTCGTCGGCGCCTTTGCCAAGTCGGCCCAGCTGCCCTTCCACACCTGGCTGCCGGACGCGATGGAGGGCCCGACCCCCGTCTCCTCGCTGATCCACGCGGCGACGATGGTCACCGCCGGCGTCTACCTGATCGCCCGCACCCACGCGCTCTTCGTCCTCGCCCCGACCGCCGCCGACATCGCCGCCTTCGTCGGCCTGGCGACGCTGCTGGTCGCCGGCACGATCGCCCTGGTGATGACCGACCTGAAGCGGGCGATCGCCTACTCGACGATGAGCCAGATCGGCTACATGATCATGGGCGTCTCGATCGGCGCCTACAGCGCCGGCATGTTCCACCTGATGACCCACGCCTTCTTCAAGGCGCTGCTCTTCATGGCGGCCGGCTCGATCATCGCCGCGATGGCGAACAACCAGGACATCGACGACATGAAGGGCTTCGGCAAGGCGATGCGCTTCACCTCGATCACGATGCTCTGCGGCGGCCTGGCGCTGGCCGCCTTCCCCGGCACCTCGGGCTTCTTCTCCAAGGACGAGATCCTCGCCTACGCCACCGCGCGCGGCGGGATGTATGAGATCTTCACCGTGCTCGGCTACTTCGGCGCCCTTCTGACCGCGATCTACACCTTCCGGCTGATCTTCCGGGTGCTGCCGGGCAGGCCCTGCCCCGAGGCGCAGGAGCTGATCGACACCGGTCACGTCCACCATGCCCACCCCTTCAACCCGGCGACCGGAGAAGAGGAGGACACCGACATCGGCTTCCCGGGTTCCGAACACCACATCGCCGAGCAGTCCTGGCCGATGCGGGTGGCGATGGGCGTGCTCGCCTTCTTGG
The DNA here is from genome assembly GCA_963714665.1 of uncultured Solirubrobacterales bacterium. GTDB lineage: Bacteria > Actinomycetota > Thermoleophilia > Solirubrobacterales > 70-9 > VRUE01. The sequence goes on along the minus strand of CAVQPE010000008.1, from coordinate 725,521 downwards.
CCCTGTTCGCCGGCCTGATCCAGGTGCCGGGAGTCGACGAGGTCGTGACCAAGTTCCTCGACCCGGTCTTCGCCGACTCGCCGCTGGCGGCGATCCAGCCCTCGGTGGCGGCCTCGTGGACCGGCCTGGCGATCGGCGCCGCGATCTCTCTCACCGGCATCGGCATCGCCTACTGGCTCTACATCGCCCGCCCCGAGATCCCGGCGCTGCTGATCAAGCGCCTGCGCCCGCTGCACACCTTCCTCGTCAACAAGTGGTACTTCGACGAGGCAATCGAGCTGCTGATCGTGCGCCCGGTGCTCGCCATCGGCCGCTTCGCCAACCGCACCTTCGAGCGGGTGGTCGTCGACGGCCTCGTCAGCGGCACCGAGGACGTCGTCGGCGGCAGCGGCCGCGTCGTCCGCGTCGTGCAGAGCGGCTTCGTGCGCAGCTACGCGCTGCTCCTGGTCGTCGGCTTCGCCGGCCTCGCCCTCTACTTCCTGCTCTCCAGCTCATGACCAACTCGCTGCTCTGGACACCGCTCGCCTTCGGCCTCGTCGGCCTCTTCCTGCCCAAGCGCATCGTCGGCTGGTGGGCGACGCTGGGCACGGTGGCGACGCTGGGCATCGCGATCGCCCTGCTCGCCGGCTTCGACTCCGGCACCCCCCACCTGCAGGACACGGTCGACGTCAACTGGATCCCCGGCCTCGGCGTCGACTACAGCCTCGGGATCGACGGGCTCAACGTCTTCCTGCTGCTGCTGACCGCAGTCCTCTGGACCGCGGGGACGGCCTTCGCCGCCTTCCGCGAGCAGGAGCGCCCCCACCTCTTCTTCCTGATGATGCTGCTCGGCGAGACCGCCACCCTGGGCTCGTTCCTGGCCCAGGACCTGCTCCTCTTCGTCCTCTTCTTCGACCTGATGCTGGTCCCGTTCTACTTCCTCTTCGGCGCCTGGGGCAGCGACCGCGAGGGCGGGCCGACGGCGGCTGCGGCGACGCTGAAGATGATCGTCTACACGCTGATCGGCTCGCTGCTGATGCTGGTCGCGGCGATCGCCACCGCGATAATCGCCGCCGACGGTGGGCACCTCACCTTCTCGATCGCCGAACTCGCCAAGCACCCGATCGGCGAGGGCAGCCAGCGCTGGATCTTCTGGTTCTTCGCCGCCGCCTTCCTGGTCAAGATGCCGGCCTTCCTCCTGCACGGCTGGATGCCCGACGCCTACCGCGCCGCGCCGCTGCCGGCCCTGGCCGTCTTCTCCGGCGTGCTGGCCAAGGTCGGCGCCTACGGCTTCCTCCGCGTCGTCCTCCCCCTCTTCCCCAGCGCCACGGTCGAATTCCAGACGGTGGTCCTGGTCATCGCCCTGGCCTCGATCCTCTACGGCTCGGTGATGGCCTTCACCCAGACCAACGTGCGGCTGGTCGCCGGCTACTCCTCGGTCGCCCAGCTCGGCTTCATCACTGCCGGCATCTTCGCCCTGCGCGCCGACGGGGCCGACGGCGCCGTCCTGCAGATGGTCAACCACGGCCTCGTCGTCGCGCCACTTTTCATTATCGTCGCGATCCTCGCCGAGCGCTCAGGCACTGAGGACCTCAGAAAGATGGGTGGCATGGCGATGAAGGCCCCCGTCCTCGCCGCACTCTTCCTAATCGTCACTCTCGCCACGCTGGCAATGCCGGGCTCGGCCAACTTCATCGGCGAGTTCTACATCCTCAACGGCCTCTTCGACTCGAAGATCGTCTTCGCCTTCGTCGCGATCAGCGGCGTGGCGATGTCGGCTTACTACGCGCTGAGCCTCTACCAGCGCACGATGCACAACCGCAAGCCGGAGGGCCTCGTCTCGCGGGAGATCGGCTGGAGGGACGGTGTGGTCCTGGTCCCGCTGGTGCTCTGCATTCTCGGACTGGCGCTCTACCCGCAGTTGATCCTGAAGCGGACCGAATTCTCCGGGCTGGTCGCTGTCGCGTCAACGTGCCCGGAGAAAGCGAAGGACGTCACCTATACATCGGGGAGAACTGTCGGCAAGCCCGCCCACGCAGGGATCTATTCCTTCCCCGAATGCCTAACGCGGGCAATGGCCAAGCGCATCATCACTCCGGCAGGCTCAGGTTGGACTGGCTATGCACCTCTGGCCGGCGAAAAGAAATGAACTTCCACGCCCCCCACATCGACTACGCCGCGCTCTCGCCCGTCCTGGCGCTGACCGTCGGCCTCTGCGTCGTCCTGCTCTCGGCGGTCTTCAAGCCACTGCGGCGCACCGCCCCTGGGTTGACGCTGCTGACCCTCGGCACAACCGCCGGCCTACTGATCTGGCAGTGGAACGACTCGGCCTCGCTCGTCTCCGGCGCGCTCCGCCTCGACGACCTGGCGATCTCGATCTCGCTGATCGCGATCCTCACCGCCGCCTTCGCTGTGCTCTTCTCTATCCGCGAGCCCGCCGCCGAGCAGGTCGGCTCGGGCGAGTACCACGCGCTGCTGCTCGGCTCGGTGCTGGGCATGGTCCTGCTCTCGCAGGCGACGAACCTGGTCTCCTTCTTCGTCGCGATCGAGACCCTCTCGATCCCGCTCTACATCCTCTGTGCCGCCAACATGCGCCGCGAGCGCTCGCTCGAGTCGGGACTGAAGTACCTGATCGTCGGCTCGCTCGGATCGGCGACTCTGCTCTACGGGATGGCCTTCCTCTACGGCGGATCCGGCTCGACCGACTTCAGCGGCATCGCGCACGGGATCTCGCAAAAGGGCGTGCTCGGCGACCCACTCATCCTCGTCGGCATCGGGATGACTGCCGTCGGACTCGCCTTCAAGACTTCGGTCGCCCCCTTCCACCAGTGGACCCCCGACGTCTACGAGGGAGCGCCGACCCCGATCACCGGCTTCATGGCGGTGGCGACCAAGGCCGCTGCCTTCGCCGTCTTCGTCCGCTTCTTCGACGTCGCCCTCGCCTCCCAGGCGAACGAGTGGCAGCCGGCGCTGGCCGTGCTCGCCGCGATCTCGATCGTCGTCGGCAACGTCGGCGCCCTCGGCCAAGACTCGCTCAAGCGGCTGCTCGGCTACTCGGGCATCGCCCAGGCCGGCTACATCCTCGGCGGCCTCGTCGTCGCCAGCGAGGCCGGCGTCAACGCGCTCGTCTTCTACCTCGCCGGATACGCCTTCATGAACCTCGCCGCCTTCGCCGTCGTCGTCGCCCGCGAGCGCGAGACGCCCTACGGCGACGACATCCGCGCGATGCAGGGCCTCGGCCGCGAGCGCCCTCTGCTCGCCTGGCCGCTGACGATCTCGATGCTCGGCCTAGCGGGGCTGCCGGCGACGGTCGGCTTCATCGGCAAGCTCTACCTGATCGAGGCCTTGGTCGAAGGCGACTACACCTGGCTCGCGGTCTTCATCGCGGTAGGCACGATGATCTCCCTCGCCTACTACCTGCGAGTCGTCGCGACGATGTGGATGCGACCCGGCGGCGAGACCGCCGCCGCGACCCCGGCGATCGCCGGCGCCTCGCCGGAAGCCGACCCGATCGACCCCGAGGCCGGCCGCCGCATCTACCTCGTTGCGCCTGCCCTGCTCGCGGCAGCCGCGGTCGTTTTCTTCGGCGTCATCCCCCAGCCGCTGGTCGAGTTCGCCGAACACGCCGGCGCCTCCCTTTTCTGACACTTCCGCGCGTTTCAGCGCACCACGCGTCGGACGACTGCGGCAAGGATCGAGGTCATGCTCGTCGGCAGCCTCCCCGATCCCACCTCGCCAGGATTCATAGCGGTGGCGTCAATCGTGGCTGGCTTTCTCGGGACGACTCTTGCCCTCTGGCAAGACAAGTCGCGTGATGATGTCCGTTGGACAGCCTTTCTCTCGGGCTATCTCGGGAGTTGGTTTCGGACTCCTGATCTACTGCGTCAGCCTGATCATCGAGCTATATTGACCACCATGCGCCGAAACGTTTTCATTACGGACTTCGTTCTCTCCATTTTCGTGGCGGCGGCCATGATTCTCCCCGTCTTCGCGGTCGAGAGGCTGGTATTCGGCTGGTCGAAGGGGGCACTGGGTGTCACCGAGATCGTCTGGGCCGGACTGTTTGTCTTCGTCTGGCCATCAATCGGAACCTGGCTTGCGCCCCGGATCGGCCTTCCGCCACCAACCGGGATAGTCAAATCCCGCAGCGACCTGTACCGGTAGCCGTTGCCCTGAGAAACGCCACGCGCCGGTATCGTCCTCGCATGCACGACCTCCGCGCGCGCTATCCGCCTCGACCATGTGCGAGGCGTTTCAGATCACCGCTGAGGAGTGGGCGGACAATCCGGCGCTGCGGCTGAAGGACACCGACTACGAGGCGAGCTTCGCCGAGTACGCGGAGAGGGTGCGCAAGCGGGCCGCCGGGCTCGCGGCGCTGGGGGTGAAACGAGGCGACACGGTGGGATTCATGCTGGTCAACCGGCCCGCGCTGCACCTGACCGATTGCGCCGCGATGCACCTCGGTGCCACCTGCTTCTCCGTCTACAACACGTCCTCGCCGGAGCAGGTCGAGTACCTCGTCGCCGATGCCGGCAACACGGTGCTGGTCACCGAGCAGGCCTTCCTCGACACGGTGCTGGCGGCCCGGGAGCGGGTCGAGAGCCTCGAGCACGTGGTCGTGATCGACGGCGAGGCGCCGGAGGGGACGATCTCGATCGAGGAGCTGGAGGCGATCGGCGACCCCGGCTTCGACTTCGAGGCTACCTGGCGCGCGGTCGAGCCCGACGACGTGCTCTGCCTGATCTACACCTCCGGCACGACCGGCCCGCCGAAGGGGGTGCAGCTAACCCACGCCAACATGCTCAGCGTCTGGCGCGCCGTCGACCAGATCCGCGAAGTCAAGCCGGGCGGGCGCGGCATCTCCTTCCTCCCCAGCGCCCACATCGCCGACCGCTGGGCAAGCCTCTACGCGCAGATGATCTACGGCAACACGGTGTACTGCTGCCCCAACCCGCGCGAGATGGTCGCCTACTCGATCGAGGTCAAACCGACCGCCTGGGGCGGGGTGCCGCGAATCTGGGAGAAGCTGAAGGCCGCGCTGGAGGCGGGCATGGCCGCCGAGCAGGACCCGGACAAACGCAAGGCCGTCGAGCAGGCGATGGAGGTCGGCCTGCGCCGCGCCGACGCCTACATGGACGGCGGCGTCTCCGATGAGCTGCAGGCCGAATGGGACCGGGCCGACGAGCTGGTCCTCTCGAAGGTGCGTGGGCTGCTCGGCCTCGACGAGGTCGAATCGTTCGTCGTCGGCGCCGCGCCGACACCGCCCGAGGTGCTCAAGTTCTTCCTCGCCCTCGGGATCGAGATCTGCGAGACCTGGGGCCTCTCGGAGACGAGCGCGATCTCAACCTTCAACCCACCCGGCCGCATCCGGGTCGGGACGGTCGGCCCCCCAATCCCGGGCACGGAGGTGAAACTGGCAGAGGACGGAGAGGTGATGGTGCGCGGCCCGCAGGTGATGGCCGGCTACCGCAACATGCCGGAGAAGACCGCGGAAGCCCTGACCGAGGACGGCTGGCTGCTGACCGGCGACATCGGCGAATTCGACGAGGCCGGCTACCTGCGCATCGTCGACCGCAAGAAGGAGCTGATCATCAACGCGGCGGGCAAGAACATGTCGCCGGCCAACATCGAGGCGAAGCTGAAGGCAGCCTCGACCCTGATCGCCCAGGCGGTGGCGATCGGCGACAACCGCCCATACAACGTCGCCCTGCTCGCCCTCGACGGGGAAACACTCGCGGCGCGCGGCGCCTCCGCCACCGACCCCGAGATCGCCGCGGAGATCGCGCAGGCGGTCGAGGCCGCCAACGCCCGCCTCTCCCGGGTCGAGCAGATCAAGCGCTACGAGGTGCTGGACGGCGAGTGGCTGCCTGGCGGAGAGGAGCTGACGCCGACGATGAAGCTGAAGCGCCGCCCGATCGAGCGCAAGTACGAAGCGGAGATCGAGGCGCTGTACGCAGGCTAATCCGCAATATCGGCAGCCGGATGCATTAGATATACATTCGAGTCCTAGATCGGGAAGTACCCAAACTGCCGGTAAATCATGGATGGAAATCCACCCAATCCAACTGTGCCAGCTGGCTGGTACCCAGACCCCAGCCAAGCCGCCACCCAGCGCTACTGGGACGGCATCGCCTGGACTGACCACCGTGCGCCGCTGACCGCCCCGCCAAGCCAGCCACCGCCAGCACGAACGTTTGAGGTCTCCTCCCGGCTCGTGCTTGGCCTTCTCGGGGCCATCGCCGCCGTGGTCGGCACATTCATGCCCCACGCTGAAAGCGCCAGCCTGCTGCACATCGCCCATAACACATTGATCTCTACCGGTGACGGGCTAATCGTCATAGTCCTCGCGCTCGGTGGCGGTGCAGCAGCCGTGCGCGACGCGACCAAGCCAAACATCAGCTGGTCGCTGATTGTCATAGGAGTGGTACTGGCTGGCTTTGGGTACCTTGAGGCCCAACCCGAGCAGCTCAAGGTCGTCAACGGCTTTGGCCAAGAAGTTGAAGTCACCGCCGGCCCAGCTGTGTGGGCGATAGGCATCGGAGGAGGCTTGATCGCACTGGCCGGGCTTGCACGTGGGAACCGCTCCGGTTCAGACCCGTCGCGCGGCTCAGGCGCCTAGCCAACGTTCCCCAGGCACGCACAACGCAGGCACCCGTTTAGCCTGAAAGGGTCCCGCGATCGGGGTCTTGCTCACAACCGCGGCGATCGTCATCGCTGTCGCCATCGGCGTCGGCGCCGAGCACCGCTGGCCGCAGGGCGCCGCCCACGCGGCCCGTCGCTCGCTGACCCTGCTGCTCTACGTCTTCCTGCCGCCGGTGATCTTCTTCAACATCGCCGCCAGCTCAATCGACGTCGGCCACGGGATCGGGCTGGCGCTGGGCATCGTCGCCTCCTCGCTCGGCGCCCTGCTCGCCTGGTGGGTGGCGAGCCGGGTGCTGAAGCTGCCCCGCTTCCAGGTCGGCGCCGTCGTCTGCTGCGTGCTCAGCGTCAACACCGGCTATCTCGGCTACCCGCTGACCGTGGCCCTGCTCGGTCGCGACCAGCTCTCGACCGCGGTGCTCTACGACGTGCTCGTCACCGGTCCCTGCCTGCTGCTCGGCGCCTTCGCGGTCGGGGCGGCTTTCGGCACCAAGGCCGGCGAAACCCCGCGCCAACGGGTGCGGGCCTTCTTCACCCGCAACCCACCGCTCTACGCGGCGATCGCGGGATTGCTCGCGCCCAAGGCGTTGGCGCCGGCGGAGCTGGTCGACATCTCCCAGGCGCTGATCGTGGCGATCCTGCCGATCGGCTTCTTCGCCGTTGGGGCGACCCTTGCCGAGAACGCCGAGCATGGTGAGCTGCCGATTCCCCCGCCGATGACCAGGCCGGTCGCGCTGGCGATCGGCACCCGCCTCGCCGTCGTCCCGGCCCTGCTGATGCTGCTGGCAGCGCCGCTGATCGACCTCCCGGCCGCCTACCGCCTGCTCTCGGCGATGCCCTCCGGCCTCAACTCGCTTGTGATCGCCCATGCATACGGACTCGACATGGAGATCACCGCCGAGGCGGTCACCTGGTCAACCGCGATAGTCGTCGGCGCTTCCCTAGTCTCGTTGCTGTTCTGATGCTGCACCACGCCGGGATCGAGGTGGCGCCAGCCGACCTGGAGCGCTCGGTCGAGCTCTGGCAGGCGCTCGGGTTCGAGGAGGTGGCGCCCCCAGCGACTCTGCGTGAGTTCGTCTGGTTGGAACGCGAGGGGACCCAGATCCACCTGATGCCAACCGAGTCGCCGACGGTACCGCTGCGTGGGCACATCGCCGTGGTCGTCGCCGAGTTCGAGCGTACCTTCGAGGCGCTGGACGAGCTCGGCTTCGAGGTCGAACGCCGCCGCGAGCACTGGGGCTCGCCCCGGGCCGTCGTCATCGCCCCCGGTGGCCACCGGGTCGAGCTGATGGCCTCGCTGCCGCGCTCGTCCTAGCCGACCCGCCCCAGGCGGTCACTCGAAGCCGGGCCGCTCGCCCTTGCTGTCGAGGAGGGGGATCAGGCCGATTCCCAGGCGGTGGGCAGTCGCTGCGACAGCGCGGTCGGAGGTCGCGATCTCGTCGTCCGGCCCAGCCGCTGCGAGCAAGACGCAGTCGGCGAGTGAGAGGGCGGCGGTCTTGCGGTGGTAGTGGGACGCGCGGATCTCACCGGCTCGCCAGGCGACCCGTGAATCGATGCGCAGGACCGCAACCGACTCGTCGATGAGCGGGCCGAGTTGCCGCGCGATCTCATCCGCCGACGAGCCCCAGCGACGCGCCAGCCTGTCGACGATCTCGGCCACGCAAGCCGCTGGAGTCGCGCAGTGCCCTCGGTGCAAGAGCGTCGCAACCTCTTCCTCGGCCGGCTGCGCGCGCAGGAGGGCGAGCACGGCATTGGCGTCGAGAAGGGTCAGTTTCCGCCTTCCGCTCGGAACTTCTCCTCCTCGATTTCCGCTTCTTCTTCGCGGTCGAGCCTGCGTGCCTCGTCCACGGTAGGCCCGGGAAGATGGGCGAAGGCGCCGCGAGCGGCCTCGATCGGATCCTCGGGAGCGGGACGGAGGATCAGGTGATCCCCGCGGTCGTCGGCAACGACGACGCGCGTCTTCCAGCGGTGCCGCACCGCCGCCGGAACAGAGACCTGGCCGCCGGCCGATATACGAAGCCTCTTCATGGCCATGATAATAAACCATGAATTCACCGGAGTTGCTCGAGGCGCATGCCGTCGACGTAGCTGCGGCCCGGTTCGAGTCGGCAGGCGTAGTCGCCGGCCGGGTTCGTGTAGAGGAGGCCGACGCAGGCACCGAGGGCGCGCTGGCCGTAGGCATTCGGGTGCAGGGACTCGCGCGAAGAGCCCTGGACGAAGGCGAGGCGTCGCACCCACTCGGCGCTCGACGGCGACGGCCCCTCCGGCCCGACCCGGCGCGAGCGGCTGTCGCAGAGCTGATGGCCGTCGAGCGCGTGGCGGACGTCGAGGTACTCGGCGCCGCTCGTCGCGGCCGCCGATCTGAGCCCGGCGTCGATCGATCCCGTCGCCTCCCCCGCGGCCCAGTCGGCGTCGGCGTCCCAGAACGGGCAGCCGCCGAGGTTGAGCCGGCTCCACCCTTCCTCGGGATAACGGATCCAGCGACCCGGTGGCAGCGGCGACGCGTAGCCCATCGCCACGAGGCGGTAGTCGGAATGCGTGTAGCCGGCAGCGGCCATCGTCGCCCGCACCCCCGCGAGCGCACGCCGCACCCGCCGCGTCATCGCCGGGAGCGCCGCGTCGAGATCGGCCTGGGCGCTCTCGTGGCAAAGGACCGGGTCGTCCTCGGAGCTGCGTGCCCAATCGAGTGCGCAGCCGGAGACCAGGGCCCCGAAGCCGACGTCGTTGGCTCCCACCGTGACGACGATCATCCCCACGTCGTCGCGCGCGGCGACCGAAGCCAGCACGTCCGCCTGCGGCAGCTCGCCGAAGTGCGGCAGGCCGCCCATCGCCGCAGGCCAGAGGTTCGCGGCCTTCGCCCCGGAGCAGGCGAGGTTGACCTTCTCTCCCACCGCCGCCGGGGCGCTCTCGATCGGCGCCACGTCGGAGCGGTGGCAGCCGCTGCGCTCGGAGGTGCCGTAGACGCGCTCGGGCTCGTAGTCGCAGGAGCCCCAGCCGTCGCAATCGGCGGCGCGATCGGTGCCCGACCGGGTCCCGAACGGCTCTGAGCCGTTCCCCATCCAGCGCCCGCCCTCGCCCGAGATGAAGCTGTCGCCGAGGGACACGATCGCCGTCCGCGAGGACCCGGGACTTCCCGATGCCGTTGCCGCTCCCGTAACCGCAAGCGCGATCGTCGCCCCCGCGACCGCCAATGCTGCCATCGCCCTCATCGCTCCCCCTCCCGTCGCGCCGGCGCCGATCGCCGGCCGTGCGAGCGAGCAAAGCGGGTGGAAGCGAACGACGTCAAGTCACAGCGCACCATTCTTGACACCGTCCACAGAGACGTGGCCCTTTCGCACTGTTTCGCCGCGGATTCGAGCCCGTCGGCAGCGGCGTCTACGATGCGCCGGTGCGCTACCCGGTCGAGGACTTCACGCCCGAGGAGCAGGCCCTGCTCGCTCCTCACTTCACCAACCTCGATCGTCCCGTATTCGCCCTGGTCAACCTCCCCGAGACCGTCAAGGGGGCGCTTTTTGCCCGCTATTCGAGGTATTCCGGGACCGTACGGCGGCTCTACCTGGAAGAGTTCGCAAGCGACACGGAGGCCGGCACACGGCCCTTCGACGGGGCCGAGGGCGAGCGCGCCGCGGGGCTGTATGAGCGGGTCTTCGTCGGCTACGGCGACGACTCGATCGCCCAGGTCGGCGGCGCCCACGTCGCCTGCGAGTTCGTCTCCAACATCCTCACCAAGCTGCTGCAACGGGGGCGGCTCGCCGCCTACCTGGAGCAGTCGACCCGCTACATCCCCTACGACGTACCGCTGCCCGGCGACGCCGGCTACCGCTACTACCGCGACGAGCAGCTCGGCCCCGAGTTCGGCACGGCGATGGACGAGCTCTTCGGGATCTACTCGCGCTCGCTGGTGCAGGTCGAGGAGTGGGCGGCGGAGCGCTGGCCGCGCGGGGACGACGAACCCGAGGGGCCCTGGCAGCGCTCGATCCGGGCCAAGGCACTCGACCTGCTGCGCGGGCTGCTGCCGGCGGCGACGCTCAGCCACGTCGGCATCTACGCCTCCGGCCAGGCCTACGAGCAGCTGCTGCTGAGGCTGATGGCCTCACCGCTGCCAGAGGCACGCGAGTTCGGCGCGATGATCCTCGGCGAGCTGAAGCAGGTGATGCCGAGCTTCGTCTCCCGGGTCGAGCGCCCCGACCGCGGCGGCGAGTGGGTCTCCTACCTCGAGCAGCGCCGCGACCGGGCCGAGCAGTGGGTCTCGCGCCTCGGCCTCGACCGCCGCGAGGCCGGCGACGACACGCCCTCGGTGGAGCTGGTCCACGTCGACGGCAGCGAAGAGGACCTGCTCGCCTCCTGCCTCTTCGAGTCGGCGACGGCGCCGGAGACGGAGATCCTCGCCCGGATCGACGTCCTCGACCGCTCCGAGCGGGCCGAGCTGCTGGCGGCGATGGTGGGCGAGCGCGGCAACCGCCGCCACCGGCCCGGTCGCGGCTTCGAGGCGCTGCGCTACCGCTTCGAGATCGTCTCCGACTACGGCGCCTTCCGCGACCTGCAGCGCCACCGCATGCTGACCTGCCAGTGGCAGCGGCTGGGCCCGGACCTCGGCGCGGGCGTGCCGGAGGAGGTGCGCGAAGCCGGCGCCGGCGACGAGTTCGAGCGGGCGCTGGAGGTCTCGCGCGGCGAGTACGAGCGCCTGGTCGCGGCCGGCCTGGCCGAGCAGGCCCCCTACGCGCTCAGCCTCGCCTACCGAATCCGCTACACGCTCGACCTCAACGCCCGCGAGGCGATGCACCTGATCGAGCTGCGATCAGGCCGCGAGGGCCACCCGACCTACCGCGCCGTCGCCCAGGCGATGCACGAGCGGATCGCGGCGATCCACCCGGGAGTGGCGGGCGCGATGAGCTTCGTCGACACCTCGCAGGAGCCGCGGCTCGAGCGAATCCTCAGCGAGATTCGGACTCAGCGGAAGAGGGCTGCGACGGGCTAGACCCGGTCGGGTCTTCAGGTTCCTCCGCCTCGGGTGCGAGGTCGGCGGCGGCTTTGTCTCCCGGAGTCGGCCAGGGGATTGCTTCGCCTGACTCCCAGGCGGGGGGTTTGCCGCCGGGGGTCCGGCCGATCAGGAGGAGGCCCAGGTAGATGAACCAGAGCAGGGCAAACTGGAAGAAGACGAAGGAGACGGCGCCCAGCGCGATGCCGAGGGATCCCCAGAAACGGGGCAGCAGGCCGACCCGCATCGCGTAGAGGCAGGTGTAGACCATCGCCACCAGGAAGCCGAGCTGGCCGCCGAGGCCGAAGCCGGCGGAGAGCGAACGCAGGGACGCCTGGTCGATCGTTTCCTTGGCTATTTCGTTGGCGCGATCGCTGTTCAACCCCACCCCTTTCGCCATCAGCCGCGGCACTTCGTTGGCGACGAAGTCGGAGGCGGCATGCAGGGTCGAGACGCCGGTGAGGATCGCCGCCACGGCGAGGAACAGCGGGGCGGCGATGACGACGCCGACCAGCTGCCCGCGCATCCGCTCGCTGCGGGCATTGGCGGACCTGAAGAGGTAGTAGAGCGGCGCCGCGAGCAGGCCGATGCCGATCGCCTGCAGGATGCTGGAGATCAGCTCGGAGCCGCGGTGTTCGTCGACCTGGCGCAGCAGCTCGGAGTCGCCGCCGGAGCCGCCCACCCCCTGGGTCGCGACGACGATCGCGGCGATCACGAAGCCGACCGCGGCGAACGCGGCGAACGCCGCCGGACGCGACCAGCGCTCCTCCCAGGCGAGCTGCACCCTGCGCGGGCTCATGCCTCAGTCACGCTCGTGGAAGTAGAACTGCGGCAGGGCGCCTTCGATGACCTCCGCGGTCATCTTCTGCGCGACCTCGAGATTGCCGGTGCGCACGGCGATGTCGTCGAGCGTGACGATGCCGGCGAGCCTACCCGCATCGACGACGGGGAGACGCCGCACCCGGTGCTGAACCATCAGCGCCGCCGCCTCCTCCAGCTCCATCTCCGGCTCGCCGCAGACCAGCGGCCGCGAGGCGTGCTCGCCGACCGGAGCCTCGGCGTCGACCGCCTCGGCGAAGACGCGCACTGCGAGATCGCGGTCGGTGACCATCGCCAGCGGCGAGCCGCCCTGGTCGACGATCACGACCGAGCCGACCCGGTTGTCGCGCATCTGCCGGGCCACCGAGATGGCGCTCGCCTCGGGCGAAGCCGTGACGACGCCGGCGGTCATGATCTCGCTCAGTCGCACTGCGCGTACGCTACCGCGATGAGCAGCAGGCGAGCCACCAGCAGCCGCACGCCCGTCGTGCCGCTGGAGGCGGGCGCCGGGCCGGAGAACCCGCCGTGCCCCGCCTGCGGCGAGCCGCTCTTCGGCTGGATCGACTCGCGGCCCGGGCTGGCCGGGCCGGTGAGCCGCTGCGAGAGCTGCGGGCTCGGCGTCGTCGGCGATGCCGGCAGCGTCGCCGAAGCGCTGGCGACACTCGATCGGCCGGGCAAGGAGAACGGGGTGCGAATCGCGAACCGGGCGAGCTTCTCGGCCTGGATCGGCGGCGCCGGCTGGGCCGGCCTCGAGCCCGGCTCTCGCTACCTCTTCACGATCGAGTCGGTGCGCCGCCTCGTCGCCAGCCGCGACCAAGTCGTCGCCAGCGCCCGCTGGTCTCCCGGCACCGGCATCGCAACGATGTGGCAAACGGTCCTCAACGGCTTCACCTTCGGCCGCAACGTAGCCCTCGGCGCCATCGGCCGCGCCGCCGCAGTCCCCGCCGAGAAGCCCTGGCAACGCCGCCTGGACGCCCTGATCAGCGTCGTAGTCGCGATCCCGGCAATGCTGGTCGCACTGCCGCTGGAGCTGATCGCGGCAGTCCTGCGGCGTGGCAGCGCCGTCTCGCTGAAGTTCGAACTGCTCTGAGGCTTACGCGAGGCCTTCCCGGGCCTCGCGAACCAGGGTCACGGCCTCGGGGAAGAGCACGCGGATCGAGTCGCGCACCTGCATCGTCTGCTCGTCGGGGCTGCCGGAGAGGTCGAGGCGGGCGATCGAGGCCACGGTCATGTCGACCGCGAGCTTGATCGCGTTGTCGGCCCAGGCGACTCGCTGGGACGACTGCATCTGCTCGGACAGCTCCTCCATGCGGGCGCGGAACTCGTCCGGGTCGCCGAAGAGGTTGAAAGGGCTGCCCTCCACCTGGCACATGAAAGCAGAAGGCAGGTGCGGGGCGAAATCGTCACATTCAGCGCGCCACGCGTGCGTCCTCTCCCCCTAGCGTCGGTGCCATGTGGAACGGCCGAAACTCGCAGCGGGGGTCGGCGAGCGTCGAGCAGGCGGGCCTTGCCGCGCTGATCGCCCTGCTGCTGCTCGCCGGGATCGCAGCCGTGGCGGCAGGCGGCGAAATCGACGCCGGCCGCGTCCTGGCGGGCACGCTGGGACGGCGCCTCGCCTGCGCACCGCGACTGCCCGATGCCTGCCGCCACCACCCGCTGGTGCCCGCCTACGGCTGGCCCCTGGCGCGCCTCGCCCGGGCGCTCGCACCGGTACCAGGTGCCCGGCCCGGCCCCTCGGGCCTTCCCCTCGTCCCCGTCGACTTCCGCCGTTGCCGGCGGGAAAGCTGCGCCGTCGCGGCAGGCCCTCACCTGACCGCCGCTGGGCGCCGAACCACCGCCTTCACCGAGGTCCTCGACCGCCGCCGTTCCCTCGGCTTGGTCGAGCTCGATCTACTGGCTGTACCGCCCCGGCCTCGGCTGGGAGCGCATCGTGCGCCGGGCCGGCCAGGCGCAAATCGACGCCGCCGCGGGCGTCCCGGTCCTGCTTCAGGACGACCCCGCCCTGGTCCCGCTGGAGACCCTTCCCGGTCGCAACCACTACGAGTTCCCCGCCTCCGAACGGCCGCCCTGGCAGTGGCAGGTCCACGGCCTCTACCCGGGCTGGTCGAGTTGATTTCCATGTGGCCCTTTGACGCTATGATGTGGCCACATGAGCAAAACGGTCGGCATACGCGAGCTGAAGAACAACACCAGCCGGATCGTCGAGCGGGTCGAGGCCGGCGAGGCGATCACCGTCACCCGGCGCGGCAAGCCGGTGGCGACAATGGTGTCGACAGACGTGCCTACCGGCCTCGCCCCCCTGATCGCCGACGGGACGGTGCGACCGCCACTAAGCCGCTCCCGGTTCGTCCCGAAGCCGGTGAAGTTGAGGGGACCGGGGCCGACAGCCTCCGAGTACGTCTCCGAAGGCCGTGCTGAGTCTCTACCTCGATACGAGCGCTCTGGTCAAGCTGCTCGTCGACGAGCCAGGCAGTGACATCGCCCGCGCTTCCCACGCCGAGGCAAGCTTCGTCTCGACCAGCGCCATCACCCACGTCGAGGCCAGCGCCGCCTTGACGAGGATGCGGAAGGGAATGCGCCTATCCGGCCCGGAATTCGAAACGGCACTTCAGAAGCTCGAGGATCTATGGAGCCTGCTCTACATCCATGCGGTCACCGACAACCTCATCCACGATGCCTCCGCGGCAGCAAAAGAGCACGCATTGCGGGCGTACGACGCCCTTCACCTCGCCAGCCTCACGGCTTTCTCGGGGAGATCGCTGACGCTGGCCTGCTGGGACGTCGAGCTGCGCAGCGCAGCGCGAGAGCGGGGCATCGCCCTGATCCCGGAACGCCTCTGAGGCGAGGCACAGAGGTCGCCAGGCAAGGACGCAGGGAGCCCGAATAGCAGCGCTATTCGGGCGACTGAGGACGCAGCATGGCGGCGTCTGAGGCCGCCTCGTCCTGCGCCTGTTTGATCAATCCGCGCCAGTCCGTGGTCCTGAAGACGAGCAGGATCGCGCCGAAGCCGAGCACGACGGACCAGGCGGCCATCGCGATCTGGGTGCCGACCGAGAAGGAGAGCACGGCGGTACGAGACGGGCCCGTCAGGGTCGCCACCAGCAGCGCCTGCTGGGCGCCGGCGCCCCCAGGGGTGAAGGGGACGATGGTCGCTATCGCCTGGACGCTCATCACCAACATCACGTTGCCGAGCGAGCCGCCGATGCCGAAGGCCTCGAGGAAGAACCAGAAGGCGCCGAAGCGGCAGAGCCAGCCGAGCCCCTGCCAGGCGGCGACCTCGCGCAGGTAGCGACGGGGCTGGGCGAGGATCGCGAGGCCCTGTTTGACCCGGTCCCAGAAGCGCCGCACGTGGTGGGCCAGGTAGTAGACCCCGATAGCGGTCGCCAGAATCAGCGCCCCGGTGACGATCAGCAGCGTTTTCGGGTGGTTGGCCCAGAAGGAGATCTCGAAGGCCGGAAGGTCCGGCAACCGCGGCAGGTTCCGGCAGCAGGCCCTGGGAGATCGCGAAGAGGAGGACGAGGATGCCGACCGAGGTGTCGAACACCGTCTGCACCAGGAAGGAGGAGGTCACAGCCGGGTAGGAGGAGTGCGGGATCTGGCGCTTGACCAGGAAGACCTTGGTCACGTCGCCGGCGCGGGCCGGGACGATCGCGTTGATGCCGGCTCCGGCCAGGCAGGCGGCAGCGAGCTTCAGGAAGGAGAGGCGAGCGCCGGGATAGGCGGCGCGCAGGACGTTGCGCCAGGCCCAGGCGCGGCAGAGCTGCATCGCCAGGAGGAAGCCCAGGGCGACCGCGAACGGCGTCCAGCGAATCTCGGAGAGGTGCTGGAAGAACGCGGTGGCCGCGTTGAAGAAGGAGTTGAAGCTCGATGCTAGATCGGCGTGGGGCATCGCAGCTACACTAGCCCGCTCGTGTCAGAGGCCGAGACGCAGATCCCCGCCTCCCAGGCCCCCCGCGACCCCGCCGACGAGGCGATGTGCGCGCGCGCCCGGGAGCGCTACACAGCCGACCGCAAGAGTCGCTTCCGGCGCCGGCGCAAGCGCCATGCCGAGCTGCCGAACTTGATCATCATCGGCGGCCTCAAGTGCGGCACGACCAGCATCCACCACTACCTCGGCCTGCATCCCGAGATCCAGATGTCGAAGCCGAAGGAGCTCAACTTCTTCGCCGCCGAGCTCAACTGGGACCTCGGCCTCGACTGGTACGCGAGCCGCTTCGACAACCGCTTCAAGGTCCGCGGCGAGTCCTCTCCCCACTACACGAACCTGCCCCGCTTCGGCGGCGTCCCGGAGCGGATCAAGGAGCACTGTCCCGACGCCCGCCTGCTCTACATGGTGCGCGACCCGATCAAGCGCATCCTCTCCCACTGGGTGCACGCGACCGGCGCCGGCTATGAGACCGGCGACCTGGTCGAGGTCCTCTCCCGGCCCGACACCTCCTACATGAACCGCTCCAAGTACTGGATGCAGCTGCAGCCCTACCTCGAGCACTTCGACCGCTCCCAGATCGAGATCATCGCCCAGGAGGAGCTGCAGGCGCAGCGCGAGGAGACGATGCGCAAGGCCTTCCGCTTCGCCGGCGTCGACGAGACATTCACCTCAGAGCAGTTCGACCGCGAGTGGGAGAAGTCGAGCGCCAAGCAGGGCGACAAATACCAGTTCATGGAGAAGCTGATCAAGCTGCCGGGCTTCCGCTCCTTCGACCGCAACTTCGACCGCCTGCCCGAGTCGATGCGCTGGATCGTCGAGAAGGTCGTCCACGACCCCGAGAAGCCGCCGGCCCCGAAGCCGAAGCTCCCCGACGACCTCTTCGAGACCGTCCGCGGCCGCTTCGGAGCCGACGTCGCCGAGCTGCAGCGCTTCGCCGGCCGCGAGTTCGCCGGCTGGCACGACTACTCCTGACCCACTCCCCGCGAGGTCGCACTTTCCGCCGCATAGCGGAGGCAAATGCGACCGCAACGACAATTCATTGCATTGAAGCTGTTGGTGTCGCGGTTCCCGTCGCATAGCGGAGGGAACCGCGGCCTCATCACTAGGCTCCTGCGTCATGCGGCGCCTTCTGCCCGATCCCGATCCGACCACGGTCGAGGAGCAGCTCGATTCCTATCGACCGTGGGAGCAGCCACGAGAGGACCGGCCGTTCGTGGCGACTAACTTCGCGGCGACGGTCGACGGGCGGGCGGCGATCGGCGGCGTCTCGGGGCAGATCGGCTCGAGCGCCGACACGGAGATGCTGGCGCGACTGCGCACCCGTTTCGACGCGGTGATGATCGGCGCGGGGACGATGCGAGCCGAGAACTACGGCCGCCCGGTCGGCAACCAGGAGCAGCGCGAACAGCGCGAGCGGCTCGGCCTTGCCCACGACCCCCTGATGGTGATCGTCAGCGGCCGACTCGACCTGCCGTGGGATGCGCCGCTGTTCACCGAGGGGGCGGGACGGGTGCTGATCGTCACCTCCTCCGAGGCGGAGCCGCCCGAGACCGCGACGCCGCTGCGCGTTCTCCGTCACGACGGGCCCGTCGACCTCGGCTCGGCGCTCAACCACCTGCGCCAGGAGCGAGGGGTCCGCGCTCTGCTCTGCGAGGGCGGGCCGCACCTGCACGGCGAGCTCTGGGCAGGCGGCCTCGTCGACGACGCTCTTCCTCACCACCGCCCCCAAGTTGACCGGCAACGACGCGCCGCGAATCGTCGAGGGGCTTGAGGCGCCGCTGGCCGAGAAGCTGGAGCTGGCCTGGCTCCTAGAGCAAGAAGGCGAGCTCTTCGCCCGCTACCGACGCCGCCCCTGAGTCGCGCCGGCCCGCTAGCGTTCCGGCCCCAGCCCCGAGGAGAGGACCAGTTCGATGGACTTCACGCCGAGCCCCCAGGTCGAGACGCTGCGCGAGCGCATCCTCGACTTCATGGACGCCGAGATCTACCCGCAGGAGCGGGAGATCATGGAGGCGCTCGACGCCGAGGTCGCCCCGGGCGTGCCGTACCCGAAGATCCTGGTCGAGATCCGTGAGCGGGCGAAGGGCGAGGGGCTGTGGAACCTCTTCATGCCCGACGAGCGCTTCGGCCCCGGCCTGGCCAACTGGGAGTACGGCCTTCTCTGCGAGGAGATGGGCCGCAGCCCGGCGGCGGCGCCGATGGCCTTCAACTGCGGCGCGCCGGACACCGGCAACATGGAGATCCTCGCCGAGCACGGCACCGACGAACAGCGCGAGCGCTGGCTGGAGCCGCTGCTGGAGGGCCGGATCCGCTCCTGCTTCTCGATGACCGAGCCCGAGGTCTCCGGCTCGGACCCGACGCTGCTGCAGGCGCGCGCCGTGCGCGACGGCGATGAGTGGGTGATCGACGGCCACAAGTGGTTCACCTCGGGCGCCGTCGGGGCCGAGCTGGCGATTGCGATGGTCGTCACCGACCCCGAGGCCAATCCCTACGCGCGCGCCTCGATGATCTGCGTGCCGACCGACAACCCCGGCTTCAACCTGGTGCGGCCAATCCCGGTGATGGGCCACGACAAGGGCCCGGGCCACTGCGAGATCCGCTACGAAGAGTGCCGCGTCCCGGTCGCCAACCTGCTCGGCGGCCAGGGCATGGGCTTCGTAGTCGCCCAGGACCGG
This sequence comes from uncultured Solirubrobacterales bacterium, assembly GCA_963714665.1. GTDB lineage: Bacteria > Actinomycetota > Thermoleophilia > Solirubrobacterales > 70-9 > VRUE01. The sequence continues at coordinate 706,506 of CAVQPE010000008.1, read as the reverse complement.
CTCGGCCCCGGCCGCATCCACCACTGCATGCGGGCGATCGGCACAGCGGAGCGGGCGCTGGAGATGATGTGCCACCGGGCAAACGAGCGCCAGGCCTTCGGCGGCCCGCTGGGCGAGAAGCAGTTCGTCCAGGAGGCGATCGCCGCCTCGCGGATGGAGATCGACCAGGCCCGCCTGCTCACCCTCTACGCCGCCTGGAAGATGGACACCGAGGGCAAGCGAGCCGCCCGGCAGTCGATCTCGGCTATCAAGATCGTCGCCGCCAACATCGTCATGAACGTCCTTGACCGTGCGATCCAGGTCCACGGCTCCCTCGGCATGACCGACGACACCCCCCTCGCTGCCCTCTGGCGCTTCAGCCGCATGCTCCGCCTGGCCGACGGCCCCGACGAGGTCCACAAGATGGTCCTCGCCCGCCGCGAGCTGAACCGCTGGGCCAAACGCGCCGAGGCCGAGGCAGCGGGCGAGCTGGACCCCAGGCACGCTCGGCGGGCGATCTAGGCAAACACTTGAGTTCCCCGTCGACCCGCCGTAAGCTCGGCTGCATGCAGGGTCGCCGTCTCTCCCTCCTTTTCGCATGCGCGGTCCTCTGCGCGCTGCTCCTGATGCCGACCGCTGCAGGGGGTGCGATCAAGCTGGGCACCTACTACTGCCCGACGGTCCCGGTGGGGTCTTCCTGCTTCGCCACCAGCGGCGAAACCCTCGATTCGTACAAGTCCCGGTACGGCCGGTACCCGAGCATCGCCCTCAGCTACCGGGGGCTCGACGCGACGCTGCTCTTCTCGAGCGAGAAGACCGAGCTTCCAAGCGCGGGGCGTGGTCCCGATGGTGACGGTCGAGCCGTACGTCGGGGGGCAGCCGGTCTCCCTCCAGGACATCGCCGGCGGCAAATACGACAGCTACATCCGCAGCGAGGCGGCAAGCGCGGCATCCTACGGAGGGGAAGTCCTTCTCCGCTTCGCCCACGAGATGAACGGCGCCTGGTACCCGTGGGGTGGCGACCCCAGCGCCTATGTCTCCGCTTGGCGTCATTACGTGGACGTCTTCCGCGCCGCCGGCGGCGGCAACGCCAAGTTCGTCTGGTCGCCCAACGTCAACGCCAGCGGCAAAATCCCGTTCGACGCCTACTACCCCGAGGACACAGGCCACCCGGGCTACGTCGACTACGTTGGGCTTGACGGCTACAACTGGGGTGGGAGCGCCGGCTGGAAAACCCTGCGACAGATCTTCCGGTCGTCGTACATCCACCTCAACGCACTCAGCGGCGGCAAGCCCGTCATTTTCGCGGAGACCGCGTCGGTCGAAGAAGCAAACAGGAGACCTAAGTGGATCCGCGACGGCCTGCTCGAAATCATCCCCAAGGAAATGCCGAAGGTGGTCGCGGTGGTCTGGTTCGATCGGAACCTGGAAGCCGAAGGCAATCGCAACTGGACCTTGGAGGGCACGGCCGGCTGATCGCCGCCTGGCAGGACGTCGTCAACTCACCCCTATACGGCGGCAACGTCTACTACCTGCGTCCCAACGCGTCGCGCACGACGCCCATGCCATGGACGATCGTCAATTCCGGAACCGCTTGGGCGTCCCTCTCCGAGAATGTGACCGAGTCGGTCAAAGCGGGCACCACCCGCGGCTACATAAGCGCCGCCGCGAGCGCGGAACCGTTCACGACCGAGGTCGAGCTGGACACGACGCCGCTAACCGGCAAGAAAGTCACAGCCGCGAGCGCCTGGTTCTACACGCCCGTTAAACCCGGCATCACGTTCGAAGTTCGAAGCGGTTCCACCCAACTCGCCAGCCAATCCTTCACCAGCGTGGGCTGGCACTCCCTGAACGTGCCCCTCAACGGCACCCAGAGCCAGCTCGACAACACCTTCCTCCGCTTTGTCTCCGGCACCGAAACCGGGACGAAGAAGGTCTACGCCGCCTTCCTGAGGCTCACGGTCGATCCCCAGTAGCGCCTGGGCACGAAAAAAGGGCCGGGCACATGCCCGGCCCTTTTTAAGCACGGCTTACCTCTAGATCAACCCACGAGCAGATGCCCGTAGACGATGCACGTGTTTGCCGGTGAGTTGTTGAACGTGTCGTAGTCGTAGCCGAGTACGCCACTGACCGACGTCCCAGTGGACGTAGCGAGCGAAACCGAGGAAACTCCATAGGTCGCGTCGCCTCCTTCACTGAGAGTGTCGAGATTGATGGATCCAGCTTCCCCAGGTTTATTGCCTTCGTAGTCGAACGTCGTTTTGTTCGTGGCGCTGCCTGGTACACCGCCGGCATCGAGAACCGAGCCCGGGCCGTTTGGAGCAGTGATTTTGACGTCTGCGTCATTCGCATTACACGTCGCGGTGATAGCGAACCCGCCCACAGTCGCCACCGGGATGCCAGCCTGACCCTCGGTCAAGGTCGTGTTTATCTTGACCACCGATTGACCATTGACCGTATTGGCGTTGCCGGCGCTCGTAGCGTTGAGTGCGCTCGGAACCTGACCAAGGCTTGACTCCTTGACCTTGGCACCGGTCACGGCATCCTTCTTGATCTTGGCCGTAGTGATTGCTTCCTTCTTGATCTTGCCGCTGGTAACCGCGCTGGCCTTGATCTGGCTCGTGCCGATCTTGCTCGCGGCGAAGGCGGTTGCGCCTCCGAGGACGAGGAAGACGGCGAACGAAGACATCACGTTTGCGTAGGTGAGACGCTTGCGAATCTGCTTCACGATTCTCCTTGTGTGTCGTAGGACGAGAGGACGACGAGTAGGAGCGTCCTCTTCGCGCTTGCTTTGTAAGACCCTTTCAGGTCGCTCAGCCGGATTCAAGGGGGCCTGGACGAGGGGGGCCTCAGCCCGCCGCTAGGCTTCGCCAGGCGCCTCGACCAGCGGGCGAACGCTTCTATGCCGGGGTCGACCTTGCCGTACTGGCTCGCCGCGTAGCGGGCGTAGACGCCATCGAGGATGATCGCCAGCTTCCAGAAGTCGATGGCGACGAAGAAGTCGAACTGGGAGAAATCGCGGCCGGAGCGCTCGGCGTAGCGGGCCGCCGTCAAAAGAGGAGCGGCGATGCTTGTCCTCGAACATTAATCAAGGAAGCTTGACAAGGCTCCCGAAAAGCTGCAGGGTCGAGGCATCCCGGAGTTTGGGATGTGTCGCCATTCAGGCTCACCAATCTGTCATTGCAATACCAAAGGAGACTCCCTTGACGTTTATACGGAAGCGACTCACGTACGCAAACGTGATGTCGTCGCTGGCTATCTTCCTGATCCTTGGAGGCGCTACGGCGTTTGCCGCGAAGAAGATCGGCAGCAGCGGGCTCAAGGCCAACTCGGTTACGACCGCAAAGATCAAGAAGGAAGCCGTAACGACCAAGAAGATCAAGAAGAACGCGGTCGTCGGTTCCAAGGTCAAGGATGGGTCACTGAGCGGGGCCGACATCAACCTGGCGACTCTCGGAACTGTGCCCAGTGCCGCCAGCGTCGACACCGTCAAGACCTTCTCGGCCGGTGCCAATGACAACCAGCTCGTCAGTCTCGTCAAAACCGCCAACTTCGAGCTGATGGGCATCTGCGACCCCAACGAAGACTTCACTCCGCCCGGAGTCCAGTTCGAAGAAGTCGGCACCGCATTCGTGATCTACAACCGCAGCACCGTCCCGGCCTACGCCGACAGCTCAGACGACGAAGACGACAACCTGACCCAGAACCAGGGCGTCGTGTTCAACTACGACGACAACGGCGACGGTGGCGAGGCGATGGCCACCGACGGTCATTTCCTCTCCGCGCCGAGTTGGGCCAACCTGCAGGCTGACATCAACGACGTGGAAGAACCGGAAGTCGAAGACAAATACCCGTTCTCAACGGAATGCCACTTCGCCGGATCGGCGCTCGTTGGCTAGTAAAGACATCTAGGAGCTGGGAAAGGGCCGGCGCAATGCCCGCCCTTTTCTTTGTGGCCCAGTTCGCCCCTCAGTCGCGCCGCTCGGCCTCGTCGGCCGCCTCGGCGAGGCGCTCGACCAGGCGGGCGAACGCTTCTATGCCTGGATCGACCTTGCCGTACTGGCCGGCTGCGTAGCGGGCGTAGACGCCCTCGAGGATGATCGCCAGCTTCCAGAAGCCGAGGGCGACGAAGAAGTCGAGCTGGGAGAGGTCGCGGCCGGAGCGCTCGGCGTAGCGGGCCGCCAACTCCTCGCGGTTGGGGAAGCCCGGCGCCAGGGTCGCCGGCTGGCCGAGGGCGACCAGCTCTTCGCCCGGCTCGGGCCAGTAGACCATCAACAGGCCGACGTCGGCGAGCGGGTCGCCGAGGGTGCAGAGCTCCCAGTCGACGACGGCCGCGACCTCGCCCCCGGGGGTCAAGATCATGTTGTCGAGGCGGTAGTCGCCGTGGACGATCGTCGCCGGGCCCTGCTCGGGGATGCGCGCGGCGAGGCGCTCGTGGACGGTGTCGATCGTCGCCAGCTCGCGCGTCTTCGACTTCTCCCACTGGCCCTGCCAACGGTGCAGTTGACGAGCCACGTAGTCCTCCTTGCGGCCGAGCTCGCCCAGGCCCGCGGCATCGGGGTCGACGGTGTGGATGTCGACCAGCGTGTCGACGACCCGCTCGCCGATCGCCCGCCGGTCGGCCTCGTCGGGAAAGGCATCGGCCTCGGCGAGGCCGCGCAGGATCGGGCCCTCGACGAACTCCATCACGTAGAAGGGGGCGCCGTTTACCGTGTCGTCCTCGCAGAGCCCGACCACCGGGGCGACCGGCACGGGGGTCGGCGCCAGCGCCGAGACCACCCGGTGCTCGCGGCCCATGTCGTGGGCGGAGCCGAGCCGCTTGCCCAGCGGCGGCCGGCGCAGCGCCCAGCGCCCAGCGCCGGCGTCACGAACCCCGTAGGTCAGGTTCGAGTGGCCGCCGGAGATCCGCTCAAAGGACAGCGGCAACTCGACACCGGGCACATTCTCGCCGAACCAGGCCTCGACGCCGGCACGGTCGATTCCCTGCGGCGCCTCGGTGCTGCCGTCGGCCGTGCCTGTAGCCTCGTCGCCCATAGCCGCGCAAGCATATTCACGACGCCGTCTCCGGCTGAGCCCGTCGCTTGCCAACAGGCTGACGATCGGCTTCGCGATCGCCTTCGCCGTACTCACCGGCCTTGCCGTGATCGGGGTCGCGCGCTTTCTCCAGCAGCGCCAGGACTTCGAGAACGCGACCGCCCGCTCCTACCAGCTGGAGATCGCCGCCCGAAACCGGCTTGCGGCGGGAACGCACACGACTGGGGCGCGGGCCGTGATCGTCGCCCAGCAGCACAAGCGACAGCAGCTGCGCGAAGACATCGACGGCGAGACCCGCGACACGGCGCTCCTGGTCGGAGCGGGCCTGATCGCCGGCCTGACCGGCGCGGCGCTGCTCTTCAGCGGCCTGATCTCCTCGATGCGGCGCCCGCTCGAGGAGCTGGTCGAAGCGTCGGGGCGCCTGGCCGGCGGCGACCTCGAGGCCCGGGTCAAGGTGGGCGGCCTCTCCGAGACGGCCGCGCTGGGAAGCGCCTTCAACGAGATGGCCGCCGAGCTGCAGCGCCGCGCCGGCGAGCGCGACCAGCTCGAAACGATGAAGGACGAGTTCGTCCTCACCGCCTCGCACGAGCTGCGCAGCCCACTCACCTCGGTGCAGGGATTCGCCGAGCTGCTGATGCTGGAGCGCGACAAGCTCAGCCCCAAGCAGGCCGACACGGTCGAGATCATCCTCGACAACACCCGCCACCTGGTGCGGCTGCTCAACGACCTGCTCGACCTCGCCCGCAGCGACGCCGGGCGGCTGACGATCAAGCCGACCCCGACCGACCCCGGACCGCTGGTTGAAGACGCCGCAAGGACGATGCGAAGCCAGACCGAAGCGAAGGGCCAGAGCCTGCACCTCCGAGCGGACCCGAACCTGCCTCGGATAAACGTCGACCGAGACCGGATTCGCCAAGTACTGGTGAATCTACTTACCAATGCGCATGAGTATTGCCCGGAAGGAGCGGCGATCAGCGTGACGGCGCAGCGCCGCGATGCTGAAGTGGAGATGATCGTCAGCGACGACGGGCCGGGAATGGCAGAGGACCAGTTGGAGCACATATTCGAGCGCTTCACCCGCGGCGACGCAGGGCTGACCCAGCACGTCGGCGGCACCGGCCTCGGCCTGGCGATCTCCAAGTCCCTGGTCGAGCTGCACGGCGGCACGATCGCCGCCGAATCGGTCGAGGGCCAGGGCTCCACCTTCCGCATCCACCTCCCTGCCCTCACGGCCGATGGGCCGATACGTCAAGGTCACCTTGACGTATCGGCCCATCGGCCGGAGGAGGCGCTATGACGACCCGGGTGCTTATCGCCGACGACTCGGAGACGATCCTGCTGCTGCTGCGGACGCGGCTGGAGATGGAGGGCTACGAGGTGCTGGCGGCCGCCGACGGCGAGGAGGTCGTCGAGCTGATGCACAGCGCCACCGAGCCCGATCCCGACATCCTCCTGCTCGACGCGATGATGCCGCGCAAGTCGGGCATCGACGCCCTGCGCCAGCTGCGCGCCGAGGGAGTCGAGACCCCTGTCCTGATCGTCAGCGCCCACCAGGACGAGATGGACGCCGGAGCGCCGACGGGCGTCGAGGTGAGCGGCTTCATCACCAAGCCGATCGACTTCGATCGCCTCTTCGCCAGTATCGCCGAGCTGACGGGCTCTTAGGCAACCGCGACCAGGAGGTCTGCCGGGGAAAGAATCGGGGCGCCTCCCCCGGAAAGGTCGAGGAGGTGCCTGTCGCCGGACACGAGGATGGCATTCTGGCTGTGGGCCAAGGCGATCAGGTAGTGGTCAGGGTCGAAACGAAGACGCCCGGGTCAAGGACTACCCGTCTCATGTTTCTCCTTCTCCTCGCGCATCGCGTGGAGCTCGGAGTAGGCGAGGCGCAGTCCCTCTTCCTCCGGCGCAGGCTTCACCTGCGCCCAAATGTCATCCAGGTCATCCATGCCCAGGTCGCGCCTTAGCATCAAGATGCGGCCTTTTCGGGCGGTCAGCTGTTCGCGACCTCTAGGCGGATCTCTTTGCCCTTCAGCTTCGTGCCGTCCAGGTATTCGACGGTGCGCTCGGCTACGTCTGGGGAGACTCGGACGAAGGAGAAGCGGTGCAGGACGCTCACGTCGTGGATCTCCTCCTCGGTGAGGACGGCGCCCTCTTGCAGGGCCCAGCGCAGGTCCTCCTCGGTGATGCCGCTGCGCTCGCCCCGGTTGACGAAGAGCTTTACCCCAGTGCCCGGCTTCTTCTCGGCGTCGTCCGCGGCCTTCTCCTCCCCGCCGTCTTCCTCGGGCTTCGGTGGGGCGGCGGCCTCCTTCTTGGCCTCGCCACGCTCCCGCCGCCTTGGCCGCGGCGCGTGCTCCAGGCGCTCCTCGGGGGTTTCCCACTCGCCGATCGTCGTCTTCACGTCGCGCTCGATACGGCCGATCTCGTCGCGCTGGGCCGGGGTGACGAAGGTGATCGCGCGGCCGGTGCGGCCGACCCGGCCGGTGCGCCCGATGCGGTGCACGTAGACCTCCGAGGAGGCCGGCACGTCGTAGTTGATCACGTGGGTGACGTGCTCGATGTCGAGTCCGCGGGCGGCGATGTCGGTCGCAACTAGCAGCCGTACGCGGTGGTCCTTGAAGGCAATCATCACGCCGTCGCGCGAGCCCTGGCTCATATCGCCGTGCAACGCCTTGACGTCGAGGCCTTTGTCGCGCAGCAGCTTGTCCAGCCGCGAGGCGCCGATCTTGGTGCGGCAGAAGATGATCGCCTGCTCTGGTTCCTCCTGGCGCAACAGCTCGACCAGGCGCGAGGCCTTCTCCTTGGCCTCGACCTCGACGAAGGCCTGGGCGATCGCGTCGACGGTCAGCGTCTTCGGCGTGATCCGGATCGTCGTCGGGTCATACATATGGCCCTCGGCGAGACGCTGGATCGGCGGCGGCATCGTCGCCGAGAAGAGTGCCGTCTGGCGGCCGCTCGGGCACATCCGCAGGATCTTCTCGACGTCCTCGATGAAGCCGAGGTCGAGCATCTCGTCGGCCTCGTCGAGGACGACGTAACGCGCCGCGGTGAGAACCAGCGAGCGGCGGCTCATCAGGTCCATCATCCGGCCCACCGTGGCGACGACGACGTGGGCGCCGGAGCGCAGCTGCGCCTGCTGGGATTTGATCGGGGCGCCACCGAAGACGGCGACGATCTCGACGTCGAGGTGCTCGGCGTAGGAGCGCAGCGCCTGGGTCACCTGGATGCAGAGCTCGCGGGTCGGGGTGAGGACGACAGCCTGCACCTCGTCGTTGTCGGGATCGAGATACTGGAGCAGCGGCAGGCCGAAGGCGGCGGTCTTGCCGGTCCCGGTCTGCGCCTGGCCGATCACGTCGTGGCCGCCGAGCAGCTCCGGGATCGCCTGGTCCTGAATCGGCGTCGGCTCGTCGAAGCCGAGCTCGTCGATCGCCTGCTGGATCGCCGGCGCCAGTCCGAGGTCTTTGAAGGCGGTCACTTCGACGGGTCCAGCAATAGCTTGCCGCTCGAGCGGCGGGCGATCAGGTCTTCGTGGGCGCGGGCGGCCTCCGAAAGCGGGTAGACGCCGCCGACCGTCACCTCGAGCTCGCCGGCCGCGACGGCGGAGAGCAGCTCGCCGATCATCGGCACGGCCAGCTCCTGGCGGGCGAGCAGGTGGATGAGCCAGAAGCCGATCACCGACTTCGAACCGCGCAAAAGGGCCGCGGTGGAGACATCGCGCTGCTCGCGCGAGGCGATCCCGAAGACGACCATCCGGCCCAACGGAGCGAGGATGCCGAGCTCGGCATCGAAGGCGCCGCCGCCGCTCATGTGCAGAACCGCGTCGACCCGCTCGCCGCCGTTGGCCTCGCGGATCGCGACGCCGAGATCGTCGGAGCGGGAGTCGACCGTGGCGTCGGCTCCGAGCCGCTCGACCAGCGCCCGCTTCTCCTCGCTGGAGGCAAGGCCGATCACCTTGGCGCCCGCCCGCTTGCCGAGCTGCACCGCAAGGCTGCCGGTGCCCCCGGCCGCGGCCTCGACCACCAAAGTCTCCCCCGGCTCGACCCGGGCGCAGCGCTGGACCAACGCCATCGCGGTCAGGCCCTGCAGGAGCAGGCCCGCCGCCTGGTCGTCGTCGACCTCGTCTGGCAACGGAACCAACAGCGCCTCCGGCACGGCGACCCTCTCGGCGTATCCCCCGCTGCCGAGCAGAGCCGCGACCCGCCGCCCATCGGCGGTCCGCCCGCTGACCTCGGCGCCGGGAGTCAGCGGCAGGGTCTGCTCGGCCAGGTAGTCGTTCCGAGTCGCGTGCGTATCGGCAAAGTTGATCCCGCTGCGCGCGACCTCGACCACGACCATCCCGTCCCCAGCCACGGGATCGTCGACCTCGACGTGCTCAAGCACGTCGGGCCCGCCGAACTCCTGTATCTGAATCGCCTTCAAGGCGCCGAGCATATTCGTCCCTGGAAGGGGGGCGGGTGCCCCTCCTGCGTGCGGCGTCATGTTTTTCGCACTGACCACTCAAAGAGAGCAACCGCGCGACCGGCGAAAAACCCAGCGCGCAGGAGGGGCACCCGTCCCCCACCCGGCCGATATCCTCGCCCACCATGTCGCTCACAGTTGTCGGATCGATCGCCTTTGACGCCGTCAAGACCCCGTTCGGGGAGCGCGAGAAGATGCTCGGCGGCGCTGCCGTGCACTTCTCCTTGGCCGCCAGCTTCTTCACCGAGGTGCGGCCCGTCGGCCCGGTCGGCGACGACTTCGGCGCCGCCGAGTTCGAGATCCTGGAGCGCCGCGGCGTGCTCACCGACGACATCGAGCGGGTCGCGGGCGGCGAGTCCTTCTTCTGGCGCGGGCGCTACGAGTTCGACCTCAACGTCGCCCACACCGAGGACACCCGGCTCGGCGTCTTCGGCGAGTTCGAGCCGAAGCTCTCGGCCGCTTCACGGGAGGCCGGCTCGCTCTTTCTCGCCAACATCCAGCCCGACCTGCAGCGCCAGGTCCGCGCCCAGTGCGGCGCCCGATTCTCCGCCCTGGACTCGATGAACCTCTGGATCGACACCGCCAAGGACTCACTCCTGGCCGCGATCGCCGAGGTCGACTGCGTGATCCTCAACGACGCCGAGATCCGCCAGCTGACCGGCGAGCCCAACCTCGCCCGGGCCGCCCGCGCGGTGATGAGCCACGGCCCGCGGGCCGTGGTCGCCAAGCAGGGCGAGTACGGCGCCGCTCTCTTCACCGAGGACGGCTTCTTCGCCCTGCCGGGCTTTCCGCTCGAGGACGTCCGCGACCCGACCGGCGCCGGCGACAGCTTCGCCGGCGGCTTCCTCGGCTACCTCGACAGCCACGACGGGGAGCTCGACGAGGCCACCCTGCGGCGGGCGATGGGCTACGGCACCGTGCTCGCCTCCTTCAACGTCGAGCAGTTCGGTACCGAGCGGGTCGCCGCCCTCACCCGGGAGGAGATCGACGAGCGCTTCGCCGAGCTGCACGCGATGACCAACTTCGAGCCGCTTCCGGCCGCAGCCGAATAACGCCGCCCGTTCTCGGAAGCGCAACAGGCGGGACAAACCGAACTGCGATACTGAGCGCTCCAGTTCAACCGGCTCGAGGAGGGGTGATGGCCACCGAGCAGCAGACCAGAGATGCAACCGCCGACGGGGGCGCCGCCACCGGTACCGAGTCGCTCACCGTCACCGACAACCGCACCGGCAGGACGTATGAGCTGCCGATCTCCGACGGCACCGTGCGGGCGATGGACCTGCGCCAGATCAAGGTGACCGAGGACGAATTCGGGATGCTGGCCTACGACCCGGCCTTCACCAACACGGCCGCCTGCCGCTCCTCGATCACCTACATCGACGGCGAGGCCGGGGTGCTCGAACACCGCGGCTACTCGATCGAGCAGCTCTGCGAGCGCTCATCCTTCCTCGAGGTCGCCTACCTGCTGATCTTCGGCGAGCTGCCCACCGGCCCCCAGCTCGACCGCTGGACCTACGACATCGTCCACCACACCTTCGTTCACGAGGACCTCAAGCACTTCTTCGAGGGGTTCCGCTACGACGCCCACCCGATGGGGATGCTGCTCTCCGGGGTCGGCGCGCTCTCCACCTTCTATCCGGCCGCGAAGAAGATCGAAGACCCCGAGGAGCGCTATATGGCGGCGGTTCGCCTGATCGCCAAGGTGCCGACCCTGGCCGCCTTCTCCTACCGCCACAACATGGGGCTGCCGTACGTGTACCCGGAAAACGACCTCAACTTCGCCGAGAACTTCCTCTCGATGATGTTCAAGAAGACGGAAATGAGGCACGTGCCGAAGGAGAGCCTCTCGAAGGCACTCGACGTGCTCTTCATCCTCCACGCCGACCATGAACAGAACTGCTCGACCAGCGCCGTGCGCGGCGTCGGCTCCTCCGACGTCGACCCTTACTCGGCGGTCGCGGCCGGGGTGGCGGCGCTCTACGGGCCGCTGCACGGCGGCGCCAACGAGGCCGTGCTGCGCATGCTGCGCCAGATCGACTCGGTCGAGAACATCCCCGCCTTCCTCGAGAAGGTGAAGGCGCGCGAGGCGAAGCTGATGGGCTTCGGCCACCGCGTCTACAAGAACTACGACCCGCGGGCGCGGATCATCCAGCAGCACATGGACGAGGTCTTCGAGGCGACCGAGTACAACCCGCTGGTCGAGATCGCCCGGGAGCTGGAGAAGCGGGCGCTCGACGACGAGTACTTCACCTCGCGCAAGCTCTACCCGAACGTCGACTTCTACTCGGGGATCATCTACGAGGCGCTGGAGATCCCGACCGAGATGTTCACCGTGATCTTCGCCATCCCCCGCACCGCGGGCTGGGTCGCGCAGTGGATGGAGATGCTCGACGACTCCGAGCAGAAGATCGCGCGGCCGCGGCAGATCTATACCGGCGAGCGGGGGAGGGACTATGTTGCGCTCGAGGACCGCGAGGGGCCGGAAAAGATCGTTGGGCCTCCTGCGCGCAGGCCTAAGCGGCCGAGGCGCGGGGCATAGCTGATTGAGCCCAGCGGGGTTGGGGTGCCGGGGGTGCCTCAGCGGGGGCTGGGTTGTTCGCCTCAGGTGCTCCGGTGTTCGCTGAGTTGGGGGTGCGAACAACGGACGCCGCCCCCGCTGAGGCACCCCCGGCACCCCTTTCCAGATTTCATACGCTGCGGACCTTGGGGGCTTGGAAGCTGACTGTGCGGGATGGGTCCGATGTGGACCACCTGAGCTTTGATGAGCTTGGGGAGGCTGTGGCGGCTATGCGGGAGCGGGCGCTGGAGATTCGGGCCGAGGGGCCGGCTGAAGCCGGTTTCGGGGCTGAGGGACTTTGGGCCGGAGGAGTTGGTTCGGGCTCGGTTGCAGTTGAGCGGGAGGGGGTGGCTGCGGAAGCCTGTGGCGGGGGTGGATGTGCGGGGGGACGGGACCTTCATGCCGTTTCGGGGCGGGTTTAGGCGTGAAGAGTTGGATCCGAGCGGGCATGAGACGCCGTTTGATCTGGTGCGCGAGACTCTGGAGCGCGATGGCTGAGACAGAAGCTGAGATCCCCAAGGGCAGCTATGCCGCCGGGCGGCAGGTGAAGTTGCCGGGCGGGGCCGAAGCCCCGTACGTGGTCTTCATCAACGGTGTAGAGCAGCGCGAGGGCGCCGACTATGAGATGCGTGCGGGGGAGATCCTCTTCAGCCGCCAGATCGTCAAGGAGCAGGTCGGCAAGGGTCGCTGGCTGGCGATGTACCTCGGCCTCTTCGGCACCTACCGCAAGAACGAGACGATCGACCTCCAGTTCCAACGCAGCGGCAAGACCGAGCTGGTCTCGGACCTGCCGGTCCAGCCCGGCTAGTTGAATACGTAGAGCACCGCGAAGGCGGTGAGGGCGAAGGCGGCTACGCCGAGGAGGATGCCCTTGTCTTTGGAGACCATGGCGGCGATCGAGCGGTCGTCGGCGCGGTCGTAGATCAGGTAGAGGTAGCGGAAGATGCAGTAGACGACCGGGGGGATCGTCCACATCATCTCGTTGCCGACGAGGGGCGAGTTGACGGCGTAGATCGAGTAGCTGATCACGGTGCCGGTGGTGACCATGGCGACCATCTGGTCGAGGAAGGGCAGCGAGTAGTGCTCGAGGACCGGGCGGCTGCTGGTGCCCTCGTGCAGCTCGGAGACCGCCTCCTGGCGGCGCTTGGTGAAGCCGAGGAAGAGCGCGATCATGCCGGTGCAGAGCAGCAGCCATTCCGAGGCGTGGGCATCGACCGCGCTGGCACCGGCGGCGACGCGGAGGATGAAGACGGTGGCGAGGGTCATCACGTCGACGATCACGACCTGCTTCAGCCAGAAGCTGTAGGCGAGCTGGACGATCCCGTAGCCGATCACCATCACGCCGACTTCCCAGTTGACCGTGGCGAAGGCGAGGCCGATCGCCACGGCCGCCAGCAGCGGCGCGATCGCCTTTGCCGCTCCCTCCGAGATCTCCCTCGCCGCAATCGGCCGGAAGCGCTTCTTCGGGTGCTTGCGGTCGAGCTCGACGTCGATCAGGTCGTTGACGTAATAGCCGGCGCTGGAGACAAAGCAGAACGAGACGAAGGTGAGCGTTGCCTCCAGCACGTCGTGCGGCTGGTTGAACTTGCCGGAGAAGAGCAACCCGGCGAAGACGAAGACGTTCTTGATCCACTCCTGCGGCCGGCCGGTCTTGATCGCCGCCCGCAGTGGCGATCGCCGCGGCACCACGGGATCGTCCAGCGAGGCGTCCGCCTTGCCGGCAGCGGCCGGGACCGTCGGCTGTTCCGATGTGATCGTTTCCATCGTGGATAGCCGGCGGGGACGCGAACCCGCCTGGCCAGGGAGACTCGGTCGCGACAGGGTACCGCTGCCGTCCGTCAGCCCGGGAGTCGCCGAGATCTTGGGAGCCGTCCAGCCCCTCCAGGTCGTCGCGGTCGTCATTTCTGCCGTTGTGCGACGAAAATGACGACCGCGCCGGCTACGGGTCGATTAGGACGCCGGGGTTGAGGACGGCGGCCGGATCGACCTCGCGCTTCGCGGCGCGCAGGGCCGCCGCGAAAGGAGATGGGCGCTGGCGGTCGTACCAGGGACGGTGATCGCGGCCGACGGCGTGGTGGTGGGTGATCGTGCCGCCGCCTTCGATCACGGCCTCGGCGGCGGCCGCCTTGATCTCGTCCCACTGCTCGACCTCGCCGCCACGGATCGCTGGCGCGATCACGGTGAAATAGGGCGCCGGACCGTCCGGGTAGACATGGGTGAAGCGGCAGCTGACCCGGGGCGCGCCGGCCCCCTCGGACGGCGCGGTGCAGACCTCGGCGACCTTCTCCCGCACCGCCTCCATCGTGGCGGCGTGAAACTCCTCGAAACGGTCCCAGGTGATCGCCGTCTCGAAAGTCTCCGAGAGCACCCCACAGGCAACAAACGTGTCGCGCAAGTAAGGCGCCAAGAGAAACGCCCCCCGCCAGGCCCCAACCGCGTCCTCAGATTGAGGGCCGACGGGCCGAAATCCCTTCGTATGCCGAGGATTTCGTCCCGTCGGCCCCGAGATTTGGGGGGTGCCTGGGGTGCCGTTGTGGGTGCGGGCTATGTCCAGCGCCAGGGCCATGGGGGCGTCCACCGGGTGATGGGCCGACTCGAAGCCGAGCACCATCAGGTTCTTCTCGCCCGAGCCGGCGCCGGTGGTGCCCGCCTCTAGAGCGTCGAGGAGGCGGCAGTTCGAGGGGTAGAGACCCGACTGGGAGATCTCGCGGATCGCCCTCGCAGCGGCGTGGAAGTCGTCGAACTCGACCCCGCACGAGGCCTTGAACTCAGGCCGCGGGCGGACCCGCACCCAGGCCTCGGCGATCACGCCGAGGATGCCCTCGGAGCCGATCAGCGCCCGGTCGGGCGAGGGGCCCGCCCCCGACCCAGGAAGCCGACGGCTCTCCCAGGTCCCCCGCGGCGTGATCGCCCGCACCGACTCGACCAGGTCGTCGATGTGCGTGTAGAGCGTCGCGAAGTGCCCCCCGGCCCGGGTCGCCACCCAGCCCCCAAGCGTCGAGTACTCGAACGACTGCGGAAAGTGCCGCAGCGTCAACCCATGCTCCCGCAGCTGATCCTCAAGTCCCGGCCCCGTAGCCCCAGCCTGGATCCGCGCAGCCAGCGACTCCGCATCCACTTCCAACACCCGATCCAGCCGCCTCAAATCGAGCGAGACAACCGGCCGATCCCCCAGCCGCGCCTCAACCCCACCAACCACACTCGTCCCACCCCCAAACGGCACCACAGCAGCCCCCTCGGCCTCAGCCCAAGAGAGCACAACCTCAATCTCCGACTCATCCCGGGGAAACGCCACAAGATCAGGCGGATTCCCGAATTCCCCCCGAAACCCCCGAACCACATCCCGATAAGCCTTGCCCAGCGAATGCAAGACCCGCTGGTAGTGGTCATCCGTGAACAGATCCCCAAACGAGCCCGGGACTTTCAACCGCCCCGCCCGAAGCTCCACCTCATCGAGAGGCACCGGCTCCTCCGGCTCACCCCCGAAGCCAAACCGCTCCCTGATCCCGGTCGCGGCAGCCACAAGCTCCTCCTTCGAAGGCACCTGATCCTCGTACCCCCACCCCCAGTGCTTGAGCCTCCGCTCGGAGCTCATGAAAACCGCACCCCAAGCGCTTCTCCCGCGGGTGGCGGAGGGTGAGGGGGGCCGAGGACAGCCCGTGGACTGCCCGCAGCGCCCCCCTCACCCTCCGACAGGACCCGCGGGCCAACCGCTACCAGTGCACACCTTTCATCAGATGAGCAAACGCAACCGCCTCCGTGGAGGGCGCCTTGTCCGGCGCCTCGTCGCCCTTCCCCTTGGCGGCCTGCGACTCCGGAAACAATTTGTAGGCCTGGTTGAGAATCCGATCGCTGACCGTCGGCGCAACCGCGTACAGCAACTCCCCGAAGGTCCCCAACCGCGTCGCCACCTTCTTCGGCTGGTCGACCATCGCCTTGGCGATCATCTCCGAGGCCTCCTCCGGCGAGATCGCCGGGAAGACGTCGTACATCCGCGTCGGCGCGATCATCGGCGTGCGCACCAGCGGCATGTGGATCGTGGTGATGCGCACCCCGTCGTCGAAGACCTCGGAGGCGATCACGCGGCTGAAGGCATCGAGCGCCGCCTTCGAGGCGACGTAGGCCGAGAAGCGCGGCGGGTTGGTCTGCGTGCCGATCGAGCTGATGTTGACGATGTGGCCCGACTTGCGAGCCCGCATCGAGGGCAGCAGCGCCAGGATCAGCCGCACCGCGCCGAGGTAGTTGAGCTGGATCGTCCGCTCGTAGTCGTGGAAGCGGTCGTAGGCGAGGCCGACCGAGCGCCTGATCGAGCGGCCGGCGTTGTTGACGAGGATGTCGACCTGGCCGTGGTAGGCGAGGACCTCATCGGCCATCCGCTCGACGTCCTCGATCTCGGACATGTCGCAGCGGTGGATGTGGGCGACGCCCCCCGCCGCCTCGATCTCCCGCTTCGTCTCCTCGAGCTTCTCGATCGAGCGCGCCACCAGCAGCACGGTCGCGCCGGCGTCGGCGACCTTGACCGCGGTCGCCTTGCCAATACCCGAGGAGGCGCCGGTGATCAGCACCACCTTGCCCCGCACCGCCGCGCTCAGCGAGCGGTCCTTGAACAGGTCCGGGTCGAGGTTTCGCTCCCAGTAGTCCCAGACCCGATCCGCGTAGGACTCGAGCGGGGGAACCGATATCCCCGTGCCCTCCAGCGCCTTCTGGGTGTTCGTCGAGTCGAACCTGGTCGGGTAGCTGACGTAGGTGAGCATTCCGGCGGGGATGCCGAGCTCGCCGAGCGCCGCCTTCATCGCCCGCTTCGCCGGCGGGAAGAAGCGCAGGCCGGTCCTCGCCAGCGAGGTCGCCGGGTCGGTTACGCCGGAGTCGAGGCGCAACACCGCCTGAGGCGCGTCGGCTGCGTGGGCAAACAGGTTGATCACTTCACCGGCGCTCTTCGGGGCCGGGTCGGTGAGGTGGAACACCTTCCCGTCCAGCCCGGGCTCGTGGGCGATGTGGTCGATCGCGTCGGCGACGAAGTCGACCGGGACGATGTTGATCTCACCGCCTTCGACTCCCAGCCCAGGCAGCCACCCAGGCAGCACTTTGCGCGCCCGCTGCAGCAGCTTGAAGAAGTAGTAGGGCCCGTCCACCTTGTCGATCTCGCCGGTCCGCGAGTCGCCAACCACGATCCCAGGCCGGTAGACCCGCCAGGGCCGCCGCGAGTCCTCGCGCACGACCCGCTCGGACTCGTGCTTGGTGCGGAAGTAGGGATGGGTGTCGAGCCGCTCGGCCTGCTCGAACATGTCCTCGCGCCACTCACCTCGGTAGAGGCCGGCGGCGGCTATCGAGCTGACCTGATGGAAGCAGCCCGCCTCGATCGCGCCGGCGAGTTCGACCGCGTGCCGGGTGCCCTCGACGTTGGCGATCTCCTGAGCCTCGGCGCCGGCGGTCATGTCGTAGATCGCCGCCAGGTGGAAGAAGTGGTCGACGTCGCCGCGAAGCGTCAACCGGTCCTCCTCGGAGACGCCGAGCCCGGGCTGGGCGAGGTCGCCGGCGATCGGCACGATCCTTGCCCCGTCGGCGCCCCAGGAGGTCCGCAGCTCCTCCAAGCGCCCGCGCGAGCCGGCCCGGACCAGCGCGTAGATCGTGCCGTCGCGCTGCAACAGCCGCTGCACGAGGTTGCGGCCGATGAATCCGGTGGCACCGGTGACGAAGTAGTTCACGCATGCAGCCTATCTCGACAAGGAAGTGCGCTAACCCATTTTCATAGACTCATGACAGAAATGGCGGAGACGGCGACCGTGCAGATTGCAATGCCCGAAATGGGCGAGTCGGTCACCGAGGGCATCGTGCTCGAGTGGCACGTCGCCGTTGGCGATTTCGTCAACGAGGGGGACACGGTCGTCGAGGTCTCGACCGACAAGGTCGATGCCGAGGTGCCGGCGCCTGCGGATGGCGTCATTACCAAGCTGCTTGTTGCCGTTGACGACGAGGTGCCTGTGGGCGCCCCGTTGGCGGAGATGGAGCCCGGGGGAGATGCCGACGAGCACTCGCCCGCGGGTCCTGTCGCTGCAGGGGACCCACCGCCCCCTGCGGTCGCTAAAGCGTCCTCGGGGGCGGTCCCCCCTACAGCGCCACCCGCGGGAGGAGCTGGTGGGGCTGCCCAGGGTTCCAACGGAGCGGACGGGGTCCGCGCGACGCCTGTTGCCCGGCGGGTTGCTGAAGCTAATGGCGTCGACCTTGGCTCGGTTGCTGGTTCGGGGCCCGGGGCTAAGGTGACCAAGGAGGACGTGCTTGGGGCCGCTGACGGTGGGGGGGCGACTGTGGCCGCTGCGGGGGAGGCCAAGGCGCTGCGGGGGCCGGCGGCGATGTTGGCTCAGGCCATGGACGAGAGTCGGGAGGTTCCTACCGCTACCTCGTTCCGGACGGTTGCCGTGGATACGTTGGATGCGAAGCGGAAGGCTTTGAACGGGCTGTTGAAGGAGCGGGGGATGAAGGTTTCCTTCACTCATTTGGTGGCCTGGGCGATCGTGGGGGCTGCCAGGGAGCACCCGGTTATGACTCGGGTGTTCGAGCGGCGAGAGGGGAAGCCGTTTGCGATCGAGGGCGGGCCGGTCAATCTCGGCATCGCCGTCGACGTCGAGCGCAAGGACGGCTCGCACAGCCTGATGGTGCCCGCGATCAAGGGCGCCGAGGGGCTCGACTTCGCCGCCTTCCACAGCTACTACGAGGACCTGATCACGAAGACGCGGGAGAGCAAGCTCACCGCCGACGACTTCCAGGGCACCAACATCTCGCTGACCAACCCGGGTGGGATCGGCACCGTCGCCTCGGTTCCCCGCCTGATGAGCGGCCAGAGCGCGATCGTCGCCACCGGCGCGATCGCCTACCCGCCCGAGTGGGCCCACGCCTCGCCCGACCGCCTGCGCCAGCTCGGCGTCTCCAAGACGATGATGCTGACCTCGACCTACGACCACCGCGTGATCCAGGGGGCCGAGTCGGGCGCCTTCCTGCGCAGCATCGAGCAGCGCCTCCAGGGCGAGCACGGCTTCTACGAGGGCGTGGCCGCGGACCTGGGCATCGACGGCGGGCCGGTCTCCTCCGCCCACCCAGCCTCGGCCTCGGCGCCACCGCTCGGCGCTCCCTCCACCGGCACGGAGGAGATGGCCGTCGTCTCGACCCAACCCGACGAGGAGCTGCTGCAGGCCGTCCAGGCCGCCACCTCGCTGCTCAAGGGCTACCGCACCCACGGCCACCTCTCGGCCCGCCTCGACCCGCTCGGCCGCGAGCCCAAGGGCGACCCCTCCCTGCAGCCGGAGAACCTCAACCTGACCCCGGAGCTGATGGCCCGGATCCCCGCCTCGATCCTGCGCATCGGCGTTCCCGGCGAGACCCTGCTGGAGGCGCTGCCGCGGATGCGCGAGGTCTACTGCGGACCGATCGCCTACCAGTTCGAGCACCTCTCCTCGCACCAGCAGCGCACCTGGCTGCGCGAGATGGTCGAGACCGGCGCCCACCGCCAGCCCCTCGCCGACGAGGAGAAGCGCCGCCTGCTGCACCGCCTGATCGACGTCTTCCAGTTCGAGCGCTTCATCGAGAAGGCCTACCTGGGCCAGAAGATCTTCACGATCGAGGGCCTCGACGCGGTCGTGCCGATGCTCGACGAGCTGGTCACCCTCGCCTACCGCAGCGGCGCCGAGGAGGTCGTCTTCGGCATGGCCCACCGCGGCCGGCTCAGTGTCCTCGCCCACAACCTCGGCCGCTCGGTCGAGTCGATCCTGGCCGAGTTCGAGGGCGCCAAGCAGATCGACGCGGTCAAGGCGGTGGCGGCGATCCCGCACGGCGGCACCGGCGACGTCAAGTATCACTACGGCCACCAGGGCGTCTACGAGACCTGCGCCGGCGAGAAGATCGCCGTCCGCCTCTACCCCAACCCCAGCCACCTCGAGTTCGTCAACCCGGTGGTCGAGGGCGCTACCCGCTTCATCCAGTCCGGCTTCGACGGCGCCGAGGTCAAGCACGAGCCGAAGCGGGCGGTGCCGGTGCTGCTGCACGGCGACGCCGCCTTCCCCGGCCAGGGCGTGGTCGCCGAGACGCTCAACCTGCAATCGCTGAGGGGCTACACCACCGGCGGCACGATCCACGTGATCCAGAACAACCAGGTCGGCTTCACCACCGACCCCGAGGACGCCCGCTCGACCCCCTACGCCGCCGACATGGCGAAGGGGTTCAACGTGCCGATCGTCCACGTCAACGCCGACGACGTCGAGGCCTGCTCCGCCGCCGTCCGCCTGGCGATGGCCTACCGCGAGCGCTGGGGCCGCGACATCGTCATCGACGTGATCGGCTACCGCCGCTACGGCCACAACGAGACCGACGAGCCCGCCTACACCCAGCCCCTGATCGCGGCCAAGATCAAGGCCCACCCGCCGGTCTCCGAGGTCTACGCCGAGAGGCTGATCGAGGAGGGGGTGATCGGCCGCGAGGAGATCGAGGCCACCGCCAAGGAGCGCCACGACGAGATGTCGGCGGCGCTGAAGGACCTGCGCCACAAGATGGAGCTCGGCGACTACGAGGACCCGACGGTGACCACGAGCAGCACCGGCGAGCTCGACCGCAGCGCCAGCCCGTCGGTGGCGACCGCGGTGCCGGCGGAAAAGCTGCGCGAGTTGAACCAGGCCCTGATCGAGGTCCCGGAGAGCTTCACGATCCACCGCAAGCTGCGCAAGCCGCTCGCCAAGCGGATCGAGACGCTGGAGAAAGGCGGGGTCGAATTCGGCCACGCCGAGGCACTCGCCTTCGCCTCGCTTCTCACCGAGGGCGTCCACATCCGGCTCACCGGCCAGGACACCGAGCGCGGCACCTTCTCCCACCGCCACCTCGTCCTCCACGACGAGAATACCGGCCTCGAGTACTGCCCGATGCAGAACCTCGCCGACGCCAACGCCCCCTTCGAGCTCTACAACAGCCCACTCTCGGAGATCGCCTGCCTCGGCTTCGAGTACGGCTACTCGGCGGCGACCCCCAACGCGCTGATCATCTGGGAGGCCCAGTACGGCGACTTCGCCAACGCCGGCCAGGTGATCATCGACACCTTCATCGTCTCCGGCGAGGCCAAGTGGGGGCAGACGAGCCGCCTCACCCTGCTCCTCCCCCACGGCTACGAGGGTTCCGGGCCGGAGCACTCCAGCGCCCGGATCGAGCGCTTCCTCGCCCTCGGTGCCGAGGGCAACATCCGCATCGCCAACCCGACCACGGCCGCCCAGTACTTCCACCTGCTGCGCCGCCAGGCGCTGATCCGCAAGCCGCGGCCGCTGGTCGTCTTCTCCCCCAAGGGCCTGCTGCGCCTCGACCGCGCCACCGCGACGCCGCAGCAGCTGACCGAGGAGCACTTCCACTTCATCCTCGACGACCCGGCCGCGGCCGAGCGGCGCGAGAAGGTCGAGCGCCTCGTCCTCTGCACCGGCAAGGTCTACTTCGACCTCGACGCCAGCGAGCGCCGCGAGGCCGCCGAGGACGTCGCCATCGCCCGGGTCGAGCTGCTCTTCCCCTTCGCCAAGGAGCAGCTGACCGAGCTGATCGCCTCCTACCCGAACCTCAAAGAGGTCACCTGGGTCCAGGAGGAGCCGCGCAACATGGGCTGCTGGAAGGTGATGTCGCGCCGCCTTCCCGACATCCTCCCCGAGGGCGTCGAACTCGGCTACATCGGCCGCCCGATTCGGGCCAGTCCCGGCGAGGGCTACTCCGCCGCCCACGCGAGGGAGCAGGAGCGGATCGTGCTGACGGCTCTCACCCCCGGCGCATAAGCGCGGGCCGCTATCACCGCGTCATAGAAGCGGTCGCCGACGTGTAGACGGTGCCGCTGGAGGTCGCGCCCGTGATGGTGACGGCGCCGGCTTTGTTCGGGGTATAGGTGAACTGCGTCGCCGATTCCGCCGGCCCGGAACTGGGGATCGTGAGAGTTCCGCCGCTGATGGATCCGCTCGGCGCCGTAACCGTGACGGCATGGCCGCTTCCGAGAGCGCTTACCTTGTTGCCGGAGCTGTCGGTGATGCTCACATTGGCTTTGAAGTTGCCGGAGTTACCGAGCCCGGTGCCGGTGCATGTGAACAGGCAGGGCGAACCGAGGGTGCCGGTGCTCGTGGGGTTCGTCCAGGCGATATTCGATGCCGCGCCCGGGCTGACCGTGACCGCGAGGCCGGAGCCGTTGGTGATCGAGCCGTCGGTGACGGTGACCGAGGTGGCGCCGGCTTTGGCCAGGACCATGGCGCCGTTTTTGCCGCTGGAGACGGTGGCGATGCCTTCGCTGAACGTGATCGCGGTGGCGGTGGCGAAGGCGGTCGCGGTGCCGGTGGAGCTGGTGACGGTGGCGTGGGCGCCGGAGGGGCTGTCGGCGACGGGGCCGAAGGTGAGGTTGTGGGAGCCGGTGTAGGAGGTGGCGGTGTTGCCCTGGGCGTCCTTGGCGGTGATCGTCAGGTTGTCGGCTTCGCCGGCTTTGGGGGTGGTGGTCTGGGCGGCGAGGGTGAGGCTCGATGCCGCGCCCGGGCTGACCGTGACCGCGAGGCCGGAGCCGTTGGTGATCGAGCCGTCGGTGACGGTGACCGAGGTGGCGCCGGCTTTGGCCAGGACCATGGCGCCGTTTTTGCCGCTGGAGACGGTGGCGATGCCTTCGCTGAACGTGATCGCGGTGGCGGTGGCGAAGGCGGTCGCGGTGCCGGTGGAGCTGGTCACGGTGGCGTGGGCGCCGGAGGGGCTGTCGGCGACGGGGCCGAAGGTGAGGTTGTGGGAGCCGGTGTAGGAGGTGGCGGTGTTGCCCTGGGCGTCCTTGGCGGTGATCGTCAGGTTGTCGGCTTCGCCGGCTTTGGGGGTGGTGGTCTGGGCGGCGAGGGTGAGGCTCGATGCCGCGCCCGGGCTGACCGTGACCGCGAGGCCGGAGCCGTTGGTGATCGAGCCGTCGGTGACGGTGACCGAGGTGGCGCCGGCTTTGGCCAGGACCATGGCGCCGTTTTTGCCGCTGGAGACGGTGGCGATGCCTTCGCTGAACGTGATCGCGGTGGCGGTGGCGAAGGCGGTCGCGGTGCCGGTGGAGCTGGTGACGGTGGCGTGGGCGCCGGAGGGGCTGTCGGCGACGGGGCCGAAGGTGAGGTTGTGGGAGCCGGTGTAGGAGGTGGCGGTGTTGCCCTGGGCGTCCTTGGCGGTGATCGTCAGGTTGTCGGCTTCGCCGGCTTTGGGGGTGGTGGTCTGGGCGGCGAGGGTGAGGCTCGATGCCGCGCCCGGGCTGACCGTGACCGCGAGGCCGGAGCCGTTGGTGATCGAGCCGTCGGTGACGGTGACCGAGGTGGCGCCGGCTTTGGCCAGGACCATGGCGCCGTTTTTGCCGCTGGAGACGGTGGCGATGCCTTCGCTGAACGTGATCGCGGTGGCGGTGGCGAAGGCGGTCGCGGTGCCGGTGGAGCTGGTCACGGTGGCGTGGGCGCCGGAGGGGCTGTCGGCGACGGGGCCGAAGGTGAGGTTGTGGGAGCCGGTGTAGGAGGTGGCGGTGTTGCCCTGGGCGTCCTTGGCGGTGATCGTCAGGTTGTCGGCTTCGCCGGCTTTGGGGGTGGTGGTCTGGGCGGCGAGGGTGAGGCTCGATGCCGCGCCCGGGCTGACCGTGACCGCGAGGCCGGAGCCGTTGGTGATCGAGCCGTCGGTGACGGTGACCGAGGTGGCGCCGGCTTTGGCCAGGACCATGGCGCCGTTTTTGCCGCTGGAGACGGTGGCGATGCCTTCGCTGAACGTGATCGCGGTGGCGGTGGCGAAGGCGGTCGCGGTGCCGGTGGAGCTGGTGACGGTGGCGTGGGCGCCGGAGGGGCTGTCGGCGACGGGGCCGAAGGTGAGGTTGTGGGAGCCGGTGTAGGAGGTGGCGGTGTTGCCCTGGGCGTCCTTGGCGGTGATCGTCAGGTTGTCGGCTTCGCCGGCTTTGGGGGTGGTGGTCTGGGCGGCGAGGGTGAGGCTCGATGCCGCGCCCGGGCTGACCGTGACCGCGAGGCCGGAGCCGTTGGTGATCGAGCCGTCGGTGACGGTGACCGAGGTGGCGCCGGCTTTGGCCAGGACCATGGCGCCGTTTTTGCCGCTGGAGACGGTGGCGATGCCTTCGCTGAACGTGATCGCGGTGGCGGTGGCGAAGGCGGTCGCGGTGCCGGTGGAGCTGGTCACGGTGGCGTGGGCGCCGGAGGGGCTGTCGGCGACGGGGCCGAAGGTGAGGTTGTGGGAGCCGGTGTAGGAGGTGGCGGTGTTGCCCTGGGCGTCCTTGGCGGTGATCGTCAGGTTGTCGGCTTCGCCGGCTTTGGGGGTGGTGGTCTGGGCGGCGAGGGTGAGGCTCGATGCCGCGCCCGGGCTGACCGTGACCGCGAGGCCGGAGCCGTTGGTGATCGAGCCGTCGGTGACGGTGACCGAGGTGGCGCCGGCTTTGGCCAGGACCATGGCGCCGTTTTTGCCGCTGGAGACGGTGGCGATGCCTTCGCTGAACGTGATCGCGGTGGCGGTGGCGAAGGCGGTCGCGGTGCCGGTGGAGCTGGTGACGGTGGCGTGGGCGCCGGAGGGGCTGTCGGCGACGGGGCCGAAGGTGAGGTTGTGGGAGCCGGTGTAGGAGGTGGCGGTGTTGCCCTGGGCGTCCTTGGCGGTGATCGTCAGGTTGTCGGCTTCGCCGGCTTTGGGGGTGGTGGTCTGGGCGGCGAGGGTGAGGCTCGATGCCGCGCCCGGGCTGACCGTGACCGCGAGGCCGGAGCCGTTGGTGATCGAGCCGTCGGTGACGGTGACCGAGGTGGCGCCGGCTTTGGCCAGGACCATGGCGCCGTTTTTGCCGCTGGAGACGGTGGCGATGCCTTCGCTGAACGTGATCGCGGTGGCGGTGGCGAAGGCGGTCGCGGTGCCGGTGGAGCTGGTGACGGTGGCGTGGGCGCCGGAGGGGCTGTCGGCGACGGGGCCGAAGGTGAGGTTGTGGGAGCCGGTGTAGGAGGTGGCGGTGTTGCCCTGGGCGTCCTTGGCGGTGATCGTCAGGTTGTCGGCTTCGCCGGCCGCCGGCGCCGTCGTTGCTGCTTCGAGCACCAATTCGCTCGCGGGGCCGGGGAAGATCCAGCCCGAATTACCGCCTTCGTCGATGCTTTCGATCGGCGTGATGGAGCTGCCTATATTGTCGCTGTCCGATACCGAGACAAAGGCGACTTCTGCCACGCCCTCGCTGTCGATCAACCAGGGCGTGCCCGGGGTCGTAGAGGCGAGAGTCAACAGGTTGCCGGCGTCTTTGCCTTCCAGCCTGAGCGTACCCTCGATTATCTGAGTATCGCCAGCGTTGAACTTCAGGGTATCCGGAGCGCTTACATGCTTGCTGAGGGTATTGAACGTCGTGTCTCCGGTGACGGTCTGACCGCTGCCGTTTAGCACTACAGTCCCACCGTTCGCCGTGAAGGTCGATTCCGGTTCTGCGCTGAAATCACCGCTGAACACCGCTTCCCCTGAAGGAGCGACGAATTTCCCTCCTGTGCCAAGCAAGAAGTTTCCACTGACCGAGAATGAACTGTACGAACCGAAGTCATAAGTCCCACCGACGACGAGTTCGTCGGCTACCAGGCCCGAAAAGCCAGACAGGCTGCCGGTGGCAGCCAGCGTCAAGGTACCTCCTGCGCTCAGTGCCCCGGAACCCGACAGGTTGCCACTGAGATAAACGGATCCGCCGCTATCGATTGACGGGTTATCGCCCAGGGGAAGGCTGCAGTTGCTGCTGACCGTCTTGGTGCCGGTCGTATGGGTGAACGACACCAGGTGAAATTCGGCTTTGTTGCAGCTGATGACCCTACTATCCGAGCCACTGAACTCAACGGTCCCGCCGTCAGCATGGAATGTGGCGCCGCTGTTGATGGTGAACTTGCCATCGAAGACTGCCGTGCCCGACGGCGCGTTGAAGACGGCGCCGGAATTCAAGATGAAGGCTTCTGTGATGTTCGCTCCGTTTGGGGCGGTCACAGCCCCGCCGGTCTGCGTGTAGTTTCCTGTAACCGCAAACGTTTTATATGAACTGCCATCGATCGACGCGCCCTTCAGGACCAGACTGCCATTTGCAGTCAATCCGTTGAATCCTGATAGGCCGGCCGTGCTGTTCAGGGTGAATGCGCCCTGGGAAGACAGGGTGCCCGAGCCGGACAGCGAGCCGCTCAGGACAATAGCTGCAGCTGGCGAAGCGCCTAGGCCTAGTGTTGGATCTTTACCCAGTGGCAACGCACAGTTGCTGCCGATGGTCTTGCTGCCGTCTGTATGGGTAAAGGTAACGAGGGCGAAGCTGGCGTTGTTGCAGCTCAACGTTCCACTCGCGTTGCCGTCGAAGTCGACCACCCCACCGTTGGCAGCAAAGATGCTCCCAAGGCTGAGCGTAAAGCCGGCGCCGAACGAAGCCGTTCCGGACGGGGCGGTGAAGTTGGCGGCCGAGTTGAGGACGAAGGCGCCGCTCACGGTAAATGTGGTGTAGGACCCGAAGTCGTAGTGGCCGTTGACAGTCAGCCTGCGCGCCGCCAGGCCGGAAAACCCAGCCAGGCTTCCAGTGCTGCCGAGGGTCAGCAGTTCCCCGGTGGTCAAGGTTCCGGTACCCGACAACGTGCCGTTCAGGGTGATCGAGCCGGCTATGGCGGCGGTCGGGTTATCGCCCAGAGGGAGGCTGCAGTTGCTGCTGGCCGTCTTGGTGCCGACGGCGTTCGTGAACGTGACCAGGTTGAATGCCTTTCCGCCGCAGGAGACGGTCCCGCTTTTCCCGTTGAAGTTGACCGTTCCGTTGTTGGCGGCAAACGCAGCGCCGCTGTTGACCTTGAACGCGGCGCCGAACGAAGCCGTTGCTGATGGGGCGGTAAAGCTGGCGCCCGAGTTGAGGGCGAAGGCGCCGCTCACGGTAAACGTGGTGTAGGCCCCGAAGTCGTAGTGGCCGTTGACCGTCAGCCTGCTTGCCACCAGGCCGGAGAACCCTGAAAGGCTGCTGGTGCCGCCAAGGCTCAAGAGACCCATCGTCGTCAAGGTCCCGGTGCCGGAGAGGGACCCGTTCAGGGTGATAGAGCCACCGCCGGTGGCGTTCGGGGCATCGCCCAGAGGAAGGGTGCAGTTGCTGCTGACCGTCTTGGTGCCCGCCGTATGCGTGAACGTCACGAGGTTGAAGTTGACGTAGTTGCAACTCAACTTCGCGGTCGCGGTGCCATCGAAGTCGACGGTGCCGCCGTTTGCGCTGAAGACCGGCGAGCCGGTGACGGTCATCGCCTTGCTGACCGAGGTCGAGTCGCTGGATGCGATGAAGTGGCCCCCTGACAACGTGAACCCGGCGGTGCTGAGGGCTTGGCTGCCGGCCGTGAAGGTTCCGGCCGCCTGCGAGAAGGCGGTTGAGACCGTCAGGGGCCGGGCGAGGCTGACCGTTCCGGTGTAGCCGGCGCCGATATTGACCGTGGCGACCGTACCCGCAAAGCCGGGATCGACGGTCGAGTTGCCGATCGAGGTCGAGTTGAACGCGACGACGTCCCCGGCTCCCGGCACGGCGTTTTCGCTCCAGTTGCCGGCACAGCTCCACGAAGTGTCGATGCCGCAGCCGCCATCCCATGTCCTGGAAGCTGCATGCGCGCTTCCAGGCAAGAGAAGCAACCCGACGATGAGCGCCGCGCAGGCGAAGAGGGGCCATGAAAAGCCCCTTTGCACCGGTGATTTGATGAGATCCCTTTCCATCGGCTCACCGGTCTTCTTGCCGACCTCCGCATCTCCTACCCGCCGCTTTGGCACACGGCGCAATATAAATGCACCTATCTGGCGTTGGAGCAGGATCGCGGCCTCATGCCAGAGCTGAGTATCTTGGGAATGCGATGAGCGCCTTGCCGAAGCCCACCCCCGGACCGATGTTCACCTGGGTCAAGTGGCTCTCGTGGGTCGAGTTGGGCATCTTCAGCCTGCTGATCCTCTTCTGGCTGGTCCCCGGTTTCGACACCGAGACGATGGTCTTCGGCTGGGCGCACGGCCTCGGGTTCGTGGTGCTGTGCATCGTGATCTGGGTCGCCTGCGGCAGGCGCGAGACGCCCTACACACTGCTGGCGGCGACCCTGACGCCGGTGGGTCCGGTCGGCAGCGTGATCGGGATCGAGCTGATCGAGCGGCGCGGGTGGGGAGTTGCGGATTCCCCGCAAAGAGTTGCGGAATCGCCGTAAACCCGCTCAGGCAACCTTGACCCCGCCCCATTTACGCGGTATAGGTAGTGCCTGACTGTTCTTCTGGGCAGTCCCGTCTAGGGGAACGGTCGCGTCGGCATCCCTCCCTGGCTACCGACGCGCAGGTGCAGTGAGGGTCGCGCGGACCCCCCTGCCTCCCGCGGCCCCGCTGCACCGCTCTTTTGCGGCAGGAAGGCGACTCGAAAGTCTGATGCGCGCGTCTGGCGGCGGCGGACGCTGCGCGAGGCGGCGTCCTCAGTCGCCCGAATAGCTCTGCTATTCAGGCTCCCTGCGTCCTTGCCTCGCTTGGTCCGGCGCTCGCCAGCCGCACACCCATCCTTCCGAGTCGCCTTCCTGCCTTTACGAATTTTTCAAATTTCTCAGGACCGTTTGGAGGATGCCGCCGTTTTGGAAGTAGATGACCTCGTTGGGGGTGTCCAGGCGGACGGCTGCCTCGAACTCGACGACTCCGGCTTTCACGGTGACTGTCTTGGCGTTGCCGTCTTCCAGGTCGCCGATGTCGAAGACCTCCTCGCCGGTGAGGCCGAGCGACTCGGCGCTCTCTCCCGCCGGGAACTGCAGCGGCAGCACTCCCATCCCGATCAGGTTGGAGCGATGGATGCGCTCGAAGCTCTCGGCGATCGCGGCGCGCACGCCGAGCAGCTTGGTCCCCTTCGCCGCCCAGTCGCGCGAGGAGCCCGAGCCGTACTCCTTGCCGGCCAGGACGACGAGCGGCACGCCTTCCTCCGCGTAGGCCATCGCCGCCTCGTAGATCGTCGTTTCCCCGCCGTCGGGAAAATGCCGCGTGAACCCGCCGGCCCGCTCGACCAACAGGTTGCGCAGGCGGATGTTGGCGAAGGTGCCGCGGATCATCACCTCGTGGTTGCCGCGCCGCGAGCCGTAGGAGTTGAAGTCGCGCGGCTCCACCCCCTGCTCGACCAGCCAGCGGCCCGCCGGGCTGTCCTTCTTGATTGCCCCGGCAGGGGAGATGTGGTCGGTGGTGATCGAGTCGCCGAGCAAAGCCAGCACCCGCGCGCCCCCGATCGGCTCGACCCCGGGCGCCTCGGCGGGCATCCCCTCGAAGAAGGAAGGTCGGCGCACGTAGGTCGAGTCGGGCCAGGTGTAGCGGTCGCCCTCGGGAACCTCGACCGCCTGCCAGATCTCGTCGCCGGAGAACACCTCGCCGTAGTTGCGGGTGAACATCTCCGAGGCGATCGAGCGGCCGACCAGGTCCTTGATCTCAGCCGCGTCGGGCCAGATGTCGCGCAGGAAGACCGGCTCGCCGTCGCTCCCCTCCCCCAGCGGCTCGCTGGCCAGGTCGAGGTCCATCCGCCCGGCCAGCGCATAGGCGACGACCAGCGGCGGGCTGGCGAGGTAGTTCGCCTTCACGTCCTGGTTGATCCGCCCCTCGAAGTTGCGGTTGCCGGAGAGGACCGCGCAGACCGCCAGGTCCTTCTCCTCGACCGCGGCCGAGATCTCTGCCGGCAGCGGCCCGGAGTTGCCGATGCAGGTCGTGCAGCCGTAGCCGACCAGGTTGAACTGCAGCTCGTCCAGATACCTGGTCAGGCCCGCCTTCTCCAGGTAGTCGGTGACGACGGTCGAGCCCGGCGCCAGCGAGGTCTTCACCCAGGGCTTGCGGGTCAGGCCCTTTTCGACCGCGTTCCGCGCCAGCAGGCCGGCGCCGATCATCACGCTCGGGTTCGAGGTGTTGGTGCAACTGGTGATCGCGGCGATCACGACCCGGCCGTGGTCGAGCTCGAAGCTCGTGCCGTCTTCCAGGGTCACCTCGATTGCGTCTTCGCTGCCTTGCCCGATCGTCGCCACAGGGCCGCCGCTCAGCGCCGGGCGGGGCTTGCCGCGCTCGTCGTCGTGGTCCTCGGCCGGCGGGTCGGAGGCGGGGAAGGACTCGTCGTTCGCCTCGTCGACGCCGTTGCCGAGCTGGGCGCCCGCCTCGGGATCGAACTCCTCCATTGCCTCCAGAAAGGCCTCCTTCGCCTCGGCCAGCGGCACCCGGTCCTGGGGACGCTTCGGCCCGGCGATGCTGGGGACGACCTCGCCCAGGTCCAGCTCCAAGAGGCCGGAGAAGACGGGGTCGGGCGAGCCCTCCTCGTGGAACATGCCCTGCTCGCGCGCGTAGGCGTCGACCAGCTCGAGCGTCTCCGTCGGCCGCCCGGTCAGCTCCAGGTAGCGCAGCGTCTCGGCGTCGACCGGGAAGATCGCGCAGGTCGAGCCGAACTCCGGCGACATGTTGCCGATCGTCGCCCGGTCGGCCAGCCCCAGCGTCGCCAGCCCCGGCCCGAAGAACTCGACGAACTTGGAGACGACGCCGCGCTCACGCAGCATCTCAGTGACGGTGAGGACGAGGTCGGTCGCAGTCGCGCCCTCGGGCAACTCGCCACCGAGCTTGAAGCCAACTACCTGCGGCAGCAGCATCGAGACCGGCTGGCCGAGCATCGCCGCCTCCGCCTCGATCCCGCCCACACCCCAGCCGAGCACACCGAGCCCGTTGACCATCGTCGTGTGCGAGTCGGTGCCGACCAGCGTGTCCGGATACGCCTGCGCGGTCGCCATTTCACCCGCATCGCGGTTGGAATGACGACCGCGGTCGGGGGCGCGACTGTAGACGACCTGGGCGATGTGCTCGAGGTTGACCTGATGGCAGATCCCCGTCGCCGGCGGCACGACGCTGAAGTTGTCGAAGGCCTCCCGCCCCCACTTGAGGAAGGAGTAGCGCTCGCGGTTGCGCTCGAACTCCCGCTCGGCGTTGACGGCGAAGGCACGGGCGTTGCCGAAGGCGTCGACCTGGACCGAGTGGTCGATCACCAGGTCCACATCGACCAGCGGGTTGATCTTCTCGGGGTCGCCGCCGATCTCGGCCATCGCGTCGCGCATCGCCGCCAGGTCGACGACAGCGGGCACGCCGGTGAAGTCCTGCATCAGCACCCGCGCCGGCTGGAAGGGAATCTCGGCGCTGGGCTCGGCCGCAGCGTCCCAGCTACCGATCGCCTCGACGTCGGCGGCGGTGGCCGTCTGACCATCCTCGAGCCGCAGCACGTTCTCCAACAGAACCTTGATCGAGTAGGGCAGCCGGCCCACGTCGAAGCGCTCCTGCAGGGCGTCGAGGCGAAAGATCTCGTAGGAGCGCCCACCGACTTCGAGGTCGGCCCGGGCGCCAAAGGAGTCGAGAGGCTCATAGGTCCATCCTAGGAGGGCAGGCACCTGACCGCGTCACGAGGTTGCAAACCCACGAGCTTTCCAGCTAGTGGTGTGACCGGCAACGTTTGCCGGTTTCCATAACCAGGCTCCAGCACCCCGCCGCCGAAGTGGCTTCCCGAACGCAATCGACGATCGGGAGGCAACATGGCGGCAAGGGTGGAGCTTCGGGAGATCAGCAACGAGGAGGGCAACCGGCTGCTGCGGATCGTGCGCCGCGACTCAGGCTCGGTCGTGACCTGGCGAAGGGCGCAAATCGTGCTGCTCTCCGCCCAGCGGATGAGCCCGACCAAGATCAGTGAGGTCGTCTTCACCGACCCAGACACCGTCCGCGAGGTGATCCACAACTTCAACCGCGACGGCTTCGATGCCCTCTACCCCCGTTACTCGGGTGGCAGGCCGCCGACCTTCACCCTGCCTCAGCGGCGCGAGATCAAGAAGATCGCGCTCTCGATCCCGACCGACCTCGGCCGGCCCTTTGCGACCTGGAGCCTGGCCAAGCTGGCCGACTACCTGGTCGCCGAGGGGGTGGTCACAGACATCTCCCACGAGGGCTTGCGCCGTCTGCTTCGCGAGGAAGGCGTCTCCTTTCAAGCGGTGAGGACCTGGAAGCGCTCCAACGACCCCAACTTCGAGGCCAAGAAGAACCGCATCCTGGAGCTATACGAGGCAGCCGACGCCGGCACCGCGACGGTGATCTGCCTTGACGAGTTCGGCCCGCTGAACCTCCAGCCCCAGCCGGGCGGGCGGGCCTGGGCGCCCCTGAAGAAGCCAAAGCGGATCCGCGCCACCTATAACCGCCCCCACGGCGTCCGCCACATGCTCGGTGCCTATGACGTCACCAAAGACCGCCTCTACGGCCACATCAAGAAGCGCAAGGCAAGAACCGAGTTCCTCGCCTTCTGCCGCTACGTCCGCTCGCTCTACCCGCCCGAGGTGAGGCTGCACTTCATCCTCGACAACTTCAGCCCCCACCTCGGCGACGACGTTCGCAACTGGGCCCTCGACAACAACGTCGAGCTCGCCTACACCCCGCACTACGGCTCCTGGCTCAACCGCATCGAGGCCCAGTTCAAAGCGCTTCGCTACTTCACCCTCGACGGCACCGACCATCCCGACCACGCCACCCAGGCCCGACTGATCCGCCGCTACATCGCCTGGCGCAACTACAACGTCGACGACGCGAAGCTACGGGCCGTTGTCAACACGGCAAACGTTGCCTGATGCACCACTAGCGGAAATCTAATTCCTGCGAAATAGAGCGATACACTGCTACGAAGTAGAAGGGTAAGTAGCTACGAAACAGAGGGTAGCCCTGGAATGAACTACACGACCCGAGTCCTCGATCACGAGCTCGACGAACTCCTCGAATCCCTACCCGCGCTTGCTATCGAGGGACCGAAGGGGGTGGGCAAGACTGAGACGGCCTCGCGCCGAGCCGCAACCATCCATCGACTCGACGACCCGGCTCGCCTCGGCGTCGCCGAAGCCGACCCCAGGCGCCTGCTCGACGGGAAGAAGCCGATCCTGATCGACGAGTGGCAGCGACTGCCGGAGACGTGGGACCTGGTCCGCCGCGCGGTCGACGAAGGCGCGCCGCCCGAAAGCTTCCTGCTGACCGGCTCGGCATCGCCCGATGACACCGGCCGCCACTCCGGCGCCGGAAGGATCCCAACGATCCGGATGCGGCCACTAACTCTTGCCGAGCGACTCGACGGCGACGCCTCCGTCAGCTTGAGAGAGCTGCTGCGAGGAGCCCGCCCAACTCTTGCCGGCGAGACCTTAATTGGCCTCGCCGGCTACGTCGATGAGATCCTTGGGTCCGGCCTCCCGGGCCTGCGCGGCATTTCCGACCGCGCCCTCCGACTGCAGCTCGACGGCTACATCGAGCGGATAGTCGATCGCGACTTTCCAGAGCTGGGCCACTCGGTGCGCAACCCTCCGGCCTGCGGCGATGGATGGCGGCCTACGCGGCCGCCACCTCGACGGCAACGTCGTTCGAGAAGATCCGGGCGGCAGCCACCGGAGACGAGGGCGAACAGCTCTCAAAGGATGCTGCTCGCCCCTACCGTGTCGTCCTCGAGCGCCTCTGGCTACTGGACCCAATCCCGGCCTGGCAACCGACCAGGCGTCATCTTTCCCGCCTCTCGGCTGCGTCCAAGCATCACCTGGCCGACCCGGCGCTCGCCGCCCGATTGCTGGGGGCGACACGAAGCGCGTTGCTCGACAACGACGAGCTTGGGCCCCCGGTTCCCCGGGACGGCACCCTCCTCGGCGCGCTTTTTGAGTCGCTTGTGACTCTCTGCGTACGGGTCTACGCCCAGAGCGCCGAGGCCAGGGTCGGCCATCTCCGAACCTTCAGCGGTGACCGCGAGGTCGACCTAATCGTCGAAGCCCAGGACAACCGGGTTGTCGCAATCGAGGTGAAGCTGAAGCGAACGGTCACAGACGATGACACCCGTAACCTGCGCTGGCTTCAGTCGAAAATAGGAGACGAACTGCTCGACGCGATCATCATCACCACCGGCGAGAACGCCTACAGGCGTTCTGACGGGATCGGGGTCGTACCGGCAGCGCTACTGGGTCCATGACGGGAGGAACAGACCACGCAATCTGCTCGACATTCGCTGCGACGCCAGGGACTTGGCGTGAAAAAGTCCCAACTCCCAGGGCCATTCTCAAATAGCGGGGGCAGGATTCGAGCTTGCGACCTTCGGGTTATGAGTCCGAACCTGGAGTCCCGCTGGACTACGTGGGGCACGGTTTCAAGCGGTTTTCGCGAGATCGAGCTACGTGGAGATCGGCTGGGATCTGTGGGGCACCTTGCCCCATTTCTTGCCCCAGCGGGGTGTTGCCATCGCGCGCATCAGCCCAGAGCGGACCGTGAACTCAGAGCAGCGGGTCGAGCTCGGCGAGGTAGCGAGCGAGCAAGGGATCGGTAATCCGCCAATCGCCCCGGCTCTCGTTGCGGGCGATCCCGATCCCCCGCAACTCTTCGAGCGCGCGCCGCACCGAGTTGCGGGGTAGGTCCCGGTAAGGGGGTTCGCCGCGGGCGATGCGACGGGCCACCTCCAGGGCGTAGCGGTGGACCCCGCGCAGCCGCTCGACGCTCTGCTCGTGGTTGACGCGCTCGCCTTCCAGGACAGCGCGGTAGCCCTGCTCGACCGCAGGCAAATCGATCGCGTGAGTTTCCAGCAGCACCGCGGTCATATGGGTCTTCTGGGCGATCAGCATCGTCGCCCGGGGATGCCCGGCTCCGAGCTCGACCAGCCGGCGCAAGGCCGAGCTCGTCCACCTCGCAACGGTCCAGGGCGAAGCGGGCGGCGAGACCCTCGGCCCAGTCCTCCGCCGCGATCGGCCGCAGCTCGTGGAAGCTGCCGAACTGGCTGAGGGCACGCTGGCGCGGCGTGAAGAGGTCGCGCATCAGGTGCTCGATCGACCCCGCGAAGAGCACGCTCAGCCGGGGGCTGCGCTGGAAGATCGCCCGCATCCGCTTGGTCAGCGCGTCGGGGTCCCCGTAGGGGGCGCGGGCGCCGGCGATCTCCTGGAACTCGTCGAAGAAGAGGACGACGCGCTTGCCGTCGGCCTCGGCAATGCGACCGGGCAGGGCGAGGGCATAGTCGAGATAGCGCTCGGGGTCGCGGCGGGCGAGGTGCGGCGTGAAGGCGATCTCCATCTCCTCGCCAAGCTCGGTCTTCGATTTGACCACCGCCGAGACGCCGGCCGCATCGGCGACCAGGCGCCCGGCCCCGCGGGCCTGGTGGACGATCCGCCGCAGCGCCGAGCGGTTGGCGATCGTTTGGGCGACCAGCGCTTCGGCCAGCTCAGCGGCAGAGGCGATGCGGAAGAGGTCAACCTCGACGACGTAGAGGTCGTCATCTTCGAGGCGGCGCAGGGCGGCGTCGCAGACGCTGGTCTTGCCAGTTCGCCGGGGGCCGGAGATCACCAGGTGCCCGCCGCCGGCAAGCGTCGCGGCGATCTCCCGCACGTCCTCGCCGCGGCCGATCGAGAGCTCCGCGGCAAGCGGCTGGTCGGTCGGAAAGAGGATGGCGCTTGGCTCGCGGGGCACACGCCAGACCTTACCAGGATACGTCGTAATTGACGCATGATGCGCCTGGTTTAGATCGACCTAGGTTCGGCGAGCCGGATCACGTCCTCGACCTCGCTGACAGGGACGCTGAAGTCAGCCGCAATATCGGTGACCGAGTCGCCGGCCTGGAAGCGGTCGACGAGATCCTCTACGCGAGCGCCGCCGTGGACGACGAGCGGGAGGCCGAATGCGACCTTCTGCGTTTCTCGCGGCCGAACGTAGGTGGACCGGGGGCTCCGCGCAAGGCCTGGACAGACCTCACTTTGACCTCACCTTGCCCCAGGGTGCCGTTTTGCACCCTCTTGTCTGCACCGTAGACCAAACAAAAACCCCGCATTTGCAGGGCTTTCGTGAAATAGCGGGGGCGGGTTTTGAACGGATATCAGCGACCGTGGGTCGCATCGAAATGTGGTGGGATTTGGCTTGAGCAAGCCAGTTTCCGCCGAACCCATCCCGTCGCTGCTCTCGTCTGGCTCTAGCGGCGGCGGGCGATGACCGTCGTGGCGATGACAAGGGATGCCGCGACGAGAGCGCCGAGAGCGCCAAGCCAATTGATGCCGGTGCTCTGGCGGACGTGGTCGGCATAGGCGACGAACCCGATCGGGACCGCGACGGAGAGAACGATGAGGAGACCCCGCACCAGGTCACGGCGGGTCCGGCCACGATCCTCGTGCCGGTCAGCAGCGGCGACCGCCGCCTCGGTGCTTGCGGACTCACCTCCATAGAAGCTCAGCGTGCGGGTGCCGAGCTTTCGGGCGTGACTCTCGCAGCCCCACGCCATCGCGATCATGAAGGTGACGGGAAGGACCCAGGTCGTAACCCAGATCGCGAGCCCGATCAGGAAGCCGAGCCCGGCCCGCAGGCGCCAGTGGGCGTACTTTTCGCCCTCGTCGGTCCGGGCACCGATGAATCCGCCAAAGACCAGCAGGAGATAGAGGCTGCGGACCCAAACGCGCAGCGGTCGTCGTGCGGTCGGCTTCTCCGGAAGCGAGGCATCGCGCACCTCAAGCAGGGCCTTGCGAGCGGCATCGACGGTCGGGTGCACGCCGCGCAGCGCCAGCACCCGCGCGCCCGTCTCCAGATCCCGGGGGTCGTGGCCATATAGCGCCGCGATCCGCCGCTCCATCACCCCCTCCTGCCAGAGATAGGCGAGGTAGCCGGGGACGAGCGCGATCAGGAAGGGCGTGCCGGCTACCGCGCCATCGACCCGAGCGATTCGCGCGGTCTCCTTGCGGAGATCCTCGGCGATCAAGGCGCGCGGAGCGTCGGGCTGTTCCTCCCGGATCCGCTTAGCCCACTCCAGCGAAGGCTCGCCAAGCTGTTGGCAGCCGAAGAGGGTCAGCCGCTCGCAAACGTGCTCGGGGTCGCGGTAGGCGAGCCGCGCCAGCCGGCGCCATGTCGCCCGCTTGTCACTCGCATGCCCGGCCGATCGGGGCGGCTGATCAGCGGGTGTGCCCTCGGTCGGACTCACTCGTTCAACCTATCCGACGGCCGGCAGCGCAGCGACCCTCTACCTCGGTTAGGTTCAACAGGTGCCCGATCAGCGTGCCAGCCGACTGGGTCGTATGCGCCGCCGTCGCGAGGCGCTGGAATTGGCCGAGCGGATCAGCGACGCCTACGGGCTCGTCTTGGCCCTGATCCTGGTCACCTTCGTCGTGATGATGACGCTCCCTCCGGAGGGCTGGGGAGGTCGCGTTGCGGCGGTAGCGGCCTCGGCACTGACCGCGGTCGTTGCGTTCACCAGCTCCGACGTGCGACCGGCACGGGTGCGCCTTGCCATCGTGGTCGCCTCCGCCTCGGTGCTGATAGCGCTGGTCGCGGTTCGCATCCCGTCGGATCGATTGCTCAGCGTCGCATTCGGCGGAGTCGCGATCCTGCTCGCCGTCGCCGCCGTGACCATCCTCCGTCGCGTAATCATCGGCGCCAGCCGGGTCGAGTTCCGCACGATCCTCGGCGCGATCAGCGTCTTCACGATCCTCGGCCTTCTATTTGGGTTTCTGTACTTCGCATTCGGTCGCTGGAGCCACAGCGATTTCTTCACCGGCGTGGCCCATGCCCGCGCCAGCGACTACCTCTTCTTCAGCTACACGACCCTGACGACGACCGGCTACGGCAATCTGGTTCCGGCCGGGACGCTTGGTCAGTCCTTCGCGGTCCTTGAGATGCTGCTTGGCCAGATCTTTCTCGTCACGCTGGTCGCCGGGCTGGTGAGTCTCTGGCGCCCCGGCGCCGCGAAGGCACCGGCCGACCGAACCGACGACTGATCGGGTGAGGTCAACGCGCCCGCCGATGACAGGCGGCTGGACGTTAGTCAAGAGAGCGTCCTGTCACCTGCTCCCGCCTGCAAGGAGTAGCGGTCGCGATGAGCTGATCTACCCGAGATCGGTCGAGACGCCGAAAGAGCACCTGCTAGCGAGGATCGCTGCGATAGGCGATCGAACGGTGCCGGATCGTGACGACGCGAACCGTCTGCCCACTCTCGGTCAGCTGATAGAGGATCCGGTAGACGCCAACCCGAAGCGAGAGCAGACCGCTCAGCCTGCCGCGGAGCACGTGACCAGCGGACGGTTCGCGCTCGAGCAAGCCGAGGGCATCCTCGATCGCATCGATCAGCGGCCAATCGAATTCGAGTAGCTCGCGCCGCGCGCGGCGCGCGAGGACAAGCCGAGCCAACGATCAACCGGTGCTCTGCCGGCGCTCGGCCAGCTCGCTGCGCAACTCGGCAAGAGTGACTGTTTCGCCCCGCTCGATCTCCGCCAAGCCCGCCTCGAGCGCAGAGAGCGCATCGGGGTCGGAGAGGATCTCCGCGGTCTCCTCCAGCGCCTCGTACTCGTCGATCGGGACCAGTGCCGCGGCGGGAGTCCCGTTGCGAGTCACCAGCACGTGATCGCGCCGATCGCTGACGTCGTCCAGCAGACTGCTGAGGTTGCTGCGCAACTCTCGCACCGGAACGATCTTGGCCATTGGCCCAGTGTACGTGGTCGCGTACACTGGCTCAACTCCAGTACCTAATTTTCGGTATAGCGGGGGCGGGATTTCGAACCCGCGACCTTCGGGTTATGAGCTCGGCGATTTGGAGACCCGCCGCTTGAGAGAAGTCTCGTCCGGACCCCCAGCTCAGCGCTTGTCGAGCTGACCTTTGGCGACGTTTGCGGCGGCCTTCTGGCCAGCCTCCCCGCTGGCGACCTTGACCGAGATCCCCGGCGTGGCGAGTGCGAAGTGGGCGAGCAGTCGCTGCTGGACCGGAGCTACGGAGATCTCGACCTTGTTGCGCTCGATTGCCTTCACGACCGCGTCGGCCACCTGCTTGGGCGAGCCGGTGCCGAGGCCCGGGATCGGGTCGGCGCCCGAGTCCGCGTACATGCCCGCTTCGCGGATCGTGCCCGGGGAGACGATCGAGACGCCTATGCCGAGCGGGTCGAGGTCGGCGCGGAGGCCGAGGGCGAAACCGCGGAGGCCGAACTTGGTCGCGTTGTAGACGGAGGAGAGCGGCGTCGCCGACTTGCCCGAGAGTGAGGAGATAAACACCATGTGTCCCTTGCCGCGCTCGATCATTCCCGCCTCCATGGCGCGGGCCAGGTGCATCGGCGCCTCCAGGTTGACGCGCAGCGTGCCCTCGAGGCGCTCGCTGGTGTATTCGGGCAGGCGGCCGGTGCCCGGCAGGCCGGCGTTGGCGACGAGGACGTCGACGCCGCCGGCTTCCGCGGCGAGCTTCTCGGCCGCGCCGGGCTCGGCCAGGTCGGCGGGCAGGATCCGGTGGCCCTCACCGGGCAATTCGGCCGCCAGCGCCTCCAGCGCCTCGGCCTTGCGGCCACTGAGCACCAGCTTCGCCCCGCGCCCGGCGAGCGCCTTGGCGATCGCTCGCCCGAGGCCTCCCGTGGCGCCTGTCAGCAGCGCTGTATTGCCAGCAAGATCCATCCCAGCGCGCAAGCTAGCAGCCGTGGCGTCGAAAGGACCGGGGAGAGCCAAAGTGCGGAAGGCCACAAAATGTTTGTTTTCCATGAGCAAACGGCCGGTCGATCGTCTACACTGCCGCCGTTCCAAATAACCGAAACGCCGAATCCCGCTCGCTGGAGGCGCTGCGGGAACGGGGGAACCACGTTTTCGGGGCTAACTCGCCTAGTTCAGGTGGGGGCGCAGGCTCCTTTCGCGCCAGCCCGACAGCTAACCCCGTAGGCCGACGAAGGAGATCGGTTTGCGCAAGAACAGCAGGAAACTCAAGCTAGGCATATCCATTGCGGGGGTTCTGGCAGCTCTGGCCTTGACGCCGGGGGCGGCCTCCGCGGATTGCGGTGGCGGCGGCGTCTCGCCCGCCGAAACGGATATCTGCACCCCCACCGCGAAAGCGCGTCTGCTCCCGAACGGGATGCTGATTCCGCCCAAATCCGCCCCGGCCCGCGTCAAGCAGGTGATCTGGGCGGCCGACCGGATCCGCACCAAGCCCTACGTCTGGGGCGGTGGCCACGGCCGCTGGTGGGATCGCGGCTATGACTGCTCCGGCTCGGTCAGCTACGCCCTGCACGGCGGCAAATTCCTCGAAAGCCCGCTTCCCTCGGGCCCGATGGAGAGCTGGGGCCTCGCCGGCGCAGGCCGCTGGATCACCGTCTACGCCAACGCCGGCCACGCTTACGCGGAAATCGCCGGCTTTCGCTGGGACACCTCGGGCGACAGCAGCGGCACCGGCCCACGCTGGCACGAAGACCTGCGCGACAACGTCGGCTACGTAGCCCGCCACCCCGCCGGCTTCTGAGCCACGGCTGAGCCGTACTCCCCCTCGGCCAACCGGCCGGGGGGAGATTGTCCTTGCGTTCCTGAACTGCTCGGATAACGTTTTCCGTGTAGCCACTCCACCTGACATCCGCCTGACCAACCTCACCAGGCACTACGGCGAGGTGGTCGCGGTTGCCGGAATCGACCTCGAGATCGAGCGCGGCGAGTTCTTCACCCTGCTCGGCCCGTCCGGCTCGGGGAAGACGACGACGCTGCGGATGATCGCCGGGTTCGAGGATCCCAGCGGCGGCACGATCGAGCTGGCCGGCGAGGACGTCAGCGGCGTGCCGCCCTACGACCGCGCCGTCAACACCGTCTTCCAGGACTACGCCCTCTTCCCTCATATGACCGTGGGCGAGAACGTCGCCTACGGCCTGCGCATCGCCCGCGTCGGCAAGGCGGAGCGAGCCCAGCGGCGCGACGAGGCGCTGGAGATGGTCCGCCTGCCCGGCTACGGGGATCGCAAGCCGGGTGAGCTCTCCGGCGGGCAGCGCCAGCGCGTCGCCCTGGCCCGGGCGATCGTCAACCGGCCCAAGGTGCTGCTGCTCGACGAGCCGCTCGGCGCCCTCGACCTGAAGCTGCGCGAGCAGATGCAGGTCGAGCTGAAGTCGATCCAGGGCGAGGTCGGCATCACCTTCGTCTACGTCACCCACGACCAGGACGAGGCGCTGACGATGAGCAACCGCATCGCCGTCTTCAACGAGGGCCGGATCGAGCAGGTCAGCCCGCCGGTCGAGCTCTACGAGCAGCCGGCCACCGAGTTCGTCGCCGGCTTCGTCGGCGTCTCCAACCTGCTCGAGCGCGACGGCGTCCCGCTTCACGATCCGCCCCGAGAAGATCCAGCTGGTCGACCCCGCCGCGGCGCCCAACGGCCTGCGCACCGAGCGCGGCCGCATCGCCGATGTGTCCTACGCCGGGATGGTGACCCGCTACACGGTCGCCCTCGACGCGGGTGGAGAGCTTCAACTCGTACGGCAGAACGTCGAAGGCACGTCTCTCGACGCTGTCTCGGAGCAGGGAAGGGAGGTCGTAGTCGGCTGGCGCCCGGAGCACACGGTCGCTGTCCGTGGCAGTTCGACCACTACAGAGGAGGAACCACCGTGAGAAAGCACGACGCACACCCAGCGCGAACGGCCTGGCTGGTCATCGCAGGCCTGTTGGCGACTTCATGCTCCTGCTTGCCGGCTGCGGCTCCAGCAGCAACGACACGTCCAGCGGCGAAGAACTGCAGAAGGTCGGCAAGGGCGAGGGATCGCTCGACCTGATCTCCTGGGCCGGCTACGTCGAACCGGAATGGACCAAGCCCTTCGAACAGAAGACCGGCTGCAAGGTCAGCGACAAGGAAGCCGGCACCTCCGACGAAATGGTCGAGCTGATGAGAATCCGGCCAGTACGACGGCGTCTCGGCGTCGGGCAACGCCACCGCCCGCCTCGTCGCCGCCGGGCGGTCGACCCGGTCAACGTCAGCCTCGTCCCCAACTACAAGACGGTCTTCAGCGACCTCAAGGACCAGCCGTACAACACCTTCGAAGGGGTCAACTACGGCATCCCGCACGGCCGCGGCGCCAACCTGCTGATGTGGAACGCGAACGACGTCAAGCCGGCGCCGGACTCCTGGAACATCATGTTCGATCCCGAAGATCGCGGCCAAGTACAAGGGCAAGATCAGCGCCTACGACGAATCGAGCTACATCGCCGACGCCGCCCTCTACCTCAAGTTCCACCAGCCCAATCTGGGGATCGAAAATCCCTACGAGCTGAACGAAGAACAGTTCAACGCGGCGATCGAACTGCTGAAGGAACAGCGCGCGAACGTCGGCGAATACTGGTCGGAAGCCGCCAAGCAGATCTCCGCCTTCGCCGGCGGCGACGTCACGGTCGGCACCACCTGGCAGTACCAGTACTTCGCGCTGAAGGAAGAAGGCGTGCCGGTCAAGGCGAGCCCGGCCAGCCAAGGCTTCCTGCCGAAGGAGGGCGCAACCGGGTGGTCGGACACCTGGATGATCAGCTCCGAAGCCAAGCATCCGAACTGCATGTACATGTGGATGAACTGGATCATCGAACCGAAAGTCAACGCCGAAGTTGCCGAATTCTTCGGCGAGGCGCCGGCCCAGGAAAATGGCCTGCGAACAGACCGCGAACCCGAACTTCTGCAGCGAAATACCACGCGGAAGAACCCGGCGTTCTGGAAGCGGGTCTACTACTGGGAGACCCCGGTGGCCGACTGCGGCAACGGCGAAAGCAACTGCAAGGACTACAACGACTGGGTCAAAGCCTGGACCTCGATCAAGGGCTGAGCCCGGCGGGTCTGAGCCGTGGCGATCTGAAGCGGTTGTCGTAGAGGAGGTCGGCGGGCCACAGGCTCGCCGACCTCTTCCACGGCCGCCCGCGCCTGCAGGTAGGGGCGCTCCTGGCCGGCCCGGTCGGCTGGCTGGTGATCGGCTACCTGGGCTCCCTCGCCCTGCTGCTGATCGCCGCCTTCTGGTCGGTCGACCCGCTCAGCGGCGAGCGACGGTGAAGAGCCTCAGCCTCGAAAACTTCGAATCCCTCGTCAACGAACCGGTCTACCGCGACGATCGTCTGGCGGACGGTCCGATCGCGGCTGCTGGTCACCCTCACCGACGCGATCATCGCCTTCCCGATCGCCTTCTACATGGCCAAGCTGGCGAG
The DNA here is from genome assembly GCA_963714665.1 of uncultured Solirubrobacterales bacterium. Lineage (GTDB taxonomy): Bacteria > Actinomycetota > Thermoleophilia > Solirubrobacterales > 70-9 > VRUE01. The sequence goes on along the minus strand of CAVQPE010000008.1, from coordinate 663,554 downwards.
CCGCCGCGGCAAGGCGATCCTCGTCGTCGCGGTCCTGCTGCCGCTCTGGTCGAGCTACCTGGTCAAGGTCTACGCCTGGCGCACGATGCTCTCCGCCGACGGGGTGATCAACTGGGCGCTGAGCCCGCTCGGGCTGGACGGTCCCGGCTACGGGACCACCGCCGTCTGGCTGGTTATGAGCTACCTCTGGCTTCCGTACATGATCCTGCCGATCTACGCCGGCCTCGAGCGGATCCCCAACTCGCTGATCAGCGCCTCCGAGGATCTCGGCGCCTCGCCCTTCACGACCTTCCGCCGGGTGATCCTGCCCCTCGCCTTCCCGGCCGTCGTCGCCGGCTCGATCTTCACCTTCTCGCTGACCCTGGGCGACTACATCACGCCGACGGCTCGTCTCCAACGACCAGTTCATCGGCAACGTCATCTTCAACAACATCTCCAACAACCTGCCCTTCGCCGCCGCCCTTGCGCTCGGTCCCGATCGTCGTCATGATCGCCTACCTGATGGTCGCCCGCAAGCTCGGCGCCTTCGAGCACATCTAGACGATGAGGCTCTCGAGACGCTCACGATCCTGCTCCGGCTCGCCGTCTGGGCGGCCTCGCCTTCATCTACATCCCGCTGATCGTGATCGTGATCTACGCCTTCAACTCGAGCAAGATCCTCTAGTGGCCGCCGCCGGGCTGGACCCTCACTGGTTCTCCAAGGCGTTCGAAGAACGAAGCCGCCCGGGAAGCCTTCCTCACCTCGATCAAGGCGGGCGTCGCCGCGACCACGATCGCGCTGGTGCTCGGCACCCTCGCCTCGCTGGCGGTCGGCGCGCCACCGCTTCTTCGGCCGCGAGACGATCTCCTTCCTCGTGATCCTGCCGATCGCGCTGCCGGGGATCGTCACCGGCGTCGCGATCAGCAACACCTTCACCCAGGTCCTGGGCGTCGCCGCTCAGCCTCTTCACCGTGATCGTCGGCCACGCCACCTTCTGCATCGTCGTCGTCTACAACAACGTCGTTCGCGCGCCTGCGCCGCCTCTCCGGCTCGTTCGAGGAGGCCTCGGCCGACCTCGGCGCCCACACCTGGCAGACCTTCCGCTTCGTCACCTTCCCGAGGATGAAGAGCGCCCTGGTCGCCGGCGGGCTGCTCGCCTTCGCCCTCTCCTTCGACGAGATCATCGTCACCAACTTCACGATCGGCGCAGGCGAAGAAACGCTGCCGATCTGGATCTTCTCCAACCTCTTCCGCCCCAACGAACTGCCGATCGTCAACGCCGTCGCCGTCCTCGTGATCCTGATCTCGATCATCCCCGTCTATCTCGCCCACCGCCTGACCGCCGAGGAAGGCGGCACGAGCGCGGTCCGCGGCGGCCGGATCGAGGGCGGCGGCGTCGAGACCGAGGCGACGGCGATGCCCTAGCCCGGCGAACTCGTCGCGCCCGCGGCTAAACCCGGAAGGCCCCAGCGCCGATGAATCGACGATGAAGTCGAAGCCCGCAAGGATCGCCGCCGCCTGGTCGGCCGCCTTCGCCCTGCTTATCTGCATCGTCTCGACCGCGAACACGCCCGCGGCAGAGGCCAGGGGGGCCGGTGCGCAGGCCTCGGTGATCGGCGGGCAGGAAGCCACGCACGGGGAGCTACCCCTTCATGGCCTTCGTGGTCGATTTCCGAAAACGAAAAGGCCGTCCTCTCCTGCACCGGAACGGTCATCGCTCCCCGGGTCATCCTGACCGCCGCCCACTGCCTCTTCAACCCGGAAAGCAAGGCCCTGCTCGACGCCGTCCGGGTACCGGGTCGTGACCGGGGTCGTCAACTGGACCGACCCCCGAGCGCCAGGTCTCGGCGCTCACGCGGCTGATCCCCTACCCCAAGTTCGTCCCCGGAGAACGCGACCAAGTTCGGCGACGCTGCCCTGCTCGCCCTGGCGACGCCGACGACGGCGCCGCCGATACCGATCGCGACGCGCCGCCAACGCCCGCTACCTGCGCCTCGGCACCCACGCCGGGTCGCGGGATGGGGAATGACCTACTTCTCGAAGCGGCAGAAGGGGCCGAACAGATCGAACCGACCGAATCGCTGATGTGGGCCAAGACGGTCGTCGAGGGCGCCCGCTGCGAAGGCCTCTGGGGGCGGATCTGCGCGATCGACTTCCCCAAAGCCACCTCCGGCGTCTGTCACGGGGACTCGGGCGGGCCGCTCTTCGTCTCCACCGCAAGGGGGGCTGGATCGAGATCGGCATCACCCAGGCCGTTTTCGGCAACTGCACGACGCAGCGCCCCCAGCTCTTCACCCGCACGGACCTGCTCTCCAAATGGATAAAGGGCCGGGTCCAGAAGATCGAAGCGCAGCCCTAACCGCGGCTACAGCGGGATGTTGCCGTGCTTGCGCTTCGGCTGGGCGACGCGCTTGGACTGCAGCATCCGCAGCGCCTTGATCAGCTTCGGCCGGGTCTGGCGGGGCTCGATCACGTCGTCGATGTAGCCGCGCTCGGCCGCCGAGTAGGGGTTGGCGAAGTGGGCCTTGTAGTCGTCGATCAGCTTCTGGCGGCGCTCGTCGGGGGTCGGCGAGGAGGAGATGTCCTTGCGGTAGATGATGTTGACCGCGCCCTCGGGACCCATCACCGCGACCTCGGCGGTCGGCCAGGCGACGTTGAAGTCGGCCAGCATGTGCTTGGAGTTCATCACGTCGTAGGCGCCGCCGTAGGCCTTGCGGGTGACGACGGTGAGCTTCGGCACGGTCGCCTCGGTGAAGGCGTAGAGCAGCTTGGCGCCGTGGCGGATGATCCCGTTCCACTCCTGGTCGGTGCCGGGCAGGAAGCCGGGCACGTCGGTGAAGGTGACGATCGGGACGTTGTAGGCGTCGCAGGTGCGGACGAAGCGCGCCGCCTTCTCGGAGGCCTCGATGTCGAGCACGCCGGCGAGGAAGGCGGGCTGGTTGCCGACGATCGCCGATCGGGAAGCCGTCGAGCCGCGAGAAGCCGCAGACGATGTTCTTGGCGAAGTGTTCGTGGACCTCGAAGAACTCGCCGTCGTCGACGACGCGCGAGATCACCTCGCGCATGTCGTAGGGCTTGGAGGGATCGTCGGGGACGAGGGTGTCGAGGTCGGTCGTCTTCGCGCTCGGGGTCGTCGGAGGGCTCGAAGCGCGGCGGCGCCTCGAGGTTGTTCGAGGGCAGGAAGCTGAGCAGGTAGCGAGCGTCCTCGAGGCAGCTCTCCTCGTCCTCGGAGGCGAAGTGGGCGACGCCCGACTTCGAGTTGTGGCTCATCGCCCCGCCCAGCTCCTCGAACTCGACCTCCTCGCCGGTCACCGTCTTGATCACTTCCGGGCCGGTGATGAACATGTGCGAGGTCTCCTTGACCATGAAGATGAAGTCGGTCATCGCCGGCGAGTAGACGGCGCCACCGGCGCAGGGGCCCATGATCAGGCTGATCTGCGGGATCACGCCCGAGCACTGCACGTTGCGGACGAAGACGTCGCCGTAGGCGCCGAGCGAGACGACGCCCTCCTGGATCCGGGCGCCGCCGGAGTCGTTGATGCCGATCACCGGCGCCCCGACCTGGGCGGCGAGGTCCATCACCTTGCACATCTTCTCCGCCATCACCTCGCCGAGGCTGCCGCCGAAGACGGTGAAGTCCTGCGAGAAGACGAAGACGGTGCGGCCGTCGATCGTGCCGTGGCCGGTGACGACGGCATCGCCCCAGGGCCGTTTCTTCTGCATCTCGAAGTCGTAGGTGCGGTGGCGGACGAAGACGTCGAGCTCCTCGAAGGAGCCCGGGTCGAGCAGCTTCTCGACCCGCTCGCGGGCGGTCATCTTGCCCTTCGCGTGCTGCTTCTCGACCGCCTCCTCGGAGGCGGAGTGGATCGCTTCCTCGCGCAGCTCGCGCAGGTAGGCGAGCTTCTCCTCGTGGGTGATCGGGTTCTTCTCGCGCATCGGGCGCGGGAGTCTATGACGGCGGCACGAGCCGTGCCCCGAGGCGCCGCCAAGGCGGGCCGACGGGCCGATACGTCAAGGTCACCTTGACGTATCGGCCCGTCGGCGGAGGGGTGGTCTAGAGTTCGGCGCAGATCGCGAAGGCCTCGAGCGACCAGTTCTGCGCCGTGGGCGACGACTCGCGCGCGTAGGCGCTCCAGCCGGTGCGAGCGCCGTTCGACGCCGAGAACGGGTTCGAGCCGGTCAACGCGACCTCGTTGAGTTCGCCGTTGACCCGGGCGCCGCCGCCGATCACTTCCTTGCCCGAGGGGCATTCGGCGGTGACGGTCTTGGCGTCTTCGGAGTCTTCATTGGCTCAGCTTGTTGACGTAGGTCACGTTGCGGACCAGCTGGGCGAGGAAGCTGGATGTGAGCTTGCCGCTGCTGACGGAGCCGGAGCCGAGCTTGCTCTCCGCTGACGGCGCCGTTCTTGATCTTCGCGTCGGTGACGACCTGGCCGCCGAGCTGGCCGGAGCGAACCGAGCCGTTGGCGAGCTGGCCCGAGCCGATCGTCGCCGACGCGATCTTCTGCCCGGTCACGCCGCCGTTGCGCAGCTTGCCCGTCGTCACCGCGCCGTTGCGGATCTTCGCCGTCGTCACCGCGCCGTTGACCAGGTTCTGGGTCTTGACGATCGTCTTGGCCGCGTAGGCGACGCCGCTCAGGGCCATGAAAAGGGCCAGGCAGGACGACCACGTTGGCAAAGCTCAGATGCCTCTTCAGTTGCTTCAACTCGTTCCTCTCCTTGTGGGTTCAGGCGCTGCCGAAGGGCTGCTTGCTCGGCTCGGCCAGGTCGTTCAAGATTCGCTCCAGGTCGCCCTCGCGGAGACCGGAGCCCTCGCTCGCGCGCAGCTCCACCCGCGTGCCGAAGCCCTTCTCGGCCATCGTCACCTCGACGCCTTCGACGCTTGCGACCAGCTCGGCAAGCTCGGGCTCGGACTTCATCAGCGTCCGCGCGACCTCGATCATGCCGCCCGCTTCAACCCCCACCCCACCGCTCCTCCCTCGAATTTGCGTTGAACGATCCCGCCCAGGGGGAGAAGGCGCGCATCCGACATTGACCCATTTCAGGTGTGGTCAATGTCGGATGGGCGCGACTACAAGCGGAACAAGCGGGCCTGGGAGTTGGCGGTGCGGCAACATGGGGTTGTGGCGCGGCGACAGCTCTTGGCGCTGGGGTTTGGTGCGAGATCCGATAGAGCACCGAGTAGCCCAGGGACGGCTGCACTTGGTGATGCGCGGCGTCTATGCCGTCGGCTGGCCGGAGCTGACCCAGAAGCGGCGCTGGATGGCGGCGATCCTGGCCGGTGGCGACGGAGCGGCGTTGAGCCACCGCAGCGCAGCGGCCTTGTGGGGGGTTGGGACGGAGCGCAGTGGTTGGATCGACGTGAGCGTGCGCCGGCGCATGCCAGGCTTCGCCGTCCCGGCCTACGCGTCCGAGCGCGCCCTGCTTTGAGTGAGGCCGACATCGTTTGTCGAGATGGCATTCCGGTGACCGCCATCGCACTCACACTGATCGACCTGGCGTCGGAACTGGGTCCGACCAGCACCGAGCGAGCCGTGAACGAGGCCGACAAGCGGGACCTGATCGACCCTGAGACGCTGCGAATGGAGCTCGAGGCGCATGCCGGTGAGTCGGGGGTCCGGCCGCTCCGCGATCTTCTCGATAAGACGCACCTTCCGCCTCTCCGACTCCGACCTGGAGATCATCTTCCGTCCAATCGCCGCCCGAGCCGGACTTCCCTCGCCGCTCACCAAACAGATCGTCAACGGCTTCGAAGTCGATTTCTTCTGGCCAGATCTGGGTCTGGTCATAGAGACCGACGGCCTTCGCTACCACCGAACGCCGTCGGCTCAAGCGCGTGACGCGAGACGAGACCGCACGCACGTTCTCGCCGGAATGACTCCGCTCCGCTTCACTCACTACGAGGTCAAGTACGAAGGTCCGAAGGTGCACCGAGCCCTCAGGAACGCTGTTTCGCTTCTGCAGAAGCGAAACGAGAGTTCGACCCCACCCCGCTGGGGTCAACTCTCGTTTCAGCAATCCTGTGCGGCTAGAAGAAGGCGCCGCCCTTGTACTCGCCGAAGACGTCGCGCATCGCGCCGCAGACCTCGCCGATCGAGGCTTCGGCGGCGAGCGCGGCGCGGATCGGGTGCAGCAGGTTGCCGTCGCCGCGGGCGACGTCGCGCAGGGACTCGAGCTTGGCCTCGACCGCCGCCTGGTCGCGGGACTCCTTGAAGGCCTTGAGGCGGGTCAGCTGGCGCTCCTCGGCCTCGGGGTCGACCCGGAGGATGTCGACGTCGTCGACCTGGTCGGTGACGTACTTGTTGACGCCGACGATGATGTCCTGGCCCGACTTGTAGCGCTCGTGGTAGGAGTGCGCCGACTCCTCGATCTCGCGCTGCATGAACTCCAGCGCCTCGACCGAGCCGCCCATCTCCTCGACCTTCTCCATCAGCTCCCAGGAGCGCGCTTCGACCTCGTCGGTCAGCGACTCGACGAAGTAGGAGCCGGCGAAGGGGTCGACGGTGTCGGCGACGCCGGACTCGTGGGCGAGCACCTGCTGGGTGCGCAGGGCGATCCGGGCCGAGCGCTCGGTCGGCAGCGCCAGCGCCTCGTCGAAGCCGTTGGTGTGCAGGCTCTGGGTGCCGCCGCAGACGGCGGCGAAGCCCTGCAGGGCGACGCGGATGATGTTGACCTCGGGCTGCTGGGCCTGCAGCGTGACGCCGCCGGTCTGGGTGTGGAAGCGGATCTTCATCGAGTTGGGGTCCTGCGGCCCCGAAGCGCTCCTCGACGATCTTGGCCCACATCCGCCGCACCGCGCGGAACTTGGCGATCTCCTGGAAGACGTTGTTGTGGCCGTTGAAGAAGAAGGCGAGGCGGGGGGCGAACTCGTCGATCTTCGAGGCCCCGCTCCAGCGCCGCCTCGACGTAGGCGATCGCGTTGGAGAGCGTGAACGCGACCTCCTGCACGGCCGAGCAGCCCTTCTCGCGGATGTGGTAGCCGGAGATCGAGATCGTGTTCCACTTCGGCACGTTCTCGCGGCAGTACTCGAAGATGTCGGTGGTCAGCCGCATCGTCGGCACCGGCGGGTAGATGTAGTTGCCGCGCGCCATGTACTCCTTGAGCACGTCGTTCTGGACCGTGCCGCGCAGCTTCTCCGAGGGCACGCCCTGTTCCTCGCCGACCAGCTCGTAGAGCAGCAGCAGGATCGCCGCCGGGGCGTTGATCGTCATCGAGGTCGAGACGCCGTCGAGGGGGATCTGGTCGAAGCAGATCCGCATGTCCTCGATCGTGTCGATCGGGACGCCGGTGCGGCCGACCTCGCCGCGGCAGAGCGGGTCGTCGGAGTCGCGGCCGAGCTGGGTCGGCAGGTCGAAGGCCATCGAGAGGCCGGTCGAGCCGTGCTCGATCAGGTAGCGGTAGCGCTCGTTGGTGTCCTCGGGCGTGGCGAAGCCGGCGTACTGGCGCATCGTCCAGAGCCGGTCCCGGTACATCCCCTCGTGGATCCCGCGCGTGAAGGGCGGCGCGCCGGGCTCGCCGAGGCGCTCCTCCAGCCCCGGAGCGACGTCGTCGGCGTCGTAGACGCGCTCGATCTCGATCCCGGAATCGGTGAAGACGCGCTCGTCGTCGGGGCCGACGAGCGGGGCGATCGTGCGATGGGTCTCCTCGGTTGCCATGGCGACAGGATATGCGTGCATACCCCGTATTTGCTCCGACCGGAACATTGCGGCCAAATACGGTTTGTCAGAGAGCGCGCCGAGAATACCTTGGCAGCAATTCGAATTGCCGTAAGTCGCCATTAGGGGCAGCAGGGGGCGGCACCAAAACGGAGGATCGATATGAAGGAAGTGACCCAGCCGCTCAAGGGCAGGGGGACGATGCTGTCGGTGGTGGCGACTGTTGCAGCTCTTGTTGGACTGCTCGCGTTCGCTCCCCTCGCATCGGCCACCCCCGACCCGCTCAGCAGCGGCACGACAACGCTCACCCTCAACAAGAACCTGTTCAAGAAGCTGAAGAAAGCCGGGGTCAAGGTGATCAAGGTGAGCCCGGGCACGGTCAAAGCCCGCAAGGTGACCCTGCCGGTCAGCGGTGGCTCGCTGGACCCGACCAACGGCCAGGGAACGATCGAACAGAGCGGCGGAATCAAGTTCAAGCACGGCAAGAAGAGCGCCCTCCTGAAGGTGATCGTCGTCGACACGACGACCAACTCCATCAACGCGAACGTCGCCGGCAAGAACATGAAGCTCGCCTCCGTGAGCGGCGCCAGCTCCGCCCGCAACGGCTTCGGGGCCAACGTCACGATCGGCTCGACGAAGCTGACTGGCAAGGCGGCCAAGCAGCTCAACAAGAAGCTCGGCTTCACCGGCAAACAGGCGAAAAACGCGCCCTTCAAGGGCGGCAAGGGCATGGGCTCGGGCCTCTCGGAAACGCAGCCGAAGACGGTTGCCGTGGTGCCGAGTGGCAACGCGACGCTCGCGCTCAGCACGGCGGCACTGCTGAAGCTCAGGAACGTCGGCCCGGAAATCGCCGGTGAACATCCGTTCGAAGTGAAACTGGCGCCGATCGAACCGACCAAAGTCGTCTCGCTGTCTCCGGTCACGGCGGCCTTCCCGATCAGCGGGGGGACCATCGGCCCGACCGCGACGACCGGCGTCCTGCAGACCGCAGGCGGCCTGCAGCTGACCCAGAACCTGGAAGCCCTTGGCCCCAACGGCAAAGGTGAAACGACCCTGAAAATGGGCAGCATCTGGGTCGACCTGGGCGCGAAAACCGCCTCGGTAGAAGTGACGATCACGAACCCGAGCACGCCGGAACTCAACCTCGGCAACCTCGGTCGCTCATCGATCGCCGACATCAACCTGACCGGGGCGACGATCACGTCGGACCCGAGTACGCGCACCGTCAGTGTCCAGAACGCGACGGCGACACTGCAGGCGGTAACTGCAGCGACGCTGAACTCGGTGTTCGTCGAACCGATCGAAGGCAAAGGGAACGGCACGTTCGCCGGCGGCGACCCGCTGGGGACGTTCTCCTTCACCGCACAGACGCAGTAGCGGGCTAGAGCTCGTCATTGCCGAGAGGGCGGCCAACCGGCCGCCCTCTCCCGTTCTGAGGGCGCCGGCAATGCTCAAGATCCCGGTTGCAATTGCCGGTTTCTTTCGGTAGCTTCGCTCGTACTGAGGGTTTGGACGGGCCCTGGGCGGGAAAACGTGACTCAACGCGCAACGCGCGCATGGCGCCAAGCCATGCAGGAGGGGAACGGATGGACAGCGAAACAGCGAGCTTGGCCGGTGATATGCCCCCCCGACTGCTGTCGCCGTTCTGGCCGCTCGACGACCAGCACGGCATCGGCAACGTGCCGCTCGAAGGCGAACCGTCTTCCAATCCGGATGCGGTGATGCCCCTGCTGGTGCGGCTCGCCGCTCAGAGCGAAGCGATGCGCAGCCTGCAGACATGCGAGGGCGAGGCCCTCTCCGAGAGCGCCGCGTCGGTGCTGCGCGGCGAGATGGCCGAAGGCATGCGTGAGCTGGCCGACCTCCTCGACCCCGAGAGCGCCGAGATCGTCCGCCTGCGGGCGAAGGGGCTGGCCGGCGGTATCGGGCATCGCGAGATGACCCTCGAGATCGCCGGAAGCGGACCCCCGCCCCCGATGGAGGTCGTCTGCGGGCCGCTCTGCACCTGGCGGATGAAGACGCGCGTCGGCCTGCACTCGTTCCTGGCCGCGGTCCGCGACGAGCCTCGCCAGCAACTGCTGGACAAGCTCGACGACTCGCTGGAGGCCGCCCTGGCGGAAGTCGAAACAGAGATCGGCGCCAGCGGGATGTACGTCCCCTTCAAGCTGCCGATGAACGTCACCGACCTGCTGATCTCGGCCGGCGAGGCCGCCGGCCACCCCAAGCACTTCGCCTACTTCATGCCCGAGGACGAAGGCGTCGACGGGCTTCCCCTGAAGGAACAGCGGACCCTCTACATGCGCAACGTCCACATCGCGCGCTACTCGGTGATCACGATTCCGCTGGCCGAAACGCTGCTGAGCGGACCGATGCGGGCGGCCGACGTGCCGATCGAGGACACGCTGATGCCCTGGATCCGCGGCCACGACCACGGCCACAACGTGATCGTCCCGGAGACCACCTACGACAGCTGGATGGAGACGCTCGGGATAGAGCCCTTCATGGCCCTGCAGGAGGCGATCGCCGACGTCTACGGCTTCCTGCTGACGATCTCCGATACCTGGCTGGCGAGCACCGGGGTCAGCCGCCTCGAGATGTGCGCCACCCACATCGCCGAGCTGCTCCACTACCTGCGGCGCGGGCCGAAGTACTACGGCGACCCCGGCGCGGCCTACGTCGAACTCAGCTTCCTCGCCGAGAACGGCTTCGTCGAGATCGACGACGCCGGCCGGATCACCTGGGACGAGGACGGCTTCTGCCGCGGCATGGCCGCCCTCGCGAGCGCCCTCACCGACGCCACGGTGGGCGCCCCCGACGAGCGCGGCTCCGAAGCCTTCCTGGCCCGCTACGGCTGGCCGACGGAGACAGCAGCGATGCGCACCTGGAACGCGATGCGCAAGGAGCTGACCAACGTCCCCACGTCAATAGCTTTCTACAGAGCAAGCGACGTCCCCGCCGCGGACGAAGTACCCGTCCCGGCCTAACTCAGCTTCGGGGTCCCCAAGGTTGCGGGCCGGTTCGAGCTTCCGAAGGGCGTCGGGCGGAGGTCCGCCGGACACTCAGCGCGAAGCGCGTCCGGCGGACCTCCGCCCGACGCCCCACCACCCCTCAGTCCGACGCGCCCGCCAACCGCTCAACCCCCGACTTCTCAATCGTCATCCGCAGCCCTTCGCGCAGTTCCACGCCGGGCTCCCAGCCGAGCAGGTCGCGGGCGCGGCCGATGTCGGGCTGGCGCTGCTGGGGATCGTCGACTGGCAGCGGCTCGAAGACGATCTCGGAACGCGAGTCGGTCACCTCGATCACGGCCTTGGCCAGTTCCAGCAGCGTGAACTCGTTCGGGTTGCCGATGTTGACGGGAGAGTGCACGCCCGACTCGGCGAGGGCGACGATGCCGCGGATCAGGTCGTCGACGTAACAGAAGCTGCGCGTCTGGTCGCCCTCGCCGAAGACGGTCAGCGGCCGGTCCTCGAGCGCCTGGCGGAGGAAGGTCGGGATCGCGCGCCCGTCGTGCGCCCGCATGCGGGGGCCGTAGGTGTTGAAGATGCGGACGATCGAGGTGTCCACTCCCTGCTGGCGGTGGTAGGCCATCGTCAGCGCCTCGGCGTAGCGCTTCGCCTCGTCGTAGACGCCGCGCGGGCCGATCGGGTTGACGTGACCCCAGTAGTCCTCGGTCTGGGGGTGGACCTGGGGATCGCCGTAGACCTCGCTGGTCGAGGCGAGCAGGAAGCGGGCGCGCTTGAACTTGGCGACGCCGAGCATGTGGTGGGTGCCGTGCGAGCCGACCTTGAGCGTGTGCAGGGGCAGCCGCAGGTAATCGATCGGGCTGGCGGGCGAGGCGAGGTGGTAGACGAAGTCGACGTCCTCGGGGATGTCCACGGTCTCGGTGATGTCGAGGTTTCGGAAATCGAAGGACGGGTCGCGGATGTGCTCGATGTTCTGCAACGACCCCGTCTCGAGGTTGTCGACGCAGATCACCCTGTGGCCCTGCCCGAGAAGGTGCTCGCAGAGATGGGAGCCGAGGAAGCCGGCGCCGCCGGTGACCACACAGGTGCTCATCGCCGCGGATGGTATCGGGCCGCTCCCGGCGCCCGGTCAGCCGGCTCGATTTGTCCAATTTGCGGAACTCGGCACCGACCACCCGTCCAGCAGGGGGGAGAATCGTCCGTCCCTAATTCATTGGTTGACATGTTTGGGACGCAACTTTGAACCGGTGCGGAGGAGCTCAGCGGGAGTGAGCCAGGGGAGATCGACGGCGATGGGGCTTCGGGCGGGAAAAGGCGACCTCTCCCAGGCCGCGGGCGACGTGGCGCGCAAGCGGGCTGCGCTGGAGCTGATCGCTCGCTACGAGCCAGTCTCTGAAGCGCACCGCGCGGCGATTCTCGCTGGACGCGGAGGACGCCGACGACGCCTACCAGCGGGCCCTGGAGATCGTCCTCACCAAAGCCCCGACCACGGATGCGCGAGACCTGATCCGCTGGACGCAGACGGTGACCAAGCACGAGGCGATGGCGGTGCGCCAGGGTCGCGAAAAACTGCTCGGCGGCCGCAGACCCCCGCAACCGTCCCGGCGCCGCGTCCGACCCGGTGGCGCAGATCCCAGCTCACCGGCGAGGGCCCCGACGAGCAGGCAGAGCGCAGGGAGGCCATCGCTCGCAGCCGCGAGGCGCTGCGGTCGCTGAAGCCGGCGGAGCTGCGCGCGCTGAGCCTGCTGGCCGAGGGCTACTCCTACGCCGAGATCGGCGAGCTGACCGGGTACAGCCACACGAAGACCAACAGGCTTTTGGCGGAGGGGCGCAACCGTTTCCGCCAGATGCTCTCCAGCAGCGAAGACGGCAGCCGCTGCCGGGAGCTGCGCCCGCTGCTCTCAGCCTTCTGCGACGGCGAGGCGAGCGCGGGCGACGCGGAGACGGTGCGTGAGCACCTGCGCGCCTGCGCCCACTGCCGGGCGACGATGCGCGCCTACCGAGCGGCACCGCGAATCGCCGTCGCCCTGGCGCCGGCACTGCCCCCCTCGCGCTCGCTGCTCGAACGCGCGCACGACCTCTTCGCCGGGATCGGCTCGCGGCTGTCGGGGGTCGGCGGTGGCGGCGACGCCGCCACCCAGATCGCCGCCGCGGGAGGCTCTCGCGGCGCCGGGATGGCGGCCCTGGCCAAGCTGCTTGCGGTCTGCGCCGGGGCCGGGAGGCGCGGCCCTGCGTTGCGACGGGCGTGCTGCCGGTGCCGCTGGTCGACCACGGCAGGCCGCCTTCGCCGCCGGTCGAACGCGCCGTCCGCAAAGCCGGTGCGGGAAACCGGAAGCGAAGCGATCGACTACGAACCGGCTCAGCCGCAGAACCCGGTGCCCGAAGCCAAGCCCGAGCGGCCACCCCACGAAGAAGCGGCCGAAGCACGACCGCCGAAACGGAGAGCCCGCTCCGCGGGAGCGGTCGAATACGAACCGCCGCCGGCTCCGGCTCCCGCACCGTCCAGGAGCGAAAGCGCGGCCTCGAACGGCTCGCCGGCCGGGGAGTTCGGACCATGACGGCTCGAACCAAGCCCACCGCAACGTTTTGTCCCCTTCCGGGGGGGATCAAACGTCGCGGTGCGGCAATCAGGGTCTCTGCCCTCGCTGTCGGCGCGACATTCGCGCTCGCCGTGCCGGGGGCCAGGGCGGCGACGGGCTTCCAGCCGCTCGACCTGCGCGTCGACGGGGGCGAGGAAAGCTGGCACGCCGAACCCACCTTCGCCCTGCGCTGGACCGATCCACCGGGGGTCGCCGCCGTCCACTACCGCGTCCTCGACCCATCCGGACAGGTCACGCTGGTGGAGGCGAGGATCGGCTGGGCCGCGACCGCGATCCAGCAGCTGGCCGTACCGCAGTACTTCCGGCGCCTACGTCAGCCGAGGTCTGGCTGGAGGACTCCGCGGGTGACGAAGGGGACCCGGTCACCGCACGGCTGCGCTTCGACGAAGACCGGCCCGGCCATGTCGATCCGCTTCCCCCCGGCGGCTGGATCGCCCGCAGCGGCTTTCCCCTGACGCTCCGCCTCGGCCATCCCGCCGGACCCACAGCCGCTCTCCGGCATCCGCGGCTACGCGGTCTCGGTCGATCGCACGAGCGACGGCGAGCCCTGCGCCGATGCCCGTTCGCCTGCAGCGAAGGCGAGACCGACCTGCGCGGCGGCGCCGAGGATGACTCGCTCTCGATTGACGGGCTCCCCGAGGGGACCAGCTACGTCCACGCCGTCGCCGTCTCCGGGTCGGGAATGCGCTCCGCGGCGGCCGGCAGCGCGATCGTCCGGGTCGACAAGACCGACCCCGTGACGCGCCTCAGCGGCGTGCCGGAGGGCTGGTCGAGCCGGCCGCTGACCCTGACCGCAACGGCAACCGACGGCGGCTCGGGAATGACGGCGACGGGCGGCGGGGCCGGTCCGTTCACGGCGATCCGGGTCGACGGCGGCTCGCCGGCGTTCGCCGCGGGCGACACCGTCGCCACCGCCGTGATCGAGTCCGGAGCTCCACACGATCGCCTACTACGGCCGCGATGCCGCCGGCAACGTCGACGACGGTGGCGGCAGCAACGGCCAGCCAAACCGGGCGCCCGCGACAAGCGTCGTCCGCATCGACCGCGACCCCCCTCGGCTGGCCTTCTCGAACGCCCAGGACCCGGCCGATCCGGAGCGAATCGAGGTCCGCGCCGACGATGCGCTCTCGGGAATCGACGCCGCGCGCGGCGAGATCTCGGTCCGCCCGGTCGGTTCCAGCGGACGCTTCGAGGCGCTGCCGACACAGGCGTCCGGCGCCGATGCTCATCGCCCACTGGGACTCCGAGTCCTACCCGCCGGGCGAGTACGAGTTCCGGGCCACGGCCTATGACCTCGCCGGAAACTCGGCCACGACGCAGAGCCGCGCAGGCGGGGCGGCGATGCAGCTGCGCAGCCCGCTCAAGGTGGCGACGACGCTGAACGCCGGCCTCGGGCGGGCCCGTCGTCGCGCACCGTCTCCTACGGGCACGGGATCCCCTACAGCGGGCGCCTGGTCGCGGGGCGGCGAACGCCGCTCGCCGGGATCGGGGTGAGGATCGTCGAGCGCTTCGCCGCCGGAGCCGAGCCGCGTGAACGGGAATCGATCGCAAGGACCGGGGCGGGCGGTGGCTTCAGGATCCGCCTTGCCCCGGGGCCGAGCCGCGAGATCGTCGCGATCGCACCGGCGACGGCGACGCTGCAGGGCTCCCGCAGCCGGACCTCCGCCTTGGCAGTTCGCGGCCGCGTGCACCTGGCGGTTTCCTCACGCGTCGCCAAGGTGGGCGGGCGGCCGATCGTCTTCAGGGGCAAGGTCGCCTCCGCAGGCGCTGAAATGCCGGCCGACGGCAGGGCGGTACAGCTCCAGTTCCGCCTGCCGGGCCTGCCCTGGAGCGAGTTCCGCACGGTCCGCACCGACCGGCGGGCCCGCTTCCGCTACGCCTACCGCTTCGCCGACGACGACAGCCGCGGCGCCCGCTTCCAGTTCAGGGCCTTCGTCCCGGCCCAAGCCGGCTGGCCGTTCGAGCCAGCCGGCTCGCTGCCGGTCGAGGTGCTGGGGCGCTAAACCGGCAGCAACTCAACCGCTTTGCGTACCCGCTGCTCGAGCTCGGTGCGGTTGCGCTTCAGGGTCGTCTCGACCGTGCGCTGGCGTTTGCGCGCCTCACGCTCGACCCGGTTGCGGGTCTTGCGCGCCTCGGTCGTGGCCCGGCGGCGGGCGGTGGCGCCCCGGCGCTCGGTGCGTTTGATGCGACGGCGGATCTCGGTGCGGTAGGACTTGAGCTGTTTCCCGGCGGCGGAGCGGTCGGTGAACGGCTCGACCAGCTCGGTGACGCGCTCGGTCACGGTGAGGACGGCACCGACCGGGATGTCGACGGCGGTCTCGGCGACGACGCGGGCCTGGTTCTTCTCGGCTGCCGCGGCTTTTGCGGTCGGCTTGGCACCGTTGCTTTTACTGCCTTTGGTCTGCGTTGCCATGAAAGATGGATCCCTTCGGTATGCGGGTTTCCTGCCTGGTGTTCGCGAGTGTAGCGAACATACGTTCTGCGCGAACAGGTGTTCTTAAACCAGGAGGCCGGCCCGGTTACTGGGCCGAGCGCGCGATCGACAGCCCTTGCTCGCCCGCCGCGGCCGCGATCGGGTAGCGCGCGTCGAGGGCGAGGGGGGCGTCGCCGGGGGCGAGATCGCCGAAGGCCACCTCTCCCCCGGCCTCGCGCACGATCAGCTGCGCGGCGGCGGCGTCGACGGAACGGCAGGGCCGCAGGCTGAGCATCGCGTCGAAGCGGCCCGCGGCGACGTAGGCGGCGGTGATCGCGATCGAGCCGACCACGCGCAGCCGGTAGACGCGGCCGGCGAGAGCTTCGAGCGACGGCAGGGCGCGCTCGGGCTCGGCCGACTCGACCCCGAGCAGCTCCAGCATCTCGCCGTCGGCCCCGACCGCGATCGGCTCGCCGTTGAGCTTCGCGCCCTCATCGCGGCGGGCGGCGAACTCCTCCCCGGCGCCGAAGTCGAAGACGTAGCCGAACTCGACGTCTGCCATCGAGCCACCCGAGGCGACCGCGATGCTGAGGCTGTGGGCGGGCAGCGTGCGGCGGGCGTTGAGCGAGCCGTCGATCGGGTCGATCACGACGTGGGCCGGGCCGCCGTCGCCGAAGCTCACCTCGCCGCGCTCCTCGGAGACGGCGACGAAGGAGGCGCCTTCGGCCGCCAGGACCTCGAGCTCGGCGAAGACCGCGTCCTCGCAGCGGCGGTCGATGACGAGGGTGCGGTCGCCGCCCTTGCCGAACCCCTCGTAGGCGGTGCGGGCCTCGACTCCGCGCACCTCGTCGAAGATCGCCCGCTGCGCATCGACGATGCGGCGGCAGATTCCCAGCCAGTCTGCGGAGAAAACGTCCATCGAGCCCATCCTATGGAGGCCGCCCACTCGCTAGCGTTGGAGCATGCTCGCCCTCGCCGAGGCCCAGGAACGCGCCGTCCAGCACGGCGAGGGGCCCGTGTTGCTGCTCGGCGCGGCGGGAACCGGCAAGACCGAGGCGCTGGCGCGGCGACTCGTTGCTCTTGCGGGGGAGGGCACCGACCCCGAGCGAGTCCTGCTCTTCGCTTCAAACCGACCGGCGGCGCAACGACTGCGGCAGCGCGTGGAAGCGATGCTCGGGCGCTCTTGCGAGGAGCTCTGGATCGGCACCTGGCGGGAGCTGGGCGAGCGATTGCTGCGGGAGCACTCGACCGCGGCTGGGCTCGACCCATTCTTCGACGTCCTCGGCCGCGGCGAGCGCCTGGCGATGCTGCTCGACCGCGTCGACGACCTGCCGCTGCGCAACCGGGAGATACGCGGCAACCCGGCCGGCCTGCTCGCCCGGCTGCTCGCCCAGGTCGACGAGCTCAAGGCCGGCTCGGAGCAGGCCGAGCCCGACCTGGCCGAGTTCTGCGCCGCCCACGACCGGATCCTCGCCGAGTCCGGCAACCTCGACGGGGGCGACGTCTTCCTCGTCCTCAACAAGCTCCTTCGCGAGGGCGAGGACGCCCGCGCCGAGATCGCGAATCGCTTCTCGCACCTGATGGTCGACGAGCTCGAGGACACGACCCCATCCCAGCGGGCGATCCTCGCGACCCTCGCCGATCAGAACCCCAACCACCTCTACGCCCTCGAGACGGGGGGCGAGGGCGACCAGGCCGTTGACGGCTGGTTCCACGACCTTCACCCGGACGGGGAGATCGTTGCGCTGGAGGAGCGGTTCCGAACCCCGGCGGTGCGGTTCTGGAGGTGCGTGAACGAGAGGGCCCAGGCTCAGGCCGTCGCCCGTGAAGTCGAGCATCTGCTTGCGGGCGGTACGTCGCCCGAGGCGATCTGCGTGCTGGTGGAGGACCCGGCCGCCAACGGAGGGACGGTCGCCGGGGCGATGGAGGAGCGGGGGATCCCGTTCCACCTCTCGGGCCCGGCAGCGCTGTTTCAGCGCCCCGAGGTTCGCGACGCGATCGCCTGGCTGCGGGTCCTGGCCGAGCCGGAAGACTCCGCCGCGGCGGCGCGGGCGCTGACCCGGCCGCCGGTCGAGCTGCGCTCAGCGGACCTGGCGCGGCTGACGACGATCGCTCGCCGGCGCAAGGTCGACATGGTCTCTGCCTGCGAGGCGGCGCTGGAGAGCCCGCAGATCCCGCCGGAGGGGAGGGAGCGGATCCAGTCCTTCCTCAAGCTCTACGGCGAAGCCTCGGCCGCGTTGGAGGAACGCCGGGCCGACGTCTTCGTCAGGCGGCTGATCGAGCGGGTGGGGCTGCGCCGGCAGCGCCTCTTCGCCGCCGAGCCGGAGGTGGCAGAGCGACTGCTGGGGCTCTCGCGGCTGGCCGAGCTGGCCGCGGCCTGGGCGCGGCGGGAGCCGCACGGATCCACGCGGGACTTCGTCCGCTACCTCAGCGCCGTGGCGGAAGCCGGCGTCGACCCGGCCGGCGGCGAGGAGCCGGTGTCCCCAGGAGCGGTCCAGGGCCTTGCCCAGTCCGCGGCGAAGGGGATGGACTTCGACCACGCCTTTGTCCTGGGCCTCGAGCGGGAGATGCCGGCGGGGCAGCTCGGAGCTCCGGCGCGGACGACGCTCGTGCTCTCGCGGGTCGAGCGAGACGGCAGCGCGCAGGCGCCGTCCCCGCCGTCCTACGAGGAGATGCTCGGCGCCGGCGGGGGCGAAGAGGAGGTGCACGAGGAGGAGCTGTTCGGCCCGGCAGAGGGCCTGCACGCGACCTACCGCAAGCTGCGCGAGGAGGTGCTGGAGGCATCGTGGAGTGCCGGGCGGGAGCTCTCGGAGCCGCGCCTGGACACGGTCGTCGACGTCAACCGTGCGATCGCCCGCCACCTCGAACTGCTGAAGCTGGCGGCGCTCGCGCAGCGGCCCGGCGAGGAGGCGACAGCGGAGGCGATCGAGGCGATCAACGGGCTGCTGCGCCAGATCGCCACCCCGGAGCAGCAGGCCGAGCTCGATGCCTCGCCGCTCGACGACTACCTGCTCGACTCCGAGCGCGAGCGCGACGGGCGGCGGCGCCTGATCGCCGCCCGCCACGAGCCCTCGCTGGAAGCCTTCCTGCCGCGCCGCGGGGACGGCACGCTGAGCCTCTCGGCCTCCGACCTCGACCTCTACCTGACCTGCCCGCTGAAGTACAAGTTCGCCCGCGTCTTCGGCATCCCCCAGGAGCCGACGATCAACCAGCGCTTCGGGATCCTGATCCACAACGTGCTCGAGCGCTTCCACAAAGACGGCGGCGCCGGCGGGCTGGAGAGGCTGATGGACCTCTTCGAGTCCGGCTGGCGGCGCACCGGGTTCGGCAGCAGCGACGACGAGCTCCAGTTCCGCGACCGCGCCCGCGAGGCGATGCGGCTCTACTGGGAGCGCGAGAGCGAAGCAGAAGGCGAGCCGCTCTGGCTGGAGCGCAAGTTCGACATCAAGATCGGCCCGCACCGCGTGCGGGGACGCGTCGACCGGGTCGACCGCCTCCCCGACGGCAGCCACGAGCTGATCGACTACAAGACCGGCGAACGCAAGACCGAAGCCGCCCTCGAGAACGACCTGCAGCTGGCCCTCTACCGAGTCGCCGCCCGCGAGGACTGGGACCTGGAGGCCAGCATCTGCAGCTATTACTACGTGCTCGACGCCGACAAGGTGGCCGCGCCGATCGGCCCTGACGACGCCGAGCGAGTCGAGCGAACCGTGCTGGAAGTTGGCGAGGGCGTCCTCGGCCAGGACTTCGAGCCCCGCCCCGCACCGACCACCTGCAGCTGGTGCGACTACCGGCTGATCTGCCCGGCGGCGGAGAGCTAAGAAAACGCGGTCGGCTGGCCTGACCTAGAAGAACTCACCTTCCGTCCCCGTTTTCCGATACAGCAGCTGGCCCGTGACGCTGAAAAGCGAAACGGACGTGACAAAGCCTTCGGGGAGGTAGAACTGGACGAAGTAACGGACGTTCCGGAGCCAGACAACATGTTGGCGCAGCGGTGCTGGAGCTGATTTGGGCAGGATCGCCAGCCGTTTTCCGTTGCTCAAAGTGGCCATTACTTTCGCCACCTCCCCGCCTACGGTCCCGCTGAAGACGCGCTGAGAGCCGTCTTCTTGAAGGTCGTCGGACGCATCGATCATGAATCTCTTGGAGAGATGACCACCCGCAGGTATCCCGGTCGCCCAACTCCAGTTCACAGCGCCGGGAAGTTCGAATTCCATGCCAAGCAGCCACTCACGGCAGCTGCCGTTGTTTCCGATCGTCCCCGTCACCGTCCAGGGCTCGCCGCTCGGGCTCGACTCGCTCGCGATCCGGACGCTGTGCCTCTTGATGCAGGCAGCAGATGCCGGCGAGACGAGCACGAGAAGGGCGGCGATCACCGCGAGCATCGCCGTTTTCCCCCTGCGCATCGACCGGATACTACCCAGCGCCTGGGCCTTCAGGTCCGCTGTCGTTTCTCTCCAGAGCCGAATAAATCCCTATAGGGTCCGGCCCGTGGGCGGAGCAAAAGTGACCTTCCTTCCGACGGCGATCGCAAACATCGATCTGGCTTAGACAGCGAACGGATGATGGGTCCATACAAAATACGGGCGGTACTGTCGAGCGGGGTCGCCCTGCTTGCGATTGCGGGTGCCGCAGCGGCCCCCTCGTCGGCCTCGACATCCACGACAGCCAACCCCACGCAGCCCCTTCCCGCCCCTGGAGCATTTCGCCTGGAGACGAGCAACGGCTACTCCATGCTCGTCCTGGGCATACCGACCTACCACGGGCGGTCAGCCACAGTTGAGATCTACGTGAGCAAGAAGCACCAGGGAGTCAGCTATTCAGCCCCCGCCACCGTGACCGAAACCTCTATCCAGGCGAACCTCGGCGAGCTCGGGGAAATATCGGTCTTCTTCCACCCTTCAGGCCAACCGAGGACCGCTCGTCCCAGTTGCGGCGGGAAATCCCTGTCATTCGACTCCGGCAACTACGAAGGAGTGATCGACTTCCACGGTGAGGAGGGATATACGGAAGTCGAGGCTACGTCCGTGCCGGGAGACCTCGATTTCTGGCTCAACGTCCTCTGCTCCACCCTTGGAGGCAGGAGCGGGGGAGGCGGCTCTCTCCCCGGCGCGGAACTACACGTCAGAAATCCGCAGCTCGGGCCGGAATTTTCGGTGATCAAGAACCGTCCCAGCGCCCAAGCCCATTTCGAAGTCGGCGTTTCCGAATACGTCAATGGCATCTCGATCAAGAGATTCGTGGCCATGCCCCTACCGCCGGGAACCTTCAGATACGACCGTCGGCTTCGGACCGCGACTCTTCATCCGCCGACGCCGTTCGCAGGCACGGGCAGGTTCGTTCGCAGCAGGAAAGCAGGCAAGCGCTGGAGCGGGGATCTAACGGTGAACATGCCCGGGCGAGCGGATGTGCCGCTCACGGGGAGTGCTCTTCGGGCCACGCTCATCCACGCTGAGTGGGGCAGTGGCGGGAGATAGACCTTCCTTTCCTCGGCCTAGATCCGCCATGATCGCCGGGGGGGACAAATAGACGAGGAGAGCAGGCAGGATCTTTCGACATTCCCTGGTGTTCGTGGAGCCATAGACAGACCTGGCATTGAAGCGCTCTTTGCGCCCATACCAAGGAGGGCAAATGCTTCCCCCAAAAGGATCGACTCTGCGAACCGCACTCTTCGGCTTCTGCCTGGTGAGCCTGACAGTTGCATTCGCAGCCTCTGCGGCCGCCGCAAATCCTCGCACGTCGCGCTCTGTCGCCACACAGAATCTCCCAGCATCAAAGTTCCGGGTCTCAAGCAAAACCTTGAGCCTTGAAACCAGCATGAGCGCATCGATCAGCATCCCGCTCACCAACAACTGTCTTCGTTCCCAAGCTCAAGGCGGTTCGCTCTTGACCAGCGGCCTGGGAAGCGACCAAGCAGCGACGATCACGGTTGGACAGGTAGAGGGCGCGACTCTCAGCGGAACCCTTCGCGATGCTCGCGGCGGTGGAGTCGCGGATGCGCTGATCTGCATCTATAGCAATGTCGTCACCGACGAGGAAAGCTAACTCCTCGGCGTTGCCGTCACTGGAGAAGATGGAAGTTATGAGTTCGCGGTCCCGGCGGGACCCTCCCGAAGTCTCACCGCTGTCTATCGAGCGGACCAAGGGCAACTTAGCGCGTGGACCTTGCTGCAGA
This sequence comes from uncultured Solirubrobacterales bacterium, assembly GCA_963714665.1. Classification (GTDB taxonomy): domain Bacteria; phylum Actinomycetota; class Thermoleophilia; order Solirubrobacterales; family 70-9; genus VRUE01. The sequence continues at coordinate 641,771 of CAVQPE010000008.1, read as the reverse complement.
CCCGCGTTACCCCCGTGCTACGGCTCGCCAGCAGCGTCATTCGCAACAAGCACGTAGCTCACTTCAGCGGCGAAATACCCGGCCCCCACAATGATGGGGTCATCGTTGTTCTCCAGGTTAAGCGTGGCAAAGGCTGGCTTACATTTAGACGCTACTCCACTCGCGAAGGGGGAAAATTTACCCTGCGGTACCGCTTTACCCGCACGTTTACGCCAACCATCTACATGGTTCGCGCACAAGTACTCGGGGCACCGGGGTACCCATATCTAGGAGGCAACTCACGGCCACTGGTCTTGCGCGTGTTGCCATAAGAGACGTGGGGGCTGCGACCGCCCATCGAGAAGAACTCGTGAAGCCGCCTACTGGGCCAACAGTTTCGAGACACCCTTACAGGTAAGTCGACCTTGGCTCGACTAGGCTAGACCGCCGTCTATGGATACACGCCCTCTCCGAAACCACCTCCTCACAGCCCTGATTCCTGGAGCGCTGATGCTCGTGAGCAGCGCGAGCGCCCTCGGCGAACAGGCGTCGCCCGAACCTTTCTTCCCCAACAGCGGCGATTCCAGATACGACGTCGCGCATTACGCCGCTCACCTCACCTATATGCCGGCGAGCGGTCGGTTGCGAGCGAGAAACACGATCGAAGCAACGTCGCTGGAACCGCTCACCGAATTCTCGCTCGATTTCTACGGCCTCCATGTCAGCAGGGTCACGGTCAATGGCAAACCGGCCGATTTTTCACGCGCCCGCGGCAAGCTTCTCGTTGCTCCGACCGCTCCGCTCATGGCGGGAATCCCCTTCGTCGTTGCCGTTCGCTACCACGGGCATCCGGGCGCCGTCTTTGAGCCAGATAACCTTTCCGGCTGGCTCAGGACTCACGATGGGGCAGCTGCGGTCGGCGAGGCCGAGGGCACGCCCGCGTGGCTGCCATGCAACAACGCGCTCGCCGACAAGGCCTCTTTCGACTTCTACGTCAACGTGCCCGCAAGCCTCAAGGGCGTCGCAAATGGACGACTGATCGGCGTAAGCAAGCAGGGGGTGCGAAAGACGTTCCATTGGCGAGAGGCCAAGCCGATGGACGCCTATCTCGCCGTGATCGACATCGGGCGCGGACGACTCCTGCGAGGGGAGGCTGCCGGCGTCCCGACGTGGACGTTCGTCGATCCGGCGTTGGCCGCGAGGTGGAAGCCGCGCCTGGCGGAAGTCCCCGAGATTCTGCGGTTCGAGACGAAGCTCCTCGGCCCGTACCCGTTCGACGCGGCGGGCTCGATAGTGGACCGGTTCGGCTACGAAGCCGCGCTCGAGAGCCAGACGCGACCGATCTATGACCTGCCGCCGTTGCGTTTTGTCGTCGTGCACGAGCTGGCGCACCAGTGGTTCGGCGATTCTGTCGGACTGCGACGCTGGCCCGACATCTGGCTCAACGAGGGCTTTGCGACCTGGGTTCAGTGGTTCTACCGCGAGCACCACGGCGGCCCTTCGGCGAAACAGGTCTTCCGGCTCCTGATGCGCAAGTCGAATGCGGACTCGGCAATTTGGAACCCTCCTCCAGGCCGACCCGACCGGACCGCCCATCTCTTCGCATCCTCGATCTACATACGTGGCGCGATGACACTGGAGGCGCTACGCATCAAGGTCGGAACGCCGACGATGCTGAAGATCCTTCGCGACTGGGCCGAGGAGCACCGCTACGGCAATGCGGGAACGGCTGAATTCATTGCTCTCGCCGAAGAGGTCTCTCAGCGCCCCCTGCGCTCACTCTTCAAGCGCTGGCTCTTTAGACCCGGCAAGCCAAGCTAGCGTGACTATCGCAATTTGAGCATGCGGACGCTAGGGCGAGGAACATCGGCAATTGAACCGACCCCTCGAACTCGAGAATTCCTTCACTGGCGAAGCCTTCGAGAAGCCGGAAACCTAGGCGCGGGCTGGAAATCGAAAGGAGTGGCAACGACGCTCCTGACGTTTCCGTGGGATGAAGCGATCCTCTTCCGGATCGTCGACCCGCCAAGCGTCAGGAGGGCCAAAAAAAGTAGGTTCGGGTTATTGACGGCTTCGATGCCGAACCAGTCGAAGGACATGAAAACGTAGAGCGGGATCGCCGAGATGCCCGAGATCCGCTCGCCCTTGCTGAGTCTGCCTAGGCCCACCTGCCACTCCCCTTATTACCCTTACCGCGAAGCTCTACTGACTGCCCTGCTGGCGGAGGAAGTGTTGGAAGTCGCGCGCTATCGAGTCCGCGGATGGTAGGTCTTCGGGGTTCTCCTGCTGTTCGGACTGTTCGGCCTCGATTTTCTCCACCAGCTCTTCGATCTCGGGGTTGGCGGCTATCGCGCGGTCGATCTGCTCCTCGAAACTGGTGGCTTCCTCTTCCAGGTCGGTGGCGTCGACGGCGACGCCGGTGAGGCCCTCGAGGCGGCGCAGGAGGGCGAGGGCCGCCTTCGGGTTGGGGACCGCGGCGACGTAGTGGGGGACGGCGGCCCAGAGCGAGGCTGAGGTCATCCCCTGCTTGCGGCAGCAATCGTGGACGACGCCGACTATGCCGGTGGGCCCCTCGTAGCTGGAGCGCTGCAGGTCGAGCTCCTCGACCAGCTTCTCGTCGGAGGCGAGGCCCGTGATCGGGACCGGCAGGGTGTGGGAGACCTCGGCGATCAGCGCCCCAAGGGTGATCACCATCTCCACCCCGAGCGCGTCGGCGGCGGTGGCGATCGTTTCCGAGAAGGTGCGCCAGCGCAGGTTGGGCTCGGTGCCGTCGAGCAGGACCAGGTCGCGGTCGGCGCTGGGGACGCGGGCGGCAATCAGGTTGTTGTGCGGCCAGTCGATCCGCCGCGCCTGGCCCTCGCTGAGGACGATCGTCGGCCGGGTCGCCTGGAAGTCGAAGTAATCCTCCGCATCGAGGTGGGCGATCTGCTCGGAATCGAGGGCGTCGGCGACCGCAGTCAACGCCGAGGAGGCCGCCGAGGCCGCGTCGTTCCAGCCCCGGAACGAGCAGACCAGGATCGGGTCGCGGAGCTGCGGGACGTCTCCTTCCCAGTTGAGCGAATCCACCTCTCTGAGAGTACAGGCGGGGCACTGTGGCGACCTGCGCTGCCGGGGATAGCCTGTGTCGGCGATGCGGACCTCAAACCGAGCCACTGCCGTGACCATTTCCCTGCTGATGCTGTGCAGCGTGACCTGCATCTCAGCGCCAGCTCGTGCCGCGCTACCGCGGGAACCCGTCGGAGACGGCGCAGCCGCCTCGCCGGCTCAAATCACGCGAGGATTCTTCCGCGCGATCGACAAACGGCAGTGGAAACACGCGTGCGAGTTGATGCTGCCCGGGACGCGCCGGTTCCTCGCTGGACATCGCACCTGCACACGCGCGCTGAGGTCAAGCTTCCACGCCACCTACGAGAAGTTCACCCTCCGCAAGCACCACTGGGTCTCGGGGCACATCCTGAAGATGCGCCCAGCCGTGCCTGGCGTCGGCAGCCTGGAGGTGCCCTTCCGGATCGCCGACACCTACGTCTGCATCCCGCTGCCCCGGAAACCCTGCAAGCAGAGGGTCCGCCGGCATGTGCGCGAGGAACGCATGTACCTCGCGCCCGACTCGTCGGGAAGGTGGCGGATAGCGAAGGTCGGCGCGATCCTGCAGGACATGGAACTCCAGGCACCGCAGTTCTCGGAAGCCTTCTTCTTCGCACCGGCGACTCAGGCAACCCTGCGCAAGCCGGCCGGGATTCCACCGCCGCCGTTCTCATGCACCGGGACCCCGATCGCGAGCGCCGCCGACCCACTCGGCGATGTCACCGGGCCGGACTACGAAACTATCTCCAGCGCGCCGTGGCTTGACGCCACCTCGCTCGAAATCGTGCCCATGGGCCCGGATGCGATATGCGTGGCAATCGGCCTCGCCGAGGAACCGCACCCCGATTCGTCCTATTACCTCTTCTGGCACCACCCGGAAAGCGAGAGAGACGGGCGGTGGCCGGTGCCGAACGGCCAGACCGTCGCCAACCTCGGAAGCGTTGCGGGGTGGGGGGAGCCAGAGGTCGAGATCGGAGTTGACGGGAACGGGGTTCCCCACGCCACGATCAACTCCGTGGGCGCGGAAACCCAACCCTCCTTGGCCCCCTACCTCCCGCGCTTCGGATTCTCCGACGGGAAGCTGGAGATCGAGCTGACCGCACATCAGGGATTCCCCTTGAACGAGCGATGGGCGATCTTTCCGGTCCTCAATCCCGAACCAACGTGGATCGACTCCTTGCTGCGTCGCCCCCTGCTGGCAGAAGACCGTGTGCCAGACAACGAATGCGTGCTCTACCCGAGTGGCATGCTCGTCCAGGAATTCTTCTGTCAGGAACCTTCCGGTTAGCCTGTCCAGCAGAGGCCTCTCTGAGCGGGTGGGAGGGCCCAGGGAGCTGAGGCTCAGCGGCCTCCCGCCGGCTGGGCGAGCGCCCGGCGCACAAGCTGGAAGGCCATGAACAGCGCCAGGGCGGCGAAGGAGAGCTGCAGGACGCGCTCGGGGACGTTGTTGGCGATGGCTACGCCGATCAGGACGCCGAGCGGGGAGAGGGCGCCGATGATGAGGGCGTTGCGGAGGTTGACGTTGCCGTAGGAGCTCTGGCGGAAGGCGCCGACCAGGGCGACGATGACGATCATCAGCAGCGAGGTCGACTCGCCCTCGACCTGGGTGAGGCCGAGGAAGATCGTCAGGGCGGGGACGAAGAGGATGCCGCCGCCGACCCCGACGATGCCGCCGGTGAAGCCGCCGGCCACGGCGATCAGGGCGGCGATCAGCTCGTTCACGCGCGGGCTCCGGTCACGAGAGGATCAGCTCGATCGCGATCGCGACCAGCAGGGCGGCGAAGAGGAAGGAGACGGTGCGCTGGGAGATGCGCTGCTGCACCGTCGTCCCGATGAGGACGCCGAGCACCGCCGGAATCGAGAGCCAGAGGCCGGTGAGGACGTGGACGTTGCCGTAGATCCCCCCCTGCGCGACCGTGCCGAGCAGTCCTATGAGGACGATCGCCGCCAGGCTGGTGCCGGTGGCGAGGCGCTCGCCGTAGCCGAACCAGAAGATCAGCAGGGGGACGATGATGGTGCCGCCGCCGACCCCGAAGACGCCGCTGAAGACTCCCGCCAGCGTCCCGATCGCGGCGAGCTTGAGGATGGGGCGGGAGGGCAGCGCGGGTTCCGGAGCCATCGTGCCGCGATACTAGAAGGCGTGTCCGCCGACGAGACAGGGGCCGGCGCTCCGAGCCCCCTGCTGGAGTCCATACGCGCCAACCCCGCCCGTGCCGCGATCCTCACCGACGTCGACGGCACCCTGGCGCCGATCGCCGACCGGCCCGAGCTGGCGGCGGTGCCGGCAAGGGCCACGGAGCTGCTCGCGGAGATGAGCGAGCGCTTCGGCCTGGTCGGCTGCATCTCCGGGCGCGAGGCGCTGGAGGCGCGGCGCCTGGTCGGGGTGGAGGGCATCGCCTACGCCGGCAACCACGGCTTCGAGCTACTGCTGCCGGGCGAGGCGGAGCCGCGGCTCGACCCGGCCATTGCCGGGCGGGAGGGCGACGCCGCGGACTTCCTCGCCACGCTGGACGCAGGGGACCTCGGTTCCCTCGGCCTGCGCCTGGAGGACAAGGGGGCAATCCAGGCGCTGCACTGGCGCGGCGCGGAGGACGAGCGCGGCGCGGAGGCGCGGGCCCACGAGATCGCCGCCGAGGCTGGGCGGGCAAAACTCGAACCGCGCTGGGGCCGCAAGGTGCTGGAGCTGCGGCCGGTCGGCGGGGGCGGCAAGGACGCGGCGGTGGCCGCCCTGCTCGCCGCCGACGGCGTCACCGCCGCGATCTACGCCGGCGACGACCGCACCGACTTAGACGCCTTCCGCCGCCTGCGCGAGCTCCGCGACGGGGGTGAGCTGGAGACAACCGTCTGCGTCGGGGTGATCTCCCCGGAGGCGCCTCCCGGGCTGGCCGAAGAGGCCGACCTGCTCGTCGACGGGCCGCCCGGGTGGCTGGCGATGCTCGAGGCCCTGGCCGGATAGCGATGCCCTACTCCGACCTGCTCCGAGTGACCGTCCTGCTCACCGGCGCCGAGGCGACGGCCCTCGCCGCGATCGCAGCTGTCGCGGCCAACCGCAGCACCGACACCACGACCCTGACCATCGCGGCCGCCTGGTGGCTGATCGCCGTCGTCGTCGGCCTCTACCTGGGCCGCCCCGGCCGCGCCGCCGACGCCCTCCGCGACACCCTCTCACGAGCGCGGACGGCCACCTCCCTCCCCCCGGAGACCCCAGCCCGCATCGCCTTCGGCCGCCTCTGGCCGATCGGGCTGACAGCCATAGCGGCAGGAGCGCTGGGAATCTTCTACCCCGGCGTAGCGGCAGTAGGCGCCGGCTACGCCCTGCTCGTCTCCCTCGCCTGGCACTCACGGGAGGCCGCCGTCCTCGCAATAGAGCAACGAGACGGCGTCAAGTTCTACGTAGTCCCCAACTCAGCTTTCCGGCCGATCCAGCTCGTGCGAACGCCCGGGCTTCGGAGTTCGGCGCGCCCATAGGCGCTTAATCGCCCGCTCAGCTGCTGGGATTCCCCTTGCGAGCCCGTTCGGCCGAGCGGATCTCGGCAGCGAGGCTCCCCGTCGGCCAAGGCTTGGCCTCCTGCAGCTCGTAGTAGGCGACGACACGGCCCTCTTCCTTTTGGCGGCTCGACTTGATCTTCCAGCCCAGCAAGCGAAGCTCCCGTAGTCGCTTCTGCCAGTCCTCTTGGTACTGCCTGGCGTTGGCGACCCTCTCCAACAGGTCACTCCTCACGGGCGCACCACTGAATGCCTTGAGCAACTCACCGATGCGGCGATGCGGCTCCTCATAGCCGATCGCCTGTTGAATTTGGGCGGCATGCTCATCGAAGGTCGCGTAGTAGTTCTTCTTCCCCTCGTTGCATTCAGAGCAGAGCGCCTGCAGGTTCTCGACTCCATCGGTGCCGCCCCACTCCCGCGGGATCTTGTGATCGACGTGCAGGACGACGCCGTCACCACTCGGGGTTCGCCCGCATTGGTCGCATCGCTGGTTCCGCAAGACGAAGGCGCGAACGGCCTTGCTCACCTTGCCAGCAGGCCGAGACACTGGCAGCCGCCCCACCAACTCGTAGGTCGTGACGTTGCCAACCCGGTTCCTATCGATTTCGAACTCCCGATAGAGCTCGCGTACCCGGCGATTCAGGTGCTCCTGTGTCCCTGAGTCAACTTTGAGCTTCATCCGAATCTGGGAGATGGTCAACGGCGTCCCCCTGCTCGCGAAGAGGAGCCGATAGATCTCCCGCTCAAGCACGCTAAATTCGAGCTCGTTCAGCTCCTGGCTGCCTGGATCCGGAAGTGCGGACACAGTTCAGCAGGCTATCCCGTCGGAGCCGATCCGTAGGGTTGCTCGGCGTGCCTAGCGGGTTCGCAAGCATGGAGGGTGAGAAGCTCACCTCGATAGAGATCTGCGCCGGCGCAGGTGGCCAGGCGCTGGGCCTTGAGGAAGCAGGGTTTGAACACGTTGCGCTCGTCGAGATCGAGCCCTGGGCGGTAGAGACCTTGCGGCTCAACCGCCCGGGATGGAACGTGATTGGACCGCGGATTGGCCACGACCCGCCCTTCGCAGGCAAGCCCGGCGATGCCCGCGCCTTCGCCGCAGACGGGTGGGAAGGCGAGATCGACCTTCTGGCTGGGGGAGTTCCTTGCCCGCCGTTCTCAAAGGCAGGTAAGCAACTGGGCGCCAGGGACGAGCGGGACCTCTTTCCGGAGGCACTGCGACTTGTAGCGGAATGCCAGCCGCGTGCGGTGATGCTGGAGAACGTGAGGGGCCTGCTCGACCCCAAATTCACTGCCTACCGGAGCAAGATCGAGCGGAAGCTTCGGCGAATGGGGTACGAGCCAGACTGGCAACTTCTGCATGCGTCGGATTTCGGAGTCGCTCAGCTGCGGCCCCGGACGATTCTGGTCGCCCTGCGCAAGGACATAGCGTGGAGCTTCGAATGGCCCTCCGGGCATGAAGACGGGCCACCAACTGTGGGCGATCGCCTGTACGACCTGGTCGCCAGCCGAGGCTGGGACGGAGCTGAGGACTGGCGGGCTGGCGCCCAGAGAATCGCTCCAACCTTGGTCGGCGGGTCAAAGAAGCACGGTGGGCCGGATCTCGGCCCGACGCGAGCCAAGCGCGAGTGGGCGAGCCTGGGTGTCGACGGTCTCGGCCTGGCAGACGAGGCTCCGGCTCCCGGGTTCGAAGGGATGCCGCGGCTCACCGTGAGAATGGCCGCGCGCCTTCAGGGCTTCCCGGATAGCTGGGACTTCGCGGGCGGCAAGACAGCTCAGTACCGACAGGTGGGAAATGCGTTTCCTCCACCTGTCGCTGCTGCGGTCGGCGAGGAGATCGCCAGCGCTCTCAGGCAGGCCGCAGCGGCCCCAGAGCGAATCGCTGCGTAGAGGCGCCCCTGCCAACGCCTGAGGGAAGAGGCCTCCCCGCCTCTTCGAGGGCGGCCACTACCGCAGCGAGGCACCTGCCGGGGTCGTCGTGGACTTCGAAGTCCCAGAAGCGCAAGACCGTCCACCCGCGGTTGCGCAATTCCTTGTTAGCGAGCTTGTCCCGTTCCTTGGTGCGGGCAATCTTTGCATCCCAGTAAGCACCGGACTTGCCAAAAGTGAAGTGTTCGGGATGGCCATGCCAAAAGGCACCGTCGATGAAAACCGCGACCCGCCAGCGAGTAAACGCAACGTCGGGCCGCCCCGGCAAGGCTCGGGTATGGCAACGCCAGCCCCGAAGGCCCAAGGCGAAGAGCCCCCGGCGAATCGCCAGCTCCGGCTTTGTGTCCTTTGAGCGGATACGAGCCATGACCCGGCTGCGCCCGGCGGGCGAGAGGTGATCGGCCACGCGCAAAAGTGTGCCAAGAGGATCACAGGAACGGGATGTGTCACCCCGCTCTTTCCGGACTTAGCGTCTCACCGCTTCCGCATCCGCTTGAAATTGGCCCAGGTCCGCGTGTTCGCGACGTCGCCTGCGGTGAGCCAGGCCCGGCGCGCCGTCGCCACCGCGTAGGCCATGTTGCCCAGCGTCTCGACCCCGTGCGCGTCTGTGTTGAGAACGATCGCCACCCCGGCTTCCGATGCCAGCCGGGCGTGGTGCTCGGAGAGGTCGCGGCGGTTGGGGTTGCCGTTGATCTCCAGCATCGTGCCGGTGCGGGCCGCCGCCTCGGCGACAGCCTCGACGTCGATCCCGTAGGGCTCGCGGCGGCCGAGCAGGCGGCCGGTGAGGTGGCCGATGCAGTCGACGTGGGGGTTCTCGATCGCGGCGAGGACGCGGGCAGTCATCTCCTTCTCGGAGATTGCGAAGGAGGTGTGGACGCTGGCGACGACCCAGTCGAGCGCTCCGAGCAGGTCCTCGGGGTAGTCGAGCTCACCGTCGAGGCCGATGTTCACCTCCGAGCCGGAGAGCAGGCGGAAGCCCCGTTTGCCCTGGTTCCAGGCCTCGATCTCGGCGACTCGCTCCCAGAGCCGCTCCGCGGTCACGTGGTCGCCAAAGCCGTGGCTGGCGGAGTGATCGGTGATCGCCATGTAGGCGTAGCCGCGCTCGCGACCCGCCGCCGCCATCTCCTCCAGCGTGTTGCGTCCGTCGGAGAGGGTCGTGTGGGAGTGCAGGTCGCCGCGCACGTCCTCGATCGCGATCAGGTCCGGCAGCTTCCCCTCGCGCGCCGCCTTCAGCTCCCCGCGCCCCTCGCGCAGCTCGGGCTCTATATAGGCGTAGCCGAGCCGCTCGTAGACGGCCTCCTCGCTGGCGCAGAGCTCGACCTCGCCGCTCTCGACCTCGGTGATCCCGTGCTCGGAGACGGAGAGCCCCCGCGCCACCGCCTCCTCGCGCAGCGCCACGTTGTGGGCGGCGGAGCCGGTGAAGTGCTGGAGCAGGTTGCCGAAGGCCTGCGGGGCGACGATGCGCAGGTCGACCGAGATCCCGTTGTGGGTCTGGGCCCGGACGCCGTTGGGGCCCGGTTTCCCCGCCGCGGAGACCAGCGGGCTTGCGACCAGCGCCTCGGCCAGGGCGGTCGGCTCCTCGGCGGTGGCGATCAGGTCGATGTCCTTGCAGGTGTCGGCCCAGCGGCGCACCGACCCGGCCACCTCGACCCGGTCGGCGGCGGGGTGCGCGCGCAGAAGGGCGGCCAACTCCTCGGCGATCGGGCGGGCCATCGAGAGCAGCACGCGACCGCTGCTCTCTCCGGCCTCGCCGAGCCGCTCGAGCCCGGCCAGCACGTTCTCCTCCACCTTCGGCCCGAGCCCCTTCAGCTCACGGATGCGTTGCCCCTCGGCTGCCTCCTTGAGGTCGTCGAGCGTGGCGACGCCGAGCTCCTCGAAGAGGCGGCGCGCTGTCTTCGCCCCCACGCCCTGAACTCGCGTCACCTCGACCAGGGTCGGCGGGAACTTCGCCTTCAGCTTCACCGCCGCCGGGATCTCGCCGGTATCGACCAGGGCGTCGATCTTTTCCGCCAGCGTCTTGCCGACTCCGGGGATCTCGGTCGCCCGCCCTGCGGCGGCAAGGTCCGCGACGGAGACGGGGCTTTCGCGGACCGCCTTCGCCGCGGTGGTGTAGGCGAGCACCCGGTATTTGACCGCCCCGTCAAGCTCATAGAGGGTGCCCAGCTCTTCGAAGGCGGCAGCGATCTCGGCGTTGGTCACCCACTGCAAGCTAGCGGGCGGCGCGACCCTTTTAGCCGCCGCTGAGATTCGTCAATAGCATCGCCTGCGCCGATGCACGAGAGCAACTCCGAGCGAGGCCCGGTCTGGCTCGTCCTCCCCACCTACGAAGAGGCGACGAACGTCGAGCGGCTGGTCGCCGAGGCGCGGGCGAAGCTGCCGGCCTCCGCCCAGGTCCTGATTGTCGACGACAACTCGCCCGACGGGACGGGAGAGATCGCCGCGCGGCTGGCGGCGGAAGACGACGCGATCCACTGCCTGCACCGGCCCAAGAAGGAAGGCCTGGGCCCGGCCTACATCGCCGGCTTCCGCGAGGCGCTCGCCGGCGGGGCGGGCCTGATCGTCGAGATGGATGCCGACTTCTCTCACGACCCGGCCTACCTGCCGCGCCTGCTGGAGGCCGCGAAGCGGGCCGATGTCGTGATCGGCTCCCGCTACGTGCCCGGCGGCGGGGTGACCGACTGGGGCGGACTGAGGCGCGGGATCAGCCGCGGCGGCAGCGCCTACGCGCGCCTCGTCCTCGGGGTGGGCGTGCGCGACCTGACCGGCGGCTTCAAGTGCTTTCGCCGTGAGGTGCTGGAGGCGATCGACCTCGGCGCGGTGCGCTCGCTCGGCTACGCCTTCCAGGTCGAGATGACCTACCGCGCGATCGAGCTCGGCTTCGACGTGGTCGAGGTGCCGATCGTCTTCCGCGACCGCCAGGCCGGCAGCTCGAAGATGAGCCGCTCGATCGTCCTCGAGGCGATCTGGCGGGTGCCGATGCTGCGCTTCGGCCGGTGACACCCAGGCGTTGCGGTCGTCTTTTCTTCCGCTATGCGGAAACAAATGCGACCGCGAGCAGGTGTCCATGAGGCCTCGCTATACTTTCTGAAGTATTGAGCGCTGAACCCCGATTCCCAGGAGACCGATTCCAGTGACAGGCAAGCTCCACGACGTGACAGACGACACCTTCAAGTCCGAGGTCCTCGACGCCGACGGCCCCGTGCTCGTCGATTTCTGGGCCCCCTGGTGCGGTCCCTGCCGGGTCGTCCACCCGGTGCTCGAGGAGATGGACGCCGAGCGCGAGGACCTGAAAATCGTCAGCGTCAACGTCGACGAGAACCAGCAGATCGCGGCCCAGTATGAGGTCCTCTCGATCCCGACACTGATCCTCTTCAAGGACGGCGCGATCGCCAAGAAGGTGATCGGGGCGATGCCCAAGCGTCGCCTCGAGGCCGAGCTGGAGCCGGCGCTCGCCTAGCGGGCGCCCGGTCGTTCGCCATGCCTTTCGTTCACGTCGACTGGTTCGAGGGTCGTTCCGACGAGCAGAAGGCGGAGATCGCCAAGCGGTTCGAAGCGGCGCTGGTCGAGGTGGCCGGCGTCGCCCCTGAGCACTGCTGGGTGAAGTTCTCCGACTCGAAGAAGACCGACTTCATCATCGGCGAGCCGGCCGGGGACTGAGCCCCGGCGCTCAGGCGGGGGTGACGACGCGCAGGCCGGCGTCGGCGCAGGCCGAGGCCAGGCGCTGGTCATAGGTGAGGACGGCGCCGATCCGCTCGCTCGCCGAGAGCGCGGTGGCGAGGTGGATGGCGTCCAGCGAGCGCAGCTCGGGTGGGCTGAGCCGGCAAGCTTCCCTGCGGATCTCGGCCGTGAGGGGAAGCAGTACGACCAAGCGCAGGAGATCGGCTGCGCGAGCGACGGCGGGGCCTCCAATTCGCCGCGCGGCGCGAAAGACCTCAATGGCGAAGATCTCGCTGGCCACGACCCCGTCCCATTCCGAGCGAATGGCGGCAGACACCGCGTCGCTCTCGGGCTCAGGGGAGAAGAGCTTGATGAACGCGGACGCGTCGGCGTAGACGATTGCCTGACCCACGGCGCGTCCTCAGACCCGGTCTTCGCGAAGTTCCTGGAGGATTCGCGTGCCGCGGTAGGGGTCGTCGGGATCGACGGGGCCGAGGGGGCCCAACCGGTCAAGAGCTTCTGCCATCGATTCCCTGGGCCACTCGATGCCTTCGCGTTCGAATTCGGCGATGACCCGGGCGGTGGCGTCGGGACGAAGCTCGCTGGCGCCGCGCAGGGCCAGCTCTCGGACCAGGCGCGACTCGGGCATGTCGCCCAGCTCGCGGCGAGCGGCGGCGATCGCAGCGGTCAGCTCAGGGTCCGTCGTCAGGGCTATGCGCCGGTGTTTGGTGGGCATCGGCAGGGAGTGTAGCACCGATGGTGTGACAGCAATTTGGGTGGCGGGCATGTTCTTCTTAAGGGTTTGGAAGGCAAAACTCTCCCCCCTGCCCAAATTCCCGGATTCTCAAGCGCGCTCGACGGCGATGCGCAGCTCACAGCCGTCGATCTTGGCCTCGGCGCCATCGGTGGCGTCAAAGGCAAACGAGGTGGCCAGGACCTCGCCGGCTATGTAGGACTCGTGCTCGCGGGCGGCGGCCGAGCAGATCCTCGTCGCCGCCGAGGGCGAGCTCGATCCGGTCGGTGATGTCGAGGCCGGCGTCTTTGCGGGCGATCTGGACCGCGTGGACGATCTCGCGGGCGAGACCCTCGCGGCGCAGCTCGTCGTCGAGCTCGAGCTGCAGGGCGACGGCGTGGCCGGCCTCGGCCTCGACCTCGTAGCCCTCCAGCGGCTGCAGGGCGAGGGTGACCTCCTCGGGCCCGAGCGTGTGCTCGTCGCCGTCGACGCTGATGCCGATCTCGCCGCCGTCGGCCATCACCTTGGCGACGTGGACCGGGTCGAGCGCCTCGACCGCGGCCGCGACCTGCGGCATGCGCTTGCCGAAGCGCGGGCCGAGCGCGCGGTAGTTGGGCTTGACCGCGTAGCTGACCAGGTCGGCCTCCTCGGAGACGAAGTCGAGCTCCTTGACGTTCAGCTCGGCCTTGACCAGATCGGCGCGGGCCTCGATCGCCGCCCGCTCGGCGTCGTTGGCGACGATCACGGCGCGGCGCAGCGGCTGGCGCACCTTGGCCTTGGCCTGGGCGCGGGCGGCGCGGCCGAGCTCGACCGTGAGGCGCACCGCCTCCATCGCGGCCTCGAGGTCGGGGTCGGCCAGCGCCGGGTCGGGAACGGGGAAGTCGCGCAGGTGGACCGAGTCGGGCAGCTCGCCCAGCTCCTCGCCCTCGCCTCCGGCGAGGTTGAGGTGGATCTCGTCGGCGAGGAAGGGGGTGAAGGGAGCCAGCAGCGCCGCCGTCTCCAGCAGGCAGTGACGCAGGGTCGCGAAGGCGGCGCGGTCGCCCTCCCAGAAGCGCCGCCGCGAGAGCCGCACGTACCAGTTGGAGAGCTCCTCGACGTACTCGGCGATCGCCCGCCCGGCGGCGGTGCAGTCGAAGTCGTCCATGTGCTCGCGCACCGTCGCGACGGTCGCCTGCAGCCGGGAGAGCGCCCACCGATCCAGGTCCTCCCCCACCGCGGTCGTCATTTATTACGCCATCCGATTGAAATGGCGACCGCGGTGGGGGTCGGGGGAAGTCGGCCGGGCCGAGGTTCTCGGCGTTGGCGTAGAGGACCCAGAAGGAGTAGGTGTTCCAGAGGGTGAGGAGGAACTGGCGGACCGATTCGCCGACCGTGTCGACCGAGAAGCGGTAGCCCGACCAGGGCTGCTGGGCGGTCAGGTAGTACCAGCGGAAGGCGTCGGCGCCGTGGGCGTCGATCACCTCCCAGGGCTCGACCACGTTGCCCTGCTCTTCGACATCTTCTGGCCCTCGGGGTCGAGGATCAGGCCGAGGCAGACGCAGTTGCGGTAGCTGGAGGTGTCGAAGAGCAGGGTCGACTCGGCGAGCAGCGTGTAGAACCAGCCGCGGGTCTGGTCGATCGCCTCGCAGATGAAGTCGGCCGGGAAGCGCTCCTCGAACAGCTCCTCGTTCTCGAACGGGTAGTGGAACTGGGCGAAGGGCATCGCGCCGCTGTCGTACCAGGTGTCGATCACCGACTCGACCCGGCGCATCTCGCCGCCGCCACACTTGGCGCAGTCGAGCGTCACCTCGTCGATGTAGGGGCGGTGCAGGTCCTCGGGCACCTCGCCGCTGGCCCGCTCGCGCAGCTCGGCGACCGAGCCGGCGCAGAAGCGGCCGTCGCAGTCCTCGCCCGTGCACTCCCAGATCGGCAGCGGCGTGCCCCAGTAGCGGTCGCGCGAGAGCGCCCAGTCGACGTTGTTCTCCAGCCACTTGCCGAAGCGCCCGTGCTTGATGTGCTCGGGGTGCCAGCCGATCGTCTCGTTGTTGGCGAGCAGCTGGTCGCGGACCTGGGAGGTGGCGACGTACCAGCTCGACTTGGCGTAGTAGAGGAGCGGCGTGCCGCAGCGCCAGCAGTGCGGGTAGGAGTGCTCGTAGACCTGCTCGCGGAAGAGCAGGCCGCGGCGGTCGAGGTCGTCGATCAGGGCGCGGGTGACCTCGGGGTCCTTGACGAACTTGCCCTCGAAGCCGGTGACGCGCCCGTCGAAGTGGCCGTCGAGGCCGACCGGGTTGTAGAGGGTGCCGTGGCTGGTGGGGTCGAAGATCCCGTTCGCGGCGGCGACCGCGTAGTCGTCCTCGCCGAAGGCCGGGGCGATGTGGACGAGGCCGGTGCCGTCCTCGGTGGTGACGAACTCGCCGGCGAGGACGCGGAAGGCGTCTCCGGGCCGCCGTCGGAGAGGTCGAAGACCGGGCCCGCGGTAGCGGCGCGCCGACGAGGTCGGAGCCGGCGACGCGCTCGAGGATCTCGACATCCTCGCCCAGCACCTTCTCCAACAGCGGCTCGGCGACGATCAGCGTCTCGCTCCCCGATCCGCGCCCTGACGTAGGTGACCCCGGGCGCGACGGCGACCGCGACGTTGCCGGGCAGCGTCCACGGCGTCGTCGTCCAGACCAGCAGCGACTCGCCCGTCTCGCTCCCGTCCTCGCCGAGCAGCGGGAAGCGCACGTATATAGACGGGTCCTCGACGTCCTTGTAGCCGAGCGCGACCTCGTGCGAGGAGAGGGCGGTGCCGCAGCGCGGGCAGTAGGGCACGACCTTGTGGCCCTCGTAGAGGCGGTCCTCGTCCCAGAGCCGCTCAGCGACCACCAGACCGACTCGATGTAGTCGTCGTCGAGGGTGACGTAGGGGTCGTCGAGGTCGATCCAGAAGCCGATCCGCTCGGTCAGCCGGTTCCACTCCTCGACGTACTCGAAGACCGACTCGCGGCAGCGCTGGTTGAACTCGGCGATCCCGAAGCTCCTCGATCTCCTGCTTGGAGGAGATGCCGAGCTGCTTTTCGACCTCGATCTCGACCGGCAGGCCGTGGCAGTCCCAGCCCGCCTTGCGCGGCACCCGGTACCCGCACATCGCCTTGTAGCGGGGGTAGATGTCCTTGAAGACGCGGGAGAGGACGTGGTGGGAGCCGGGGCGGCCGTTCGCGGTCGGCGGGCCCTCGTAGAAGCTCCAGATCTCGGCCCCCTCGCGCTGGGTCAGCGAGCGCTGGAAGACGTCGCGCTCGCGCCAGCGGGCGAGGACGCGCTCCTCCAGCTCGGGGAAGGACTGCTTCGGTGTCGACGGGCCGGAAGCCGGGCATGGACGGGTGATTCTAGGAGCGGGCGGGCGGGCGGCCCCGTTCGGTCTAGGCTCTTCGCCGAATGCCCGCCTACGACCTGAACGGAAAGGTGGCCCTGGTCACCGGCGGCGCCCGCGGGATCGGCTTCGAGACGGCGCGCCAGATGCACCAGCGCGGCGCCTCGGTCGCGATCGTCGACCTCGACGCCGACGAGGCGCGCGAGGCGGCCGAGCGGATCGGCGAGCGCGCGATCGGGATCGCCGCCGACGTCACCGACGCGGGGGCGATGCGGGCTGCCGTCGCCGAGACGGTCGACGAGTTCGGCGGGCTCGACGTGGCGATGGCCAACGCCGGCCTGGCGCCGGCCTCGATCGCGACGATGCGGTCGGTCTCGGCGGAGGAGTGGGAACGGGTCGTCGAGGTCAACCTGCTTCGGCGTCTGGCACACGGTGCGAGCCGCCCTGCCGCAGATCTCCGAGCGCAAGGGCCACATCGTCGTCGTCTCCTCCGTGGCCGCCTTCGCCAACGGGATGATGGGCAGCTCCTACATGACCTCCAAGGCGGGCGTCGAGCAGATGGGCCGCGCTCTGCGGACCGAGCTGATGCCGCTCGGCGCCGGCGCCAGCGTCGCCTACTTCGGCTGGGTCGACACGCGGATGGTCCAGGACACCTTCGCCCGGCCGGGCGCGAGCGTGCTGGAGGAGATCGCCCCCGACTTCCTGATGAAGCGGATCACTCCCGAACAGGCGGGGGCCGCCGTCGTGAGGGGATCGAAGAGCGGGCGCCGCGGATCTTCGCTCCGAAGTGGTGGCGCTACCTCTCCGCTCTGCGCGGCCTGCTCAACCCACTGCTCGACCGTCGCAGCGAGCGGGACCCGCGTATCGTCGCGGCGATCCGCGAGGCCGAGGCACGCAGCGAGGGCGACGCGACGACCTCGGCCACGCCGAGCTAGGCGCCGCGCGATGCCCGCCTACGACCTGAACGGAAAGGTGGCGCTGGTCACCGGCGGCGCCCGCGGGATCGGCTACGAGACGGCGCGCCAGCTGCACCAGCGCGGCGCCTCGGTCGCCCTCGTCGACATCGATGCCGCCGAGACCCGCGAGGCGGCCGAGCGGATCGGAGAGCGGGCGATCGGCATCGCCGCCGATGTCACCGACGCCGGCGCCCTGCGGGCGGCGGTCGCCGAGACGGTCGAGCGCTTCGGTGGGCTCGACATCGCGATGGCCAACGCCGGGATCGCCCCACGACCACGACCACGATCCGCATGGTCTCCGCCGAGGAGTGGGAGCGCGTGATCGAGATCAACCTGCTCGGCGTCTGGAACACGGTGCGCGCCGTGCTGCCGCAGGTCGCCGAGCGCCAGGGCCACATCGTCGTCGTCTCCTCCGCCTACGCCTTCGCCAACGGCATGCTCAGCAGCCCCTACGCGGTGGCGAAGTCGGGGGTCGAGGCCCTCGGCCGCTCGCTGCGGACCGAGCTGGCCCCGCTTGGGGCGAGCGCCAGCGTCGCCTACTTCGGCTTCGTCGACACGAAGCTGGTCCAGGACGCCTTTGCCAAGCCGAGCACGGAACGCCTCGAGAAAACCGTCCCCGCCTTCCTGCTGAAACGGATCACGCCGGCTGAGGCGGGCGCCACGGTCGTGCGAGGGATCGAAGAGCGGGCGCCACGCACCTTCGCGCCGAAATATTGGCGGTACATCTCGGCGCTGCGCGGCCTGATCAACCCGTTGTTCGACAAGCGGGCCGACAGCGACCCGCGGGTACGCGAGGCGATCCTCGGTGCCGAGGCGCTTTCCGGCCGAGAGCGCCAGGCGACGCCTCAGCCGCTTCTCGTTAGCCGCTCGAGCAGGATCACGACCGACTCGTAGGGCTCGCCGGTGGCGCGGCTTAGGCCGATCTCACAGGTGCGGTTGCTGGAGAGGTGGGCGTCGAAGCTGCGGCCGGCGAGCTCGGCGGCCTGGTCGCTAGTGGCGGCTGCGGTCAGCTCGGGGTGGGTGATGCCGCGGTCGCCGGCGAAGCCGCAGCAGGTGGCCGAGGGGGCGACGTAGACGTCCTCGGCGAGGGCGCCCGCGAGGGCACGCAGGCGCGGCGCCAGGCCCATGTGGCGGGTCGCGCAGGTCGGGTGGACGGTGGCGGAGCCGACCTTCCCGGCGATCTCCAGCCTCGGCAGCAGGCGGTCATGGGCCCAGGCGACCGAGTCGAGGATCTCCAGCTTGCCGAGCCGCTCGACGTTCTCCTCGTAGAGGACTCCGTCGCCCGGTTCGGCGACGCTCTGCGTGCAGGAGGCGGCGTCGATCACCACCGGCAGCTCTCCCTCCCCGCTCCAGCGCCAGAGGCTCTCGACCAGCGTCGTTCGCCTTATAGCGATGCGCCTCGCCAAACCCCTTCGAGCCAAAGGGCAGCCCGCAGCAAGTCCCGGCGACATCGTCCGGAATCCAGACCGGCAACCCGGCCCGCGCCGAAACCTCCACCAGCGCCTCCACCACCGACTTCGCGGGCCGGCGGGCCGAATTGTCAAGCTCACCTTGACGTATCGGCCCATCGGCCCCCGGGCCGGGCCCTTTGGCAGGGCCGAAGATGCGGTTGGTGCAGGAGGGGACGTAGACGGCGGCGGCGCTTCGAGGAGTAGGGGGTGACCCTCTCCCGACACTCCCCGCTTTTGTCGGGAGAGGGTCACCCCCTACTCCTCGAAGCGCAGGTCCCGGAAGGCCCTTGCCGCGCTTCGTTCGCCGTGCCAGCGGGCCGCCCAGCCTTAGGCCGGCGCGGGAGGCGCGTTCGACCGTGTGCCAGCGCTTTGCCGCCGCCAAGGCCGCGCGTTCGGCGCGCTCGGTATGGCGCTCAGCGCGCAGTTCCTTGACCAGCTTGCCGGTGTCGATCCCGACCGGGCAGGCGAGCTGGCAGGAGCCGTCGGCGGCGCAGGTGTCGAGCGCCTCGTAGGCGAACTCCTCGAGCAGCGCCCTCTGCACCGGCGAGCCCGCGGCTGGCGCGCCATCTCGCGGCGCAGGACGATCCGCTGGCGCGGCGTCGTGGTCAGGTTGCGGCTGGGACAGACCGGCTCGCAGAAGCCGCACTCGACGCAGGTCGTCGCCGACTCCTCGATCGCCGGCGTCGTTTTCAGGTTGCGCAGGTGGACGCCGGGGTCGCGGTTGAGGACGACGCCCGGGTTGAGCACGCCGTCGGGATCGGCGAGCTGCTTCACCCGCCACATCAGCTCGGTCGCCTTCTCCCCCCACTCGCGCTCCACGTACGGAGCCATGTTGATCCCGGTGCCGTGCTCGGCCTTGAGCGAGCCGTCGTACTTGCCGACGATCAGCTCGACCAGCTTGCCCATGAAGGCCTCGTAGCGCTCGAGGTCCTCCTGCTTGGCGAAGTCGGGGGTCAGCATGAAGTGGAGGTTTCCGGCCGAGGCGTGGCCGGCGACGCCGGGCAGGAAGCCGTGCTCGCCGAGCAGCGCCTGCAGGTCGCGGGCGCCCTCCGGCGATCCGCTCCGGCGGCACGCAGACGTCCTCGACGATCAGCGCCGTGCCGGGCAGGCGCAGGCGGCCGATCAGGCCGTGCAGGCCCTCGCGCACGCGCCAGGCCAGCTCGATCTCCTCGGCCTCGCGGGTGAACTCGAATCGGCCTGATCGTCTGCGTGGCGCGGCGAGGATCTCGCCGGCCTTGGCGACGTAGGCGTCGAGCTCCTCGTCGCTCCCGGCGCCGAACTCGACCAGCAGCACGGCCGACTCGGGCGGCAGCTCCTTCCACTCCTCCGGCGCGCCGACCATGTTCCAGGCGGCGGTGATCAGCGCCGGGGCGACCATCAGCTCGACCGCGGTGGCGCCCGCGGAGACCAGATCGCGGACCGGCGCGATCGCCTCGTCGATGCCGGGGAAGTGGACCCAGGCGGTGGTCGTGCGGGCCGGCAGCGGCACGGTCTCGAAGACCGCCTCGGCGACGAAGGCGAGCGTGCCCTCGGAGCCGACCACCAGGCGGCGGAAGATCTCCAGCGGCTCCTCGGCGTCGAGGAAGGCGCAGAGCCGGTAGCCCGGTCGTGTTCTTGATCTCGAACTTGCGGCGGATCCGCTCGCTCAGCTCGGCGTCGGCACGGATCTCGTCGCGGATCGCGGCGAGGCCGGCGGCCAGCTCGGGCTCCTCGGCGGCGAAGCGCTCGGCCGCGCCGGGGGCCGCGGTGTCGATCGTCGTCCCCGAGGCCAGCACGAAGCGTCATCGAGCGCACGGTCGAGTAGGAGTCCTTGGTGACGCCGCAGCGCATCCCGCCGGAGTTGTTGGCGATCACGCCGCCGACGGTGGCGATGTCGGTGCTGGCCGGGTCGGGGCCGAGCTTGCGCCCGTAGCGGCGCGAGCACGCGGTTGGCGTGGCCGAGGACCGTGCCGGGCTTGACCCGGGCCAGCGTCCCGCCGTCCTCGACCGCGACGCCGCCGAAGTGGCGGCGCACGTCGACCAGGATCCCGTCGGTCTGGCCCTGGCCGTTGAGGCTGGTGCCGCCGGCGCGGAAGGTGACCGGGATGCCGCTGCGGCGGCCGTAGTCGAGCACCTTGGCGACGTCGGCGGCGTCGCGTGGCCATCACCACCGCCTGCGGGAAGAGCCGGTAGGGGCTGGCGTCGGAGGCGTAGCGAACGATGTCGCCCGCGCGGGCGAGGACGCGGTCGGCGCCGAGCAGCTCTTCCAGCTCGCCGCGCAGCGGCTGGGCGACGCCGGCGGCGATCCGGTCGGGGGCACGGTCCGGCGCCGGCTCAGCGGTCCGCGGCGCCAGCGCGGAGATGTCTCGCTCCAGCAGCGCCATCGATGCGCCTAGAAGAGCGACATCCCGGGGGCGACCGGGACTTCGACCAGCTCGGGTCGCGAGGAGGCGAACGCCGTCGCCAGCGCGCCGCGGACTTCGTCGCGGTCCTTGGCCCGCTGCGCGTTGACCCCGTAGCCCTCGGCGACGGCGGCGACGTCGAGCGCCGGCAGGTCGAGGCCGGGCGCGCCGGCCACCTGCTCGACCTCGGCGAACCACTTGAGGATCGCGTACTCCGAGTTGCGCAGGACCAGGAAGGTGACGGGGACCTTGTAGGCGACGGCGCTCCAGAAGGCGCTGATCGCGTACTGGGCCGAGCCCTCGCCGAGCACGCAGACGACCGGGCGGTCGGGCTGGGCGAGCTGCACGCCGACCGAGGCGGCGAGGCCGAAGCCGAGGCCGCCGCCGGCGCGAGAAGTAGTAGCTGCCCGGCCGCGAGAGGCGCAGCTGGTTGCGCAGGGCAAGGGTGCTGGACGGGGACTCGAGCACGACGATCGCCGTCCTCGGGGAAGACCTCGGCGAGGGCGGTGTGCACGGTCGAGGAGTTGAGCGGGTCGCTGGGCGGGATTTCCTGCGGCCCCGGGTTCGGCTCGGGTGCCGGGCGGGAGGACTCGGGCAGGTCCGCGAGCAGCGCCGCCAGGGTCAGCTTCACGTCGGCGACGATCGCGTCGCCCATCGGCGCCCGCGCCGCCTCGTCGGGGTCGCTGGTGATCGCGACCAGCTTCGCCCCCTCCGGCAGCAGCGGCCCGGGGATGTAGGGGTAGTAGGGGAAGACCGAGCTGCCGACGACGAGGATCAGGTCGTGGCCCTCCAGCGTCTGGCCGACCGGGCCGATCGCCGGCGGCAGGACGCCGCGGAAGTTGGGGTGGCTCTCGGGGAAGCCGAGGCGGCCGCCGCCGGTCGCGGGCGTTGCCCAGACCGGCAGGCGCTGGCGCTCGGCGAGCGCGACCGCGTCCTCCCAGGCGCCGGAGGCGTCGATGTCGGGGCCGGCGACCAGCACCGGGTTGGCGGCGCCGTCGAGGCGGTCGGCGAGGGCGCGGACGGCGGCGGGGTCGGCGGCGGCGCGGCCGTCGACGCGGCGCCCGATCGCCTCGCGCGCGTCGGCCTCGTCGACCTCGGCGTACCAGTCGTCCATCGGCATCGAGACGAAGACCGGGCCCTTCGGCGGCAGGCCGGCGAGGTGGGTGCCGTGGGCGAGGGCGAGCGGCACGTCCTCGGCCCGCGCCGGCTCGATAGGACCACTTGACCAGCGGGTGGGGCATGCGGATCGCGTCGCGGTTGGTCAGGTTCGCCTGCAGGGTGATCTGCGCCCGCGCCTGCTGCCCGGCGGTGACCAGCAGCGGCGAGTGGTTGGCCTGGGCGTTGAAGATCGCCCCCATCGCGTTGCCGACGCCGGGCGCCGTGTGCAGGTTGGCGACCGTGGTGCGGCCCGAGGCCTGGGCGAAGCCGTCGGCCATCCCGACCACGACCGCCTCCTGCAGGCCGAGCACGTAGCGGAAGTCCGAGGGGAAGTCGGCGAGCATCGGCAGCTCGGTCGAGCCCGGGTTGCCGAACATCGTCGTCATCCCGTGGGCGCGGAAGAGGTCGAAGCTGGCTTCGCGGACGCGTCGCCATCGCGAACGAAACCCTATCAGCGGTCATGCGGTTCTCAAGGGATGCCCCTCCGGCCCAGCCGATAACCGCCAACCGTGGGAGCCAACCGCATGCGCTACGCAGGATTCTCGTCGCCATCGCCGCGGCCGTGGACCCTCTGCGCAGCTGTCAGCCGTGCCCGGCGAACGCCGGGCCGGCCTCCGACCCGCCTCGCCTACGCGCCGGGCGAAATCGTCCCGATCCCGGCCGCGATCCCGCACGAAGAAGGCGACATGGTCGACCGCCGCATCGTCCCCGACCTGCGCTGGATCGCCGCAGCACTTCCCGATCTACGTCACCGACGGCTACTCGGGCCCGCTGCCCAACGGCGAACACGTCGGCTGCAACAACTGCCACGTCAAGCACTCCGATCACTACAACGGCCTCGCCGTCGACATCGTGCCGCTCAACGGGAGCGCCAAATGCGACGCGTCCTGGCAGGGCATCACCCGCCTGGCCCTCTGGGCCGAGCCGCAGCAGAACCAGCCGGCGCCCCCCTTCCGCTGGGTCGGCTACGACGGCGACGCCGGCCACGGCTGCGGCAACCACCTCCACCTCTCCTGGGAACACGCCGCTGCGCCCGAGTTCCAGCTCGCCGAATGGGTCGAGGTCTTCCCGGTCGGCGCCAGCACCGCGAGCAAACAGCGCCAACCCCGGCACAAGCGCACAAAAACGCCCCCAGCGCCGCCGACCGGCCCGGCCGGCGGCATCTCGACGATCCACTCCGGCGGCGTCTCGCCGCGCGGGGACTGAGCCCGGCTTATCTGAACGGGCCTTCGGGGGTCTCCTCTCCAGGCCGCTTCGCGGGAGTTCCTGGAGAGGAGACCCCCGAAGGCCCTCGCGGAGGCTGTGCAAAGCCGCGCGGCGCTTCTGGCGGAAAGCTTTTAGGCATGGGCGCTTCTAGGATTGTCGGCCGATGCGTGCCCGGATCGCCATCGCAGTCTCGGCCCTCGCGATCCTCGGCGGCTGCGGGTCGACGGACAGCTCGACGCCGGTTGCCTGTCTCGAAGGCGCGGGCCCTTATCTGGTGGCACTGGAGAGCGCGCCGGGGGCAGTCGAGCTGAGGGGCGAGACGCCGATCACCGACTGCCTGGTCGAGAACCAGCAGGGCGGCGACCTCGCCACGCGTGGGGACGGCGATGGTCGACGCGGCGACCAGGCTCAACGCCGCAGGCGCGGGCCGAGCCGGGCGGCGCCGCCAACCTCGAGCTCGGCTACCTGCTCGGCGCCGCCCAGCGCGGGCGCCGAGCAAACCGACGGCATCCACGCCGAGCTGATCCGCCGCCTCACCGCCGCCGCCCGCTACAGCCCCGACAACCGGCCGCTGCCGACGAGCTTCCTCGACGCCTACCGCGGGGCTTCGACGCCGGCCACGCCCGCGGCTGAATACGCTTCGGGTACAACGACTTCGATGGAGGCACGGACCTTGACTGAGCAGCTCTGGGGTGGCGAGACCACCAAGGCCGTCGACAACTTCCCGGTTTCGGGCGAGCGGGTTCCGGTTCCCGTCGTCCGCTGGCTGGGCCGGCTGAAGGCCGCCGCGGCGCTGGCCAACGGCGAGCTGGGCGGGCTCGACGCCGACCTCGCGGAGCGGATCGCCGCCGCCGGCGAAGCGGTCGCCGCGGGCGAGCACGACGACCAGTTCCCGGTCGACGTCTTCCAGACCGGCTCCGGCACCTCCTCGAACATGAACGCCAACGAGGTGCTCGCCAACCTCGCCGGCGACGGGGCCCACCCCAACGACCACGTCAACATGGGCCAGTCCTCCAACGACGTCTTCCCCTCCGCCGTCCACCTGGCGGCGCTGGGCGAGGTGACCCACGACCTGCTGCCGGCGATGGGCGGGCTGGAGGCGGCGCTCGAGGCCAAGTCCGAGCAGTTCGCCGACGTCGTCAAGGCCGGCCGCACCCACCTGATGGACGCGGTCCCGGTCACCCTCGGCCAGGAGTTCGGCGGCTACGCGGCGCAGGTGCGGCTCGGCGTGCAGCGGGTCGAGGCGACGCTGCGCCGGGTCGGCCAGATCCCGCTCGGCGGCACCGCGACCGGCACCGGCCTCAACACCCACCCCGAGTTCGCCGCCAAGGTGCGCGAGAAGCTCGCCGCCGATACCGGCCTGGAGATCTCGGCGCCGCTCGACCCCTTCGAGGCGCAGGGCAACCGCGACGCCCTGGTCGAGCTCTCCGGCGCGCTCAAGGTCTACGCCGTCTCGCTCAACAAGATCGCCAACGACCTGGCGCTGATGGGCTCCGGCCCGCGCGCCGGCCTCGCCGAGCTGCGCCTGCCGGAGCTGCAGAAGGGCTCCTCGATCATGCCCGGCAAGGTCAACCCGGTGATCCCCGAGGTCGTGATCCAGGTCGCCGCCCAGGTGATCGGCAACGACGCCGCGATCACCGTCGCCGGCAGCCAGGGCCAGTTCGAGCTCAACGTGCGGGTGCCGCTGATCGCCCGCAACCTGCTCGACTCGATCAAGCTGCTCGCCTCCGCCTCGCGCCTGCTGGACGAGAAATGCGTCGCCGGGATCGAGGCCAACGAGGAGATGACCGAGCGCCACGCCGAGGCGACCCTGGCCACGGCCACCGCCCTCAACCCCCACATCGGCTACGACCGCGCCGCCGACATCGTCAAGGCCGCGGCCGAGTCGGGCCGCTCCCTGCGCGAGGTGGCCCTCGAGCAGGGCGTCGAGCCCGCGGTGCTCGAGGAGGCGCTCGACCACCGCCGCATGGCCCGGCCGCACGAGTAGCAGCAAGCTGACAGCCGCCTAGGCCGTGCGTCGCTTGGCAGCGGCGTCGACCACGGGCCTCTGCCCTCCGCCAGGCTCGCTTTCGCTGCTCGGCGGTAACCGGCGGGGCGGCGTAGCCGGCTCGGGTCTTCATCATCAAAAGCGCCCTGAGGTCATTGCCCAACTTCTCGCCGTCGGGCCTCACCTTTGACAGCTCCGCAACTGCCTGGTTGTGGTCATCACCCTGAACGAAATGACCGAGTGCCGTGCAGCAAATCACGTCGGAGGCCGCGATTCCGGCATGGACACAGAGAGTCACGAGAACGTCCCCAACCTCGCGCCTCATCGTCGGCGAGATCCCGAACGTTCCGGGCGGCCGCCAAGAACTGCTCTGCCTTGCGGAAGCGACCTGTCGCTACCCCTTCGTCGCAATCCTTGATCCGAGTCGCCATTCAGCGCTCCCCTCCCTTCACCAGATTCCAGAGATGGTGGCGGGATCCGAACAGCTCGATCCCTTGTTCGATCGCGTCCTCGACAAGGCCGGCAACCGCTTGGTCCGAGCTCGTCCTCGCCGTACTCGAGAATCCGGGCGTCGTTGCCGGTCCACTCGGTGGCTCCCCGGCCAAGGTTGGAGACTTGTCGCTGCCAAACTGGCGAGTCCTCGTCGACTGTGCGGCGGCGGACCAGCAGCAGGTCGAGGTCGCTGCGTGGGGTTGCCTCCCCGCGCGCAACCGAGCCGAAGAGAATTCCCGCCAGCGGTCGCTCTTTCCAGCTAGCGAGCGCATCGCTGAGGCGCTCCATCAGGGCTGTGCGAAGCGCGGCGAGTCCCTCCACGTATTTGGCGGCGATGTGCCGGCGATTCAGTCCGTAGACCTTCGCCCTCCCCACCTGCTGTTTCACCACTATTCCCTGATCGACGAGCCGCTCTGCGGCTTTGCGAACTCCCGGCTCAGAAGCCCGGCCAAGCATTTTGTGTAGCTGGCGGCCGCTAAACCATTCGTCGGACCGGGCAAGCAGAGCGAGGACGTCACCGTCCAGGGTTGGAGTCACGACAGCTAGCGGATGCTTGAAGTCCACCGTCCGATAGTAGCAAACTTTAGTTTCTATATCACAACTATAGTTGGTACTTATCCCTGCAGGGTGACGAAGCGCTCCTCGGTCAGCTCCTGGACCGCGAAGGCCGGGCCCTCGCGGGTGTTGCCGGAGTCCTTGACGCCGCCGTAGGGCATCTGGTCGGCGCGGAAGGTGGGGACCTCGTTGATCAGGACGCCGCCGAACTCGAGGGTGCTGGCCGCCTCGAGGCCGCGGCCGATGTCGCGGGTGAAGACGCCGGCCTGGAGGCCGAACTTGGAGTCGTTGGCCATCCGCAGCGCCTCGCCGAAGTCGGAGTAGCGGTCGATCGTCGCCACCGGGCCGAAGATCTCCTCGCACCAGACCTTGGCCTCGCGCGGCGGCGAGCCGAGCAGGGTCGGGGCCAGGCAGCGACCCTCGTCGACGAGCTCGCCGCCGGTCAGCAGCTCGGCCCCGGCGGCGACCGCCTCGTCGACCCACTCCTTGACCCGGTCGCGGTCGCCGGGCGAGATCAGCGGCCCGACGTCGGTCTCGGGGTCGAGCGGGTCGCCGACCCGCAGCGTCTCGGCGTTGGCGACGAGGCGCTCGGTGAAGGCGTCGGCGACGTCCTCGTGGACGAGGACCCGCTGGATCGAGATGCAGCTCTGCCCGGCGTGCGAGAAGGCGTGCAGCTTCGCCTTGTCCGCCGCCGTCTCCCAGTCGCCGTCGGCGTGGACGATCAGCGGCGCGTTGGAGCCGAGCTCGAGGTTGACCTTCTTGTGCGGGACGCGGCTGCGGATGCCCCAGCCGACCCCGGCCGAGCCGGTGAAGGTGAGCGCCCGGGTCAGCTCGTGCTCGACGATCGCGTTGCCGACCTCGCTGCCGGGGCCGGGGATGACGCTGAGCCAGCCCTCCGGCAGGCCCGCCTCGACCAGGATCGCGGCCAGCTTCAGGGCCGAGATCGGCGTCTGCCCGGCCGGCTTGAGCACGATCGCGTTGCCGGCGGCGATCGCCGGGCCGAGCTTGTGGGCGACCAGGTTGAGCGGGAAGTTGAAGGGGCTGATCGCGCCGACGACGCCGTAGGGGACGCGCAGCATCACGCCGAGCTTGCCGGCGCCCGCCGGCGAGGCCTCCATCGGCACCGTGCCGCCGGTCAGCTTGCGCGCCTCGGTGGCGGAGAAGGTGAGGGTGTCGACGCTGCGGGCCGCCTCGACCCGGGCGGTCTTCAGCGGCTTGCCGGCCTCGGCGGCGATCGTCAGCGCCAGGTCCTCGACCCGTTCGCCGACCAGCTCGGCGGCGCGGTCGAGCACCGCGGCGCGCTCGTGCTGGGGGAAGTCGGCCGACTCGAAGGCCTCCTGTGCGGCCTCGGCGGCGCGGTCGACCAGCGCGGCGTCGCCTTCGGCGACCCGGCCGACGACGGTCCCGTCGTAGGGGCTCTTGACCTCGCCCCACTCGCCGGTCTCCAGCCACTCGCCCGCGGCGAGGAGCTTGTGATCGACCGCCTGCACGCGATCAAGCGTAGAGCAGGCCGCGACTCGCTGCACCTGAGAACCTGTTGACCGAAGATGCGGGCACCCGCCTCACAGCACTGATCCTCTGCCTCGTGTTCGCGCCCACGGCCAACGCGAGCGTCTCCTGGCTGATCAAGGGGCACGGCTTCGGCCACGGCGTCGGCGTCAGCCAGTACGGCGCCTATGGCTACGCCCTGCACGGCAAGAGCTACCGCTTCATCCTCGCCCACTACTACCCGGGGACCACGATCGGCCAGGTCGAACGGACGCGGATCGTCCGCGTCCTGCTCGACATCTCCTCGGGCGACGTCGGCTTCAGCGCCGCCACCAGCGCCTGCGGAAAAGCGCTCGACCCGGCGCGGGACTACGAGGCGCACCGCAACGGCTCGCGGGTGATGCTGCGCAGCTCGGGTGGCAAGCGGCTGGCCGACTGCGGGCGCAAGCTCCGCGCCGCCGGGCACGGCAGGATCGCGATCGCCGGCATCGGCACCTACCGCGGCGCCCTCGAGGTCGTGCCGACCGACAGCGACGTCGGCTCGCTCAACGTCGTCAACGCGCTCGCGCTCGAGCAGTACGTCAAAGGCGTGATCCCCAACGAGTCGCCGCCCTCCTGGCCGCGGGAGGAGCTGCGTGCGCAGGCGGTCGCGTCGCGCTCCTTCGCCCTCAGCGCCGGCGTCGGCGGCAACGGCTTCGACCTCTACAACGACACCCGCAGCCAGGTCTACGGCGGGCTGACCAGCGAGACCGCCTCGACCAACGCGGCGGCGAACGCGACCAAGGGCCAGGTCGTGATGTACGGCGGCAAAATCGCCGAGACCTACTTCTCCGCCTGCTCGGGCGGCCACACCGAGAGCGTCCAGAACGTCTTCTTCGGCCCCGCGGTCCCCTATCTCGTCGGCGTCCCCGACCCCTACGACTCCTACTGCCCGCTGCACAACTGGACGCTGCGCTTCTCCGGCCCGGAAATCAGCTCCAGGCTGGCCGGCTACCTCGACGGGGCGCTGAAGAAAGTCGTCGTCACCGAGCGCGGCGTCTCCCCCCGGATCGTCTGGGCCAAGCTCTACGGGACGGGCGGCGTGACCAAGGTCCGCGGCGACCAGCTCGAGGCCGCCCTCGGCACCTACAGCGACTGGATGAGCTTCGTCAAGCAGGTCAACGGCAAGGCCGCCGGAGGAAGTGGGCAGGCCGGCAGCGGCCCGCCGGCGGCGCCGGCATGGGCTAGGGCCCCTCGGGCAGCACCAGCCGCGCGTGGATGGCCCGGTGGTCGCTGCCGGGAAGGTCGTCGACTCCGTATTCGGAGATGCCGAGACGGCGATCGGCGAGGACGTGGTCGATCGCGATCGTCGGCGGCATCGTGTGCCCGACCGGCCAGGTCGGCTCGAGGCCCTTCCCCGCGACATCGGCCGCGTCGCGGTAGCCACGGCCGACGAGGCCACGGAACTCGGCGAGGTCGAGGGTCGCGTTGAAGTCGCCCGGGAGGACCCAGGGCACTCCCGCACCGGCCGTGGGCAGACTCCCGAGCGCCGCGCTCCATTCATCCACCCTGCCGCTCAGCGGCGGGTATGGATGGACGCTGACGACGCGCAGCGAACGCCCACCCGGCAGGGCCATCAGCGCTCGCGGCATGCGGAACTGGAAGCGGGCCGGTTCGGGCATCGCCCTCAGCGGATGGCGGGCGTAGAGGCCAGTGCCGCTGACGTTGGTGTGCACCGCGAGGTGGGACTCGGGGAGCAGACGGCCGATGCCGTCGGCGCGCAGCTCGCGCGCGAACCGCGGCGTCAGCTCCTCGACGCTGAGCAGATCGGGATGAATGCGTTCGACCAGGGCGACGAGGGCAGCCGGGTCAGCGGTCCCGTGGTGAATGTTCGCTGCCAGCACGGTGACGGTTGGGTGTCCTGCTGGATCCTCCAGTTCGCTGCCCACGGCTCGCGGCAGAACCGCCGCGGCCAGGCAGACGGTCGCCAGCGCCGCAGTTGCGGCGGCGGCCCAGTTGCGCAGCGCGACGGCAATGCCGGTCGCCAGCAACGCGGCGACCGCGACGCATGGCGTGAACGCCATCAGCCCGACCAGCGGGTAACCGCGCTCGAGGCCGAAGACGCGGACGACGGTCCAGATCAGGATCGGGACCGTCGCTACCCAGATCCACCAGTAGCGCCCCGCCCCCGAGCGGCTCAGCAACTCACCCGTCCGGATAGGGCTGGATCGGGATGCCGTGGTCGGTCTCGCGCATGCCGAGCTCGTAGGCGGCGCCGGCCGCGAGGGTCAGCTCCCGGTCGGGCTGCCCGGGGCGCTCGACCGTCAGCTCCAGGTCGGAGACCGAGCAGTTGACGGTGTGGTGCTCGGGGCCCTTGGGGTCGGCGTAGACCCAGCCGACGAAGTCCTTCTTCGGGGCCGAGACGCGGCCGCGGACGACGATGTCCTTGCCGGGAAGGACGAACTAGCAGGCGGTCGGAGACTCCTTGACCGAGGCCGAGCGGATCTTGCCGAAGCCGCCGAGGCGGTGGGCCTCGCCGTCGAGGACCAGCATCCCCGAGGGCAGCCACGGGGTCGTGCGGCGACCGAGCTTGATCCGGGCGGCGCCGGCATCGAAGTAGGTATCCGGGGAATCCGGGAAGCCGGTCCCCTCGAGCCAGACCCAGCGCTCGGCGTGCTCGCTGCCCCAGTTGTGGCCGATCATCCCCGGCCAGCCGTCCAGCTCGATCTCCTGCCCGTCGATCTCCAGCCGGCCGTCGAAGCGGGCGCTCGGGAAGGGGGCGACGAACTTGGTGCGGGGAACCGGCGCCTCGTAGAGCCAGTCGGCCGGCAGGTACTTGCAGGGCTCGGCCTCGCCGGCGAAGGTCAGGTCCCAGGAGGCCTTCAGCGCCTCGGTCTCGATCGAGCCGCTCGCCCTGCCGGGGCCGATCTCGGCCCGGTCGACCCGGATCCAGGAGCCGACCGGCGCCGACAGCTCCGCCGCCGGCACCGTCACCTTGGTCGCCCGCGGCCCCCCGGCCTCGCGGTCGAAGAGGACGAACCAGATCGAGGCGTTGGGCTCGGCCCCCGGGCGCTTGTGGACCGTGTGGCGGATCCAGATCCCCTGGCCGCCGCCCGGCCGGCAGGCCTTGATGTAGAAGCTCTCGTAGTGGCCGGCCTTCGCGGCCACCTTTGGGAAGCGGGCCCCCTGGTCCATGCGAGAACCCTAGAGCCAGGCGAGCTGAGCGGGGCCTAAACCTTGATCGTGATCACGTCGCCGTCCCGAACGACGTAGTCGCGGCCCTCGATCCGCAGCAGGCCCCTGTCGCGGGCGGGCGCGTAGCCGCCGCACTCGACCAGCTCCCGCCAGCCGATCGCCTCGGCCTTGACGAAGGCGTCCTGGATCTCGGTGTGGATCGTCCCCGCCGCCTCCCAGGCGGTCGAGCCGCGGGCGAGCGGGCGGGCGACCGCCTCCTTGTCCTCGCCGGCGGTGAAGAAGGTGATCAGCTCGAGCAGGTCGTAGGCGGCGCGGACGAGGCGGGCCAGGCCGGAGCCCTCGACCCCGTAGGACTCGCGCATCTCCTCGGCTTCGGCCGGGTCGAGCTCGGCCAGCTCGCCCTCGATCCTGGCGCTGACCGCGACCACCCCGGCGCCGACCGACTTGGCGTGGGCGACGACCGCCTCGGGTGCCTCGGCGTCGCCCTCGTCGACGTTGGCGACGTAGAGGATCGGCTTCGTGGTCAGCGCCTGCAGGTTGCGCGGCCCGTGGGCGGCGGCGTCGGGGACCGGGACCGAACGGGCGGGCCTGCCCTCGGCGAGCGCCGCGACGACCTGCTCCAGCCAGTCGCGCTCGGCGATCGCCTCGGCGTCGCCGGACTTCGCGCCCTTGCCGACCCGGTCCAGCCGGCGCTCGGCCTGCTCGTAGTCGGAGATGACCAGCTCGGTCTCGATCGTCTCGATGTCGGCGAGCGGGTCGACCCGGCCGTCGGGGTGCGGCACGCCGGAGTCGGCGTGGCAGCGGACGACGTGGCAGATCGCGTCGGTCTCGCGGATCGAGGCGAGGAACTGGTTGCCGAGCCCCTCCCCCTCCGAGGCGCCCTTGACCAGGCCGGCGATGTCGTGGAAGGCGATCGTCGCCGGTTCCAGCTTCGAGCTGCGAACCGTCTCGGCGATCCGCTCCAGCCGCTCGTCGGGCACCTCGGCGATCGCCACGTTGGGCTCGATCGTCGTGAACGGGTAGTCGCCGGTCTGGGCGCCGCCGTTGGTCAGCGCGTTGAAGAGAGTCGACTTGCCCGCGTTGGGCAGCCCGACGATCCCGACCTTCACAGCGAGAGCGGCACGATCAGGCCCAGGGCGACGCCGAGCAGGGCGCCGGCGAGGACATCGGACGGGTAGTGCATGCCGAGGTAGGGACGGCCGAGCGCGAGGGCGAACGCCAGCAGAAAGGCGAGCGCCCCAAGCGGATCGACCCGGGTCATCGCCGTAGCCACCGCAAACGAAGAGGTCGCATGAGCCGACGGAAAGCTCAGCGAGCTGGGCGCGCCGCCCAGCGGCGGCAACCCCTCCAGCACCGGCCGCGGCCGCCTAACGATCAGCTTGACCACGTAGTTGAGCGCAATCGCGATCGGCCCCAGCACGGCACAGACAATCCAAGCCTCCCCATTCGAATCGGTAGCGGCAAGAACAAGGAGACAGAGCACAACCCAGATCGCCCCATTGTTCCCAGCCTTCCCCAACGCTTTCGCAGCTCTCTCCAAGCCAGGGCTGTGACCGCGAGTCCGCATGACGCGTAGGAGTTGCAGGTCGAGTCCGTGCATAGGCGGGAGCAGAATAGGTCTCTCGGGCGGGTGGCGTCGGGGTGGGGTGGTGTCGCGCAGCGCGGAGTCTGCGGAGGGCGAGGTCTCATGCCTGGAAAGCGGTTCCGTCCCTTTGCCCGGAGCAGAGCGCAGCGCAAGCGAGGCCACCCCACCCCGACGACAGGACCCGCCCGCCAGCAAGCGTCAGGCAATATCCCGTCCCATGCCCTCCGTCCCCGGCTACACCCACACCCCAGGCCACCACTGCGGCTCCACCGCCCTGCGCAACCTGCTCGGCTTCCACGGCGCCGAGATCAGCGAGGAGATGGCCTTCGGGCTCGGGGCGGGCGCCTGCTTCTACTACGTGGCCCTGGAGGACGCCTCGCCGAGCCGCTGGTTCAACGGCCGCACGGCGCGGCTGGAGGAGAACTTCAGCGAGCTGACCGGCGCGGCGCTGGAGCTGCGCACCTTCGAGCAGGGCGACGACGGCGCCTGGGAGGCGGCACGGGCAGAGGTCGACGCCGGCAACCCGACCCTCCTGCTCACCGACCTCTACTACCTCGACCACTACGGCAACTCGGCCCACTTCCCCGGCCACGCGGTGGTCCTGGCCGGCTACGACGACGAGTTCGCCCACCTCTCCGACACCGGCTTCGAGGAGCTGCAGACGACGACGCGGCTGGAGAACCTCGACAAGGCGCGCCACAGCCAGCACCCCGCCTACCCCCTGGCCGGCCACATGTTCACCGCCTCCGGTCCGGTCAGCCAGGAGCAGCTCCGCGCGGCGATCCCGGCAGCGATCGAGCGCGCCGCCAAGGCGATGGTCGAGTCCGAGTTCCGCGAGTTCTCCGGCCTCGGCGCCGTGGAGCGCCTGGCCGAGGAGGCCGGCAGCTGGCCCGAGGCAACCGAGGACTGGCAGTGGTGCGCCCGCTTCGGCTACCAGGTGATCGAGCGCCGCGGCACCGGCGGCGGCGCCTTCCGCCTCATGTACTCCCGCTTCCTCGAGGAGGCCGGACGGCCCGAGGCCCCGCTAGCCGCCGAGGCGGCAGCCCGCTGGACCGACCTGGCCGCGGCCTTCCACGCCGCCAGCGAGAGCGACGAGCCCGATCCGGCCCTCTGGCGTGAGATCGACGCCGCGGCCCGCGGAGGTCAACGAGGCAGAGAAGCGCCTCTGGACAATCTCGCTGCCTCGTAGCTCTACGACGGGTCCTGCAGCCAGACGACAAAGCTCTTCCCGAGCGGATGGGTGTCGAGAAGGTTGGCAAACGCCTTGACGAGACGAGCGAAATCCGGCCCGGAAACCGGGTCGGGTGGACGATGACCAAACCATGATGCTCGCGCCCGGCCTCCGCGTATCCGCGAACGATCGCTTCGAAGTCGTCGCGGTTGTAGGTGGCAACCAGCCCGACCCTGCGCCTGGGCGATCTCAAAGACGTCCGGATCGCTGAGACCCCGCAACGACTGCTCGTCAGCAACAGCAAGAACGTCATGTCCCTGATCCCGCAGCCGCTCCGCGACCTTGCCGCTGATCTGCTCGTCGAGGAGGAGCTTCAAGCCAGTGCGGCCTGTTCACGCCGCCAAGCCGCTTCGGCCGCATCGGCCTCCTCGACGTTGCGCCTGATGCGCTCGTCGATCTCCTCGGGATAGTCGCTGTAGTAGCGAACTCCGGTCCGGACCTGGAGCTCGGTCAGTCCGAGCAGCTTGGCCGTGTCACTGACGGCCTTTTCACCCCGGGACTTGCCCTGCCTGAGGGACGCCATCAACTCCCAGATGTCAGGCCCCCCGGCCAGAGCAGCCCGCCGCCCGGTCGGCCCATCACGAAAGACGACACCCGGGTGCTCGTCCATCCGGGTCCCCTCGTCTACGTAACGTTCCGCCAGCCGCGATTTGTTAGCCCCGATCGCCTCACTGCGCCGGTCGAGCCGCGAAATGACCCCGGCATCCCAGCGAGCGGAGAAGGACTTGGGTTTGGCCGCCATGTAATACAGCGTACTACGAGAGCCGACCGAAGTATCCAAACCAGTTGCCGGAGTGAGTCACCCAGGCCAGGCCTGCTTCGTCGGCCTGGCGTTTGAGACTTGCCTGGGTCGTGAAGTGGGGGTCGCCGAAGAGCTCGCCGACTATCAGGCGGCCGGATGGCTTCAGGACCCGGGCGATCTCGCGCAGGGCGGCGACCGGATCGGGGATCTCGCCCAGGACCGCCGTCAGCACCACGGCGTCCATCGAGTCGTCCTCATAGGGGAGCCCCGTTGCGTCACCTTGCGTCGGGACCACGTTGGTCAAGCCCCGCTCGGCCGCGCGTCCCACCGTGTGGTCGAGGAACTTCTGCTGCAGGTCGAAGATCTCGATCTTGCCCTCGGGGCCCACCCACTCGGCCATGTCGAGGGTGTAGTAGCCGGTGCCGGGGCCGATCTCGAGGATGCGCTCTCCCGGTTCTGGTCGGAGGACCGAGCGCAGGCGGTCGCGGGTGATTATCGGGTGCGGCGCCTCGACCCAGAAGCGCTGGCCGTAGGGGCAGGCGGAGGGGTTCTTGCGCCACCAGAGCGCCGCTCCCAGCGTCGCCAGGGCGGCAGCGCCGAGGAGCCTGCGCGCTCGCATCAGTCCGGGCGGTTGAGGGAGAAGCCGACCCTGTGCTCGCCGGAGTCGATGCGCAGGAAGCAGACCTTGCCGGCGTAGATCGCGAGCGTCCCGTCCTCGGTCTTGACGTCGTGCCAGCCGCCCTTCTCGACCTGCTTGCGCAGGTCCTTCAAGTCGTCCTCGCCGAGGCGGGCCGAGATCACCTGGCCGCCCTCGAAGCCGATCTCCACCTTCTGCGCTGCCTCTGCCATCAGTGCCCTCCTTCTGCAGGTTCGACGATCTCGGTAAGCACGCCGCCGGTCGAGCGCGGGTGCAGGAAGGCGACGCGGCTGCCGCGGATTCCCACCCGCGGCTCGCTGTCGATCAGCTCGATCCCGGCGGCCGCCAGGCTCACGAGCGTCGCGTCGATGTCGTCGACCGCGTAGGCGACGTGGTGCAGGCCCGGACCCTTGCGGGCGACGAACTTGCCGACCGGGGTGTCGGGACCGAGCGGGGCCAGCAGCTCGACGTGGCCCTCGCCGACGTCGAGCAGGACCGCCTCGACGCCCTGCTCCTCGACCGTCTCGCGGTGCGCGAGCGCCATCTCGAAGCTCTTCTCGTAGAGCGCGAGGGCGGCGTCGAGGTCCTCGACGGCGACGCCGATGTGGTCGATGCGTCCGAACACGAGGCGGCAGTCTACGCGGCGTTCTCGGCGCGGAGGATCTCGGCCAGCGCGGCGATGCCGACCTCGAGCTGCTCCGGGGTCGGCTCCTTGGTCGCGATCAGGCGCTGGATCTCCCGGCCCGGCGTGTGGAAGGCCTCGGCCAGGGGGTCGCCGTGGTGGCGGTCGCTCCAGGCGAACATCTCGACCGCGATCGAGGCGCCGCCGAGCCCGACCACGGCGCGCGCCGCCGGCCCCGGCCTGTCGACGAGGCGCTCAAGCAGCACCGTGCCGCCGGCGGAGAGCAGCATCATCGGCGCGAGCAGGTTCGAGCCGCAGCGGTCGTGCTCCTTGGGCACGCCGGCCGGGTCGTCGATTCCCTGCTCGTAGGCGGCGATCGCCTTGTGCTCGACCCCGTGGTAGGCGGCGAGGTCGCGGTCGAGCAGCGCCACCATCGCGGGCACGGCTCCGATCGCCTGCACGGCGCCCTCGCGCAGGGCCGAGCTGCCGAAGCGCCTGCGCAGCGCCGCGGTCGCGAACAGCGTCGTCCCGATCGCGACCAAGACGCGCCGGTCCTCGAAGGGCAGCCGCGCCGCCGGCAGTCGCCGACGCACCAGCGGCAGCACCGCCAGCGCCTCGGCCAGCTTCAGCGGGCCGCGCAGGCCGGGCAGCCGTGCGGCCAACCCGGGGGCCAGTTCCGGCTTCGACGCCGAGGCGACCTGGACCGAGCCGTCGGGGCCTCGCACCGCGGCGGCCCAGTGAGTCGGCCCATGGATCAGAAGCCCGTTGCGAAGGGCCATCCCACCTAGCCGCAGCTTCTCCGTTGCCATGCAGCGGACGATAGAGGAGACGAGGAGCCGCTCCGCGGAGTCCCTCGCGAAGCGCCCCCGACGCGGTGACTGCGCCCTCTGAGCAAGGCGCGGTCACCGTCCCCCCTGTGTGTCCCCGATTTGGTCCCGGTCGGAGGCCCCCAGTCCAGGCCTCCGACCGGTATATCGGCTCTCCCTGGCTCTAGCTTGGAAAGCCGACCATTGAAACACGTGCCCCCTGGAGAAGTTGCGCCGGTGCTAGCCGTCGCGGAGCTTCTTGCGCAGGGCCTCCAGGCGCCGCCCCAGCTCGGCCTCGAAGCCGCGGTCGGTGGGGGTGTAGAAGCGGCGATCCTCCAGCCCCTCGGGCAGCAGCTGCTGGTCGCTCACCCCGCCGGGCTCGTCGTGCGCGTAGCGGTAGCCCTCACCCCGGCCGAGGGTCTTGGCGCCAGGGTAGTGCGCATCGCGCAGATAGTCGGGCGGCGTCTTGGCGCCGTTCTCGCGGACCTCGCCGCGGGCCGCCCCGAGACCTTTGTAGGAGGCGTTCGACTTCGGCGCCAGCGCCAGGTAGACGGCGGCCTGGGCGAGGTTGAGCGCGCACTCGGGCAGGCCGACCCGGTCGACAGCCCGCGCCGCAGCGTCGGCGACGAGCAGCGCCTGCGGGTCGGCGTTGCCGACGTCCTCGGAGGCGAGGATGACCATCCGGCGGGCGATGAAGCGCGGGTCCTCTCCCCCCTCCAGCATCACCGCCAGGTAGTAGAGAGAGGCATCGACGTCGGAGCCGCGCGTCGCCTTGATCCAGGCCGAGACGAAGTCGTAGTGGCGGTCGCCCTGCGCGGTCGTAGTCGAGCGCCTTGCGCTGCAGCGCGTCCTCGATTGCGGCGACGTCGATCGCATCCGACTTCGACCCACCTCCAGCGGGGTCAAAGTCGGATGCGCGCTCGACCGCCCGCTCCAGCGCCGAGAGCGCGACGCGAGCATCGCCGCCGCTGCGATGGGCGAGCATCGCCAGAGCCGCGTCCTCGACCGGGGGCGGATCAGCGAGCCCACGCTCGGGATCGGCGAGCGCCCTCCGCAACAACTCCTCCACCTGTCCAGGCTCGAGCGGGCGCAGCTCGTAGACCTGGCAACGCGAGAGCAGCGCCGAATTCACCTCGAAGTAAGGGTTCTCCGTGGTGGCCCCGATCAGCGTCAGCAACCCTTCCTCGACAGCCGGCAGCAGCGCGTCCTGCTGAGCCTTGTTGAAGCGGTGAATCTCGTCGAGAAACAAAACCGTGGGACGACCGCTACCCGCTCGCCGCTCCCGCGCTCGCTCGATCACGGCCCGGATCTCAGCTTTCCCCGCATTGACCGCCGACTCCTCCTCGAAGGCGCCTTCGGCCCCGGCAGCAGCGATCCGAGCCAACGTCGTCTTGCCAGCCCCGGGCGGTCCGTACAAGATCGAGCTATGCGGATGACCCGACTCGATCGCCGTCCGCAGCGCCGACCCGGGCGCCAACACATGCTCCTGCCCGACAAGCTCATCCAAGCTCCGCGGCCGCATCCGCACCGCCAGCGGAGCATCGGAAGCGGGAACCCCAGCGGGGGAGCCTTCACCAGTATCGAACAGCCGGTCAGCCATCACGGCCAGTATGAGGGGATCGGGGGAGGTCTCGACGGTGCCTCGCGAAGCGGCCCCCGGCAAGGTGACCCTGGGCCGCGAAGCGGCACGACATTGCACCGCCGCAAGGCGGTGCATGGGCACCGGCGAGACCTCCCCCGATCCCTCAAAACGCACCTACACTGACCCCGTGGACGCAACCCGCCAAGTACCCAAACCCGGCTCGGTCCTCTGGCGCTACGGAGGCGACGTCCGCCTGATCGGCACCGGCGCCTACGCGATCCTGCTCCAGGTCGGCCACCCCACGGTCGGCGCCGGGGTCAGCGAGCACTCCGACTTCCGCGCCGACCCCTGGGGCCGGCTGCTTCGCACCCTCGACTACACCTACGCGATGACATACGGCGGTCCGTCCCTGGCCGGCGACATGGGCCGGCGCATCCGCGAGATGCACAAGCGGATCAAGGGGGTGAAGCCCGACGGCGAGCGCTACCACGCGCTCGAGCCGGAGGCATATGCCTGGGTCCACGCCACCCTCGCCCACTCGATCGTGCGCGGCCACGAGCTGCTCGGCAGGGCGATGGACCGCACCCAGGTCGAGGGGTTCTACGCCGAATGGCGGCTCCAGGGCGAGCTGATCGGCGTTCGCGAGCGCGACCTGCCGGAGACCTGGGCGGAGTTCGGCGACTACTTCGAGCAGATGGCGGCGGAGCGCCTCGAGCGCACTGCGGCGGTCGAGGAAGTCCTCGAGTCGCTGCAGGCGCCGACGCGACCCGACCTGCCGTTCCTGCCCGAGGCCGCGTGGCGCGTCGCCCGCATCCCGGCCGTGCACCAGATCGGCCTGGTCACGGGCGGGATGCTCTCTCCCGTGTTGCGCGAGCGCTTCGGCGTCCCCTGGACGCGCACCCAGGAGCGTCAGCTTCAGCTGCTCGCGGCGACGTCGCGCGGCATTACCCCGCTGCTGCCGCCGGCCCTGCGCAACGTCGGGCCCAGCTATTTGCGCTGGCGCAGAGAGGCGATCGCGCCCAGCCGCGCCGGATAGACAACACCCCTTTACACTCGAACGCATGGAGAGCGCGACGCAGTCACCCCCCGCCCAGTCCACCCTCGAGTCGTTCAACCCCGCCACCGGTGAGCTGGTCGGCTCGGTTGCGACGATCACGCCCGAGCAGGTCCAGGGGGTCGTCGACGACGTCGCCCGCATCCAACCTGCCTGGGCGGAGCTGTCGCTTGCGGACCGCGCCCGCTACATGAAGCGCGCCGCCGACGCGCTGCTCGACGAGATCGACGAGATCGCCGAGCTGCTCGTCCAGGAGCAGGGCAAGCCCCGCGCCGAGGCCTACACGATGGAGCTGCTGCCGACCGTCGACGCGCTGCACTGGTGCGCCAAGGCGGGCCCGAAGATCCTCGCCGACGAGAAGGTGCGGATGAGCCAGTCCTTCCTGATGACCAAGAAAAGCCGCTTCACCTACGAGCCGATCGGCGTCGTCGGCGTGATCGCGCCCTGGAACTACCCCTGGTCGATCCCCTTCGGCGAGGTCGCGATCGCGCTGATGGCCGGCAACGGCGTGGTGCTGAAGCCGGCCAGCCTGACGCCGCTGCTGGGCGAGGCGATCCGCCGCGTCTTCGAGAAGGGCGGCCTGCCCGAGGGCCTGATCCGGGTCGTCCACGGCGGCGGCGCGGTCGGCGACGCGCTGGCCAAATCCAGCGGCGGGAAGATCTTCTTCACCGGCTCGGTCGAGGTCGGCCGCAAGGTCGGCGAGGTCTGCGCGCAGCGGCTGAAGGGCTCGGTGCTCGAGCTCGGCGGCAAGGACCCGATGATCGTCTGCGCCGACGCCGACCTGCCCAACGCGATCTCCGGCGCCGTCTGGGGCGGCTTCGCCAACGCTGGCCAGACCTGCTCGGGAATCGAGCGCGTCTACGTCGTGCAGGAGGTCGCCGACCGCTTCGTCGAGGGCGTCGCCCGCGAGGCCGAGCGGCTGAGCCTCGGCGACCCGATGCAGTGGGAGACCGAGATCGGCCCGATGACCTCCGAGGGCCAGTACGAGATCGTCGTCGACCTGATCGCCGACGCGGTCGCCTCCGGCGCCACCAAGCTCTGCGGCGGCCCGACCGACGTCCCCGGCCTCTCCGGCAAGTACGTCGCCCCGACCGTCCTCACCGGGGTCACGCACGAGATGCGGATCATGCGCGAGGAGATCTTCGGCCCGGTACTGCCGATCGTCGTCGTCGACTCCGAGCAGGAGGCGATCGACCTCGCCAACGACTCCGAGTTCGGCCTCGGCGCCTCGGTCTGGACCAAGGACCGCCAGAAGGGCGAGCGGATCGCGCGGCGGATCGAGTCGGGAATGGTCTGGGTCAACGACCACTCCTTCAGCCACGGCGCCTGCCAGTGCGCCTGGGGCGGCATCAAGGACTCCGGCGTCGGCCGCTCGCACTCCAAATTTGGCTTCTACGAGTGCGTCAACGTGAAGATGAACTCCTGGGAGCCCGGCCTGACCCGCGACTTCTGGTGGCACCCCTACGACGAGACTCTGGGCGAAGCGGTGCGTGCCTCGGCCAAGCTCCTCTACGGCAAGGGCGCGGTCCGCACGAAAGCGCTTCGCGAAGGCGCGGGTCCCCTGCTCAAGGTAGGTCGCCGCACTTTGCGCAAGCGTGGTGGGTGAGGACCCGCCCCGGTAGGGGTTCCGCTTAACTTTTTCGGTGAGACGGGGTTGGGCTTGGCGCCTCGGGTGGGGTCGGCGAAAAAGTACAAGACGCTCCACCCCTACCGGGGCGGGTCCTACGAGGCGACTAGCTCCTCCAGCTCGAATACGGCCCCTTCCGCGTCGAGCTCGCGGATTCGGTCGTAGTCCTGTTTGAGCCGGGCGCGGTCGGGGTCTACTAGGTAGATGATTCCCGGGCAGGAGAAGAGGTCGATGGTCTTTTTCAGCGTGTCGCCCGGGCCCAGCATTGAGATCGTTCCCGCGAAGGAGGGCAGCGCCTCGATCTTGCGCAGGCCCGTGTCGGAGACGATCCGCCCTTCGTGCTGGGAGATCAGCATCACGCAGTAGGCGCCCGCGGCCAGCTCGTAGGGGCGCTGGGCGCGGCGGGCGACCGCGTGGGGGTCGAGATAGGCCTCGGCGGTCAGAGTCTGGTGGCTGGGGGTGCAGCGGTCGACGATCTCGTCGGGGACCGAGCCATGCATCCGCGCTCCGGACTCGACCAGGACCGGGCCGGTCGCGGTGAGCATCACCTCGGTGTGGGCGGGGCCGTAGCGAATGCCGAGCGCGTCCAGCACCGACTCGACGTAGGGGACGACCTGGTCCTGCTGCTCGCCGTGGCGCGGCAGCAGCTCCTCGTAGTCGTAGATGAAGTTGGCCCCGACCCGGAGCTTGTTGTCGCGCCAGACCTCGGAGACGTGGTGGATGCCGTCCCAGCTGACCGAGTTGACGAAAAGCTGGGTCCCCTCCAAGAGCTCCTGGACGAGCAGCTCCTCGTTTGCCCCATGCAGGGCGTTGGGACGGCCCAGGTTCGCGGCGAAGGCGGCCTCGATCGCGGCGGCGTCGGCGCAAATGCTTACCCCGTCGGTCCCGGCGCTGTCGAGCGGTTTGACCACCACCGGGGCACCGCCGCGCTCCGCCGCCCAGGCGACCGCCTCGGCGGCGTCGGCGGTCTTCAGCGCCTCGGCCGTGCGCAACCCGGCGCTCCGCAGCGCTTCGCTCATCGCGTTCTTGTCGCGCCGAGCGGCGCTCTGCGCGCTGCCGTTGGTCGGCAACCCGAGCCGCTCGCTGAGCGCGTCGGCCAGCGGCACCCCCGGCTCGGCGCCGACGACGACGAAGGCGGGGTCGTGGGCGGCGACCCGGGCGGCGGTCGCCTCCAGGTCGCCGTCGTGGACGACGTTCTCGACGAAGTCGCCGTCGCGGAAGGCGCGGGCGTAGAAATCCGGAAGGCGTCGGGCTGCTCTGCACATGGACGACCGGCATCCCGGCAGCGGCGAAGCGGGGGGCGAGCCGAGCGCCGGTCGAGTAGGCGTCGACGACAACCGCCGCGCCGTGCGCCGTCATGCAGTGGCTACGAGCACGAGGCGATCCTCTGGACGCTTCGGGCCGCCGGCGAAGTTGCCGTAGTGCTCGACGTCGTGGAAGCCGGCGGCTTCCGCCATCCGCTGAAGGTCCGCCGCCTCGTACATGCGGATGCGCGAGTCGACCACGTCGTCGCCGTAGACGTAGTGGACGTGCAGCATCCCGGTCGAGAAGTTCACATCGAGGGTTTCCTTCACCCCGTTGGTCTCGCGTTCGACCACGCCCTCGTCGGTTTTCAGCCGGTGGCGCGAGCGCTCGAGGTCGGAGAGCTCCATCGCCATCTTGCCCCCCGGCCGCAGCGCGTCGTGGTAGGCCCGCAGCATCGCTTCGTCCTCGGCGACCGTCGCCCCGAAGCCGAAGCTCGAGGAGAGGCTGACCAGGCCGTCGAAGCCGCGCAGCTCTGGCGGCAGCGGCTGCATCAGGTCGGCGACGTAGTAGGCCGGGCCGGGGTAGACCCGCTTGGCCTCGGCAATCGCGATCTCGGAGATGTCGACCCCGACCGCGTCGATCCCGTTCTCGGCCAGGGCGGCGACGAAGCGGCCGAGCCCGCAGCCGGCGTCGAGCACCCGGTCGCCCTCGGAGAGCCCGAGCAGCTCGACCGCCAGCGGCGCCTCCTCCTCGTTGCCCTCGTAGCGGCCAAGCTGGTCGGCGACACGCATGTAGGCCGGGCCGTAGGTGTCGACCTCGTTCAAAATGGGGGGTGATTCGCTCACGATTTCAAAGCGTACCGTGAGCGAACAAACCCCCCTTTGCGGCTCAGCCGCCGCTGATCGTGATCGTCTTCGAGGTCGCCCCCGAGCACTTGTAGATCGGTCCTGCGGTCGCCTGGGTGATCGGCTTCAGCACGGCGTTGAGCTTGAACGGCAGCTTTCCCTTGAAGTGCAGTTCTTCGGGATCGACTTTCCAACGGCCTTTGTCGTCGGAGGTGTCGGTGCCGAGCACGCCGTGGCCCTGCTGCTTCAGCACCACCGTGCGTTCGGCGAGGCAGTTCGAGTTCGGCGACTTCACCTTGCCGAAATAGCCGTAGGAGCTGATCTGCAGCGTCGAGGTGACTTTCACGGTCTGGCCCGGGCCGCTTGCCGTTGCCGGGATCGCAAACAGCGCCACGGCGCCGATCAGCGTCGCCAGTACCGCCCCTGCCCTCTTGGTCCTGCTCATTCGTTCCTCCTTGCGAGATTGTCCTGCGGCACCCTAGACCTTCACAATCCCCGCAGTGGAGCCCGGCCAGGCGACAGAAGAACCGGCGCTCAGCCTCGCCGGGCTGCGCCGCGACTACGGCGAACGGACCGCCCTCGACGGCGTCGGGCTGGAGCTGGCGCGGGGCGAGACGCTGCTGGTGCTGGGGCCGAACGGGGCCGGCAAGACGACCCTGCTGCGCATTCTCGCCACCCTGCTGCGGCCGAGCGGCGGCGAGGTGCGGGCGCTGGGCTGCGCGCTGCCGGGAGAGGCCTGGAAGCTGCGCGGCCGGATCGGCTTCCTCGGCCACGAGCCGCTGCTCTACCGCGACCTCAGCGGCCGCGAGAACCTGCGCTTCCACGCCCGCCTGCACGGGCTGCGGGGAGAGGGCGCCGAGACGCGGATCGCGGAGCTGCTCGCCGCGGCGGCGATGGAGCGCCGTGGTGACGAGCGTGTCGACGAGCTCTCGGCCGGGATGCGGCAGCGGCTGGCGATCTGCCGCTGCGTCCTGCACGAGCCCGAGCTGCTGCTGCTCGACGAGCCCGACTCCAACCTCGACGCCGAGGGACGCGAGCTGGCGCGGGCGCTGGTCGGTCCCGCCCCGGACCGCACCCGGGTGATCGTCAGCCACGACCCCGAGCGCTTCGAAGCCGAGGCCGACCAGGTCCTGCGGCTGGAAGCCGGCGGCAAGGTGGCGGTCCGATGAGCTTCCGGTGCG
The DNA here is from genome assembly GCA_963714665.1 of uncultured Solirubrobacterales bacterium. GTDB lineage: Bacteria > Actinomycetota > Thermoleophilia > Solirubrobacterales > 70-9 > VRUE01. The sequence goes on along the minus strand of CAVQPE010000008.1, from coordinate 597,574 downwards.
CCTTTTACGGCCTATACCCACATAAAGCGCACCGGAAGGGGGAGCGATGACCCCGTCCCGCACCGCTTTCGCCACGATCCTCGCCAAGGACCTGCGGGCCGAGCTGCGCACGCTGCAGTCGCTGCCGGCGATGGCGCTCTTCGCCACCACCACCTTCGTCATCTTCCGCTTCGGGCTCGACCGCACGAGCCTTTCCGGCAGCCTCGCCGCCGGGGTGCTCTGGGCGACCCTGCTCTTCGCCGCCCTGCTCGGCGTCAACCGGCTCTTCGTCGCCGAGCGCGAGGAGGGCGGCTTCGACGCGATCCGGCTCGCCCCGATCGACCGCAGCGCGTTGTTCGCCGCCAAGGCGACAGCGCTCTTCGCCTACCTGCTGGTGCTGGAGCTGGTCGTGGTGCCGATCTTCGCCCTCTTCTTCCTCGGCTCCGCCGCGGCGCTGCCGCCGCTCCTCGCCGTGCTGGTCCTCGCCGACCTCGGCCTCGCCGCCACCGGCACGCTGATCTCCTCGATGGCGGTCCACTCGCGCGCCCGCGACCTGCTTGGCCCGCTCGTCCTGCTGCCCCTGGTCGTGCCCCTGATGATCGCCGCCACCGGCGCCAGCGAGCCGCTGCTCGCCGTGGGCGGTCCCGGTTACCACCGCTTCGGGACCTGGCTCGCGGTGCTCTCCCTATACGATCTGATCTTCCTCCTGGTCGGCTACGCGGTCTTCGACTTCCTGCTGGAGGACTAGCGCCCGGACCGCATCGCAACGCGAGAAACGCATGTACGGCAAAGGACTGAGACCCCTCTCGATCGCCAGCGTCGTGGCCATTGCCACAGCGCTCTCGCTCGTCTTCTTCTACGCCCCGCTCGACGCCGACCAGGGCTTCATCCAGAAGATCTTCTACCTGCACGTGCCGCTGGCGATCACTGCGCTCGTCGGCTTCGTCGTCGGCGGGGTCTTCGCGATCCTGCACCTGCGCAGCGGCGACCGGCGCTGGGACGCCTACTCCTACGTCTCGATCCACATGTCGGTGATCTTCGGCGTCGCCGTCCTGATCACCGGCTCGATCTGGGCCAAGGCCTCCTGGGGCCACTGGTGGGTCTGGAACGAGCCGACCCTGGTCAGCTTCCTGATCGTCTTCCTCATGTATGCGACCTACTACCCCTTCCGCTACGCGATCGAGGACCCCGAGCGCCAGGCCCGCTACGCCTCGGTCTTCGCCGTCACCGCCGGCGCCTTCGTGCCGCTCAACTTCATGGCTGTGCGAATGGCGCAGAGCCTCGTGCATCCGCGCGTCTTCGCCACCACCAACGGTGGGCTGCCCGGCTCGATGATGCTGACCTTCCTCGCCTGCCTGGCCGCGATGGCGCTGCTCTGGGTGACCCTGGTCAAGTTCGAGCTGACCGCGAAGAGCACCTCGGGCCAGATCAAGCGGCTGCGCCGCGCCCTCGACGCCCCGGCTCCCGGCTCCGGCTCCCGGATCGCCCCGGAGGTGAGCTAGGTGGATCTCCTGCTCGCCGGCGCGCCGGCGCTGCCGCTCGACGAGGCCGGAAAGTACGTCGCCGGCGCCTACATCGTCTTCGTCCTCCTGCTCGTGATCTACGTCTCGATCATGGCGGCGAAACTGCAGCGGATGGAGCGTGAGCTGCGTGAGCTGGCCGGGTTCGCCGAGAACCGCGCCAACGGGGAGGCGGCCGCTCCCGAGCGCGAGAAGGTGAGCGCCGATGTCCGAGCTGCTTGCCCTGGGCGTCTCCCACAAGACGGCGCCCCTCGACCTGCGCGAGCGCCTCTCGCTGACCGAGGGCCGCGCCGCCGGGGCGCTGCGCGAGCTCACCGACGTCGCCGGCATCCACGAGGCGGCGGCGATCTCGACCTGCAACCGGACCGAGCTCTACCTCGTCGTCTCCGACCCGGTCGAGGCCGAGTCGACGGCGCTCGGCGTGCTCACCCGCCAGGCCGACATCCGGCCGACCGAGCTGCTCGGCCACCTCTACTCGCTGCGCTCCGGCGAGGCGGTCCGCCACCTCTTCCGCGTCACCGCCGGCCTCGACTCGATGATCCTCGGCGAGGCCGAGATCCAGGGCCAGGTCAAACGCGCCTACGAGCTGGCCCTGGTCGAGGGCGGCACCGGCCCGATCCTCAACCGCCTCTTCCGCGGTGCCCTCGCCGCCGGCGGCCGCGCCCGCGAGGAGACCGGGATCAGCGAGAAGAACGTCTCGATCCCCTCCGTCGCCGTCGAGCTGGCGCGGCGCACCCTCGGCGACCTCGGCGAGCGCCGGGTGCTCGTGGTCGGCGCCGGCGAGACGGCGGAGCTGGTCGCCCGCGCCCTGGTTCGCCGCGGGGTCGCCACGGTCTTCGTCGCCAACCGCCATTACGACCGGGCGATCGGGCTGGCGCAACGCTTCAAGGGCAACGCGGTCCGCTTCGAGGAGCTGCCCGAGCAGCTCGAGCAGGCCGACATCGTCGTCTCCGCGACCAACTCCCCTCACCACATCGTCGAGCGCGACGATCTGGAGCAGGTGATGAAGACGCGCGAGGGGCGCCCGCTGCTGCTCGTCGACATCGCCGTGCCCCGCGACATCGAGCCGGCCTGCCGCGAGATCGCCGGCGTCAGCCTGCACGACATCGACGACGTGCAGCAGATAGTCGCCCGCAACGCCGGTGGCCGCGAGGCGGAGGCGAAGCTGGCCGAGCGGCTGCTCGACGCCGAGCAGAGCCGCTTCGAGAAATGGCTCGCCTCGCTCGAGGTGGTGCCGACGATCGCGGCGCTGCGCGAGCGCGGCAACGAGGTCGTGCGGCGCGTCATCGCCGAGAACGAAGGGCGCTGGGAGGGCCTCAGCGAGGTTGACCGGGAACGACTGAGCGCGATGGCGAAGGCGATCGCCTCCCGCCTCCTGCACGAGCCGACCCTGCGGATGAAGCGGTCTGCAGGGAGCGACGAGGCCTATCTCTACGTCAGCGCGTTGCGCGAGCTGTTTGGGCTTGATGTTGAGACCGAGCCGGAGGCCGAGGGCAGCTCGAACGTGACTGAGCTGCGCAGGAGCGATCCCGGCAGGGGTTCCGCTTAACTTTTTCGAGCTGCGTTTGCGGCGACCGACGATGGCTGCTCGCGAAAAAGTACAAGACGCTCCACCCCTGCCGGGATCGCTCCTCGGCGGCACGGGCCTCTTTCGATGATTCGGATTGCCACTCGCGGCAGCGCGCTTGCCTTGGCTCAAGCGGGACTGGTGGCTGAGTTGCTCGGGGGTGCTGAGCTGGTCGAGGTCTCCTCCGACGGGGAGCCCGGCGACAAGTCGCGCTTCGTCCGCGGGGTCGAGCGAGCGCTGCTCGAGGGTGAGGCGGATGTCGGCGTCCACTCGGCCAAGGACCTGCCCGCCGAGCTGCCCGATGGTCTCGCGATCGGAGCGGTACCCCCGCGGGAGGATCCCGCCGACGCCTGGATTGGCTCGGGCGCCTCGCTCGACGACGTGCCCGAGGGCGCCAAGGTCGGCACCGCCAGCCTGCGCCGCCGTGCCCAGTTGCTCACGGCCAGGCCCGACCTGGACGTGCGGGAGCTGCACGGCAACGTCGACACCCGCCTGCGCAAGCTTGCCGAGGGAGAGCTCGACGCGATCGTGCTTGCCGTGGCCGGCCTGCGGAGACTGGGGCGCGAGAGCGAGATCTCCTTCGCGATCCCGGCCGAGTCGATGACTCCCGCTGCCGGTCAGGGCTCTCTGGTGTTGCAGATCCGAGCCGATGACGAGAGTGCCGCAGCGGCCGTGTCGCCGCTCGGCGACGAGACCGCCTTGCGAGAGCTGACCGCGGAGCGCGCCGTCGTCTCTCTGCTCGACGCCACCTGCGCAACCCCGATCGGGGTCGGCGCCGAGGTCGACAGCGAACAGATGCGGATGGACGCCTTCGTCGGCCTCCCCGACGGCAGCGAGTGGATCCGCGACCGGGTAGAGGGCCCCGCAACGGAGCCGGCCCTCCTCGGCGCCGAACTCGCCCAGCGCCTCCTAGCCACCGGCGCCCGCGACATCCTCGACCGTGCGGAGAAGTGGAGCAGCGGACGTGCCTGAGCTTAAGGGTCCTATATACCCCGTTCGCTCAGACACCCCCATAGGGGGGACGCGATGAGTGCGAGGTCCGGGGTCGTTTACCTCGTTGGCGCCGGACCCGGCGATCCTGGCCTGATGACGGCGCGGTCGCTGGAGCTGATCGCCTCGGCAGACGCGGTCTACTACGACCGGCTGATCCCGCCCGGGGCGCTCGACGGGGCGTGCGAGGACGCAGAGCTCGTCTACGTCGGCAAGGCGCCGGGACAACCCTCGGTGCCGCAGGAGGAGATCGGTGAGCGGTTGATCGAGGCGGCCCGGAAAGGTAAGAGCGTCGTGCGGTTGAAGGGCGGCGACCCGTTCGTCTTCGGGCGCGGCGGCGAGGAGGGCGAAGCGCTGCGCGCCGCCGGGGTCGAGTTCGAGGTCGTCCCGGGGGTCACCGCCGGGGTCGCGGCCACGGCCTATGCCGGGATCCCGGTCACCCACCGCGACGACGCCTCCGCCGTCGCCTTCGTCACCGGCCACGAGGACCCCGAGAAGCAGGAGAGCGCGATCGACTGGGAGGCGCTGGCCCGCTTCCCCGGCACGCTCGTCTTCTACATGGGCGTCAAGCGGCTGGCCGCCAACGCGGCGGCGCTGATCGCCGCCGGGCGGGACGCCGAGGAGCCCGCAGCCGTGGTCGAACGCGGCACGATGGACGGGCAGCGCACCGTCGTCGCCACGCTCGGCACCCTCGCCGAGATGGTCGAGCGCGAGGGCGTGAAAGCGCCCGCCCTGATCGTCGTCGGCCCCGTGGTCGGGCGGCGCGAGGATCTGGCCTGGCTGGAGCGACGGCCCCTGCACGGGAAGCGCGTGGTCGTCACCCGCGCCCGGGCCCAGGCGAGCGGAATGGCCGGCCAGCTACGCGAGCTGGGCGCCGAGGTGGTCGAGCTGCCGGCAATCCGGATCGAGCCGCGTATCGGGAGCGATGACGTTCGGAGCGCGGTCGGGCGGATCGGCGAGTACGCGCTGGTCTGCATCACCAGCCCGAACGGAGCGCACCTACTGTTCGAGGCCCTCGCTGCCGCCGGATTGGATGCGCGGGCGCTGGGCAGGACGAAACAGCAGCAGGAAGAGGGAGGGGGCGGCGGCGCAGTGGTTGGTACCACGGTTGCGGCGATCGGTCCCGGTACCGCACGTGCTCTGAGGGAGCACGGTATCGCCGCCGACATCGTCCCGGAGAGGTTCGTCGCCGAGGCTTTGGTCGAGTCGCTCGTCAACGTGGATGTCGAGGGCAAGCGCGTCCTCGTCGCCCGCGCCGCCGAGGCCCGCGACGTCCTCCCCGATGCCCTGCGCAAGCGCGGCGCCGAGGTCGACATCGTCGCCCTCTACGAGACCGTCCGCGAGGAGCCCAGCACCGAGGCAATCGAAGCTGCCCAGGCCGCCGACTACGTCACCTTCACCTCCTCCTCGACCGTGAGCAACCTGACCGAGGCGCTCGGCGATCGCTTCCCGAGCAACGCCCGCATAATCTCGATCGGCCCGGTGACCAGCGATGCAGCCCGCGCCGCCGGCCTGGAGGTAGGCGTCGAAGCTGAGCGCCACGACATAGACGGCCTCGTCGCCGCTCTCCTCGCCGACGCATCCCGATGATGTCGCACTTTCCGCCGCTACGCGGCTAAAAGTGCGACACCGAACCGACGGGCCAGCGCCCCGTGCTCTGATGTCGTAGAAACCTTCGGTATGCGGCGGAAAGTGCGACATCACGGGGACGGAACTCGGTTTGGGTTCCCACACAGGCATTTCGGGGTCACGGATTCGACCAACAGCCGTGCGCGGGAGCTGGCCGAGGCTGGAGCGACCGCCGGAACCGTGGTCACCGCCCGCGAACAGACCGCGGGCCGTGGCCGGGTCGGCCGCGTCTGGACCGCGCCCGAAGGCAAAGCCCTGCTCTACTCGGCGATCCTGCGGCCGCTCGACGAGCGGCACCTACTGCTGCCGCTCTCCGTCCCGCTCGCGGTCTGCGCCGCGGCAGAGAAACTGCGTAATGGGATCGAGTGCCAGGTCAAGTGGCCCAACGACGTCTGGCTCGACGGCCACAAGCTCGCCGGAATCCTGATCGAGGCCAAGCCCCAGGACGGCTGGGCGGTGATCGGAGTCGGCCTCAACCTCTCGATCGAGCCGCACGAGTTCCCCGCCGACCTCCGCCAGCCGGCGGTTTCCCTCTTCGCCGCGACCGCGGAGACTCGGGGGGGGTCCCGCCGGAGCCTCCCCGTTGTTGCTCCGCCGGGACCCCCCCCGAGTCTCCCCACCGCCGCGCAGGTCCTAAGTCGCCATCTAGACCGCTGGGTCTGGGCCTCCGAGGACGAGGTCCTGACCGAGTGGCGCCGCCGCGACGGCCTGCTTGGGCGCGAGATCGCCTGGGAGGAAGGCTCAGGAATCGCCGACGGGGTCGACGACCGGGGAAACCTCGTCGTCGCCGTTCCGGGAGGGGGCCGTGTCAGCCTCGGCGCCGGCGAGGTCCAGCTCCGCCTCTGAGTCGGACTCGGCCTTGGCGCCGTTCCCACTCGCACTCCTCGCTCCAGCTTTCCGCGACCGCCTTTTCCGCTGGGCCCTGGCTTTGCCCTGGCCCGCCTGCTCGGCCTGGCCGGAGCCCCCCTCGCCCTTGCGCTTGTTGTTGCGCTTGCGCCGTTTGCCGCCCTTGGGGAAGTTGCGCAGCAGCTCGCGGGCGATCGCCGAGGGCTTGCGCGCCATCCGCATCCGCGCCCCGCGCAGCACCTCTTCACCCTCGGGGGTGTGGGAGACCGCGCCGGCCAGCAGGGCAGTCGCCAGGCGGCGGTCCTGTTTGCGCGAGGCGTGCACCAGCCGCCGCGCGTTGCGGCCGTGCGCCCGGCCGGAGGAGTTGACCAGCAGGCCCAGCAGCCGCTTCGTCTCCGGCCAGCGCTGCACGGCGTACTCTTCGTGCAGCTCGGTTGTGTAGGAGGCGAGCCGCCAGACCCAGGCCTGGGCCTGGTCGCGGCGGCCGATCCGCTTGTCGACCAGCGCCTGCAGCAGCGTTTTCGTCCCGGCCCGGCGATCATCGCGGGTCCAGGTGCCGACGATGTCGATCGCGTCGTCGAAGGCCTCGGGGTCGCCGAGGTCGGCGATCTCGCTCAGCGCTTTAAGTTTCAGCTGCGAGTTGCGGTTGCGCTGGACGCAGGTGAGCAGGAAGCGACGCTTCAGCTCCTGCGAGCCGGAGCCCTGCAGGATCGCCCGCGCCTGGCGCCAGCCCTGCGGGTTGACCCGCGCCCCGGCCAGCGCGGCCCAGGCGTGCTGCTCGGCGTAATCGAGGTTCTCCACGGCGATCCGCCACATCTCCCGTTCGAGCACGTGCATGCGGCGTTCCTCGTTGTCGGAGACGGGGACGATCCGCCGCTCGACCCGGATCCGCCGTCCGCGGGATCGCCGCACCGGACCGATCACGATCGCGCCGCCGCGGTAGACGTCGCGGTCGAGCAGGCTGTGCAGGGTGACGATCGCCTCGTCGTGGGTCGTCGCCGGGTGGACGAAGTCGATCACCAGGCCGGCCTCCTTACCGGGAGCGCGCCGGGTCACGCGACCGACCCGCTGCTGGTAGATCCGCCTCGAGGCGGTCGGCGCCAGGTGCATGCAGAGCGTCGCCCGCGGCGAGTTCCAGCCCTCGGCGAGCAGCATCGCGTTGCAGAGCACGTCGATCTCACCGCGCTCGAAGCCGGCGAGGATCTCGGCCAGTTCGCGCTTCGGCGTCTCGCCGGAGACGGCACGGGCGGCGATGCCGGCGTTCTGCAGCGCCCGGGCGACGTTCTTGGCGTGCTGCACGCCGGCCGTGTAGAGGACCCCCGGCATCCCGGCGAAACGGGTCTTGTAGAGATCGGCGATCGCCACGTTGAAGGGCTCCTGGTCGAGCAGCGCGGCCAGCTCCTCCTGGTCGAAGTCCTGGTCGACCTCGCCCTTTCGCAGCGGCACCTTGGCGATCGTCCGCACGCCGGGGCCGGGCGGGATCCGCATGCAGCGCAGCGGCGAGATCACGCCGCGGCGGGCAGCCTGGATCAGGTCGAAGCGCGAGGTCTGGGTCGGGAAGAGGTCGGTGACGTGGCGGGCGATCAGGGCGCCGGTCGCGGTCATGCCGATGAAGACGGGGCCGACCCAGGCGCGGATGCAGGCGCTGGTCTTCTCGCCCAGCGCGGTGTGCGCCTCGTCGCAGATCACGATCGAGTAGGCGTCGGAGATTTTCTTGTGGTTGCGCACGAACCACTGGTAGGTCTCGACCGTGACCGGGCCGTCGGGGTCATCGCGGCCGTCGAGCAGCGGCGGGCGCAGCCGCTCCTTGTAGCCGCGCTCGGAAATCTCGCCGATGAACTGGTCGACGAGGTTGCGGCGGTGGGTGAGGATCAGCACCCCACCGGTGCGCGAGGCGTCGATGAAGCCGACCGCGGCGACCGTCTTGCCCGCGCCGGTGGCGTGCTCGAACCAAAAGCGCCGCTCGGCGCCGGGGTCCTCGGGCGCCTCCTCGATCGTCTCCTCGTCGTCCTCTGCCGGTGCCTCCTCCCAGTCCTGCGGCTCCTCGTCGGGGGCCAGCTCCTCGTCCTCTAGCTCGCCGTCGGCCTCGGCTCCGTCCTCGTCCGGCTCGGCGGCGGCCGAAGCCGGGGCCGCCTTTCCGACCGCCCCGGCGGTGCCGTTGCCGTTGGCCTCGCCGTCGATCGCGATCTGCTGCTCGGCCATCAGCTCGGTCAGCGTGCCCGAGAGCGCGTCGACCTGGTGCGGGTTGAGTTCGGCCCCGTCGCGCAGCTTCGGCGGTTCGTCGGCGAGCAGCCGCTCCAGGCCGAGCAGCAGCGAGAAGTCCCGGCGCCACTGGATCGACGGATCCTCCGCCCCCGCGTCGAGCTCCTTCAAGGGCAGCGTCCAGCGCGCGGCGGCGCGCCGTGCCTGGGGCGAGCGCCTCCGGCCCCTCACCATCGAGCAGGAAGGGCTCGCGGACGAACTTCGCCGCCCGCTCTATGTCGGCACTCGATGGAACTGCCGCCGGCGCGGCAACGTCGCTGGTCTTGGCCATGAAGGCTTTCGGGTTCGTCCCCGCCGCAACTAGTTACGTGGGCGGGGCACTAGGACGAGGATGCCGGGAGTCAGCTTTCCGTCCCCCGGCGCTCTCAGTGGTTTGCATCCCTGATGCGAACCGAACGTACGTATTGTAATCACGGAATTGGCAAAAGAGCGTCGAAAGCTTGCGATCGGCCTGGTCGCGGTCACACTCGCCGTGGCGGGCTGCGGCAACGCCGGCGGCGACTTGGGCGGGAAGCACCCCGACTACGCGACGGCGCTGGCCGGCTCGCCCGCCCCGCTGGCCGCCCTGCACCGGCAGGCGAACCAACTCCTCCCGGGCGGGACCGACGCCTACCAGAGCCGCATCGCCGGGCTGGCCGGCTACCCCGTCGTGGTCAACGTCTGGGCCTCCTGGTGCGGGCCCTGCCGCTACGAGTTCCCCACCCTGCAGAAGCTCTCCGCCGCCTACGGCAAACGCGTCGCCTTCCTCGGCGTCAACTTCGAAGACTCGGAAAGCAACGCCTCCGAATTCCTCGCCGAAGCTCCGGTCCCCTACCCAAGCTACAACGACCCGAGCAAGGACATCGCCCACGAAATCGGTGCCACCGGCGGCGTACCCGACACCGCCTTCTACGACCGCAACGGGCAACTCTGCTTCCTCAAGCAGGGTCCCTACACAAATCACGCCGACCTCGAAGCGGACGTGCGGCGCTACGCGCTCGCCAAAGAATGCGAAAGCGGATAATCGGGGCATGGACGCAGCCGTAGTCGTCGCCCTGATCGGAATCGCGCTGCTCGTCGGCGAGCTGCTGCTCTCCACCGGCGGTGTGCTGGCGGCGCTCGGCGCGCTGGGGCTGGTCGCCGGCGGCATCCTTGCTCTCGAATCCGACAGCGGCGCCGCCGACGTGGTCGGGCCGGCGCTGATCGCGCTCGGGGTGCTCTCGCTCGTCGCCTTCTACTTCATCACCCGCAAGGTGATCGAGGCCCACCGCGATGAGCCGGTGCGGACCGGGTCCGAGGAGCTGATCGGCGCGACCGCCGAGGTGCGCAGCACGCTCGACCCCGAGGGCCAGGTCTGGATCGAGGGGGCGCTCTGGGGAGCCCGCGTTGTCGCCGGCAACGGGCGGGTCGACGTGGGGGATAGAGTCACGGTCGATGCGGTCGAAGGGCTGACCCTGGTGGTCCGCCCGGAGGCGTCCCCCGCCGGCAGAGCCGAGGAAGGAACAAGCTGATGGCAGCAGCGCTCGGAGTCCTTGTAATCGTCGCCTTCTTCGCCGTGATCGCGATCGGCGCCTCGGTCCGGGTGCTGCGCGAGTACGAGCGCGGGGTGATCTTCCGGCTCGGCCGCCTGATCGCGACCAAGGGGCCGGGCCTGATCCTGCTGATCCCGCTGGTCGACCGCATGGTGCGGGTCGACCTGCGCACGGTGACGCTCAACATCCCGCCGCAGGAGGTGATCACCCGCGACAACGTCCCGGCCAGCGTCAACGCCGTCGCCTACTTCCGCGTTGTCGACTCCAACCGGGCGATCGTCGAGGTCGAAAACTTCCTCATCGCCACCTCGCAGATCGCCCAGACGGCGCTGCGCTCGGTGCTCGGCAAGGCCGAGTTCGACCAGCTCCTCTCCGAGCGGGAGCGGCTCAACGAAGAGCTGCAGAAGATCATCGACGAGTCGACCGAGCCCTGGGGCGTGAAGGTGACCGCGGTCGAGATCAAGGACGTCGAAATCCCCGAGCAGATGCAGCGCGCGATCGCCCGCCAGGCCGAGGCCGAGCGCGAGCGGCGGGCGAAGATCATCAACTCCGAGGGCGAGTACCAGGCGGCGCAGAAGCTCACCGACGCGGCCGACATCATCAGCACCAACCCGGCCTCTCTGCAGCTGCGTTACCTGCAGACGCTGCTGGAAATCGGCAGCAACCAGAACACCACCGTGGTCTTCCCGCTGCCGATGGACATGATCGAACCGTTCCTCGGGGGCGAGCAGGGCAGGAAAAGGCCGAAGCCGCCCGCGCCTCCTGCGCCCGCCGCGCCGCCGGCCGACGACGACGACCTTCCACCCTCCCGCTCCTGAGCGCGCCCGAGCTACGCATCGACCAGCTGTCGGGGCTGCCGGCGATCCTGGCGCCGGGCCGGGCCGGCCGCCCGCTCGCTCTCTCCACCGCCGACGAGGGGGCCGATGGGCCGATACGTCAAGGTGACCTTGACGTATCGGCCCATCGGCGGGAAAGTTGCCCGTTCTGCGAGGGGCGCGAGGGCCGCACGCCGCCGGAGGTCTACGCGACGCGGGCGGGCGACGGAGCCGCGGACACGCCGGGGTGGACGACGCGCGTGGTGCCGAACCTCTACCCCGCGCTGGGGGGAGAGGCCGTGGACGGCGCGGCCGCCACAGGCGGCGAGGCGGGCGCGTTCGCCAGCGCCGGGGACCCCCTGTTGGAGTCGCGACGGGCCGGCGAGCCCGACCTCTTCGCCTCGCGCCCGGCGACGGGAGCCCACGAGGTGATCGTCAACGCACCGCAGCACGTCACCGCGATGTCCGAGCTGAGCGAGGAGCAGTTCGGCGCGGCGGTGGAGACCTGGCGCGAGCGGATGCGCGCCCATGCCGACGCCGCCTACGCGCAGCTGATCGTCAACGAGGGCGGCGGCGCCGGGGCCTCGCTCGAGCACACCCATGCCCAGCTCTACGCGCTCGAGTTCGTGCCGGCAGCCGTGGCCCGCGAGCGCGAGCGGGCCGGCGCCTACGCCGAACGCACAGGGGGCGGCAGCCTGCTCGGCGACGTGCTGGTAGAGGAGGTGCGGCGCCAGGAGCGCCTCGTCGCAATCGACGAGGAGGCGGCGCTGATCTGCCCCTGGGCCTCGCGCTCGCCCTTCGAGCTGCGCGTCGTGCCGCGGGCCGCCTCCGCGAGCTTCGCCGAGGACACGACGGGTGCGGCGATGATCCACACGGCCCTGCGGCTGCTGGCCGAGCGCTTCGGCGTCTCCCCCGAGCTCAACCTCTGGGTCCGCACGGCGCCCCGCGGCGCCGACTCCTTCCACTGGCACGTCGACATCGCGCCTCGTCTCAGCATCAAGGCCGCCTTCGAGTTCGCCACCGGCGTCGACATCAACACCTACCCGCCGGAGCGGGCGGCGGCGGATTTGCGAGAGTGCCTCCGATGACGCCCAACCCGCGCCCGATCCCCCGCTTCATCGCCGACTCGACCCAGGAGGGGATCCCGCACGGTCGGTTCGCCGAGCGACTCGGGGAGGCGTTCTGCACGGCATGCAGCGAGATCGCCGACCTGCCGAACGGCGTCGAGGCCGCCGGGGAGCTCGAATGGTTCCCCGAGCGCACCTGGGGCGGCCGCGTCTGGGTGCCCTGTACAACCAGGACCGACGGCCCGGAGGGAACGATCGAGCTCTTCGGCCACGTCTCCTACGCCCAGCTCGAGCAGGGCGAGCCGTCGGACTTCAGCGCCGCAGCCGACTTCACCGACGTCCTCGCCGAGGACAACCCGGGCTGGAAGATCGACCTCAACGACGAGGTTATCGGCCGCTGGCGAGGCGAGAACGGCCGCGCCGGCGCGGTCACCCTCGTCTGGGGGCGCCCCCTCGTCCAGGGCGCCGTAGCCGCCACCGCGGAGCTGGAGCTGGAGACCGTCGACCAGGAGGTCGTCTCCGACGGCCGCTTCACCCTCTTGGCCCTCGACGCCCTCGAGGGCTTCGGCGACGACATCTTCATGCAGGTGAAGCTTTGGAGCCGCCGGGCGCAAGAGCTGGCCTCCGAGAGCCTCTACGCTTAGCCGGCAATGCCGGATGAGCGATGGAAGAACCTTCCAGGGGCGGAGATCGTCCTGGCCGGGCTCTCCGACCTGGAGGCGGGTCGCAAGAGCGTCAACGCGAGCGCGGTTCAGTGCGCGGCACCGCGACTGCGGCGGGCGGGGCTGGAGGCGCCCGGCAGCGAGGGCAACGTCCCAGCGGCGCATGAGCTCTATCGGCAGCTGAGCAGCGAGCTGGGCGATGGGGCGCACGCACGCTACAACGCGATCCTCTCCCGGGTCGCAAGCTTCGCGGGGGCCGCAGAACTTGCGCAGCGAGGCTGACGCCGAGCGAATCAGGAGCCTGGCCCACGAGCTCGGCCGGGTCGTTGCGCCGGGGACCCGCATGTATCTCACCGGCGGGGCAACAGCGGTGCTCGAGGGTTGGCGCGACACGACCGTGGACATCGACGTCCGCTTCGAGCCGGACTCCGACGCCGCCCTGAACAGGATCAAAGACCTGAAGGAGGAGCTGGCCGTCAACGTCGAGCTGGCGTCCCCCCTGGACTTCCTCCCGCCACTGGACGGCTGGCAGGAGCGCTCTCGCTTCCGCTTCCGCGAGGGCAACCTGGAGGTCTTCGACTTCGACCCCTACTCACAGGCGCTGTCCAAGCTGCAACGCGGCTTCGAACTCGACCTGAAAGACGTGCAAAGCATGGTGAGCTCTGGGCAGGTCGAGCTGGAGCGGCTGCTCGAGCTGTACGAGGGCATCGAGCCCGAGCTGTTCCGTTTCCCCGCCGTAGACCCACCGAGCCTCCGCACGGCCGTCGAATCCCTATGAGGACTCGATCTCTGTCGATTGCCTTGGCTCCATTCTGTTTTGGGCAGCGAGAACAGCCCGCTGCCCAATCAGGAAAGAACCATTCCGCTCCGCTACCGTGTCTTCGTGGCATCGATCCAACAGCCGAGCGAAGCGTTGAAGGATCCTGCAACGGCAGCCAAGGCAGTTCGGGTGCAGCGACTGCGCGATGACGCCCAGCGACCAATGAGCATCAACCTTGCCGAGGGAATTGCACTAAGCCACAAGCTGATGCAATTCGTGGGCGCCGCTCGCTCGCAGTGACTGAAGCTGCCTTCGACCAGCTCCTTCGCCGGCTCTCAGAGGCAGGCGTCGAGTTCGTGCTGATCGGTGGCCTGGCTGTCAACGCCTGGGGGGTGGTCCGCGGAACGAAGGACGTAGACATCGTCGTTGCCACAGATATTGAGAACCTCAAACGCGTTGCGGCAGTCGCGGTAGCAGTAAATGGCCATGTTCAAACTGGCGAATCTCTCCTCAGCAGCCAACCTTCGATCGCGGGTCAGCTTGCGAGCGGTGAGCAAGTCGCGATCGAGACTGAGTTTGGTCGCCTGGACATCGTCCAAGGACTGGACGGAGTCCCTACCTTTGAAGTGCTGCGTGCCAGCGCCACGGAGACCGAGGTTCTGGGTGTCAGAGTCGCGGTCTGCTCAGTTGAAGACCTGAAGGCCATGAAGCTAGCCGCCGGAAGAACCCGCGATCTCGCAGACCTGGAGGACCTCGATGCTGCAGGCAGTTAGCTCTACGATTTGCCCTTCCCGCCCCGATAGCTCAGCTGGATAGAGCGACTCCCTCCTAATTGAGCTGAGGAAATTGGAGTTCTTGGCTTTACCAAGAGGAATACGCGATCTTTCGAGCAGACTCAGATTCAATCGGCTTACGCACGATTCAATCTGGTTTGGGCAGCGAGACCGCCTCGCTGTCCAAAACATCTATCTCTGCTTGAGACACAGATCTGTGTCCGCGCGAGCAAACTTGAAAGAGCAAGAGGGCGCAGCGTACTTCCGCCCCTGAACTAGGGTCTAGGCCAATGCCGCTAAGCAGAGCCGACATTGACCGCTTCGTTTCAGACGACGAGAGTGAGACCCAGGAGTTCAAGACACGAACCAGTTCAGGGTGCCTTACCACGGGGACCGAGACCCTATGTGCGTTCCTCAACACCCGGGGCGGGCGACTGCTCTTCGGTGTTGAGCCGGACGGGACGATTGCCGGACAAGATGTTTCGGACAAAACCATCCGGGAGGTCGCGGGAGCCTTGAACGGCATCGAACCGCCGGCCTTCCCAGCCATAGAGCAAGTCGATATCGGGACTGGAAAATCGGTGATTTCGGTAACGACCGACCGAGGGCCGCGGCGTCCCTACAGCGTTAAGGGCAAGGCATTTCGGCGCGTAGGAACGACAACCGTCGAGATGGACCGAGATGCCTACAACGAGATGCTGCTGGAGGAGCTTCACTCAACCAGCAGATGGGAGAATCAGCCCGCCGCTGGATGGAAGGCCAAAGACCTCGACCAGGACGAGGTTGTCAGAACGGTCGATGAGGGGATTCGACGCGGCCGGATTGTCGATCCCGGTACAAGAGATACGAAAGAGTTGCTCCGAGGTCTGGGGCTTCTCAAGGATGGCTCACTTTTGCGAGCAGCCGTTGTTCTCTTCGCCCGGGCCGATCGAATCTTGCCGGACTTCCCACAATGCAGGGTTCGACTGGCTCGATTCAAGGGCATCGATAAGACCGAGTTCATTGACAACCGCCAGTTTGAGGACAACGCCTTCAGGCTCTTGCAGATCAGTGATCAATTTCTTAGGCAGCATCTCCCTGTCGCTGGCAAGATCGTTCCAGACCTGTTTGAGCGCCAGGACGATCCGATCTACCCCCCAGAAGCACTTCGTGAGGCTTTGGCCAATGCGTTTTGTCATCGCGACTACGCCGTTGGAGGCGGATCGGTTGATGTTGCGATCTATGACGACCGGCTGGAGATCACCTCGACGGGAGAATTGCATTTTGGCCTGACTGTCGACGCTCTATATGAAGCCCACGCATCGAGGCCATGGAATCCCGCCATCGCCTCGGTCTTCTACAAACGGGGCATCATTGAGAGTTGGGGGAGGGGAACGCTCAAGATGGCTGAGCTCACGCAAAAGGCCGGGCTTCCGAGACCAGAATTTGAAGAGCTTCCCGGGACATTGGTCGTCAGATTTCGTCCAAGTCGCTATCTTCCCCCACAGCGGATTGGTCGAGATTTGACCGACGATCAGAGGCTTATCCTTGCGCTCTTGGCTGAGCGGGGAGAAATGTCGCTTGGTCGGATTGAAGGGCTGCTTGGCAACAGACTCAATCGCCGAGCACTGCAGACTGACTTGCAGTTCCTGCGAAGTCTTGATCTGGTCGAGACCCGCGGTTGGGCACGCGGGGCGCGCTGGCTTCTTAAGGACCCCAGAGAGTAGGAGTCCATTACGTCCATTCCCGTTCCTAGCGTTCCATTGCGTTCCAATCGCCTTTGAAGGCTCGTTGCTCGCTGATTGAGGCTGTGCAACTGCCTTCTCGTCGTCTTCCATTGCTCTTAGGCACTCGCGCTGAGAACATCCCCTCTCCTATCGATCCTTTAGAGATCCATTCCTGCCATTAACGGTCCATTCCGACCATTAGGGGTCCATTCCGGTCCAATAGGGCTCCCTTGGGCTTCGTAGGGCCAGAACGCCTTCTAGGGATGCCCTTCCTCTTCAGCTTTCTAGCTGAGTTACAAAGCTCGATAGCTCTGCCATCGAGACATCGAGTCCGCGAGCCAGAGCCTTGACGGTCCCCCACGCCGGATTGGACCGACCGCGCTCAACCAAAGAGACGGTGCCAGTCGTTAGGCCAGCGTCTTGCGCCAGACGTTCCTGCGTCATGCCGCGCTCTTCGCGTAGATGGCGCACGGCCTCCCCAAGAGCGGGCTGGGGTTGATCTGGTCCTCCCATTGGTAGCACGCTGTCAAATGTAGGCGAGCCTCGCCAGGCGTAGCAGGACTAGTAAAGCTCTACTAGTCCTGCTACGCTAGCCCGACCTAAGAACGAAGTGCCCCCGCGCTGCGCTAACAGCCGGGGGCGTGGCACAGGAAAGGAGTGCTTTCCTGTGCACGACGACGATGCTTGCTTCCGCCCTCTCATGAGGACGAGATCATGGAACGCTCGGTCCTCACGCAGGTCCTGTTCCTGCATCCCGCCCAGCTCACGATCCTTGAGCTGGCCCTGCGGGTCGAGACTGATCTGCGCAGTTGCGAACAAGACGCCGTAGAGCGCGCGGTGCGGGAGTTGGCCCGCGACGGGCTGCTCACCTGCGATTGCCGTCGCATCGCTCCCAGCAGGGCCGCTGTGCGCCTTGACGAGCTGATCGGGGGCGTTACCTAGGACGGCGAGGTCGTTCAGCGGCTGCTCGGGGGCCGGGGCGCAGGCCACAGGGAGGTTGCGGGGCTGTCTACTCGCATGGAGGGCTCCGCACCCTGCCTCGGCCTCCGGGAAGCCGCTGAACGCCAACCACAGCCAGCCAGCAAGTCCAGATCAGATTCATTCAGCTAGCAGCCAGACCCACGACTCAGGCCAGCTACTCAGACAGCCAGAAGGCCAGAGACAGAGGTTGCCAGCAATCGCAGATGCCCTCCCCACGACCACAGCCCCGACACCCGACACACTACGAACCCTCCGGTTCCATGCCTGGGCCGCACTTTGCTGATCTGCAACGTCAGCAATGTCCGGTGGCGGGTCGTGAACGGCGTCGATTGCGGGAGCCGGAGAGGCGTTGCGGAAACTTTTTTCAAAGTCACCCGACGCAAACGGCCCCGAGTTTTGACAGTAGAGGTGAGATGGCATCCACCCGCATCAAGCTCGATCCCCAGACATCGAGGCAATCGCCCGCCGGGTGGTCGAACTGCTCGAAAAACGCGGCCTTCAAAGCGGTGAGCTGGTCGACGCTGCCGAGCTGGCGCGACGGCTCGGGATCGAGCGTTCTTGGGTCTACTCCCACGCAATCGAGCTGGGGGCGGTCAAGCTCGGCGGAGGGGCGAAGCCACGGCTTCGGTTCGATCCCGAAGTGGCGGCGCGGGTGCTGCGGAGGGTTGGCGAGGGACCGGCGGCTGACCCGCCCGCCCGCTCGGGTAAGCGGGCGGGTCAGCCTCGGGGGTCGGAGGGACAGGTGGCGCTGCTTCCGATCCGGAGCCGGGGGGAGAACTCGCCACCCCCGGCGGCTTAGGTAGGGATGCCCCGCAAAGCGACAGGGCAGGTGATCGAGCCGCAGGACGGGCGCGCATGGGCGATCCGGTTCCGCGCCTACGGCGAGCGGCGCTATGTGGCTCTCGGGACTGCCGAGGAGGGCTGGCACCGCAAGCGGGCCGAGGCCGAGTTGAGGCACGTCCTGGCCGACGTGGAGCGCGGACTTTGGCGGCCTTACGAACCGGCTCAGGCTCCCCAGGTGGCAGAGGCGCCGACCTTCCATGAGTTCGCTTCGGAATGGCTTGAGGGCCGCGAGCCGGAGTTGCGGGAGAAGACCGCCAAGAGCTACCGCTGGCTGCTGAGCGGGCATCTACTCCCCCACTTCGCCTCGATGCACCTTGACCAGATCGGCCCGGAGGACGTCGACCGCTACAAGGCAGCCAAGCTCCGCGAGGGCGCGCTTGGGCCGAACCAGATCAACAAGTCGCTCGGCTTGCTGGTGATGATCCTCGACGCTGCCGGCGACTACGGGCACATCGACGCGGCGCGCAATCCGGCGCGGGGACGGAGGCGGCGGGTCAAGTGCACAGCGCCGAAGCGGCCGACCGTTGAGCCGGAGCAGCTTCCCTCCCTGCTCGACGCCTCGCGCAAGCTGCGGCCGATGGTCGCGACAATGGCCGGAGCGGGCCTGCGCAACGGCGAGGTCTGCGCGCTCGACTGGCCCGACTTCGATCCGGCCAGCGGGACGCTGACGGTTGGAACGTCGAAGACTGAGGCGGGTGTCCGCCAAGTCGATCTCCCCGACGCCCTGCGGAAAGAACTCACCGCCTACAAGCTCCGCACGCTGCGCAGCAGCGAGGGTCCGATGTTCCGCAACCGCAAGGGACAGCGGCAGAGTGTCAGCAACGTCGAGCGGCGCTTGAAGACGGCGATCCGCCGAGCCAACAAGAGGCTCGATGAGCTGGGGCTGCGGCCGATTGACGAGGCCGTAACTCCGCACTCGCTGCGTCGCCTCTACGCGAGCCTGCGCTTCGCCCTGGGCGACGATCCCGTGTACGTCGCTAACCAACTGGGGCACACCGAGCCGGGGTTCTCGATGAAGGTCTACGCTAGTGCTGTGCGCCGCCGCGAGAGGCTGATCGGCGTGGCGCTTCGCGAGTTCGATGCAGCCCTCGAATGGGCAGCAATGGGCAGCGGAGAGCCTGTTTCTGTCGAATCTGAGCCGAGCGCGGAAGACTCACAATCACCAGAAACGGCTCAGCAGAGCCTTTTCCGGTAGCCCGCCCCGATAGCTCAGCTGGATAGAGCGACTCCCTCCTAAGGAGTAGGCCGCTGGTTCGAATCCAGCTCGGGGCACTTCTGTGATGTCTCGGGACATCGGAGACAGATGTCTCGCGACATCGTAGACACTCAACCGCCACCGATCGGCTGGTAGTCGCGACCCGGATCGAGGGTGAGCCGGCGGATCAGCTCACCCGTCTCGGGATCGAGTATCCGGATGTCGCGGTCGGCGATAAGGAGCTTGACCGGCTTGCCTTTGTGGGCTCGGCCGATGCCGATGTGATGGAGCTTTGAGTCGTGGCGCAAGGTGACCGTTCCCGCGGTGTCGACCTTGTCGTGGCGAACGCGGAAGTGGGTATCGGGATGCGGTGGGCCGGATGGCCGGGCCTTGATCCGGGCGCCATAGGCCTGCAGGGGAGTGCGCCCGCCCAGCGCCCTGTGAGGCCTGGTCGCGTTGTAGTAGCCGGTGAAGCCGTCCAGTTGCTCTTGCAGGCCGGCGAGCGTCCTCGCGGGTGCCTGGTTTGCCAGGTAGCGCTTGAGCGTCTGGTGCAGGCGCTCGACCTTGCCGCAGGTCTGTGGGTGGTAGGGCCGCGAGTTCTTGGCCGCGATCCCGAGCCGCTCGAGCTCGACCTGCAAGAGCACCTTGCCACCGCGCGGGGTGGCTGAGAAGACGGCACCGTTGTCGGTAAGCAGGCTGGCCGGGGCGCCGTGCAGGGCAATAGCCATGCGGAAAACGTCGACTACGTCAGCTGCCTTGACGGTCGGGAAGGCCCGGGAGGCCAAGAACAGGCGGGAGTGGTCGTCGACCATGTTGAGGATCTCCGCGTGCCCGGCGCCGGCGAGCGCCCAGTGGGTGACGTCTGCCTGCCAAGTCTCGTTGGGCAACTCCGCTTCGAAGCGGATCAGCGAGCTGCGCGGGCGCTTTTGGGGTTGGGGAGAGACCAGGCCCTCTCTTTTGAGGACCCGCCAGATCGTCGAGACAGAGGGCACCCGATCGCTTTGGCGGGCGAGGTGGTGGGCGATCGTCTGGGCCCCGCAGTCGTGGCCTTCTGCGCTCAGTTGCTCGCGCAGGGAGAGGATCGCCGCCACCGTCTCGGCGGGGGTCCGCCCCGGCGAGTTGCGCGGCGCCCTGGAGCGACGCTCCAGGGCGCCATAGCCACCGGCCTTGTAGCGGGCCAGGAGCTTGTAGATCCAGCTGCGATGGACCCCGTGGGCCGCTGCCAGCTCGCTGACCGAGCGACCCTCCAGAAGATGTGCCTCGACCAGATACCGCGCCTTGTCCACGGGAGAAGCTCCCCTCATTCGGTGTCTCCTATGTCCTGACACAGGTGTCGCCTATGTGCTGAAACCGGACACAGCTCGGGGCACTTCGGTGGGACCCGGAAGTGCTTGTCAGTCGCCGAGCTCGGTGCGCAGAGTGGCGATTTCGGCGCGGAGGTCGGCTACTTCGCGCTCGAGGCGGGTGAGGCGGTCCTCGGCTGGCTTGATCTCCGCTACTGGCTGGCCGACTGCAGTGCCCTCGCCTGATGCCGACTTGCCAGGGGATTCGTCCGTGGGCGGCAGGGGAGCAGGCTGGTCGAAGTCGCCGCCGAGCAGCTGCTCGTAGCGGTCCTCCTTCTGGCCGGGCTGGCGCTCGTGGCGGGCGACGTGGCCGCGCTCCACCAGGCGGTCGAGGGTGGCGTGGACGGCGTCGAGGTCGGGGAAGTCGTGCAGGCGCTGGCCGCGCTGCTTCAGCTCACCCGGGGTCTGGGGGCCGCGCAGCATGAGGACGGCCAGGAGGGAGATCTCCTCTTCGTCGAGGCCGAAGGCGTCGTTGAGGAGGTGGCGGTACTTGCGGGCGCGGCTGCCGGCGCCGCTGGCGAGACGGGTCCAGCCGCGCAGGGCGAGGCGGTGGAGGGCCTCGACCACGGCTTTCTCGTCGTAGTCGACGACCGGGTCGCGGTTGGTCGACTGGTTGCAGGCGAGGCGCAGGGCGTTGAGCGAGAGCGGGTAGGCGTCGGGCGTGGTGCGCTGCTTCTCGACCAGGCAGCCGAGGACGCGGATCTCTACGGCGTCGGGCTCCACCGTTCCAGGCTCAGCCGCGGTCGGGGCGGTCGGGGTAGATCTCGTCGATGGTGACCAGGGCGCGGTAAGGTGCGCCCGCGGCGGCTTCGATCTTCTCGCCCCCACCGGCGAGGCGATCGACGACGCCGACGACGCCGACGACCTCGAGGCCCTGCTCGGCGATGCGCTCGATCGCCCGCGCGGTCGAACCGCCAGTGGTCACGGTGTCCTCGACCACCAGGCACCGCGCACCGGCCTCGACCGGGCCCTCGACCCAGCGCTGCAGCCCGTGCTCCTTACGCTCGCCGCGGACGAAGAAGCCGACGAGATCTTGCCCGGTGGGAACCGCGAGGGCGGCGCAGGAAGGGGGGATCGCTGCCGTGGCCGGACCGCCGACCGCGCTTGCGCCAGCCTCGGCGGCGGCGGCGGCGATCAACTCTCCCGCGGCAAGGAAGCCGGCCGGCCGCAGCAGCGCCCGACGCGCATCGACGTAGTACTGCGCCGTCGCACCGCTCGACAGGGTCACCTCGCCGAGAACCAACGAGTGCTCGCGCAGCTCGGCGAGAAGGGTGCGCTTGGCAGCGTCGAGGTCAGCCATTCCGAAACGCATCCTATGGCGCTCCGAGTCGGAATGTGCCAATAGTGAAACGAGACTGTGAAAAGAGCCAGAAACGCCTTGAAGTAGAGGAATTCGCGACTACGCTCGCCCGAGCGGAGGGTGAAGCCGCGAGGTGCGGCGAATGATTGACAACCGTGAGTTCAGACCAGCCGTCTGAATAGGGTTCGAGTCCCTCGCCCTCCGTCAACTGAATTGCCGAAGGCATGGAGTGGTCGAGGTGCAAGGTCATGCGGCCTGCGGGTGGCTCCGCTCTACGATCCACCTCCGTGCCTTGGCGGTTCTTGCTTTTCACAGGCACAGCGCCTTGGTAGCCTGTGCTTGGTTGTCAACCGTTCGGGGGTGGCTCCCCCTTCACCTGCGGCCCGCTTCGGCGGGCCGTTTCCATGAGCACAGAGTCCACTACCCGACTGCGGCGGGGTCGCGAAAGCCATCGCGCCAGCTTGGGTACCTCGGATGCCAGCCGAGTTCGCGCTTGGCCTTGGCGTTGGAGGCGCCGCGCATCCCGACCGCCATCTCCGCCACCGAGCTTCCGGCAACGAGCTTGGCCAGCCAGACCGGGACTCGGCGCGGCGGCTTGGCACCCAGGGCCTCGGCGTAGACCGGCAGCCACTCGTGCAGGGGAGCGGGCTCGTCGTCTGCGATGTTGTAGACGCCGGCCGGGCCTGAGCCGAGGGCGGCCACCGTCGCCCCGGCCGCGTCCTCGACGTGCAGGAAGGAGAACGTTCCCGTGCCGGGACCGACGATCGGGAAGCGGCGGCGGCTGACTTCGCGGCCCAGGTGCCCGTCCCGGGCGTAGTAGGTGCCGGGGCCGTAGAACTGCCCGTAACGGAGCACCAGCCCCTCGAAGTCGGGCGAGTCGACGACCTCGCGCTCGTGACCGAGCATGGCCTCGATCGCGCCGCGGAAATGGCCGCGGGCGTCCTCGAACGGGCGTGCGTCCTCGGTCTTCACCCAGCCCCCTTCGGGCGCGTAGAGGAAGGCGATGCTCTGCGTCAGGAACCGCTTCACGCCCGCCGCCCTGGCGGCCTTGATCAGGTTGTGGCCGCCCTCGCGGCGCACCCGATCCGTCGCCGTGTAGAACGAAGCCTTGCGCGGGTTGTACTCCTGCGGCAGGCTCGTCATCTGGTTGACCACGACGTCCGGAGCCGCTTGCTTCACCACCGCCTCCAGCGCCGCCGCGTCGAGGGCGTCGCAGGCGACCGCCGTCGCCCCCGCGGCGCGGATCTCCTCCGCGTGCTCCTCCCGCCGCGTCATCCCGGTCGCCTCGTGCCCCGCCGCGACCAGCTGCCGCAGCAGCGGGCGGCCGATCGCCCCGCTCGCTCCCGCTACGAAGACCTTCATCGCCGCACCTCCTGGTCGTGACCTGCCGCGTTCAGCCGTTCGGATACCCGCGCGAGCCAGGCCGAGGCCAGCGCCCCGAAGCCGATCAACAGCGTGTCGCTCCAGCCCCGCGCCTCGCTCTTCGCTTCGCCCGTGTCGAAGGCGTGATTGAGCGCGTGGAAGCCGTACCAGAGCGCCCCCAGCCAAAGGATCGGCGCCCGCCAGGACGGCCGCACGACGGAGATTCCCACCGCCACGCCGAAGGCGAGGATGAAGGCGCCGACGTCGCCGACGTAGTGCGAGTTCTCGAGCCCGTAATGGCCGATCTGATCGAAGAAGGTGTCGGGGGCGATCAGGGCAAGGAGACCTGTGACGACGTGATACGCGGCGATGATCGCAAGAACCGCTTTGAGGGCCTTCTCATTCATCGAGAGGAGTGAGTGTGGCCAAGCAGATCAAGGACGCAGGGAGCGCAGCGTGCTCTGCACGTAAGCGACCGAGGACGCCGATATGCGCCGGCCACACTCACTCCTCTCAGAAGACGAAGATGCTCTCGCCATAGTTAAGTTCGTTGTAGATCCGCGGCTGGTCGGCGATGAAGGTGCGCACGCAGCCGTGGCTGGCGGCGTAGTCGGGCACTTCCGCGTAGCCGTGCACCGCGTAGCCGTTGTGCCAGTAGAAGGAGTAGTACATGCCCTCGGCGTTGTAGCCCGGTTCACGACGGTAGAAGGTGTAGTGGCCGGTCACCGTGGGGGTCGAGGGCTTGCCGGTCGAGACGGGGTAGATCGCGAAGGGCTTGTCCCCCTTGGTGAGAACGAGTACCTGCTTGGAGAGCGGCACCTCGGCGTGCTCGCCGGCGTCCGGGTAGCGGACGTGGTACCCGCCCCGGCCGCCGAAGACGTCCTTGACAAGGCCCTTGCCGGCCCGCTCGGTGCGGGCCATGCCGTTGACCTTGCGGTAGGCGAGAACCTCGCGCCCGGTGCGCCCGTCGAAGCAGCGCCCGCCGCCGGAGGCGTAGCCCATCTTGGCCATCGCCTTCTTGAAGCCCTTGACCACCCGCCCGCACTGGCCCACGTGCAGAGTGGGGAAGCTGACCCGCCAGCTCTTGCGCACGGTGCTGTCGGCGCCGAGCGCAGCGGTGGCGACGTGCTTGGCGGCGACCGCGTACTTGCCGTCCTCGCGGACGACGACCGAGGCTTTGAAGGTTCCGACACCGCCCTTGCCCTGCTGCACGGCGGCCTTGCGGGCAAGGAGCTTGTGCCCGTCGAGGTAGAAGGTCACCTCGACCCGCTGCCCGGGCGCGAACGGCGAGATCGTCCCGCTGACCGGCACGGTCCCGTAGATCGGAGCCCGGCCCCCGTGCAGATGGCCGACCTTGATCTTCACGGTCGCGTCGGGGGGGCCTGTCTGCGGCGCCGCGGCCGCCAAGGGGGCCGTCACGAAGAAGACAAGAACAGCAAGGGCGGGGACGAGGCGGTGGCTCACGGGGTCCGGATTCTTGCGGATCGCCCGGTCGTGTGACGAAAGAGTCAATTCTTTGTCAATTAAGAGTGCCGGCCCTTGATTTGCACAACGACCCCAATAGGTTCGCCGCAGCGGAGGGTGAAGCCACGAGGTCGCGGCAAGCGTCTGATAAGCGTGAGTTTGGTCCTGATAGGCCGAATAGGGTTCGAGTCCCTCGCCCTCCGCTATGTAGAGTTATTGTCTGAGCGTGCGAGGCTGGTCGAGGTGCCATTTATCATGCGGCCTGCGGAGTAGCGCCCGCCACTGCGATCGGCCATCGCGCTCAGCAATCGAAGCGTCGGCTGGGTTGTGTTCAATGACCTTGCTAAATTGGGGCGTGCTTATCAGGCGCTTGCCGCGACCTCGTGGCTTCCTTTACGGCCCGCCCCGGCGGGCCGTTTCTTTGCCCGCCTACTGCCCGAGCAGCGCGATCGAGTTGTTCAGCATGTGCAGCAGGATGCCGGGGATAATCGAACCCGTCTTCTCGTAGAGCAGGGCGAGGATGAAGCCGAAGACGACCAGCACCGGCACGGCGCTTAGGCCGGTGGCCGCGTGCAGTCCGCCGAAGATCAGGCCACTGATCAAGGCGGCTCCGAGGCGCGGCAGGCGCTCGCGCAGGCCGCCGAAGAGCATGCCGCGGAAGCAGACCTCCTCGCTGATCGGCGCGGCGAAGACGATCAGAAGGATCTGCACCGGGATCGCGCCGAAAGCTTCGGCGACGTCCTTCTGTTTCGGTTCGCCGATGACCGTCGAATAGGCGATCGCGAAGAGCAGGTAGGCGCCGACCGCCGCCAGCATCCACTTCGCCGCCGAGGGCCGGAAGCGACGGAGCCCCAGCCGCGACGCCGCCTCGCGGACGGTCGCGCCGCGCCCGGCCGCGATCGCAAACGGCACCAGCAGGAAGCCGACCGCCGTGGCGAACTGCACCAGCGCGTTGGCCGCATCGCTCAGATCCCCCCCGCTGGGCGGCTTGTCGACCACCACCACCGGGATCGAGAGCACGATCCCGGTGCCGATGGCAAGAAGCACCCCCAGGATTCCGGCCCATGGCCCCCAATTGGAATAGGGAAAGGGCGTCGGGTGCCCCTCCCGGCGGCTTGTACTTTTTCGTCGATCCGTCAACGGCCAGTCGACCCCGTCTCACCGAAAAAGTTGAGCCGGGAGGGGCACCCGACGCCCTCCCCATCTAAGTTGCAGGCCATGACGCCGGCAGTCTCACAGGTCTCGCGGTCCACCAAGACCCGCCTGCGCTTCCTGCGCCGGCTGGTGATCCTGGTCGTCTTCCTCGTCCTCGTCGCGATCGCCCTCGCCCAGTTCACCGAACTGGAGCGACTGGCGGCCGGCATCCTCGCATCGACGGCGGTGCTGGCCGCGATTGTCGGCTTCGCCGCCCAGCACACGATCGGCAACATGGTCGCCGGCGTCCAGCTTGCGATCTCCCAGCCGATCAAGATCGGCGACCGCATCTCCTTCGAAGAGGTGAGCGGCCGGGTCACCGACATCACCCTCTCCTACACCTACGTGAACCCGGGCGACGGCACCGCGGTCGTTATCCCCAACCAGATGCTGGTCGACGGGATCGTCCACAACCTCTCGACCGAGGACACGCAGGCCTGAGCCGGGGCAGGGCCGAAGTACCCTCTGCCCATGGCGCAGCGCAAACGGCGACGTCAGCGGCGGCGCGGCGGCGCCCGCGGCAAGCTGCTCTTCGTCGGCGCCGGCCTGCTCGTCGCGATAGCCCTGGCCGCGATCACGGTCGCCTCTTGGGTGCTCGACGTCGCCGCCCAGGCCCCCTCCCTCGCCGCCTGCAAGAAGGTCGACCAGCGTGGCAACACCGTCGTCTACGCCGCCGACGGCAGCAGGCTCGGCCTGGTCGACTCCGACGAAGCGCGGTCGCCGGTCGCGATCGGCCGCGTCCCCAAGCAGCTGCAGCTGGCGACGGTCGCGATCGAGGACCAGCGCTTCTACGAGCACGGCGGCATCGACTACGAGGGCATCGCGCGGCGCCGCGCTCAAGGATCTCGAAGCCGGCCAGGCGGTCGAGGGAGGCTCGACGATCACCCAGCAGCTCGTCCGCAACCTCTGCATCCGCAACCCCAAGCGCGACCTCGAACGCAAGATCATCGAGGCGAAGCTGGCGATCGAGTACGCCGAACGACACTCCCCCCAAGGAAATCCTCGGCCAGTACCTCAACGTCGCCTCCTACGGGACGGTCGAAGGCGCCACCGCGGTCGGCGTCGGCGCCGCCTCGAAGATCTACTTCTCCAAGCCGGTCTGGAAGCTGAGCCTGGCGCAGGAGGCGCTGCTGGCCGGGCTGCCGCAGGCGCCCTCCGAATACAACCCGATCCTCAACCCGCATCGGGCACGCGAGCGGCGCAACGAGGTGCTGGCGAAGATGGGGGAGCTCGGCTTCCTCTCAAAGGCCCGGGCGAGAGCCGTTCAGCGACAGGGACTCGGGCTCGACGCCTCAGGCGCCTACTTCGCGCACCGCCAGCCCTACTTCTTCGACTACGTCGAAAACGAGCTGATCGAACGCTACGGCGTCGACGCGGTTCGGGACGGCGGGCTGCGCGTCTACACGACGATCGAGCCGAAGCTGCAGGCAGTGGGACTGGACGCGATGCGATCCGCCCTCCCCTACTCGACCGACCCCTCCTCGGCCCTGGTCTCGATCGACCCCGCAAATGGCGACATCGAGGCGATGGTCTCCAGCACGAGCTACGACTCGAGCAAGTTCAACCTCGCCGCCCAGGGCCACCGCCAGCCGGGCTCGACCTTCAAGACCTTCGTGCTGACCACGGCGATCAAGCAGGGCATCGACCCCTACTCGACCTACTACGTCTCGAAACCGCTCGACCTCAACCTGCCCGAATGGGGGCACTGGGAAGTCCACACGGCCGACGAAGGCTATCTGGGCAGGGTCAACCTGCAGCAGGCGACGGTCGCCTCCGACAACACTGTCTTCGCCCAGCTCGACCTCGACGTCGGCCCCCGGGACGTGGCCGCGACGGCGAAGTCGATGGGGATCGCCAGCCCGCTCGACGGGATCCCGGCGGAGGGGATCGGCGGCCTGCGGGTCGGCGTCTCGCCGCTGGAGCTGGCCGACGCCTACGCGACCCTCGCCGCGGGCGGCGTGCGCCACGACCCGGTGGCGATCCGCCGCGTCGTCTTCCCCGGCGGCCGGGTCGAGCGGCCGGACCGCACCCCGCCGCGGCGGGTCGTCTCCGAAGCCGTCGCCTACGAGGTGACGCGACTGCTGCACGACAACATCACCGAAGGCACCGGCACCGCCGCCTACACCGGCTGCCCGGGCCAGGCCGGCAAGACCGGGACGACCGACCGCGAGACCGACGCCTGGTTCGCCGGCTACCAGCCCAACCTGGCGAGCGTGGTCTGGGTCGGCTACCCGCAGTCCAATGCGATCGAAATGACCAGCGTCCACGGCATCACCGTCTTCGGCGGCACCTTCCCGGCCGAAATCTGGCACTCGCTCTACTCCGGCGCCGAAGTCCCCTGCGAGGAATTCGAGAAGCCGAAGACGCCGATCAGTTGGTCGCCGTACTTCGGCAGCTTCACCACTGCGGCGCCGTCGACCGCCGGGGGCGGCCAGTCCTCGGCTAACAGCTCGGAAGAAGCCGAAGCGAGGCGGCTGGGCGAAGAAGCGACCGGCGGCTACAACCCCGACGCCTACGCGCCGGGCGCGGGGCAGGAACCGACCCCGGTGCCGCCGTCCCCGCCATCGACAGGAGTCGGCGGCGACGCTCCGACAGAACCCGGGAGCAAATAGCTGAGCCCCGCACCGGGACTGGCGTACGCCCTCATGTGGGCCGGCTTCTTCGCCTACCTGGGCGCGTTGGCCTGGTCGCCGCGACTCGGACGGCGGGTCGTCTGGGGCGTGATCGCGGTTGCGGTCGTCGCCTTCGCCTGCCTGCCGCCGCTGCTCTCCCACGACGTCTACAGCTACGTCGACTACGCCCGGCTCGGCGCCCTGCACGGCATCGATCCCTACGTCCGCCCGCCCGCCGCGTTCCCGGCCGACCCCGCCTTCTCCCACGTCACCTGGCCCCACACGACCAGCGCCTACGGTCCCCTCTTCACCCTGGTGACCTACCCCCTCGCCGCACTCCCGGTGAGCGTCGCGGTCTACGTCCTCAAGGCGATCAGCGCCGCCGCCATCCTGACGCTCGCCGTCCTCGTCGCCCGCCTCGCACCAGCCCGCGGCGTCGACCCCCTCCACGCCGCCGCCTTCGTCGCCCTCAACCCCCTCGTCCTCGTCCACGTGGTCGGCGGACCCCACAATGATGCCCTGGCGATCCTGCTGATGACGCTCGGCGTCGCCGGCATCCTCACCGCCCGCGAGACATCAGCCGGCGCCACCCTCGTGGCCGCCATCGCAATCAAGGCCTCAACCGCGGTAGCAGCCCCCTTCGCCCTCCTCGGCGCCGCAAAACGGCCGCCGACGGGCCGATACGTCAAGGTGACCTTGACGTATCGGCCCGTCGGCGGGTTGTTGGTGGGGATGGGGCTGGCTGGGGTGGGGATTGGGGTTGGGGCTTATCTCGGCTTCGGGTGGCACTGGCTCGATGCCTTCGCGCTTGCCGGGGAGAACCAGGGGCAGACGAGCTACATGAGCATTCCGATCACGGCCGCCCGCCTGACCGGCCTCAATCCGGATGCGACCCGCGCAGCGGCACTGGCCCTCTACGCCGCCCTCGTCGTCTACCTCCTGATCTGGACCTACCGCGGCAACGACTGGCTACGCGCCGCCGCCTGGGCCACCACCGGCGTCCTCCTAGCCACCGCCTGGCTACTCCCCTGGTACCTCCTCTGGCCCCTACCCCTCGCAGCCCTATCCCGCGACAGGCCCCTAAAGCTCCTGCTCCTAGCCCTGACGGCGTACCAACTCGGAGCTCGCATCCCGCTCTAGCTGCCTTCCGGTGCGCTTTATGCGGCCATAGCCCACATAAAGCGCACCGGAAACCAAAAGCTAGCCCCAGAGCCGAGACGGTGTGCCCGTGAACCGGAGGTCGAGCTTGCCGCTCGGATTCGGGAGGGGGAGGGTGTGTCCCTCGGACCGGCGGATACTCAAAGTCGCCGCGCTAATTAGCGCGGCGACTTGTTGGGCCGAGGGACACACCCTCCCCCTCCCCTCCTTCAGCCGCCTCTTCCTCCTCGGGCGACGCATGCAGCACGCCCGTCTGAATTGACCACCCTTCGCGCCGACCCAGCGCCGTCACTACCGCGACGTAGAGCACTTCGACCACGGTCAGCACGCCCCTGACGACGATCGCGATCAGCGAGGCCACCGCGAAGCTGTTGCCCGGCGCGGCGACCTTCAGCGCCCAGGCAAATGCCGCGTCGCGGATGCCGAGCCCGGCCGGGGCCACCAGGGTCGCCAGGGCCGCCACGTAGCCGAAGGCCTGCGCCGCACCCACGACCAGGATGTCGCTCGGCGAGATCGTGCTGACCGAGCGGGCAACGCAGTAGAGGCCGACCGCGACGACGCCCCAGTTGAGCGTGTAGAAGGCGAGCACCGCGGCCACCCCGCGCAGCGAGATCACCGCCGGCAGCGGCTCGCGACCGAAGGCGCGGAGGACACGGTTGGCGATCGGGCCGAAGACGCGCGGGTGCAGGAGCACCAGCGCGAGGGGAATCAGCGCAAGTATCCCCCAGCGCAGCGGCTGGCCCCGCAGGTCGGGGTGGTCGATCAGGAAGTAGGCGGCGACGACGATCGCCGAGGTCGCCTGCAGCGCCTGTTCGTAGACGATGCTGGCGACGGTAAGCCGCCGCGGCACGCCGGCCCGTTCGGAGAGCAACACCCGCCCGAGGACGTAGAGGACGCTGCCTGGCACGTAGCGCGCCAGCAACGGCTGCCCCCAGGCGACCTGCGCCCGCCCGGTGCCGAGGCGGTAACCGAGGAAGCGCAGGATCAGGTCCCAGCCGACCGCGTTCAGGGCGAAGAAGACCGGCAGGATGACGAACGCGGGGATCAGCCAGAGAACGTGGAAATGCACGCCCTTGTCCTGGATCTCCGACCACTGGTCGACGACCGTCAGGACCAGGAAGCCGAAGACGAGCACCGCGATCCCGACCTGGATCGCAAGGCGAACGCGCTTGCTGCGCGGAGGCCGGGTGCCGAACTTCGCTCCGGCCTCGCCGACCCTATGTAGAAATGGCTGCCTGGGCTCGCCCACCGCGCACGCACCTTAGTGATGGCACGAGCGTGACTTCGCACTTATTCGCCAATAGCGCAACTAAGTGCGAACTCAGCGGCTGGGGGCGACAATGCGTCGATGGGTGAGTTCGAGTTGCTCGCAAGGGTTCGGGAACGGTTGCCCCCCACGGGGTCGCGGGTGCGGGTTGGGTCGGGAGACGACGCCGCCGTAACCGTGCCCGGTGGCGCCACCGCGACCTCGGTCGACGCCCTCCTCGACGGCGTTCACTTCCGCCGCGAGCACGCGACCCTCGCCCAGATCGGCCACAAGGCGCTCGCCACGGCGCTCTCCGACCTGGCGGCGATGGGAGCCGAGCCGGGAGAGGCCTACGTCGTCCTCGGCGTTCCCGGCGACCTCGGCGAGGACGACTGCATCGAGCTGCTCGACGGCATGACCGCGCTCGCCGCGGCGAGCGGGACGGACATCGCCGGCGGCGACGTGACTCGTGCCGCCAAGCTCTTCCTGGCGGTCACTGTTGTTGGCCACGCGCCCGACCCGAGCGCGTTCGTCAGCCGTACCGGAGCTCGAGCTGGCGACGCACTCGTGCTCACCGGCGAGATCGGCGGGGCCGCGGCAGGGCTGGCGCTGCTCGGCAACCCGAACCTCGACGCCGAGTTCGCCTCCAGCGCACCCGCAGCGCCGACAGGGGCAAAGTCAGCGAAGGCGGAGCTGGTGCGGCGACAGCTCGAGCCGATGCCGAGGCTGCGGGCGGGACAGGCGCTTGCCCGGGCCGGGGCGACGCGCGATGATCGACCTCAGCGACGGGCTCGGCGGCGATGCGCGCCACCTCGTCGCGAGCAGCGGCGTCGGCCTCAGGATCGAGGCGGCCGCCCTGCCGCTGGCACCCGGCGTCGCCGAGGTCGCGGCGGCCGCCGGCCGAAACCCCGTCGCGCTGGCGGCGACCGGTGGCGAGGACTACGAGCTGCTGGCGAGCATCCCGGCGGAGCGCCTCGGCCAGGCGATCGCCGCCGTTCGCGAGACAGAAGGGGTCGAGCTGACGAAGGTCGGCGAGGTGGTCGCCGGCGCGGGAGTCGAGATCAGGCTGCCCGGCGGGGAGCTTGCTGGAGCCGGCGGGTTCGACCAACTCGCATGAGGCTCTCGCTGCCCAGCAGCGCTCGCACGCCGCGTCGCTCCAGCATCGCCTCGGCGACCAGGGCCGGCTCGGGCTTGTAGTGGCCGGTCTCGACCAGGCTCTTCAGCTGTCGGGGTTGCATTCTGCGTCTCATCTCTTCAGCTGTATCAGTTGCATCCTGCGTCTCATATCGGCTCCTTACCCGGGATCCTTAGTAATGAGTACTCGCACATCTGTCCATGGCTGGCAAGGGGATACCCTTTGCCCATGGCCAACGGCTCGACCCGCATCCTCCTCGTCGACGACGAGCAGTCGATCCAGACCCTGCTCAGCTACCCGCTGCGCAAGGACGGCTACCACGTCACCTCCGCCCAGGACGGGCGCGAAGCGCTGCAGCGCTTCGACGAGGCGCGCTTCGACCTGGTCATCCTCGACCTGATGCTGCCCAAGCTGGACGGGGTCGAAGTCTGCCGCCAGCTGCGCTCGCGCAGCCAGGTGCCGATCATCATGCTGACCGCAAAGGGCTCGGAGACCGACAAGGTCGCCGGGCTCGAGGTCGGCGCCGACGACTACATCACCAAGCCCTTCTCGATGCGCGAGTTCCGCAGCCGGGTCAAGGCGGCGCTGCGGCGCTCGCGGATGGTCGGCGAGCCGCCCGACGAGGAGACGATCGACCAGCGGCGACCTCAAGGTCGACTTCGGCCGCCGCATGGTCACCCTGCGCGAGGAGGAGATCCGCGTCACCTACGTCGAGTTCGAGATCCTCGGCGCGCTCGCCCGCTCGCCCGGTCGCGTGCTCACCCGCGAGACGCTGCTCGAGCACGTCTGGGGCGACTCCGAGTACCGCGACCCGCGCACCGTCGACGTCCACATCCGCCACCTGCGCGAGAAGCTCGAGAGCGACCCCAAAGAGCCCGAGTTCCTCTTCACCGTGCGCGGGGTCGGCTACCGGTTCAGGGAGTAGGAGCGCGTGCCGCGGTTCAGGCCGTCCAGCCTGGGCAACCGGATCACCGTGACCGCCGTGGCGATCGCGGTCGGCACCGTGCTGGTCGTCTACGTCTACACGGTCGCGATCGGCGGCGCCGCCAGCGGCCAGGGCGCGGTCAAGGCGCAGATCCTCGTCGGCGGCCTCTTCGCCGTCGTCGCCACGCTCGGCGTCGGGATCTACTTCGCCCGCGTCGCCTCCGGCAGCATCCAGCAGCCTCCAGGAGGCCGCCCGCAAAGTCGCCGACGGCAACTTCGAAACGCCGATCCCGATCTCCTCGGCCGGCCAGCTCGGCCAGCTCGCGCGCACCTTCAACGAGATGCAGCGCCGCCTCGCCGAGCTCGACAGCGCCCGCAAGCAGTTCATCGCCAACGCCTCGCACGAGCTGCGCACGCCGATCTTCAGCCTCGGCGGCTTCGTCGAGCTGCTCGAGGAGGAGGACCCGAGCCCGGAGGAGCGGGCCGAGTTCGTCCACACGATGCGCCAGCAGATCGAGCGGCTGACCAAGCTCACCGCCGACCTGCTCGACCTCTCCCAGCTCGACGCCGGCGCCGTGGCGATGAAGAGCGGCAACGTCGACCTCGGCTCGCTCGCCCGCGAAGTCACCCGCGAGTTCGGCCCGCGCGCCGACCGCCACGGCTCGCGCCTGGAGCTGCGCACGCCCGGCCGAGCCGGTGATCGCCAGCGCCGACCCCGACCGGGTGCGGCAGATGATCCGTATCCTCCTCGACAACGCCCTCACCCACACGCCCGAGGGCACCAAGGTCACCGTGACCACCTACTCCGTCAACCGCCGCGCCGAGCTGACCGTCTCCGACGACGGCCCGGGCATCCCGCGGCGCGTGCAGGGCCGCATCTTCGAGCGCTTCTACACCGCCGACTCGGCCGGCGGGTCGGGGCTCGGCCTGGCGATCGCGCGCGAGATCGCGCAGCGGATGCAGGGCCGCGTCGCGATCGCCTCGAGCAAGCGCTTCACCGCCTTCACGCTCGACCTGCCGCGGTCGCGGGCGGGGACGGCGCAACCGGCTCCAGGCCTGCCCTCCAGGGCCGGCGGCGTGAGAGCGCGCGCGCCCGCTGGGCCGCCGCGCCTGCTGGCGCTGGCGCTGGCACTCGCCGGCTGCGGCGGCTCGGGCGGCGGCGGCTCCTCTCCGCAGACGGCCGAAGGCGGCGGGCAGCAAACGCCGCAGGTGATCGTCGAGGCCGCCGCACGCCGGCTTCGACGCGGCGCAGGGTCTACCGCGAGGCCTCGCCCGGCGTGGTCACGATCCGCTCGATCTTCGGCGGCGGCGCCGCCGAGGGCTCGGGCTTCGTCCTCGACACCAGCGGCCAGCATCGTCACCAACGCCCACGTCGTCACCGACGAATCGGGCGGCGCCGCGCAAGCCCGCCAAGGAAGTCTTCGTCGAGTTCCCCGACCGCAACGTCGTCCCCGCCCACATAGTCGGCTTCGACCCCTTCGCCGACGTGGCCCTGCTGGAGGTCGAAGCCCGACGGCTTCGACGCTGCACCCGCTGAAGCTGGGCGACGACCGCGAGCTCGAGGTCGGCCAGCCGGTGGCGGCGATCGGCAGCCCCTTCGGCGAGCAGCAGTCGCTCTCGGTCGGCGTCGTCTCGGCGACCGACCGCTCGGTCGAATCGCTGACCAAGTTCCAGATCGAGGGCGCGATCCAGACCGACGCCTCGATCAACCCCGGCAACTCGGGCGGCCCGCTGCTCGACGCCGGCGCCCGGGTGCTCGGCATCAACCAGCAGATCGAGACCAGCTCCGGCTCCAACTCCGGCGTCGGCTTCGCCGTGCCCGATCTCGGCGATCAAGCGCTCGATCGCCCAGCTCGAGAGCGACGGCGAGGCCGAATACGCCTACATCGGCGTCTCCACCCAGCCGCTCTACCCGCAGCTCGCCGAGAAGCTCGGCCTCGACACCGACCACGGCGGCCTGATCTCCGAAGTCGTCTCCGGCAGCCCGGCCGACGAAGCCGGCCTGCAGGAGGGCAAGGACAAGATCCGCTTCCAGGCCGCCGTCTACGAAACCGGCGGCGACGTGATCCTCGCCGTCGAAGGCCGCAAGGTGATCGGCCCCAACGACCTCGCCGGCTTCGTCTCCGACTACAAGCCGGGCGACACGGTCACGCTCGACGTCCTCCGCGACGGCAAGGAAGTCGAAGTCGAAGTCACGCTGGGCAAGCGCTCCGTCGGCGGCTGAGCGACGCCCGACCGCCCCGGCCTGTAGAACTCCGCCGTGCTTCAGGAAGTCTCCCTCGGCCACAAGTCCCTCGCCGACTACACCCACATCGCCGGCAAGGAGACGATCGAGCGCATCCGCGAGCTGGCCGAGCCGATGAAGGGCCACCGCGTCCTGCACGTCAGCGCCACCGCTTTCGGCGGCGGCGTCTCGGAGATCCTCTACACGATCGTGCCGCTGATGCGCGACATCGGCCTCGACGCGCACTGGCACGTGATCTTCGGCAAGGAGGAGTTCTTCAACGCGACCAAGCTGCTCCACAACTCGCTGCAGGGCGCCGAGGAGACGCTCAGCGACGAGCAGTGGGAGGTCTTCGACGAGATCAACGCGATCAACGCCGAGGGCCTGCAGGGCGAGTGGGACACGGTGATCGTCCACGACCCCCAGCCGATCGGCCTGCGGCGCGGCGCCAACGAGAAGGGCCGCAACTGGATCTGGCGCTGCCACATCGACCTCTCCGAGCCCAACCCGGCGCCGATCGCCCGGCTGCTGCCGATGATCGAGGAATACGACGCGACCGTCTGGCACATGCCCGCCTACGTGCCCGAGGACGTCGACGGCCAAAGACGGGGTGCGGATCATCCCGCCGGCGATCGACCCGCTCTCGCCGAAGAACATGGCCTTCTCGCCCGACGACGCCGCCTTCGTCGCCCGCCAGTTCGGGATCGACGTCGACCGGCCGCTGCTGACCCAGGTCTCCCGCTTCGACCCCTGGAAGGACCCGATGGGCGTGATCGACGCCTACCGCATCGTCCACGAGCAGGTCCCGGAGGCGCAGCTCGCGCTGGTCGGCTCGATGGCCACCGACGACCCCGAGGGCTGGGAGTTCTTCCAGCACACCTTCGAGTACGCCGAAGGCGACGCGGACATCAAGATCCTCAACAACCTCAACAACGTCGGCGCGATCGAGGTCAACGCCTTCCAGTCCCAGTCCGACGTCTGCATGCAGAAGTCGATCCGCGAGGGCTTCGGCCTGACCGTCACCGAGGCGCTCTGGAAGGGGCGGCCGACGATCGGCGGCAACGTCGGCGGCATCCCGCTGCAGATCGACGACGGCGAGAGCGGCTTCCTGGTCGACTCGGCCGAGGAGTGCGCGCAGCGCTGCCTCGAGATCCTCGCCGACCCCGAGCTCGGCAAGCGCCTCGGCCGCGCCGGCAAGGAACACGCGCGCCGCGAGTTCCTCTCGCCGCGCCTGCTGCGCGACTGGGTCGAGCTGCTCGCCGAGCTCGACACATAAGCCGGGAACGGCCGGGGTAGTCTGGGCACGTGGCGGACAGCTCGGACCCACTGATCATCGTCTCGAACCGGGGGCCGGCGCAGTTCGAGCGCGACGAGCAGGGCGAGCGCACCGTGCAGCCGCGGCGGCGGCGGCCTGGTCACCGCCCTCTCCGGCCTCGTCTCCCACCGCGACGCGCTCTGGATCGCCTCGGCGATGACCGACGAGGACGTCGCCGTCTCCGAAGAGCGCGGCGGGCCGGTCGAGCTCTCGATCGACGGGATCGACTACCGGGTGCTGCTGGTCGGCAGCGACGCCGAGGCCTACGACCGCTTCTACAACGTGATCGCCAACCCGATCCTCTGGTTCATCCAGCACTACCTCTGGGACCTCTCCAACGCTCCCGACATCCGCCAGGAGGAGCTCGACGCCTGGGACTTCGGCTACCAGGCGGTCAACCGCGACATCGCCAACGCCGTGCTGAGCCAGATCGAGGGCCGCGAGCGGCCGCTGGTGATGTTGCACGACTACCACCTCTACACCGCCCCGGCGATGATCCGCGCCGAGCGCCCCGACGCCTTCCTCCACCACTTCGTCCACATCCCCTGGTCCCAGCCCGACAGCTGGCGGATCCTGCCGGGGCGGATCCGCGAGGCGCTCTTCCGCGGCATGCTCGCCAACGACATCATCGGCTTCCACACCGGCGCCTACTGCATCAACTTCCTGCGCTGCTGCGACGAACTGCTCGAGGCCGACGTCGACTACGAGCGCGGCCTCGTCCGCCACGCCGGCGGCGAGACCCGGACCCGCGCCTACCCGCTCTCGATCGACGCCGAACGGCTGCGCCGGGCGGCCGAGTCGCCCGAGGTCGCCGAGGCCGAGCGCGAGGTGCTCGAGCGGCGGCGCAAGCACCTGATCATCCGCGTCGACCGCGCCGACCTCTCCAAGAACGTGCTGCGCGGCTTCACCGCCTTCGACACCTTCCTCACCCAGCACCCGGAGTTCCGCGAACAGGTCACCTTCATCGCCCACCTGCAGCCCTCGCGCCAGGACGTGCCCGAGTACGCCGAGTACCTGGAGCGGATCGAGGCCCTGGTCGCGGTCGTCAACCACCGCCACGGCACCACCGACTGGATGCCGATCGACCTGAAGATCTACGAGAACTTCCCCGAGGCGGTCGCCCGCTACAAGCACTTCGACCTGCTGATGGTCAACTCGCTCTTCGACGGGATGAACCTGGTCGCCAAGGAGGCGCCCGGCGGTCAACACCCGCGACGGCGTCCTGATGCTCTCCGAGAACACCGGCTCCCACGAGGAGCTGGCCGACTGCGCGCTATCGGTCAACCCCTTCGACATCCAGGAGCAGGCCGACGCGATCTACCGGGCGCTGACGATGGACCCCGAGGAGCGGCGGCTGCGGGCGCTGCACCTGAAGGAGCTGGTCTTCGCTCGGAATCCTGGGGACTGGGTCGATGATCAGTTGCGGGATATCGCGGAGTTGCGGGAGGCGGTTAGCGTAGGAGGAGGTCGGGCACCCCTCCTCGCTCAACTTTTTCGGTGGGACGTGGTTGGCCTTTCGAGGTTGAAGCACCGAAAAAGTACAAGCCGCGAGGAGGGATGCCCGACCTCCTCTATCCAAGCGCTGGGGGGAGAACTCCGCGATCTGAGGGCTTAGCTTCCTATGGGTCTCCGGATTCGTTGGTCTCAGGCTTGGCGCGTGGTCCTTGTGGCGGGAGCCGTGTTGCTGGCGCTGCAGGTTGTGCCGCGCTTGCTCAGGCCTCCCGCGCCGCCGCCGGTGCCCGCTGACGTTGGGCTGCCTCGGATCGAAGCTGCACCCGTCAAGATCGCCACCCCGCTACCCGCTTCTAAGCGGGCCCGAGCGGTGCCACCGCCCGCGACCAAGCCCGTGCAAGTGGCGGAGCCGCATCGGAAACGGGTTCGGCACGAGCACAAGCGCCCCGTGCCTGTTCCGCCGCCGGTGTCCCCACCCCCTCCCGAAGCGCCAGAAGCCCCTGAATCTGCGCCGGGGCCGCCCGAAGCTCCCCCCGAGCCGTCGTTGCCAACCGATGACGGATCGTCGGAGTTCGCGCCGCATTGAGGCGAGTGTCGGGTACCCCCTTCCCGCGGCTTGTACTTTTTCGGTGGCCCAATCTCGAGAGGCCAGCGCCGTCCCACCGAAAAAGTTGAGCGGGAAGGGGTGCCCGACACTCGCCGCCCTGCCACCGCCCTGCCGCTATAGTCCCTCGCCGCTTTGGCAGCCCCACGCGAATATGAGTTGGTTCTGATGCTGGACCCCGGCCCCGACGAGGCCGGGCGCGATGTGCTGGCGCAGGACGTGCGCGGGCGGATCGAGGCCGGCGGGACGCTGAAGCACGAGAACAAATGGGGCCTTCGCAAGATGGCCTATGAGATCGAGCAGCGCAACGAGGCCGATTACCGCTGGTTCCGCTTCGAGGCGCCACCCGAGCTGCTGGACGATCTCAACCACAACCTGAAGATCGCCGACGGCGTGCTGCGCTTCCGCATCTTCAAGGTCGACGCCGACGCCCCAGTGATGGTGCCCCCGGCAGTCGCCGCGCCCGCCCCCGGCGCCTCGCGCGAGCGCGGGCCGAGCGCCCGCCCCGAAGTCTCCGTGTCGGATGACGACGCGGAGGCCGCTCCCGAGGCCGAGGCTCCCGAGCCGGCCGAAGTGCCCGCCGCGCCCGCCGAGTAGCCCCAACAGCCGCCGACGGGACTCAGGTGCGCCTATACGGCGTGTTTCAGGCCCATCGGGCTCGGGAATCGTGCGGAGATTGCGGGGCCGGGGGGAGAGTTTCGCCGACGCCACTCTTAGACTGAGGTCCAGACAACGATTCGGAGGAGTTGAGAGCTGTGGCAGCGTCAAACATCAACGTGGCGGTCATCACCGGCAACCTGACGAGAGACCCCGAACTGCGCCATACCGGCGGCGGTACCGCGGTCTGCGAGCTGCGCGTTGCCGTAAACAGCAGTCGCAAGAACGGCCAGACGGGCGAATGGGAGGACAAGGCCAACTACTTCGACGTCGTCGTCTGGGGCGCGCAGGGCGAGAACTGCGCCAACTACCTCTCCAAGGGTCGCCCGGTCGCCGTCGAGGGCCGCCTCGACTGGAGCGAGTGGGAGGCAAAAGACGGCAGCGGCAAACGGCAGAAGGTCCAAATCGTCGCCAAGTCGGTCCAGTTCCTCGGCTCCCGCGACGGCTCCGGCGGCGGTGGCGGAGGCAGCGAGGGCGGCCAAGGCGGCGGCTTCAGCCCCAGCGCCGACGTACCCGCGGACTCCTCGGACTTCGCCGGCGCGACCGCAGGCGGCGGCGGAGACGACGACATCCCGTTTTAAGACCCGACTGACGGCGCCGGACCAAGCGGGGCAAGGACGCAGGGAGCGTGGCGTGCTTTCGCACGCGAGCGACTGAGGACGCCGCCCCGCGCAGCGTCCGGCGCCGTCAGTGTAGGATTCCGGACCCGCATGCCCCCCCGACCCAACGACACCGGATCAGCACCGCCGCGCCGCGGACGGCGTGCGCTCGACCGCACGCGGCCGCGCAAGTACACGCGGATCAACTCGGAGGCGGTCGACTACAAGGACCTCAACCTCCTGCGCCGCTTCCTCTCCGACAAGGGGAAGACCCGCGGCCGTCGCGTCACCGGCCTCTCGCGTAAGCACCAGCGTCAGCTGTCGGTGGCGGTGAAGCGCGCCCGTGAGATCGCGCTGCTGCCCTACGTCGGAGAGCGCTGATGGCGCAGGCCATCCTGCTCGAGGACGTCGAGTCCCTCGGCCAGCGCGGTACGCCGGTTGACGTCTCGCCCGGCTACCTGCGCAACTACCTGATCCCGCGAAAGCTGGCCGCGCCCGCTACCCCGGGGGCGCTGGAGCAGGCGCAGCGCCGTCAGGCTGCAGTCGAAAAGGCGGAGAAAGCACGTGCTGAGCGCGAAGAGCAGGCTGCCGGCCTGCTCTCGAAGACCGTGCTGACGATCCACGAGCGGGCCGGCGAGGACGGCAAGCTCTTCGGCTCGGTCGGCGCCAAGGAGATCGTCGATGCGATCCGCGACGCCCGCGACCTGCGCATCGACCGGCGCAAGGTCCGGCTCGATCAGCCGATCCGCGAGATCGGCACCCACATGGTCGAGATCGAGCTCGCCGACGGCAGCATCGCCTCGGTGAAGACGATCATCACCGAGGAACGCTGACCCTGTAGGCGGTTAGGCTGCGCAGGCGTGAGCTCTTCTCGCCTGCCCACCCGCCTCAGACGCCGCGCCGCCGCGAGGACCCGGTTCCACTGGGCGCGTTCGGAGCGAGCCACCGCGGCTCTCGCGGCGGTGGCTCTCGGCGGCGCAGGGGCCGTCCTGGCCGGCCAGTTCGGCCGCATGCTGAGACGACGGGCGCACGAGGACGGGCCCGATGGCCTGGTCGAAGCCGCCCCGGCGGCGGCGCTTGACACGGTCGGGGTCGCGGTCAGCGGCTACGCCGCCGCGCCCCGCAGCGAAACGATCCTCTTCAACCTGCTCGCCGGCTTCCTCGGCTCCTTCGCCACGGTGCGGATCTCGACCTGGGGCATCCGCGACAACTGGGGGCCGTTCCGCAACGTCAGCCTCGGCGGCCGGCACATCCACCACTTCGTGCCGGGCATCCTGATCGGGTTCGCCTCGGCGACCACCGCCCTGCTCACCGACGACGAGGCCCTCGAAGAGCGGCTCGCGGTGACCACGGGGGTCGGCATGGGCCTGACCTTCGACGAGGCGGCGCTGCTGCTCGACCTGCGCGACGTCTACTGGACCCGCCAGGGCCTGCTCAGCGTCCAGCTCAGCCTCGGCGCCACGGCGATCCTCAGCATCGCCATCCTCACCCAGCGGATGCTGCGGCGCGGCGAGCGCCGCCAGGAGGCCGAGGGGCTGATCCCGCCGGCCGGTCCCAGCGGCGAAACCCAGGCATAAGAAAGGGCGGCCAAATGGCCGCCCTTTCTTTCCCCTATTCGTCCTGAGTTAAGACTTGCTGCTCAGCCCTTCGGGGTGCAGGGCCGGACGAAGTCGCCGACGAGTTTCGGCGTTTCGTGAGTTTCCGGGTCTTCCCGGAAGATGGCTTCCGCGTGCGCGTTGAGGTGGCCGTCGGGGCACTTGGCGAGCAGGTAGCTCTGCTGCTTGCCCTTGTAGGTGAACTTGCGGAAAATGTTGAGGTTGAATTCCTTCACCGAGCCGGCGCCACCGGCGATCGTTGGGATCGAGGCGACGGACTTGGTGCCGAAGCGGCCATTGTGGATTTTCGAGACCTTGACCGTCGTCACGACGGCAGCCGAGACGGGGTTTTTGAGGAAGGCGTGGATGTAGATCGTCGTCACGCCGCCGCTGGTTCCACCGTTGAAGGCGAGCAGCTTGCTTTTCGCGATGAACGGTTTCGATTCGGCGAATTCGACCTCGACGTTGGTGATGCCTTCGCCGACCAGCGCCGGTTTGCAGGCCTTCATCGCGGCGGACGTTTCCCGCGCCTGCAGTTTGCCCGCGGTGCATTTCGGCAGGCCCGTGGCGTTGATCGCGCCGTTCTTGTCGGTTTCGACGATGACTTCTTTCAGCGCCGGCGCGTGATGGCTGGCACCGCTGATTTTGTTGATCGTGCCGCTGACGTTGAGTTTGATCGGCGCCAGTTTGTTCTTCGGCAGCTTGGTCGGGGTGAAGCCGCCGTTGAGGATCAATTCCAGCGACCCAGTCTTGATTATGGTCGGCTTGTAGGCGGTTGCGATCCCCGCGCAGGCCACGGCCAAAACCGTCCCCAGGGCAAGTATCGAAATCAAGCGCTTGCGCATTGCGTTATCTCTCTCCTTTGCGGCCTGGCGTCAAAGCCCCGGCCATCGAAAGCCTTGGTGTATCCCTCCAGGGGTCAAATTACCAGCCCTGCAATTTAGATAAACCCCGGCATTCACAAAAAAGAGCGGCTTAACAAGCGCCGCTCTAGCCTTCGAGCATCGAGAGCCGGGTGCGCTCGCGCTCCTGCGCGGCTCCCTCTGGGCCGAGGAAGGGCAGCGCGATCCAGAACATCAGGTCCGGCAGCCGGCTGGGCAATTGCGAGGCGGCGCCGTGGAGGATCTCGGTGTAGAGCAGCTCGTTGATCCCACCGGCCAGCGAGAGCGAGGTGATCCCGGGCAGCTCGACCGAGGTCTCGGCGCGGCCGGCGTCGAGAAACCCCGTGAACTGGCGCAGCGCCGCGTCGCGGCGGGCCAGTGCCTTCGGGCCGGCCGCGAGGACCTCGACGATCGCGAAGCGCGCCTCGTCCGGATGCTCGGCCATGTGCTCGAGCAGCTCGCGCAGCCCCGCCGCAACCCGCTCGGCCCAGGTTGCGCCGGGCTTGGACTCGAAGCCCCTCGCGGTGTCGCCGAGAAGGTTGCCGAGCAGCACGTCGTAGGCGGCGAGGAAGCAGTCCTCCTTGCTCGCGAAGAGCTCGTAGAAGGTCTTTCTGGAGACGCCGGCGACGCTGATCACGTCAACGACCCGCGTCTCCGGATAACCGCGCTCGGAGACGACCTCGATCATCGCCTGCAGGATGCGGCTGCGCTGGGACTCCGTCACGGCCTCACGCGGCAACCCGTGCCGGCCCCTCGGCAGCCGCTCGTTCAACTTAGCCGTGCGTCTACCGGAAGCCACCCCAGAACTTTAGAACAGAACCGGCCCGATGGCGACTTTCTGTACTCCCGCGTCTCTCCTGCAAATCAGCACCTCGAGGCCGATCAATACAATCGCGGACAGTGATCAGGGGGGGAATACGGCCATCCGTGACGCTCGTTGCTGCCGTCCTCGCGGCAGCGGCCCTAGCCGCCTGCGGCAACTCGGGATCGGGCACGACCGCCTCTGTGAACTCGACCGGCACCGCGACAACCCCGCCCACCTCCAAGCAGTCCGGAACGGAAACCGGCCCGAACGGCTCCGGGGACAGCGGCGCGAAGTCGAAGAAGGGCGATAGCTCTGGCGGATCGTCCTCTCAGGTCGAAACCGCGCCGCTGAAGGTCTCCGGCGGCGGCTCGGGGCAGTACCGGGTCAAGGGCGGGGACAACAGCGTCCAGGACTTCGGCGATGAGAGCGACGAACCGGAACTCGAAGAAGCGGCGACGTCGCTGCACGAGTTCCTCGTCGCTCGCGCTGAGGAAGACTGGTCCACGGCCTGTTCCCACCTGGCGAAGACCGTTGCGCAGCAGCTGCAGCAGCTCGCCTCCCGATCGGACAAGCTCTCTGGCGCGGGGTGCGCCGCGATCCTCGCGGCGCTGACCCCGCCTCTGCCTCCCAAGGTCCAGAAGGAATCGACCATCGTCGACGCCGGCAGCCTTCGCACCGAAGGCGAACAGGCCTTCCTCATCTATCGGGGAGCGGAAGGGACGGTCTACGCGATACCGATGAAGCCCGAAGGCGGCGCCTGGAAGGTCGGGGCTCTCGCGGCGACGCCTCTCTCCTAGGCGCCGGAGGCCCTCAGTCGCGCCAGACGACCTGCTCGCGGCCGGGACCCACTCCGACCAGGCGGATCGGCACGCCGACGAAGTCGGCGATGTAGTCCAGGTAGGCCCGGGCCTGCAGCGGCAGGTCGGCCTCGCTGCGGCAGGTCGTGATGTCCTCGTCGAAGCCCGGCAACTCGGCGTACTCCGGGGTCGCCGAGTGCAGGATCGACTGGTGGTAGGGGAAGCGGTCGAGCAGCGCGCCCTCGCGCGA
The DNA here is from genome assembly GCA_963714665.1 of uncultured Solirubrobacterales bacterium. GTDB lineage: Bacteria > Actinomycetota > Thermoleophilia > Solirubrobacterales > 70-9 > VRUE01. Next base: position 553,551 of record CAVQPE010000008.1, on the reverse strand, counting down.
GCGGTAACGGACCGCGACCCGGATCGGGTCGAGGCCGCTGAGCACGTCGAGCTTGGTGATCGACAGCGAGGTCATCCGGTTGAGCCGCACCGCGTAGCGCAGGGCGACCAGGTCGAGCCAGCCGCAGCGGCGCTCGCGGCCGGTGGTCGTCCCGAACTCGTGGCCCTTCTCGACCATGTGGCGACCGACCTCGTCCTCGAGCTCGGTCGGGAAGGGGCCGGCGCCGACCCGGGTCGCGTAGGCCTTGGCGACGCCCCAGACCTCGTCGATGTCGGTCGGTCCGACGCCGGCGCCGACGCAGGCCGCCCCGGCGATCGGGTTGGAGGAGGTGACGAAGGGATAGGTGCCGTGGTCGAGGTCGAGCAGGGTCGCCTGGGCGCCCTCGAAGATCACCGTTTTGCCGGCGTCGAGCACGTCCCAGCAGAGGCGCGCCGTGTCGGCGATGTGGGGCTCGAGCCGGTGGCCGTAGTTGATGTGCTCCTCGGTCATCGCGTGCAGGTCGAGGCGCGGGTCGGGCGCGTCTTCGATCGCCTGCTCGACCGCCTCCCTGTCGCCCTCGCCCGCCTCCTTGCGCAGCTTGCGCCGCTGCACGCCGAGTTCGCGCAGGGCCTGCTGCTTGGGCTCCAGGGCGGTGCGGATCTTGGCCCGCAGGATCTTCTCGTCGAGCAGGTCTTGGACGCGGATTCCGAGGCGCAGGGCCTTGTCGGCGTAGCAGGGGCCGATGCCGCGCCGGGTGGTACCCAGCGAGAGCTTGCCCAACTTCACCTCTCCCGCCGTGTCGAGCAGCACGTGGTAGGGCATGATCAGGTGGGCGTTGGCGGAGATCTTCAGGTTGTTGACGTCGACGCCGCGGCGGCGCAGGCCGTCGATCTCGCCGAGCAGGATGCGCGGGTCCAGCACCACGCCGTTGCCGATCACGCAGGCCTTGTCGGCGTAGAGGATCCCCGAGGGGATCAGGTGGAACTTGAACTCCTCGCCTTCGCGCACGATCGTGTGGCCGGCGTTGTTGCCGCCCTGGAAGCGCACGATCGCGTCGGCGCGCTCGGCAAGCAGGTCGGTGACCTTGCCCTTGCCCTCGTCGCCCCACTGGGCACCGACTATGACGAGCCCTGGCATCGCTGGAGGATTGTGACGACTGCCTAGGTCCGCTGCCTCAACGGGCTGGGCATGTCCTCGCGAGCGGCGTCATAGCGGCTGCGGTGGTCCTCGCCCAGCAGCGCCCTGGGCTCGCCGCACATCTCGATCAGGCGGGAGACCGTCCTCTCTCCGATCTGCTCCATCAGCTCCTGCTCGTTGAGGTTCGTCGTCACGAGCATCGACTTCTGCGCCTCGTATCGCTCGTTGACCAGCGCGTACAGCTGCTCCAGAACCCACTCGGAGCCTTCTCCGCGCCGAGATCGTCGAGGTGGAGCAGGTCGACCGAGGTGAGGCGCTCGAAGAAGGAGAGGTAGGAGTCGCCGCCCGGCTCGGAGTCGAACGTTTTCCGGATCCGGGCAAGCAGCTTCGGCAGCGAGTAGATCGCGACCGAGTGGCTGTCGCCGAGAGCCGCCTTGGAGATCAGCATCGCGAGGGTCGTCTTGCCGGTGCCGGTGCCGCCGCTCAGCCACAGCCCCCGTCCGCTCGCGATGTTCTTGTCGAGGTCGTCGACGTACTTGCGAACAGCGCGCAGGACGTCCTTGGCGCCGGGTTCGTGCGCCATGTCAGAGACCGGCGGCCGGTCGAAGGAGACGCCGCGGTAGCGCGGCGGTATCACCGAGGCCACGCCCCGGTTCCGGCCCCGTTTGAGCCGCTGCGCCCGGCACTCGCATTCGCGGGCGACGTCCTCGGGCCCGAGGATCCAGCCGGAGCCGTCGCAGGCGCCGAGCGGGCAGGCCTGCTCGCGGAAGGGTTCGCTGCGCGGGATCGCCGGCATCAGAACTCAGGCCCCGCCGCAGCGGCGTCCTCGAACGGCGGCGCCTCGCCTGCCGGCTGCTCGATCGGACGGTCCTGCCCGGCGAAGTCGGCGAACTTCGGGAAGCGGTCGAGGAAGACCAGCTTCGGAGCCCCGATCGGCCCGTTCCTGTGCTTGGCGATGATCAGGTCCGCGAGCCCGTCCGGCTCATCGTCGGGATCGCGGTAGTAGTCCTCGCGGAAGAGGAAGGCGACGAGGTCGGCATCCTGCTCGATGGATCCGCTCTCCCTCAGGTCGGAGAGCATCGGCTTCGGCGGGTGGCGCTGCTCGGGAGCGCGCGAGAGCTGGGAGATCGCCAGCACCGGCACGTCGAGCTCGCGGGCGAGGATCTTCAGGCCGCGGCTCATCTGGGCGACCTGCTCAACCCTGTTGGCCCGGGGGTCGTCGGATCGCATCAGCTGCAGGTAGTCGACGATGACGAGGCCGAGGCCGCCCTTGTCCTGTTCTTGGGCGTGCAGGCGGCGGGCCTTCGCGCGAAGGTCGAGGATGCCGAGGTCCGATGAGTCGTCGAACCAGAGCGGCGCCTCCTCCAGCTCGTTGCAGGCTCGCACCACCTTCGGCCAGTCCTTCTGCGCCACCTGGCCCTTGCGCAGCTTGTCGCCTGAGATCCGCGCCCGGCAGGCGATGAAGCGCTGGGCAAGCTCCACCTCCGACATCTCCAAGGAGAAGAAGGCGACCGGCAGGTTCCGCTTCACCGCCACGTTTTCGGCGATGTTGGCGACGATCGCGCTGTTGTGGACGACGATGTCGTCGGCGACGAAGTTCCGCAGGCCGGGCACGTCGAGGTCGTAGGTCTCTTCTTCGCCGACGTACTCGACCGACTCGACTTCGTCCCACCAGATGTCGGAGTCGCAGAGCTCCTCGAGGGCTGGGGACGCGGTGGCGGTCGCAAGCTCCGCCACCAGGCTCGGCGAAGGACTGCGCTTCCCCACGTGCCAGTTGTGGTTGCGTGGCCGGCCGGTCAGCTCGCTGACATCGGCCCAGGATCGGTCGCCCTTGGCGAAAAGGATCTCGTCCCAGATCTCCACAGGCAGCGTGTCGGTATTCGTCGAACGCGGGGAGACAGCAAGCCGCTCCAAGACCTCGGCCTGCTTCTCTTCCTTCCCCGGGACCTGGATCAACTCGCAGAACCTGTGCAGACTGCCCTGCGACGTAATCCGAACCTCCCGCGCGACCTTGTCGGTCCCGTCATAGACAGGCCGCTTCAGCGTCCGGATCGTAGCGACGATCCCCAAGCGCAGCAACAGGTGCTGAACGTCCCGAGCAAGCCGCTCGCTGATAGTCGTGTAGCCGATCTGCGCCAGGCGGTCACTGCAATAGACATGACCGTCGCAGGCGTACATGACGCCGAGGAAGCGAGCAATCTGCTCGTCGCTCAAGCCGAAGATCGCATCGGGGACAAACTTCTCGGCGGACCGAAGGCCCATAAGGCCATGACCCTTCAGCATGTCCGCGACCGGATTGGACCTTGCGCCCGGTCCACGACTGATCAAGCCATTGCCATGACTGCGGGCTCCGGTCACCCGGATTCGAAGCCCATAGGACTTCACGGCTTTTTCAACTGTCTTGAGGATTCCCGAATCCGGGCCGAAGCAGAAGCGAGGCGTTCGCTGGGTCAGCGCTCCGTCGGCAATCAACGCAGCGAGCAGGACTACCTCTTGATCCGGCAGCATCGTCTCTTTATGCGCTCGTGGAAGTCGCCTTGGTACGACGATCCGGGTTCCAGGCGTCACCTCGCCAAGCTCCTGCCAGCCTGAACTCGTGAGGACGGGGTGGTTTGAGGTCGCCTCCGTCCATCTGCCGAGTCGGGTTGTTATTCGATAGACCGGTTTGCGACCGTTGCACTCGATTGCGGCGACCTTTGCGGGCTTCATCTTCAGGTCAGGGCCGAGAGAGGCGACCCAGACCTCCTCCCCGCGCTCGAAGGACTCGTACAGCGAGCCGACGGTTCGCCGTGCCCCGGTGCACGGGTCATAGATCAGAGAATTTCGAGCACTGCACTTTCCCATAGCGGGCCTCGCAGCCACGATGATCAGGTTCCCCGGTTGAAAACCCCCGGTGATCGCGTCGATGTCCCGGAACCCAGAAGGAGTGCCGGTCAGCTCGCTCTCGCCGGTGGAGAGCTTCTCGAGGCGGTCGACCTCGTCGTGGAGGATCTCCGAGAGGAGTTTGAAGTCGCTCGCCTGCTCTTTGTGGGCGACGTCGAAGAGCAGCTTCTCGGCCCGCTCGGAGAGCTCGCGAGGTTCACCGTCGCGCTCGTGGACCCAGCCCTGGATCTGCTGGCCGGCGCCGAGCAGGCGGCGCAGCAGCGAGTTCTGCTGGACGATCTCAGCGTAGTGCTTGGCGTTGCCGGCGGCGGGCACCTTGGCGGCCAGCTCGGAGACGTAGTGCTTGCCGCCGGCCTCCTCGATCTGGTTGCGCTGGGTCAGCGCCTCGGTGACGCTGAGCTCGTCGACCGGCTTGGAGGCCGCGTAGAGGTCGTGGGCGGCGGTGAAGATCGTCGCGTGCTTGTCGAGGTAGAAGTCCCCCGCGTTCAGCTTGACCTCGTCGATCACCCGAGTCAGCGTCGGCTCGGCGACCAGCATCGCCCCGAGCACGGATTCCTCGGCCTCGATGTTCTGGGGCGGGACGTGGGCTGTGGGAGCGGATGCCATCGATCTAGTTAAGGGCCCGCGGCGGCGGAACCGCCCCGAAGCTCAAGCAAATCAGACGGCCTATCCCGCCACACGAAGCTCCCATGCAAATACGGGCGAAAGAATCGCTTGGGGACAAGCCGCTAAGCGAGGCGGCGTCTCGGGCGGGTGGCGCGGTGGCGGGGGTCCCCCGCAGCGGAGGACGCCGCGAAGCGGCGTCTGAGCATGTGGGGGAGGGCCACCGTGACAGGACCCGCCCGCCGACCAGTTCTATTCGCTCTGTTCGTAGGACTGCTGGTAGGTCGTCGCCGGACCCGGTTTGCCGATCGGTTCGAAGGGACCCTGTTGGGTGCAGCCGGGGGCTGGGACCGCCGCGGAGTCGGTCTGTTCGGCGTAGGCGTACTTCTGCAGGATTTCGAAGAAGACCACTGACGGGAGTTTCTTGGGGACCTTGGGAACTTTCCCTTCTGCTTCTTCTTTTTTTGCTGCTTCTTCTTCTTGTTTTATCTTTGCTTCATTCGCTTCGCGCTGCTGTTTGCTTTCCACACGTTCGTAGAACGCCGGGTTTTTCGATGTTTCGGGGTCGAGCGTTGCGGTCACGCCTGACGTGCAGCCGCGAGAATCGAAGGTCGGAAGGCCCGAGGCCAGCTGCTTGTACGCGAGCGGCTGCGGGTATGCATTCGTGCGATTGGTCGTCGTGCGACCCGGGAAGGTCGCCAGCGATTCCGGCGCGAACGGGCCCATCACGCGCAGGTAGTGAGTGTGTTCGCCCTGTTTGTTTTCGACCGTGAGGAAGGGGTTCGACATCGACGCCACATTGGCCATCGCCGCGGTCAGCTCGTGCTTGTAGAGACCGAGGCCGGTGATGACCGGGTTGAGGTTGCGCAGGAACGGGTCGAGCGCGCGCAGCAGCGGCGGGAACTGGTCGCGGAAGAGCTTGCGCAGCGCCGGGAAGCCGGTAGGTGCGTGGGCGATCACCCGTTCAAGCCCTTCGAAGAAGCCCTTCGCCTGCGGCGCGAGCTTGGAGAGCGCGATCAGGGTGGGTGAGAGCTGTTCGGCGACGGGGACGAGCTGCTGCATCACGGGGTCGGCGTCGACGGCGAAGGTTTTGAGCCGGTTCAGGGTCAGCCTCGACTCGTCCTGGAAGGTGGGGAAGGCGCGGAAGAGCGCTTCGATGTCGCGGTCGCGGGCCGCGGTGGTGGTGAAGACGGTGTTGGAGTTGCGGATCAGGCCGGCCAGCTCGCCCTGGCGCCCGCGCAGGGCCTCGAGCGAGGTGGCGCCGTTGCGGAAGAGCCGGTTGACGGCGAGCCGCTGGCTGTCGAGGACGCGGAAGGCGCGGTCGAACTGGGTGAAGGCTGGTTCGAGCTGGGCGAAGGCGTAGGAGAGGTCGGCGCCGCGGCCGGCGATCGCCTTCGAGGCTTCCTGCTGCCAGGACTGGAAGGCGGCCCGGGTCCGGGGGTTGAAGGTGCGGAAGATCTCGTCGAGCTGAACCGATTCGGCGATGTTGGCCTCGGGCAGGGTCGCGCCGTCGGCGAGCACCGGCCCCTTGCGGTTGCCGGGTGTGAGTTCGATGTAGGTCTCGGCGAGCAGCGTCTTGGTGCGCAGGATCGCCCTGGTGCCTTCCGGGATCGGCGCGTACTTGTCGTCGATCGCGACCTTGGCGAGGGCCTGTTTGCCGTTGGGCGCGAGGACGATGTCCTGCACCTTGCCGACCGAGACGCCGGAGATCCGCACGTCGGACTGCTGGGCGAGCTGGGTCGCCTCGTTGAAGGGGATCGTCGATCTCGTACGTCTTCGCCTTGAAGGGCGTCGGGCCGCCGAAGGTGATCCAGAGGAAGAGCAGGATCCCGAAGCAGGACAGGGCGAAGCCGGCGATGACGAGGAGCTGGGTTGTGCTGGGGGCGCGCTTGCTCATTCTTCTCCGAATTCGGCCCGCAGCCGGTCGCATTTTCGGATTCCCGGTCGGGCGGGATCGTCGGCAGTTCGGTCTTCTTGCGGGACGTTGGCGCCGCAGGAGAAGCGCCTTGATGTAGGGCTTTTCACCGGCAATCGCCGTAGGCCAGTTCGGTGCCGTTGCAGGAGATCAGGACCAGGCCGCGCTGTATCGGCCCAGCCGGGTCCTCGAGGTTGAAGGTGGCATTGAAGTTGTGGTTGAGCCAGGGCAGGTAGAAGAGGTAGCTCTGCTTCGAGCCCTTCGGCTTGTAGGCGAGCTCGTTGAGGAAGCTGTTGAAGGCGCCGAGCGCGTTGCCGAAGCCGCGCACGCTCTTTTCGAGGTCGGCGGAGCCCTGCTTGGCGTGGGTGAGGACGGGCCGGATTTCGCGGGTGAAGGGGCGGATCTGGTCGCGGATCGGCGCCGTCGTCTGCTGGAAGAAGCGGGTGTTCGCCTTCAGCGCCGGGGTCAGGGCCTGGGCCTGCGGGATCAGGCCGAGCAGGGCAGGCTTGGCCGCGGTCGAGAAGCGGTTGGCGCTGGCGAAGGCCGGCATCGGCGGCCGAGAGAGCGGAGGGGAACTCGACCAGCGTCTGCTGGATCGACTGCTGCTGGTTGGCGAAGTTGCCGAGCGCCGCCTTGGAGGAGGTGACGAAGCGTTCGATCTCGGAGTCGTGGCGGCCCAGTTCGGTGGTCAGCAGGCTGAAGTCGTGGATCGCGTGGGCGATCGCGAGGCGGCGTTTGGCGACGGCGCGGTTGAGGTCGGCGGTGTAGTGGGCGAAGGGCTGGAAGCGGCGCAGGGCGCCGGAGAGCTGGTGGCCGCGGCCGCCGATGCCCTGGGCGCCGCCGGCGACGAGCAGCTGGATGTACTGGCGGGTGTCGGCGTCGAGCGTGGCGAGGAAGGCGTCGAGGTTGACGTTGGGTTCGGTCCGCGAGAGCGGGAAGTTGTGGCCGTCTTCGATATGGCCCTTGCCGCTGCCGGGGTCGACCTCGACCACCATGTCGTTGAGGTTGGTTTTCGGCCGCAGCAGCAGGGTCGCGTTGGGATGGATCAGCTGCAGGTACTTGGGCTCGATGTCCATGCCGACGACGGCGTGGCCGTCTTCGAGGTCGACCGAGGTGACCTTGCCGATCTGGATGCCGGCGACGTCGACCGCCTGGCCCTGCCCCGGCGTGACCGCCTGGGCGGTGGTGAAGTCCCCGGTGACGTGGGCGAATTCTTCGCCGACGAAGGGCACCCAGGACGGCAGCGAGGCTTTCTGCTGGGTGAAGATCCAGAGCGTCATCACGACGCCGATCGCGACCAGGACGGCGATCGCGATCGTGTCCTTGCTGCGCCCGCGGGACTGGCGCGAGAGCGAGTTGCGGAAGTGCCGCCAGCGGCTCACTTTGGGATCCTCGTTCACGGGTTCACCACCGCGGGGGTGGGCGCGCCGACCTGGCCGAGCGCGCCGTTGACGTCGGGGACGGGGTTGCTGTCGCAGCGCACTTCGGGCTTCTTCGGCGGCTGGCCGCCGAGCTGCGGCTGGGTGCCGATCGGCGGCGCGATCGTGTGGGCGAAGGCCTGCTTGTCGGTGGTCAGGTTGCCTTTCGGGTTGGAGCTTTCGACCAGCAGGTTGCCGCCGCCCGGCTGCAGCTCGCGCGAACGGCACCGTTGCCGTCGAAGTTCTGGCCCCAGCCGGCGAAGTTCGGTCAGCGTGTAGAGGAATTCGCGGTAGTTGGGCCCGCCGGTCGAGAACTGGTCTTCGATCGTCTGGTTGCCGGTCGGGACGAGGACCTTGGTGGTGCAGAGGCTGATCCGGTTGAGCTGCGGGATCGCGCTCGCCTTGCCGGCCTGGGCGGCGCCGGCGAAGCCCGGCGTCGCTTCGCGCAGGAGCTTGGCGATGCCGCCGCCCTCCTTGCCGGAGAGCGCCGGGTAGGCCTGCTTGATCCAGGGCTTGCCGGCGGCGATCCAGGCCGGGCAGCTCGGCGACGGCGGGCTTCATCTCGATCGCCCAGGCGCGCAGCGGCGGCAGGCGTCTGGTTGAGGCTGACCAGCGAGCTGTGGGCGGCCTGCAGGGTCGGCGCCAGGCGCTGGATCGTGGTCGAGAGGTTGCTCGACTGGGCGGCGAGGGCGCCGGTGAAGACGTCGAAGTTGACGATCAGGCCCTTGAGGTCCTCCTCGTGGCGGGAGAGGGCGCCGAAGGCGCGGCCGGCGCCGGCGACGAGGCGGGAGAGGTCGCCCGGCTGGGTGCCGAGCAGGGCGTTGGTCACCTCGGCGCTGTAGCGGCCGGCGTCGCCGCCGTAGTGGAAGGCGCCGTTGAGCGCTTCGCCCGCCGTCTTGCCCTTCACCTCGGGCAGCTGGGTGAGGTCTTCGGCCGCGCTCGGCTTGTGGGTGAGCGCGGTGCCGTAGCTCTCCAGCAGGCGGCTGAGGTCGGCGCGGACGGGCGACTGCAGGGCGCTCAGCACTTCGTCGATCTGGACCCAGGTGGAGGTGTGGCTGACCGGGATCGTGTCGCCGCTGCCCAGCTCCGGCGCGCTCGGGCTGCCGGGTGAGAGGTCGACGAAGAAGTTGCCCTCGAGGAAGATCCGCGGCCGGATCGCGGCGAAGGCGTCGTCGTGGATCGGCCGGCCCTTGCCTTCGACCGTGAAGGTGACCGTGGTCGCGTCGCCGTCGCGTTCGGTGGCGATCACGCGGCCGACTTCGACCCCGGCGATCCGCACCGGCGAGTTGGTCGAGATGTTGACCCCGTTGGAGAAGGTCGCCTTCAGCTCGTAGCCGTAGCTGGTGAAGGGCACGTGGCCGGTGAAGGCGAGGTAGGGCCCGACCGTGAAGACGAGCAGGAAGATGACCGCGATCATCGCGTTGCTGGGCCGCCACTTGAAGCGGCTGCTGGTCGCCCCCACCCTGGTGTCGCGCTCCGGCAGGCGCCCCATCACTTGCCTTCTTTCTGCTTCTTGCTCTGGTCGGAGGTGATGATCCCGTCGTTGCTGGGCGTGTTGCCGATTTCGGTCACGCCGATCTTGTAGTGCTCGTTGCCCGCCTCGCACTCCCTCGGCTGGCCCGGGGCGTCGGTGTTCGGGTAGGGGTTGGAGTGGAGGTGGTTGGCCTTGCCTTCGCCGGTGGCGAGGAACTTGCGTTCGTTTTCAGGTTCGGGGCCGTTCGCCGGGGCCGACGCGGGCCTTCCCTCCGAGTTCGGCCCGCTCGGCGCCTGGAAGGCGATCGCGTTGAACCAGTTGCCGAGCGGGTTTCCTTCGCTCGAGGCGCTCGCCAGGTTGCGGAAGGCGATTGTCAGGTAGTTGCAGGTGGTCTGCGCCGGGCCGATGAACTTGATCGCCGGTTGCAGCAGGTCGTTGGTGTCGATCAGCAGGTCGAGCCCGTTGAAGACGCCGGGGGCATTCTGGAAGGCCAGCAGGGCGTCGGCGGTCGGCGGCAGCTGGGCGTAGAGGGTCGGCGAGGCGTTGAGCGCCGGGACGCCGGCGCGGAGGGCGGCGGCGATCGTCGGCGAGGTCTCGGCGAGGGCGTTGGCGCCGGGCTTGAGCGCGACGAAGAACCGTTCGGAGTCGTGGAGGAAGGGGCGCAGCGCCGGCAGGTCGGCGGTCACCGAGTCGAGCGTTTCCGGGCCCTTGGAGATCGTTTCCTGGATGAAGGGGCGGGAGACGGCGGCGAAGGCGGCGAAGGTACGGTCGAGGCCGGCGAACATGCTCGCCTGCTCCTCGGCGACCGGGGCCACGGTGGCAGAGAGGTCCTCCAGCGCCCGCCAGAAGCCGCCGAAGTTGGTGCTCGGGGCGACCAGGTTGGCCAGGGCCGGCTGGCCGCTTTCGACCGCGAGGCGGAGGACGGCGAAGAAGCCGTTGAGCTGCGGCCCGCGGCCGGCGAGGGCGTTGCCGAAGCCGGCCAGGTTGCGCTGGATCGCGGTCCGGGTCTTTTCGTCGAACATGTCGAAGAACTGGTCGATGTCGACCGGTTCGGGGTGGGCGGCCGAGAGCGGGATCGTTTCGCCGGCGGCGAAGCCCTTGCTCGAGCTGCCGGGGAGGATCTGCAGGTACTTGAGGCCGAGCGGCGATTTGGGCCGGATGATCATCGTCGAGTCGACCGGCAGCGGCTCGACGTTCTTGTCGAGGCTGAGGCTGAGTTCGGCGGCGACAGCGCCGCCTCCGACCTGGACCGGCACGACCGACTTGACGACGCCGACGCGGGCGCCGCCGATCCGCACCTCGTTGCCCTTGACCAGGGCGTTGGCGTTGGGCACGCGGGCCTTGAGGTTGTAGGTGGAGACGAAGGGCAGGCCGTTGTTGGCGTTGTAGGCGAGGAAGACGGCGACGATCACGACCAGCACGGTCACCGCCCCGACGATCACCGGGCTGCTCGCCACTCCCTGTATGCCGCTGCGGTTCCTCATGGGCCCAGGAGGTAGTCGAGGAGGGCGCGGCGGCGGGGCGCGGGGGTAGCTGCCCTGGCGCCCAGGCGGCGTCCTTCGCCGAGGGCCGGGCTGGAGGCAGATGGTGGGCTTGCGGTGGACGGGGCGACGGCGGCGCTCGGTGCGGCCGGTCGCGCGAGGGCGCCGCCGCCTTCGCGTCGCCCGTTCTTCTTCGAGAACCCTGGCGAGATCCGCCCCGGTGATTGCCGAGGCACCCGCATTGGCCCCGGTGAACTTAGCCGAGCAGCTGCTGGATTCCCTGATTTCGTATTCGGGCAGTTCGTCAGGGTGACGAGGGTGCGAAGGAAGTGGCCGTACTTGTCGAAGCCGTTGGTCGACGCCGTGCCGTTGTAGATCAGGCTCGACCAGGCGGTTCCAGCCCTTCCGTTTCCTTGACGCTGGCGAGGAACTTCGCCAGCTTCGTCGTCGGGCTGGCGCCGGACTGGGCGAGGTCGCGCGTCTTGATCACGACCGGGTCGGCGGCGCGCAGGGTCGGGCCGGCGATTTCGCCGCGTCGCGCCGAGCGACTTCAGCGAGACGGTCGAGGCAGCCGAGAAGGGCGCGAGCTGGCGGGTGGCTTCGGTGAACGACGGCGCCGCCTTGCCGAGGTCGGTGAAGACGGGGGTGGCGGCGTCGGAGAAGCCCTGCAGGCTGCGCATCGTGAGGCGGAACTCGCGCAGGAAGGCCGGGAACTTGCGCAGCGAGGCTTCCAGGTCGGCGCCGCGTTCGGAGCTGGCCTGGGCGGCGGCGCCGGCGTTGGTGAAGAAGCCGGCGACGTGGGCGCGTTCGCGCGAGAGCGGCCCGAGGATCTTCTCGGAGTCGGAGGCGAGCTGGACCAGCCGGTCGCGCTGGGAGTTGAGCTTGCCGATCAGGCGGGTGACGTCGCGAAGCACCGGGTTGGCCCGCTTCACCGCCGCCTCGATGTCGGCACCGCGCCCGGCCAGGCCGGCGCCGAGTTCGTTGAAGATCAGCCGGAAGCGCTGCGCGTAGGGCAGTTTGTTGATGTCGTTGATCAGGTCCGGGTCGACGCTGGTGCTGTTGTTCTCCAGCGGCAGCAGGTACTGGCCGGCGCCTGGCTGGCCGGAGGGGACCTTCTTCAGCGCCGGCGCCTGAGGCGAGCCGGGGGCGCGGGGAATGGTCGGGCGGCAGTCGACGAACTTCTCCCCGATCAGCGACTGCGGGCGGATCAGGCAGGAAGCGTCGCTGCGGAAGTCCTGGAAGCCGGGGTCGGTGATCTTCATCACGATCACCGCCTTGCCGGCGATCTTCTGTTCTTCGCCGCCTTCGTAGCTGTCGACTTCGCCGGGCAGGGTGACGCCAACCGATTCGATTTCGCCGACGTTGGCGCCGGCCACCCGCACCTGCTCGCCCTTGACCATGAAGCCGCCGTTGTCGAAGATCGCCCGCACCACGTAGCCGTCCCCACCGCTGCCGCCGCCGGAAACGACCAGGACGACCACGACGACGACCGCCGCCACGACAGCGCCTATGGCGACGTTCCTCCTCATGGGCCGGGGGGCGAGTCTTCGGGGTTGCATTCGGAGGTGGTGATGCCGGCGCCGGGGACGTGCGGTTCGACGAAGGGGCTGGAGCCGTCGGCTGCCGGCTGGCTGGCGCCGCCTGGGCAGCGCCGCTTGATCCCGGCCGAGCCGCCGAAGACGTCGTACTGTTCGCTGGGCGAGATCGGTTCCAGGGCGGCGCCGCTGCCGGCGTACTTGAAGAGGTTGAGGTCGGAGAAGCTGACCCGGGCGTAGTGGCCGTTGCCGTCGTAGGGGGCGGTGATCTGGCCGAGCTTGGCGAAGCCGTTGAAGAGATCCGGCGTGTAGGCGCGGAAGAAGTTGAGGTTGGGCTGGAAGGCGACGATCGCGTCTTCGGCGTGCGGGAACGCCTTCGACGCCCGCTGCTGCACGGTCGGCAGGGTGGCGAGCAGTTCGGCGGCGTCGTTGGCGAAGCCCTGGCGGTTGACGGTGAGGCGGAGGTCCTTGAAGACCGGGGTGGCCCGCGAGATGACGGGACGGAATTCGCCGAGGAAGGGGGCGAGGTCCTTGGTCGCCGTCTTCGTCGTGTCGATCAACGGTTCGAGGTCATCGAGCGCGGCGCGGAGGTTGACGAAGGTCGTGTTGGCCTGGCGGAAGGTGGGCGGCAGCAGCTGCAGGCTGTGGTCGAGGGCGACGTTCTGGTCGGCGATCGCACCGAAGGCGGTGTCAGCGTTGGCGATCGCGCTGGAGAGCTCCTCGCCGCGTTCGGAGACCGCGGTGGCGAGCCGGCTGGAGCTGACCAGGAAGCGCGAGAAGAGGTGTTCGTCGGAGTTGAGCGCGTGGACGAAGTGCGCCGGCGCGGTTGAAGCCGACGCCGAGGTATTTGAAGGTCCTGTTGGCGTCGGGGGTGCCGCGGCCGGCGTAGATTTCGGCGTTGCCCTTGATGAAGTTGCCGAGGCCGCGGCGCACCGGGGGCGGGAAGGTGTTGAAGAACTGGTCGATGTCGACCGGGGTCTGTGGTCGAGGCAAGGCCGAGCGTGGCGCCTTCGTCGAGCGCCGGGTTGCTGTTCGGCCCGGGGCTGATCGAGACGTAGTGGTTGGCGACGCCGGAGAGCGAGGTGGCGCGGATCGTCGCCGTGGTGCCCTCGTGCAGTTCCTGTTCGACGCTTACGACCACCTTGGCGAGGTTGTCGTCGGTCAGCTCGATGCTTTCGACCGAGCCGACGGGCTGGCCGCCGATCAGCACCTGGTTGTCGGGCACGAGCTGGCTCGCGTTCTGGAAGAGGAGGTTGTACTTGTGTTCGCCGCCACCGCCGAAGACCACGAACCCGAGCGCGATCACCGCCACTCCGAGCACCGCGATCGCCGCGATTCGGGCGGGGGTCACTCTCCGGCTTTGTGCCGGACCTTTTTCCTCGCCTGCGGGATTGGCAGCCACGGATTCGTCGCTTGCGGTTCCCCGGCCTCCGATCCGGGGGAACGGCGCTGCGAATCGTATCCGAGCGATCCGCTGCCACGCACGAGACGAGCAGGGACTTAACTGGAATTCAACGCGCTACTCTGAGCTTGCGGCGCGGTTATAGAAGTGGAGGCGCTTCGCCCAAACCGAAAGAGGAGCGAATGCCCATGCGCAAACGTCTGACCAGTGCCGTCGCCATCGCGGTGGCCGTAGCCGTCACCGCGGCCGGAGTTGCCGGCGCCGTCCAGTCACCCGTCCTCAACGGGCCCGACGGAAACACCCAGAGCATCGCGGTCAAGATCACCCCGCAGAAGCTCTCGAAGAAAAAGGCCGAACCGGTCACGCTCGACGTCACGACCGCGACGACGACCACCAACCCCAGCGCCAACAACGGCGCTCCGATCCCCGCCGTGGAGGCGATCGTCGACTTCCCCAAAGGGCTCTCGATCTTCAGCAAGGGCTACCCCACCTGCGATGCCAGCCTGCTGCAGAACACGTCCACCGAAGCGGCACTCGAAGCCTGCAAAAAAGCGAAAATCGGCAGCGGCACGGGCACGGCAGACCTCGTCGTCGGGACCAAAATCTTCCCGGTGACGACGACGATCACGGCCTTCAACGGCGTGCCCTCGGGCGGCAAGCCGGTGATCCTCCTGCACACCTACAGCCAGTCCCCGGTCCAGACGACCATCGTCCTCGTCGGCACGGTGAGCAACATCAACAAAGAAGGCTTCGGGGCGCGCCTCGACGTCGCCATCCCACTGATCGCCGGCGGCCAGGGTGCGATCACCGGCTTCCACGTGAACATCTTCAAGACCTTCAAGTACAAAGGCAAGAAGCGCAGCTACGTCAGCTCGACCTGCCTCTCGAAGAAGATGAAGATACGCGGCAAATTCGTCTTCAAGGACGGCGAATCGCTGACCCCGTCGGTGACGCAGAAGTGCTCGCAGAAGAAATAGGCGCGTCGATCAGACGTTGAGCCGCGGCAGCACCCGCTCCAGCGGGCGCGGCAGCCACCAGACCCGTTTGCCGATCAGCAGCATCAGGGCCGGCAGCAGGACGATGCGCACGACGGTGGCGTCGAGCAGGACCGCGACGGTCAGCCCCACACCGAGCTGGCTGACCGTCGCGATCGGCGCCCCGGCGAAGGCGATGAAGACCGCCATCATGATCGCCGCGGCGCCGGTGATCACCCGCGCGGTCTTCTCGAGGCCGAAGGAGATCGCCGCGGCGTTGTCGCCCTCGACGTCGTAGTGCTCGCGCATCCGCACCAGGAGGAAGACCGCGTAGTCGATCGAGAGGCCGAAGACGACGCCGAAGATCATCACCGCCCCCACCGCTTCGATGTAGGAGTGGCCACCCAGCGGCCAGCCGTCGGGCACGTAGGAGAGCAGGGTGAGGATGCCGAAGGCGACGGCGACGGTGGCCAGGTTGAGCCCGACCGCGAGCGCCGCCAGCGGCAACGCGCGCAGGACGAGGACGAGGACGAGGAAGGTGGCGATCGTGATCGCCGCGATCAGGTAGGGCAGCCGGCCCTGGGTGACTTCGGTGTAGGTGTTGACCGTCGGCGGCCCGCCGGCGACGCCGACGGCCAGTCCGGTTTCTTCTTCCAGCGCGTCCGCTTCGGAGTCGAGCCGCTTGTTGAGCGCGATCGAGCCGGGTGAGTTGAACGGGTAGCGGGACATGACCAGGATCGAGGCGGCCTGGCC
Organism: uncultured Solirubrobacterales bacterium; assembly: GCA_963714665.1. GTDB lineage: Bacteria > Actinomycetota > Thermoleophilia > Solirubrobacterales > 70-9 > VRUE01. The sequence goes on along the minus strand of CAVQPE010000008.1, from coordinate 537,997 downwards.
GCCGTATTCGAGGTCGATCGCTTCCGAGGCGCGTTCCCGGGTCCGCCCCCGGGTGCCGTCGAGGGCGGAGAGCACGAAGTAGCCGGAGTCGAAGATGCCGGGTGAGGTGCGGCGCAGCTGGTCGACCCGCCGGTTCAGTTTGGCGTTCTGGGAGTCGACGCGCACGGTCACCCGCCGCATTCCCGTCTGCAGCGGACGGGACCGGGCGTAGGCTTCGCCGAGGCCGCGTTCGAGTTCGGTGGTGCCGCCGGTGAGCTGGCTGAGACCGCCGGCCAGTTCGGTCGCCCCGGAGCCCAGTTCTTCGAGCTGGCTGGGGATCTTCTTCGTTTCGCGGTTGAGCTTGGCGGCGCCGTGGGCGAGCTTGGCGCTGGCGCTCTTCAGCTTGTTCTCTCCGTCGGAGAGTTCGGTCGCGAGTTTCGTCAGGGTTTCGATCTGGGAAAGCGCGCTTTCGATCGCGAATGCGACGCGGCGGGCTTCTTTGGCGTCCTGGGTCAGGCGTTCGTCCAGCGCCGCCAATTCCGAGGGCAGAGTGCTGGACGCCGCGGCGGCCTGGCGAACCGCTTCCAAGGCAGCGTCGTAGTTAGGGTCGGATTTGCCCACCGTCATGCCTTCGAGCTGCTGCTGGGCGACTTTGAGCTGATCGTCAGTCGTCTGCGCCTCGCTTTGCAGATGGGGAACGGCCGTTTCCGAGTCCTGTTTGAGCGACTTTTCCAGCTTCTTGGTGCGGCGCAGGCCGTTGAAACGGAGGTTCGGAGCCAGAGATTCCTTCAGCTGCAGCTTGAGGAGCAGCGCCGCCTGGGCAGCCTGGCTCTGGCCGCCCGCCAATTCCCGGGTGCCTTTGGCGAACTTGCCGACGGCGTCGACCGCTTCTTCGCCGCCGGCGGTCGCCTGGCCGAGCGCCTGGGCGATCAGCACCGCGCCTTCCTCCGCCTTGCCCGAGCCGTCGGCGAGCAGGCCGGCGCCGTAGGTCGCCTTGGAGATCCCGTCGCGCAGGTCGGCGACGCCTCCGGCCGCCCGGTTGAGCACGCGTCCGAGGCGGTTGAGGCCCGCGAGCGGCCCGGTTTTGCCGTTGGAGGCGAGGATCGCCGTGCCGGTGCTGCGCAGCGGCGCCACTCCACGCGCCACCTGACCGGGGCCGATCACCGTCTGCACGCCGGGGATGGCGGCGACGCGATGCTGCCACCGGGTCAGCGCCGCGAGGCGGTCGGGTTCGGTGATCGTGCCGCGGCTCGCGCTGGCGACGACGGTGAAGGGAGCTTCGGCGCCGCGGCCGACCGAGCGGCCGATCAGCTCGGCGTCGAGTCGGGCAGGATCGTCGTGGGGGAGCTGGGAGGTGCTGGGCGGGCCGATCTTCAGCCCGATCGCCGGCGCGGCCAGGAGCAGCACCACGGCGCCGATCAGGGCGGCGACCGGGGCCGGCCGCTTGAGCGCAGCCGAGACCAGCGTCATCAGCCGCGAGCTTTCCCCGTTCGGCGCCGGACCGATCCGCCAGCGGTCGATTTTGCTGCCGACGAGGACGAGTGTGGGCGGCCCGACCAGGGTGGCGACGAGGACGGTCAGCACAACCACCATCGCCAGGGTGGCGGCCAGCGAAGCAAGCAGCGCTCCCGGAGCGATGAAGAAGGCCGCGACCATCGAGAGCACCAGCGTGCTGCCGGCGAAGATCGTGGTCCGTCCCGCCGTGCGCCGGGTCGCCCAGGCCGCATCGAGGGGGCTGGCGCCGGTGGCCAGCTCTTCGCGAAAGCGGGAGACCATCAGCAGCGAGTAGTCGACCCCGAGCGCCAGGCCCATCATCGTGCAGACGGTCAGGGCCAGCGCGTCGACCCCGAACCAGTGGGTGAGGATCGCGAGCAGGCCGCGTGAGGAGAAGACCGAGACGGCGCCGAAGGTGAGTGGGATCAGGGCCGCGATCGGCGAGCGGAAGACGAGCAGGAGGACGATCAGCAGGATCGGCAGCGCGATCAGCTCGGCGCGCTCGGCGGCTTCGATCGACTCGTCCTGGATCGCCTTCGAGATCGTCGCGAAGCCCGTCTGGGTGGCGTTGACGGGCCGGTGGATTTTCTCTTCGAGGGTGCGTTCGAGGTAGGGGACCGTTTCGTCGACCGCCTCGTCGATGCCGACGTGGAAGTCGGCGAGGATGAGGGCGCGGCGGGGGCCCGGGCGGAGGCGACTGACCGCACCGCGGTCCCAGGGCGAGAGCGTGGTGACCTGCGGGTTTTCGCGGCGCAGGGTGCGAATCAGGGCCGGGCCCTGGCGGTCGATCGCCGCGGCGGGGCCACGGAGCAGGATCGGGAAGAGCGCGGTCGGCCCGAAGTGTTCTTCCAGCATCCCGTTGGCCCGGGAGGCCGAGGTGCCGGAGATTTCGATCGTGCTTGGACTGAGCCTGCCGTTGAGACCGGTGCCGAAGGCGAAGAGCACGGCGATGACCAGCGCCGCGATCGCCAGCGTCCGGCGTGGGTGGCACAGCATCAGCGGCGCACGGGCCTCGCCCTCGCGATCGGCCCGCCCCTTATCGCTCCGCCCCCGGCTCCTCCTCAAAGGCACGCCCGTAGTTTGGCGGGCCAGCCGACGGAGCGACCGAAAAGATCTCGAAGACTCTGTTAAGAAATACGCTGGTCTCCCGAGTGATCCGGGGCGCTAGCCTGTTCTTTGGAGGGATGTTGAAGCGGCTTCTCGCATCAGGAGTGCTGATTGCCTGCGCGCTGTTCGCGGGCGGTGTGCAGGCGGAGTCGCTGAAATTCGGGAAGCTGTGGCTGACGGCCGACGGCGGGTTCACCCCGCGCACGCTGTCGCGCACGACCTACTCGCCGATCGACTTCAAGGGCTACATCAACATGAAGTCGGTCGACGGCAGCGTCCCACCGGCCCTGCAGCGGGCGGTGGTCGAATTCGACCGCGACGGACGGCTGAATACGCAGGGCCTGGCGACCTGCGCCCCCTCGCAGCTCGAAGAAGCGACACCGGAGGAAGCGCGCGAAAGATGCGGGCGGGCGATCGTCGGCAGCGGCCACATCGGGGCGCTGATCGCGACGGGCAGTGGCCCGCCTGTGTACGCCCACTCGCTGCTGACGATCTTCAACGGACCGCGTCAGGAAGGCAACCCGACGGCGATCTTCCACGCCCGCACGACGGTGCCCGGCGTCCAGAATTTCGTCATCACGGTCCCGATCGAACGCCGATCGGGACCCTTCCGCTACCGAGCCACGATCGAGATCCCACCGATCGCAGCGGGGCTCGGCTCCCTGACGCATCTCGACGTGGACATCGGCCGCCGCTACCGCTTCCAGGGCGTCAGGCGCAGCTACCTCTCGGCCCGCTGCCGGCACAACGTCCTCGGCACCTACGGACACTTCACCTTCGCCGAAGGCATATTCCTCAGCGGCAGCGTCGAAAAGTCCTGTAGGCCCCGCTAGCACCCCGGTCTTCCTATAATCGTCGGCCGCGGGCCGCTAGCTCAACTGGTTAGAGCAGGAGCCTCTTAAGCTCAAGGTTGAAGGTTCGAGTCCTTCGCGGCCCATGAACTGCCCCCCTCATCCGTCGCAGGGCATCGCCTCGGAAATACGTCCTCTTGTGCCGCGTTTGCTCCTGCCCAGTCCCCATGGGCCGATGGAGGCCTTCCCAGTCATGGCTTGACCAGAAAGATAAAGTTTTTTAAACTAATAGATATGCGAGCCAACAATGGCTAAACGAGGACAACCTGGGTCGCCGAAGCTGCGACGACAGCCTGGAACGGACGAGCAAGCCACTGTGGAGATAGATTCCCAGGCGCTTGATGAAGCGAGACGAGATCCTCGGGTCGAGGTCTTCCTCAAACAGGCAAGGGACCGCGGCCGGGAACTCCACCGCAAGGGACTGATTCACCCCTAGCCGAGCGGTTGTATGTCCCCTTGGCGTTGGAGGGGAAGCCAAAGCTGGCCATGCTTGGCGGAACGCAGGAAGTCGTACTTGCTCAACAGCATGTCAGCGGTGTCGTCGTCGTAGGGATCGATCATGAGGGCGATGTTTCCCTGCAGCTCCGCGACCTCCGTAGCGATCACCGCCGCTTGCTCCAGGAGGTCCCGACCAGTGACCTCAGTGTCTACGTGTCTTCCAAGCCACCGGATTTCGCTCGCGGGCTCCAGCAGCCCGGCAAAACGGCGGCCAGGCAGGCCCGAGATGATCCGCCTAAATCCCCGAGGCCGTCCGTCGTCATAGCGCTGAACGTTGCCAGAGCAGATCGAAAAGAAACCGTGCACACACCCGTCTTCATAGAGAATCCAGGTGGCGGTTGAGGGATAGTCGTTGGCCGAAAAGTGCTTCAGCCATCTAGCCGATTCGCGGCCGGCTGGATTGTCGATGGGACGAAAATTCTCTATCGCTTCGGCTATGTCGGCATACGCGACATCGTCGGCATATTGCCGTCGCCAACGAAACCAGCCCGAATTCTCATCGCGCACCATTCTTACCGCAGCTCCCTGCTTAGTCGACGCGGCCAAAACCGATCGGTTACCCAATTGACGCCATTGGGAAACAGGTTCGGAGCCTATCGAAAAGGTTGACCAAGCACGGACCACTGCGCGGACGCAAAACGCCCGGGCGAAGAGGGTGGGCTCGACCTCTGCTTACTTATGGATAAGGCCGTTGAGGCGAAGCTCTTCGCCACGTTCTTTTGCATTCCGAAGGAACGCTGCGACCTGAGGGTCGTTGCGAGCATCGTGGAGGTCGGTGCTTGCGATTACGGTGACCTTCTTCTTCTTCTTCGACTTGAAAGCTCCGGGCGTGGGGCCGTCGAGCATCACCAGCGGTGTCTTCCCGCTTTTCGTCGTCTCTTCAGAGTTGGCCACGTTGATCCTTTCTCAAACGACTTTGGCTTCCCTGCCCACATCGCGAAAGCCATGCGGATGAGTTAGGGCCCTCTCCAAGTACAGAAGGCTGTCTTGATCGATGCACCTTCGAGATTATGCTCACCGAGGCTACCACATGAGTATGAGTCCATGAACGCCGTGGCCACTGGGTTTTCTAGCTCAGGTTGGCTGGCTGGCTGGCCAGACTGAGTGCTTTGCTTTCGTCTTTATTCGCCGAGGGCGCCGGTGCTGCCGCTCAGGCCGCCGAAGGGATTCTGCAGGGATTCTTTGCCTTTTTCCTTTTCCTGTTTGGCGAATTCCTGCTTCTGCTGTTCGAAGGCTTTGCCCTGGGCGCGGAACTGGGCCATTTTTTTCTTCACTTCCTTGGCTTCTGCCTTCGAGGCCTTGGCTTCCGCCTTCCTCGCCGCTTCGTCGCCGGCCTTGAAGTCGCCCGCGAAGTACTCATAGATCGCCAGGGTCGTGAGCGTGTTGATGGTCGGGCGCTCTTCGGCGGCGAGGTTCTGGGCGGTGGCGGCTTCGGCAACGTTCTTTTCCGCGTCTTCGATTCCCGTAGACGTTTCGGCGAGGGTGAAGAACGCGCTCGCCATCAGCGGCGCGATCGACGCGTTGACCGAGCTGGCCTGCTTGAGGTAGCGGTGCCATGTGGCCGCGGCCTGTTCGAACTGCCGGTGCCCTTCCGCCGTAATTTCCTTCGCGCCGGTTACCGGGCTGACTTCGGTGAGGGCGTTGCCGGCCGCGATCCTGGTGCGGGTGAGGGCGCCGAGCAGGACTTCGTTGTCCGGTTCGGTGTTCAGCTTGCGTTCGATCCGTTCGGCCTGTTCGTCCAGAACCTGGCCGGCGTTGGTGCTGCTGCTGTTGCCGACCAGGTTGGCGATGTTGAACGGGCCGACGACGAGGAAGAGGCTGGCGCCCATCAGCAGCGCGAGGATCGCGTAGACGACGCGGACGACGTGCTTCCGCCGTCCCCGGATGTCGAAGAGCATCCGCCGCTCGCCACCGCCTTCTGCCAACTCGAGTCACCGCTCCTGGGTTGAGGGCCTTGCCATTCCTCCCGTCGCCTTCGGCGTACCGAAGGCGCGAGCGATCAAGATACTCAACTCGAAGAGAACGAGGAGCGGAACCATCTCGATCAGCATCGAGATCGGGTCGACGCCGGGCAGCGCGGCGGCGATGATCGGCGATGACCAGGTACGCGTAGCGCCGGTTGCGGGTGAGCTGTCCGACGCTGACGATGCCGAGCCTGGTCACGGCGAGGATCGCCGAGCGGAAGCTGGAAGACGAGGCCGCAGGCGAGCAGCGTCGTCGAGAAGAAGCTGTAGTAGTCGCGGGCGCGGACCTGGACGTTGAACTGGCTGTCGTTGAAGCCGAGCAGGAACTTGACCGCGGCCGGCATCACGACGAAGTAGCCGAAGGCGACGCCGGCCAGGAAGAGAACCGGCACGGCCAGCAGGATCGGCAGGATGACCCGGCGCTCGCGGTCGCTGAAGGCCGGCAGCAGGTAGGCGTAGCACCTGGTAGAGCAGGATCGGCAGCGAGAGGATCAGACGCCGCGTAGGTGGCGACGGTGAGAGTCGTCGTGAAGGCCTCGGTGACCCCGAAGGTGAGCAGCTTCTTGTGGTCGCTGGGCAGCGGCCCGGAGGCGATTTCCAGCAGCAGGTGGTTCTGCCAGAAGCAGAGGGCCAGGGCGACGCCGAAGACGACCAGGCAGACGACTATGCGCGTGCGCAGCTCGTCGAGGTGCTCGACCAGCGTGAGCCGATCCTCGTGGGAGACCGGCCTCATCCGGGCCATGGCACTCAGCGGCGGTCGTGGGCGACCGTCTCGCCCTCGGCGTCCTGCTCGGCCGGCGGTTTCGGCGGCTCGATCGCCTCGGGGCGCTCGGGCTCGTCGTGGCTGCTCGCCGCTGACCGAGCCGCGGAACTCGCGGATCCCTTTGCCCAGGGAGCGACCGAGCTCCGGCAGGCGTTTCGGCCCGAAGACGACGAGGGCGATGATCAGCACGATCGCCAGCTCCATAGGTCCGACGTTTGGCATCGACCCATGGTAACGGCCGGGGAGCGCGGCCGGATCACGGCGAATTTGTCGATTTGCACTACCCGATAGTTGGGTTTTCTTGGGATCTCGCGGAAAAGTGCGGATTGACTCGCGTTCTCGCGGGTTCGATAAGGCATACATGCGAAACGCGAGCGCCAGCCAGACGAAGGCCACCCCGGAGACCACCCGGGCCTTCACGTCTGCCCGCGCTGCGCCTCGCCAACTGGTGCAGCCGACCTGCTGGGAGCAGGCCGGCGACCGCGGCCACTGGCGCCTCTGGCGGCGCTGCCCGGAGTGCGAGTGGCACTGCGACGAAGTCCACGGCGAAACGGAGATCGACGCCTTCGACGAGGAGCTCGACCTCGGCACCCGGGCGCTGAGCGAGGTGCTGAAAGCGCTCGAGCACGAGAACATGCAGTTCGTCGCCGACACCTTCAGCGCCGCCCTCGCCGCGGACCTCATCACCGCCGACGACTTCCGCTAGAAGGGCGCGCCTCGAGCAGTCCTCCACGAAACGCCGATTTCCCATGTCACGCATGGAAGATCGGCGCTTCGTCCCGTTTCGGCTAGGAGTAGCGCTGGACGACGCCGTCGGCGACCAGGTCGAGCAGCTGGCGCTGCTCGGCGTCGAATGATGGTCGCAGTCGAGCTCGCGCCTTTGCCGCGGCGACCATCGCCAGCGCCCGCGAGCGGACCTGCTTCGAGCGCCCCGGTTGCTGCGATCCGGTCGCAGAGAGCCTCGGCGGTCGCCGGGTCCAGCCCGTGCAGATCGGCTGCGCGAATCTCCGGCTCGATCTCGGCGGCCACGATCAGCGGCAGGGTTACCGTGCCGTCGAGCAGATCGGTGCCGCGCGCCTTGCCGGTTCGCTCCGGCGGTCCGGAGACGTCGAGGACGTCGTCGAGGAGCTGGAAGGCGAGCCCGATCTCGGCGCCGAAGGCACCGAGCGCGTCGCCGTCGCGGCCCAAGCGGCAGGCGCACTCGAACAGCGTCGCGGTCTTCAGCCGGCAGCGATCGAGGTAGCGCTGTTCGGAGATCCCGGTGTCGAAGGCGTCATGGCGCTGCGCCAGCTCGCCGCGAGCGAGCGCGACGGAGGCTTCCGCGAGCAGCGCGACGGCGCGGGAGTCGCCGGTGCTCCGCGAGGAGGGCGAACGCGCGGGAGAAGAGCAGGTCGCCCACGGCCATCGCCCGGTCGCGCCCGGCGGTGGCGGCGATCGTCGGCTGCCCGCGGCGCAGCGGAGCGTCGTCGAGGACGTCGTCGTGGACGAGCGTCGCCATGTGCACCAGCTCGATCGCGGTGGCCGCGCGCACCGCCTCCTCGCCGCCGTCAGCACCGGCGCAGAGCAGCACCAGCAGAGGCCGCAGTCGCTTGCCGCCCGCGGCCAGCGTCGCCCCGGCGCCCTCGGCCAGCAGCTCTGCCGTGGCCGCCGCCCTGCTCGCGCAGCAGGTCCTCGACCTCGCCGAGCCTGGCCGGCAGCCAGCGGCTCGAAGCATCGAGGACCGCCGTGACCGGCGGCGGTACGGCGGAGCGCCGGGTCACCCGAGGACGCCGCTGTGGATCGCGATGATCCCCCCGGCGAGCACGGTCCAGCGGATCTGCTCCAGGCCGGCGCCGTCCATCATCTCCGCCAGGCGCCGCGGGCCGGGAAAGCTGCGCACCGACTCGGGCAGGTAGGAGTAGGCCTCGGACTCGCTCGGAGAAGGCGCCGAGCAGCGGCACGATCCGGTCGAACCAGAGCGAGAAGAAGGTCGAGAGCGGCGGCCGGGTGGGCTGGGTGATCTCGAGCACGACCAGGCGCCCGCCGGGGCGCAGGACGCGGGCCATCTCGCGCAGGCCCCGGTCGAGGTCGGCGAGGTTGCGGACGCCGAAGCCGACCGTGACGGCGTCGAAGCGGCCGGCGTCGTAGGGGAGGCTGAGCGCGTCGGCCCACTCGAAGCGGACCCCCGAGGCCCCCCGGGCGCTCGCCTTCTCCCGCGCCAGGTCCAGCATCGGCTCGGAGAAGTCGCAGCCGATGACGTGGCCGCTCCGGCGCCACCCGTTCGGCAAGCTCGAGCGTCAGGTCGCCGGTGCCGCAGCAGACGTCGAGCGCCGAGTCCCCTGGGCCGAGCTCGGCGCGCTCGGCGGCCCGCTCGCGCCAGCGATGGTGGAGGCCGGCCGTCATCACCGAGTTCAGCAGGTCGTAGCGCGTCGCAACGCGGTCGAACATGCGGTTGACCTGCTCCGCGAACTGGGCGGATTCCCGCGAAGGCTGCGGCCGGGTGTCAGGATTCATGTGCGTGGATGACGCGCGCCGGACCCAGCGGTGCAGCGTCCTCAGTCGAGCGAGGAGAGGAAATCGGCGAGCTCGTTGAGCTTCTTGGGCGGCAGGTCGCGGAAGGAGGGCATGATACCGGGGCCGATTTCGACCGAGCGCAGGATCGCCGCGCGGGGTATGCGCTGGGCGATGTGGGTCAGTTCCGGCCCGGGTCCGTTGTTGCCGTTCTCGCCGAGCTTGTGGCAGGCGAGGCAGCCCGACCCGGCGACGACCTCCTTGCCGGCCTCGTATTGCGGCGCGACCTTCATGTCGATCTCGGTCGGCGAGCCGCCGGTGGCGCCGAGGTAGGTGAGGTAGGCCATCGCGACGATCGTCAGGCAGCCCGCGGTGGTGGCGATCGGGCGGCGGATCGGGTTGCGCTCCGGGCCGCGGTCGTAGAACGGCAGCAGCAGCAGCAGGACCATGCAGATCGTCGGGATGCCGATCGTCGCGATCGGGACCAGCTCCGGCGGCTTGATCACGCGCAGGAGCTCGAAGAGGAAGAAGAAGTACCACTCGGGGCGCGGCACGTAGGTCGTCGTGGTCGGGTCCGCCTTCGGGCCCTGCTCGGCGCCGAGCATGACCGACATCAGGATGATCACGCCGACGACGATCAGCATCATCGCCGAGTCCTTCAGCACCGCGTAGGGGAAGAAGGGCTTGCCCTTCTTCTTCAGCAGCTCGTACTCCTCGAGGTATGCCTGCTTGTCGGCGGGCTTCATCGAGGCCGGCTCCGCTCCGTTGCCCTCGACGCCCGCGTCGAGCTGGGCGACCGGCGCCGCGACCTTCGGCTTTTCCGCTTTCAGCCAGGGCGGCGCGGTCGTGCCGAGCTTGACCACCAGGTACATGTGGGCGCCGATCAGGGCGATGATCGCGCCCGGGACGAGCAGCATGTGGATCGCGTAGAAGCGCGAGAGGGTCGTCGCCCCGAGCTCGGGGCCGGCGCGCAGGAAGTCGCTCAGGTAGGGGCCGACGACCGGGCCGGTGCCGTTGATGTTGATGCCGACCACCGAGGCCCAGAAGGAGCGCTGGTCGAAGGGCAGCAGGTAGCCGGTGAAGGCCATCGTCATCGTCAGGATCAGCAGCACCACGCCGATCACCCAGTTGAGCTCGCGCGGGTACTTGTAGGCGCCGAAGAAGAAGGTGCGGCCCATGTGGAGGAAGATCAGGATCACCATCACGCTCGAGCCCCACTTGTGCATCCCGTGGACGAGCTGGCCGAGGAAGACGTCGTTGTTGATGTGGGCGATCGAGGCGTAGGCCTGGGTCGTCGACGGCGTGTAGAACATCGCCAGGAAGACGCCGGTGATCGCCTGCGAGATGAAGGCGAAGAGGGTCGCCGAGCCGAGCGTGTAGAACCAGTTGGTCCCCTTCGGCACCTTGCGGTAGAGCATCCCGGTGAGGAAGCCGGAGGCGGCGGTGCGCTGGTCGACCCAGGCGAGGACGTCGACGGGGGCCTCGACCGCGCGCTCTTTGAGCCGCTGCGAGTCGGACGGGCGCTCGGGCGGGGAGGTCTTCAGGTCGGCCGGGGCCGGGCCCTTGGCGCCGTTGCCCTCGCCCGGCTTGGCCGGTTTGCGGAGCGGCGCGGGGATCATCGAGTCGAGTTTCATCGCCTGCTAGTCCTCAGCCGCTCGGGGGCGGGAAGGTGGACGGACGCGGCGGGTAGAGGTATTCCCAGATGCCGCCGGTGAACTCGCCGGGGTCGCGGGCGCGCACCGGTTCGAGCTGCGAGGTGACGCTGTAGCGGGGGCCGAGCTCGACCTGGCCGTTGCGGACGCGGGTCTGGAAGTGGTCGAGCGGGCGGACCGGCGGGCCGCCGATCCGTTTGCCCTGGAAGTCGTAGACGCCGCCGTGGCAGGGGCAGATGAAGTTGCCGGCGGCCTCGACGAAGCGGACCGGGCAGCCGAGGTGGGCGCAGCGGTTGGAGACGGCGACGAACTGCCCCGGTTCCTCGCCGAGCTGCTTGGAGCTGCGGCGCACGTAGGCGGTGGTCTTGCCGGCGTCGCCGATCGACTCGGTTTCGGTGAAGACGACCTGGCGGTAGGTGTCTTCGACGAAGTCGCTGACCGGGCCGACCGCCTCCCAGCGCTCCTTGCCGCGGTGGAAGATCGGCGCCAGGGCGAAGCCGACCGCGGGCAGGACGATCGCCGCGCCGGCGACGCCGCCGAGGCCCTGGGCCGCGACCGTGAAGGCGCGACGGCGAGTCATCGACTCGCCCTCGAAGTAGCCGGGTGGCTCGGGCTGCGGGCGTTCTGGCCGCCCGAGCCGCCTCGGCTCCGTTCTGCTTGTCCGCTTCGTCAGCTCAACAGCTTGCCTCAGGAAGTGCGGAGTCTATTGACTCGGGCCGACTGGCGGGTCCGCCTGACGGTCGCCATGGCCCTCACCGCCGATCGCCAGGGCGGCCGCATGCCACAGCTCCGGGGCCTCGTCCTCGCGTCCCTCGGCGTGGAGCTGGGCGCAGCGGCCGATCAGCTCGGCGAGCACGGCGACCGCCGCGGCGTCGCCGAGGGCGGCGAGGCGTTCGAGGCCGAGCGCGTAGAGGTAGTCGCCGGCGAGCAGGGCGAGGTCGTCGTCGTGGCCGGCGAGCAGGCGCGGCTCGCCGTAATGGAGCAGGTAGCCCTCGCGGACCGCCTCGACCACGAGGGCGTACTCGCCGGGCGCGGCGGCGGCGCTCGGCCCTGCGGCGGCGAGCAGGCCGAGGGCCGGCTCCTCCGCGGGCTCGACGACGTGCGGGGAGATCGGCGTGTCCTCCTCGCGCAGCTGCGCGGCGAGCGCGCAGCAGCGCGTCCTTCGGCTCGGTCGCCGCTCGACATCAGCGCCAGCAGCCTCGTCGAGCGACTCGGCGGCGGCTTCGAGGGTGCGGTCGATCGTCTCCTCGTCGTGGGCGAGGGAGACGAACCAGGCCTCGAACTGCGAGGGCGGCGGGTAGACGCCCGCGGTCGAGCATGGCGCGGCAGAAGCGGGCGTGGGCGTCGAGGTCGCAGGCCGACGCGGCGGCGAAGTCGCCGACCGGGCGCGTCGCTGAAGAAGAGGGTGAGCAGGCCGGGGGCCGTGGCGACCTGCAGCGGGCGGCCCTGCGGCGAGGCGCGCGAGGCCGGCCGCGAGGCGGTCGGTCAGCTCCGCCAGGCGGGCGTAGGCGGCGGCGTCGAGCTCGCGCAGCGTCGCCAGGCCGGCCGCGATGGCGAGCGGGTTGCCCGAGAGCGTGCCGGCCTGGTAGACGTCGCCGGCCGGAGCCATCCTCTCCATCAGCTCGCGCGGCCCGGCGAAGGCGGCGGCGGGGAGGCCGCCGCCGATCACCTTGCCGAGCACGGTCAGGTCGGGCTCGACTCCGTAGAGCTGCTGGGCGCCGCCGCGGGCGACGCGGAAGCCGGTGATCACCTCGTCGAAGACCAGCAGGGCGCCGGCGCTCGCGGCTGGCGCCGCGGAGGAACTCGAGGAAGCCCTCGGCGGGCGGGACGACGCCCATGTTGGCGGCGATCGGCTCGGCGATCAGCGGCGGCGACCTCGTGGTCGGCGAGCGCCCGGGAGACCGCCTCGCGGTCGTTCCAGGGCACGACGACCGTGCCCGCGGTCTGGGCCGCGGTCACGCCGGGGCTGGCCGGGATCGCCGAGCGTCGCCAGACCGGAGCCCGCGTCGGCGAGCAGGCCGTCGGAGTGGCCGTGGTAGCCGCCGGCGAACTTGACCACGACCTCGCGGCCGGTCGCCGCGCGGGCGAGCCGCACGGCGCTCATCGCCGCCTCGGTCCCGGAGCTGGTCATCCGCACCATCTCCACCGAGGGCACCCGGGCGACGACCTCCTCCGCCAGCTCGACCTCGCCCTCGGTCGCGGCGCCGAAGCTCGTCCCCCGCCCGGCCGCCTCGGATACGGCGGCGAGCACCGCCGGGTGAGCGTGGCCGAGGATCAGCGGCCCCCACGACCCGACCCAGTCGACGTAACGGTTGCCGTCGACGTCGACCAGCTCGCATCCCTCGCCCCCGCTCGATGAAGATCGGCTCCCGGCCGATCTGCCGCATCGCCCGCACGGGGGAATTAACTCCCCCCGGAAGAACCTCCACCGCCCGCTCGTACAGCTCCTGGGACGACATCGGGCTCTATACGCCGATTCCGGTGGGGGTGGAGCGTCTTGTACTTTTTCGCCAGCCACGCCTCGCGCGCCCAGCAGTCCCCGCCCCACCGAAAAAGTTAAGCGGAACCCCCACGGGAATCGGCGCTACGAGTGCGCTTCTTCCCACGCCGCGTACTCGTCGGTGAAGTAATGGAGGCGGATCTTCTTGTACTCGGTCGAGGAGTAAAGCGTGGCGCGGTCGTCGGGGCCCATCCCGCACTCCTCGGCGATCGAGTCGAGGATCGCGTCGCACTCCTCCTTGGAGCGGCCGTGGGCCATGGTGAAGACGCTGTAGGGCCAGTCCTCATAGGTCGGGCGCTGGTAGCAGTGGGAGATGCCGCGGAAGGAGGCCATGCGGCGCGCCCGTCTCCATGATCTCCTCCTCGGGCACCTTCCAGACGCCCATGCCGTTGGCGGAGAAGCCGGCGCGGCGGTGGAAGAGGATCGCGGCGACCCGGCGCAGCAGCTTGCGGTCGACCATGCCGCGCAGGTGCTCGAGCAGCTCCTCGGTGCTCATCCCCAGCTCGGCGGCGGCCTCGTCGTAGGGGCGCTCGACCGGCGCCATCGGCCCCTGCAGGGCGCGGATCACGGCGATGTCGCGCTCGTCGTAGGGCTGCGCGTCGAGCTCGCGCGGCGGGCGCGGCGTCGACCGCCGCGGCGAGGGCGTCGGTGCCCTTCTCCATCTCCAGGTTCATGTTGATCTTGAACAGGGTCAGGGTCGGCAGCTGGCGCATCGACTCGGCGCCGGTCTCGCGCATCAGCACGTCGAGCGTGCCGGCCAGGCCGAGCTCGGAGTCGGGCGGGGTGGCGATCGTGAACCAGAGGTTGAACTCGTGGGTGCGCAGGTAGTTGTGGGAGACGCCGGGGTGGGCGTTGACGGCCTGGGCGGCGCGCTGCGGGTTCTCAGCGTCGACCTTGGCCGCGACCAGCATCGACTCGTAGCCGAGCGCGCGGGTGTCGAAGATCGGCGTGATCTCGCGGATGATCCGCTCGTCGAGCAGCCGCCGGGTGCGGGCGAGGACGTCGTCGAGCTCCATCTCGGCCTCGGAGGCGACCAGCGCGAAGGGCTCGGGGTCGAGCGGGAAGCTCGACTGCAGCAGGTTCATCAGCCGCTTGTCGGCCTCGTCGAGCGGGATCGCGGCGCCGTCCTTGCGGGAGCGCGCCTTGGACTGCGGGACCTTCACCGAAGCCATCCGGCGGCCTCCTTCGCGTAGTAGGTGACGATCGCGTCGGCGCCGGCGCGGCGGATCGAGGTCAGCGTCTCGAGCACGGCGGCGCGCTCGTCGATCCAGCCCTGCTCGGCGGCGGCCTTCAGCATCGAGTACTCGCCGGAGACGTGGTAGGCGACCAGCGGCGCGCCGGTCGCGTCCTTGACCTGGCGCACGACGTCGAGGTAGGGCGTGGCCGGCTTGACCATCAGCATGTCGGCGCCCTCTTCGAGGTCGAGCTCGGCCTCGCGGACCGCTTCGGCGGCGTTGGCCGGGTCCATCTGGTAGCCGCGGCGGTCGCCGAACTCGGGCGTCGACTCGGCCGCGTCGCGGAAGGGGCCGTAGAAGGCCGAGGCGTACTTGGCGCTGTAGGCGACGATCGGCACCTTGCTGTGGCCCTCCTCGTCGAGCTGGTGGCGGATCGTCCCGACCCGGCCGTCCATCATGTCGCTGGGCGCGACCGCGTCGGCGCCGGCCTCGGCGTGGGAGATCGCGGTTTTGGCCAGCAGCTCGACCGTGATGTCGTTGTCGACCTCGCCGTCGCGGACGAAGCCGCAGTGGCCGTGCGAGGTGTACTCGCAGAGGCAGACGTCGGTGATCACGGTCAGGTCGGGGTGGGCCTCCTTCAGCGCCCGCACCGCCATCTGCACGACACCCTCGTCGTCGTAGGCGCCCGAGCCGGTCTCGTCCTTGGCCGAGGGGATGCCGAAGAGCAGGACCGTGCCGATTCCGGCGGTGGCGATCTCGGTCGCCTCGGCTACCAGCTCGGAGATCGAGAAGCGCTCGATGCCGGGCATCGACTCGATCTCCTCGCGGACGCCCTCGCCGGCGACGACGAATACGGGCTGGATCAGGTCGGCCGGGGCGAGAGCTCGGTCTCGCGGACCAGGGCGCGCAGGGACTCGGTGCGGCGCAGGCGGCGCAGGCGTGTTGCGGGGAACGGCACTGGAGCCGAGTTTAGGGGAGGGGGGACGAGGAGGCCGTGCCCCGGACGCGCGGCAGGAGCCGCGCTTGAGTGTCCGGGGCACGGCCTCCTCGTCCCCTTGCCACAGGCTCGGGTAATCGCTTTAGCTCAAGCGGTGCATAACGACCGAGGCGCGGCGGGCCGGATAGCGTTTCGCGGCGTGGAGGCGACGGGACTGGTCAAGCGGTACGGGGAGCGGGAAGCTCTGCGGGGGGTCGGACTTCGAGCGCTTCGGCAGGGGAGCTTGTGGCGGTGATCGGGCCGAACGGGGCTGGGAAGACGACGCTGCTTTCGATTCTGGCGGGGATCTCGAAGCCGATGCGGGGCGAGGTCCATATGCCGTCGCGGGAGGTCGGCTGGGTTCCTCAGCAGGCGGCGCTTTACCGGCGCTTGACGGTTGAGGAGAACCTGCTGCTTTTCGCTCGGCTGGAGAAGCACGACGACCCTCATGGGTCCGTCGAGGAGATGCTGGAGCTGACCGGGCTGGGGGAGCGGCGCGGTGAGATCGTGGCTCGGCTCTCGGGGGGGAACCAGCAGCGGATCAACATTGCGATCGGGTTGCTGTCGCGGCCCTCGGTGCTGCTGCTCGACGAGCCGAGCGTTGGGCTCGACCCGCGGCAGCGGGCTCGGCTTTGGGAGTTCGTCTCGGCGCTTGCCGACGAGCGCGACACGACGGTGATCTTCTCGACCCACGACATCCAGGAGGCCGAGCGCTACGGGGGGCGGCTGCTGGTGCTTGCCGACGGCGAGTCGCTCTTCGACGGCTCGGCCGAGGCGCTGCGCGAGGCGGTCCGCAGCGAGGCGCCTGAGGCCGCCGAGCGCGACTTCGAGACCGCCTTCGTCGCCTTCCTCCACCACCGGGGGCACTGATGCGCTGGCTGCTGCTCAAGGACCTGCAGATCCTCCGCCGCTCGCCGCTGCAGGCGGTGCTGCTGGTCGCCTACCCGGTGCTGATCGCCGTCCTCGTCGGCTTCGCGATCTCGGGCTCGCCCGGGAAGCCGCGGGTCGCCTTCCTCAACGAAGTGCCGAGCGACGCGCGCGGTCAGCGTCGGCACGCGCGAGCTGCCGACAATCGGGGTCAGCGACCGCGATCTGCGAACGGGTCGAGTGCGTGCACGTCAAGGACCGGGCCGAAGCGGAAGACGAGGTCCGCTCCGGCGACGTGCTCGCGGCGCTGATCCTGCCCGCCGACCTGGTCGACCGGATCAACTCGCTCTCGACCCCGGCCCCGAGCACGCCCGAAGTCGACGTGATCGTCAACGAGGAGGACCCGGTCAAGGCGCGCCTGGTCAACGACCGGATCAACTCGCTGCTGGCCCAGGCCAACCTGGTGATCGCGCGGCGGATCGCCGGCGAAGGGGGCAAATTCCTCGGCCTCGTCCTCAACGGCGGACAGTTCTCCGTGCTGGGCCAGACGATCGAAATCCTCGGCCTGCGCAACAGCGCCCGCGATCCTGGCGGAGCTGCGACCGGCGGTGCCGCCGGGGCCGATGCGCGACTCGCTCGACCGGGTGATCCGCTTCACCACCCTGGCCCGCAACAACCTCGGCACCGCCGGGCCGCTGCTCGACCGCCTCACCCAGCCGATCGCGGTCGACAAGCAGGTCGTCAACGCCTCCACCCCGCCGCTCGAAGTCTTCGCGATCGCCGTCGCCGCGACCTTCACCCTCGCCTTCGTCACCGTCCTGCTGGTCGCGGGCTCGCTGGCGCTGGAGCGCGAGGAGAACGCCTTCCCGCGGCTCACCCGCGGCCTCGTCTCCCCCACCGCGCTGCTGACCGAGAAGGTCGCGCTCGGGGTCGCGGTCGGGCTGGTCGTGACGCTGCTGATGCTGGCCGGGCTCGCCGTTCTTCGTCCCCCTCCACTGGAGCCGCATCGGCCTCTGGCTGGCCGCGATCGTCGCCGGAGGCGCCGCGCTCGGAGCGGCCGGGGCAGCCCTCGGAGCGGCCGCACGCGAGGTCCGAGCCGTCTCCCTGCTCGCCTTCATGGTCACCCTGCCGATCGCCTTCCTCTCCCTGATCCCCTCCGGCACGGTCGGCCCCGCCCTCTACGACGCGATCAAGCTTGTCACCGCCCTCTTCCCCTTCAAGCCAGCCCTGCAAGCGATGACCGCCGCGCTCGACCCCGGCGGCCCCAGCATCGCCGCGGCCATCCTCCACCTGGCGATCCTGACCGCCGCCTACGGCCTCCTGGCCCGCTTCGCCCTGCGCCGCTTCACCACCGTCTAGAGCCGATCCCGGGAGGGGCGGAACGTCTTGTACTTTTTTGCCAGCCCCGCCCTCGACAGGCTCCAGCCGACCACCAAAAAAGTTAAGTGAAGCCCCTCCCGGGATCGGCTCTCAAAGTTGAGAAAACGCCCGGCTAGGCAGCTGCGCCGACCGCTTCTGCGCCAGAGCAGGATCGGTGACGTTTCCGAGGACGAACGCATCGATGGTCTCCTCGGGGCAGAGCTGCCCCCTCAGGCTCTCGAGCACCTGCGGCTCACTCAGCTCGGCGAAGCTCCTCTCGCGGGCGGGAACAGCGACCAGAGCGAGCTCAGCCCCGTCGGCCAACAGGCAGCCGTGGCGGCTGATGTAAGCGGAGAGTTGCGTGACAGCCTCACCGTCCGGTAACTCGCAGTTCGCCGCGTCGAGGGAGGTGAGCTCGTAGTTGGGCTCGGTCGCCGAGACAAGCCGCAGCTGCTCGGGCGTGAGGTGGATTATCGCCACCCTCACCGTAGTCCCGGGGCTGCTCTGCAGCGTCGCCGGCACCGCGCCGTAGGGCGAGAAGTGCGCCGAGTAGACGACGTCGAAGTCGCGCAGCCAGGCCGGCTCGACCAGCACCGGGTCGGCGCTGAGCGCAAGCTTGCGGGCGAGCGATTCAGGCGAGGCGTTGGAACCGTAGACGAGGAGTCGCGAGCGTTGCTCACGGTCGATATCGACCTCTTCGGGGTCGAGGGTGAGGTGGCCCTGCTGCACGAACGGCCGCGCCGGGACGGCGTAGGGGTAGCGCATTGCGCGCTCCAGGACCTCGCTTCCTTCGCTCACGTCTGCACCTCGGCCGCAATATCGCAGATAGGGTCAGGTGACCATGAAGGTCCTCTTCATCGGCGACGTGGTCGGCGGCCCTGGGCGACGCGGGCTCAGGGACGCGATGCCGCAGCTGCGCGAGCGCTTCGCGCCGGATCTCGTCGTCGTCAACGGCGAGAACTCCGCCGGCGGGATGGGGATCACCGAGAAGACCGCCAACGCCCTCTTCGACGCGGGCGCCGGGGTGATCACCACCGGCAACCACGTCTACCGCCACCGCGAGGCCTACGACTTTCTCGACCGCAGTGACCGGGTGGTGCGGCCGGCCAACTACCCCTACGCCAACCCCGGCCGCGGCTACACCGTGGTCGAGGCCGGCGGCCGGCGGGTCGGCGTGATCAACCTCAGCGGCGCGATCGGGCTCAAGGTCGCCCGCTCGCCCTTCCACGAGGTCGACGCGATCCTCGAGAAGATCGAGTGCGACTTCGCGATCGTCGACTTCCATGCCGAGGTGACCAGCGAGAAGGTGGCGATGGGCTGGCACCTCGACGGCCGGGTCGCGGCAGTGTTCGGGACCCACACGCACGTACCGACCGCCGACAGCCGGGTGCTGCCCAAGGGCACGGCCTTCATCTCCGACGTCGGCATGACCGGCTCGCGGACAAGCGTGCTCGGCGTCAAGCCGGAGCAGATCCTGGAGTCGCTGATCACCCAGATGCCGGTCAAGTTCGAGACGGCCGAGGAGGACGTCTGGGTGATGGGGGCGGCGGTCGAGGTCAACGACTCGGGGCTGGCTGAGTCGATCGAGCAGGTGATGGTGCCTGCTCCTATTGCTCAACCTTGAGGGGTTGGGGTCGTCGGGAGTGCCTCCTCCGAACGCGTGGCGGGAGCCGCGCTTGAGTGTTCGGAGGAGGCACTCCCGACGACCATTGCTACTAGGAGGAGGGGGTAGAACCAGACGATGTAGAGGTAGAACCAGTGGTGCATCGTCAGCTGCACACCGATCAGGAGGGCCGCCCCCAGGGCTGCGACCTGCGTGAGCTTCTTGCGCCTGGGCCAGAAAGCTAGGGACAAGGAGAGGGCACCTACCCCGACGAGGATTGCGATGCGCAAGGGCTCCAGGGAAGCTACCTGTCCCCAGATGCTGAATGGCGAATCGCGACCGGCCTGATAGGCGATCGTGCGCTCGTAGAACGTGTGGAGGCCGGGGTCGATTGCAGGCCAGAGCAACAGGGCGGCTGCTGTCAATGAGAAGGCAATGGCAAACGCTGCTCCCGCGGGTGGCGCTGTAGGGGGAACCGCCCCTGAGGACGCTTTAGCGACCGGAAGGGGCGGTGGGTCCCCTGCAGCGCCAGGACCCGCGGGCCGATACGTAGCAAGCATCGGCACCAAGACAGCCGGAGCGAACTTGGCAAGGGTCGCGAGAGCCGCCATGACACCTCGGGCGGCTGGTCGGGCCAGTACCAACAGGGTGCCCACCAGCAGCAGCGCCACCAGGGTGTCGTTGGAGTTCGAGAGCAGGGCGTAGGCGGTGTAGGGGTAGGCGGCCCAGCCGAAGGCGAGGGTCGCGGCGAGCTTGTTGCCCTCGGGGCCGGGGCGGATGCGGCGGCCGAGGAAGAGCAGCAGGGCGAAGGTGGCCAGGTCGAAGAAGACCGCGGCGCCGTGGGCGGCGGGGAGGTCGTCCCAGGTTCCCGACCAGGGCCAGATCCGCTCGAAGGGGACGTAGGCGTAGTAGTTGACCGGGCCGTAGGTGTCTCCCTGGGAGACGTCGCTGGGGAAGTTGCCGTAGACCGGTTCGCCGTGGGCGATGCGGTCGGCCCCGACCACGCCGGCGTAGCCGACGTCGATCGCGCCGGAGTCGGCCATGTTGAGCCCGACCCGGAAGCCGACCAGGAAGAGGGCGGCGATCAGCAGCCAAGCCGCCGGCCAGACTCGGTCGGATGCCCTCTCCCCTGCCCCGCACCCCGATCCACAGCGCCCTGCCGAACAGGTAGGCGAGCGGGATGTACTGCAGTGGGACAGAGACGCCGATTTCCGCCCGGTTGAAGAAGAAGTTGGAGACGCCGAAGCCGAGCAGGACGAGCAGGTCGAGGTTGGCGACACGCCGGAGGCGCCGCCAGTCGACCAGGCCGAGCAGGAAGATCGCGCAGAGGGGCAGGAAGACGTAGGGGGCGTTGAGCTTGTGCCCGAACGCTCCCGAGTAGCCGCGGGCCATTTTCCAGGCCACCTGGTACCCGGTCCAGGACTCACGCACGGCGCCGGTCTGCGGATCGACGATGACGAGCGCCACCTCTTTGTCGCCGGCGAAGTAGCCGACCTCCCAGTTGCCGTCGACCTTGTTGGCGCTGTGGGTCAGCACCGTGTGCTCTTCGCGCTCCTTGACCACGTTCGGGTCGGTGGCGGCGATTTGGGTGGCCTTCGAGGCGTCTACTTGTGCCGAGGCCGTTGCCGGGAGGAACGCGAGCGTGAAGAGGAGGAGCAGGACGAGGGTTGCTGGCCCGCGGGTCCTGTCATGGGGCAGGGGGGCCTGCGGGCGGGCCACGGTCCGTCCTCGACCCCCCTGCCCCATGCCACCCGCGGGAGGAGCCGTGTCTTGCATCACCTCAGCCCGAAATGCTCGCGTACTACCGGCGCCACGTCGCGCAGGGTCCACTGCTTACGCGCGGCTGCGTCTGCCGGGCCGCAGCCGACGAACAGGAGCGGGCCGAGGGAGTCGCCTGCGTGTAGCGAGCCGTGGCTGCCTCCACCGGCGTGGGTTACGCCGCCCCAGTCGACTGCCTCATAGCCCTCGGCGAGGGAGAGGATGAAGTCGCCCGCGTAGGGGGCGTTGAGTGCCGACCAGACGCGGGCCAGGGGGTCGGGGTAGGCCTCGCTGCGCAGCAGGCCGTCCTCGAACGTCGCCTCGATCGCGTCGAGCTCGCCCGTCGAGCTGCCAGCGACCGCCGCGCAGGTCGCCTACTTCGTCGCCGGGGCGGAATCGCAAGCTTCGCTCGCCCCTTTCGATCACGGCCATCGCGTCGCTTGGCGGCGATCCGGGCTCGGGGCGGGCCAACGGCTGGCCGGAGCTGTCCTCGAGCCGGCAGACCAGGTCCACGCCTTCGATCACGCCCAGCGCTTCCCGCACCGCTTCGGGGTCGGCGCGCTCTCCCTCCCCCGGCAGCAGGTAGACGTGGGCGGCGCGGCCGGTCGGGCTGACCGCGAGCTGGGCGCGCTCCGGTTGGGACTCCGAGGGCTGCAGCACCGTCCAGTCGCGGGCCAGCAGTTCGGCGAGGGGGAGGCCGCGGTGGACCGGCGTCTGGGCGTGGTCGGCGACCAGGATCAGCGCGTGGTCGGCAAGGAAGGCATCGAGGCTCCCCGCTGCCTCGACCAGCTTCGCGAAGCAGTGGTCCGCCTTCGCGATCGACTCGACGCTCGCCTCCGGCCCGTGGCGGTGCGAGTAGTTGTCGTTGTCGGGCAGGGAGAAGAGCAGGAAGTCGAAGCCGTCGTCCTTGGCCAGCTCGGCCGCACAGCAGGCCGAGTAGCCGTCGCGGCTGCCCGGGATCGAGGTCGATTTGCAGGGGACCTCGCGACTGGCGTAGAGGTCGCCGTAGAAGAGCTCAGCCGGGCCCCAGGTGTGGTGGCGGAACTTGAGCCGGGTGGCGTCCACGGCCCGGCGCAGCAGGCCGTCGAGCGAGACCTGGTGCCGGTGGCGCCCGCGGTAGATCAGGAACGGCGTGCAGGCCGTGCGCAGGCCGGCGTCGTCGAGCTGCTCGAAGAGCGTCTCGGCCCCGGGGTTGAGGTGGGCCAGGTTCATGTTGTAGACGAGGTCGTAGAGGACTCGAAAGACGCCGAAGGCCCGGCTCGCCTCCATCGAGGAGCCGTACTCGACGTAGCGCCGCTCGAGCCGGTGGTACCAGTTCATGCCGCTGATCCAGTGCTCATCGGCGCCGACGCCGCTGACCATCTCCGCGCTGGCGACCGGCGTGACCGAAGGGAAG
Organism: uncultured Solirubrobacterales bacterium; assembly: GCA_963714665.1. Classification (GTDB taxonomy): domain Bacteria; phylum Actinomycetota; class Thermoleophilia; order Solirubrobacterales; family 70-9; genus VRUE01. The sequence continues at coordinate 515,565 of CAVQPE010000008.1, read as the reverse complement.
CTGGAGACGCAGTCGGGAATCAGAACGCCGCGGTCGACCAGGGCGCCGAAGGTCGGCGCGCGGCCCTCGTCAATCGCGCGCAAAAGCATGTCCGTGCGCAACGAGTCGACGTAGGTAAGGATCAGCTTCTTGGCGGGCATTGCCTGCCAATCATCCTCAACCGCGGCGGGCGGCTGAGGGGCCGTCTTCAGCGCAGGACGCGTAGGCCGGCGTGTTTGCGTTGGGCGCGGCGGCGGCGTGAGATTCCGAGCCAGGCGAGAGCTGCAACCACTAGTAGGACCGCTGGCTTGATCAGGAGTGCGATCGCGACTACGACGAGGGCCGCGAGCGAGACGAGGAAGCCGAGGGCTCCCGAGCCGCTGCCCTCCCTCCTCCCCGCGCCGCCGACCACGTCGCTGACAATCAGGCAGGCGAAGACGGCGCCGGCGAGGCAAGCGATCGCCCCGAGCGGCCCGCTCAGGTCGGCGCTGCCCGAGAGCAGGAAGCCGACGACGAGGCCGATCACCCCGGCGAGCAGCGTCATCCGCCCGCGGGCGGAGCCGTGCGTGCCGGTGGTGCCGGCGAGCATCCCGATCGCGATGCCGAGACCAAGCTCGAGGCAGATGCCGTAGAAGGATCCCACGCCGAAAACCTAGCTCCCCCGGCGGGTTCGTGCCGATCCGCCACACTATCCCGATGGCCGACCCGCCCCACCGGCGCCGCGCCCACGCGCGCAGCAGCGACCTGGAGCGCTACGCCGGCCTCTTCGCCGAGCGGACCCGGGTGATGCGCTCCTCGGCGATGCGCGACCTGATGGCGGTCACGGCGCAGCCGGGGGTGATCTCCCTCGCTGGGGGCCTGCCCGACACCTCGACCTTTCCGCCCCAGGCCTTCGCCGCGCAGATGACCCGGATCGCCCAGGAGTCCGCCGCCGAGGCGCTGCAGTACGGGCCGACCGAGGGCTTCCGCGAGACCGTCGACTGCATCGTCGAGGTGATGGGCGCGGAGGGGATGCTTCCCGACCCCGAGGACGTGATCGTCACCACCGGCGGCCAGCAGGCGATCGACCTGCTCTGCAAGGCGCTGGTCGACCCCGGCGACGCGGTGATCTGCGAGGCGCCGACCTACCCCGGCGCGATCCCGGTCTTCTGCAGCTACCAGGCCGACACGATCCAGGTCGAGTGCGACGGCGAGGGGATGAGGATCGACGAGCTCGAGGCGACACTGGAGCGCCTCGACAGCGAAGGGCGGCGGGCCAAGTTCGTCTACTCCGTGCCGACCTTCCAGAACCCCGCCGGGGTGACGATGTCGCTGGAGCGGAGGCGGCGGCTGGTCGAGCTGGCCCGCTCGCGCGAGCTGCTCGTGGTCGAGGACAACCCCTACGGCCTGCTCCGCTTCGGCGGCGACCCCCTTCCGCCGCTCTACCAGCTCGACGGCGGCGACTTCGTCATCTACATCGGCACCTTCTCGAAGATCCTCTCCCCCGGCATCCGCCTCGGCTGGGCGGTGACGCCGCCGCCGGTGATGGAGAAGGTCGTGCTCGGCAAGCAGGCAGCCGACCTCTGCACCTCGACCCTGACCCAGTACTTCGTGCGCGAGTACTTTCGCGACGGGCGCTGGCGCGAGTACATCGAGAGCCTGATCGGGATCTACCGCAGCCGACGCGACGCGATGGTCGAGGCGCTGGGCCGCTATTTCCCCCCGCAGGCGACCTGGACCGAGCCCGACGGCGGGCTCTTCATCTGGGCGACGCTGCCGGAGTACATCGACACCAGCGACCTGCTGGCCAAGGCGCTGCGCGAGGACGTCGCCTTCGTCCCCGGCCAGGCCGCATACGTCGACGGTCGCGGCCGCAACTCGATGCGGCTCAACTTCTCTGCCGGCGACGAGGACGAGATCCGCGAGGGAATCCGCCGCATCGGCAAGGTGATCGCCGAGCAGGTGGAGCTGTACGGGGCGTTGACGGGCGAGCAGCCCGCGGCCGCCGCCCCGCGTGCCGAGGCGGAGCCGGAGAACGTCGTCCCCTTTCGCAAGACCGGCGAGGGGAGCGCGTGAAGGTCGCGGTGCTGAAAGGCGGGCGCTCGCTGGAGCGAGGCGTCTCGCTGCGCTCCGCGGCGAGGGTCGAAGACGCCCTGGGGCGCCTCGGTCACGAGGTGCTGCCGCTCGAAGCCGACACCGGGATGGTCAAGCGCCTGGCCGCCGAGCGACCCGACGTCGCCTTCGTCGCGATGCACGGGCCGGGGGGCGAGGACGGCACCGCACAGGAGCTGCTGGAGATCCTCGGCATTCCCTTCACCGGTCCCGGCGTGGCCGCCTGCGGCCGCTGCATCGACAAGGTCCTGGCCAAGCACGAGATGCGGGCGGGCGGCGTGCCGACCCCGGACTGGCTTGCCTTCAACGAGACGGCGTTCCGCGAGCTCGGCGCGGCCGACGCGCTGGGCGGGCTGGAGGAGCGGCTCGGCTTCCCGCTCGTGGTCAAGCCGAGTCGCGGCGGCTCGGCCCTGGGCGTCAAGTTCGCCGAGAGCCGGGGTGACGTGCCGGGGGCGCTCGTCTCCGCCTTCAGCTACGACGACCGGGTGCTGCTGGAGCGCTTCGTCGACGGTCGCGAGCTCGCGGTCAGCGTTCTCGGCGGCGGGCCGCTTCCCGTCGTCGAGGCGATCCCCCGCTCCGGCGACGGCTACGACTTCGAAGCGCGCTACGAGATCGGCCGCACCTCCTTCGTCTGCCCGGCTCAGCTCAGCGAGGAGGAGGCGGCTGCGGTCACCGAGGCCGCCCTCGGTGCCTACGAGGCGCTCGGCTGCTCGGGCTTCTCCCGGGTCGACCTGATCCTCGGCGCCGACGGCCCCCAGGTGCTCGAGGTCAACGCAATCCCCGGCCTCACCGACACCAGCCTCCTCCCCCAGGCGGCCGAGGCGGCCGGGATGGCGTTCGAGCAGCTGGTGGCGAGAATCCTCGAGCTGGCGCTGGCGCCAGCCGTCGCCTAGGAATCCTCGCCCTTGGCGAAGTCGTCGGGGGTGACCTCGTCGAGGAACTCTTTGAATTTGTCGACGACCTCCTCGGTGTCCTCGACGTCGTGCTCGAACTCGATCGCCGACTCCTCGATCACGTCCTCGTCGGCAAAGATCGGCGCCGAGACCCGCACCGCGAGGGCGAGGGCGTCGGAGGGCCGGGAGTCGATCTCGATCTCGGAGCCGTTGACCGAGACCGTGATCGAGGCGTAGAAGGTGTTGTCGCGCAGCTCGGTCACCGAGACGCGCTCGCATTTGGCGTCCATCTGCTCGAGCAGGTCGGAGAGCAGGTCATGGGTCATCGGCCGCGGGGTCGAGGCACCCTGCAGCTTCATCAGGATCGCCGCCGCCTCCGGATGGCCGATCCAGATCGGCAGGAACTTGTTGCCATCGACCGTCTTCAACAAAACGATCGGCTGCTTGCCGACCATGTCAAAGCTGACGCCGTAGATCTGCATCTGCTGCACGAGTGGGCGATCCTGGATTCGAACCAGGGACCTCGTCCTTATCAGAGACGCGCTCTAACCAACTGAGCTAATCGCCCTTGCGGCTCTGCATCGCGGTTTCCTCGATCCGGCCATAGCACCAAGCCAGCTCAATGACACTTTCATGACACTGGATCGGGAGGGATCGCTCTGCATCGCAACGCCATCGTACCGACGCCTGCGCGCGGCCGACGAGCCGATCTGGGATACGAGAGGAGAGCCCCGATCGGCCCTGGACGGGTTACGCTCGCGCCTGAGATGGAGATCGACAACCTTCTACAGCTCAGCGCCGGGGAGCTGCGCGACGCCTTGGATCATCTTGGCATCGGGCAGGGTTGGGAGGTCGGAGACCTTATCCGCGCAGACGCGGCGCTTGCGCCGGACATGCCGTGCTTGGGCGACCCGCGCGAGCGCCGAAACGCCGCCTTCGAGAACCTTGTCGTGGGCACGCTGGCAGAGCGAGTTTTCCGGGATCAGCATTTGGCAGCGCTCGAGCCAGAAGGCTTTGAGGTGCTCGACTATCACGAGAGCGGCGAGAACCGCGACTTTGGCGTTCAGAAGGATGGTCGCGAGCTGCCGATCAACGTCAAGGTCGCCAGCACGAAGTTTCGGGAGGCACAGCGGGTCGTCGGCCTCGACCCCGAGGACTGCATCCCGCTTGGCGCTTACAAGGCGATCGGCGCATCTGAGCGCGTTCCTGGGCTTGTCTACGTCTATCTCGTTGACTTTGCGCTTCGAGAGCACGTTGACGCCTTTATGAAGGAGCTAGATAAGGATTTCTCGATCGGGTGGGATCTTCTGTCCTGGTTTGGCGGGAGCGGGATGAAGCGAGCCCAGGACCAGTACATCGCGGCGCTTTTTGAGCGCCATGGCCCCGACCTTCGGGCACTGACGCCCGGCGCGACGAGTTTCAGGGCCATTAGCGCGCAGCGCGCGCTCGCGATCATGCGAAAGCATCCGCGGCGGGTTCCAGGCCTTGGAGTGAAGGCAGCGGGAACCGGCGTGATCCGTGGAGAGGTCAACATCCACGTCTCGGTGGCGGAGGAGACGCGCTCGTGGGACGAGGTTGCCGATCTAATCCGAGGCGAGGGCATCCAACGCGCCCTCGACCAGGTGACCCGAACCGTGCAGGCCGAGGTTCCCGACCCAGAGCTTTGACTTAGGCCGGCACCGAGAGCTGCTGGCGAGACGCCGCGCCAACAACCTCACTACCCGCGAGCTGATCCCTAATTCCCTCGGCGATCTTTGCCACCAGCGGGGGCGGCACAGAGTTACCGATCTGCAACTGGATGTCTCGACGGCTTCCGGCGAATTTGAAGTCGTCTGGAAAACCCTGGAGCCTCTTCAGCTCGGGAACCCGGAGCCGGCGGTTTTTCCAATGGAAGGGACCGACATACGGACCGGGCTGGCCCTGAAGGGTTGAGGCAGGACGGTTGGGATCGAGCTTGAGAAGGAAGGTCCAGTAGCGGGAGCGCCACTTGAACAGTGGCTTCGGATGTCCCTCGTGGGCGGTAAAATGAAGGTAGTTACGTCCCGGTGGGATCTCTGGCAGCAGGTGGCCGTACTTGCCGTTTACCTCCTCGGTCGGCTCCGGCCGGGTCCGCAACCCGCGAAGCGCTTCACGAGCCGTCACGTGAGGCAAGAGTTCGGCCACATGGTCTGGTGGCAGACGCCGCTCATGCTCACCCCAGTGGGTCGGGTATGGCAGATCAAGGGGAGCACCATCCCTGCGGCCGATCACAAAAAGCCGCTGGCGATTCTGCGGGACGCCGAAATCTGCAGCGTTCAAAACCTCGTAGGTCACCGAGTAGCCAAGCGAGCGAATGCCCTCGACGAGAGCATCAAAGAACGCCGCCGACTGGTTGCGGTACGCGAGTCCAAAAACATTCTCCAGGAGATACGCCTCAGGCCGGATTGCCTCCAGGAAGCGGAGGTAGTCGCCCAGCAGGCCTGCCCTGGGATCACGGCCCTCCCGCTTGTAATCCAGGTGGAAGCCGGACTTAGAGAAGGCGACGCATGGTGGCCCTCCAACGAGAAGATCGATCTCGCCCGGTCCTATTCGCAACTCCCGCATGACTGCTTGCGGGTCAAGCTGAGTGATGTCCAGGGGCTCAACTCCCGGGAGAGCGGGGAAGAATTGCTCGCGATTGAGATTGAGGGTCTGAACCGCAGTTGGGTCATTCTCGATCGCCGAGATGACGCTGTAGCCCGCCGCCTCGACGCCCAAGTCGAGGCCACCAGCGCCAGTGAAGAGGCTGAATGCGCGCAAGGCGCCGCGCTTACTCATGCCCCTCAAAATAGCACGAACCTGTGCTATTTGTCATTCCGCTGTCCCCCTCGCGCTTGCCCGCACACCGCGAGGTCGCTCCAAGGCCTTGAAGTCGGCTAGGGCAGCCTCGGACACAATCCAATACGAGCCAGCTTTCTGTGCTTTGAGCACCCCCCTGGAAGCAAGGCGGCGCAGGCGCGAGGTCGATACCCCACATCGCTCCGAGGCTTCTCGAAGCGAAAACAGTCGCTCCCCCTTCTTGACCGATCCGCTCATGGCTTCATCCTTCGCCGATGCGGGCGCGGCGCACGGCGTCAGCTATGCGGTCGGCCGCCAAGTCTGGGGCCTCGTGCTCCCAGACGCGCAGGCCGATCCATCCTGCAGCTCGGAGAGCCACCGTAGCTGCCGCGTCGCGAGCCTGGTTGCGAGCGATCTTGGGCCCCCAATACGAAGCGTTAGTCCGAGGCGAGGAGAAGTGCTCCGGGCAGCCGTGCCAGAAGCACCCGTCTATGAACACTGCCACACGCGGCGAGGGAAAGACAAGGTCGGCCGTGAAACGCTCGCCTGGGAGGGGACGGCAGGCGACCCTATAGCGGAGACCCAGGCGATGGACTGCCTTGCGGACCGCTAGCTCCGGCCTCGTGTCTCGCTTGCGGTTGCCCTGCATCGCGCTCCGCACATTTGGGGACGAAGCAACAGGAGCCTGCGGCGGGAGTGGCGGGAGACCTGCCAATTCTGCTGCGTGCGCCACCCCTGTGACCTTAGACCTTGACACGGTCGGCACGCGGCTCAGTCGAGATAGCTCTTGCGAGCCTCTTGAAGCGCCTTCCAGTCCCCCTCCAACTGCCCTAGGGTCGGACGGACGTCGAGGGTCTCCATGGGCTGCGAGTGGCCACCGATGTAGCGACAGGCGCGGAGGTAAATAGGCAGGATGGCATCGATGGCCCCTGAGAGCTTGTCGGTCTTGATGCGCTCCAGGTTCTGCACCGCGATGTTGGGCTGGTAGCGCCTCGCCACGTTGGCGAGGAGATCGTTCTCAGCCACCTGCTCGCACCAAGCTCGGATGTGGTCGTACCCTCGTTCGACGATCTCGGTTTGCTGACTGGTGGTGGTTGCCTTGGCGTCCTCGATCACCTTGTTGATGCGCTTCTTGATCTCTCCCTGAGTGTCGATCCGTGGATGGACTCCTCCGACGATGAGGCCCTTGGCGCCATCGCGCTCGAGCACTTGGTAAAAGCTGCAGGCCGCAGAGTTCTGCTCGAACCGGGCAAGCAACTCGGAGGCAAACCAGATGTTGTGGGTAAGCACGATGATCTGGTGCTCCTCGCTCAGCTCTACGATCCGACTGACGATCTCGCTCAGACGCCTGTAATCGAGGCTATTGACGGGATCGTCGAAGATAAGCGGGGCTGAGCCACCTCGGAACGAGGCCTCCGCCAGGAAATCGGCGATAGCCACGACCTTCTGCTCGCCCTCGGAAAGCACCTCGGTCAGCGAGTGATCGCTGGACACAGTCTTGCTGCGGGCTGCTTGGCCCCGGCGGCCCGGAAAACCTAGCTTGACAGTTGGGGCACGAAGGGCCTTGCACTCGTCCTCAAATGCGTTGCGGAAACTCTCGTTCAGCAAGTCATTGCTCGCCTGCTTCGACACCTCCGTAAGACCGCGGAGCAGACCTTGGAAGCGGCGGAGCAAAGTCTGGAGCTTGCTCGCCCAAATAGCGTTCTCGACGTAGGCCCGCACCTCCGGAAACAGCCGGGAAAGGCTGGACCGGGCTTCGAGAGTGGCGAGGCGATCCCGTTGTTCAGCAAGCCTAACCTTACGGGTGCCTGCATCGCCCTCAAGCGCTTTCAACGCGCCCTCGGCCTCCGCGAGCGCAGCCGTAATGCGATCGGCGAAACCGTGTGGGACCTCAATCTTTGGTGAGACGCCCGAGCCCTCGGCGAAAGAGGTGCGAGCAGCCGTCACAGCATCGGTCAGGGGACGGCCTTCCACAGCCCACGCTGGAGGATCATCGGCTTCCTCGATAGCGGGAAGCAGCGCGTTCAAGGTGGACAGGGCGTTACCAACCGCATCCTTCAAAAGCGGGGCACTCATCCGCCCTACCTTTGCGGTCGCCGCCTCGACTGCGGCGGCGGTGGCGCCGCTTGCGTACTCCCGATACTGCTGCAAGAGTGCCATCGCTGGTGAGCTGAGCGGCTGGCGACAGTAAATGCAATCGTCATCCGACTGTGGATAACTTCCCTCTTTGGCGGATGCCTGCAGGTAGCCCTCACCAGCTTCTATGAATGCTTGCCACGCCGGTCGTATCGCATCTGGGAGTCCGTTTTCACCGAGAACTGCGTCTGCCCCATCATCCTGTGCCTTGCGCGCCTCGTTCAGCTCATCAATTGCTGCGGTGCAGGTAACTGCATCAAAAGCCACGGCGGCCGATGCGACATCTGTTAGGGCGCGAAGGACCGTGGCGCGGTTGCGAAGCGGCTCGGCGCGGCCGGCTGCCGTCTCCGCGCTGAGGCTCTCGATGCTGAGCTTCAACGCCTCGACCTCGTCGCGCTCGGCATCAGAGAGGTTTGCGAGCTGCTCGATCTCGGCCATGTCGGTGCTCGGACCAAGCTGCTCGATCTTTGGGTAAACAGAGCGGTCACGCGTAAACGCAGTGAGAAACGGATTTTGGCGAGGCTCCTTCTCAGCTTTGCGTTCCTCGAGTCGTGATCGAACAGCTTCGATAGCTAAGTGGACATAGCGAAACAGAGCGAGGTCTGGGGGCGTGTAAACGTAGGTCAGACTTTCGTCAAGGTGAAGTACGGCGGCAGGCGCATCGAAAACGCTGAGGCGCGTCAGCGGAGGGATGCCGGTTTCTCCTGCCCACTCCAAAGGCGGTTGCTCTTCGTCATCCAGGGAGTACGTGAGAAGGGCCTGCGGCTGTGGCGCAGTCGTCGCACGATGTATGTCGGGAATGATCTCTTCCGCCGATCGAACATTGGCGACTCGCTTGAGCACGCGAACGTAGCCGGTCTTGCCAGCTGCGTTCTCACCAAACATGATCGTCAGCCTCGGGTTGAAATCAATGACCTGATTCTCGGAGAGGGCATTGACGCCATGACAACCCCTAAGGGACACCAACCGGAGGGAATGGCTCTCCGAGCTGGCAGGCCCGTCTTCACCGAGAACCGGCGCGGCGAGCTGGTCGCCGTCGGCTAGCTGCTTCTCGACGAGAAATGATTCGGTCAGCCGCTCGATCGCGGCGGCAGGCAGCTCCCTACCTGACAGGAACGCTTCACCCGCAATGGCACGAACCCACTGGTCCTGGTGATTTGCCCACGCAGCAAGCAGTGTCCTTGCGTCACGTGGAGTGGGCGAAGTAGACATGAATCGCCATTCTCTCTCTAGTAGTCACACTCGCGTCGCGCTCACGTCGTGGCCGTGAAATCTCATGACACATCTATGACACACCCGCTCGCCGAAAACCGCCGTGCAACGGGGGGTTTGCTGGCCTGCCCTGCCGAGCCCAGGGCAGACTCCACCCTTATCAGAGACGCGCTCTAACCAACTGAGCTAATCGCCCGGAGCCAAGGCGAAGGATAGCGGGGGAATACCGGGGTACGGACGCCTCGTCTAGCCACGGCGGGAACCGAGGGTCCGAGCCAGGTCAAGGGCCTGATCCAGATTTTCGAAGCGGATCTCCACCGCGATCTCCCCTCCCTTTGGGCGGACCTTCACCTCGTGGCCAAGGGCCGACTCGAACTTGTCGGCCGCGTCGCTCATCGCGGCGGCCTCCTCCGGAGCGAGCCGCGCTCGCGAGCTCCTCCCCTTCTTTGGCTGGCCAGCCAGCCTAATCCTGTTCTCGGTCTCGCGGACGGACCAGCCTCCCCGCACGGCGTCGCGGGCGAGGCGGCGGCGCACGTCGTTGCCACCGGCGGCAAGGAGGGCGCGACCGTGGCCCTCGCTCAGCTCTCCCGACTCGAGCAGCTCCAGGGTCTCGTCGGGAAGATCGAGCAGGCGAATCAGGTTGGAGACGGCGGGGCGGCTGCGGCCGACGCGGCGGGCCAGGTCCTCCTTGGAGAGGCCGAGGTCGTCGACCAGGGCGGCGCAGGCGCGGGCCTCGTCGACCGGGTTGAGATCCTCGCGGACCATGTTCTCGATCAGGGCCACCTGCAGCCGCTCGGCCAGCTCCTGGTCGCGGACCACCGCCGGCACCTTGGCCAGCCCGGCGGCCTGGGCCGCGCGCCAGCGGCGCTCGCCGGCGATCAGCTCGTAGCTGCCGTCAGGGAGGGGGCGGACGAGCAGCGGCTGCACGACACCGTTGGCCTCGATTGAGGAGGCAAGGCCGACCAGCGCCTCCGGGTCAATCTTGGTGCGCGGCTGGTTCGGGTTCGGCTTGATCAGCTCGATCGGCAGCTCGCGCAGCTCGCCCGCGCCGCCGGCAGCCGCCTCGGGCAGGATCGCGGAGAGGCCGCTGCCGAGCCCGCGGCGCACCGTCTTAGCCACGGCCGACCAGCTCCTTGGCGAGGGCGCGATAGGCCTCTGAGCCGCGCGAGGTGGGCGAGTGCTCGGTCACGGGCAGGCCGTAGCTGGGCGCCTCGGCGACCCTGACGCTGCGCGGTATGACCGTCTCGAAGACCATCTCGGGGAAATGCTGGCGCAGTTCCCGCTCGACGTCCTGGGCCAGGCGGGTGCGCTCGTCGTGCATGGTGACGAGCAGGCCCGACACCTCCAGCGCCGGGTTGAGCTCGCGGCGGATCGTCGCCAGGGTGTCGAGGAACTGGACCAGGCCCTCCAGCGCCAGGTACTCCGCCTGCACCGGAACGATCACGCGATCCGCCGCGGTGAGGGCGTTGACGCTGACCGGGCCCAGCGCGGGGGGGCAGTCGAGCAGGGTGTAGGCGAAGCGCTCGCGGACGGGGCCGAGTCGCTCGCGCAGCCGCGTCTCGGAGCCCTCGATCCGCGGCAGCTCCACCGCCGCGCCGGCGAGATCGCGGTTGGCCGGCACCAGCCAGAGGTTGTCGGGCCCGGCCGGCCGGGCCGCCTCGGCAACCGAGACGTCGCCGGTCAGGCAGTCGTAGGAGGAAGGGTGCATGTCGCGCTCCCCGCCCAGAGCAACGGTCGCGTTGCACTGGGGATCGAGGTCGACGAGCAGCGTCTGTGCGCCGGAGGCGGCGACACAGGCGGCGACGTTGACCGCGGTCGTCGTCTTGCCGACACCGCCCTTCTGGTTCGCGATCGCGTAGACGACACCCATGGCGGCGGAGACTAATGGCACCTAGGAGGGATTGGTGAAGCCCGCGTGTGCGACTGGCGAGCGCCGGACCAAGCGGGACAAGGACGCAGGGAGGCCGAATAGCAGCGCTATTCGGCCGACTGAGGACGCCGTACCGCGCAGTGTCCGCCGCCGCCAGGCGTGCGCGGGGGCTTCACCAATCCCTCCTACCCGCGCGGGCGCTTCTTGGCGATGCCGGGCCGGCGGGGCAGGGCGGGCGGCGTCGGCCCTGCCTTGCGCAGGACGTGCAGGTGGCGATGCTCGCTCCCTGCAAAGGGGCCTACGTGCCGGATCTCCTCGGGCTGCATCGCCAGGGCCTCGGCCGCGTTGGCCATCTGCTCCTCTTCCTCCGAGTCACGCTTGCCCTTCCAGGCGACGAGTACCCCACCTTCTTCAAGCAGCGGCGAGGCAAGCTCGGCCAGGGTCGAGAGCCGGCCCACGGCCCGCGCGGTCACCACCTCGTAGGCCTCGCGTCCCTCGCCTTCAGCCAGCTCCTCCGAGCGAGCGTTGATCACGCGGGCGTTGGCAATCCCGGCCGCCTCGATCGCCCGACGGATGAAGTCGCACTTGCGGCCGACCGACTCGACCAGGTCGACTGTGGTGTCGGGCATGGCGACTGCCAGGACGAGGCCCGGAAACCCAGCCCCAGAGCCAATATCGGCGATCTTGGAGGCCTCGCTCAGCGCGGGGATCTCAAGCCCGGAAAGGCTGTCGGCAACATGAACCTTCCAGGCCCGCTCCGGATCAGTGACAGAGCTGACCGACGCCCGCTCCTCCTCCAAAAGCTCCAGAACAACCGTGATCGCCGCCTTCTGAGCCTCGTCTAGGACGCGGCCCGGTAGGGGTGGAGCGTCTTGTACTTTTTCGTCAGAAGCCATAGTCACAACCCAGCCGTGGCTCGAAAAAGTTAAGCGGAACCCCTACCGGGCCGCGTCCGCTACTCAGACACCAACGGCGCGACGACCACGCACCGATGCGGCTCGTCGCCTTCGCTGTAGGTCTCAACCCCAGACCGGTCCTTGAGGTGCTCGTGCACCACCCGCCGCTCCTGGGCGCTCATCGGATCCATCTCGACCGAGCCGCTGCCGCTCAGCGCCTGCTCCGCCGCCCGATCCGCACGAGCCGTAAGCGTGTCCCGACGGCGCTCCCGGTACCCCGCCGCGTCGACCACAACCCGCTTGCGGTCCCGCAAGCCCCGAAACGCAGCCTGGTAGGCAAGCAGCTGCAGCGCATCGATCGTCTGCCCCCGCTTGCCGATCAGCAGCCCGTAGTCGTCATCCCCCGCCACAGAAGCGGTGATCCGGTCGTCATCCTCGACGATCTCAACGTCCCCGTCGAGATCCAACTCGTCAAGGACCCCCTCGACAAGCTCCCGAACCCGCTCAGCAGGCACCTCCGGCCAATCGGCAATCTCACCCATGGGGCGCAGTCTATGGGGTGGACCGGGTCAGTGGGGTTGCCTTTTGCAGAGCCCGGGCACCGCCTGACGGCGGTGCAACAAGGTGCCGCTTCGCGGCTTCGAACAACTTTGCAGAGCCGCTTCGCGAGGCTCTGCAAAAGGCAACCCCACTGACCTTCGCGAGCTCCGAAGAGTGGCACCCGATCCCACTCGGATTGCCGAAAGCGCCTTCGGCGCTGAGCTTTTCAACCTTCCAACCACCTCCCGTTCTCAGCGCAATGCTCAAAGCTCCCGAAAGGACGGGCGGGGCGGGTCTCGCCGATGCCTCGCGAAGCGGCCCCCGGCAAGGTGATTCCGAGCCGCGAAGCGGCACTCCATTGCACCGCCGTCAGGCGGTGCTTAGGCACTCGGCGAGACCCGCCCCGCCCGTCCTGAGTCAGCGCCGCTTCTTCTTCTTTTTCGGAGGAGGAGGCGGAGGCTTAGCTTCCACCGCCGCGGCGGCAGTCGCAGCATGCGGGACCGGAACTACCCGCTGGATCACGTATTGCTGGCCGATCGTCCAGAAGTTCGTCGTGATCCAGTAGAGGATCAGGCCCGCAGGGAAGTTGATCACGAAGGGGACGAAGATGAAGCGGCAGGAGCATCATCATCGTCCGCTGGCTTTTGTCGGCCGTGACCGACATGACCATGCCGGAGACCAGCTGGGTGCCGACGTAGAGGACGAGCAGCGCGATCAGTTCGGCGCCGTGGCGCCTTCGCCGTCAGGTCGTGGATGAAGAGGAAGGACGCTTCGGAGCCGCAGTGCCCCGCCTGGCAGCCGATGTCTTCCGGCAGCTCATTGCGGAGGACGTAGAAGAGGGTGATGAAGACCGGGAGCTGGGCCAGCAGCGGGATGCAGGAGGCAAAGGGGTTGACTTTGTTCTCCTGGTAGAAGCGCATCATCTCCTGCTGCATGCGCTGTTTGTCGTTTTTGTACTTCGCCTGGATCTCTTTGATCTGCGGCTGCAGCGCCTGCAGCGCTCGCATCCCCTTCAGCTGTTTGTAGGTGAGCGGGATCAGGATCGCGCGGGTCAGCGATCGTCAGGGCGATGATCGACATCGCCCCAGCTCAGACCCGGCGTTGTCGTGGAAGAACTTGAGGACCGAGTTGGCGATGTCGATCAGCGGCTGCAGGATGTTCGCCGTCGAGGATCACGTGTGCGCCTCACCGTGGTAGACGGCGGGGTCGACCGGGCCGACCCTGCAGCGTGAAGCGCTCGGGAACGGGGTCGAAGCCGCCGTGGCTGAACGGGTTGCAGCGCAGCAGGCGCCAGGCGGCGAGCGAGCAGGCCGCGGACGGCCCCGAAGCGATCGATCGACTCGGCCGCGTAGGCGGAGCAGGTCGGCTCGTAGCGGCAGCGGCGGGGCCGGGCGGGTGAGATCCAGCGCTGGTAGGCGCGCGATCAGGGCGAGCAGGAGCCGTTTCACGTGGAACGCCCTCCCCCGCCGGCCGGCGCAAGCGCCTCTTCGATGCTCGCGCCGCACGCCCGGCGCTGCCCGTCGCGCTCGATCAGGTCGCCGATCTCCGAGCGGGCGACGAGGACGAAGTCGTGCTGCGGCGGGCAGCCGGTCGGAGAGGCCCCAGAAGGCCTCGCGCAGCGCGCGCTTGACCCGGTTGCGGTCGACGGCGCCGCCGACCTTGCGGCTGACCGACACGCCGAGCCTCACGTCGTCCGTCCTCCTCGTCCTTGCGGGGGAAGCTGTAGAGAACGAGGTAGCGGGTCGCATGTGATGTGCCGTCGCGGTAGACGCGGTCGAACTCGCCGCTGCGCGAGAGGCGGCGGCGTCGTTGCGACGCCATCTAGGAGTCAGGCGCTTCCGGCCTTTGCGGCGCCGGCGCTTGAGGATCGCCCGGCCGCCGCGGGTGCTCATCCGCGCCCGGAATCCGTGCGTCTTCGCCCGCTTCCGCTTCTTCGGCTGGTAGGTCCGCTTCATCGGGCGTCGCAGTATACGGACGCGGTCCCATCCGGAGCGAACGTCGCTGGAATCTTTCCTCGGGATTTGCGGCGGCGCGCATGGTTCGCGCCTGCCGGCCGTCGCTATGGTCGCCCGCCGGTGCACGATGACCGCCCGACAACAGGACCTCGACGCCCTCTGGCAGGACGTCCAGGACGCCTGCGGGCGTCGGTGCCGCGATTCGACCTTCCAAGCTCTGGCTGGAGCCGCTCGCGGTCGTCGGAGCCCAGGCGGGACGACGCTCCACCTCTCGGCCCCGGACGGGCATCCGCGCCTGGGCCGAGCGGCGCTACTCCGGCCTGATCCGCGAAGCGCTCGCCGCTGCCGGCCGGAGCCTGACCGAGGTCAGCTTCGCCGCCGAGGAGGCGGCTGCGGACGGCGTCGAGTCGCGACCCGGGCGCGGACTCAACCCCAACTACACCTTCGACCGCTTCGTGATCGGCGAGGGCAACCGGCTCGCCCACGCGGCCGCGCTGGCGGTCGCCGAGGCCCCATCGGAGGCCTACAACCCGCTCTTCCTCCACGGCCCGCCCGGGCTCGGCAAGACCCACCTGCTGGTCGCGATCGCCAACTACCTGCGCCACCAACGCGCCCGGTCTCAGCGTCCGCTACACGACCGCCGAGTCCTTCACCAACGAGTTCGTCGCCGCCCTGCGCACGCAGCGGCGCGGAGGCATTCAAGCGCCGCTACCGCGACCTCGACGTGCTGCTCGTCGACGACGTCCAGTTCCTCGAGGGCAAGCGCCACACCGAGGAGGAGTTCTTCCACACCTTCAACGCGCTCTACGAAGGCGGCAGCCAGCTCGTCCTCTCCGCCGACCGCATCCCCAGCGAGCTCTCGACCCTCGCGTCGCGCCTGCGCGACCGCTTCGAGTGGGGCCTGACGGTCGCGGTCGAGCCGCCGAACCTCGCCACCCGGCTGACCGTCCTGCGCCGCCTGGTCCGCGAGGCCGGGCGTCGAGACGCCGAGGGCGACGTGCTCTGCCGAGCTGGCCGGGCGGATCGACGCCAACGTCCGCCAGCTGCACGGCGCCCTCACTCGCGTCATCGCCCACGCCTCGCTGACCGCGCAAGCCGCTCAGCTCGGAGCTGATCGCCGAGGTCGATCCCCAAAGCCTCGCGCGCCGCTGAGGCCACCCCGGTCGAGGAGATCCAGCAGCGGGTGCGCCGCTGCCTTCGGCATCTCCCGCGCCGAGCTGGTCGGCTCCACCCGCGCCGCGACGCCGCTGCGCGCGCGCCAGGTGGCGATCTTCCTCACCCGCGAGCTGACCGACCTCTCGCTGCCCCAGATCGGCCGCCTCTACGGCGGCCGCGACCACTCCACCGTGCTCAACTCGCTGCGCCGGATCGAAGCCGGCTTCGGCGGAGGACCCAGAGCTGGCCGACCGAGGTCGACGAGTTGCGCGCCGCAATCCACACAGCTCCGCACACGGCTCCCTGACGGCCGACGACGCTGTAAGAATCAATGCCTCTCCCACAGCCCATTCCACAGACCGCCAATGCGCAGTCCAGACGCCGGATCTGTCGCCGTTTTCGCGCTTTTCCACAAGCCCTAACCCAACTCAAGAAAGCATCGATCACTTGAAGCTGACGACCAAACGCGATGAGCTCGTCGCCAAGCTCTCCGTCGTCTCCAGGGCGGTATCGACCCGCGCCGCGACCCAGTCGCTCTCGGGAATCCTCCTCGCCGCCGACGAGGGCGGCGTGAGCCTCTGCGCGACCGACCTCGAGATGGGGCTGAAGACGACGCTCGAGGCCGAGGTCGACGGGCGCCGGCGTCGGTCCTGCTGCCCGGCCGCCTGCTTGCCGAGCTCGCCCGCTCGCTCGGCGACGCCGACGGTGGAGATCGAGTCGCGCGAGGCCGAGCGCGACGTCGAGATCCGCAGCGGCAGCTCGAGCTTCCACCTCCGCGTCCTGCCCGCGAGGACTTCCCCGCGTTTCCCGAGGAGGAGGGCGAGCCGCTGACGATCCCGGCCGCCGCCCTCGCCGCGACGATCGAGCTGGTCGCCCGCGCCGCCTCGCGCGACGACATGCGCCCGGTTCTGACCGGCGTCCTGGTCAGCGCCAGCGGCTCGGAGATGACGATGGTGGCGACCGACTCCTACCGGCTGGCGGTCAAGCGAACCGAGCTGGAGACCGCGATCGGCGGGGAGCTCGAGGCGAACATCCCGGCCAAGGGCGCTGCGCGAGCTGAGCCGCATCGTCTCCGCCGACGGGGTCGAGGAGGTCGCGGTCGCGCTGCTTCGCAACCAGGCCGTCTTCAGGGCAGGGGACATCGTCCTCAACACGAGGCTGATCGAGGGCCAGTTCCCCAACTTTCGACAGCTCCTGCCGGAGTCCTACGAGCACGACGTGCGACTGCCGCGCCCGGAGTTCCTCGACGTCACCCGACGGGTCAGCCAGCTGGCGCAGCGCAACGCGCCGCTTGCGCCTCTCCTTCGCGCCGGGCGAGCTGACCGTCGCGGCATCCACACCCGACGTCGGCGACGCCGAGGAGACGATGCCGGCTGCCTTCGAGGGCGAGCCGCTGGAGATCGGCTTCAACCCCGACTTCCTCCGGAGGGGATCGAAAGCGTCGAGGGCGACGAGGTGGTGCTGCGCCTGATCTCGCCGCTGCGCCCGGGCCTGCTGCAGCCGGTCGACAACGAAGACTTCCGCTACCTGGTGATGCCGATCCGCCTCAACGTGTGAGGCCTTGCCGGTGCTGGTCACCGCCGTCGAAGCGAGGCCGCTGCGGAGCCTGGCGCAGGCGCGGATCGAGCTGGGGCCGGGGATCGTCAGCCTCGTCGGCCCCAACGGCGTCGGCAAGACGAACCTGCTCGAGGCGCTCTACTTCGCTCTCACCGGCCGCTCGTTCCGCACCTCCGACCGCCGCGACCTGATCCCCTTCGGCGGCTCTTTCGCCCGCGTCGGAAGCGACCGTACGCGACGACGACGGCATCGAGCGCCGGCTGCTCGCCTCGGTCAGCCGCAGCGAGGGCCGTCGCCACCTGCTCGACGGCAACGCGGCCGATCCCGGCGACGCTGGCCCGCAGCCGCCCGCCCGTCGCCGTCTTCTCGCCCGACCGCCTGGCGCTGATCAAGGGCCCGCCGGCCGAGCGCCGCGCGCACCTCGACCGCTTCGTCGCCGCGCGCTGGCCCGAGCCGGGCGGACCTGCGCCAGCGCTTCGGCCAGGCGCTGGCGCAGCGCAACGCGTTGCTCTCCCGGCTTGCCGGCGGGCGCGGCGCTCCGTCCGAGCTGGATGTCTGGGACGCGACGCTGGCGGAGGCCGCAGCCGCTCTCGTCGCCGCGCGCAGAGCCGCGGTCGCGGAGCTGGCTGCGCCGTTTGCCGAGGCCGCCGCCGAGCTGGGCCTCGAAGGCGGGGCGACGATCGAGTACGCGCCGCGGGCCGGCGGCGATGGTGCCGAGATCCGCGCCGGCCTCGCCGAGCGGCGCGAAGCCGACCTCCGCCTGGGCAGGACGTCGTGGGGCCCGCACCTCGACGAGCTGAAGCTCGCCACCGACGGCCGGTCGCTGCGCCGCTACGGCTCCCAGGGCCAGCAGCGCGCCGCCCTGCTGGCCCTGCTCTTCGCCGAGCGCCAGGCGCTGCTCGAGGCCCGGCAGGTCTCCCCGCTCCTCCTCCTCGACGACGTGATGAGCGAGCTCGACCCCGGCCGCCGGGAGCGCCTGGTCGAGCGGCTCGACCGCCGGCGGCCAGGCGCTGATCACCGCCGCCGACGAGGACTCGCTGCCGGCCGGGGCGATGGCAAGCGTGGTGCGGATGCCGCTCGTGGTGAGCGAGGCGGCTGCGGCATGACCCGCCGCCGCGCCCCCCGCCCCGCGGCGAACGCGCTGCGCGCAGCGCTCGATCGGGCCGCCCCGAAGACGCCGCTGGCGGCGCTGCAGGCGGCCTGGGCCGAGGCGGTGGGGGAGCAGATCGCCGCGGTCTGCAGCCCGGTCTCCGAGCGCGGCGGGGAGGTGGTCGTCAGCTGCGCCGACTCCGTCTGGGCGCAGGAGTTGGATCTGATGCAGGATCAACTTTTGCAGCGCCTGGGAGACCGCCTCGGAGAGCAGGCTCCGCAGAGTTTGCGCTTCCGTGTGGAAGATGCCCGTAACTAAATTCATTTATGGCTGATTTGCAGGACTTTTATTTCAAGGAGAGGGGTTCCCGGGGGGCCCGAACTGGTATCCTTATGTCAACTTGCGTTTTCAGCCCCGACCAGGGCGGTAAGAGCCCCGACGGTCGGGGTTTTCTATGAGAGCAGGAAGGGACTAATTGCCTGACAAGAAGAAGACGGCGGCGCCGAAGAAAGGCGACTCGGCCTCCTACGGCGCCCAGGACATCACCGTCCTCGAGGGCCTGGAGGCCGTCCGCAAGCGGCCCGGCATGTACATCGGCTCGACCGGGCCGCGCGGTCTTCACCACCTCGTCTACGAGGTCGTCGACAACTCGGTCGACGAGGCTATCGCCGGCTACTGCGACAGCGTCCGCGTCGCCCTGCACCCCGACAACAGCTGCACCGTCACCGACAACGGCCGCGGGATCCCGGTCGAAATGCACGCCAAGGAGAAACGGCCGGCGGCCGAGGTCGTGCTGACCACGCTCCACGCCGGAGGCAAGTTCGGCGACGGCGGCGGCTACAAGGTCTCCGGCGGCCTGCACGGCGTCGGCGTCTCGGTGGTCAACGCGCTCTCCGAGCGGCTGCACCTGGAGATCAGCCGCGACGGTGCGGTCTGGACTCAGGACTACGAGCGCGGCAAGCCGCAGGCGGAGCTGGCCAAGGGCGCCGCAACCGACGCGAGCGGCACCTCGATCACCTTCCTCCCCGACGCCGAGATCTTCGACGAGCTCGAGTTCGACTACGCGACCCTGGCCGAGCGCCTGCGCGAGACCGCCTTCCTCACCCGCGGCCTCAAGATCGAGCTGGTCGACGAGCGCGCGGCGGGCCAGAGCGACACCTTCCACTACGAGGGCGGGATCGTCGACTTCGTCGCCCACCTCAACGAGAACAAGGACCCGCTGCACCGCAAGACGGTCTTCTTCGAGGGCGAGACCGAAGACGGCCAGGTCGAGGTCGCGATGCAGTGGAACTCCTCCTACCAGGAGTCCGTCTTCAGCTTCGCCAACAACATCAACACCCACGAGGGCGGCTCGCACCTCTCCGGCTTCCGCTCGGCGCTGACCCGCACGCTCAACGCCTACGCGCGCGGCAAAGGGCTGCTCAAAGAGAAAGACGAGAACCTCACCGGCGACGACGTCCGCGAGGGCCTGACCGCGGTGATCTCGGTGAAGCTGCAGGACCCGCAGTTCGAGGGGCAGACGAAGACCAAGCTCGGCAACCCGCCGATCGAGGGCCTGGTCAAGGAGACGGTCAACCGCAAGCTCGGCGAGTTCTTCGAGGAGAATCCCGGCGAGGCAAAACGGATCGTCGGCAAGGCGGTCGACGCGGCCCGGGCGCGGCAGGCGGCGCGCAAGGCCCGCGACCTGACCCGCCGCAAGTCGGCGCTGGAGAACTCGACCCTGCCCGGCAAGCTCGCCGACTGCACCGTCCGCGACCCGGCCCTGGCCGAGCTCTTCATCGTCGAGGGCGATTCCGCCGGCGGCTCCGCCAAGCAGGGGCGCGACCGCAACACCCAGGCGGTGCTGCCGCTGCGCGGCAAGATCATCAACGTCGAGAAGGCGCGGATCGACAAGGTCCTCTCCAACAACGAGATCCAGGCGCTGATCACCGCCGTCGGCACCGGCATCCGCGAGGAGTTCGACGTCAAAGACGCCCGCTACCACAAGGTCGTGCTGATGACCGACGCCGACGTCGACGGCGCCCACATCCGCACCCTGGTCCTCACCTTCCTCTACCGCGAGATGCCGGAGCTGATCGAGGCCGGCTACGTCTACATCGCCAAGCCGCCGCTCTACAAGCTGAAGAACGGCAAGCAGGAGACCTACGTCGAGAAGGAGTCCGAGCTCGAGGAGCTGTTGCTGCGCGACAAGCTCGAGCAGATGGAGGTCACCGACGCCGAGGGGAACTCGCACAAGCTGACCACGACCCGCTGGCAGCGCTTCAACCGGCGCCTGCGCGAGCACGAGGGCTGGGCGGACTCGCTGCAGGCCGAGTACGGCCACGAGCTGGTGCGCTTCCTCGGCGAGTCGGAAATCCTCGACCGGGGCGTCGTCTCACTGGCCGAAGTGAAGGACGTGCTGAACGGCGACGCTGGCGAGGCCGAGCCGTTCGACACCGAGATCGTCTCCGAATCCGGCGACGGGGTGCTGGTCCGAGCGATCCACCGCCGCGACGGGCTGGCCAAGACCTTCGAGCTCTCCTCGACGCTGTTCGAGTCGCACGACTACCGCCGCCTGATCGCCTCGCACGCCGAGCTGCTCAGCCAGGTCGGCCGCCCCCCGTTCAAGCTCTCGCTCGACCAGAAAGCGAAGACGGCGGAGTCGTTCGCCGAGCTGCGCCGGATGGTGATGGAGCTGGCCCGCCACGGCGTGACGATGCAGCGCTTCAAGGGCCTGGGCGAGATGAACGCCGACCAGCTGCGCGAAACCACGATGGACCCGGCCAGCCGCACGCTGGAGCGGGTCCGCATCGACGACGCGGCGATGGCCGAGAAGATCTTCGCCGACCTGATGGGCGACAAGGTCGAGCCGCGCAAGGCCTTCATCGAAAGGCACGCCAAGGAGGTCAGGTTCCTTGACGTCTAGACGGGGGAGGGCAATCTGATGGAGGGCGCGGACTTCCTCAGCGGCGGCCGGATCGAGGAGCGCGAGCTGACCACCGAGATGCGCTCGTCGTATCTCGACTACGCGATGAGCGTGATCGTCGGCCGGGCGCTGCCCGACGTGCGCGACGGCCTCAAGCCGGTCCACCGCCGGGTGCTCTACGCGATGCACGACCTCGGCCTGCAGCCGAACCGGGCCTACCGAAAGTCGGCGACGATCGTCGGCGAGGTGATGGGCAAGTACCACCCTCACGGCGACAGCGCGATCTACGACACCCTCGCCCGCATGGCCCAGGACTTCTCCCTGCGCTACATGCTGGTCGACGGCCAGGGCAACTTCGGCTCGATCGACGACGACCCGCCGGCGGCGATGAGGTACACCGAGGCGCGGCTCGCCCGGCTCTCGACCGAGATGCTGCGCGACATCGAGGCGGACACCGTCGAGTGGGGGCCGAACTACGACGAATCGCTGCGCGAGCCGCTGGTGCTGCCGGCGCGCTACCCCAACCTGCTCGTCAACGGCTCCTCCGGGATCGCGGTGGGGATGGCGACCAACATCCCGCCGCACAACCTGAGCGAGACGATCGGCGCGGTCAAGGCCTACATCGCCAACCCCGGGATCGACCTCGCCGGGCTGATGGAGCACGTCAAGGGCCCGGACTTCCCCGGCGGCGGCATCATGAGCGCCGAAGGGATCGCGACGCCTACGCCTCCGGTCGCGCCTCGGTCCGGATCCGCGCCCGCGCCCACGTCGAGCCGCTCAAGGGCGGCCGCGACGCGATCATCGTCACCGAGCTGCCCTTCATGGTCAAGAAGCTCGGCGACGGCGGCCTGGTCACGAAGATCGCCGACCTGGTCAGGGACAAAAAGATCACCGGGATCTCCGACCTGCGCGACGAGTCCGACAAGTCCGGGATGCGCCTGGTGATCGAGACCAAGCGCGGCGGCGACCCGCCGGAGGTGGTGCTCAACCAGCTCTACAAGCGGACCCCGATGCAGAGCACGTTCGGCATCAACATGGTCGCCCTCGTCGACGGCGTGCCGAAGTCGCTCGGCCTCAAGGAGCTGATCGAGCACTACGTCAACCACCAGCGCGAGGTGGTGATCCGCCGCACCCAGCACGAGCTGCGCCAGGCGGAGGCGCGGGCGCACATCCTCGAGGGGCTGCTGATCGCGCTCGACAACCTCGACGCGGTGATCGAGCTGATCCGCGGCTCGGCCGACACCGAGACGGCGAAGTCCGGCCTGGTCGAGCGCTTCGAGCTCTCCGAGCTGCAGGCGCAGGCGATCCTCGACATGCGCCTTGCCCGCCTCACCGCGCTGGAGTCCGACAAGCTGCGCGAAGAGCACGAAGAGCTGGCCAAGCGGATCGCCGAGCTGCGGACGATCCTCGGCGACCCGGCCCGGATCGACGCGGTGATCGTCGAGGAGCTCGACGAGGTCGACAAGCGCTACGGCGACGAGCGTCGCACCGAGGTCACCCACTTCGAGGGCGACATGAACATCGAGGACATGATCGCCGACCAGCAGATGGTGATCTCGATCACCCACTCGGGCTACGCCAAGCGGCTGCCGCTGGCGACCTACCGCCAGCAGCACCGCGGCGGCCGCGGGCGTGATGGGGATGGACCTGAAGGAGGACGACTACATCGAGCACCTGCACATCTGCTCGACCCACGACTTCCTGCTCTTCTTCACCAACCGCGGCAAGGTCTACCGGCTCAAGGTCTACGAGCTGCCCGAGGGGGCCCGCACGGCGAAAGGCCGCGCCCTGGTCAACGTCCTGCCCCTGCGCGACGGCGAGAAGGTGACGGCGGTGATCCCGACCCGCGACTTCGGCGAGAACAAGTACCTGGTCTTCGCCACCGCCCAGGGCCTGGTCAAGAAGACCGAGTTCATCGCCTACAACACGCCGATCCGCGCCGACGGGATCATCGCGATCAAGATCCGCGACGGCGACGAGCTGGTCCAGGTGCGTCTCACCTCCGGCGAAGACGACATCCTGCTCGTCTCCAAGTCCGGCCACGCCTCGCGCTTCTCCGAGGAGAAAGTCCGCCCGATGGGCCGCGACACCAGCGGCGTCAAAGGGATGAACGTCTCGGCCAAGGTCAACGGCGTGGCCAACCGGGTGCTGGCGATGGACATCGCCCGCGACGACTCCGAGCTCTTCGTCGTCACCGAGAACGGTTACGGCAAGCGCACCTCGGTCTCCGAGTACCCGATCAAGGGCCGCGGCACCAAGGGCGTTCTCACCGCGAAGCTGACCGCGAAGAAGGGTGGCCTCGCCGGCGCCCTGATCGTCCGCGAGCACCAGGACCTGCTCTTCATCTCCCAGAACGGCATGGTCCAGCGCACCCGCGCCGGCGGCATCTCCCAGATGGGCCGCCCCACCCAGGGCGTCAAAGTGATGAACATGAAGGACGACGACAGCGTCTCGGCTGTCGCCCTTGTGGTCGATGACGATTCGGACGACACTGGACCTGAGGCAGTTCAGCCGATGCTAGACTGAGTTTCATGCAAGGTCCGACCCCCGATCCAGGCGCCTAGAGCTAACTCCACGGGTTTGAGGTAGGAGTCTGTGCGGCCGCCCAAGCGCAATCGCTTGCGGTCGCGTTGGATTGCGGCGATCTTCGCGGTGCCCGCTTTCGCTTGGTTGATCATTTCGGATGCAACTGCTGCCACTGCGGTAGCGGCCGGTTTGGCCCTAGTCGGTGCCGTAGTGACGCTGGATCATGCAGCGACTGCGGCTCGCCGAACTCTTACGGCCGAATACAGAGCGCGATGGGATCACCCGGATCTCCTCGAAGCAAGGGTCGTGACCTCGGACTTCCTCAACCTCAAGGACAGCGATGCAGACAAGCGCTGGAAGGAATGGAAGAAGTGGATTCGCCGCAACACGGAAACGAAGAAGCGCCTCCAAATCATGGCGATTCTCAACTACTGGGAGGGGGTTGCGAGCGCCTACAACCAAGGTCTCCTCGATGCGCCCTGGTTTCGCGCCGACCTGGCCTGGCAGCTCAGGCACAATTGGGATCGCGCCGGATGGTTCATCCATAAGTTCCGTGCCGAGAACTGCAACGCGGCTTATTACTCCGAGTGGCAGCTTGCTGTCGAAGCGGTCAAGGACGATCTGGGCTTGCAATACCTGGAAGGCCAAAGGCGCGCCAAAGAGGCTCAGGCGCGCGGCGACGACCTCCTGCACGTCCGCCAGTAGCCGCGCCGGCTCCCGGTAAGAGCAAGAATCTACGCAGCAGCGGGCAAATACTGCTGCCAGGCGGGGGGGATGCTGGGGCTCGCCACCTGGATGAAGACCGTCGGGCCTGGGGCCTTTGGGGTGTTCTGGGGGTGCATGTGGATCTCTCGGGGGAGGCGGTTGCCCTTGCGGCGGTTGCAGCTGGCGCAGGCCGCGACGATGTTCTCCCAGACCGACTTGCCGCCGCGGCTGCGGGGGATCACGTGGTCGACGGTGAGGCCGGACTTGCGCGAGCCGCAGTACTGGCAGGTCCAGGAGTCGCGGGCGAGGACGGCGCGGCGGGTGATCTTGCGCCGGTGCGCTTCGCGGGGGATGCGCACGTAGCTGACCAGGCGGATCACGTCGGGCCGCTCCATCGTCATGTGCTCGGAGTGGATCGCCCCCGCTCGCCGCTCCAGTAGCTCTGCCTTTTCCTTCAGCAGCAGCACAGCAGCGCGTCTCAACGTGCATACGTTGATCGGCTCATACGTCGCATTGAGAACAAGGACGCGTGCCATGTTGCTCGGGAATTCTACGCAGGAGGCTCTAACCGACGGGGTAGGAGCCCAAGATCCGCACGGATTCGGCCTTCGTGCGCAGCGCTGAATCGCCTCCGCTACAGCTTCGTCAGTGATTGGCCCTTCGAGGTCGCAGAAGAACATGTAGCGGCCCAGGCCCTGGCGGAGGGGGCGGGACTCGATGCGGGTGAGGTTGACGTTGCGGGAGGAGAACTCGCGCAGGGCCTCGACCAGCGCGCCGGGGTGGTCTTCGCCCAGCTCCGAGAAGACGAGGGAGGTCTTCCATGGTCCGCCGCCGACTGGCTCGGTGCCCGCCGGGGCGATCCAGACGAAGCGGGTTACGTTGTTGGCCTCGTCCTCGACGTTCTGGCGCAGGATCGTGCAGCCGTAGAGATCCGCCGCGGCGAGCGCGCCGATCGCCGCCCAGGGCTCGTCGACTCACCGACCAGCCGCGCGGCCTCGGCGGTGCTGCTGACGCTGCGCAGCTCGGCTGCCGGGAGGTTCTCGCGCAGGAAGCGAGCGCACTGGGCGAGGGGCTGGGGATGGGAGAGAACCGCCGTGATCTCGTCCAGCGCGATCGACTCGCGGGCGAGCAGCATCGCGCGCACGGCGAAGTCGTGCTCGCCGACGATCGTCACCGCCTTGGGCATCGAAGGCGAGGGTGTCGAGCGTGCTGCGCACCGATCCCTCGATCGAGTTCTCGAAGGGGACCAGGGCGCGGTCGGCCTCGCCGCGCTCGACCGCGAGGATCGCATCGTGGATCGTCGCCGTGCGCAGGCGGCTCGACACCCTCGCCGACCATCTCCGCCTCGCGCAGCGCGTCTTCGGTGAAGGTCCCGGCCGGTCCCAGGTAGGCGATCCGCATCGAGGCCACGGCCGCCCTCCTATTCGAATGCGACCGTGTAGCTGGCCTTGTTGTTTTCGGAGACCTGCTCGCCGGGCACGGTTTCGACGTCGACTTCGAGCGTCACTTCGCCGGTCGGCGCCGGCGTCAGCGGGATCAGGGCGCTGGCCGTTTCGCCGGCGCCGATGCTTTCGATCGTCCCCTGCAGGGTGCTGCCGCCGCTGACGGTGACCGAGACCGTGACGCCGTTCTCGGTCGATTCGCCCTGGTTCTGCACCTGCACTTCGACTTCCGGAGTTCCTTCGCTGGTCACCGACGTGGTCGATTCCGCGGTCAGTTCGGTCCCGTTGACGCTGGTGCCGATCAGGCCGAGGCCGTGGACGCCGGACGTGGCTTCCGCGGCCGATCCGCTGACCGAGCCGAGCGCGGCGCTGACCGTGGCTTCGTCGAGCCATTCGTGCCGCCCGGCAGGAAGACGCTCTTCGGCACGTCGCCGCCTTCGATCCCGTTGTCGGCGAGCACGCCGTTGATCTCGGGCCGGACCACCGAGGCGTAGACGACGTCGCTGGCGAGCAGCTTCTGCATCTGCTTGGCGATCGCCGCGGTCGCCTTCTCGGAGCCGACGTCGCCGAGCGCGGTGCTCATCTTGTTCGGCGATTTCGTCCATCGCGCTGCTGCGCAGGTGGTAGACGAGCTCCAGCGTCGCTCTGCGCGTTGCCCATGTCGCCGGGGGCGCTGAGGCCGTCGACCCGGCTCGCGTAGTTGTCCATCGCGCTGCGGTCGGCGTTGACCTCGGTTGACGAACTCGGTCACCGAGAGGCCGCCGGGTTCCGCGAGCTTGTCGAAGAAGTCCTTGCTCGTCTGGTCGGTCTCTTCGACGATCTGGGTGACGTTGCGGGCGTAGTCGCTGAGCGCCCGGTGTCGCGCGGGCGTCGAGGCAGCCCTTGACCCCGAGCACGATCAGGATCAGCAGGAGCAGGCCGCCGCCGAGCGCGAGGCCGCGCCGCAGCAGGATCTGCTGGCGTTCGGGGCGGCGGCGCGGCCGCCGACGCGGCGCCGTCTTGCGGTGGAATCCTCCAAGAAGCAGGGAGTATGTCGCAGGAGGAAGCGGATTCGCGGCGAAGTGCAGGAAGTGCTGTGGTCGGCTCCCTGGTTCTCAACCGCTTTCTGATCGAGCGCCGCATCGGCAGCGGCGGCTTCGGCACCGTCTACGAGGCGTGGGACGGGCGCCTCGAGCGCCCGGTGGCCGTCAAGGCGATCGAATCGGCGGCGGCGGCGGTTCCGGCCGCGTGCTGCGCGAGGCCCAGGCGGCCGCGCGCCTCAACCACCCCGGCATCGTCACCCTCTACGAGATGGGCGAGGAGGACGGCAACGCCCTGCTCGTCACCGAGCTCGTCGACGGCACGACGCTCGCCGAGCTCAGCCGCGACGGCTCGCTCAGCGACCGCGAGGTGGGCGAGATCGGCGCCGACCTCTGCGAGGCGCTCGACCATGCCCACTCCCGCTCGGTCGTCCACCGCGACATCAAGCCCCAGAACGTGCTCGTCACCGAGGAGGGCGAGCCGACGGCGAAGCTGATGGACTTCGGCGTCGCCCGCCTCACCGACGCCGCGGCGCTGACGGCGCCGGGCGACGTCGTCGGCACCCTCGCCTACATGTCGCCCGAGCAGGCCGAGGGGCGCGCTGCCGGCCCCGAGGCCGACGTCTACTCGCTGGCCCTGATGCTCTACGAGTGCTGGAGCGGCGAGAACCCGAACCGCCGCGCGACCCCGGCCGCGACCGCCCGCGCGATCGGCGGCCGCCCCCGCCCCCTGCGGCGGCTGCGTCCAGACCTTCCGCGCGAGCTCAGCGCGACGCTCGACGCCTGCCTCCAGACCCGCCCGGACCGCCGCCCGACCCTGGAGGAGCTGGGCGAGGCGATCGAGGACTCGCTCGACCGCCTCGCCGACATCCTGCCCGCCACGCCCGCTCGCTGCCCCTGCGTCTGGGAGCGGTTGCCGCCGCCGCCGCGCTCGGCGCCCTGGCTCGCCGTCGGTCACGGCCCCCTGCTCCCGTAGGATTTCAGCCCGGGTCTTCCCCGCCACCCGAGCGTCCGTTCGCTCGCAAAAGGAGCCACCGATCAGCGTACTGCGCAACCTTGAGAGTCGCATCGAAGGCCTCGTCGAGGGGGTCTTCAGCCGCGCCTTCAGCTCCGAGGTGCAGCCGGTCGAGCTCGCCCGCAAGCTCGCGAAGGAGATGGACGCCCACAAGACGGCCGGGGTGGCGCGCGTCTACGTCCCCAACGAGTACACGGTCTACCTCTCCAAGCGGGACCGCGGCCAAGCTCGAGGGCTACGAGCGCTCGCTCGAGCAGGAGCTCTCCGGCTACCTGCTCGAGCACGCGCGCCGCCGCAGCTACGACCTGCTGACCCGGCCCGCGGTCGAGTTCAAGACGGACGAGCGCCTGCGGCTTGGCGAGTTCGGGATCCAGACCCGCCTGGTCAAGCCGCCGGCCCACGAGGGCGAGGGCCCGAGCCAGGGCGAGGAGGGCCACACGATGGTCTACTCGGCGGTCAACGAGCGCCACCGCGGCGCCGCCGAGCCCCGAGCAGCAGGCGCAGGCGCTGGTCGCGACCCGCGCGGTCGTCTCGCTGGACGATCGCCGCTACGTGCTCGACGGCCCGCGGGCGACGATCGGCCGCTCCAAGGAGGCCGAGTGCGTGCTGCGCGACCCCAACGTCTCCCGCCGCCACGCCGAGCTGCGGCGCTCGTCGTCCGGCGACTGGACGATCGCCGACCTCGGCTCGACCAACGGGGTCAAGGTGAACGGCCGCCGGGTCGCCTCGACCCGGCTCAGCCCCGGCGACCAGGTGACGGTCGGCACCGACCACCTTCCTGTTCGACATCGAGCAGTGAGGGCTTAGCGCGTGGACTACGCCCCGATCTCCGTCGCCCTCAAGTTCGGCTTTCTCGCCGTCCTCTACCTCTTCCTGCTCTGGATCGCGCGCAGCGCGCTCAAGGACCTGCGCCGCACCGTCGCGCCGGCGCCCGACGCGACCGGCTTCCACCAGGCCCCGGGCTTCGACCGCAGCCCAGCGCGGCCGACGCCTGGCTGGTCGCCGAACGCGGCGGCGGCCTCGACCAGGGCGAGCGCTTCGACCTGATCGGCGGCCTCTCGATCGGCCGCTCGCCGAGAGCCGACGTGCAGATCGACGACCGCTACGCCTCCGGCGTGCACGCGCAGGATCTTCAGCCGCGACGGGCGCACCTACGTCGAGGACATGAACTCGACCAACGGAACCCTGCTCAACGACGCGACCCTGAAGGGCGAGGCCGAGCTGGTCGACGGCGACGTCGTGCGGATCGGCGACACCGAGTTCAGGTACGAGGCGCAGGGGTAGTAGCGTAGATGCTGCGGGTCGACGACCAGGCCTTCCGCACCGACACGGGGCGCCAGCGCAACGCCAACGAGGACTCGTTCTTCGTGCGCGCGCCGATCTTCGTCGTCGCCGACGGCATGGGCGGCGCCCAGGCCGGCGAGGTCGCCTCGAAGGCGGCCGCCGAGGCCTTCGACCGTCGACCTTCCCGACGGGCCGCCGGAGCAGTTCCT
Organism: uncultured Solirubrobacterales bacterium; assembly: GCA_963714665.1. Taxonomy (GTDB): domain Bacteria; phylum Actinomycetota; class Thermoleophilia; order Solirubrobacterales; family 70-9; genus VRUE01. The sequence goes on along the minus strand of CAVQPE010000008.1, from coordinate 486,290 downwards.
GCGCGAGACGATCGAAGCGGCCAACCGCAGATCCACGAGCTCGCCCGCGACGACCCCTCGCGGGCGGGGATGGGGACGACGATCACCGCGGCGATCGTCAACGCCGAGCGCGAAGAGGTCGGCGATCGGCCACGTCGGCGACAGCCGCGCCTACCGGCTGCGCGGCGGCAAGCTCGAGCAGCTCACCCGCGACCACTCGCTGGTCGAGGAGATGCGGCGCAAGGGCCAGCTCACCGACGCCCAGGCCGAGGACCACCCGCAGCGCTCGATCATCACCCGCGCGCTCGGCCCCGAGCCCGAGGTCGAGCGTCGACGTGCACACCGTGCCCGCCGCGCCCGGCGACGTCTTCCTGATCTGCTCCGACGGGCTGACGACGATGGTCGGCGACGAGCCAGATCGCGCAGCTGCTGGCGCGGGCGACATCGATGGAGTGCTGCGGTCCGGGCCCTGGTCGACGAAGCCAACCGGGCCGGAGGGCGCGACAACATCACCGCCCTTGCCTTCCGGCTCGAGGACGCCGCCGCCCCGCAGCGGCGCGCCGGAGGGCGCGACGCTGGTCGGCCCCGCAGCCGAGGAGGCGGGCCTGACCGCGACCGAGGTGCGCCGCCGCGCCGCAGCCGCGGCCGCCGAGGAGCGCCGCGAGCAGCTCGCGGCCAAGCCCCAGCGCCGCCGCCTGCGCCGGACGCCGAAGGTGCTCGGCGCCCTGGTCCTGCTCGCCGCTGTCGCCTTTGGCGCCTGGTACGGCAACCGCCAGGTCTGGTTCCTCGGCACCGACGAAGGCGGCCGGGTGGCGCTCTACCGCGGCCTTCCCTACGAACTGCCCTTCGGCGTCCAGCTCTACGACGAGCGCTACGCGAGCCCGATCCAGACCGGCGTCGCTGCCGTCGCAAGCGCCGGGAAGCGGTCACCGGCCACGACCTGCGCTCGCGCGGCGACGCGGCCTCGCTGGTCGAAGACATCGAAGAAGCGCAAGGGGCTCGGTGAGCGCCCGGAACCGGGAGCTGATGCGCTCTGGTCCCGGTCGCCCTGCTGCTCACCGCCGGCTTCGCCGCCGTCTTCGCCCAGGAGAACGCGCGGCTCGACAACGCTCAGCCTCGTCTACGGCGCCTACTTCCTCGCCGCTCTGCCTCGCCACCCACGTCTACCTGCGCATCCGCCTTCCCAACGCCGACCCCTACCTCTTCCCGCTGGTCGCCCTGCTGACCGCCTTCGGCCTGGTGATGATCTACCGGATCGACGCCGACCTGGCCCGCGACCAGGCCAACTGGTTCGTCCTCGGCCTCGTCCTCTTCGCCCTGACGATCCAGTTCCTGCGCGACTACGACGTGCTCGAGCGCTACCGGTACACGATCGCCGCCGTCGGGCTGCTGCTGCTGCTGGCGCCGCGGCTGCCGGGGATCGGCCAGCAGGTCAACGGCGCCTACCTCGGGGTCAAGCTCGGCCCGCTTGCCTTCCAGCCGGCCGAGTTCTCGAAGATCTGCATCGTCGTCTTCCTCGCCAGCTACCTGCGCGAGCACCGCGAGGTGCTGATCGTCGGCGCCCGCCGGGTGCTCGGGGTGACGCTGCCGCCGCTCAAGCACTTCGGGCCGATGCTGGTCGTCTGGGGCGCCTCGATGTTCATGCTCGTCTTCATCCGCGACCTCGGCAGCTCGCTGATGTTCTTCGCCGCCTTCCTGGCGCTGCTCTACGTGGCGACCGGCCGCTTCTCCTTCGTCGTCATCGGCATGGCGATGTTCCTGGTCGGCGCCTGGTTCTTCGCCTCGACCGTGCCCCACGTCCACGACCGGGTCGAGATCTGGCTCAACCCCTACGCCCACCCGCACAAGAGCGGCTACCAGATCCTGCAGTCGATCTTCGCCCAGGCCGACGGCGGCCTCTTCGGCAAGGGCTTCGCCCAGGCGCTGATCACGATCCCCGGCACCAACGATGCGCTGCTGCCGGCGGCGCAGACCGACACGATCTACTCGCTGATCGTCAACGAGCTCGGCCTCTTCGGCGCCTGCGGGGTCATCCTGATCTACCTGCTGATCGCGGCGCGGGGCTTCAAGATCGCCCTGCTCGCCGACGACGGCTTCTCGAAGCTGCTGGCGACCGGCCTCACCGCGGTCTTCGCGATCCAGGCCTTCGTGATCATCGGCGGCGTCACCCGGGTGATCCCGCTGACCGGCGTCACCCTGCCCTTCATCAGCTACGGCGGCAGCTCGATCGTCGCCAACTTCGTCCTGCTGGCCCTGCTGCTGCTGATCTCCGACCGCGCCCGGCGTGAGGCGGAGCCGGCCGAACGCCTCGGTGGCCTCGCGCTGGAGGGCCGGTGAACCGCCAGATCGTCAAGCTCTTCGGCCTGATCGTCGTCCTCTTCGCGGTGCTGATCGGCTTCACCTCGTACTGGTCGGTCTTCGACGCCAAGGCGCTGAAGGAAAAGGACGCGAACAAGCGCCCGCTGCTCGAGCAGCAGCAGATCAAGCGCGGCCGGATCCTCGCCGCCGACGGCACCGTGATCGCCCGCTCGGTGCCGAAGGGCCACGGCGCCGGCCTGCGCTACGTGCGCCGCTACCCCGAAGGCGCCCTCTACGGGCACCCGATCGGCTACAGCTTCGTCCGCCAGGGAGACAGCGAGTTCGAGCAGTTCCACAACGACGAGCTGGTCGGCAACGAATCGGAATTCAGCTCGATCCTCGATCAGCTCAGCGGCCGCAAGCAGGAAGGCAACGACATCGTCACCAACCTCGACCCGGCGGCGCAGAAGGTGGCGCTGGGCGACCTCGAAGCCGCGGGCTTCGGCGCGGTGGTGGCGATCGAGCCGCAGAGCGGCAGGGTGAAGGTGCTGGCCTCGAACCCGCCGTATGACCCAAACCGCGTTCCCTACGAACTCTCGAAGCTGAACACGAACGAAGTCGAAAGCGCCGCTGTTCAACCGGGCAACCCAGGGCCAGTACCCGCCGGGCTCGACCTTCAAGGTGGTGACCGCGGCAGCAGGCCTGGAAAGCGGCACGATCACGCCGGAAACGCACGATCGACGCGCCGGGGACGCTCGAAGTCGAAGGCACGCCGCTCGAAAACGACTTCGGCATCAGCTGGCCGGGAGCGACCCTCGACACGGCGCTGACCAACTCGGTCAACACCTGGTTCGGCCAGCTCGGCCAGCAACTCGGCGAGGACACCCTGTTCGAATACATGGAACGCTTCGGCTTCAACTCGACCCCGGCGATCGACCTGCCCGCCGACCAGGTTTCCAAGAGCGGCGTCTTCGACGCCGAAAAAGAAGAACTGCTGGGCCCCAACGACCCGGTCGACCTCGCCCGCGTGGCGATCGGCCAGGAGCGCCTCGTCGTCACCCCGCTGCAGATGGCCGAGGTCGCCGCCGCCGTCGCCAACGAGGGCAAGGAGATGAAGCCGCAGATCTGGAGCCGCGTCGTCGATCCCGACGGGCGGGTGACAAAACGCCTCGACCCCTCCCAGTACAGTCAGCCGATCAGCGCCGAGACCGCCGCAGAGCTGACCACCGCGATGGAAGGCGTCGTCAGCGAAGGCACCGGCACCAACGCGGAGATCCCGGGCGTGCCGGTGGCGGGCAAGACGGGCACGGCGGAAACTCCCGGCAACGAAGCCTGCGGCGGTGGGGAAGAAGAGAACCAGGCCTGGTTCATAGGATTCGCGCCGGCCGAAGACCCGAAGATCGCGATCGCGGCGACGGTCGAGTGCACGGAACGAATTCGGCAACGACGTAGCCGCGCCGATATTCCGCGACGTGGCCGAAACGATCCTCAACGGTGAATAAGACACGCAAACAACAGCCGCCGACGGGCCGATACGTCAAGGTCACCTTGACGTATCGGCCCGTCGGCGGGCAGGGCTGGGGGGTGCGACTTGGCTGAGGTGACTCAGGGGGCCGTGGTGGACGGGCGCTACCGGGTGCTGCAGAAAATCGGCTCGGGCGGGATGGCCGACGTCTGGCTTGCCGACGACACGCACCTGCAGCGGCGGGTCGCGCTCAAGGTCCTGCACGCGCGCTTCGCCCAGGACCAGGAGTTCATCGAGCGCTTCCGCCGCGAGGCGGAGGCGGCGGCGGGGCTTCAGCACCCCAACGTGGTCGCCGTCTTCGACCGCGGCGAGGTCGACGGCACCTACTACATCGCCATGCAGTACCTGGAGGGCCGCTCGCTGAAGGAGCTGATCGACGCCGGGCTCAGCCCCGAGCAGGCGGTCGGGCTGGTCCGCCAGGTGCTCGAGGGCGCCCGCTTCGCCCACCGCCACGGCATCGTCCACCGCGACCTCAAGCCCCAGAACGTGATCGTCGACGCCGACGGCAAGGCGACCGTCACCGATTTCGGGATCGCCCGCGCTGGCGTCTCCGAGATCACCCAGGCCGGCTCGGTGATGGGCACGCCACACTACCTCTCGCCGGAGCAGGCCCAGGGCTTCGACGTGACCGCGGTCTCCGACCTCTACTCGGTCGGGGTGATGCTCTACGAGGCGCTCACCGGGCGGGTGCCCTTCGAGGCGGACTCCGCCGTCGCGGTGGCGATGAAACAGGTCTCGCAGGCGCCGCAGCGGCCCAGCTCGATCAACCCCCAGGTCTCGCCCGCCCTCGACGCCGTGGTGATGAGGGCGCTGGAAAAGGAACCCGGCCAGCGCTTCCAGAGCGCCGACGCCTTCATCGCCGCCCTCGACGCCGCGCTGCGCGATCCGGGCGGGGGGATGAGCAGCACCGCGGCCTTTGCCCCGCTGCCGCCGGTCGTCGCCATTCCGGAGGACGCCGATGAGCTCGACCCGGAGGAGGAGCAGGAGCGCCGTCGCAGGCGACGGATCTGGATGCTGGTGGGAGTGGCCGTCCTGATCGGCCTCCTGGTGGGCCTCGCGCTGACGCGGGACACGACCACCGATGTCCCGAACGTCACCGGCAGCCCTGAAAGCACGGCGATTTCGCTGCTCCGCGAAGACGGCTTCCACATTGGGGAAATCAGGCGGGTAGAGCGCGAAGCGCCGGCGAACACCGTGCTGGAGCAGGACCCGGCCGCCTCGCCTCCCGGCGACGAAGCGTCGCTCGACTGCACCTTCCTCACCTTCTTCTGCTCGAAGCCGAAGGTGACGCTGACCGTCAGCGCCGGTCCCGGCAGCGCCAAGGTCCCCTCGACGGCGGGGCTGACGGTCACCAAGGCCGAAGAAGCGCTGGAAGAAGCCGGCTTCAAGGCCCAGATCGAAAGCGCTCACTCCGAGAACGTCGAAGAAGGCCTGGTGATCCACTCCCAGCCCTCCGGCGGCGAAACGGCGACACGCGGCACCGACGTCGTGCTCACGGTCTCCAGCGGGCCGAAGCTGGCAACGGTGCCGGTCCTCGTCGGCACCCAACGCTCGGTTGCGGTGCAGCAGATCCGCAGTCGCGGCTTTTCCCCCAGCGTCGAAGAAGCGGCCAGCTCGAAGCCGGCGGGCGAGGTGATCCGCCAGGCGCCGAGCGCGGGTTCGCAGCTTCCGGCCGGCTCGACCGTCTCGATCGCCGTCTCCAAGGGCGAAAAGAAGACGGCGGTGCCGAACGTGATCGGCAAGCTCCGCGCCGACGCGGTGGAAGCGCTCCGCGCGGTGGGCCTGAAACCGGTCGTGCAGGAACAGGAAACCGAAGTCCCGTCGCAGGTCGGCCGCGTCATCGACCAGTTCCCGCCGCCCGGGTCGGAAGTGGTGCCCTCCTCCACGGTGACGGTGGTCGTCGGCAGAACGGCGACCGGCGCGGCCGAACCGGAAACGGGCGAAGGATGAGGGTCGCCGTTCTCGGCGGCGGCCGCTCCTCCGAGCACGACGTCTCGTTGCGCTCCTCCGAGGCGGTGGCGCGAGGGCTGGAGGAGGCCGGCCACGAGGTCCTACGGGTGACGATCTCGCGCCAGGGCGCCTGGAGCTGCGAAGGCTCGCCGGTCGTCCTGGCACCCGGCGACGGCCTGCTCGCCGCCGATGCCGCCTTCCCCGCTCTGCACGGCCCGTTCGGCGAGGACGGCAGCGTCCAGGGCCTGCTCGAGTGGCTCGACCTTCCCTACGTCGGCTCCGACGTCCTCTCCTCCGCAGTCTGCATGGACAAGCTGACCCTGAAGCGCCTCTTCGCCCAGGCGGGGATCCCCCAGGTCGAGTTCGTCGCCGCGGGCGAGCCGGGATGGCGCGAGCGCTGCGAGGAGATGGGCACGCCGCTCTGGGTCAAGCCCTCACGGCTCGGATCGAGCGTTGGGATTAGCCGCGTCGAGGCGCTGGGAAGCGAGCTCGACGAGGCGGTGGAGCTTGCCCGCCGCCATGACCCACGGGTGATCGTCGAGGCCAACGCCGGCGGCCGCGAGGTCGAGTGCTCCTTGCTCGGCAACGAGGACGTGGAGGCCTCCCAACCGGGCGAGGTCGTGGCTAACGGCGACTGGTACGACTACGAGACCAAGTACCGCAACGGCGGCATGGAGCTGGTCGTCCCGGCCCCGATCGCCGACGAGGAGCTCGCCCGTGTTCGTGACCTGGCCGCGAGGGCATTCGAGCTGGGCGGCTGCTCTGGCCTTGCACGCTGTGACTTCTTCGTCGAGCCCGACGGCACCGTCCTGGTCAACGAGATCAACACCATGCCCGGCTTCACCGAGACAAGTGTGTACGCGAAGCTGTGGGAGGCGTCGGGCCTCGACTACCCCACGCTCTGCCGCCGGTTGGTCACGCTCGCCCTCGAGCGACACACCAGGGAACGCGCACACGAGTTCTAGTCCCACTGTCCTTTAGCCCAGTGGCTACCGGAGGATCACCGGCACCGGGCCCCTTGACTCCGCGCCAGTATTCCTCATATAGTCAGGATCGCATGTTCGTTAACAACGAGCGCACCACACTGTGAGCGCCTCTAGGTGAACGATCTGCGCGATCCGGGCGCCTACCGAATTGCGCTGGGAGTTCTCGGCCTCGCCTTGGCAGCGCTTCTCGGGGGAATTGCCTGGGTAGCAACCGTCCACGACACGGTGGAAGTTTTCGTTGCGAAAGACCCGCCTCACCTTCGCACGGAAACGCAACTCATGTTCGAGGCGAGCAACGTACCAGTCGAGCTGTGGTTTGCGGCGGGCATCCTCGGCGGCCTCTTTGTGGGGGTGTTGATCCCCCTCTCCACGCATGTGCGCTCGTCTTGTTCATGCGAGTCGGAAAAGACGTCCGGGTGGGTCTGGCCCGCCATTGTCGGTGCCCTCATCCTTGGGATAGCGGGCGCGACGTTCCCTGCCTTCGGATTTGCCGATGATTTCCTCGGCCTATGCGTGCTTGCGGTGACGACCGCGGCAGTGCTTCTCGGCCTGCTGATCCCGTCTCCGGGCGAGAGAAAGTGGTAGGCCCGATCCGGCTGCCACATGAGCCGCACGTCCATCGGGCATACGAGTTGAGTTGAGATGAAATTCAACGGGCTGATCCAGCATTCCTTCGCGCTGCGGCTCGCAAAAGAGCACCGACCGTTCGAGGGACCTAGCAATTTACGACGGGTCCAAGAGCGCTTCTCTCTACCGGCTGGCAATGGCGCTGCGTTCGAGGCGAGGCCGGTGTGCGGGCAGGCCAGCTCGGGTGGTGGCGATACAGGGCGCAGTGCGAAGCACAGCCCGCTGGTCGAGTGTGGGCGGACTACAGTGCAGCCCCTGCCGATCAGGCCCGTCGTTCCCCTGCCTTTTGCGTTCCAATGGGCCGCCAATGGGAAAGGCGACCTCAACCCGAGGCGCAACGAGCCCAGGCTCATCTTCGCCGAGCGTCATCCCGCAACGGGCGAGGTGGACTACAACGACTTCTTGATCGAACGGCCGGGATGCGATTCCCAGGCACAGTCAATCTCCCGGACCCTCCTGAGAGTCGTCGCTCACAAGCGCTCTCGGCTGCTCGGCCTCGCGCTCGCTGGTCGAGTGGTCAGCGTCATGCTTCCTCATGCCGTTCTAACCCCGGTCGATGGCTCAAAGGGCGCCGGCGCGACTGCGGATAGATCCTGGTTCGTCCAGCCGCTTCTATCGTTCATCCACGATGGCCGGGTCAAGAGCGAGTTCCGAGACAGCTATTCACTCACCCTCCTCCTCCTTCCCGTCCAAGGAAAGGAATATAGGGAGCGCAAAATGACGGTCGATGAAATCGACCGCACCGTCAATGTCGGCTGGGGACTCGCAGCAGTACCTACAGACGCGATGCTGCCACAGTTTCAAGCGGACGGACCACTGCCCGATTACCTGGCGCGCCTGACCGCACCCTGTGACCCGACGAATCTGCTGCGTCCGTCGGGCCCTGACTCCGAAGCTGGCGGTTGCTGGGAGTCGTTGACGCTGAGACGCGCCACTGAGGTACTTGCATTCAGCGTGGGATTGAAGTTGGCCCAGGGGCGGCCGGCCGAGCGACCGAGCGGACCAAGCGCCACATCGGCGACGACGTTGTTACCTCGCTCGGAAGTGCGCGGGTGTCGTCGGTTCTGGTCGTAGACAAGCTCACCAGAGAGGAAGTTCGCAATGAAGAAGTGGGTCGTCCAATAAAAAGACACCGTGAGTTGATGGAGGCACTCGCCTGCGAATCCCGCCCGCCCAGTTGGGTCGAAGAACATCGAAAGCACAGGCTCGACCGGCCCTTCGTCGACGACGATACCTACGTCGTCGGGGTGGTGCCCACCAAACGCTGCCTGGTCGCCTCTTGCGTCGCCAAAGCACAGCACGGGTGGTCCGAATCAGGTTTGTTGCAGGCTGGCAGCCTCACGCACCTGACTATCGGAGCCGCGATCGCGATCGGGACACTGCGCGCTATTGACAGGGATCTCGAAGAGATTGAGGCTGACGACCCGATCAAGATTGCCGAAAAAGACGGTGAAATCGCCACCGACCTTCGCGAGATCTATGACCTCGACATCACGAACGAGGCGTATCGGAACCTGTACCGTCTTTTGCGCAAGCGCCTCGGCATCACCAGGGACTACAGGACCCTGCAGGCCAAGATGAAGGCGTTGTACCGTGCGACCTCCACGCGACACGAGGTCAAGACGCAGGCGCGGATCATGTGGCTGACGGCTTGGATCGTCGCGCTCAGTCTGCTGATCCTAATCGGCACGGTCGTCGCAGCGGGCAAGGGGTGATCGAGTAGTCGGCGGCGCCCCTGCGCTGGGTGTAGGCTCGACTTGCCCGAACCGAAGGAGGCACGAGATGCTCGCAAGGATCGTCAGGTGGGAAGGCGGCGACCCCGAAGAGGTGAAGAAGTCGGCCGCTGAGATTCGCCAGCAGGCCGACGAGGCGGGCGGACCGCCTCCGGGAGTGCCGGCGACCGAGTTCATGCTGCTGCACGACGACAGCGGAAATGCCATGGCGCTTACGTTCTTCGAGAACGAGGCCGACTACGCCGAAGGGGACGCGACGCTGAGCTCGATGGACCCTCCCGGTGGAGGCATGGGCCGGCGGGTCGCCGTCGACAAGTACGAGGTAGCCGCTCGCTTCGAGGCGTAGGCAACCCCCGATCTCACACGGATTCTGAGACCAGTCGTCGAAAACTTAGCTTTCGAGCAAAAATCGACTAGTCTCAGGGACAATGCAAATGGGGCTGCGAATGAACCTTGCTTTCATTCTCGTGGGCATCATCGTTGCGACGGCGCTAACTGCGACAGGTGCGCTTGCGACTGGCGGTAACGATGCCTCCTCCACCTGTTCAACTGTGACTGTTAATCGGGGAAAGCCTTTCGGGAGGGAACCCCTGAGGGTGGTCCGCATCGGAAAGGTGTCCTGTGACAAGGCCCGCCGGTTGACCAGAGCTTACTTTCGCAGGGCCAGGGCAGGGCGATGCGAAGGAACGATCTGCGCGGTCAACTTTCCGGGAACTTGGACGTGTTCGTCTTTCTTTGCAGCAGAGTCCAAAGAAACGGGCGGCGCTCTCGCCGGTTGCTTCCGGGCAGCAACGGGTGCAAAGGTGAGGATGTACACGACTGGGCACCACAGGGCTTCACCTCGCATGGGCACCTCAGGCTGACGGCCTTCACCCAGAAGAAGCTCGGCGGCCTTCGGGGCCCGGGATTAGCGCGGCCACTCAGCGCAGCAGCGCGATGTCGCTGATCTCGACCTGGTAGCGGCCCGGCTGGTCGCGGGCTTCCGAGGCCTTGTTGAACCAGAGCAGGAAGTAGGTGGAGGGCTGCGGCATCCGCAGGTCGATCTCTTCGGTCGAGGAGGCATCTACGACCGTTCCCACCGGTTCACCCCACCCGGACAGTTCTTCGGGTGGCTCCGAGGAAGCGGCGAAGACCTCTGCGTCCCAACCCGGGGTCGCGGTGCGGACGACCATCTTGGCCGGGGTTGCCGGAGAGCTCGTCGTCACGTAGATGCCCACTCCCGGGTCGGGCCCCGTCTTCGTGCCGGCGAAGGTGTCGGAGTCGTAGTGCTCGGTTTCCCAGGCGGTTCCGGTCGGGTTGCCGTCAACCGCGAGCCCGACCTTGCTGCCGACCTCTTCGCCGTCTCCCTCGGGGTCGTAGTCGGTGGCTCCTTCGATCACCACCGGCTTGCCGCTGCCCTTCTCTGCCCCTCCACCGCCGAAGTTTCCGCTCGAGATCAGCTACACGGCGAGCAGGGCTCCCCCCGCGACGAGGAGCAGCCCGACGATCGCCGCCCAGCTCCATCGCCCGCGGCCGGAGAGCTTGCGCTTCGGCGGCGGCAGCGCGTCGAGCACGCTGGTCGCCTCGCCGGTGGTCGAGCCGGCCCGGGCCGCCTCCACCTCCAGCGCGGTCGAGAGGTCGTCGATCATCTCGCTGACCTGCTGGTACCGCTTGCCCGGGTCCTTGGCGGTGGAGCGCTCGACCACCAGCGCCACCGCGGCCGAGACCTCGGGCCGCCGGCGCTGCACGTCGGGAAGCTCCTCGTTGACGTGCTTCATCGCCACCCCGACCTGGCTGTCGGCGTGGAAGGGGACCTGGCCGACCAGCATCTCGTAGAGGACGACGCCGAGCGAGTAGATGTCGGAGCGCGGGTCGGCGCCGTGCCCCATCGCCTGCTCGGGGGCGACGTAGTCGGTCGTCCCGAGCACCCGTCCCGTCGCCGTCATCCCGTCCTGCTCGAGCTGGCGCGAGATGCCGAAGTCGGTCAGCTTCGCCCGCCCCTCGGCGTCGATCAGGATGTTCTGCGGCTTGATGTCGCGGTGGACCATCCTGCGCGCGTGGGCGACCGAGAGGCCGCGGGCGATCTCGATCGCGTAGGCGACCGCCTCCTGGGGGTCGAGCGCCCCATCGCGCGCGATCCGCTGCTTCAGCGTTTCGCCTTCGACGTACTCGAAGACGATGTAGGGGTGGCCGCCGTCCTCGCCGGCGTCGATCACCGAGACCACGTTGGGGTGGGAGAGCTTCGCTACGGCCCGTGCCTCCTGGCGGAAGCGCTCGAGCTGGTCCGGCTGCTCGGACATCTCGCGGTGCATGACCTTGACCGCGACCTGCCGGTCGAGCGTCTCGTCGCGGGCGAGGTAGACGGTGGACATCCCGCCGCTGCCGAGCTTCGCCTCCAGCCGGTAGCGACCGGAGAGCACGGTCCCGATCATCGAGCTGCTTGGGCGAGCGTCCATTCAGTGGCGGCGGATCTCGCGCGGCCCCTCGACCGCCGAGCCGATCCGCTTCGCCCCGGGTAGTGGGGGCGCAGGAGGTCGAGCGCCGCACCCTCGTCCCCGGCTGCGACGATGCAGCAGAAGCCGCAGCCCATGTTGAAGACGTCGTGCATCTCGTCGTCGGAGGTCGCCGGAGCGCTCCTGCGATCAGCTCGAAGATCGGCTGGGCGGCGAGGGGGTCGTCGATCTCGTAGCCGACATCGGCGGCCAGGCGGAGCAGGTTGCCGAGGCCGCCCGAGGTGATGTGGGCGAGGCCGCGCACCTCGACCTCGGAGCGCAGCAGCTCGAGGATCGGCTTGACGTAGATCTCGGTCGGCTCGAGCAGCACCTCGCCGAGCGGCCGGCCGAGTCGCCCTTCGGGATCCTCGTCGAGGGAGATCCCCGCCAGCGCCGAGCGGGCCAGTGTGTAGCCGTTGGAGTGGAGGCCGGAGGAGGGGAGGCCGATGATCGACGTCGCCGGGCTGCACCGCCGAGCCGTCGACGATCGCGTCCAGGGCGACGGTGCCGAAGCAGGCGCCGGAGACGTCGACGCCGCGGACCATCTCGCCGAGCTGGGCCAGCTCGCCGCCGGGGATCTCGACCCCGGCCAGTTCCGCTCCGCGCGCCAGGCCGACCCCGACTTCCGCGCAGACCGACGGGTCGGCCCTGTCGATCGCGATGTAGTCGAGCATCGCCAGCGGCTCGGCGCCGACGCAGATCACGTCGTTGACGTTCATCGCCACGCAGTCGATCCCGATCGTGTCGAAGCGCCCCAGCTCCTCGGCGACCAGCAGCTTCGTCCCGACCCCGTCGGTGGAGAGCGCGATCCCGGTCCGCTCGTCGAGCCTGATCACGCTCGCGTAGTGCCCGGGCAGCGGCACCTGACGCGAGGGCCGGCCGAGCTGGATCGCCCCCAGGGCCTGGACCAGCCCGGCGACCGCGGAGTCTGCGGCGCCCTGGTCCACTCCTGCCTTGGCGTAGGCGTCGCCGGTCATTTGGATCAGTTCTTTCCGTGGTTTGCAGGGAAATCCAAATCAACTCCAAATTCATCCAAAACTTGGAGTTGGCTAGCGTCGTAGCTTGACGAGTACCGCGGCGGCGAGGGCGGCTCGGTAGGCCGCATACGGCCAGAGCGCCCGGTCGCGCTCGACCAGTCTGATCAGGCGCTGGGAGGCGAGGGTCGAGGCGAAGGAGGCGCCGACGCCGATCGCCATCGTGCGGCGCAGCTCCGGCGAGGCGCCGCGGCGGCTGAGGCGGACGCCCTTCAGAGCTGTCGCGCCGACGATGATCGGCAGGGCGATCGTGCGCGAGAGCAGGTTCGCCTGGTCGCGGGAGAAGCGGCGCCAGCGGGCCGCCGCCAGGGTGATGCCGTTGCGCGAGACGCCCGGCGCCAGCGCCGCCGCCTGCGCCATGCCGAGGGCGAGCCCGTCGGCCGCCCCCGCCTCGCCGCGCCCGCGCAGCTGCGGCCGGGTGTCGGCGAGCAGCATCGCCGCCGCCCCGGCGAGCAGGCCGTAGGCGGTCGCCCGCGGCCCGCCCAGCCGCCGCTCGATCGGCCGCTCGAACCTGTAGCCGACGACGGCCGCGGGAGGAAGGAGAGGGCGAGGACGACCGCGCCGCGGAGGTCGAACTCGCGCAGCTCCTCGGCGATCAACTCGCGCTGGCCGATCAGCAGCGCCGCGGCCGCGCCGGCGTGCAGCGCCACCTCGAAGCTCTTGCGCACCTCGGGGTCGATCTCCTCCCAGTCCCATCCCGCCAGCCAGGGGATGAGGACGATGTGGGCGGAGCTGGAGACCGGCAGCAGCTCCGCCGGCCCCTGGACGACCCCAAGCGCAAGCGCCCGCCGCGCCGGGATCGACGAGCGACTGATGAGTTGAGCACCCTCTGGTGTGCTCAACTCATCAGTCGACACCGCCTCGAGGCTCAAGCGCCGCCGGCCGCCTCGGGTGCGGCGCCGGTCTCGTCGCCGCTGGGCCCGCCGCCGCGCCGCCGCTTCGACGATCGCGTAGACGACCAGGCCGATGATCGCCGCGACGACCAGGTAGTCGAACACCTGGAGGTGGTGGCGCCACTGCTCCCAGTTGTCGCCGACCGCCCGCCCGATCAGGGCGAAGCCGAGCACCCAGGGGAGCGAGCCGAGCGCGGTCAGCCAGGTGAAGCGCCAGAAGGGCATCTCGGCGACGCCGGCCGGCAGCGAGATGAAGGCGCGGACCAGCGGCAGCAGGCGGGCGAAGAAGACGGTCGCGTCGCCGTGGCGCTTGAACCAGCTGTCGACCCAGGCCAGGCGCGCGGGGCTGATGTGGATCAGCTTGTTCTTCTCGAGCAGGTCGACCCGGCCGTAGTAGCCGATCGCGTAGGTGAGCCAGGAGCCGACCATGTTGCCCGCCAGCCCGGCGACCGTGACCCCGAGCAGAGTCTGGTCTCCGTTGGAGACGCTGAAGCCGGCGAAGAGCATCACCGCCTCGCTCGGGATCGGGATGCAGGCGCTGCCGGCGGCCATCAGCAGGAAGACTCCGGCCAGCCCGGTGGATTCGATCGTGTTGACGCAGAAATCGACGATCGGCCCGGTCAGGTCCGCGTAGAGGAATGGATGCAGCATGGAGAGACCCGTGATCCTAGAGCGTCCGCCCACTAAACTCGCGGTGCTCCCTATGCGCCGGTTGAACCATCCCGTCTACCGCAACCGGGTCCTCCAGGTTTGCGCCGACGGCGCCCTCGTCGCGCTCGCCTTCTACCTGGCCTTCCGGCTGCGCTTCCTCGACCGCAGCGACCTGCCGCACCGCTACTGGATCCTCTTCGCCCAGTCGGTCGGCTTCGTCGTCCTCGATCAAGCTCGTCGTCTTCGCCGCCTTCGGGCTCTACCAGAAGTGGTGGCGCTACGTCAGCGGTCGCGACTTCGTGCTGATCGTCCGCGCCGTCACCGTCTCCAGCGCGATCCTCGTCGTCGCCTTCACCGTGCTCCGGCCCTTCGCCCACAACCTGCCGCGCTCGGTCGCGGTGATGGACTTCATCCTCACCCTGATGCTGATCACCGGCGCCCGTCTCGCGGTGCGCCTGATCGTCGAGCGGCCCTCGCGCTCGGGCTCGCCTGCCCAAGCACGAGGTGCTGGTGATCGGCGCCGGCTCCGGCGGGCAGATGGTGGTGCGCGAGCTGCAGCTCAACCCCGACCTCGGCGCCACCGCGATCGGCTTCGTCGACGACGACCCGCGCAAGCGCGGGATGCGGATGCTCGGCCTCAAGGTGCTCGGCTCGACCAAGAAGATCGAGGCGATCCTCGACGAGACCCAGCCCGACGAGGTGGTGATCGCGATCCCCTCGGCCCCGGGGACCCTGCGCGCCAAGGTCGTCGCCGCCTGCCGCGAGCGCGAGATCGGGGTCCGCACCCTGCCGACCGTCTTCGAGCTGCTGCGCGGCGGCGTCCAGCTCAACAAGCAGCTGCGCGAGGTGCGGGTCGAGGACGTGCTCGGCCGCGACCCGATCGTGCGCGAGCTCGACCGCGTCGGCGCCTACCTGCGCGACCGCATCGTCCTCGTCACCGGCGCCGGCGGCTCGATCGGCTCCGAGCTCTGCCGCCAGATCGCCCAGGTCAAGCCGCGGCTGCTGGTGATGCTCGACCACGCCGAGGACAACCTCTTCCAGATCGACCGCGAGATGGTCGAGGAGCGCCACTTCACCAACGTCGAGGCGGTGCTCGCCGACTGCAAGGAGCCGAGCCGGATGCTGGAGGTGATGCAGCGCTTCAAGCCCGAGCGTCGTCTTCCACGCCGCCGCCTACAAGCACGTGCCGCTGATGGAGGCCAACCCGCTCGAGGCCGTCCGCAACAACGCGATCGCGACCCGGATCACCGCCGAGGCCGCCGCCGCCTCCGAGGTCGAGCGCTTCGTCCTGATCTCCACCGACAAGGCGGTCAACCCGAAGACGGTGATGGGCGCCTCGAAGGCGATGGCCGAGTGGATCGTCGAGTCGGCCGGCAACAAGCATCCCGGCACGCGCTTCGCCAGCGTCCGCTTCGGCAACGTGCTCGCCTCCTCGGGCAGCGTCGTGCCGATCTTCCGCAGCCAGATCGAGCGCGGCGGGCCGGTCACCGTCACCCATCCGGAGATGACCCGCTACTTCATGACCATCCCCGAGGCGGTGCAGATGGTGATCCGGGCCGGGGACATCGGCGCCGGCAAGGGCGAGGTCTTCGTCCTCGACATGGGCGAGCCGGTGCGGATCGTCGACCTCGCCCACAACATGATCCGCCTCGCCGGCTATGAGCCGGAGACCGACATCGCGGTCGAGTTCACCAAGCCGCGGCCCGGGGAGAAGCTGCACGAGGAGCTCTTCGGCTTGGCCGAGAGCGCGCAGCCGACGGCCGCGAAGGCGGATTCAGCCGCGCCGTGCGCGAGACGCCGCTCGACCCCGAGTGGGTCGAGGCGACGCTGAACTCGCTCGAGCACCTGGTGCTGGCCGGCGACGAGGCCAACCTGGCGCAGCGGGTGGTCGAGATGATCACCGCGCCGGGTGGCGACGCGGCGGCAGTCGTCTACGACGAGTAGCCTCTCGCCCCCACTTGGAGGTGATCAAGGAAATCGGCGCCTTCGCCGGCTTGGCTGCGTTCATCGGCCTCGCCCTGCTCGCCATGCTGGCGTTCTCCCAGGCCCGCGACATCCGCCGCCTGCGCGAGTGGGCTGGCTCGGCGCCTGAGCGCGACGCGGAGCGCAAGGAGTCGACCTCGGAGATGGCGGCCAAGCGGGCCGAGGAGCTGCGGGCGCTCGAGGAGGCGCGGACGGCCGAGCACGCTGCGGTCGAGCAGCGCGAGGAGCGGCGCAAGCGCCGCGAGGCGGGCCTGCCGGAACTGACCCGCCGCGAGCGCCTGCGGCGAGGGCCTCTCCAACTTCGGCTCGCGCCTGGCCGAACCGCGCTACCTGGCGGTGGCCTTCGTCGTCGTGATCGCCGTCGCCGCGGGCGCCGCCTACCTGGTCACGCAGGGCTCCGACAACGCCGATGGCAAGGGCGGCCACGGCAAGTCTGGCGCGGTGCTGAAGCCGGGCGAAATCGAAGTGGCGGTGCTCAACGGCACCGCCGTGCCCGGCCTCGCGGCGCAGTACGGCAACAAGGTCGAGCGCAAGGGCTTCCAGCTCGGCCCGGTGACCAACAGCAGCACCAGCTTCACCGAAAGCGTCGTCATGTTCAAGCGCGGCTACGCGCCGGAGGCGCACAGGGTTGCTGCCGCGCTGGGGATCTCGAAGGTGCGGCTGATGACGTCCGACATCGCCTCGGTCTCCGGCAATGCCCAGGCAGCGGCGATCGTCGGCGAGGAAAATGCCACGACCGAAGGCTGAGGCCTGGGCAGGCCTGGTCTTCGCCCTCCTGGTCCTCGCCACGCTCGCCGCCTTCGCCTGGTCGCAGCGCGTCGAAGCGCGACCCGCTGGTGCTCGACAAGGTCACTCTCGTCGCACCCAGCCACCGTCTCGGCCGGGAGTGAAGTGCAGACGCGCCCCGCGTTCACCCCGAACAGCGACTGCCGCTTCGACCAGGAGCGGATCCGCTTCCGCGTCACGCAGTCGCGACCACGCCACGGTCCAGGTGATCAAGCCGGGCGGCAAGCTCGTCATCACGCTGGCGCGCGGCGAGTACCTCAAGCGCTACCACTTTTTCACCTACTACTGGGACGGCCGCACGCGCAACGACGGCATCGCCCCGCCCGGTCGCTACAAGCTGAGGGTCAAGCTGCTCGGCCAGGAACGGGTGCTGGTACCGCCGGGCGCGATCCGGTTGCACGACGCAAAGCGGTCGCCGCTCACCGTCTGTGACGAAACGGTGTTGAGGAGCAAAGGTTGAGCGAGCTTCTTCGCAGGCGCGGGAGTCCTGGTCGGCGCCGCCGCGGCAGCCGGAGCGATCCTGCTCCCGGCCGGCCGCCTGCGCGCGGCCGCGATGCT
The DNA here is from genome assembly GCA_963714665.1 of uncultured Solirubrobacterales bacterium. Classification (GTDB taxonomy): domain Bacteria; phylum Actinomycetota; class Thermoleophilia; order Solirubrobacterales; family 70-9; genus VRUE01. Next base: position 468,816 of record CAVQPE010000008.1, on the reverse strand, counting down.
CGCCGCCCTCGCCCTCTTCCCGCTCCTGATCCTCGGCGACCAGTGGCACTCCCACCAGATCGTCGACCTGCGCGACCACCCCTCACGCCTTATCGCCCTCGGGCTGCTCGCCATCGCGGTCTCGGCTGCCCTTGCGGCCGTCTTCACTCGCTGGCCGATCGTGCTCCCCCTCGCCATCGTCGCTGCCCTGCCGTTTCGGGTGCCCCTCCATGCGGGAGGCGACACGGCGAACCTCCTCGTCCCTCTGTATTTGGTCATTGCCGGCGGTGTACTGGCCTTGGCGGTCAGGGACTGGCGCTGCGCGGCCGGCGGGCCCTGTCGCTGCAGGGGACCCACCACCCCCTGCGGTCGCTAAAGCGTCCTCGGGGGTGGTCCCCCCTACAGCGCCACCCGCCGGACGGGCGCTTGTCTGGCTGCCGAGAGTGCTGGCCGCGGTTGTGGTGCTGTACGCGGTGCAGGCGCTGTACTCCGAGGACTTCTCGAAGGGCCTGCAGAATGTCTGCTTCTTCTTCGTGCCGTTCAGCTTGGTGTATGGGTTGCTGCGCGACGTCGACTTGGGATCGAAAGCTTCTGGTTCTCGTGTTGTGGGTTATCGGCCTGGAGGCGGTCGCCTTCGTGGTGGTCGGTTCGGTCGAGTACGTGACCCGCAGCCTCTTCTGGAACGACCAGGTAATCCGGTCGAACGAATTCCACACCTACTTCAGGGTCAACTCGGTGTTCTGGGACCCGAACATCTACGGGCGGTACCTGGCGCTGGTGACAGTCGTGGCCATGTCGGCGCTGCTGTGGGCACGCGAACGGCGCACCCTTGCGTTGCTGTCGGCGCTCGTCGCGGTGCTCTGGATCGGGCTGTTCTCCACCTTCTCGCAGTCGAGCTTCGCCGCGCTGCTGGCGGGCTTGGCCGTCCTCGCCGCTTTGAAGTGGAGTTTGAGATGGACGCTCGTCGCCGTGGGGGCTTCGCCGTCATCGGCGTGCTGGTCGTCTTCCTGGCAGGTGGCAAGGCCAGCTTCGACCGCCTCAACATCGACACCAGCGGCCGCGCCAACCTCGTCTCCGGCGGCATCCACCTCTTCGCCCAGCGCCCGATCTACGGCTACGGCTCGGGAAGCTTCCCCAAGGCCTACCGCGAGCACGTAAAGACAAAAAAAGCCCCCGTCTCGGTCTCCCACACCGAGCCAATAACCGTCGCCGCCGAGCAGGGCCTCCTCGGCCTAGTGGCTTACGCAGCTCTGTTCTGACAGCGCTCTGGACGATGGCCACCGGCCTGCGCCCCTCGCTGTCCCACCTATCCGCATCTCGCGCGGGTGGCGCTGTAGGGGGGACCACCCCCGAGGACGCTTTAGCGACCGCAGGGGGTGGTGGGTCCCCTGCAGCGACAGGACCCGCGCGCCAGCACTCATCGCAAGAGCAGCGGTCCTCGCAACCTTCATAGCTCTCCTCGTCCACACGATGGCCTACGCAGGCTTCTTCGAGGACCCGATCACCTGGGTCCTTCTGGCCGCCGGCGCCTCGCTCGCAGCCGCGCAGCAACGTAGGGTCGAGCCGTGTCCGGATACCTCCGCCGCCTAGCGACGACCGGCGCCGCCTACACGGCGGCGAGCATCTTCTCGAAGCTGATCGCGGTCGCGCTGCTGCCGCTCTACACGCGCTACCTGACCAAGGCCGACTACGGCGACGCCGAAGTGATGTTCGCCGCCGTCGTCTCCGCCAGCATCGTCGTCCGCCTCGGCCTGATCGAGGCCCTGCTGCGCTTCTACTACAAGGACGACGAGGACCCGGCCCGCGTCGTCTCGACCTCCTTCGCGGCGCTCTTCTGGGTTCTCGACTGCCGCCGCGCTGCTCGCCCTTCCCTTCGCGGGCCCGATCTCCGAAGCGCTGCTCGGCGGTCCCGAGCACGCGGCACCCGACCTCGCCCGGATCTCGATCGGCGGCCTCTGGGTGCTGACGATGTTCGAGTTCCTGCTCACCCTCTTCCGGCTCGAGGAGCGCGCCCGCGCCTATTTCGTCACCACGATGCTCAGCGTGCTGGCGGCGATCGGCCTCACCGTCGTCCTCGTCGTCGGCAAGGGCGAGGGCGCCAAGGGCCTGCTGCTCGGCAGTTACGCCAGCGGCGCCGCCTTCGTCCTCGGCCTGATCTGGGTCCACAGGCGGCGCCTCTCGCTCTGGATCGACCGGGCGCTGCTGCGCCGGCTGATGCGCTTCGGCCTGCCGACGATGCCGGCCGAGCTCTCGCTCTACCTGCTCAACTTCGTCGACCGGATCATCATCGTCCGCTCCGCCGGGCTCGGCGCGGCTGGGCCTCTACTCGCTGGCGGTCAAGTTCGCCCAGGGGGTCAACGTCCTCGTCCGCGGCTTCCAGCTCGCCTGGCCGCCGCTGGCCTACTCGATCCGCGACGACGGCGAAGCGCGCCGCACCTACGCCGCGGTGGTCACCTGGTTCACCGCCGGCTGCGCCTTCGTCGTCGCCGGCATGTGGCTGCTCTCGCGCTGGATCGTCCGCGCCCTGGCCGCGCCCGAATTCTTCGGCTCCTACGAGGCGATCGGCCTGGTCGCCACCGGCGTCACCCTCTACGCCCTCTACATGGTCCTCGTCGTCATCCTCGGCAGGACCGGCCGCACCGAGTTCAACTTTCCCGCGACCGCCGCCGCCCTCGCCGTCAACGTCGCCCTCAACCTCGCCCTCGTGCCGTCGCTGGGCATCGTCGGCGCCGGCCTCGCCCTGGTCGCCTCCTACCTCGTCGTGCTGGCGCTGATGTACGGCTTCACCCAGCGCCTCTTCCCGGTCCCCTACGAATGGGGCCGCCTCGCCCGGATCGTCCTCGTCTCGGCGGGCCTGGTCGCTGCGGGAGAGCTGCTGCTGCCAACCGGCGGGCTTCGCCGGCCTCATAGCCCGGACCGCGTTCTGGCTTGCCTACCCGCTGGCCCTTCTAGCCACCGGCTTCTTCACCCCCGGCGAGCGCAGCTGGCTCGCCCGTATGCGCCACCCCGCCGAGCTCGCCGCGGAACTCCGTGCCCTCCGTCCCGCCGCAGTCGGCGTCGACGGTTCGGTCCCTGAGGCCTACGAGGCAGAGCAGATGGACGAGGACGCTCGCTTGTGACAGCCGATCCCGGTAGGGGTTCCACTTAACTTTTTCGATGATCGGAGATTGCTGGGTCGCGCGGTCGAGCGCCCGCGAAAAAGTACAAGACGTTCCACCCCTACCGGGATCGGCTGTCGCCAACGCGCTCCGTGCGATCCCGGATGCTTTTCCCTCGCTTCGAAAGGAGCGCCTGGCGGGCGTGGGCCCAGTAAACGCGAGCTGGCTGGTTTGGCAGGACGGCGGCGGCCAGGGCGCGCAAGGCGTAGGACCAGGCGGTAAGCAGCCGTACCGTCAGCGCAGCGGCGCAGCGGTGGTGCTTGCGCATGTAGAGGTCGCGATTGCGGTGGAATTCGACGATGCGGGGTAGGCCTGCCGCGAGGTCGGTCGATAGCTGGTCGTGGTGGATTGCCTCGGCCGCGGGGACGAAGAGGCTGTGCCAGCCGGCATCGGCGAGACGCTTGGCGAAGTCGCACTCGTCGTAGTAGACGAAGAACTCGGGGTCCATGTAGCCGACCTCGGCTGCCGCCTCGCGGCGCACCAGCAGAGCGCTCGACTGCGACCAGTCGACCCGGCGAGCTTTCTTTCCCTTGCTTTGCACGGTGAAGATGCGGTGCAGGAAGACGGCACCGGCGAGAGCTGTGCCGACGCCGGGGAAGCGCCAGGCGCAGGGAACGGGGACGCCCTTGGAGTCCAGGAGCTGCGGTCCGGCGGCTGCCGCCTTCGGATCCGCCTCCAGCGCCGCGACCAGCGCCTCCGCCGCGCCCGGCCGCAGCTCCGAGTCCTCGTTGAGCAGCAGGCAGTAGCGGCCTTTGGCCTCGCGCATCAGGGTCGAGTCGTTCTCTCCCTTGCCGGTCCTCCGCTCGAGCGCGATCAGGCGGATGTCGCCGCCCCTTTCTCGCACCGCGTCGGCAGAACCGTCGGTCGAGGCGTTGTCGAGGACGAGGATCTCTCGCTCGATCCCGGCCGGGTGCGTGCGCTCGATCGCGTCGAGGCAGGCGAGGAGGTACTCGCGGCCGTTCGTGTTCACGACGCAGTAGGAGAGCGTGGGCGCCACCGCGGTCACGATAATCGGCGTCCACTGTTCAGCGGACACCGGACACCTCGTCGGGCATGAAGGTTCAGCTCGTAGATCCCTCGGCATTCACGCCTCCCTACGACCGCGCCCTCGCGGCGGCGCTGGCGCGAGCGGGAGCCGAGGTCGAGCTGCTGACCAGCAGGTTCCTCTACGGCCCCGTTCCCGACGCCGACGGCTACCGTGTCCGCGAGTGCTTCTACCGGCGCAGCGCAGCGCGCGGCCTCGGCGCACCGGGCCGCCGCGCCTTCAAGGCCGCCGAGCACCTGCCCGACATGCTGCGCCTGCGCCGTGAGGTCGACGCCGACGTCGTCCACTACCAGTGGCTGACCATGCCCGGACTCGACTCCCGCCTGCTCCCGCCCCGCCGTCCCCGTGTGATGACCGCCCACTACATCCTGCCCCCGCGCCCCAGTCGCCGGCAGGTGGCGGGCGCACGCCGCTGCTTCGGCCGCATGGACGCCGTCGTCGCCCATTCCGAGCACGGCGCGGCCCGCCTGCGCGACGAGGTCGGGATCGACGCCGCCCGGGTCCGTGTCATCCCCCACGGCGCCTTCGACTACCTGACCGACCTTCCCGAGGAGAAGCCGCTGCCGCCGGAGCTGGAGGGCGCCGAGGGCCCGGTGATCCTCTTCTTCGGCCTGCTGCGCCCCTACAAGGGACTCGACACGCTGCTGGCGGCCTTCCGCGAGCTGGAGGGGGCGGAGCTCTGGATCGTCGGCAACCCCCGCATGGACGTCGAGCCGCTGCGTCGCCTCGCCGCCGAGGCGCCGGGCCGCGTCCGCTTCGTCACCCGCTTCGTCGATGACGCCGAGATCCCGCCGATCTTCCGCCGCGCCGACCTCGTCGTCCTTCCCTACCGCGACGCCGAGCACTCCGGGGTCCTCTACACCGGCCTCGCCTTCGGCAAGCCACTCGTGCTCAGTGCTGTCGGCGGCTTCCCGGAGGTCGCCGCCACGGGCGCGGCCCGGCTGGTGTCCCCCGACGACCCCGCCGCCCTGGCGGCGGCGCTCTCTGAGCTGACCGCCGATCCCGCCGCCCGGGATCGGCTCGCCGCAGCCGCCCGCGAGGCCGCGGCCGGCCCCTACTCCTGGGACGCGGTCGCCGCCCGGACACTCGCCCTCTACGACAGAGCTGCTGGAGTCCAGCCGATGACCGTGCGTCGCCATCCTCTTCTGGCTCTGCGCCGGGCTGATCGTCTATACGCACCTCGGCTACCCGCTCGCCCTGCGGGTGCTCCTCGCCCTGCGCCGCCGGCCGACGCTCGAACCCGGCACCTGGGAGGAGCTGCCGCGGGTCTCGCTGATCGTCGCCGCCTACGACGAGGAGGAGGTGATCGAAGCGAAGGTCGCCAACGCGCTCGCCCTCGACTACCCGCGCGAGCGGCTGCAGCTGATCGTCGCCTCCGACGGCTCCGCCGACGCCACCGCCGAGCGCGCCCGCGCAGCCGGCGCCGACGTCGTGCTGGAGCTGCCGCGGGCCGGCAAGCTCGCCGCCCAGAACGCCGCCGCCGAGAAGGCGACGGGCGAGATCCTCGCCTTCTCCGACGCCAACAGCGCCTGGAGCGGCGACGCCCTGCGTCACCTGGTCGAGCCCTTCGCCGACCCGGCGGTCGGCTACGCCTGCGGCCAGGTCCGTTTCCTCGATCCGGAGGGCGGCAACCTAGAGGGCGCCTACTGGCGCTACGAGATGAAGGTGCGGGAGATGGAGTCCGGCCTGGCCGGAATCACCGCCGGCAACGGCGCGATCTACGCGGTGCGCGTCGAGGCCTACATCCCACTTGCCCCCTCCGGCAGCCACGACCTCTCCTTCCCCTTCGCGCTGGCCAAGCGCGGCCGGCGCTCCCTCTACGTCCCCTGGGCGAGCGCCGAGGAGAAGATGACGCCGACGCTGGAGGGAGAGTTCGCCCGCAAGCGGCGGATGATGGTCGGCCTCTGGGACATCGTCGTCGGCGAGCGGATGATCTCCCCACGCGGCTACACGCCCCTCTACGCCTTCGAGCTGGCCTCGCACCGCCTGCTGCGCTATCTCAGCCCGTTCCTGCACCTGCTCGCCTTTGTCACCAACCTCGCGCTGCTGGGCGAGAGCGGGATCTACGTGGTCACCTACGGTCTCCAGCTCGGGCTGATCGCTGCCGCGATCCTCGGCGGCCAGTTCCACGCCGCACCCTTCCGCATCGCCCGCTACTACGCGCTGACCACCCTCTCGATCGCCGCCGGCCTCTGGGACCGCTTCCGCCGCGGGTCTCCGGCGACCTGGGAGAAGGCCCCGGGAACCAGGTAGCGATGCCACGGCTTATCGACCTCGCCGATCGCGACGCTCGCGCTCGTCATCTTCTCGCCCGTCCTGTTGCTCGCGGCGGTGGCGATCAAGCTGGGCAGCCGCGGCCCGGTGCTCTACCGGCAGCGCCGGGTGGGCTTCGGCGGCGAGGAGTTCGAGATGCTGAAGCTGCGCACGATGGTCGAGGGCTCCGACCCGGTCGGCGTCGGCACCGTCGTCACCCGCGACGACCCGCGCGTCACCGGCGCCGGCCGCGTCCTGCGCCGCACCTCGCTCGACGAGATCCCCAACCTCCTCAACGTCCTGCGCGGCGAGATGGCGATCGTCGGCCCCCGCCCGACCATTCCCGCCCAGGTGGTGGACTACTCCCCGCGCCAGCACCGCCGCCACGAGGTCCGCCCCGGGATCACCGGCTGGGCGCAGGTCCAGGGCCGCGCCGGCATCCCCTGGGAGGAGCGGATCGAGCTCGACGTCTACTACGTCGACCACCGCAGCGCGGCCCTCGACACCCGAATCCTTGCCAAAACACTCCATCTCCTGGTGACCGGCCATGGCCTGGCTCCAGACTGACGGCTTGGATATTGAGAAAAGACATAAACGACCTCATGCTTTGGTCACCGGAGGCGCAGGATTCATCGGCTCCAACCTCGTCCACCGTTTGTTGCGAGAGGGATGGTCGGTCAGGGTTCTCGATGACCTCTCCCGTCCTGGGGTTGAGGCCAATCTTCAAGAACTCGAACTTATTCACGGATCACAACTAGAGGTGGAGATCGGTGATGTCTGCGATAGCAGGGCTGTGCGCCGGGTGCTATCCGGTGTAACCGATGTGGTCCACCTGGCGGGCCAGGTATCTGTAGTGGCTAGCCTTGATGACCCTGAGCTTGATCGGAGAGTAAACGTAGGCGGGACCATCAATGTCCTCAATGAGGCCCTCAGGCTGGGGGCCCCGCCCTCGATCCTGATTGCCTCAACTAATAAGGTCTATGGCTCACTGCGACGAATTCCCTTGGCTAGGTCATCCACGCGCTATCAGCCCAGAGACCCGACACTTCGACGAAGGGGCATCGCAGAGAATGCGCCGTTGCTTCCAGATACCCCTTATAGCCGTTCGAAGACCATCGCAGAGAACTTTGCGCTACAGCACACGAAGTCAGGGCGCCTTCCAGTAATCGTGTTCAGGATGAGCTGCGTCTATGGCCCGCGACAGATGGGTCATGAGGGTCAAGGATGGGTGAGCCATTTCATGTGCCAAGCACAGGAAGGGAAGCAAGCCACCCTATTCGGAGACGGCAGACAGGTGAGAGACCTCCTATTCATTGACGATCTCCTAGTAGTGCTCCGTTAGGTCTTGCAGGAACTTCGCCCTGAGCAGGCGAACCCTTCCGCGATGGCATCTACGGAGGAGGCAACAATGGGAGGGGTGTCGGGGCTGACGCCGGGGAGACTGAAGAGAGTTCGCACTCGCCTGGTCGAGTTCGCCGAGGAGATGTTCGAGCCGATGGCGCGCAAGGACCAGCGCCGCTGGGGGGAGGTCTACCTGCGCGGCCTGATGCTGGACGGCAAGCGCAAGTCGATCGAGCCGATGGCCGCCCGCCTGGAGGACGGCGATGAGCAGTGCCTGCAGCAGTTCGTCAACCAGTCGCCGTGGCCTTGGGAGCCGGTGCGCCGTCGCCTGGCGCTGCGGATGGACGCAGAGATCGAGCCCGAGGCCTGGGTGATCGACGACACTGGTTTCCCCAAGTTCGGGGACAAGTCGGTCGGTGTGGCGCGCCAGTACTGCGGCGCCCTGGGCAAGGTCGGCAACTGTCAGGTCGGGGTCTCGATCTCAGCCGCCACCCCCCAGGCCTCCTGCCCGATCGACTGGCGGCTGTTCATGCCCGCCGAGTGGGACACAGGCCCACGGCGGGAGACCTGCCGGGTTCCCGAGAATGTCATCCACGAGCCCAAGTGGAAGCTCGCGCTGCAGATGATCGACGAGCTGCGCGAGTGGGGCCTGCAGCCCCCCGTCGTGCTCGGCGATGCTGCCTACGGGGACGTCACCGAGCTACGGGTGGGCCTGGCGGAGCGCGAGGTCGACTATGTGCTCGACGTCAAGGGCTCGACCTCGGCGCTGCCGTGCTCCGCCATCCCCGAGCGCCCCCGATGGCCTGGCATGGGCCGCCCGCCCGCGGCGCGATACCGACGCCCGTTTGACTCGCTCGCCGGCCTCGCGCTTGCCGCCGGCGAGGAGACCTGCGTGGATGTCGGCTGGCGCGAGGGCACACGGGGGCCGCTCAGCTCTCGCTTTGTGGCGCTTCGCGTGCGTCCCGCCAACGTCAAGCTGCGTCGCACCGACCCAGACAGTGAGCTGCCGCTGTGCTGGCTGCTCGCCGAGTGGCCTCCCGGCAAGGAGGAGCCCACCGACTTCTGGCTCTCCAACCTCCCCGCCGATACGCCGATCGAGCGGCTGGTCGGCCTCGCCAAGCTGCGCTGGCGCATCGAGCAGGACTACCGCGAGTTAAAGGACGCGCTCGGCCTTGACCACTTCGAGGGCCGCTCCTACCCCGGCTGGAACCACCACGTCACCCTGGTCTCGGTCGCACACGGTTTCCTCACCACGGAGCGGCTGCGGCGTCCTCCACTCCGGGCGGCCGCCTGACCTCGCTGTTCGAGGTCGTCAGGGAGCTGCAACAGCTCCTGGCCTGCTGGCAGGGGACATGCCCCACCTGCCGCCGACGGCTGCCGCCCGACACTCCCTACCTCAAACAGCCTGGATCAACCTAACGGAGCACTACTAGATGCCTGCCTTGTCGCGCTCTCCAAGGCCGATGCTCTGGCGGGCACCTCGTTCAATATAGGTGGAGGGCCTATGAACGCCTACTCCGTATGCGAAATTGCCTCTCTGATTGGCGACTTCTTTCCAGAGCTACATAGCCCCGCCTTTGGCGAGTGGCGCATCCGGGATCAGCGCTGGTACGTGTCTAACTCGGAGTTGTTTCGCGCAAGAACCGGCTGGTCGCCCAAGGTCTCGGTTGATGCAGGCCTCAAGCTACTGAATACGTGGTCTCATCGAGTGTGGAACTCTCAATTCGGTAGTACCAGCGTTGCCGGTACGCAGTATCGAGGAATCCACGGCAGTGATAACAAAAGCAATGGTTGCGGCAAGGGCAAACATGCTCAAGCTGTACACCCAGAGTTGTGCTGACTTTCTTTTAACCAATGGCATGTTGAACATGCCATTCCCAACCGCCCTTGCCCGGACCAATGGCTTGGCATGTGGATGAACGTTTTTCACTTTAACGTCACAAACTCGCTCGATCTCTTCCAAGAGCATCGAGTCCGTGGTCTCGTTGGCTTGGTGCTTGCGCATCGTTTGGATCGCAACTAGGGCAACCGTTATCGCCAATGCGCTAGAGATGTACCTAGACGTGTTACTCGTGTTTGAGCCGTAGGCAATAGTGAGCAGAAACGCTTGGGCAGTAAGACCAAGCGCGGGCACCTGCCACATCATCGTGTCGAAGGCGGTGCGCCGAGCGGCAATGGCCGAGTAGACATACCCTCGCAGGGGCTCAGGCATCTCGAAATCCTCGGCATTCGTAGGTGGGCCTGGGATTGACATTGTTATTCGAGGCCGATCAGCAGTACGTCGGTCAACGATGGCAGAGCAATGAGTGTATGCGATTCCTCCTACCTTGACTTCGCGTCAATTGTCACCGGCGACTAGGGTTTCGCTGTGGCTGAAAAGCCGACTGTCAGTCTGCGCCCCTTCGAGCCCGGCGATGCCGGTGCCGTGCACCGCTGGTTCAACAACCCCGCCGCGACCGCCTCGCTGATGGAGCAGCGCGACGGCTTCTCTCTCGAGGAAGCCGAGGCCTGGGTGGGGCGGGCGATGGACGACTCCGGTGAGGACCGCAAGTACGCGATCGTGGTCGAGGGCTACGCGGAGCCGGTCGGGTTCACCGCCCTGTACGGGCTCTTCCGCCAGACCGCCCCGGAGCTGGGGGCGCTGATCGGCGATGACGTGCGCGGCAAGGGCGTCGGCCGCCGCGCCGAGGCCCTGACCCTGGCCAAGGCCTTCGACGATTTCGGAGCGCATCGCGTCTACGGCCGGATCCCGGCGCGCAACGAGGTCGCCAAGAGGACCGTCGCCGGCCTCGGCTGGAAGCACGAGGGGACGATGCGGGCCCACCTGCGCCGCGAGGGCGCTCCCGCCGACGACTGCGAGGTCTGGGGCGTCCTCCCCGACGAGTTCCGCGCCGCGGCGGCCGACCTCCTCCGGTGAGCGCGCCGCCCGCAACCGCCGAGTTGATCGAGGACCGCGGCGAGGCCGCGGCCGACGAGGACTTCTTCCGCTCGGCTCCCTTCCTCGACGCCGAAGGCGTCACCCACTCGCTGCGCATCCACGCCGAGGACCTCGAGCTCCTCGCTCCGCTGATTGTCCGCGAGATCGAAGGCACCAGCGAGCGCGACGCAAGCTCCCCCTATGGATACCCGGGGCTGGTTGAGAGGGGTCGGGGGGGCGTCCGGCGGAGCCTCCCCGCTGTTGCTCCGCCGGACACCCCCCCGACCCCTCTCAACCTGAGCCCTCAATCCATCGACTTCTCGGCGACGGGACTGGTGACGGTCTTCCTCCGCCACACGCTCGTCGAGCCACCCCTCGCCGGCGCCAGCGAGCGCAACGTCGTCCAGATCGCCGACCCTGCCCTGCCGGCGAAGAGCCGCGGCAGCGACCGCAACCAGATCAACAAGAACCTGCGCCGCGGGTACGAGATCCGCATCGTTCCCGGCCCGGACACGACCGCTGCCGAGCGCGCCGGTTTCCTCGCCGCCTACGAGCAGACGATGCGCCGTACCGCCGCCGCCGAACGTTACTTCTTCAGCGCCGGGTACTTCGATCGCATCCTCACCTCGCCGCAGACGTGGCTCGCCCTCGCGCACGCTCCGAACGGGGACATCGCCGCCGCCTCGATAGCCGCCCGCAGCGACGGCTATCTCCACTACTACCTCAGCGGCAGCGCCGACTCCCACCTGCGCGACTCGCCGATGAAGAACGTCGTCGCCTCCCTGGTCGGGCTCTCCGCCGAGCTTGGGCTGCCGCTCAACCTCGGCGGCGGCATCGCTCGGGGCGACCGGCTGGAGGAGTTCAAGCGCGGCTTCGCCAATCGCGAGCAGCCCTGGCACACCTCGGAGATCGTCTGCGATCGGGCCGCCTACGAGCATCTCTCAGCCAGCCGCGCCGCGGGCGGCTTCTTTCCCGCCTACCGCGCCTAGGGGCGCGCGGTCCTCAGTTGATCGTCGGTTCTTCGGGGGTCGGCCCGGTGAAGGGGAATCCGGTGACCGGCTCGCGGCCGTGCCCCCATGCCCGCGCACCGAAGTCGCGGATCGCGTCGAGCGTGATCGCGCCCTTGTATTCGTTGCAGCCGATCAGCTTGCGCCAGGCGGTCGCGGCAACTTCGTAGGGCATGTTTTCGTTCGGGAAGAGCAGCGTCGCCCCGTACATCGTGTCGTAGAGGCCGACCAGTTCCAGCTGGCCGCTTTCGGACAGTTTCGGGCTGTACTGAATCTCCAGACGGCCGTGCTCCAGCGAGTGGACGAAGTCGATTTCCTTCGGCATTTCGCTGTAAGCGCCGTCTGCCTGCATGTATGGAGGTTCGACGTGATTTCCGGTGGTCGGCGGGTTCGTCGAGTAGTTCGGCGTCGGCGCCTCCGGTGGGATGTGGGAGTGCCCCTGTTCCGGGATGTCGAGGCGAAGATCGCAGCCGGCTTCTTTGGCGGCCTTCTCGAGGTTCGTCACTTTCGGCGCCGGCGGCGTGGTCCCGGCCCGCGTATCCGGCTGGATCCCGTTGGTGGAGCCGGTCGACTGGACGATGTGTGCTTTGCCGCCGTCGTTCTTGTTGGACGCGGAGACGACGATCGCGATGATCCCAGCCAGCACCGCCAGGCCAACGATCCCAGCCAGCCCGTAGCCGATCATCAAGCGCCGCCGCTCGGACCCCGCCTGATCCTTCTCGCGTTCCTGCCGGGCCTGGCGGAGACGCTCTCTCTCTTCCTCCCTGCGATTCGCCATCTGGGACCAGCCAGTTTACTCAGAGGGACTCGGCCAAGTCGCCCGTGCCGCCCCGCCGGCGCTCCCAGGGCCGCGACGCCCGCAGGGCGCCGAGCACGGCACGGGTCGCCGGTGCCTTGTTGAGCGCGTAGAAGTGAATGCCGGGAACGCCCGCGACCAGCAGCTCCGAGCACTGCTGGGCCGCGTAAGCGACGCCGAGCTCGAACTCGGCCCGCTCGTCTCCGTCTGCCGCTCGGAAGGCCCGCTCGAGCCGCTCCGGGATCGAGGCGTCGCAGAGCTTGCAGATCCGCTCCGTCTGCGCGAAGCTCGCCACCGGGATCACGCCGGCCAGGATCGGCACGCCGATCCCCGCCGCCCGCGCCGCGGCGACGAAGTCGAAGTAGACCTGGTTGTCGAAGAAGAGCTGGGTGACCAGGAACGACGCCCCCGCCTCAACCTTGGTCTTCAGGTAGGCGAGGTCGGTCTCCAGGTCGGGAGCCTCCGGATGGACCTCGGGGAAGCAGGCGCCGCCGACGGTGAAGTCCCAGCCCGAGCCGATGAAGGCGGTCAGCTCGGCGGCGCTGCCGAGCCCGCCCTCGGGCTGGACGAAGTCCTCCTGGCCGCGCGGTGGGTCGCCGCGCAGGGCGAAGACGTTTTCTATCCCCGCCTCCGCGATCCGGTCGAGCGTCGCTCCGAGACCCTCGGCGGTCTCGCCGACGCAGCTCAGGTGAGCCATCGTCTCGTAGCCGAGCTCGTCCCTCAACGCCCGGGTGATCTCGACCGTCCCCTCGCGCGTGGAGCCCCCGGCGCCGTAGGTCACCGAGACGAAGTCGGGGTCCAGCTCGCGCAGCGAACGCGCCGTCGCGAACAGGGCCTCGGACGCCTCCGCCGTCTTCGGCGGGAAGAGCTCGACCGAAAAGGTCGGCCCTTTGGCGGCGATGATCTCGTCTATGCGCACCCGAGGGAGGGTAGCTACGCGCGTGCTTTTCGGCTGTCTACGCGTTCCTGGAAGAAAGCCTGGATGTCCTCCAGCCGTTTGCCCTTGGTCTCGGGGACGAACTTCCAGCAGAAGGCGAGGGTGAGCAGCCCGATGCAGCCGTAGAGCCAGAAGGCGCCGCTGCGGCCGAGCGCTTCGATCAGCAGCAGGAAGGTGAGCGAGACGATGAAGTTGAAGGTCCAGTTGGCCATCGTCCCCACTCCGGCCGCCTTGCTGCGCACGCTGAGCGGGTAGATCTCGGCGTTGAGCAGCCAGAAGATCGGCCCGAGGCTGACCGCGAAGGAGGCGACGTAGGTCATCAGGCTGACGATCGCGACGGCCGAGGCCAGGGTGCTGCCGCCGCCGGAGATCTTGAAGGCGGCACCGAGGGCGAAGAGCGAGATCGACATCCCCGAGACGCCGACGAACAGCAGCAGCCGCCGTCCCGCCCGGTCGAGCAGCCGCAGCGCCACCACGGTCATGCCGACGTTGATGCCGACTTTCGGACGGGCAATTATCCGGACTTTGCGGGAACGTTTTCGTCGCCCCCCTAGCGCCGTCGCGGGACGCGCGCTACCTTCGCTCTGCGACCGGGAGAGACGGGATCCGCGGAAGCCCAGCAGAACACCGTCTCGAAGGTGGCGCGACGAGCTTCACGTGCGAAGGCTACGCACGGGCAGGCGACGAGCGTCATCCTCGGTCGCGTTTTCGTTCCACGCGCAGGGTCGTGTCCGACCGCTCGCTTAGCGTCCGGGTCCGGCCGTCGAGAACCTGCCCTCGACCGCCGCGCGTGCCGGGGCGCACCCGGGAGCTGGGCGTCGCAGCGAGACCCGGATGGCCGCCGCGACTAGCCCGCCCGCTCCCACCTCTATGCGAGGATCTCGCCGATGAGCGGGGAGCTTCGCTACGAGCGGATCGACGCCGCGGCCGTGTTGACGATCGACCGGCCGCAGCGCCGCAACGCGATCGACGCCGCTGCGGCAGAGGCTTTCCGGCAGGGCCTGAAGGATTTCGAGGCCGACGACGAGGCCCGCGTCCTCGTCCTCACCGGTGCCGGCGGCGGCGCCTTCTGCGCCGGCGCCGACCTGAAGGCGATGGACCTCGAAGTCGACCATCCCGATGGGCCGATGGGCCCGACCCGCCTCACTCCCGCCAAGCCGGCGATCGCCGCCGTCGACGGCTGGTGCCTGGCCGGCGGCGTCGAGCTGGCGCTCTGGTGCGACCTCCGCATCGCCACGCCTGCCTCCACCTTCGGCCTCTTCGAGCGGCGCTGGGGCGTGCCCCTGGTCGACGGCGGCACCCAACGCCTGCCTCGGATCGTAGGCATGGGCAGGGCGCTTGAGCTGATCCTCACCGGCCGCCCAGTGGAGGCCGAGGAGGCCCAGCGGATCGGCCTCGTCAACGAGGTAGTCCCCCCAGGTGAGCACCTGAACCGGGCACTGGAGCTCGCCGAGCGAATCGCAAGCTTCCCGCAAGAGACAATGCTCGCCGACCGCCAAGCCGCAATAGAAGGCTTCGGCCTCCCGCTTTCTGAGGGAATTGCTTTGGAGCACAAGCTAGGGCGAGAGACCCTCCACGTCGCCGTCCGCGGCGCAAAGCAATTCGCCGACGGCGCAGGTCGTCATGGCAAGGGCGTCTGAGCGGGAAGCCCGGGGGAGGGGCGAAACGTCTTGTACTTTTTCGTCGACCGCCTCCGAGCGCCAAGCCCAACCCCAATCCACCGAAAAAGTTAAGTGAAGCCCCTTCCCCGGGCTTCCCGCTCTACCGCTCCTGCGTAACCCGCCGCATCTCCTCCTCTGCCTCCTCCGGACCTAGGTAGGGCATCAGCACCGCAAAGACGAGGTCGGGCAGGATCCGTTGCAGTTCCGGCCCGCGCCCGGCGCGGATCTCGTCGAAGATCATCGAGGTGGCTCCGCCGATCGCGAAGCGGGCCGTGTCCAGCGGCAGCTCCTCGGCCTGGCTGGAGTAGTCGCGGCCCTCCTCCAGGAAGGGCGTGAAGCGCGCGAGCGCTGCCCGGTAGCGAGCCCGGGCGTCGTCTCCGGCGGCGGTCACCTCGACCATCGCCATCCTCGCGATGTCCGACTCAGCAGCGAGCAGCTCGGCCAGGGCGCCGATGCCGGCGGCGATCCGCTCGGGCCACGGCTCCCCGGCGGCGGACTCGAAGGCGCTGGTGACGTGGGCGACGAGGACGTCGATCACCGCGTCGTAGGCCTCGAGGAAGCAGGCCTCCTTGTCGTCGAACATCTCGTAGAAGGTCGCGCGCGAGACCCCGGCGACCTCGATCACGTCGGTGACGGTGGTCGCCTCGTAGCCCTTCGCCGCCGCCACCCGGACCATCGCCTCAAGCATGCGCTCGCGCTGGGAGCGCACCACGTAGGCGCGGGGCAGGCCGTGCCGGCCGCTCGGCAGCCGCTCCGGATTCGAGGTAGGCGGCGAATCCATCTCGACTCAATGTAGGGCAGCGATGCCGCGCTGTCCAACGCCATTCGCGTACCCGTCGAGACCCTGGCCGCACTGTCCAATCGGCGCTCGCGACTACCTACGCAGCGGCCATTCCTGGTGCCGGGAAGCGGCTCAGATGCGCGCGGCCTGCATCTCGGCCTCAGCCACGTCGGAGCCGAAGTAGGGCAGCACCGCGAAGTACATGAACTCCGGCAGCAGCTCGCGAAAACCCTCCGTCGCGCCCGTCGCCAGCCGTGCGTGGACGATCGCGTGAATGCCGGCGACGATGCCCTCCGGCGCGATCGGGGGCGGTGACTCTCCGTCCCCTGGAGCCTCGCGCGCCAAATCGATGAAATCGGCAATTCGTTTCATCAGCTCGGCACGTCTTTCGAGCGCTTTGGGCCCCGCCGCATGGACCTCGACGACCAGCGCGCGACCGACGTTCGGCTCTCGGTCGAGCGCCTCCAGGAACGCCCCGAGCCCCGCCCGCAGCTTCCCCTGCCAGGTTTCCTCCGCCTCCGCCGCAGCCACCGTCAACGCCTCCAGCCGGGTCGCCCCCAGGTCGAACGCCTCCAGGTAGCAGGTGTCCTTGTCGGGGAAGTTGTCGTAGAAGGCCTGGCGGTAGAGACCGGTCTGGGCGAGCACGGTGCGCACGGACGCGCCGTCATAGCCGCTCGACCCGACCGCATCGAGCATCCCCTCCAGGATCCTTTCGCGCTTGGCTGAAGTCACCGGTTTGAGTGCGGGGGCATCGGGGAAGACCATCCCGGCGGCGCCGACCCCCTCGGCCCCTGCCAGGACTTTGGGTGCGGCCTGTTTTCCCATCCGATCTTTCCTCTGCTTGATCAGGGGAACAAGTTGTCTGGACCTCGGTACTTTACCGGTATCTGACCGCCAGCGTCCAGATTGGAATCGGGAACTGCCGGGGGTACCCTGGCTCGCGTGGCCGATCGCACACCCCAAGCGACGAGAGTCGCTGCCGGGAAGACACTCCCTCTCGCGGGAGTTCATCGTCGAGCACCAGCGCGCCCGGATCATCGCCGCCCTTGCCGAGGAGACGGTAGAGAAAGGCTACCGAGCCGTCACCGTCTCCGACATCGTCCGCCGCGCCGGCATCGCCCGCAACACCTTCTACGAAAACTTCTCCTCCAAGGAGGACTGCTTCCTCTCCGCCTCGGAGTACGCGGTCGAGTCGGCACTCGCCCGGGTCGTCGACTGCCGCGGGAAAGTTCGACACCTGGCCCGAGCAAGATTGCCGCCGGCATCGCCGCCTTCCTCCGCTACGTGGCCGCCGAGCCGGCACTCGCCCGCACCTGCATCGTCGAGGCCCTCTCCGCCGGGCCCGGCCGCGGTCGAGCGCTACGAGCGCTCGATCCAGACCTTCGTGCCCTTCTTCCAGATGGGCCGCAAGGTCTCGGCAAAGGGCGAGAAGCTGCCGGAGACGCTCGAGGAGACGATCGTCGGGGGGATCTTCTGGATCCTCTACCAGCGCATATCATGGGGCAGGTGGAGCAGATCGAGGGGCTCCTGGATGAGCTGGTCGAGTTCTCGCTCACTCCGTACCTTGGGCGCCGAGGCCGCCAAGCGGGCCGCCGCTGAAGCGCCGGCCGCGATCGCAACCGGTTAGGCGCGGGGCAGGGGGACCGGGGGGCCCATGACCTAGTGCTCGACGTCGAGATCCGCGAGCGCTCCGCGGGACATGAGCGCAAGCTCATCCTCGACGCCCTGGTCGAGATCGGTGCCGAGCGTGGTTACGCCGAGACGACGATTACAACCATCGTCGAGCGCGCCGACCTCGACCGGCCGACCTTCGACCGCCATTTCCGCAGCAAGTACGACTGCTTTCTCTCCGCCTGGCGGGAGATCAACGAGTCCTGCATGCACGGGATGCTGGAGGCATACAACAGCCGCGAGGATTGGCCCGACCGGCTGCGCGCCGTGGCCTGCGGGATCGTCGAGGGGCTGCTCGACGATCCCGATCGCGCTGCCTTCGCGATCGAGGTGCTGGCCACCGGCGACGCCGCCCGTGCCCGCCGCGACATGACGATGCGCGTGATCGCCTCGCTGATCGACGCCGGGCGCAACGAGATGGAGGATCCGGAGTCGGTCCCCCACACGACCGCGGAGGCGCTCGCCGGGGCGGCCTACGGCCAGATCTACTCGCGGGTCGTGCGCGGCTGTACGGAGGAACTTCCGGAGCTGGTTCCGCAGCTGATGTCGGCCGCAGTCATGCCTTATTTGGGTATCGATGCGGCCCTAGCTGAGCTTGCACGGGGTTTTACGCCAGCAGAGCGGTATCGTCGCGATGTGGCCAAAAAACGCACCCCCGCAAAGCGGGACGAGCCAACCGACGGCGCCGAGGGCTACCCGCCCGAGCTGGCGCGCCTACCGCCCGGCCGTCACGGCCTGCCGCGCGAGTTCGTCACCCACAACCAACGCGAGCGGCTGATTGCGGGCCTTGCCGAGGCGGTCGCCGAAAACGGCTACTCGGGTACGACGATCGCGCATATCACCCGCCACGCGGCGGTTTCCCGCCGCACCTTCTACGAGCATTTCTCCAGCAAGGACGAGTGCTTCGTCGCCGCCTATGACACGGTGATGGCGGAGCTGCGCGAGCGCGTCTCCGACGGCTTCGGGAAGCGAGCGACTGGCCGCACGCGGTGCGCTCCGGGATCGGCGCGATGCTCGCCTTCCTCGCCGCCGAGCCCCAGCTCGCCCGCCTCAGCATGGTCGAGGCGCTCGTCGCCGGCCCGGTCGTGATCGAGCACTACGACGCCGCGATCCAGAGCTTCGTCCCCTACTTCCGCAGCGGCCGCGAGGGTCGCCCGCCGGAGGTCCTCGCCCGCCTCTCCCCGACCACCGAGGAGGCCCTCGTCGGCGGCATGGTCTCGCTGATCTCCCGTCGCATCATCGCCGGCAAGGCCGAGGATCTCGAGGAGCTCCTCCCGGACCTGGTCGAGTTCACCCTCACCCCGTACCTGGGCAGCCAGGAAGCGGCCAAGATCGCCCGGGAGAAGGGCTGAGCGACGCTGCAGCTCGGCGCGGTCGGCGGCGCCCAGCTCGCCGACAGCGCCGTCGGCACCGACCAGCTCGCCGACGGCTCGGTCACCGGTCCCAAGGTCGACGAGTCGAGCCTGGGCCAGGTTCCCAGCGCGGCGAAAGCCGACTTCGCCGCCGCGGCCGAGTCCGCGAACCCGGTCCTCTTCGCCCATGTCAACTTCGACGGCACCGTCGACGCCGGGAACTCGAAGGGGATCGACTCCGGGGACGTGAAAGTGGTCAACCTGGGCGTCTACTGCATAACCGTCCCCGGCTTCAGCCCACGCGGGGCACAGGTGACCCCCCAGTACGAACCCGGCGCGAGCGGCGCCGTGACGGCTTACGTCAGGGTCGGCGGGTCGCTCTCCTGCGTGACGCCGGGGGTGGAAGTCGGAACCTTCGCCGAACCCAAAAAACCGGAAAAAGAGCCCTTCTACATCGCGCTCTACAGGTAGGAGCCTCACAGCTCGCCCGCCGCGTGCCGCTTCGCTACGGTGCGGCGATAGTGGAACGAGTCGCCGAGAAGGAGGTCGAACCGTGACCGACGAACGCACCCGCTGGCTGGCGCTCTACGTGCTCTGCGCGGGGATGCTGATGATCGTCCTCGACGTGACCATCGTCAACGTCGCCCTGCCGACGATCCAGGACAGCCTCGGCTTCTCCCAGAGCAGCCTCGCCTGGGTCGTCAACGCCTACCTGATCCCCTTCGGCGGCCTGCTGCTGCTGGCCGGCCGGCTCGGCGACCTGCTCGGCCAGCGGCGCATGTTCCTGGTCGGCCTCGCGGTCTTCACCGCCGCCTCGCTGCTCTGCGCCGCCGCCGAGAACCAGGCGATGCTGATCGGCGGCCGCTTCTTCGCCGGGGTCGGCGGGGCGATGGCCTCGGCCGTGATCCTGGGGATGATCGTGACCATGTTCCCCGAGCCGCGGGAGCAGGCGAAAGCGATCGGCGTCTACGGCTTCGTCGCCTCCGCCGGCGGCTCGATCGGCCTGCTCCTCGGCGGCGCCCTGACCCAGGCGATCAGCTGGCACTGGATCTTCATCATCAACCTGCCGATCGGCATCGCCACCGCCTACGGCGCCCTGCGCCTGGTCGAGGGCAGGCCCGGGATCGGCTTCAAGGCAGGCGCCGACATCCCCGGCGCGGCGCTGATCACCAGCTCGCTGATGCTCGGCGTCTACACGATCCTCGGCGTCAGCGAGCACGGCTGGGGCTCGGCCCAGACGCTGGTGCTGGGCGCGATCTCGGTCGCGCTCGGCGCCGCCTTCGTCGCCCGCCAGGCGCGGATCGAGAACCCGCTGATGCCGCTGCGACTCTTCCGCTCGCGCAACGTCGCCGGCGCCAACGCGATCCAGTCGCTGCTGGTCGCCGGCATGTTCGGGATGTTCTTCCTCGGCGCGCTGTACCTGCAGCGGATCCTCGGCTACGACGCGCTCCAGGTCGGCCTCGCCTTCCTGCCGGCGACGATCGTGATGGGCACGCTCTCGCTCGGCTTCTCGGAAAGGCTGATCATGCGCTTCGGCCCGAAGACGACGCTGATCCCGGGCGTGATCTCGGTCGGCCTCGGCCTGCTGCTCCTCGCCCGCACCCCGGTCGACGGCACCTACCTCACCGACCTGCTGGCCGCCGATGCTGCTGGTCGGCCTCGGCGTCGGCACCGCCTTCCCCTCGCTGATGACGCTGGCGATGTCGGGCGCGACTCCGGAGGACTCCGGCCTCGCCTCCGGCCTGGTCAACACCAGCATGCAGGTGGGCGGCGCGATCGGCCTGGCGGTGCTGGCGACGCTCGCGACTCAGCGAACCGACAGCCAGCTCGCCGACGGCGCCTCGCACGGCTCGCCGCGCTCAACTCCGGCTACCACCTCGCCTACGTCGTCGGCGCGATCCTGGTCGCGCTCGCCACCGTGGTCGCGGTGACGGTGCTGAAGCCGGCGCCGATGCCGAGGCCAGGAGATGGCGCCCAGGCCGAGGCGGAGGCCGCGCGCGGAGCCGGCCTACTCCGGCCTACTCCGTGGCAGTGGCTATGGCGGCATAAAGCGCACGGACGGTTTCAGCCGGGGAGGTCGCCGAGGCGGTGCTCGATGAAGCGGCGCTCTACCGGGTTCGACGGTCAGATCGAGCGCTAGGCGGTAGGACTCCGCCGCCTCGCCGGACCGGCCCAGGCGGCGCAGCAGCTCGGCCCGTGCCGTGTGCAGCGGCTGGTAGCCGTCGAGACCCTCGATCTACCCGATCAACTCCAGGCCCCGCTCCGGCCCCTCGCACATCGCCACGGCAACGGCCCGGTTGAGTTCGACCACCGGGCTCGGGGCGATCTCGAGGTGCCAGGCGTAGAGGCGGGCGATCCGTTCCCAGTCGGTCTCCGCAGCGGTCGTCGCTTCCGCGTGGACGGCGGCGATCCGGGCCTGGATCGTGTACGGGCCGGCGGGTCCGCCCGCCGCCGCCTCGCGCGAGAGCTCGAGGCCCTCGGCGATCCGCTCCCGGTCCCAGAGCGAGCGGTCCTGGTCTTCGAGCAGAACCGCTTCGCCGGCCTCGTCGACCCGTGCGACGCGTCGCGCGTCGGTGAGCAGCATCAGCGCCAGCAGGCCGCGCGCCTCGGCCTCGCGCGGCAGCATCGCGACGAGGACGCGGGCCAGCCGAATCGCTTCTCCGCTCAGCTCGGTCCGCACCAGCTCCTCGCCGCTGCCGGCCAGGTAGCCCTCGTTGAAGATCAGGTAGAGCGTCGCCAGCACGGCGGCCAGGCGTTCGGGCATCTGCTCGACGACCGGCACCTCGTAGGGGATCCTGTTGGCGGCGATCTTGCGCTTGGCGCGGACGATCCGCTGCGCCATCGCGGGCTCGGTGCTGAGGAAGGCCCGGGCGATCTCGCCGGTGCCGAGCCCGCCGAGGCTGCGCAGGGTCAGCGCCACGCGCGCCTCGATCGCCAGCGCCGGGTGGCAGCAGGTGAAGATCAGCCGCAGCCGGTCGTCCTCGATCTCGCCCAGCCGCTCGCCAGGTGCCGCCTCGGGCTCGGCGTGCAGCGCTTCCAGCCGCTCCAGCGCCGCGACCTTGTCGCGCAGCACGCCCTCGCGGCGCAGGCGGTCGATCGCCCGGTTGCGGGCGACCCGGGTAATCCAGGCGCCGGGGTTGGTCGGCACTCCTTCGGCCGGCCAGCGCTCGAGGGCGACGACGAAGGCCTCCTGCACCGCCTCTTCGGCGAGGTCGAAGTCGCCGGTGACGCGGATCAGCGTCGCGACCGCCCGCCCGGACTCGTGCCGGAAGGTGCGGTCGACGACGCTGTCGCCAGTGGCAGCTACGAGCGCTCCGCCTTCTCCAGCAGTTCCTTGCCACCCGTGACCATCGGCCGGATTTCAACGTGGTTGCTGTCGAACGGGATCTTCTTCGCCCAGGCGAGCGCCTCGTCGAGGCTCTCGACGTCGATCACCCAGAAGCCGGAGAGCTGCTCCTTGGTCTCGGCAAAGGGGCCGTCGGTGACCAGCGGCTCCCCGTCGCCGTAGTGCACGGTGGTGCCGGTGGCGCGCTCCTGCAGGCCGCCGCCGAAGACCATCGCGCCGGCCTCGGTCAGCTCGGCGTTGAACTGGCCCATCTCGGCGAGGTTCTTCTTCACCTCGTCGGGGCTGACGTCCTCCCAGCTGCGCTCCTCGGCGATCAAAGCAAGCATGAATTGCATCTCGGTTCCTCCTGTCTGGTGAGCAGCGCCAATCGCCGCTCTCACCCTAACGACGAACGGGAACCGCTCAGATCGACACTCGGGCCCAATTTTTCGGTTGCGGTCGCATTTCTTTCCGCTATGCGGCGATAAATACGACCGCTGCGGTTGATCAGGCGGGGAGGGTCCCGCGCAGCGCGCCGGCCATCTGGCGCGGGTCTTCCAGCTGCGGGTAGTGGGCCAGCTCGGGGAGCTCGGTTACCGGGACGCTCGGGCGCAGCTCACGCAGCGCCGCGAGGACGCTCGTCGTCGCGACGCGGTCGAGCAGGCCCCAGGCGAGGCTGAGTTCGCCGTCCCAGTCCCGGATCGCGCCGTGCCAGCGCTCGGCGTGCTCTTCGCGCTGGTCCATGTAGGAGATCAGGCGGTGGCCGAGGGTGCGGCCGCCGTTGTGGCAGGCCAACGACCACTGGTCGGCGGCCTCCTCGTCATCGAGGGGGTGCGCGTCCCCGAAGACGGAGCCGAACTGCTGGCGGAAGACGCGCTCGCTGGAGAGTCGCGCCAGCAGCGACCCGAAGCGGCCGCGCAGCAGCCGCTGACCGAGGATCGGGCTGGCCGCTTCCAGCACCATGCTGCCGTTGAAAAGCAGGATGCCGGCGACGTCCATATCCAGAAGCCCTTCGATGTCCCTGGCCATCAGCTCGTTCGCCACCGAGGTGCCCATGTCGTGGGCGACGATGAAGACCGGGCGCCCACCACCGTGGCGCCGCACCAGCTCCTCGGCCAGGTCGGCCTGCCAGAAGAGGCTGTAATCGTGCCCGTGCGGCTTCGCCGAGAGGCCGAAGCCGAGGAAGTCGAAGGCGAGGGCGTTTGCCCCCGGCAGCTCTTCGAGCAGGAGTCGCCAGTCGTAGGAGCTGGAGGGGAAGCCGTGCAGGAGCAGCAGCAGCGGCCCCTCGCCCTCCTGGCGAAAGGTGTGGATTCCGTAGCCGCGGAACTCCTCAGCCGAGCCCCGCCGCTCCCAGGCCCGAACCCGCTCGGTCAGCGCATCCGACATTGGCCACACCTGGCTGGGGTCAATCTCCGAAGCGCTTGACGAAGTCGAGGGCCTTCTCGGCGACCTCGCGCCAGCCGTGGTCGATCGTCAGCGAGTGGCCGCGGTTCGGCATCTCGACGTGCTCGGTGGTGCCGGGGTTGCGACTCTGGATCTTGAAGGCGGCCCTGCTCATCGCCGGCGGCACCGCGTGGTCGTCCTCACCGGTGAAGATCAGCAGCGGCCCTCGCTCGGGGTTCTTCGTGTCGGCCTTGGTCTCGGCGCCGGGGTTGAAGTTGGCGAACGCCGCCTGGAAGATCGGCCTGCCGGGGGCGGCGACGTGGAACTCCTCGTAGAGCTTGCGCGCCTCGTCCTCGGGGACCGCGTTGGCCCAGCCGTAGCGGAACTGGTCGAAGCTGAGGGTCACGGCGCGGCCGCGGTTGAGCGGGTTGCCCAGCACCGGCATCGTCGTCCGGATCGCCGCCAGCGGCAGCGGCAGCACGCCTTTGAACGGGGCCGGGTCGACCGCGACGGAGGCGAACGAGAGGCCGCGCCCGGCGAGGATCTGGGCGATCAGGCCGCCGAAGGAGTGGCCGACGATCGCCGGCTTGCGGTCGAGCCCGCCGATCGCCTCGGCGAAGTGGTCGGCGACCTGGACCACGCCCTTGCCGGCGAAGGCTTCGGGATTTGCCCGCGCCGCCTCGACCGTCGCCGGATCGTCGGGCCAGCCTGGCGCCAGCGGCGCGTAACCGGCCTCCTCGAAGAGGTCGATCCAGCGCTGCCAGCTGCCCGGCAGCAGCCAGAGGCCGTGGATGAAGACGACCGGCGCCCTGCCGCTCGCGTTCGCCTTCTCAACCTGCGCTGCCTCGCCCTGCGTGATCGTCGCCATCTTCCTCACCCTCCGGGGTAGGTGTGGTTGCGGTCAGCCAGTGTATGGATGGGTAGGCGTTTCGCCTTCCGGCCCGAGCAGGTCGAAGCCGTCGGGGGTGTTGAGGTGGCCGGGCCCGCGGCCGGGAGAGTCGGTCCGCCCGTACTGCCAGACGATCTTGCCCGTCCGCGGGTCGACGATCACCACCCGGTGGCGGTAGTCGTCGTTGACGGCGATGTCGCCGCCGGGCAGGCGCTCGGCGAGGCTCGGGTGGTCGAGCATCCCCCGCCCCGAGGAGGGGTGGTAGGACCAGAGGACCTTGCCCTTGCGGTTGAACTCGTAGAGGCCGCCGGGGCTCGTGTAGTCGGCGACCAGGTAGCGGTCCGGGGCGAGCTGCTGGGGGTCGGAGGGGTATTCGATCGGCAGCTGCACGCTCCAGACCAGCTTGCCGCCACGGGTGATCTCATCGATGTAGGAGCCGTTGACCTCGGAGACGAGCAGGTCGCCGTTGCGCAGCGGCGTGTCGCCGTTGGGCGAGCCGAGCGCGTGGGGCGGTTCGTGTTCGCAGCGCGAGGGGTCGCCGAATTCCTTCACCACCTTCTTCGCCTGGGAGACGATCAGCACGCGGCAGTTCTGGGCGTCGGCGACGGAGACGGTCCCGTTGCGCCAGAGGTAGGCGTCGTCGGGCTCGTGCAGGTAGCCGGGTTCGGAGCCGGTCACTCCGGGGTGGCCGTAGGACCAGAGCAGCTTGCCGGAGGGGAAGGCGAGCTGGACGATGCGCTCGTTCTGCTCCTCGTTGGAGATGATCTGGGTGCCGCCGTGGGTGAAGAAGGCGTCGTCGGGGAAGTAGAAGCCGCCGGGCGGAGCGGGGTGGGCGTGGGAGGGGAAGCGCCAGAGCACCTTCTTGGCGGCGTTGACGACGAGCAGCCGGTTGTTGCCGCGGTCGGCGATCAGCATGCGGCCGGCGAATGCCGCCGCCGCCCCCTTCGTTGCGGCCGTGGCCGCCGGGGCGGTCGTTTTGGCCGCTTCGACCGGAGGGGCCACCCGGCGCAGGCGCAGGAGGACGACGCTGCGCAGGGCGGATCCGTCCGATGCCTTGCCGCCGATCAGGTAGCCGGTCGAGCCGACGGTCGTGGCGGCGGCGCCCGCGACTGGGGAGGGAAGCCGCCCGGCTGACACGAGCGTTCGGCTCGCCGGTTCGAAGCGCCAGATGCGGTCGCTGACCGCCCCACCGTCTTCGCCGCCGAGTACGTAGATGGAGCCGTCGAGGACGAGCGCGCCGGCATGGGAAAAGGGCTGGGGCGTGTGTCCGATGATGTGGGCCTTGCCGGTTCGAGGGTCGACTTCCCGGATCGCATCGCTGCCGCCGCCGCTCGCGGTCTCGCCGCCGAAGGCGTAGACCTTGCCGTCGAGAGCCGCCGTCGCCAGGTAGCGGGCCGGCGCGGGCAGGGTGGCGACCTGACTGAAGCTGCGCCCGTCTTCCGTCGCAAGGACCGAGTCGATCGGCGCCGTCCCGTCGTATCCGCCGAGCACGTAGGCGCGGTTGCCGATCGTCACCGCGCTGAGGTCGGAGCGGACTGTCGGGAGGTAGCCGACGGCACTCGCGGTCGCGCCGGGGGTGACTTCCCCGCCAGGTGCAGGCAGCGCCTGCACTTCGCCTGTGCTCGTTTCCGTGCCGCCGCCGAAGACCAGCACCCGGTTGCCGAGCACGGTCGCGGCGGCGTCGTGCAGCGGCCCTTCCAGGCTGCCGGCCTGGCGCAGCTGCCCGCCGGCGGCGTCGAGCGCGAAGACCCCGCTGACCGAGGCTTCGCCGGAGTCGAGCCCGCCGAGGATCAGCGGGCCGCCTGGCAGGCCCACCGCGGACTCCCCCGAGATCGGCGCCGGCAGCGGCTTCGAGGCCTTGGCGACGAGGACCGTCCGCGTTGCCGGCGGGTCGGTCCGGCCTGTCCCGTCTTCGCCGCCGGATGAGCCCGAATCGCTGCCGGCGAGAATGGCGATCGCCGCCACGACCACGCCTGCCCCGACGAGCGTGGGTAGCAATCGCCTCCTACGGTGGGCACGTGCGCGCGCGGCCCCTCCGCTCCCGCGGCGGGTTCGGTGGGGCCGTTTATCCACCCGGAGAGGATGCGACGGGGGCGTAAACGGTTCCTAAGCGCGGTTTGAGAGAAGTCTCACCGTCCCCAGCGCTGACTGGTCGGTTTGCCCCCGTATGTGTGGGTCAATCGACCACTCGGCACCGAGGGTCAACTAGAAGGCGAAGATCAAGCTGCAGACCGTGCCAGCGACGATGCAGTAGATGCCGAACGGCGTGAGCCGGTTCGTCTCGAAGAACTTGAGCAGGAACTTGACCGCGATCACGGTTGTCAGGCCGGCGGCGAGGGCGCCGACGAGGGCCTGGCCGCGCACCCCGTCGCCGGCCGAGCCGAGCAGTTCCGGCAGCTTGAGGAAGCCGGCAGCGGCGATGATCGGCGTCGCCAGCAGGAAGGAGTAACGGGCCGCGTCCTCGTTGGAGAGGCCGACCACCAGGCCGCCGCCCATCGTCACCCCCGAGCGCGAGATGCCGGGGATCAGCGCCGCCGCCTGCGCGGTGCCGACGGCGATTGCCTGTTTCCAGCTCAGCTTTGCCATCCGCGGCTCGGCGTCGCCGAGGTAGTCGCCGCGGCGGGGCGGGCGCTTGCGCAGGCTCTCGAAGGCCAGCAGCAGGAAGCCGTTGACGATCAGGAAGGCGGCGGCGGCGCTGGCCGAGGCGAAGAGCGAGCGCAGCGGGTGCTCGAGCAGGAGGCCGATCAGGCCGGCGGGGACCGTCCCGACCACGAGCAGCCAGCCGAGCTTGGCGTCGCTGTCGCCCGCGCCGATCTTGCGGTCGCGCAGCGAGCGCCCCATCCCCCTGAAGATTCGCATCCAGTCCTTGCGGAAGAGGATGAAGAGGACGATCGCCGTGGCGCAGTGGGTACCGACCAGGAAGGTGAGGAAGAATTTGTCGTTCTGGTGGATGTCCCAGCCGAATAGCTGCGGGGCAATTACGGCATGGCCGAGGCTCGAGATCGGGAACGGCTCGGCGAAGCCCTGCAGGAGGCCGAGCACGATCGCCTGAAAGTAGGAGATCGGGTCCATCGGCGCAGCCTATGCGGAAGCGGTGTCGGAGGGCCCGCTCTGGAACCAGGCGAAGACGAAGCAGGCAGCGGCGACGACCAGGGCCGCGATCCCGTGCTTGGTGTGGTGGTGGCTGGAGCCCGCCTCGTGGCCGGGGAAGAAGGAGGGCAGCGAACTCGCCGGCTCGACGAAGTAGACGATCGAGATCGCCAGGAAGACGAGGCCGACGACAACGGCGGGCACGATCAGGCTGCGGTGCTTGGTCATGCGCGGGGACGATATCCGCCTCTACCTAAAGGGAAGGTGAGAATCTGCGGCGTGCCTCTCGAGCGAACTGCATCGACTTATCTATCCGGCAGGTGGAGAAGTTGATGCAGTTCGATGGCGAGGGGGCGACGGGCTCCGTTCCCGATCGGGTGCGGGCGGCCTGCGCCCGGGTCGCGGGCCTGGCGCGCTCGGTGTCGATCGAGGAGAC
This sequence comes from uncultured Solirubrobacterales bacterium, assembly GCA_963714665.1. GTDB lineage: Bacteria > Actinomycetota > Thermoleophilia > Solirubrobacterales > 70-9 > VRUE01. The sequence continues at coordinate 440,795 of CAVQPE010000008.1, read as the reverse complement.
GGCGATCGAGCCGTACGCGGTCGCCCTTGCGGACTCGTCCGAACCCCCGCCACCAGATCTTCCCCTGGCCGACGGCGACCGCGAGCTGCGCGCCGCCTTCGTCCTCTGCCTCGACGCGATCAACTTCGGCTCGGGCTGGTGGCCGACGATCCGCAAGCGGCCGGGCCGCAGCGGCTACTCGACGATCGAGGCGGGATTGGCCGAGCGGTTCCGCACCGAGGGCGCCTGGCCAGCACGGGAGCTGACGCGGATCGCCGCTGCCGACTTGGCCGGGGTCACCGGCCAGGACCCGGCGCATCCGTTGATGGAGCAGTACGCGGTCGCGCTGCGCGACGTCGGCGAGCGGGTCCTAGCCCAGCACACCGGCAGCTTCGCCGCGGTCGTCGACGCCGCGGGCGGATCGGCCGTCGCCCTTGCCGGCCTGCTCGCCGAGTGGGACGCCTTCGCCGACGTCTCAACATATGACGGTCGGCCCGTCCCCTTCTTCAAGCGCGCCCAGATCGACGCCGCCGATGTCGATCGCCTCGGCGTCGCGGAGCTGCGCGATGCCGAGCAGCTCACCGCCTTCGCCGACAACCTCGTCCCGCACGTGCTGCGCGTCGACGGCGTCCTCCGCCTCGATCCCTCTCTGGAGGAGGCGATCGACGCCGAAGCCCTACTCGCCCACGGCTCCCCCGAAGAGGTCGAGCTGCGAGCCTGCGCCGTCCACGCCATCGAGCAGCTCTCCGCGGCCACGAACGGCCAACTCTCGCCGCCGCAGATCGACGCAGCGCTATGGAGCCGCGGTTCCGGCGCCCGCTACAAGTCCCGCCCCCGGCCGCGCTCCCGCAACACCGCTTACTAGCCTTAGTGCCCGTCTCGGGACGGGCGCTCAGCCCGCCGCTTCGGCCCGTTTCAACCCGCCCCGAGCCCAGAGGCCGAAGAGCACCGGCAGGGTGACGGCGATCGCGAAGGCGAGGGCGACGACTACCGGTTCGCCGGAGACGAAGCCACGGCCGGCCTCGAGCAGGGCCGTCACCGGGTTGACCGAGGCAACCGCGTGGATCCAGCCGCTGAGCAGGCTGAGCGGGACGTAGACCGGGGCGAGGAAGAGGATCAGGAAGACGGGGAACTGCATCAGCGGGCCGCCCTGGATCGAGCGGACGCGCATCGCCACGCCGGCCGCCCAGAGCGTCGCTGCCAGGTTGGTCAGCACGGCGAGTCCGTAGAGGCCGAAGAGTTCGACCCCGGCGCCACCCACCTCCATCCCCGCGACCAGGGCGATCGCGGTCAGCACGGTCCAGGTGACGACGGCACGGGTGAGGGCGGCGAGGGCGTAGCCGGCGACGATCCCGTTGCGGTTGGCGGCGGCGAGCAGGTAGCGGTTGGCGAAGCCGATCTCCCAGTCGCGGGCGATCGCGAAGCCGGTGAAGACGCCGCCGAAGGCCGCCGACTGGAGCAGGACGAAGACGAACTGGAAGGCGGTGTAGCCGCTGGGGAAGTCGAAGCCGGGCGTGTTGGCGATCGCCGAGAGGCCGCCGGCGAAGGCGACGAAGAAGAAGAGCGGGAAGACGACCGCGGGGACCAGGAAGGCCGGGTTGGAGAGGAAGTTGTGGACGCTGCGCCAGGCGACCGCGAGGGCGACGTCGCGGAAGCCGGCGGGCCGGGGCGCCTTGCCGCCGCCGCTCACGTCCGCACCAGCCGGGTTTTGAGTGCGGTTGTAGCCCCCAGCATGCCGACCGCCAGCACCGCGGCGGCGATCCCGAAGCCCAGCGCCAGGGCACCGGGGTCCCAGCCTTCGAAGAGCAGCGAGCGGAACGCCTCGAGCAGGTAGGTGACCGGGTTGGCGCTGGCGACGGCGCGGAACCAGTCGGTCTGGATCAGGTCGAGCGGCAGCGCCATCGCGGAGATGAAGAGGAAGACGAAGAAGACCGGGAAGAGGCTCTGCACCGCCTCGCCCGAACCGGTGCGCAGCGCCGCGAAGAGGCCGATCGAGCCGAAGCCGACGGTGATCGAGACGGCGAGGGCGACGATCGTCAGCGCCCCGGCGAAGCCCGTGATCAGTTCGGCGCCGGCGATCAGGCCCACCGTCAGGTAGGTCACCGCCTGCACCAGGCCGAGCACGACGGCACCGGCGAGTAGGCCGCTGAGCAGGGCGGTGCCGCGCAGCGGGGTCAGCGCCATCCGGTTGAGGAAGCCGGTCTCGATGTCGCGGGCGAGGTCGGTGCCGGCGTTCATCACCGAGAACAGCGCGCCCTGCATGAACGGCACGGCGAGGGCGAAGGTGAGGTAGGAGTCGGTCGGGAAGCCGGGCAGGTTGGTCGCGTCCCTGAGACCGCCCGAGTTGACCGCGAGCAGGAAGAGCGGGAAGACCAGCGCCGGGACGATCTGGGCCGGCTGGCGCAGGGTGCGCGTGACCGAGCGCCTTGCCAGCTGCCCGACCTGGGTGCGCAGCCGAGAGCGGCTCACACTCCCTCCACCGCCGCCTCCTTCTCCTCGTCGGCTTCCTCCTCGACTTCCTCCTCGGCGCCCTCGAGCGAGCGGCCGGTCTTGGCCAGGAAGACGTCGTCGAGCGAGGGCGCGTGCAGCTGCAGGCGCTCGATCGCGATCCCCTCGGAGTCGAGCGCGCGGACGACCTCGGCGAGCTGGGCTTCGCCGCCTTCGAGCCGCGCCGCCGCTCCCAGCGGCGAGCCGCCGGCGCTCGCGCCGAAGCGCTCCAGCACCGCAGCGAGGCGCTCGCGCTCGGCCGGGTCGCGCGGCACGGCTTCGACCGTCGGCCGGCCGATCTCGGCCTTGAGCTCGGCTGGCGTGCCCTCGGCGACGATCTGGCCGTGGTCGATGATCCCGACCCGGCCGGCGAGCGCGTCGGCCTCCTCCAGGTACTGGGTCGTGAGGAAGACGGTGACCCCCTCCTCGGCGGCGAGGCGGCCGACCTCGTCCCAGAGCGCCGTGCGGCTCTGGATGTCGAGGCCGGTGGTCGGCTCGTCGAGGAAGAGGATGCTGGGGCGGTGGGCGAGCGCCAGGGCAAGGTCGAGCCGCCGTTTCATCCCGCCCGAGTAGCCGCTCACCCTGCGGTCGGCCGCCAGCGAGAGGCCGACCCGCTCCAGCAGCTCCTGGCCACGCTCGGCGCGCTCCGCCTTGGCTAGGCCGTGCAGGGCGGTCTGCAGGCGCATGTGCTCGCGCCCTGTCAGCAGCGGGTCGAGCGCCGCCTCCTGCAGGGCGGCGCCGATCGAGGCCCGCACCAGCGGCCCCTCGGTGACGATGTCGTAGCCGGCCACCCGGGCAGTGCCCGCGGTTGGCGGCAGCAGGGTGGTCAGCATCAGCACCGTGGTCGACTTGCCGGCGCCGTTGGGGCCGAGGAAGCCGTAGATCTCCCCGGCCTGCACCCGCAGGTCGATCCCGTCGACCGCCCGCGGCCCGTTCTTGAACTCGCGCACCAGCCCTTCGACTTCGATCCCCGAGCCCGCCTGTCCCTCCGCCGCCATCGCCCGGCAGGCTAGCTAAGCCCCACCCCCGGCGAACTGCATCAACTTATCCACCTGCCAGATGGAGAAGTTGATGCAGTTCGGATTGGTTGCCTCGTTTCCATAGGATCGGCGGATGAAGCCCGTGACCGTTTCCATCACCGTGCCGCAGCCGGCCGAGGAGGTCTACGACTTCCTCGACGTCCTCGCCAACCACGAGGGCTTCAACGACCACTTCCTCGTCGACTGGAAGTTCTCCGGGCCGAGGCGCGGCGTCGGTGCCAAGGCCGAGGCGCGGGCAAGCGCGCCGATGTCACAGGACTGGACCGACTTCGAGGTGATCGAGTCCGAGCGCCCGAGCCGGATCGTCGAGGAAGGGGTGGGTCTCAAAGGCAAGCGCCGGACCCGCGGCACCTACCGGCTCGAGCCGCTGCCGGACGGCGGGACCGAGATCTCATTCGAACTCGAGTGGATCGAGGCGGCCAGGGCGGAAAGGCTGATCCCGCCGATGACCCGCGCCTTCGTCAAACGGCCGACCGGCAAAGCTATGCGTCGTCTCGCCAAGCTGCTGGCCGAGCGTTGAGCGCTTCGTTCAGGCGGGCGTGGCTGCGGGCACCCGGAAGAGGTGCTGCGAGGGGATGCCGATGACCTCGCCCTTGAAGCGCTTCTCCTTGCCGTAGACCACCCAGGTGGTGTCGATTTCCCCGATGTCGAGGTCGAGGCGGAGCTCGTCGGCATGTTCCTCGACGTGCTCCATGTGGGTGAGGCCGGAGTCGTAGCGGCCTTCCAGCAGCTCTTCGGCGACGATCGGCTTCGAGGCGACGTCGACGATCGTCTCCCACTGGGAGAGGTCGACGTAGCCCTTGGTGGCGGGGACGATCCCGAGCGAGCGCGGCACCTCGACCTCGCGCCGGCTGAGCAGCACAAGGTGCTTGGTCGGGTAGATGAAGGTGTCGACGACGAAGACCTCGGTCCAGTACTTCTCGGTGATCTCGTGCACCTTGGGGTGGGCGCTGCACTGGACGAGGAAGGCATTTGGCGTCTCGCGGAGGAGGTCGAGGCCGACGAAGAAGTCGGTGATCAGGACGATCCCGTAGTCCTCGACGCCCTGGAACTCCATGTACCGCTTGACGGCCCGCTCGTGGCAGGTCCCCTCGGGCCCGAGCGTGATCACCGTGACCCTGTCGCCTGTCTCGCCTCCGCCCATTCGGCAAACAAGACTATTCGACTAAATATTGCTCGTCAAACCGCCGGCCGAGGCCTAGGCTATGCCCGAGGCCGAAGCCCTTGGACCGAGAGGACGAGAAGACTCAGGGCCCCTCGCTGGACGAGGCGATCGACGCCACCCGGCGCACCCTGCTGGCCAGCGAACGAACCGAGCTGGCCTGGTGGCGGACCGGGCTCACGGCCCTGGCGGTCGCGCTGGCCGTGGGCCGCGTCGTCCCCGGCCTGTACCGGACCTCGCAGCGCTGGCCCTACGTGGTCATCGGCGTCTGCTTCGCGGTCTACGGCGTCGCCGTGATCGCCTACGGCAGCATCCGCCGTCGCTCCGTCGAGAGGGCACTTGCCGAGGGCCGCTTCCCGAGCGCGCCGCGATTGGCCCACGGCGCCTTGGTTGCCGCCGGCATCGTCCTCGGCCTGCTCACGGTCGTGCTGATCCTGCTCGACTGAGCGCAGGCGTGGGGCCGCCGGCGGATCTACTCAGAGCCCGGCTGGGTGGCGGGCGACGAACTTCCTGCCATCGACGCTGGCCATGTGCCAGCGCGGCCCCGAGACGCCGGGAAGGTCGTCGCGGGTGTCGAAGCGCAGGCCGGCGATCACCATGTAGGTGTGCTCGGCGTTGGCGTAGACGGTGATCCAGCGCCCGAGCCCCGCTTCGCCCCAGCTCTCCAGCTGCCCCGAGACCACGGTCTGGTCGAGCAGGCCGACGGCGTGCAGGACGTAGCCGACGGCGCCCGAGCAGTCGTAGCCCCGCGAGCGCCAGCTGAGGTGGCCGCCGCCCCAGACGTAGGGCCGGTGGTCGATCCGGTTGGCGGCGGCGATCGCGTCCCTGACGGCCGCGGGTGCGCCCGGCGGCGGGATCGCCCGGCCCCGGTCGAGTTCCGCGCCGCAGTTGGCGCTGGTCCGCTGCGCCCCTGGCAGCACCGTTTCGCATCCGGCCCCCCAGGGCACCTGTTCGGCTGTCGCCACCATGGGGGCGGCTGCCACGAGGACCAGGGCCGCTCCGCAGGACGCAAGCACACGCTGCTGTCTGCTCTTCCGGAAGATCCCGAGAAGGCTACGCGAGCGATCCCCGAGCTCGCAGTTGACAGGTGACTAATTAGTCACGTATAGTCTCCGGCGTGGACGAGGTATTCAAGGCGCTCGCGGACCCGACCCGCCGCGGCCTGCTCGACGAGCTGTTCGGGCGGGACGGGCAGTCGCTCAGCGAGCTCGAGGCGCGCCTGCCGATGACGCGTTTCGGCGTGATGAAGCACCTGCGGGTGCTCGAGGAGGCAGGGCTGATCACGACCCGCAGGCGGGGTCGCGAGAAGCTGCACTTCCTCAACCCCGTCCCGGTCCGGCTCGTCCACGACCGCTGGGTGAGCAAGTACGCCGAGCCATGGGCCGCGGCGCTGACAGGCCTGAAGCACGAACTGGAGGAGAGGACGATGGAGAAGGTTTTCGAGATCTACATCAAGACGACCCCGGAGCGACTCTGGGAGGCGATCACCGACGACGGGATGCGACAGAAGTACAACTTCGGCGTCGGGGTGCGCTCGGACTGGACTCCGGGCTCCGGCTACGAGGGGTTCCATCCCGGTGCCGGGGTCGCGATCGCCGCCGGCGAGAACCTCGAGGTGGAACCGCCCAGGCGCCTGGTCCAGAGCTTCAACGCGCTCTGGGGCGAGCAGGTGCGCAGTGAAGGGACCTCGCGGGTCACCTGGGAGATCGAGCAGGTCGAGGACTCCTGCCGGCTGACGGTGACCCACGACCAACTTGCCGAGGGCGCCAACGACGAACTCTTCGGCGGCTGGCCAATGATCCTCTCCGGCCTAAAGACCCTGCTGGAGACGGGCGAAAGCCTCACCACCCCCGGTTCCCTCCGCTACACGCAGGCGCGCTGAGCCGCTGTCTCTTCCGTGAGTCTGCATTTGTACGTGCTGAGGGCGCCCAAATGCAGACTCGCGCTCTACAAAGGCGCGGCGAAGAACGCCCGGGCTCGCTCTGCCACCAGGTCGGGGCGCTCGTCGGCGATGAAGTGGCCGCATCCCGGGACGAACTCGATCTCCATGTCGTCGGCGTGGGCCTCGTAGCCGGCGAGAAGGTCGGTGTGGATCGCGGCGTCGCCGGTGCCGAAGAGCATCCGGGTCGGAACGGTCAGGCGCTGCTCGGCGTAGCGCCCGCGCAGGACCGGCACCAGCTCGCGCAGGTTGAAGACCCGGTACATCTGCACGGCTGCCCTGGCCCGGGACGGCTCGGCGAGGTTGTCGGCGAAGACTGAGAGCGTCCGCTCGTCCCAGAAGCGGGGGTCGGCGCCGCCGGCGCGCAGGGCCATCCGCACGAACCGTTTGCGCCGGTGCGCGAGGTAGCCGATCCCCGGCGCGAGGACGAACGCCTGGTAGAGCAGCCGCCAGGAGTGCGGCAGTGCCTTGCGCATCTGAATCCACGGGTGGGGGATGTTCAGCGCCAGGTAGCGGTCGAAACGCTCGGGCGCGCGCAGGCAGAGCAGGAAGCCGACCCAGCCGCCCCAGTCGTGGCCGACCAGCTTCACCCGCTCCAGCCCCAGCTCGTCGAGGACGGCGAGCACGTCGGTCGCCAGGTTCTCCTTCTCGTAGCCGTCGCGGGGCGCGTCGGACCAGCCGAAGCCGCGCAGGTCCATCGCCAGCACGCGGTGGCGCTCCGCCAGCGCCGGCATCAGGTCGCGCCACTCGTACCAGTGCTGTGGCCAGCCGTGCAGGAGCAGGACCGGGTCGTCCCCCGAGCCGCCTTCGGCGACGTGGAAGCGCAGTCCCCGCGCCTCGACCCAGCTGTGGGCGACCCCGTCGACTGTCGGCATCGCGGTCACCGGCCCACCCTAGATGACCCTTGACCGCGGGACTACGGGCGTTTCATCAGCCGGGCGATCGCCCTTCGCATCTCGCGCACCTCGCGCCCGATCGCATCGAGCCGCTCCAGCACGACCTGCTCGAAGGGCTGATCGCCGCCGATCCGCCCCGCGGCCTGCAGCAGCTCGCCCGGGTCGGCGGCGAGCGCTCTGGCGATCTGCTCGATCACCTCGTCTGCCGGCGGCCCCTGGCTGCCCAGCTCGAGGCGGGAGAGGTTGGAGGCCGACATCGGGATTCGCTTTGCCAACTGGTCGAGCGTGTAGCCGCGTTCCCGGCGGCGCTTGCGCAGCAGGGCACCCAGCGTTAAGGCCCGGCCGGCCTCCCTCTGTCCTCGCGAGTTGGCCATGAACCAACCCACCTTCGAGCATAAACATCAGGTCTCCTTGCCAGTTACTGCAAGTCGGTATATAGCCCGTTCAATCGGTATTGTGCGATTGGTCTGGCCAGGGAAGGGACCGTCGTTAGCAACTCTCCCCTGGCCAGGCCAAACAGGTGTCATCGACCGGGTCGGTGAAGGCTTATGTGCGCAGGCCGCGAATCAGCCGTGTGCATTGAAGCCTCCTCCCTCAAAGAACCGGTTCGCCGTGAATGACGGTGAAGGCTCCCGGCGCACACGGTGGATGCTTGCCGTCGTTGCCATGGTGGTCTTCGCTCTCGCCGCCCCGGTAGGCGCGGCGTCCGCATCCGGCCGCGCGGTGGTCGAGGTGAAAACGGTCCAGGTCGCCGCTCCCGGCAACCCCTCGGTGGCGATCGTCCCGTTCACCGACGCCATCTACCAGACCTGCGCGGAAGCGCCCGAAAGCAAGCAGGGGTGCCAACAGGTCGGGGGGGTCAAGTACCGCTACGGCATCGGTCAGTTGGAGATCACGGTCGCCCAGTGGGTGAAGTTCCTCAACACGGTCGACCCGACCGGGCGCGATCCCCACGACCTCTACGACCCGACCGAGGGCTCCGCCGGGTGGCCGAAGTACGGCCAGGTCGACATGTCAGCTCGCGCCCACCCGGGCCGCCACTACTCGGTTGCCTATCCGGAGTGGGCCGACAAGCCGTACGGCTTCGCCAACTTCCTGCGCGCGGCTCGCTTCGTCAACTCCCTCTACAACGGTCAGGTCCTCTTCAAGCAGGCAAGCGTCGACGGTGCCTTCAAGTACGTCGACTACCAGGTGAAGCTCTCCCGGCAGACCGAGCGGGGGATGTACGACCTGGCGCGCAACAAGCGCACGGGGGCGACCCGTACCCACAAGACCGGGTTCGTCGTCCCGAGCCAGAACGAGTGGATCAAGGCGGCCTACTACGACCCGAGCGGCGGCGGTACCTTCTCCTACTGGAAGTACCCGACCAACCCCGGCGTCTTCGGTGACGGAACCGCGACCGCGCCGGCGCAGGCCCTGCTTGACCCGACCAGCGGCGACGTCACCAACGCGACCACCCAGCCGCTGGCGAACTACCACGCCTCGGGCACGCCCGCGCCGAGCTGGTGCCCGGCGGAGGTCGAACCGACTCTCTGCTCGAGCGTCAACCCGTTCGGGATCGACCCGACCACCTACGCCGAGCTCTACCAGGGCAGCCTCAGCACGGTCGGCCAGGCGCTGACCCCCTCGCCGTGGGGCACGCTCGAACAGGGCGGCAACGCGGTCGAGTGGACCGACACGATCACCCCGCCCCCGTCCGGACGCAGCGGCGGCCGGGTTTGGCGCCGCCTGCACGGCGGAATCGCCAACGCTCCCGCGTACCAGCTGTGGCTCTCGGCGGTCGGCCTGCAGCCCCAGGACAACCACTTCTACAACGTCACCTATCCCTGGCTCGGCTTCCGAGTCGGCGTCGTCGGGAACCTGCACGCGAAGAAGTGAGCGCCGCTTGCTCGCATGGGCCTACCGACGGCTTACGCTCTCCGTGAGCAGCTAGAGCGCAGTCGCCAGTTCGACCAGGATCAGCTTTAGGAGCTCGTCAGGGTCGTTGGTGACTGCTTTCGCGCCGAGCTCGCCCGGCTTGAGCGCGGCGCTCGGCCGAGACTTCGCCAACGTACATCAGCACCGGCAGGCCGATCCCGTCGCCGGCAAGGCTCGCCAGAAGCTCCGGCCCTGCCTCTTCATTGCTCCCCCGCGTCCAGTCGGAGACGATGAGGTCAAAGCGCGTCAGGTCGCGACGCAGCCGCTCCATCCCCTCCTCGGTACTGAGTGCGTTTTCGACGTCGACCCCGAGCCGGCGCAGCAGCAGCGCCTCGGTGTCGTGAATGGCGGGGAGGTCATCGATCCAGAGGATCCGTCGACCCTGTATCAGTGGCTTTAGCCGAACTCCCAACAGAGCGAATGCCCGCAGTTCCTCCCGCGCCGGCGTGTCCCGATCGCGCGCCCGGTATGCGTTCCCGGCTTGGTTCGTGATCCACTCCACATCGACCCCCATCACGCTCAGTCGCGAGACTCCCATCGCCGCAAGCGCTCGGGTCAGCGGCTTGCGTAGTGCCCAGGCCAGCAGCAGGAGGATCAGCACCAGTACCGCGCTCCACACAGGCGGCACCAGCACTTCCGCCCAGTCGGTCGCCAGTGGCAGCGTCACATCCAGCATCGGCGCAAGGTAGTGGCGGACGGAGACGGGTTAGGGCGAGGCCGGGTGGATCGTGTTTTCGGAGAACGAGAGGTTGGTCGGGTAGCTGGTCCCCTGGTCGGAGTAAGGGCAGATGTCGAAGAAGCCCTGCGGCGAGTAGGGGGCCAGCTTGCCGCCCGAGATCAGGAAGTAGAAGTCGTTGTTCAGCTGCATCTCGGCCTGCATCGGGGGTTCGAACCAGGAGTTCCCCACGTACTGGATGTCGCCGTAGGTGACGCAGCCTCCGATGTCGGATCCGTAGGGGGCGCCGTCGCCGTCGCTCGGCGCTTTCGGGTAGGGCAGCGGGTCCCCGCTGCGCGGCGGCGGGCCGAGGTCGGTCGTCCCGATCGGGTTGTCGTAGGAGGTATTCCCCCGCACGGTGATGTAGCGGCTGCCGCCGTCGGTGTAGAAGGTGTTTCCGCCCGCCTTCGGGCGCTTGCCGTAGGCGGTGTTGTTTTCGATCCGCAGGCTGTTTTCGGAGCTCGTGCCCTGGAAGCCGGTGGTGTAGATCGCCCCGCCGTCCCAGAGCAGGCCGAGGAATTCCCGGATCGTGTTGCCGGCGACCAGGCTGTTGCGGTTCGGCGTCGGGTTTTCCCATTCGCCCCACTGGTGCCGGCTCGCGTGGGGCAGGCCAGGGAAGCCGCCCGGGTCCAGCAGTCCCCAGCCCCAGCCGAGGGCGATCCCGCTCCAGGGCACGTCCTCGACCGTGTTGCGGAGCACCTTGGTGCCGCTGGAGAAGCCGACGAAGATCCCCGGCGCGTCCGGGTACTCCCAGGCGACGTGGGAGATCAGGTTGCCCGAGATCGTGTTGCCGAAGCTCGCCTGGGCGCTGCTCTCGGGGTTGTGGTCGGCGGCCGCGATGCCGCTGAGCTGGATCGCCGAGGAGCCGACGTCGGCGAAGGTGCTGCCCCTGACCAGGGTGTGGTGGCTGCCGGTGCCGAGCGACAGCCCGACCGCTCCGAGGTGGCGGAAGCGGTCGTTGACGAAGCGGACATCGTGGGCGAAGCGGAAGGAGACGTTCCCCGGGGTGGGGGAGTCGTGCGGGTCGTGGCCGATGACGTTCGGTTCGTGGCCTTCGCCGACCAGGTGGAAGCCGCCCTGGTCGGAGACGTAGCCGCTGTTGCCGCTCGGCTGCAGCCACGTCGCGTAGGAGAAGGTGAGGCCGCGGAATTCGATGTTGCCGACCGGCTTCGCGGCGCTGCCGTTGCCCTGGACGAGGCTGTGGAGGACCGGCAGCTCGACGTCGGCGGTCCTCAGGTTTTCCCAGGGGTACGGCATGTAATAGAGCCAGCCGTGCTTTTCGTCCAGGTACCACTCGCCCGGCGAGTCGAGGAACTGGAGGGCGTTTTCGAAGCGTGTGACCTGCCAGAAGCTCCAGATCCCCGGCTTGCCGTCGGGGCCGAGGAAGGCGTTGGCGTTCTTCCACGCCGGTTCGGCCATGTGCAGAAGGCCCGGAGTCGACCCGGCGGCCGGCGTGACCGAGCGCAGCGGCACGCTCATCGTCTTCCACTGGGTGAGGATGACCGCTTCGACGTCGCCGGCGTTGGTCCACTCGGTCGGGTCTCCCCACGCGGCCGGGTTGAGTCCGCCCGGTTCGATGCTCGGCAGGTACTCGATGCCGCTTTCGGGCCCGCCGCCGTTCCAGCTGGGCAGGAAGCCGGCCGGGTATTCGCCGGTCGCGGCGCGGGTCGCCCTCTTGCCGTTGACGTACAGCTCGCGGGTTTGAACCTTGCCGACGCGGGCCCGCCAGATGCCGGTTCCCTTGCCGAACGGAGACCAGGCGGTCCCGGGGACGCGAATGGCCCCCGAGACCAGCGGCCGTTCGCCGCGGTAGGCGCGGAAGACGACGTCGTGCCCGCCGCGGCCGGAGTCGAGGGCGGTGAGCTTCAGGGGACTCTTCATCCGGTAGGCGCCGCCGCGCAGGATGACGACGACGTCCGCATTCGGCTGGAGGCGAAGCGACTGCCGGGCCGCCTTCTGCGCCCGGCCAAGGGTGGCGAACGGCGCGGCCTTCGTGCCGAGGCCGGAGTCGGAGCCGTCGGGGGAGACCCAGATGCGGCCGGCCGCCGACGCCGTGCCCGGGAACGCGAGCAGTGACAGTGCTAGGAGCACCCACGGCAAGCGCCGTGGGCAACGGTTCGTCAAGGGCCTTCCCATCGCGCGGCAGGCTAGCGTCGCGCCCGGCCGGGCGCAGCCGGGGTGGGGCTCCGCTCCGAAGCACGGGCGGGATCCGAGATAGACATTCGGGATCATGGGAGTTACTGTGTTTTCGGTAGAGAAAAACCAACCGCAGGAGGCTGAAAAATCGACTGGATCGCGATAGCCGTGGCGGCCCTCGCGGCCTTTCTGACGCTGGTCCTGCTCGTGGTCACTGTGCGGCGCGAGCGCAGGGCCCGGCGCCGCTTTCAGATCCTCGCCGACGTTGCCGCGGTCTCCGACGCGGGCGGTTCGCTGCAGGAGACCTTCGACGCGATCTGCGAGATCCTGGTGCCGCAGGTCGCCGACTTCTGCATGATCGACGTGATCGACGAGGATCGCGTGCCGCGCCGCGCCGCCGTACGGGTGGCACCCAGCGGGAGCCCTGGGTTCGAGCGCGGCCTGGCCGAGCGGGCCCCTTCGCTCCCGCCGAGCATGATCGCCGACGGCGACTCCTCGCTGGCGCCGCGCTTCTACGAACGCATGTCCTACCTAGACGTCCGCGATCTCTCCCACGACGAGGCGGACTTCGAGTTCCTTCGCAGCCTCGGCCTGCGCTCGGCGGTCACGGTCGCCTTGCACGCTCGCGGCGAAGTCACCGGCGCGCTTACCCTCGGCGTCGCCTGGTCCGGCCGCCGCTACCGGCGCGGGGACGCCCGCTTCGCCTGGATCCTCTCCGGCCGCGTCGCCCTCGCGCTCGACAACTGCGGCCTCTTCGCCGACCTCGAGCGCGCCGAGCGCGCCCGCGCGGAGATCGCCGAGACCCTGCAGCGGGGCCTGCTGCCCTCGCCGCTGCCCGACATCCCCGGCTGGACGGTCGCTGCCATGTACCGGCCGGCGGGGGCCGAGAACGAAGTGGGGGGTGACTTCTACGACGCCTTCCGCGTGCCCGGCGGCTGGATGCTGGTGATCGGGGACGTCACCGGCCGCGGCGCCCACGCAGCCTCGCTCACCGCCATCGCTCGCTACACCCTGCGCACCGCGGCCGTGCTCACCGACGATCCCCTCCTCGCCCTGCGCACGCTCAACCGGGCGCTGCTCGCGCGCGGCGACTCGGCCCTCTGCAGCCTCGCGGCGATGACGCTCGCCGAAGACCCCGCCGAACCGGTTCGCCTGGCCGTTGCCGGGCACCCGCCGCCGCTGCTGGTCGACGGCGAGGCGGTGAGCGAGGCGGCCGGCTCGGACCCCGTGCTCGGCGCCTTCCCCGACTCGGAGTGGAGCCTCTCGCATGCCGAGGTTGAGCCGGGCCAGCAACTGGTGGTGATCACCGACGGGATCACCGAGGCGCGGGGACCGGAAGGGCGCTTCGGTGAGGAACGCCTGCACTTCCACCTCCGCGGCGTACACCATCCGGTGCTTGCCGTTCAGCATCTCGAGGGATCGCTGCACTCCTTCACCGAGGGCCGCTTCGAGGACGACATAGCGATGCTGGCGATCGCGCGCGCATCGCGGCAGCGCTCCGCCGCATCGGCCGGCGTCCCGACCGACCGACCAGTCCCCGCCGGTTCGCGCTGATGCCAGATTCGCCGCGGGCGCTGGTCCAGCGCCTCTACGAATGCTTCAACCTCCGCGATGAGGCCGGCATCTTCGACCTCTGCGACGACTCGATGGAGTTCTTTCCGGCCGTCACCGCCGAGGCGGTCGGCCGCGACGCCCCTTACTCCGGCCCCGCCGGGCTGCGCGATTACCTGGCCGACGTTGCCCAGATCTGGGAAGAGCTGCAGATCACCCCGAGCGAGATCGAGGCGCGCGGCGAGGCCCTGCTCGTCCGCGGCCGCGTCTACGCACGCAGCCGCGAGCTCGGCATCCGTGACGTTCCGGTTGCCTGGATCTGGCGGGTGCGCGACGGCCGCTTCGTCCGCGGCGAGGTCTTTCCGGACGCCGAGCAGGCCGTCGACCGCTTCGCCGAGATCCAGGCCTGATCAGGCGCGAAGCTCGGCGAGGGCGTCGTCGCGACGCTCGTGCATCGGGATCGAGGATTCCACCCCGGTGATCTTCAGCAGCCGCCGCACCTGGAGGTTGTGCGAGCAGAGGGCGAGGCGCCCGCCCGCCCGCTCGAGCTGCTGCCAGGCGCGCACGATCAGGGCGATCCCGGTCGAGTCTATGAACTCGCACTCGGAGAGGTCGAGCATGATCGAGGCACCTGAATCCGCGAGGGCCGGATCGAGACTGCGCTCCAGATCGGGAGCCGTGCCCATGTCCAGCTCGCCGCGAACGGTGAAGGTGCGAATGCCATCCTCGAGCTCTTCGCTCTTCACCTCGAATGGAACTAAGTTCACCGTCCGATCCTACATCAGGCCTGCGGCTGTCCGGACCGCCCCGGGAGCCCGCTCCGACTCTGGGTTTGCCCCCGCATCGGCGAGGGTAGCGGGGTAAATCGAAAGCACGACGACTTATGCTCGTTCCTGCGGAGGAAGTTCGCTCGGCGGCAAGATGGGAACCGGCTCAGACACTTTGGCGATTCAAGACAGGCCCGGGGGGCTTCAGATGGTGTTGCCCGCAAAGGCTGAGAACGTTGCCGTCGTTCGCCACGCGCTCGCCGGGCTGGCCGAGGAGATCGGCATGGAGGAGCTCCACGTCGCCGACCTGAAGACGGTCGTCACCGAGGCCTGCATGAACGTCGTCGTGCACGCCTATCGGGGCCGTCCCGGGCCGCTCAGCGTCGAGGCGCTGCCCGATGGGGATGGCCTGACCGTGACCGTGCGTGACGAGGGGGTCGGCTTTAAGCCGGAGGCGGACGTCGAGCGCGAAAGCCTGCGGCTCGGTCTCTCGCTGATCGCGGCGCTCTCGGGCAGCTTCTCGATCTCGGGCGGCCTCGATCGGGGCACCGAGATCACGATGCGGCTGCCGCTGCGCGGCCGCAGCGGGGACCCGGTCGAGATGAAGCCCTTCGCGGAGGAGGGGCGCACCGAGGTGATCGTCGACAATTCCGAGCTGCTCACTCCCGTTCTCGCCCGCGTCGTCAGTGTCCTCGCCGCGCGGCGCGACCTCTCGATTGACCGGGTCTCCGACGCGATCCTCGTCTCCGACGCGATCGCAATCGCCGCGCCCGAGCGCTTCGCCGACGGCCGCGTCCGCCTCGGGCTTGACGAGCGCCCGAGCGGTCTCGACCTGCGCCTCGGGCCGATGGCCCCCGGCGCCGCGGCCGAGATACGCAAGGACCTGGAGCTGCCGGACGTCGGCGGCTCGCTGGAGGTGCTGGCGGACGAGCTCACCGTCGAGAAGTCCGACGACGGCGAGTACCTGATCATCCGCTTCGCTGCTGCTCCCTGATCTGGTCGCGGATGCGGGCCAGGGCCCGCCGCAGGATGCGTGAGACGTGCATCTGCGAGTTGCCGATGCGCCCGGCGATCTGGGACTGGGTCATGTCCTCGACGAAGCGCAGGCGAAGCACCAGCCGCTCGCGCTCGTCGAGGAGAGGGAGCGCCGAGTCGAGCGCGATCCGCGCCTCGACCAGCTCGTAGGACTCGTCCTCCGAGCCGATCCACTCCGCCGCCGGCGACTCCTCGGAGTCATCCGAGCCGGCGGGGCGGTCGAGTGAGAGCGGGCGGCGGTTGTGGTTGGCCTCCATCACCTCGAGCACGTCGGTCTGCTCGATCCCGAGCCGCGCGGCGATCTCGCCCACCGAGGGAGAGCGCTGCAGTTCGGTGGTCAGCTCCGCGGTCGCTTTCTCGACGTCGCCCATGCGGTCGTGCAGGCCACGCGGTACCCGCACGGTCCAGACCCGATCGCGGAAGTGGCGCTTGAGTTCGCCGAGGATGGTCGGCGAGGCGAAGGCGGTGAAGGGGATGCCGCGCTCGGGGTCGAAGCGGTCGACCGCGTTGAGCAGCCCCAGGGTGGCGACCTGCAGCAGGTCGTCGAAGGGCTCGCTGGCCCCGCGATAGCGCAGCGCCAGCCGCTTGGCGAAGGGAAGGTTTCGGCGCACCAGCTCTTCCCGGATCGCCGGGTCACGCTCGCGGGCAAAATGCCGCCACAGCTCGGATTCTTTATCTAGTCGATGGTCGCCCGGCGAAGTCATCCCTTACCCAGGTCGTCGCTATTAAAACCGGCGCTTGCCGGTTCCGACGAAGGGTAGGCCCCGGCGTACCCGGGCCTTCGGCGACGTTTCGCCTCGCCGACCTGGGGTAGCCGATGACAGTGACCGCCGGCCCGGATCCCAGCGGCTTTCATCGGCCCTTGGACCGGTTCCCGCTTGGGTGAGAAGACCAACCGCCGCTAAGCGGAGAGAGGCGTCCGGGCTGGCGACCCTCGTTTCCGAGTGAACAAGGAGCTTCAGATGTCAGACCAGTTGCAGGACAAGAGAATCGCGATCCTCGTCGCCAACGAGGGAGTCGAGGAGGTCGAGCTGACCAGCCCCCGCGATGCGCTGCGCGAGGCGGGCGCCGAGGTCGACCTGCTCGCTTCCGAAAGCGGCGAGGTCCAGGCCTTCAACCACCTGGACAAGGGAGACACCTTCACCCCGGACAAGGTCGTGGGCGAGGCCGACCCCGACGACTATGACGGCTTGGTGCTGCCGGGCGTCGTCGCCAATCCCGACCAGTTGCGCATGGACACCGACGCGGTCCAGTTCGTCCGCTCCTTCTTCGAAGCCGGTAAGCCGGTGGGGGCGATCTGCCACGGGCCGTGGACCCTGATCAACGCCGACGTCGTCGATGGCCGCACGCTCACCTCCTGGCCCAGCCTGCAGGCCGACCTGCGCAACGCCGGGGCGGAGTGGGTCGACGAGGAAGTCCACGTTGACCAGGGCCTGGTCAGCAGCCGCAAGCCCGACGACCTCGAAGCGTTCAACGCAAAGCTCGTCGAGGAGTTCGCCGAGGGTGTGCACGAGGGACAGCGGGAGAGTGCCTCCACCGGCGCATAGGTCACGCCGTCTTCTAAGGGTTGACCCGGGGCTCGATCTGGATCTCCTGCTCGGCCCCGAGCCGACCCTCCTCGATCTCGACGCCCCGCTCCAGCTCCGCGTTCAGGCTCGTGGCCGAAGAGGATCGCCAGGTTGCTGATCCAGAGCCAGACGAGCAGCGCGACCAGCCCACCGAGCGTGCCGTAGGTCTTGTCGTAGGAGCCGAAGTTGGCGACGTAGAGGGCGAAGCCCGCCGAGGCGATCGCCCAGACGACGATCGCGACCAGGCTGCCGGGGGTGACCCACTTGAAGCTGCGGATCTTCGCGTTCGGCGCGGCGTAGTAGAGAACGCCGACCATCAGCACGAAGATGGCTGCCATCGCCGGCCACTTGGCGACGTTCCAAAACGTCACCGCGGTCGAGCCGACACCGAGCGGCCCGGCCACCGCATCGACCACCGGCCCGGTCAGGACGAGTCCGATGACGAGCATTACCCCGAGCAGGACCATCGTCAGGGTCACCACGATCTGCAGCGGTCGCAGCCTCCAGAATGGCCGCCCCTCGCGGGTCTCATAGATCACGTTGGAGGCGCGGATGAAGGCGCCGACGTAGCCCGACGCCGACCACAGCGCCACCGACAGACCAAGGACGAAAGCGGTGCCGGCGGTCCCCTGGTCGGTGGCGATCGATTCGATCGGGCCGGCGAAGGTCTGCGCGGCTGATTGCGGTCCAATTGCGGTGACGATTTCGGTGATCGTCTGCGTCGCGCCCCTGGGGTCTCCCACCAGGCCAACGATCGAGACGAGGGCGATCAGACCGGGAAAGAGCGAGAGCAAGCCGTAGTAGGTGAGCGCCGCCGCCCAGTCGGTGAGGTTGTCGTCTCGGAACTCGGCGACCGTCCGCTTGAGCGCCGGCCAGAGCCGCGGCATCGTCTCAGCGCTCGGCGAGCTGCGAGGGCCCCCGCTCGCCGTCGGCGCTCTGGGCGGGCGCGTACTCGCCACCCCGCAGCCGTTTGACAGCGCCTTCGGCGACGGCCTCGCGCAGCGCCGAGCGGAACCTCCCGGGTCCCCAGTAGCGGGCGCCCACCCGGCGGGCGAGCTCACGACGGTTGGCGCTGCCGTGGTCCTCGAGGGCGCGGCCGATGATCGCGATCTCACGGTCGAGGTCGGCTTCGCTGTCGACTTCACCCGCCGAAGGGGTCAGGCCACGCGAGGCGCCCAGATGCCCCGGCCCGGGCCGGTAGCGCCTGCGGCCGGCCCGTTCTCGTCGCTCCCGCGCCTCGGCGCGGCTCCTGATGCGCTGCGCCCGTTCGGCCTCCTCGTCCCTGGGTCGTTCGGTTTCGGCTTCCACCGACTCTGGCGCGCCCTCCGCGGTCAGTGGTTCAGCCACGTCCTCGAGCTGGCGCTGCTCGGCTTTGACGCCGAAGGCGAGCTCAGCGATCCCGCCGATCGCCATCACCACGGCGCCGATGAAGAAGCCGATCGCGACCTGGTCCTGGCTACCGCTGTTGATCAGGTGGCCGAAGAGCAGCGGCCCGGCGATGCCCCCGGCGGCGGTGCCCACCGCGTAGAAGAAGGCGATCGAGAGCGCCCGCGTCTCCATCGGGAAGATCTCCGAGACGGTCAGGTAGGCCGAGCTGGCCCCGGCCGAGGCGAGGAAGAAGATCGCCATGATGAAGGCCATGAACGACCACGTCGTCAGGTCGTTGCCGAGCAGGAAGACCCCGAGGACCGCGGTGATCAGCGCCGAGCCGAGATAGGTGAAGGAGACCATCGGCTTGCGCCCGACGGTGTCGAAGAGGCGGCCGAGGGTGAGAGGCCCGAGGAAGTTGGAGGCGGCGAAGAGGGCGATGTAAAGGGGAATCGTGCCGGAGCCGACTTCGAAGAATTCGCCCAGCAGGGTGCCGAGGTCGAAGGTGATGGCGTTGTAGAGGAAGGCCTGGCCGACGAAGAGGGAGAGGCCGAGGACGGTCCGGCGCGGGTATCTCTCGAACGCGGTGCGCGCGATCTCGCGGAAGCGGATCCGCTCTCGTGGTTGCACGACCAGCGAGTCCTCGGGCTCGGGCAGCTCCTCGCCCGTGTCCTCGCTCACTTCCCTCTCGATCTGGCCGACGACCTCCTCGGCTTCCTCGTTGCGGCCGTGGATGAAGAGCCAGCGCGGGCTCTCGGGAACGTTGCGGCGAACCAGCAGGATGCCGACGCCGAGGGCGGCCCCGAGGGCGAAGGCGAGGCGCCAGCCGACGTCGGCGGCGAAGAGCGCGGTGTCGAGCAGGACGACCGCGGCAAGGGCGCCTCCGGCGGCGCCGACCCAGTAGCTGCCGTTGATGATCAGGTCGACCCGGCCGCGCACCCTGGCGGGGATCAGCTCGTCGATCGCGGAGTTGATCGCCGCGTACTCGCCGCCGATCCCGGCGCCGGTGAAGAACCGCGCCGCGTAGAAGTACCAGGCGGCGAAGGAGAAGGCGGTCGCCACGGTGGCCGTGATGTAGACGGCCAGCGTCACCAGGAAGAGCTTCTTGCGGCCGAAGCGATCGGTCAGCTGGCCGAAGAAGAGGGCGCCGAGGCAGGCGCCGCCGACGTAGAAGGCGGCGGCGGTGCCGATCTGGCTCGCGTCGAGGGAGATACCGCTGCCGTGTTCGGTGAGGCGCTCGCCGATCGAGCCGACGATCGTCACCTCGAGGCCGTCGAGGATCCAGACGGTCCCGAGGCCGATCACCACCATCCAGTGAAAGCGCGACCAAGGCAGACGGTCGAGACGGGAGGGGATGCGCGTCTCGACCGTCGCGGCCTCTGACCCATTGCCGCTCATGGAGGCGATCTACCCTCGCCCCAGCCGGTCAAAACGGCTTACGCGGTGCTTAGCTCGGGCCTCATGGGGTAGGGGAACCGTGAGAGCGACGAAAAGGAGTTGCCATGCCACCTCGGGGAGTCAAAAAAGGCACTAAGCGAGCGCGTCAGTACGAGCACATCAAGCAGAGTGAGAAGAAAGCGGGACGGTCGGAGGGCCGGGCTGAGGAGATCGCCGCCCGCGCCGTCAACAAGGAAAGGGCGCGCTCGGGCGAATCGAAAAGCTCCTCCCGCAGCTCAACCAGGGGCCGCTCCGCCAGCAGCCGCGGCGGCAAGCGTTCGGGCAGCTGACTCACGCCTCTACTTCGCCTCGAAGCAACTTGGGTTCTCGATGCAGTACCAGTTGATTCCGGCGCAGCGTCCCTGGCAACCGCGGAACTGGTGCGGGGCGTGGCGAGCGGACTCGAGGTTTGCCAGGGCGAGCTTGTCGGGGTTGCAGACAAAAGGTTCCTTGGCCGGCAGCTTCGCGGCTTCTCGAGGTGCGGTGGCGGTCATGTGAACGCCCTCCAACGAGACGTCGACGACGTACTGGGGGCCATGGAGGTCGGGCGGATAGAGCTTGCGAAACGGCGGCAGCAGCTGCCGCCGGGCCCGCGCTTTGACCAGGACGGTCTGGCCTACCAGCACCTTTGGCTGGGAGGCCTGCATGATCGCGTCGGGAATCGAGGCCATGTAGGGGCCGAAGAGGCCGATGATCAAGCCGGCTGCGACTTTGGTCTGGACACCGGCGCCGATCAGGTCACCGACGATCGCCGCGGCGGCGAGGGCGACGAAGACGCGAAAGATCAGGGCGCCGACGATGCGGTGTATGTACCACCAGCGGGTGACCTCCTTCCAGCTATGGGGGAAGGGGAACCTCGGGTGGGTGTCCCGGCAGGGCCGGTAGCCGAGCTGGCCGCTGATCCGAGGCAGGATGACGTACCAGTCGACGAGGCTCGAGGAGTAGACGCCGGTGGCGGCGATCGTCAAGCTCGCCAGGACTGAACGGACGGTGTCGAACGTCGGTTCTCGCGGATCGGAGCCCAGCAGAAGGGCAGCGAGCGCGACGAGCAGAGCCGGTCCGAGGCCACCCCAGGCATCGTTGCTCATCACCGTGTCCAGCTTGGCGCGGTGGGGTGGAATCTCTGCCTCCGTCACCGAGACGTCGTGTCGGTAGCGGGCCTCGAAGCAGCGAGAGAGCCCAAGCGCGACGGCGGCAGAGCAAAGCGCCACCAGCGGAGCACCGACGATTGCCGCGACGACGATCAGCACTGAGAGCACAACCAGCTGACCGCGGACATAGGGAATCGGGCTCATCGCCTCCGAACCCTATGACGCGCAGACTCAATCGTCACCGGGTTTTCTCGGGAGCTGTTAGGGGTAGCCCGCCATCGAATTGTGAAAACTGTTCCAAAAGCGAGAGCTGCGGAACTGAGGGAGAGGAGAACTCATGGTCGGAGCTGTAATCGCTGCCTTGATCATCGTTGCGATCGTGCTCGTCTTGCTCAAGGTGGCCGTGGCCGGAGGCATCCTTGGCTTGATCGCGATCGTTCTGCTGGTCCTGCTCCTCATGGGGAGGGTCTGATGACCATCGGGGGCTCGATATTCCTGATTGCCGTCGGAGCGATCCTCTACTTCGCCACCAACGTGCATGTTGCCCACGTCAGCATCGACACCGTTGGGCTGATCCTGATGATCGCGGGCGGTGCGGGGCTGGTTCTCGGCTTCATCCAACAGGCGATGTGGTCGAGGCGCTCCCGTCGCGAGGTGACGATCGAAGACCAACGAAATCCCGATGAACCCCGGTACTAGTCACGGGAATGGGTACCGGTTACGGAGGCCATCTATCTCAACGACCATCTGGTCCTAGCCAGTCCACCAGTCACGCTGGCCATCGACGTCTTCGCGCGGAGCCTCGCCGAGATTGGGCGCGCCGATGACGAGGATCTCAAGGCCCTCCGGCCCGGCCTCGTAGCCTCGCCACGTACCGGGCGGGACGCGCACCGCGTCCCATTCCTTGAGCTCGACGATCTCGTCGTCGAGCTTCATCCGGCCGCTCCCGCGCAGGACCACGTACACCTCCTCCTGCTTCTTGTGCGTGTGGCCGTACGGAAGCGATAGCCGGGAGGGACGCGCTGGTAGCTCAGGCCGGATTTTCCGCCGACCTGCTGTTCGACTCTCTCCGGCGGCCGCCTCTACTCTCATCCATTTGGGCAAATTCCTGCGGTCAGTCTTTGCCTATCTGGCGTGGCAACTTTGGCGCACTCACTGTTTTTGTACTGACTGATTGTCACCAGGGAACAGGTGCGACAAGACCGTCCCGGGAAAGGTTAGGAGGCCAGTCCATTGGGCAGGAAAGCGCCACGCGGACGCGCGGGTGCCGGGGCGACCGGCAGGTCCAACTCATCGCGAGGCGCACGATCGCGGAGCGCTCGCTACCCGACGCTGAAGCCGGGGCCGGGACTTTCGGCGGCGGAGGTCGCCACGCACCAGCGCAGCCGGCTGCAGGAGGCGATGGTCGAACTCGTCGCCGAGCACGGCTACAACGGCTTCTCCGTGGCGACGTTGAGCAACCACGCCAGCGTCTCGAAGCGAGATTTCTACAAGCATTTCGGCGGCAAGGAGGAGTGCTTCCTCGCCACCTATGACAGCATCGTCAGCAACTCGGTGCGCGGGATCCTCGCCGCCGTCGAGGATGAGGGGGAGTGGCGCGAGCGGCTTCGGCTCGGGTTCCTCGCCTTCGCCGGCCAGATCGCCGGCAGTCCCGACGCCGCGCGACTGGCCCTGGTCGAGGTCTTCGCCGCCGGCCCCATCGCGGTCGAGCCATTGCTGCGTACGAGTCGGCTCTTCGAGGCGTTGGTGGCGAAGAATTTCGCCTTCGCCGACGGGACCCCCCGGCTGCCGCGACTAGTGGTGAAAGGCATCGTCGCCGGCGCCGGCCGGATGGCGCGGGCGCGGCTGCTCTCCGGACACGCGCGGGAGCTGGCACTCGATGGGGACGAACTGCTGGAGTGGGCGCTCTCCTTTCGCAACGATGACGTCGTCCGCCTGCGCGACCTCGGGATCGCGGGGGTGTCGCCCTCACCCTCGGCCGCTGCCGAGATGCCGCTGACAGACGAGCGCGCGCTGATCCTGGCAGCGACGGCGAGGCTGGCGAGCGAAGGGGGGTACGCGACGCTGACGGTGCCGCGGGTACGCGCCACCGCCGGTGTCTCCAAGCGCAGCTTCGATACCCATTTCGAGGGGGTGGCGGACTGCTTCCTGGCGACGCTCGAGATGCTCGGCGGCCGCACCCTGGCCGCGGCGGCGCCCTTCTACCTAACGGCCGGCGACTGGGCGAGCGGCGTCCACCGCATGATCGCCGGCATCTGCCGGCACCTCGCCCGCGATCCCACCTTCACCAGCCTTGCCTTCTCCGCGGTCTTCTCGCCAGGCCTCGAGGCAATCCAGTGGCGCAGCGAGATGACCGCCAGGCTGGCAACGATGCTCCGGCGGGGAGCCCCGCCGGAGCGGCAGCCGAGCAGGTTCGCGGCAGAAGCATCGGTCGGGGCGATATGGGGAGTGATCCACCACTTCGTCGCCGGCGGGCGCAGCGCGCAGCTGCCAATCGCGGCGCCGACGCTTTCCTACATCGCACTTGCTCCGGCGCTCGGAGGGGCGGCGGCGGTCGACGTGATCCTTGCCGAGGACGGTGAGAAGGCGGACGTTGACGTCGCTCTGGCGCTGGGAATTACCAACACTCAATAGATAGGAACCGTTTTACCTGAACGCTTGTTTCGCTCTGTGTAGAGCTGGATCCTCACCCGGTGCGGTACCGCAGGGGTGGCCGCAAGCGGCACTGGAGGCGCCGCAAGGGAGAGCGAGGGGAGAGCGAGGGGCCGGAGTCCGTAGGGGAATTCGGGACCGGCCCCTCGCTTTCACCCCGAATAAGAGATCAAGGGAGCGAAATGCCCAAGTTGACCATTCCCAACGTCACCCTCCACGACGGCATTGAGATGCCGCAGCTGGGCTTCGGCGTCTTCCAGGTGCCGCCGGCGGAAACCCAGGGGGCTGTGGAGATAGCGCTCGAGGCCGGCTACCGGCACATCGACGCGGCCGCCGCCTACGGCAACGAGAAAGAGGTCGGCGCGGCGCTCGCCGCTTCGGGGCTGCCGCGCGAGGACTATTTCGTCACTACCAAGCTCTGGAACTCACAGCAGGACCACAACCCGACGCTTGCCGCCTTCGAGGCGAGCCTCGAGCGGCTCGGCCTCGACCACGTCGACCTCTACCTGATCCACTGGCCCGTCCCCACCGAGGGCTTGCTCCTCGACACCTGGCGGGCCTTCGAACAGATCCACGGGGAGGAGGCGGCGCGCACGATCGGCGTCTCCAACCTCCGCATCGAGGATCTCCATCTCTTGGAGCGGGAGACGGAGACACGGCCAACGGTCAACCAGGTCGAGTTGCACCCCCGTTTACAGCAGGCCGACCTGCGTGCCTGGCACGCCGAGCACGGCATCGCCACCGAGGCCCGGAGCCCACTTGCCCAGGGCGAGCTGCTCGACGACGAGACGATCGGCGAAATTGCCGCGCGTCACGGCAAGTCACCCGCCCAGGCGATCCTGCGCTGGCACCTGCAGCTCGGCAACGTCGTCATCCCCAAGTCGGTGACGCCGGAGCGGATCCGCGAGAACATCGCCATCTTCGACTTCGAGCTGAGCGACGAAGAGATGACGACGATCGGCGGATCCAGCCAGCGTCCAACAGCGGCCTCAGTCCAGCAGGTTGCCGGGGGATCGGAACGATCCACGAAACACGGGAGCTCCCGCTCGTAGGGAGCTCCCGTGCATGGGGCCCGTCGCTGAAGTCGCGGACCGGCCGTCGTGCATCGCGACCACGTACACCAGGTCAGACGATTCCTCGTAGCGGTAGAGCAGGATCATCCAGGACCAGGACCAGGGCCCGATCACGAACCGGGCGGGCGCCCACCGACCGGCCAACTCTGGGCCAGCGAGCGGGAAGGTTTCCAGCACCCTCAGCGAGCGCCCGATTCGGGTCCAGGCATCGTCAGGCAGATTAAGTGCAGAGATTGCCTCGTCCACGTCCCGCTGCGCTCGCGGGGTGACGACTACCTGCGCCACTCAAGCCAGCTCGTCGAGCGGCGTCCCTTCGCCGCGAGCCGCCTGGGCCAAGCCCTCCTGCGTCCGCTCCCATGCGCCGGGGATGGCATCGAGGATCTCCGTGATGCGAGCGGCATCCGGGTCTGCGTCGTCGAGGGCCGTAGCGAGAAGCGAACGCGCAAGAGTGCCCTCCTGCACATGCGTGCGCTCGGCGAGGCGCGCGAGCTTCCCCGCGTGCTCGTCGTCAAGGGTCACGTTGATGCGCTTCGCAGACGCTGCCATTGAGCCAATGTACACGATTCAACACGATTCGTGCAGAGAGTCAAAGAAGATATCGAGTGCAATATTTCGCCTGCGTCCGATGGGCCTAACCGGACGGCATTTGAACCCCGAGCTCATCCGTTGCTTGGGCTTAGACTTTCATTCGATAGCGGTCTCGCTCGTCCACACTTGTGGAACCCTGAGCGCATGTCGCAAGCTGTGTCCCCCAAACGGACCACGAGCCGCCACAAGGCGCGCGCTTGGTCGCACGAGGGAGCCTCCACGACGCTCAGGTTCGCGGTGTCGTTCGGGTTGACCGCTGCCTATGTGGCGTTCGCCGTCTGGGCGTCATCGCCATGGCGGGCAGAGCTGCGCGATGCGATCGGTCCGGTGATGTCCTGGGTGACCCCGGTCTTTCTCGCCTACGTCCCGGCCGTGCTCGTCGGCTTCATGGTCTTCACGCTGATCACACTGCGCTACCGCGTCCCGTCGCTGGATCCACCCAGCGGCCAGTGGCCGGAGGGTGCGTGGCCCCCGGTGACCGTCGTGATCGCCGCCCGTGACGAGGAGTCGGCCATCGGGCCGACCCTGGAGCGGATCGCGGACCTCTCCTACGGCGGGCCGCTCACGGCGATCCTCGCCGACAACAACTCGACCGACCGCACCGCCGAGGTCGCCGAGGAGACGGCGCGGCGGGGTGGCCTGGAGCTGCGGCGCAGCTTCGAGCCGGAGGCGGGAAAGTGGCGGGCGCTCAACAGGGCGTTGGAGAGCGTCGAAACTCCGATCGTGGTCACCGTCGACGCCGACACCCTCCTGCATCCAGAGGCTCTGAAGTACCTGGTCAGCGGGTTGATGCGCGAACCCGGAGGAAAGCATGTCTGCGCCTGCGCGGGAGCCCTGGTCGTCCAGAGTCCCACACGCAACCTGCTGACCAGGATGCAGAGCTGGGACTACCGGCTCGGAATCAATGGGGTCAAGCGAATGCAGTCGGCCTACGACAGCACCCTGGTCGCCCAGGGCGCCTTCTCCGCGTACTGGATCGACGACGTTCGCGCGGTGGGGGGCTGGCCGGACGCGATCGGCGAGGACATCGTCCTCACCTGGTCGATGATGGGGTCCCGCGGGCTGGTCGAGTACGAGCCATGCGCGCTCGCCGCCACTGCCGCGCCAGAGCGGGTCTCCCGGCTCATGCGCCAACGATCGCGCTGGGCGCAGGGGATGCTGGAGGGCCTTCGGCGCCACCCGCCGGCTGAGCAGCCGCGAGTCTTGGCCAGATTCGTCTGCGGGCTCGACTACCTCGTGCCGCTTCTCGACTTCGGCTATGTCTTCTTCTGGATCCCGGGCGTCGTCCTCTTCATCGCGGGCTATCCACTGCTGTTCTCATGGTGGTCGATGCTGGTGCTGCCGATCACCCTCGTCATCTATGGGCTGCTGCGCAGGTGGCAGGAGCGCCACGTCTTCCGCCGCCTCGGATTCCATCCCCGACACGATGTCCTGGGTTTCCTCGGCTACCTGTTCGGCTATCGGGCGCTGGTCTCACCGGCCGCCCTGCGCGGCTACACGGAATACCTGGCCGGCGCGCCACGACGTTGGAAGTAGCGGACGGCGCCAGCGACAAGGTCAAGCAACCAAGCAAATGGGCCTAACCGGACGGCATTTGAACCAGGAGATGACAGTCGCCATCCGGCAATTGCACCAGGGTCTGCGTGAGGGTATACTGAGCCCGTATGACTCAGCGAATAGGTGCCAAGGGCCAAGTGGTGATCCCTAAGGATCTTCGCGAACGCGCGGGGCTTGGTCCAGGCTCGGACGTTTCCTTTGAGCCCGTTGACGATGGGATCGTCGTGCGGCGGGCCACCCCTAGTTCTACGCTGCGCGGAAGATTCGCTGGCAGCGGCATGGCGGCGCGGCTACTTGAAGATCGCAGCAAAGAGCCCCGGTAGCCCTTGCCCTTTTGCCTGGATTCCTGGCCTGTTCTGTCCTGGCTCGACGGAGACGAGCCGGCGGCAGATTTGGTCGATGCGATTCTAAGTCGGGAACGCCCGGCGATGAGTTGGATCAATCTGATCGAGGTCCACTATCGAACGAGCCGGGACCACGGCAAGGAAGAGGCGGACCGCGTGCTCGAGGAACTCCGCCCTCGAATCACCGAGCATCTTCCCGGGGTCTCGGCGATGAGGGCGGCGGCGAATCTAAAGGCCTCCTACCCGATGGCCCTGGCTGACTGTTTCGCGGTCGCGCTTGCCGCCTCTGAGGGCGCAGTGCTATTGACCGGTGACCCGGAGATCATCGATCGGGTGGAAAGCCTGCCCTGCGAGGTTCAAGACCTTCGACCCTAGCGGGTGCAAATGGGCCTAACCGGACGGCATTTGAACCGTGCGCTCCTCAATCGAATCAAGGCTCTGCACGGCGGCGCCTCTATCGGTCGTCGCCCGGGGGACTGAAACCGACCGGGCGCTTAGGTCGAGCCGGAGGGGAGATCAGCTGTCTCAGCGTCTTGAAGATCTGATCCAGCTGCTCGTCGTGTCGGCCGAACCTCGCAGCGGCCTCTCACTCAAGTTCTCTGAGCCGCTCCTCGAGTGCGGCATAGGAGGCTGCCGCGCGGCGCAACTCGACGAACGCCCGCATGATCTCGATATTGACGGCGATCGCGCGCTTGCTGCGCAGCACCCCCGAAAGCATGGCCACGGCCTTGCTCGGTGAAGACGTAGGGGGCGTAGCGACGCCCGCCCCGGCGATCTTTGAGGTCGCAATCTGCGACCTCAAAGCCGCTGCCTCGGCCTCGTCCAGCTGAAACATGAAGTCCGGCGGGAAGCGCTCGACGTTCCGTTTGACCTGCTCGACCAGGCGTTTCGTCTCCACGCCGTACAGGTCAGCGAGATCTTCATCGAGCATCACTTGCTGACCACGAACGACGAAGATGCGCTTCTCGATCGCCGGAGCCGCGATTAGCTCCAGCGAAGCCGTCTTCTCCGTCACGCTGACCATCCGATCAGCATGGCAAGCTGACCGGATGCTGTTGTCTGCGAAGTGGAGCTAGGCGGATTCGAACCGCCGACCTCCTGGGTGCGATTTCCGAAAGCTGAATCGCGCGCTCGTTCTATAAGAGCGTGATTTACAGGGCTTTCATCACGCGTCCTACTGCCGCCGGTCCCTCTCGAAGCGCGGGGATACGCGGCGATTAGCGGCGATTCGGGCACTTTCCGGCAAGAAGTGCCTGGTTTCGCGCGTCGTTTCCAACCGCCGAAGCCACGGTATCCTCCTATGCGATGGCCACCACCGCAAAGCAGGATGTTCGAAGGGTTCTCGACGGCCTCCCCGAGGAAGCCTCGCTTGAGGACATCCAGTACCACCTCTACGTCCTGCAGCGCATCGAGCGCGGCCGCGAAGACGTCGAGGCAGGGAGAGTCCTGCCTCAGGACGAGGTCGAGCAGCGGTTGGCCCGGTGGCTCGACAAGTAGCGTGGGCCGAGACTGCCTGGCGGGACCTCGAGCGCATCGCCGACTACATCGCCGAGGACTCCCCAGGCTATGCGGCAGCATTCGTGCGGCGCGTCCGCGATCACGCTCGATCGCTTGAGGAGATGGCCGAGCGAGGGCGCGTGGTTCCAGAGCTGGAGGAGCCGGCGGTCCGCGAGCTGATCGTCGGAAGCTACCGCCTGATTTACGAGATCGAGGGTGTGGATGTCCACGTCCTCGCCCTGATTCACGGCGCGCGCGATCTCGCGGCACTCTGGGGCAAGGAGAGTCGCTCCGAGCCGGGAGCCAGCTGAACCTCAATGGAGCTAGGCGGATTCGAACCGCCGACCTCCTGGGTGCGATCCAGGCGCTCTGCCAGCTGAGCTATAGCCCCGAGGGCGAGGGCCGCGGGAGGTTCCAGCGGGCTCGCAAGGGCAAGGATACCCGCATGGCTTTGGATTTCCCGCGATCGATGGCGGATGGGCCGTGGGGTCCCCGGCGAGCTGAAGCCTTCAGATGTCGCCCCGATCGCACCCGCGTTTCAGGCATGAGCCTGAAACGCGGGGAAACGACGCGGATCAGCGGCCTCTCTCGGGTTGACGGCTTGTGGGCCATCCTGTTGGTAAGGCGCCGAAACGGGTTCTGCCGGGTCGCCCAGACGTCCGGCTTCGGTCTCAATCAGATCGAAGGTCGGGGAAGCGATAGCGACGCCCAGCCCTCCACTCTTCGAACGCGCGGTGAGGTTCGCCGAAGTGGCGAACAAGAGGAGAGATTTCAGACGGTGGTCGACTGCGCTCGGCGATGACGCACGCGGGTAGGTCACCCGGATCGATCGGAGCCCAAAGATATGGAATCGGAACGCGCTCGCCGAAGATCACCAGGTTCTCGGTCCCGGGTAGCGCAGCGCTGGGGACGATGATCACCTTGGGGGCGCGCCCGTCGTTTCGGAGTCGCTCGGCGAGGCGTCTGCAGGGCCTATGGTCGTCGCTGACCAAGTCCTCGGCCTCGATGTTGAAGTCGCTGGCGTTGGTGAAGTCGATTCGCTTCGCTTCATCCAGATCGACCCGTATCGCCCAGATGCGGAGGCGATGCTCAGCCAATTCGGTGGGATCCCGAAGTTCGTTTGAGCGCAGATACTCCGCCCAAGGCCCAAGAGGGTGCAACCCCATGTACTGGGTCGCCGGGGAGCCGGCCTTGTTGTAGCGCCCAGCGGTTCGATTGGGGTTGACGCGCAGCGGCGTATCCCAGTTGGAGATCCGATAGAAGACCTCCACGCTCAAGCGTTAGGCGGGGGTGTGGGAACGGGTGCTAGCGGCGAGCGTCGCCAGTCGAGCGGCTGCTTCGGGGTCATCGAGAAGGTCGAGTGGGCGCAGTCCATCGATCTGGGCGTTGGGCCGCTCGAACCAACTCACGACCCCGGGTCCGGTTAGGGCATGGCGAAGGTGGTTGGCGGCGCTGGCGATGACGCGCAGCCTTTGGGCGTCCTCGCCTTCGGGGCCAACCCGGTCTGACTCCGAGACCCAGCGCTGAAACGTACGGGGGCTGACGCCAACCAGCTCAGCAAGACGCGATTGAGATACATCCAGCGCGCGATCGAGCCAGCGCGCCACCTCCTTGGCAGGACGGTCCTCGTAAATGGCCGAACCCTCGGCGAGGTCGCGATAGACCTGGCGCAGCTGCTCGAGACGGATTCGCATCTGCCTCCGAGCCCAGGCCGCGTCATCGGAGTCGAGTGCTCTAAGGGATCCAATCAGGGCTCTTTGCGCGGCGAGTAGGTGGTAGGGGTCGACCCGAATCGGCGCCTTCTCAGGGAGATCGATCAGCTGGTCGGCGAGTTCGTCGATGAAGAAGCGAAGATCCTCAGAGATCTCCGCTTCGCTGGCGAGCAACATGCCGCGGCGGGCAAGCTCGCGCTCCATCGAGTCCGAGTCGGGCACCGGCTCAGCCCCCGCGTCCGGAAGCTCCGAAGCACCCTCTGGAAGCCAGGCGTAATGCCCGAGCAGTTGCTCCGGCTGCTCGGCAATCGGCTCTAGAAAGGGGGCTAGTGCAGCCATGTCGTAATCATGTCGTATCCTTATGACAGAGTTTGGCAGACTGTTCTACGATGCAAGTACCCAACAAGGAGATCCCAAGTGCCTGATTCAAGACGTGATCCTAAGCCTCCTGCCGGGCCTCATGGGGACAAAAGACACGAGGACGACAAGCCTCCGAAGCCCCCAAAGCCGCCAGAGCCGCACCCCGGGCCACCCAAGCCGCCCCCTCCGGGACCGCCAGATCCGCCTCATCCTCCCCACCACCGCCCGGTCGGCTAGGGCCAGGACCCCGTCGATGCGCACCTGGACCGAGCGCTACCCTGGCCGGCTCGAGCATGAGCTGGCCGAGTTCGAGCGTCGGGGGCTCGAGTTCGAGCTGGACGAGGAGTTGCTCGCAGAACAGGGTCGGGTCGTCCTGCGCGGCGCGATCGAGCGAGATGGGGAGAAGATCTCTCTGCAGGTCGGATATCCCGACTTCTTCCCGTTCATCAGGCCAGAGGTCAGCGCGCCTGGGCTGAAGGTGCCCCGCCACCAGAGTCCCTTCGGCGGGAACCTCTGTCTGCTCGATCGCTCGACCCGAGCGTGGAAGCCCAGCTATACCGCGGCATGGCTGGTCGGCGAGAAGGTTCCCTACCTTCTTGACCTTCTCGACTCAGGGGAGGAGGTGATGCGAGCGGCCGAGGCTCCCCAGGGTGAGCCGATGACCACCTACTTCCAGGGCACCCCGGGTACGGTCATCTTCGTACCGGATTCGATTCTGAAGCTGGATCCGGAGGCAACGGGGGGTTCGGGACGAATTGCCTGCGCGCCCTTCGAAGGGCCAGGGCTGTGGTTGCGCGGAGCGATCGCCGAGCTGATCGAGAAGGGCCCCCAGGGGAAGACACAGACCCTGGGTCGGATCGAGGAGCCGCTGAGAGCACGCTTCGGTGGCGCGGAAGTCGCCTTTCGCTGGGCACGGCTTGCCACACTGCCCGCAGCCGGTACCCCAATCGCGGTCCTCGAAGCAGTCGAGTCGGCGCGGTCGGGTTTCGGCACGCCCCCCTGGGAGAGCATCCCAGGGGGTGAAATCGCCGTGTCGGGAGCAGTGATAAGCGAGGAGGTCACGCAGGGCGTCTACGAGGATGCCTGGCTGTTCGTCGTTCAGTACAGGAACGAGCAACAAGAGGGCCGTTACCTCATTCGCGGCGACCGCCTTGGTCGAGATGAGCTTCGAGGCCCGACTTCCCTCCGAGATCCGCCTCGCTGACAGCATCGTCTCGCTCAGTGGGCTTGGTGCCCTGGGGGGCGATCTCGTGATCGAGCTGGCGAAGGCGGGCGTCGGCACGATTCGCGGGCTTGACTTCGACACCGTCGAAGCTGGGACAACGATGCGCTGGACCGCCGGCATCACCGCAGCCGGACGGCTGAAGACCGGCTATATGAACCAGCGGGTCCCAAGCGATTATCCATTTACGCGCTTCGAGCCCTACCCGATGAGGATCGGCGGTAGCGCCGGCGCAGTCGGCCTTCGTGAGGAAACCGAAATCGACGCGATCGAGCTATTTCTGAGGGATTGCGACCTGCTGATCGACGCCACTGCCGAGATCGGTGTCCAGCAGGCGCTTGCGGCTGCCGCGGACGAGCAAGGAGTGCGGCAGTTGTTTGTCTCGGCCACGGAGGGTGCGCTAGGCGGGCTGGTCGCGAGCGTTAATCCCGCGGAGGGAGGTTGCTGGATGTGTCTGCAGCTGGCAATTGAGAGTGGCGCTGTCCCCCTGCCCGCCCATGCCGAGCCGGCGACGCTCCAGCCGCGCGGTTGCTCCAGCCTTACTTACACCGGCGCTGGCTTCGATCTTTTGCCCGTGATCGCCCAGGGGGCAAGGGTCGCTGCGGCAGTGCTGAGCAAGGAGGGCACGGCGGCCTCGATGGCCTACGTCTGCTCGCTGCCGACGGAGAGGCCGGCACCACCGCGATGGAACGAGTATGCGATCGAGCCTCATCCCGATTGTCCGAAATGCGGGAACAAGCAATGATCCGTCGAGCAAAGATCCAGTTGGCGTCGGGGGTTCTGGAATCGATGCGAAAAGAGGCCGAGCGCAGATTCCCGAAGGAGTCGGGTGGCGTTCTCCTCGGCTATATCTCGCCAGAGAAGAAACGCCATGCCCAGATCGTCGCCCAAATCGGCCCAGGGCCAAAGGCAAAACACCGGCAAGATCGCTTCGAACCAGATGGTGAGTGGCAGGCTGAGCAAATCGCGCTCGCCTACCAGGACAGCGGCAGGATCGTGACCTACCTGGGCGACTGGCATTCCCATCCGCTCGGTAGCGGTTCGCCGAGCAAACTTGATCGGTCAACAGCGCAAGCGATCGCCAATACGCCCGAGGCACGCGCGCCCAACCCCCTGATGCTCATTCTCTTTCGGGCGAGATACGACTGGCAGTTGACGGGCTATAGACGGGGCCGGCGTTGCCTCAAGGCAGCGGACCTGCTGATTCCGGAAGGGGTGGCGGGATGAGGCCTCGGCAGACCAATAGGAGGGGACCATGGTGATCGTTCGATTCGAGCCCGGCGCGGAGGCGCCTGATGATGGGCGGCTTTGCCTGGTAGGCCACTATGGCGAAGCAAGCGAGATCATGATCGATTGCGCAGCCGGCGAGCGAATTCCGGCTCCGCGAATTCCGGCTCTGTCAAGGCTGGAGCGACCGCTCGCCTATGTTCGCCCCGCGGACGCGGGCTGGGGTGAGCCGGATGAGCATGAGATCAGGGTGCGGCGGCAAACTCGCGACCACGCCCAGCGAGGGCCATAGAGGTGCAACCGGTCTGTCCCGGTGGAAGCGCCAGGAGGCGTTCAGGTGCTTATAGCGCGACGCCGACAACTGCCCCCACCAATTCATGCGATCCAGGCGCTCTGCCAGCTGAGCTATAGCCCCTCGTGCGCGGGTGGGAGGATCGTCCCAAGGCCCTCGCAAGCGCAAGGATAACCGCATAGGCTTTAGTTTCCCCGACGTACGCCGACCATGGGCATTCTTGACGAGGCAATCCGAGAGCATTTGGAGCTGAAGCGCCAGCACGGCGCCGGCGACTCCGAGCTGAAGCAGCTCGAGGACGAGGCGTTCGGCCAGGCGGAGCGCCCCGGCTCCGAGGAGGCTGCCGACCCGCTTGCCGAGGCGCCTACCGAGTTCATGGCCCAACCGGAGACGG
Organism: uncultured Solirubrobacterales bacterium; assembly: GCA_963714665.1. Lineage (GTDB taxonomy): Bacteria > Actinomycetota > Thermoleophilia > Solirubrobacterales > 70-9 > VRUE01. The sequence goes on along the minus strand of CAVQPE010000008.1, from coordinate 406,789 downwards.
CGGAGGAGCCCTCTGCCCGGCGCGAGCCTCCCTCGATCGCCGACCTGCAGGAGCCGCCACCGCCGCCGGAGGAACCCGCGCCGGTCGACGAGGCGCCCGCCGAGGAGGAGCAGCCGGCGATGGAGCACGAGATCGTCGCCGACGCTCCCGAGCCTGCCGAGGCAGCACCCGAGCCCGCCGCAGAGGTCGAGCCCGCCGGTCCCAGCACCGAAGAGCGCCACGCGATCGCCGAGCAGCCGACCGAACTGCACGACATGGTGGAGGAGCTCGGTGAGCCGCCCAGCCCCACCGACGAGGACTTGGTCGAGGAGGAGATCGCCGAACCGCGCCTCGCGCCGGTCGATCCGCTCGCCGGCCTCGAAGAGGACGAGGATGCCGAGGTCAGCGTCACCGGCCCCGCCCCCGACGACGACGACGAGGACGACGACGAGGACGACGCCTTCTGGAACGAGCAGCGCCTCTCCGACGAACTCGACCAGGCACTAGAGGCTCCGCGCGACTCCGAGCCGGAGCTCGCCGACGAGGTCGAGCTGGACGACGAGGTCGCAACCGAGATCGACGAGGACCCCGAGCCTGCGCGCGAGCCCGAGGCCGTATCCCCGCGCCACGACGAGGACGTGCTCGAGGAGACGCCTGACTTCCTCGAGGAGACCCCCGAGGACGACCAGCTCTGGTTCGAGCAGAAGCCTCCGAAGGACTTCGACTTCGACGACTAGATGGTTGATTCCTAATCAGCACCCGTAGGCAGCGAAGTGCCTACCCGGTTCATCCAGCTGCCAGTTGTGCCAAAGGCCGGCAGAGAGGGCAAGCAGCCGCAGCCCAACCCGGGCGAAGAGCCCGGGCAGGGTGCGGGCGCCGTGGCGCTCCAGGCCGAGCTGGCCCTTGCAGGTCCAAAAGACCGACTCGATCCGCTGGCGCACGGTGCCGAGGGAGCCGAAGCGCGGCGGCTCGTTCTTGCGGTCAGGCCGCAGGAAGGTGGCGCCGCGCTCGGCCATGAAGGCCTCGAAGTCGCGTCCGGCAAAGCCCTTGTCTGCGATCACGGTGAAGCCTTCCAGGCTCACCCGTTCCAGCATCTCCGCGGCGACCTCGCGCTCCGGGGCGTTGGCAGGGGCCAGTTCGAAGGCGATCGGGGTGCCGTCGGCGGCGCAGAGCAGGTAGAGGCGGAAGCCCCAGAAGTAGCGCGAATGGCTTCGGCAGTAGCCGTAGGCGGCGCTGCCCGCGAACTCTGAGCGCTTGACCGTCTCCCGCGAGGCGCCGCAGGGAACCGGCGTTGAGTCCAGCAGGCGCAGGCTGTCGAAGATCGAGGGCGAGACGTAGGCCAGGTAGTTGACCGCTCTGACGATCTGCGGGGCCAGCGCCCGCAGGCGCTTGTTGTAGCCAGGCTGTTGGGGCAAGTAGGGGAAGAGATGCCCGAGTCGCCAGATGGCAAAGCCAAGGAACTGGCGATCGTTGGCGACGCCGAGGAAGACCTGGGCGATCGCCAGGGTGATCAGCTCGGCGTCGGTGATCTTGGGCTTCCTGCCCGGCCCGGTTCGCTCGGGCAGGAAGTCGTCGAGCAAGACATAAATTGACGTCAGAAGGGTGTCGAGGTCGGCGCGCACGGGGCCTCCTTGGTCGACGTTGCGGTTAGCAACGCCTGACTTCGGCGCCCTTCGCATTGCTCCCCTCGCCGCTGGTGGTCCCAGGCGGCTCGGGTCAATTAGGAATCAATCATCTAGAGAGCTTGGCTGGCTCTCTCAGTTGCCTACCGGCCTAAACTCTCAAGTACGGGGCCATAGCTCAGCTGGCAGAGCGTTCGGTTTGCATCCGAAAGGTCGCCGGTTCGATCCCGGCTGGCTCCATCGCTTGGTTGGCGTTCGGCGATGTCGACCACTGTTGGCGTCAAGGAGATGTTGTCCGGCGCGCCGGTGGTGGTCCGACCATCAATTGGAGTTGGATCCGATCGGCATTCGAGCCGAATGGCAGCGTCACCGATCACTGCGCTGGGCTGAACGCGGCCTCGGCGTCTGACGCGGGTGCTTAACTGCAATAAATAATGCGTGCGTGTCTTTTATCTCGATATATGATTCGTGATGGATGCCAAGGGAGGAGTCAAGGCCATGTCCAGTTGCGACCAAGCTGCGAAATTGCAGGCGAATCCGGCGTGGATCCCTATTGGCGAGAAGAGGGGCGAGTGAGCACATCTCGGCGGGCGGCACGACGAAGCGCCCTTCTCTGCCGCAATCCTCGGGCAGAGAAGCAGAAACGCAGGCTCGCGCGCAGGAGCAGGCGCTCTTCGAGCGAAAGATGGAGGAGGGCAATGCGCTGTTCAAACTCCAGCTTGCGATGGGTTGGGCGACCTTCCTCCTGGTTCCAGCAACCGTGATCGCCGCTTTCGTCTATCCGCCCGCAGTGGTGGCCCTGGCTCCACTGAGCGCATTGGGCGGCTGGAACTGGCGCCGTATGCTAAACCGCGAAAGTGAAGCCGAAGTCATGACGAAACCTCCCACAGACCGAGGATGAGTACGCTTTCGGCGCGCGACCTTGAGGCGCAGCTCCTGCCGCCCAGGCTCGGCGACCTACCCCACGAGGCGCTGGCGGCGGTTCGTGAGCACTCCAAGCGCATGTTTGGCAACCAGGATCGGCTCGAGGTGGCGGTGGCGATCACCCGCGTACAGCTCGACAAGGTCAACGCGACCGATCTCAACCGCGACATCGACGTCGCCGTCAACCGGATCCGCACGCAGTTGCTCGCCCTGGAAGCCCTCGGTCTCCTGGAGAAGACCGGGAAAGAGGACAACAAGCGCATGTTCAAGCGGTGCAACCCCGACGACCACTTCTGGAAGTTCGTCGTGGCCGAGTACGAGATGGTGGTGGAGCCGTCGTCTTCAGAAGGGCTAAGAGAGGCTTCTCCGGCGTCGCGCCAGCCACCGGATCCGGTCGCGCCCAAGCATAGGCGCTAAAGATCTGAGATCCACTTGATCGAGCTCAGCAGAAGATTGCGTGCCTTGTGGTTGCGGCAAGCGTCATGTCGGGCCTACCCGTTCGGCTCGAGCCCCGGCAGGTCCGTCGTCCCCGGCTCGGCCGGGAAGGAGCCGGTTGCCGCGGCGGCCATCACAACTCCGCGCTTCTGCAGGTCTCGGGTTGCGGCGACCGCGTCACGGCGGGCGCGCTCGGCGTCGATGCCGTAACGCGCCCGCAGCGCGCTTGCCGCGTCGGCCAGCGTCCCGCCGTCGAGCGCGTCCATGACGACGCCACCGGACTCGTTCAGCCGCAGGTAGCTTCCGTTTCCGGCGAGCCGCACGAACCGCCGCCCCTCGCTGCCGCTCCAGCGCAGTGGCGCGTGACGGTAGCGTCGCGCCCCGGCGAGCTCCCGAACCTTCTCTTCAGCTTCCAGAAGCTCCGCGGCGGGGTCAACCGGCTCCGGCGGCGTCTTCTCCGGCACCGGCGCATCGCGCCCGCCGGAGGAACGGCCGTTGCTTGCTTCGGCAAGGGCTGTCGGGCCCGACTCGCCGGAACCTCCCCCGTTCCGCCGAGGCGGGCCCGACAGCCCTTCCGCCCGGAGATCCCCGGCAACCGAAACCTCATCGTCCAAATAAGCAACGAGATCCGCCTTCGGCAGATCCCCCGGCCCCTTCATCCCCGCCGCCCAGCGATTTATTCGCTCGTCGTCCCAGCCCTCGCGCAGCGCCGTCCAGCACGACTCGACCCCGTCGCGGACGGCGTTGCCGAAGGTGAACGGGCGCAGCGAGTCCGGCCGCACGTCGCCGTTGGGGCGGACGAGGAAGCTGCCCGGCGCGTCCCGGCCCTGCAGGCTTAGCGTGCCCGCGGTGCCCGCTTGGACGGTGATCCGCATCGCCGTCCCGCGCCGCGCTTCGAACTCCTCGGCCGTCCTGCGCAGGTCCTCCCGCGACACCTTCCACTCGCCGCCGCGCGCCGCCGCGCCGTTGACCACCACCGGCGTGACCCGTACCCAGGGCACGCCCAGCGTCCACATCTGATCGAGGAAGTCCCCCACCGCGTCAGCATTGCCGGGGGTGACGACGTGGACAGCGCAGACGCCCACGCCGGCGCTGAGCAGGTGGTCGATCCCCTCGATCGCGCGGCGCCAGCTGCCGGGCACACCGCGCGAGGAGTCGTGCAGGCCCGCCCGGGCGCCGTCGACGGAAACGTGGGCGGTGACCCCGCGCAGGGCGCCCAGCCGCGAGGCGATCTCCCCGTCGACGAACCAGCCGTTGGTGTTGAGCGTGACCCCGACGCCGGCCGTGGCCAGCTCCTCGACCAGCTCGAGCGTCAGCTCACGCCGCAGGAACGGCTCGCCGCCGGTGACAACGGCCTCGACGATGCCCAGCTCGAGCGCTTCGCGGACGACTTGCCGCCACTCCGCGTCGCTCAGCTCCGGCGTGCGCTGCAGGGTGCGCCGCGGCGAGTCCGTGTAACAGAAGCCGCAGCGCAGGTTGCAGGCGTAGGTGAGCTCGAGCTTGGCGCCGATCGGCCGCTCCGGGCACTCGGTCAGCGCCCGGGCAGGTCGTCGCCCCAAGCGCCAGCGCAGCCGGCCCCAGGCGAAGCTCTCCTCGCGCCTACGGGTCAGCAATGCCGGTCATCCCAGCGGCGATGCAGCCGCACGCCTAGCTTGCGACTTGACCCGGCGAGGTGTGGATCGGCTCGCCGTCGGTCTCGACCTGCTCGACGCTGGGTGCCTCGTAAGGGGTGGGTCCGTCGTTCTTCATGTCGCCCTATTTGATCTGGCTGCCGCCGGCAGCGGTCGAGATAGGCTCGCCGTCCGTGTCGATCTTCTCGACGCTCGGCGGCTCGTAGGGGGCTTGCTGGTCGCTCATCCTCTCCTCCTCGGTCTGAACTGGTGCAGAACCTGTGCGGGCAGTCTAGCCGCGACTCGCGGTGCCGTCGAGCAGATCGGTGGCAGCCTTCGGCAGGGCGTCGAGATCCTCCGGGAGCGAGGCGCGGAAGGCGGGCACGGTGTGGAGCAGCCGGGCGAGGCGGCCGAAGGCCGCGGCGATCGCCCCACGGCCGCCGCTGTGGGTGAGGTTGGGAGTGAGCAGCGCCAGCGCCCGTGCCGCCTCGAACCGCTCGATCGTGAGCGCCTCGCCACGCTCGCCGAGCAGCACCACCGCGGCGACCGGGGACGGAGGGGGCTCGCCGGGCGCCGGGTCCGCGACGAGATCGGTCCGCCGGCTGCCGCCGGCTTCCAGGCTGCGCATCCTGATCCCGCGAGCGCCGGGAAAGGCGACGGGCCGCTCGCCCTCCAGGTCGATCGCGACCCCGTCCTCGCCCAGCACCCCGTGGCCCGCTTCTCCCAGCGCCAGCGCCAGCGTCGACTTCCCCCGGCCGGTCGGGCCGCAGAAGAGGACGGCCCGCCCGTCGACCGCCACCGCGGAGGCGTGGAGCACGAGGTCCCCGCGCATCGCCAGCAGCGTGCCCACCGCCGAGGAGACGATGCGGTGCTCGCGCAGCGCCTCGTCGTCGTCGCCGACACGCGCCGTCACCCTGACGGCGTCGGGGTCGAGCAGGAACTCGCCGCTCGGCGGCAGCTCCAGCAGGCAGCGGCCGTTCAGCTCGTGCGAGGCGTAGAAGCGGTGCCCGTCGTCGCCGACTAGCGTGCTCACCGGCTCCCCGCGTGGGGCGGGAAGCGGCTCGTGCGCCAGCTCGATCGTCAGCTCGCCGCGCGTCCCAGCCGCCGCGTTCAGCCGCCGCAGCGGCAACTCGGCCTTAACCTCGAATCCGTAGAGGCTTCCCATTCGTGGTCTTAGGGTATGGATAGTGGACGGAGTGGAGATCGGAGCGGAGACGACGCTGCAGCGCACCGAGCGTGCTGTCCACGGCGAGCTTCCCGAGGAGACGGTGCTGCTCGACGTCGACTCCGGCACGGCCGTGCGGCTCAACACCACCGGCGCCTGGATTTGGGGGCACCTCGACCGACCGCGGAAGGTGGCCGACCTCGCCGACGGCCTGGCCGAGCGCTTCGACATCGACCGCTCGCGCGCCCTCGCCGACGTCATCGCCTTCGCTCGCGAGATGAGCCGGCGAGAATTGCTGGCGGTCTCCTAACTAGGAGACGAGTGCCCGCTCGGGCAGGTTCTGGTCCGCGTGGTAGCTCGACCGCACAAGCGGCCCAGACGCCACCGACTCGAAGCCCAGCTCGCAGGCCGCCCTCTCCAGCGCCTCGAACTCCTCTGGGTGCCAGTAGCGCACGACCGGCAGGTGGTTCTCGGTCGGGCGCAGGTACTGGCCCACGGTCAGCACCTGGACGCGGTGCTCGCGCAGGATCCCGAAGGCCTCGACCATCTCCTCGAAGGACTCGCCGAGGCCGACCATCAGGCCCGACTTGGTCACGACTCCGTCTCCCCCCATCTCCTTCGCCATCTTCAGCACCCGGGCCGAGCGCAGGAACTTGGAGCCGCGCCGCGCCACCGGGTACAGGCGCGGCACCGTCTCGACGTTGTGGTTGAAGACATCGGGCCGCTCGTGGATCACCTTGGCCAGCGGCATCTCCTGGCCGCGGAAGTCCGGCGTCAGGATCTCGACCTTGCAGCCGGGCGCCTGCATCCGGATCGAGCGGATCACGCCGACGAAGGCGCTCGCCCCGTAGTCGGGCAGGTCGTCGCGGTCGACCGAGGTGACGACCGCGTGGCGCAGCCCCATCTTCTTCACCTGGTTGGCGACGCGCGCCGGCTCCAGCGGGTCGTGCCAGGTCGGCACCCCCGTCTTCACGTTGCAGAACCCGCAGCGCCGGGTGCAGACGTCGCCGAGGATCATGAAGGTCGCCGTGCCCCGCTCCCAGCACTCGCCGACGTTGGGGCAGTTGGCCTCCTCGCAGACCGTGTGCAGGTTGTCGGAGCCGATCGTCGCCTTCAGCCGCCTGTACGTCGGCCCGCCCGGCGCTGGCACCTTCAGCCACGGCGGCTTGCGGGCGCGGCGGAAGGGGACGGTGTCGCCGGTCTCGGCGGCGGTCCCACCCGGCTTGGCGCGGGAGCGGGTGACGTGGACGCGCCCGGCGAGCGCCGGTGCGGCGTCGGCGTCTGTGGTCGTCTCGTTCATGCGATGCCGAGCCTAGCGTTGTCGAGGCCAAGGTCGGCGGGGCTGGCGGCAGCGGGAGTGCGCTCATAGACCTTGGCGAAGCGCTCGGCGACCGTGCCGGCGAAGGCGTCCAGGTCCTGCTCGTCCCCCAGCTCCCGGCTCAGGGAGGTGACCTGGCAGCCCTCGATCCCGCAGGGCACGACCCACTCGAACGGCTCCAGGTCGTTGTTGACGTTCACCGCCAGCCCGTGCGTGGTCACCCCGCGGCTCACGTGCACCCCGATCGAGCCGATCTTCCGGCGGGGGTTTGGGGTCCAGACGCCGGTCAGGCCCTCGATCGTGGTGGCGCTGACGCCGTGCTCTCCGAGCGCGCCGATCGCCACCTGCTCCAGGCGCCGCACGTACTCGTGGACGTCGTCGTCGTAGGGCTGCAGGTCGACGATCGGGTAGGCGACCAGCTGCCCCGGCCCGTGATAGGTGACGCGACCGCCGCGGTCGGTATCGCGCACCTCGATCCCCTGCGCCTCGTACCACTCCCTCGCCATCGGCAGCTCGTCCTCGGTCGATCGGCGACCGCGGCTGTAGACGGGCGGGTGCTCGAGCAGCAGCAGCACGTCGGGAATTGCCTGCTCCTGGCGCGCGTCGCGCAGCCAGCGCTGGGCTACGCCGGCCTCCTCATAGGGCACCGTTCCGCATCTGACGACCAGGACTTCTGCGCTCACTCTCGAAATCGTTGCACGGCGCCGCACTATCCTTGGCGCTGCCCCCATGGCCCAGTCCAAGACCCTCCGTCCAGACTGGCTCCCGGCCGTCGCGCTCAGCGCCGCGCTCGCCGCCGCGATGCTGGCCTGGAACCCGCAGGTCGGCGACCTCGCCGCCCAGGTCTTCCGCACCGAGTTGTTCCAGCACGCCGGCCTGGCGATCTGGAACGGCAGCTGGTACGGCGGCCACTACACCCTCACCTACAGCTTCCTCTTCCCGCCGCTCGCCTCGCTGCTGGGGCCGCAGCTGGTGGGCACGGTCTCGGTCGTCGCCTCCTCCTACTTCTTCGATCGCCTCGTCCGCGACCGCTGGGGTGAGCCGGCCCGCTGGGCGACCCTCTGGTTCGCCGCCGGCGTGGTGACGCTGCTCGCCGACGGCCAGCTCACCTTCGCCCTCGGGGTCGCCTTCGGCCTGGCGGCACTTCGCTTCCTGCAAACCGGCCGGGTCCCCCAAGCTTTCCTCGGGGCCGCTGCCTGCGCTCTCTCAAGCCCGGTCTCAGCAGTGTTCCTTGCGGGCGTCCTGGTCGCCGCCACGGGCCCCACCGTCGACTGGAGCCGCCTCACCCGCGGGTGGCGCGGCCTCGGGGGGGCCGAGAACGGAGGCGAAGCCCCCGCCCGCAGGCCCCCCCGAGGCCGCGACGGGCCCCGCGGCACAGCCCTCCGGTCCAACGGCCCGGCCCTCTGGACAGCATCCATAGCCCTCGCCTTGACGCTCGTCCCCAACCTCGTCTTCCCCGGCGCAGGCGAGTTCCCCTTCGCCTTCTCCTCTTTCATCGCGATTCCGCTCTGGTGCGGCTCGGCCCTGTACGTGACCCGCGGGCTGCGCGAGGAGGAGAGGCAGCTGCGCTGGACGATCGTCGCCTACCTGCTCGTCTCAGCGCTGATCTGGCTGGTTCCCAACCCGGTCGGCGGCAACGCGGTCCGCCTCGGCGCCCTCTTCGGCGGGCCGGTGCTGGCCGCCGTGGTGCTGGCCCGCCGGCCGCGGGTCTCGCCCTGGTTCCTGGCGCTGTTCATGGCCGGCGGCCTCTTCTGGCAGGTCAATGCAAGCGTCAGCCAGATCGCCCGCAGCGTCGGCGACCCGTCGACCTCGCGCAGCTACTTCCAACCCGTGGCGCAGTGGTTGCGCGACCACGGTGGGGAGGGGGTCCGGGTCGAGGTCCCGCCCACTGCCAACCACTGGGAGTCCGCCTACCTCGCCTCGCAGTTCGAGCTGGCGCGAGGCTGGCTGCGCCAGCTCGACACCACCCGCGACGACATCTTCTACGACGATGGCCCCCTCACCGACGCGGCCTACCGCCGCTGGCTGCGCCAGAACGCGATCTCCTACGTGGCCCTTCCCGATGCGCCACTGGACTATTCCTCGGTCGCCGAGCGAAAGCTCATCCTCAGCGGACCCTCCTATCTCCGCCTGCGCTGGAGCTCGCCCCACTGGCGCATCTACGCAGTGCGGGACCCCGAGCCCCTGGTGGAGCCGCTGGGCGCCAGCGCCGCACACGCCCTCTGGGTCGGGCGCCAGAGCTTCGGCCTCGATGTCAGCCGCCCCGGCGACTTCCTCGTCCGGGTCAACTTCACCCCCTACTGGTCGATCTCCCGCGGCGCCGGCTGCCTGCTTCGCCGCGGCGAGTGGACGGTGGCCCGCGCGTCGCATCCGGGCGTCCTCAGGGTCGCCGCCGACTTCTCCCTGGGCCGGGCCTGGAACGCGGTCACCGGGGCGAAGAAGACCTGCTGATCGGCCCCGGGGCTCCTCCGGCGCGCTAGGGCTGGCCCGGCGGCAGGCCGGCGTCGCGCATGGCAAGGGCGAACTTGGCGAATTCGTGTTGAAAGTCGTGCAGTTCGAAGTCGTGGCCGGCTCCGTCGGCGGCGGCTGACGGAGCCTGGTGGGCCCCGCGACGCTCTGCCCGAGCCTTCTGCCGCCACTTCCTCATCTGCTTGTGCAGGTCTTCTCTGCCTCCGATGTCTGCCCGCGGCTCGGCCGCCAGCACCTCCCCCAGGTGCTTCATCTTCCTGACTCGTTCCGGCATCGCCTGCAGGGCATGCTCCGGGTTGGCCGCAAAGCGCCGCAGGATCGTCGCGATCAGGCTGGTGTGGTCGAAGGTCTCGCTGAACACGGTGTTGCGAACCCGCGGCCCCACCACCAGGGCCGGAACCCTCACCCCGAGGGTTTGGTAAGCGGAGCCTTTGTCCGGTGCTGGCGGGGGTTGAACGTGATCGTAGAAGCCGCCGTGCTCGTCGTAGACGATCACGAACACCGTGTCCTCCCAGTTGGGGCTGTTGACCAAGGCCTCATAGATCTCCAGAACCAGGGCCTGGCCGGCCTTGACATCTGAAGGCGGGTGGTCGTCGTTGGAGTTCGGGTCGAGGACGCTGAGGTCGATGAAGTTCGGGTCGATCCAGGAGACGTCGCGCAGCTCCCCCTTCGCCGCGTCGTCGAGGAAGCTGTCGTGGCTGACGATCGCCGCCTCCAGCGCCTGCGTCTCCAGGCTCAGCTTCTTGCGATTGAAGTAGGCGAAGTTGTCGCGCTTGATGTGGCGGAAGTCGCGATAGAGCTTGTCCGCGGCCCGCAGGGTGGCGGGATCGTGTGAGTACCAGCGCCACTGCGAGTCGTGCAGCTGGCGGGTGAAGGCCTCGACCTCGAATATCGGCGCGCCGGCGATACCTCCCACCAGCGGCAGCCCCTTGACGTCCTTCAGCAGCTCGCTCAGCAGGCCGGGCTTGTGGCCGATCGACGGCCCCTCGCGCCCGGCGAGCGAGTACAGGCGGTTGGGCCAGGTGTCTCCGGGGATCGAGGAGTGCCAGGCGTCGCAGACGCAGAAGTTGTGGGCCAGGTGCTTGTACACAGGCAGGTGATCCCCGCCGTAATGACCCATCGGCACTTTCAGAAACTCGCGGTCCAGCTCGACCGGGTTGCCGTTCTCGTCCTTGCGGGTCGCGGCGAAGTTCTTGACGAACCCGGTGTTGCCGTCGGCGAGCTGGGCGTTGACGCATTTGGGGGAGTGGCACGGGTCGAGGATCTTGGGCTTGTGCCCGGGCGGTGTGTCGGGTGTGGTTTTCCCTGGCGCCCATTCGAACGGCTCATACGGATTTCCAGCCGCATCGTGGTTTGTCCCCTCTGCCTCTTCTGCCTGGACGATGCCGTTGACTTTGAGGCCTTCCTTCTCGAGGAAGCCGAGCATCTGATCGAAGGAGCGGTTCTCCATCATCAGCACGACGATGTGTTTGACGGAACCGAGGCGTTTTAGGCTCTCTACGGAGCCGACGGACGGAGCGGTGCAGGTTGGGGGCGGGGTCACACGCCCCCAACCCCCTTCGTAGGGTCCGCTATTCGTGCCGCCTCTTCGCCGGCCTTGATCCTTGCCTCTTTGATTTCGGCTGCCTCCTCTGGCTTGACGATGGTGTCAGCCTTTCTCCTCGTAGCCTCAAGTTCGCTGCTCGTGACGTGGGCTCTGTGCTGGGCAATGGCAGCTTTTTTCGCTTCGGCGAGTGCAGCCTTCTTAGCTTCTTCGTCCGCATTAATGGTGTTGTCGGAGCTGATCTTGATCCCGAGATATGCGCCGACGACGGCTGAGATGATGCCGAAGGCAGAGGAGGTCACGGCGACCATCGAGTCCTTGTGCCCGATTCCGAGCTGGGTAAGCGTGACTATGGTCAGCGCCGTCACGGCAGTAATGCCCACAACGACGGCGATCAGGCCGCCGACGGATTTGATGCCTTCGGCACTCGTCCCTCCAGCGGTGCCTCCGATCGACGCTATTCCAGCCCCGGCGATCATCAGAACCCCGGCGGCAAACAACACTCCACCGAACGGCTGCAGGCTGACCCCAAGCACAGACGGGTCACTCTCCTCAAGGGCAAAGGCGAGTACGGCTCCGACAAAGGCGAACAAGAATCCTGATATCAGCCAGTATTTGGGACCCACGGCCGCCTTTTCGGCTCTCTTCGCCGCCTCTTCAGCCTTTTTCACAGCCTCGTCCAGTAACGAGGTTGGTGAGTTCGGTAAGGGTGCTACCGGCGGGGTGGGCGGCATATCGAGCGCACCCTCTCAGATCACTCACCAATACACAAGAGTGTTCGGGAAAAACTAATTAGCTGGTATGACAGCTAATGGTTCAAAGAGCCAGAGACAGGGGCTCTTCCAGAAGCGAGCGGATCCTCGCCAGGAACTCGGCGGCTGGGGCGCCGTAGAGGATGCGGTGGTCGCAGGCGAGGTTCACCCGCATCAGGTGGGCCGAGCCGATCGAGCCGTCGCGGACGACCGGGCGCTCGGCGATCGCGCCGACGGCGAGGATCGCCGCCTGCGGCGGGTTGATCACGGCGGCGAAGCTGTCGATCCCGAACATCCCCAGGTTGGAGACGGTGAACGTCGCCCCCGAGAGCTCGGGTGGGGTGATCTGCCCGTCGCGCACCCGCTGGGCCAGCGCCCGCGCGTCCGAGGCGATCTGGCGCAGGCTCTTCTGGTCGGCGTCGAAGACGGTGGGGACGACCAGCGCTTCTTTGGCCGAAACGGCGACCCCGACGTTCACCCGCGAGTAGAGCTCGAAGCGCCCATCCCTGTATGCCCCATTCGCCCGAGGATGCTCGCGCAGCGCCAGCGCACTGGCCTTGACCACCATGTCGTTGAACGAGGGCACCACATCTCCCTCCTTCGCCTCGGCCTTGATCTGAGCCCGCGCCGCGACCAGCCGGCTCATGTCAACCTCCGCCTCCAGGTAGAAGTGCGGCGCCGTCGCCTTCGACTCGGCCATTCGGCGGGAGATCGTGGACTGAAGCTTGGAGAGATCTTCATAGGTGACGCTTCCCTTTGCCGTCTCAGGACTGACCGTTCCGGCCGCGGGTCCTGTCCCAGGTGATGGGGGGGCGCTGCGGGCGGGCCACGGTCCGTCCTCGACCCCCCCATCACCTGTGCCACCCGCGGAAGAAGCGGCTTGCTCAACGTCAGCCCTGACGATGCGCCCTCCCGGCCCGGACCCCTGAAGCTCTCCCAAATCGACCCCGCGCTCCTTTGCGATCCGCCGCGCTACGGGAGACGCCTTGGTTCTATCGTCTCGGCTTGAAGCTTCTGGGGCGGCATTGATCGCCGCCTCTTCCGCGGGTGGCGCTGTAGGGGGAACCACCCCCGAGGACGCTTTAGCGACCGCAGGGGGTGGTGGGTCCCCTGCAGCGACAGGACCCGCGGACGACGCGCCCGGTCCCTCACCGTCAACTCGCGCGATCGGCGTTCCGATCGGGACAGTCTCGTCCTCCTGCACCAGGATCTCGCTCAGCGTCCCAGCGACGTCAGATTCATACGCCATGTTCGCCTTGTCGGTCTCGATCTCCACAAGCTCATCGCCCACGGCGACATCCTCGCCTACCTGCTTCAACCACTGCAGGATCGTCCCCTCCTCCATCGAGTCGGACAGCCTGGGCATCACGACATCGGCCATCAGATCGTCCCCTCCAAAGTGGCCAGCGCCGCCTTGACGACATGCTCCTCGTGCGGAATTGCAGCCTGCTCCAACCGCCTCGAATAAGGCATGTGCACGTCCGCCCCGGTGACCCGCTGCACCGGCGCGTCGAGATGGTCGAAGGCCTGCTCGGTGATCAGCGTCGCCAGGTTGGCACCGACTCCGCCGTGCGGCCAGCCCTCCTCGACGATCACCGCCCGGTTGGTCTTGCGCACCGACGCGAGGATCGTGTCGAGGTCGAGTGGGCGCAGGGTGCGCGGGTCGATCACCTCGGCCTCGACCCCGTGCTCGTGCGAGAGCGCCCGCGCCGCGTCCTCGGCGACGTGGGCCATCTTGAGGATGCCGACGATGGTCACGTCGCCGCCCTCGCGCCGCACCGCCGCCTCGCCGAAGCGCAGCACCTCGTCGCCGTCCTCGTCGACCTCGCCGCGCCGCCCGTAGAGATTCTCGTGCTCGACGAAGACCACCGGGTTGTCGTCGCGGATCGCCGCCTTCAGCAGGGCCTTGCCGTCGGCCGGGGTCGAGGGGCAGGCGACCAGCAGCCCCGGCACCTGCAGGAAGAGCGACTCGAAGCTGTGCGAGTGGGTGGGGCCGAGCTGGTGCCCGCCGCCGCCCGGCATCCGGATCACCATCGGCACCCGCGCCTGGCCGTTGAACATGTAGGGGATCGCGGCGGCGTGGTTGACGATCTGGTCCAGCGCCAGCAGGGCGAAGTTGACCGTCATCAGCTCGACGATCGGCCTCAGGCCGGCCATGGCCGCGCCGACCCCGGCGCCGACGATCGTGTTCTCGGAGATCGGCGTGTCGCGCACGCGCCGCTCGCCGAACTCCTCGAGCAGCCCCTCGGTCACCTTGAAGGCGCCCTGGAAGACGCCGACGTCCTCGCCCATCACCAGGACCACCTCGTCGCGCCGCATCTCCTCGGCCATCGCGTCGCGCAGCGCCTCGCGCATCCGCAGCGTCGCCATCAGCCTCCGGCCTCCTCGTGCTCGGCCGCGACCTCCGGCTCGGTCCCCTCCTGGGCGTCGCCGCCCTCGGCCGGGTTGGGCCGGGGGCCCTCAGGTCGCCCGGCGTAGGCGGCGCCCGCCTCGGCCAGCTCGCGCGCCGCCGCGGGCATCCGGTCCTCGTGCTCGCCGCGGTGCGGCTCCGGGCTGCGCTCGTCGACCGCGTACCAGCCCTCGGTCTCGCCCACCGCGTAGAGGTTCTCGTAGAGCGTGTCGAGCGCCGGCTCGGGCGAGGCCTCGGCGAACTCGACCGCGGCCAGGACCGCCGCCTCGGCCTTCTCGCGTACCTCACCCAGCTCCCGCTCGCCCAGCACACTCGCATCGATGCAGCGCCGGGCGAAGCTCTCGATCGGGTCTTTGCCCTGCCACTTCTCGACCTCCTCGCGCTCGCGGTAGACCTCGGGGTCCGCGGCCGAGTGGCCGCGGAAGCGGTAGGTGAAGGCCTCGATCAGGGTCGGCCGCCGCTCCTCGCGGGCGAGCCGGATCCCCTCCGCGACGGCCTCGCGCACCGCCAGCACGTCCATGCCGTCGATCCGCTGCCCCGGGATCCCGTAGCCCTCGGCCTTCTTGGAGAGGTCGGTCTGGGCCGAGTGGCGCTCGACCGAGGTGCCCATCCCGTAGAGGTTGTTCTCGACCAGGAAGAGGACCGGCAGGCTCCAGAGCGCGGCGAGGTTCATCGTCTCGCCGAAGTTGCCGGCGTTGGAAGCGCCGTCGCCGAACATGCAGACGGTGACCGCGTCCTCGCCCTTGTAGTCGGAGGCGAGCGCCAGGCCTGCGGCGATCGGCAGGTTGCCGCCGACGATTCCGTAGCCGCCCATGAAGCGGTGCTCGGCGTCGAAGATGTGCATCGAGCCGCCGCGCCCGCCGCTGGTCCCGTCGACCCGGCCGAAGAGCTCCGCCATCACCAGCTTGGGCTCGGTGCCGCGGGCGATCGCGTGCCCGTGCGTGCGGTAGGTGCCGATCAGGTAGTCCTCCTCGCGCATCACCGAGGCGGTGCCGACGATCGTCGCCTCCTCGCCGATCGCAAGGTGGAGGAAACCGCCGGCCTTGGCCCGCTGGTACTGCCGTCCGGCCTCCTCCTCGAAGCGACGGATCAGCGCCATCCGCGCCAGCAGCTCGTAACAGGTGGAGGCGTCAGGGAGATCGGCCACGCCCTGACATTAGCTCGCGGCGGCGACCGCCTCCTCGACTCTGTCGTCACCCCAGAAGACCTCGTCGCCGACGACGAGCGCGGGCACCCCGGTGACGCCCAGTTCGGCGGCGCGGTCGGTCGCCGCGCGCAGGGCGTTCTTCACCCCTTCGGTCTCCACTGCCTTGAGCAGCGCCCGCGGGTGCAGCTCGCAGGCGGCGGCGGCGACCAGCACGTTGTCGGGCTCGGAGAGGTCGCGGCCGGCGGCAAAGGCCTGGCGAAAGGCGGCGAGGGCGAAGGAGACGGTGCGGCCGGTCTGCTTGGCGAAGGTCGCGACCCGCATCGCGAACAGCGTGTTCCCCGGCCAGGGCTCGGGCCAGGCCAGCGGCGGCAGCCCGTAGGCGGCGGCGCGCCGCTCCACCTCGGCGATCCCCTCGGCCCGCCCCGCCCCGTTCCCCCACGAGTCCCGGCCAAAGGTCTTGAACAGCCCGCCGAGCAGGACCGGCTGCCACTCCGGCTGCTCCAGCCCGGCTTCGGTGAAGAGCCCGCTGATCCGCTCCGCGGTCAGGTACGCGTAGGGCGAGCCGAGGTCGAAGTAGAAGGTCGCCGGGGGGGAGAGATTGTCCACGCCAGGACTTTATGAGGCATGCGAAAAGCAATCAGTGACCTATCTCATGGTATTTTTCATGGAAATGAGGAAACGCATGAAAATAAGCAAGGGCGGCCAGATCTCGATCCCGGCGCCGATCCGCAAGCGCTGGGGGACGACGACCATCACCCTCGACGACCAGGGCGACCAGCTCGTCCTCAAGCCCGCTCCCGACGACCCGATCGCCGCCGCGGCCGGGGCATTCGCGGGCGTGGGGCCGAAGGTCGACTGGGAGAAGGTCCACCAGGAAGAGCGCGAGATCGAGCGGGAAATCGAGGAGCGCAAGTTCGGCCGGTGACGGTTCTCGATGCAAATGCCCTGATCGCCGTGATCCGGGGCGAGGCGGCGATGGACCGGGTGCTCGCAATCCTTCGGGAGGGCTCGGCTGCGATAATGGCGACGAACCTCGCCGAGGTGTACGACGTGGTTTCGCGCCAAGCGGGGCTTCCTCATAGTCGCATCGCTGACGTGGTCGATCCCCTGCTTGCGGGACCGCTCAGGCCGATTGCAGTCGATGCCGAGCTTGCTCGCCGTGCCGCAGAAATCCGAAGCGCCCATTACCACCGAAGTCGTCAGCCTCTATCGCTTGCCGACAGCACGCTGCTGGCTGCACCAGGCGCAGCAGACAAGATCGCCAGCTCCGACGCCGCTGTGCTTGCGGTAGCCGCCGAGCTTGGCATCGAGATGATCGAGTTGCCGCCCAGCTCGGGCTGACGCGACCGCGTACTGCTACGCGTGGATCGCCCAGCGCTCGACCGCCCGCGCCGCTTCCGGGATCGCCTCGGAGATCGTCGGGTGGGGGTGGACGATCCGAGCCAGCTCCTGGTAGCCGCCCTCCAGCGCCATCGCCGCGACCAGCTCGGCGATCATGTCGCAGGCGCGGTTGCCGACGATGTGGGCGCCGAGGATCTCGCCGTACTTGGCGTCGACGACGAGCTTGACCAGGCCGTCTTTGTCGTCGTAGACGGTGGCGCCGCCGACGCCGCCGAGCTTCTGCTTGCCGACCTTGACGTCATGGCCGGCCTCCTTCGCCGCCGCCTCGGTGAGGCCGACGCTGGCCACCTGCGGGTGGCAGAAGGTCGCCCCGGCGACGAGGTTCTGGTCGACCGGATGGGTCGGCACCCCCGCCGCGTGCTCGACCGCGACGACGCCCTCCTCGGAGGCCTTGTGGGCAAGGGCCTTGGCATTGACGATGTCGCCGATCGCGTAGACCTTGGGGTTCGAGGTGCGGCCGTACTCGTCGACCTTGACCTTGCCGTTCTCGGCCAGCTCGACCCCGGCCTCGGCGAGCCCGAGCCCCTCGACGTCGGCAGAGCGGCCGCCGGCGATGCAGAGGTAGTCGACCTCGGCCTTGCTCTCGCCGTAGCTGAGCTTGACCGAGCCCTCGCCGGCCTCGACGTCCGTGACCGGGGTGCCGGTGGAGATCTCGATGTTCTGCTTCTTGAAGGCGCGCTCGACGACGCGGGCCATGTCCCTGTCCTCGGCGGGGAGGATCTGGTCGAGCATCTCGATCAGGATCACCTCGGTGCCGAAGCGCCCGTAGGCGGAGGCGATCTCGCAGCCCGAGGCGCCGGCACCGGCGACCGCGATCTTCTTCGGTTGCTCGGGCAGCGACCAGGCGCCCCAGGTGTCGACGACGCGCCCGCCGAACTCGACCCCGGGGATCGGCAGCGCCGCCGAGCCCGTCGCCAGCACCACCGTGCCGGCCTCGTAGACCTCGTCGCCGACCTTGACGCTGCCCTCCGCAGTGAGCGAGCCGTCCCCTTCGATCAACGCGACCTTGTTCTTGTCCCAGAGCATCTTCACGCCGCCCGAGAGCGACTCCGAGACCGCGGCGCGGCGCTTGCCGAGCGCCTCCCAGTCGATCGAGACGTCCTTGGCGACGACCCCGAGCTCGGCGCTGTCGCGGGCCTGGTGGTAGATCTCCGCCGTGCGCAGCACGGTCTTGGCCGGGATACAGGCGTAGTTGAGGCAGCGGCCGCCCGGCTTGTCGCGCTCGACCACGGCGGTCTTGCGGCCCAGCTGGGCCGCCCGGATCGCGGCCACGTAGCCGCCGGGGCCCCCGCCGATGACGATTACGTCGAAGGAATCTGCCACTGAGCCTGAGCCTATAGAACGAGCGTCGGCTACTCCCGGGTCGGCATCTGGATCCGCGCCATCGCCTTGACCATGAAGAAGAAGAAGGTGCCGGCGACCGCGAGCAGGCCGAGCGTGGCCGCCACCTGGCCGACCGTTGCCGCCTGCAGGGCCAGCCCGTAGACGGCGCTGAAGATGAGGAAGACGAGGATCAGCTGGAAGCCGAGCACCGCCCAGTAGCGGGCGCGCCACATGCCCCAGGCCATGATCCCCATCAGCAGCGCCGGCGCCAGCACCTGGACGAGCTTCGGCTTTTCGCCGTTGACCTCGGTGCCGGCGAGGTAGCCGGCGATTATCGAGATCGCGATCAGGGCGGCGACCACGGCGCCGATCGTCACCACCAGCGGCCGCTCGCCGTCGGCCAGCGGCTCGAGTGCCTCGCGGGCTTCGCGGTTGCGCTCCTCCGCCTTCGCGTAGCCGCTTTCCATCCGCTCGCGCGGGGTGAGGGAGGTGCCGCCGCGTTGCTTGCGCTTGCGCGGATGCTCAGCCACCCGGCGCCGCCTCCCCGAGTGGCGCCAGGGCGCTCCGCAGCTCTTCGGCGACGATGGTGGGGTCCTCGGCGTCGCGGATCGCCCGCACCACGCACATGCGCTGGGCTCCGGCGTCGATCGCCTGCGCCGCGTTGGACGGGTCGATGCCGCCGATCGCGAAGAAGGGGTGCGGGGCGCTGGTGGCCGCGTGGCGGACCAGGTCGAGGCCGACCGCCGGCCGGCCGGCCTTGGTCGGCGTCTCCCAGATGGGCCCGACGCTGATGTAATCCACCGGCTGCTCGGCAGTCGCAGCGATCTGCGCCTCGGAGTGGGTCGAGAGGCCGACGATCGCGTCCGGGCCGACAGCCGCACGCACGTCGGCAGCTGTCATGTCGTCCTGGCCCACGTGGACCCCGTCGGCGTTGCAGGCCCGGGCCAGGTCGGGATCGTCGTTGACGACGAAGAGGGCGCTGTAGGTGTCGCAGAGGCGGCGGAAGGTGAGCGCGGCGAGCTCGACCTCGCGCCGCGGCAGCTCCTTCTCGCGCAGCTGGACGATGTCGACGCCGCCGTTCAGCGCCGCCCGCAGCAGCGGCTCGGGATCCTCGCCGCCCGGACGCGCCTCGCAGCAGAAGTAGAGCCGCGCGGTGCGCAGCCGCTCACGGCGCAGCGGTCCCTTCGCATCGGGGGAAGCAAGGCTCACCCCCCGATTATCGCTCCACCGAGGGGCGTGTCTGAGCCAAGGGGGTAAATAGGCCCCGTTAACTCAGACACGCCCCTTTTTTCGGAGGGGTAGCATCGGTGGGGTACGGGAGCCCACGGCATCGGCGATGCCACGGCTGAGAGGGCGGCAACGAGGCCGCCGACCGTCTGACCTGATCCGGGTAATGCCGGCGGAGGCAAGATTGAGCGACAGAGGTAGCTATGACGCGGTGGTAGTCGGCGGCGGCGCGATCGGGCTCTGCTGCGCTTGGCGTATCGCTCAGCGCGGCGCACGTGTCGTCGTCCTC
Source organism: uncultured Solirubrobacterales bacterium (assembly GCA_963714665.1). Lineage (GTDB taxonomy): Bacteria > Actinomycetota > Thermoleophilia > Solirubrobacterales > 70-9 > VRUE01. The sequence continues at coordinate 387,175 of CAVQPE010000008.1, read as the reverse complement.
GACCGAGCTGAGCCACCCGCAGGCGCGACCCGCGTCGCCGCCGGGATGCTGGCACCGATCGGCGAGCTGGCCTTCGGCGAGCCCGAGCTGCTGCGGATGACAATCGCCGCCGCCGAGCGTTATCCGGGCTTCGTCGCCGAGCTCGAGGCGGCGAGCGGAGTGTCGACCGGGTACTCGCGCCACGGCGCCCTACATATCGCCCTCGACCGCGACGAGGCGGCCGAGCTGCGCCGCGTCCACGACCTGCAGCGCTCACTCGGCCTGGGGGCGGAGTGGCTGCCACCGCGTCGCTGCCGGGAGCTGGAGCCCGGGCTGACGCCGTCGTTCAATGGCGGCGTCCACGCACCCGAGGAGGCGACGGTCGACCCGCGCGCGATGACCGCGGCGTTGCTTGCCGCCCTGGAGGCGGAGGGAGTCGAGGTGCGCCGTGGCATCGAGGTCACGGAGGCGCTGCTCGACGGCGGCCGGATCGAAGGCGTCCGCACCGGCTCCGGCGAGGAGCTGCGGGCCACGTCGGTCGTCCTTGCCGCCGGGGCCTGGTCGGGCGCCGCCACCTGGCTGCCTGAGCGAGCCCGGCCCCCGGTGCGCCCGGTCAAGGGCCAAATCCTCGAGCTGCGCGCGCCAGACGATGAGGCGCCCTGCGAGCGCATCGTCGCCTCCGAGCGGGTCTACCTGGTGCCCCGACCCGACGGCCGCCTGATCGCAGGCGCGACGACCGAGGAGCGGGGCTTCGACACGACGGTCACCGCTGGGGGAGTCCACGAGCTGCTGCGCGAGGCCTACCGCCTGCTGCCCGACGTCGCCGAGATGGAGCTGGTCGAGTCGATGGCGGGCCTGCGGCCGGGCACGCCCGACAACCTGCCGCTGATCGGACCGGGAGCGCTGGACGGCCTCGTCTTGGCCTGCGGCCACTACCGCAACGGCATCCTCCTTGCGCCGTTGACGGGCGAAGCCGTGGCAGAGCTTCTCGACACGGGCGAGCTCCCCGCACCCGTCGCCGCAGCCAACCCGGTGAGTTCGCGTTTCTTCGCCGATATGGCGAATAAAGGCGAAGTCAGCGTGGGGAAGGGGCCGCTATGAGGATCGAACTGAACGGGCGGCCGCATGAGCTCGCCGAGGGGTCGAGCCTCGCCGACGCGGCGCGGGCAGCGGGAGCAGAGGGCGCCCACGGCATTGCCGTTGCCCTCGACGGCGAGGTGGCGCCGCGCGCCGAGTGGGCCTCGACGCCTCTGGCCGAGGGCAGCAAGGTCGAGGTCCTGGCGGCGATCCAGGGCGGCGCCGAGGGTTGGGAGCTGGGCGGCCGTGCCTGGACCTCGCGCCTGATCGCAGGCACCGGCGGCTTCCGCTCGCTGGAGCAGATGGAGCAGGCGCTGGCGGCGTCGGGCGCCGAGATCGTCACCCTGGCCCTGCGCCGCGTCGACCCCGGCGCCAAGGGCTCGGTCCTCGACGTGGTCGACCGTCTCGGCCTCACCGTCCTCCCCAATACCGCCGGCTGCTACACCGCGCGCGACGCGGTCCGCACCGCCCAGCTCGCCCGCGAGGCCTTCGAGACCGACTGGATCAAGCTCGAGGTGATCGGCGACGACCGCACCCTCTTCCCCGACGCGGTCGAGCTGCTCGATGCCGCCGAGACCCTCGTGGGGGAGGGCTTCACCGTCCTCCCCTACACCAACGACGACCCGATCCTCGCCCGCCGCCTCGAGGAGGCCGGCTGCGCCGCGGTGATGCCGCTGGGCTCGCCGATCGGCTCTGGCGCGGGCATCCGCAACCCCTACAACGTCGCGATCATCGCCGAGCGCGCGGCCGTTCCGGTCGTCCTCGACGCCGGCATCGGCACCGCCTCCGACGCCGCCCTGGCGATGGAGCTCGGCTGCGCCGCGGTGATGGCCGCCAGCTCGATCTTCGGCGCCGAGGACCCGGTCGCGATGGCCACGGCCTTGCGCCTAGGCGTCGAGGCGGGACACGCCGCCAGCACCGCCGGCCGCATCCTCCGTCGCACCCACGCCGAGGCCTCGACCCCCGAGCAGGGCCTCCCCGACCTCTCCTGAGCGTCTATGTCGCACTTGCCTCCGCTATGCGACAGAAACTGCGACCGCTCCCGTTTGGCTCCAGCCCTCTACCATGGGCCACCGCGCCCCCGTAGCTCAGTTGGTTAGAGCGGCGGCCTTTTAAGCCGCGCGGCACGGGTTCGAATCCCGTCGGGGGTATGGCACGCAGAGATCGAGCGCGCCTGATGGCTGGTCGAGGCAATCGATCCGAGCGGCAAAGACGACCTGGACGGTGTCTCAAGCGCTTCCGTCAAGTCGGTCGCTGGGCCCGACACTGACTCCCGGGAAGAAGAGGTACCGGGACTTCGGTCGGTCCATGGCATTCTGAAATAGCATCATTGATTAATGATCTATAGGCTGATCGCTTCAAATGGGGATCGAGCCACACTCCATCGGCATAGTCCGTCAGCGTCAGTTGAGCGATTTCCTCAACGCTGAACTGCTGCACACTCTTGGGGCGTACCGGCTCGCGGTCGAACGATTCGAGACGCTGGAAGGGGAACTTGGAAAAGATCCGGCGGAAGAGATCCTGGCGGACGCCTGTGAACGCGGAGCCACCTGCAATGAAGCACTTCAAGTCAAATTGAATCATCCGGACTTCGCCCGGCATCCTTCACCGGAGGTTCCGCCAGCATTTGTCCCCGATGTCTTCCTGCTCGAATCCATAGCGGATTTTTATGACGTCGCAATCGCGGCACTGAGATTCGATGGATCGAGTGGGGCTGAGCCAGCGCATCGGCTGGGGGAGATTCTCGCCATCCCTCATGACCCAGAGAGGCAAGGGGTCCACCTGGATGGCGCGCAACTTGCCTCGCTGAGGCGGGGACGGGTATTGCGCATGGAAGATCGTCTACAACGGGTGGAAAACATCTTTGCGGAACCGTCCACACCAACGGTGAAACGTGCACGTTCGGAGGTCCCGAGCAAAGGTCATTTTGCGGCTATTCTGGAGGACAACATCCAGGGTCACCGCAAGCTCTACATAACGATTTTGCGAGCGATGTGCGAGGCCCATGCTTGGATGCACAGGGCCGAGCACCTGCGCGCTCAGGACTTCGGTGAGATGTTCACCAGCATTCCAGGGACGTATGTTGAAACGCAGCGCATGCTGCGCTACAGCCTAGCTCTCAACACGTTTGTCTTCACTGCCGCCAGGACAGTCCCGTGGGCATTTGCCGAGGACAAGGATGAGAGGGAGCTGGTGATCAATGCTTGTCGCGAAAACTGCGACAAGCTGACGCCAACGTACTGCATGTGGACGGCTACGCAGTTCAGCCTGCTTGCTCTGCACCGGAGGGCGTTCACGGCGTGGACGATGGGAAAGCACGACCGTGCCTATCGTGATTTCTACAAGCTGACGCGGCTTTTGCGCTGGCACCGGGCGCCGGTCGAGCATCGCGCTGTGCGTGTGCCTGGGACCAAAACCTTCATCGAAGGGATGACTGGGATGGCGGAGCTCCATATTGGCCGCATCTATCGCGGCCAGCACGCATACCACATTGCTCTCAAGTACTTCAAACGTGCATCGGGTCGCCTCAAAGAGTGGGAGAAGCACCCTGAGGTCGGGCAGATCGTCATTAATTCTCAATGGCGTATCAGCCTCTCGCTCAACCAGGCGAAGGCGCATTATGAGCTTGGTCATGTCAAGCAGAGCCTGCTCCACTATGCCCGCGCCTGGCGCGCCTTCTTGCTTCTCGCTGATTCGGAAAGTCATGCGACGGCCAATGTCGACGTGGTTAAGGGGTTCATCGAGTGGATCGAAACAGTCGTCAACGAACCCGCGCTGAGCAGGTATGAGCTCCGTGGCCATCTGGAACCAATGGTCGAGCAGTTCGAGACGCTGCGTAGTCCAAAGCACCTGGAGCTGCTTGCAGCTGAAATCATCTTGCGGATAGGGCACCTGCTCTACGTGCTGAAACTGCCGCAGGCCAGCTGGGATCCGACCTCCGGGAAAAAGCCCGAATGTGATCATGACCTCGCTTACAAGTGTGTAGCCAGCGCGGCTCGGATGGACCCGAAGAGCACAATGATCGCCTCCGATTTGCTCAAGATCGACGCCGACGCTCCGAAGGAGCGCGAGACCCGAGGTTCTCCCGAGCCAGTGCCGCTCAGCCGGCCAATGGCCGGCGGGCGGAGGTCGCTTCGAGGAGGCGGCCCGCGTGATCGAGTACACGTTGCACAGCTGGCTGGCAACCCTGGATCGGCGGCGGGAACACCGCCCCCCGCTCCGGAAGCCCTCGCCGGAGGCGACGGTTGCCAAGCAGTTGCTCGCCGACTTCCTGGCGCACACCGACAGCAGCAACGTAAAGCTGGCTCAGGTCTATCGCTACCTGATGCACGAGGCCCGTGGGAAAAAGCGACACACTGCCAGCGACCAGTGCACCCTGGACCTGGTGTGTTTGCGCAGGTACAGCAGCTTCTTTCCTTTTCTTCCTCGGCCAACGACGTTCAGGGCCCCTGGCGGTGGTTACTTCGTCCAGGTACGCGAGGCAGGGGAGGATAGGGAGCCGTTCGGGATCGCGATCGACCCTGGTCCCGATTTCATCGAGAATCTTTACCGCTGCGGGTACGCGCTGGCCGATCTGCACATGATCGTGCTGACACACGATCACGCCGATCACATCGCCTCGCTTGACGCGCTGCTAGCGCTGATGGGTATACGAGCGGGCCTGGGGGATGACACCTTCCACCGGGAAGGAAAAAGGCTCACGATCGTCGGTAACGAGAGCGTCCTCAGACGTTACGGGTTTTTCAACGAAGATCGGCCTGGCTCGAAATCCGAAAGGGAACGTGAAGCAGTGAAGGTAATGCCCTTCGAAGAGATCGCCAGGATTACCAGCCTGGGGCAGAGTGAGAGAAACGAGGACGAGGTCGGCAAGCAGATCCTCGATATGCCACCAAGCCTGCAGATAGAGCCGGTCAGAACCTGGGGACACCGGGACGCAGGCGGCCATATCTCGCAGGGCTTCCTGCTCAGCATGGGCAAGGGGCGCGCTCGCTCCTCGGTCCTCTTTACCAGTGATACCGGTATTCCCGATCCAGACGCCGGCGAGGACACCTTTGCCGATGGCACAAAGGACCTGTTCGATGCCGTCGCCGAAGCGGACGTCGTCGTTGCTCACCTCAGTTCCGTTCCGCTCAAGGAGTTGCGCGAGCTTGCGGGGATTTCCCGCCAAGGGCAGCCGCAGGTGATCTCTGAATTCAGTGAGCTCTGGGCTCGCGCCAGCGAGCAGGCTAGCTTGCAGCCCGCCGTAGACGATGAGGACTTCAAGGAGGGTGTCCGGCAGGCGGGATTCTTCCTTCGCCAGCTCCAGTTCGGCTTTCGAAGCCGTCCCAGAAAAGGCAGCCGGAACCCACTCGGGGTATCGCCCTTCAGCTCCTACAGGGAAATCAAGGAGCAGCCGGAGAAGCATCTCTATCTGACCGGTCTGCTCAAGATCGCAAAGGCGATGCGCGAAAGTGCTGGAAAGGGGGAGCCTGGAAAAGGCCCTCCGCCGCTTCTCCTGATCGGAGAGCTGCGTGAAGAGCTCGGCACCTTTCGCACGCGAATCGCGAGTTCCATATCCAGGGCGATGTTCAGGCGAGCAGCCGACGAAGCGCACCCGGTCGCCCTCACTGCCGACATCGGCCTCCGGGTCAGGCTCGCCCGCTCGACCGAGGGTGAAGGTCGAGGAGCTGGGGTTGTCGACTCGCAAGCAATCACAGTGCTCTGCAGCACCTGTGACCTCGACAACGACCTCGTACCGGCGGAGCGCTTTCATCGACCACATGAGGTTTCCGAGGTTTGCGTCAAGGGCGAGGACGAGGGTGTTTTCTACAACTGTCCCCTCCACGACCCGGTAAGTCAGCCAGGTCACTTTTGGCTCGAGTCAGTCGAGCGCTACGACTCCTTCGGCGAATAATCGTTCCGCGCGGATCTTCGGCGACGTTCGGCTAGTGCCGGAAGTGCCGGTGCTTGGTGAAGACCATCGTCACCCCTGCCGCGTCGCAGGCCTCGATCACCTCGGCGTCACGCTTGGAGCCGCCGGGCTGGATCACGGCGCTGGAGCCGGCCTGGATCGCCAGCTCGGGGCCGTCGGCGAAGGGGAAGAAGGCGTCTGAGGCTACGGCGGAGCCTGCTAGGAGGGCCTCGGCGTCCTCGCCGCGGGCGTCGCGGCACTTCTCCACCGCGAGGCGGACCGAGTCGACTCGGCTCATCTGGCCGGCGCCGATGCCGAGGGTGGCGCCGTCCTTGGCGATCACGATCGCGTTGGAGCGGACGTGGCGGACCACGGTCCAGGCGAAGCACATGTCGCGCCACTGCTCCTCGGACGCGCCGGTTTTCGTCACCACCTCCATCAGCTCGCGCGGCTCGGGGTCGCCGTCGCGGTCCTGGATCAGCAGTCCCCCCAAGACGCGTTTGACGTCGCGTTCGTGCGGATCTCGCTGGCGGCGCTCCTCCTCGCAGAGGATCCGGATCGCCTCCTTCTGCTGCAGGACGGCGAGTGCCCCGTGTTCGTAGTCGGGCGCGATCAGCACCTCGACGAAGTTCTTGTGCAGCTCCCCGGCCAGCGCCTCGAGACCGGCCGGTTGAAGGCGATCACGCCGCCGAAGGCCGACATCGTGTCGCAGGCCAGTGCCTTTTCGTAGGCATCGAGCGCGTCGGCGCCGATCGCCACCCCGCAGGGGTTGTTGTGCTTGACGATCGTGCAGGCCGGCTCGGCGAAGTCCTCGACCAGGCGCCGTGCCGAGTCGAGGTCGAGCACGTTGTTGAAGGAGAGCGCCCGGCCGTGCAGCTTGGCGACCCGGGAGAGAACGTGGCTGCGGACGCCCGCTTCTGAGTAGAGCGCCGCCCGCTGGTGGGGGTTCTCGCCGTAGGCGAGGTCGAGCACCTTCTCGTAGGCGACCGCAAGGTGTTCCGGGAAGTCCTCGTACTCGGTCGAGAACCAGCGGCTGATCGCGGCGTCGTAGCGGGCGGTCTGGGCGAAGGCCTCGTTGGCGAGCCAGTGGCGGGTCGAGGCAGAGATCTCGCCGCCGGACTCGTCCAGCTCGGCTAGCACCGCGTCGTAGGACTCGGGCTTGACCACGACGGCGACGCCGTCGTGGTTCTTGGCGGCGGCTCGGATCATCGTCGGCCCGCCGATGTCGATGTTCTCGACCGCGACCTCGGGCTCGACCTCGTGGCCGGCGACCGTCTCCTCGAAGGGGTAGAGGTTGACGCAGGCCAGGTCGATCGGCTCGATCCCCTCGCGTTCCAGCGTCGCCATGTGCTCGCGGTCGTCGCGCCGCGCCAGCAGCGCCGCGTGCAGCCGCGGGTGCAGGGTCTTGACCCGGCCGCCGAGGATCTCCTCCTGGCCGGTGAACTCGGAGACGTCGGTCACCTCGAGCCCCGCCTCGCGCAGCGCCGCTGCCGTGCCGCCGGTCGAGAGGATCTCGACCCCGAGCCCGGCCAGCCCGCGGGCGAAGTCGGCGACCCCGGTCTTGTCGGAGACCGAGACCAGGGCCCGGCGCACCCTGACCGCGCCGTCGCTCACGGTCTCGGTTCGGGTGTCTGCGGGGGCCTCACTCATCGACGACGACCGTGCGCGGGTCGTTCGCCTCGATCCTAACCCTGCCCGCCGCGATCATGCGGATCGCCTCGGGGAAGAGCTCGTGCTCGGCGGCGTGGACCGCCGCCTCCAGCGCCGCCCGGTCCCGGCTCGCGGGCACCGCGACCTCGCGCTGCACGATCACCGGCCCGGTGTCGACCCCCTCGTCGACGAAGTGGACGCTGACGCCGGTGACGTCGATACCCGCTGCCAGCGCCTGGCCGATCGCGTCAAGGCCGGGGAAGGCGGGGAGCAGGGCGGGGTGGACGTTGACGATGCGATCGCGGAAGCGCGCCACGAAGGGCCTGCTGAGCAGCTGCATGTAGCCGGCGAGGACGACGAGGTCGGCGCCCCGCGACTCGATCCAGTCGCCCATAGCCGTGTCGCGTGCCTCGCGGCCGGCGTACTCGTCGCGCGGGAAGACGCCGGTCTCGATCCCCACGCCTCGCGCCCGCCCCAGCGCCCGCGCGTCCGGCTTGTCCGAGCCGACCCCGGCGACCTCGATCCCATCGCGTCCATGCAGCGTGTCGAGAATCGCCTGCAGGTTGGTCCCGCTCCCAGAGGCCAGGACGACGATGCGAAAGTCGCTCACCGCGGCATCATCGCGCAGCCGGTGGCGCGGTCGTCATCTCAGTCGCGTGGCGGTTGAAATGGCGACCGCACGCCCTACGATCGGGGGGTGAGCGCGATTGGGAGGTTGAGGCTGCAGACGCCGGTCGTCCAGGCCGGCATGGGCGGCGGTCTCAGCCGCCACGAGTTGGCGGCTGCAGTCTCGGAGGCCGGCGGGCTGGGGACGATCGCGGTCAACGGGGCAGAGGCGATCGAGCGGGAGCTGGAGCGGGCACGGAAGCTGACCGGCCGGCCGATCGCGGTCAACCTGCTGCTGCCCTTCGCCCGGCGCGATTGGTTCGCGGCCGCGGCGAAGGCCGATGTCGTCGTCACTTTCTGGGGTGCCCCGAAGCGGCGGGTGCCCGGCGTCTGGATCCACCAGTGCGGCTCGGTTGCCGAGGCGCGCGCGGCGCACGCGGCCGGGGCCGACGCGGCGATCGTCCAGGGCGTCGAGGCCGGTGGCCACGTGCGTGGGACCATGTCCGGGCTCGAGCTTCTCGCCCAGGTCCGGGCGGCGCTGCCGCAGGACTACCCGCTGCTCCTCGCCGGTGGGATCGCCGATCGCGCCGACGTCCGGCGAGCCCTCGATGCCGGCGCGAGCGCAGCCGTGGCCGGAACCCGCTTCCTGCTCTCCGAGGAGAGCCGCGCGCATTCCGAGTACAGGCGGCGCCTGCTCGACGCAGACGAAACGATCCTCACCGAGCTCTTCGGCGCCGGTTGGCCGGCACCGCACCGAGTCGTAGCCAACGCCGCGACCCAGCACTGGCTGGCCGGAGATTCCCGCGGCCCTGCCCTGAACCGGACGCTCAACCGCCTCACCGCTCCCGGCGCGCGCTACATGCCCACCTCGATCCAGCAGCGCATCGCCAGGGCACAGCGCCCCGCGAGCCGGCTGCTCTCACCGGCCGGCCCCACCGACGACGGTCCAGCCAACCTGCTCAACGCCGGCCCGCTCTACGCGGGCGAGACCGTGTCCCGCATTACTGACGTTCGCCCAGCCGCCGCGGTCGTCAGCAGCCTCACCCCATAAGCGGTCGTATTTCCTTCCGCTATGCGGCGGAAAGTACGACCTCTCGCGACCTCTCTTGATTCGCGGAGGTTGATGTCGCACTTCTCTCCGCCATGCGGCGGAAAGTTCGACATCTGGTGCTACCGGGGGACAGGGACCACGGCCACATCCTCGAGCGCGAACTTCCCGTTCGCCTCCTCGGGGTCGCCGAGCGGGTAGCGGCCGCTGAAGCAGGCGTCGCAGTGGTCCTCGGGCGCGGTGCCGATCGCCTCGTAGACGCCGTCGAGGGAGAGGTAGGCGAGCGAGTCGCAGCCGAGCTCGTCGGCGATCTCCTGCACCGTGCGCCGGTGGGCGATCATCTCCTCGCGGGTCGACATGTCGACCCCGTAGTGGCAGGGGTTGCGGATCGGCGGCGCCGAGATCCGCAGGTGCACCTCGCGGGCCCCGGCGTCGCGCAGCATGCCGACGATCTGCCGGGTCGTGTTGCCGCGCACGATCGAGTCGTCGACGACGACGATGCGCTGGCCGGAGACGATCTCCGGCAGCGGGTTGAACTTGAGCCGCAGCCCGTGCTTGCGCAGCTCCTGACCGGGCTGGATGAAGGTCCGCGCCACGTAGCGGTTCTTGATCAGCCCGTCGTCGCGCGGCAGCCCCGATGCGCGCGCGAACCCCGCTGCGGCCGGGTTGCCGGAGTCCGGCACGGAGATGACCAGGTCGGCCTCGACCGGCGCCTCGCGCCAGAGGATCTCGCCCATCCGGCCGCGCACCTGCTGCAGCACTTTGCCCTCGAGGCGGCTGTCGGGGCGGGAGAAGTAGATGTGCTCGAAGACGCACATCGCCGGGCGCTCGGCCTTCACCACCTGGCGGGTCTCGAGGCCGCGCTCGGTCAGCGAGACCATCTCGCCGGGATGCACTTCGCGCATCAGCTCGGCGCCGATGATGTCGAAGGCGCAGCTCTCCGAGGCGACGACGAAGCGGTCGTCGAGGCGGCCCAGCGAGAGCGGTCGCACCCCGTGCGGGTCGCGGAAGGCGACGATCGCGCGCTTCGTCATCACCACGGTCGAGTAGGCGCCCTCCAGCCGCGGCATCACGTCGGTGACCGCGTCCTCGATCAGCTTGCCCTCGTTGGAGGAGAGCAGCGCCGCGATGATCTCGGAGTCCGAGGTGCCGCGGAAGGCGATGCCGCGCTCCTTCAGCTCGGCCCAGAGCTCGACCGCGTTGGTCAGGTTGCCGTTGTGGGCGAGCGCCAGCTCGCGGCCGTCGTCGCGCCAGACCGGCTGGGCGTTCTCCCAGGAGCCGCCGCCGGTGGTCGAGTAGCGCACGTGGCCGATCGCCATGTCGCCCTCCAGCGCCCGCAGCTTCTCCTCGTCGAAGACCTGAGAGACGAGGCCGGAGTCGCGCATGGTCGTGATGTGGCCGCCCTCGCAGGTGGCGATCCCGGCCGACTCCTGCCCGCGGTGCTGCAGTGCGTAGAGGCTGAAGTAGGCGAGCCGAGCGACGTCGTGGCCGGGTGCGTATACGCCGAACACCCCGCATTCCTCGCGCGGGCCATCGCGGTCTATCTGCTGCCCCTGGGGCGGAGTCAAGCGCGTGCTTTCCTCGCGGTCGAAAGGACGTGACGCGCAGGCGGACTGCCTACCCGCGGAGGGTACCAGCGGTGGGGGATCCGACCCGAGTTGCGGAGTCAGCGACGCTCTTTGGCGCCCTCGAGCAGCCGCTCCAACGCTTGGCCGAGGCCGCCGATCGCGGAGTCGAGCGGCTCCTGGCTGCCGGCGGCGCGGGCGCGCAGCAGGGCTCCCTCGACCGTTGAGACGACGAGGCCGGCGAACGTGTTGGCGTCCTTCGCGCTCACACCTTCGTCTTGCAGTGCCTCGGCGATCGGTCGTTCCCAGCTCTGGAACGCGGCCGTCGCCGCGGCGGCGAGCTCCGGATCCTCGGGTCTCGCCAGGGCCGCAGCGGCGACAGGGCAGCCGAGCCGCTCGGGGTGGTCGGCGACCCGGCGGCGGAAGATCTCGCCGAACATCGTCAGCGTCTCCTTCAATCCCCGCTCCTCGAGCGAGGCTTCGATCAGGTCGCGAATCGTCGTTCCCTCCAGTTCCGCCGCCTCGCGGGCGAGTTGGACCTTGCCGCCGGGAAAGTGGTGGTAGATCGACCCCCGCGGCGCCCGGCCCCGCTCGGCCAGGTCGCGCAACTCCATGCCGGCGTAGCCCTTCTCGGCAAGCAGCTGCCTGGCGCCCTTGAGCAGCAGCGCCCGCCCGTCGCGGCGCTTGCGCTCGATCGGCTGTCCATCCGCGATCCGCGATATGCCCACGGTCATAGTCTATAGTCCCACCCAATGTATGCCCGTGGTCATAGAAGTGCCGTAGCGATCGCCTGCGCCGGCGCCTTCCTCGCCTTCCTCGACGCGACGATCGTCAACATCGCCTTCCCTGACATCTCGCGCTCCTTCGCGGGCTCGGGGAGGGACGCGCTCTCCTGGGTGCTCGACGGCTACTTCGTCGTCATCGCGGCGCTGCTGGTGCCGGCGGGCGGCCTCGCCGACCGCTTCGGCCACAAGCGGATATTCCTGCTCGGCGTTGCCGGGTTCACCGGCGCCAGCCTGCTCTGCGCGGCAGCTCCCTCGCTCGGGCTGCTGATCGCCTTCCGCGTCCTACAGGGAATCGGCGCGGCGATGGTCGCACCGACCTCGCTGGCGCTCGTCCTCGACGCCTTTCCGCCCGAGCGCCGCGCCACAGGTGTCGGCCTCTGGGGCGCCGCCGCCGCGGCCGCGGCGGCGATCGGCCCAACCCTGGGCGGCGCCCTGGTCGAGCTCTCCGACTGGCGCCTGGTCTTCCTTGTCAACCTGCCGCTGGGAGCCGCGATCGTGCTGCTCGGCCGCGACCGCCTGCGCGAGCGCCCCCGGCTGGACAGCCGCCTGCCAGACCTGCCCGGCGCCCTGATGTTGGCGCTCAGCCTCGCCCTTGTCACGCTCGCCATCGTCGAGGGCAACGACTGGGGCTGGTCGTCGACATCGACCCTCGGCTGCTTCGCAACCGCCGCGGCACTGCTTGCCGGCGTGGGCTGGCGCAGCACCCGTCACCCGCGCCCGATAGTCGAGCCGGCCCTCTTCCGCCACCGCTCCTTCCGCCTCGGCAACCTCGGCACCCTGCTCTTCGCCGCCGCCTTCTTCTCGCTGATCCTCGGCAACGTCCTCTTCCTCACCGGGGTCTGGGGCTACACCGTGCTCCAGGCCGGCGCCGCCACCCTTCCCGGCCCGACCCTCTCGACCGTCTTCGCGGGCCCGGCGGGCAAGCTCGCCGACCGCTTCGGTCACCGCGCAGTGATCGTCCCTGGCACCCTCGTCTTCGCCGCGGGCGTGATGGTCCTGCGCTCGGCCGGCGCCACCCCCGACTGGCTCGGCCTCTGGCTGCCCGGCGCCTGCCTCACAGGTATCGGCATCGGCCTTGCCTTCCCGACCCTCGGCTCGGCCGCCGTCCGCGATGTCCCCGACGACCGCTTCGCCACCGCCAGCGCCGTCAACGCCGCCTTCCGCCAGGTCGGCGCCGTCCTCGGCACCGCGATCCTCGTCGCCATCGTCGGCGAACCAGCGACGCTGCAAGCAGCCCTCGACGTCTCAAACGGCGCCTATCTCTTCTCGGTCTTCGCGGCCCTTGCCTCAGGAGCCGTCGTACTCGGCTTGCGAGCCCAGCGAGAGACAGGCACCCTCGGCATCGCCGACGCCGACGGTGAAGCTGTGATCGCCGGCGATCTTCATCGTCCCGCGGCTGGTCTCGCCGATTAGGTGCATTGAGAACGCACTGCGACGAAACACACACTTCTATGTGAGCGCTTGTGCTGATGCTCCTGTCATGGTGGGCGTTACGACCAGTTGACAAGCGCTCTCTAACCTCTAGGCTCATACCTCCTAAGACATGGAGGCATCGACCAAAAATGGAATGGAGTCAGCGGACTCAAAGTGGCAGGAGCTCCTGAGTCGGTCTGCGGCAGCAGATTTGACGTACAACTCGATAGGCAACGCATCTTTTCCGATAGCTCTTGTGAATATGGCCGAAGAGGGTTCTGAGGAACCACGTCTGGTTGTCTGGGATCAGACCATCTCAGACGTGCTAAAAGTCGAGTTCGAGAAGTTCAGACTCATTCATGGTTATTACGGGATCGTCTCTCCGGAGGCTGGTGTCATCGAGGCATTCCTGGAAACCGCGCTAGCGACTACTCCCGTGAAGACTGTCCTAGAACAGGTACTAGGCGGGAATCCCGACAGCTCAGAGGCTCCGAGCGTGGAACTGGACGCTCATGGAGTAAAGATCGAGTTGGCAGCCCCCAGTCAGGAGGACTCCTTGCGCTAGTTGGAAGTCCTGATGCAGATGTAAGAGGCGCAGGTGGAACCGCCATCAGAATTTCTGGTTCTACTTTCGATGGAGCGGGAGTTCCTAGGGTGCTTCTGGAGCGCTACGCAGATGCCCTATTGTTTCAATTTGACACAAAGTTTCAGCGCCCCCTCGTCCTTGCAAGGCGTCAGCAAGTTCGACTCCCAGTTCTTGCAATGGACAACAAAGAGGGAGAGCTATCCTTCCCCGTGAGCGAATTCGACCATGAGCCGATGTCTCTCTACTGGTATGGACGCGGAGCGCATGGCCTGCCTCTATTGGAGTTTTTCGCTTACTACCAAGTTCTTGAGTTCTACTACGAGCACTACGTAGAGGCTGAGGGAAGACGAAGAGTAGCTCAGGTTCTAAAGAATCCAGGATTCAGTCCGCACGACGACCGGCACGTATCTAAAGTTCTTCGCGCCGCAGGTCGTGGCTCCGGGAACCGCCGCAATGAGCGGGATCAGCTACTAACCACAATCCGAGGCTGTGCGGACGCTACCGAGATAAGGACCTTCATAGGCGAGGACAAGGACCGTAAGAAGTTTTTCGAAGAGAAGGACCCCAAGCTCAGCGACAAGATAATCCAAGTTACGGTATCAGACAATGAGTTTCTTCAACAAGTTGCAGACCGCATATATGACCTCCGCTGTAAGATTGTTCACACAAAGGAGGGTGGAAGTGGTGAAGGGGTCGAGCTACTCTTGCCCCATTCGCCGGAGGCGGGGCGATTGCATAGAGATATTGACCTTCTTCGGTTGATTGCTCGCCAGGCACTTATCGCGGCAAGTCGCCCTATGCCTTAACTCCGTACAGCAGTAACACAAAACTGCATTTAGGAAGTAGGTCCATCCTGTTCTGCTTGCGAGCCCAGCGAGAGCCAGGCGCTTTCGACGGGGCCGACGCCGGCGGAGAAGCTGCGGTCCCAGGCGGCGACCTCGATCGTGTTGCCTCCGGTCTCACCGATCGCCGTCGCCCCCAGGGAGTTGAGGGTGTCGCGGTCGCCGCTGAGCAGGAAGCCGCCGGTTCCCTCGCCGAATAGCGCCTCCTCGGGAGAGCAGCCGCGTTCGCGCAGGGGCTGCAGGTCGACGCGGCAGCCGAGCCCGGCCGCCGATCGCGCACTCGGCCAGGGCGCAGGCGAGGCCGCCGTCGCTGATGTCGTGGGCGGAGGAGAGCTTGCCGGCGCGCACCGCGTCGCGGACGGTCGCGCAGGCGGCGGCGACCGCGGCGATGTCGGGCTGGGGGAGGCCCGGCGTCGAGCTCGCCGCGCAGCTTCGCCAGCTCCGAGCCGGCGAGGGAGGGCTCGAAGGGGCCGAGCAGGGCGATCGCGTCGCCCTCTTTGGCGAAGGCGCTGCCGCAGGCCTTGGCCGGATCGGGCAGCTCGCCGACCATGCCGACGACCGGGGTCGGGTAGATCGGGCCTTCCGGCCCCTCGTTGTAGAGGGAGACGTTGCCGCCGACGACCGGGACGCCGAGCGCCTTGCAGGCGTCGGCGAGGCCGCTGACGGCGCGGTCGAGCTGCCAGGCCGGGGCCGGTTTCTCGGGGTTGCCGAAGTTGAGGCAGTTGGTCAGGCCGAGCGGCTCGGCGCCGACGCAGGCGAGGTTCTGGGCGCACTCGAGCACCGCCTCGACCGTGCCCGCGTAGGGGTCGCAGGCGACGCGGCGGCCGTTGCCGTCGATCGAGACGGCGATCGCGTTGCCGGCCTCGGGTATCTGCAGCACCGCCGCGTCGGCCGACTCGGGCCGGCGCACCGTGCGCGAGCCGACCACCGAGTCGTACTGCTCGAAGGCCCAGCGCTTGGAGGCGATGCTGGGCGAGGCGAGCAGGGCCAGCAGCGTCTCCTCGGCGGATGCGCCCGGGTCGAGCGTCGCCCTGTTTCCGTAGATCCAGCCCTCCGGCTCGGCCGGGTTGAGGTCGTAGAGCGGGCAGCCGTCGACCAGGGCCTCGACCGGCATGTCGCCGACCACCTCGTCGCCGCGCAGCACCCGCACCTGACCGCTATCGGTGACGACGCCGATCTCCGCCGACCCCGTCTGCCATTTCTCGCAGACCGCCAGCACCTCGGCCACCTTTGCCGGCTCGACCACGCCGAGCATCCGCTCCTGGGACTCGGAGACCATGATCTCGAAGGGCTCCATGTCGGCCTCGCGCAGCGGCACCCGGCCCACGTCGAGGTCGATGCCGACGCCGCCCGCCGAGGCCATCTCTGCGGCCGAGGAGGTCAGCCCGGCGGCGCCGAGGTCCTGCAGCGAGACCAGCAGCCCCTTGCTCGAGCAGCTCCAGGCAGCACTCGAGCACCTTCGACTCCTCGAAGGGGTCGCCGATCTGCACCGTCGGCCGCTTCGCCTCGTCGCCCTCGCCGAGCTCGGCCGAGGCCAGCACCGAGGCGCCGCCGATCCCGTCGCGCCCGGTCGAGGCGCCCATCAGCACGACGGCGTTGCCGACGCCGGCAGCGGCGGCGCGGACCATGTCGTCTTGCTTGGCGATCCCCACGCACATCGCGTTGACCAGGCAGTTGTGCTCGTAGGGCGCCTCGAAGTAGATCTCGCCGCCGACGTTCGCCACCCCGATCGAGTTGCCGTAGTGGCCGATCCCGCGTACCGCGCCGTCGAGCAGGTGGCGCGAGCGCACGGAGTCGAGCTCGCCGAAGCGCAGCGAGTCGAGGATCGCGATCGGCCGCGCGCCGAGGGCGAAGACGTCGCGCAGGATCCCGCCGACCCCGGTCGCCGCCCCCTGGAAGGGCTCGACCGCGCTCGGATGGTTGTGGGACTCGACCTTGAAGGCGATCGCGTAGCCGTTGCCGATGTCGACCGCGCCGGCGTTCTCGCCCGGCCCCATCACCACCCGCTCGCCCTCGGTCGGCAGCCGCCGCAGCAGCTTGCGCGAGTGCTTGTAGGCGCAGTGCTCGGACCAGAGCAGGCTGAACATCGCCAGCTCGACGTCGTTCGGCTCGCGCCCGAGCTTCTCGCAGATCAGCTCGAACTCGGAGTCGGTCAGCCCCAGCTCGCGGTGCTTGGCGACCTCGACCGTCACGCCGGGGCCCCAGCTGCCGCGACCGCTTCGAAGACCCGCAGCCCGTCGGTCGATCCCGTCAGCGGGTCGACCGCGTGCTCCGGATGCGGCATCAGCCCGACCACGTTGCCGGCCTCGTTGCGCACCCCGGCGATGTCGCGCGCCGACCCGTTCGGGTTCTGCCCAGGCGCGTAGCGGTAGGCGACCTGTCCGTTCGCCTCGAGCTCGTCGAGCACCTCCTCCGGCGCCCAGTAGCGCCCTTCCCCGTGCTTGGCCGGGATCGACAACGTGGGCCGATGGGCCGAAATCTGCGTATATGCCGAGGATTTCGTCCCGTCGGCCGGGATCAGGTCGACTTGGCGGCAGATGAAGCGGATGGTTCTCGTTGAGGAGCAGGGCGCCGGGCAGGAGGCCGGCCTCGCAGAGCACCTGGAAGCCGTTGCAGATCCCAAGCACCGGGCCGCCCGCGGCGGCGAACTCCGCCACCGCCTCCATCGCCGGTGAGAAGCGGGCGATCGCGCCGGCCCGCAGGTAGTCGCCGTAGGAGAAGCCGCCGGGGACGACGACCGCGTCGATCCCGCCCAGGTCGCGCTCCTCGTGCCAGACCAGCCGCGCCTCGCCGAGCAGCGAGCAGGCGTGCAGCGCGTCCCGCTCGTCACAGGAACCGGGGAACTGGAGCACTCCCCAGCGCATCAGGCGGCGCCGTCGAGGCGCTCGATCTCGTAGTCCTCGATCAGCGGGTTGGCGAGCAGCTTCTCGCAGAGCTCCGCCAGCCGCGCCGGGTCCTCGGCCTCCAGCTCGACCATGCGGCCGACCCGGACGTGCTCGATCCCCTCGAAGCCGAGCGCCGGCAGCGCCCGCTCGACCGCCTTGCCCTGGGGGTCGAGGATCCCCTCCTTCGGCCGGATCAGGACCCGCGCCTTCGCCACTAGAAGGAGCGCTCCGTGATCCGCTCGTAGGCCTCGACGTACTTGGCCCGGGTCTGCTCGACCACGTCGGGCGGCAGCTCGGGGGCCGGCGGCGTGTGGTCCCAGCCCGCCTCGTCGGCCCAGTCGCGCACGAACTGCTTGTCGAAGGAGGGCTGCGTCTTGCCCGGCTCGTAGCGGTCGGCCGGCCAGAAGCGCGAGGAGTCCGGGGTCAGCACCTCGTCGGCGAGGACGATCTCGGCGCCGGCGTGGCGGCCGAACTCGAACTTGGTGTCGGCGAGGATGATCCCGCGCTCGGCCGCGTGCTCGGCGCCGCGCTGGTAGACCTCGATCGAGATCCGCCGCAGCTCTTCCATCAGCGCCCGGTCGCCGACGATCTCGGCGGCCCGCTCGAAGTCGACGTTCTCGTCGTGGTCGCCGATCTCGGCCTTGGTCGCGGGGGTGAAGATCGGCTCCGGCAGCTTGTCGGACTCGAGCAGCCCGGCCGGCAGCTCGATCCCGCAGACCGTGCCGTCACGCTGTATTCCTTCCAGCCCGATCCCGAGAGGTAGCCGCGCACGACGCACTCGACCGGGTACATCTCCAGCCGCCGCACCCGCATCGCCCGTTCCGCCACCTCTTCGGGCACGTCGGCGGAGAGGAAGTGGTTGGGGACGATGTCGGCGGTCAGCTCGAACCAGAATTCCGAGATCCGGTTCAGCACCTTTCCCTTGTCGGGGATCGGCGTCGGCATCACCACGTCGTAGATCGAGATCCGGTCGGAGGCGACCATCAGCAGGTCGTCCTCCCACTCGTAGATCTCACGGACCTTGCCGGAGGAATGGAGCTTCAGGTCGGCGACGGGAGACACGGGCCCCGATGCTAGCTATAGCGCGAGTCGGATCAGGTCCGGCGACGCCGCAAATTCCGGCTTGGCTATTTGATCGTCGGCGGGCCGACTTCTGTTTCGATCGTCCCGCCCGGCTTGCCGGAACCGCCGACTTCGCCGTCGCCGTCGAGGTCTTCCCCCAGGCGCCGCTCGATCGTTTCGACCAGCTCGGCGTAGGAGGCGTCCGCCGCTTGGCTCAGGTGCACCCAGTCGCCGACCGCCTGCTTGATGCCGGCCGTGTGCCAGCCGAAGGAGTGGCCGTCGTCGTAGTGGCCGGTGTCGACGAAGCTGTCGCCGAGGTCCCCGGGGCGCCCGGCTGGCGGCTCCTCGACGTTGCCGTATTCGAGCAGCGGCTTCATCTTTCGCGGCGGCGCTATCGGCGCGTCGGCACCGAGCCGCTGGACGATCGAGAACAGGTCCGGTGAGTGCCCGCCGGGTTCCTCGGATTCCTCTTCGTAGAAGCCGTCCGAGTGCATCCCGGCGAGGAGGAAGGCGATGGTCAGCGGATCGACTTCTTCCTTGACGGAGGCGCTGGCGCCACCGCTCGCTCGCGCGGTTTTCGCGCGGTCCCTATGCAGGATGAGGGTGACGAACGTAAGCGCGGTCACGCGACCGTGCCGCTTGCGGTAGACGGCGTAGATGCCGCTGTAGGAGTGTCCGAGCCTGGCGCGGTTCTTCAGCCTCGGCTTCAGGCTTCGGGGAGCCTTGCCGGTGTAGCGAACCTGCGCGACCGCGACGGTCATCTGGCCCGGGCCCGGCAGCCGAACGCGGACAGACGCCGCCGCCGCGCTTGGTGCGAGCACCGCCGCAGCGGCGATCGCGGCGACGAGAGCGACGAGCAGTGCTTTCCCTGGGACGCGCACGCTTAACGAAACATACCTTGGCTATCCAGCCAAAGTCGGGTCTCGTCTGCGATCCTTCCCGCGTGATGCTGCCATCCGAACCGTCCAGCCCGCCGCTGGTCCAGACGCTGCGCTGGGCCTTCCGCCCGCTCCCCTTCATGCAGGAGTGCCGCGAACGCATCGGCGACAACTTCGCCGTCAAATTTCTCGGCTTCGAGCGGCCGATGGTGATGATCTCCGACCCGGCCGCGATCAAGGCCCTCTACACGGAGCGCTCGCACGGCCTGCCGCCCGGCCGCAAGATCTTCCTCGAGCCGGTGCTCGGTTCGCGCTCGCTGCTGCTGCTCGAAGGCGCCGACCACCTCGCCCACCGCAAGCTGATGCTGCCCGCCTTCCACGGCGAGCGGATGCGCTCCTATGAGCCGATAGTCGAGGAGATCGTCGACGCCGAGATCGACTCCTGGCCGCTGGGCGAGGAGTTCCGCATCCACCCCCGGATGCAGGCGATCACCCTGGAGGTCATCCTGCGCGTCGTCTTCGGCGTCGCCGAGGGCCCGCGGCTGGAGAGGCTCCGGCGCGTGCTCACCGATGTGCTCGAGGAGACTGCCTCCCCGTTCACCCAGCTGATGGCGCTGGCGACGCGGCGCTTCAGCGGTCGCGGCCCGTGGGACAAATTCGATGGCCCGCTGAAAGCGGTCGACGAGCTGCTCTACGCCGAGATCTCCGAGCGCCGCGCCGAGGAAAGCCTCGAGGACCGCGACGACATCCTCTCCGTGCTGATGCCGGCCCGCTTCGAGGACGGCGAGGGCCTCACCGACGTCGACCTGCGCGACCAGCTGATGACCCTGCTGCTCGCCGGCCACGAGACGACGGCGACGGCGCTGGCCTGGACCTTCGACCTGCTGCTCCGCCACCCCGAGCCGCTGCAGCGCCTGCGCGACTCGCTCGAGGCCGGCGAGGACGACTACCTGCGGGCGACGATCACCGAGTCGCTGCGCCTGCGGCCCGTGGTGCCCCTGGCCGGCCGCCGCCTCAACGCCGAGCTCAGCGTCGACGGCCTCACCCTTCCCGCGGGCACCGACGTCACCCCGGCGATCTGGCTCACCCACACCCGCGCCGACGTCTACCCCGAGCCCTTCGCCTTCCGCCCCGAGCGCTTCCTCGACGAGGCCCCGGACACCTACGCCTGGATCCCCTTCGGCGGCGGCGTCCGCCGCTGCATCGGCGCCGCCTTCTCCGAGTTCGAGATGCGCATCGTCCTGCGTGAGGTGCTGACCCGCTGCGAGCTGCACAAGGCCGACCCCGCACCCGAGAAGATCGGCCGCCGCAGCATCACCCTCTCGCCCAAAGACGGCACCCCCGTCGTCGTCACCGCCCGGCGCCCGGCGCGCGAGCGCGACCTCCTCGCCGCTTAGCCCTGGCTCTTCGCCGCGGCCTTGGCCACGGGGTGTTCCCGCGCCCAACGAGCGATCGTGCCCGAGCCGGAGATCACCTCGCCGTCGTCCAGGATCAGGATCGGCACCTCGTTGGTGCCGCTCAGCTCCTTCACCTCGGCCCGCTCCTCGTCGCGGCTGCCCCAGGTCCAGGGCATCAGCCGGTAGCCGCCGACGGTCTTCAGCTCGTACTCGTACCCGGCGGCGTCGAGCGCCTTGCCGGCCTTCGCGCAGGGATGCGCAAACGCCGGGCCGTGAGTCTTCTGTCCGCAGGTGTAGAGAACCATCAGCCGGAATCCTATCGCCGCAGTGCGCGGCTCACGCGCTAGCCTTGCTGAAGTGAAAGAAGTGACAGACAAAGAATTGCAGCTTCACACAGAGGAACTGCTGAGTCACGTGGTGGCGGGAGAGACCCTGGTGATCACAGTGGGGGACAGGCCGGTTGCGAAACTCGCTCCACGCCCGTGGATTTCTCACGCTGAGCATGCCGAGCTTTTGGAGGCACTCGCCGCTGAGCGATCCGCGAGGCGATCCTGAGCTGATTGATGCATCTGTTCCGGTGAGACTCAGGTCGCCGATGCATGCCTAGGAGGGACTAGCGAAACCCCCGCGCACGCCTGGCGGCGGCGGACACTGCGCGGTGCGGCGTCCTCAGTCGGCCAAATGGCGCTGCCATTCGGCCTCCCTGCGTCCTGGCACCACTTGGTCCGGCGCTCGCCAGCCGCACACGCGGGTTTCGCTAGTCCCTCCTAGGTCGCACCGGAACGTTCAGCTCAGAGCTTCGAGTCGCTCGAAGATCTCGGGGATGTGGGTCAGGTAGGCGCCGTAGTCGAAGACGGCGTCGAGGTCCAGGTCGGGAGTCGCCTCGCCGAGCAGGTCGCGGAACGGGGTGCCGGTGTCCCATGCCTGCTGGGCGTTCTCCTGGACCACCCGGTAGGCGTCGTCGCGGGTCATGCCGGACTCGACCAGGGCGGTCAGGGCGCGCTGGCTGAAGAGGGCGCCGTGGGTGAGGCCCAGGTTCTCGCGCATGCGGTCGCTGCGAACGTTCATCCCGGAGGCGACCTTGGTCGCCAGGTCCTGCATGTAGTCGAGCCCGATCGTCGCGTCGGGGAGGATCACCCGCTCGGCGCCGGAGTGGGAGATGTCGCGCTCGTGCCAGAGGGCGACGTTCTCCAGGCCGGCCTGGGCGTAGCCGCGCAGGACGCGGGCGAGGCCGGTGATCCGCTCGGTGCGGATCGGGTTGCGCTTGTGCGGCATCGCCGAGGATCCCTTCTGCTGGCCGCTGGCGAAGGGCTCCTCGACCTCGCGCACCTCCGTGCGCTGCAGGTTGCGGACCTCGGTCGCGAAGCGCTCCAGCCCCGCGCCGGCGACGGCGACCTGAGAGAGGAGGACGGCGTGGCGGTCGCGCGGGATTACCTGCGTCGCCACGTCCTCACGCCCCAGCCCCAGCCGCTCCATCACCCGCGCCTCGACCGCCGGCGGCACCGAGGCGTAGGTCCCGACCGCCCCGGAGAGCTTGCCGAAGGCGAGCTGCTCGAAGGCGGCGCTCAAGCCGCTCCAGGTTGCGGTCGGCCTCGAAGGCGAACCCGGCCAGCCGCAGCCCGAACGTCGTCGGCTCCGCGTGGACGCCGTGGGTGCGGCCGACGCAGAGCGTGTCGCGGTGCTCCAGCGCCCGCTCGACCAGCGCGTCGCGGTAAGCGCGAGCGCTCGCCAGCACAACCTCGCCGGCCTCGCGCAGCTGCAGCGCCAGCGCCGTGTCGAGCACGTCCGAGGAGGTCAGCCCGTAATGGATCCAGCGCCCGTGCTCGCCCACCGACGCGGCGACCACGTCGACGAACGCCGCGACGTCGTGATCGGTCACCTGCTCCCGCTCGTCGACAGCCTCGACCGTGAACGCCGCGTTCGCCCGCGCCGCCTCCGCTGCCTCGCGCGGCACGACGCCCTCCTCCGCCCAGGCCTCCGTAGCCGCCAGCTCGACCTCCAGCCAGCACTCGAGCTTGCGCTGCGGCGACCAGACCGCGCCGATCTCGGGACGGGTGTAGCGGGGGATCACGCGTTGATTATCCGCGCCGCGAGGATCCCGGCGTTCTTGGCCCCGTCGATCGCGACGCAGGCGACCGGGATCCCCGGCGGCATCTGCACCGCCGAGAGCAGGGCGTCGAGCCCGCCGAGGCTCTTGCCGAGGATCGGCACGCCGATCACCGGCAGGTCGCTGTGGGCGGCGGCGACGCCGGGCAGCGCCGCCGACATCCCGGCCCCGGCGATGATCACCTTCAGCCCGCGCATGCGCGCGTTGGTGCAGTACTCGCGGACCAGCTCCGGGTCGCGGTGGGCGCTCATCACCCGCACCTCGTAGCGGATGCCCGCGTCGTGCAGCGCCGCGCCGGCCGGCTGCATCTTCGGCTTGTCGTTCTTCGAGCCCATGATGATCCCGACCAGGGGCTCGTCGACGTCGATCTCCTCGAACGCCTCCTCGACCGCCGGCATCGCGGTCGGCTTCGGTGGGCTGGGGCTCCTCTGAGATCTCGCTCATCTCATCCTCTCTCGGTGGGCTGGCTGGCTGGCGACGCGGTCGACCGCCCGGGCGGCGATGTCGGAGCGCATCTGCATCCCGTCGAACGCGATCCGTCTGGCGGCATCGTACGCACGATCGCGGGCCTCGGCGGGGGTCGCCCCGAGAGCGGTCACGTTGAGCACGCGCCCACCGGCGGTGACGATTCTCCCGTCGCGCTCCGCGGTGCCGGCATGGGTGACCTCGGCCAGCTCGGCGGCGGCGTCGAGCCCGCGGATCTCGTCGCCCTTCGACGAGGACTCCGGGTACCCGGCTGAGGCCAGCACCAGCGTCACCGCCCAGTCGTCGCCGAACTCCGCCTCGGCCCCTGCCAGCCCGCCCGGCTCGCGCGCCGCGAGGCAGAGGTCGACCAGGTCGGAGCGCAGGCGCGGCAGGACCGCCTGCGTCTCGGGGTCACCGAAGCGGGCGTTGAACTCGAGCACCTTGGGCCGTCCGGCCCGATCATCAGCCCCGCGTAGAGGACCCCGTGGAAGGGACGGCCGCGGCGCGCCATCGCGGCGACGATCGGCCTGTGGACGGCGTCGACGATCTCCTCGACCTCCGCCGCGCCGAAGCCCGGCACCGGCGAGTAGCTGCCCATGCCGCCGGTGTTTGGCCCCTCGTCGCCGTCGAAGATCCGCTTGTAGTCCTGGGCCGGGGCGAGCGGCACCACGTTCTCGCCGTCGCAGAGCGCCAGCAGCGAGAGCTCCTCGCCCTCGAGGAACTCCTCCAGCACCACGGGCATGTCGGCGCCGAAGCGCTGCTCGGTGAAGAAGACTCCGACCGCCTCGCGCGCCTCGGCCTCGCTCGGCAGACGATCACTCCCTTGCCCGCCGCCAGCCCGTCGGCCTTCAGCACCGCCGGGTAGGAGGCGCAGGCGAGCTGGGCCAGGGCCTCCTCGCGGCTGCGCAGCAGCACGTGCGAGGCGGTCGGCACCCCGGCCTCCTTCATCAGCTCCTTGGCGAAGGCCTTCGAGCCCTCCAGCTCGGCCGCTGCGGCGCTCGGCCCGAAGGCGGGAACGCCGGCGTCCTCGAGCGCGTCGACGACCCCGGCGACCAGCGCCGCCTCGGGCCCGACGACGACGAGGTCGACACTGCGCTCCGTCGCCGCCGCGACGATCGCCTCGACGTCGTCGGCCGCCGACCCCCGGCAGGCACTCCGCGTCGGCCGCGATTCCGGCGTTGCCCGGTGCGCAGAGCAGCTCCGGGGCGTGGGCCGAGCGCCCCAGCGCCCGCACGATCGCGTGCTCGCGCCCGCCGCCGCCAACGACAAGGACCTTCAAGCTCGAACCCCTAGAGCGAGCCGGCCAGCTCGTCGGCCGGCATCGCCGCCAGCGTCTGGCTGGTCATCGTCCCGCGCGACCCAGCTCGACCGAGACCTTGGCCATCGTCTTCTCGTCGGGAGCCTCGACGATCGTGACGAAGTCGTACTGGCCCAGCGTCGCGTACTGGGCGACCACCTTGGCCCCGATCTGCTCGACCTCCTTGTTGACCTCGGCAACCCGCCCGGGGTTGTTCTTCAGCGTCCGCACTCCGTCGGCTGTCAGGTTGGTCAGCATCACGTAGGTCGGCATCGCAATCTCCTCTCTCGGGGACGGGTGAGCCTTACGTTACGCGAGCTGGCTAGCGGCTGACCGCCAGCGTCCCGCGCTCGTCCGAGCCGCCGGGGCAGTAGAGCGTGTATTTGCCCGCATCGAGCGTCAGTGAGAAACTGCCGCTGAGGCCGTCGGAGAGGTCCTCCTTCTCGCCCAGGATGGTCTTGCCTTCCAGCACCTCGAACTCGGTCACGCTCGTGGTCCCCGCGTTTTCTATCTCGAAGAAGATCGGCCCGGCCGGCGCCTTGGCCGTGTTCGGCACGCAACCGGCGTCGGTCAACTCGAAGGACAACCTCTTCGCACCCGCAGGGATGTCTTCGCTTGTGCCGCAGGCGCTGGCAAGGGTTGCGACGCTGGCAAGGGCTGCGGCGGTGAAAACTGCGCGGACGGGAACTGGCTTCATCTGAGTCGGCTCCTTTTACCGGGTTCTAAGGATGAGAATTAGGGCACCCTAACAAAAACCGATAGATCAAGTAGGAATAGGAGCCGAGGGCGCTTCGAGATGGGAGCTTGAAGCTCGAAGCCTTCGACGAGGGGACACCGCCGCCCCGGCTGAGGAGTCGACAGCTAGAGACCGACGGCCTGCAGGAAGGAGAACATCTCGAGGCCGGACTGGGTCACCTTGCCCTCGAAGTATTCGCCGTGGCTGAGCGGGGTCCCGGCGGCGTCGGCGAAGCCGATCTCGATCGAGCCGCCCGGCCTGAAGGTTGCTATTTGCTCTCCGGCTTTGACGGTCTGTCCGGCCTGAACGGTGGCGTCGACGCCCTCGTAGAGGAAGATCGTTTCGCCCTTCAGCGGCCCGTCGAGGAGCTGGTAGAGGACGCCGCCTTCTTCGGGCCAGCCCGGTGCGCCCACCCGCAGCACCTTGGCGTTGCCGATTGCGACGATCGCGCCGCTGCCGACGAAGTCAACGCCCTGGTCGATCCGGCCGGTGACGAGGTTGGTGCTGAGCGCGAACGGGTTGACGTAGCTGGTCGCGGCAGCCGGCAGGGCGAGCTGCCAGTCGACGTAGTGGGCGCGGCAGGCGCCTTCGATCTGTTCGGCTTCGGCGAGTACCGCCTGCACGTACCAGGCGGCGTGGTTGTGGGCGAAGAGGCCGGCGCGGAGGCTCCCCTTCGACCAGATCATCCGAGCCAGCGTGGCGGCGGAGTCGGCGGGGTCGGCGTGTCGGATCCGGCCGTCCCCGTTACCGTCGACCGCGTAGCGACCCCACTCGCTTGCTTCCAGCCCGAGCGGCCCCGTTTCCCTGCAGCTGGGTCTTCGACATGCCGCGCCCGAAGTTGGACTCCAGCCGGGCGACGGCGGCCAGGGCCCAGACTCCGCGTTGGCCGAGTTCGTAGCGCCCGGCGGCGCTCTCGAAGGCGGCGAGGTAGGCGGCGGGCACCTCGTCCTTCCAAGGCTTGGCCGGCGCGCAGCTCAGGACCTGGAGCTGCGGCGGGGCCGGCAGGCCGCTGACGCTGCCGCCCAGCGAGGGGGCGTAGCAACTGGCGTTGGCGAGGACCTCGGCGACGTACCAGTCGGCGTGGTTGTAGGCGAAGATCGCGCCGTAGGTGTCGCCCGGCATCCCGGCCGCGCTGCAGGTAGCGGGCCGAGGCGAAGATCGCGTCTTCGGGGTTGTACGGGTCCCGCACCCCGTCGCCGTTGGCGTCCACCCCGTACGTTTCCCAGGTCGAGGGCATGAACTGCATCCAGCCGATCGCGCCCGCCGAGGAGACGTTGAGGTTGGTGCCGAAGGCCGTCTCCACCTCGTTGATCCCGGCCAGAACCGCGGCTCCCTGTGGGCCGAGGCCGTAGGCGGCTGCGGCTCGCTGGTAGATCGGGATCAGCACCGGCGGCACGCCGGCGGCTGCGCAGCTCGAGGACGGGATCGACGGAACGGCGAACATCTGCGAGGGAAGCGGCGCGGTCGTCGCGCCGGCGGGCTGTTCGGTCGAGGATCCCCCGTTCCCCTGTTCATTGGAAGCGCCGCCGGGCGCTTTCGGCGAAGTACCTCCGCTGGGGCCGGGCTTGTGCGGTTTTGCGGTGGGGACTGGGGGAGCGGCGAGCGTGGCTCCTTGCTGGACGCCGGTCGTAACCGGCGCCGGAACCGTCGTTTCGCTCGCCGGCTGTGGCGCCTCAGTCGCCGCGGGTTCGGTGGCCGGCGGTGCTTCGGCGGCGCTTGCGTTGGCGGCCGTCAGCGCGGCCCCGACGGCGGCGACGGCGAGCGTGTTGCGCAGCCGTCCCATCAGCCGAGCACGTCCGTTACTTGCCACTCGCCGGATTTCTCGTCCTGCGCCACGTCGATCCGTAGCTCGCTGGTCACGCCCACACGCAGCAGCGAGACGCTGAGGGTGTGGGTGTCGCCGTGGCGGGGGCCGGGCACGATGTTGACCACTTTGGCCTTCGGCACCTTGACGTTGGCCGGCAGCCGCGGCGGACGCCGCAAGAGCGCCCGGGCGAGCCGGGGGCTTGCCGTCTCTCCGAACGCGGAGCGCACTCCCGGCGTCGGCTTTGCCGGTCTCGTAGAGGACGAAGGCCCCGGCGAAGCGGCGGGCGACCTTCATCGCGGCCGGGCCGGCCGGCACCGCTTTTGCGGCTGTCGACGAAGAGGAAGCGGAGGCGGTTGAGAAGGTGGTGTTGGCGTCGACGGCCGCTCCGGATTCGGTTGTTTCGCCAGTTTCTTCGCCAGCTTCCGGGCCAGGGTCGGCGGCCGGGGCCTTGCCGCCCGCTGTCCGGCGTGAAGTCGGGCGCCGCTCCCTGAAGGTCTTGGCCCGGGGCAGCCGGCTCGGGGGCGGAGCGGACGACCGCTGCGACCGCCGGCGTCCGGGCTGCCTGCTCAGAAGCCGTGGTGCCGCCGTTGCTCGATGCCCAGGCGAGCCCGAGTACACCTGCGCCCGCTGCCATCAGCGCCAGCGCAGTGACCCCGGCGCCGCGCAGCGGACCCGCCATGCCGTCTGCTCGCTCCGCAACCGGCCAGGCCAGCTTCCGCTCGAACGCCCAGGCGACCCGCTCGAAGGGCCACTTGACGATGTCGCCGGCGCTTCGCAGCAGGGCGCCGCCGTTCCAGACGACTCGCTCCCGCACGGCCAGCGCGGCATCGTTCATTCGCTCGGATGCGCGCGCGAGCAGCAAGCGCGCTCGCGGTGCCCTGCGCCCGGCATTGATTTGGCGTCGTCGGATCATCTGGTCGAAGGTTTCAAGTCTACGTCGGAATTTCGTCCAGATTCCTGAAATCCGGCGCCTGGATTTCGATTTCCCAACGTTGGGCCCCGCGGCCCATCCCAGCAGCATTGTCGAACATCTTGTTAACCATTTTGTAAATGGCTCGATGCGGCGGAGCTAGGCGACGCTCTTGGTGCCCGCCTTCTCGAAGGCCAGCTCGCCGTCGGCGGCGTCGACCCGCACGGTGTCGCCTTCGCGCGAACTCGCCCTCGAGGATCTTCAGCGCCAGCTTGTCGACCAGCTGCTTCTGGATCACCCGCTTCAGCGGCCGGGCGCCGTAGGTCGGGTCGTAGCCGAGGTTGCCGAGCAGGGTCCGGGCGTCGTCGGTCAGCTCGACCTCGATCCCGCGCTCGCGCACCCGGCCGACCAGCTGGCTCACCTGCAGCTCGACGATCCGGCCGATGTCCTGCTTGGAGAGGCGGTGGAAGATCACCGTGTCGTCGATCCGGTTGAGGAACTCGGGCTTGAAGGTCGTCGCCAGCACCTCTTCGATCTGCTCGCGGATCCTCTCGTCGACCGACTCGCCGACGATCCGGTCGCTGCCGACGTTCGAGGTCATGATCAGCACCGTGTTGGTGAAGCTGACGGTGCGGCCCTGGCCGTCGGTGAGCCGGCCGTCGTCCATGATCTGCAGCAGCGTGTTGAAGACGTCGGGGTGGGCCTTCTCGATCTCGTCGAGCAGGACCACCGCGTAGGGGCGCCGCCGCACCGCCTCGGTCAGCTGCCCGCCCTCCTCGTAGCCGACGTAGCCGGGCGGCGCGCCGATCAGCCGCGCCACCGTGTGCTTCTCCATGTACTCGGACATGTCGAGGCGGACGATCGCCTGCTCGGAGTCGAACATGAACTCGGCCAACGCTCTTCGCCAGCTCGGTCTTGCCGACCCCGGTCGGGCCGAGGAAGAGGAAGCTGCCGATCGGCCGGTCGGGGTCGGAGAGCCCGGCGCGCGAGCGGCGCAGCGCGTTGGAGACGGCGGCGATCGCCTCGTCCTGGCCGATCACCCGCTCGTGCAGGCGCTCCTCCATCTGGATCAGCTTCTCGACCTCGCCCTCCATCAGGCGGCTGACCGGGATCCCGGTCCATTTGGCGACGACCTCGGCGACGTCCTCCTCGGTCACCTCGTCGGCCAGCATCGTGCCGCCGCCGCCGTGCAGCTCGGCCAGCCGCGCCTCCTGCTCGGCGACGGTCTTCTCCAGCTCCGGGATCTCGCCGTAGCGCAGCTTCGCCGCCCGCTCGAGGTCGGCCTCGCGCTCGGCCCGCTCGGCCTCGCGCCTCGGCCTCCTCGAGCTTGCGCCTTCGCCTCCTTGATCGCCTCGATCGCGCTCCTTCTCGTTCTGCCAGCGGGCCCTCATCTCGGCCGGAGCGCTCGCGCAGCTCGGCCAGCTCGCGCCTCGAGCGCCTCCAGCCGCGCCTTCGAGGCCTCGTCGTTCTCTTTCTTCAGCGCCTCGCGCTCGATCTCGAGCTGCTGGATCGCGCCGCTCGACCTCGTCGATCTCGGTCGGCATCGAGTCGATCTCGATCTTCAGCCGCGAGGCCGCCTCGTCGATCAGGTCGATCGCCTTGTCGGGCAGGAAGCGGTCGGCGATGTAGCGCTCCGACAGGGTCGCCGCGGCGACGATCGCCGAGTCGGTGATGCGGACGCCGTGGTGCTCTTCGTAGCGCCCCTTCAGCCCGCGCAGGATCGCGATCGTGTCGTTGATGTCGGGCTCGCCGACGAGCACCGGCTGGAAGCGCCGCTCCAGCGCCGCGTCTTTCTCGATGTGCTTGCGGTACTCGTCGAGCGTCGTCGCGCCGACCGCGCGCAGCTCGCCGCGGGCCAGCATCGGCTTCAGCAGGTTGGCGGCGTCGACCGCGCCTTCGGCCGCGCCGGCGCCGACGATCGTGTGCAGCTCGTCGAGGAAGAGGACGATCTGGCCCTCGGCCTCCTGGACCTCGGTGAGCACCGCTTTCAGCCGCTCCTCGAACTCGCCCGCGGTATTTGGAGCCGGCCAGCAGCGAGCCGATGTCGAGCGCGATCACGCGGCGGTCGCGCAGGCTCTCCGGCACGTCGCCGGCGACGATCCGCTGCGCCAGGCCCTCGACGATCGCGGTCTTGCCGACGCCGGGGTCGCCGATCAGCACCGGGTTGTTCTTGGTGCGGCGGGAGAGGACCTGGATCACGCGGCGGATCTCCTCGTCGCGGCCGATCACCGGGTCGAGCTTGCCGCGCCTCCGCCTCGGCGGTCAGGTCGCGGCCGAATTTCTCCAGCGCCTGGACGCTGTCCTCGGGGTTGGGCGAGGTGACCCTGTGCGGGCCGCGCACCTCGGCGATCGCCTTCTCCAGCGAGTCGCGGTCGGGCAGGATCTCGGCCACGCCGGAGGCCTTGTCGGTCAGCGCCAGCAGCAGGTGCTCGGTCGAGATGTACTCGTCGCCGAGCTTCGCCATCTCCTTCTCGGCCTGGCGCAGCGTCTGCGGCCAGGGCGGAGGACGGCCGCGGCTCTCGGCCGCCTCGTCGCTCAGCTTCGGCAGCGCCTCGACCGCCTCGTCGGCCCGGGCGCCGACCGCCGCCGGGTCGGCGCCGACCTTCTGCAGGATCGGTACGACCAGCCCGTCCTCCTGGACGAGCAGGGCGACCAGCAGGTGGGCCGGCGCGACCTCGGGGTTGCGGCGGGCGGCGGCGAGCTGCTGCGCGGCGGCGACCGCTTCCTGCGACTTGACGGTGAACCTATCCGGCTGCATCAGCTCCTCGACCTTCCCTTCCAGCTCGCCGGCGAGCCGCTCGCGCTCTCCAGCACTCAGCACCTTCTCGACCCCGGCCAGGTTCAGGCCTTCGGCGGTCATCTGCTGGATCCGCCGCAGCAGCTCGACGTCGCGCTGCGAGTAGAGGCGGGTGTTCTTCGGCGAGCGCTTGGGCTGGATCAGGCCGCGCGCCTCGTACATCCGCAGCGTCTGCGGGTGCATGTGGGCGAGCTCGGCGGCGACGGAGATCATGAAGACGCCGCGCTCCTCGTCGAGCGCGACTCTCACGCCGCTGCGCCGGTCAGCCGTCGCCGCTCACGGCCCGCCTTCCGCAGCAGCTCCGCGCGCGGGTCGGAGCCGTTGAAGGCCTCGGCCAGCTTCGCCGCCGCGGCCTCCTGCTCCTCGGTCAGCTCCTCGGGCATCTCGATCTCCAGCCGGTAGCGGATGTCGCCGCGTCCCTTGCCGCGCGGCTTCGGCGCGCCCTCGCCGCGCAGGCGCTGGATCGAGCCGTGCTTGGTGCCGGGGCCGACCTTGATCTTCTTCGTGCCGTCCAGGGTCGGCACCTCGATCGTCGCCCCGCGCAGCGCCTCGGCGATCGTGATCGGCACCGTCACCTCGAGGTTGCCGCCGTCGAGCCGCTTGAAGACAGGGGAGGCCGCGACGCGGGTCACCACGAAGAGGTCGCCGGGCGGGCCGCCGCGCTGGCCCGGCCTCGCCCTTGCCGGCGAGCCGGATGCGGGCGCCGTTCTTGACCCCGGCGGGGATGTTCACCTTGTAGCGCTTGGTCTGCTGGGTCAGGCCGCTGCCGCCGCAGGTCGGGCAGGGGTCCTCGATGATCTGGCCCGCGCCGCCGCACTGGGGGCAGGGCTGGCTGATCGAGAAGAAGCCCTGGCTCTGGGCGTCGATGCCGCGGCCTTCGCAGCGCGGGCAGGTGACCGGGCTGGTTCCGGGTTTGGCGCCGCTGCCGTGGCAGGTCGGGCAGCGTTCGGCCTTCGGCACGGTGACGTCGACCTGGGCGCCGTTGACGGCCTGGTCGAAGCTGAGGCTGATCTCGGTTTCGAGGTCGCGGCCGCGCACCTGCTGCGGCCTGCGCCCGTCCGCCGCCGCCGCGACTGAAGAGGTTGGAGAAGATGTCGCTGACGTCGAAGCCGCCCCGGCCGCACCGCCACCGGGCCCGAACGGACCGCCACCGGGCCCGCCGCCACCGAACCCACCGAACATCCCGCCCGCGTCGTACTCCTTGCGCTTCTCGGGATCCGAGAGCGTGTCGTAGGCCCCCTGCACCTCCTTGAACTTCTCCTCGGCCGCGGGATCGTCGGGATTGCGGTCGGGGTGGTACTTGCGCGCCAGCTTCCGGTACGCCTTCTTGATCTCCTCCTCGGAGGCCCCTTTGGCGACGCCCAGCACCTTGTAGAGATCCTCAGCCACGCCTCCTACTCGCTCACCACCACACGAGCGGGCCGGATCAACTGCTCGCCAAGCCGGTACCCCTTCTGCAGCACCTCGACGACGACCCCGGACTCAACCCCGTCCGCGGCCAACTGTCGAAAGCGCTTCATGCGAAGTCGGGTCGAACCTCTCCCCAGTCGGGATCGACCGCCTCGACCCCGTTGCGACTCAACGAGTCCCGCAAGCTCCGGAACACCAGCAGCACCCCATGAGAAAGCCCGTCCTCCGAGTCCCCCTCGGGATCCAACCCAGCAGCCTGAATAGCCCGCTCAAGATCGTCGAGCACGGGAACCACGTCCCGGATCAGCCTCAGCTTTCCCCCGAGCGCCGGCGGCCTGAACCTCGCTCGCCATCCGCTTGCGGAAGTTCTCGAAGTCAGCCTTGAGTCCGCTGGGCAAGTTCGAGGTACTCGTCCCGCTCCCGCTGCGTATCAGCGAGTAGGGCATCGATATCGCTCTCGACCAGATCCGCCATCTTCCGCGGGTGGCGCGGATGATGGGGGGGTCGAGGACGGACCGTGGCCCGCCCGCAGCGCCCCCCCATGCATCCGGGACAGGACCCGCGGTCGACCCGCCCGGACCTAGATCGTCCCGAGACTCCTCCGTCACTTGTCTTCACCGTCACCCTCATCGACGACCTCAGCATCGACGACCTCCTCCTCATCGGAGGAACCATCGCCATCCGCGGAGGCCCCGTCAGCCGAAGCCGCCTGCTCGGCCTGCGCCGCTTCGTAGATCTTCTCGCGACACCGGCTGGAAGGCCGCCGTCAACGCCTCGGTCTTCGAGTTGATCTCCTCGACGCTCTCGGACTCGAGCACCTCGCGGACCTCCTTGATCGCCGCCTCGATCGCCTCCTTGTCGGCGGCCTCGACTTTGTCGCCCAGCTCCTCGAGCTGTTTCTCGGACTGGTAGGCGGCGTTCTCGGCGAGGTTGCGCGCCTCGGCCAGCTCGCGCTGCTTGCGGTCCTCGTCGGCATGCGCCTCGGCGTCGGAGACCATGCCCTGGATCTCCTCGTCGGAGAGCCCGGAGCCGGACTTGATCTCGATTTTCTGCTCTTTGCCGGTGCCCAGGTCTTTGGCGGTGACGTGGATGATCCCGTTGGCGTCGATGTCGAAGGTGACCTCGATCTGCGGCAGGCCGCGCGGCGCCGGCGGGATCCCGGTGAGCTGGAACTTGCCCAGGCTCTTGTTGCCGCTGGCCATCTCGCGCTCGCCCTGCAGGACGTGGATCTCGACCGAGGGCTGGTTGTCGTCGGCGGTCGAGAAGGTCTCCGACTTCTTCGTCGGGATCGTCGTGTTGCGCTCGATCAGCTTCGTCATCACGCCGCCTTTGGTCTCGATCCCGAGCGTCAGCGGGGTGACGTCGAGCAGCAGCACGTCCTTGACGTCGCCGGCCAGCACGCCGGCCTGGATCGCGGCGCCGACGGCGACGACCTCGTCCGGGTTGACCCCCTGGTGGGGCTCCTTGCCGGTCAGCTCCTCGACCTTCTCGCGCACCGCGGGCATCCGGGTCATGCCGCCGACCAGGACGACGTGGTCGATCGTCGGTGCCGGCGTCGTCGAGCGCCCGCTTGACCGGGCCGACGACGCGCTCCAGCAGCTCCGCCGGTCAGCTCGTTCAGCTTCGAGCGGGTGAGCTTCATGTCGAGGTGCTTGGGCTGGCCCTCGACCGCGGTGATGAAGGGCAGGTTGATCTGCGTCTCCTGCGCCGAGGAGAGCTCGATCTTCGCCTTCTCCGCGGCCTCGTAGAGGCGCTGCAGCGAGTTCTTGTCGGCGGCCAGGTCGACGCCCTGGTCGCGTTTGAACTCGGCGACCAGCCACTCGACGATCGCCTTGTCCCAGTTGTCGCCGCCGAGGTGGTTGTCGCCGGCGGTCGCCTTCACCTCGAAGACGCCGTCGCCGATTTCGAGCACCGAGACGTCGAAGGTGCCGCCGCCGAGGTCGAAGACGAGGATCGTGTGGTCCGCCGTCTCCTTGTCGAGCCCGTAGGCGAGCGAGGCGGCGGTCGGCTCGTTGATGATCCGCTTCACCTCGAGCCCGGCGATCTTGCCGGCGTCCTTCGTCGCCTGGCGCTGGTCGTCGTTGAAGTAGGCGGGGACGGTGATCACGGCGCTGTCGACGGTCTCGCCCAGCTTCGCTTCGGCGTCGGTCTTCAGCTTCTGCAGGATCATCGCGCTGATCTCGGGCGGGCTGTACTGCTTGCCGCGCACGTCGACGCGGACGTCGCCGTTGGGGCCGGCCTCGACCTCGTAGGGGACGATCGTCTCCTCCTCTTTGACCTCGGCCTCCTTGCGTCCCATGAAGCGCTTGATCGAGAAGATCGTGTTCTCGGGGTTCATCACCGCCTGGCGCTTGGCCACCGTGCCGACGAGGCGGTCGCCGGACTCGGTGAAGGCGACCACCGACGGGGTCGTGCGCCCGCCCTCCGCGTTCTCGAGGACGGTAGGCTCGCCGCCCTCCAGCACGGCGACGCAGGAGTTGGTCGTGCCCAGGTCGATCCCGATCGTCTTACCCACTATCAAGTACCTCCGGTTCTAGTTCGTCTGCCTAAGAAATCTAAGCGCCAGTATGGCAGATCGTTCCCGTCGTGCAAAACCTTTGCGCGTATAGTGGGTTTGCGGATACAAGGGAGGCGCCTCTACGCAATTGGCCCTGGCAGTTACCGGGGTCGCCGACGAAGAGGAGACAACTTGATTCACGCTCACGGCTCGATCCGGCGGATGGCGGTTCTGCTCGCCATGACCGCGGCGACGATCTTCGCCCTGCTTCCCGCCCTGGCCTCGGCCAAGGCGACGGAGGACCACGGCCACCACAAGGGCCACGAGTCCAACCACGGCAAGGGCAACAAAGGCGCGAGCCAGGGCAAGGGCAAGGAAGTCACGGTGATGACCCGCAACCTCTACCTGGGGGCGGACCTGGGCCCGCCGATCGGAGCCAAAAGCATCGGTGAATTCACCCAGCTCAACGGCCAGGTCCTGCGCGAAGTTACCGCCAACGACTTCCCCGTCCGCGCCAAGGGCCTGGCGCAGGAGATCCTCAAGAAGAAGCCGGACCTGGTCGGCCTGCAGGAGGCTTCGCTCTGGCGCACCGCGCCGCCGAGCCTCGAACCCCTGCTCAACTCGGGGGCGGTCCCGACCGCGACCACGGTCCGCTACGACTACCTCGCCGAACTGCTCGCCCAGCTCAACAAGGGCAAAGGGAAATACGGCAAAGGGAAGCCGCAGTACCGCATCGCGATCTCACAGGACGAGTTCGACTTCGAAGCCCCGGCCGACGAGAACGGCGTGGCGGGTGACGGGCCGAACCAGCTGATTCCCAACGCCGAGATCAACGGCCGCCTGACGATGCGCGATGTGATCCTGGTGCGAAACGGTGCCGGCATCACCTTCAAACGGCCCCAGGGAGCCCATTTCGCCAACCTGCTGACCGAGACGATCTCCGGCGTCAACGTCATCGTCACCCGTGGCTGGGTCGCGATCGACGCGAAGGTCCGGGGCAGCCACACCTTCCGCTTCGTCAACACCCACCTCGAGGCGTTCGACCCGGCCACCCAGGTGCCGAGCATCCGCGCCCTGCAGGCAGCCGAACTGGTCGCGCCGGGCGGGCCGGCAACGACCAAACTCCCGGTCATCCTCGTCGGTGACCTCAACTCCGACAACGACACGGTGGAACCGGGCGACCGCCAGGCCTACGAAACCCTGACCGCGGCCGGGATGCGCGAGCGCAGCACCAACGACCCGCTCGGCTGCTGCCTCAAGTCGAGCCTGCTGGCGGTCGGCGCCGGCGGCAGCGTCGCCGACTTCGACCACCAGGTCGACCACGTGATGACCCGCGACCCGAACGAAATCAAGCTAAAAGCCTCATCCGTAACCGGCCGCCAACCGGTGAACGGCTTCTGGGACTCCGACCATGCGGGGCTGGTAAGTGCCCTGCGATTCGCGCACTAGCGATCCCGCTGCCGATGGGCCGATAAGTCAAGCCTGACTTGACATTTCGGCCCATCGGCGGGCGGTTCAGCCCTCGCCGGCGGTGCGGGCTACGAATTCGGCTACTTCCTGGGATTGCTGCTCGTTGAGGATGCCGCCGGGCATGCGGCCCGGGGTGGTGCTGCTGTCGACGCCGTTTTCGACCGCGTTGAGGACGCGGCCTTCGGTCGCCTTGATCGTCGAGGCCGCGGTCGGGCCTTCGGGCGGCCCGGCGGGCGCGAGCAATTCGTCGAGGTCAGGCGCGTAGTTGCCGTCGGTGCCTGCCGCGTAGAGCGTGTGGCAGGTGCCGCAGTTGGTCTGGAAGAGGCTCTGGCCGGACTTGAGGTCGGCAGGCACGTCCTGGGCACCCGTGGCGGCGTCGCCGTTCGAGCGGAAGGCGAGCCAGGGGATCAGGGCGGCGAGGAAGAGGACCAGCAGGCCGAAGACGATGAAGGTCTTTTTGCTCATTTGCGCCCGGCACGGTACCAGGGACACATTCGGCGAAGCTCGCACTCCGCGCAGCGCGGTTTCGGGCGGCAGAGCTCGCGCCCGTGGCGGATCAGGTTCATGTGCAGCTCGTAGGCGTCCTCGGGGTCGACGATCGCCAGCATCTCGTCGTGGGCGCGTTCGAAGGAGGCCTTTTCCGGGAAAAGGCCGAGGCGCCCGCCGACCCGGTAGACGTGGACGTCGACCGGGACCTCCGGGATGCCCCAGGTGAACATCAGCACGCAGGCCGCCGTTTTCCGCCCCACCCCCGGCAGCGAGTCCAGGTAGGCCATCGACTCGGCCCGCGGCGCCGTCTCGGTCCAGTCGAGGTCGGGCGGCTCGCCGAGCTGCTCGAGGATCGCCTGGATCCGCGGGGCCTTCTGCTTGCCGAGGCCGCCAGGTCGGATCGCCTCCTCGACCTCGCTCACGGGGGCGTCGCGGACCTCCTCCCAGGTGGGGAAGCGCTCGCGCAGGGCGGCGAAGGCGCGGTCGCGGTTGCGGTCGCTGGTGTGCTGGGAGAGGACCGTCTTGATCAGCTCGGCGATGGGATGGCCGTGCGGCTTGTTCACGGGGCGTCCGTACATCTCGCGAAGCCGGTCGCGGATCGCTCGGACCCGGCGCTTGTCTGGTCGCTTCCAGGTAATGACTGGACGCTATCGGCGGGGTTGGCGCGCGGGTCCTGTCGTAGGGGGAGGGGGGCACTGCGGGCGGGCCACGGTCCGTCCTCGACCCCCCTCCCCCTACGCCACCCGCGCGAGGGGCGGGGATGGCGGACGCCATATGGTTCGGCTGGTGCCGGGTCCGATCGAAGAAGCGGAGCTTGTGGTTGACGGAGTGCGGGTCTTCTACCGGCGCGTGCCCGGGGACGAGACGCCAGTGGTCTATTGCCACGGCAATCCGACTCACGGCGAGGACTGGCTTCCGTTCCTTGAGCGCGGAGGAGCTGCGGTCGCGATCGACATGCCGGGGTGGGGGCGGTCGGATAGGCCGGATGCTGCGCGGTTCGACTACTCGATGTATGGGCTCTCGGCCTTTCTGGAGAGGTGTCTGGACGAGCTCGGCGTCGCTCAGCGCAAGCTGGTCGTCCACGACTGGGGTGGCCTTGCCTTGATCGGGGCGCAGCGGCGGCCGGAGCTGGTCGAGAAGCTCGTCGTGATCAACACGGTCCCACTGCTGCCTGGATACCGCTGGCACTGGATCGCCCAACTCTGGCGCCGCAAGCCGATCGGCGAGATCCTCAACCGCACCACCAGCAAGTCGGGAATGGCCCTGCTGATGCGCCAGGCCACCGGCGACCGCCGCCCGATGCCCCCCAAGTTCATAGACATGGTCTGGCGCCACTGGGACCGCGGAACCCAGGCCGCAGTCTTGGCTCTCTACCGCCACGCCAACCCCGATCGCCTGGCCGCCGCCGGCAAAGACCTAAACAGGCTCACCTGCCCGACCCTCGTTATCTGGGGCGACCGAGACCCCTACCTACCAACCCGCTTCGCAAACGCCTACGCCGCGGCCCTCCCAAGCTCCAAGCTACAAGTAGTCCCAGCCGCCGGCCACTGGCCCTGGCTCGACGACGCCCGAGTCATAGAAGACGTCCTGGATTTCCTCGTCTAACGAGATTGCGACTCGCTCGGTCCTGTGGGTGGGTGCCCCTCGAACCGGCGGATACTCAAAGTGCCGAGCTAATTAGCTCGGCACTTGTTGGGTCGAGGGGCACCCACCCACAGGACCGACGCGCCAACCGCCACCGTTAACGCGCGGATTACAATTGCCATCTGGTGTCTCGCGCCTTCGCCCGAATAGGAGCCAAGCTGCCCCAAGGCTGGGGCGACGCCGGGCGCCAGCTGGGCATCCTCGTCCTGGTAGACACCGCCTACGAGCTCGTCCGCGGCATCGCCGACGGCCAGCGCACCGTGGCGATCGCCCACGGCCAGCAGGTGATCGACATCGAGCGCTCGACCCACACCTTCTTCGAGCCCGGCCTGCAGGCGTTCTTCCTGCCCGCCCACTGGCTGATCGACGTCGCCAACCAGGCCTATCTCAACGCCCAGTTCTCGATCGCGCTCGGCTTCCTGGTCTGGCTCTACCTCTGCCGCAACGAGTCCTACTACTTCGTCCGCAACATGTTCGTCGTCTCGATGGGCCTGGCGCTGGTCGGCTACACGCTGTTCCCGACCGCGCCGCCGCGGATGTTCCCCGAACACGGCTTCGTCGACACGATCACCGACTTCTCCAACGTCAACCACGACTCGACCCTGGCGAAGATCTTCATCAACCCCTACGCGGCGGTGCCGAGCATGCACTGTGCCTTCGCGATGATGATCGGCGTCACCGGCGCGATCGTCTGCCGCAACCGGGTCGCGAAGGTGTTCTGGGCAGCCTGGCCGCTGCTGATCGCCTGGGTCGTGATCGTCACCGCCAACCACTACTGGGTCGACGTGGCACTGGGTTGGATGGTCGCCGCCACCTCGGCTGTAGTCGCCCAGAGGCTGCTGGCCCGAGCCCGCCCCCACGCCTGGGCCTGGCGCACAAGCTCGCCCCAAGAGGCCGAGGCTTAGGGACCAATCCAGCAGGGGTGGAGCGTCTTGTACTTTTTGGTCAGCTCCGCCCTCAAACGGCTCCAGCCGATCCTCCAAAAAGTTAAGCGGAACCCCTGCTGGATTGGTCCCTATCGACTAGCCTCACGCGAATGGATTCTCCGGCCCCCACGCGGGTCCCCCCGGGCAGTCGCCGCAACGGCCAGGAGCTGCGCGCCTACGCCCGCGAGCGCCTGATCGAGTCGCGCCTGACCCCGAACGCGATCTCGATCGCCGGCTTGATCGGCAACCTGGTTGCTGCGGTCCTGGTCACCCAGCGCCTCTTCTTCCTCGCCGGCGTCGCCTTCGTGCTCGGCTCGGTGATGGACACGCTCGACGGCCGCTACTCGCGGATGTCGGGCAAGGGGACGCTCTTCGGCGCCTTCCTCGACTCGACCCTGGACCGGATCGAGGAGGGGATCGTGCTCGCCGCCGTCGCCGGTTACTTCGCCGCCACCGGCCAGGATTTCGCCGCCGCGATGTGCGTTGTCGCCGTGCTCGGCTCGCTGATGGTCTCCTATACCCGCGCTCGCGCCGAGGCGCTCGGCGTCGAGTGCAAGGTGGGACTTGCCACGCGGCCGGTGCGAGTGGTCATACTCTCGATCGGATTGGTCTTCGCCAAGGGTGCCGGACTCGGCGACTTCGAGCTCCTGGCCCCGGCGGTCTACCTGATCGCGGTGCTGACCATCGTCACGACGATCCAGCGTGTATGGCACGTCCGAAACCAGCTTTCAAGCGAGGCGGTTCCCCCGCCTGACCTGTAACCAGTCGCGGTGCCGGGTGTCCCTTGCCACCTAGCCCGATCGAGGAAGGACTTCGAATCACATGAGTGAGACCAACGGAGCATCTGGCAGCAACGGCACCGGCCGCACGGACGAGAAGGTACGCGTCGCGATCGTCGGCGTCGGCAACTGCGCCAACTCCTTCATCCAGGGCGTCCAGTACTACATGGACGCCGACCCGAGCGACGAAGTGCCCGGCCTGATGCACGTCGACCTCGGCGGCTACCACGTCCGCGACATCGAGTTCGTCGCCGCCTTCGACATCGACTCCGAGAAGGTCGGCAAGGACCTCTCCGAGGCGATCTGGTCCGGCCAGAACGACACGATCAAGTTCGCCGAGGTGCCGAGCCTCGGGGTCAAGGTCGAGCGCGGCATGACCCACGACGGCCTCGGCAAGTACCTCAAGCAGAAGATCAAAAAGGCGCCGGGGGAGACCGCCGACATCGTCGGCATCCTCAAGAAGACGAAAGCTGACGTGCTGGTCTGCTACCTGCCGGTCGGCTCCGAGCAGGCGACCAAGTGGTACGTCGAGCAGGCGCTCAAGGCCGGCGTCGGCTTCGTCAACTGCCTGCCGGTCTTCATCGCCCGCGAGGACTACTGGGACAAGCGCTTCGAGGAGGCCGGGCTGCCGATCATCGGCGACGACATCAAGTCCCAGGTCGGCGCGACGATCGTCCACCGCCAGCTCGCCCGCCTCTTCCACGACCGCGGCGTGCGCATGGAGCGCACCTCGCAGCTCAACGTCGGCGGCAACATGGACTTCTTCAACATGCTCGAGCGCGAGCGGCTCGA
Organism: uncultured Solirubrobacterales bacterium; assembly: GCA_963714665.1. Lineage (GTDB taxonomy): Bacteria > Actinomycetota > Thermoleophilia > Solirubrobacterales > 70-9 > VRUE01. The sequence continues at coordinate 346,385 of CAVQPE010000008.1, read as the reverse complement.
CTCGAAGAAGATCTCCAAGACCAATGCCGTCACCTCGATCATGGGCCATGAGCTGCCCGACGAGGACGTCCACGTCGGCCCCTCCGACTACGTCGCCTGGCTGACCGACCGCAAGTGGGCGCACATCCGCCTCGAGGGCAAAGCCTTCGGCGACGTGCCGCTCAACGTCGAGCTGAAGCTCGAGGTCTGGGACTCGCCCAACTCGGCCGGCGTCGTCATCGACGCGGTGCGGATCATCAAGCTGGCGCTCAACAACGGCATCGCCGGCCAGCTCGACGGCCCCTCCAGCTACCTGATGAAGTCGCCGCACTCCCAGCGTCCCGACGACGAAGCGCGGGAGCAGACCGAGGAGTTCATCGCCGCCAACGCGCGGGGGAAGGGCGCCGCAAAGGTCGAGAAGCCGGCCGCCGAGGTCGAAGCGTGATGGGACGCCGGGGGTAGGTCTCCGGCCTGGCCTTTCGGCCGGGAGTTCCCGGAGACCTGCCCCCGGCGTGCCTCGTCAGCCTCATCCCTGCCGGATAGGGTCCTTATGCTGCGCCCGTGTCAGAAAAGCTTTCAATAGCCCAAGTCACGCCCCACCGGCGGGGCGTGGCCAACCCGGTCAACGAGTACGTCGAGCGGGTCTCGGAGGAGCTGCGGCGGCGTGGCCACGAGGTGGTGGTCGCCGGCTATGGCGACCGGGTCAAAGAGCGGCTGCGTGGGGCCGAGTTCGACATCGTCCACGTCCACGACCCGTTCGCGCCGCGGGTCTCCTCGACGGCGCTGCGTCACTCCTCCTCGCTCAACGTCGCCACCTTTCACGCGCCGCAGGAGCGCGTGCTCTCCACTCAGGTAGCTCGGCCCCTGGTCGAGGTCTTCTTCGGCCGTCTTGACGCGCGCACGGTCAGCTCTCCCCAGACGGGGGAGCTGTTGGAGCGCTACTTCCCGGCCTCCTATGAGCTGGTTGCCCCGGCAGACGGCGACCGCGATTGGGCCCAGGTTGCCGCCGAGCTGGAGGCGATCTACCTGCGCCTGGCCGCGCGGCGCCACGATCCGGCTGGCAACGAGGAGGTGCGCCGCCGCATCGCCAAACGGCCCCTGATCGAGGTCGACCTGCACATGCATACCGACCACTCGCCCGACTGCGCGACCCCGGTCGAGGTGCTGCTGGAGACGGCGCGCGATCGCGGCCTGGGCGCGATCGCGATCACCGACCACAACGAGGTCTCCGGAGCGCTGGAGGCGCGCCGCATCGCGGAGGGGATGGACGACCTCAAGGTGATCGTCGCCGAGGAGGTGAAGACCGCCGAGCAGGGCGAGGTGATCGGCCTCTTCCTCGAGGAGAAGATCCCGCGCGGGATGACGATGGCGGAGACGATCGCCGCGATCCGCGAGCAGGGGGGCCTCGTCTACGTCCCCCACCCGTTCGACCGCTTCCACTCGGTGCCCGACTACGAGCACCTGCTCGACATCGTCGAGGAGATCGACGTGCTCGAGGTCTTCAACCCGCGAGTGGCGCTGACCGCCTTCAACGAGGAGGCCGAACGCTTTGCCCGCAAGTACCGGATCGTCCCCGGCGCCGGCTCCGACAGTCACGTCGCCCAGGGCCTCGGCAGCGTGCGGGTGCGGATCCACGACTTCGACGGGCCCGAGGAGTTCCTCGAGGCGATGCGCGACGCCGACATCACCCGCAAGCACAAGAACCTCGTCTACGTGCAGACGCTGAAGCTGCTGCAGACGGCGGGCCGGCCGAAGGCGCCGAAACGCAGCGTCCCGAACGCCAAGCCGGTTCGTGGTGGCCAGCCGCGGAAGAGGCGCCAGGCGAGCAAGAGCTGATGCATGCGGTCCGCGCGAGAGGAGCCGGGGGCGGCTCGTCAAAGAGAGCGGTCAGCGTGCCGGCAACCGACGACGAGATCAAAGAGAAGTACCTCGAGCGAGCGATCCGCGAGCTCAACCAGCTGACCCACGAGCTGCAGGCCTGTCCGCACTGCCCGCGCGGCAAGCTGATGCCGGTCCTCGGCTCCGGCCACCCGCAGGCCGACGTCTTCATGCTCAAGCACGCGCCCGCCGCGGCGGAGATCGAAGAGGGCGTCGCCTTCTACGGTCGCGCCGGCAACGCGCTGATGAAGAGCTTCAAACGGCTGGGAATCGACCCGCTGGTCGTCTACGGCACGCTCTGCGTCAAGTGCCCGATCGCCGAGCCCGACCTCGCCGCCGAGCCCTGCCTGCACCGCGTGGTCGAAGAGATCGCGATCGTGCAGCCGAAGATCGTCGTCGTCATGGGCGAGCCGGCGCTGCGCGTCCTCAACGGCCTCAACATCCCGCTCTCGCGCACGATCGAGGCGCGCCCGGGGGAGGTCCAGGCGTTTACTCCCACTGTGGATGCTCTCTATACGCCGGATATCGACGATTCGCTTGATGAAGAGAATGCCAAGCAGCGCTTCTGGCGGTCGTTCAAGGCGCTCGGGGAGTGGTACGAGGATTTGCCGCCTTACTGACGGGGCGGGGTGGGAGTGACCGGGGGTGCCCCTCCGGCTTGCTGGGATTTTCGCCGCAGGTTTTGGTTTGTTCCTGAGAGCTCAGGGGCGAAAATCAGGACGCCGCTGCGCCGGAGGGGCACCCCCGGTCACTCCCGCTCAGGCGGTGATCGGGACTATCCCGGGTAGAGTTGCAACCCGTTCGAGCCACGCGCACACTGCCGGGTACGGCTCAAGGTCAAAGCCGCCCTCTGGTGCCACATGGGTATAGGCGTACAGAGCGATGTCAGCGATTGTGAAGCGCTCGCCGACGAGGTAGTCGTGCTCGCGCAGATGCTTCTCCATCGCTTCGAGCGCCGCCCGCCCGGCCGTGCGCCTGGCCTCGATGTCTATGCCGGGCGGGGGATCGCCTTCGGCTATCGCTACCCAGAAGCGGACCACCGCAATCGCCGGCTCGTGCTTGTACTGCTCGAAGAACATCCACTGCAGTACCTGAGCGCGCTCGTAGGGATCGTCGGGCAGGTAGCGCGTACCGTCAGCGAAGTACCAGAGGATCGCGTTCGACTCGGCGAGGGGCCGCCCGTCTTCGAGCACCACCGTTGGCACGTTGAGCGATGGGTTGAGTTCGCCGAGCACCGCGACTCGATCCGAGTGATCGACGACCGAGATCTCCCGGCGCTCAAACTCAACGCCGAGAAGGCTGAGAAGCAGCCGGGCCTTGTAACAGTTACCCGAGACCGGATTGTCGTAGAGCAGCACCGTCATCGGTGTTTTGCGACGCGTCACTTCCTTTTAGGGAGCGGCCGCCTCGGCAACGGCGGTCATTGCCTCGACGTTGGCTGAAGCCAAGCCGCGGACGACGATGGTGTCGAGGGCGGCGTAGGCGGCCAGTTGGGACTGGGCCTCGGTAGCGTCTGCGGCGGCTACTCCTACTGTGCCCTCGGGTTCTGCCAGGCGGTCGAAGTGGTTTCGGTAGCCGGCGTGCAGGTCGCGGTAGAAGGACTCCTCCTTGGCTAGGCGCTCGGCGGCGTCGGGGCCTACGGCGGTGCGGACGTAGCCGAAGACCGGGGGGGTGGGGCGGCCTGCCTCTTTGGCGCCGGCCTCCACCTTCTGGCGGGCGACGGCGGCGAACTCGGGGGTCATCCAGTTGAAGAAGGCGCCGTCGTAGGAGGCGCCGGCGAGGGCGCACATCTTTGGGCCCATCGCGGCGAGGACGAGGCGGACGCCTGGGAGCTTTTCGCGCAGCTCCGGGAGGGACTCGCGCATCCGCGTCAGCGGCTTCTCCGAGAAGCCGGCGCCGACGCCGAGCCAGAGGCGGGACGGGTCGAGGCTGAGGCGCTCTACGTCGCCGGCGATCGTCTCCGGCGGGGTGCGGTCGAGGGCGATCACGGCGACACCGAGGTCGAGGCCGGGTGCGGCGGCGCCGAACTCTGCAAGCGTCTCCAGGCCTTTGGCGCCGGGATGGTCGTTGGACCACATCGAGCTGTAGCCGAGCTCCGCGCATCGTTCGGCAAGCGGTCGGGCCACCTCGGGATCGAGCCCGGCGGCCACTCCGAAACCCCTGTCGCCCGCGTTGCCCACGGCCCGCAGCCTAGCTCCGTCGAGAACGTGACACTTTTGTTACATCTCGCCCTTCACAGACAAAAGGTTTCTCTATAGCCTAGAATCATCATGGAGGCAATGGTTCAGGAATGGACAGACGGGCGGCTCGACGACTTCGATAGGAAAGTCGATCAGCGCTTCGACCGGGTCGAAGCTGAGCTTCGCGCCCTGCGCTTTGAGATGAGGAGCGAATTCACCGCGGTCCGCGGCGAGATCGAGGGAGTACGCGGCGAGATCGCGGGACTCCGCAAGGAGATCGCTGGCGAGATCGGCGGCGTCCGAGGCGAGATCGGCGGCGTCCGAGGCGAGATCGCAGGGGTCCGAGGCGAGATCGCAGGGGTCCGAGGCGAGATCAGCGAGGTCCGAGGCGAGATGTCGGAAATGCGACGTGTGATGACGCAGGGACTCCTCGGTCTCGCCGGCGTGATGGTGACCGGCTTCGTCGGCGTCCTTACGCTGGTTGTTGTCGCTCAGCTCTGAGCGCTCACCTCTCCAGCAGCGCTACGCACTCGATGTGCGGGGTCTGGGGAAACATGTCGACCGGCTTGACCCGCTTCAGCGTGTAGCCGGCCTCGACCATCTGGGACGCGTTCGGGGCCAGGGTGGTCGGGTTGCAGGAGACGTAGACGATCTTCTTCGCCTCGCACTCGAGCACCCGCCGGACGATCTTCTGCGAGAGGCCGGCCCGGGGCGGGTCGATGACGACGACGTCGGGCTTGCCCGCCTTCTCGATCAGGGGGCGCACCCCGGTGCGGGCGCTGCCGGCCAGGAAGCGGGCGTTCTCGATCTTGTTGCTCTCGGCGTTTCGTTCCGCGTCGGCGATCGCCTCGGCGACTATCTCAAGGCCCCAGACCTCGCCGGCCCGCTTCGCCATCGTCAGGCCGATTGTGCCGATCCCGCAGTAGAGGTCGAAGACCCGCTCGCTGCCACTCAGTCCCGCGTACTCGGCGGCGATCGCGTAGAGGCGCTCCGCCATCTCGGTGTTGGTCTGGAAGAAGGCGCCGTGCGACATCTCCAGCCGCAGGCCGCTGAGCTCCTCGCGCAGCCGTTCCTCCCCCAGCACCCCGGTCGGGCCGTCGGTGCCGCCGGAGTCGCCCTCGATCGCCGTGTGCAGGTCGACCGGCGGTTTGGGGAAGCGAGCCGCCGAGGTGATCAGGCGCGTCTGGATCTGGCCGGTGCGCCAGCCCTCGCGCACGACCAGGTTGCGCAGCACGCCCTCGCGTCCCTTCGGGTCGTAGGCGGGCACCGATTCCAGCCGCGCCCAGTCGCGAACCGCGTTGCGCGCCGCGTTGCCGCGCTCGGAGGCGAGCCGGCAGTCGTCGACGTCGACGATCAGGTCCCAGCGGCCGCGGGCGTGGAAGCCGAGGGTCGGCTCCCCCTCGCGTTCGCCGAAGGAGTACTCGAGCTTGTTGCGGTAGCGCCACTGCTCCAGCGCCGGCTCGATCTCCTCCAGCTCGAAGCCGTCGAGGCCGCCGATCCGGCGCAGCGCCTCGTCGACCTGCTCGCGCTTCTGGACCAGCTGGCGCTCGTAGGAGAGGCCCTGCCAGGGCGCCCCCGGACAGGGCTCGCCCTCGTGGACGCAGGCGTCGGCTATACGCTCGGCACCGGGACGCAGCAGCTCGACCGTGCGCGCCTCGGCGAAGCGCTTCTTCGCTTTGGTGATCTCCGCCCGCACCCGGTCGCCCGGCAGGGCGCCGGAGACGAAGATGACCATCCCGTCGGCCCGGGCCACGCCCCGCCCGCCGAAGGCGAGCGAGTCGATCTCCACCTCGAGCTGCTCGCCCCGGTGCCGCCGGGCCGCCGGTCTCTCACCGGTGGCCTGATCCATCTAGCTAGCCAAGTTTCTTGCGCGCTCGGCGCGCGGCCTGCGTTGCCTGTTTGCGCACCGGCTCGGCCCGGCCGCCGACCTCGCGGCGCGCCTGTTTGACCAGCCGTTCGAGCTTCCTTCAGCAGCGAGTCTGTCTGGCGGCGGCCCTTCTTGACCAGGTCGGAGAGCATTTTCTCGGCGTCGCCGCGGGTCATCCTGCCGCGTTTGACCGCGTCGTCGACGACCTCCTGCAGCCGGTCGCGGCTGAGGGTGACGCTGCGCTCGAGGCTCTCGCGGAACTGCTCGACGCTCTTGTCGAGCCCCGTCGTCGCGCCGCCGCGGGCCGCCGATTTCCGCGCCGAGGGTTTCGCCGCCTTGGCTTTGCCCTTTTTCGCGGCCGGTTTCTTGGCGGTGGCTTTTTTGGCCCGCGCGCCGGCTTTTGCTTTTTTCGTCGCTTTGCCGGTGGACTGTTTTTTCGCGGCCATGCTCACTTGCCTCCTGGTCGTTTGCGCGGGGAGTCTCAGTGGTGACTATCTCATCCTTGTCGCTTCGGCGGGCGTGGAGTTTCACTCCAGGCAAATCTGGCCTGGACGGGAGCGTGGTCGGAGAGGCGCAGCGCACGGCCATCCCGTGGAACGTCGCGCCGCTCCGGAGGCCAGGGAGTGGGCGGCTCGATCGTGTTCAGGCCGCGGGAGAGCAGGTGGTCGATCGCGTCCGGTCCGGTCTTGCCCGCGAGGCCGAAGTTCTCGCGCAGCACGTCGAAGACGCCGGGGTCCTCTGCCGGCCGCAGGTTGAGGTCGCCGCCGAAGAGCAGCGGCGCCTTTCCGGCCCAGGCAGTTGCCGCGTCCGCGGCTCGCAGCACGTCCTCGGCGGCAAGCGCGGTGCGGTCGTTGGTCGCGTGCAGGTTGGCGATGCAGGGGCCGGCGGCTGTGCGGGTCAAGACCATCGTCCGTCGCTCGGGCTTGCCCTCGTGGATCGCCAGCTCACGGCGCTCGATGATCTCTCCCAGCGGCCTGAATGCCCGCACCAGGGTCAGGTTCGAGCCGCCCTCTCCCGACGCGATCAGGTCTGGGTTGACCCGGGCGGCGAAGGCGCGCAGGGCGCCGAGCGAGTTGCGCGAGGTGAGCACGCGGTGCCCGTTCGCTCTCGAGGCCTTGGCCAGCGGCGTCGCGAACCGCGGCGGGCACTCCTGCAGCAGTGCGACGTCCCACTCGGCGCCTGCCAGCATCGCGGCGAACTCGGCGGTGAGGTCGCGGTTGACCTGCACGTGGGTATCGCCACGCTCCTCGATCCGCAAGAGGCGCGAGCGCCAGGTGAAGAGGTGGGGGTCGGGTGGGAAGTCACGACCGTGGAAGAGGTTCCAGCTGACGGCGGTGAATTCCACCGCCGTAGTATCCGCTGCTTGAAGCGCGATTTCCTCACAGGCGAAGAGCTGGGCGCCTTCGAGCTCGGCAAGCTGCTCGACCGGGCGGCCGAGCTGAAGGCGGGCAGGCGCGAGCGCCTCGGCGCCGATGCCCTTACCGGGCGCAGCGTCGCCCTCGTCTTCCAGAAGCCCTCGACCCGGACGCGGATCTCCTTCGAGGTCGGGGTCGCCGAGCTGGGCGGGACCCCCCTCGTCCTGCGCGAGGACGAGCTGCAGCTCTCGCGCGGCGAGTCGGTCGGGGACACGGCGCGGGTCCTCTCCCGCTACGTCGACGCGATCGTGATCCGCTCCGGCTCCCACGAGGCGGTCGCCGAGCTGGCCGCCGCGGCCGAGGTGCCGGTGGTCAACGCGCTCACCCCACTCCACCATCCCTGCCAGGCGCTCGCCGACCTGCTCACCCTGCGCGAGCACCGCGGCGACCTCGCCGGCCTCCGCCTCGCCTACGTCGGCGACGGCAACAACGTCGCCCGTTCGCTGGCGATCGCCGGAGAGCTCGCCGACGTCGAGGTCGTCGTCGCGGCGCCGCCCGGCTACCAGCTCGAGCAGGGGCACGGGGCGAAGCTCACCGGCGACCCGCGCGACGCGGTCGCCGGTGCCGACGCGATCTACACCGACGTCTGGGTCAGCATGGGCGACGAGGCCGAGGCCGAGCGCCGCCGCGCCGACCTGGCGCCGTTCCGGGTCGACGCCGACCTGCTCGCCGCGGCCAAGGACGGCGCGATCGTCCTGCACTGCCTGCCCGCCCACCCGGGTGAGGAGATCACGGCCGAGGTGCTCTACGGCGAGCGCTCCGCTGTCTGGGACCAGGCGGAGAACCGCCTCCACGCCCAGAAGGCGCTGCTGGAGATGCTGCTCGCCGGCTGAGCGCCCGTGTACCCCGAGCTCCACATCGGCCCGCTCACCCTGCAGACCTTCGGCCTGATGTTCGCGCTCGCCTTCCTCGCCGCGGGCGCGCTGATCGCCAAGCGCCTGAAGGAGATCGGCAAGCCGGTCGACTGGGCCTACGAGATGGGCTTCGCCGCGCTGCTAGGCGGCATCGTCGGCTCTCGCGTCTACTTCATCGTCCAGAACTACGACAGCGTCAAGGACGACCTGCTCGGCAACCTCTTCTCCGGCTCGGGGCTGGTCTGGTACGGCGGTGCGATCGGCGGCGCCCTCGCCGTGCTGCTCTGGGCCTGGTACCGAGGATTCCTCGGCCTTGCCCTGCTCGACCTGGCGGCACCGGCGCTGGCGCTCGGCTACGCGATCGGCCGCTGCGGTTGCCAGCTCTCCGGCGACGGCGACTACGGCAAGCCCTGGGACGGGCCCTGGGCGATGTCGTACCCCCATGGCACGGTCCCGACCGATCGCACCGTCCACCCGACCCCGGTCTACGAGACCCTGGCGATGGGCCTCGGCGCCTGGGTCCTCTGGCAGCTGCGAGACCGCGTCCGCGCCGGCGTCCTCTTCGCCGTCTACCTGCTCTACGCGGGGGCGGAGCGCTTTCTGGTCGAGTTCCTGCGCCGCAACAGCGACGTCTTCCTCGGCCTCACCACCGCCCAGTTGGAGAGCCTGGGAATGATGCTGATCGGGACGGTCTGGATCGTCGCGGTGCGGCGCCGACACGGTAGCCTGTCGCGCGTGACTCCCACCGATCCGATCACCTCCGCGGTGGGGTCGTAGCAGTGGGGGCCGAGCAGCAGGGATCCCCGCGGGGCGCGAGCGCCGAGGGCTCCACGGAGAGCGTCCGCCGGGAGAAGCTGGAGCGGCTGCGTGCCGAAGGGATCGAGCCCTATCCACGGGCCGGGTTTCCGAACCGCGACAAGATCTCCGCGATCCACGCCGCCCACGACCCCGAGCAGCTGGAGGAGGGCCGGCAGGAGGGCGTCTCCTACCGGATCGCCGGCCGGGTGGTCGGTCGCCGAGGCCATGGCAAGACGATCTTCCTCGACCTCCGCGACCTGACCGGGCAGGTCCAGGCCTATGCCCGCGTCGACTCGCTCGGCGAGGAGGCCTTCGGCCGGATCGACGCCCTCGACATCGGCGACGAGATCGGCGTCGAGGGCGATCTCTACGTGACCAAGCGGGGCCAGCTCGCGCTCGCCGTACGCGAGTGCACGATGCTGGCCAAGGCCTTGCGCGACCCGCCCGATCTCTTTCACGGCATCTCCGACCCCGAGGTCCGCTACCGCCGGCGCGAACTCGACCTGATGGCCAACGAGGGCTCGCGCGAGGTCTTCGCGATGCGGGCCAAGCTGGTCGCCGCGATTCGCAGCTACCTGAACGAGCATGACTTCGTCGAGGTGGAAACGCCGATCCTGCAGCCCCTTGCGGGCGGCGCGGCCGCTCGGCCCTTCACCACGCATCACCACTCGCTAAACCGCGAGCTGTTCCTGCGCACCGCGACCGAGCTCTACCTGAAGCGGGCGATCGTCGGCGGCTTCGAGAACGTCTACGAGCTGAGCAGGTTCTTCCGCAACGAGGGCCTCTCGCCCCAGCACAGCCCCGAGTTCACGATGCTCGAGTGGTTCCTCAGCTGCGCCGGCTACGAGGGCGTGATGGCCTTTGCCGAGCAGATGCTCTCGACCGTGGTCGAGCAGGTGCTGGGGACGACGGTGGTCGAACGCGGCGGCAAGGAGATCGACTTCAAGGCTCCCTGGAAGCGCATCACCCTGCGCGACGCGGTGATCGAGGAGGCCGACGTCGACATCCTCACCGCGAGCCGCGAGGAGCTGGTCGAGCTGCTCGACGATGACGTCGCCCCGGACGCGGACTGGGCCTGGATCGTCGACGAGATCCAGGGCAGCCTGATCGAGCCGAAGCTGATCCAGCCCACCTTCCTCGTCGATCTGCCGCGCGAGCTCTGGCCGACCGTGAAGCCCGTGCCCGAGTACCCCGAGCTGCTGGGCGAGGCATTCGACGGGGTCGTCGACGGGATGGAGATCATCGGCGGCGGCACCGACACCAACGACGCGGACATGCAGCGCGAGAACTTCGTGCGCCAGCGCCAGCGCAGGCACCCCGAGAGCGAGGAGGCGCCTTATCCCAGCGACGAGGACTTCGTGCGCTCGCTCGAATACGGGTCCCTGCCCGCCGGCGGCTCGGGCATCGGGATCGATCGCCTGACGATGATCATGGCCGGCGCCGAGAACCTGCGCGATGTCATCCTCTTTCCGTCATTGCGCGAGAGGACCGATCCCGGCAGGGGTTCCACTTAACTTTTTCGAGGAGCGGAGACTGCTGGCGCTCGAGCCAAACCCGCGAAAAAGTACAAGACGTTCCACCCCTGCCGGGATCGGCCATCAAGAGGCTGAGCGCAATAGGCCGCCGTCTATTGGGATTACGGTGCCGGTTATGTAAGCCGCTCGCTCCGAGCAGAGGAAGGCGACCAGGTCGCCGTACTCCTCCGGCTGGCCGAGGCGCCCGGCCGGGACTTCGTGCCGTGCCGCCTCTTCGGCGCCCGCCAGCGAGCCGCTGCTGTCGGCCAGGCGCTCGGTGCTGAAGCGGCCGGTGGCGACCGTGTTGACGGTGATCCCGTCGGCTGCGACCTCGCGCGAGAGTGTCTTGAGAAAGCCGACCGCGGCCATCCGGTGCGAGTTGGAGAGGTTGAGGCCGGGGATCGGCTCGCGCGTTGAACTGGAACCGACGTTGACGATCCGTCCCCAGCCGCGCTCGCGCATTCCCGGGACGACGGCGCCAGCCAGGACCCGCGGCGCGAGGACCAGCGAGCGGTAGGCGACCTCCCACTCGGCCGGCCCGTGGTCGAGGGCTTCGCCGAACGGGGGCCCGCCGGTGTTGGCGACGAGGATCTCGACCGGGCCGAGCGCGCCGGCGACCTCGCCGGGCAGGGCGGCGAGCCGGTCCAGGTCCGAGGCGTCGGCGACGAACGGAGTCGCCGTCCCGCCGATTTCCGCAGCCGCCGCCTCCAGCTTCTCCGCCGAGCGGCTGGCAATCGCCACCGTCGCTCCCTCGCGCGCCAGAGCCGCAGCGATCGCCCGGCCGATCCCGCGGCTGGCGCCCATCACCAGGGCGACGCGACCCTCCAGCCCTAGGTCCAAGCCTCTGGCTCCCCGGGCTCTCGCGCGCAGAGATAGGCGAAGAGCCCGACCGCGACGAGGAGCCCAAGCCAGTGCAGGCCGACGATCACCGCGAGCAGGCTGACGAGCCCGGCCAGCAGCGCTCGCGCCAGCGTCGGTGCCGGCTCCAGCCCGACGACCCGAGCCGTGACCCAGGCGCAGCCAAACCAGGCCAGGGGCCCGACGAGCCATCCCCAGCTTTCGAAGAAGCCGTGGGAGAAGACAAGAGCAAGCAGCAGTGAGAGCGCCGCCACAGCAACCAGCTGCACCACCGCCACCCGCCAGAAGGCCTCGAATCTCACGCCGCCATTCTCCCATTCCGGGGTTCGCGCCGACGGCAACCCCGCTTGTTCATAATCAGAAGCCCGGGCGGTTAGCTCAGTTGGGAGAGCACCTCCCTTACAAGGAGGGGGTCACTGGTTCGAGCCCAGTACCGCCCATCGACAGGATCGCGACTGCGATTGCCTGGGGCCTCCAATTACCAGGGGGCCATCCACTACGATCGATGGAGTGTCGGGCCTTTCCACGATCGACGTGCGGTCCAGCCCTGCGGATTTCACCGGAGGCCGCGAGGCGCTGCTGCGATCGTTGTCGCACCAGCGGCGTGCCCTGGCGGAGTCGATCGTCCTGACGCCGGTGGACAGCCTCCCCTTCACTCTCGCCGACCGAGAGCACACCGCCTTCCTCCATGGCCTGTACCTGACCGACAAGGATCGGAGCCGAGAGGCACGCAAGGACGCCCTCATCCTGTTCGGCGGCCGGGAGCAGGCCGTTCACGACCTTGCCTGCATCCACCGCCTGATGGCGGACGCGTTCGGTGCGGCGGAGGGCTCGCTTCGGCTGCTGTCCGGCCTCCACGCCCATGCGGCGACCTTCATGAGCGTCAGCACGCCGGGCCAGAAGGTGATGTTGCTCTCCGAGGAGGCCGGAGGCCACTTCAGCACCCACGCGATCCTGCACCGGCTCGGTCTCCAGACCATCGACGTGCCGGTCGATCGGCGAGCGCATGTGCGTCGATCGGTCCGCGACGCTTCGCCTGGCCAGCGACGAGCGGCCGGACTTCATCTTCGTCGATCGCAGCGAGGGCCTCCGCTATGAGGACTTCGCGTTCATGGGGGAGATAGAGGGGCCCAAGAAGATCTTCGACGCCTCGCACTACGTTCCCCAGATCCTCACCGACCGTTACGTCAACCCGCTCGCGTGGGGCTTCGACCTCATGCTCTTCTCCCTCCACAAGAGCTTCCCGGGTCCTCAGAAGGCCGGCATCGTGAGCCGTCAGAACGACGACCTCTGGGACGAGCTCGTCGATGGTCTCTCGACCCTGGTGTCGAGTTCACACGCGGAAGACAGCTACCTGCTGGGCTTGGCGCTGCTCCGGGACGAGTGGCTTGAGACCTACGCGGAGCGGTTGCTCGAGACCGCGCTCGAGCTGGAAATGCAGCTCCTGCACCGTGGCCTCGACGTGGTGTCGCGGGCCTCCCAGGGCTCGCCCGAGTGGCCGGACACCCATCACATCTGGTTGCGTGCTCCGAGCAGGGATGTCGCGCTCGCGCGGTATGAGCAGCTATCTCGTTCGAATGTCCATACGAACTATCGGAAGCTGCCCTACGGCCTCGGTTACGGACTTCGGCTCGGGACGAGCTTTTCCGCAGTGGCGGGGTTGAGCTTTGCTCACGTCGAGGAGCTCGCGGACATAGTCGAGGCCGCCATCACGAAAGGTGACGATCAGGTGCTGCGTGACCGCGTTCGTGAGCTTGCGAAGAGCGCCAGGGCGGGTGCGATCGTCTCGCCGAAGTACTGGACGTAGGTGCCGCTGACGCGATCAGGCCGACCGCGATCAATAAACTCATATTAGTACTGAGTTACTGAGCACTATATGCTCTCGGCGTGACTCAGCGAGCGAATGCCGCGGAGGGGAAGCCAGAGGGGACTTGGCTTACCAGGTTGCTTCCCCGGGACAACACCCGCGCCTACATCATTCTCCTGATCTTCGCGATCCCGGTGCCGGTGTTTTGGCTGTTCCACCGTTTCGACGTGAACAGGATGCTCGGCTTCGAGGCGGTTGCCCTGGCGGTCGCGGCGGTCCTGATCGCGATTCTGCACACCACCAAGCTCGAGGGGGTGGCGGAAGATCTTCACGATGTGTCCCGGTCACTGCCGACTCGCACGGTCGGTGTCTTTCCCAGTTACCTCCCGGAGGTGGTCGAGTCGTCGGTCGGACCAAGAAGAGCCTCACGATCCTCTGCGACACCCCCGCGCATGGGGCGTTCAGCAACACCGATACCTTCACCGAGTACTGGCGGATGCTTCGTCATCTGATGGTCGACGGCGACGTCAACATCAAGTGCACCTTCTTCAATAAGGCTGGCCGCAAGGCGCTGCACCGCGCGCAGATTGAAGGAGATTTCGAAGCGTGGGAATCGAGCTCCGATAAATGGGATGCGTGGAAGGAACGCAACCGCGCGAACTGCGAGGCATTCGACGAGCTGGTGCGGAAGCGCGGGAGCGCCTTTGGGATGGAGGGCCGCGAGGACGGCCGCGAGCCGACGGCTGCCTGGGCCAACACGCCGAAGGACTACGTGAAAAGCATGATGGCGATCAATAAGGCGGTGTTGTCCAGCCTCGACGGAAGCACCAAGGTCGAGCAGCTGCCTTTCGCCCATCCGCTGCGCGAAGGTCCGAGTGTGTACTTCTGGCTTCGCGACGACGATCAGGAGGCGGTGTTCGTGATCGTCCCCGTCCGCGGGATAGGTGTGCAGGACCTGGCCGGATTTCACACCAGGGAGCCAGAGCTGATTCGCGCGCTGGGCACCGTCTACGCCCATCGGGTGGAGGGCCGCTAGGGCGTAACTCTCAGGTCGGTGGCGCTAGCCTCAAAGAGAGGCGATGGCTGACTCCGCCCATTGTCGCTTCGTCCGCGCCGCTAGCCTTGCCGCATGCCCGTTGCGTCCGATCGTGATTCGGCACCGGCGTCGGCGATTCTCGAGGCGCTGGAGCTTTTCGAGGCCGACCGGAGGCCGGAGGAGACCGATGCCGGGCGCGGCTATCTGGATCTCCTCGGCGAGCGGGACCCGACCGGCGGCGGGCTGGGGCAGCGGCTGATGGTGAGCCGGTTGCTGCCGCTCGTCTACCAGCGCTTCTGGCGTCCGCTCGGCACTCGCTTCCTGATGGGCGTGGCCGGTCCCCGGGCGGAGGAGGAGCACCGGATTGCGCTGGAGATGCTGGCGATCTCTTCCGGGGACCGGGTGCTCGACGTGGCCTGTGGGCCGGGCAACTTCACCCGCGACTTCGCTGGCGCCGCGGGGGATGGCCTGGTCGTCGGTATCGACGCCTCGCCGACGATGCTCGCCGTCGCCGTCCGCGACACGGATGGCGCCAACGTCGCCTACGTCCGCGGCGATGCCTGCGAGCTGCCGTTCCGCGACGGCAGCTTCGACGCCGCCTGCTGCTTCGCCGCCCTCTACCTGATCGAGGAGCCGATGCGGGCGCTGGAGGAGATCGTCCGGGTCCTCGCGCCCGGTGGCCGGGTTGCGCTCCTCTCCAGCTGCAGCCGGGGACCGCTGCCCGCACCGGCTGCCGACGCGGTCGTGCGGGGGCTGAGCGGGGTGCGCGTTTTCGGGCGCGACGAGCTGACCGGAGCCCTGGCGGACGGCGGCCTGGTCGATGTCGAACAGCGGGTTACCGGCTTGGCCCAGTTCGTCTCGGGCAGCCGCCCATTGGCCGGTTAGCCGGAGCACCGCTATTCTGGGAGAAGTTGCGTGTTTCGGGATCTATCGATCCTCATTGGGTATAGGACAGGAGGCAGGATGCGGAAGAAGGTTGCCGTTGCGGTGGTGCTCGGGTTGCTTGTCGTGGCCGCGACGGCGAACGCGTTCCACGTGCACATAGTCCAGGGCGATCTCATCGTCGACGCGGAAGGCGGGTTCGCGCCGAAGGCGCTGCCGAAGCATCAGGACGCGCCGATCATCACGCACGGGGGCGGCACGCTCTCCACCGTCTCCGGTGAAATCCCCCCGATCCTCAGCGCCTTCACCCTCGAATTCGACAAACACGGCCACGTGGACACGACCGGGCTGCCGTTCTGCACCAAAGGGAAACTCGTCGCCACCGACGTCGCCGCCGCCCGTCGGGCTTGCAAGGACGCGATCGTCGGCACCGGCTTCGGCAGCGCGATCGTCGCGCTTCCCGAACAGCGGCCGATCAAAGTGGGCTCGCCGATCACCCTCTTCAACGGCCCCAAAGTGCACGGCAACTTCACGATCATCGCCCACGCCCATCTCGAGTACCCGGGGCCAGCCACGTTCATCGTCCCGATCGTGATCGAAAAAATCCACAAGGGCGTCTACGGGTACCGGATCAACGTCAAAATCCCGAAGATCGCCGGCGGTTACGGCCACCCAATCTCCGGCTCGGCGAAGGTCGGGCGCAAATGGAGCTTCAAGGGCACCGAACACAGCTTCATCAACGCCCGCTGCGAAACGGGCCACTTCCAGGTCCGCGGCGAATTCGACTTCAAAGAAGTCGAAGAAATCCTGCACGCGAGCTTCCTCCTGCCCTGTCAGGTGCGCAAGTAGGGCACTCCTCGCTTCGCAGCTAGCGGAGCTTCGACCGCAGCCGCCGCCAGAGCGAGGGCGGCTGCGGCTGGGTGGCGCGCCACTCTTCCTCGGTCGGCAGGCGGCCGGCCTTGCGCTCGGTGAGCACGCAGGCGGTGTGGGCGTGGCGGCGGCGAGCGGTGTCGCCTTCGGGGGCGATCAGGGCGTGCTCGCTGAGCGCTGCCAGGTGCTTGCCGCAGAAGGGACAGCGGTAGGTGGCGGGCTTGCGGTTCTGGGCGCGGCGCATGGACCACCAGCGGACCGGCTCGCTCTCGGCCGGCCCGCGGGCCAAGGGCTCAGGCGCTGGCGCGGAGCTGCGGCGTGCGCGTGCCGCCGCGCTCGCGCTCGGTCTTGGTTACGACGTCGAAGAAGACGTCGTTGCGGCCGCGGCGCACGGTGCGCGGAAAGAGGTGGCGGGCGCGCCGGTGGGCCGCGGTCATCGCGCGGTAGGCGGTCTCGTGGGCGCGGCTCCAGGGGATCCCGAAGATTTCCCTCACCCGCGGCGGCAGCGTGCCCTTGATGATGTGGTTCTGGGCGACGATGTTGCCGCGCGCCGGTGCCGGGACGGGCTGCTCGAAGGCGACCAGCGGCGCCATATCCAGGCCGTGCTCGGTCGCCTGCAGCTCGGGCGAGGACATCCGCTCCTCCCACCAGGCGCTGAACTCGCGGTAGCTGCCGGGGACCTCGCTGGCGCGGCAGCCCGAACAGCTCGCCGAAGCGCACGTAGTCCTGCCACAGGTCCTCGCGCTCGGCTTCGGTCAGCGGCCGCACCATCGCCTCGTACATCGCCCGGCCCGAGTCGGCGATCACGGCCAGCGTCCACAGCATCAGCTCTGGGTCGAAGGCGGAGTAGGGGGCGCCGGCGGGGTGCACGCCGGCGGCTTCGGGCAGCGTCCCGTTGACCCTCTCGTGCAGCCGGCGCACGACCGCAAGCGCCTTGTCGGCTTCCTCGCGGGTGCCGAGCAGGATCGTCTCCTGGATCTTCGCGGTGCGGGCCAGCCGCTGGAAGGGCCGGTCTGCCGACCGCGTGCTCAGCATCGTGCCGGTGTAGGTGAGCGGCTCCAGCGCGCCGATCAGCAGCGCGCGCTGGCCGTAGAGCAGGCCGACCGCCCGCTCGCCGTGCACGCGCCGCGCGACCGAGCGGCCCGGCGGGAAGTAGTAGGAATTCTCGTCGCGGTACGCCACCGTGCCGAGGATGCTACTCGGGCTCGGGGGCCTCCGAGGCAAGCGTGGCCACGGCCCGCTCGAGCGCTCCCGAGCGCGCGTTGTGGGCAAGGTCGTGGGCCGCGAAGATGTCGTCGAGGTCCTCTCGGGTCAGCGTCTCGCGCTCCAACGCGTTCGCCGCGAGGTCGTCGAGGCATTCGCGGTTGGCGGAGAGCAGGTGGCGGGCGCGGCTGTGCGCTTCCCGCGCCAGCGTCATCGCCGCCACGTCGACGTCGCGGCGAGTGCGATCGGAGAGCGCGTAGTCGCCCGTCGGCAGCGCGATCGGCGGGGCGCCCTCGGCGTCGAGCGCGACCCCCATCCCGAACTCGCCGACCATCTGCTTGCAGACGGCGTGGACGCGGGCCAGGTCGCCGGAGGCGCCGGAGAAGGAGGTGCCGAAGACCTCTTCCTCGGCGGCGCGGCCGCCGAGCAGCGTGACGATCTCGCTCTGCAGTTCCTGCTTCGACTTGAGGTAGCTGTCCTCCTCCGGGGAGGAGGCGACGAAGCCGAGGGCCGGGCCGCGGGGGACGATGCTGAGCATCTCCGGCGGGTCGCCGCCGACCAGGTGCCGGCAGAGCGCGTGCCCCGCCTCGTGGTAGGCGACGATGCGGCGCTCCTTGTGGTTCAGGCGCCGTGCCTGCTGCGAGCCGACCGACTGGCGCAGCAGCGCCTCGTCGAGGTCCTCGCGCGCCATCGCGTCGCGTTCGGCCCGCCCGGCGATGATCGCCGCCTCGTTGAGCGCGTTGGCGAGCTGGGCGCCGGTCATCCCGGTCGTCTTGCGGGCGACGTCGCGCAGGTCGAGGTCGGGACCGAGCGGCTTGCCCTTGGCGTGCGCGCGAAGGATCGCCTCGCGGCCGTCGCGGTCAGGCGGCGAGACCAGCACCTGGCGGTCGAAGCGGCCCGGCCGCAACAGCGCGTGGTCGAGCTTGTCGACGTGGTTGGAGGCGGCGATGACGATCACCGTGCCGGGATCGCGCTCGAAGCCGTCGAGCTCGACCAGCAGCTGGTTGAGCGCCTGCTCCCGCTCGCTCGAACCGCCATCGCCTCCTCCTCCACTGCGCGCTCCTCCCACGGCGTCGAGCTCGTCGATGAAAATCACCGCACGGCCCGACTTGCGCGCTTCCTTGAACAGCCGCCGGATCCTGGCGGCACCCCTCCCCACGAACATCTCGACGAAGCTCGAGCCCGAGGCGGCGAAGAAGTCGACGCCGGCCTGTGCGGCCACGGCCCGCGCCAGCATCGTCTTGCCGGTACCGGGAGGGCCGAAGAGCAGCACCCCGCGCGGCGGCTGGGCGCCGAGCGCGGCGAAGCGCTCCGGGTCGCGCAGCCACTCGGCGACGTCCATCAGCTCGTCCTTGGCAGCGTCGACGCCCTGCACCTCGTCCCAGAGCACCGGCTCGGTCTTGCTCGCCTTCACCGTCTCCGGCTTGGTCGAGCCGACCGTGCTGCGCATCAGCCTGAGGAAGACGAGCAGCAGGCAGGCCATGAAAAAGACCCCGAAGACGGGGTACCAGTCGAAGAAGAATTCTTGGATTTCGGACGCTGTGAGCGCCTGGACCAGGTGCAAAGTTTGCCTGCCGTTCTGGGGATCGGGTCAGAAGTGAGTAAGCAGTGTGGGGGCTAGCGGCCTTCACTCCAATCGCATATGTGTCCAGTGTGCGGAATTGGGCTAAAGCTCTCCGGGGGGTCAGCGTTCGACCTGGGAGCCGCCGACGATCGCCTCGGTGCCGTCGTCGCCGAAGACGACCCAGGCCTTGTTGCCGCCGTCGTAGTCGGGCGCCCACAGCCTCATCGTCGCCGGGCGGCCCCAGACGGTCACCTGCTCCTCGCCGGTCTTCGCCTCCCCGCGCCAGATCTGCACGAAGGGGTTGGCGTCCCACTCCTCGCCGATCGTCGTCGGCTCGCGGTGGCCGGGATGGACGACCGTCTCCGGGGGCAGCTCCATCAGCCGCATCACCGAGGAGCGCAGGTCGTCGAAGCCGCTCGCGCCCGGCGCCATCGTCCCGCCGACCGTCCCCTTGAAGAGCACGTCGGCGGTGAAGACGTCGCTGCCGTTGACAAGGAAGGCGACGTGGCCGGAGGCGTGCCCGGGGGTGGAGATCGCCTCGATCTCGAGGCCGCCGGTGATGAGCTTCTCGCCGTCGCCGATCGTCTGCTCCACCTCCTCGTCCATCTCCGCCGCCGCCTCGGCGTGGGCGACCATCGGCGCGCCGCCGAGCTGTCGCTGCGCCTCGGCGAGGCCGGCGACGTGGTCGAGGTGGGGGTGGGTGACGAGGATGTGGGTGATCTCGATGCCGTCGGCCTCGGCGCGCTCGAGCAGCGGGCCGACGTCGTCGTTGCCGTCGATCAGCACCCCGGTGCCGCCGGCTTCGTCGGCGACGAGGTAGGCGTTGGACAGCCACTGCGGATTCTCGGTCCTCTCGACGATCAACTCTCGCTCCCTTCTCCGTTTGCCTGACGTGTCCTTAACCGTATGGCCTGTAGATCATTTGCTGCCCGAGCAGTTCGGTGACCGTGTCGAAGCGGTAGCCGCGGGCGCGCAGCGTGTCGATGATCGACGGCAGCGCCGCCAGGGTGCCGCTGCGGTCGCCGCCGCCGTCGTGCATGAGGATGATCGAGCCGGGTTGGGCGGCGCCGACGACGCGGCTGTAGACGGCGGCGCTGCCTGGGGTCGACCAGTCGGCGGGGTCGACGTCCCAGGTGATCGTCCGCAGCCTGTCGGCCCCGGCAGCGGCGATCACGGACGAGTCGACCCCGCCGCCCGGCGGGCGGAAGAGGCAGGGCCTGAAGTGGGCGATCGCCTCGATCAGCGACGTGACCGGGGCGATGTTCGCGTAGCCGGGGAATTCGGTGTGGTGCATGGTGTGGTTGCCGATCTCGTCGCCTTCGCTGAGGATCCGGCGCATCGTCGACTCGCGACCGGCCATCTCCTGGCCGATCTCGAAGAAGGTGCCGTGAACGTGCTTTTCGCGCAGCACCGAGAGGAAGCCGGGCGTGTATTCGCTCGGCCCGTCGTCGAAGGTGAGCGCGACGACCTTGCGGTCCCGGGGGCCGTTGGTCACCAGGCCGGCGGTCCCCCCGGTGCAGCCGACCGCCCGCACCGGCCGCAGCCGGAAGACGCGGTCCCCCTGGGCGGGCAGGCTCTGCGGGCAGGCCTCCTCGGCTTTCGCGGCGCAGCTGCCCAGGTCGGCGACCACGCTCCAGCGGTAGCGCTGGGGGGTCAGCCCGGCGTCCGGCGGTGCGAGGACCAGCACCAGCTTGTGGGCACCTGGCCGCTTCACCTGCGCGGGGAGCGAGCCCTTCGCCTTCACCTTGGCGGCGGCGTTGAGCAGCTCGAGGCCGGCCCGGCGACGGGCGTTGTCGCCCCCGAGGCAGAGGTGCCGTTCTCCCTGGGCCCCGGCGGGGGCAAGCGCCAGGCAGAGGTAGCGCGAGCCGCTCGCGGCCGGCAGGCGGTCGAGCCCGGAGAGCGCCACCGGGGCCGAGGTCCGCAGGCTGAGGATCAGGCTCTGCCCCGCCTGGGACAGCTCGGCGCGGAGCAGCTCCGGCTGCGAGGCGTCCGCTTCAGCCGGGGCCATGCCCCCGATGGCCAGGAGGGCCGTGGCGGTGGCAGTGCACAGGATCTTGCGAGGAGAGCGGATAGCGTCGGGGCGGCGGGTGGTTGGCGGGAGGTCGTCCATACTAGGAGGGCGCTCGGGCCAGTTGAGTCGCCTCGGACCCAGATATCGCGTTCCAGATCCGGTACTTCGTCGGACGTTGGATTTTCCCAAGCGCAGCGCTATGCCAGCTACCGTGTTCGCAGTTGACGTGAAAGCCAAAAGCACCCCCGCGATCGGGTATCGCCTGGTGCTCTTCGCGATTTTCTCTCTGATGGCGCTCACCGCGTACATGCCCACCGCTGCCTGCGCGACGCCCGGCGGAGCCGGGCAGCCGACCGCGCCGCCCGCCGGGGCGACGCCCTTCGACCGGCAGGGCATGTGGGTCTGGTATGTCGACCGCTCCGAGGGTGGCAACGTTCCCCGCATCGTCTCCCGCGCCGACGGCGCCGGGATCGGCACCCTCTACGTGAAGGCGGGGGACGGCGGCGACTACTGGAGCCAGTTCAGCTCCGGCCTGGTCGAAGCGCTCCACCGGGCCGGGCTCGACGTCTGCGCCTGGCAGTTCGTCTACGGCGAACGGCCGCTGGCCGAGGCCAAGGTCGGCGCGGCGGCCGTGAAGCGCGGAGCCGACTGCCTGGTGATCGACGCGGAGGGCCAGTACGAGGGCCGCTACGCCGCGGCCGACCGCTACGTTCGCGCCCTGCGCGCCCGCATCGGTGCCGGCCTCCCCGCTCTCCCTCGCCGCCTTCCCCTACGTCGACTACCACCCGGCCTTTCCCTACTCGGTCTTCTTCGGTCCCGAAGGCGCCGACTTCAACCAGCCGCAGATGTACTGGAAGGCGATCGGCACCTCGGTGCGTGCCGTCTACGAGCACACCTACCTCTACAACCGACTCTGGGGGCACCCGGTGTACCCGCTCGGGCAGACCTACGGAAGCCCCGGCCGCAGGGAGGTGCTGCGCTTCCGCCGCTTCGCCTCCAGCTACGGCGGGCTGGCGCCGAGCTGGTGGGACTGGCAGGAGACCGGCACCCGCACCTGGGCGGCGCTTGGCGCGACGACCGACGGGCCGTTGACGGGCTACCGGCCGGTGACCTCCCACCCTGTGCTGAAGCGCGGAAGCCGTGGCGATCTCGTCGTCTGGGCGCAGGAGCACCTGGTCGGCGCCGGCGCAGACGCAGCTGCCCGTGACTGGGATCTTCGGCAAGCAGACCGCCGCCGCGGTGCGGGCGTTCCAGCTCTCGCGGGGGCTTGCGGTGGACGGTGCGGTCGGCACCACGACCTGGAGCGCTCTGCTGGGCGTCGAGCCGGCGCGGCCGCGCTGGGCCGCGCGCCGGGCGAGGCCGCGCCGGGGTGCTGCGGCGAGCCGCGCGGTCCCCGCCAGGCGCCCCGCTTCCGCCTCTCTCCCCGCCAAGGCCTACGAGATAGATCCGGGTCCCGATCCGTGAGCCGGCGCCCGGCGGGGGCGCTTGCGGGCATAGCCATGGTCCTTCTCCTCGCCCTCCCGGCAGGGGCGGGCGCGGACGGGACGGTCTTCGCGGACGCGCTGCGCGCGCCGCGGCTCGGGCCGCCGCTGGACGACGTCGTGCTCGGCAAGCCCCGCGCCGGCGCGGCCCGGATCTTGGCGACGGCCTCCTCCCAGCGCTACCCGATCGGCGACGGCAGCGGGGCCACCATCGCCGTCGACGTCACCTCCGCCTGCGCGGCCAACTGCACCGCCGACGACCCCCAGCAGATCGCCGGCTTCATCGGCACGCTGATCCACGGCCCCGAGGTCGACCTGCTCACGGTCCAGCTCGACACGCCCTTCCAGATCATCTTCGACTGCGGCCTCGGCGCCGAGGCCTGCTACTACAGCGGCGAAGACAAGATCGTGCTCAGCGGCAACGAAGAAACCGACGGCGACGGGGCCAGCCGTGACTTCGTCCTCGCCCACGAGTACGGGCACCACGTCGCCCAGCATCGCCACCTGCCGACCCCGTTCGCCGGCGCCGTCGACTGGGGCACCGAGCGCTGGGCCAGCCTCGAGAACGTTTGCCAGGGCAGTCGCCGCGGCCGTCTCTATCCGGGGGACGAGGGCAGCCACTACTTCGAGGACCCGGGCGAGGCCTTCGCCGAGGCCTTCGCCCGCTACCGCTTCCCCCAGGACCCCGTCCGTTGGCGTTACTCGGCGGGGCTGCGGCCGACCCCGGCCGCGTTCCGGGCGATCCGGGAAGACACGCTTTCGCCCTGGTCCCGGCGATCCAGCTTCGTGCTCTCGGGGCACGTACCGGCCAGGGGGGAGGGCGCAGCCGTCGAGATCCTCAACACGCCGCTCGACGGCATGGTCAGCCTGCGCCCGAGCCTGCACCGGCGCGGCTACGAACTAGCCCTTCGCAGCCGCGCCGGCAGGCTTCTACGCCGCTCCCACCACGTCCACGACCCTCACGGCAGGCTCGATTACACGGTCTGCGGCGAGTCCCGCCTCCGCCTCGTAATCACCTCGACCCGCCGCCACCCGGGACCCTTCAAGCTGCAAGTCCAGCGACCCTGAGATAATGCCCACCGGGCGCAAATCGCCCATCCCTAGGGGGCGTAGCTCAGCTGGTTAGAGCGCCGGCCTGTCACGCCGGAGGTCGCGGGTTCGAGTCCCGTCGCTCCCGTATCAGCGGAAGCCGCATTGTAGCGCGGTTTCCGGCGGGTTCAGGAAGCTCCCTGGAGAGAGCGATTTCAGGTTTGGGTACCAGGTTTGGGTACCAAACGGCGGGCGATCTGCAAGCACGATCTGCTGTGACGGGGATTCCCCCGCCGATGGCTATCGCGTTTTCGCAGGGGCTGTTACGCAAACCCTGTGGCGAGACGATGTGCGCCTATCTCCGGTTACTTTAGAAATCGGGGCTCGACTTGGATCGAAACGGCGATCCGAAAGCCAGCTACCGCTTCGACGCGAGTTGGCCCCGGGTTGCGGGCCGCGCCGTAACTTTCCGCAAGTGGCCTGTGCGACAGTCTCCGCGAAAAGCGGAAATACCTAATGCTCAAGCATCGTCCATCCGTTGCCTGAGATTAGCCGCGCCCATACACTCGCAAGAGTGGCGCAGCCCCGTCAGAAGAAATACAGCAACAGGGAGGGAGAATGACCGAGTTGGAGGTCGCCAAAGCCGCGGGCTCCGCGGCGGGGGTTGTGGCACTGGCTTGGAATATCACCCGATACGCCTTGGACAGTCGTGTTTCGCTCCGCGTTACCGCCAAATCCGAGCATCGAGCTTCGGACGGCATACGGGTCGAGGTTCGCAATCGCAGTCGGGTGCGCTCGGTGAAAGTCCGAGACTTCGAGGTACTGCACAAGCAAAGCATTCTCAAGCGTCGGATCGTCGAGAGGGCCGGGCCCTTTATGGAACCGAAGACTCCTTGGCACGTCGGGCCAGACGACGACCAGGATGGATGGGTTGACCTGCGGGCCGTAGATGGCAGCAACATGGGCCCCGGGAAGGCCAAATGGGACTTCTCAAAACCCGTCAAGGTTCGCGTGGTGCTGACCAGTGGCCGAGGAGCCATCTCGCGCCGCTGCAGGGTCGTCAGAACACCATGAGCAGACCGCCCCAAAGCGGCCAACCCCTGGCGATGATTGAAAGTGAGCTCTTCGCCAGCCAGATGGCGGAGCTCAACACGAGCGAGCAAGGGGTGATCTGGAGATCGCTGAATCGGGCCCGAAAAGGACAACCGACCCCCGGCGTCGAGAAGCATTGGGATGGGGACTGGCTCCTTTGGCCCTGCGGGAGCCATAAGGTTCTCCTCAGGCCGATGGCATCCGCCGAGGTCGAGGCCGTTACCGGAGAACCCGGCGAAGGCATCTTCCTGATGGGGATAGAGCCATCGCCGGTTTGAAGGTGGCGGATCGCGCGCCATAGGCTTCCAGGCTAATGTCCGACAAAGGTCAGATCGCCCTTGACATTGTCGGACAAATGCCTGACAATGTCGAAGCCAAGTCAAAGGAGGTCCGTCGTGGGCACTGTCAATATGCGCGAGCTCTCGCGCAACACTAAGTCGGTCATCGAGGAGGTCGTCAGGTCTGGCAGGCCTGCCATCGTCATGATCAACGGCAGACCGCAAGCGGCTGTCACGCCTCTCATCGGCGCGGTTGAGGCTGCCGAGGAGCACCTCCTCCGCAACGCGCCGGCCCATATCCAGGCGGCAATCCGCGAGGGGGAGGCAGACCTTATCGGCGGGCGGGCCTCACTGGTAGACGATTCTGCGTTTGAGAACGCCGAGGAGGAGGAGCAACGATCCAGCCATGAGGTAATCGCCGCCTTGGCCGATCGGCTCGATACGGCACAGCTGGCGGACGCGATCCGTTCGGCGTCCAGCGATCCTGATGCGGTCAGTGAGGTACGCGAGGCGCTTGCTCGAGGAGACGTCTTTGCAATAGGAAACGCCGCGGGGGACCTCTCAGCTCCGGGGAGGGGAGCGAAAAGCGACATCGTCACCTATGCCGACGAGGAGCAGGAGGGCGTTTTGATGCCGGTCTTTACAAGGGTAGACGTCATGCGTTCCGCCCTTCTCCGCAATCCTGCCTGGCAGTCGCTGGATATTCTCCTAGTCAGCGGTGAAGAGCTAGTCCAGAACGTGGACCCCGACGTGACGATCATCATCGATCCCTCATCAGAACTGGAGTTTCGAGTCCCCCCTTCAGGCCGTCGCATGGTAGTGGCAGAGCAGCCCGTCGTTGCTGCTGCGGAGCTCATCGGCGCATAGCGGGACTGGGGAAGACCACTCGGCTACGTTTTAACTGCCTCCGAGTCTCTCGGAGAAAGGAGTGAGCAGTAGGGTTGGCGGGATGAGAAGCCCGCGCCGCTCCCGTATGTATGTACGTAGCGCTGTCCAAGATCGTGCCGAGAGCCATGCGCAACCACCCCCGATCTCTCAAGCCAGGTGGCGTGCATCTAGGCGAACACTCCGTCGGTGTGATCCGGCGACTCGATGCACAACAACTCACACAGGCTTTACTGCAATGTGCTCGATC
Source organism: uncultured Solirubrobacterales bacterium (assembly GCA_963714665.1). Taxonomy (GTDB): domain Bacteria; phylum Actinomycetota; class Thermoleophilia; order Solirubrobacterales; family 70-9; genus VRUE01. The sequence goes on along the minus strand of CAVQPE010000008.1, from coordinate 320,654 downwards.
TGCAGGCCTGCCCTGTCAGCGACTTCTTCCGCAACGATCCGTCGATGACATTCAAGAGCGTTTGCCTCGTAGCAGAGGAGGCAAACGGACTCGTTGCGGGCCATCTCGGTCGCTTGGTCGAGCGCCTCGGTTTGGGTTTGTAGAAACTCCCGGTATGCGTCCCAGTCATAGACGCCCTTTTCGCGCAATTGGCGCATGATCTCAGGTGGGGTGCCGAGCCCTCGGTCGTGTGCATAACCGATACCGACATCCGCAAGTGCCGCGGACAGAGGTGTCTTCGACAGCCCCGCCTTCCGGCTGCCGGGTCGGTAGCGAGCGTCGATCAGGGTGTCGACCTCGTTCTCCTTCAGCAACTCGATCACCCGCTCGGCGTCGATTCCCTCGTAGCCAATCGTGTAGATGACGCCTGACCGCTTCCGTCCCATGCTGCCTCCTGGTCGTTTGGCGATGCATTATCGCGCTTGGTCTTGACGGCCGGGAAGTGCCGACCGGAGTTCCCGAGATGATCAACCGGTCAATGGAAGACCCGGGATCCACAACCGTCTACACGGTCGGCCACTCCCACGACCCTGAGGCTCAGTTTCTCGCCCTGCTTCGTCGGCACGGAATCGCTCTAGTTGTTGACGTCCGTTCGCGACCTTGGATCAAGCGCGCCCAGCACTTCAACCGTGAGGCCATTGAGTCGGCACTGCGAACTGTAGAGATCGACTATCTCTGGCTTGGTGATCACCTCGGCGGGCGCCCTGACAGCGACCGCTTTTACGATTCAGAGGGCTATGCGCTCTACCAGCCCATCAGCGAAGAGCCTTGGTTCATGAAGGCGATCGGGCAGGTCGAATATGAGGCAGAGCGACGCGCCGTGGCGCTCATCTGCCTTGAGGAGGAGCCAGAGTGCTGTCATCGCTATCACCTTCTCGGCCGAGCCCTGCGGGCACGCGAGCTTGGAGTCTCTCATCTGCGCCGAGATGGCCAGATCGAAAGCCAGGCCGCTGTCGCGGAGCGTCTCGGCGAGAGCCAGACCTCGCTGTTGGCAGGGGAGCCCGCCTGGCGCTCCCTAACCCCTCAGCGGTTCTAGTCCTTTTTTGGGGAGGAGCCGGGGACCTCAAGGGCGACCAAACGCAGCCCGACGAGCTCGGCTACCGCTTCGGCCGCCCGAAGTTCTGCTGTGGTACCTCTGGTGACAAGGCAGGTCCGGTGTCTCAAGGCGGTGCGGGCGGCCCAAGCCAGCTCCCGGTGCGGTTGCCCCCGTTCCTCCCTGCTGCCGGTCAGCTCGGGCAGATGGGCGTAATACATATCCCGGGATTCGCTCCCGAGTCTCAGCGCGGTGACGATCGCCTCGCCGCCCGGGTGCCTTGCTGCGTGGAGGTCGATCACGCAATGGATATCCTCGGCTTCCAGTAGCTCAAGCAGATGCTCAAAGTCGGTTTCGTTGATCGTCCCGATGAAGACCGAACGATTCAGCCTGCTCTTGCTTGAAGTACTCATCCCGCTGCTCCATTCCATACCTGCTCACGCAGGGAAAAGGTGACCCGCGCCTTACCGCGCAAATCTTGGGTCGCGACCAACCTGCGGGCGCGCTCCTCGACGGTTGCATGCCACCACGGTCCCACCTCTGCGTCGTCGCTATCCAGCTCGATATCTGCCATGTAGGTCCTTTGGTCTCGGCGCGGTCGCTTTGGTGGTTTCGCCCTGATTGCGATCTCAGTAAATGGGGCAAGTCGGGTGCTGGGCTGTGCTGGAAGTCGCCCGAAGCCCAAAGCCTCCGACCAGTGCTCGAACTCGACCGCCGCCCTTACCCCCAGCCGTACGATCTCCCCAAGCTGCTCGTCGGTCTCCTGGCCTTCCCGGCGAACTTCCCAGTCCGTCAGCCCCCCGAGGCGCGCGAGTAGATCCGCGACTCCTGCCTCGTCGTCAAGCTCCGGCAAGAGGAAGCTCACAACCTCCACCTCGGGAACCCTGAGTTGGTGCTCCCAAAGCGAGGCGACCTCGTGTGCAAGCTCCCGCGCGTCGGCTGCGCCGGTGATTACGTGCGTCTCCCAACCGAATTCATCGCGACGCGCGCTGAGGAAGGTCGCGAAGGTGCAGGCGTTCGCGCCGGCCAGGTGCCAATGCGCCTGGGCTGCCGCCGCCAGGAGCGGCTCTCCGACCAAGGCGGCGTCCGGCGAGAGCACCCCAGCCGACCGCATCGCTGTTTGGTAGTCATCGCGATTCGCAAAAGGAAAAACCCCGGCGCTGCCTGTGTAGGAGTCCGTGGGTTGCACCGCCATCGCGGCAGCGAATCCGGGATCGGCGGTGGATCCCTGCCATAGGTCAATGCTGGTCAAGGCGCTGCCTAGGCTTGCTCCGCGGTCACCTGATTGAAGGCTTCCCGGATAGGACTCAGAAGCCGAGTTGCTCGAATCCATGGATCCCAGAACCAGGCTGCGTGCTCGGCATCACCCTTCACGACATCTGCGACCATCATCGCGGCCGAGAGATCATCGCTGTCGATTTCACGAAGAAGCTCGGCAACAACGCCGCCGACATACCAGCGGTTGTGGGAAGCGCCCATCTCAATCAGCCGCGCCGTCAGCACCTGCTTCAACTCCAGATCGTCACTGCGCCGGAACAACCGTGCGTAGAAGTCGGCGACAACGTCGCAATAGGAGAAGGGCAGGCCTCCGGTGATGTGCCCGTCGTAGATCTTTAGCATCGTCTTGAACTCGTCAGGCAGCCGATCCATGTAGAGGTCGACGAGAGCCTCCGGCAGTCGCGGGACCACCTTGAAATACAGTTCCTCCTCGCTGGCGTTCAGGTTCAGGTGCTCGTCGAGCCGACGCACCAGGTCGTGCCTGGAGTCGTCGTTGCTTGCCTCGGCCCATTCGGCGACGATTCGCTCCGCCCCCTCGACCGGTGGATAGAGCGTGTCGGCCCCTTTCGAGAAGACCGCGAAGGCCGCTGCCGCCTCTGCCGCGTTCTTGTATCGCCCGGCAGGGTCTCGGCGGCAGCACTTCTCGACGAAGAAGCGGAACTCCTGCGGCAGAGCGTCGAGATCTACGTAGAGGACCTCTGGGACCGCCCCCGTCAACATCTGGCAGAGGATCTTGCCGAGGGCGTAGACATCGGCCTCTGTCCCGACCCTCTTGGCGTCCTGAAACTGCTCAGGAGCCATGTAAGGCTCCGTGCCCATCCACATCGCCGTCTTGGTCAAGCCGGTCGCATCCTCGTCCACCCGCTTGCCGAGGCCGAAGTCGGAGACTGTCGGGACTCCATCGCAGATCAGGACGTTGTTTGGCTTCAGATCCCGGTGCACGATCGGGTGCTCACGGTCGTGGGCGTGGCCCATCCCTGCCAGGATTTGGGCAAAAGTGTCGATGACCCAGTCACGATCCTTGCCTCGGTCGTTTTCGATCTCGCGCTCGAGATTCGACTCTGCGAGCGGCATGACGAACCAGGGAGGGGAGGCGCTGAGGTTCCTGCCGAACACTTCGATCACATTGCGGTGATCGAGGTCCTCGTCAAGGAGTCGGACCTCCCGGATGAACCGAGAGCGGGCTTCCTCGTCACCACACAGGTCCTCGGACAGGATCTTGACGGCGAGGTTGTCCCGGATGACCGTGCTCTCGTCCGATAGTTCGCTGACCCGCTTGACGACCCCGAAGCCGCCCGAACCGATCTGATCTTCGAAACGAAAGCGCACCGCTGCACGGTATCGAGCCTCAGACACTGAACTGGGCCCCCCAGCCTCGCCCCCTTGCCGTGCGGAAGCCCTCTCAAGCATGGCAGCGGCCGGCGGCGCTGCAAGGCGCCCGCTTCGCGGGGCCTCGCTGACGCGCCCTCGCTGGCGCTCGGGTTCCGCGCCGCCTGATCCGCTGCCCCTCGGTTCGGCGACTTCCGCCAACGAGCCCCAGGAGGTGCGCGATGAGCGCCACAGCAGTTCAGCCCGAGCCGAGCCAGCTCTGTGAGCTTGGCCACTACGCCGTCCCCGACGAAGCCCGCGTCCTGGTCGGCCGCCGCATCGACGGCGTCGTCCACGTTTACGACTATTCGCGCGACGGTCATGGTCGGCCCTACTTCGTCGAGGCAGGCTTTGAGTCCAAGGGCGAGCTGGCGATCCTGATCGCCGACTACCGGCGCCAAGCCGAGCGGCTCGGGGCCTGCCCAATGAGCCGTGAGGCGATTGCGCGGGCGCTTGCGGCAAAGCCCGCGGGACTGACTCGGCCCCCGCTTGGCATGTCCTGACGGCTCCGTCCTGCGCCCGCCGCGGGAGCCGCCTTCCCGTCTTTGAGCTTCGCACGCCTTTGGCGTGCGGACGGGCCGGCACCGGCTCCCGCAGCAGGCGGGGCCAAGAGCAAGGAGGCTGAGATGACTCAGACCCTCGAGATCAAGCCGCAGGAAACCGAGAGCAGTGAGCACGCTCTTACCCGGGAGGCCCTTCGGCCTCGCCGAGCGCAGGAGCACGAGAGCCCGATCGACCGCTTCGTATCCGAACTGCGGCGCATGACCCCCAAGGAGCGGATCGAAGCTTCCCGCTACTCCATGAACCTCCGGGAGCGCTCGGTCTATGCGGCGCGCTACCCCGAGGAGGTGCCGACGGTGAACGGTGAGCTGGAGTGGATCGCGTGGAACCTCGTCTGAGCTGGGGGGACCCTGCGGCCATTGACAAGGAGGTTGAGATGGAGCCCAGATGCCCTGAGTGCTGCAGTCCTGAGGTAGCTCCCGACCCGCAGGGCTCCGCCGAAGCGCGGCGCTGCGGCAACTGCGGCGCGCGCTTCTCGCGCGGGGCCGCCTTCGTCACCGTCGCGGAGGCCGAGGCCCTGTCGAGCCCCGCGAATGGCACCCTCCTCGATCGCCTCGCCGAGTTCCTGAACGGGCCGGAGGCCCCGAGCGGCGCCGATGTTGCCGAACGCCTCGCCCGCGAGTTGCACGAGAGCGGTCGCCCGATCCTTGAGCGCGACTGAGTGCAGGGCGCGGCGAGTGGCGATCCCGTCGCGAGGCCGACCCGCCCCGAGTTTGGCACGCTCTGTGGGCGCGCTCGGGGACGGGGATCGGCCCCGCAACGGGCGGGGCCCTCCATAAAAGGAGGCTCCACATGAGCCAGCCAGCAACTGCCGTCCTCGACATCGAGAAGATCGACGTGCAGGACGGCCTCAACCCGCGCACCCGCTTCGACGAGGACCGCCTCGCCGAGCTGGAGGCGAGCATCCGTCAGGACGGCCTGGTGACTGCCCTGACGGTCGTCCCGGCCAAGGGCGACCACTACACCGTGATCGCCGGCGAGCGCCGGTTGATTGCGGCCAAGCGCGCCGGCCTGCAGGAGGTCCAGGTCGTGGTTCGCGCGGTCGAGGGATCGCGGGCGGCCACCCTGGTCGAGAACCTGATCCGCGAGGACCTCGACCCGATCGACACCGCGCAGGGCCTCGCCGACCTGGCCGAGACCGAGAACCTCACCACCCACCAGCAGATCGCCGAACGGATCGGCAGAAAGAAGAACGTCGGCTGGACCAGCGAGCACCTGCGCCTGCTGCGGCTGCCGGAGGGAGTGCAGCGCCACATCGCCGCGGGTGAGGTTCCGGTCGCGGCCGAGAAGGTGCTGCGCAAGGTCGCCGAGGTCTCCCCGCGGATCGCGGAATGCGCCTGCGAGTTGGCCGCCCGCGGCACGGTCGACGGCCGCGACCTCGTCGATCACTTCGGCGAGGTGCTCCAGCTCGTTGCCGAGGCGAGCTTCACCGGTAAGCCGACGATGATCGGTGTGCGCAGCGGTGCCCGGATCAGCGAGCTGATCATCGACACCGAGAAGCGTAAGGGGCTGATCGAGCGACTCACGGCCGCCGATTCCTACGCCAACACGGAGGACCCGGTGATCCGCTTCGGCGAGGCCGAGGTGGACGCGGCCAGGGCGGCGGGCTGCCTGGTCGAGCACCGTGTCGACCACGACGTCTGGGTCTCGATCGTCGCCTACGTCACCGATGCGGAGTTCGCCGCAGACCTCGCCGTTCGCGTGGTTGAGCGGGCAGAGCGCGAGGCCGCCGAGCGCGCGAAGCAGCGGGCCAAGCTGGGCGGCGGCGCCGACGCCAACGGCGCCGATCCCGAGGAGGCCCGCAAGGCGCGCCAGGAGGAGCGCCGCAAGGCCAAGCGCCGGGCCGAGGCCGCGCGCGACCGCAACCTGGAGCTGGGCCGCAACCTGATTAAGCGGCGTGGATCCAAGAGCCGCCGCGACCACAGCCTCGCCCGGGCGAAGGCCCTGGCTGCGGTCGTGCTCGCCGACAACGACGATCTCGGTGCCGGGGGACTGAGGCTGGTCTCCCCCAACTGCAGGACGTCGAGGTCAAGCGGCTGAAGTCAGGCGAGCCGCGCGAGAAGGTCAGCTACGCCGACCGCGAGCAGTGCGCCTCCTACCTGGCGGGGCGGATCGAGAAGGCACGCTCGGCGAACGAGGTGCTCGAGTTGCTCGCTGACGCCCTGATCGCCGCTGTGCTCGCGGACGAGAACGAGCTGCCGCAATCGCGCGGATTCGCTGTCACCTCGCCGCTCAGGACGCGGTCGAGAAGCACCTGGCGACGGACATCAAGTCCGTGCGGCCACGACGGCGCCGTGCTGCTGGCAAGTAGGGCATCGTCGGAGGGAGGGGTCCAGCCCTCTGGGCTCCTCCCTGGATTCCCTGCCACCAGTTTCCCGGTGCTGTGAGCTGGTCCTGGCTCCACGCCTAGCAGACCTCCCCCGGCCGGGCTTCGCCCAGCCTCCCCCAGCCCGCTCTGGCTAGGCCATGACCAACTCACAGCCTCACATCAGAAAGCCAACGTCCAAACAACTCCGCTACCTGAAAAACCTGGCGCTGAGCATCGGGGAGTCCTTCACCTACCCGAAGACCTTCGAGGACGCAGATCGGCAGATCAGGCGGCTGCGCCGCAAGAAGCGCACACCGGCCGCCGACCGGCGCCGCGAGACGCAGGCGGTGCGACGGGCGATGGCCGAGGGGCGCGGCGACGACGCCTCGGTTCGGCCCGGTGAGATCGGCGGCTACGGCTCAAGCGCCACCTGGAGTGAACCGGGTGCGCGCAGATGAACCCGTTCGCAGAGGCGAATCTCAAGGTGTCGGCCTGATCGGCGGTAGGCCGCGATGAGCCACTCTCTCCCTGCCGCCGCCAGCCCGGAGGCCCGGAGGGCCGACGAGCGCGCCTGGCTCGTGGCGCTCGACTTCGCCAAGGAGCCACGCGTGGCCGCCGGGCCTCCCATTACCCTCGGCTCTTTCGGCATGTCGGGGCGCAGCGGCCCCCGGCGGCGATCCGACTTTGCTCGAGCCCCGTTCGCAGTACATGCGGGTCGGTCTCGAACCCGAAGCTTCCGAGGTCCGCAACAATGGGGGGGCGAATGAACCGTCAATGAATCCAACGACTCCAAATGCCTGCGGAACACCAACGAAGAGGAGGGCGAGGCATCAACCTCGGTGAACAGACCCGAGCGTCGCCGACGGTATTCTCGCGAGACGCGCCCATCGGCTGGCATAAACCGCCGTATCCGCGGGTAGGGCTAGGGTAGCTGGATGTTCCCTGGCGGGTTTCATGTGGCGTCACCCATTGTCCTATGCGGTGCGTATGCGCTGCACTCGCCGCCCGTCGGGGACTAGCAGCGTTTCATGGCTTCCAGATTCCCAGCATTGATTGACCGGGAGAGTCAGGAGGCGGCAGGGATCGATCGGGTCGAGTTGCTGAGACTTGCGGAAAGAGCGGCAGTGGCGGCGGCTGGCTTGATCAAGGACTCGGAGGTGAAGCTTGAGCCAAGTCTGAAGGATGATGGCGGAGGACTGGTGACCAATCTGGATTACGCAGTCGAAGAATGCATCCGCGAGGAACTGATCGCAGACCGACCCAGCGACGGCTTCCGTGGTGAGGAGTTGTCTTCGGTTATGGGTGAGAGTGAAGTCGAGTGGATCGTCGACCCGATCGACGGCACCAACAACCTGATCGCAGGTTTGCCCCATTGGTCAATCTCGATAGCCGCAGCCGTTCACGGCCGGGTCGAGGTGGGGGTTGTTAACGCTCCCGCCCTAGGGCAAATGTACGGGGCGCATACCGGTGGCGCCGTGAAAATTGACGGTTGCCATCCGTCGATGCTTCCCCGGTTCGCACCCGATCTCTGCGATGCGGTTGTTGCGACTGGCTTTGCGTCCAGCCGCACAGCTCGCGCCGAGCAGATGAATCAGCTCGACCGGGTAGTTGCCGAGGTACGCGATGTTCGTTGCCACGGAGCTGCCTCTCTAGAGCTATGCGGTGTTGCCTTCGGCCGGCTCGATGCTTATTACGAGGCTCATCTGCAGCTGTGGGACGTGGCTGCCGCCGCACTGATTGCCACCGAGGCTGGCATCGATGTCTCGGGACAACCTTGGTCTGGCGCCGGAACCCTGATCGCGGCACCGGCTGCCTTGGTCGATCCGCTGCGGTGTCTGGTCGATCTGAGCGATGCTAATGGTTGACATGAGCATCACTCAGCCGCGGGAGGGGCTGCTGTCGGCGGACCTCGCCAGCCGGTATGCAGGGGGTGGGGTGCGGCGGATAGCGGCGAAGGCTGGACTCTCCATCGTTGAAGGTGAGGGGTCGTATCTGATCGACGATCGGCGACATCGTTACCTCGACTTCGTTTCTGGGTACGGCGTCGCCGCCCTCGGGCACGGGCACCCGCGTTGGGTCGATGCCGTCACCGAGCAGGCCCGGAGCCTCTGTGTCTCGCCGTTCCATAATCCTGCGAGGGCGGATTACCTGACGCGACTAGCCGCGGTGCTGCCATCTGGACTGACCCACACGGCGCTCTTCTCGGGTGGGGCCGAGGCGGTCGAAGCCGCGCTGCGCATGACGCAGCGGGCGACGGGTCGGGACGGCGTCCTGGCTTTCAACTCGGCGTTCCACGGCAAGACCGTCGGTGTCAGGTTCGCTGGAGGCGCCTACGAGGAGGAACGTGCCAGCCTGGATGTGAACTGGCTTCGCCATGCCGTCTATCCCGCCTGTCGATCACACTCTGCGTCGCACTACGACGACTGCCAAGAGGTGCCAAGTGATCTCCTACAGGAGCTGGCGAAGCGCCCGGACCTCGCAGGCATCGGCTCCGTGATAGTTGAGCCCGTGCTCGGCACTGCCGGGAACATACCGCCCCAGCGGCACTTCCTTTCACGGCTGCGCGCTCTCTGTGACGATCGTGGTTGGTTGCTCGTCTTCGACGAGTCGCAGACGGGATTTGGGAGGACGGGTCCCATGTTCGCCTCCGACCGGTTCGGCGTCATACCGGACGTGCTCGTAATGGGCAAGGGGATGGGCGGAGGGTTCCCCATCGGGGGGGTCGCCGCTTCACCCGAGCTCTGGGCTGCGGCGTCGCTCGATCGTCCTTCGGCGACCTCGAGTAGCTTCGGTGCCAATCCCCTTGCCTGCGCGGCTGGAGGCGCGGTGCTCGATGTGCTGACACGGCCGTCCTTCGGCTCGGATGCGAGGCGAGTCGGGGCTTTGCTGGCGGATGGTCTCGACGAACTGGCCGCGGTGTCCTCCTACGTGAGCTGGTCCCGGGGAATGGGAATGATGCTTGGCTTCGACATCGTCGATCCGCATACCGACCGACCGGCTGATCGAGAGTTGTGTGGGTCGCTCTTCCGGCGCTGCAGGGACAGCGGCCTGCTGCTCGCGGCGGACGTTCCTCGGGTGCGCCTGAGTCCGCCGCTAACTCTCTCTGACGAGGAGGCCGAGCAGGCCTTGGAGATCTTGTTTGAGGTACTGGCGTGAGGATCGCTCTGGCTGGGATCGGCGCCGCGGCGTCAAACGGCCACCTTCCAGCGCTTCTGTGGTTGGAATCGGAAGGCAGAGTGAAGGTCGTGGGGGCCTGCGATCCCGACGAGCATCGGCGTGTTGCCGCTCGACGCCTGTTCCCCCGCATCCCGACATTTGCCTCGGCCAGCGAGATGCTGCAGTCGGTCAATTCCGAGTTGACGGTGATCGCGGCGCATCCTGCTGTCCATGCGGACCTTGCCACGGACGCAGCAAATCATCATCAGCACATTCTTTGCGAGAAGCCAGCGGGGGGTACGCCGGAGCAGTTGAGTCAGCTTGCTGCGATACGGGAGCGTCATCCCGACCGAGCGCTGATCGCCTCCTATCAGTATCGGTTCTCACCCACGTGGATTGCGCTCACCCCGTTTCTCCGTGCCGCCGCCCGGTCCAACAAGCCCGTCTACATGTCCGTCGAGGTCGAGCGATGCGCGACTGATCCCCGCGCCATGTCCAGCTGGCGAGATGACCCTGCGATGGGAGGGGGCCTTGCCGATCATGCCGTGCACTTCTTGGCACTGGCGCGGGAGCTGGGCGGTTCGCTCATTGTGGAGACTGCGTCGCGCGATTACGACCACCAAAGGCGGGAGAGGGTGACTGCTCGCGTCTCGGTCGGCTTGAATCCTGTCGACCTTTCGGTCTCCTACGGAGCCGCGGCGCGAAGCACGACGGTAAAGCTCCGTGCAGGCGATCTGGCAGTCCGCTGGAGAGATCGAGAGTTGAGAGTCGACCAGGGGAGGCCGGCGTGGGCATCCTCTAGTAGTTCGGGCGCTGTCGGACAAGTCGTACGTCGACGCTCTCTATTGCCCCATGTATTTAGACCTTCTCGCCGGTCTGGGAAATCCTGAATGGTGCCGCGACCGCGCCGAAGAGCTCTTCGAGGTCGGCAAATGTCTTATCGGCTTGCTTGCGGATGCGGAGTCGGCGTCACAGTTTGCACCAGAGCTGGCCGCGCTCGCCGCCTAATCCAGCGAACCCTGTTGTTTAGGCTACTCATCGTTTAACCGTGTATAAGTACGGCGTGGCGAAAGATAAAGACGGGAAACGTCGCCCGTTTTTCGAGGAGCTATTGCATCGGGCCGGGATTATGGTCCCGTCGCTCGTCATCGCCGTCGGCGTAATACTTTCATTTATCCACAATGGCTACTGTCGTAGTGTTGGCGGGAACCTAGTTGCCGCAGGCACGGTCGCACTAATCGTTTTCTTGGTCTACGACGATATTTCTGGCCAACAAAAACGTGCAGAGGCCGAACGACAGTCACGTATTCTGGAAGAGGTCAGCGAGAGTTGTGAACGGCTCGAGAGGCACAACGAACTGGAGGACGTTGCCAGGAGAGTTGGCCTGGATCAATGCTACGAAGAACGCCCCAGTAAGAGAATCAGAAAGGCTGTGTTGGGAGCAAAGACTCAGGTCGATATCCTTGAGGTATCTCTGGACACTATGCAGGGGATGGATGCTGTCGAATGGCTCACCTGCAAGGCAAGGGTCAGGATCATCCTGCTAGATCCGGAGTTCCCAGAGGAGATGCCGCTCGCCCGTCTTCGTGATCATGAGGAGAACGAGTTGCTAGAGGACAAGATCTTGAGCGAGGTTCACGCGACCCTCCAATCCCTACCGTCGAAGTGGTCGTCTGGTTCTGGTGATGAAGGGGATGAGGTATCTGGGTCGGGGGTAAGGCTTGCGCAGTTGATGCCTACGATGAGCTATTTCCGAATTGATGGGGTCGCCTACTTTGCCCCCTTGGTCCACAAAACGCTGGGCAATGAAACGATGCATATGCGGTTCCAAGAAGATGGCGACTTCTTCAACGTGCTGGCAGCCAATTTTGAAAAGCTCTGGAAAAACACCGACATGGTTAAGCCCCCCGATTAGTCGCACATCAATCCGGATTGCTCCCTTTCGAGAGCGGCTAAGTCGTCACTGTAGGTCAGACACGGTTCGGGCTATTCACAGAAAAGAACACCCTAAGTTGAAGAGTCGCGTCAGCCGCGGCCGATTGAAGGCGAGGATCAGCGGGCTCACGCTACAGCCGCTTTACGCGATAGAAGCAGTACGCCTCGACGCTAGTCCACAGTCCTAGTAGCGATTGGATACCCAATTGCTATGCGGTCTCCATCCGGGCCGGCGATGCCTCCCGATCCTGGCACGGCTTCGCCGTGCGTCGGGCCGGCGATCGCCCGCCCGGTGGGGGCGGGCCAAAGCCAAGGAGGCCGTCATGGCAAAGAGGAAGAACTCACGCCGCCGGGCGCTGAGCGAGGAGGAGCGGGCGCAGCAGCGAGCCGCCGAGTGCGAGCTGATGGCGGAGGCGATCGAGGTGCTGCGCTCCGGCGAAGGATGGCAGCGCTGGCTGGAGGTGCGCCGCCACTTCCATGCCTACAGCTTCCATAACCAGCTACTGATCGCCCACCAGCGCCCCTGGGCCACCCGCGTCGCCGGCTTTCGCCGCTGGCTCAGCCTCGGCTACGCCGTCCGCAAGGGCGAGCGCGGCATCCGCATCTGGGTACCCTGCCCGCCTTCGGCGAAGCGGCTGCGCGAGTGGCGCGAAGCGGGCGAAGATCCCCAGGCCAGGCCGCGAACCTGCTTCCGCCTCGTTGCCGTCTTCGATCGCTCCCAGGTCGATCCGCTGCCGGAGTTTCCCGGCGGCCCAGTGGACCTCGACCCGCCGATCGAGCCGGTGAGCGGCGACGGCCTCGCTCACCTCTTCGAGCCGCTCGCCGAGTTCGGCGCCTCGCTCGGTTACGGCGTCAGCGTCGAGGAGATCCCGGGCGCCGCCCAGGGCTACTGCGAACCCGGCGCGAAGCGGATCGCGGTGGAAGCGGTCTCGGCGCAGTTCTCGCCCAACGCCCAGGTGAAGACCGAGGTCCACGAGCTTGCCCACGCCCTGGTGCGTTGCGACCGTGCCGAGGATGACCCAGAGCTCACCTACGCCGAGGAGGAGGTCGTGGTCGAGTGCGTTGCCTTCGCGTAGCCCTTTTGGGCTGGACTGATTTCGGCTTCGTAGTGTTCGACTTCAGCTTCCGCCGCCGCTGCCGTTTCTTCTGCACGGTTGAGTCCGGCGCTGAGGTCCTGTGCAAAGGTGCTCTCTACGGCTGTGAGGAAAGACAGTAGGACGGCAAGGCCCACAAGTGCCGTCAGTCCTATGCAGCGCCCCTGGCCCCTCGACATCGAGTACAGCAAACTAACTGAGTAGTGTGAAACAAGATTGTCTTAATCTCAATGAGATCCGTGCCGCCGACAGTGGGGCGCCACTGTCAGGTGGTCCATAAAGTTGCAAACTTTATATGAAAGTTGTAACTTTGATGCTAGTCTCTCTAGACCGCGCATGGCATCTGACGATCGCAAGAGGCTCTTCAAGAACATCGTCAGATTGCGACGCGCAGAGAGGCAATCGCCCAGTCTCGACATTTCCTTGGTCCGCGAAGATCTCGAAGCAGAGCTGGGGTCACGGTCTCGCGGAGTTTCGCTGCCAGTTTGCTCGGGGTCAGCCACACGGCGCTCAACAACTGGATTGCTGCGGGCGACGTTCCCGTCGTCATTACAGAGCGTGGCCGCAAGGAGGTTCCGTTGCCGACGTTGCTCGACCTCTACGAGCGGGTCGGGGAGGAGCGCAGCTCGGGCAGGCGCAGGCTCCATGTGCTGGAGCCGGTTATGGCCGAGGGTCGTCGTCGAGCCGAGCAGATGCGCCCGGGGGTTGGACCGGGCGAGTTTGGCGAGCGGTCTGATCCCCACCGGCGTCAGGAGTTGCGCAGCCTCGCTTACCACCGGGCGTTGGCACCCCAACTAAGCCGCTCCATGGTTGACGAGGCGCAGCGCAAGCTCGCGCGGTGGAGGAGCGACGGAAGAATCGACCCCCGCTACGTCGAGGCTTGGGATGCAGTCTTCGAGATGCCGATGGTCGAGATCCGAAAGGCCATCGGTGCCGACGATGCTCGTGGTCGTGACCTCCGCCAGAACTCTCCGCTCGCCGGTTTGCTGAGCGAGCCGGAGCGGTGCAAGATCCTCGAGGCGGTCTGACGCAAGCGATGCGCCGAGAGGACTTCAACCACGTAATCGCCGCCGCTGCCCAGGTTTCGGAAGAGCGGAGATCGTCGTGATCGGCAGCCAGGCCATCCTTGGCACTGTCGAGGAGCCGCCGGCGAGCCTTCTCGTCTCCATGGAGGCAGACGTCTATCCGCGAAACGATCCCGCGAAGGCAACCGAGATCGACGCCAACCTTGGTGACGGCTCCGCATTTCACGGCACCTATGGCTACTACGCCCACGGAGTCGGGCCCGAGACGGCGAAGGCTCCAGCCGGCTGGACGGACCGGCTCGTGAGCGTCGAGATTCCGCCGCGGGTCGGGCAAGAGGACGGTGTCATCGCGCTCTGCCTGGAGGCTCACGATCTCGTCCTCTCGAAGTGCGTGGCGGGACGAGACCGTGATTGGGATTTCGCGCGGAACGCGATCCGGGCAGATCTCGTCCAGGTCGGAGAGCTTGTCAGTCGAACGGACGATCTCCCGGTATCCGCATCCGATCGGGAGCACATACAGAAGATGCTTGTTGGCATCGCCGTACAGCTGGATGACGGAAAAAGCTAACGGCGCCGCTACCGGCGCTCCTCGCGGAACATCGTAAGTGCGTGAGCGCCGGCTGGGTGGGCGCGGAGCTCTTGAACCGTCGCGGCCATGGCTGCCGGGAGCTCCTCGGGTTGCGGCAGCGGCACGCCGTACTCGGGTGGCATCAGCATTGGCGCTGCTAGGGAGGCGAAGGTTAGGTCGGCGGCGGTGAAGCTATCTCCGCATAGGTAAGGCCGTCCGTCTTCCAGTCGTTGGGCTATTTGGTCGAACGTGGTGCGCACTGCTGCCTCGGACTTCGCTGCGGTCGCCGGCGAGACGTCGAGGAAGCGGTCGATCGTGCGTGCCGCCACCGGGTAGACCAGGGGCAGGGCGCGGCGCTGCCAGGTGGGGACACCGGTGCATCCGTAGGCGATCGCGAGGTCGCGGCGGCCGCGCAGGCCGTTGTACATCCACCGCCGTCCGTGCGGCCCCAGGTTCGTATCGAAGTCGCGCTGCAGCTCTCGAGCTTCCGCCGCGGCGCTCGGGTCGTCTGGAAACAGACGCAGATCCGGTGGCGCCCGGGTGTCGGCCTCCGCGACGATGTCGGCTGAGTCGGCAAACACCCGATCGCCCCAGACGAGCACCGGCGCGGTTTTCCCTCCCCCCGCGCGACGAACCGCTACCCAGTGGAAAATCTGAAGGTGGGCGCGCTCCTGATAATTGACGCCCGTCCGATCCAGCGCCCAGCGAGCCTTCTCGCAGTAGTGGCTGATCGGGATCGTGATCAGGACGCAGGGCGCATTGCTCATTGGCGGATTGTGCCAAGCAGCGGGATCGCTCAGGGACCCCGCGCTATTGCAACAGCTGCACTTTGCATCTGAGTGCGGCGATTTTGGTCATTTGGAGGTCACCGGTGACAACCAGTCCGACTTCTGGCTGGATCTCGGCGGTTGCCAGGATCATGGCGTCAGGCATCCGCAGCGATTTGCGGCGAGCGCGAAAGTCGGCTGCCGCGTCGGCCACATCCACATCGACTGGCAGAACCTCTGAGATCAGGTCGCGGAAGAACCCCTTGACCTGATGTTCGTCGTGGTGGCCCAGTCGTGCGCCGGTCAGTACCTCGGCGTAGGTCACTACCGAGACGAATAGTCGTTCCCTGCCGACGAGATTGCGGATCGCCCCATCCGCCGCATCGTGGAGGGCGTCGTTGCGGTCGAGAAAGCCAACGACCGCGTCGGAGTCGAGGACTACCGCCACTCCTCGCGCAGCCCTTCCACACGCTCGCGCAGCTCGCCACCCGTGTTGAGGCAGCCGGAATAGCGATCGATCAACTCATCGACACGCGTCAGAACGACGCGTCCGGCTCCCTCGGCTTCCACCCTCAAGGTGTCGCCAGGCTCGAAACCCGCCTTTCGGAATGGAATCGCCGGAATCGTCACTTGGTGCTTGCTGGACACTCTGGTTTGATTCTTTACCTTCTCGGCCATAAGTAAAGAATATCACCGAAACGCCCTAATTGAGGCGGTTTTTAGCTCGATAACCTCCGAATTAGCCCGATTCTCGTCTTTGGATGCGGTGGTCTTGCGCGCGGTCCGAGACCTCAATCCCGCGGCGCGTACCGGTGGTGCAGCATCAGGACGTTGCCGTCGGGGTCGGCGAAGGGGACCATGTGGCAGACGCCGCTGTCCATCGTCTCGGCGAGGAAGCTGACGTCCTTGGCTTCGAGGTCGGTGCGGGTGGCCTCGACGTCGCCCACGTGGAAGGCGATCGGGTGGGTGCTTGGCTGGAACTCTCGGCCGACGGCTGCGGAGTCCACGACCTGCAGTGTCAGGTTGCCGGTCTCGAACTCGCCGCCGGGGATTTTGCCGTAGTCGGCCGATTGCTCCAGGCCCAGGGTCTGGCCGTAGAACTCGACCGCGGCCGGGTAGTCGGTGACGAAGACGGTGGCGAAGTCGACTCCGGTGATCTCGGTGGGAGCGGGCATGGCTTTCTCCTAGCTGGTATTCAGGTTGGCGTGATCCTTGGAGACGATACGAAGGCCGTGCTCTTGGCCTCGGCCCTGATGTTCCTCTGGGCGCTGCTGCTGGGGGTCTGGAAGTTCCGCCAGATGGACGCGGCCGAGGACGGGCTGGCGCATCCATACGTCGACACGGCGCACCGGGCCGCACTGCTCTACAGCTTCGCCCTGCTCCTGGTCGCCACCTTCGTCGAGCTGAGCGGCTGGGGCACGCTGGTCAACCTGCTCGCCGCCGGCGCGCTCGCCTTCTACTTCTTCGCCGCGGTCGCCGGCTACGCGTTCCACGGCTGGCGACGCGACACCGACAACCAGTTCCGCCGTCCGGTCCGCGGTACGGAGGCCTTCATGGCCAGCCTGATCGTCGCCGAGATCGGCGGCTGGCTGGTGCTCATCGCCGGCTTCCTCGACGCCCAGGTCTTCTAGCCCGAGACGACGCAGTCGCGCTTGTCGGCCATCTTCGTCGGCCCGGTGTTGGGGAACGCTTCCAGCAGGGCGTCGGCGATCAGCCTGCCGCGCGCGGCGTAGCCTTCCGAGGTGAAGTGGATCCCGTCGGGGATGTACCAGTTGTCCTTCACGTCGGCGGCCCAGTTGTAGATCCGCATGTACGGGTAGCGGTCGCAGGCGTCGAGCAGTGCCAGGTCCCATGACCTCATGTTCGCCTCCGCGTAGGGGCCGCTGGGGACGAGCGATTTCACGTTCACCCACATCACCGGTTCCTCGCCGATCGTCGACATCATGCTTGCGATGCGGTCGTCGTAGGTGAAGGTCGACCCGGCCGCGACGTTGGCCGCCTCGTTGGTGCCCATCGCGATCACCCAACACCCTTTGAAGCCTTCGTTCTTCCACGCTTCCGCGACTTCCTGCGCATTCGCTTCGCCTTCGAAGTTCTCATAGATCGAGCGCGCCCCGGCCACCTCGAGGTGCTGCGTGGTGGCGCCGACCCGCGCGTACTGGGCGCTGATCAGCTGCTTGGGGTCCGGCAGATATTCTTCGGACACGAGTCCCTCCGAGGTTGAGTCCCCTATGTGCACCACCGCTTCGCAGGATGTCGCGAGCGGAGCGCGCCGCACGCTCTTCGCGGTGACCGTTTCAGCCACGTTCGTGGAGCCGACCGCATTCGTCTCGTTGGAGACGCCCACGCCCGCCAGGCCCGCTACCGCGAAGGCGACGACGAGACCCCCAGCACCGACCAGCGCCCAGCCGTTGCGCGAGAGCCGCTCGCGCCGCCACCCACCCGCCCGCCACTGGGCCAGGAGCCTGCCCAGCGCGCCGTGGCGGATCGGGTTCTCGACGTAGCGCCAGGAGAGCTCCGCCACCCCCATGATCGCCGCGATCTGGAGCGCGGCGCGCGGGACGCTGGGACCGTAGGCCCCCTGGGGACTGGTCAGCACGATGATCGGCAGCGTCCAGAGGTAGATCCCGTAGGACCGTTCGCCGATCCAGCGCATCGGCTTGCAGCCGACGATCGGGCCGAGCCGCGAGGCGGGGTGGGCGAGGGCCGCGACGGCGAGGACGGAGCCCAACCCGAGCACCGCGAACCCGCCTCGGTAGAGGAACGGCGAGAACTCGGTGACGCTCTGGAACATCAGCCCGATTACGACCAGCCCGGCGACTCCCGCCGCGTCGATCGTCCAGCGCGCCTGCGGGGTGACGTTCGCGCGCAGCCGGTGGCTCGGCCAGACCATCGCCAGCGCCGCCCCCAGCAGCAGCTCCAGGGCGCGGGTGTCGGTCCCGTAGTAGACGCGCGACGGGTCCAGCGAGGGGCTGTAGAGGATCGCCATCAGGATCCCCGAGCAGAGAGCCCCGATCAGGGCGACCCCGGCCAGCCGCGGCCGCACCCCGGTGGTGTTCTTCACCTCGGGGACGAAGCGGATCCCGAGCATCAGCAGGAAGGGCCAGAAGATGTAGAACTGCTCCTCGACCGAGAGCGACCAGAGGTGGTTCAGCGGCGAGGTCGGCGCGAAGCGGGCGAAGTAGGAGACGTGGTGGAAGATCAACCACCAGTTGTTGAAGTAGCCGACGGCGGAGAGCGCGGCGGTGCGGAAGTCGGCCGGCTGGTGCGGGCCGATCACCGTCACCCACGCCATCACCACGGTCAGCATCAGGAACAGGGCCGGCAGCAGGCGCCGGGCGCGCGCCAGCCAGAACGACTTCAGCTTTATCCCGCCGCGGTTGACCTGTGTCAACAGGATGTCGGTGATCAGGTAGCCGCTGAGGGTGAAGAACACGCCGACGCCGAGCAGCCCGCCTTCCGCCCAGCCGAAGCGCAGGTGGTAGAAGACGACGCCGAGCACCGCGATCGCACGCAGCCCGTCGAGCCCCGGCATGTAGCGGTCTCGGCGCCCGATCGGTTTAGGCATCGTTCCCGCTCCCGATCGAGATCAAGGCCAGCCCGGCGGCAAGAAAGGGCGTCTCCCCGGCGACCCGCGCGACCACCGTGCGGCCCACCTCGGTCGCGATCGCGCGTGCCACCGCGGCCTGCCGTGCCGCGAACCGCCCGACCGGCGCCAGTTCCGGCCCGGATTCCAGCGCCGGCCCGCTCGCCGCGGCCGAAGGTGACGGTGAGGCGAGGCATGCCTGGACCCCCTGCGCGATCAGCTGGGCGCGGTAATCGGCGCCTTCGGGGATCGGGTGGAGGTCGTCGGATTGCATCAGCTCTGGGTGCGCCGCCACGGCGCCGGCCCAGTCGGGCACCTGCGTGCCCGGCCGCGAGGCGGCGAAGGCGTGGACCACCCGGTTCTTCCCCGCGTTGTCGATGCCGTTAACGGTAAGGCCATGGATGGTCGGCACCACCATGCACCTTTCGCCGATCGCCGCCGCGACCTTGCTCAGGTTTTCGGCCAGTATCTGCGGATAGGCCGGGTTGTCGTTGGTGCCGGCGTCGAAGACGATCACCGACTGCGAGGGGTCGTAGCTTTCTTCGAACAGGTCGAGGATCTGGTAGCTGTTGGAGCCGCCCACCGCGTTGACCGTCAGCGGCACGCCGGGCAGGTAGCGCTGCAGGTAGGGAGAGGTCAGTTCCTCGAGGCTGTCGCCCACGACCAGCACGCCTCCGCCTCCACTCGCGCGCGCCGGGGAAGCGGTCGGTGCGAGCGCGAGCACCGCCACCGCAGCCGCCACGATCGCGAGCTTGCGCGCTCTCGGCATCGGGCGAATTTCTACACTAGTCAGATGCGGCTCGGCCCTGCGGCGACAGTCGGGATCCTGCTCGGCCTGGCGCTGATCCTGCCCGGTTGCGGCGACCGGAATCCAGCGACCGCGGGTACGGGAACGACGGCGCCGCAGGCGACGCAGTCGGCTCATTCGGCACCCACACGCACCTGCAGGGCCGAGCTGGGCGACCTGCTCGACTCGATGGGTGCCCTGCGCCAGAAGCTGGCGGTGGGGTTGAACTACGGCGCCTACCTGCACGAAGTCCGGACGGTTCGCGACGCCTACGACAGGGTCCCGGTCGACCGCCTGGCGCTGGCTTGCCTGGCCACGGTCGGCACCCCGGCGGAGCGGGCGCTGAACCGCTACACGGAGGCCGCGAATACCTGGGGCGACTGCCTCGCCAGCGCGTCCTGCGATTCCGAATCGGTCGAACCGAAGCTCCAGCGCGAATGGGAGCTGGCCTCCGAACGACTCTCCTCGGCGCAGCAGGGCCTGCGCGGCGGCGGTCGCTCCTAGGCGCCGGCGACCCGGGCGATGTAGACCGCCTTGGTGTGGATCGATTCGTCTAGCGGCTGGCGAAAGATCCCGTCGAGCCCGTGGCCATATACGTCGAGGCAATCGAGGCCGGCGCGCTCGAGCGTTGCCAGGACCTCGGCTTCGGGGAAGTGGCGCTGGCGGTGACGGTGGGTCGACCCCGCAGCGCCATCGCCCGCGGCCTCGAGCGGGATGGACTCGAGGGTCGATTCGCAGATCGAGCCGGGAGCGACGTCGGCCGCCGCCTCGCCGGTCCAGACCAGTCGCCAACCACCGCGTTCGATGGTCTCGGTTTCCGCGAAGAAGGTTCGGTAAGTGAGCAGCGTGTTGACGTCGAAGAGCAGCAGGCCGGCCGGGGCGAGGTTTTCCCGCATCCCCACCAGCGCCTGCTCCAGTTCCTCTCCGCTGAGCAGGTAGTTGATCGCGTCGTCCAGCGCCCAGGCGAGGTCGAACTCGCCGAATCTCGGCAGCTCGCGCATGTCGGCGACCGCGAGGCGAACCGAGTCCCCGGCCTTTGCGCGGGCGAGCTCCACCATCGCAGGCGAGACGTCGCAGGCGGTGACATCCCAGCCATCCGACAGCAGCGGCAGGAAGCTCTTGCCCGTCCCGCAACCGACGTCGAGCAGCCGGCGTCCCTTGAGGCCGTTTCGTTCGAGGACAGCGAGGAAATCGGCGAGCCACGCTTGGTAGTCATGGTGTGCGGTGAAAGCGTCGTAGACGGGGGCCATCGCCTCGTAGGCGCGCTCCGCCCAGTCCCCGCCTGCCTCAGTTGACGTCATGACTCCCATAATTTAGAGACCGGAAACGTAATCGAGAAAGTTACAAACAATAAAATTCCCCCTTTTGCTTTTAGACCTAGTACGGTCGATCAATCAACGTTTCAACCACCCAAGATTCGGATCACGACGAAGGCTGGCACTGGGAGGAGGCACACCGCTTCTGTGTGCGCATGGCCCGCCGTTACACGAACAATCCCAGCGAGGCGGAGGACGTGGCCCAGGATGCCCTTCTGCGAGCCTGGCGCCGGCGCTCCACGCTGCGCGACGGCAGCCGCCGCAAAGAGTGGCTGGCGACGATCGTCCGCAACGAGGCCTTCCGCCTCCACGCGCGCGTGCGGCCGGATCCCGTTGCCGAGATCGAGTCGAAGGAGGGGGTCGAGGACGAGCGGCTCGTCTCCACGGTCGAGCGGGCCGATCTCCGTGCCGCGCTCGCGGGGCTCGACGAGCGCGACCAGCAGCTGCTGCGCCTCCGCTACAACGAGGACCTCACCCAGCAGGCGATCGCGCGGCGGTTGGGCCTGCCGGACGGCACCGTCAAGGTGCGCCTGCACCGGCTGCGCCACAAACTGCGCCGGGTGATGACCGAAGCCAGGCCGCCGGCGCCCAGCAGGGCCCGGAAGATCCGGCGCTGAGCGCCGCCCGCAGGGCGTAAGCGCCCTGCGGATCCTGCCTGCCGGCGCCGGGCACTATACATATGGGCGATGGCGGCGGGGCGAACTTCGGACCCCTGTACAACGAACCCGAGCAGGCACGGCGGGAACATTCGCCAATGGAGACTGCGAATCGACAGATCGTGGCCTTCGGCGGCGGCGGCTTCTCGATGGAGTCGGGCAACCCCCTGCTCGACGAGTACGTGCTCGGCCTGCCGGGGTGCGAGCGGCCGCGTGTCTGCTTCCTGCCCTCGGCCAGCGGCGACGCCGACCACTACGTCGTCCGCTTCTACCGCGCCTTCCCGGCCGAGCGCTGCGAGGCCAGCCACGTCTCCCTCTTCCGCCGCGAGCAGGGGCCGGCCGACCTGCGCGCGCACCTGCTCTCGCAGGACCTGATCTACGTCGGCGGCGGCAGCGTCGTCAGCCTGCTCGGTGTCTGGCGGGCGCACGGTATCGACGAGATCCTGCGCGAGGCCTGGGAGGCCGGCGTCGTCCTCTGCGGCCTCTCGGCCGGGTCCCTCTGCTGGTTTGCCGAGGCGCACAGCGGCTTCCACGGGAAGCCGCGCCGAGTCGAGGGCCTCGGCCTCCTGCCCTTCAGCAACAGCGTGCACTACGAGTCGAAGTCCGATCACGGACGCGCCTACCACGGGCTGATCCGGGAGGGGATGCGGTCCGGCTACGCGGCGCGAGGACGGGGCCGCCCTGCACTTCGTCGGCACCGAGCTGAAGCGGGTCGTGGCCTCGCGACCGACCGCCCGCGGCTACCGCGTCGACGCCAACGGGGACGAGGTCTCCGAGGTCGGGCTCGCGACCGACTTCCTGGGCGACTCGCCGGCGCGGCTTCCCGAGACTCCGGCGACGGCGATCGCGGCCTAGATGCGCGCAGCCACGATCCCGCATACCGGGCGCCCTGCTGTGGAGCGGGCGACCTGATGGTCACCCGCATCCTCACCCTCGGCGGCCACGACTTCACCTCGCGCCCCCCCGACCGCGCGGTCAGCGAGCTGATGCTGCGGCTGGCGACCGAACGGGCGGGGGGCAGGCCGCGGATCTGCCTCCTGCCGACCGCCAGCGGCGACACCTCGGAGCAGATCGGCCGCTTCTACGCCGCCTTCGGCGAGCGGCCCTGCGACCCCTCCGACCTCTCCCTCTTCCGCCTTGGCCGCCGGCCGATGGCGCTGCGCGACCACCTGCTCGCCCAGGACCTGATCTACGTCGGCGGCGGCAGCCTGGTCAACCTGCTCGCCGTCTGGGAGGCGCACGAGCTGAGTGCCATCCTCAGCCTCGCCTGGCACCAGGGCATCGTCCTCGCCGGCCAGAGCGCCGGCGCGATGTGCTGGTTCGAGGCCGGCATCACCAAGTCCTCGGGCAAGCCGGAGGTGGAGGCGGGCCTCGGCCTGCTCGCCGGCAGCCTCTGCGTCCACTACAACAACGAGCCCGAGCGCCGCGCCGCCTACCTCGATGCCGTAGCCAACGGCATCCCCGACGGCTACGGCCTCGACGACTACGCCGGCCTCCTCTGGGAGGGCGAAGGTCCCCCCTCGGCCGTGACGGCCAGGAGCGGCGCCCGCGCCTACAAGGTCACAAGCTCAGAGACCGGAGTAGTCGAGTCGCCCCTCCCGGCCCGCTTCCTCCCGGCTCCGGCTCCCGCTGCCCTCCGCGAGGACATCGCCGAGTTCAGGCGGATCAAATCGATGCGCCGGCGAGCAGGCTGGCTTGGGTAGGTAGGCCGAGGGACCCCCGCCCGACCTACCCCGCCGAACCCCCAGCCATAGGCGGCGCAGTCGGATCCCCGCCCCCTTCGCCAAGGCTCTCCCGCGCGATGTAGTCCTCGGCCAGCAGCAGGTTGTCCTTCGAGCGCTCGACCACGTTCAAGAGGTCGCCCATCAGCGCAACCTCCTCGACCTGCTCCTTGACGAACCACTGCAGGAACTGCTCGGCCCGGTAGTCCTTGACCTCGCGCGCCAGCTCGAACAGGGCGAAGATCTCCTCGCTCACCCTCTTCTCCTGCTCGAGCGCCATCCGCACCGGGGCGCTGCCGTCGGAGTAGGCGGTCTCCTGCGCCTTGATGTCGGGAATGTGCACGGCCTCGCCGACGTCGAGCAGGTACTGGATCATCATCATCGCGTGCTCGCGCTCCTCCAGTGCCTGCCGGTAGAAGAAGGCGGCGAGCCGGGGCAGCGTCTCGGCGTCGTAGTAGACCGCGGCGCCCACGTACTGCTGCGAGGCTGCGAACTCGTTGGCGATCTGCTCGTTGAGCGCATCGGCAAATCTTTTCTCGGCCATCTTTTCCTTTCAGTCTTCCCAGCGGAATCCGGTTGGCGTCAGCTTAGGGTCGAGTGGGCTGGTCGGCAGTCCCGGCGGCGGCTCGGCTTCGTTGTAGCCGCGCGGGGCGGTGTCGTTGGGGGTGTCGGGATGGAAGAGCGAGGCGAGGGCCTGGATCTGGCCGCGGCCGACGCCGATCTCCCACTGGCCGCCGCCGTAGGCGCCGATGCCGTGCTCGGCGCAGTAGTCGTAGGTCTCGCAGAGTTGGCGCACGCCGCCGACCCGCGAGGGCTTGACGTTGACCATCTTCGGCCGCCAGGGCAGCGCCTCGATGTCGGCGATCGAGTGGATCGGCGCGTCCCAGGTGAGGCGGTCGAGGATCGGCTCGAGGATCGGCCGCGTCTCGTCGTTGACGTCGGGATCCTCGATCCAGGCCTCGGGGAAGGCCTCGATCAGCTTCGCGTAGAGCTCGGGATCGGTCTCGACGTCGACCACGGTGCCCTTGTAGAAGCCCTTCAGGTCGAGCGAGTCGACGGCGCCGGTCTCGACCAGCTCGGCAATCAGCTCGTCGCTCCAGTCGTTGGTCGGGTCGAGCTTGAAGCGCAGGCCGGGGTAGCGGTCGAGCTTGCGTCGCAGCGGCTCGATCGAAGAGGCCTCGCCATCGGGTCCCCCAAGCCGCATCGAGGCGACGAACTCGACCGGGCGTGGCTCGCGGCCCAGAGCGCCGGCAAGCCCCGTGCCCGCCTGGCGCAGTGCCAGGTCGAGCGCCGCCGACTCGAAGGCCCAGCGGCGGTAGAGGCGGGAGACGTCGCGCTGCGGCTCGGCCGGGAAGGTGTCCTCCTCCGCCATCAGCTCGCAGAACTCGCCGACCGTGGCGTAGCCGGTGACGTCGAGCGAAGGGCCGGCGTCCTGGAAGGCGATGTGGTCGACCGCGTCGTAGGTGACGTCCTCGCCGAGCCCGTCCTCGCCGCTGCCCCACATGTGGATGACGGTGCTCAGTCGTTCGAAGCCTGGGATCTGCAGCTCCAGCGGTTGCAGCTCGTAGCCGTCGATCTCCAGGGGGAGGTCTGCGAGGAGGTCGAAGGTGGTCATCGGTCGTGAGTGTATGGGGCGCACGGGCGGGGTCCCCAAAACGCGCGGCGGAGCCGCGCTTGAGTGTTTTGGGGACCCCGCCCGTGCGCCCTGGCAGACTCGGGGCGGTGAAGCACGATGCGCATGGGTACTGGCTCGAGGAGGCTCCGGCCGTCGGGGTTGCGCCAGAGCTTGTCGGGGAGCGGGAGGCCGACGTCGTCGTGGTGGGTGGCGGCTATACCGGTATGTGGGCCGCCTGGCACTTGAAGCAGCTGGAGCCGGAGGCGAGTGTGGTGCTGCTCGAGGCCGATCGGTGTGGGTTTGGACCGAGTGGGCGGAACGGGGGGTTCTGCAACGTGATGTGGTTCTCGCTGCCGAATATGCGGGGGCGCTGGGGGGATGACGGGGCGCTTGCGGTGGCCCGGGCCGCCGAGGCGGCTGCTGCGGGTATCGGCGAGTTCTGCGCGGAGGAGGACGTCGATGCCTGGTTCACACCTGGTGGATATCTGCAGGTCTCGACGGCCGAGGCGCATGATCGTGTCTGGGCCGATGCTCTCGCTGCTTGTCAGGAGCTGGGGGTCGGCGACGCGATTCAGGCGCTCTCGTCGGAGCAGGTCGCGGAGCGGTGTGCTTCTCCCGTTTTTCGTGGCGGTGCCTTCTATCCCGGTGCGGCGACGGTGCAGCCGGCGCGGCTGGCGCTGGGGTTGCGTGAGCGGTTGCGGGGGAGGGGCGTGGAGATTTGCGAGCGCTCGCCGGTGACGCGACTCGTCGGTTTGCCCGATGGGGTGGAGGCGCACACGTCCGGGGGTGTCGTGCGGGCACGGTCCGCGGTGCTCGCGGTCGGGTCGACGGCCACGGCGCCGCGCGGCCCACTGCGCAACCGGCTCACCGTCGCCTCCTCCCACATCGTCCTCACCGAGCCGGTCCCGGAGCTGCTGGAGGAGGTCGGCTGGACCGGCGGCGAGTGCATCACCGACAGCCGCGCCCTGATCGACTACTTTCGCACCACGCCCGAGGGCCGGATCGCCTTCGGCTGGGGCGGCGGCCGGATCGCGATGGGCGCCCGCCTGCACGGCCGCACCGAGCTCGACCCCGAAGTCGCCTCGCTCACTGCCACCAACCTCTGGGACTACTTCCCCGGCCTGCAAGGCCGAGCCCTGACCCACGCCTGGGGCGGCCCGATCGACGCCTCCCCGACCCACCTCCCCCTGGTCCTCCCCCTGCGCGGCGGCCACACCTTCGCCGCCGCCGGCTACACCGGCAACGGCGTCGGCCCCTCCAACATGGTCGGCCGAACCCTCGCCTCCCTAGCCCTAGACCGCCGCGACACCCCCTCCCGCCTGGCTTTCATCGACCCCTCACCCCCGAAGGTCCCCCCCGAGCCCTTCAGCTGGCTAGGCGGCGAAGCGATCCGAGCCGGAATCATCTGCAAGGAGAACGCAGAGCTATCGAACCGCAGCCCCGACCTAATCAGCTCCCTACTGGCCCGCGTCCCAGAGCTAATCGGCTTCCACATCGGGCGCTGACCCTAGGAGGGATTGGCGAAACGAGTAGCGAAACGGTTGGCAAGCATCGGTAGCTGAGTCTACGGTCGCCGTATTCCGTAGACGAAATGGCCGGGGCGGCGCGCTAACGCCCCCCGGCCCGGCACAGGAGGGATTAGCTCCCATGCACGACCAGCCTACCGTCGAACGGGCCGTGCTCGGCCGCGTTCTCGACGCGCATCCGAAGTCCCTGACCATCCCCACCCTGACCCGTGAGATAGGGCAGGAAGACGCCACAGAGCAGGCTGTGAGCGCTCTCGTCGGCGTCGGCCTCTTGGAGAGCCAAGGTGCCTCGGTTCGGCCCAGCGCCGCCGCCCTGCACTTCGAGCGCTTGGAGTTGCCGTGAGCGTTGCGGACCAGTTCGGAGCGAACCTCCGCTACTGCCGTAGGCGCGCTGGCCTCTCGCAAGAAGAGACAGCCGTGCTCGCCTCCCTTCACCGCACGGCGGTCGGACAGTTGGAGCGCGGCGAACGGGTGGCGAGGGCGGACACCATCGCGAAGCTGGCCGGGGCGCTTCAAATTGACCCCGGCGATCTGTTCGACGGGATCGTTTGGCAGACGGGCGAAACCCGCCCCGGTGGTTTTAGGCTCGAAGCGGAGTAGTCGCACCCCGCGCCCGCGAGAGGGTGCAGGCGAGCTTCGTCAGCACGGTCAGGTCGGTATGGAGCCGCACCCGCTCCAACCCCCGGACGCGGAGCGGCTTCAATCCCCATTCGTTCTTCAAGCGGCCGAACTCCCGCTCGACCGATGCCCGCTTGCGGTAGAGGCCCTTCCAGCGCTTCGTCTCGCGTGGGACCAGCGGGTGCAGGCGGTCGGCCTTGATCCAGATCGAAGCGGGCTTGCACTCGCCGGTCGGGCAGCGCCACTTGGAGGCTCCGCGCTTGCGGTCGGACCCGGCGAAGTGCCACTCGCCGTGCTCGCAGGACGGCGGCAGGTGCTTCCCTGCCTTCACCGCTCCGGTTTCCTTCAAGGGGATGATCGGCAGGCAGTCCCGCTCGGCACACTCCGAGTAGACGCGCTCCATGTCGTATCCCTTGTCCATCGCCGCCGTCGCCGCCATCAGCCCGCGACGGCGAGCGGTGTCGAGCAGCGCAGCCGAGAACCGCGATTCGTTGGCCTTCGCCGTCTCCACTCCCCATGCGACCGGCAGGCCGGTGGAGGAACAGACGGCGGCATGGAGCCGGTAGCCGTAGAAGCCGCCGCCCTTGCGGGTCGAAACTGCGGAGCGGTGCCCCCAGGAGGCGTCGGGGTCCGAGTAGCGCTCGCGTTCCTTGCCGCCCTTGGAGAGGTAGCGCTGGCCGTTCGCATAGGCGGGCATATCCGAGGCGTCGATGGAGAGGTCGCGGCCGTAGCTCGGCAGCTTGGAGCGCAGCCCTGCGATCACTCCGTCGATGCAACGCTCGACCGTCGCGCCGTGCTTGCGGAGCTTTTCCGCGAAGCGGTAGGCGGCGTAGACGCTCGGCGGGTTCCCCTCGCAGCCAAGCGCACGTTGCAGTCCTGAGTGCTCGCGCACCAAGGCGACCGTCTTCGTCCAGGTCGGCACCGCATAGAGGCTCTTGGCCAGCGCCAGCCCGAGCAATGCTCGGATCGGGTAGCCCGGCCGACCCGTCCAGCGGGTGGCTTCGAGTTCCTGAATCAGCCGCCCAATCTCGGGCGAATCGAGGAGTCCCGCAAGCTCGGCAGATGCCGAGCGCCCTGCTACGTTTGATGAGGCCAACGGAGCGCAATCTCCTTGGTCCAAGACCCCCGGAGGTTCCAGCCTCGCGGGGGTCACCTTTTGGCTTTCTAAAGGGGAAAACTACCAATTGGATCGGACGGAAAAAGGGCATTTTCAGCACTCGATGATGCGCTTCAAAAGGTCCACGCGGCGCTCCAAGTAGTCCGTGCGGCCGTCGCGGTTGACCTCTTTGCTGAAGGCGAGCATGAAAAGACCGTCGGCGCCGCCGCGCTCCCCGTAGAACTCGTCCGCGTAGTTGGGGAAGTCGCGGACGAGAAATTCCCACGTCTCCTTCGCCCACTTGTAGAGGGGTTCGTCCTGCGTGATCGGGTAGGGGTCACCGCCGACTACTTCGCCCTCAGCGTTCTCGTAAGCCCCTGCCCCCTCCAACATCACGTAGGTCCGTAGCTGCATACCTCGCGACAGGGCATCGCGAAGCCGGTCCAGCGGGGAGTCGCTTTGGGCGGGAGAGGGTGCGGGTGCGGGGGTGGCTCGGTGCGACTTTCGATGGGCATGGAAAAGCCAGCCAGAGAGAACCGCGAGGCCAATCCATCCGGCTATCGGGAGCGCATAACGCCAAGGTGGTACATCTACCCAGGTCAGTAGGTCGGACCAAGCGGCGACCTCGCTCGGGATGCTCGGGATGCTGAGCACCGTCAGCACCAGGCACCCAAATCCGAGTATGGCCGACAAGCGCCGCCGCATCGCCCCGACCCTACCTGCGGGCCTGGGGTAGCCTGACCCGGATGCAGGGGTATCCGCCAAATCGTCGCCCCCTCGGAACCGCATTGGCAAGCGGCGGGGCGAGTTTCGCTAGAGCCTCCTAGGAGAGGTCGCAGTTCCCGCCGCACAGCGGCGGGAACTGCGACCGGACCGCGATTTCGAGGCCGACTCCCAATTCAGGTCGCACTTTCCGCCGCATAGCGGCGGAAAGTGCGACCGCTGGGTTAGCGCTGCGCAGGCACAACCAACACGGGTCGATCCGCAATATGCAGCAGCTTGTTCGGCGTCGACCCAAGGATCATTCCCTTCAGCGGCGGATCCCCGTAGCTGCCGACGACGATCATTCGCGCATCGCGTCCATCGGCAACCTCGACCAGCGCTTCGGAGGGCTTCTTGGCGACCATTTCGAACTCGGTGGCGACATCGCTTGACTCGGCGCGGGCCCTTGCCTCGTCCATCACCTTTTTCCCAAACTCCTCGATTGCATCCTCGTGTTCGACGATCTCGCCTCCCCACAGCCCAGGTGGCGCATAACCGAAGACAACGACGACACTGTCGCCCAGGTCCTTCGCAAGCCGCAGCCCCTCGTCCAGTGCGGCCTTGCCGCAATCCGAGCCGTCGTAGCCGACCACTATCTGACCCATCTCAGCCTCCTCACTCCCCGCCGCCGGCAATCGGGGCCGGCGGCAGCTCGACTTCGCCCTCGAGGAACCCGGCCGGCGCGACCTCCGGCTTGCGCTTGAAGAAGGACGGCACCGCTCGCCACTGGACGAACATCAGGATCACGCCGAGGACGAGGAAGAAGGCGGCGATCAACAGCGGCGGCCCGATCCCCAGCCAGGAGTTGCCCGATTCGGAGTTGGCCGGGTCGGAGAGTTCGATCGCGTTCTTGATCAGCAGGTAGAAGAGGATCACGCCGCCGACCAGCGGCCCGACCCCGACGAAGAAGAAGTTCTTGACGCTGCGGAGCAGCTCCCGCCGGTAGTAGATCGTGCAGGCGAAGCCGGTGAGGCCGATGTAGAAGGCGATCATCAGCCCCAGCGCCGCCAGCGAGTCGAAGAGGATGTCTTCGCTGACCAGGGTGAGGCCGACGTACCAGACGATCGAGGCGGCGCCCATCAGCACGGTCGAGATGTGGGGCGTGAGGAAGCGCGGGTGGACCTTGCCGAGGCTCTTCGGCATCGCGTTGGCGCGCGCCATCGAGAGCGTTGTGCGCGCGGTCGGCAGGATCGTCGTCTGGGTCGAGGCCGCCGCCGAGCTGAGCACGGCGATGATCAGGATCTTGTCGAGCGGCGAGCCGAACACTTCCGTGCCGAGGGCGCTGAGCACGTCTTCCTGGTTTGCCACGAGCTGGTCGACGCCGGCATAGGCCTGCGCTGCCACGGCCACGACCAGATAGATGCCGAGCAGGATCAGCGTGCTGACGACGGTGGCCCGGCCGGGAGCCTCACTGGGGTCCTCGGTCTCCTCGTTGACGGTTGCGGTCGTATCCCACCCCCAGTAGATGAAGACGGCGAGCAGCATCCCGGCTGAGATCTCGCTGGGGCTGAGGCTGAACGGGTTAAGCCAGGAGAGGCTCGGGTCGACCGAGCCCGATGGGGCGCTGCCGGAGTAGACCTTGACCAGCGCCACCACGGCGAAGAGCGCCAGGGTGAAGATCTCGGCGGCGAGCAGGCCGACCTGGGTGCGCGCCGAGAGCTCGATCCCGATCACGACGATCGCGGTCATCAGCGCGATCCAGAGCACCCCGACCAGCGTCACGGCGAAGGTCGACGACGCGGCCGAGGTCCAGCCGAAGAGGAGGAAGGTGTAGAGGCCGGCGATCTGCGCCAGGTTGGCCATCACGATCACGTCGGCGACGACGATCGTCCAGCCCGCGATCCAGCCCAGCTGCGGCCCCATCGCCTTGGTCACCCAGGAGAAGCTGGTGCCACAGTCGGGGTCGGCCTTGTTCATGTAGTAGTAGCCGACCGCGACGAGGAACATCGGGATGAAGCTGACCAGCAGGATCGCCGGCGCCTGCAGGGCGACCGCCGCGGCGACGAAGCCCAGCGTCGCGGCGAGGCTGTATCCGGGCGCGGTCGAGGCGACGCCGATCACGACGCTGGAGACGAACCCGATCGCGTTCTTCTTCAGGCCCTTCTCGCCGCTGCTGGGAACGGGTGCCGCCGGGCGCCCCTTCGTGCCCGGTGCCGGCGTTGGGACCGCTGCGCTCTCCATTCGGTCTCCTTCCGTTCGTCTGACCCACTGCGCCTATGCGCACAGCGACCGTTCTCAAAGTAGGCCTACCGGCCCCGATGCACAAGTGGCAAATGTCCCAAAAGCTGGCCATTTGTTTGTACAGTTAGTACAAGCGATCGCTAGGGACTTGCCCCAGTGAACATTGCAAGTGCGCTATACCAGTTCTAGCGTTGTCCATATCGTCGTAGCACGAGAGGAGAATTGACATGGCCGTGGCGTCGCAACCGGATGCGGGCCCGCAGTCAGCAGCGGCCTCCAGGAGCTGGCCCAGCGCCACCTCTGGATGCACTTCTCGCGGATGGGCTCCTACGGCCCCGACCACGAGATCCCGATCATCGTCCGCGGCGACGGCTGCTACGTCTACGACGAGCACGGCAAGCGCTACCTCGACGGCCTCTCCGGCCTCTTCTGCGTCAACGCCGGCCACGGCCGCACCGAGCTCGGCGAAGCGGCCGCGCGCCAGGTCGAGGAGCTCGACTTCTACACGCTCTGGAGCTACGCCCACCCGCGCGCGATCGAGCTCGCCGCGCGGATCGCCTCGCTCGCCCCCGGCGACCTCAACCGCGTCTTCTTCACCTCCGGCGGCTCGGAGGCGGTCGAGTCGGCGCTGAAGCTGGCCCGCAACTACCACCGAGCGCTCGGCAAAGGCCAGAAGCACAAGGTGATCGCGCGCGAGATCGCCTACCACGGCACCTCGCTCGGCGCCCTCTCGGCCACCGGCATCACCGAGCTGCGCTCGCAGTTCGAGCCGCTCACCCCGGGCGGCTGCCACGTCCCCAACACCAACCTCTACCGCTGGCCGGAGGACCGCCACCCGCTCTGGGCGGCGACCGCGATCGAGGAGCGGATCCAGTTCGAGGGACCGGAGACGGTGGCCGCGGTGATCCTCGAGCCGGTCCAGAACGCCGGCGGCTGCTTCGTCGCCGCCGGACGGCTACTTCGAGCGGGTGCGCGAGATCTGCGACCGCTACGACGTGCTGATGATCTCCGACGAGGTGATCTGCGCCTGGGGTCGCCTCGGCCACTACTTCGGCTGCGACCGCTTCGGCTACCTCCCCGACATCGTCACGGTCGCCAAGGCGCTGACCTCGGCCTACGCGCCGATGGGGGCGCTGATCGCCTCCGACGCGCGTCGCCGAGCCGTTCATGGAGGGCGACGCCTCCTTCGCCCACGGCTTCACCTTCGCCGGCCACCCGGTGGCCTCGGCGGTGGCGATGGCCAACCTCGACATCTTCGAGCGCGAGGACCTCTGCGGGCACGTGCTCGCCAAGGAGGGCGAGTTCCGCGAGATGCTCGAGAGCGCTGCACGACATCCCGATCGTCGGCGACGTGCGCGGCGCCGGCTACTTCCACGCGATCGAGCTGGTCAAGGACCGGAGACGAAGGAGAGCTTCAGCGACGAGGAGTCCGAGGGGCTGCTGCGCGGCTTCCTCTCCGGCGAGCTCTACGAGCGCGGCCTGATCTGCCGCGCCGACGATCGCGGCGACCCGGTCGTCCAGCTGGCGCCGCCGCTGATCGCCGACACCGAGCAGTTCGAAGAGATCCACGACGTCCTGCACGCCGTGCTTGACCGAGGCGTGGGAGCGGGTCCGGAGATAGGCGCCCGGATGCTCACCGTCCAAAGCCTGCTCGACGAGCTCGGCCTCGACGCTCGCCGCCGGCGCCCAAGCGCGCCGACGCGCCGGTCCGCTGGGTCCACATCTCCGAGCTCGAGGACCCGACGCCGTGGCTCTCCGGCGGCGAGCTGATGCTGACGACCGGGATCCCGCTCAACACCGCCGCCAAGCAGCGCGCCTTCGTCCGCCTGCTCGCCGACCACAACCTCGCCGGCCTCGGCTTCGGCACCGGCTTCAGCCACGAGAAGCTGCCGAAAGCGATCGTCGAGGAGGCGAAGAAGCGCGACTTCCCGCTCTTCGAGGTGCCCTACTCGACCCCGTTCATCGCGATCACCGAGAAGGCCTTCGCCCGCCTGGTCAACGAGCAGTACGAGGTCCTGCAGCGCGGCATCGCGGTGCAGCGCCGGCTCGAGCGCCTGGTCCTCGAAGAGCGCGGGCTGGAGGAGATCGTGGCGACGATCTCCTCGGCGGTCGGCGGCACCGTGGCGATCCTCGGCGGCCGCGGCGAGCGCCTCGCCGGCCGCGCCTTCCGCCGCCAGCTCTCCGCCGAGGCGGTCGACGGCGATCCGCGAGGAAGCGCTCTCCCACACCGCCGACGGGCACCCCTTCGTCCCCTCCCACCCGGCGGTCGCCGGCCGCGCCCTCGCCCACCCGGTGATCTCGCCCGGCGGCGGGCCGCCGCAGGCCTGGGTCGTGATCGTCCGCGACTCCGGCGGCCTCGGCGACTTCGAGCGGCTGATCCTGCAGCAGGCCGTCGCCGTCGTCGCCCTCGAGCTGATGCGGCGCCGGGTCGCGCGCGAGACCGAGCGCCGCCTCGCCGGCGACGTCCTCGCCGGGGCGCTCGGCGGGCGGCTGGAGCCCTCCGAGCTGCGCCGCCGCCTCGAGCCCGTTCGGCATCGGCGACGAAGCCGCCGTGCTGGTCTTCGCTCTCGACGACCCCGCCGCCGCCGAGGCGGTGCTGGAGCGGGCGCTCGCCGCCGACGCCTGCCCGGCCGTGGTCGCGCCCCACGCCAGCGGCCGCCGCGAGCTGCTCTGCGCCGTCGTCGACGCCGCCGACCGCGACCCGGTCGACCTCGCCGCCGACGCCCGCCGCGCGCTGGTCAAGGAGCGCGGAGCCGTCCGCGCCGCCGCCAGCCGCCCGGCCCCGCCCGAGGACCTGCGCCACTCCTTCCACGAGGCCCGCTGCGCGCTGGAGGCGACCGCGCTGGGCAACGGCACCGCTCCGGAGGTCGCCTCCTGGCGCGACCTCGGCGCCTTCACGCTGCTGCTCTCGATCCAGGACGACGACGCGCTGAAGCTCTACTGCGACAGCGTCCTCGGCCCGATCGAGGAGGGCGACGAGGAGTACGGCGGCGAGCTGCTGCGCTCGCTGGAGGCCTTCATCGAGCAGAACGGCCAGTGGGAGAAAGCCGCGCGCGAGGTCTACTGCCACCGCCACACGCTGCGCTACCGGATGCGCAAAGTCGAGGAGCTGACCGGCCGCGACCTCTCGCGCGCCCACGACCGAATCGAGTTCTGGCTGGCCCTGCGGGCAAGGGAACTGGTCGCGTGAGGGTCGGCGTTCCGACCGAGATCAAGCCGGCCGAGTACCGGGTCGCGATCACCCCGGCCGGGGTGCGGGAGATGGTCGAGCACGGCCACGAGGTGCTGGTCGAGGCCGGCGCCGGCGAGGGCAGCGCGATCCCCGACGCCGACTTCGAGGCGCAGGGCGCCCGCATCGTTCCCGACGCAGCCGCGGTCTTCGGCGAGGCCGAGATGGTGATCAAGGTCAAGGAGCCCCAGCCGGTCGAGGTCGAGATGCTGCGCCCGGGCCAGCTCCTCTTCACCTACCTGCACCTCGCCCCCGACCCCGAGCTGACCCGCGGCCTCTGCGGCTCCGGCGCCACCTGCGTCGCCTACGAGACGGTCGAGGACGCCCGCGGCCGGCTGCCGCTGCTGGCGCCGATGAGCGAGATCGCCGGCAAGATCGCCACCCAGGCCGGCGCCTTCATGCTGGAGAAGCCGCTCGGCGGGCGCGGCATCCTGCTCGGCGGCGTCCCCGGCGTCGCCGCCGCCAACGTGATGGTGATCGGCGGCGGCGTGGTCGGCATGAACGCCGCCTTCATCGCGATCGGGATGGAGGCTGACGTCTTCGTCTTCGACAAATCGATCGACCGCCTGCGCGAGCTCGAGGTCGCCTTCGCCGGGCGCTGCTCGACCGTCTACTCGACCACGCTGGCGGTCGAGGAGATGCTGCCGCGGGCGGACCTGGTGATCGGCGCCGTCCTCGTCCACGGCGCCCGCGCCCCGTTCGTCATCCGCCGCGAGCAGCTGGCGCTGATGAAGCCCGGCGCGGTCCTGGTCGACGTCGCGATCGACCAGGGCGGCTGCTTCGAGACCTCGCGCCCGACCACCCACCGGGACCCGACCTTCGAGGTCGACGGGATCATCCACTACTGCGTCGCCAACATGCCCGGCGCGGTGCCGATCACCTCGACCCACGCGCTGACCAACGCGACCCTGCCCTACGCGATCGCCCTAGCCGACGACGGCGTAGCCGAGGCGATCCGGCGCAACCCGGGCCTGCGCCCCGGCGTAAACGTAGCGGCGGGAGCCGTAACCCACCCCGCAGTAGCCGAAGCGGTAGGCACCGCCGTGCGTCCCGGTGGAGCAAGCCCTGAAAACCCCCGCCGACGGGCCGATACGTCAAGGTGGCCTTGACGTATCGGCCCGTCGGCCCACCGAACACGTGGAGGCTGAGTGATGGCGACGGTTGAGAAGACGCGGCTGCAGGAACTTCATTGGGGGGGAGGCGGTCGACCCGGCGGAGGGTCAGATGGAGGACGTGGTCAATCCCGCCACGGGCTCCGTGATCGCCTCGGCGCCGCTCTCGACCAAGGCTGACGTCGATGCCGCGGTTGCCGCGGCGAAGGGTGCCTTCCCGGCCTGGGCCGCGACCCCGCCCGGGGAACGGGCGCGGGCGCTGCTGCGGATCGCCGACATGATCGAAGAGCGCGCCGAGGAGATCGCCGACCTCGAGTCCGCCGACGCGGGCAAGCCGCGCGCCGCCGTGCTCGAGGACGAGGTCCCGGTGATGGCCGACCACGCTGCGCTTCTTCGCCGGCGCCGCGCGCACGATGGAGGGCCGTGCCGCGGGTGAGTACATGGAGGGGCACACCTCCTTCGTCCGCCGCGAGCCGCTCGGCGTGGTCGGCCAGATCACGCCCTGGAACTACCCGCTGATGATGGCGATCTGGAAGATCGGCCCGGCGCTCGCGGCCGGCAACACGATCGTGATGAAGCCGGCGGAGACGACGCCCGCTGACGACGCTGCTCTTCGCCGAGTGGTGCGCCGAGATCCTGCCGCCCGGGGTCTTCAACGCGATCGGCGGCCACGGCGAGCCGACCGGTGCCGAGCTTGTCACCCACCCCGATGTGGCGATGGTCTGCCTGACCGGCTCGCCGCCGACCGGCAAGTGGATCGCCAAGGCGGCGGCGGACACGCTGAAGCGGGTCCACCTGGAGCTCGGCGGCAAGGCGCCGGTGGTGATCTTCGACGACGCCGACATGGAGCTGGCGATGGAGACGATCGCCGGCACCGGCTACTACAACGCCGGCCAGGACTGCACGGCGGCGACCCGGGTGCTCGCCTCCAAGGGCGTCTACGACGACGTCGTCAACGGCCTGGCGAGCGAAGCGAAGGGGCTGGTCCTCGGCGACACGATGTCGGCCGACACGACCCTCGGGCCGCTCAACTCACTACGGCAGCGCGAGCGGGTCGAGGGCTTCCTCGAGCGCAAGCCCGGCAAGGCCGAGATCGTCACCGGCGGCGTCCAGCCGGACCTGCCGGGCTTCTTCCTCGAGCCGGCGGTGGTCGCCGGGCTCGAGCAGGGCGACGAGATGATCCAGGACGAGATCTTCGGCCCGGTGATCACGGTGCAGCCGTTCAGCGACGAGGCGAAGGCGATCGAGTGGGCCAACGGAACCCGCTACGGGCTCGCCTCCTCGGTCTGGACCCGCGATGTCGGCCGCGCGATGCGGGTCGCCAACGCGCTCGAGTTCGGCTGCGTCTGGATCAACGACCACATCCCGATCGTCTCCGAGATGCCGCACGGGGGCTTCAAGCAGTCCGGCTACGGCAAGGATCTTTCCGTCTACGCGCTGGAGGACTACACAGAGATCAAGCATGTGATGATCAACCTCCAATGAGGATCGCCATCGCAGGGGTGGCGCTGGCCGCGGTGGTGTTCATCGCCGCGGCGCCGGCGTCCGAAGAAGAAGATGTCGCGCGCTGCCACGGGCGGCGGGCGAAAATCATCGGCACCGAAAAAGCCGACGTGCTGCGGGGGACGCCGGAGCGCGACGTGATCTGGGGTGGGGGAGGCGACGACACGATTCTCGGCAGCCTCGGCAACGACCTGCTCTGCGGCGGGCCGGGCACGGACCTGATCCACGGTGGTCGCGGCAACGACGTCGCCGACGGCGGTGCCGGTGACGACGACCGGGTGATCGGAGACCTCGGCGACGACCATCTCTTCGGCGGGCCCGGCGACGCCGACGAAGTCGCCGGCAGCCTCGGCATCGACACGATCAGCGGTGGCCCGGGAGATTTCGACCTCGTCCACGGCGACTACGGCTATGACCGCATGGACGGCGGGGCCGGCAAGGGCGACATCGCCTCCTTCGCCACCGACGTCGGCGCCGGGCGCAACGGCGGAGTCAAGGTCTCGCTCGCCGCCCACCGGGCGAGGGGCGACGGCCACGACCGGCTCTTTCGCTTCGAGAGCCTCGAGGGCTCGGCCTTCGAAGACATCCTGGTCGGCAACCGCCAGGCCAACGTCATCGACGGCGGCGCCGGCAACGATGTCATTCGCGGCGGCGGCGGCCACGACGAGTTGAACGGCGGCCAGGGGATCGACCGCTGCCAGGGAGCAAAGGGCCGCACCGTCTCCTGCGGGCGGGAAAAGAAGCTGAAGGCGTCCGCCTACGTCGAACTCGACGCCGAGCGCGGCGGCGGTGGAGGTCTCGAGATCGTCGGCGGCGGCGGTCCCGACTCCATCACCGTCTCCTTCGACGAAAAGACCTCGACCTTCGGCGTCGGCGCCACCAAGGGAATCGCGATCGGGCCGGGCTGCACCCGCACCAGCGCGGTCCAGGTGAGCTGCCCGACCGAAGGGCCGGCACGCTGGCTGATGGCCGACCTTGGCCCCGGCAATGACAGCTTCCAGGCACAGGGCTCGCTGGCCGGCGCCCAGAACGTCCGCATCGCCGGCGGCCTCGGCGACGACACGATCCACGGCGGCTCCGAGGACGACCTGATCGAGGCCGGCTTCGGCAGCGACCGCCTATACGGCGGCGCGGGAGCCGACGGCCTGATCGGCAGCACGCCGGGACCGACCTATCTCTACGGAGGCGCCGACGGCGACCTTCTCGCCGCCGGCGGGGGCTGCGCCGGGGGGGCGATCGTCGGCGGTCCCGGTCGCGACGACGCCTCCTTTGCCGAGACGCCCGCGCATCCCGGGATCCTCCACGTCTCCTTCGCCGTCCACGCCGCCTGGATCGACGCGATCCCCGGCTGCCACCGGGTCCACCTCTCGCCCACCGACGAGGACATGGAGGGCTCCTTCGACAACGACGTCCTGGTCGGAGACGACGGCCCCAACGCGATGCTCGGCCAGCCCGGCGTCGACAGCTTCCAGGGCGGCGGAGGCGAAGACGTGATCGACGCCCGCGACGGAGTCCACGACGAATCGATCCAGTGCGGTCGCGGAACAGCGCCGAAAAAAGGCAAGCCGGCCAGGGGCACTCCCAGCGGCCGCGCCCTCACCGACCCCTTCGATCCCAGCCCGGTCCTCTGCGCGATCGCCAAGCACGGGCACCCGGTTCCCGGCCTGGGACAGGCGGCTCGGTAGGCCTCAGCGCAGGCGGCCGTCGCTGTTGGCCACGGCGCAGGCCTCCTCGGCGCCGATGAACGGGGCGAGGGTGATGTAGGTGGCGAGCGGCGCGATCTCCTGCATGCTCTCGACCGCGCCGCGCCTGACCTGGTCGTAGATCATCGAGTAGATCGCGCCGCCGATCGCCTCCGCGGCAAGTGGGCTGGCATCCGGTTCGAGCTCATAGCCCGGGACGAGCAGCGCCTGCATCCCCTCGATCACCTGGTCGCGCCGTTCCAGCACTCGCCTGCCGGCGGCGTAGACGTCGATCGCGCCCAGCGTCGTGTACTCGGGCTCGGCAGCGCAGAAGGCGAACATCGCGCCGAAGGCACCGCGCACCGCGTGGGGCCAGTCCGGTGCGCGGCGAAAGGCCGGCAGGGTCGTCGCCAGCATCTGCGCCGAGCCGCTGTCGACCGCGGCCAGCATCGCCTCTTCCTTGTCGGCGAAGTGGGCGTAGAAGGTCGAGAGCGAGATCGAGGCGCGCGAGGCGATGTCGTTGACGGTCATCGCCGGGTAGCCCTTCTCGGCGACCACCGAGGCGAGCGCCCGCAGGATCCGTTCGGCCGGGTCGTAGCCCTCGGTACGCCCCGCGCTTGCGGGCGGGCGCGAGCGAGGCCGGCGCAGCGGGACCGGCGGCGGCAGGTAGGAGAGGCTCCAGTCCCACATCTGCGGGACCAGCTCGATCAGCTCGCCCTCCTCGCGGCGGTAGAGCCGGGTGTGGATGATTTTCCGCAGGCCCCCGAACACCGCCCGGACGATCTCCGCAGGCATCTCCTCCCTGCCCGGCATCTGGTGCAGGGTCGCGCCGACGAAGTCTTGGAGGGTGCCGGTCGTCCGGTCCACCTTCTCGACGGCCCGCGGCCCTGCCGCGTAGATCTCGACGAAGCACATCCGCGACGTCGCCGGTTGCGCGACGATCAGGCGGACGATCGCTTCGAAGGCGATGCGGGCCTGCTCTTCGCCCAGAGGCTTGCTGCCGGCGTTGACGTTGGCAATGGCTCCGATGGTCGGGCCGACGAACGCGTCGAGAGCGGCCAGCAGGCAGTCTTCCTTGTCGCCGAAGTGTTCGTAGAAGGCGCTGCGCGACACCCCCGAGAGCTCGAGCAGGTCGGCGACCCGCGTCGCTTCGTAGCCCTTCTCGGCGACCACCGCGACAAGTGCCGCAAAGAGCCGCTCGCGCTGGTTGCGGGCGACCTCGTCCGGAGGCAGCCGTCGGCCCGGTTGCAGCTTGCGGTCGCGCAGGGTCCTGGCGTCGCCCCAAGGGGTCTTCACCGTGGTGGGCCGGCCATTGCGGGGAGCATTCGTCCCCCGGTAGTTCGAGCCGGTTTCCTCGTCAGGAATAGTACGTGGGGTTCTTTGCAAAGTCGTAGCTCGAATTTAGGGCTTTCCCACCAGAAAGCACATTGTAGCCCGGTACGGAGCCTTCCTCCAAGGATACCTAGCCGGTGGACTTGATTTTTGCGTAAGAACGTGTTTGTATAAACACGTGTCTGATCTCCATGAGATCGCTGCCCTGCCTGATGTGGTCACGGACGAGCCCGGGCAGCTGCCCGGCTCTCGGGGCACGGTGGGCATGCGCCCCGGCCGCGAGGTCCTCTCACGGGAGTTCGTGGTCCACCACCAGCGCACCCGGATGGTCCAGGCGCTGGCCGAGGAGGTCGTCGAGAACGGCTACAGGGACGTGACCGTCGCCGCCATCGTCAAGCGGGCGGGCGTTGCCAGGAACACCTTCTACGAGAGCTTTGCCAACAAGGAAGAGTGCTTCCTTGCCGCCTCTGACTTCGCCGGCGAGGAAGCGATGCGCCGCGTCGCCGACGCCCTGAAGCACTCGCCCCCCAACTGGCCCGAGCGGGTCCGCGACGGGATCGGCGCCTTCCTGGCCTTCGCCTCGAGCGAGTCGGCGCTGGCCCGCGTCTTCGTGGTCGAGTCGCTCTCGGCCGGCCCGGCCGCCGCCGAACGCTACGAGCGCACCGTGCGGGCCGTCGTCCCCTTCTTCCGCCTCGGCCGCCGCAGCTCCGACAACGGCGACGACCTGCCGCCGACCCTCGAGGAGACGATCATCGGCGGCATCTTCTGGATCGTCTACCAGCGCATAGTGATCGGCCGCCCGGAGGAGCTCGAAGACCTGCTCGAGGAGCTGGCCGAGTTCGCCCTCACTCCATATATAGGCGTAAAGGCGGCCCGCAAGGTCGCCTACCCCGCGCACGCCTGAGCTGATCCGCAGTCCAGGGTCGTGAGCAGAGCCGGAGATCGAACTTTGCGGCGGTGGTAACGGCTGCGCTGACTGGTACTGCGCGTTACGCAGCCGTACTGGCCGGAGCTAACCGGCGCCAGCTGGAGCGCGCGACCGCCTACGGCTTCTTCTTGGGGGCTCCCGTTGCCTTCGTCCTCTTCGTACTTGACCGGATCGGGCTGGGCTAGCATGTGTGGCATGCTCCGCCGCTTTATCGGACCGACGCTTGTCGTCGTTGGGCTGCTTTTGGCTGGTGTTCTGACGGTCGCGGTTTCGGGCGAAGAGTCTGACCTCGCCGGCGCGTTGTTGATCCTCCTCCTGATGATCGCTGGCGCCGGGGTGGGCCTCAGCGTTAGCTGGTCCGGAAGCGGTCGCCACTAGGGCTGCTACCCCGCCTGCCCACCTCTCCGCACAGCTCCGCCAGGCCGATCGCCCAGGTCTCCGGCCCCAGCCTGTAGCGCTCGGTCCCCGGATAGACGACGAAGCTGCGCTCCGGCTCTATGTCCGCCAGCGCCGATCGCAGTCCTCGCTCCAGCTTCGGCGCCAGGCTGCGCTTCACCTCCACCGCCCACTCGCGCCCGTCCGGCCAGCGCAGGACGAGGTCGACCTCGGCTCCACCGCTGGTCCGGTAGAAGCTCGGCTCGGCTTCCTCGCCTGCGACGGCGACGAGGTTCTCGATCGCCATCCCCTCCCAGCTCGCCCCCGCCACCGGGTGGCCGAGCACCGCCTCCTTGTAGACCTTCGGCGAGCGGACCAGTCGCTTGCCGGCGTTGCTGCGCCGCGTTGAGCAGGCCACCCTGGCTGTGGGCGAGCATCGTCCACAGCCTCCGCAGCGTCTCCGCCGGAATGCGGGGCCCGAGCTGGGGGATGTCGCGCTCCAGGGTAGGTGCGGCTCTCGCCTGCCCTTGTCGATCGTTCCGCGCAGCGCTTCGAAGATGCCGGGAGCGCGGTGGATCTCGAATCAAGAATGCAGATAAAGAGCTAATAATGCACTTAAGTTGTATTCTTAAAGCATGGAGCAGTTCGACAATGCCCAGATAACAGAGCTCTTTCACCTCGCCTTCCTCGATGTTCTGTCGAGGCGCCTTGACCCCGCTCGCTATGTCTTGAAGGGCGGCGTGAACCTGCGCTATTTCTTTGGGAGCCAGCGCTACTCCGAGGACATCGATCTCGACGTCAACGGTGTGGAGCCGTGGGGTCTTGAAGACAAGGTCGACGGCGTCCTCGACTCGGGCGCGATGAAAGCCCTCCTGCGCGTTGGCGGTCTGGGGATCGCCGAGTTCTCGAAGCCGAAGCAGACGAAGACCACGCGCCGCTGGAAGGTTGCGCTTGAGGTCTCGGGGCGCTCTGAGCTCGTTCGAACCAAGATCGAGTTCAGCAATCGAAATGGGGAGCAGCGGTACTGCCTGGAGGCGGTGCCCAGCCGCATCGCTGCCCCCTACGCGCTGCGTTCGCCAAGCGTTCAGCACTACACCGAGGACGCTCCCGCCGAGCAGAAGGCCAAGGCCCTCGCGGGGCGCTCTGAGACGCAAGCACGCGACGTCTTCGACCTCGATCTGCTGCTTCGCCGGAAACCCCTCTCGGTCGGCTCTCTCGACTCGCAAGTCCTGAGCGACGCGGCTGATCGAGCACTCCAGCTGCCATTTGCCGCTTTTCGCGATCAGGTCCTTCCCTTTCTCGACCCCGATGTCGTTGAACTCTACGACACCGAGGAGGCTTGGGAGCAGATGCAGACCTTCGTTGCGGAAAAGTTGGAGGACGCGAGATGAAGTCGACCAGCGCGTACGGCGACTTGCTGCGCATGAAACGCGCGATTGTCACCACCCGCGAGGCAGCGACACGCTGGCGGACCGAGCAAGGCACAGCCGGCCGGCGTCTGCGCTCAATGGAGGAGGCCGGGCTCGTGCTCCGGTTGCGACGAGGCCTTTGGGCGCTTGATCCCGATGTTGGACCGTTCGTCGCCCCTCCCTTCCTGACAGCGCCGTTCCCGGCCTACGTGTCGTTTTGGTCGGCGCTCTCCCATCACGGCGTGATCGAGCAGATCCCGCGACAGGTCTCGGTCGCATCGCTCGCTCGGGCCCGGCGCATCGCGACCACTCTTGGCGTCTACGAGATCCACCATCTTGCCCCCGGGCTCTTTGGTGGCTACCGCGGTTCGGAGGAGAGCGGATACCTGGCGACGCCGGAGAAGGCTCTCTTCGACGCCGTCTATGTCCGCGCGGCTGCCGGGAGCCGCGCTTTCTTTCCCGAGCTCGTTCTCCCCCGGGATTTCGACGACGCTCAGATCGGGGGGTGGACCGGTCGTATCGAGAGCGCCCGCCTGCGAACTCTGGTCTCGCGCCGACTTCGCGAAGCGCTGCGACAAGCCTCCCGCTGATCGCCGCCGAGGCAGCAGGCCCAATGGTCGCCGCGACCACGACCAACCTCGCCCAATGTCACCGACAGTGACTGTCGCCGACATCCAATGCTGGTAAGCTCTGAAAATGCCTTTCGTCAACCGGGAGTCGGAGCTCGACCAGCTCAAAGCCTGGTGGGATCGGCCAGGTGCAGCGCTCGGGATCGTCTGGGGACGGCGGCGGGTCGGCAAGACGGCTCTGCTCCAGCACTTCGCGGCCGATCGGGCCACGGTCTTCCACACCGGTGGTGGCCGGCCTGCGGCAGCCGAGTTGGCGGCGCTCTCTCGCGCGGCTGAGCCGCTCTTGGGCGAGGACCTGCGAGACCTCGGGTCGCGCCCCTTCTCGGACTGGGACGACGCGATCGAGACGCTCGCGCTCGCCGCTCGCGAGCGTCCCCTCCTCCTGGTGCTCGATGAGCTGCCGGCTCTCACCGAGGTCGCTCCGCAGCTACCGGGCGTGCTCCGGGCCGTTTGGGACCGCGTCCGCTCCCGCACCGAGCTGAAGCTCCTTCTGTGCGGCTCTGCCGTACGCACGATGGAGGCGATGCAGGAGGAGCGGGCGCCGCTGTACGGGCGGCTCGACCTGGCGCTGCTCTTGCACCCGTTTGGCCCGCACGAGACGGCACGCATGCTGCCCTCCCTCGGGCCGGCGGAGCGGGCACAGGTCTGGGGCCTGGTGGGCGGTACGCCCCTCTACCTGCAGTGGTGGGACCAGGGCGTCGACCTTCGCGCCAACCTACTCCGGCTGGCCTGCACCCCCGGGGGGCAGCTTCTCACCGAGGGGCAGCTGGTGCTCGCCACCGAGGGCGAGGGGGGCGAGTTGGCACGCCAGGTGCTATACGCGATAGCAGCCGGGCGCACCAAGTTCAACGAGATCGAGCAGGCGGTGCGCGCCGACCCCGGGCGTACGCTCGAGCGGCTCGTCGCGCTGCGCCTCGTGGAGCGTGTCGTGCCGGTCACCGAGGACCCACGCCGCACCCGCCGCCGCATCTACCGCATCGCCGACAACTTCCTCGCCTTCTGGCTCGGCCTGCTCGACCGCTTCCGGCCCGAGATCGAGCGCGGGCTCGGCGAGAGCATTCTCGACGTCTTGCTCGACTCGCTCGACGACCACATGGGCAGGCCGTGGGAGGAGGCGTTTCGCGACCACCTCCGCAGGCGCGCGGCCGCCGGCGACCTCGGCCCCGGCATCGTCGCGATTGGGCCATTCTGGACCGCTGCCGCCGACCCGAGCGAGATCGACGCCGTCGCCCTCGCCGGGCGCGGGCGCGAGGCTGTGCTCCTCGGTGAGGCGAAGTGGGCCAAGCGCGTCGACGCCGCCCCCCTGCGCGCCGAGCTGCAGCGCAAGGCGGAGGCGCTGCCGCGCCGCGCCGCCGAGCTGCGCTGCGCGGTGTGCGCGCGCGAGCGCGTCGACAACGCCGCCGAGACTCTCGCGGTCACCGCTGGGGACATCTTCTAGGCTTTTGGCGTTCCCCCAGCTCTGTCGGTCAGTCCGTTTGGCCTCGCGGTTCGTGTCGGTGGCCATGGCCCCCAGCCAGATCCGCGGGCCTGACCTGGCGGGCGTCGTCGCCGACGCCAACGCGGTTGGCCTGGAGCATGTCGTCATCGGCGGCTTCGCGGTGATCGCTCACGGATACTTCCGGGCGACCAAGGACTCTGATCTGCTGGTGCCCGACGGCCCGGAGCCCGACTCACAGGCCGTCCCGCCTTCTATCCTCGATCCAAA
The DNA here is from genome assembly GCA_963714665.1 of uncultured Solirubrobacterales bacterium. Lineage (GTDB taxonomy): Bacteria > Actinomycetota > Thermoleophilia > Solirubrobacterales > 70-9 > VRUE01. The sequence goes on along the minus strand of CAVQPE010000008.1, from coordinate 275,754 downwards.
TGTCGGCACAGCTCACGGAGGCCTTCGCCAGAGCCGCGCTCAACGAGACCGAGCGCCGCGCCGCCGCCCGCATCGTCGGGCTGCTGGAAGCCGAGCTCGGCGACGACCTGCTCGCCGTCTGGCTCTATGGCTCGCGCGCCCGCGGCGAGGCTGACCCCGACGAGACCCACTACGACCGCCGCTCCGACATCGACATGATGGCCATCGTCGGCCCGGGCCGCGACGCCGGTGCCTTCTCCTGGGAGTTCACGCCGAAGCTGATCGCGGCGGTCGAGGCCGAGGGCGACTCGCCGCCGTACTACTCGATGCACTTCCACCAACTCGAGTGGCTGATCGACCGCCGCCGCATCCGCAGCTTCTTCTTCGCCGAGGTCGACCGCGACAAGATCGTCCTCGCCGGTGGCGATCTGGAGGGGGACGAGTACCGGTGAGCCCGCGGTCCGAGGAGTTCCTCGACTCTGCTCGCGCGCGGCTGACGGGCGCTCGCCATGCGCTCGCGGCAGGCGACCTCGACCTCGCGGTCAGCGCCGCCTACTACGCGATGCTCTACGCCGCCCGCGCCGCCCTCTCCGAGCACGAGGAATACGCCCGTCGCCACGGCGGCACCTGGGGGCTCTTCCACCAGCGCTTCGTCGCGACGGGAGCCTTCGACCAGCACCTCCATTCGCTCGCCCAACAGGCGCAGGAAGCGCGCGAGGGCGCCGACTACGAAGCCAAGACACCCCCCGCCGAGGAGGCCAAGCGCTACGTCGAGGGCGCCGCCGAATTCATCGCCGCCACCGAGCGCATGCTCGGGTCCGAGAGTTAGCTGACCCACCGCCTCTCGCAGGGGGCCCGATCGGCCATCGCGCTATCCCGGCGTCACCTCGCGCAGCTTCTGCACGACATCGAGCCCGCCGAACCTTGTATCGGCGGTGACGTTGCCACCGCGTAGGACGACCGCGCCGTCCCCACTGGGATCGAACGGTCGCCCTTCGACTGTCGGCATGGTCGCGACGAAATGGACCCCGTGCTCGAAGTGTTCCCTTGACAAAAGAAACACGAGTATCTACCCTCCGGCCAGTCGGTAAACACGGGTATCCACCCGGTTGACCGGCAGGCCCGCCGGTTTTGAGGCGGGCTGGGAACAACAAGGGATACCGATTCGGCTGAGGTCAGGCCAGGGCCCCACTGGGGAACGGCACGGCAGCAGCGGAGGGGAGAAAATTGAGGTACGAGGCGAAGCAGCCAGAGGTGCGACCGAGTTCGCGCCGCGGGCGACGCTCTGCCGTTTTGCCTTGCGGTTTTCCCTCTCGCGCTCCGGTTGCCACCACTCTGCCCATGCATGCCATGGGCTTCGGCGCCGACCTCTCCGCATCGCCCGCCTCAGTGCCGGCGACCCCCACACGACCTTCCTCACACCCTCTCCCCCGCGGCAATCGGGGCGGAAGAGGGCCTGCCGCGGACTCCGAAAGAGCCCGTGGCTTGATCACGCAATCAACCGGGACGGATGGGGATGGGTTCCCGATCCGCCCACACAGGGAAACCGAGTCACCCCAAGGCCGCCGGAAGCGGCTCGGCAGGGGCTCAAACAACAAGGAGAGAGCTACGTGAGACGTCTAACAATCTTGCTCGCCACGGTGGGGGCCTTGCTGCTCGTCCCGGCGGCGCAGGCGTTCGCCAACGGCACCGTCACGGTCAACGTCGCCGGCGAAGGCAGCGGCGAAGTCTCGAGCGCGGGGGGGTACCGCTTCCAGGAATCAGATGGAACCGAAATTCCGTCCGGTCTCTACGAAGGCGGCCCCCCGCCGATCGAATGCGCGTACAAATCGCCAGGCCCCGCGACCGGCACCTGCGAAACCACGCTCACGACCGAGGAAGGTTACGAATCGATTTACGTGAGCGCCATTCCCAAACCCGGGTCCAAGCTCGCCGGCTGGGAAATCGAAGCCCCAGGGGCTGAACTCAATTTCTGCAACGCGGAAAGCGAAGTGTTCCCCGGGTCACGCAGCGAGTGCGTCGTATTCTCTTCCTCCGGGAACGTCGAAGTCACCGCCTACTTCGAATGCGAAGTCCCCGGCACCTGCGGCGGAGGCCCCACCAACCGCGCTCTCCTAACCGTCACCAAGTCAGCCGGCGGCACAGGCGGCACCGGCTCGGTCACCTCCAAACCAAAGGGGATCAACTGCGCCTCGGCCTGCGACTCGGCCGCGGCCTCCATGTACAAGAACACCCCGGTCACCCTGAGCGCCAAACCCTCGACCGGCTCGACCTTCGTCGAATGGACGGGCGCCTGCTCGGGAGCTTCGACCACCTGCACGGTGCCGATGGCTGAAGCCGAATCGGTGGGAGCCGTCTTCGGCGGCGTCTCCAAAGAAATCCTCAACGCGAAACCGCTGACCCTCGACAAGGGCGAAAGCAGCGGACAGGGCACGGTCAAAGCGGCCGGCCTCACCTGTGAAGCCGAATGCAACGAAGTCACGGTCCTCTACCAGGGCCCGACCGGAGTAGCGCCGAAAAACAAACCGGGCAAGGCGGTCGAACTGAAAGCCACCCCGGCCTTCGGCTCGACCTTCACCGGCTGGTCCGGCGGCGGCTGCTCGGGTACCGGCACCTGCGTCGTGACGATGGAAGAAGCGGAGTCGGTCACGGCCACCTTCACGGCCAAACCGACCACGACCCTGACCGTCAACAAGGGCGGCACGGGAACAGGCTCGGTCTCCTCCAAACCGAAGGCGATCAACTGCGGCACCACCTGCACCACGCAGGACGCCACGGTGCCTGAGGAAGCCGAAGTCGTGCTCAAGGAGAAGCCCGGCACCGGGATGACCTTCACCGGCTGGTCCGGCGGAGGCTGCTCGGGCACGGCGGAAACCTGCACGGTCTCGCTCACCGAAGCGGCCACCGTCACGGCTTCCTTCTCAGGATCGCCCAAACCGATCCTCGAAGCCAAAGCGCTGACCCTGACCAAGGCGGGCTCGGGCTACGGCACGGTCAAAGCAGCCGGGCTGACCTGCGAAGCGCTCTGCGCCTCCACGGTCTCCCTCTACCAGGGCCCGACCGGGATCGCTCCGAAAAACAAACCGGGCAAAACCGTGGTCCTCAAAGCCCTCTCGGCCCCGGGGTCCAAACAGGTCGAATGGACGGGCTGCCTCAGCAACCCGACCCCCACCGAATGCTCGGTGACGATGGAAGCGGCGGTGGAAGTCGTCGCCACCTTCGACGAAATCGAATAGGAGCACACGACTGACCCACGAGTAACGGCACGCCGTGCCAAGAAGCAAAGGCCAAGGCCGCGGGGAGGCTTCCCTCCCCGCGGCCACCGGGCCTCACAGCAGACCAAGACTTGGCGGTAAGCAGCACCGCGGCACATAGACGTAACGCCCGACCAGGGAGCGGGCGCCACAGGAGCTCAGAAGGGACAACGGGACTGATGGAGACAAGAGGGGAACGGGACATGAGAGCAGGCGCGAGGGCCGGGATTGCTTCGACGACGGTTCGGATGGTCGGGACCGCGGGCCGGGTCCGCGCGAGCGTCCTTGGCTTGACCCTTCCTCTCCTTGTCGCGACGCTTGCCTTCACCGCGTGTCCAACGGGCGCCGCGGCGGCTGATCCTGAACTCTTTACGAGAACGCCCGAAGTCGGCATTCTCGCCGGTTCTGGGGCGGGTCAGATGCTCCCCCTCGCGGTTGCCGCCGACCCGAGCCTGCCGGGCCACTTCTTTGTCGCCGATACCGGCAACAACCGGATCGACGAGTTCACGCCCTGGGGGGAGTTCGTCAAGGCGTTCGGGTGGAAAGTCAACGCCGCCGATCCCGAAGAAAAATTGCAGGCATGCACCGCCGCAAGCGGCTGCCAGAAAGGCAGCGCCGGCTCTGTCCCCGGCCAGCTCGATGGACCCCACGCCGTCGCCGTCGGGCCCGACGGCGACGTCTACGTGGCCGAAGGGGAGAACCACCGGGTGCAGAAGTTCGACTCCGAAGGCAACTTCCTGCTGGCGTGGGGGGGCGACGTGGTCGCCCACGGCCCCGACGACTCGACCAACGACGAGCAGCAGCAGCTCAGCGTCGCGGCGAGCAGCGGAACCTTCAAGCTGGGCTTCGAAGACCCGCTGACGGGGGGCGGCACACAGGAAACCGCGTCCCTGCCCTTCAACGCCGGCGCCGCGGAAGTGAAGGCCGCGCTCGACGCGCTGCCGACGATCGGCGGTCTGGGCGGCTCGGTCTCGGTCACCGGCGGCCCCGGCGACGCGACCGGATCCTCGCCCTACCTGATCACCTTCGAAGGCAACCTCGGCGGCGACGACGTGCCGCAGTTGAGCATCGACCGCTCGGCGCTTGGTGTCGCGGCGATCGGCGGCACCCTGCGCTGCTCGGCGCCCGAAGAACCCCAAAAAGTCGAATACCGCTGGCTGCGCAACGGGGCCGAAATCCCCGGCGCCGAATCAAATTCCTATACGACCGTTCCGGCAGATGAAGGCAAGTCGGTGCAGTGCCAGCTGCGCGTGACCGTCGGCGAACGCGCTTCGAGACAGGCTGCCAATCCCGTCTACGTGGCGCCACCGGAAGGCGGAATTGCGCCGCCGGTGGCCCCGGCGCCGATGAGAGAAGGGCTCGGTGGAGAATTCACAGCAGTATCCGAACTGCCCCATTTGTTGATTGGTGGCTCGGGCGGAAAACTGACTTGCGCCAAAGGCACCTGGCCCGGCGCCACGTCCTTCGCCTATAGTTGGTACCGCAACGGGGTGCTGATCCCCGGCGCGACGGAATCTACCTACGTCGCCACCGAAAAAGACGTCGCTACCTCGGCCTACTTCCAGTGCAGGGTGACCGCAGGTAACGCGGGGACGGCCACGACCACCGAGTTCAGCGGGGCGCAGCTAACAGGTAGTGGCACACCCCAGACCGAGCCGGCACCTTCCCTCAACACGCCGGCATCGCCCCTGGTCAAGATGGAACCGCCGAGCAACGTCTTCACCGCCCACCAGGGCGGGGCGGGGGAGGTCTGCAAGCCGGGTGACAGCTGCAAGGCCGGCAAAGAAGGATCCGACCCGGGCCAGTTCAGCGGGGACGGCTACAGCTACAAGAACAGCCTGGCTGTCAGCCCGGTTGACGGCACCGTCTACTTCGGCGACGGCGGGAACGAACGCATCGAGGCCTTCGGCCCCGACGGGGCCTTCGAAGAAGAAATCGCGATGCCGCCGATAGAACAAGGGGGTACGGACCTGAGAGCGATCACGGTCGACGGCGCCGGCAACCTCCACGTCGCCGTGCACAAGGAGTCGAGCCCGTTCGGGAACGAAGTGAATGAAATCCGTGAGTTGAAACCGCACGGCCCGGCGGCGGAATTCATCGGCCCGAAAATTACCCGCGAAGGTGGTCTGTATGGGCTGGCCGTCGACCAGTCCGGTGACGTCTTCGCCGTCATCAGGGGGCCCCAAGGGGGACCCAACACAGACCTCGGACAGAAGGTGATCGAGTTTGGCCCGGCCGGTGAATGTCTCGACTGCGGCAGCGCCGGGGAAGGCGGCCAGACCGGCTTTGGCCGTCCCGAAGGGGAATACAACACTGGCCTGCAAATCAACGGCATCGCCACCGGCAGCGCCTGCGGGACCACCGACGTCTACACCGTCGAGAGCGGCGCCCCCCATTACTTTGAACCGAACCAAGGGCACGTCAAGGTCTTCGGGCCGCCGCCGAACGCCCTGCTCTGCCCGGCACCGAAAAAGCCCCCCGCGATCGCCGCGCAGTACGCTGCCTCGGTCGACACCGGCAGCGCCGCGTTGCGGGCGCAGATCAACCCCAGGTACTGGAACGACACCACCTACTACGTCGAATACGGCACCGCCCCCTGCTCTGAAGGCGGCTGCGAAGAGACGCAACCGGCGGCCCCGGGGCAGAGGCTGACCACGAAGCTCGTCAGCGCGCAGCTGACCAGCCCCACCGTCATCCTCGACGGGCTCTCGCCGGCCACCACCTATCACTACCGCTTCGTCGCGCAGAGCGGCGGCGGCGGGCCGGTGCGCGGGGTCGGCGGCCAGGTCGGCGACGACGGCACCGAAGGGACCTTCAGGACCTTCGCGTCGCCACAGCCGGAAGCGGATTGCCCCAACCAGGGCTTTCGCACCGGCCCCTCGGCGCAGCTTCCCGACTGCCGCGCCTATGAGATGGTCTCGCCGCTGGACAAGGAAAACGGCGACGTCCTCTCGCTGGAAGAGATCTCCACCGGGCTGCCGGCGACCCTGAGCCAGAGCTCGCTGGAGGGCTCGCGGCTTGCCTACGGCTCCTACCGCTCCTTCGGCGGCGCAAACTCGGCGCCCTGGAACTCCCAATACATCGCGGCCCGCGGCGAAGACGGCTGGGTCAGCCACCCGATCTCACCGGAACGGGGACGGGTCAACCAGGACTCGGCCGAAACCCTCTATAGCGAAATCAAGGTGCTCTCACCCGACCTCTGCCAGGCGTGGCTGGGGACCTACGCGGAACCGGCGCTGGCGCCGGGCGCGCTGGCGGGCCTGCCCAACCTCTACCGCCGCGAAGACGACGAATGCGGGGGCCCCGGATACGAAGCGGTGACGACGGCAAAACCCGCCCACAACAAAGTCTATGGGGTCGCGTTTCGGGGGGTCTCGGCCGACGGCGGCGCCTCGATCTTCGCCTGGGGGGACAACCTGGAAGGGACCGAAGCGCCGGACCTGGTGAGCGCGGGGAAGCAACCTGTAGCGCTCTACTACGAGCGTTCGGGGGAAGCGCCGCGCTATGTCTGCGTGCTGCCGAGCGGCCTGCCGCTCGACGGAGCCTGCGCGGCGGGGACCGGCAACAACGACAACGGCGAGAGCCACCGCGACAGCGTGCAGAACGCGATCTCGGCCGACGGGGAGAGGGTGTTTTGGACCGACAGTGGGTCAGACCCGGGAAGGATCTACGTGCGGCTGAATCCCGACCGGCCCGAGAGCGCGCACCTGCACGGCGCGGCCGCCGGGACGGGTGACCTGATCGGCCCCGCCACCGGGATCGGCAACCTGATCGGCGGCTCGAGCAAAGTCTCGGAAGTCAGCGAGCAAAGCGGCCACTTCGCGGTCGGCCAGGTGGTCGCGGGAGCAGGCATCCCGGCTGGGGACAAGATCACCGTCATCGCCCCCGAAGCGAGCGGCAAGCTGAAGCTGACGCTGGAAAAAGCGGCGAAAGCCGGCGGCACCGCGGTGGCGCTCAGCGGGGAAGCCTCGGCGACGGTCGCCAACGTGGCAACCGTCGCGGGGGCCTTCGCGGTGGGCCAGGAAGTGTCGGCTGCCAACGCCGGCATCGCGCCCGGCACGACGATCGTTGGGGTCGGGGCGACGACGCTCACCCTTTCGGCCGCCGCGAGCGCGGGCGGGAGCGCCGTGGCGCTTTCTGCCTCCAGCGAATGCACCGAAGCCGACAAGGCCTGCACCGAGGCGGTGTCGGCGCAGGGCGAAGCGCTCTCGGGGGCGGCGAGCTCCCGCTACTGGGGCGCCTCGGACGACGGCAGCAGGGCGTTCTTCACCACCGTCCCCCAAAACAGCGGAGAAGGCAACGGCGACCTCTACGAGTTCGACGTCGACACCCAGACGACCAAGCTGATCGCGAAAAAGGCGTTCGGGGTGATGGGCACGAGCGAAGACGGCTCGCGGGTCTACTTCGCCTCCGAAGAAGTCCTCACCGGCGCCAACCCCCAGGGCAGGGCGCCGGTCCCCGGCAAGCCCAACCTCTATCTCTACGAAGCAGCGGGGGAACGCTTCAAGTTCGTGGCGGGGCTGGCGACGGCGGGCAGCGACATCGGCACGCGCCACTCGGTGATCCAGAACTTCTCGTCGAGGCGCACGGCGCGAGTCACCCCGGACGGGCTGCACGCCAGCTTCATGAGCACCTCTCAGCCGACGGGCTATGACAACACCGACGCCAAGAGCCCCGGGAGCTGCGGGGAAGCGGGCGGAGGGGAAACCAGCATCGTCTGCGACGCAGAGGTCTTCCTCTATGACGCCGAAGCCGATGGCGGCGGCGGCAGGCTCGTCTGCGCCTCGTGCAACCCGAGCGGGTCGCGGCCGGTGGGGGTGAACATCCAGTTCGGGGTCAACACGTTCCTCGCCGCCGGCTACATCCCGGCCTGGGAGAACAACCTCTACGCCTCGCGGGCACTCTCCGACGACGGCACTCGCCTCTTCTTCAGCTCCCCCGACGCGCTCTCCCCGCTCGACTCCAACGGCGTCGCCGATGTCTATCAGTGGGAGGCGCCGGGAGCGGGGGGGTGCGAGGAAGCCGACCCCGCCTACTCCGCGCAGGACGAAGGCTGCATCAGCCTGATCTCCTCGGGGCAGAGCCCGAGGCCGTCGGAATTCCTCGACGCCAGCCCGAGCGGGGACGACGTCTTCATCGCCACCCTCTCGAGCCTGCTCGTCCAGGACTACGGCTTGGTCGACGCCTATGACGCCAGAGTGGGCGGCGGCTTCCCCGCGCCGCCAGCGCCGGCGGCCGAATGCGAAGGGGAAGCCTGCCAGGGGACCCCCGAAGCTCCCGATGACCCGACCCCCGCCTCGGCGACCTTCGAAGGCGCCGGCAACGTGACCGCGGAACCGTCGCCGCAGACGCCCAAGCCCTGCGCCAAGGGCAAGGTCAGGAGGCAGGGCAGATGCGTCGCCAAGAAGCACAAGCACGCGCACAAGCGAGCCAAGCGCAACCGGAGGGCGGGACGATGAGGCGGCAGGCCCTCGCCCTGGCGCTGATCGCCCTGGCGCTGATCGCGCTGGCGACCCCGGCCGCACAGGCCGACTTCGGCATTCACGACTTCGACGTCACCTTCAGCGATGCCGACGGCTCCCCCCAGCCGCTCGCCGGCTCCCATCCCTACGCGATGAGGACGTCGTTTGCCGCCAACGCCATCGTGACCGGCAAAGCGAAGCTGCCCGAGGGGCAGCTGAAGGACATCGACGTCTTCCAGGTCCCCGGCTTCATCGGCGACCAGACCGCGATGCCGCGCTGCTCGACCCGCGACTTCCTCACCCTGGTGGGTCCCCAGCTCTCGGCCTGCCCGAACTCCACCGCGGTGGGCATCGTCAGGACCACGATCGCTTCCAACGATGGCGACGAAATCCCCTTCATCTCCCCCCTCTTCAACCTCGAGCCGGCGCCGGGCAAGGCGGCCCGGCTCGGCTTCACGGTGCAGAGCCTGCCGATCCCGATCGACGTCGCCCTGAGCGAATTCCCCCCCTACAACATCGTCGCGCAGAGCCACAACATCTCCCAGGTCGTCGAATTCCTCGGCGCCGAAGTAACGCTTTGGGGAAGCCCCGGCGACTCTCGCCACGACGAAGAACGCGGCTCCTGCACCGAGGGCAACTCCCCGCCCGGCTCCAAATGCTCCGCCGGGGTCTCAAACGTGCCCTTCCTTACCCTGCCGCGCGCCTGCGCCGGACCACTTCTGACCAACTACGAAGTGGACTCCTGGCAGAGCCCGGGCGGTTGGCTCGCGGGCGCGGCATTCACCCACGACGGCGCCGAACCGCCCAATCCGCAGGGGATGATCGGCTGCGGCGGCCTCGCCTTCAAGCCCTCGATCACGGCCAAGCCGACGAGCCTCGCCGCCTCCTCCCCGACCGGCCTCGACTTCTCGCTCGACGTCAACGACGAAGGGCTGAAGAACGCCGAAGGGCGGGCCAACTCCGACATCGAAAAAGCCGTGGTCACCCTGCCGGAAGGGATGTCGGCCAACCCCTCCCTGGCCGAAGGCCTGGGCGTCTGCAGCGAAGCCCAGCTGGCCGAAGAGAGCTCCAAATCGACAGCGGGCGAAGGCTGCCCCCCCGCCTCCAAGATCGGCACGGTCGAAGTGGAATCGCCGCTGGTCGAAGAAAGCATCAAGGGCGCCCTCTACGTCGCCAAGCCCTACGAGAACCCCTTCAACTCATTGCTCGCCCTCTACATAGTGATCAAAAACGCGAACCTGGGGATCAAGGTCGCCCAGCCGCTGAAGGTCATCCCCGACCCGGTAACCGGCCAGCTGACCACGGTTGCGGAAGAACTGCCCCAGCTTCCCTTCTCCCACTTCAAGCTGCACTTCCGCGAGGGAGCGAGAAGCCCGCTGAGCACCCCTCAGGCCTGCGGCACCTACAACGCCGAAGCGACCCTCTACCCCTGGTCGGGCGGAGCGCCGGTGACCACCACCTCGGCCTTCGAAATCATCTCCGGCCCCGACAATGGCCCCTGCCCCACAGGCGGCCTGCCGCCCTTCAAACCGGGCCTCGTCGCCGGCACGATCAACAACAGGGCGGGCTCCTTCAGCCCCTTCAACCTGCGCCTGTTCAGGAGCGACGCAGAACAGGAGATCACCCACTTCTCGATCAAGCTGCCGCCGGGGATCACCGGCAAGCTGGCCGGGATCCCCTACTGCTCCGATCAGGCGATCGAAGCAGCCAAGGCAAGGACCGGCCCCCACGGCGGCCAGGAAGAGCTGGAAAGCCCCTCGTGCCCAAAGGCATCAGAGATCGGAAGGACCCTGGCCGGGGCCGGAGTGGGCCCCTCATTGACCTACGCCCCCGGCAAGGTCTACCTGGCAGGCCCCTACCACGGCTCCAACCTCTCGATGGTGGCGATAACGGCAGGCAAGGTCGGCCCCTTCGACATCGGCACGGTCGTAGTCAGGGAGGCCTTCAAGATCGACCCCGAGACCGCCGAAGTATTCGTCGACTCCACCGGATCGGACCCGATCCCCCACATCATCAGGGGCATCCCGGTCCACCTCAGGGACATAAGGGCCTACGTCGATAAGCCCGAATTCGTCCTCAACCCGACCGACTGCTCGGCGACCTCAACGGCAAGCACGGTCCTCGGAAGCGGCCTCGACTTCGTCTCCGAAGCAGACGACAACCCGATCACGGTCACCTCCCGCTTCCAGGCGGCCGACTGCGCCGCCCTCTCCTTCAAGCCGCAATTGAGCATGAAGCTGGCAGGCGGCACCAGGCGAGGCTCCTTCCCCAAGTTCAGCGCCCACCTGGCGATGAACGGGATCGGCGAATCGGGCATCCAGAGCGCCGAAGTGATCCTGCCCAAGTCCGAGTTCATCGCCAACGCCCACTTCGTCACGATCTGCACCCGGGTGCAGTTCAAAGAAGGGGCCGGCAACGGGGCCAACTGCCCGGCCGGAAGCATCTACGGCCACGCCAAAGCCAGCACCCCGATCCTCGGCGAACCGTTGGAAGGCCCGGTCTTCCTGCGCTCAAACGGCGGCGAACGAGACCTCCCAGACCTCGTAGTCGCCCTGCACAACTCCCAGGTCGACTTCGACCTCGTCGGTTTCGTCGACTCGGTCAAAGGCAGGCTCAGGAACCGCTTCGAAGCGGCCCCAGACGCACCGGTCTCCAGCTTCGACATCGAACTGGAAGGCGGCTCCAAGGGCCTCTTCGAAAACTCGGTGAACCTCTGCGCCAAGAAGCACTTCGCCACCGTCGCCTTCGGCGGGCAGAACGGCAAGGCCTATAGCGCCAAGCCGGTGCTGAAGGTCAAGTGCCCGAAGAAACACAAACGACACGCCAAGCGCCACCACAAGCGCCACGCGGGGAGGTAGGCCACGATGAGGAGTACTGAGAAGAGCCCGTCTTGGGGCGGGATCCGACTGAGCGTCCTGATCGCTGCCGTGGCGGCGTTTCTGCTGGTGCCGGCCGCGCAGGCGTTCGCCAACGGCACCGTCACGGTCAACGTCGCCGGCGAAGGCAGCGGCGAAGTCTCGAGCGCGGGGGGGTACCGCTTCCAGGAATCAAATGGAACCGAAATTCCGTCCGGTCTCTACGAAGGCGGCCCCCCGCCGATCGAATGCGCGTACGAATCGCCCGGCCCCGCGACCGGCACCTGCGAAACCACGCTCACGAGCGAAGAAGGCCTCGAATCGATCGCCGTGTACTCCATCCCCAAACCCGGGTCCAAGCTCGCCGGCTGGGAAATTGAAGCCCCAGGGGCCATCCTCAATTTCTGCAACGCGGAAAGCGAAGTGTTCCCCGGGTCACGCAGCGAGTGCATTGTGCAGTCCACCTCTGGGAACGTCGAAATCACCGCTTTCTTCGAAAAAGAAGAATCCGAATCCTCCACCTTCCCCCTGACCGTCGCCCCAGAAGGCACCGGCGAAGGCACCGTCACCTCGACCCCCGCCGGCATCAACTGCGGCTCCGAATGCGAAGCCGAATTCGCAGAAGGCGAAGAAGTAGAACTGAGCCAGAGCGCCGAAACGGGCTCCGAATTCACCGGCTGGAGCGGAGCCTGCTCGGGCACCGGCACCTGCAAAGTGACGATGTCAGAAGCCAAGGAAGTCAAAGCCACCTTCGACCTCGAACCTGAACCCGAAGAATTCGCCCTCGAAGTCAACACCGACGGCACCGGCGAAGGCGAAGTGAGCTGCAAAGCAGGCGCAGGCCCGGTCGAACCCTGCGAAGCCGAATACCTCGAAGGCACGAAAGTCACGCTCGTGCCCGAAGCCGAAACGGGCTCCGAATTCAGCGGCTGGAGCGAAGACTGCACCGGCTCAGGTGCCTGCGAAGTGACGATGAGCGCCAACAAATCGGTGACGGCGACTTTCGACCTCGAACCGACTCCTGAATTCGAACTGGAAGTCAAGACGGCAGGCACAGGCGAAGGCGAAGTGAGCTGTGAAGTCAACAGCGGCCCCGTGGAACCCTGCGAAGCGCTATACGAAGAAGGCACCGAAGTGGCCCTGGTGCCAGAAGCCGAAACGGGCTCCGAATTCGTCCAGTGGAGCGAAGACTGCACCGGCACCGGTGCCTGCGAATTGACCATGGACGAAGCCCACTCGGTCACCGCCACCTTCGACGAAGAAGAAGAACCGGAACCCGAAGAATTCAACCTGACGATCGTCAAAGCCGGAACCGGCTCCGGATCGGTGACTTGCAACGCCGGCGCCTGCGCCTCCAGCTACGAAGAAGGGACCGAAGTGACCCTGGCGGCCTCTGCCGCCTCGGGCTCGACCTTCACCGGTTGGTCGGGCGGTGGCTGCTCGGGCACGGGGATCTGCAAAGTCACGATCAACGCCGACACCACGGTGACGGCGACCTTCACCGCCAACCCCAAACCGGAAGAAACCTGCGCCACCAACGCCTCGCTCTGCCCGTCTCCGCCTCCGCCGGCCGAAACGAAGTGCGTCGTCCCCAGGCTGGCCAAGAAGACCCTGGGACAGGCCAAGTCAGCCCTCAAGGCCGCCCACTGCGCTCTCGGCAAGGTGACCAAGCCGAAGAAGAAAGGCGCCCTGGTGGTCAAGTCCTCAAAGCCTGGTGTGGGCACGATTCTTGCCGACGGAGCCAAGGTGGCCCTGAAGCTCGGCCCCAAGCCGAAGAAGAAGAAGTAGGGGGATCGAGCCTGGAATGAGAGTCCGGGCCAGGCAGGCGATGCCGCGGGGAGCGCTCGCCGGTCGCGGGGAGCTTCACGCTCGTCTCCTCGCTCGCCGCGATGAGATCGAGCAGGCGGCGCTGACCCGGGTGCATGCGATCTCCGACCCTGGTGAGGTTTCGGACCCGCAGTACCTCGACGGGCTGCGCAGCGCGGTCTCCGCCGCCTTGGACTACGCCATGGCGGCAATCGAGTTGGGTGAGGAAGGCGCACCGCCGATCCCGGTCACGCTGCTCTCCCAGGCTCGTCTCGCCGCCCGCAACGGAGTGGAGATCGACACCGTGCTGCGCCGCTATTTGGCCGGCCACACCCTGCTAGGCGACTTCGTCATGCAGGAAGTAGAGAGCCTCGGTCTGCGGGGAGACGATTTGAAGCGCCTCTTGCGCACCCAAGCCGCCCTCTTCGACCGGCTCCTTGCCGCGGTCACCGAAGAGCACTCGCGCGAGGGAGGGGCTCGTTTCGCGTCGAGCGAGGAACGTCGTGTCCAGCGCGTGCAAAGTCTTCTCGACGGCGAGCTCGTAGATGCCGCCACATTGCAGTACGACTTCGGTGCACACCATCTCGGGGCGGTGGCAGCGGGCCGCGAGGTCGGGGAGGCATTACGCGACCTCGCGGCGGCGATCGATCGCCGCCTCTTGCTGGTTCGTCACGACGAGGAGATCGTCTGGGCTTGGTTCGGTGGTCGGCGAGAGCTTGAGCCCGGCGCGCTCGAGCACGCGATAGGCGCTCGTGGATGGCCTTCGGATGCATTCTTAGCGCTCGGGGTCCCGGCTACGGGTCTCGACGGCTGGCGCCTCACCCACCGCCAGGCAAAGGCGGCGCTGTCGATCGCTCTGCGGGGCGCGAAACCTGTCGTTCGCTACGCCGATGTCGCCTTGCTTTCCTCGATGGTTCGGGACGACCTGCTCGTAACTTCGTTGCGGGAGATCTATCTATCTCCTCTTGCAAGTGCGCGCGACGAAGGCGAGATGCTGCGCCATACGCTGCGGGCCTACTTTGAAACGGATCGCAACTCAGCTTCCGCAGCCGCTGTACTTGGAGTGACGCGCCAGACGGTCAACAATCGTCTGCGCAACGTGGAAGACCGGCTTCGCCGCCCCCTACGCGATTGCGCAACTGAGTTGGAGGTCACTCTTCTCATGGAGGCATTGGGAAGGGAGCCGCGCCGCGCATCGACCCGATGATCGGTTGGTCCGCTTTCCAACAGGCAAATTTGCGCGCTTCGCATTTTCCGCATCGCCTAAGCGCGGCGCGCTCGACAGTCGAGAGACTCAACCAGTCGGCTGGCGAGAGCTCGGTCGACTGACAGGAGGCTCGGCGGCTATGAAGCCGTCCAAACGGGGAGACATAAATGGTTCAGTCGATACGCCGGATTTCGCCAGCAGTGGGTCTCGTCGCTTTCATGGCCGCCTACCTGGTCGCCGTTGCAGTCGCCGAGGCCCTGCCGGTCGACAGGCCCGCCATCTCCCCTACCGCTTTGGTTGGCGCTCGAGGTTCAGGCCCCCACCATGACAGTGTCCGTATACCAGGTCGCTACATCGTTGTCTTCGAGGATTCGGTCGATCACCCCGGGGCCGTCGCCGAAGCGCAGACTGACGCCCAGGACGGACAGCTGGGCTTGATCTACCGTACGGGCCTCAAGGGGTACGCCGCAGGGCTTTCGAACGCAGCAGTAAAGGCGCTGCGGCAAAAGCCGACGGTAAAGTACGTCATACCGGACTACAAAGTCGAAGCGCTAGGCCAGATGGTTCCCACCGGCATACAGCGAACTTTCGACACCGAAAACGAAACCGCGGCCATCGACGGCACCGATACCCGGGTTAACGCCGACGTGGCTGTGATCGATACGGGTATCGACGAAAGTCACCCCGACCTCAACCTCTACCGGCGGACGAATTGCGTCCCGAATGGGGCAGACGGAGCGCTCGAAAGCCCATTCGACGTGGCCATCGACGCTGAAAGCAACGTTTGGGTCGCCGACGCAGGGCATGACAGCATCGACAAGTTCGATACCGTCGGCAAATACATCTCCCAGATCGGGTCCAGCGGATCCGAACCGGGCCAGTTCAACACGCCCAATGGCGTCGCCACCGATTCCGAAGGCAACGTCTGGGTCGCCGACACCGGAAACAATCGCATCCAGGTGTTCAGCCCAACCGGAAAATTCGTCCGGGCGTTCGGAAGCAAAGGCTCCGAACCGGGCCAATTCCAAAATCCACGGGCGCTAGCCACCGATTCCGAAGGCAACGTCTGGGTCGCCGACACCGAGAACAACCGCATCCAGAAGCTCACCCCACAAGGCAAAGTGTTGATGACAATGGGGGGAACGATCGGTTCGGAACCAGGACAGTTCCACGAACCGTCGGGCATTGCGATCGACGCCGAAGGAAGGATTTGGGTGGCCGATAGCCGGAACCGCCGCGTTGAGGTATTCAAATCCGAAGGCAAATTTCTCTTCCAGTTTGGGGAATCTGGTTCGGGAAACGGTCAGTTCATTAAGCCGCGAGGGATTGCCTTCGATAATGCGGGTAACGCCTGGATATCCGACCAGGACAACTACCACGTGCAGGAGTTCGATCCGAAAGGCAAATACTTGGCGAAGTTCGGGGAATTTGGAAGCGGGCCGGGGCAGTTCGGCTCTATTATCAGTGGGCCGCTTGGACTGGCGATTGACTCCGAAGATTCTATTTTCGTCGCCAACCCAGAAAACGAACGGGTCGAGAAGTGGTCGCACGGCCCACCGCCGACATACTCCCTTTCCTTTGGCTATCCGGGATGTATGGATGGCACCGGTACCGATGGTGCAGGCCACGGGACCCATGTGGCGGGCACCATAGGGGCTCTCGACAACGGCGAAGGAGTGGTCGGCATCGCGCCGGGCGTGCGCCTGTGGAGCGTGAGAGTCCTCAATGACGAAGGGTCCGGAGACTTCTCATGGATCATCGCGGGGATCGACTGGGTCACCGCCCACGCGAGCGAAATAGAGGTCGCCAACATGAGCTTGGGGGGTTACTACCCAGGCGGGCCAGACCCTATCTCCGAAGCGATCGAATCCTCGATCGAAGCCGGTGTCGTCTATGCCGTGGCCGCCGGCAACGAAGGGGAAGACGCGGCGAGCTTCACTCCCGCCAAGACCGCAGGTGCGATCACGGTTGCCGCACAGGCCGATTACGACGGGAAACCCGGCGGCGAAGGGGCCTATACCTGTCGCTCCGACGTCGGAGTGGACGATACGCTCGCGACCTTCAGTAACTACGGTGAAGGGGTAGACATCGCAGCTCCGGGCGTTTGCGTCTACTCGACCCTTCCGATGGCGGGCGCTCCGGAGGGCAAAGAATATGGCTCTCTGAGCGGCACCTCGATGGCATCCCCCCACGTCGCTGGAGCAGCTGCGCTCCTTGCGTCCAAATCGAATCCCAATTCTCGAAAAGATGTCGAATCGATACGCAACCAGCTCGTCGAGGGGGGCAGCCTCAGCTTCGATCACACGGCCTCGGGCCCACCGGCGCCGCTGCTCTACCTGGGTGCGAAAGCGCTCACCGGCACGGAAGTCAGTATCGGCGGGGCCTCCTCAGTGGGCGCGCAAGGCGGAAATTTGAGCGGCGCGATAAACCCGAGAGGTCGCGAAACGACCTACCAGTTCGAATACGGCCTAGATACCTCTTACGGGCACGTATTGCCGGCGAGCCCGAAAACACTTGCGGCGGGCGCTGGCTTTACGCGGGTTTCCGAGACGCTGGCCGGCCTTGAATCGAACACGACCTACCATTACAGGCTGGTGGCGAGCAATTCTGAGGGAACCTTCAAAACCAAAGATCATAGCTTCAAAACATTGGCGGTCTCATTCACCAATGCCCAGACAAACGTCAGCGAGACGGGCGCGACGCTGAATGGCTTGGTCTACCAAAAAGAATGGCCCGAAGGCACCCAGACGACGTACAGTTTCGATTACGGTTTGACGGCATCTTACGGGCAGAGCATCATCGCATCTGTCGACGAAACCAAAAGCGAAGAAAATCAGAGTTGGAATTCCTGGAGCTATACGCCGGTGATTGCCAAACTTTCCAGTCTCTCGAAAGGGACTGTTTACCACTTCCGGGTGGTGGCGACCAACAGCTTTGGAACGTTTCGCGGTGAAGATCAGCAGTTCAGAACCGCTGTTTGGTCGAAATGGGGCTTGAAAGAACCCGACCGCATGAGAAGTGAGGTGGCGTGCGCTACCTCGGACTTCTGCGTAGCGCTCGGCGGCCCATACGGAGACTGGATGAAGTGGGATGGTAAATCGTGGGTCTCTTACGGCAATGGCTCTGCTCCGGAAGGTTGGAACAGCGACGTCAGCTGTGTATCCAAAACCTTCTGCATTGCCGTGGGTAGCACTACAGAGGACAGGAGTTCTCGTCTCCGCGCGATGCAATGGGACGGCAATAAATGGACGGCCACAGCCGAACCGCCGCTTCCGTCTGAAGCCATCGGCGGGTGGCTTAACGCTGTCACATGCACGTCGTCGTCGTCCTGTATCGCCGTTGGCGAGTACTTCCTCAAACAGCCACCGGGGGAAAGCGTTCCCGATGAGTATCTCTCGGAGCGGTGGGACGGAAGCAAATGGACGCTGCTACCGATGCCAGATGCCCCATCCACCAGCCCCATGCTCACCGATGTGGCCTGCGCTACGGTTTCTACCTGCTTCGCGGGAGGGGAGAGAGAAACCCTGCAGTGGGACGGGAGCGAATGGTCCAAGGTCGCCGGCGCTCCGCTGAGAATGACCAGCTTGAGCTGTTCGTCGGCATCGTCGTGTGTCGCCGTGAATGGATACGGCGAACGCGGGGCGACATGGAATGGCTCGGCTTGGACGACAATGCCGATGAAGCTGCTGGGCAAGCTCGGCAGCACTCCATACCTTGAAGATGTCTCCTGTGCCGCGCCATGGTCGTGTGAGGCGGTCGGCTGGTACAGCACGGCTTGGGGTTACGTGCGCCATGCGTTGTCTGTGCACTGGGACGGTCAAGAATGGTCTAGCGACTCGGTTCCGTTCCCCGAAGCCGAAGTCGATGGCAAGCTGCTCGGGGTGGCGTGCACGTCCACATCCCATTGCGTTGGCGTGGGGATGGAGGGGGACTTTGGTGCTCTGTTCGAGACCTACGACTACCCCATCTCCGCACCGACGGCCACCACGAACCCGGCCATTCAAATCGGTCGCGAAACCGCGACGCTGAGGGGTACTGTCGGCAGCGGATCGCTGCCGACCACCTATCAGTTCGAATACGACACCAGCCCGTACAAAGCGGGCGAATCGTCACATGGCACAAAAGCGCCTCTCTCGCCCAAAGGCCTCGGGTCGAGCTCGGTCGGCGTAGACGCGAGCGAGCCGCTCGAAGGGCTGAAACCTGCCACCACCTACCACTACCGTGTCATTGCCAGCAACGCGGAAGGAACCGTCTACGGAGAAGACCAGAGCTTCACGACTTGGGCCTCCTGGTCCACCCAGACCACCGTCAACCCCGCACCCCTCACCAAAGCCTCGCTCGAATCGGTCTCCTGCGCATCCTCCTCGATGTGCTTTGCGGTGGGCAGCGACGGCGCCGGTACCAAGAACCTCGTGCATCGCTGGACCGGCAGCGAATGGAAATCGATGGCCTCGAAAGAAGGCACCCTCAGCGACGTCAGCTGTCCCTCGACAACCGCCTGCAACACGGTCGGCGAAGCGAAAACCGGCACCCCGGGCAGTGAATGGTGGGTCTCGGCCGGCGGCACCTGGCTGAGCGGCACGAAGTCGGTCGCCACGCCCGGAGGCGGCTCCGCGGTGCGGCTGAAGGACGTCTCTTGCAGCTCGGCGACCGCCTGCACGGCCGTCGGCTCCTACTACAACGGCACCCGCACGGTCACCCTGGCCGAGCGCTCGACCAGCGAAACAGGGGGGTGGTCGGTCCAGACCACCGCCAACCCCGAATCGGGAGACGCCGAACTGCTGGGCGTCTCCTGCGACTCGGCGAGCTCCTGCACCGCGGTCGGCTGGCAGGGCTCCAAAACCTTCGCCGAGCGCTGGAACGGCACCTCCTGGTCGACCGTCTCGACCCCGAACCCCTCACCGTCGGTCGAAAGCGTCCTGCGGAAGGTCTCCTGCACCTCCTCCACCAGCTGCATGGCGGTCGGCTACTACCGCGAAGGCTCCTCGGGCACCGCCAACAACAAGAAGACCCTGGCCGAGCGCTGGAACGGCACCTCCTGGTCGATCGTCAGCTCGCCCAACCCCGTCGAAGCAAAGGGCACCTCCTTGCTCGACGTCTCCTGCGCCTCCTCGAGCAGCTGCATCGCGGTCGGGCGCTACGCCAGCGCCACCCCCAAAGGCCTCGAATACGAATCCGTCGCCACCGAAGAAAAGACCCTGGTCGAGTCCTGGGGCGGCAGCGAATGGCAGATCCAGTCCTCGCCCAACCCCGAAGGCAAGAAATTCTCCAAGCTGGCGGGCGTCTCCTGCAGCGCCTCGAATGCCTGCGCCGCGGTCGGCTCGGGCATTCAGGGCGAAGAAACGACGACGTTGGGGGAGGCATGGAACGGAACCTCCTGGTCCACCCAGACCACCGTCAACCCCGCACCCCTCACCAAAGCCTCGCTCGAATCGGTCTCCTGCGCATCCTCCTCGATGTGCTTTGCGGTGGGCAGCGACGGCGCCGGTACCAAGAACCTCGTGCATCGCTGGACCGGCAGCGAATGGAAATCGATGGCCTCGAAAGAAGGCACCCTCAGCGACGTCAGCTGTCCCTCGACAACCGCCTGCAACACGGTCGGCGAAGCGAAAACCGGCACCCCGGGCAGTGAATGGTGGGTCTCGGCCGGCGGCACCTGGCTGAGCGGCACGAAGTCGGTCGCCACGCCCGGAGGCGGCTCCGCGGTGCGGCTGAAGGACGTCTCTTGCAGCTCGGCGACCGCCTGCACGGCCGTCGGCTCCTACTACAACGGCACCCGCACGGTCACCCTGGCCGAGCGCTCGACCAGCGAAACAGGGGGGTGGTCGGTCCAGACCACCGCCAACCCCGAATCGGGCGACGCCGAACTGCTGGGCGTCTCCTGCGACTCGGCGAGCTCCTGCACCGCGGTCGGCTGGCAGGGCTCCAAAACCTTCGCCGAGCGCTGGAACGGCACCTCCTGGTCGACCGTCTCGACCCCGAACCCCTCACCGTCGGTCGAAAGCGTCCTGCGGAAGGTCTCCTGCACCTCCTCCACCAGCTGCATGGCGGTCGGCTACTACCGCGAAGGCTCCTCGGGCACCGCCAACAACAAGAAGACCCTGGCCGAGCGCTGGAACGGCACCTCCTGGTCGATCGTCAGCTCGCCCAACCCCGTCGAAGCAAAGGGCACCTCCTTGCTCGACGTCTCCTGCGCCTCCTCGAGCAGCTGCATCGCGGTCGGGCGCTACGCCAGCGCCACCCCCAAAGGCCTCGAATACGAATCCGTCGCCACCGAAGAAAAGACCCTGGTCGAGTCCTGGGGCGGCAGCGAATGGCAGATCCAGTCCTCGCCCAACCCCGAAGGCAAGAAATTCTCCAAGCTGGCGGGCGTCTCCTGCAGCGCCTCGAATGCCTGCGCCGCGGTCGGCTCGGGCATTCAGGGCGAAGAAACGACGACGTTGGGGGAGCAGTACAAATAGGTCGCCGAAGAGAGGGAGCGGTCTCCCTCAGTAGGTGATCAGATGGCAGCTGTCTCGTCCTCCTCCAGCAGGTCGCGTCCTGCGGCGCCTCGTCGGCCCGGCTGAGTCGCTGGGGGCGCTTCAGGGCCTACGCTCCGCCGCTGTTTGGCACTGCGGTAGTTTGACACCTAGTACACCTTAGTAAGTCACGCTATAGTTTCTCCGCACAGTGGCTTTCTTCAATCGAGTCGACGAGCTGGCCGCGCTTTCCGAGCGCCTGAATTCGAAGCGGGGAGAGTGCTTCGTCCTCTATGGGCGGCGCCGGGTCGGCAAGAGTGAGTTGCTGCTGCATTTCGGCGAGGGCCGCCGGCAGCTCTACTTCGAGGCGACATCTGGCAGCCGCCAGGATCACCTCGACGATCTCTCCGCCGAGCTGGCCGCCTTCACCGGTCGCGGGCTCTATGCCGAGCAGCCGCTGAGCAGTTGGCGCGCCGCGTTTGCGGCCTTCTCGGAGTTGCTGGAAGACGGCCAGACGACGATCGTCCTCGACGAGTTCCAGTTCATCGCGCGCCAGGAGCCCGAGCTCGGCTCGCTGCTGAATCGCTTCGTGCGCGAGCACGAGGGCAACCCCGACCTGCTGCTCTGCCTCGCCGGCTCGGACGTCAGCTTCTTCGAGAAGGATGTGGTCGGGTACGGGGCCACCGCCTACGGCCGGCGCACCGGGTCGCTGAAGCTCCAGCCCTTCCCGTGGTCGGAGATCGGGGCCTTCGCCGAGGGGTGGAGCGTCGAGGACCGGGTCCGGGCCTGGTCGGTGTTCGGCGGGATCCCCTACTACCTGAAGGAGATCGACCCCGCCTCCTCGCTGGCGGAGGCGATCCGCCGCGCCGTCCTCTACCCCGACGGCCTGCTGCGCGACGAGCCGCGCTTCCTGCTCTCCCAGGAGAGCCGGCTGCGAGACGTCGACACCTACATGTCCTGCCTGCGGGCGATCGCTGCGGGCGTGACCCGGCTCAACGAGATCGCCCAGCGCATCGGCAGGCAGCGCTCGGAGGAGGCGCGGCCATTTCTGGAGACGCTGGAGGAAATGGGCCTGGTGGAGCGCCGCTACCCGGTGACGAAGCCTTCGGGCAAGAGGGTCAATTACGCGATCGTCGATCCTTTCCTGCGCTTCTGGTTCCGCTTCGTTGCTCCCCGCGAGAGCCGGCTCCACACCCGTGCCGACGCCGACCGCCACCTGGCCGAAACGGTCCTGCCGCAGCTCGACAAGTTCGTCTCCGAGGACGCGTTCGAGCGGATCTGCCAGGACTGGCTCCTGCAGGAGGTCGAGGACGCCGCGCAGGCCGGGCGCTGGTGGGGCACTATCCGCAAGCGCGAGGAGGGGAGGCTGCGCAGCCGTCCCTACGAGGTCGACGCGATGGCGATCGACGAGCACGGCAAGGCAGTGGCCCTCGGCTCCTGTAAGTGGCCCGGCGCCGGCAACGAGGCCCATGCCCACGGGGCGGAGGAGCTGGACAAGCTGGAGACTGTCCGGGACGAACTGGGAGCGCCGAACGCCCTCCTGTTCTTCTTCGACCGGACTGCCTTCTCGCCGCGCCTGCGAAAGCTCGAGGCAGAGCGCGACGACGTTCGCCTGGTGACGGTAGACGAGCTGGGCTGAAGCGCCCTCGCGGATAAGGTCGGCGACATTAACTGTCGGCGACCCCGTGGCGGGGTAAGCATGTCGGTAGCCGTGTGATCGACATAACAGTAGTCTAAAGTCCGTCGATATAGTAGTCTTTCTAACGTGAACGAGCTGCGGGCAACCCCTTCGTACCTTCCCCGCGTTGTCGACGACGAGCTCGACGAGCTGATGGCAGCCCTGCCGGCGCTCGCGATCGTCGGGGCGAAAGGAGTGGGAAAGACGGCGACCGCCTCGCGTCGCGCTGCCACCATTCATGCCCTGGACGATCCCGCGCAGCGCAGCGTCGCCCTCGCCGACCCCGCTCGGCTGCTTGAGGCTCCGCCCCCGGTCCTGATCGACGAGTTCCAGCACGTGCGCGAGTCCTGGGACCTGGTGCGTCGCGCGGTCGACGCCGGCGCCGCCCCCGGCCGCTTCCTGCTCACGGGCTCGACCTCGCCACGGGGGCTCGACACCCACTCCGGGGCGGGTCGCGTCGTCAGCGTGCGAATGCGCCCGCTGGCCCTGGCCGAGCGCGGGGCGCAGGCGCCGGCCGTCAGCCTGCGGGAGTTGCTGCGCGGGGGGCGAGAGGCCGTCGCCGGGCGCACGAGCATGCGACTCCAGGATTACGTCGAGGAGATCCTTCGCTCCGGCCTGCCCGGGCTCCGCGGCCTTTCCGGGCGCGCCCTGCGCGCCCAGCTGGACGGCTACCTCGACCGCGTCGTCGACCGCGACTTCCCGGAGCTGGGGCACCCGGTCCGCAACCCGGCGGCGTTGCGCCGCTGGATGACGGCCTATGCGGCGGCCTCCTCGACCGCCGCCTCCTTCGAGAAGATCCGCGATGCCGCCACCGGCGGCCAGGGCGAGAAGCCGGCCAAGACCACCGTCGGGCCGTATCGCGACATCCTCGAACGGCTCTGGGTGCTCGACCCCGTCCCCGCGTGGGCGCCGACCCGCAGCCACATCCGGCGCCTCTCCCAGCCTCCCAAGCACCAGCTGGCCGACCCGGCCCTGGCGGCGCGCCTGCTCGGCCTGGACGCTGGAGCGCTCCTGGGCGGAAACGACGCCGGCCCGCCGGTGCCCCGCGACGGCACCCTGCTCGGCGCGCTCTTCGAGTCCCTGCTCACCCTCTCCCTGCGGGTCTACGCGCAGGCCGCCGAGGCGCGCGTCTTCCACCTGCGCACGAGCGGGGGAGAGCACGAGGTGGACCTGATCGTCGAGCGGGCCGACGGGCGGGTCGTCGCCGTCGAGGTCAAGCTCGCCCGCGACGTCGGCGATGCGGACGTGCGCCATCTCCGCTGGCTCGCCGAGCGGCTCGGCGACGATCTGCTCGACGCGGTGGTCCTCACCACGGGAGAAGAGGCATACAGGCGCCCCGACGGCATCGCCGTCGTCCCGGCAGCGCTGCTCGGGGTCTGACCCGCGGCATTCCCGATCCGCTACCCCGGCGTTCGTGTGGAGCGATCAGGCCGCCCATAGCGTGCAGATCGGCGCCGCGACGATCCTCTCTCCGAGCCCGTACAGGCGCGGGCCGGTGTGCAGCACCACGCCCGCGGTGAAGCGCTCGCCCAGCTCGTCGCGCAGCCAGGCCAGATGCCGCGCGTCGCGCGCGGTTGGGGAGGCGCCGGCCTTGACCTCGATCCCGATCAGCTGACCCCCTGCCAGCTCGCCGAGGAGGTCGATCTCGTGACGCCCCTGCGCCGTGCGCAGGTGGTGCAGCCGCGGCCTGCTTGCCGAGACGGCCAGCTCCGGGCGCAGCTGTGCCGCGGCGAAGCTGTCGAGCACCCGCCCGAGCAGCCCTCCGTCCCGCATCACTCCCGCCACGTCGGTTCGCAGCGCCGCGTCGATCAGCGCCGCGTCGATCAGGTAGCGCTTCGGCTGATGGACGAGCCGCTTGAGGCGGTTCGAGCGCCAGGCCGGGACCGCTTCGGCGACCAGCAGGCTTTCGAGCAGGTCCTCGTAGGCGACGGCCGTCGCCTTGTTCACTTCGGCGACGTCGTAGATCGTCTTGTGATCCGTGACCCCTGCGGAGCTGAGCGCGTAGGCCTCGAAGTAACGGCGCAGGCGCCGCGTGTCGCGGCGGCCCTGCTCGGCTGTCTCGACATCGTGAGTGAGCAGGTCCTCGACATAGCTCTCAAGCCACGCCTGGCGCGACGGCCCGCTGAGGCGCAGCGCCGCATCCGGAAATCCACCGCGCAGCGCCAGCTTTACGTAGCCGCGAAGGTCGGGGGGGTCGTCCGCGACCGTGCGAGCTCCTCGCCGCGGGAGAGTCGGTCGAAGAAGCTGGGAGCGCCTGCTCGCCCGATCGCCTCCCGAACCGTCAGCGGGTACATCGCCACCCGCACGAGCCGACCGGTTCCCGGCCAGACCGCGTTCTCGAGCTCGGCGCGGACGGAGCCGGTGAGCAGGAAGCGACCGGGGCGGGGGTCAGCGTCCACCGCCCGCTTCACCGCTCCGAGTACGCCCGGAACCGCCTGCCACTCGTCGAGGAGGATCGGCTCGGGCAGGTCGCGCAGGGCCGCGTCGGGGTCGCCCGCGAAGGCGATCGCCTCGGCCTCACGGTCAAGGCTCACCGTGGTCGCCGCCCTGCGAGCGGCGCTCGTCGTCTTGCCGGCGGCCCGTGGGCCGATCACCATCAAGGCCGAGAGTTGCGTGAAGAGCTCCTCCACATAGGGGTCGACGAGCCTTTGCAGGTAGGGCTGATGAGCTTCACTAACCATGTAACGCAGGTTAGACTAACCATCTAACGCAGTCAATGGTGGCCTTTATCCGCACTCACCGGGTACTGTCCCTCGATCGCCCGCCGACCGATCGCCGCCGTCGGGGCTACGATCCCTCCACCGGCCCGCAGGAGCTCGGCTTCGAAGGCGGGCGCAAGGCCGAATGCAAAGCGGCCAGCTTCAAAGGCGAAGCCTCGGCCTCCTCCCCCGAGTCTCTCTCCTTTACGCTAAAGTAAAGCAATGCCACGGATCTCCTCGAAGCATCAGGTCACCTTGCCGGTGGAGAGCCTCAAGGCGGCCGGCCTCAAGCCCGGCGATGAGGTGACGATCGCCGCCGAGGGCTCCGACCGGATCGTCGTCCACCGCGCCGCGCCCGACCTGACCCATGCGCTGGGAGTCTTCGACGGTCTCTATGAGCCCGGCTATCTCGACCGCTTGCGCTCCGAAGAGCGCTCCTGAGTCCGGAGCAATCCATCGGTCCCTGCGTCCTCGATACCGACGTGGTCATCGCCGCGCTCGATCGTGCCGACGCCCACCATGACGCCGTAGCCAAGGCCTTCGAGCAGTTGGTCGCCGAGCAGGATGAGCTGCTGCTCTGCACGGTCAACTACGCCGAGTCGCTGGTGCGCCCGGCGCAGGACGAGCGCAGCCTTCGCGCCGCCGTCGACGCGATCGCCGCCCTGGGCATCCGTCTCGTCGCCCCCGACGCGGCTATGGCTCGCAGTGCTGCGCGCCACCGCGGCCTGGGAATCAGCCTCGCCGACGGCTTTGCCCTGGCCACCGCCGTCGCGCGCAGCGCGAGCGTCGCCTCTTTCGACAAGCGTGTTCGCCGCGCCCTGCGCCCCGCTGGCCTCCGTCTCTGTCCGGCACTGAGGTAGTTCCACTCAACCGCATCGTGGCTTGAGCTGCGTGGATCGGTGAGCACCCAATGGTTCTGCCGAAGGCGGAGATGGCCCAGCGCGGCCATCGCGCGGCGGTGCTCGGCGCCGCCTGCCACTCGTCGAGGAGATCGGCTCACGCAATCCGCCGACGAGCAGCGCCGCTCAGTCGTCGGGCAGGTTCTCCAGATCCAGCAGGTCCTGCGTCCGGCTCTGGGCTTGCTTCATCTCACGCAGGCGAGCGAGGGAGCAAACCCGCACCGGGATGTACACGGTCATTGCCGTGACGTTGCCGCCTCGACTGACGACGCCGGAGTCGCTCTCGGGGTCGAAGGGCCGGTCTCCGACGGTCGGCAGGGTCGACTCCAGCTTTCCCAGGGCCTCGGTCAAGCGCTTCAGGTTGTCGGGGTCCGGATCGGGGACGATGTCCAGTCTCGCTTCGACGCCGCGGGCGGATCCGTGCGCTGCAACGGCGACCCCACCGATTACGACGAACTCGACGCCATGGGTATTCAGTGCCTCGAGCAGCGATCGAAGGTCGAACTCGCTCAAGGCGAAGCACTCTGGCGAGGCCACGATTCGCCCCCGCTCCGATCCAGCGCTATCCTTCCCACAAAGGGCAGCGGAGGAAGGTTTTGGGGTCAGGTGGGAAAAAACTGGCCGTCGCTGGACCCGGTCGAGGATGAGTTGGTTCGTGAGGTGACGCGCGTTCACGAGGAGGCCTTCGGGCGTCCGGCCACGAACCTCCAGGTCGGGATCGAGGAGACATTCGTAGCCGTCGTGATGGACGTCGAGCTGACCCCTGCCGAAGCGGAGATGGTCCAGCGCGGCCATCGCGCCGCGGTGCGCAGGAACCGCGAGGAGTTCTCGCAGGCGATCCAGCCCGTCTACGAGGCGATCGTCGAACGCGCCACCGGCCGCCGGGTGGAAGCCTTCATCAGCCGCGTGGCGCTCGAGCCCGAGCGTCCCTGGGGGACCGAGGTCTTCCTCCTCGCTCCCCCAGCAGACGCGTCAAAGGTCGAGATGCTGCTTGCCGACTGACCGCTGCCTAATCCGCGAGCGCGCCGGCGCGTCTCTCCCCGCTCGCTCCGTTGTCGGCGGAGGGGTCGGTCGGGTCGCCGAGCAGGTAGACCTCGATCTCGACGTCGGGCTCGACGTGCGTCGCGCTGACGAAGGCGATCACCCGCCGTCCCAGGGCCGCTTCGGCGGCGCTCTTGTACTCCTCTTCCAGGCTTTCCTGGTGCAGCAGCCGCGTGTCGCGGACGTGATCGAGGCGGCCCGCCTCGATCAGGGTCTGCTCGACCTTGGTGTAGACGTCGGTGAGAACGCAGATCGCGAACCCGTCGGCGATGTAGGCGCGCGCGGCGGCCGGCCCGCGGCCGAAGTGCTCGCGGTGCAGCGCGACCATCGTGTTGGAGAAATCGACCAGGGGCGAGCTTGCCCGGCGTTGGGAGACTTCCTCTGTGCCCATTTGCGGAACCTCGATTCGGCTTGGAGCGGTTGCTCCTCACCGGACCCGAGATCGAGGTCAAGCAGGAGCAAGGTCGTTGCTGCGACTTACGTCGCACCAACCGGTGATCGCTCCTCGCGCGAATTCCGCTCGGTGGGCGCTGGCCCTTCAGAACCCTCGCCACCCGATCAGACCTGCTGCTCAGGGTGCTCGCGCTGGCCCGCGTTTCGGCCGGACCGGTCCACTGTAGCGCAGCCCAACGGCGGGCGCTAGGGGTATGGCCGCGATGGATACCAACCGTACGGTGGGAGAAGTTCTGGCGACGATCACCGACGCCCTGGTCGCCCTCCACACCCGCTCCTACGGCAAGGGGCCGACCGCTGCCAAGACCTATTTCATGGGCGACGCCGTCGTCACCTTCCTCTGGGAGGGCTTCACCAAGGTCGAGGAAACGCTGATTGCCACCGGGCGGGGGGAGACGGTCGCCCTCCTGCGCCGCAGCCTCCAGACCGCGATGGAGGAGGAGTTCTCCGCGATCGTCGAGGAGGCGACCGGGCGCAGCGTCATCGCCTTCCTCAGCCAGGTCCACGTCGAGCCCAACATGGCGGTCGACGTCTTCCTGCTGGCGCCGCAGGATCCGGGGACCGAGGCGGGCGAGTAGCGTCGAGGATCCCGATCGCCGCGACCGAGACTACGATCTCCAGACGATGGCCGTGACCGTTGACGACAGCGTGATAGCCGAGGCGGGTCGCCGTCTTGCGGCAGCCGCACCCGGCGCGCGAGTGATCCTCTTCGGTTCCCACGCCCGCGGCGAGGCCCGCCCTGGCAGCGACTTGGATCTGCTCGTGATCGAGCCGCAGCTTCCTAGCCGCCGAAAGGAGTTCGGGCGCCTGCGCATGGCGCTTGGCGACCTGGGGGTTCCGGTGGATCTGATCGTCGTCAGCGACGATCACGTCAGCAGATGGGGCGACGTGCGCGGCGGTGTCATTCACGAGGCGCTTCGAGACGGGCGTGTCCTCGCCGCTTGAACCCTCTGAGGCCGCGGCGATCCTCACCCGCCGAGGCCCTTGACCGTGAGGCCACCGTTGCCCTGGTCGGCGACGTAGGCCGTTGGGCCATGGCGCAGCTCTCGGCAGCGACGGAAGGCGACCAGGCGTCCAAGGACGGGGAGGAGCCGGGGCTCGGGTCGGGCGCCGACGCTCGATAAACGCATCCATCCCGCCCAAAAGCGCGCGATTTACAGGGAATACCGCCAATCCCTTGACAAAAGAAACACCAGTATCTACTCTCTCCCTCGGGTCGGTAAACACGTTTATCCACCCATGAAGTAGACAGTCTCCTAGCCAAGGACGCGCGAGATCTCGCCTCCAGGGTCCCGGAGAAGGTCACCGAACAGACCGTCGCCCTAGCCAGGGTTCCCGCGCAAGCAGCGCGGGAACGGGAGGGGCCCCGGTCAACAGGGACCTTCAGGGAAAGGAGACAGCTGGTGGCAAGCAGGCCGTTCGCACCCCCGCGGGAATCTTTCCGCGCTGCACCGGCTGTTGCCCGCCGCGCGCATACGCGCAGCGGCGCCCTGGCGACTGCAGGTCTCACACGACCTTCCTCTGCCCTGACCTCTGCAAGAGGCCAGGGCTTCATCACGCAATCAACCGGGACGGATGGGGATGGGTTCTCGATCCGCCTACACAGGGAAACCGAGTCACCCCAAGGCCGCCGCACGCGGCTCGGCAGGGGCTCAAACAACAAGGAGAGAGCTAAGTGAGACGCCACGCAAAGGCATCTTCAGCAAGATCGAAAGCACGCAAACCCAGCGACCAGGGCAGTTCGTCCTCGCGCCGTATCCGCCTCACCATCCTGCTCGCCACCGTGGCGGCTTTCCTGCTCGTGCCGGTTGCTCAGGCGTTCGCCAACGGGACGATGACGGTCAACGTCGAAGGCTCCGGCAACGGCAAAGTCAGCAGCGCTGGGGGATTCGGAGGCCAGTACGAAGGCACTCCGCCGATCGAATGCAGCTACAAAACGCCCGGGCCCGCGACCGGCGTCTGCGTAGACGAAATGAGCAACGAAGGCGAAGGCTTCGAAAGCACCGTCCTGTTTGCGACCGCTGATCCTGGATCCGAATTGGCCGGCTGGGTCGTCGAAGAAGGGGAATACGGCCCTGGCTGTCCAGAACCAGAAGCGGGATTCTGCCTTGCGATCGTGCTCGAAGGCGAAGGCAACGTCGAAGTGACCGCGATCTTCGCCTGCGAAGTCCCGGGGACCTGTGAAGAAGAAACCGGCCCCACCAACCGCGCCCCACTAACCATCACCAAGTCAGCCGGCGGCACCGGCGGCATCGGCTCGGTCTCTTCCAAACCGAAAGGCATCAACTGCGGCGCGGCCTGCAACTCGGCCGTAGCCTCCATGTACAAGAACACCCCGGTCACGCTGACCGCCAAACCGTCGACCGGCTCGACCTTCGTCAAATGGGAGAACGCCAAAGAAGGCGGGACCTGCGACGGCTCGGCCTCGACCGCCTGCACGGTGCCGATGGCAGAAGCCGAATCGCTTGAAGCGGTATTCGGCGGCACCTCCAAAGCGATCGCCAACCCGCAGGCTCTGACCCTCTCCAAGGGCGAAAGCAGCGGACAGGGCACGGTCAAAGCAACCGGCTTGACCTGCGAACTCGATTGCACCTCCGAGGTCGCCCTCTACCAGGGCCCGACCGGGGTAGCCCCGAAAAACAAACCGGGCAAAACCGTCGAACTGAAAGCCCTCGCGGCCTACGGCTCGACCTTCACCGGCTGGTCGGGCTCAGGCTGCTCGGGCACCGGCACCTGCACGGTGACGATGGAAGAAGCCCACGAAGTCACGGCCACCTTCACGGCCAAACCGACCGCGACCCTGACCGTCGACAAGCTCGGCACGGGCACCGGCACGGTCACCTCCAAACCCAAAGCGATCAGCTGCGGCACGACCTGCACCACGCAGGACGCCACGGTGCCTGAGGAAGCGGAAGTGATCCTCAAGGAGAAGCCCGCCACGGGGATGACCTTCGAAGGCTGGACGGGAGCATGCGTCGGAGCCGGGGAAACCTGCACGGTCTCGCTCTCGGGGGCCGGCACGGTCCACGCCAAATTCGGCGGCAGCCCGAAACCGATCCTCGAAGCCAAAGCGCTGACCCTGACCAAGGCAGGCTCGGGCTACGGCACGGTCAAAGGCACGGGGCTGACCTGCGAAGCGCTCTGCGCCTCGACGGTCTCCCTCTACCAGGGCCCGACCGGGATCGCTCCGAAAAACAAACCGGGCAAAACCGTGGTCCTCGTAGCCACCTCGGCTGCAGGGTCCAAAACGGTCGAATGGACGGGCTGCGACAGCAACCCGACCCCGGCCGAATGCTCGGTGGCAATGGAAAGCGCCAAGAACGTAACCGCCACCTTCAACGAAATCGAATAGGAGCGGCAATTAGGTAACGCAACGAAGAAGCAAGCCAAGGCCGCGGGGAGGCTTCCCTCCCCGCGGCCAAGGGTCTCACAGCACACCAAGACTTCGCAGTTCGCAGCACGCAGCACATAGACGTAACGCCCGTCCAGGGAGCGGGCGCCACAGAAACGCAGAAGGGACAACGGGACTAGATGGACAGAGAGGAACGGGACATGGAAGGCAGCGCGAGGGTGAAGTCGGGGACGTTGAAGCTCGGCCTGCTTCTCTGTGTGGTCGTGGCGATGCTCGTGGTGCCATCCGTCGCCTCGGCCGATATCAGCTTCTGTCCACCCGGGACGGGTGCAGGGCAGTGCGGCGGCGAACTCGGGGGCGTAGCCGCAGACACCGAAACCGATCGCGTTTATGCTGCGGACGTCGGCAACAACCGGATCGACGTCTTCGAAGCCAACGGCACTTTCCTCTTCGCTTTCGGCTGGGGAGTGAAAGACGGAACCTCCGTATTCCAGAAATGCACCACGGCGAGCGGCTGCCAAAAAGGGATCGCGGGCTCGGGTGTGGGGCAGTTCAACAGGCCGCGGCGAGTGGCGGTCGACAACACCCCTGGCAGCGGCTCCCGTCATGATCTCTATGTCTTCAACAGTCCCCAAGATGAAGAAACGCCCGTGCTGCGGGTGCAGAAGTTCGACCCCGAAGGCAACCAGTTGCTCGCATTCGGCTCCTTCGGCACAGGCCCCGGCCAGTTCAATCGGCCGCCGGACCCGATTGCGGCAGGACCCGGTGGCACCGTCTACATCGGTGACACGCTGGGGAGCGAAGCGGCGGGGTTCTCCTCGCGGATCGAGGTGTTCAAAGCCGACGGGGGCCTACTGAAAGAATGCGAACTCCCGCACAAAGACAACCTCAACGGCGACATCGCGGTCGATTCCGCGGGCAACGTCTACGCCACATACAACAAGGGCGGCGGGGTGTTCAGGTTCCACCCGGACTGCAGCGAATACGGGGGCCCATACCCGCTGGATCCGGATAGGCCCGGCAGGGGACTTGAGGTCGACGGTGCCGACAGATTGTATGTGTCGCGTGGAGAGGCAAGACACTTTCCCTCGCAAGGGCCTGCTTATTCTGTCTTCACTGTCTACGACTCTGCCTGGCACTCCGCTGAGCAGCGTGGGCTATGACAAGTTGCATGCGCCCACGGAAGGTCCAGCATTCCTGGAAACTGCAGACGGCGACATCCTCGGCAGCGATGGAGAGGCTAGGGTCACATACCTCTCCCTGTCCAAACCGGGCCCGATTGTGCCACCTTCCAGCGTGGGGGTCACAGGGATCGGCAACACCAAGGCAACCCTCCAGGCAGAAGTCAACCCCGAGGGCAAAACGACCGAATTCCACTTCGAGTACCTGAGTAAGGATGCCTTCGAAGAACAGGGCGGCTTCGAAGGGCCGGAACTAAGAGGACCGAAACCCTTACGGTCCCGATGCCCGTCGGGACTGAGTTCCGGCTCCACGGCCTCGAAGCCCAGATCGGCTGCTCGAGCCCGACGACCCAGTTGATCGAAGAAGAAAAATGCCTCGCGCCGGAAGGCGAATATCGCTTCCGCATCGTCACCACCAACGCCGACAACCCGAGTGGCGAAGGCGATGCCCGCGCGGATGGCGCCGCCTTCAAAACCCTGAAGGCACTCGAATTCGAAGGCCTCTACGCGACCGCGGTCGGCACGGACGCCGCCACCCTGCACGCGGTGGTCAACCCGCTGGGGATCCCGACCACTGGCTACTTCGAATACGTCAACGACGCCGACTACCAGGCAAGTGGCTTCGCCGAAGCGGCGAAGGTCCCCGACTCCGGCAACGGCGACATCGAACTGAACTTCGGCTCCGGCGAAGCGGGCTTCGTTCGCGGCGCCATCGCCTCCCCGCTTGAGCCCGGCACCACCTACCACTACCGTCTGCGGGCGATCGACCTGCTGCTCAACCAGTACGCGAGCAGCGAAGAGAAAACGTTTGCGACCTTCGCACCCGCCAGGGCCGAAGCATGCCCGGAAAACGAGGCCTTCCGGATCGGCGCCTCGGCGCTCCTGCCCGACTGCCGTGCCTATGAGCTGGTTTCCCCGGTCGACAAGAAGGGCGGCGACATCGTCGTGCTCAACGAGACCCAGACGACACAGCCGGCGGTGCTGAACCAGAGCGCGGCCTCGGGCGAAAAGGTCGCCTACGGGTCCTACCGGGCCTTCGGCGATGCGCAATCGGCCCCCGTCACCTCTCAATACATCGCCACCCGCGGCGCGACAGAATGGCGAAACCACGGGATATCGCCGCCGGAGACGACGGCGCTCCTTAGCCCGCTGACGAGGTTCGACAACGAATTCAGGGCCTTCTCGGCGGAACTTTGCGACGGCTGGCTGCTCAACTTTGCCGATCCGCCGCTGGCTGAAGGGGCGCCCGCGGGCCAGCTGAACCTCTACCGCCGCGCGGATTCCGAGTGCGGTGGGGGAGGCTATGAGGCGCTGATCACCGAACCGCCGAGCATCGAGGGGGGCATCGGCAACGTTGAACTGCAGGGCCTCTCAGCCGATGGCTCCGAGGCGGTCTTCATGGCAAGCGGCAAGCTGACCCCAGACGCGCCCGACCCGGTCGGCGAATCGCCCCGCCTCTACGCGCAGGGACCAGCGGGGACGCGCTTTCTCTGTGTGCTGCCCGACAACACAGTAAGCGCCGGCCGCTGCGCGGCGGGCGGGCCTCCACCAGACAATATCTTCCAGGACAGTCGCATCCTCAATGTCCACAACGCGGTCTCTGCCGATGGGCAGCGGGTCTTTTGGACGGGGAGCAACGGCGCGATCTACCTCCGTGAGAACCCCTTCCAGCCCGACAGCGCCCGCCTGCACGGCTCGGCCACCGGCACGGGGGACCTGACCGGCCCCGCGATATGCACCGGCAACCTGAACACGACCGCGACGGTCAAAAAAGTCGAATGCAGTATCGGCTCCTTCGCCGTCGGCCAGGAAATAACCGCCCCCGAAGGCATCCCGGCCGGGACGACGGTGACGAAAATTGAAGAAGAACCGCTGAGCAAAAAAGAAGCAGAAGAAGGCAAGGAAAAATCCGAAAGGTTCATCCTCACCTTGTCTAAATCGACGACGAAAGTCAAAACAGGCAGCGAACTCACCGGCCCGGCCTCGGAAGTCGTCCCCAACGTTGTGGCCACATCCGGCGCTTTCGCCGTCGGCCAGGAAATATCGACCTCGGATGGTGGCATTCCCGCCGAAACGACGATCATGAAAGTCGAGGAAGCCAAAGCCGGCGTCTTCAAGCTCACCTTCTCGGCCAAAGCAAGCAAAACCGAAGCCGGCGCGACGCTGGTTTCCACCAGCTCGTGCACCGAAGCCGACAAGGCCTGCACCCTCGCGGTCTCGCGGAGGGGAGAAAAGCTGTCGGGTACGAACGCCTCGCGGTACTGGGGCGCGGCCGATGACGGCGGCAAGGCGATCTACTCCACCGGCGACCTGAATGCGGGCAAAGCCGACCTCTACGAATTCGACGTCGGGGCCGAGGCCACCCACCTGATCGCCGGCGGCGTCTTCGGCCTGGTCGGGATGAGCGAAGACGCTTCGCGGGTCTACCTGGTCTCGAGCAAAGCGGGGCTGGGGGGGAGCGAAGGCGCCGTTGAGGGCAAGCCCAACCTCTACTTCTACGAATCCGGCGAAGGCGGGGGGAGCTACCGATTCATCGCGACGCTTGCGGCCGCGGACGCCGAACCGGGGGGCTCCCAGGGGATCGGCACGGCGGTCGCCTTCGCGCCGGGCGGACACGCCGCCCGGGTCAGCCCCGACGGGCTGAGCGCCGCCTTCATCTCGGCCAGCGCCAAACTGGCCGCGGCAGCGGGCTATGACAACACCGACGCGGCGAGCGGGAAAGCCGACACCGAGGTCTACCTCTACGACGCGACGGCAAGCGAAGGAGTCGGCGAGCTGCGCTGTGTCTCCTGCAACCCCGGTGGCGCACGGCCGCAGGGTGCGGTCGTGAAAAGCGGAAACAGCACCTTCTGGGTGGCGGCTCGGATCGCGCCCTGGGAGAATGGCCTCTACCCCGGCCGCAACCTCTCCTCCGACGGCACTCGCCTCTACTTCGATAGCTTCGACCCCCTGGTCGCCCGCGACACCAACGGCCGCCAGGACGTCTATCAGTGGGAGCGGGTCGGCAGCGGCGGCTGCGATGCCCAAGACGCCGGCTTCTCCCCCGCTGCCGGGGGGTGCGTGGACCTGATCTCTTCCGGGCAGAGCGCCAACGGCTCCTCCTTCCTCGACGCGAGCCCCTCGGGCGATGACGTCTTCTTCACCACCCTCTCGAGCCTGCTGCCCCAGGACCCTGGCCTGCTCGACGTCTACGACGCCAGGGCCGGCGGCGGCCTCCCGCCGCCGCCGAGCCCGCCACCGGCCTGCGAAGGCGAAGCCTGCCAGTCGGCGCCGGAAGCCCCCGACGACCCGACCCCGGCCTCGGCCACCTTCGAAGGGGCGGGCAACGTGGCCAAGGAAGCCTCGGCTGGACCGAGGACCTGCACCAAGGGCAAGGTCAGGCGGCAGGGCAAATGCGTCGCCAGGAAACACAAGCGCCACCGCGGCCGAGCCAACCGCAACAGGGGGGCGGGACGATGAGGCGCCGCCTGCTCTTGGCCCTGGCCCTCTGCGCCCTAGCCGCCCTCTGCGCCGCCGCCCCTGCCTGCGCGGAGTTCGGCATCTCCGAATTCGACGTCACCTTCACCGACTCGTCCGGGGAAGCGGTCACCCAGGCCGGCTCTCATCCCTTCGCGATGACCGTCTCCTTCGACGTCGACACCGAAGCGACCGGCAAAGGCGGCGTCCGCATCGCTGACGCGATCAAGGACATCGATACCGCCCAGATCAAGGGACTGGCCGGCAACCCCACGGCGGTGCCGCCGTGCTCGAACGCCGACTTCCTGACCCGGGTGGACGTCGATGGAAACCCGCTTCCCAACTGCGCCAACAGCTCTGCGGTGGGGATTGTGAAGGTGGAGGGCATCGTCGAAGAAGAAGACAAAGGCGAAGGCCTCTACTCTGCCGTTTACAATCTCGCCCCGCCGCCGGGCGTCGCCTCCAAGCTGGGCTTTTGGTCCGCCAACGTGCCGGTCACGATTGAACTGGGCCTAAACGAAGCGCCGCCTTACGACATAGTTGGTGGGCCGACCAACGTCTCCCAGATCATCGAAGTCGCTGGTGCCGAGCTGACCCTCTGGGGAGTCCCAGCCGACCATGCCCATGACCCCCTGCGGGGCCGCTGCCTCAAGGTTGATGCCACCTCCTTCGGCAACTGCCCGGCGAACATCTCCGAAAAGCCCTTCCTGACCGTGCCCCGCGCCTGTGCCGGGCCGCTGCTGACCGAGTGGGCGGCGGACTCCTGGCAAGACCCCGGCACGTTTGTCGAAGGCTCCGCTTTCACCCACGACGCCAACGGCAATCCAGTTGGCTTCTCCGGCTGCGGCAGGCTCGGCTTCAACCCGCAGATAAAGGCCCAGCCGACAACCAAGGCGGCCTCGAGTCCAACCGGCTTGGACTTCGCCCTCGACGTCAACAACGAAGGCCTCTCCAACCCGACTGGCCTCGCCGACTCCGATATCGAAAAAGCCGTCGTCACCCTGCCCGAAGGGATGAGCGCCAACCCCTCGCTGGCCGAAGGCCTGAACGTCTGCACCGAAGCCCAGCTGGAAGCTGGGACGGCTTTCTCCGCGGCGGGAGCCGGCTGCCCCAACGGGTCGAAGATCGGCACGGTGGAAGTCGAAAGCCCGCTACTCGAAGAAAAGACCCTCAAGGGTGCCCTCTACATCGCCAAGCCCTACGAGAACCCCTTCAACTCTCTCCTCGCCCTCTACGTCGTGATTCAGAACCCCGAGCTGGGGATCTCGGTCAAGCAGCCGCTGAAGGTCGAACCCGACCCGGTCACCGGCCGGCTCACGACCGTCGCCGAAGAACTCCCCCAGCTGCCCTTCTCCCACTTCAAGCTGCACTTCCGCGAGGGGGCGAGGAGCCCGCTCACAACCCCCCAGTCCTGTGGCACCTATAACGCCGAAGCGACCCTCTACCCCTGGTCGGGCGGGGCGCCGGTGACAACCACCTCCGCCTTCCAGATCATCACCGGGCCAAACGAAGGCCCCTGCCCCAGCGGCGGCCTGCCGCCCTTCAAACCGGGCCTCATTGCCGGCACGATCAACAACCGCGCCGGCAGCTTCTCCCCCTTCAACCTGCGCCTGTTCAGGAGCGACTCAGAACAGGAGATCACCCACTTCTCGATCAAGCTGCCGCCGGGGATCACCGGCAAGCTGGCCGGGATCCCCTACTGCTCCGATCAGGCGATCGAAGCGGCGAAGGCAAGAACAGGCCCCCACGGCGGCCAAGAAGAGCTGGACAACCCAAGTTGCCCTGCGGCAAGCGAGATCGGCCGCACCCTGGCAGGAGCGGGAGTAGGCCCAAGCCTCACCTACGCCCCCGGCAAGGTCTACCTCGCCGGCCCCTACCACGGCTCAAACCTCTCGATGGTGGCGATCACCGCGGGCAAGGTCGGCCCCTTCGACATCGGCACCGTGGTCGTCCGAGAGGGCTTCAAGATCGACCCCGAAACCGCCGAAGTCTTCATCGACTCCACCGGATCGGACCCGATCCCCCACATCATCAGGGGCATCCCGGTCCATCTCAGGGACATAAGGGCCTACGTAGACCGCCCCGAATTCGTCCTCAACCCGACCGACTGCACCCAGACCTCCACCGCAAGCACCGTCCTGGGCTCTGGCCTTGACTTCGTAAGCGAAGCAGACGACAACCCGATCACCGTCACCTCCCGCTTCCAGGCAGCAGATTGCGCCGCCCTGCCCTTCAAGCCGCAGCTCTCGATCAAGCTGATCGGCGGCACGAGGAGAGGAGCCCATCCCCGCTTCACCGCTCACCTGGCGATGAACGGGATCGGCGAAGCCGGGATCCAAAGCGCCCAGGTCACCCTGCCCAAATCGGAGTTCATCGAGAACGCCCACTTCAACACGATCTGCACCCGGGTGCAGTTCAAAGCCGGAGGGGGCAACGGGGAACAGTGCCCCTCTGGCTCGATCTATGGCCACGCCAAGGCCTCCACCCCGATCCTCGGCGAAGCCTTGGAAGGCCCGGTCTTCCTCAGGTCCTCCGAACACACGCTGCCCGACCTCGTAGTCGCCCTGCACAACTCCCAGCTCGACTTCGACTTGGTCGGCCACGTCGACTCGGTCAAAGGCGGAGGGCTCAGGAACACCTTCGAAACCGCCCCCGATGCCCCCGTCTCCAGCTTCGACATCGAACTGGAAGGGGCTTCCAAGGGCCTCTTCGTCAACAGCACCAACCTCTGCGCGAAGAAGCACTTCGCCACGGCCGACTTCCTCGGCCAAAACGGCAAGGCCTATGACGCCAAGCCGGAGCTGAAGGTCAAGTGCCCGAAGAAACACAAACGACACGCCAAGCGCCGCCACAAGCGCCACGCGGGGAGGTAGGCCACTATGAGAGGTACTGAGCACAGCCCGATCCCGGGCCGCATCCGACTGAGCATCCTTGTTGCCACCGTGGCGGCCTTCCTGCTCGTCCCGGCTGCGCAGGCGTTCGCCAACGGGACCATGACCGTCAACGTCGAAGGTTCGGGTGCCGGCGAAGTCAGCAGCGTCGGGGGATTCGGAGGCCA
The DNA here is from genome assembly GCA_963714665.1 of uncultured Solirubrobacterales bacterium. Taxonomy (GTDB): domain Bacteria; phylum Actinomycetota; class Thermoleophilia; order Solirubrobacterales; family 70-9; genus VRUE01. The sequence goes on along the minus strand of CAVQPE010000008.1, from coordinate 236,916 downwards.
GTACGAAGGCACTCCGCCGATCGAATGCAGCTACAAAACGCCTGGGCCCGCGGCCGGCGTCTGCGTAGACGAAATGAGCAACGAAGGCGAAGGCTTCGAAAGCACCGTCCTGTTTGCGACTGCTGATCCCGGCTCCGAATTGGCCGGCTGGGTCGTCGAAGAAGGGGAATACGGCCCTGGCTGCACAGAACCAGAAGCTGGACTCTGCCTCGCGATCGTGCTCGAAGGCGAGGGCAACGTCGAAGTGACCGCGATTTTCGCCTGCACCGAAGCGGGCGAAGAAGAAGAACTCTGCGGCGAAGGAGGCGAACCCACCAAATTCTCCCTAACCGTCTCCAAGTCAGGAACTGGTACGGGCACCGTCGCCTCCACTCCCGTCGGTATCAACTGCGGCTCCGAATGCGAAGCCGAATTCGAAGAAGGCGAAGTCGTCACCTTGAGTCAGATCCCAACGGCGGGCTCCGAATTCAAGGAATGGACCGGTGCATGCAGCGGCTCTGGCGCCTGCGAAGTGACGATGAGCGCCGCCAAATCGGTAGGCGCCAAGTTCGACCTGATCCCCCGCACCCTGACGGTCACCGAAGCCGGCACCGGCGAAGGCGCGGTCAAATGCAAATTCAACGGAACGGGCTCCCCGGGGGCCTGCACAAGCCCTCAGCCCAACGGCACAACGGTCGAACTGCTCGCCTTCGCCGAAGCAGGCTCTGAATTCGCCGGCTTCAGCTCGGGAACAGGCTCGGCCTCTGCCTGCGCCACATCGCCCTGCAGCTTCACCATCGAAGCCAACAGCGCGATCACCGCCACCTTCGACCTCGGACCGACCCCCGAATTCGAACTCGAAGTCAACACCGACGGCAGCGGCGAAGGCGAAGTCGAATGCAAAGTCGGAGCCGGCCCGCAAGAACCCTGCGAAGCCGAATACGCGGAAGGCACCGAAGTGACCCTCGTCCCCATCGCCGAAACGGGCTCTGAATTCGTCAAATGGAGCGGCGATTGCACCGGCACCGGCACCTGCAAAGTGACGATGAGCGCCAACAGGTCGGTCACCGCCACCTTCGACGAAGAAGAAGAACCCACCCCTGAATTCAAACTGGCGATCACCAAAGCCGGAACCGGCTCCGGCTCGGTGACCTGCGACGGCGGCGCCTGTGCCGCCGAATACCCCGAAGGCGAAGAAGTGACCCTGGCGGCGACAGCCGCCTCGGGCTCGACCTTCACCGGCTGGAGCGGCGCAGGCTGCTCTGGAATCGCCCCCTGCACGGTCACGATCGAAGAAGACACCACGGTCACGGCTACCTTCACCGCCAACGCCAAAGAAGAAGCCAAAAAAGAAGAAGTCAAACCGCCGCCGCCCACCGAAGGCACGGCCAAGGCAGCGGGATCGGCCACGGTAAAGAGCGGCAAGGCCTCGCTGAAGCTCACCTGCACCGGTGGCCCCTGCAAAGGCACGATCAAGCTCAAGGCCAAGGTCAAGCAGGGCAAGAAGACCAAGACCCTGGTGATCGGCAAGGCCTCCTTCTCGATCGCCGATGGCGCAACAACCACCGTCAAGGTCAAGCTCTCCGGCCCGGCCAAGCAGGAACTGGCCAAGGGCAAGACGCTGAAGGCGAAGACGAGCGGGGCCGGGGTTACGGCTTCCACGGTGAAGCTGAAGCCGGCGAAGAAGTAGAGGAGCGCGGAGGAGGAGATGCGCGGGTCGCTCGAGCGAGCTCGGTCAGAGTTCGCCGAGCGCCTGCGTGCTCGCAGGGGAGAGATCGAAGAGGCCCTGCTCACCCGCACCTATGCGATCGCCGACCCCGCCGAGGCGGCAGACCCCGAATACGTCCAGGGCCTGAGAGCAGCGGTCTCCTCGGCCCTGGACTTCGGCCTCTCGGCCGTAGAGCACGGCGAGGAGCGATCACCCCGGGTCCCAGTCCTGCTCTTGGCTCAGGCACGCTTAGCCGCCCGCAACAACATCCCTCTCGACACCGTCTTGCGCCGCTACTTCGCCGGTTACACCACGCTTGGGGACTTCATCGTGCAGGAGGCGGGGGCCACCAGCCTCAGGGAGCCCTGGCTGAAGCGCCTGCTGCGCGAGCAGGCGGCGCTGTTTGACCGCTTCTTGGCCACGGTGACCGAGGAGTACGGGCGGGAGTCCGAGACCCTGCACCTCTCTTCCGAGCAGAGGCGCATCGAGCGCATCGAGCGCCTGCTGGCCGGAGAGCTTGTCGATGCCACGGGGCTCGCATATGAGTTTGGGGGATGGCACCTCGGCGTGGTTGGGGTTGGTGTCGGGGTCGAGCAGGCGACTCGCCATCTTGCCGCCGGCTTCAACTGCCGGCTCTTGGTCCTTCGCCGTGAGGAGGGACTGCTCTGGGCCTGGCTCGGCGGTCGCAGCCCACTCGACCCCGAGTCGCTCGTCTCCGAGCTCACCGCTGCCGAGGATCCCCATCAAGCCCGGATCGCCGTCGGCGAGCCGGGCGAGGACCTCGCAGGGTGGCGCCTCACCCACCAGCAGGCCAAAGCCGCCCTGCCGATCGCGGCGCGAAGCCCCGAGTCATTCGTCCGTTATGCCGACGTCGCCCTGCTCGCCTCGATCGTCCAAGACGATCTTCTGACCACCTCGCTTCGCGAACTCTACCTGGTCCCGCTGCAATCCGAACGCGACGGTGGAAAGGCTGCCAAGGAGACCTTGCGAGCTTACTTCGCGGCAAGCCGGAACGTCTCTTCGACAGCAGCCTCTCTCCGGGTAAGGCGACACACCGTTGCGAGTCGCCTCCGCGCGAGTGAGGAATTGATCGGACGCTCGATCGACAGTTGCACATCCGAGATCGACGCCGCCCTGCGGCTCGAGGAAGCTCGGTCAACCAAGTGCCCAGAGCAGTAGAGACACCGAGGCCCTAAACAGGCAGGCGTAGGAACCTCAAAACTGGACGGATACGGTTGATTCACACGATCACATTGGTCGAGCAGCACTGACATATGCCTGAGAAGGTCAACGCGGGGTACACGCCCTTGCGCTAGATCAGTCGAGCCGGCACCAGCGGGTTGTCGGAGGGGGAGGAGAGTTCGATGTCAGCAGCCAGGATCCGTTCCATTTATCCACGGGCGTTCCTTGGCTTGGGATTGGCCGTCGCCCTTCTCGCGGGGCTTGGGTTTGCTTCTTCCTCTTGGGCATCGGCATCCCGCTCAGCGAAGGCTCATACCCTCGTGTTCTCCAAGCACCGTCATAAGGCGCACCGCCGAAGGCACTCTCAAAAGCGGATGCGACGGCGCTCGCAGTCCTCGCAGGGGGATGCCGGAGGCTCCGTCTCGGCGGGTCAGGTATCTCTCCCCAGCGATCGGATCGCTCCCTACTCCAATCACCCGCCCAAAGGCCGACCGTTCCATGCTTGTCCTCCGTCAAGGGGTCTGAAGGTGACTTGCTTTGCTGTTGTCGAACCGAGCGATGAAGAGGACACCGGTCAATCGCAAGCAACCGTTGAAACCGCGAGTGGACTTGAAGTTGGCGCAAGCGGTATGGCGGGCGGCTTCAGCCCACAAGATCTGCAGTCCGCCTACAAGCTGCCCTCGCAATCAGGAGGAAAAGGCCAGACAGTGGCGATTGTCGACGCCTTCGACAACCCCAATGTCGAAGCGGATATGGCCGTATACCGAGAAACCTACAACCTGCCTCCTTGCACCCACGCCAACGGCTGCTTCACGAAGGTAAATATGTGGGGGGAAGAAAAAAACTATCCCAGTCCCATAAAATCCGGCTGGGCACTCGAGATCGCACTCGATGTCGATATGGTTTCGGCGGCGTGCCCCAACTGCAATATCCTCTTGGTGGAGGCCGACGAAAACTTCATCGACGAACTCAGCACTGCTGAGGAAACGGCAGTGGCTATGGGTGCCGATGTCATTAGTAACAGCTGGGGAACTCAGGAATATTATATCGGTAAAGAATTCTCCGAAATTTTCAGCGAAACCTACGATCACCCGGGTGTGGACATCGTCGTATCGAGCGGGGACAACGGCTACAACAACGAACAGTGGTCCTACGAAAACGAAAAAGGAGGCTGCCTGGACTGCTCTCCGAACTGGCCCGCCAGCTACAGCACGGTGGTAGCCGCAGGTGGCACCAAGCTAAACTCTGCTTGGCCGTCTTCTCGTGGCTGGTCTGAGCAGGCATGGGAATTCACGGGAAGCGGTTGCACTTCATATGTTGCAAAGCCCTCATGGCAGCCAGAAATATGCGGCCATCGCACGGAGACCGACATATCGGCGGTCGCCGAAAGACTGTCCGTCTACAGTACTTTCCCGGGCTTGGGGGCCTCTCCCACCGGATGGCAGATAGTCGCGGGGACAAGCGCCTCTTCGCCACTGATAGCCGCGTCGCTGGCCCTTAAAGGCGGCCTCGACGAAGAAGGCATCAAAGGCATCTACAACAAACCCGTAAGCTGGTTCGATGTCACCAAAGGTATAAATTGGTGGGGGGTCCACGGAGAAGGCGAATGCTCCCCGTCGGTTCTGTGTAATGCAAAAGAAGGTTATGACGGACCGACTGGCATGGGCACGCCAAACGGCGGTGAAGCCAAAGCACGGCCGGCGGCGATCAGCAACCCGGCATCGGCTGTAACGAGCTCCGGCGCCACCCTCAACGCGGTCGTGAACCCCGAGGGGGCATCGACCACTTACAGGTTCCAGTGGGGAGCGACTCCAGCCTACGGCAACGAAACTACGGTCAAAACCCTGAGCGCAACCACGCTGCCGACGGCCGTTTCGGCTTCGATCTCCGGATTGGCGAAAAGCAGCCAATACCACTTTCGTGTCGTCGCCGAAAGCGCCAACGGGAAAACCACCGGTAGGGGCCTCACCCTGAGCACCGCACCGAAGCTCCCCCAGGGGACCTTCGGGGGGCCTGGTTCCAGCGAAGGAGCATTGGATCGTCCGCAGTTCTCTGCCCTTGATTGGGAAGGAAACATCTGGACGAGCGACTTCAACCACGATCGGTTGGTAGAGCATTCCCCGACGGGCGAATTCATCAAGGCATGCACGTACGAAGGTTCAGGGACAACACCGATCGATGGGCCAACCGGTGTGGCTATTGCCGAAGAGGGGTCCTTTTGGACCTTTGAAGACGACAAAGACCATATCTACATGTTCCCACTGCAGCGGCTCTATGTAGCCGACTCGGGACATAATCGAATCGTGGCCTTGAGCCTCTCGCCTTGGGGTTGCGAAGTGGTCGGTGGAAGCAAACCCTTGGTGATCAGCGAAGGCATTTCGCAGCCGATGGGACTCGGGACAAGCGCCTACGGGGTAGTCGTAGCCAATGCAGGGAACAACAGCATCGACGACTACTCGGCATCCGGCAAACACGTCTGGTCATACGAAGGCAGCCTCAAATCGCCGACCGACGTGATCAACGCTGAAGACCCGGCCGAAGACTTTTACACCTCCGACTGGTACGTGGTCGACTCTGGCAACAACACGGTCAAGGAGATCCAGCTCGTCTGGAAAGAAAAACAAGTCTTTAGCGTCATCCGCCAGTTCGGCAGTGCCGGCACGGGCAACGGCCAGTTCAAAGAACCAACGGGGGTGACGATAGACGCATCTGCCGGCAATCTGTTGGTCACCGACACTGGCAACGACCGCGTTCAGCAGTTTCTGCCCAATGGCACCTACGTCTCCTCCTTCGGCTCTTCAGGAGCAGGCCCAGAACAGCTCGATGCGCCCACCGGCATAGCGTCGTCGCTCGGCAATCAGCTCTTCGGCACGCCCGCTTCTCTCGACGGCAAGATATATGTCGACGATGCCGAAAACAATCGGGTCTCGGCTTGGTCCGGAGTCTCGAAGCCGCTGACACTGAGCGAAACTGCAAGCTCGGTAACAGAGGTGGGAGCCACACTGCAAGGTTCTGTCAACCCCTTGGGGGCCGAAACCACGTACTGGTTCGAATACGATACTTCCGCCTACGCCAAAGGTGAAGCCGCGCATGGAACGTCCGTTCCAGTGCCGCACAAAGGGATCGGCTCGGGTGCCTCGATGGTCGCCGCCACTCAAGCGATTGAAGGTCTGAAACCGGAAACCACCTACCACTTCAGGCTAGTTGCGGCCAACGAAGACGGCACCAGTTACGGCGCCGATAAGACATTCACAACGCTTCCTGGAGTTGTGACGAACGGTGCGTCGGGGATCGACGGCAGCCACGCCGTACTCAACGGCACGATCAACCCGGCCGGGGTCGAAACGAGCTATCAGTTCGAATACGACACCAGCGAATACAAAACGGGAGAAGGGCCACACGGAACCAAAGTGCCGACATCGCCAAAAGGCATCGGCTCGGGCATCGCAAACGTCAAAGTGAGTGAGTCCCTTTCGGGTCTCAAAGCGGGGACGACTTACCACTACCGGGTGGCTGCCTACGGCAAAGGCACTACCTACGGCAAAGATCAAACCTTCACAACCTGGGGCTCCTGGTCCACCCAATCCACCCCCAACCTCACCCAGGCCTCTCCCGAAGACAAGCTCGAAGACGTCGACTGCACCTCCTCGTCGATGTGTCTGGGGGCCGGCAACGACCTCTACACCGGCAAGGGGTTTATCCAGTACTGGAACGGCAGCGAATGGAAAGCAACCGGCGCCAGCGGTATCGAAGGCACTCTTTACTCGATCGCCTGTCGCTCGACCACCCGTTGCTTCGCGGTCGGCAAGAACAAAGCCGGCGCCGCGTTCGTCAGCCTGCTAGCGGGCTCCGGCGGGACGTGGATCCCCGGCTCCGAAACCCCGTCGCTTCCTTCCGGTGCCAGCAGCGCCGAGCTGCGCGACGTCTCCTGCAGCTCCGAATCGGCCTGCACCGCGGTCGGCTCCTACTTCAACGGCAGCAGGCGGGTGACCCTGGCCGAGCGCTGGAACGGCACCTCCTGGTCGACCCAGGAAAGCGCCAACCCCGAATCCGGCGACAGCGAACTGCTCGGCGTCTCCTGCGACTCGGCCAGCTCCTGCACCGCCGTCGGCACCCAGGGCAACGGCGCCCTGGCCGAGCGCTGGAACGGCAGCACCTGGTCGATCTCCACGACACCCGGGGCCGAAGGTTCCGGCAAAAACAGGCTGGAGAAGGTCGCCTGCACCTCCTCGAGCTTCTGCCTCGCGGTCGGCAGCTACACCGAGAGCGCCAACTTCCTCAACCGCCACCAGCTCACCGAGCGCTGGAACGGCAGCTCCTGGTCGATCGTCGCCACCGCTGCCCCCAGCGGCTCCAAAGCCGAGTCCCTGCTCGGCGTCTCCTGCACCTCCTCGAGCTTCTGCCTCGCGGTCGGTCGCTACGTCACCGAAGCGAACCCACTTGGCGGGGAATTCGCCCCCAAAGAAGAAAAGACGCTGGTCCAGTCCTGGGGTGGCAGCGAATGGGGGATCCAGTCCTCGCCCAACCCCGAAGGGAAGAAACTGCCGCGCCTGAGCGGCGTCTCCTGCACGGCCACGACCGCTTGCCTCGCGGTGGGCTGGGCGAAGAAGAGCTCCACTGAAGCGGAAACTACGACGCTGGGGGAGCGCTGGAACGGCACCGCCTGGTCCACCCAATCCACCCCCAACCTCACCCAGGCCTCTCCCGAAGACAAGCTCGAAGACGTCGACTGCACCTCCTCGTCGATGTGTCTGGGGGCCGGCAACGACCTCTACACCGGCAAGGGGTTTATCCAGTACTGGAACGGCAGCGAATGGAAAGCAACCGGCGCCAGCGGTATCGAAGGCACTCTTTACTCGATCGCCTGTCGCTCGACCACCCGTTGCTTCGCGGTCGGCAAGAACAAAGCCGGCGCCGCGTTCGTCAGCCTGCTAGCGGGCTCCGGCGGGACGTGGATCCCCGGCTCCGAAACCCCGTCGCTTCCTTCCGGTGCCAGCAGCGCCGAGCTGCGCGACGTCTCCTGCAGCTCCGAATCGGCCTGCACCGCGGTCGGCTCCTACTTCAACGGCAGCAGGCGGGTGACCCTGGCCGAGCGCTGGAACGGCACCTCCTGGTCGACCCAGGAAAGCGCCAACCCCGAATCCGGCGACAGCGAACTGCTCGGCGTCTCCTGCGACTCGGCCAGCTCCTGCACCGCCGTCGGCACCCAGGGCAACGGCGCCCTGGCCGAGCGCTGGAACGGCAGCACCTGGTCGATCTCCACGACACCCGGGGCCGAAGGTTCCGGCAAAAACAGGCTGGAGAAGGTCGCCTGCACCTCCTCGAGCTTCTGCCTCGCGGTCGGCAGCTACACCGAGAGCGCCAACTTCCTCAACCGCCACCAGCTCACCGAGCGCTGGAACGGCAGCTCCTGGTCGATCGTCGCCACCGCTGCCCCCAGCGGCTCCAAAGCCGAGTCCCTGCTCGGCGTCTCCTGCACCTCCTCGAGCTTCTGCCTCGCGGTCGGTCGCTACGTCACCGAAGCGAACCCACTTGGCGGGGAATTCGCCCCCAAAGAAGAAAAGACGCTGGTCCAGTCCTGGGGTGGCAGCGAATGGGGGATCCAGTCCTCGCCCAACCCCGAAGGGAAGAAACTGCCGCGCCTGAGCGGCGTCTCCTGCACGGCCACGACCGCTTGCCTCGCGGTGGGCTGGGCGAAGAGAAGCTCCACTGAAGCGGAAACTACGACGCTGGGGGAGCGCTACGAATGAAGTGAGCTGTGTCAGCGTGAGTCGGCGAGCAGCCGCCGCCCGTTACCCCCAGAGCGTGCAGATCGGTGCCGCGACGATCCTCGGGCTCGACCTGCCAGCCGCGCCATCGCCGACGTAAATGCGGCACAGCAGCGAGTCGTGATGGGCGATCCGATTGCGCCACAGGTGCAGGTTGGTGAGCGGCTCGAGGATCTCGCGCCGCAGTCCGGCACCGGGGAAGGCATGCCACCTCGCCTGCATGAAGGGAATCGTCAAGAGGCCAGATTCCGCACACTGTGGCTCAGCCAGTCAAGCCGCGGCAGCCGCGCACCGGCCCGCCTATCCTTCTGGGTATGGCCACACGTCTCGATGTCCCCCTCTCCACCGCCACGCTCTCGGGCCCGGAGCGCCGCACCGTGCAGCGCTTCGTCGCCATGCTCCGCGATGAGCTCGGCGACGACCTCCTGGCCGTCTGGCTCTACGGCTCGCGCGCCCGCGGCGAGCGGCCCCACCCGGAGTCTGATGTCGACCTGCTGGTGATCGCCGCGGGCAACCACGAGCGCAGCCGGGATGCGGCGCTGGACCTCAGCGCGCAGGCCGCCGAAGCCGAGGGGGAGAGTCCCTTCACCTACTCCGTGCACACCTACTCCCCTGAGTGGTTGCGAGGCCGTCGAGAGATCGAATCCTTCTTCATCCAGGAGGTCGACCGCGACAAGGTCGTCCTGCACGGAAGCGCTTTGTGAGCCCGCGCTCGGAGGAGTACCTGGAGCAGGCACGGGATCGTCTCGCCGATGCGCAGAAGATCCTCAACGTGGCCCATCCCGCCGTTGTCGTCAGCGCCGCCTACTACGCAATGCTGAACGCCGCTCGCGCAGCCCTCTCTGAGCGAGGGGAGTACGCGAAGACCCACGGCGGTACATGGACGCTGTTCAGCAAGGTCTTCGTCGCGACCGGCGAGTTCGACCATGAGCTCAGCGCCCTCGCCCGTCAGGCCAAGGAAGTCCGCGAGAGGGGCGACTACGAGGCGGCTCCGCCAGACGCAAAGGAAGCCGCCAAGTACGTCGACGTCGCGGCGGACTTCCTTGTCGCGATCGACGAGCTGTTCCCCGACGCCGGCGATCCGGACTCAAGCGCTCCGGATGCCGCGGACTGAGAAAGGGGACCTTCTGTCAGCCCAGTCGCACGCTCTCGAACCCCAACCCTTGCCACCGCCAGCAGAGCGGGCTCCACGCTCCGCTCGGCGTCGATTTCGCCGGCGAACTTCAGAAGGCTCGAGGCAGCCTCGTCGATCGGTCCCTCGCCCCCCAGTTTCACCTCGAAGGCCGCCCAGGCGTCCTTCGCCTGAACGATCGCGTCGACCTCGAGGCCCTTGTTGTCTCGGTATTGCCTCACCTCGCCCCCGAGTGGCTGGGAATAGACCCGGAGCCGGCCGATGTCGGTGCGGGCCACCTCCTCGAGGTAATACGGCACTTCGCCCCCTAGTTGCATCAAGATGCTACGCTTGGCGCATGCGTACGACGATCACTCTCGCCGACGACGTTGCCGCGGGCATCGACAAGCTGCGTCGCGAACGCGATCTTGGGCTGAGCGACGCCGTCAACGACCTTGTCCGGGCGGGCCTGACCGCGAAACGCTCGACTCATGCATTCCGCCAGGAGACCCACGATCTCGGCTCGGGTGTCGACTTCTCGAATATCGGCGAGACGCTGGAGACGCTCGACGGCCCGACGGCCCGCTGATGCTGCTCGACGCGAACCTCCTTCTCTACGCCGTCCAGGAGCGCGCGGTCCAGCATGAGGCTGCTGCCGCTTGGCTGACCGATCGGCTCAACGGATCGCGCCGGGTCGGCTTTCCGTGGCAGAGCCTCGTTGCGTTCCTGCGGATCTCGACCCACCCGCGTGCCTTCGAGAAGCCCCTCGACGCTGTCACCGCTTGGGCGCGCGTCGCCGACTGGCTTGCCGCGCCGACGGCCTGGATCCCCCAGCCCGGCTCCAAGCACGCGGAGTTGTTCGGAGAAGCTCGCGATGCGACACGACGCCCGCGGCAACCTGGTCCCCGACGCGCAACTCGCGGCACTCGCCCTCGAGCATGGCCTGACCGTCTGCTCCACCGACACTGACTTCGCTCGCTTCACCGAGGTCAGCTGGGAGAACCCGCTGGTTAGTTAAGTATCACGTTTTTGTTATACTTCTTGCGTGACTCCCGGTCGCTTGATTCGCGAGACTCGCCGCCGGTATGGCCTCAGCCAGGTGCGCCTGGCCCGGCGGGTGGGAACCAAGCAGTCGGCGATCAGCCGGCTGGAGGCAGACGAGGTATCCCCGAGCGTCGAGACATTGGAGTTGTTGATGCGGGCGATGGGAGAGCGCCTCGAGCTCGCCGCTGTCCCCCCGGTGCGGGACTATGACCCGGCCCACCGGCGAGTGGCTGCCGCTCGTTCTCCCGCTGAGCGTCTCGCCCTCGGCATCTCCTGGAACCGCATGGCCGCTCGCTTGGCGCGGGCGGGAAGAGAGACCCGTGGCGGAGGCTGACGCTCCTCTCGACGCCGAGCGCATCCTTCGCGCCTTGGCTGAGCACGAGGTGGAGTACGTGCTGATCGGTGGGCTGGCCGTGCAGACTCATGGGCATGTCCGCACGACGATCGATGCCGACCTGATCCCAGCGCCCGAGCCGGCCAACCTGAAACGCCTCGCGGCCGCTCTGCGGTCGCTGGATGCTCGCGTCCTCAACCCCGGAGACGAGGAGACTCCGATCGACGCGAAGATGCTGCCGCGGGCGACGATCTGGCAGTTCGCAACGCGCGATGGCGGGGTCGACGTGATGCACGAGGTCCCCGGCGGCCGCCCCTACTCCGAGCTGAGCGAACGTGCCCTCCACGTCATGCTTGGCGACATCGATGTCCCAGTCGTCGACCTGGACGACCTGATCCAGATGAAGCTCGCCCGTGGCCGGCCGACCGACCTCGCCGATGTCGCCGCCCTGACGGACGCGTCTACTGGCCCTGAGCCGTAAACGACAGCGCCCCGGCCGTCTCCCCGGCCCTGAAGGGTTCTTTGCCGGGGGCGAAAGCTTCGTTCAAGGTCTTCGCGGTCTGGGTTTGAAGCGCCAGCGGCGCCCCCGAGACGGAGATCGTCCTCGCCTCCGGATCCGAAGAGACCGTTGCCGCACCGAGGTCGAAGACACCGATGCGGCCCAGCTTGCCCGGGAAGGCAGGGGTCGGCTCCACGTCGACTTCGGCCGAGTCGGCCTTGGCGGCCAGGTCCAGCCAGAGTTCGTGCCAGAAGATCTGGCCGCCCGAGAGCTGCAGCAGTTCGACCGAGCCGCCTGTGCGGAGGGTGCCTTCTGAGCCGTCGGGGGCGAGCTGGCCGCCGGGGATGATCGGGAAGGTGAAGGTCGATTTCTGGTGTTCGGCCGGGAAGATCGGGTTGAGCGAGACGAAGAGGCCGTCGAGCTTGGCGACGAAGGCGGGGTCGAAGACGAGGGTCGCGCGGCCCTGTTCGAGGACCGTGACCAGCCGGGGCTGGGCGTTGCTCGACACGGTGCCGAGCGGCTGCCCCTGGGCGAAGGGGACCTCCGGCCGCAGCTTCTTGTTGAGCCGGGTGGCGACCTTGGCAGTCAGCTTCAGGGCCTTGGCGCTGAAGGCTGTGCCGAAGCCTTCACGCTTGGAGGAGAGCTTGGCGGAGGTGGCGACCTTCAGCTGGCCCCCTCCCACTTTGGCGATCAGCGGGGAGTGCTTGGTCTTGAGGACGAGGTTGCGAAGGGGAACCTTCTTGCGATCGCTTTGGAAGACGAGCGTGCCCTGCTGGTCGATCTCCCCCTGGCCGAGGGTTGGGTCCATGTTGCCTTCTATGACCGGCAGGGTGAATGCGGATCCCTTGCGCTTGGCCCCTGCGGCAGCGTTGAGGGTGATCCCATCTTTCTTGAGGAAGGAGGCGAAGCGCTTGTCGAGGGTGAGCTTGGTGCTGCCCGAGCCGATCGGGTCATAGGTGGCCTGGGCCGTCGGTGCTGTTGCCAGCAGGGCGAGGGCCGTCAGGGCGGTTGCCGCGGCGGTCTGCTTTCTCATCCTCAATCCTCCGTCTTCTTATTCCTTGACTGCGCAGGTCTTGTTCACGGTCGCCCCCATCGGCTTGCGCCCGGCGAAGGAGAATTCGGCGTAGGCGAGCGGGAAGTTGGCGCGTTTCGAGCTGCCGGGGGCCGGGCAGCCGGCGTTGAAGTAGGAGAGCTCCCTGCCGTGGTAGCGGTATTTGCGCTTCAGGGTGAGCTTGATCCGGTCCAGGTAGCCCCAATCGCCCAGCGCCTGGGGCAGCGACGCCTTCAGCTCGGTGCCGTAGGGGCCCTTGGAGACGTGTTTGATCGAGAAGGGGATGACGAAAGAGCTGTTGAAGGGGTGGGAGGTGTAGATGTGGGTGAGGATCACCGGGTGGCCGTTTTCGCGGCCGTTGAAGATCAGCAGGCGTCCCTGGGTCGGGTAGGCGCCCTGGTCGGGCAGGACGATGTTGGCCCAGAACTGGCCCGAGCCGATCAGGGCGTCGCCGCAGTTGTCGAGCGCCCTTTCGGTCGAGGCGGGCTGCACTTCGGGGATCTGGCAAGCCGGCAGGCCCTTCGATTGCAGCAGGCCGTGCTTGTTGACGTCGATCTTGAGGCGCTGCAGCTGCGGCGGGATGCCCCCGGTGGAGCTCTGCAGGTGCCCGGCGACGAAGACGGCGATCGGGGCGGTGCCCTTGCGGGGCAGCTTGTAGGGCTTCAGCTGGGAGAGGACGGTGATGCGCAGGCCGCCCTCCTGGAGCGTGGCCGCGCCGGCGACCGCGACGGTGAGGAGCAGGGCGACCGCGACGGCAACCAATCCCAGGGGTCGCCGCGCCGGCCTCGATGAGGCAGAGATTGGAGCTGCCCTGAGCGCCGGCCTCACCGCTTCCCCTTGCCTTGACCTCGTTCCCACAACCCGACAACACATTACAGACAACTAAGTTTTCAGCCGCGGGCAAACTTCCTTCGCGTGCTGGCTGAGGCCACGGACGTTGCAGAGCGGTGCTGCTACTCGCCCCGCGCTTGGCGCAGGCGTTCCAGATCGAGCAAATCCTCGGGGCGACCCGCCGCTTCCTTCATCGCGACCAGATGCTCGTAGCTGCAGAAACGCACTTGGTGCCCGAAAACCTCATCTTCGACGCTTGCGGCGGCGAGCTCACCGAAATCGAGGTCGGGTGCAACGAGCTGCATCACGTCAAGCCGGCCGCTGCTGGTGGCCAATACGAAATTGCCGCCCATGGCCAAACCATCAGCGTCCGGCCGAACTATCTCCTCCGCTGAGAACTCCTCCATTCCAAGAAGGGTTGCGTTCAACTTCTGCAGCACTGTCGCCAAGCGCTCGAGGTTCTCGGTGTCGGGAGCAGGAACAATGTCCAGATCCCTGGTGGCACGCGGATATCCATGAGCGCTGACGGCGAATCCGCCGATCACCACGAAGTCGATACCGGCATTGCTCAGGGCTGCCAGCAGACCACTGGCGTCAAGCGGCGAGACCCCGGTCAAGCTCGCGTCAGACCCCGCGCCGCAAGCCGGGTCAGCTCCCGGCTCAGGACAATTGCCTGTTCAACGCGTTGCCCAGCGGTCAGCTCAAGGTAGTCCTGTCGCAGTGCGGCACGCTCAGCCTTGCCCTCGGGCGTCCAGTTTCCGGCCTGCTTAACGGGTTTCACGTTCCCAAAGGTACAACCAGGCGCATCGGTTCGCCACGGGTATCGACGGTGATAGCATCATGCATCATGAATCGCCGAACGACAGTGAGTGCCGACGCCGAAGCGCTCGCGACGCTCGAGGCCGAGGCTCGCAGGCGGGGAGGAAGCCTCACCGCTGTGCTTGCCGAGGCGGTCGAAGAGAAGGCTGTGGCGATCAGGCGAGCGCGCCGGCCTCAGCTCGGGCTTGGCCGCTCAGAGGACGGCCGCAGCGCGGCTGAGACCGCCACCGAGCCCGTGGCTCGCCCACCCACGTAGGTGGCGCTGATCCTCGACACCAGCGTGCTGCTTGCGGCGCTTGACGCTGCCGACCCCGCTCACCGGCCCTGTGCCGAGCTGATCGCCGGGGCGAACGAGGACCTGATCGTTCCTTCACTCGTCCTCTCCGAGCTGGACTACTGGTGCCACGAGCGTCTGGCACCGGCGGTGTGGCTCGCCTTTCTGGACGATGTTCTGGCCGGCGCCTACACCGTGGAAAGCCCGCCGCACGACGACCTGCGGCGATGCCATGAGCTGCAGAGCACCTATGCGGACCTGCGACTCGGTGTCGTCGATGCCAGCGTGATGGCATTGGCGGAGCGATTGGGAGAGTCGAAGGTCGCGACGCTCGACCGTCGCCATTTCGGAACGATTCGGCCGCGTCACGTCGCGGCGCTGGAGCTGCTCCCGACCTCCTTCCCCGGGTGAGCGACCTCGGCCGAGGCTAATCGCGCAAGCTCCCGGCGCGTTTTCGAACGAACTTCGCGACCGGCGAATGCTCGGCGGTCGCGCTCGACGCTATGGCGGCGAGGACCGCGTCGATCGTGGTTTGGGCCACCTCCTCCGCCCGGTCGCCGGGATGCCGCCAAAGCAGGGCCTCCCGGCGTATGTCCTTCAGGGTCACGTCGCCCAGCGCGACCTGGCCGCCGATCGACATCGCCGCGTCGGTGCGGAGCTTTGGCCACAGGGCCGTCGGCACGGTGTCATAGAGCGGGGCGAGCCGAACCTCACCGGGGGTTGGATGCAGGAGCGCAAGGTTCTTGCCGTGCGCGTCGGCATTGCCGATCAGCACCGTGAAGACCAAGATTGCCACCAGGCGGTCGAGCTCCGCGGGCGGGTCTTTCGCGTAGCTGTCGAGCAACGCCGCGGCCTGTTTGAAGGTCGGTCCTCCGGCCGACTCGTACTTTGCGCGCCTGTCGTTGGCGTCGGGGTCGATCGCGAGCGCCTGGCACAGGTCCTCCTGGTGGATCCGCCGTATTCCGCCGCCCTCTTCGCGCCGGTCGAAGCGGGAGACGATCAAGCATCGCGTGTCGCCGAACTCCTCTCGCCGCGCTTCGACGCTCGTCAGCCCCGCGGCACGGGCCAGCTCGAGGCAGTCCACCTCGGCGTCGATCAGCCCCGGCCTGCGAGCGTCGTCGACCTTGAGTATGTGGGTCGAAGGCCTGCCGCGAAGCGGCCGCCCCCACCTGCCGTCGCCCAGGTCGACCAGCAGGAGCTTGTCCTGAAGGCCGGCGAGCGACAGCTCGCTGTCATCGCCTGCGCCGAGAGGGTGCTCGTCGAGGTCGTCGAGCGCCGCCTCCAGGGTTTCGGAGGTGTAGGGCTCGACCCCGAAGCGCCCCTCGTCCGGGTCGTCCCTGCCGATCACGAGGGCGCCGGCGACGTCCCTGCCGTAGCGCTCGAGAAGCCCGAAGGTGTCACGTGTCGCCAGGCCGGCTCGATCGGCCAGCGCCTGCAGCGCGCGTCCCTCGGGGAGCAGGCCCCTGCAGAACGCCATGGCCTCGCGCCGCCGCGTGCCGAGGGGGAGGCTGCAGGAGATGACGGGACTGTTCCGGGGCCAGCGGTCCAGCGCCTCGGCGGTGTACTGGCAGCCGATCGAGCCGTTCGCGCGCCGGGTCAGCTCCGCGATCCGGACTCCGTCGAGCCAGACGCCAAGGCTCTCAGCGCTCGCCATCGGCGCCTGGAATCGACACGGTGATCGTCGCGCCCATTCGGCGCAGGGCGCGCAGCGATCGCTCCAGCACCAGCTGGGAGGCCCCCGCCTCCAGCCGGGCGAGATAGCCACGATCGATTTCGGCCTGCTTGGCGAGGCCCTCCTGCGTCAGTCCCCTCGCGACCCGTACCCCGGCGATCGCGCGGCCGACGTCGGCCGCGTTGTGGATGGACCAGGTGCGCGGCGCAGCCGAGCCTGTTGGCCGGATCTGTTTTGTATGCATATTCAAACTCTAGCAAGGATGCTTGTATATGTGCGTATATTCATACAGAGTCAGCGTCTCTGGCCCAGCCGATCAGCCTGTCGCCTAAGCTCTGTGCGGATGGCCCTGGGTCCGCGCGAAGACGAGGCAGCCGCGATCGCTGCGGCGATCGAGCGATTTGTCGCGGAGACGGCGTTGTCTGCGGGCGACGAGGGGGAGACGATCGGCCCGTGGCAGCGGGCCGCGCTGATCGAGGGGGTCGGTGCGAAGGGCACTGTCGTGGACTCAGAAGGAGGAGAGAGATGGCTGTCGTGAAGATCATCGAGCTGGTCGGAAGCTCGAAAACGTCGACCGACGACGCTGCGCGCCAGGCGCTGGGGCAGGCGCAGGGCACGCTGCGGAACATCCGGGCGGTCGACATCGTCTCCACTGGGATTCGGGGGAGAATCTGGACGAGTACCGCGCTCATGTGCGGGTGGCGTTTTTGATCGAGGGGACTGAGATCGACTAGGCGTTGTGGTTTGGGGAGGGCGTGGACCCCTTCCCCAAACGAGCGGCTTGCGCCGCTCTTGAGTGTTTGGGGAAGGGGTCCACGCCCTCCCTTGCGACACGTCGTTAGATTTCTGTCCCATGAGCGACGGGCCACCCACTGTTTCTCGCGAGGAAGCTCAAAAGCTGATTGCCGATGGGGCGCAGCTTGTTGATGTGCGGGCTGGGCATGAGTGGGAGATGGGGCGGATCTCCGGTGCTACTCATCTGCCGTTGGCTGAGTTGGCTGAGCGGGCCGGGCAGATCGACAAGGATCGGCCGGTCGTGCTCTATTGCCGCGGCGGGAACCGGTCGACCATGGCTGCTGAAGCTTTGGCTGCCGAGGGCTTTGATGCCCGGAAGCTGAGCGAGGGGATCGTGGGGTGGGCCGGGGAGGGGTTGCCGCTCGAGCCGGAGGATGGGACCGTTGCCGAGTCGGGCGAGGCTGCGGCGATCCTCCATGCCCAGAAGCGGCTGCCTCCGAGTTAAATACCTGAATCCCTGTCAGGTTTTGCTATTTTCTGTGGCGTGGAGGTCGTCGTAGACGCACAGAAGGAGCAGAAGGGCAAGGGCCGCACCGGCACCTTGGAGAACCCGGAGACGTATCGCAACGTCCCCGGGCACATCATCCCGATCATCGAGCGCGAGTTCGACGACTTCGACAACGAAGCCGAGGAGTTCCTCGCCGGCAAGCGGGTCGAAGAGGAGTTCATCGGCTTCCGGCTCAAACAGGGCGTCTACGGCCAGCGCCAGCCCGACGTGCAGATGGTCCGGGTCAAGCTGCCCTTCGGCGGCGTCACCCCGCAGCAGATGGAGGCCTTCGCCAGCGTGGTCGAGAAGTACGCGCCGCTGAACAAGGGCCACATCACGACGCGCCAGAACATCCAGATCCACCACGTGCCGCTGCGCGACATGGAGAAGCTGCTGCGCGAGATCGCCGAGGCCGACCTCTCCTCGCGCGAGGGCTGCGGCAACACGGTGCGCAACGTCACCGGCGACCCCTGGGCCGGCATCGCCTCCGACGAGATCTTCGACCCGACGCCCTACGCCGGCGCCTACGCCCGCTACTTCGTCCGCCACCCGACGACGCAGCTGATGCCGCGCAAGATCAAGACCGCCTTCACCGGCTCCGACGAGGACCGGGCGATCACCGGGATCCACGACGTCGCCTTCATCTCGCGCGAACGCGACGGGGTCAAGGGCTTCGAGATCCGGGTCGGCGGCGGCACCTCGATCATGGCCCGCGTCGCCCCCACGCTCTACGACTTCGTCGAGGCCGACAACGGCGACTACCTCAAGGTCTCCGAGGCCGTGCTGCGGATCTTCGACCGCCAGGAGTGGCTGCGCGCCAACCGTGCCCGCGCCCGGATCAAGGTCCTGGTCGACAAGATCGGCATCGACGCCCTCCGCGAGCAGGTCGACGAGGAGCTCGAGGGCGAGTGGGTCGCGGAGCGAGACTTCGACGCTGAGCTGGTCGAGCGGCTGCGCTTCGAGGACGACGAGGAGGCGAACGCCCCTGAGGCGCCGCCGGTGGCAGCCTCGCCCAACGGCGACCGCACCGAGTTCGACCGCTTCATCGAAGGCAACGTCCAGGCGCAGCGCCAGGAGGGCTTCTCCGCGGTCGAGGTAAAGATCTACCGCGGCGACCTGACCCCGGAGCAGTTCCGCGGCCTGGCCGCGATCATGCGCGAGTTCACCGGCGGCTACGCCCGCAGCACCGTGCAGCAGAACCTGGTCCTGCGCTGGGTCCGCGACGAGGCGCTCTACGACGTCTGGCAGCGGCTGGCCGAGCTCGGCCTCGCCGAGGCGGGCGCCCGCGAGATCACCGACGTGGTCAGCTGCCCCGGCACCGACAGCTGCAAGATGGGCATCACCAGCTCGATGGGACTGAACCAGGCGATCAAGGAGCGGCTGGAGGCGATGGAGATCTCCGACGCCCTGACCCGCAAGATCCACATCAAGATGAGCGGCTGCCCCAACGGCTGCAGCCAGCACCACATCGCCAACATCGGCTTCTACGGCGCCTCGCTGAAGGTCGGCGAGCGCCAGATTCCCGCCTACATCCCGCACATCGGCGGCAAATACGAGGGCGGCGAGGTGATCTTCGGCACGCGGCTGAAGTCGCGGTTGCCGGCCAAGCGCGTCCCCGAGGCGGTCGAGCGCTGGGTGCGCCTCTACGAGGCCGAGCGCTCCGGCGAGGCCGAGGAGTTCAACGCCTTCGCCGAGCGGATCGGCGCCGGTCGCTTCGAAGAAGAGGTCAAGGACCTGACCCTGCCGGCCGAGTTCAGCCTCGAGACGATGCAGCAGTTCATCGACTGGAATCGCTCCAGCCCCTACAAGGTCGAGAGGGGCGAGGGCGAGTGCGCGATATGAACCCCGTTGCCGCCCCTTCCCCCATCTCCGACCCGGAGGCGATCGCCGCCGACCTCGAGGGCCGCTCCGCCGAGCAGGCGATCGAGTGGATGTTCGAGACCTTCGGCGAGAGCCACTACATCGCCTGCTCGTTTCAGAAAACGAGCTCGGTGACCGCTCACCTGGCGAGCAAGGTCAACCCGCAGGCGCGCTTCTTCTACCTCGACACCGACGTGCTCTTCCCGGAGACGTATGAGACGCGCGACCGCCTCGCCGCCTCGCTGGGGATCGAGTTCGACCGCTTTCACAACATCTCCCTGGAGGAGCAGGCCGCCAAGCACGGCGACGAGCTCTGGAACCGGGACCCCGATGCCTGCTGCGGTTTGCGCAAGGTCGAGCCGATGCGCCGGGCGCTCTCTTCCGTAGACTGCTGGCTCGCCGGCGTCCGCCGCGAAGACTCTGCCAGCCGCGCCAAGACCCCCAAGTTCGGCTGGGACAAGCGCTTC
Source organism: uncultured Solirubrobacterales bacterium (assembly GCA_963714665.1). GTDB lineage: Bacteria > Actinomycetota > Thermoleophilia > Solirubrobacterales > 70-9 > VRUE01. Next base: position 217,035 of record CAVQPE010000008.1, on the reverse strand, counting down.
GAGCTGTGGAAGCTCAACCCGCTTGCGGACTGGTCCGAGCGCGACGTCTGGAACTACATCCATGAGCACGACCTCCCGTACAACCCGCTCCACGACCGCGGCTACCCGTCGATCGGCTGCACCCACTGCACCAAGCCGGTTGACGAGGGCGGTTCGCCCCGCGACGGCCGCTGGGCGGGCCTCGAAAAGACCGAGTGCGGGATCAACTAGCGGCGCCCTGCGCCTCCGATAAGCCTTCCCTACCCTTCCCCGACCGATTGGTGAGATCCAACGCATGAGCGAGACGATGACTGAGCTTTCCCTGACACTTTCCGAGCGCCACACCGCCGACTTCGAGATGATCGGCAACGGCGGCTTCGCGCCGTTGGCCGGCTTCCAGGGCTCCGCCGACTGGCAGCGCGTCTGCGACGAGATGCGGACCGCCGGCGGCGACTACTGGCCGATCCCGATCACGCTGGCGACCGACCTGGAGTGCGCGGTCGGCGACGTCGTCGCCCTCTCCAGCGACGAAGGCAAGCCGCTGGGCCGGATCACGGTCGAGGAGGTCTTCGAGCGCGACGTGCGCGAGGAGGCCGAGAAGGTCTACGGCACGACCGACGAGGCGCACCCCGGCGTCGCCGCGATCTACGAGGAGGGCAACCGCTGCATCGCCGGCCCGATCGAGGTCGACGCGCTGCCGGACCACGAGGAGGCGTTCATGCGCCGCTACAAGACGGCGGCGGAGCACAAGGCCGACTTCGAGGCGCGCGGCTGGAAGAAGATCGTCGCCTTCCAGACCCGCAACCCGATCCACCGCGCCCACGAGTACCTGACCAAGGCGGCGCTGGAGACCTGCGACGGCCTCTTCATCCACCCGCTGATCGGCAAGACCAAGGCCGGCGACATCCCCGCCGACGTGCGGATGCGCTGCTACGAGGTGCTGATGGAGAACTACTACCCGACCGACCGGGTGGTGCTGGGCGTGAAGCCGGCGAAGATGCACTACGCCGGCCCACGCGAGGCGGTCCTGCACGCGATTGTCCGCCGCAACTACGGCGCCACGCATTTCATCGTCGGCCGCGACCACGCCGGCGCCGGCGACTACTACGGCACCTACGACGCGCAGAAGATCTTCGACACGATCGACATCGACGAGCTCGGGATCGAGCCGCTGATGTTCGAGCACACGTTCTGGTGCAACGAGTGCGAGGGGCTTGCCTCCAACAAGACCTGCCCGCATGACCAAGAGGCGCGCCTGTTCCTCTCCGGAACCAAGGTCCGCGAAATGCTCGGCAACGGCGAAAGGCCGCCGCACGAGTTCTCTCGCGACGAGGTCGCCGACATCCTGATCGACGCTTACAAGGAGGACTGAAAGAGCATGGCTGGCGAGAAGGGCTTCACCCTCTGGTTCACCGGGCTTTCCGGTGCCGGCAAGACGACCATTTCACGGCTGCTGGAGGGCCACCTGCGCGAGCGCGGCTCGAAGCTGGAGATCCTCGACGGCGACGTCGTGCGCGAAAACCTCTCGAAGGGGCTCGGCTTCTCCAAGGAGGATCGCGACACCAACATCCGGCGGATCGCCTTCGTCGCCGACCTGCTCAGCCGCAACGGCGTGCCGGTGATCACCGCGGCGATCTCCCCCTACGCGGGGATCCGCGCCGAGGCGCGCGAGCTGATGGGCGAGCGCTTCATCGAGGTCTACGTCAAGGCCTCGGTCGACACCTGCGCCGAGCGCGACGTCAAGGGTCTCTACGCGAAGGCGTTTGCAGGCGAGATCAAGGAATTCACCGGGGTGTCGGACCCGTACGAGGCGCCCGACAACGCCGAGGTCATCTGCGACACCGAAGGCGAAACGGCCGAGGAGTCGGCGCAGAAGCTGATCGAGTATCTCGAGTCGCGGGAGCTGATCCCGGCGACCGCGGTCACGGCCTGATTGCTGCGTAGCGGTACGGGAGGGGCGAAGGCCCCTCCCAAAACGCGCGGCGGGAGCCGCGCTTGAGTGTTTTGGGAGGGGCCTTCGCCCCTCCCTTTTCGTTGCGCGGCGCGGGCCGTGACCGCGGCCGCCAGTCTTGCGCGTCAGCTTGTTCGTTCCGGTGCGCCTTTTGGACCCCACAGGTCCATAAGGCGCACCGGAAGCGCCCCTGGGACCGGGTTTACGGTTTGGGTGGCACCTGGGGGTCGGCTAGGCCGTAGGTGTCGTAGGCGCCGAACTTGGCGAAGGTCTTGTGGGTTGGGCCGTGGTAATCGGAGGAGGCCGTGGGGACGAGGCTCAGCTCGTTGCAGAGCTCCAGCAGGTGCTCGGTCTGCTCCTTGCTGTGGGTCGGGTAGAAGGTCTCTACGCCGTCGGCTCCCAGAGAGCGGATCAGGTCGTCGACCTCGTGACGGGCGTCGATGTCCCAGTAGGGGTGGGCGATTACGGCGACGCCACCGGCTTCGTGGATGATCTCGATCGCCTGCTCGGCGGTGGGCCAGCGGCGGGGGACGAAGGCCTTGGCGCCGGGCACCAGGTACTCCTCGAAGAAGGGGCCGAGGTCGCCGCTCGCGCCGGCGGCGCGAGCGATGTGGGGGCGGCCGATCGAGAGCGCGTCGCCGGCCTCGCGCACGGCGTCCTCGAGGTGCAGGTCGAAGCCCTCGCCGCGCAGCTTCTCGACGATCTCGCCGGCACGGGTGACCCGCTCGTGCTGCGCCCGCTCGCAGGCAGGCGCGATCTTCCCCAGCTCGACCCAGTAGCCGCAGACGTGGAGGTCTTCTGCGTACTCGTGCACGCAGGACATCTCGATCGCCGGCACCAGCTCTATCCCCAACCGCTCCGCCGCCTCGGCGGCCTCCGCCACCCCGGCAATCGCATCGTGGTCGGAGAGCGCAAGCGTCGTAACCCCGGCCTTAGCGGCTTCCTCCACAACGCCGGCCGGCGCCAGCTGTCCGTCCGAGACGGTCGAATGACTCTGCAGCTCGATCAGCATGGGTCGCGGACCCTAGCTGCCGGGCTCTCCCAGAAAAGTGTTCGGAACATTTAGTTGACAGACAACCGAACAACCTTGAATTTGTTCGGTACAATTAATATATGGTTCAAACAAACAACATTGGATCTTCGCGACGGGGAAGGCCGTCACGAGCAGATGTCTACAAACGGCTCCAGGTTCAGATTGGAGAGCTGCGGGAGAGGCTGGGAGGGTTGCCGTCACCGGAGGAGGCGGAAGGGATCTGGCGGGGTATCTGGCTTGAGGAGGCCCATCACTCCACCGCCATCGAGGGCAACACCCTGGTCCTCAAACAGGTCGAGCAGCTGCTCTCGGAGGGCCGGGCGGTCGGCAACAAGGAGCTGAGCGAATACCTGGAGGTGCGTGGATATGCCGACGCGGCAGACTGGGTCTACGGGCACGGGATACGGCCCGGCGACTGGGGACGGGGAAAGTCGATCGCCCTGGCGGAGGTGCGCCAGGTCCACACCCTGGCGATGACGCCGGTGTGGGACGTCGCGCCGCATCCACAGGCCACTCCCCGAGAGCGCCCCGGATCGTTTCGCGAGCACGACATCGAGCCCTTCCCGGGCGGAATGCGCCCGCCCGATTGGACGGAGGTGCCGGTGCTGATCCGCGACTGGATCGCCGACGCGCAGGCCCTGCGCAAGGCGGATGAGTCGAATATCGCCGAGTCCCTCGCCATCCTGCACGCTCGCTTCGAGCAGATCCATCCGTTCCTCGACGGCAACGGTCGCACCGGCCGACTCCTCCTCAACCTGCTGCTCGTCCGCCTCGGGTATCCGCCCGCGATCATCTACAAGGGCAATCGCTCCCGGTACCTCGCGGCCCTGCGCCGCGCCGACAAGGGAGACCACGGCCCGCTCGGCGAATTCCTCGCGCGGGCGATCCTGGACAACCTCTACAAGTTCGTGGTCCCCGCAATCGCCGGCCCGGCGCGCCTCGTTCCCCTCCCGGCGCTGGCAACCGACGGGCTCTCGGCGAATGCGCTGCGCGTAGCGGCCGTCCGCGGAAGGCTCAAGGCCGCCAAGGCAGCAGACGGCACTTGGAGAAGCTCAACCGCTTGGGTGGAGGAGTACGTAGCCAGCCGCTACAAGCGCGATTGAATCTTGCGCACAAAGGTTCCGTTGCGTCCCGCCCATGACTAGACTGCGCCGCCGTGTTCCAGAAGGTCCTGATAGCCAACCGCGGCGAGATCGCGATCCGCGTTGCCCGCACGCTGAAGGAGATGGGCATCGGCTCGGTCGCCGTCTACTCGGAGATCGACCGCGACGCGCCGCACGTGCGCGAGGCCGACGAGGCCTTCCTGATCGGCCCCGCGGTCCCGGCTGAGAGCTACCTGAACATCCCCAAGATCATCGAGACCGCCAAGGAGGCCGGCGCGGAGGCGATCCATCCCGGCTACGGCTTCCTCGCCGAGAACGCCGACTTCGCCCGCGCCTGCGCCGAGGCCGGGATCGTCTTCATCGGCCCGCCGCCCGAGGCGATCGAAGCGATGGGCTCGAAGACGAAGGCGCGCGAGATCATGGCCGAGGCCGGGGTGCCGATCGTCCCCGGCGCGACCGAGGCGGCGGCGGACGTCGAGGCGGCTCGCGCAGCAGGCCGAGGAAGCCGGCTACCCGGTCGCCTGCAAGGCCGCGGGCGGCGGCGGCGGCAAGGGCTTCCGCGTGGCGATGACTCCCGACGACCTGCGAGGAGGCCTTCGAGGGCGCGGCCCGCGAAGGCGAGAAGTTCTTCTCCGACTCGCGCGTCTACGTCGAGCGCTACCTCGAGGACCCGCGCCACGTCGAGGTCCAGGTGCTCGCCGACGGGCACGGCAACGTGATCCACCTCGGCGAGCGCGACTGCTCGGTCCAGCGCCGTCACCAGAAGGTGATCGAGGAGGCCCCCGGCCCCCACGTCGACGCCGAGATGCGCGAGCGGATCGGCAAGATCGCCACCGACGCCGCCGCCGCGGTCGGCTACCGCGGCGCCGGCACGGTCGAGGGCATGCAGGTCGGCGAGGAGTACTTCTTCCTCGAGATGAACACGCGGGTCCAGGTCGAGCACTGCGTGACCGAGATGGTCAGCGGGATCGACATCGTCCGCGAGCAGATCCTCGTCGCCGCCGGCGAGCCGCTCTCCGTCGCCCAGGAGGACGTGGAGCTGCGCGGCTGGGCGATCGAGTGCCGGATCAACGCCGAGGCGGCGCACAAGAAATTCGCCCCCGCGCCGGGCGCGATCACGACCTACCGCGAGCCCGCCGGGCCCGGCGTCCGCGTCGACTCCGGGGTCGAGGCCGGCTCCGAGGTGACGCCGATGTATGACCCGATGGTCGCCAAGCTGATCGTCTGGGACGTCGACCGCGAGCACGCGACGCGGCGGATGCTGCGGGCGCTCGGACGAGTACGAGATCGGCGGCCTGACCACGCTGATCCCCTTCCACAAGGCGCTCCTCGCCACCGAGCAGTGGGCGGGAGGCGAGACCTGCCGCGACCTGATGGAAGACCGCGACTGGCTGAAGACGACCGCGCCCGAGGTCGCCGAGCCCCCGGCCGCGACGGAGGACGGCGCCGAGCTCGTCACCCGCGACTACAAGGTCGAGGTCTCCGGCAAGCTCTTCGACGTCAAGGTGATCGGCGAGGCCGCCGCCGGGACAGGCGCGCCCGCCGCGGGCGGCAAGAAGCCACCGAAGCGCGAGCGCAAGGCGGGCGGCGCCGGTGCCGCCTCCAGCGAGTCCCTCCCCTCGCCGCTGCAGGGCACCGTCCTCAAGGTCGCGGTAGAGCAGGGCGCCGAGGTGGCCGAGGGCGACCTGATCTGCGTGATCGAGGCGATGAAGATGGAGAACGAGATAGTCGCCCACCGCTCCGGCAAGGTCACCACCCTCAACGTCGCCGAAGGCGCAGCTGTCTCCACAGGCGACGTACTAGCCGTCATCGAGTAGCGCAGCGCCAGCCCGGTCAGCCGGCTGTGGTGCGTGACGCTGTTTGCTTCCCGCTGTTCCTTCTGTTCCTTGCGTTCTTCTGCCGCTGTTCCCGCTGTTCTCGTTTGCGCAGGTGCTGGCGTTCCTTGCGGGTCAGCGGGATTTCCGGCGCTTCTTCCTGGCAGGTGCGGCCGACGCAGTCCTCGAGCCGGTTCAGCAGTTCGCTGGTGGAGGAAGTTGCGGATCGGGAAGTAGTTGGGGATGCGGACGATGTTGTTGAGCTCGTAGGGGTCCTTTTCGATGTCGTAGAGCTCCTTCTCGCCGTCGGGCCAGGCGATGTACTTGTAGGGGCCGAGGCGGATCCCCTCGTAGTCCTTCGGCGGGGCCAGGATCGAGGCGGTTGCGCCCCGGCCGCTCTGGCCGACGTCGCTGCTGCTCTGGTCGCCGGGTTCGGCGATCGCGCCCTGTTCCTCGACGTCCGTTGGTTTCGACGAAGGACTCGAAGAGGTAGCGGCCGCAGGGTGCGCAGGCTGGGGTCGTGCAGGAAGGGCACCATCGAGCGGCCGTCGATGCTCTTGTCGGCTTCGGCGCCGGCGAGTTCGAGCACCGTCGGGGCGATGTCGATGTTGCCGACCAGCTCGCTGGTTGCGGTGCCGGGCCGGATGCCGGGGCCCGCGGATCAGGAAGGGCAGGTGCGTGGAGGGCTCGTAGGCGAGGAACTTGCCGCCGATCAGCCGGTGCTCGCCGAAGAAGAAGCCGTTGTCGGAGGTGAAGATGATGTAGGTGTTGCGCAGGCGGTGCAGCGGCGCCCAGCGTGTCGACCACCTGCTTGACGCCGTCGTCGACCGAGCGCAGCGACTCCAGCGCCTTCTCGTAGTAGACGCGGTAGGTGTGGATGTCGCTCGAGCGAGAGGTAGGGCGCTTCGCGGATGAAGCGCGGCTTGTCGCTGACGTTGCCCTCGTCGAAGCCCTGCGAGCGCCGTGCGGGAGGCGGCGCGCCGTTGAACCAGTCGTAGTGGCGCGGCGCCGGCTCGGGCCCGGCCGGGTGGCGGAAGTCGCCGTGCGGGGCGGTGTAGTCGAGCTGCAGGTAGAAGGGCTGTTCCGGCGAGGTGCCCTGCAGCTCCGCGGTCGCGATGCTGGTCAGGGTGTCGGTCTCGTAGTAGCAGGGGAGGCCGTTGGTCGGGGCGAACGGGCAGCCGATGTCGTCGCGGACGCCGTATTCGCGGGTTTCCCAGCTGCCCGAGTCGCCGAAGGGCCCGTCGATCTGGCCGTTGTCGTTGAGCGTGTAGCCGTAGTAGTAGTGGTCGGTGTCGGCCTTCAGCACCGTGTGCCAGGCGCTCCAGCCGGGCGGCACGGTCGTGCCGTTGTCGAACGGCTCGTCGCCGTAGCCGTTGAGGAACTTGCCGACGTGGATCGTGCGGTAGCCGGCGCTCTGCAGCCAGATGGCGAGGTTGTGGGTGATAGGCGGCGCGGAAGGAGAAGCCGGAGTAGCCGCCGTTGGGCTGGACGTTGCCCCTGACGTCGTGGTTGTGGGCGTAGCGGCCGGTCAGCAGGCTGACCCGCGAGGGGCAGCAGAGCGGGTAGGAGACGTAGTAGCGGTTGAAGGTCATCGCCGCGCTTGGCGATCAGGTCGAGCGTGTTCGGCATCGCCTGCATCGCCGGCTCCGGCGTGGCCGGAAGGTCGGCGTAGAGCTCGTCGAGGGTCTGGTCGTCGGTCTGGATCACGACGAAGCTGGGCCGCGGCCGGGGCGGCCGCGGGCGGCGGCGTCGCTGGGCCGGCGCGCCGCGAGCAGGCAGAGCAGCGCCAGAGCAGCCCGCGGCGCAGACGACGAGGCGTGCGCGCTGTGCGCGCCTGCTTTGTGTCAGGTCGATGCATGAGCTGGGCTGGCGGGTGCCGACCTACAGGTCGAAACCGCGATGCCCGCCGAAGTTGCGAAACGCTAGAAGATCGCTCAGGACGCGCCGAGCTTTTTCGCCGGCGTCGCGGAAGTTCTTCACCGTGGCGCTGGGGGCTTTGCGGCCCTCGAGTTTCTCGCCGTGGCGGTTGACCCAGATCACCGGCACGTTCATTTTCAGCAGCGGGGCGACGTCGGTGGTGTAGTTGCAGCCGATGTGGACCCAGCCTTTCTTGCCGCCGATCCGCCGCGCGCACTCTTTGAAGTGCACCGGGTCGGGCTTGTAGCTGCGCACCTGCTGGGCGGTGACGACGAGGTCGAGTTCGGTCCGCAGGTGGCGCCGCGAGATCGCCGAGCAGTTTGTCGTCGATGTTGGAGATGATCCCGATCTCGTAGCGTTTGCCGAGCCGGTCCATCGCCGCGTTGGCCTCGCGGAAGGGCAGCCAGTAGGCGACGCTGTTGGGCAGGAACTGGGCCCGCGAGGGCTCGATCTCCCAGCCCAGCTCGCCGGCGACCTTGACGATCGTGCGGCGCAGCACCTCGGCGTAGAGCTCGTAGGAGCCGGCCATGATTTCGGCCTGGACTTCCATGAAGCGGGCCAGGAACGGCCCCTCCTCGAAGCTGAAGCCGTCTTTCTCGGCCTCTTTCCTGCAGGCGTCGACGATGCCCTTCTCCCAGTCGATCAGGGTGCCGTAGCAGTCGGTGGTCACCCATTTGATGGTTTTGAGAGCGGGAAGAGGCATCGGCGGCGGCGCATTATGCCAATCGCCCGGCAGGCAGGCGTCGCGCCTCTCGACTGTGGGATAGGCTGCCGCCCGCGCCACAGCGGCGCGCCTCCCCATGGACCTCCTCGAGTATCAGGGCAAGCAGCTGTTCGCCAAGCACGGCATCGCCGTGCCGAGTGGCGAGGTCGCCTCGACGGTCGAGGAGGCGGTCGCCGCCGCGGAGCGGATCGGCTACCCCTGCGCGATCAAGGCCCAGGTGCTGATCGGCGGCCGCGGCAAGGCGGGCGGGATCAAGATCGCCGCCGACGCCGAGGAGGCGCGCGCGCACGCCGACGCGATCCTCGGCATGGACATCGTCGGCCCGCACGGCGAGGGGCCGTTCCGGGTCGACCAGGTCTGGATCGAGGGCGGCTCCGACATCGCCGCCGAGTACTACGCCTCGGTGATCCTCGACCGCGGCGAGAAGAAGCTGCTGGCGATGGTTTCGCGCCAAGGGCGGGATGGACATCGAGGCGGTCGCCGCGGAGGACCCCGAGGCGCTGGTCAAGCGCCACATCGACCCGACCGCGCCCTTCGACGCCGCCGCGGCGCGCGCCGATCGTCGACGACGCCGGGCTCGACGAGGACGTGCGCGACGCAGGCGGCCGAGGTGCTGGCGAAGCTGGCCGAGGTCGCGGCCGCCGAGGACGCGAGCCTGATCGAGGTCAACCCGCTGATCGTCACCGCCGGCCGCGAGGTCGTCGCGCTCGACGCCAAGGTGACGATCGACGGCAACGCGCTCTTCCGCCACCAGGACCTGGCCGAGATCGCCGACACGCGCCGACGGACCCGCAGGAGGCGATGGCGAAGGAGAAGGGCCTCACCTACGTCAAGCTCGACGGCAACGTCGGCATCCTCGCCAACGGCGCCGGGCTCTGCATGTCGACGCTCGACGTCGTCGCCCAGGCGGGCGGCGCGCCGGCCAACTTCCTCGACGCCGGCGGCGGCTCCAAGGCCGAGGCGATCGTCGACGCGCTCGACCGTGATCACCTCCGACGAGAAGGTCACGGCGATCCTCTTCAACATCTTCGGCGGCATCACCCGCTGCGACGAGATCGCCAAGGGCATCGTCACCGCGTCGGCGCAGATCGACCTCGAGCGTGCCGCTGGTCGTTCGCCTCGACGGCACCAACTCCGAGGAGGGCCTGAAGATCCTCGCCGAGGCCGACCTGCCCAACCTGCACCAGGAGAAGACGATGCTCGACGCGGCGCGGCGGGTCGTCGAGCTGGCGGGGGCGAGCGCCTGATGTCGATCATCGTCGGCAGCGAGACCAAGCTGGTCGTCTCCGGCCTGACCGGGCGCGAGGGCTCCTTCCACGGCCTGCGCAACCGCGCCTACGGGACCGACCTGGTCGCCGGCGTCACGCCCGGCAAGGGCGGGCAGGACGTCGAGGGCGTGCCCGATCTTCGACTCGATCGCGGAGGCGGTCGAGGAGGCGGGCGCCAACACCTCGATGATCTTCGTGCCGGCCCGCTTCGCCGCGCCGGCGATCGACGAGGCGATCGAGTCCGGCGTCGAGACGGTGATCGCGATCACCGAGGGGATCCCGGTGCTCGACATGCTGAAGACCTACTGGAAGGCGAAGGAGGCGGGGGTGCGGCTGATCGGGCCGAACTGCCCCGGCGTGCTCTCGCCCGGCAAGGCCAACGTCGGCATCATCCCGGCCCAGTTCTTCGACCCGGGCAAGATCGGCGTCGTCTCCAAGTCGGGCACGCTGACCTACCAGATCGGCAACGAGCTGAAGCAGGCGGGCGAGGGCAACTCCTCGATCGTCGGCATCGGCGGCGACCCGATCATCGGCTCGGACTTCATCGACATCCTGACGCTGTACGAGGCCGACCCCGAGACCGAGCTGATCGTGATGGTCGGCGAGATCGGCGGCGACGCCGAGGAGCGCGCCGCCGAGTTCATCGCCGCCGAGATCTCGAAGCCGGTCGTCGCCTACATCGCCGGCTTCACCGCGCCGCCCGGCAAGCAGATGGGCCACGCCGGGGCGATCATCTCCGGCTCCTCCGGCACCGCGCAGGCGAAGAAGGACGCGCTCGAGGCGAAGGGCGTGCGGGTCGGCGAAAGCCCGACCGAGACGGCGAAGATCGCGGTCGAAGTCCCTGCGCGGCTGCCTAGCGCCGACTCGCGAGTTAGCGCCGCTACAGGCGCATCAAGTCGCCGATCGACGACCTCACGGCGTTGCTAGTGTCGAGGCCGATGGCCGCGACACGATTTCCTTCGCCCGCGGGGCCCCCAGCGCCGACATCCTGCCCGAGCGAAGCTGTGCGGGAGGCTGCCGCGATCGGCGCTTGACGAGGACTGGGAAAAGGCGCTCTCCTACGGGACCGGGATCGGCCATCCGGGGCTCTGCCAGTGGGTCGCCGAGCGCCACGGCGGCCTCGACGACCGGGCCAGGTGATGGTCGCCAACGGCTCGCTCGAGGCCGGCGGCGATGCTCTTCGAGCATCTGCTCGAGCCCGGCGACCGGGTCGTGGTCGAGCAGCCCACCTACGACCGCACCCTGCTGCTGCTGCAGCGGCTCGGGCGTCGAGCTGGTGCCGGTGCCGCTGGAGGACGACGGCCTCGACGTCGGCGCGCTCGAGGCGGCCCTCGCAGGCGGGGCCCGATCAAGCTCGCCCACGTCATCCCCAACTTCCACAACCCGGCCGGCTGCACGCTCTCGGCCGAGAAGCGGGTGCGGCTGGTCGAGCTCGCCGCCGAGCACGGCTTCTGGATCTTCGAGGACGACCCCTACCGCGAGCTGCCCTTCGAGGGCGAGGCGCTGCAGACGATGCTCTCGCTCGACAGCGCCGGCCGGGTCATCCACGCCTCCTCGTTCTCGAAGACGGTCAGCCCCGGCGTCCGGGTCGGCTACCTGGCCGGGCCGGCGGCGGAGATCGCGAAGCTCGCCAAGCGCGCCAACGAGACCTACATCTCGCCGAACATGCTGGCCGAGGCGATCGTGCTCGAGCTCTGCCGCTCGGGCGGCTCGACCGCAACATCGAGTTCGTCAAGGGCGCCCTGCGCGACCGCCGCGACGCGCTGGTCGAGGCGCTGCGCGAGCAGATCCCCGAGGCCGAGTTCGTCGTCCCGGGCGGCGGCTACTTCCTCTGGCTCGACCTCGCCGAGCGGCACCGACACGGCGGCCCTGCTCGCCGAGGCAAAGGGCGAGGGCGTCGCCTTCGTCGCCGGCCCGACTTCATGATCGAGGGCGGCGAGAACAGCCTGCGCCTCTCCTTCGCCAGCGTGCCGCCGGAGCGGATCGGCGAGGGCGTCGCCCGCATCGCCCGCGCGCTGGAGCGCCGTCCGCGCCGGCTCGCCGGCCTGATGACTGATGACGGAAGTCCTCGCGTCCCGATTACCGGCGATGTTTAACCGGCCGCTATCAGCCTCCGGGTCGTACGATGCGCAGGATGGAGCAGGTGATCGAATCGCCAGCGGAGGAGCTCGAGCCCGAGCTGCGCGGCTCGGCTGACGATCGCCTGCGTGCTCGGCGCCGCTGGACGGCGCCGCGCGGCGTCTCGCGGCCGGCTGCGCGGCAGCACCGCAGCGGCGCGTCTGCCCGGCGTCCCGCCGCGGTCGGCTCGCGACCTGCGTTGCCACGCGCACGTCGTGACCGATGCCGCGGCGGACGCCGAAGGCCGCGAACCGGCGCCGAAGGGGTACGGCCCGGCGCCAGTTCCGCGGGGCCTACGGCCTGCCGGCGCTCGGCGTCCACCGCGCAGACGATCGCGATCGTCGACGCCTACGACGATCCGAACATCGCCAGCCGACCTCAACGCCTACAGCGTCGCAGTTCGGTCTCCCGGACTGCAACAGCGCCAACGGCTGCTTCCAGAAGGTCAACCAGAGCGGCAGGCGCCGGGCCCTACCCGCAGGCCAACAGCGGCTGGGCGCGGAGATCGCGCTCGACGTCGAGGTCGCTCACGCAATCTGCCCGAACTGCAAGATCCTTCTGGTCGAGGCGAGCTCGAACAGCCTCGCGAACCTCGGCCGCGGCCGTCGAACATGCGGCGGCGAAACTCGGCGCCAACGAGATCTCCGAACAGCTACGGCGGCTCCGAGTTCTCGTCCGAGGCGAGCGACACCGCCTACAACCACCCGGGAATCGCGGTCACGGTCGCCTCGGGCGACAACGGCTACGGCTCCTTCGGGTATCCCGGCCGCCTCGCCCTACGTGATCACCGTCGGCGGCACGACGCTGACGCTCGGCACCGGCAACACGTATGGCGGCGAGACCGTCTGGAGCGGCGCCGGCAGCGGCTGCAGCTCCGTACGTCGAGGCGCACCCGCCTGGCAGAGCTTCGCTCACCGCCTGCGGCGCGCAAGCGCGGTCAGCGCCGACGTCGCCGCCGACGCCGAACCCGAGCACCGGCGCCGCGGTCTACGACACGCGTCAGGTACCAGGGCCGCACTGGGCTGGTTCCAGGTCGGCGGCACCAGCCTCTCCTCGCCGCTGCTCGACCGGGCCGTCTACGCGCTGGCGCCGGGGGGCTCGACCCGAGGTACACGCTCGGCGACGCGATCCGGCCATGGGCTCCCGCGGCGGTAGCGCGACGCGAACCTGCGCGTTGTGACTACGCAGGCTCGAACGCGCTGTCGACGACCAAGTGAAAGCGCGCGGTCGGAACGGCCGGCGCCGACCGGTCATCGTGCACACCGGAGCCGGCCCCGGAGGCATCGACGGGTCACGGTGCCGGTAGCGGCGTCGAGAGGGCGCCGGGTCAGCCGCGCCGGTTCGCCGGTCGGCAGTCTCGAGCCGCCGGCTCGCCGCCTCAGCGGCCGTAGCGGTCGCTGGAGAGAACCAGCTGCTCGGGGAGCGCCGCCCGCGGCGGCGGCGCCGGGTCGGCGCGGACCGAGACCGTCTCGGCGACGCTGCGCGAGACCTCGTGGCGGCCGTCGGCGGAGGCGATCGATCGACCTCGTCCTCGCCGGAGCTCTCGAGCTTGCCCTCCAGGCCCGGGTGCAGCCCGGCGTCCTTCAGGTAGTGGAGCAGCTCCTCGGCCTCGTTCTCGAAGCGCAGCACGTGCACCTCGGCGCCGGCCTCGACGTCGGCGAGCAGCGCGCCCTGCTCGCGCGCCCCCTCGACGATCGGGTGGCCGTGCGGGCAGGTGGTCGCGTCGCCGATCGCCGCCCGCATCCGCTCCTCGAGCACCGGCGACATCGCGTGCTCGATCCGCTCGGCCTCCTCGTGGACCTCGTCCCAGGGGATGCCGAGCACGTCGGTGAGGAAGCGCTCGATCATCCGGTGGCGGCGGACGATCGTGCTCGGCGTGCTCGCGCCCTGACTCGGTGAAGCCGAGCGACTTGTCGCGGCGCGCGTCGACGTAGCCGTCCTCGCTCGAGGCGGCCGATCATCTCGTGCACGGTCGGCGGCGAGAGCTGCATCGCGCGGGCGATGTTGGCGCCGGTCATCGGCAGCCCGGCCTCCTCCAGCCAGAACATGATCTGCAGGTACTCCTCCTCGGCGACGGTCGCGTGCTCCACGGCCGATCTCGCCGATCGTCGATGGGCCGATACGTAGCCGACGCGCATCGGCCGCGCGCTCAGCCGCGCTCGCATCAGCGTCGAGACGACCGCCTCGTAGAAGCCGTCGCCCATCGCGCCCTCGGTGACCGTGACGTTGTCCCAGGCGGCGAGCGCCGGCGCGCAGGCCGGGGTCGCGCTGCGGGCCGTTGGCGACGACGAAGAAGCGCCCGACCGCGGCCGCGACCTCGAGGTCCTCGACCGAGTCGCCGACCGCGATGCAGTCGCTCGGGTGCGTAGCCGCGGGCGCGGGCATGGGCGGCGACCGCGTTCGCCTTGCTCGCCCGCCTTCGGGACCAGGTGGTAGGCGTGGGTCGATCCTCGATCGCCCGCCATCGGCGCGGCCGATCGCGCCGTTGTCGAGCAGGCGCAGGTCGTCGTGGCCTGCGCTCGAGCAGCTCGTTGGCCTCGGCGACGTCGACCTTGCCGCGAAACAGATGGGAGAGCACGCGGCCGTGGTGCCACGGGCGAGTGCCACTCGAGCCGCCCTCGAAGTGCGTCGAAGAGCATCTCCGGGATGCCGGCTGCTCGATCTGCTCGTAGACGGTGCCGTCCTCGTCGGGGACCAGGTCGCCGGTCAGCAGCGTCGCTCGCCGTCGATCGCGAAGGCGCAGCCGGCCTCGTAGATGTAGGAGGTCTGGCCGATCAGCCGCGCGTCCTCGTGCACCTGCGCCTCGCGCCGGCCGGACATGATCACGACCTCGACCCCGGCCCGGTGGCAGGCCTCCAGCGCCGCGCGCCTGCGCCAGCGAGAAGCCGCCCTCGGCGTCGCGGAACAGCGAGCCGCCCCTGCCGAGCAGGGTGCCGTCGAGGTCGGTGTAGACGCAGCGCAGTGCCATGGCGCGGCCGCTACGGTAGCCGGATGCCCGGCTGGCGGCTCGCCGACCGGACGCTGAGCTTCGACCAGCCGTCGGCGGCCGGGATCGTCAACGTCACCGCCGACTCGTTCTTCGAGGGGGCGCGCAGCGGCACCCCCGAGCAGGCGGTCGCCGACGGGCTGGCGCTGGTCGAGGCCGGCTTCGACATGCTCGACGTCGGCGCCGTCGCGGCGCGCAGCGGGCCGCCGGTCGCCGCCGAGGAGGAGGCGGCGGCGCTCGTCCCGGCGATCGAGGGCCTGGCCGAGGCGGGCGTGCCGGTCTCCGCCGACACCTTCTCGCCCGAGGTCGCGCGCGCGGGCGCTCGACGCCGGCGCGGCGGCGATCAACGACATCTCCGGCGGCGGGACCCGAGATGTTCGAGCTGGTCGCCGAGCCCGGCTGCGGCTACGTGCTGATGCACATCGAGGGCCCGCCGCGGGTCGATCGCGCCGCCGCCGCGCTACGACGACGTCGTCGAGCACCTGAAGGCGTGGTTCGAGGGCCGAATCGAGGCCGCGCGGCGCTTGGCGTGGACGAGGAGCAGATCGCGATCGACCCCGGACTCGACTTCGACCTCGACACCGACGCAGGACCTGGAGATCCTGCGCCGGCTCGGCGAGCTGCGCGAGCTCGGCCGGCCGCTCTACGTCTCGCTCTCGCGCAAGGACTTCATCGGCGCGATCCTCGCCGGCTCCTGGGAGGAGCGGCTGCCGCCGGGCGAGCGCGAGTGGGGGACCGTCGCCGCGGTGGCGCTCGCGGTCGCGCGGCGGCGCGACATCCTCCGCATCCACGACCGCAGCTCGCTCGCCATGCGGACCGCGGCGGCGATTGCGGGCTCGCGGCGCGCCGAGTCCGACAAGGAGATCGACGTCTGCGGGACCACGCCTGATGGCGACGAGCCTGCTCGAGACGCCGTGGGCGATCGCGCTCGACCCCGCCCGCCGCGACGGGCGGATCGTCGCCGAGCAGCGCGGAGGCAGCGCGGCGCGAGCCGGTGGCGATGCCGCGGCTCGCTCGATCCCGGCGCTCGCCGAGGCGCTCGGAGCGGGCCGGGATCGACGCGCCTCTACTCCCACCAGGCCGAGGCGCTCGAGGCCGCGGCGCGGCGCCAACATGATCGTCACCAGCGGCACCGCGTCGGGCAAGTCGCTCTCCTTCAACCTGCCGGTGCTCGACGCGCTCGCGCGCGACGCCGAAGCGCCGCGCGCTCTACCTCTACCCGACCAAGGCGCTGGCCCAGGACCAGGCGCGCAAGCTGGCGCGAGCTGCGCCCGCCGCGCTTGCGCCAGGCGATCTACGACGGCGACACGCCGCGCGAGGAGCGCCCGGCGATCCGCAGCCGCAGCGAACCTCGTGCTCACCAACCCCGACATGCTGCACGTCGGCATCCTGCCCAACCACAGAGCTGGGGCGACTTCCTCGCCAACCTCGGCTGGGTCGTCGTCGACGAGGCCCACACCTACCGCGGCGTCTTCGGCTCCCACGTCGCCAACGTGCTGCGGCGGCTGCGGCGGGTCGCCCGCGCCTACGGCGCCGAGCCGCGCTTCCTGCTCACCTCGGCGACGATCGCCAACCCGCTCGAGCTGGCCGAGGGGCTGACCGGCGACGACTTCAAGCTGGTCGACTACGACGGCGCGCCGCGCGCCGGGCGCGAGATCGCGATGTGGAACCCGCCGCTGATCGACGAGGCGACGGGGACGCGGCGCTCGGCGCTCTCCGAGGCGGCCGAGCTGCTCGCCGACCTGGTCGTCCACGGCGTGCGCACGATCTGCTTCCTCAGCAGCCGGCGCGGGGTCGAGCTGATCCAGCGCTTCGCCCGCGAATGCGCTGCGAGGCGCGCGGCAAGCCGGACTGGCGGCGCGGATCGCCCCCTACCGGGCCGGCTACACGCCGCAGCAGCGGCGCGAGATCGAGCGCGGCTGGCCGGCGGCGAGCTGCTCGCGGTCGTCGCGACCGACGCGCTCGAGCTGGGCATCGACATCGGCGAGCTCGACGCGGCGATCTGCGTCACCTTCCCGGGCACGGTCGCCAGCCTGCGCCAGATGTGGGGCCGGGCCGGGCCGGCGGCGGCGCGGGCTCGCCGTCTACGTCGCCGGCGAGGACGCGCTCGACCAGTTCTTCTGCCGCCACCCGGACGAGTTCCTCGAGCGGCCGGTCGAGGCGGCGATCCTCGACCACGCGCAACGAGCAGATCGCATCGCGCCACCTGGTCGCGGCCGCCTACGAGGCTGCCGCTGACCGACGCGGACGACGAGCGTCTTCGGCGAGGGCTGGCGCGAGCGCGCCGAGCGGCTGGTCGCGCGCGGGCGAGCTGCGCCGGCGCGCGGCGGCCGCTGCTGCCGCGCGGCAGCGACTTCGTCGGCCGGCGGATCTCGCTGCGCTCCGCCTCGCCCGACTCGTTCGCGGTCGTCGAGCGCGACTCGGGCGAGCTGATCGGCCTGGTCGAGGCCGAGCGCGCCTTCACGACGATCCACCCCGGCGCCGTCTATCTGCACCTCGGGCGCTCCTACGAGGTCGAGCGAGCTCGACATCGACGGGCCGCCGCGCGATCGTCGCGCGCTTCGACGGCGACTGGTACACGCAGCCGAAGAAGGAGACCGAGATCTACATCGAGCAGGTGCGCGAGCAGCGCCGCCGCTCGGGCGTCGAGCTGCACTTCGGCGTGGTCTCGGTCACCGAGCAGGTGATCGCCTACCAGCGCAAGATCTCGATCGCCGACCAGGTGCATCGACCTCCTCGCGCTCGACCTGCCCGAGCAGAACTTCGTCACCCAGGCGCTCTGGTACGTGCTGCCCGACTCGCTCGGCGGCGGCGCTCCCGCTCGACGTCCTGCTCGGCGCGCTGCACGCGACCGAGCACGGCCAGATCGCGGTGCTGCCGCTGATCGCGATGTGCGACCGCTGGGACATCGGCGGCCTCTCCACCAACTTCCACTTCCAGACCGGCCGCCCGACGATCTTCATCTACGACGGCCACCCGGGCGGGGTCGGGATCACCCGGCGCGGCTACGAGGAGTTCGAGCGCCTGGTCGGCGACGCCGAGCGGCTGATCGGCGAGTGCCCCTGCGAGTCCGGCTGTCCCTCCTGCGTGCAGAGCCCGAAGTGCGGCAACCTGAACGAGCCGCTGCACAAGGGCGGCGCCCTGGAGCTGATGCGGACGATGCAAGACGCCGGCGCGCGAGGGCCGCAGGCGCAGATCTCGGTGTCGCCGTCGGGGGCGCTGCGAGCAGGCGATCCGAGGCTGGCCGCCCGCGGAGGAGGTCGGGACGCGGCTGGCGGAAGCCGGCGGTCGTCGTCTGCGGCGGCCTCGGCGGGGTGATGGAGGCCGCGTGCGCGCGGGCGCGCCAGGCCGGCGGGATGGTGATCGGGATCGTCCCGCCAGATCCGCGCGACGCAACCCGTACTGCACCCACGTCGTCGCCACCGGGATCGGCCACGCGCGCAACCTCGCCGTCGTGCTTCCGGCGAGGCGGTGATCGCGATCGGCGGCGAGTGGGGGACGCTCTCGGAGATCGGCTTCGCCCGCCCGCTCGGCGCCCGGTGGTCGCGCTGCGCAGCTGGAGCCTCACGGCCGCAAGGGGATGGAGGGCGCCCCGGGTGTGATCCCGGCCGATTCGGCGCCGCGAGGCGGTCGACCGGTTCTCGAGCTGCTCCTGCGTCGGCCAGAGCTGGCGCAGGGTGAGGATCGCGAAGGCGTGGGACCAGCCGAGGGCGTGGTCGAGCTGGGGATGCCGGTGCGGGCGTCGACCCGCTCGGGGAGGAGGCCGGGCGGGAGTCGCCGCGCGTCGCAGCTCGGCGAGCAGGCGCAGGGCCGCCGGGCGCCGCCGGAGTGCCGCGAGGCTCCAGGCGCTCCAGGCGGTGGGTGCGGTCCAGGGGTCGTCGCCGCCGTCCCAGCCTTGGAGGGGAGGATCCCGTATGCGCTGGGTGGGCGGTCAGCCGCAGGGGGTCCGGCGAGCGAGCGGATACAGCGCATGGTGAGGGAAGGGGCGCACCGCCCAGGCGGCGGCGGAGTCCAGTCCCGTGCCGGTTCCCCCACGCGGCGCACCAGGCCCCGTGGCATCACGAACGCCTCAATAGCCCGCCGACGGGACCGATCGGTCTATATCTTGGTTTTCGGTCCCGTGGGCGGCTGCGTTGGCGAGCGTTGGCGGGGAAATCGCCGTGCCGTTCTCCTGGTAGTCGGCCCGCCGCTCGCCAGGCGCTGCGGAGTGGCGCCCGGAGTCCGGCGGCCCTGGCGGCCGCTGCGACCCAGCCGGTGGCGTCGCCCTGGGCCCGCGCCCGTCACCGGCTCCCGTCCGTCGGAACCGCGCCGCGGCGTCGAGGCGAAGCCGCGCAGGAAGCGGACCACGCGACGAGCCTCACCGCGGTAGCCCGCCAAGGCGAGGGCAAGGCCACGGCGCTCGCATCCCGTGGGCAGCCGTAGGCCCAGCCCTCGCGCCGCGGCGGCGGCGGCCCCGGTGCGCCGGGGCAGGGCCCGTGCAAGACGAGCAGCGACCGCTAGTACATCCGCGGCGCCAAGACGGCGCACCCTCGCCCAGGGGCCGGGCTGCAGCAAGCCAGCGGGGGTCGGGCCGGGCAGCGTTTGCCATGCCGAGCGAGGTAACAGTGACTATCCGCTCCCCGCCGAAGCGCGAAACCGTTCGCAGCGCGTTGGCATCGGGCAGGTAGCGCAGCCGAGCCGAGTCGGTCGCAGCCCCCCCAGAAGCAGCCGCAGCGCCGACAACGAGGAGGACCGCCAATCCCGCCGCTCGCCGAAGCCATTTCATCGCCCGAATGCAATCAGCCCCTCGCGCCTCGGTCGCTAGCCTTCCTCTGCGCGTCCCCGTCACGCAATCCCGGCGAGGTAGCTCAGTTGGTAGAGCCCACGACTGAAAATCGTGGTGTCGTGGGTTCGATTCCCACCCTCGCCATCGCAGTTTCCCCTGCACGTCGGCGGTTCTTGTCGGTGATCGCGGAGCTGTCGATTCGGCGATTTCGGGGCCTGGAGTCCAATTCGGAGTCCAACCCCCCTCTCGGTGTCCTGCCTCCACCGTTCGGCTCGGGGTGGGGGCGGGCGGATGAAAGTCTTTACACCTGGAGGCCGGGTGCGTAGACCTTTTTGCCCGACCAAATAGTTTTCTACTTAAACGCTTATTCTACTGATAAAGTAGAAAATATGCCTGAGGTAGAAAAGCGTTCGGCCGAAGAACATTTCATCCGCGCTGGAGGGCGCGACCGTCGAAGCTGCGCCGAGCGATAGCGGTGCCGATCTCGTGGTTCGGACTCGGGACAGCCGAGACGAGATCGAGGCGAAGTGGACCGGCGAGGGCTGGCCACAGGATGTCCGGCGCGTAGCCGCCACGGTTGGCGAGCAGTGGCCGGAGAACGCCGTCCTTCTCGCACGGAGCCTTTCTCCCGGCGCGATAGATCTGGCTGGAGGCGCCCGGTGCCAACTGGGCCGACGAAGCCGGCCAGGCTCGCATCGTCGGGCCCGGCGGGCTGATCGTAATCCGCGAACTCGCTCAGCCGCCCGACAAGGGGAGCGTGCCACGTTCCTTCTCGTGGTCGAAGTCGGCGGTTGCGGTCGCGGAGGCGATGCTCGCCCGCGAGGATCGTCCGCTGCGGGTGGTCGAGCTGGCGGAGGAGAGCGACTGGTCCGCCGCGCAGGCGGCCAAAGTCCTCAAGGCTTTTGACGGGCAGGGCTGGACCGCCAAGCACGGAGCTTCGCGTGGACCCGGTGCGCACCGGAGGCTGGTAGATGCGGGCGCACTGCTGGCCGCATCGTCCGGCTGCGGTTGCCGAACTTCCCCCCGCGCAACCCGCATCGCCCATCGCGCGACCCAAGACGTGATGGCGCTACTGCGCAACGATCTCGCCCCCGCCCTGGAGCGCCGAGCGAGTTCGGGCCGTCAGTGGCTGGGCAGGCCTCGAGCTCGCCGCCCCATTGGCCGACTACGACGCCAAGCCTGCGTGGCAGCGTCCCCTAGACCGACTTTGCCGCACCGCTCAGCGAAGCGATCGTGGGGGCGGGTCTGCGCGAAGTCGACGAGGGTGGCCGAGTTACCTTCAGGGCAGCCGATGCCCGCGTTTTCAACTGCTCCCGACGAGTCGAAGATGTCCGGGTCGTGAGTGCCCCGCGCCTGTTCGCCGACCTGTCCTCGTTCGGCGAGCGCCACGAAGGCGATGCAGCCGACCACGTCAAGGAGGAGCTGATCGATCCGTTGCATCCCGGCAAGTCGACCGACGAGGAAGTCGCCGATGGATGAACCGCGTTCCCGCGAGACCCGTGCCCGCGCCGAACTCGCACTGGTGCGGCTGCTGCACGCGCTCGGGGACGCGGACATCTTCCTGGTCGTGCTCGGCGGCCTGGTGCCTGAGGTTCTCGCAAGAGACGTGGCTCTATCGTGCCGGAGCACCTCGGCACTACCGATGTCGACGTCCTCCTCATCACCCACGTCGATCCCGATGCCGATCTCGGCAGTGTGGAGCGGGCGCTGGAGAGCTTCAGCTTCAAGCCGGACCCCAACGAGGGGGGCTGGCGCTGGAGGGGCCCGATCGAGGGCGTGCAGGTGAAGCTCGAGTTCCTCTGCGACCTCCCCGACTACCGCGAGGGAGAGGTCATCCGGCCGAGCGGCTGCCGAGCGCTCAGCGCTCAGAACCTCCGCGGCACCCGCTTTTTCGCCCGCGACTTCGCCTGGGAGGAGCTGAGCGGCGAACTGGCTGATGGCACCATCGGCCACGTGCGCGCCCGCTTCACCAGCCTCGAGGGGCTACCTTCCTCTCCAAGTGCGTGGCGGCGCGCGCCCGCGCCGCCACGAAGGACTACTACGACCTCGTCTTTTTCATGCTGCACAACCGCGCGGGAGGGCCGGAGCAGGCCGCGCATTCGCCGCCTGCTCAACGGCGAGTTCGCCGCTGACCTCAATTCGCTGAGGACGACCTTTCTGGAGGTGCGGGAGCGCTACGTCGGAATAAGGCCTGTAGGCCGGTCGGCTATGCCAAACAGGCTCTGGAGGTACAGCCCAAAGTCCACGAGGCGGAATGCGGGCCGCGCTGTCGATGTGGTTCAGCGGTTCTTTGCTGAGCTTGACGTTTGAGTGTGGTGGGCGCTCAGAACGACTGGCCGACCTCGATCAGGTGGCCGTCAGGATCCTGCATATAACAGCGGTACTCCGTTTTGCGCTTTTCCGGGGGGCGAGGAACTCGGGCCCGCGGGAGTTCCACTCCTCATAGACCGCCTGGATGTCCGCCACGCGGATGCTCATGAAGGCGCTCACCCGGTCGGGGTCGGGGGGTGTTTCGAGCGTGACCGTCGGCTTGTCGTCGGTGGGACCACCCCCGACGTTGATGATGATCCAGCCGTTGGCGAGCGCGACGCCGGAGGGCTCTCCGGTGCGGACGGTCTCGCCACCGAGCACATCGCCGTAGAAGCGGCGCGAGCGCTCGACGTCGGCGGAGACGATGAAATGGGTCAGGGCGATCCTTTCTTCAGGTGAAGGGAACTCGGCCATCTGGGGCCTCCTTGGGGTTGACTGCTTCGCCGGGCGCGGCCTCGGGTGTCGACGATGCCGCACAGCGCGGCGAGCACCGTGTCGGGGGTGGGGGCGCACGCGATAGTTGTCGGTCTGGTCGGCGTAGACGATGCGGCCCTCACCGTCGGTGACGACCAGCGTCGGCAGGACGGTGTCGCTCTCGTACCCGATCATTCCGGCCGGGGTCCGTCGTCGTTCGCTATTCCCAGGCGCCGTGCCGCCTCGAGTCCCTCGTCGCGGAGATAGCGGAAGGCCACGTTGTGGCGAGCGGCAAGAGAGCGGGCATGCGCCTCATCCTGGGGGCTGACCAGCACGACCTGAGCGCCTAGGGCCTCGACGTCGCGCCACCGAGCGGCGATCTCGCCGACCTGTGCCATGCAGAGTGGGCACCAGTTCCGCGATCGAACAGCAGCACGGTGGGCTGGCCGCGCAGCTCGGCAGCGGCGATCGGTCCATGGCCGTGCTCGATGAAGGGCAGGTCACCCGGGAGCGTCGCCCCGATGGCGAGCGCCGAAGACGGCTCGCGGCCGGACCAGGAGTACCAGCGGGTGTAGACGAGCCAGCCGAGGGCCTCGGCGGCGGCGAGCCCCCAGCCGATCGGATGGCGGCGAGCGAAGCGCAAGCCCAGGGCGACCCCGACCCCGGTACCCACCTGTAGGCCGACGAGGTTCGGGCTGGTCCGCGCGGCGGGGGCAGGAATCCGTTGGCGAAGTAGGCGCCGGGCAGGGCGTGTACCCCCGCCACCAGGGCCAACCCGTTCGGTCCCCACGGCGCGCGCGGTCGCCCGCCGCACCGCGTCAACCGCAAGCAGCGGCGGGACCGACGAGAACAGCGAGACGAACGCCTGCTTGGCGGTGCGAGGAACGACGACGCGCGGCATGGCGGCCATCCTATGTGGCCCCGCTGGCTACGGGTCATCGGGCGCGATCATCGAGGCGGATCCCCCGTCTAGGATCGGTCGCGCGATGAAGGCCAGGCTCTACGGGCTCCCGGGTTCGCACCGGACGAGATGGCGGTGCGGGCGATGCTCGAATACAAGGGCATCAACTTCCGCCAGGATCAAGCTCGTCCCATTCCTCTCCCGGGCCATCGTTCGCCGGGCGATGGGCTTGCCGCGGAACACGGTGCCGGTGCTGATGATCGACGGCCGCCGGGTCCAAGGCTCGCGCGAGATCTCGCGCGAGCTTAACCGCCTGTGCCCCAACCCGCGGCTCTTTCCCGACAACCCCGAGAAGCGCCGCGCCGTGGAGGATGCCGAGCGCTGGGGCGAGGAGGAGCTCCAGCACCCGATCCGGCAGGTCTCGCTCTGGGCGATGCGCGCGAACCGGGCTCCAATCCGCAGCTACATAGGGATCCGGTCATGGGCGTCCCCGCCCGGCAGCGCCGCCCGCCTCGCCCCACGCTTCATCGATCGCGGTGTGCGGGTCAACGAGGCGACCGACGAGGCCGTCCGCGACAACTTCGCCGCGCTCGACTCCATGCTGGGTGAGGTCGAGAAGCGGATCGACGCCGGTGTGCTTGACGGTGAGGAGCTGAACGCCGCCGACTTCCAGATCGGCGGCCGCTGCTGACCTTCCAGGACCTTCGGCCGCTGATCGAGGACCGGCCGGCCTCTCACCTGGCGCGACACGCGGTCCCCCCGTTATCCCGGTGACGCGACCCCTGTATTCCCGCCTGCCTGGCTGGAGCCGCTGCGCCTCGCGGCCGTCCCCGCCGGTTCAGTCGGCTGACGTGGCTCGCCCGCCCAGTGTTCCGGTGAGTCGGTGGGCAGGGCGGCCGCGAGCCGCTGGTACACGCTGTCGGATTGGCTCACCTCGAGGACTGGCCTACGACGTGAGAAGTAGTGCGGACCCTGCGGGCGGGGAGGACCGTCACGCCTGGGCCCAGCGCGGGAACGTCCCCCACGATGTACGCCCGGCTGAAAACGAGCAGGGGCTGGACTTCAATGCAGTTAATACGTTCGAGCAGCTTCTTCTCCGCGTAGGCCTGTTTGAGCATCTTCGGGTCGATTCAGTCAGATGCCGATGGGTCCTGGGTGACTCTTGGTCTCGATCGTGAAGATGCCTCCCGGGCCGACCAGGACGTCATCGACGTTGCCTCGCCCGAGCGAGATGTCGTGGAGAGCAAGCAGATCCTTCGTCCTCGAGTTGCGCTAGGACCGCGCCCACCGCACGCTCGCCCTCCGCGCCCCGGAGCCAGCGGTCGGCTTGGGCCGAGTTGAGGCGGTTTCCCGCCGATCCATCAGCTCCCAGCGCAACAAGCTCGACGAGGGCGAGTGGAAGTCCCCGAAGGCTGAGCACCGCCCAGGACGCTGCCATTGCCAGCAGCCCAGCGACGCCGATCAACACAGGCCTGAAAGCCACTTCAGAGCCCGCGGGAGCGGGCCCTCTGGCCCTAGCACCTTCGCAGCGCTGCTCCCGAAGCCCTTTCTTCCATTGAGAGCAGCTGGCTAGTCGTTTCCGGCCGGCACGGCCACTCGGGCCGGCCGGACCGCTGGGGTCACGGCTTTGCGGTTTCAACTCCAGGGTGCGCGATGCGCAGGCGCCGATCGCGATCAGGGCGATTCCGACGGGGGTCGAGCAGGCTTCCAGCACGAGGCCGAGGACCCCGACGGGGATCGAGAAGTGCGGTTGCCCCGAGGAGCAGCTCGCTCAGCGGCGGTACCGCTAGCTTGCGCCCGGGGGCGTTGGCCTGGACCACCTTGGGGTACCAGCCGGTGAACTGGATCGCGACCAGGATGGCCAGCGGTTGCTCAAGGATCGCCCGGCCGGTCCAGAGGTTGTTCGAGTTGTTCAGCACCAGGTCGCCGTAGGCGCCGGCCAGGGCGGCCACAAGGAAGGATAAAATCCAGAAGGCGGTGATCACGTAGTTGGAGTTCAGGATGAACGCCGGGTTGTCCCCCAGAGTTCGCGCGGGGCCTCTTCGCGGGCGTACTGGAGGGTGAAGGGGGTTCGGAAGAGGATCGAGCCGAAGGCGATCAGGGTCAGAACGACGTTCGACATCTCGCCCGACCAGTTGTCCATGGCGTCGATCGTCGCTGGGCTGACGAGGAGGCCGACAATGCCGATCAGGGTGAAGAAGGTGATGTCGGAGAGCTTTTGGTCTTCCAGGAGCCGCCGACAGCGCGGCCGAGAGAGACGACCGCGAGGCTGAGCGCGAAGGCGACGCCGACGGCGAGCTCGAAGCGCCCGGGGCCGGTGATCAGGGACATCGCGATCCACGGCAGCAGGCCGCCGATCGGCCCGTTGATGAAGTGCGCGGACCTTCGTCACCCGGGCACTATCGGCGTCCCGCCGGCTTGGGTTTAGCCCCGCCAGCCTTCCTGACGCATCCGGACTGGGCGGGGAAATACGGATGAAGCCTGCGGCGCGCCGGGGCATGATCGACGTGGATGGCCTTGCCGACCAGACACGCGATGTCGGCTGCCGATGCGGCCTGGCTGTTTTGGTCATTTTTTTTTTTTTTTTTTTTTTTTTTAAAATTAAGATGCCGAGTACGACGTGGATGGCGGAGCTGCTGGAGAGAGCGCCTGGTCCGGCGTTTCCCACACTTCCGCCGCGCGTCGTCGGACTCGCTCGGCCGCCGGCCCGCGTTCGAGGACGAGGTCTCCTTCGGGCTCTCCAGCCACCTGCACCGGCTGGCCTTGCCCGGAGCCCGGCAATCGGGAGGCGCTGAAGAAGCTGGTCGGCGACCTGATCGCCCCGCCGCTCGATCCCAACCCGGCCGCTCTGGCACGTCTACTTGATCGAAGGCTATGAAGAAGTCGGTGCTCTGGCGCATCCACCACTGCATCGCCGACGGGATCGCGCTCTCGCCGGTATTGCTTTCGGTCACCGACGCGGCCGACCCGGCGGTCCCGGCCCGCGCCCGGCCCGGGGAAACGGCCCAGAGGCACGCCTGCGCCGGCCTGGCCAGCGCGTCCCCGGCGAGGCGGTCTCAACGACCGCACGGCAAGCTGACCGGCGCGATCCTCCACGAGGGCATGGAGTCGCTCGCCCACCCCGAGCCACCTAGCGCGAGCTGATCGGCGAGGATTAACCGCGACGCACTCCACAGCGGCCAAGCTAGCTCGCCTCGCCGGCCGAACGCGCCGACCGGCTTGCGCGCACCGCTTCGACCGGAAACACCGGCGGGCTGTCTGGTCGGCGCCGTTCTCGCTTGACGAGGTCAAGGAGGCAAGCCACCGGAGACAGGTTGACGATCAACGACATGCTGGTCACGGCACTGGCGGCGGCGCTGCACGAGGAGCCTCGACGGCCCCGAGCCATACCCGACGAGATCCACGCGATGGTGCCCCTTCAACCTGCGCTGGCTCCGACGAGCCCCGTCCCGACCGAGCTGGGCAACGACTTCGCCCTGATCCTGCTCGAGCTGCCCGTCGGCGAACGTACGGGCCGGCCGAGCGGCTGCGCGAGGTGAACAGCCGCATGAGCGACAATCAAGGACTCGCACGAGGCGCCGATCGCCTACGGCCCTGGTCGGCGCGTCGGGCTGACGCCGCCCTGGGTCGAGGACCGCCTGATCGGCTTCTTCACCGACAAGGCGAGCCTCGTCGTCACCAACGTCCCTGGCCCGCGCGAGCCCCTCGGGCTTCGCCGGCGTGCGGGTCGAATGGCATCCTCGTCTGGGCGCCCTGCTCGGGCAGTCTCGGCATGACCGTCAGCATCTTCAGGCTGCGCGGGCGATATTTTCGGCTTCATGGTCGACACAGCGCTCCCTCGCCGACCCCGAGCCGCTCGCCGCGCCGCCTTCCAGCGTGAGCTAAGCCGAGTCTCTGCGGCTGAAGTGCTCCAAGAAACCTGCCGCCCGCCGCTAGGGTCGCGAAGATGAGGACCGCGGTGATCACCGGGGCCTCCAGCGGGATCGGCGCGGCGACGGCGAGGGCGCTGGCCGGCGAGGGTTATCGGACCGTTCTCGGCGCTCGCCGGCTTGAGCGGCTCGAGGAGCTGGCCGCCGAGATCGGTGGCGAGGCGATCGCCCTCGACGTCACCGATCCGGCTTCGGTCGCGGCGCTTCCCGCCCGGGTCGAGAGCTGCGACGTGCTCGTCAACAACGCCGGCGGCGCCCTCGGCCTCGACCCGTCGCCGACGCCGACGAAGAGCAGTGGCTACGATGTACGAGTCGAACGTGATGGGGACGATGCGGATGACCCGCGCGCTGCTGCCGCGCCTGCTCGCGTCCGGCGACGGCCACGTCGTCACCGTGACCAGCATCGCCGCGATCGAGACCTACGGCGGCGGGGCCGGCTACAACGCCGCCAAGCACGCCCAGCGGGCGATGCTGCGCGTCTTGCGCCTGGAGCTGCTGGGCCGGCCGGTGCGGTTCACCGAGGTGGTGCCGGGGATGGTCGAGACCGAGTTCTCTCTGGTCCGCTTCGGCGGTGACGAAGCCGCGGCCGGCGGTCTACAAGGGATGGAGCCGCTCAGCGCCGAGGATGTAGCCGAGTGCATCCGCTGGGCGCTCGCCCAGCCGCCCCACGTCAACATCGACGAGATCGTCGTCCGCCCGCGCGACCAGGCGACCCCGACGAGGTCCACCGGCGCTAGTGGCCGGCTCAGCTGCCGGCGAGGTAGCCCTCGGGCTCCTCGACCACGGTGTTGACCAGCTCGCCGACCCGTCGATCTCGACCCGCACCGTGTCGCCGACGTGGAGCAGGTTCTCGCGGATCGGCTGGCGGCCGAACCCGACG
Source organism: uncultured Solirubrobacterales bacterium (assembly GCA_963714665.1). Classification (GTDB taxonomy): domain Bacteria; phylum Actinomycetota; class Thermoleophilia; order Solirubrobacterales; family 70-9; genus VRUE01. The sequence continues at coordinate 188,943 of CAVQPE010000008.1, read as the reverse complement.
CCGGCCGGGGTGCCGGTGGCGATCACGTCGCCGGGCTCGAGGGTGAAGGCTTCGGAGAGGTGGGAGACCCGCTGGGCAGCAGCCGAAGACCATCTCGGCGGTGTTGGCCTCCTGGCGCAGCTCGTCGTTGACGTAGCAGCGCACGCGCAGGGCCTGCGGATCGCCGACCTCGTCGGGCGTGACCAGCCAGGGGCCGAGCGGCCCGTGCGTGTCGAAGGACTTGCCGATCGTCATCGTCTGCGCCCGTCCCTGCCAGTCGCGCACGCTGACGTCGTTGGCGCAGGTGTAGCCGGCGATCTCTCGTGGGCCCGCTCGACCGGGACGTGGCGGCAGCGCTTGCCGATCACGATCGCCAGCTCGGCCTCGTAGTCGAGGAAGGTCGAGACCTTGGCATGTGCACCTCGGACGCCCGGGACCGGTGACGCAGGTCACCTGCTTGTTGAAGAAGACCGGGACTTCGGGCGCCTCCATCCCCATCTCGGCGATGTGGTCGGCGTAGTTGAGCGCGATCGCCAGGTACTTGCGGGGCGAGGCGGGGGCGAGCAGGCGTGTCTCGGCAAGCGGCAGCGCGGCGCGCCGGCTGCGAGCTCTCGAGGCCGTAGCCCCGCCTCGGTCAGCGCCGCCGCCGGTTCGGCCGGGACGCCGGCCGCCGAGAGGTCGACGACCTCGTCGCCCTCGACGACCCCAAGCGCGGGCATCCGGCAGCTGTGGCAAACCGGCAGACCTTCATCGGCGCCGAACTCTCCCAGATCTCGCTGACTTCGCCCTTAGGGGTCCATCTCGTCCCCTAAACACGCAGTCACCTTGGCGTCAGTCGTCGAGCTCGTCGATCAGCTCGACCACGCGGCGCTCGACCTCTCGCGGGCGAGGCGGCCCTTCGGGTCCTCGAGGTCCCAGTCGAGATAGCGCACCCCGGATATAGGGGCAGGGGAGGAGGGGGGGAGGGGGGGAGGGGGGGGGGGGGGGGGAGGGGAGGAGGGGGAGGGGGGGGGGGGGGGGGGGAGGGGGGGGGCGGAGGGCCGGAGAGGGGAGGGGTGGGGGATCACGCCGGCCTCGGCGATGAAGCTGAACGGCAGCATGGGCCGGTTATCCTTCGCAGGGAGGAGTTGAGCGAGGGGGGGCGGGAGGGCTTGAGACCCTAGCTGAGAGTTGGAGAGGAGAGGCCAGGGGGGGCAGAGGAGGGGAGGCAGGGAGAGCCTAGCCATTATGAGGACTAAGGGAGTTGAATCCGAGCGATGGGGCTCGCTCCTTCATAAGCGCGGTTTCGATCCGCTGACGGTCCCTACCACGTCCATCGACGCTGATAGGAGACCCACCGATGCGGTGCACTTCCCTCGACCTCCGCCGCCTGGCGCCATCTACTTCGGCGGGGTGCTCGGGGCGCTGGCCCGGGTCGGGCTCGCCCGAGGCGGCCCCGCACGGCCCGGGCGGCTGGCCCTGGGCGACCTTCGCGGTCAACATGGCCGGCGCCCTGCTGCTCGGCTACTTCTTCGCCCGGCTGGGCGACCACCCCGAGGACAGCCTCGCGCACCCGTTCCTCACCACCGGCATCTGCGGCACGCTGACCACCTTCTCGACCCTGCAGCTGGAGCTGTTCGAAATGGTCGACGCCGGTCACCTCGGCCTGGCTGCCGGCTACATCGCTCGCCACCCTGGCCGCCGGCTTCCTCTTCGTGCGCGCCGGGATCGCGCTGGAGCGCCGCCCGGAGGCGGCCGGATGAGCGCCGCGGGATGGGTCGCCGTCGGCCTGCTCGGCGGTGCCGCCGCCACGGCCCGCTTCCTCATCGACGCCGCCTTCGCCGCCCGCGTCGACCACCCCTTCCCGCTCGGCGTGCTGGCGATCAACCTCGCCGGCACGCTCGCGCTCGGCCTCGTCGCCGGTGCAGCGCTCAGCGGCGAGGCGCTGGTGATCGTCGCCGGCGGCGCGCATCGGCTCCTTCACCACCTTCTCCACCTGGATGCTCGACTCGCACCGCCTCGCCGACGCCGGCCACTCCCACCTCGTCTGGCTCAACCTCGGCCTCTCCCTGGTAGTCGGCTTTGCCGCGATCGCCTTCGGCCACTGGCTCGGCACCGCGCTGTAGCCGCGCTAAGTTCCAAAGTCAGCAGAGCCGTCCGCCTTCGGCATTACTTTGGATTTCGATGGAGCAGCAGACCCTCACCGACACCTCTGATCGCGGCCCGGGTGCCGCTCGGCGAGCTCGAGGACGGGCAGCGGGTCGGCGGGGTGTACGCGGTCCGCGAGCGCGAGCTGCGGCGCAAGCGCAACGGCGACCCCTGGCTGCGGCTGAGCCTCGGCGACGCCAGCGGCAGCGTCGAGGCGGTCTCCTGGGAGGACGCTGAGGCGCTCTACGCGCTCGCCGCTCCGGCTCGCGCGGTCTTCGTCACCGGCGTCTTCGAGGTCAGCGATCGCTGGGGCTCGAAGATCAAGCTCGACCGCCCTGCGCGAGGCGGCCGCCGGACGAGTACGCCCGGAGGACCTCGCCGCCGAGCTCGGAGGTCCCCTTCGAGCGCCTGGAGAGCGACCTGCGCGAGCTGCTCGCCACGGTTCAGGATCCCGCAGCTGCGCGAGCTGCTCGACCGCTTCTTCGGCGAGGACTCCGAGATCTGGGCGCGCTTCCGCGACGCGCCGGCGGCGAAGGTCTACCACCAGGCCTACCGCCACGGCCTGCTCGAGCACACGCTCTCCGTCGCCCAGGCGGTCAGCGCCGCCGCGGCCTTCTTCCCCGGCATCGACCGCGACGTCGCGGTCACCGGCGCGCTGCTGCACGACATCGGCAAGACCGAGGCCTACAACGACGACCCGCTGGCGATCGACCTCACCGACGCCGGCCGCCTGCAGGGCGAGATCCCGCTCGGCTACTACCTGGTGCGCCGCCAGATCGAGGAGATCCCCGGCTTCGACCCCGGGCTGGCCCAGGCCGTCCTGCACATCATCCTCAGCCACCACGGCTCGCTCGAGCACGGCTCCCCGGTCGCTCCCGCCACCCGCGAGGCCGTCCTCGTCCACATGATCGACAACCTCGGCGGCCGCCTCGGCAGCTTCGACCGCCTCGAGCGCGAGCTACCCGCCGGCGAGTCCTGGTCGGGCTTCGACCGGGCTCTTTCAGGCTCGGCCTACTTCGGCGCCCGCAGCGGCCTGGACAGTCAGTCAGAACCGCGGGTGCAGCGCTCGATCCGCTTCACGTCCCCGTTCGCGACCTGGATGCAGTGGATCAGCTTCTGCGGGTTGCCACCGTGCCGCTTGGTCGTCTCGAACGAGCGGTGATCTGGCGCCTGACTCCTGGCTGACGCCTTCGATCGAGTTGCCGATCTGGTCGAGACCGGTCGAGTGGATCGCGTCGTCGGTCGTCTTCAGGACCGGCTTGACGATGAAGAGGTAGCAGCAGAAACAGCACCCCGGCCGTGACCGCAAGCCGGATGATGCCCGAAGTCAGGTTGCCGAAGAGGTTGCGCAGGAGGTCCATGGATCGGCCGCACACTATCCTGCGCTGCCGTGGCGAAGGACACCGAGAAGCTGATCCGCCAGCTCTCGCTGATCTCGTTCCTGATGGCGCAGGGGAGGCCGGTTTCGGCGCTCGAGATCAAGCGCGAGGTGGAGGGCTACAGCGACATGAACGACGACGCGTTCGCGCGCCGCTTCTACGCCGACCGCGCCGAGCTGGAGAGCCTCGGCATCCAGCTCGGGGTCGAGAAGCCGGGCGAGGGGTTCTTCGAGGCCGAGCTCTACTCGCTGCCGCCGGAGAACTTCTACCTCGACGCGATCGAGTTCGCCGACGACGAGCTGGCGGCGCTGAGCACGGCGCTGCTGCTGCTCACCGACGGCGAATTCGCCTACGCGGAGCCGCTGCGCCTGGCCCTGCAGCAGGTCGCCTGGGGCCATCCGAACCCGCTCAAGGAGGGCGAGCGCGCCCCGGTCGAGATGGCGATGACCGCGTCCGCCGGCGGCCGCGACCTCTCCCAGCGCCTCTCCAAGATCGAGACGGCGATCTCGCGCCGCAAGACGATCGAGTTCACCTACTACACGATGGAGCGCGACGAGACGGCGAAGCGCAAGGTCGACCCCTACCACCTGGTCTTCCGCGGCGGCCAGTTCTATTTGATCGGCTACGCGCACGAGCGCGAGGCGGTGCGCGTCTTCCGCCTCTCGCGGATCCAGGGCAAGGTCGGCTACGCCTCCAAGGCCGAGCATGACTTCTCCCCGCCCGAGGACTTCGACCGCCGCGACTATGGCCAGCGCGCCGACTGGCAGCTGGGGGAGATCCGCGGCACGGCGAAGATCTTCGTCCGCGACCGCATCGCCTGGCTGATCGAGCGCGACTTCGGCGCCTACGGCGACGCTGCGCCCGGCGAAGAAGGCCGACGGCGCGCCGGGCAAGGGCTGCATCTTCGAGACCGACTACGCCTCACCGCGCGAGCTGATCGCCTGGGTGCTGCGCTGGCGCCAGAACGCCCAGGTGCTCGGGCCCGGACGAGCTGCGCGAGGAGGCGGAGGATCGCCTCGGCCTGCTCCATGACCGCCACCAGAACGGCTTCGAGCCGGCCGAGATCGTCGACCGTCCGCTGCGCGAGGCGCCCCGCCGGGCTCGCTCCAACGGCCGTGGCGAGGCGGCGATCCGCCCCGAGCGCTTCGCCCGCCTGGTCACCCTCGCCGGCCTCCTGATCGACTCGGCCAAACGCGGCGAGCGGCTCGGCGTCGCCGACCTGCGCCAGCGGCTCGAGCTGACCGGCGAGGAGCTGCAGGAGGACATCGACCTGCTCAACGTCGTCAACTTCGGCGGCGGCACCTACGTCCTCTACGCGGAAATCCAGGGCGACGAGATCGAGGTCGACTCCGAGCCCTACGGCGACAACTTCGCCCGCCCGGCGCGGCTGCTGCCGCTCGAGGCCAAGGCGCTGGTGGCCGCGATCGACCTCTTCGGCGACCACCTGCCGCAGGGCGGCCTGCAGAGCGCCCGCGCCAAGATCGTCAACGCGCTCGGCCACGACCCCTCCGAGGAGGGCCTGGAGATCGCCGCCGGCAGCGGCGGCGACGCCAAGGTCGCGCGCGTCGTCAACGAGGCGATCGGCGCCAGCCGCGTGCTCGAGCTTCCAGTACTACAAGGAGAACGAGGACCAGTTCACCAAACGCTCGGTCGAGCCCTACCGGCTCGAGAACGGGCGCGAGGGCTGGTACGTCGAGTGCTACGACCTGACGAAAGACGGAGTTCGCCACTTCAAGCTGGACCGCGATCAAGGAGGCGACGCTCTCCGAGCAGGCCTTCGAGCCGCGCCCCGAGGTCGAGGAGCTGGCCGGGGTCGAGGGCTGGATGACCCACGGCGAGGTGCCGACCGCCCACGTCGCCCGCGTCTGGGTCTCGCCCGAGCGGGCCCGCTGGCTGCGCGAGGAGCGCACGGTGGTCGAGGAGCTGGCCGACGGCGCCGTGGTCGTCGAGCTTCCCTACGCGGGAACGTCTTGGCTGGTGCGGGAGATCCTGCGCGGCGCCGGCGACCTCGTCGTGCTCGAGCCCGACGACGCTCGCGAGGCGATCGCCAAAGAGGTTGCGGCTGTGTAGTGGTGCGTGAGGCGAGCCCACCCGGTAGGAGAAACCATCCCGGTAGGGGTTCCACTTAACTTTTTCGAGCCACGTCATTGGCGATTGACAATGGGCTCTCGCGAAAAAGTACAAGACGTTCCACCCCTACCGGGATGGTTTCTGGCATGACCCACGCTCCAGATCACCCCGAGATCGTTCGGATCGTCGCGCCCAACCCGGGGCCGATGACGCTGGAGGGGACGAACACCTACCTCTACGGGTCCGATCCCTGCGTCGTGATCGACCCGGGGCCGGACGACGAGAGCCACCTCGACGCCATCCGCGCCGCCGCCGAGGAGCGGGGCGGGATCGGCATGGTCCTGCTCACCCACTAGCCACGGCGACCACTGCGCGGCGCCGAGGGGCTGGAGCGCCGAGGTCGATCCTGCCCGTCGACGGCGAGGAGCATGGTCGGCCTGCGCGCGGTCGCCACCCCCGGCCACGCCGCCGACCACGTCTGCTTTCTCACCGCCGACGGCGTCTGCTTCAGCGGCGACCTCGTCCTCGGGGTGGGCTCGACCTTCGTCCCGCCCGACGGTGGCTCCCTCGCCGCCTACATGGACTCGCTGCGGCGGATGCAGGCGGAGCCGATCGAGTTGATCTGTCCCGGCCACGGCCCCTGGATCGAGGACCCCGCGGCGAAGCTGGCCGAGTACGTCGAGCACCGCGAGATGCGCGAGCGGCGCCTCGCTCGCCGCCCTGGAGCGCGGCGAGCGCTCCCGCGAGGCCCTGCTCGCCGAGGTCTGGGACGACGTCCCGCCCGAGGTCCGCCCCGCCGCGGCGATGGTGATGGAGGCCCACCTCGCAGAAGCTCGAGGCCGAAGGCAGGTTCAAAGGCGCCCTCTCGTCGTAGCCCGGCCGTTCCGGTGCGCTTTATGTGGTTATAGACCGCAAAAGGCGCACCGGAAGCAGCTCTCGGCCTGGCTGGCCAGCCAGTAGGCTTGCATGATGAGTCACGCGCGAGCAGGGTTGATGGCTGGGATCGCGGGCACCGGCCTTGCCGCCGCAGGCGCGGCGACCGCCTGGCACTGGCTGGCGCGGCGGCCACTGCCGAAGCAGAAGGGGACGATTGAGCTTGACGGCCTCGAGGGGCCGGTGCGGGTGCGGCGCGACCGCTGGGGGGTTCCGCACGTCGAGGCCGGGCAGCGCCGCCGACCTCTGGTTCGCCGAGGGCTTCTGCCACGGCCAGGACCGGCTCTGGCAGATCGACTTCTACCGCCGTGTCGTCTCCGGTCGCGTCTCCGAGATGGCCGGGGAGGAGGGGCTGCCGGTCGACCGGCTGATGCGGACGCTCGGCATCCGTCGCACCGCCGAGCGCGAGGAGGCGACGCTCGACCCCGAGCTGCGCGCCCTGCTCGACCGCTTCTGCGAGGGGGTCAACGCGGCTGCGGCCGAGCGCCAAGGCGATGCCCTTCGAGATGCAGCTGCTGCGACTCGCTTCGAAGCCCTGGCGCCCGGTCGACATCCTCAGCCTCGGCAAGCTGCTCGCCTTCGGCCTCTCGACCAACTGGGAGAGCGAGCTGCTGCGGGCCGACATGGTGCGGGCACTCGGCCCCGAGCTGGCCGCCCGTCTCGATCCCGACCTACCCGGCCGGCAACCCGATCGTCACCCAGGAAGCCTGGTCGGGCGACGGGCTCGCGATCGTCGAGCAGATCGACGCGGTGCGCCGCTCGATCGGGCTTGCCGCCGAGGCGAGCGGCTCCAACAACTGGGCGGTCTCGGGCAAGCACAGCGCCACCGGCTCGCCGCTGATCGCCGGCGACCCGCACCTGCCGCCGAGCATGCCGGGCATCTGGTACCAGGTCGGCCTCAGCCTCGGCGACCGCTTCGTCCGCGGCGCCTCGCTGCCGGGGATGCCCGGCGTCTACATGGGCCAGAACAACGACGTCTGCTGGACCTTCACCAACGTGATGGCCGACGTCCAGGACCTCTTCGTCGAGCGGGTCGAGGGCGACCGCTACCTGTTCGAAGACGAGTGGCGCCCGCTCGAAGTCGTCCGCGAGGAGATCCCGGTCAAGGGTCGCGACGCGCCCGAGGTGCTCGACGTCCGCATCACCCATCACGGGCCGATCGTCAACGAGGCGCTCGGCGCCGACGCGGCCGAGCCGCTCGCCCTGCGCTGGCAGACGCTCGACCAGCCGACCGCCTTCCCGGCATGTTCGAGCTGCACGAGATCTCCTCCGGCCCGGAGCTGGTCGCGAAGCTCGAGGGCCACAGCTCGCCCGCCTCGAACCTGGTCTGGGCCGACCGCCACGGCTCGATCGGGTACAAGCTGATCGGCCGCCTGCCGCTGCGCAGGGGCGGCTGTCCCGACCTGCCGAAGCCGGGCTGGACGGGAGAGTTCGAGTGGGAGGGGACGATCCCCTACGACGAGCTGCCGGAGAAGGTCGACCCCGAGAGCGGCTTCCTCGTCACCGCCAACAACCGGATCGTCGGCGACGAGTACCCGCACCACATCACCAGCGAGTGGCTCGACGGCTTCCGCGCCGAGCGGATCGAGCAGCTGCTGCGCGCCAGCAGCGAGCACGACATCGAGGGCTTCGAGGCGATGCAGTCCGACAACCTCTCGCTGCCCGGGATCGAGGCGGCGCGGCGGCTGGGGCGGATGACGCCGCGCGGACAGCGCGAGAGCAGCGCGATCGAGCGGCTGCGCAGCTGGGACGGGCGGCTCGACCCCGACTCGATCGCCGGCACGATCTACCAGGCCTTCCTGCTGCGGCTGGCGCGCGAGGTGGCACGCGCCGCGATCGGCGACCGCGACCTCTGCGAGCGCTGGCTCGACCGCGCCGACAACGGCTTCACCCCGCACGTCACCTCGCCCTGGCGCTGGCACTCGCACCTGATGGGGCTCTGGGAGGAAGGCGACGAGGAGCTGATCGGCCGGCCCTGGGAGGACCTGGTCTTGGAAGCGCTGAGCGGCGCCCTCGACGACCTCGGCGACCGCTTCGGCCCCGACCCCGAGGGCTGGCGCTGGGGCCACGTGCACGAGATGGAGTTCCCCCACCCGCTCGGCGAGGCCAACCCGCTGCTGCGCAAGCTGCTCAACCGCAGCCTGCAGGGCCGGCGGTGCCCAGGAGACCGTCAGCCAGATCGCCTACGACCCCAACGAGCCCTACAAGGCGGTCTGGGCGCCGAGCTGGCGCATGGTCGCCGACCCGACCGCCCCCGAGCGCTCGCGCTGGCAGATGTTCACCGGCCAGTCCGGTCACCCCGCCAGCCCTCACTACGACGACCTGCAGGCCGACTGGCTGGAGGGCCGCACCCAGCCGATGGCCGGCGAGGGGCCCTGGCGCGAGCTGGATCTCTTGCCTGTGGGCGTTTCTTAGTTAGACCCAGCCCGGCAGGGGTTCCGCTTAACTTTTTCGGTGTGGTGGGGTTGGGCTTGGCGCCTCGGGCGTGGTCGACGAAAAAGTACAAGACGCTCCACCCCTGCCGGGCTGGGTCTGAGTGGCGCTCTTCATGCACTCGGTTGGCTTGGGGGCCGAATCGTTTTGGGGTTGCAATGGTTGGACGGGTATGCGCCTGCTCCGTTCGGCAATGGCGGCTGCCGTCGTGCTTGCGATCTGCGCTACGCCTGCCGCAGCGAGGACTGTTGACTTCGACGGTCAGCCGGTCGCTGTGCCCGCTGGCTGGCCGGTGTACCGGCTGGCGGAGCACCCGCGGATGTGCGTGCGGCTCGACCGGCGGGCGGTCTACCTGGGGACGCCGGGCGCAAGCCAGCACTGTCCCGCCGATGCGATCGGGAGGCGGCGGGCGATCCTCATCGAACCGGGCTCGTCTCACCGACCGCGGTCGTCATTTCGACCGCTAACCGGAGGAAATGACGACCGCGCCGCCGCGAGCGCCCTGGAAGCGCCGTCCCCGACCTCCCCGGCCGGCGGCACTGACTTCACCGGCCTCGGCTTCGACGCCTGCGCGGCGCCCTCGTCGCGGGCGATGACGGCCTGGGGCTCCTCGCCTTATCGGGCGATCGGCGTCTATATCGGCGGCGCCAACCGCGCTTGCTCCCAGCCCAACCTGACGACGACCTGGGTCGGCGAACAGGTCGCGGCGGGCTGGCACCTGATCCCGACCTACGTCGGCCTGCAGGCGCCGACCAGCAGTTGCGGCAGCTGCGCCGAGCTCAGCTCGAGCAAAGCGACGACGCAGGGGACCGAAGCGGCGAGCGACGCGGTCGCCAAAGCGCAGAGCGTCGGCATCGGGCCCGGCAGCCCGATCTACTTCGACATGGAGGCCTATACGCGGACGTCGAGCGCGACCGCGGCGACCCTCGCCTTCCTCTCGGCCTGGACCGCCAGGCTGCACTCGCTCGGCTACACGTCCGGTACCTACAGCTCCAGCTCCTCGGGAATCGCCGACTTCGCCCGCGCGATCGGCAGCGCCTACACGCTGCCCGACGACATCTGGACCGCGAACTGGAACGACGCCCGCAACACGCTCGACCCGTATCTTCCCAGCAGCGCCTGGGCCTCAAACCAGCGCATCCACCAGTACCACGGCGGCCACAACGAGACCTACGGCCTGATCACGATCAACATCGACAACGACTACGTCGATGGGGCGACCGTTGGCGCTCGGACGCGTCCTGTGCTGCCGCCCCTCACGGTCAAGCACGTCAAGCCGGTTGCCGGGACGGTGAGCGTCTGGGTCCGCTGCGGCTGGGCCGAAGGCGAGACTTGTCCCGGCCAGATCGTTCTGCGCACCCACGCCAGGCTGCCGCTGCGCGCCCGGCGCGGCGTGCCCAAGAGGATCGCGCGGATCGGCGTTGGCCATCGCAGCTTCGCCCTCGCCGGGGGCAAGTCGCACACCTTCCGAATCGCCCTCAACTCACGCGGCCAGCCGCTGCTGCGCGAACGCGGCCTGCTCAAGGCTCAGCTCCTGGTCGCGATTCCAGAAGCCCGCGCAACCCGCGCGGTCCAACTCAGACCTGCTCGCTAGCGGTGCCGTCCCATGTCTCGTCGGGGCCGGTGACCGCGGTCACCAACTCGACGATCGCCTCCGGGGCTTTGGCCGGCGAGCCGGCGTCGAAGGGGGGCTGCGGGTCGTACTCGATGCCGAGCTGGACGGCCTGGGCGACCTCGGGTCCGACCTCCTGGCCCACCAGGTGAAGCGCCATGTCGATGCCGGCTGAGACCCCCGCGGCGGTGACGACCTTGCCGTCCTGCACGTAGCGCCCCCCGACCGGGTCGGCGCCGAAGCCGCGCAGCTGCTCGAGGAAGGCCCAGTGGCTGGTCGCCCGCTTGCCCTCGAGCAGGCCGGCGGCGCCGAGGACCAGCGAGCCGGTGCAGACCGAGGTCGTCCATTTCGTGCCCTCGTCGATCCGGCGCAGCCAGGAGAGGACGGCTTCGTCCTCCAGCAGCGGCCGGTTGCCTTCGCCGCCGGGGACGAGGACGATGTCGGCCTCGGAGACTTCGTCGAGCCCGAAGTCGGCGCTGAGGCCGAGCGCGCCGCTGTCGGTGCGGATCGGCCCCTTCTCGGGGCCGACGAACTGGACCTCCCAGCCGGGGACCGAGCGCAGCACCTCGTAGGGGCCGATCGCGTCGAGGGCGGTGAGCTTGTCGAAGATGAGGATGGCGATTTTCATCGGCCGATGATCGCGCCACTTGGGCGCCGATACCAGTGGCAGGAATGCCAATATCCGATAGATTCCTGCCATGCACCGTGTCGTCGCCCTCTGCCTCGACGGGCTGGTCGCCTTCGACCTGACGGCCCCGGCACAGGCTTTCGCCTCCGCGTATCGGACCTTGACCCCAGCGGAGGGGGGTGAAAGTCGGATCGGTACCGAGGGGGGCCCAGCGCTGTATGAGTTCTCGAGCTGCTCGGTCGACGGGGGGGAGGTGCGGACGACGACCGGGTTCGCGGTCAGGCCGCAGTCCGGCCTCTCGGCGCTGGAGACCGCCGATACGGTCGTCGTGCCCGCCTACTTCGACGTCTTCTCGCCCCCGCCCGGGCAGGCTCTCGCTGCGCTGCGCCAGGCGGCGGGCCGGGGGGCTCGCGTGCTCTCCGTCTGCACCGGCGCCTTCGCGCTGGCCCACGCGGGCCTGCTCGACGGCCGCCGGGCGACGACCCACTGGGCCTTCGCGGCGGAGCTGGCGAGGCGCTTCCCGGCGGTCGAGGTCGACGCCTCCGTCCTCTACGTCGACGAAGGCGCCGTGATGACCTCCGCCGGGCTCAGCGCCGGCATCGACCTCTGCCTGCACGCGATCCGCAAGGACTTCGGCGCCGCGGTGGGGGAGCGCGTCGCCCGCCACATGGTCGCCGCGCCGCACCGCGACGGCGGCCAGGCGCAGTTCATCGAACGGCCCGGCCCGGCCGAGACCGGCACGACCTCGTCGCTGGAGGAGACGCGGCGCTGGGCGGCCGACCGGCTCGACCGGCCTCTCGACGTCGCCGCGATGGCCGGCCATGCCGGCGTCAGCCCGCGCACCTTTGCCCGCCGCTTCCGCGAGGAGACCGGGGCGACGCCGCTGCAGTGGCTGCTCTCCCAGCGCGTGCACGAGGCCCGCCGCCTGCTCGAGCAGACGGACCTGCCGGTCGAGGCGGTCGCCTGGCGTTCCGGCTTCGGCACCGCTGCCTCGCTGCGCGACCACTTCCGCCGCGCCACGGCCACCACCCCGACCGCCTACCGTCGCTCCTTCAGGCCGGTCGCGGCGTAGGGCCGGCGGTCGCTGCTCAGCTCAGTCCCAGATCGCCAGAGGGAGGTTGGCCAGGATCGTGCGGTCGGCGGTGACGAGCGATACGTCGGCGACGATGGCCTGCGCGGCAATCATCCGGTCGAAGGGATCCCGGGTCCAGGTGAGTCCAACAGCTGTATCTGCGAGCTCCGCCAGGGAGATGTCCGCCACCTGCAGCCCGATGCTCTGGCGCAAAGCGGCGAGCATCATCGGTGCGGAGTCTCGAGCCCTGCCGATTTCGTGCATGTAGGCGAGCTCCAGCGAGACCAGCGGCGACACGTGAGGTTGGCGGTCGCCGATCAGGTTTCGCACGGGCACTGGAAGTCGCTCTGACAAACCGGCGTACAGCCAGAGCGCGACATGGGTGTCAATAAGGATCAGGATTCCACTCCGAGGACCAGTCGATGTGGATCAGCTCATCGGGATCGCCGACGATTGCGCCCTCGCGGCGGGGGAGTCGGTCCCAGATCGACTGCTCTTCCTTCGGTGCGATCACGAGGGTCTTGCCGTTGCGCTCGATCTCCAGTGGCTGGCCGGTCTCGAGGACCTCGTCCAACATCCGGTAGATGTTGGCGCGTAGTTTCGAAGCGGTGGTCGGCAAGGAAGCCCTCTCATGAAGCGTACGTACCTTTATCGATTGAAGCGTACGTACCATATCATCGAAGGCGGGCGCCCGCTGGAGCTGTGCTTGCATCGTCATGGGGCCGACGCTACAGGTCGATTCCCGACGCGTTGCGCGCAAATCCGCGCGTTTCTGAAAATCCTTGCTGCCCGATGCCGCCGGCGACGCTCCGGCTACCGGCAGCGGAGCACGTAGCTCATGATCACCTGTTCGCCGCGAAGCCAGCGCGTCACGTCGTCAGCCTGTTCGCAGTCCTTGGGCGGCGCGTTGCCGTTATGCCTGCGGAGGATCAGCCAGCTGCCCGCGCCGTCGCCCCGCCGTTCGGGGCCCACGTCCGAGCCCCGCTCGCGCTGGGCGCGGTCGACCTGGGCTTCGTCGCACGGCCAGGAGGGGGAGTTCGAGCAGGCAGCCCAGGGCCGCGTCGCTCGGTACATGGGAGAAGGCGTTGGGGGCGCTGGCGAACCAGTAGTCGGTCTCCCAGCGGCCGTTGACTCCGCCGATCCCCGCCACCGGGTTGACGTAGGCGTAGTTGTAAGGGAAGAGCAGCGTCTGCTCCGCGACGGGAACGAGCAGCGCCAGGGCGAGAAGCGTGGCAACGGCACCCCTCCAGCGCCAAGCCGGGGTGCGGGCGCCCGCCCACTGCCACAGCCGCGCCGCTCCCACCCCGGCCAGGATCGCGATCGCCGGCAGGACGTAGAGGTGCTGTCGCATCCCGTCGTACATCACGGCGCCGGTGACCACCGCGCCGATGGGGAGCAGGAGCGCCTGCTGGAGGACGAGGAGGAGGCCGAGGTCGGGGCGGCCCCAGAGGGACCCGCGCAATCTCGTGCCGCGCGCCCGCACCATCGCCCCGATCCAGGCGAGCCCGCCGAGGATCGCGAGGCCTCCCAGCAGGAGCGGGTAGGAGCCCCCGATCCAGGCCGGCAGGTAATACCAGGGCGGGTGCTCGGAGAGGAGCCGCCCCGCGGTGAGCGTGAAGCCGTGCCACGGGTAGCCGCGGGAGCCGGACACGGATTCGGACAGCAGGGCCAGCGGCTTGATCGCGACCTCGGGGTAGACGATGGCGATCGCGGCGAAGCCGATGCCGGCACCCGCGGCTACCGCGATGTCGGTGTTCCCGTCGCGCCTGATCCCGCCCAGGCGGCGTTGCCCGAGCCGCAGCGCCGCGTAGACGAATAGCGAGAGCAGGAACGGCACCAGGAGCGTCAGCCGCGTGCCCGCGCCGATGAAGATCCCGCCGGCCAGCATCGCCCCGATCGCGACCCTCCGGCCCCTGCTCAGCGCTCTGCCAGACCCCTCGGCAAGGGCGAAGAGGAGCGCCACCGTGACCAGGGTGAATCCGCACCCGGCCGGGATGTCCTTGGGGTTGAAGAAACCGTGCCCGGTCCAGGCGGGGACGGCGAGAAGCCCGGCCGCAGCCCAGAGGCCGAGGCGCCGCGAACGGGTCAGGAACGAGACCGCGGCGCCGACCGCGAAGATCGCCAGCGCCGCGAGCGCGGCCGAGACGAGATGGCGGACCTGGTAGGCGCCCGGGGCGTCGGAGATCTCGCCGGTGGCCTCGTTCCCGGCGACCACGTTGGCGGCGTGCGCGACCGCCCCGAAGGCCGGCCCGTACACGTACGGGTTGGAGAATTCGTTGTTCGGGTCCGGTTCCCCGTCGAGGAGGAATTCGGCGGGCAGGTACCAGCCGTGTTCGATCCACGACTTCGTCTCTTCCGCCTCGATCGGCTCGTCGATGGTGACGCCGGCCGAGAGGGCCCCGTCGACTAGCTGGACAGCGCCGACCGCGAGCACGAGGACCGCGATCGCCGAGACCAGGTCGAGCCCGCGGAGGCGGGCGAACGCGCGCCGGGCCATCGGTCAGCTGCTGGCGGGCGGGATGGGCACGGCAGCATCCTATGGGCGGTTTCGGCGCACCTGGCCCCCGGCTGAACGCGCGTCCCGCGCCGATCGGGCAGTCTTGGCGCCCGATGAGCCGGCGCGACCAGATCAAGCTGAGCGAGGCCGAGCTGGCGGAGCTGTTCGCCGCCGAGCGGGTGGCGGTCGTCTCCAGCCTCGGTCCGCGCGGCTGGCCGCACTCGATGCCTATGTGGTTCGTGCCGCGCGAGGGGGAGATCTGGATTTGGACCTACGCGAAATCGCAGAAGGTCCGCAACCTCGAACGCGACCCGCGCGCGACCGTGCTGGTCGAGACCGGCCACGAGTACGGCGAGCTGCGGGGGGCGATGATCGAGGCCGAGGCGGAGATCCACCGCGACTTCGAGACGGTGCTCGGCTTCGCCGAGGAGCTGACGCTGCGCTACGCGGAGGGGATCTCCTCGGTCGAGGGCGACGCCAAGGCGGCGCTGGAGGCGCAGGCCCCGAAGCGGGTCGCGATCCACTTCAAGCCGGTTCGCGTCGCCAGCTGGGACCACCGCAAGCTGGGCGGGACCTACTGAGCAAGTCCGGTGGCGGATTCGCTACATGCGAGCCGATGCCGTGTTGGTGAGTGATCCACCCGCTACCTTTTCGCACTCGATGAGACGACTCCCGATAGCGGTCGCGATCCTCGTCGCGATCGTCGTGGCCCTACCGGCCGTCAGCGCCGGCGGCCGCCCGGCGATCCCGCCGAGATCCTTCTTCGGGATCGACCCGCAGACGCTGCTCACCGATGCCGACGCCCAGTACCTGCAGGCCGGCCGGATCGGCACGATCCGGGTCCCGGTGCAGTGGTCGGCGGTCCAGCCCTCGCCGAAGGGCGGCTACGACTGGACCGGGATGGACGAAACCATGGAGTTCGCGGCTCGCTCGCACCTCTCGGTTCTGCCCTTCCTCTACGGCACCCCCGCCTGGCTGGCGCGCGAACAGACAACGCTGCCGATCGACAGCGGCCGGGCACGGAGGGCCTGGGTGGCCTTCGTCGAGGCGGCGGTGAAGCGCTACGGGCCCGGCGGCGAATTCTGGGCCGAGCACGCGCCCCCTGCCGCCGCGGTCAACTACGTGCCGGCGATACCGAATCCGGCGCCGGTCCGCGCCTGGCAGGTCTGGAACGAGGCGAACTTCTTCTACTTCGCCTACCCGGTGTCCCCGGGGCGCTACGCGCGGCTTCTGAAGCTGACCTACGGGGCGATCAAGTCCACCGATCCCGGCGCCGAGGTGATCCTCTCGGGGCTGTTCGGCAATCCCGACCCGGGGGGGAAGCGCGGCATGGACGCCGACGACTTCGTCAAGGCCCTGTATCGGGTGCCGGGGATCAAGCGCTACTTCGATGCGGTCGCGCTGCACCCCTACGCCTTCCACGTCGAAGACCTGGAAGAACTGACCGAGGCGATGCGCGCCGTGATGCTCGAAAACCACGACGCCGGCGCCGGCCTCTACATCACCGAGATGGGCTGGGGGTCCCAGAACGACCCCAACGTGGTCGCCTTCGAGCAGGGGATCGGCGGCCAGGCGCGCGAACTGCGCGAGGCCTACGCCTACCTGATCGAAAACCGCGCCCGCCTCAACCTCAAAGGCGCCTACTGGTTCACCTGGAAGGACGTCGCCGGCTCCTGCAACTTCTGCGACTCGGTCGGCCTCTTCCGCGCCGGGCCCCGCTTTCACCCCAAGCCGGCCTGGCGCGCCCTCGTAAGCCTCACCGGCGGACGCGCGCGGCCCTAAGCCCCGCCCTCTCATGACCTGGTCGAAGGCAGGGCGGTTTTTCGGGTCCACCTGGGTGCTCGGGGTCGTCGTCGCCTTCCTCAGCTGGCCGAGCCACGTCCTCACTCCAGGCGGCGATATCGACACCGCCTGGCAGATCGCCCTGCAGATGGCCGTCCACCAGGGGCTCGACTTCGGCACCCAGTTCATCCTCAACGGCGGGCCGCTCGAGTTCGTCCTGCACCCGATGGTCCTCTACCCCGGCACCGCCGCGGTCAGCGCGACCTACCTCCTCCTCACCCAGCTTGCGCTCGGCCTGACCCTGGTCTGGACGCTGCGGCGCAGCCTCCCCATCCTCGCCGCCGCACCGCTCGCCTACGTGCTCCTGACGCTCGACGCCGACCAGTTCGTGCCCGCGCCGGAGCCGCTCCTCGCCCTCGTCTTCATCTGGGCGATGGTCTCGATCGCCGAGGACCCGCCGGAGTTCGCCCGCCCGCTGCTGCTCGTTGGCGGTGGGATCGCGGGGGCCGCGGCGCTGCTGGTGCAGTTCAGCGACGGCTTCCTAGTCTTCTTCATGTGCGTGGTCGCGGTGCTCGCGCAGCCGCGCGAGCGCGCCCGCGGCGTCGCGATCTTCTCCGCCGTCTTCGCCGCCAGCCTCGCCGTCTTCTGGTTCGCCACCGGCCAGGGCGTCTCCAACTTCGACGACTACGTCCGCACGGCCTTCGAGGTGCTCTCCGAATGGTCGACCGCGCTGCCGTTCAACGCGCCGGCGGTGAGCTGGGCCCGCCCCTATGCCGCCCTGGCGATCGCGGCGGGCTTCGTCGCCGTCTTCCTCGGCACCCGCGGCCTGCCGCGGATGCGCCGCGCCGCCGCCTTCCTGATCGTCGCGGCGCTCGCCTTCTCGGCCTGGAAGCACGGCTTCGTGATCGAAACCGCGACCTACGCCGCCCTCTTCACCTCGCTGATGCTGCTTCCCTGGCTGTCCTTCCGCTGGCAGGGGCCGAGCCTTGGCGTGGCGCTGGGGGCGATCGCGTCGCTGGTGGTCCTCTTCTACCCGGTCTCCGGCCACAAGCCCTCCGAGCTGACCCACCCGATCGCCCGCGCCCGCGACGGCGTCGACCAGCTCGAAACGCTGCTCCTGCCCGGTCCCCGCGGCGATGCCCGGGCGGAATCGCGCGAATTCCTGCGGAGCTTCTACGGGATCGACCCCGGGACCCTGGCGGCGCTGCACGGTCGGTCGGTCCTCTCCTACCCCTGGGAGACGGCGCCGATCTGGGCCTACGGTCTCGACTGGCACCCGGAGCCGCTCTTCCCCTATCTCGCCTACTCGTCCTACACCGATCGGCTCGACGCGGAAGCGATCGCCTCGCCGTCGGGCCCCGAGGCGATCCTGCGCCACAGCCCTTGCGGCGCGATCTACCCGGCGACCGATGCCGGCTGCGAGACGTGGAACGCGGTCGGGCCGACCTTCCTCCCCCACGAGGAGCCCCAGGCCACGATCGCGATGCTGTGCAACTTCGAACCGGTGCGGACGACGCCCAAGCTCCAGGTGCTCTACCGGGTGCCCGACCGCTGCGGGCATCCCCGCCTGCTGGCCAAGCGCAGCCTCGGCAACCTCGAGACCTCGCGGATCCCGGCTCCCCGGCCCGGCGAGGTCGTCTACGCGCGCGTCAGCGGGTTGAAGCCGAGCGGCCTGGAGCGGCTGCGGACGTTCCTCTACCGGGCCACCAACCGGGTCGAGGTCTTCGACGGCAAGTACAGCTACCGGGTCGTGCCGGGGACGATGGAAGACGGCATCGTCCTGCGGGTCCCGCCGCGGCTGAACTTCCAGCCTCCCTTCCCGGTGACGCCGAACGCTTCGGCGATCGCCTTCGGCACGAATCCGGGAGCCGGGGTCTCCGATCCCCACTACGAGATCGAATACTTCGCGATGCCGGTGCGCGCCCCGCTGCACGAGGCCCTCCCCGTCCGGTCCCGAGCCCGATGAATATGCTGCTCGCCCGATGACCTCCCTGACAGTGCTGATGCCCGTCTTCAACGAGCGCGAGACGGTCGAGACCGCGATCGAGCGGACCCTGGGCGCGACGATGCCGGTGGACCGGCGCGAGCTCGTCATCGTCGACGACGGCTCGACCGATGGCACCGCCGAGATCCTCGCCCGCGAGTGGCCGGACGAGGTCCGGGTCGTCACCCACCCGCACAACATGGGGAAGGGGGCGGCGATCCAGACCGGGCTCCTCCATGCCACCGGCGAGTTCACGACGGTGATGGACGCCGACCTCGAGTACGACCCCGACGAGGTGGCCGACCTGGTCGCGCCGCTCTCCCGCGGCGACACCGACGCCGTCTACGGCGTGCGCGGGTTCCAGGCCCACAACGCTTTCAGCTTCTGGTACGTGGTCGGCAACCGCGGCGTCACCTTTGCCGCCAACCTGCTCTTCAACTGCTGGCTCGGCGACCTGATGACCTGTCACAAGGCGATCCGCACCGACCTCTTTCGCAGCCTTCCCCTGCGTGAGTCCGGCTTCGCGATCGAGGCCGAGATCACCGCGCGGCTGCTGCGGAACGGGACGCGCATCTTCGAGGTCCCGGTCACCTACCGGGCGAGGGGCCGTGAGGAAGGGAAGAAGCTCACCGCCGCGGACGGCGTGCGCGTCCTGCGCACCTTGACGCGCTGCCGTTTTGACAGCAACGGTGCCTGAGTAGTTCGTCACATCCAGGGTAGAGTCAGCCCGATCGGCATGGCAACCCTCTCCCTCGTCATCCCGGCCTACAACGAGCAGGATCGCCTGCCGGAGCTTCTCGACGTGCTCTCCGCCGGCGCCGAAGCGGACGTGGCGCGCGGCGGGATGGAGCTTCTGGAGACGCTGATAGTCGACGACGGCAGCGACGACGAGACCCGGCGGATCCTCTTGGCTGCCGCCGAGGCCGATCCCAAGATCACGGCGGTGACCGGCTGCGGGCGAAACCAGGGCAAGGGAGCTGCCGTCGCCGAAGGGGTCAAACGCGCCCGGGGCGAGTACGTCCTGCTTGCCGACACCGACCTCTCCACTCCGCTCAGCGAGCTGCCGAAGCTGACCGCCGCCCTGAGCGGCGGTGCCGATATCGCGATCGGCTCACGGGGCATTCCGGGAGCGGTCGTCGAGCGGGGTCCCGCTCACCGCAAGCTGCTCGGCAAGAGCTTCAACGGGACCGTGCGCCTGCTCACCGGCCTCGAGATCCGCGACACCCAGTGCGGCTTCAAGCTGCTTCCGGCCGACGCCGCCAAGCGCCTGCTCGGCCAGCAGGTCACCCCCGGGTTCGCCTTCGACGTCGAGCTGCTGATGCGGGCCAAGCGCAGCGGGATGAGCATCGCCGAGGTTCCGGTCCTCTACATCCACGATTCCCGCTCGCGGGTGCGGGTCGTCCAGGCGACCGCGAGGATGCTGCGCGACGTCGCCCTGCTCTCCTACCGGCTTCGCGCTCCTTCCCGGGGGTCGCGGGCGCAGGCGGAGCGTGGGCCCTCCCTAGCCGGGCTTTCGGCAGACGATCCCGACTGAGACCCCGGCCGGCAACCTGGCCCCGGCCCGGATCAAGCGTGCCTCGAAGCGCATCGGCAGGGAGAGGACGCCGTCGAGGCTCGCCGGGGTGGCGTCGACCTCCGCCCCCTTTCGCCCGGTCAGCTTCGAGAGGCTCCGCGCCAGGGCGATCGGGGGCAGCAGGAGCGTGTTGAAGTAGGTGGCGATCCGCGGCTCCCACCCGGCCGCCTCCACGGCTCGGCGCAGCCTCGGCCTGGTGTAGCGGCGGTGGTGATGGAGGTTTTCGTCCTCCTCGCTCCACAGCCACATGTAGGCCGGGACGGTGAGCAGAAGGGCCGCGTTCGGCGCCGCGACGCGCCACAGCTCGCGCAGGGCGACCGCCTCCTCGGCGACGTGCTCGAGCACGTCGGTGGCCGCGATCAGGTCGAAGCTGTCCGCCGCGAAAGGGAGCTTTTCCAGCCCGGCCTGCTCGACCGACTCGAAGCCGCGCTCGCGGCAGAACTTCACCGCCTCGGGCGAGGGGTCGATGCCGCTCGCCTCGCCGATTCGCGAGTAGCGCTCCAGGTTGCCCCCGGTCCCGCAGCCGGCGTCGAGGATGCGGGGCGAGGGGGGCAGGGAGGTCCGGCTGAGCAGGGACTCGACGACGGCCCAGCGGCCCCGGAACCACCAGTGGCGGTCCTCCGCTTCGTAGTGCTGGCGGTATGCCGCCTCTCGCATACGAACGGGCCGTCAGGTGGAGCTGCCGGCGAGCTCCTTCTGCACCTGCTCGGAGACCCAGGCGTAGGTCTTCTCGAGGCCCTCGCGAAGCGAGATCGAGGGCTCCCAGCCGTAGGTGTCCACGATCATCGTGTTGTCGCTGTTGCGCCCGCGCACGCCCTGTGGGGCGTCGAGCTTGTAGCGCCGCTCCAGCTTCACCCCGGCGATCTCCTCGACGATGTCAACCAGGCCGTTGATCGTCACCAGCTCGGAGGAGCCGAGGTTGATCGGGTCGACCCGCGGGCCCCCGGCGATCGTCAGCGTTCCCTGCACGCAGTCGTCGATGTACATGAAGCTGCGGGTCTGGTGGCCGTCGCCCCAGATCTCGATCTCGCCCGAGCCGCTCTGGGCGGCTTCGGCGACCTTGCGGCAGATCGCCGCCGGCGCCTTCTCGCGCCCGCCGGTCCAGGTGCCCTCGGGGCCGTAGACGTTGTGGTAGCGGGCGACCCTGGTCTCGAAGCCGAAGTCCTCCATGAAGTGGCGGCACATGCGCTCGCTGAAGAGCTTCTCCCAGCCGTAGCCGTCCTCGGGCATCGCCGGGTAGGCGTCGGCCTCCTTCAGCGCCGGGACCTCGGGGGCCTGTTGCTTCTCCGCCGCGTAGACACAGGCCGAGGACGAGTAGAAGAAGCGCTCCACGCCGGCGTCGCGAGCCGCGACGAGCATGTGGGTCGAGGGCAGGACCGAGAGCATGCAGAGCGCCTTGTTGCCCTCGATGAAGCCCATCCCGCCCATATCGGCGGCGAGGTTGTAGACCTCGGCGACCCCCTCGGACGCCTCCCGGCAGGCCTCGAGCAGGGAGACGTCGAGGACGCGGTTGTCGGCGGCCTCGAAGACCTGGTGCCACTCCGCCAGCGGCTTGCAGTCGACCGAACGGACCTCGCGGCCCTGCCGCAGGAGCTCGGCGACGAGGTGGCCTCCGATGAACCCGCCGCCGCCGGTGACGAGGACGGGCGCGCGATCTTTTGAGTCCGGCATCCGGGGCATCTTAGGGGGATCGGCTGCCGGATTGCTGCTGCTGCGGGAGACCGCACAGGAGCATCGATTGCGTGGGGTGACGTGGCTATGATCCCGACCTCCCGCGGGCTGAGCGCCGCTCCGAAGCGCGAACCAGCACGAAAGGCAAGGCCGCATGTTGCTCGCCACAATCTTCTTCCTGGCAGCCGTCGCTGTCGCCGTCCGCGGCGGGCGCAACGGCCTTCGCTCGCTGGTCGTCCTGGCCGTCGTCCTCGCGCCGCTGCGCGGCGGCCTGCTCGAGGTCGCGGACGATCTCTCTCTCAGCAGCCCGGGGTTGACGGTGAACGCCCTCGTGCCCGCCCTTGTCGCTGCCGTGGCGATCGGCTGCCTCGTGCAGCTGCGCCCGCGGCTCGACGATTTCCCCCGCGCCCTCCTCGTCGGCTGGGTGCTGATTGCCGGCGGGGTCGCCCTCAGCTTCCTGGCCAAGGTCGTCGGCCTGAAGCTGTACGGGATCGGGGTGGCGCAGTACCTCGTCTACCCGACCCTGGCCCTGGCGGTCTGGCCGCTGCTCGAGCCCGGCGACACGCGGCGCCTGACCCGGCTCTTCATCGTCATGGGGTCGGTGGTCACGCTGACGGTGATCGCGCAGGCGCTCGGCATCGGCGGCTTCATCCAGGCGGCGAGCGCCCAGGTCGACGGCCTCGCGGCGAACCGCTACGCGGGGATCACCGGCAGCTACCTGCACACCTCCGCCTTCCTCGGCACGGTGGCGGTATTGGCAATGGGGGAGTTCTCGACCCTGTCCGACTGGCGGGCGCGGTTGGGGGGCACCGCCGTGCTCGCCGCGATCCTCAGCGGCGAGGTGCTCACCTTCAGCCGCTCGGGCGTGGTGATCGCGATGATCGGCGTGATCGCCCTCTTCATCTTCGCGATGAAGCAGCGGCGGGTGAGCTTCGCGGTCATGGTCGTGCCGGCGATCGCGATCGCGATCGCGGCCGGCGCGATCGGCGGCGTCGCCCCCGGAGCCGCGGGGGCGCGGGTCAGCTCCGGCTTCGACCCGAGCAGCGATCCCGGCAACAAGCTGCGCAGCGAATCCTTCGAGAAGGGCTTCACCGTCTACGGCGAAGCGACGGTCGTGCAGAAGGCGATCGGCCGCGGCGCCGCCTCGACCGGCAACGCGCAGCAGCTCGTCGACGACCCCGCGCCCCAGGTCACGGTCGAGAGCTACTACCTGAAGCTCCTGGTCGAGACCGGGATCGTCGGCCTGGTCGCGATCGGCGGCTTCCTGATCTGGGCGGCGATCGCCTTCGCCCTGGCGGCCTGGAGGCCGATCGATCCCTGGGCGGCGAGCGTCGCCGCCGCCGGGCTCGGGCTCTCCCTCTACAACGCGATCTACCCCGCGCTGGAAACCCAGATCCTCGCCTTGACCTGGTGGCTGCTGCTGGTCATCTGCCTGAAGAGCGGCGAGCAAGCGGCGCCAATCGCCCTCTGGCGCGCCGGCCGGCCGAGCGCGGCAGCGGCGCCTGAGCGCGAGCGCGTCCTGGTCGGATGAGCCGGGACGGCGGGGCCCCGGTCAGGGTCGCCTTCTTCCCGATGCACCCGGTCGACGACCGCGCCAGCGGCACGTTCTGCGTGCTGCCCGCCACCCGTTCGGCCGGCCGGGGAGTCACCGGGACGGTCTTCGCGCCGTCGAGCCCGGCGCTGCACGAGTCCTTCTACCGCCGCAAGACGAGGGGCTGGCGCATCCGCGCCGCGATCTACTGGTACGGGATCGTGCTGCCGCGCAGGTTGGTCCAGATCCTGCGGGCGCGGCGGTGCGACGTCATCTTCGTCCAGCGGTCGATGTTCCGCTGGTCCTCGCCGCCGGTGCTGGAGTGGATCGCCCGCAGGCTGACCGGGCTGCCGATCGCCTACCACCTCGACGACGGCATCTGGCTGGCGGCGCGCCGGGAGTGGTCGGTGCGGCGCTGCCGGATCGCGACCACCGTGGTCACCGGCAACGAGGCGATCGCCGAGTTCGCCAGGGCCGCCGGGGCGCCGGTCACCCACATCGAGTACGCGGTCGACGCCTCGGCCTACCCGGTCAAGCAGCACGGCGAGCACTCGCCGGTCGCGATCGGCTACACCGGGATCGCGCCCGACGACCACCTCGCCCCGATCGAAGTCCCGCTGCGCGAGGCCTGCGAGGCGACCGGCGCCCGGGTCAAGATCGTCGGCGGGATGGCGAGGCCGTCGCTGCCGCAGCTGGAGGGCCACCTCGACTGGCGCCCCTGGGACCCCGATGACGAGTACTCCTGGGCGGCGGAGTTCGACATCGGGATCATGCCGCTCGCGGACACCGAGATCCACCGCACCAAGGAGCCGCTGAAGATCAAGGAGTACATGGCCGCGGGCCTTCCTCTCGTGATCTCCCCGGTCGGCCACAACCTCAGCGTTGTCAGCGACGGGGAGGAGGCCTTCTTCGCCGCGACGCCGCGGGAGTGGAGGGATCGGCTGGAACGGCTCGTCGGCAGCGCCGAGCTGCGCGCCGAGCTGGGGGGCAGGGGCCGGAAGCTGGTGCTCGAGCGCTACGACCTGCCGCGCATGCTCGACGAGCTTGCCGAGCTCTTCCACGGTCTCGCGGCCGGCACGGGCCGGGGCGCGGGGGCGAGCTGACGGGCGTGGAGGAGCCTGGACGGCAGCCTGGGCCGGAGGCCGAGGACGAGGGGACGGGGCCGCTGGGCCCCACGCCGCTGACCGAAGAGCTGGGAGAGGCGGACATACCCGAGGGGGAGCTGGGCAGCGAGAGCGCCGCCGGCCCGATGGTGGGCAGCTTCGCCGCCACGGGGACGATCCAGCTGATCCAGGCCGTCGTCGGCGTGCTGCTAGCGCGCATCCTCGGCCCGTCTGACCGCGGCGAGCTTGCCGCGGTCATCCTCTGGCCGACCCTGATGACGACGATCGGCAGCATCGGGCTCGCCCAGGCCGCCACCTACCACGCCTCGCGCGCCTCGCGCCTGGGCGTGGTCGTCGGCAGCACGCTGGCGATCGTCGCCGTCGACTCGGTGCTGCTGGTGGCGATCGGCTGGGCGATCCTCCCTCTGGTGCTCGGCGGCCACGACTCGGGCGTCGTGCACGAGGCGCAGCTGTTCCTGACCGGGTTCGTGCCCCTCAACCTGCTCGCCGTCTCGATGATGTCGATCCTCAACGGCAGCCACCGCTTCGCCTGGTTCCAGTCGCTGCGGCTGATCATGATCGGCAGCACGGCGGTCGGCATCGGCCTGCTCGCCGCCACCGGCGAGATGACCGTCTCCTCCGCCTCGGTCGCCTACCTCGCCGGCTTCGCCATCGCCGCCGCCGTGGCGCTCACGGTCACGATCCGCTCCGTCGGCGTGGCTGCGGTCGGCTTCAGCCGCGAGAGCGCCCGCGACCTGCTCGGGTTCGGCTCCAAGAGCATGCTCAGCCAGAGCATGTGGACCCTCAACGAGCGGGTCGACCAGCTGGTCATCTCGGTCTTCTTCAGCGCCACCAGCCTCGGCCTCTACGTGGTCGCGGTGACGCTCACCTCGCTGACCACCCTGATCGGCTTCTCCTTCGCCCTGGTCGCCCTGCCGATGATCGCGCGGCTGAAAGTCCGGTCCGAGCAGCAGCAGATGGCGCGGCTGATCGTCAGCGCCACGCTGATCTGCGCGACCCTGGTCTCGATCCCGATCTTCGTCTTCGAGCCGACCCTGATCCGGCTGCTCTTCGGCGACTCCTTCGAGGGCGCGGCGGGCGTCGGCAGGGTGCTGCTCGTCGCCGGGGTCGTCTTCGGCCTCAACCGGGTGCTCGAGGCGCTGCTGCAGGCGGTCGGCCGCCCGCTCGAGTCGAGCATCGGCGAGGGGGTGGCGCTCGCCGTCACCGCCGCCGGCCTGGCCGCGCTGCTGCCGACCCTGGGGATCATGGGCGCCGGCATCACCTCGCTGCTCGCCTACTCGGCCAGCTCGGCCTTCATGGTCCGGCGCGCCTCGGTCGCGCTCGGCGTCTCCTCCCTGAGCCTGCTCAAGCCGGAGCGGGGGATGATCGACGGCTTCCGCTCAATCGCCCGCCTCGTGCCCGGCTTCGGCCGGTAGCGGCGTGATCTTGCGGCGGTACAGTCGGCGCCGCAGGCCGGAGCGCAGCGTCGACTCGATCAGGGCCTCGCTCGGCAGCGGGCGCGCGGGGAGCCCACCGCCGGCGCGCCATCCCCGCACCCTGCCGAGTGCACCCTGCGCGGTGCGATCGAGGACGAGCTGCCCGGCGCAGATCGCCGCCTCGCAGAGGAGCGTCCGCGCAGCGGCGCCGGGGTCGGCCGCGACCCCGTAGCGGCGCAGCATGTAGCCGCGGCTCCACCCGGTCAGCGCGTACTTGTCGCCGATCCTGCCGCGCAGCGTGGCCGAGTAGAGGTGGCGGCCCCTCGCCCCGGGGGCGAGCGCGCAGGTCGCCCCGGCCGCGCGCAGCCGCAGGCCCAGGTCGAGGTCCTCGTAGTAGGCGAAGATCCGCTCGTCGAAGCCGCCGACCTGCTCGAACGCGGCCCGGCTGTAGAGGGCAGCGCCGCCGGTCGGCGCCAGCGGCGGCGGCGCGGCGGCCGCTGCCGAGACAGGCTCGCCGTTCAGGTAGTCGAACGCCATCAGGGTGTCGCGCGCAGCGACCACGCCGGCCGAGTCGATCAGGTGCGGCGCGTCGTCCCTGGTGAGGACCCCGGCGACCATCTCCGCCCCGTCCTGGGCCGCCAGCATCTCGGCGACGAACCCCGGATCGCAGCGGACGTCGTTGTTGAGCAGCAGGATCGGGTCGCCGGGCAGCTCGGCGATCGCCCGGTTGAGGGCGGCGCCGAAGCCGTGGTTGCGCCCCAGCGCGAGCACCTCGGTCGCCGGGAAGCGCTCGGCCAGCATCGCGAGGGAGCCGTCGCCCGAGCCGTTGTCGACGACCACGGTCGAGGCCGCCGCCTGCTCTGCCAGCGAGTCGAGCAGGCGGGCCAGGCGCTCGGCGCCGTTCAGGTTGGGGATGTAGACGGTCGGTTGCAGGGTGAGGGAGGGGGGTGGTCTTCTGGGCGGCCGACGATAGCCTTGCGGGCGTGCCAGACCTCAAGGGCCTGATTCTCTCCGGCGGGGCCGGGACGCGGCTGCGCCCGATCACCCACACCTCGGCGAAGCAGTTGGTGCCGGTCGCCAACAAGCCCGTGCTCTTCTACGGGATCGAGGCGCTGGTCGACGCCGGCGTGACCGAGATCGGGATCGTGATCGCTCCGGAGACCGGCGACGAGATCCGCGCCGCCGTGGGGGACGGCTCGGCCTTCGGGGCGGCGGTCACCTACATCGTCCAGGACAAGCCCGCGGGCCTCGCCCACGCGGTGCTCACCGCGGAGGAGTTCATCGGCGGTTCTCCCTTCGCCATGTACCTGGGGGACAACCTGCTTCGCGACGGCCTGCGCGGGCTGGTCGAGACCTTCCGGGAGACGGGACCCGACGCCCTCGTCCTGCTGACGCCGGTCGAGAACCCCAGCGACTACGGCGTCGCCGAGCTCAGCGGCGAGCGCATCGTCCGCCTGGTCGAGAAGCCCAAGGATCCGCCGTCGAACCTCGCCCTGGTCGGCGTCTACCTCTTCGGCACGGCGATCTTCGACGCCGCCCGCGCCCTGAAGCCGTCGTGGCGCGGGGAGCTGGAGATCACCGAGGCGATCCAGGGCCTGATCGACGGCGGCAGGCAGGTCCGCTCGGAGGTGGTCAGCGGCTGGTGGAAGGACACCGGCCAGCTCGCCGACATGCTGGAGGCGAACAGGCTCGTGCTCGAGGAGATCGCGGGCCGGGTCGAGGGTGAGGTCGACGAGGCGTCGCGGGTCGAGGGCCGGGTCGTGCTGGAGGCCGGCGCGAGCCTGGTCCGCTCCGTCGTCCGCGGCCCCGCCGTGATCGGCGCCGGCGCCCACATCGAGGACGCCTACATCGGCCCCTACACCTCGATCGGGGAGGGGGTGCGGATCTGCCGCGCCGAGGTCGAGCACTCGATCGTCCTCGCCGGCTCGGCGGTCGAAGACCTCGGCAACCGCATGGAGGCCAGCCTGCTGGGGCGCAACGTGAAGCTGACCCGCAGCGACGGCGTGCCGCGCACGCTGCGCCTGATGGTCGGCGACAACTCCGAGATCGAGATGACGGGATGAGCGAGCCCGCCGGCGCAACGGGCGAGATCGTCGACAACCCGGCGCCGCCGGAAACGGCCTGGCGCGACGCCGCGAAGCGGGTCTTCTGGCGCCTCCTGCCGCGCTCCGCCTACCAGCGCCTGCTCGCCTACAGCAAGGCGCGCGACTTCGCCAGCGGCCGCTTCCGGGAGCCCGAGCTCGACCTCGTCGCCGCCCTGGTCGGGGCCGGCGACGTCGCGGTCGACGTCGGCGCCAACCACGGCATGTGGACGCTGGCGCTTTCGCCCGCGGTCGGCGAGGCGGGGCGCGTCTACTCCTTCGAGCCGGTCCCCTTCACCTTCGGCGTGCTCAGCGCCGTCGTCCGCCGCGGCCGCCTGGCCAACGTGACCCTCGTCAACAAGGGCTGCTCGGACAGGGTGGCGACGATGGAGATGACCGTCCCCCTGCAGAGCCTCGGCGCCGGCGACGACCTCCAGGCCCACCTCGCCCAGAGGGGCGGGGAGGACGGGGATGCCGGCGAGAGCGTCGAGGTCTCCTGCGAGATGACCACGCTCGACTCGACGCTGGCCGGGATCGAGGGCGTCTCCCTGCTCAAGCTCGACATCGAGGGCGCCGAGCTGCTCGCCCTGCGCGGGGCCGCGGGCCTGATCGCCCGCGAGCGCCCGGCGATCGTCTGCGAGGTCGACGCGGAGTTCCTCGCGGGCTTCGGGCAGGAGCCGCGCGACGTGGTCGAGTTCCTCGGCCAGTGGGGATACGAGGCTCACCGCTACGACGGCCAGGCGCGGCGCCTCGAGCCGGTGGCGGAGCCGGCGCGGATCGGGCACGCGAACGTCCTCTTCCTGACCTGGGAGCAGGGCGAGAAGCTGAGTGGCTTCCGCGCATGAAGGTCTTGATTACAGGCGCCGCGGGGATGCTCGGCCGCGACGTCGTCTTGGCCGCGGGCAACGCCGGCCACGACGTGGTCGGCTTCGGCCACACCGAGCTCGACGTCACCGACAAGGGCGCGGTCTCGGCCAAGCTCGAGCTGGAGCGGCCCGACGTGGTGATCAACTGCGCCGCCTGGACCGACGTCGACGGCGCCGAGGAGGCCGAGGAGGCGGCGATGGCCGTCAACGGCAAAGGGGCGGGGAACGTCGCCGCTGCCGCGGCCGAGGCCGGCGCGAGCGTCGTCTACGTCTCCAGCGACTATGTCTTCGACGGCGCCAAGGGCGCGCCGTACGTGGAATCCGACCAGCCGGCGCCGCTCTCCGCCTACGGCCGCACCAAGCTGGCTGGCGAGGAGGCGACGGCGGCCGCCAACAAGCGCCACTTCGTCGTCCGCTCCTCCTGGCTCTTCGGCATCGGCGGCTCCAACTTCGTCGAGACGATGCTGCGCCTCGGCGCCGACCACGGCGAGGTCCTGGTCGTGCGAGACCAGGTCGGCTCGCCCACCTACACCTGGCACCTCGCCTACGGCATCGTCCGCCTGATCGAGGGGATCGAGTTCGGCATCCACCACATGGCCGCCGCCGGCGCCTGCTCCTGGTACGACTTCGCCCGCGAGATCTTCGAGCAGGCCGAGCTCGAGTGCCGCGTCCTCTCGGGGACGACCGAGATGCTCGGCCGCCCCGCTCCGCGCCCGCACTACTCGGCCCTCGCCAGCCAGCGCGAGCACGCGATCGAGCTGCCCCCCTGGCGCGACGGCCTCAGCGCTTACCTCTCGCAGCGCTCTGCCGAGCGGGAGGCAGCCGCGTAGCGTTCTCTTACTGTTGCGGTTTCACACAGAAGCGCAAACGAAGTGTGTCAATAGGCATCCGCTGCGATTTGGCCCGAATTTCACTGTTAGCGTGCCCGGCAGGAGGGCGAAGGAGACGGGTGTCTCCAGGTAGTTGATACCTACCATGTCCGATAGCCTCGGATCCGGTTCGAGTCCGGTGCCCTCCGCAACATAGACCGCCGCAGCGGATCGAGATTGGCCAGTCCACCTCTTGATAAAGTGAGCGTGGGTATCAACTGCCTGCGGGGTAGCTCCCCGCTTCGCCAGACTCGACCCGCTTCGGCGGGTCTTGTCGTTTGAAGAGCCCGGCCATTCGGGGGCAGCCGAGCACCATCAGTCCTCTGCCCGATACCCTTCCGCCGCGTGAAGCTCCTCATCACCGGCGCCGCCGGGTTTATCGGCTCGACCTACGTGCGCCTGGTCTCGGGGGAGCACGAGGTGCGGGTGCTCGACAAGCTCACCTACGCCGGCCGGCGCGAGAACCTGCCCGAGGGGACCGAGCTGGTGGTCGGCGCGATCGAGGACCCCGCGGTCGTTCGCGAGGCGATGGAGGGCTGCGACGCCGTCGTCAACTTCGCTGCCGAGTCCCACGTCGACCGCTCGATCGAGGACCAGGACGCTTTCGCCCGCACCCACGTGATCGGCACCGGGACGCTGCTCGACGCTGCCCGCGAGCTCGGCGCCAGCCGTTACCTGCAGGTCTCCACCGACGAGGTCTACGGCTCGATCGAGTCGGGCTCCTTCACCGAGGCCTCGCCGCTGGATCCCTCCT
The DNA here is from genome assembly GCA_963714665.1 of uncultured Solirubrobacterales bacterium. GTDB lineage: Bacteria > Actinomycetota > Thermoleophilia > Solirubrobacterales > 70-9 > VRUE01. The sequence goes on along the minus strand of CAVQPE010000008.1, from coordinate 158,563 downwards.
CGCCCTATTCGGCGACCAAGGCCGCCGGCGACCTGCTCGTCTCCGCTCATTTCCACACCTACGGCACCGAGGCCGTGATCTGCCGCGGCTCCAACAACTACGGCCCGCGCCAGTACCCGGAGAAGCTGATCCCGCTGATGGTGCTAAACGCGATCCACGGCGACTCGCTGCCGGTCTACGGCGACGGGCGCCAGGTCCGCAACTGGCTCTACGTCGAGGACTTCTGCCGCGGGATCCACACGGTGCTGGAGAAGGGCCGTCCCGGCGAGGCCTACAACGTTGGCGGTCCCGACGAGTGCGAGAACATCGAGGTGGTCAGGCGGGTGATCGAGCTGACCGGCGCCGAGGAGTCGCTGATCGAGTACGTCGCCGACCGCCCCGGCCATGACCGCCGCTACTCGCTGGGCAGCGACAAGATCCGCGAGCAGCTCGGCTGGGAGGCGCGGGTGCGCTTCGCCGAGGGCCTCGAGAAGACCGTGCGGTGGTACCGCGAGAACGAGGAGTGGTGGGGACCGATCCGCTCCGGCGAGTACCGCGAGTACTACGAACGGCAGTACGGCCGGGCGCTCGGCTGATGCTGCAGCGGCTGCCGACCAAGCTCGACGGGGTCGTCCTGCTGGAGCCGGTCGCCCACGGCGACGAGCGCGGCTTCTTCGTCGAGACCTACCGCCGCGACCTCTGGGCCGAGCACGGCGTCGAAGCCGAGTTCGTCCAGCACAACCACTCCCGCTCCGCCAAGGGCACCCTGCGCGGCCTCCACTTCCAGACCGAGCCCGGCCAGGCCAAGCTCCTCCGCTGTGCCCGCGGCGAGATCTTCGACGTCGCCGTCGACCTGCGTCGCGACTCCCCCACCTTCGGCCAGTGGGAGGGACATCTCCTCGACGACGAAGCTCACCGCCAGCTCTTCGTCCCGGCCGGCTTCGCCCACGGCTTCGCCGTCCTCAGCGACGTCGCCGACGTCACTTACCTCTGCTCCAGCACCTACGACCCGGCCACCGAGTCGGGCATAGCCTGGGACGACCCCGGTGTCGGAGTTGAGTGGCCCGTCGGCGACCCCCTGGTCTCTGAGCGCGACCGCAGCGCCCCGACCCTGGCCGAAATCGCCGAGACGCTGCCGTTCTAGCTCCGAGATCGGCTGGTATCCGTGTGACATGCGCCCAAGCGGGCTCCGTGGCCGATTGGTTGCTCAACGGTGGGGGTCAAACTCAGCAGCCTTGACATTCCGTTCTCGGGCTCGAAATGGTCATTTTCCCAATGCACAGCGTCGGGCTCAGCGCCCCAATCAGATGGATCGAGATCAGGCTGCTCCGCGACACCACAGAAGTCACATACTGATACTGCACGGCTCCACCGGCTGAGCGGAGTCTGATCTTGGAGGGAAGGGACGAGTGCCGTGGTTATTTCCTCGGGCTCGAAACGTTTAAGCGCAACCATCTATATCTCCTTCGATGATTAGGCGCGGGCAAAGGTTCCCGCTCCGTTACCTGTCACCGATTGTTGATACTCCGAAGGCTTGGCCGTAGCGAGACGCTAGCTGGCGTCGCCGGACACAACGGACAGCACTTGTCCGTGAGCCTTCAGACATACTCTGTCCGTGTCCCACGGCAGAGTCTATTCGCAGCTGGTTGAAGAGCTCGAAAAGCTTGCTTCAGATCGCCTAGAACTTTCACAGGCGCTCGGCCTCAACGAACTTCCCTCGATGATAGTTGGCGTCGACAGCTGGGACAAAACGTCACTGGAAGGGTTGCTGCGCCTCGCTTCGTCCCGCATCCCCGATAAAACCCATCGGGTCAACGGCCGCCGCAAAGCGGCGAGACTCGCCTTGGGTGTCGAGCCGGGCTCCGACAAGAGCCTCAAGGAGGCTGCCCTTGCAATGGGTCGTAGTACGCGCGAGTCCCAACCCAGTCGGAGGCTGCAGCTGGGCGTTCTCTGGGAGGATTGCGGTAGCTCTCCTGGAGTTGAGCTACGAAATTCTGCGTCCATCAGATCAGGTTGAAGTTCTGACCGACGACGGTGACGTCGCTGCATCTCTTATCAACTACATCAAAAATGAACATCCCAGAACGCTTCGATTTCTGGAGCTCTCCGCAGCCTCGGTGAGCCCTGTATTGGCGTCTGCAATTCAATCACTGAGCGATTGTGAGATCCAACTCCTGGTGGCAGACCCTCGCATGTTGTCTCCGTTTCACTGGAAAAAGCGAATGCTCCCAGTGCTCCAGCGTCTCGAGCTTGCTTTTAGCGAGCTCCAAGGCGATGCCAAGAATTGCCTCTCTATCGAGGCGCGTTGCTATGGGTTTTACGATCCCCCAAATACCGATCCACCACCACCATCGTGGCCCGATGCACCTCCCTCATTCCGTGGGCGAAGCTTCGATGACGGCCTTCTTAGCATTGGGTGGTACTCCTACGCACCCGTGGTTGGAAATGCTCAGGCACCCCAATCTCCAGAAGCAAAGGCCTACCCTGTCAGAGAAGTGTGGGGTCACGTCAACCCTGTCATCATGGCCCGCCCCGACGACGGTGGCTTTGCAGCACTACAGTCATTTTTCGACCAGCAGTTCAAAACTATCTGGAACGGCCGCAAGGAGCGTGAAATACCTCCAGCGGCAAACCTTTATGACGCAGTTGCAGTACGCGACAAGGAAGCCTTCGTTGAGTTGCAGGACTTTCTGGCACGACTAAGCGGCAAGGCGTAGCTGCCACTGGGTGTCCATGGCCTCATTTCCGGCGCTTTTCAGCGCAACAGCACCCGGCAGCGTTTGAGCAACTCCTCCAGCGTCTTGGGTCGCAACGCACCGAGCCGGCGGGTGAAACGCTCATGAGAGACCGCCCGCAACTGCTCGGGCATTGCAAAACCCTTTTCCCGCAATCCTCCCTCCGACGAAGGAATCGGTAGATGCAGGGAGTTGCTGAAGTCGGTTCGAGTGAGTGGAACGGCGAGGGAGAGCCCTAGCTTTGCGCGGTTCAGCTGATCGACCGAAACGACAACGAAGGGACGCGGCTTCGCCTGCTCTGTCCCTCGCGTCGGGTCGGGATCGGTCCAGTAAACGTCGCCTTGTTGAGGAGGGACGTTTACCACTCGGGCGTGGGGGCGTCGAATGCGGCCTCGATCTCGTTGGTCTCAGCACGGTAGGCAGCGAGTGCCTCGGGGTCGGCGGCCAAGCTCTGGAACCCAGCTTCGATCTCGTCCAGCATCGCCTCCTCATCGGCGGCGTTTACGAGCTTGGCGACAACTTCTCCAGCTGCCTCACCTCGGCGAGCGGCAAGTGCCTTAAGGCGGTCGCGAGTCTGAGTCGGAACTCGAATCGTGGTGGTGTCGGTTGCCGCCATGTAGATCATAAGTCTACAGATCGACGCCAAAGGTTCGCTGGCGGTCGGCACCCTATTCCCGGCGATGACGAGGCGGGGCTGACGGCCGCTCTCTAGGCTAGGCGCCGCGATGCCGACAACGGTCATCTTCAGCAATGTGCGCGCCGATCACCTGGTGCAGCGGCACCACTACGTCGCGCGCTGGCTGGCGGAGAGCGGCAGGACTATCTGGTTCGACACGCTCGGATCGAGGAATCCGCGGCCTTCCGACCTGCGGAGGATCGGCGGCGAGCGGGCTGGGCAGGACCCGGCCGAGCTGCTGCCCGGTGTCGAGATCGTCAAGCCGCGCTTCGTGCCGGTCTTCGCGGCGCCCTTCTACGCGCTCAACCGGCGCCTGCTCGAAAGGCAGCTGGACGACCTCGGCGTCGACCCCGGCGACTCCACCGCCTGGGTCTACCTTCCCCACCCGGTCGTCCTCGGGATGCTGAAGCGCCAGGGCTGGGGCCGCGTCGTCTTCGACCTCTGCGACGACATCGACGACATGGAGGTCCATCCGGCCCTGCGCGAGGGCGAGGCCGAGCTGCTGCGCGAGGCCGATGTCGTCTTTGCCACCGCCGAGGCGCTGGTCGAGAAGGCGCGCCGGGTGCGCGGCGGTGAGGTCCACTACGTCCCCAACGGGGTCGACGGCGCCCGCTTCGGCGGCGAGATCGAGCCGCCCGGGAAGCTGCGCCGGGTGCTCTACGTCGGCGCGATCTACGAGTGGCTCGACGAAGACCTGATCGCCGAGGTTGCCGCCGCCCGGCCCGATCTCGAGTTCAGGATCGTCGGCCCGGTGCGCCGCCCCCTGCCCCGCCTCTCGCGGATGGCCAACGTCTCGATCCCGGGCCCGGTCGCCGCCGCCGACGTGCCGGCGGAGATCGCCGCCGCGCAGCTCTGCATGATCCCCTTCCGCCCCGGCCCGCTGACCGAGGCCACCGACCCGCTGAAGCTCTACGAGGCCCTGATCGCCGGCCGCCCGGTGCTGGCGACAGCGCTGCACCAGGGCGAGCGCTTCGCCCCCGCGGTCCGGCTCGAGCAGACGGCGGCCGGCTGGCTGCAGGCGCTCGCCAACCTCGACAGCGGCGCCTGGTCGGTCGACACCGCGGCGCTTCGCGAGCGGGTCGCCCGCGAGGAGGACTGGCGCGAGCGGTTCGCGCGCATGGATCGTGCCCTCGCCGTCGAAACGGTCTCGGCATGAGGGTCGGAATCGTGCTCGGGACGCGACCCGAGATCATCAAGCTGGCCCCTGTGATCGAGGAGGTCGGCGCCCGCGGGCTCGACCGCTGCCTGATCCACACCAACCAGCACTACGACTGGGAGATGGACGCGCGGTTCTTCGAGGAGATGGAGCTGCCGCCCCCCGACCTCAACCTGGGCGTCGGCTCGGGCGCCCACGGCGAGCAGACGGCGAAGATGCTCACTGCGATCGAGACCGCGATCGAGGAGCGGGAGCTGACCCACCTGATCGTCCAGGGCGACACCAACTCGGGCCTGGCGGGGGCGCTGGCGGCGGCCAAGCTGCTGCGCCGGGTGGCTCACGTCGAGGCCGGGCTGCGCAGCTACGACATGCGCATGCCCGAGGAGCTAAACCGGCGCCTGATCGACCACATCTCCACCGACCTCTTCCCGCCGACCCCGACCGCCCACGCGGTGCTGGTGGCCGAGTCGGTCCCGGGCCGGGTCCACGAGCCGAGCGGCAACACCGTCGTCGACGCGGTGATCCGCTACGCGCCGCGCCGCGCGGTCCCGGTCGAGCAGCGCGACCCGACGATCCTGATGACCCTGCACCGGCCGGAGAACGTCGACCACGAGCCGATCCTGCGGGCGATCCTCGGCGCCGTCGGCGAGGTGGCGGCCGCCCACGACCTCGACGTCGTCTTCCCCGCCCACCCGCGCACGCGGGAGCGGTTGGAGCGGTTCGGGATCACCCTGCCGCCGCGGGTCGAGTTCGCGCCGCTGAAGTCGTTCAGGGAGCTGCTCGGGCTGCAGGCGGGCGCCCGGCTGGTGATGACGGATTCGGGCGGCCTGCAGGAGGAGTCCTGCGTGCTCGGCACGCCCTGCGTCGTCCTGCGCACCCACACCGATCGCCCCGAGACCGAAGCGGTCGGCGCCAGCCGTCTCGGCGGCGTCGAGCGCGAGGGGATCGTCGCCGCGGCCGAGGAGATGCTCGCGCTCCGCGCTGTCGACTGGGCCCAGCCCTTCGGCGAGGGCACGTCCAGCCGCAGCATCGTGGAGGCGTTGCTCATGCCCAGCGCCGAATCGCCGCTTGCCATATCGGGCCGATGACCACATGGCTGCGAAGCAATAAGGCATTAGCCCGTCTACTAAATTTAGCTACTTAACTTAATTTAGTAGAGAGGGAAAGACACGCTCGCCGCCGCGAAACTTGCTGGTCGCGGTGATGCCGAGGCTGACCGCGAGCTTTGCCCAGATCCCCGCATAGACCGCCGCGTTGACGAGCGGGTTGTGCTCGGGGGCGTCGAAGCGCCGGTAGAAGCGGCCCATGCCGCGGTGGAAGGCGATCTCCTGTTTGGCGGCGCGGCGCTTGCCGCTGGAGCCGCCCTTGACGTGCAGCGCCACCCCGGCCGGCTCGTAGAAGACCTTCCAGCCCGCCTGCCAGAAGCGCCGGCACCAGTCGAGGTCCTCCATGTAGAGCCAGTAGCCCTCGTCGAGCAGCCCGACCTCGCGCACGGCCTCGGCCCGGCAGAGCATGAAGGCGCCGTTGACGGCGTCGACCTCGCCCGGCTCGTCGTCGCCGAGGTGGGTCGCCCGGTACTGGCTGAGGGCGCCGGAGGCGTCCTCGGAGCGGCCGATCCCGGTGAAGTGGGCAAGGGCGCTGAGCGGGGTGGGGAAGGAGCGCTTGCAGGCGTGGTCGAGCTCGCCCGACTCGGTCACGAGCTTGCAGCCGACCATGCCGATCCGCTCCTCGGAGCGCAGCCGCGCCAGGGCGGCGTCGAGCGTCCCGGCGTGGACCTCGGTGTCGGGGTTGAGCAGCAGCACGGCGGCCGCCTCGTCCTCGCGCAGGACGACGTTGTTGGCTGCCGAGAAGCCGATGTTCTCGCAGCGGACCAGCCGTACCCAGCCGAACTCGCGCTCGACCATGTCCGGGGTCCCGTCGGTGCTGCCGCTGTCGACCACCGTCACCCGCGTCGTCGCCGAGGCCGGATGCTCGGCGAGCGAGCGCAGGCAGCGCCGCAGCAGCGCTTCGGCGCCGTGGCTGACGATCACGACCTCGAGGTCGATTGGCGGGTCGGCCATCGCAGGTCCTCAGTAGGCGCCGTCGCCGCGGACGATCGCGCTCGGCGTGCGCAGCAGGATCGCCAGGTCGCCGGCGACCGAGAGGTTGTCGAGGTAGTCGCGCTCCATCGCCAGCCGCTCCTCGAAGGTGAGGTCGCCGCGGCCGTAGACCTGCATCGGCCCGGTCAGCCCGGGCTTTACGGCCAGTCGGATCCGCTGGCGCTCGTCGTAGAGGGCGACCACGGCCTCCTCCTCCGGCCGCGGCCCGACCAGCGACATGTCGGAGCGGAGCACGTTGATCAGCTGCGGCAGCTCGTCGAGGCTGGTGCGGCGCAGGAGCCGCCCGGCGCGGGTCACCCGCGGGTCGTCGGGGATCTTGAAGGCGGGCTCGTCGAGCTTCTCGAGGTCGACCAGCTCGCCGAGCCGCGCCTCCGCGTCGGCGACCATGGTGCGGAACTTCAGCATCGTGAAGGGCTCGCCGTCCTTGCCGGCGCGTCCCTGGCGGAAGAGGACCGGCCGCCCCGAGTCGAACAGGATCAGCAGCGAGACGACGAGGAGCAGGGGGGAGAGCAGGGCCAGCAGCGTGGCGGAGACGGCGATGTCGAGCCCCCGCTTCAGCATCAGCGTCGACCAGGGCGGGTCGGAGAAGCGGAAGTCGAGGACGGGCAGCTCGGCGAGGCGGTTGAGCTCGATCCCGGGACCGAGCAGCCCGTAGTGCTGGGGGAGGAGGGTCAGTCCCAGCCCAGCCGCCTTGCACTGCTCGATCAGCCGCTCGGCGGTCGGCTCGCTCATCTCCTGGGCGGTGACGACGACGCGCTCGATGTCGTGATCGCGGGCAACCCGGGAGATGTCGCCAATCGAGCCCAGCCTGGGCAGGCCCTCGGGGTCACCGCCTTCCGGGTCGCCGTCGGGAGAGAGGTAGCCGATCAGCCGCAGGCGGGCCTCCGGGTGGGTCGCGACCCTGCGCGAGACCATCCTCGCCGCTTTGGCTGTGCCGACGACGACGCCGGTGGCGACCCCGGTCAGCCGGTGCCAGGCAAAGCGCAGCACGGCGCGCAGCGTGAAGCTGCCGATCAGGGCGCCGAGCCCGACCAGGATCGCGCTCAGGGCAGACAGGGGCCCGGCCGGGCTCAGTGCCAGCAGGCCGTCCAGGGCGAGCGTCCCCAGGGCGCTGGCCGAGATCAGGGCCGGCAGCTCGTCGAGGGTGCTGTGGCGAATCCGCCGGTGGTCGTTGTCGTAGAGGCCATGGAGCTTTAGGACCAGGATCCAGACCGGGCTGAAGAGGACCGCCCAGAAGAGCGTCGCGACGTCGGTGGTCGAGGTCGCCGCGGTGGCGAGGCAGAGGGCGCCGATCAGGGCGACCCAGTCGCCGCTGGCGAGCAGGCGGCGCAGCAGGGCCCCGCGCTGTCGCGAGCCGGCCGGCCCGGTGAGGCCGAAGCGTGCCCCGGCATCGCCCGGCTCCGGCGCTGCCCGGGGGGGTGCGCTGGCGGGCTCCGCCTGCCGGGCCGGGATGTCCTGTGTGTTCCGGGTCATCTCGCCGCCACCCGCAATTCCTTCGCCCGCGGGTTCAGCTTCCGGGCCCGTTCGAGGTCCTTCTGGGCAGCCGCTTCGTCGCCGCCCGCCCGCTCGGCGTTCGAGCGAAGGTAGAACCACTGCCAGTTTTCTTCCTCGCGTTCGATCGCGTGGGTGAAGTTTTCGATCGCCGCCGGGTAGTCGCCCTGCAGTTCGGCCAGCAGCCCCAGCTGCCCGTAGGGCGAGGCGGCCCAGGGCTCGATCGAGCGGGCGGCGTCGGCGTGGTCGACGGCCGTTCCGTAGTTTTCGTCAGCCGCTGCGCTCTGGCTGCTCTTGATCTCCCGGTCCACCAGCAGCGGCCCGACCAGGGCGATCGCCGCGACCCAGGCGAGTGCCAGGCCGGCCACGGCAATGCCGTAGCGCCTTCCGCTTGCCTGTGCGGATTGCAGGCCTCTCCTGGGTGCCAGTTGCGCGCACCTCACGCTGACCATGACACCGGCGGCGAGGAAGAAGACCGCTCCCAGCCCCGCGATCTCCCAGAACCAGTCGAAGGCGGCCCCGATCGCGAAGGCGAGCATCGCCGCGAGCAGGGCCGCGTAGCCCTCCCGCTGCGGGGAGGGCGCATCGCGCCAGGCCGCGAACGCGGTCCACAGCAGGGTGCCGACCAGGGCGAGCACCAGGATTCCGCCGACGGCACCGAGCTCGGCGAAGGCCTCGAGGTAGAGCGAGTGGGCGTCGTGGACCGCCAGGTCGATCGAGCGAAGCTGCTGCCAGGAGAAGAGGTAGGTGCCGGCCCCGTGGCCGACGGCCGGGCTTTCCCCGAAGGCGTCGATCGCCACGCGCCAGAATTCGTAGCGGCCCGCCCCCGAGAGCTGGCCGAAGTGCTGCTCGGGGTTGCTGGGAAAGTTGAGGTCGGGGCTGGAGAACTGGTCCCAAGCGTGGCCGCCGGCGACGACGGCGAGGCCGATCATCCCCAGCACAGCCGCCCCAGCGATGCCCCGCAGCAGGGTCGGGTTCCTCGACAGCCGCAGTGCCTTCCCCGTCACTCGCCCTTCCGCCGCCTCGAGCCGGCGCAGCGCGGCGACCCCCAGCACGGTCAGGGCGGTGCCGGCCAGGAGGACCAGCAGCACGGTGACGCCCTGGTCGACGGCGGCCTGGCTGGCGAGGTTTTCGGCGAGGTCGTGCCGATCCCGGACGGCGAGGATCGCAGGCACCACGCCGGCCGCGGCAGCGACGAGCGTGCCGAGCAGCCAGAGCCGGTCCCTGGAGAGGGCCAGCAGGCAGATGACGCCGATCAGGAGGGCGAGCAGGCCGCCGCGCGAGTAGGTGAAGTAGAGGGCGAGGAGGACGGCGGGCATTACGGCCACGCTGAGCCGGCGCAGGCTCTTCCAGGCCGCGTGGCGGCTCATCCAGAGCAGCATCGCGATCGCGATTCCCGCGGCTGCTCCGTTTGCGTTCCAGTAGCCGAGCGGGTAGCGCAGCCGCGCTTCGGTGCCAAGCCCATTGCTCACTTCCAGGACGTGTGGGAGCAGGCGGCTCGCCAGGCCGAGCAGGGTGATGGTCGCCACCGAAATTGCCAGGCCTTCGGCGAAACGTTGGCGCCTTTCATCGGTTTGAGCGATCAAGAAGGCGGCAAGGAAGAAGCTGAGGTAGACGAGGACGCGATCCGCCTCGATCACGCTCAGCTCGATCGACCCTGACCAGAAAGTGGAGAGCGCAGACAAAAATGCAAGCCCCCCGATCAAGCCGACAGCCCAGTAGAACGGCCTTGCAAGAGTCGCTGCAGACGCGGCACCGAGCACGAGCAGGGCGACGACTACCAGCCAGGCGCCAAGGCCCGCTATGTGGCGGGCGCTCACGTCGAATCCCCCTCCGGCAAGCGCCAGGCCTACGATCAGGACGATCGGCGCAATCAACGCCGCGGTTTGGTCTAGTCTTCGCGGGGATGCGAGAGACCCGCCATCGCCGGGGCCATGTCCTGGGCCTCTTCTCCTTTGGGTTGTCAGTGTTTGCTCTGTCGGCATTGATGCTCTTTCCTGTGCTCGCTCAGGCCGAAGACTCGAGCGGAATCCAGTATTCGGAAGCGCCGCCTACGGCCACCGGAGGGCAGGGGGGGAACAAGCAACAGGGCCACAAGGAACCTGCGGCCAACTCCTCGTCCAACAAGGGCAACTCCTCGCAGTCGAATGACTCCGGGCACTCGAAGTCGTCGACTTCCTCAGGAGGGTCTTCGGGAAAGAATCCATCTTCGCAAACGGTTAACGCGCAGGGCAAGAGCCACGACGGCGGCACGGGCCAGGGTAACTCAGGCAACGGCTCGAACGGTGGCGAAGCGCCGCCGGTGAATCAGTCCGGCCAGGCTTCTTCGCCCGCTCCCGAAGAGGAAAGCAGCGGCTCGTCGCCGCTGGTGCCGATCCTGATCGCGATCGCTGCTCTTGCCGCGATCTCGATCGGGGCCGTGATGCTGCGGGCCAGGCGCCAGCGCGCCGGACGTGGCGGCTCGGTCTCCCCCGAGGCAAGCTGACCCCGTGCTGAGAAGCCGGCACCACGTCAGTGGGGCGTCGCGTGCGCTCCTTCTGTCCATCGCGACTGTCCTGGCCGCCCTGCTCTGGACGCCTGCGGCCGGGGCCGTTCCCGCCAAGTTCTGGGGGGTCGTGCCCCAGAACGTGCCGACGCCCGAACAGCTCGTCCGCGCCCACCGCGGCGGCGTCGACAGCGTCCGCATACCGATCTTCTGGAACGCGGTCCAGTCTTCGCAGGGGGGGGCGCCGGAATGGTCGGGGGTGGACGCGGCGGTCTCACGCGCGGCCCAGGCCGGGATCGACGTCCTCCCGTACATCTCCGGCGCTCCGGCCTGGGCGGTGCCCAGCGGTGTCGTCCCCGGTACCCGCGGGCTGTTTGGCGCGCCGAAGAGGCTGCCCGCGGCCGGCGCTGCCGCGGCGGCATGGTCCGCGTTCCTCAAGCTCGCGGTCCAGCGCTACGGGCCGGGCGGCACGTTCTGGGCGACCCACGCTTCGGTCCCGGCGCGGCCGATCCGCACCTGGCAGATCTGGAACGAGGAGAACTTCAAGTACTTCGTCGTCAGGCCCAACCCGGTTGAATACGGAAAGCTCGTAAAGGTCTCCAGCGCGGCGATCAAAGGAGTCGATCCGGGGGCGAAGATCGTGCTCGGCGGCCTCTTCGCACGGCCCAACGAAGCGAGGTTCAAGGTGAAGCCGCCGCAGGCCTACTTCGCCAGCGATTTCCTCGAACAGATGTACAAGCGGACGCCGGGGATCAAGTCGAAGTTCGACGGCATCGCCCTGCACCCGTACACGAGCGACTACCGGAACCTGGCCCCTGACATCGAAGAAGTCAGGACCGTGCTCAAGGCCAACGGCGATGCGGGCAAGGGCCTCTGGATCACCGAGCTGGGCTGGAAGCTCGGAAACGCCGAACACGTCGGACTCCTTCGCCAAAGGCGTCAAAGGGCAGGTCAGGCAGCTGAAGGGCGGCTTCTCGCTGCTGACCAAGAACCAGGTCAAGTGGCACCTGCGCGGCGTCTACTGGTTCTCCCTGGAAGACGGCACTCCGGAAGCTTGCAACTTCTGCGGAGGCGCCGGCCTCTTCGCCACCGGCTTCGTTCCCAAGCCCGCCTGGAAAGCCTTCGTCAAGTTCGCCGGCGGCAGCGCGGGCTGACTCGGCGACCGTCCGCTCAGTCGCGCCGGCGCAGCAGTCGCCGCAGGGCGTGGGCGGGCACCTGCGAGGGCCGGTCCAGGCCCCAGAAGCCCTGCATGTAGACGACGAATCCCGTGAGCCGGGGTCGCTCGCCTTCGAGCGCGGCCTGGGCGCGGTGCCGCTCCCGGAACCAGGAGAGCATCGCCAGGGAGCGGCGCGAGGAGGGGGGACGGGCGAGCGCCTCGTGCGCACGGCGCTCGGTTCTGGACACCGGCACTCGTGAGAGCTCTGCCCGGACGCCCTCGGGCACGGGCGCCTCGAGGTCATCCGCGAGGACGTCGAGGGCAGCGGCGATCGGTGCGGCAAGGCTTCCCCTGCGCGCCATCGCCGCGAACCGTTGCCAGTCGAGCTCCCAGCCGCCGGCCTCGACCGTCTTGAAGGAGTCGGCCACCCAGCGGACCGGGTGGACCGGGTTCCAGGCCGCTCCGTGAGCGCAGACATGCAGGAGCTGGTCGGCCGGGTTGAGGATGCGCACGCGGGCGCCCGCGACCTCGGCCTCGACCGAGCCGCGCCAGAACTCCTCGTCTAGCGTCGGCTGCCAGAGCATCCCCCGGTGCAGGTCCACCTCCTGGCCGCCGGGGTCGCGGAAGGCGAGCGAGTGGCGCGCCGCCAGCAATCGCTCGGGGTCGCCCTCGATCGCCGTCAGGCCGGCACCCTGCAGGACCCGCACCGCCTCGCCGATCCGAGGCGGCGGGACCGCGAGGTCGACGTCGCCCATCGGGCGAGCGCCGGGATCTTCGTAGACGGGGCCGATCAGCGCCGCGCCCTTCAGCACGAGGACCTCGCTGCCCGCCGCCTGGAGGGCGTCGATCGCCCGTCGCCCGACCCTGAGGCCGAGCTGGTTGGCGGTCCAGCTGCCGCGGTAGGCGTCCTTCAGCCACGCGGCGGCGGGGTCGCCGGCGAGCTGTGGCCCGAGGTTGCGGTAGAGGAGCGGCAGCAGGCGCAGGGAGCCCGGCTCGGCCTTGGCCAGGTCGGGCTCCCCGCCGCGCCACTCCTCCCAGGCCGAGAGCGCTCTTTCTCCATTCCAGAGGCACGCCCGCAGCAGCGGAAGCTGCCGTGGCGTCGGAAGCCAGGCGGCGCGCCCGCGACTCACCCCCCGCCCCCGAGGACGCTTGCCGCCGGGGTCTCCACCCGTCCGCCGCGGACTTCGACCATCCGGTCGGCGCGCCCGGCGACCAGCGGGTCGTGGGTGACCAGCAGCAGCGTCGGCCGCGGCTCGATGCCCATCAGGTTGTCGAGGACGAGATCGGCGGTCTCGGGGTCGAGGTGGCTGGTCGGCTCGTCGAGCATCAGCAGGGGCGGCGAGCCGAGCAGCGCCCGGGCCAGGGCGATGCGCTGGCGCTGTCCGGCCGAGAGGCGCACGCCGTCGTCGCCGATCTCGGTCTCATAGCCAGACGGGCAGCTCGTCGACGAACTCGCTCACGGCGGCCAGCCCGGCGGCGCGTTCCACCTCGCGGCGCGACGTGTCCGGCCGGCCGAAGGCGATGTTCTCGGCGACCGTGCCGCGCATCGCGGCCCCCTCCTGGAGCAGGGCGCCGGCCTGGCGGCGCAGACCGCGCACGTCGACCTCGTCGAGCGGCACGCCGTCGACCCGGATCGACCCCGACCAGGGCCGGTAGAGGCCCAGCAGCAGGGCGATCAGCGTCGTCTTGCCGGCCCCGGTCGGGCCGAGGATCGCCACGGTCTCGCCGGCCTCGACCGTGAGCGAGACGCTGTCCAGCACCGCCGGCTCCTCGCGCGAGTAGCCGAAGGTCACGCCTTCCCAGGCCAGCCGGCCGCGCAGCTCGATCGGCCTCTTTCCCTGGTAGGGCTCTGTCTCCTTCTTTGCCAGCACCTCGTCAATCCGCTCGATCGCCGCCAGGCCGTTGAGGACGTCAGGCAGGGCCGCGACCACCCAGTTGAGCTGCCCCCGCGCCAGGGCCAGGATGGCCATGAAGGCGATCAGGTCGCCGGTCGAGATCGAGCCGTGCAGGACGGCGAGCCCGCCGCCGATCAGCACGATCACGCCGGCCACGCCGCCAAGCGCCACCTGGATCAAGGCGTAGGCCTGCTGGACCCAGCTGATCCGCTGTCCCGCCGCGGCCAGCTCCTCGGCCCTCGCCATCCCCTCCTCCAGCGCCTGCTCCTCGGCAGTCCTCACCTTGATCACCGAGGCCGAGCGCAGGCTGGCGAGGACGCTGGCGCTGAAGGCATCCGAGGCCTCCTGCCAGACGCGCACCCTTTGGCGCAGCGGCTCTCGCAGCAGGCGGGAGAGCCCGAAGAGCAGCGGGATCGTGACCAGGAGGATGACGAGCAGAATCGGCTGGATCGCGACCAGCGAGGCGAGCAGCAGCGCCGCCGTCCCGAGCGAGGGGATCACCACCGCCAGCAGGAACTTCGCCATCGTGTCGAGCCGCTCGGTGTCCTGGACGATCAGCGAGTGCAGGCGGCCGCTGTCGGTCGAGTCGTAGAAGCTGCTGGGCAGCCAGATCACGTGGTCGAGCAGCTCCAGGCGCACCCGGGCGACGGCGGGCTTGGTCACCCGCAGGACCGCGTAGCGGCCGGGCAAGCCCGAAGGCGAGGCTGAGCACGTAGAGGCCGAGGATGCCAGCGCCGAGCGCGATCAGCTGGCCGCTGTCCCCGGAGGGGATCGCGTCGTCGAAGGCGGCGCGGACGAGCAGCGCGATCGGCACCAGGGCGAGCGCCTGGGCGACCGAGAGGCCGAGCCCCAGGGCGGCCAGGTGGCCGGAGCCGTCGATCAGCCGCGAGAAGGCACGCCAGATTCGCACCGGGCAAAACTACCGCCGCCGGTTCGGAGGCGCGTAAGATCGGTGGGTTGGCCACTAAGTCCAAAGCAGGCGCGGGGTCCGACCCGTTGGCACCCTTCAGCGTCCCTGTGCGCCGCTGGTTCGAGGCGTCCTTCGAGGGACCGACCCCGGCGCAGGCGGGCGGCTGGGAGGCGATCGCCGGCGGCGCCAACACGCTGATCTGCGCCCCCACAGGCTCCGGCAAGACGCTGGCAGCCTTCCTCTGGGGCATAGACCGCCTCTCGCGCATGTCCGAGCTGGGCAACGGCGTCCGCCTCGTCTACGTCTCGCCACTGAAGGCCCTCTCCTACGACATCGAGCGCAACCTGCGCGCGCCGCTGCGCGGCATCGGCGCCGACATCTCGGTGGGGTTGCGGACTGGCGACACCAGCCAGGCCGAACGGCGGGCGATGCGCAAAACCCCGCCCGACATCCTGATCACCACCCCCGAGTCGCTCTACCTGATGCTCTCCTCGGGAGTGCGCGAGATCCTCGCGACCACCGAGGCGGTGATCGTCGATGAGATTCATGCCGTCGCCCAGTCCAAGAGGGGTTCCCACCTGGCGCTGAGCCTGGAGCGGCTAGAGCATCTGGTGAAGGACCATGGCGGTCGGGCGGCGGGTCCTGTCGCGGGTGATGGGGGGGCGCTGCGGGCGGGCCACGGTCCGTCCTCGACCCCCCCATCACCCGCGCCACCCGCCGCAGATACGCCTGGGCTCCAAAGGATTGGGCTTTCCGCTACGCAGCGGCCGTTGGAGCGGATAGCTCGATTCTTGGTTGGGCCGAAAAGGGCGTGTGAGATTGTGGATGCCGGAGTCGCCAAGGCGCTCGACCTGGAGATCGTCGTCCCGGTGGAGGACATGGCGGACCCGGGAGCTGCCGCCTACCCAAGCTCCGATGGCAACCCGCCAGAGGGCGAGCCGCTTGTGCATGTCCGCTCCATTTGGCCTGCCATCTACCCGGAGCTACTGAAGCTGGTCCGCGAACACACGTCGACGATCATCTTCGTCAACAACCGCCGAGCAGCAGAGCGCTTGGCCAAGCGCTTGAACGAGCTACACCTCGACTCTCCCGAGCAGGAGCTCCCGGCAACTGAGCACGCCGGGAGCTTTGAGCCTGCTGGTCCGGGGTCCGCCAAAGACGATGTGCCGGGGGGTGGCGGCGCAGGGGGGACCACCCCCGAGGAAGCTTTAGCTACCGCAGGGGGTGGTGGGTCCCCTGCGCCGACAGGACCCGCAGGCCCAGCAGCGCCCGAGGAGATAGCTCGTGCCCACCACGGCTCGCTCTCCCACGAGGAGCGCACCGTCGTCGAGGAGATGCTGAAGTCGGGCCAGTTGCCCTGCCTCGTTGCGACGTCCTCCCTGGAGCTTGGGATCGACATGGGGGCCGTAGACCTGGTGATCCAGGTCGAGTCCCCGAAGTCGGTCAGCCGCGGCCTGCAACGCGTCGGTCGCGCCGGCCACTCGATGGGCGCGGTCTCGCGCGGTCGCATCTTCCCCAAGTTCCGCGCCGACCTGCTCGAGTGCGCGGTGGTCGCCAAGCGGATGCGGGAAGGGGCGATCGAGGAGACGGTGATCCCACAGAACCCGCTCGACGTGCTCGCCCAGCAGCTGGTCGCGATGGCGGCGCTGGACGAGTGGGAGGTCGACGAGGTCGAGCGCCTCGTCACCGCTTCGGAGCCCTTCCACGAGCTCTCCCGTGAGCAGCTGGAGAACGTGCTCGACATGCTCGACGGGCGCTACCCCTCCGACCGCTTCGCCGAGCTGCGGCCGCGGATCGTCTGGGACCGCACCGCCGGCACGATGCACGGCCGCAAAGGCGCTCGCCAGCTGGTCGTCACCAACGCCGGCACGATCCCCGACCGCGGCCTCTACGGGGTCCACCTGCCCGACGGCCGGCGCGTCGGCGAGCTCGACGAGGAGATGGTCTACGAGGCCCGCCCCGGCCAGACCTTTCTGCTTGGCGCGACGACCTGGCGGATCGAGGAGATCACCCGCGACCGCGTCATCGTCACCCCGGCGCCAGGCGTTCCCGGCGCCGTCCCATTCTGGAAGGGCGACGGGATCGGTCGTCCCGCCGAGCTGGGCCGCGCGATCGGCGCCTTCGCCCGCGAGGCGGTATCGCGTGAGCCCAAAGAACTGGCCGCCGAGTACGACCTCGACCGCCGCGCCGCCGAGAACCTGGTCGCCTACCTGCGCGAGCAGCAGGCGGCGACCCGCGTCGTCCCCTCCGACGAGACGATCGTGGTCGAGCGCTTCCGCGACGAGATCGGCGACTGGCGCCTCTGCGTGCTCTCCCCCTACGGGGGCCGCGTCCACGCCGCCTGGGGCCTGGCGCTGGCCGGCAAGATCCGGGCCGAGCGCGACCTTGAGGCCGACGCGATCTGGTCCGACGACGGCATCGTCATCCACCTGCCCGATGCCGACGAGCCGCCCCCTGCCGACCTCGTCCTGGTCGAGCCCGACGAGCTTGAGGACCTCGTCGTCGGCGAGCTGTCCGGATCCGCTCTCTTCGGCTCCCACTTCCGCGAGAACGCCGCCCGCTCGCTGTTGCTTCCGCGCGCCTACCCGGGCAAGCGCACGCCGCTCTGGCAGCAGCGCCTGAAGGCGCAGAGCCTGCTCGAGGTGGCGCGGGACTTCCCCCGCTTCCCGGTCGTACTGGAGACATACCGCGAGTGCCTGCGCGACGTCTTCGACCTGCCGGCGCTGACGCAGCTGCTGACGGACCTGCACTCGCGCAAGCTCAGCCTGGTCGAGGTCGAGACGCCGACCGCCTCGCCCTTCGCCTCCTCGCTGCTCTTCGACTACGTCGCCACCTACATGTACGAGGGGGACGCGCCGAACGCCGAGCGCCGCGCCGCGGCCCTCGCCCTCGACCGCGACCTGCTGCGCGAGCTGCTCGGCCAGGAGGAGCTGCGCGAGCTGATCGACCCCGAGGCGCTGGAGGAGGTCGAGGCGCAGCTCCAGCACCGCACTGAGGCGGGCCGCGCCGGCGACCGCGACGCCCTGCAGCAGGTGCTGCGAAACGTCGGTGACCTGACCGCCGAGGAGTGCGCCGAGCGGGTCAGCGAGGGCTACTCGGCCGCCTCGATGCTGGAGAAGCTGGTCGCCGAGCGCCGCGTCGCGCTCGTCCGCATCGCCGGCGAGGAGCGCTATATAGCGGGCGAGCACGCGGGCATCTACCGCGACGCCCTCGGCGTGCCGCCGCCCGCCGGCCTGCCGGAGAGCTTCCTCGCCGAGGAATCCGACCCGCTGGTCGCTGTGGTGCGCCGCTACGCCCGCACTCACGGGCCCTTCCCGACCGCCCAGCTCAGCGCCCGTTACGGGGTCGACCCGACCCCGGCGCTGCGTGAGCTAGAGCGCAAGGGCATTCTCGTCCGGGGCGAGCTGCTGCCGGGGGGCAGCGAGCGTGAGTGGTGCGACTCTGAAGTCCTGCGCCGCGTGCGCCGGGCCAGCCTCGCCCACCTGCGCCGCGAGGTCGAGCCGGCGGGGCGCGACCGCTTCGCCGCCTTCCAGGCGAGCTGGCAGAACGTCGACGCCCACCGCGCCGCCGGGGCGGGCCCCGACCGCCTGCGTGAGGCGCTGGTGCCGCTGCAGGGGATGGCGTTGACCCCCAAGGTCTGGGAGGGGGATGTGCTGCCGCGCCGCCTCGGGGCCTACTCGCCGGCCTGGCTCGACGAACTCTGCACCAGCGGCGAGCTGGTCTGGATCGGCGCCGGCGCCCGCGGGCGCAGCGACGGCCGGGTCGCCCTCTACTTCCGCGACGACATCCGCCTCGCCGGGCCGCCGCCGGCAAACGCCAAGCTGGAGCGGGCCGAGGGCGAGGTGCACGACGCGATTCGCGAGCGGCTCGCCGCCGGGCCGGACTTCTGGCTTGACCTGCTCGCCGACCTCGACCACCCGGTCGAGGAGCTGCACGCGGCGCTCTGGGCCCTCGCCTGGTCGGGGGAGGTGACCAACGACGCCTTCGCGCCGCTGCGCCAGCCGCGCCTGCGCGCGGCGCCGCCGCCGGAGCAGCGCGGCCGCCGCTTCGCTCGCAGCCGGGCACGGGGAGCCGCCGTGCAGGGCCGCTGGTCGCTGACGGCGCCGCTCTTCGAGAACGCCCCGGCCCACGGGCCCCGCCTGCGCGCCCAGGCCGAGCTGATGCTGGAGCGCTACGGAATCGTCACCCGCGAGACCGTCCTGGCCGAGGGCGTCCCCGGCGGCTTCGCCAGCCTCTACGCCGAGCTCGGCAACCTCGAGCTGCTTGGCACCGCCCGCCGCGGCTACTTCGTCGAGGGGCTGGGCGGCGCCCAGTTCGCCCTGCCCGGCGCGGTCGAGCGCCTGCGCTCGCTGCCCGAAGAGAACGGCTCGTTCCTCCTCCTCGCCGCCACCGACCCTGCCAATCCCTACGGCGCCTCCCTGCCCTGGCCGAAAGCCCCGAGCGGCCGCCGGCCCGCTCGTGCCCCCGGCGCCCACGTCCTCCTCCGCGACGGCGCCCCGGTGCTCTACGTCGAGCGCGGTGGCCGGGGCGTCGTCCGCCTGGTCGAGCTCGACGCCGACGGGCTGGCCGCCGCGGTCCGGGCGCTGGCCGACGTCCGTCGCCGCCGGCCGCCTGCCCAAGCTCGCGGTGGAGAAGCTCGACGGAGACCCGGTGATCGGCTCCGGCCACGAGGACGCCCTGCTCGACGCCGGCTTCAGCCGCGGTCCTCGCAAGCTGACCCTGGCAGCCCGCTGAAATCGTGTCCGTCAGCGAGCGCGGCCGAGCCCAACGATGATGCCAACGTGCTTTGCGACGAGCTCGACCGTCTCTGCGGAGGCGTAGCCGAGCTTCGCCAGAAGACGGGCCTTCGAGACCGAGCGGGCCATCTCGGGCATGGCGAAGCTGACTCGGTTCAGCCCACCTTCGGGAGGCTCCAGTCGCACGTGCAGCTTGCTGCCCCGGTCCGTTGTTGTGAGGGGCACGCCGATCAGAAGCCCCGCCGCCGAGCGATTCATCTGATTGACGGAGATCACGAGATGAGGCCGCCGCCCTCCTTGCTCGTGCCCCACCACCGGGTCGGAGTCGGCGAGGTAGACCTCGCCTCTCTTGACCTTGAATGTGTCAGCGCTCATCGGCCGGACTGTCAAGGGGCATCTCCAGCCAAGGTTTCATTTCCTCGTGGATCTCGTCCCCGTACTTTCGGTAGGACTCGTCCATCGAGGTCAGCAGGCTTTGCTCCTCCAACAGGTCCACGGCTACGTCAAACATCTCGGTCAAGCTCTTTCCCTCGAGTTCGGCCTCGCGGGCAAGACGCTCCTGCGTGCTGCGCCGCACGCGGATGGTCGTTGTCTCGGTTATAGCCATGAAACCAGTCTACAGATCCGTCTACGGAATTTCGGGTCGAGTCCATGCCCTGTCTAAGGCTCTGGCCGGCGATTCTCTCCCCTCTTAATCGAACAAACCCTCCCCACTGGGATAATCCAAGGATGGAGGATCGCGAGGTGGGGTTGGGCCCGGTCGAGCTGCTGCGCAGCGTGCCGCTCTTCTCCGATCTCGAGGAGGGGGAGCTGGAGCGCTTCTCGCAGGTCGCCGTCGCCCGCTCCTTTCCGGCCGGGACTCGGGTCTTCCACGAGGGAGACCATTCCGACGCCTGCTACATCGTCCGCGACGGCAGCTTCCGGGTCACCCGGGAGCACTCCGACGGGCGTGCGATCACGCTGGCGACGCTCGGCCCCGGCGACATCTTCGGCGAGCTGGCGATGCTCGACGGCGAGGTGCGCTCGGCGAGCGTCGAAGCGCTCACCGACGGCGAGCTGCTCGCCCTGCCGGCCGGCGAGGTGCGGGCGCTGCTCGCCCGCCACCCCGAAATAACCGTGAAGCTGATCGCGGCGCTGGTGCGCCGCCTGCGCACCGCAAATGAGCGGATCTCGCGCCAGTCCTTCCAGACGGTGCCGAGCCGCGTCGCCGGTGTCCTCTCCCAGCTCGTCGCCGAGGAGTCGCCGCGCGGCGGCGAGGGCGGCGAGGTGACGATCCGGATGAACCAGACCGACCTGGCGCAGCTCGCCGGCACCTCGCGCGAGAGCGTCAGTCGCTTCCTAGCCGACCTCGAGCGGTCCGGCATCGTTCAGCCGGGCCGCGGTCGCGTCACGGTCCTCGCCCCGGAGAAGCTCCGCAACTACATCTACTGAGGCTGGGGGCCGGAGGCCCTCAGCAACTGATCGGTTTGGGGTCGGAGCGGTCCTTGCTGACGCTGTCGTCGCCGCCGCCGCACTGGATCGACTTGTCGCGCTTGCCGTCGATCGCTTCGATCGTGTCCGCGCCGCCCTTGCCGATGAAGGTGTCGGCGCCGAGGTGGCCCATCAGGCTGTTGGGCCCGTTGTCGCCGATCAGCACGTCCGGGCCGTCGGAGCCCTCGAGGCTCTCGTTGTCGCCGAGGACCGTGTCCGGGTTCCCGCAGCCCGTCGGGCCGCCCGTGCCACCGAGCTGGACGGTCAGGTTGGCGTTCGAGCGCCCGTAGGAGACGGTGTCCTCGCCGGGGCCGCCGCTGTAGGTGTGGCCCTGGCAGACCGCGACCGAGGAGACGAGCAGATCGTTGCCGGCGCCGCCGGAGAGCTGGTCGGAGCCGGGGTCGGCGTAGAGCACGTCGCTGCCGGCGTTGCCGATCAGGGTGTCGTGCCCGCTGTCGGGGTTGTTGTAGTTCTCGCCCGCTTCCAGCACGTCGTCGCCGACGCCGCCACTGAGCGTGTCGGAGCCGGCGTTGCCGTTGGCGCGTACTTTGACCCCGGCGGGAACGCTTTCGGCGATGTCGACCGAGTCGTCGCCGCCGCCGCCGGTGATCACGACCAGACCGACCGCGATGCTTGCCGGGCAGGCGACGGACGTATTCGATGCGTCCACCTGACAGCCTTCGCCGGCGGCGACCGGGCCGTCGGTGGAGACGAACCAGCCGCCGTCGAAGAAGTGCACGCCGATGTGGTTGGGGCCTTCGTCGCCCTGCACCACGAGGCTGCTGCCGTCGAGGCCCTGGTTGAGGATCACGAAGGTGCTGCCGCTGGGGGGGTTTTCTTCGGCCCCGCAGGAGTGCTCGGTGGCGAAGCCGTCGCATTCGTCGCTGCCGGCGCCGCCGAACGCTTCGTCTTGGCCGCCAATCCCGTCGAGGTTGTCGTTTCCGACCCCGCCGTCGAGGCGGTTGACCGCTCCGTCGCCGACGATCTTGTCGCCCTGGGGCGAGCCGACCACGTCCTCGAAGCCGCTGACGATGTCATGGCCGTCGCCTTTCGACCGGCCGGATTCGAGGTCGATTTCGATGCCGCTGCGGGTCGCGCTCGCGTAGGAGACGATGTCGCGGCTTCCCGGGCCGCCGTCGAGCTTGTCTTCTCCGCTGTCGCCGCGGACCACGTCGTTGTCTCCTTCGCCGCCGCTTGCCGTGTCGCTGCCTGCGCCGCCGAAGACGAAGTCGCTGCCGGGGCCGCCTTCGAGGTCGGGATCGTCGCCCGGGCCGCCTTCGATCTGGTCGTCGCCTTCGCCGCCGTCGATGCTGTCGTTGCCCTTGTCGCCGAAGAGCCTGTCGTTGCCGCCCCCGCCCTGCTCGTTGTCGCTGCCCTTGTCGCCGTTGAGGTAGTCGTTGCCGGCGGCTCCTACCAGGTTGTCGGGGCCCTTCTCGCCGCGCAGGACGTCGTCGCCGGCGCCGCCGACGAGGCTGTCCTTGCCCTGGGCGCCGCTGAGTTCGTCGTTTCCGCTGCCGCCATCGAGATGGTCGGAGCCGGTTTCACCGGAGAGCTTGTCGTCGCCTCCTTCACCGAAGAGCTTGTCGAAGCCGCGGCCGCCGTGGATCGTGTCGTTGCCGGGGCCGCCGCAGATCACGTCGTTGCCGTTGGGGCCGCCGGAGATCTTGTCGTCGCCGCCGCCGCCGTAGATCACGTCGCTCGCCTTCTTGCCGACGATCGTGTCGTTGCCGGGGGTGCCGACGATCGTCGCGTGCTTGCCGTGGCAGCTTGCGGCGAATGCGCTGCCGGCGAATGCGAGGAGAAAGAGAGCCGTTGCGCAGGCAAGCGTCGCGCCGAGCGGCATGCGGGAGCGGATGGTGGCGAATCGCGTCACAACCACCCATCGACCGCTGCTCCGATTCCTACAGCCTTGGTCGATCGAATAGCCGTCCAGGCATGCCGCGCCCGGCTCGGTCAGATACGCTCGCCCGCAATGCGAGGCGGCATCTACGTTCTCAACTTCTACTCGCCGATCTTCGTCGACCAGCTCAAGCGCGGCTCGCAAGACGGCGACGATCCGGCTCGGCGACAAGAGCAACAAGTACGAGCGCGGCCAGGTCGTCTGGATCACGGTCGGCTTCCGCCACAGCCCGCGCGAGAAGATCTTCACCGCGGTGATCGACGACGTCGAGGTGAAGCGGGTCTCCGAGCTCTCGCCGCGCGACATCGAGCACGACAACCCCGAGTTCCGCCGCCTCGAGGACGAGGTCAAGTTCCTCGAACAGATCTACGGCCGCCCGGTCTCCCCCGACGACATCGGTCACGGTGATCCGCTTCTCGCAGATCGTCGAGCCGCCCGGGGCGCACTTCGGCAACGGGGAGACCCCGCGCCACAACTGAGGCGCCTCCTTACGCACTCGATCCCTTGGCCGACTACTCCTTCCTCACGACCTGGCTGCTGGACTCGCCCCGCGAGCCGGTCTGGGAGGCGATCTACGACCAGGCGCGCTGGCCCGCAGTGGTGGCGCGGCGTGGAGGAGGCGACGGAGGTGCGGGCGGGCGAGGAAAGCGGCGTCGGCACGGTCGCGCAGCATGGTCTGGAAGAGCCTCCTGCCCTACCGGGTCGAGTTCGAGACGACGACGACCCGGGTCGAGCGCCCGCACCTGCTGGAGGGCGACGCGGTCGGCGAGCTGAGCGGCGTCGGCCGCTGGCGCCTCTACGAGCAGGACGGGCGTCACCGCGGTCCTCTACGAGTGGAACGTGGCGACCACCAAGGCCTGGATGAACCTGCTGGCCCCGATAGCCCGCCCGGTCTTCGAGTGGAACCACGACTGGGTGATGGCACGAGGCGGCGAGGGCATCTCCAAGCTCCTGGGCTGCAGCCTCCTGGCCAACGGCTAACCCCTCCGCCGACGGGACGAAATCCTCGGCCAACGCACGGATTTCGGCCCGTCGGCCGCGGAATTGGGCGACTCGCTATCTTTTCTGGCGCTGGCACTCTCACCTGGAGAGTGCCAATTCTCAACTTCTGACCGCACCCTGACCAACGACGGAGGTATACGGATGAAGCTGAAGCCCCTCGGGGACCGGCTGATCGTCAAGCCGATCGATGAGGAGGAGACGACCGCGAGCGGCATCGTCCTTCCCGATACGGCCAAGGAGAAGCCACAGAAGGGCAAGGTCGTCGCCGTCGGCGACGGCGCGATGAAGGAGGACGGCAGCCGCCGCCCGCTCGACGTGAGCGAGGGCGACGAAGTCCTCTACTCCAAATACGGCGGCACTGAGGTCACCGTCGAGGACGAGGAACTGCTCGTCCTGCGCGAGTCGGACGTCCTCGCCAAGCTCGGCTAGCAGCCGCCAACCCGGACTTCGAAGAACCAAGGAGGACTGAAAACAGATGGCTCATAAGGAGCTGAAGTTCAGCGAGGAGGCACGGGGGGCCCTGCAGGCCGGCGTCGACGCAGTCGCCGACGCGGTCAAGGTCACCCTCGGCCCGAAGGGTCGCTACGTCGTGCTCGACAAGAAGTTCGGCGCGCCGACGATCACCAACGACGGCGTCACCATCGCCCGCGAGATCGAGGTCGAGGACGTCTTCGAGAACCAGGGCGCCCAGCTCGTCCGCGAGGTCGCCACGGCGACCAACGACGTCGCCGGAGACGGCACCACGACGGCGACGCTGCTGGCCCAGATCATCGTCCGCCAGGGCCTCAAGAACGTCGCCGCCGGCGCCAACCCGCTGGCCCTGCGCCGCGGGATCGAGAAGGCGGTCGAAGAGGTCGTCGAGGACCTGCGCGAGAAGCAGTCCAAGGAGGTCGCGGGCAAGGAGCAGATCGCCCGCGTCGCCGCCATCTCCGCCGGCGACGACGAGATCGGCAACGTGATCGCCGACGCGATCGAGAAGGTCGGCAAGGACGGCGTCGTCAACGTCGAGGAGGGCCAGACCTTCGGCATGGAGCTGGAGTTCACCGAGGGGATGCAGTTCGACAAGGGCTACATCTCCCCGTACATGGTCACCGACCAGGACCGCATGGAGGCGGTGCTGGAGGACCCCTACATCCTCATCGCCAACCAGAAAATCGGCTCCGTGCGGGACATCCTGCCGGTGCTCGAGCAGGTGATGCAGGGCGGCAAGCCGCTGCTGATCGTTGCCGAGGACGTCGAGGGCGAGTGCCTCGCGACCCTGGTCGTCAACAAGCTGCGCGGCACCTTCACCGGCGTCGCGGTCAAGGCCCCCGGCTTCGGCGACCGCCGCAAGCGGATGCTCGAGGACATCGCGATCCTCACCGGCGGCGAGGTGATCACCGAGGAGATGGGCCTCAAACTCGAGAACACCCAGCTCACCCAGCTCGGCAAAGCCCGCCGCGTCGTCGTCTCCAAGGACACGACGACGATCGATCGACGGGGCCGGTGAGGCCGAGCGACATCAAGGGCCGGATCAAGCAGATCAAAAAGGAAATCGAGAACACCGACTCCGACTTCGATCGCGAGAAGCTCCAGGAGCGCCTCGCCAAGCTGGCCGGCGGTGTCGCCGTGGTCAAGGTCGGCGCCGCCACCGAGACCGAGATGAAGGAGAAGAAGCACCGCGTCGAGGACGCGCTGCAGGCGACCCGCGCCGCGCTCGAGGAGGGCGTCGTGCCGGGTGGCGGCGTGGCTCTGCTTAACGCGCAGGCCGGTCTCGACCCGGAGAAGCTCGAAGACCCGGACGAGGCCACCGGTGCGCGGATCGTCCACCGCGCGCTGGAGGAGCCGGTCCGCCAGATCGCCGAGAACTCCGGCGAGGAGGGCTCGGTCGTCGTCAACAAGGTCCGCGACCTGAAGGCCGGCGAAGGCCTCAACGCGGCCACCGGCGAGTACGGCGACCTGATCGTCGCCGGTGTCATCGACCCGACCAAGGTGACGCGCTCGGCGCTGGAGAACGCGGCCTCGATCGCGAAGAACATCCTCGTCACCGAGGCGATCATCGCCGAGCCGCCCGAGAAGGAAGGCGCCGGCGGCGGAATGCCCGGCGGCATGCCGGACATGGGCGGGATGATGTAGCGACGCCTTCGGGCGTACCCTCGCCTCAACAGGCGAGTGACTTTGACGAGAGGCCCGGCAACCGCCGGGCCTCTCGCGTTTCGCGCGAGAGTCGTAGGCGAATTGCCACACAGTGCGCACCACCCGCGCGCCCACACCCGCAAGGCTCCCGGGTGTGCCACCCCCGGTGCGCCAACCTCCCGCCGACGGGCCGATACGTCAAGGTCACCTTGACGTATCGGCCCGTCGGCCCCTGATCGAGTGGGATCGAGGGATCGCACTGATTGCTGCCGACCAGCACGGGCTGGTGGCGCTCTGGCAATTGGAGGCGCTGGGTATCAACCGGGCCACTGCGCACTGGCGGGTCGAGGCAGGGCGGCTCCACCGGGTCCACGAGGGTGTCTATGCGGTTGGGCACCTCCCTTCGACACGCGAGCGCGAGTTGATGGCGGCGGCACTGGCTTGTGGGCCCAAGGCGGTGCTGTCGCATCGGTCTGCTGCAGAGTTGTGGGGACTGCGGAAGCCTGATGGTGGCGCGATCGACGTGATCGCACCCGGTCGGCGGGGTAGGTCGCCACGGGACATCGCGTCGCATCGGGATGACACTTTGGCGGAGGCCGACCGGACCTCTGTTCACGGGATTCCCTGCACGAGTGTGGCTCGAACGCTTCTGGACTTTGCGGCGGTTGCCCCGATCTGGGAGTTGCGCAGGGCCGTGTCGGAGGCGGAGGTGTTGCGGATCCTCGATCACGTATCTGTGCGAGCTCTGATCCGTCGTCACCGTGGCCGTCGGGGAGTGGCACGGTTGCGGATGGTGATGGATGAAATCCGTCCGGAGACGAAGCGAACCCGCAGCGAAATGGAGCGCGAGTTCCTGCGGATATGCGAGAGGTCTGGTCTGCCTCTGCCGGAGGTCAACGTCCGAATGCGCTTGCGCGAGCAAGCCCTAAAACCAGATTTCCTCTGGCGGGACGCCGGCCTGATCCTCGAAGCTGATAGCCGTACCTACCACGACACCTACTCCGCATTTCAGGTCGACCGCAGGCGAGAACAACTCTTCCAGCTCGCCGACTGGAACGTCTCCCACTGCACATGGGAGCAGATTTTCCAAGAGCCAGCCAAGCTCGCAAAGATCGTCGGCGCCCTGCTTGCGCAAGCCGAGCAACGCCACCGATGGGCCGATACGTCAAGGTGACCTTGACGTATCGGCCCATCGGCCCCGTGGGTTAGGGGGATTTCGGCGGTAGGGGTGGGAGGGTGTCGGCGTTGTATTCGGCGTACTGGAGGAAGGTTGGGCGGCGCAGCTTAAGGCGGAGGGTGTTGGTGGTGCGGGGGTAGAGGCTCAGGTCGTAGGGGTTTTCGGCACTGGTGCCGAAGCCGTTGTAGTAGACGAGCATGCGGACCCGGGGGTGTTTGACGGTCCAGGCGACGAATTGCTTGACGAAGCGGGGTTCGTCGACACCGGAGACGGCCCACTCGGTGATCGCCACGGGCTTGCCCTTCCACTGCTGCTGTAGAAGCGGTTGAGGTCTTTCCAGACCGGATACTGCGAGTAGAAGTCGGTGCCGACCCAGTCGACCCAGCGCGCGCCCGGCCAGTAGTTGCCGGGGAAGTTGCCCTTGACCCGCGGCGAGCCGCCGGGAAGCGGGCTCCAGATGATGCTCACCGGTGCCGCCGGCAGTGTCGTCGGGGGCGGCCCTTTGGTGCGGTTGACGGGCGGCAGGCCGATTTCGGCCAGGGTCGCGTTTACCCCTTCCAGCGTCTGGCCGCCCCGCACGATCGCGACGATCCGCCGGAACGCCTGCTTGTACCAGCCGGTCGTGTGTTCGCCGCCCTTCGGGGTCCCGTCGCAGTTGACCGCCGACCATGCGTTGAGGCAGCGGTTGGGCTCGCCCAGGGGCCGGATGTAAGCGAGCAGGCCGCGTTTGGCGAAGAAGTCGTTGAGCTGGAGCAGGTAGTCGTCGCCTGCTCCGAGGGCGATCTGCTCGGGGGTGATCAACTCCGCCAGGCTCTGGTCGTCCTGGGTCGAGATGTGCAGGATCGGCCGGGTCGAGGTTTCGCGCCAGCGTTCGTACGCTGCGTTGAGGTTGTTCCCCCAGGGGTGGAAGGTCTCCAGCAGCGCGGGGTGCTTGCCGAGAAGTTCGGCGAACTCGTTGAAGTCCTGCGTCGTCCCCTTGTCGCTGACGCCGAAGAGGACGCCGGGCTTCGGTGGGACCAGCGTCAGCGCCGATGCCGGGCTTGCACCTCCAGCCAATGCGATCGCGGCAACAGCGAGCGCAAGAGCCGCTGCGTGCCTAGGAATTCTCCAGAACATCGACCATCCTCCTCGGCTCGACTCCGAGCCCCACGGCGTCGTGCGTGCCTCGCTCGCTCACCATCGGCACCTCCATCAGCTCCGCCTCCTCCCAGGTAGCGAACACGGCCTCGCCGAAAACGGAGCGGGTTGCGATCAGCCCCGCGCGGACCAGTGGCAGCGGCACGTGGACCAGCCGCCGGGGCCGCCCGGCGACGCGGCTGACCAGATCGGACATCTCGTCGTAGCTGAGGACCTCCGGCCCGGCCAGCTCGTAGCGCTCCCGATCGCCCCGCGCCAGCGCCGCGACCACGCAGCGGGCCGCGTCCTGCGCCCAGATCGGCTCGAAGCGCGCGTGCCCCTCGCCCGATACCGGCAGTACGGGCAGGAAGGAGAAGCGTCGCAGCAGAGTGATCCACGGGTCGGAGTAGTCGTAGACGATCGAGGGGGCGAAGACCATCGTCTCCAGGGGAGACGATGTGACCGCCCGCTCCGCCAGCCACTTGGCGCGGAAGAAGCGGGTGCGCTGCGCGACCGAGGCGTTGAGGGCGCTGAAGAAGACGAAGCGCTTGACGCCGCTGCGCTCGGCGGCGCGCAGCAGCCGCACGCTCGCCAGCCCGTTCAGCTCCTCGATCCGGTGCGGCGGCTGGTCGCGGATCGTCGCCGCCAGGTGGATCACGGTGTCGACGCCTCGCAGCGCCTGGCGCACCAGGTAGGGGTCCGACATCTCGCCGAGGTCGCCGAGCGCGATCTGCACGTCGACCCGTCGCGGCCCCAGCCGCCGCGGCTCGCGCACCAGGCAGCGCACGTCCTCGCCGCGCTCGAGCAGCAGCGGCAGCAGCCGCGATCCAACGCTTCCAGTGGCCCCGGTGAGCAGCAGCATCGAGGGCCGATGCTAGTGGTGGTGCCCTCCCGCCGCGCAATCCCTAAAATGTGCGCCCGCGCCGTGGTGGGGGCCAGGCTCCTCGCTGCGCACCGAAACGACGAACCAGGAGAAAGCCTCGTATGACCTACGTCATCGCCGAGCCGTGCATCGGCACCAAGGACAACTCGTGCGTCGAGGTCTGTCCCGTCGACTGCATCCACCCGACGCCGGACGAGCCCGATTACGACTCGGTGGAGATGCTCTACATCGACCCGGACGAGTGCATCGACTGCGACGCCTGCGTCGAGGCCTGCCCGGTCGACGCCTGCTTCGCCGAGGACCAGCTCCCGGCCGAGTGGGCCAAATACGCCGAGATCAACGCGGACTACTACAAGAGCAAGAGCGCGGCCTGAGCTATCCTTGACACCGTATGCGGTGTCAAGAAAATTTGGAGGCCGGGAGTGCTCTCCGCAAGGCACGTGAGCGGCAGGGGCTGAGCCAGCGCCGCCTCGCGTTGCGGGCGGGGACCAGTCAGGATGCGATCAGTCGGATCGAGCGCGGAGCCGAGGCGCCCACACTGGAGCGCCTCGCCCAGCTGCTACTGGCGCTGGGCCACCGTCCCGTCCTCAGCGTCGAGCCCCTCGGCAGCCCCGTGGCCCATTCGGAGCTTGCCGCGGCCGATGGCATGTCTTTGGGTGAGCGCCTGCGCGAGGCGTCGAGTTGGAACCGGGTGGCGTCTCGTCTCGCTATCGCCGGCGAGCAGGCGCGGAGCGAAGATCATCCGGCCACCGTCAGGCGCGAGCAATGAGCGGGCGCAACGAGGCGGAAGGCGTGCACCCGCTTGACATCGGCGAGTTGATCGCCGTCCTGGCTCGACACGAAGTCGATTACGTCGTGATCGGCGGAGTGGCTACTCAGGTCCACGGCCACCGGCGCACGACGATGGACCTCGACCTGACACCCGACCCCGACCCCGAGAACCTACGCCGGTTGGGTGCGGCGCTCGCCGAGCTCGAAGCTCGTCCCCGAGGCGGTGTTGCGGAGGGAGTCGAGATCCCCGTCGGCGATCCGGAGCGCCTGGCCATCGCCGCGATCGTCCCGCCGTTGCTCACCCCGTACGGCCAGCTTCACATTCTCAAGGAGCCGAAGGGGGCCCGAGCGTTCGATCAGATGCGCGAGGGAGCCCTGGTCCTCGATCTCGACGGCACCGACGTCGCCGTCGTCTCGCTGGACGACCTGATCCGGATGAAGCGAGCGGCCGGGCGCCCCTCCGACCTGGACGACATCGCCACCCTTACCGAGGTCGAGCGGCAGCGACGGAATGACAGCTGACCGCCGCTTCGAAGCTGCTCACGTGACCTGCAATCCCGATCACCCCTTTGGGGTGCAGGGCCGCACCGGTTTGCTGACAAGCTCCGTGCCATCAGCGAAGACACTGGTTGCCTTCGCTCCCAGGTGACTGTCGAAACACCTTGCCGTTACATAGCTGTGTGCTGCACCTTCGCTCTTAAAAAGCTGCTTGATAACGAAGCTGAAGTTGAGCAGCGACCCCCGGCCATCCAGTATCGGCGGAACTTTCGACACCCCCTGCATTCCAAAGCGGCCTTCGTTGATCCTCCTCAACTTCACAGCCGCGACAATTGGTGTTGGAGTAGGACCTGGGAGATAGGACTGGATAAACAGGGTCGTCGTGCCGTTTTTGACCCCGCCGTTGAAGAGGGTCAGCGTCAGCGAGAGTGGTTCCTGTTCGGAAGATCCGATCGCTATATGGGCTTTTCCACTGCCGACGCGCGATTTGCGACATATCCGTCGCACGGTCTTGAAGCCAAGTGTTTCAAGTTGGCTTCTTCTGCAGACCGGAAGGCCCGCCGCGTCGAGAGTCCCGTTCTTGTCGAAATCGACCACGACTTCCTTGAGGACCGGTGGTTGGACGCCTGCTATTGCTTCCAGGGCGCCATCAAACCTGATGGAGATCGGTGCCATCTTGCGCTTTGGCAATGTCACTGGCTCAACCCCAACGCCGAGAAAGAATTGCGGTGGACAGCCGCCGGTGGCGGCATTGGTTGATTGTCCCAGGGGACACGTGGTGATGCGTTCCGTCGCTGGCGCGATCGTTACGACGCCAAACGCCAGCGCCATTCCCAGGACAAGAGTTAGGGTGACTTTCCCTCTCATTCCTTGATTTCTGGTCGTCCCTTCGCGGTGCAGGAGCGGAGGACTTGGTTTTGAGTGGTGGTTCCATCGCTGAAGATTGCTTTGCTGCGGGTTTGGATCTTGCCGTCGTCGGGACACTCGAGCGTAAGGGCGCTGACCTTTTTCCCCTTGTAGGAGAACCGTCTGTTGAGAGTTGCGCTGAACGATGTCACGGAGCCGGCGCCACCGGCGATGGTTGGAAACGAAACAGTTGCCTCTGCGCCAAAGCGGCCTTTGTGGATTTTCCTAATTGTGACCAGTGACACCACCCCAGCCGATACAGGTTTTTCGAGAATGGCAAAGGCGTAGAGCGTGGTTACGCCTCGTTTGACGCCCCCGTTGAAGATGGTTAGATCACTTGTGCTCGGGAATGGCTGCTGTTCGGCGAATTCGATTTCGACGGTCATCATGCCCCTGCCGATGATCGTGCCCCTGCATGCTTCCCTTGGGTCTCCAAAGTCGGGATTCCACCGTCTTAGCGGGCAAACCGGAAGTCCCTTGACTTCGATGGCGCCATGCCTGTCTGTTTCGAGGACGAATTCGCTGAGTGCTGGCGGATGCGTACCGTCAGCCGTTTTGACCTGGCCGGAGAATTTGAGGGCGATGGGGGTCGGTGTGGTTTTCGAAAGCGCTTTTGGGGAAAAGTCGGCATTGAACGTAAATTGAATATTTGGGAAAGGGATGGTCACCGAACTCGCCGCTCCAGAGAATCCGGTGAGAAGAACGAAGGCAGCCAAGCGCTAAGAGTGGCGGCGAAGGCCGTGCCGCTCAGGTGTTTGCCTTTGCCTTTGATGGCGCTGCCCTTCCTACCATGACGGGACGGCGCCAGTCGCCGTCCCACCGCTTGCTTCGATACCAATTGCGTATCGAATGCAAACTCTGTGGGTTATCCTAACGGACTGCGGTCAACGCGCCGCTTGCTTCTACTGAACGACGGGAAGCGGGGTGCCGCTGACCGGCGGCGGTTCGGCCGCAGCCGGAACGGCCTGCAACACCGGCAGCTCCTGCGGGGTCGCGGCGACGATGCCGCGGGCGGCCTGGCGGATCGCTTGGGACGCCGGGGCGTCGGGCTCGGCCGTTACCAGCGGCGTGCCGGCGTCGGCGTGCTCGCGCAGGGCCTCGGAGAGGGGCACCTTGCCGAGCAGGGGGATGTCGAGCTCGTCGGCCAGCAGCTGGCCGCCGCCCTCGCCGAAGATCGTGAAGCGATCGCCGTCGGGGGTGGTGAAGCCGGACATGTTCTCGATCGCGCCGAGCAGCTCGAGGTCGAACTTCAAAGCCATCTCGGCGCCGCGCTTGGCCACGGTCTGCGCTGCCGGCTGCGGCGTGGTGACGATCAGGAACTTGGCCTGGGGGAGGAGCTGGGCGAGCGTCATCGAGACGTCCCCGGTCCCCGGCGGCAGGTCGAGCAGCAGGTACTCCAGCTCGCCCCAGGCGACGTCCTCGAGGAACTGCTGGATCGCCTTGTGCAGCATCGGGCCGCGCCAGACCACGGCCGAGTTCTCCTCGACGAAGAAGCCGATCGACATCACCTTCACCCCGCTGGGCGCATCCAGCGGCAGGATCTTGCGCTCGGCGTTGACCTCCGGCTTGCGGTTGACCCCGAGCATGCGCGGGATCGAGTAGCCGTAGACGTCGCAGTCGAGGGCGCCTGCAGGGTGGCCTTCTGCGGTCAGCGCCGCGGCCAGGTTGGCCGTCATCGTTGACTTGCCTACCCCGCCCTTGCCGGAGGCGACGCAGATCACGTTTTTCACCTGCGCCAGCGCCCCGGCAGGCAGCTTGCCGCGGCCGAGCGATTTCTGCAGCTCGCCCTTCTCCTCGTCGGAGAGGACGTCGAAGCCGACGACGACCTCGGTCACCCCGTCCAGCTCGGAGACCTGTTTGGCGACCGCCTGTTCGAAGTGGGAGCGGATCGGGCAGCCGGCCGTGGTCAGCGAGACGACGACCTCGACCCGGCCGCTCGTCGCGGACCTCGATCGAGCGCACCATCCCCAGCTCGACGATCGAGCGGCGCAGCTCGGGGTCGATGACGGCGCGGAGCTTCTCGGTTATCTGATCATGCGTCGGAAGTGGCATCGGAGCCATTCTCGCAAAGGCGCCCGCGCGGCACCCAGCGGCCCTTTTGCCGATCCAGGGGGGAGAGATTTCGCCGCTGCGCCCTTAGCGCTCCACATGCACTCGAGCGAAGGAGGAGTTATGTCGGGCACACGTGGGGGCTTCGGCCGGATCGTCGCGATGGGGGTCGCGCTGGCCCTGGCGCTGCTGTTGCTGGTGGCGAAGGAGGCGAGCGCCGGAAAGTACGCCGTCGCCCAGTGCGGCTGGTACGTCGGGGCCGACGCAAGCTGGGCCGATACGACCGGGGGCGCCAAGTTCCGCCAGGACGGCTGGTGCGTGCCGCCGGCCGGCCAAGACCCGTTCGACGGCGCCCACCTGAAGAGCTTCACCCGCGACGGGCAGTCGACCGTGTCCGGCACGCGCTTCGCCCGCTGGCGCTGGGAGGCGCCGGCGGGGACCGCCATCGCGCAGGTGCGAGGAACCTGGTGGCATGCCCTGCACGACGGGATGGAGCAGCGGCTTGGGGTCGGCAACTCAGGCGGCGGCTTCGACGTCTTCGCTTCCGCGACCGCCACCGACACCACGCCGCGAGAGTTCGTCGCCGGCTTCAACCCGGCCCGGCCGTCCTTCGAGGACCGCCTTCTCTGCGCCAGGGCGGAAACCAAATCGTGCAGCCTCGACCCCGGCTCATGGTCGGCGATCCGCGCCCTGACGATCACGGTCGAGGACGACCAATCGCCGGGGGCGGGGATCGGCGGCGACGTGACCGCGGGCGGCTGGCGACGGGGCGCGCAGGCGGTCGGCTTCTGGGGAAGCGACATCGGCAGCGGAATCCGGTTCGGTGAAACGACGGTCGACGGCGCCCGCGTGAACCTGACTGAGTACAGCTGCGCCAAGGCCTCCATCGGCGGCGAGTGGCGCGCGACGCAGATGCGGCCGTGCGGCCTGACGGCATCCGGCGGCGCGACCCTCGACACCACCCGCTTCAGCGACGGTCCGCACGGCATCCACCACTGCGTCACCGACTTCGCCGGCAACGTTGCCTGCACGCCGGACCGGACGTTCTACGTCGACAACAACCCGCCTGCCCACCCGCGCAACCTCGCCCTGGGCGGGGGAGAAGGCTGGCGACGGACCAACGACTTCGACCTTTCCTGGGTCAATCCCGACCAGGGCGCCGCAAGCGCGATCGGCGGGGCTGCCTGGCGGATCGAGGGGCCGGCGGGCTACGACTCGGGCGTCAAGTTCACGGCCGGTCATGACTTGGGCACGCTCCAGAACGTCTTCGTGCCCCACGCCGGCACTTACGCGCTGAGCATTTGGCTGCGCGACGAGGCCGGCAACGAGGCGCAGGCGTCGGCGGCCTCGCTGCCATTGCGCTTCGACGACGTGCCGCCCGGCGTCGCCTTCGACGCGCCCGCGGCAGGGGGAGATGTCCCGGAGCAGATCACAGCGC
This sequence comes from uncultured Solirubrobacterales bacterium, assembly GCA_963714665.1. GTDB lineage: Bacteria > Actinomycetota > Thermoleophilia > Solirubrobacterales > 70-9 > VRUE01. The sequence continues at coordinate 123,920 of CAVQPE010000008.1, read as the reverse complement.
GGATCGCCGACGCCAACTCGGGCCCCGCCGGCGGGGAGATCCATCTCCGCCGGCTCGGCAGCGACCAGTGGGTCGAGTTGCCGGCGACATTCCAGCTCGGCGAGGCCGGCGACAGCGCGCAGCTGACCGCGCGCCTGCCGGGCGACCTTGCGCCCGGCACCTACGTGTTCCGCGCCGACGCGGTCGATGCGGCAGGCAACAGAGCGTCGACCACCCGGCGTGCCGACGGCGTCGAGATGACCGTGCGCAAGGTTGCGCCCGACGGCGCCGTCGGGCGGGCCGAGCAGGCCGGGCGCGGCAAGGCCCGGATCTTCGCCAGGCTCGGCTGGCACGGCCACGTTGGGACGGAGTTGACCGTGCCGTTCGGGACCGGTGCGATGCTCAGCGGCCGCCTCGTCAACGCCGATGGCGCCGGCCTGCCCGGTCGCACCCTGCGAGTCGTCCAGCGGCCCTCGCGCGGTGCGCTGGGGCGGGCGCACGTCGACACGGTTGCCACGGGAGTTCACGGCGGCTTCAGCCTCCGGCTTGCGGCTGGGACCTCGCGGCAGGATCGCCGTCGCCTTCGCCGGAGAGGCGCACCTGGAGCCGGCGGCCGGCGGCCCTTGACGCTGCGGGTGCAGGGCGGCATCGATCTCGAGGTCACGCCCGAGACCCTGCACACCGAGGAAGCCGTGCGCTTCAGCGGCCGGGTCCGCACGCTCGGGGCGCCGCTGCCACGGCGGGGCAAGCTGGTTGCGATCCAGTACTACGAGGAGGCGGCGAAGCGCTGGCGCCCGGTTCTGGTCACCCGAACGGACCACAGCGGCCGCTTCCACGCGCGCTACCGCTTCCGCTACATCAGCGGCAGCGCGAGCATCCGCCTCCGCGCCGCCGCCCTCCCCGAGGAGCGCTGGCCATACGCCCCGGGGGCCTCCCGCCCGGTGACCATCCACGTAACGGGCTGAGCCCTGCAAAGCCCGCCGACGGGCCGATACGTCAAGGCTGACTTGACGTATCGGCCCGTCGGCCCACATCGGTAGGGTTGGCGCCGATGTCGCAGGCGACACTTCACACCAGCGCCGGGGCGATCGTGCTCGAGCTGCACGACGACGACGCGCCGAAGACGGTCGAGAACTTCCGCAAGCTCTCCGCCGACAAGTTCTACGACGAACTTGTCTTCCACCGGATCATCCCGGACTTCATGATCCAGGGTGGCTGCCCCGAAGGCACCGGCACCGGCGGGCCGGGCTACACCTTCGAGGACGAGTTCAACGACCACAAGGTCGAGCGCGGGGCGCTGGCGATGGCCAACGCCGGTCCCAACACCAACGGCTCGCAGTTCTTCATCGTCACCACCGCCGCGGCCCCGTGGCTGGACGGCAAGCACACGGTCTTCGGCCGCGTCGTCGAGGGCATGGACGTGGTTGACACGATCGAGTCGGTCCAGACCGACGGCTCCGATCGTCCGCTCGAGGCGCAGATGATCGAACGCGTCGAGCTCTCCGAGTAGCGCCGCCTACTCGGCCAGGTTCGACCAGAACTCGACCCAGATCCGCTCCGACGTGATTCCGGCGTCGAGCGTGATGCCCGGGCCCTTCGGCATCGCCTCTCCGACGTTGCCTCGCAGCTCCTCGTAGGTGGCCAGCTGGCGCTCGTGTGCAGGCAGCTGGGCCTCCGCCATTGCTTTCGGATCAGCTCCGAAGAAGACCTTGAGCAGGGCGAGGTCGCGCAGCTCGGTCAGCTCCGCGGTCGGCTCGGCGATCCAGGTGCGCAGCGCCTCGCGGCCGCGGTCCGTGATCGCGTAGTGCCGCCGCCGCCGCCCGCCCTCCTCGCGCCGCTCGCTCAGGTAGCCCGCCGCCGCCAGGCGCTCGGGCTCGGAGTAGAGCTGGGCGTGCTGCAGTGACCAGAAGTTGCCGAGGCTGACGGCGACCATCTGCTTGAGGTCGTACGGGGTCGCCTCCCCGGCAACCTCGAGCAAGCCGAGGACGATGAAGGACGTGGGAGTTAGGCGGATCTCGCTTGACATCTGGAAATGGAGATGGTATCTGTTTGACCGTCTATTCTGGACTATCAAGGAGGAACCAATGGAGACGGTTGAGGCGAGGACCGTATCCCGTCCGGGCTACTCGACGGGCTTTGAGACGCTTGAGGCAGAGGTGGACCTCGATTCCCTCTCGGTCGAGGGCACGATTCCCAATTGGCTGACCGGGAGCCTGCTCCGCAACGGCCCGGCGAAGTTCGAGGTGGGCGAGCGGCCGCTTCGCCACTGGTTCGACGGCCTCGCGATGCTCCACAAGTTCTCTTTCGCCAACGGGCGGGTCTCCTACGCCAACCGCTTCCTGCGCAGCGACGCATTCCGTGCGGCGCAGGAGGGCCGGATCTCCTACAGCGAGTTCGCCACCGACCCCTGCCGTTCGATCTTCAAGCGGGCGGCGACGATGTTCCGGCCCAAGATCACCGACAACTGCAACGTCAACCTGACCAGGCTCGGCGATGAGTACGTCGCGATGACCGAGACCCCGCTGCCGGTCGCCTTCGACCCGGAGACGCTCGAGACGCTGGGCGTCGCCTTCGAGCCGCCGGGGGCCCATGCCACCGCGCACCCCCATCACGACCCCGAGCGGGGCGAGCTGATCGCCTACGTGACCCACTTCGGGCCGCGCAGCGAGTACCGGGTCTTCGCCCAGCGCGACCGGACGGCGCAGCGACGCATTTCCTCGCTGCGGGTCGCGGAGCCCTCCTATATGCACAGCTTCGCGCTGACCGAGCACTACGCGATCCTCGTCGCCTTCCCGCTCGTGGTCAACCCGCTCAACCTCGCCCTCTCGGGGAAGCCCTTCATCGAGAACTACCGCTGGAAGCCGGAGCTGGGGACAAGGGTGCTCGTCTTCGATCGCGAGGACGGCGAGCTGCGCGGCAAGTACACGGCGGAGCCCCGCTTCTCCTTTCACCACGTCAACGCCTTCGAGCGCGACGGCGAGCTGGTCCTCGACATGGTCGCCTACGACGACGCGAAGATCATCGACTCGCTGTACGTGGATCGCCTGCGGGCCGAACCTCCCTCCGAGTCCTCCTATGGCCGGCTGCTGCGCTACCGCGTGGCGCTCGACGGCGGCGCGGTCCGCGAGGAAGTGCTCAGCGACGAGCTCCTCGAGCTGCCCCGGATCGACTACCGGGAGCGCAACGGGCGTCCCTACCGCTATGTCTACGCGGCCGGCATGCACGACGACGGGGAGTCCCCCGACTTCATCGACCAGCTGGTCAAGGTCGACGTCGAGACGGGCGAGGCCAAGAGGTGGTTCGAGCCGGGCTCCTACCCCGGCGAGCCGGTCTTCGTTCCGGCTCCGCAACCGGACCGGGCCGAGGACGAGGGGGTGCTGCTCTCAGTCGTGCTCGATGGCCGCTCGTCCCGCTCCTACCTTCTGGTTCTGGACGCGGCGAACCTGGAAGAGCTGGGACGGGCACAGGTCCCGCACCACATCCCGTTCGGCTTCCATGGGCAGTACTTCAGCTGAGCGGAGGCGCCGTCAGCTCGGAGGGGATTCGGGGGCCGGTGCCTCGCCGCCGCGGGCTTCGCGGCGGCGCCGGATCGCTTCGCCCGGGCGCCAGAGGCTGACCAGGCCGGCGACCAGGGTGACGAGGAAGATCTGTCCCATCATCATCTCGAAGCCCGAGATCAGGCGGCCCGGCTGTCCGCCGGGGACGAGGTTGCCATAGCCGGTGGTGGTCAGCGTCGTGTAGCTGAAGAAGAGGAAGTCCGAGCTGGCGGGATGCGCGTGGCCTTCGAAGAACGGGCCTCCCTGGACCCGGTCGATCACGCCGTAGAGGAAGGTGAAGAGGATGCCGAGCACGGCGTAGACGCTGAGTGCGCCGAGGATCGTGCGCGAGCCGACCTCAGGAGCCATCACGACGCGGCGCAGGACCGCTCCCATCGCCACGGTCAGCAGCGAGACCTGGATAAGCGTCGCGAAGTTGAGCCAGTCGTGGTTGCCGGCGGCGGCCCCGATCGCGGCGAGCGCCACGGTCAGCACCGAGAGCGCAAGGGCGATGCGCACGACCCTGGCATGCGCGTGCGAGCTGGTCAGCGCCACCACCGAGGTCGCGCTCGTCGCCACGGTAAGCACGACGGCGGTCCAGCCCCGGTTCTCTATCAGCGAGGCAAGCACGTAGGTGACCACCACGAGCACGAAGACCAGCCCGAAGGCATCGCTGACGCGCTCCGCTCGCTGCACCCATCGCTCACGCCTGCGCGCCCGGCGCGATGCCGTCTCCATCCCCGCACGTTCGGGCGCTCGGCGGGGTTTCCTGCTCGCGAGCGCCGCCCTGATAGACCTCGTCCGTGTCGCAGGAGACCTGGACCGCGGTCGACGAGTACGTATCGGGCCTACTGGCTCCTCACGACGAGGCGCTCGAGGCGGCCCTGCGGGCCAGCGAGGAAGCAGGGCTGCCGGCGATCCAGGTCTCACCGTCGCAGGGCAAGCTGCTGTACCTGTTGGCAAAGTCGATCGGGGCGCGGCAAATCCTCGAGTTCGGGACGCTCGGCGGCTACAGCACGATCTGGCTGGCCAGGGCCCTGCCCGCCGACGGTCGCCTGGTCACCTTGGAGGCCGAGCCCCTCAACGCCGAGGTCGCGGGCTGGAACATTGCCAATGCCGGTCTCGGCGGCCTCGTCGACCTGCGCGTCGCCCCCGCCCTCGACCTGTTGCCCCAACTCGAGGCGGAGGGCGCCGGCCCCTTCGACCTGACCTTCATCGACGCCGACAAGGTCCACACGCCCGAGTACTTCGCCTGGGCCCTCGACCACTCCCGTCCCGGCAGTCTCATCGTCAGCGACAACGTCGTCCGTTTCGGCGAGCTCGCCAACCCCGACAGCGACGACCCCACGATCCAGGCCCAGCGCCGCCTCCACGAGATGCTCGCCGCCGACCCCCGGGTAGAGGCAACGACGATCCAGACCGTCGGCGTCAAGGGCCACGACGGCTTCAATGTCGCACTCGTGACTAGCGCTTGGCGGTGACGCCGTCGCCCCTGGCGGAGGGATAGGGATTTGAACTCTTTAGACACCTTTCGATGTCTGCCGATTTTTAAGGTCTGGGCGAGGGCACGGGGATCGGCTTACTCCAGTTCGAGCAGTCGCTCCAAGGCGAACGGGATGCCCTCTTCCGCGAGCTTGACCACCTCGGCATAGGAGTCGCCAGTAGCGGACCAGCCCTCTATGTCGGGCGACTCGGCCCACCAGCCATCGGCTTCGTGGTGGTAGATGATGCGCACGGTTTCCATTAGATCCTCCAGGTCAGAGTAGCTCCGCGTCAAATTTCGGTGCACTTAATTAGTAGTGCTCCGTTAGGTTGATCCAGGCTGTTTGAGGTAGGGAGTGTCGGGCGGCAGCCGTCGGCGGCAGGTGGGGCATGTCCCCTGCCAGCAGGCCAGGAGCTGTTGCAGCTCCCTGACGACCTCGAACAGCGAGGTCAGGCGGCCGCCCGGAGTGGAGGACGCCGCAGCCGCTCCGTGGTGAGGAAACCGTGTGCGACCGAGACCAGGGTGACGTGGTGGTTCCAGCCGGGGTAGGAGCGGCCCTCGAAGTGGTCAAGGCCGAGCGCGTCCTTTAACTCGCGGTAGTCCTGCTCGATGCGCCAGCGCAGCTTGGCGAGGCCGACCAGCCGCTCGATCGGCGTATCGGCGGGGAGGTTGGAGAGCCAGAAGTCGGTGGGCTCCTCCTTGCCGGGAGGCCACTCGGCGAGCAGCCAGCACAGCGGCAGCTCACTGTCTGGGTCGGTGCGACGCAGCTTGACGTTGGCGGGACGCACGCGAAGCGCCACAAAGCGAGAGCTGAGCGGCCCCCGTGTGCCCTCGCGCCAGCCGACATCCACGCAGGTCTCCTCGCCGGCGGCAAGCGCGAGGCCGGCGAGCGAGTCAAACGGGCGTCGGTATCGCGCCGCGGGCGGGCGGCCCATGCCAGGCCATCGGGGGCGCTCGGGGATGGCGGAGCACGGCAGCGCCGAGGTCGAGCCCTTGACGTCGAGCACATAGTCGACCTCGCGCTCCGCCAGGCCCACCCGTAGCTCGGTGACGTCCCCGTAGGCAGCATCGCCGAGCACGACGGGGGGCTGCAGGCCCCACTCGCGCAGCTCGTCGATCATCTGCAGCGCGAGCTTCCACTTGGGCTCGTGGATGACATTCTCGGGAACCCGGCAGGTCTCCCGCCGTGGGCCTGTGTCCCACTCGGCGGGCATGAACAGCCGCCAGTCGATCGGGCAGGAGGCCTGGGGGGTGGCGGCTGAGATCGAGACCCCGACCTGACAGTTGCCGACCTTGCCCAGGGCGCCGCAGTACTGGCGCGCCACACCGACCGACTTGTCCCCGAACTTGGGGAAACCAGTGTCGTCGATCACCCAGGCCTCGGGCTCGATCTCTGCGTCCATCCGCAGCGCCAGGCGACGGCGCACCGGCTCCCAAGGCCACGGCGACTGGTTGACGAACTGCTGCAGGCACTGCTCATCGCCGTCCTCCAGGCGGGCGGCCATCGGCTCGATCGACTTGCGCTTGCCGTCCAGCATCAGGCCGCGCAGGTAGACCTCCCCCCAGCGGCGCTGGTCCTTGCGCGCCATCGGCTCGAACATCTCCTCGGCGAACTCGACCAGGCGAGTGCGAACTCTCTTCAGTCTCCCCGGCGTCAGCCCCGACACCCCTCCCATTGTTGCCTCCTCCGTAGATGCCATCGCGGAAGGGTTCGCCTGCTCAGGGCGAAGTTCCTGCAAGACCTAACGGAGCACTATTAGTCGGGCGGCCTGCCTGCGTAGCCCAGTTCCTTGAGCGCTTTCTCGGCCCCCAAGCGCACGGTCGAGTTGGAATCGTCAAGCCTTGAAACGAGGGCCTCAATCGCCCGTTGGTCGCCGATCTCACCCAGGGCACTCGCTGCAAAGCTGCGGATCCCCCAATCTGGGTCATCAAGCATTTCGATCAGCCGCTCGACGCTCTCTCGATCACGCAATTCTCCGAGGCTGCGAATTGCCCACATCTGCACCTTCTCGGCTTCATCGTCTAGAGCAGCGCGCAACGCAGGAAGGCCTTCGACATCTCCGAGTTGCCCGAGCGCGACCGCCGCGCCTCGTCGTACGGACTCAGCCGGATCTGATACCAGCAACCGACTGACAGCCGGAACCGCGTCTGAGGCACCGATCCTCTTGAGGCTAGTCACCACCGCCGCTCTCAAGTTTGAGGACTTTTCCACCCGAGGGGCACTGAGGGCTCCTATCAGTCCTGGCACGTCTCTTGCTCTCTCCATTCTCTTGAGATGGGCGTAGCCGTATGGTCTGGTTAGGACAAGTTTCACGATCTACTTATTCTCCTTCTATTGCAAGTGTTGCTCTATCCAACGTGCGAAGAATGCTGCTATCCCAGTTATGGGCGGCCCCCCGCCGCTGTTAGCAGCGCGACTCAAGAGGAATGCATACAACTTCGGATACCGAATTGCAAACTGCTCGGCCCAATAATCGGCTGCGGCAAGTGCATCCGGTGCGATGGCCGCTGGCACGAGTATCCCAGCGGCATCAATCGTTAGCACTACCGCACCCTCCACACCGTGCAGTACAGAGTCCCAGTAACCACAACCGTTTTCCCACGCTTCGATCTCTTCTTCGTAGTATTTGAGCGGATTGAGGGAGCTTTCGGATATGCAGTTGCCTTCTGTCCAGAAGCTCCCTGTAAACGGATTTGCGTTGCAAAGTCCCGAAGGGTCGCTGTAGCTCAGTGGGTTTGTGCTCGCATAGCTGTACGGAGTTCCAGTGATATCCGCAAGCGGATCTCTACTCAGGAACTGTCCAGTAGATGGGTCGTATGTTCGGGCTCGCAGGTACTGCAGACCACTCTCGACATTGGTGTACTGGCCCGCATAGCCAAACGGAGTCGTCTGCGTGCCAGTACTGCCTACAGCCGTACCGTATGCTCCGTAGGTGAACGTTGCGGTGACTGTCCCACTAGCGTCCGTCAGCACCCGGGTGCTGCCGAGCTGGTCATGGTGATAGAAGGTCGGCGTACCTTTGGAGGAGACTTGCTCGATCGGCAAGCCGCCTGGCCCGTAGATATAACTCGCTTGACCGTCGCTGAGCAGAAGCGGCAACCGGCTGCTTTGGTCCCAGGTCAGGTGGCTGGTCGTCCCTGAGACGGTCTGCGACGCACGCAAGCCGGTGCCATCGTAGGCATAGGCTTCGTCGATCTCAGCCACCCCTTCTGCTTTGGGACGTTCGACGGAAGTGAGGTTACCGGCTAGGTCGTATTCGTAGCTGGTCGATGGAGCCCCGCTCGATGCCGACGCTTCCCATTTCTGCACCCTGTTGTTTCCGGCGTCGGAAACCCAGATATTGCCGTAGCCATCGGTTGCGATACCCATCGGCCAGCCGAGGTTGAACTGCCCTTTGGCCGAGCCCGGGTTCCCGAATTCGCCCAGATATTCCCCGGTCCAGCTGAACTTCTGGATACGGTCGTTGCCTTCGTCGGTGACCCAGACAAATCCGTCCACCTCGATCGAGCCCGGTTCTTCGAACTGGCCTTTGCCAGAGCCAAAGCTTCCGAACTGGAGCACGAATTTTCCTTTGGAATCAAACTTCTCGACACGCTCGGCTCCCCAGTCGGCAACCCAGATTTCTCCTCCCGAGCAGATGGCAATGCCGGTCGGTTCGATCATCTGGCCTTCTTCTTCACCGTATTCGCTGACGATTTTGATGAATTTGCCTTCTTTGCTGATCTCCTGCAGCCGACCGTTGTGGGTGTCGGCTACCCAGACGTCCCCCCCTGGATCTATGGCGATGCTTTCGGGTTCGGCGAATTCGCCTTCGCCGGAGCCTTCGGAGCCAAACTGCCTGATGTATTTGCCTTTTTTGTCGAACTCCTCGACGCGGCTGTTCCCGGTGTCGGCGACCCAGACGTTGCCTTTTTCGTCAACAGCCACGTCGGTCGGACGTTCGAACTGGCCTTCACCGGAGCCTTCGGAGCCAAATTGCGTGATGTATTTTCCTTCTTTGCTGAACTCCTCGACTCGGTTGTTTTCCTCGTCCGCGACCCATAGATTGCCGGACACGTCCACGTCGAGTCCTGCGGGGTGTTCGAACTGGCCTTTGGCGGTTCCCTGCGAGCCGATGGAGGACAGGTAGATCGCCGTGGGCGCCCGCGCTTCGGTTCGCTCGCCCAGTTTGTCATAGCGATAGTCGACGCCGTTGCCGGCTTGGAGCTGGCCGGCGGCGTCGTAGGTGTTGACGGTTTCCGGGGCTTCCGTCAGGTTGTCGGCGGCGTCGTATCCGAAACCTTCTGACCCGGCCTGGGTGAGCCGGCTGTTTTCGTCGTATCCGAAAGCTTCTTCTTCTGACCCGGGTAGGCCTTTCGCTGCCAAGCTTTCGAGCTGGCCGTTGCCGTCGCGTGTATATTTCAGGGTCGCCAGCGTTTTGGCTCCCTGCGACATCTCGACTTCGCTCATACGGTCAGTGGGGTCGTAGCCGTATTCGTCAACGTTTTCGGTGCCTTCCGGGAAGGCCGTGCTCTGTAGGTTAGAGTCGGCGTCGTATTCGAAGTTCGTCGTGTTGCCAAGCCAGTCGGTGACGCTTTTGAGACGCTCGGCTTCGTCGAAGGCGCGGGTGACTGTTTTGCCGTTGGGGTAGGTGATGGCGGTCTCGTTGCCGGCGAGGTCATAGCCGTAGGAGGTTGTGTCGCCGTGCCCGTTGGTCGTGGCGGTGAGGCGGCCGAGTGAGTCGTATTCGTAGCTTGTTTCGCCGGTCCCGTCGAGCATTGAGATGCGTCGGCCATTTTTGTCGTATTCGTATTCAACGTTCGGCGTTTCATCGGAGTATTCGACTTCGGTTAGCTCGTTGGCTGCGTCGTAGTCGAAGAAGGTAGATTCTTCATTCGGATAGATAATGAGTCTCAGCTGACCGCCTTGGTAGTGGCGGTAGTCGGTGGTTCGGCCCAGCGGATCGGTACGCGCTTCCAGTTTGTCCAGGGGGTCGTAGCTATAGATGGTCGCATGTTTAAGGCCGTCGGTCTGAGATTCGACGTTGCCGTTAGCGTCGTAGGTAGTTTTTTCGGTTTGACTTTCGGGGCGTTCGACTGACACCAGCCGATTGGCCGCATCGTAGGCGTAGGTGGTGGTGTGGCCGTTGGCATCGGTTTCGGTTTCGAGATTGCCGTCGGCATCGTAGGTCCAGGTCCGTTCGTGGCTGAGGGGATCGGTCGTCGTCAGACGGTTGCCCGCTTTGTCGTAGGTAAATGACGTTGTGTATTCGGATGGTCCACCACCTTCACCGTTGCCTCGTGGGCTTACCTGAGTTAGCCGGTTGCCGCGTTCGTCGTAGGTGTAGATTGCTTCGTCACCCGCCGCATCGGTGGCACTTTCGAGATCCCCTGCGTTGTCATAGGTGAAGTGAGTCGTGTTGCCGTCTGGATCGGTGATTGCCGTGACGTCTCCCGGGTGCGCTTCGCTACCGTAGGTGTAGGTGATCGTTCTCGATTCGGCCGGTTCGGCGCCTACCAGCGGCGTCGAAGAGCTAAGAAGATTGCCGCGTTCATCGTATTCGTAGGTGGTTGTGACTCCTTCGACATTGGTATATTCAGTCATGTCGTCGAGTGAGTCGTAGACTGATTCGGTCGTATGACCTAGCGCGTCTTCGGTTGAGGTCTGGTTGCCGTTAGCGTCGTAGGTTGCATGGGTCGTGTGGCCGTTGGGGTCGGTGACATCGGTCATTCCCAGTGTTTCTGGGTCGTGTTCGTAGGTCCAACTCGCTTTGTAGCCCGTGCCCGCGGCCTTGGACCGCCTGATGAGAACATTTTTTTCGTATTCGTATTCGGTGACGTAGCCGCGTGGATTCGTTTCGAGCGTCGTCGTGAAGGGTTCTGCCCCGGTATAGGCAAATTTGGTTTTATTTTTGAGACCATCGGTTTGGGTAATGATCCGGCCAATGGAGTCGTAGGTGTTGGTGAGCACGGTGTGTCCCCGTGCGTCTTCGCGGGTCAGCAGCAGTCCTTCTTCGTCGTAGGTGAACCGTTCGTGGCCGCCGCGCAGGTTGGTCACTTCGTCCAGATACCCTGATTCGTCGTAGCCGTAGCTGACTGAGCGTTCGGTCGAATCGGTGACGCCTTTGATCCGCCCGGCTTTGTCATAGGAGAAGGTGAGACTGCGGCTGGCACCGTCGGCTACGCTCTGCAGCTGTCCCGCTTCGTCGTAGGAGAGCGTCGTTTCATTGCCGTTGAGATCGGCGATGCTGGTTAGCTGTCCTGAGCTGTCGAAGGTGTAGAATGTTCGGGCCTTAAGCGCGTAGGTATAGCTGCCTTCTTCGCCTTCGACAAGCGTGGCAAGGATCTGTGGCGCGGCGGTGAAGCCTTCGGCGACGGATTCAAATGTCGTCTGGCTGCCGTTGGAGTTTGTCACGGTGGCGTCACCGGTTTCTGGATCCACCGAGAGCGACATGTCGTAGGGAAATGCCCAGCCGCGCCCTAGAGGCGAAGAGGCTCCGGCGTGAGCTGCGAGCGAACTGTAGGTGCGGGCCATCGCGAGCCCAGGGCCGCGACCAGGAATTGCGAGGTCGGTGGTGGTATCGAAGTAGTCCCCCGTTGCCGTGTTGACCGGATCATTGCTGCAAACTTGCGAGCAGGAAAGTTCGGAAGGGTTCCCGCCACCCCATTTGTCCGGAAACAAGGGCTCGGCGGTAACGAGAAATGGCACTTCGACGCTGTCGGTGAGGGTTTCGCCGTCGCTGAAGGTCTGTGTCCATGAGTAGATCAGAGTCCATTCCCCGAGGCAGGGAGCAGGATTACTGGCCGGGATTTCCTCTTCATGCCCAGCGTGCCACCCAAAGAGGGTATATTTGGTCCCAATGACGTGCCAACCTTTGGTTTTGCCACTGCTGACCGGCTGGCCGCAGGCGTCATACTCAGCGTCTTCCTCCACGTTGGTGTCGGGAGCTTTTTCTGACGATTTCCATTTTGAGTCGTAGAAGGTGACGTATCCACACGGATTGTATGAGGCACCGAGATAGGGAACGTAGAGACTGCAGTCCTTGTTGAACGGTTCTTTGTATGGGGTGCTCGGAAGGGCCGTTGAGACTTCGAGTTCGTCACCGGCTTCATTTGTGATGGATTGGGTAATGACTTCTGAAGGCCTGCCGGCGTGTGGCGCCTTCGGCTTATTGACCCTCGACGAGGACAGAGGGAGCCTCTTCGGCAACTGTGGGCAGGCTTTGCCCTTCGCGCTGGCGCTATGCGCTGTGCGTCCAAGGGCGCATTCCCTTGCCCCTTCAGGGGCTTCCGAGACTCCGCTTGAGGTGCCGATGAGTGCATGTGGGGCGGCACCGGACTCGGGCCGGTGACTTTCGGGGGGTAGAGGCCCTTCGGCGAGCGTTGCGCCAGAAGGAGCCGCCAAGACAGCGATGATCGGCGCCAGCAGCGGGTAGATGGTGATCCCAGAACGCCGTGGGCCAAGCTTGCTGAGTGAGAAGCGGCCCATATCCCATCCTTCCTTCGATCAATAAGTTTAGAGCATTAAATCGAAAAAAGAACGCAAACGTCTGCTGGTTGGCTCTAACCGAGAGGTCACTTCGCAGACGGATCGCCGACACCGACTCAAGCTCTGGTAGTCCCTCTGATCCCGAAGCTCGCTCGCATACGATAGGACCAAACGGCAGGCTCCGACTCGGGCCACCTTGGCCTTCCATGCCACCCTCCGTGCCACCGTCGTGCCACCCAACAACCGGATTCAGCCGGAGGCAACCGGACTCGGATGCGGCTCGCGGAGGCTCCGCAAACCGCTCTAGCAAGCCAGATTTAGCCCTGTAAGCGGAGGGGGGGGGATTCGAACCCCCGAGACACCTTTCGATGCCTGCCGGTTTTCAAGACCGGTGCATTCAACCGCTCTGCCACCCCTCCGGGGAGTAGACGTTTCGCCGATGCTAGACGCCGCGGCCTATGACGACTATCGCTCTAGATGATTGTATTGTCTGCAATGCGTCGCTTGCTTGTTCTCGCTTCGGCGATGGTCTTCTTCGACGTCGCCTTCTTCTCGGCAATTGCGCCGCTGCTGCCGGGCTATGTCTCGGAACTCGGGTTGAGCAAGGCGGAAGCGGGGGTCCTCTCGGCTTCCTATGCCGCTGGGACGCTGATCTTCTCGTTGCCGGCTGGCCTGCTGGCGGCTCGAATCGGGCCGCGCCGCACGGTGATCGCCGGGCTGCTGCTGCTCGGCTGCTCCAGCGTCGTCTTCGGCTTTGCCGACCAGTTCCTCCTCCTCGATGCCGCTCGGTTTGCCCAGGGCGCCTCCGGCGCCCTGATCTGGTCGGGTGCGCTGACCTGGCTGATCACGTCTTCGCCACCGGAGCGCCGGGGGGCGGTGATCGGGACCGCCCTGGGCACGGCGGTGGCCGGCGCTCTCCTCGGCCCGGCGCTGGGTGCGCTGGCGGCCACGATCGGCACCGAAATCGTTTTCAGCGGAGTGCTGGGTGTGGCGCTGGTGCTCGTCTTCCTGGCCGCCCGCCTGCCCGAGGGGGAGGCGCCGGAGCCACAGGACCTGCGGGTGGTCGCCGAGACGATCCTGAGCCGCCCGATCGTGATGGGGACCGCTTTCGTCGCCATCCCGTCGGTGATGTTCGGCGCGGTCGAGGTGCTGGCGCCGCTGCAGATCGCCGACCTCGGCGGCGGCCATGCGCTGATCGCCGGCGGCTTCATCGTGGGCGCGGCCCTGGAGGCGGTGCTGGCACCGCTAGCGGGTGGCTACTCGGATCGGGCGGGGCGGCGCAAACCCTACGTCGCCGGGCTCAGCATCTGCGCCGTGGCGATGATCGCCGTGGCGATGGGCGCGACCATGGGGGTGGTCATGGCCGGGGTAATGCTCACCTCGCTGGGAGGGGGCATCTGCTTCACGCCGGCGCTGACCATGCTCTCCGAGATTGCCGAGTCGAGCCGCCTGCACCAGGGGTTCTCGGCCGGCCTCTCCAACATGGCGTGGGCGGCGGGCCAGGTGATCGGTGGGCTGGCCGGCGGAGGCGCCGCCGGCGCCGCGGGGAATGCGGTCCCGGGCATCGCGATCGCCGCGTTGCTCTTCGGCACCGCCGCCTACTCGTTCCGCTCCCTTTCGCCGGCTGTCGTTTCCGCGCCCTGAGAACCTAAATCGGGGGTAGTCTCCCCGGACCATGGCTTCCGGGAGAGCCGAGCAGGGGCCGTCGGGCGGAACTTGGCGCAACTGGGCCGGGGACCAGTCGTGCGCGCCGGCGGAGCTGGCCCGCCCGCGCAGTCGCGAGGAGTTGGCCGCGGCGATCGGCTCGGCCGCCGCCGCGGGCCGCAAGGTCGGCCTCGCCGGCAGTGGCCACTCTTTCACCGAGGCCGCCCTGACCGGCGGCACGATGATCGACACCCGCTCGCTCAGCGGCATGATCGACGCAGACCGCGCCTCGGGCCTGGTCAAGGTCGGGTCCGGCACCGTCCTCGCCGAGCTCAACGAGGAGCTGAACCGGCTCGGCCTGGCGATGGAGAACCTCGGCGACATCGACCGCCAGACGGTCGCCGGCGCGATCTCGACCGGCACCCACGGCACCGGGGCGAGGCTGCGCAACATCTCCTCCCAGGTCGAGGGGCTGGAGCTGGTCCTCGCTGACGGCTCGGTGCGAGAGCTGAGCGCCGGGGGCGACCCCGACCTGCTGCGCGCGGCACGGGTCTCGATCGGCTCCCTTGGCGCGATCTCCGCCGTGACCCTGCGCTGCGTCCCGGCCTTCACCCTGCACCGTGTCGACACGCCCTGCCCGCGCGAGGAGGTCCTCGACGCCTTCCAGGAGCGCGCCGACGCCAACGACCACTTCGAGCTCTTCACCTTTCCCTACGCCGACTCGGCCCTGGTGTTGGAGCGCAACCGCACCGAGGAGCCGCCCCGGCCGCGCGGCCGGTTCGCCGCCTACCTCAACGACATCGTGCTCGAGAACTGGGCACTGGAGGCGATCTCGGCCGCCGGCAAGGCCTTCCCGCGGGCGATCCCGTCGCTCTCGCGCCTCGCCGCCTGGCTCGCCTCGGGCAGCAAGGCGACCGACCGCAGCGACCTGATCTTCGCCAACGAGCGCCGGGTCCGCTTCACCGAGATGGAGTACGGCGTGCCGCGCGAGCTCGGCCCCGAGGCGGCTCGCCGGGTGATCGAGTGGGTCCGCTCCAACCGCTACCCGGTCTTCTTCCCGATCGAGATGCGGGTGACCGCCGCCGATGACGCCCTGCTCAGCCCCTCGCACAAGCGCGACACCGCCTACATCGCCGTCCACCAGTACCGCGGCATGGAGTGGCGTCCCTACTTCGAAGCCGTCGAGGCGATCATGGACTCTTACGGTGGCCGCCCCCACTGGGGCAAGCGGCACTTCCAGACGGCGGCGACGCTGGCCGAGCGCTACCCCCGCTGGGCCAACTTCCAGGCGGCGAGGGACGAGCTCGACCCCGGCCGCGTCTTCACCAACGAGTACGCCGAGCGCGTCCTCGGCTCCTGACGACGAAACGCACATTTTCCATCCCTGACATGGGAAATGTGCGTTTCGTCCGCCTACAGGAAGGCCTGGCCCTCGCCGCGGTAGGTGGGGACCACGTCGACTATCTCCTCGCCCTCGACCAGGTGGAGGGAGTCGAAGCGCTCGCACAGCTCGCCCGCCTTGGCGTGGCGCATGTAGACGCGGTCGCCGATCTGGAGGTCGCGGGCAGGGGGGCCGCTGAGCGGGGTCTGCACCTCTCCCGCGCCCTCCTCGGGGTCGAGCTGCAGGCCCTCTGGCAGCCAGGGCGAGGGGAGACGGGCCGGGTCGCCGCTGCCGGAGGCGAGGTAGCCGCCGCCGAGTGCGGTCGCGATCGCCGGCGAGGGCTTGCGCACGACCGGCAGGGCGAAGCCGGCGGCCGGCGTCAGCGAGAAGCGGCTGTAGTGATCGAAGAGGGTGGGCGCGTAGAAGCCCGAGCCGGCGGCGACCTCGGTGACGGCCTCCTCGGCGCCGGTCAGCTCCAGGCTGCCGGTGCCGCCGCCGTTGACGATCGGCAGCTCGGCGAACTCGCGGATCGCGGCGACGACGGCCCCGCGCCGCTCCGCCAGCTCCCTCGCCGAGCGCTTCTGCATCGCGCGGATCGCGGCTCCGCGCAGGCGGCGCCCAGGCGGGCGATCGCCGACACCGGCGATCTGGCCCTCATAGGACATCAGCGCCGCCAACTCCACCTGCGGTCGTCGCTCGATCTCCTGGGCCAGGGCGACGGCCTGCTCGACCGTGCGCACGGGGGAGCGCTTCGGCCCGACCTTGATCCGCCCCCCAAAGGCCCACCAGCCGGCGTCGAGATCGATGCAGACGCGCACCGGCGCCGCCCCGGCGCCCAGCACCGACTCGATTGCCTCCAGGTGCTCGACGCAGTCGACCATTACGATCGGCGCTCCGGCGGGGTTGGCGACCGAGCGCAGGGCCAGCTCGCCCAGCGCCGCCGTGTCGGCGGTGGGGTAGGCGAGCAGCAGGTTCTCGAAGCCGCCCCCGGCCAGCCAGAGCGTCTCCGGCAGCGTGAACGTCATCAGCCCGGCGAAGCGCTCGTCGCGGCGCAAGATCCGCTCCAGTAGGGCTCGGCAGCGCACCGACTTGCTCGCCACCCGGATCGGCTTCTCGCCGGCCCGCGCCAGCATCTCCTCCGCGTTGGACCACATCGCGTCGAGGTCGACGAAGGCGAACGGCGCCTCGATATCCTCGAAGATCTGCTCGAGCTGAGCGTGCGAGCGGCCGGACACGACCACGAGACTAGCCGCGCCGCCCCCCGTTAACTCCTACAATCGGCCCAGTTTCCCGGAGAGGTGGCCGAGTGGCTGAAGGCACTCGCCTGCTAAGCGAGTAGGGGGCGCAAGCTCTCTCGAGGGTTCGAATCCCTCCCTCTCCGCCAATTTCAAGAAGTACGAATGCGCGCCAGCAGAAGACGGCTCTATGGGGTCGTCTTCTGCTTTGGCGGCCGCATTGCGGATGGCCTCGGCCAGGTCGTCGGCCACAGCACGGCGTACGGCTCGGCTGGCTTGGCGCTGACGATGCACGACCGACTGGCCGCTGCCACCTGAAATGGCCTCGGTCAAGCAGTTAGTGATATAAATAATTCTAATATTCTGATGCTTTAAAGCAAATCCGTCCCGCTGACACAGCTAAACTTTCTGTCTGCAAGAGGCTAGCCCCTTCGCCTTGATCCAGTCCATCGGCCAAGCAATTCATTCAAGGAGGAAGACCGAGCGAGGTGGGGCTCGGGACCATTAGCTGGACCTCGCCTCGGC
Source organism: uncultured Solirubrobacterales bacterium (assembly GCA_963714665.1). Lineage (GTDB taxonomy): Bacteria > Actinomycetota > Thermoleophilia > Solirubrobacterales > 70-9 > VRUE01. Next base: position 106,669 of record CAVQPE010000008.1, on the reverse strand, counting down.
AAGAGGCAGGGACGGAGTGACCTATACAGGGACGTTATGTCTAGATCGACACGGGCGGGCCGCCGCCCGTGGCCTTTTCGGCATCGGAGAGAACCCCGAGCGGCTCGAAAAGGCCTCCGTCCCTGCACAGGACTTATAGACGGTTGGGCGGCGGAATGGGTACAAGGAAGTCCTCTTTTGTTAGCCAATTGATGTAATGACAGATTTTCACGCTTGTTTGCAGGAACTTTTTGTTCCTCAAAAGGATAAAAGTCAGGCAAATTTGATCCCTTCGGCCACGGCGTTAGCTTCGCATTCCATTGACGCACAACGGCTACTCGGGGCATACTGGCTCTAGGCGGCAGGTTCATTGCCGCGAGCGCAGAACCACCCGGCCGCCGCGCGACGGGATCATCGTCACGTTGCGGTGCAGGGCGTGCTCGGGCTCGGGCTCGGCGGCCTCGAGGTCGAGGCGGCGGGCCATTGCCTCGAGGACGACGCGCATCTCGGCCATCGCCAGGGCGGCGCCGAGGCAGCGGCGGATGCCGCCGCCGAAGGGGATCCACTCGTAGGTGCCGGGCTTGCGGCCGAGCCAGCGCTCGGGGCGGAACTCGAAGGGCTCGGGGTAGAGGTCCTCGCGGTGGTGGACGAGGAGGATGCTCATCCCGACCGGAGTGTCGGCGGAGATTCCGCAGGGGCCGAGCTGCCAGGGCACCGTCACCCGGCGGCCGATGAAGGGGACGACCGGCCGTGAGCGCATCGTCTCCACGATCGTCGCCTCGACCTGCTCCTCGGCTCCGCCGCCGTTGCGGACCGCCTCGCGCAGGGCCTCGTGCGCGTCCGGGTTGCGGACCAGCCGCTCCCACGCCCACGAAAGCGAGTTGGCCGTCGTCTCGTGGCCGGCGAGGACCAGGGTGAGCAGCTCGTCGCGGACTTCTTTGTCGTCCATCGCCTCGCCCTCCTCGGTTTTCGCCCGCAGGAGCAGGGAGAGGATGTCGCGCCGATCCTCGAGGTGGGCATCGCGGCGGCGGGCCTCGATCGTGGCGTAGGTGGGACGGTCGAGCAGCTCGACCCCGAGCTTGGTCAGCCCGACGGCATCTTCGCGTGCCATGTTCATCAGTTCGCCGACCTGGGCCAGGGGCGAGGTCGAGGCTGCGACCAGGTACTTGATCGTGGTCCGCATCCGGTGCTCGGGGGTGCCGCGCTCGGGCCGGCCCTCGATGCCGAAGATGCCGGCCATGATCACGTCGAGCGTGATCGCCTGCATGCGTGGCGCCAGCGCGAACGGTCGGTTCAGCGGCCAGCTGTCGATCTCGCGTTCGGCCGCGGCGGCGATCATCGTCGTGTAGCGCTCGATCGCCTCGCCGTGGAACGGCGGCAGCAGCAGCTTGCGCTGGCGCATGTGGCGGGGGCCGACCGCGGTCAGGACCGAGCCGGTGCCGAGGATCGGCCGCAGCGGCGACTCCCCGGTCAGCGAGGGCGCCTGCTCGGGCTTGGCGGTGAAGAGCGAGCGCACGTGGTCGGGGTGGCTGGTGACGACGGGGCCGCCGGGCATCGAGGTGCGCATGCGGAAGACGTCGCCGAGGCGGCGGCGGGCGCCGAAGACGTACTCGATCTGGCGCTGGTTGAAGCGCAGCATCTGGGCGCCGCGCGGCAACGGGACGACGGGCGGCTTGGCGAGGGCGGCCGCCTCGGCTGCGTCGATCGGCCCGGCGGGCGACGGCGGTGCCTCGCCGACGAGGCCTGGGGCGAGGGGCTCCTCGGGGCTCGCGAAGGGCTCGGCGACGGTGCTGCTCACGAGGACAGTGTTACACAGATCGATGTCAACGTTTGCAGCCTCCGGATCAGAGCGCGGCCACTCTCTACAGTCATACGCATGCAGCGCGAAAGGCGCACCAAGATCATCGCGACGGTCGGCCCGGCGAGCTGGGGCGACGATGTCCTGCCGCGGCTGATCGAGGCCGGCGCCGACGTCCTGCGCCTCAACTTCTCCCACGCCGACCGCGAGCGGCACGCACGCACGATCGAGGCGACCCGCGCCGCCGCCGAGCAGGCCGGGCGCGAGGTGGCGGTGCTCGGCGACCTGCCGGGGCCGAAGCTGCGGATCGGCGAGCTGCGCGGCGACGTCGCCGAGCTGGAGACGGGGATGCACGTGAAGCTGACCCCGCGGGAGGTCGAGGGGGACCGGGAAACGATCCCGGTCGCCTGGCCGGGGGTCACCTCGCTGCACGAGAACGAGCCGGTCTACCTGGCCGACGGCTCGATCCGGCTGCGCGTTCGCGGGGCCGATGACGGTGGCCTCGACTGCGAGGTCGAGGTCGGCGGCACGCTTTCCTCGCACAAGGGAATGAACGTCCCGGGCATCAGCACGCCGGCGGCCACCGACGGCGACCTCGGCTGGGTCGAGTTCGCGGTCGAGCACGATGTCGACCTGCTCGCCGTCTCCTTCGTCTCCAGCGCGGCCGACCTCGAGCCTGTTAGCGAGCGGCTGCGGGCGCTCGGCTCGGACATCCCCCTGATCGCCAAGATCGAGAAGCAGCAGGCGGCGGCGAACGCCGAGGAGATCGTTGCGGCGGCGACCGGCGGGATCATGGTCGCCCGCGGCGACCTCGGGATCGAGCTGCCGCTGGCCGAGGTGCCGGTGGTGCAGAAGCGGCTGATTCGCGCCGCCGGCAAGCGCTCCAAGCCGGCGATCACGGCGACCCAGATGCTGGCCTCGATGGTGACCGCGCGCCGGCCGACGCGGGCCGAGGTGACCGACGTCGCCAACGCGATCTATGACGGCACCGACGCGGTGATGCTCTCCGAGGAGACGGCGGTCGGCCAGCACCCGGTCGAGGCGGTGCGGGTGATGGACCGGATCGCGCGCGCCACCGAGCCCGACCTGCCCTACGGCGAGTGGCTCTTCAACCGCACCGACCAGGGGACCCAGGATGTCGCCGACTCGGTCGCATAGGGGGCCGTCGGGGCGGTCTACCGCCTCGGCCTGGCGGCGCTGGTGGTGCCGACGACGAGCGGCCGCACCGCGCGCCTGGTCTCCGCCCACCGTCCCAAGGTGCCGGTGCTGGCGGTCTCGCCGCGGATCGAGACCGTGCGCCGCCTCGGCCTGCTCTTCGGCGTCACCGCGGCGCTGAGCGAGCACGAGGAGCGACGTGCGCAGCCTGCTCGACGACTGCGCCGGCTCGCGGCGCGAGCACGGCATCGCCGCCTCGGGCGACCTGATCGCGATCACGGCCGGGCTGCCGGAGCAGGAGTTGGGGACCAACCTGTTCGAGGTGCACCGGGTTCCCTAACACCACCGAACTGCATCAACTTGTCTATCTGCTGGATAGACAAGTTGATGCAGTTCGGTGTTACGGCACGCGGACCTGGATGTTGAAGTCCGCCGTCCCGAGCGAGCCCATCAGGCAGAGCCAGAGCGGCAGGTACATCTCGGTACCGCGGGCGGCGGCGATCCCGCCGAGGTCGACGATCTGCTCCGGCGCCCAGCCGAATTCCCGCAGCAGCTCGCCGGCTGCGGCCTTGGCGCCCGCGTCCTCGCCGCAGACGAAGACGTTGTGAGCGCCGGGCAGGCGGCCGGGCTCGGTCATCACCTGGTTGTTCATCGTGTTCAGCGCCTTGACGACCTTCGCCTCCGGGAAGGCGGCCTGGATGCGCTCGCCGAGGCTGTCGTCGTTGCAGACCGTGAGGGTCGGCGGCATCCCCTGAGAGAAGTCAAGCGGGTTGGCGACGTCGACCAGGACCTTGCCGGAGAGGCTCTCGGCGCCGGCCGCCGTGAGTGCCTCCAGCGAGGCATCCCCGGAGGTGCAGTTGAAGACCAGCTCGGCGGCAGAGGCCGCGTCGGCGAAGGTCCCGCCGCGGGCGCCGGCGCCGGCTTCCTCCAGCCACTCCAGCAGCGACTCGCTCTCGGCCGAGCGCGAGCCCATCGTCACCTCGTGCCCAAGCTCGACCAGCTTGGTGGCAATCCTTCGCCCGACCGCTCCTGTGCCCAGCACGCCGATCCTCATCAGGTCTCCTTTCGTCGGTCCTTCTATTGTCCCGTCCTGGAATGGACAGCGAGGGGACAGTCGTTCGCGTGGAGCGCGACGCCGCCGGGTTGGCGGTGCTGACACTCGACAGCCCGCCGCTGAACCTCTTCGACGGGCGCATGTTCGAGGGCCTGCTGGCCGCGATCGCGGCGGTCGAGGCCGACCTGCCGCGGGCGCTGTTGATCCGGGCCGAGGGGCGCGCCGTCTCCGGCGGCGTCAACGTCGCCGAGTTCGAGGGGCTGACGCCGGAGCGGGCGAGCGGGCTCTGGGACGAGCTGATCGGCGCCGTCGAGCGGGTCGAACGGCTGCCGCTGCCGGTCGTCTTCGCCGCCCACGCGCTGACCCTGACCGCGGCCTTCGAGCTCGCGCTGGGCTGCGACCTGATCCTCGCCGCCCGCTCGGCCAGGTTCGGCCTGGTGGAGAAAGTGGTCGGGCTGACCCCGTCGATGGGTGGCACGCAGCGGCTCGCCGAGCGCGCCGGCAGCGGCCGCGCGCGGGAGTTGGTGATCACCGGCGAGCTCTTCGGCGCCGAGGAGCTGGAGCGCTGGAACGTCGTCAACCGCGTCTTCGACGACGAGGGCTTCGACCAGCGGGCCCGTGCCTTCGCCGCCGAGCTGGCGGCCGGGCCGACCAAGGCCCACGCGATGACCAAGCACGTCCTGCGCCGCTTCCGCGAGGGCGGCATCCCGGCCGCAGACGAGGCGATCCGCACCGAGGCGGGGGAGCTGTTCGCGACCGAGGACCTGCAGCGCGCGGTCAAGACCTTCCTCGAGCACGGCGGCCCCGGCCACGCGACCTTCGAGGGCCGCTGAGCCTTTCGGTGCGCTTTATGCCATCTATTCGGACATAAAGCGCACCGGAACGGAATAAGGTTGCGGCGATGACCGACTTCGACCTGATCGCCCAGGGCATGAGCCAGGCCGTGCCCTTCGCCGGCCACCTGGGCCTGGAGATCACCAGCATCGCCGAGGGCGAGGCGACGGTGGTCCTGCCCGAGCGGCCCGAGCTGACCAACCACGTCGGCTCCCAGCACGCCGGTGCCCTCTTCACCCTGGCCGAGACGGCCTCGGGAGCGGCTTTCGTAGGCGCCTTCGCCGAGCGCCTGGGCGACGTCACCCCGCTCGCCCGCAGCGCCGAGATCTCCTACGAGAAGATCGCCAAGGGCCCGATCGAGGCCCGGGCCAAGCTGGCCGTCCCGGCCGCCGAGGCCCTCTCCACCCTCGACGCCGAGGGCAAGGTCGTCTTCCCCTGCGAGATAGAGCTAACCGACGCATCGGGCCAGCGCGTAGCGACCGCCACGGTCCAGTGGCACGTCCGGCTGAACCAGCCCGCCGAGCCCGAAGCCGCCTAACGAATCCGCCAAGTCCCTAGAATCGCCCCTCGGGCCTCCCGGTCCGACTCCCGCGCCAGTAGCTCAGTTGGATAGAGCGTCGGTCTACGAAACCGAAGGTCACAGGTTCGAATCCTGTCTGGCGCGTTGACGTGATCCCGCTTGGGGAGCGGGTTTGCGGTGTTTTCGGCGAGTCTGCGAAGCCGCGAAATCGTCGCTGGGGCAACCCTGGGGCAATGTGAGAAGCGAGTGAGGTTTCGCGCCAGGCCTTGAGATGGGGGCCGGGCACCTGGTCGGGTTGCGAATACTCATGAGGCTTGGCGTGAGCCGCTCGTCGAGGAGTGCACTTGCATCCAAGGATTCGCTGGACGAAGAGGGTGTTTCATGTATCGAAACATGAAACAATATGGTCATGTTGAAGGGACAAGATGTCGTTGTGCTGTTGAAGCTGCTCGGCTCGGCCGAGTCGGTGCCCGTGCGAGAGCTTGCCGAGCAACTCGGCTTTGACGTCGCGGGTACCCACCGAGCGATGCGGCGCCTCGACGAAGCTGGTCTCTACTCGGCGGCGCGGCGCCGGATCTATCCAGCGGCCGCAGAGGAGTTTCTGCTTCATGCGGCCAAGTTCAGCTTTCCGCCGCGATGGGGCCCCGAAGTTCGTGGGGTCCCGACCTCATGGGCTGCCGAGCCGTTGAAGGAAGAGCTTGCTGAGCCGGGCAGCTTGCCGCCTGTATGGCCTTACTCCAAAGGAACGGTTCGCGGGCTCGGACTTGAGCCTCTTCATGCAATGGCCCCCAAAGCGGCGCTTGCTGACCCTGAGCTATGGCAGTACCTAGCTTTGGTGGACGCACTCCGAAGCAATGACAGCGTGCGCATCACTCAGCTCGCGGCGGAGCTCCTGAAAAAGAGGATCGGATTGTGAGCATCGCGATGCTTGAGCAGGCCGCCCAAGAGCTGGCGCCGTTCCTCGACCGATCCAGCCGGGCCGAAGCCTCGGGTGACGAAGGACGTAGACGTTGTCGTCGAGGTCGCAACACGTGTCGCCTGGTATCGGTTCGAGGAACGTCTCCGCGCCCACGGACTTCGCAACGACACATCAAGCCCCGTCATATGCAGGTGGAGGGCAGGGAGTTTGGGCGACGAGCTGGTGATTGACTTGATGCCAGGCGACGCGGCGATCCTTGGCTTCGAGAACCGATGGCAAAGACCGGCGCTGGACCATGCGAAGGACGTTTCGCTTCCCTCCGGTCAGCGGATACGTGCGATCCCGCCGCCCTACTTGATTGCGACCAAGCTGGAGGCATGGAACGGACGCGGGAACGGCGACCATCTGCGTAGCCACGACTTGGAGGACATCATTACCCTGATTGACGGTCGAGGCGAGGTCGCCGATGAAGTCGAGGATGCTCCTAGCGATCTCCGTGAGTTCCTGTCACGCGAGATCGCGACCCTGCTGGATCAACCTCGCTTCCTGGACACCATCGATGGGACCGTTGTCGGATTTGGGCTAAGTGGATCGGGGAGCGGATCTGGCGATGAGGACCGGGTCGATGAAGTCGTCCTGCCGCGCTTTCGTGCACTCGCGGCCCAGTAGGGCGTCTGCGTCTGAGATGACCGCTTACAGTGCTACCGATGGCAGGCGATGGGGTCGACGTTTGGCGCAGCAAGGACGGTCGTGCTTGGCGCATTGGGCGCGATGCCGAGGTCGCGTGGATCGAGGAGAACACTCCGAGCGGGCTGAGGATCACGTTCGCGATCCCTCCGGTGTTCGAGGCGTATGCCACCTTGGAGTTGCCCGGCACCGGCAATCACGCGCCCGGATCATCGCTTGAGAAGTGGGAACAACTGGATAAGGAATGGGAGCACCATGAGGCCGGCGTGCTTGCCGTGCTCAGCGGGCACTCCGGGCCGCAGCCGTGGTGGCTCGGCTATCTCGAAACAGGGGCTTCCGACCTCATCTTCGACGGCGCACGGCGGGTGAGGTTCTACGCCGACTGGAATCCTGTCAGGCGCGATGAAGACGTTTCTTGCGGAGCGGCTTCCTGTGCTTTTAGCTCCTGGCCCGTCCTTGAGGTGAGAACTTAGTTGAACGCTCTGGTAGCCTGGTGTTGACGGAAAGCTTGTCGCCGGATCGCATCGGTGGCCAGGCCAGTCGGAGCCGCAGGTTTCGGCAGCCCAGATGGTCACGCGTGAACGTGGGGAGCCCCGCCACCCCGAAACAGCCCGCTGGGCCGTTGAGGAGGGGGAGCCGACCGAACACCGTTCATGCCGGCCCCCAAAGAGGGTCGGCATAGCTCACTCACCCAGAAGCGGTGAGCACTTTATGAACGGAGGTTTGGGTCATGGTCTTGAAGACCGGTCATTCAGTTCCAGTCGAGTTCGAAGAAGCGGGGATCAAGCCGCTGGCGTACGGCCAGCCAGAGCTGGCGAAAGCGACTAGCTACAGCGCGCTGGCCCGGCAGATCGAGCGCAACGGCATCCAGGACGAGGCGGGAAACGATCTCGCCAAGTCTGACAAAGCGACCGCCGAAGCGCTAGCGCGGCAGTTTGTCTATCCCAAGGGCGCAGCAGCAGCAGCCTTCCAGGCGCCGATCTACAAGCATCTCCAGGCGGGAACCGTGGCGCTTGTCCACGGGCCCGTGCTCTTGACGCGGGTCAACCCCAGCCCGCTCAATCCTCGGGTCGGGCCGATGCTCACCATTCCCCGCCCCAACCAGGCGGGCCGGGTCTCGGTCAGCTGGGCGCCGGCCGATGTCGAAGTCGATCCTCAGGCGGATGAGCGCCTGTGCCAGAGCGCCGAGTCCGCCGACCAGCTGATCGCCGTGGCACGTGAGACTTCCAGCAAGATCCTTGGGCTGCAGAAGGACCTGGCGGGAGTCATCGGGCGCGAGGGGATCGAGGAGCCCTTGCTGATTGTCCAGTCCCGGCTCGAGATCGAGGGACAGGACGGGGCCCTGGCCAGGCATCTCGTCCCTGTCGCAGCCGACGGCGGCTCGCGGATCACGATCGCCCAGGAGTACCTGGCTGAGGCGATCGGGCTGCTGCTCTCCGAGAAGGAGAGGGAATACGCCACTAAGCACAAGCGCCGCGCCGGGCTCGAATCGCTGGAGCGGGCGCTGCGTGCCCACCAGGTGGCGTCGCTGGTTGACGATCCAGTTGCCGAGCGCGAGTTGCGCGACTTCCTCGTCGAGCTCGAGCCGGCCCGCTGCAGAGCTGGTGAAGAACAAGATGTACGCGGCGCAGCGTGCGCTCGTCGCGCCTGCAATGGTCGTCGTCGGCTTCCGTCCCAACGGGGACGCGTCGATCCTCGATGCGATCGACCAGCTAGTCGCCAACCAGCACAAGCGGGGGCCGTTGCAGTGGCAGGCTGCGGCGCAGGCCCTGGACAGCCGGAACTCGGTGGTCCGCGGGCTGTGGCAGCAGAAAAAGATTGGCGAGGGCACGGCCTTGCTCCTTGGGCCTCGCTACGAGGAGGCCTATCGCCGCTTCGATCTCCACAGCAATCCCGATTTTCGGATCGGCGAGGTCGTGCGGATATTCCACAGCCAGGACGCGCGGCCTCTGATCCGAACGGCGATCGAGGGCCGGCAGGGTTGAACCGCCGGAGCGGGCCAAGATCATCGCCGCGGTCATCTGCGAGCAGCTGCGCAACGCCGATCCGGAGTTCAGGCGACAGGTGGAGACGGCCCTGAACGATATGGCCTGGCGAAGAGCCTTTCTACGGCGGGCCCGAAGTGGCCGCTACCGATCCGGACCCCGACGACCTCGTGGCCAAGGTCAAGCAGAACGAAGAGGAAAGCCCGGGGGTTCTCTCGGCCGAGCATGTCCAGCTAGGTGTCAAGGGCGGTGTCGCCATGGTGATGCTCGGGGCGATCGCCCGCGAGCACGGCGCGCGCTCTTACGAGTTTCCGCGCCCTTACACCCTGCTGCAGAAGACCCTGCGCAGCGAGGCCGGCCAGGAACTGCTGGGCGAAGCGATCAAGGCGCTGCGCAAGGGAGAGAGGCAGCTGCCCGCGCTCGAGCCGGAGACCGGGCAGCCGCTTGGGCGGGACGGGGATAACAGGGTCATCCCGATGGATGCCGAGAACCTCCGGGATCTGGTCATGGGATCCGGGGAAGACGGCGACGGCGAGCCCGAACCCACCGTCGACGACGTCCTGGCCGAAATCAAGTCCCTTGCCCGCAACGAGGTCGGCGGTCGTGTCGAGGGCCTCAAGGAGCGCGCCGAGGTGAACCTCGGCGGGCTGCCGCCGCAGGCGGCCAAGGAGGCGGTCGAGCTGCTCCTTTACGCGGCGGGGGAGCTCGAGTATCTCGGGCGGCGCGGGGAGGAGCACCTCAAGGTCTCCGCGGAGCCTGCACCGGAAGAGGAGGCCGGCATTGGGGCTTGACGAGTACCTCAGGGCATGGAGTGCGGCGGGGCGGTACGCGGCCCCGCCGCATCTCCAGCCTTTCGGGGTCAGCAGGGGTGTGCTCCTTGGCCTGCCGAGCGAATCGAACGCCGTCTATGTCGCCTGCGCCGGCGGCGAGGACCGCTACGTTGGCTCGACCACCCGCGGGGTCGCCACGCGTCTCGCCGAGCACGTCAAGGTGCCGCGCCGTGCTGAGTGGGAGGAGCTTTGGGTGATCGGCCTGCGTGGCGGCCTCTCGCACTACCAGGTGCAGCTCTCCGAGGAGCGGGTCGGGAGGCTGGTTGGGCCTTTAGAAAATTTGAGGCGCCCGGGAAGGTGAAGCGAAAGCCGCACAGGGTTCGGCTGTGTTCGGCGTCTTTTAGGCAGGGTGAGGCTGTGCTAAATTGGTTGCATGAACACTGAAGATGGACAACCCATTTGGCGGAATTCCTCCTATGGCGCGGCGAAGCGGGTCGGCCATTACCTTGCGGTTGAGGTTGGGGAGGGAGAGAAGTTCAACAAGTCGACGCTGCGTGAGATCGTGCCCAATACCGAGCAGGTTGACCGGAGGATGCGGGACCTGCGCCGGGTCGGCTGGAAGATCCGCAACTACAAGGACATGGCGTCCCTAAGGCCCAGCGAGCTGTACTTGGAGAAGGTCGGCGATCAGGTTTGGAGAGACGGCTACCGCTGGCCGGCCCAGGGTCTCACTGCGGCTACCCGCCGCAAGGTCTACGACAGGGACGGGCACCGCTGCATGGTCTGCGGCATCGACTTCGGCGCTGAATATCCCGACCAGCCCGGGATCGTCGCGCGGCCCACGATCGGACACATCGTGCCCTCCAACCGGGGGGGCAGCGACGACCTCGACAACCTGCGCCCGGAGTGCCAGCTTTGCAACGAGACCGCACGCAATCTCACCGAACAGGCCGACATTGGGCTGGTGAAGCTGAAGATCCTTGAGTTGAACCGCGCCGACAAGCAATTGCTGGCGCAGTGGATGCTGCGCGGCACCCGCTCGTTCTCGGCGGCGGAAAAGCTTTGGGCTCAATACAGCCAGTTGCCCCAACCCCAGCAGGAAGAGGTTCGTGCGGCGCTGAGCGCAGCGCTCGACTAAGAGGACAGCCGCTGGAGCGCCGGCACAAGCACGGGCGCCGGCAGGCGATCCGAGAGCACGGCGCGGGCGCCGCTCGAAGGCCTGACCGTGATGTTGCGCCGCCGCGCGACTTCAGCGCCCTCGCCGGGGTGAAGCGTGAGCGTGCCGAGGGCGGCGCGCAGGACGATCTTCATCTCCAGCATCGCGAAGCTCGCCCCGAGGCAGCGACGGCGGCCGCCGCCGAAGGGGATCCAGGTGTAGGTGCCCGGCGACTCGTCGAGGAAGCGCTCGGGCCGGTAGGCGTCCGGTTCGGGGTAGATCTCCGGGTCGTGGTGGATCAGGTAGCCGTTGAGGACGAGGCTGCAGCCCACCGGGTAGGACCAGCCGCCGATCTCGACCGGCTTGGCGACGAGGCGCGGCGCCGCGTTCGGCAGCACCGGCCTGGTCCGCAGCGTCTCCTGGATCGTCGCCGTGACGTAGGCGTCGTCCTCGCCCTCGACCTCCTCGACCAGCCTTGCCAGCACCCGCGGCTCGCGCGTCAGCCGCTCGAAGGCCCAGGCGAGGGTGGTCGCGGTCGTCTCGTGGCCGGCGACGAGGAGAGTGAGCAGCTCGTCGCGGATCTCCTGCTCGCTCATCGGGCTGTCGTCCTCGTGGCGGGCCTCGAGCAGCATCGCCAGCACGTCGTTTCGCCCGGCGCCCTCGCCCTCCGCCCGGCGCTCGGCGATCAGCTCGAAGAGCAGCTCGTCGACTTCGGCCTGGGTGCGGACGAAGCGGGCGAACGGGCCGACGCGTTCGAGGACCTTCGCCGCGACGCTGTCCTTCGGCGGCGGCATCAGGCTGATCGGCCGGTCGCCGAAGACCAGCATCTCCTGCAGGCGACCGCGCAGGGCCTCGAAGCGGGGACCGGGCTCGAGGCCGAAGACGGCGCGGAGGACGATCTTCAGCGTCAGGTCCTGCATGCGCGGGTGCAGCTCGACCGGCACGTCCCGGGGCAGCGCCGCCAGCTCCTCGACCGTGACCTCCTCCATCAGCCCCGCGAGCCGCTCCATGCGCTCGCCGTGGAAGGCCGGCAGCATCAGCTTGCGCTGCGCCATGTGCGCGGTTTCGTCGAGCAGGATCACGGAGTTGGCGCCGACCACGGGCTCGAGCACCCGCGCGCCCTCTCCCGGTCGCAGGACGTCGGGCGGGGAGGTGAAGACTTCCTTCACCTCGGCCGGGTCGGTCAGCATCACGAAGGGCGGCGAGCCCGGCAGCCTGATCGTGAAGCGCTTGCCGTAGCGCTCGCGGCACTGGCGCAGGAAGGCAAAGGGGCGCGTCCAGAACCCGACGGCTTGGAGCGCAGCCGGGTAGGGGGGACCGGGAGGCAGGCCTGCGGGACTCATGCTCGACGCTGAGTATCCCAGGTATGCGAATGCTCAAGGTCTTCTGTACGGACCTCCATCCCGGTCCCTCTTGCGATCTGGGTGCGCAGGGGTTTAGGCTTGCCCGATGGCGGTCAAGCTCCATCGCTGCTCGACCATGTGGGTCAAGATCGACGCTCACCCCTGCTGGCGGGTGCAGAAGGCGCTCGACGAGCAGGGCATCGAGTACGAGGTGGTCAAGGGGCCGCTGCGCCCCGGCAAGCGGGATGACCTGGAGCAGCTGTCGGGGCAGCGCAAGTACCCGGCGATCGAGTTCGACGACGGCCGCGTCTACCGCGAGGAATCAGCGGACATGGCGCAGCGGATCCGCGCCGGCGAGCTCTTCCAGGGGCCCAGCGAGTCCACGCCCAGCGCGTAGTGAGCAGACTCCGCTTCCAAATCTCGGTCTCTCTCGACGGATTCGTCGCCGGGCCGAACCCGAGCGAGGAGCATCCGCTGGGGGAAGGCGGGATGCAGCTGCATGAGTGGGTGTTCAGGCTGGCCGCCTGGCGCAGGCCGCACGGGCGGGAGGGCGGCGAGACGAACGCCAGCAGCGCCGTCGTCGAGGAATCGCTCGACAACGTCGGGGCGACGATCATGGGCCGCAAGATGTTCGGCGGCGGCCCCGGTCCCTGGGGCGAGGACCCCTGGGACGGCTGGTGGGGGGACGAGCCGCCATTTCACACCCCGGTCTTCGTGCTCACTCACCACGAGCGCGAGCCGCTGGTGAAGGACGGCGGCACGACCTTCACCTTCGTCACCGACGGCACCGAGTCGGCGCTCGCCCAGGCCAGGGACGCCGCCGGCGGCAAGGACGTTTCGCTCGGCGGCGGCGCCGAGGTCGCCCAGCAGTACCTGGCGGCGGGCCTGATCGACGAGCTGTGGCTGAACGTCGTTCCGGTACTGCTCGGCGGGGGCACCCGCCTGTTCGACAACCTCTCCGTCTCCGGCCTGGGTCTCGAGCAGGTCCAGGCGATCGAGGCCCCGGGCGTCGCCCACCTCAAGTACCGCGTTACCGCCTAAACCTCGAGCCAGGTGCCCTTCGGGCCGAGGTTGTGGAGGGGGGTGTCGCCGATCGTGCTCTGGCAGCCCCAGGACTCGTGGATGTGGCCGCAGACGGCCAGGCGCGGGCGCCGCTCCTCGATCGTCCGCAGCAGGATCGGGCTGCCGAAGCTCTGTCCCGTGCCGTTGGAGTCGCAGTGGCCCAGCGGCGGCGAGTGGAGGACGAGGACCGCGTCGTCGGGGCAGAGTGCGAGCATCACCGCCGCTTTTTCGTCGTCCAGGTCAAAGCTCCACTCCCAGGGGGTGACGGGGATGCCCGCGCCGAGGCCGAAGAACTCGACGCCCCCGATCGTCACCCCTCCCCCGTGCAGGACGGTTGCCGACCGCCAGCCCGATGTCGCCTCGCGCAGCGCCTCGTCGGTCTCGTTGTTCCCGGGGACCAGCACGGTCGGCGCTTCGATCCCCGCGAGGGCGTCGACCGTCTCCTCCAGGCCCTCGTGGACCGAGGCGAAGTCGCCGGCGCCGATCACCACGTCGGCCTCGGCCGACATCTCGACCAGCTTCTCCGCCTGGGCCAGGTCCCGGTGCAGGTCGCTGAAGGCGAGCAGTCTCACGCGCCCAACCTAGCGGCTCCGGGCGGTGGGGTTCGATAGTCTCGCCCGCGCTCATGCCCGACGTCTTCTGGATCGGCCTCACGATTGCCGTCGCGATCTTTTTGACCGGCGTCATCTCCGGCGCCCGCTCGCGCACGACCAGCCTCCTCACGGGCGCCGCGATCGGCGCCTACCTCGGCGTGATGCTTGCCTTCCCGCTGCTGGCCATCGGCCTCGCCACCAGCTAGTTCGCCGTAGCGGACAACGCCGCAGCTTGAAAATTGACAAATGGTTAGTCAATCCTGCGCTAGTCGCGGCGGCGAGTAGTTATCATGACAACAAAGCAACGAGGAATCCCGATGGAAGGAATCCCTATGACCCAGACGACACTACTCCCCAGCGTCACTCTCCACGACGGTATTGAGATTCCGCAGCTGGGATTCGGTGTCTTCCAGGTCCCGCCGGACGAGACCCAGGGGGCCGTCGAGCTGGCGCTCAAGGCCGGCTACCGGCACATCGACACCGCAGCCGCCTACCGCAACGAGAAGGAGGTCGGCGCGGCACTCGCTGCTTCGGGGCTGCCCCGTGAGGATTACTTCGTCACCACCAAGCTGTGGAACTCACAGCAGGGCCACGACTCGACGCTTGCCGCCTTCGAGGCGAGCCTCGAGCGGCTCGGGCTCGACCACGTCGACCTCTACCTGATCCACTGGCCGGCGCCGACCGAGGGCCTGTTCCTCGACACCTGGCGGGCTTTCGAACGAATCCACGGGGAGGAGGCCGCGCGCACGATCGGGGTCTCCAACTTCCGCATCGAGGACCTGAAGCTGCTGGATCGCGAGACGGAGACGCTGCCGACGGTCAACCAGATCGAGCTGCACCCCCGTTTACAGCAGGCCGACCTGCGTGCCTGGCACGCCGAGCACGGCATCGCCACCGAGGCCTGGAGCCCGCTCGCCCAGGGCGAGCTGCTCGACGACGAGGCGATCGTTGCGGTGGCCGATAGCCACGGCAAGACGCCGGCCCAGGCGATCCTGCGCTGGCACCTGCAGCTCGGCAACGTCGTCATCCCCAAGTCGGTGACGCCGGAGCGGATCCGCGAGAACATCGCCATCTTCGACTTCGAGCTCTCCAAGGACGATATGGCGATGATCGGGGAGCTTGACAGCGGCAGCCGGATCGGTCCCGATCCAGCCACGTTCGTCGCGCCTTAGCTTTTTCTAGTTTTTATCGCCGGGGGGTCGCCGTCCCGGTTAACCTTCTCGCATTGCTCTCAAGAACTTTGAGTTGCCGTGACCGAGTTGGTTCAGAACCTGATCGATGCGTTGGCACTGGGCAGTCTCTATGCGCTGATCGCGCTCGGGGTCACGGTGATCTACACCGTGATGGGGATGATGAACTTCGCCCACGGCGAGTTCATCATGCTTTCGGCCTACGCCCTCTATCGTCCTGGCCGGGCTTCCGTTTGCCGCCGCGGTTGGCGGGGCGCTGGTGACCGGGGTCCTGGTTGCGATCGCTCGCTGAGCGGGTCGCCTTCCGCCCGGTCCGCAAGGCGGACCTCTCGGCCCAGCTCGTCACCTCGCTGGCGGTGGCGACGATCCTGCAGAACGTCGTCACCGCGGCGGTCAATGCCCGCCCCAAATCGGTTGCGACGCCGGCCTTGATCAGCGAATCGACGCAGCTCGGCGGCGTCTCGGTGCCGAACCTGGAGTTCCTCACGCTCGGCCTGACGGCGATCGTCCTCGCCGGCCTCGGCTGGCTGCTCTACCGGACCCGCGCCGGGTTGGCGATGCGGGCGGCGGCGGAGAACTTCGAGATGGCGCGGCTGCTCGGCGTGCGGGCGGACAGGGTGATCGCGCTCTCCTTCGCGGTCAGCGGCGCCCTTGCCGCGGCGGTCGGCGTGCTCCTGGTGATGCAGACCGGGCAGGTCTCGCCGACCATGGGCCTGACGCCGGTGCTGGTCGGCTTCGTCGCGGTGACGATCGGCGGCTTCGGCAAGATGTTCGGCGCGGTCCTGGGCGGCCTCTTGCTCGGCGCGATCGCCTCCCTGCTCGGGGCCTACCTGCCGGAGGGCCTGCTGCCCTTCCGCGATGCGTTCGTCTTCAGCCTGCCGGTGGCGATCCTGATCTTCAGGCCGCACGGCCTGCTCGGCTCGGTCACCGGCGAGGCGCGGGTATGAGCGTCGGGCGGCTGCGCTCGCGCTCCTCGCTCGCCGCCTCGCTGCTGATTCCGCTTGCGCTGATCGCGCTCACCATGGCGGTGGGCGACAACGGCACGCCCTCCCTGCGGGGCACCGTGACGATGATCCTCTGCAACCTGATCATCGTCCTCGGCCTGCAGGTCTTCATCGGCAACAGCGGCGTCTACTCGTTCGGGCAGCTCGGGTTCGCCAGTGCCGGCGCCTACGTCGCGGCGCTGCTCACCCTGCCCGCCGCCTTCGCTGCGCTTCAGACGCCGGGCCTCCCCAACCTGATCGCCTCGGCTCAGCTTGGCCCACTGCTCTCGACCCTGATCGCCGCCGCGGCTTGCGGCGTGCTGGCAGCGGTGGTCGGCCTGCCGCTGATGCGGACCTCGACCCTGGCGATCCCGATCTCGACCTTCGCCTTCCTGATCGTCCTCTACAACGTGCTCGCCAACTGGGACGCGGTGAGCGGCGGGAGCAGCGGGCTGGTCAGCATCCCGAGGACAACCGGCATCGAGTCCGCCGGCCTCTGGGCGGCTGCGGCCGTCGTCGTCGCGATCGCCTTCAAATGGTCGGCGCGCGGCTATCGCCTGCAGGCGACCCGCGAGGACGAGGTCGCCGCCCGTTCGCTCGGGATCGGCGTGACCGGGGAGCGGCTGGTCGCGTTCGCGCTCAGCGGCGTGCTGTGCGGGGTCGGCGGTGCGCTGGCTGCGCACCAGTCGGGCGTCCTCATTCCGACCACGTTCTACTTCGGCGCGACGGTGACGACGGTGACGATGCTGGTGGTCGGCGGCGCCCGCAGCGTCTTCGGGGCGGTGTTGGGGACGATCGCGGTTTCGACCGTGAACGAGGCCCTGCGCAACGTCGAAGGCGGTGCGCATTTCCTCGGCGTCGTATCGATCGGCCGGACGCCGGGCTTGGCCGCGATCGGCGTGGGCCTGATCCTGCTGGTGACGATGATCGCGATGCCGAACGGGCTGACCGGCGGCCGCGAGGCGGGTGAGCTGAGTTGGCTCGACCGGCTGCTGGGCAGGCGTCGGCCTCGGGAGCGCGGGGCCGAGCTGTCGCGGCGCTGCCCCGAGCGACGCCGCCGAGGCGGCGAAGGCCGAGGCCGCCGCCCGGCTCCCTCGACGCCCGGGGGATCTCGGTGGCCTTCGGCGGGCTTCATGTGCTGAGAGGGGTCGACCTG
Source organism: uncultured Solirubrobacterales bacterium (assembly GCA_963714665.1). Classification (GTDB taxonomy): domain Bacteria; phylum Actinomycetota; class Thermoleophilia; order Solirubrobacterales; family 70-9; genus VRUE01. The sequence continues at coordinate 89,485 of CAVQPE010000008.1, read as the reverse complement.
ACGCTGCGGCGCGGTGAGGCGTTGGGCCTGATCGGCCCGAACGGCGCGGGCAAGACGACGCTGGTCAACGTCCTCAGCGGGTTTCTGGCGCCCGATGCCGGCTCGGTCAGCCTGGACGGTGTCGGCGTCGGCGGTCGCTCCCCGGCCCGCCTCGCCCGCGCCGGCCTGACCCGCACGTTCCAGGCCGGCCTCCCCTTCCCGCATCTCGAGCTGCCTGGAGAGCGTCTCGGTCGGGGCGATGGGAGTCGGCGTCGGCAGGCGAGAGGCGGTCGCGGTTGCCGCCGAGGTCCTGACTCGCCTTGGAATGCGCGAGCAGATGGCGCTGCCGGCGGGGACCCTGCCGCCGGCGAGCCAGCGCCTGCTCGGGGTCGCCCGCGCCCTCGCCACCGGTCCCCGCTACCTGCTGCTCGACGAGCCCGCCGCCGGGCTGAGTGGGGGCGAGGGCGAGGAGCTGGTCGCGATCCTCAGCGGCGTGCTCAACGATTTCGGCTGCGGAATCCTCCTGATCGAGCACGAGATGAGCGTGGTGATGAGCCTCTGCCCGCGGGTGCAGGTGATCGACGACGGGCTGACGCTGCGGGTCGGCTCGCCGGCGGAGGTCCAGGCCGACCCGGCCGTCGTGGAGGCCTACCTCGGCAGCTCCTACATGGTGGCCGCAAGTGCTTGAGCTGCGTGAGGTCAGGGTCGCCTACGGCGGCGTCGAGGTCGTGCACGGCGTCGACCTCGGCCTCGCGGCCGGGGAGGTCGTTGGAATCATCGGGCCGAACGGGGCCGGCAAGAGCTCGGTATTGCGGGCTGTCTGCGGCCTGGCCCAGCCGAGCTCGGGGAGGTCCTGTTCGAGGGCCGGCTCCTGAACGGGATGGCGCCGGAGCGGATCGCACGGCTCGGGCTCGCGCTCGTCCCCGAGGGCCGTCACGTCTTCAAGACGCTGACGGTGGCCGAGAACCTGCGGATGGGGATGCGGCGAAACGGCGAGAGCGCCGCGGCGTTGGAGCGGACGCTGGAGCGCTTCCCGATCCTGCGCGCCCGGGCCGGCGAGCACGCCGACCGGCTCTCCGGCGGCGAGCAGCAGCAGCTGGCGATCGCCCGCGCGCTGCTCGGCCAGCCGCGGCTGCTGATCCTCGACGAGCCGTCGCTCGGGCTGGCGCCGAAGACGATCGACCTGATCTACGAGCTGCTGGCGGGCCTGCGCGAGGAGGGGACGACGATGCTGCTGGTCGAGCAGAACGCGGCGCGTACGATCGACTTCTGCGATCGCTGCCTGGTGCTGGGTGCCGGTAGCGTCCGCGCCCAGGGCCGGCGTGAGGAGCTCGAGGGCGACTCCGACCTGCTGCGCGCGTACCTGGGAGGGCAACCGTGAACGAAGGGACCGAGAGGGGAAGAGGGCGATGAGCGAGGTGCAGCCGGATCGGGCCCCGAGCAGCGAGGAAGTCTCAAGGGCGCTGCGGCGCTGCTGGCAACCGGTGGCGAGGATCGAGGATCTGGAGGACGGTCCGCAGCGAGCGGTCCTGCTCGGCGAGGCGCTCGCGGTCTTCCTGACCGAGAGCGGCGCGCCGGCCGTGGTCTCCGACCGCTGTGCCCACCGCGGCGCCTCGCTCTCGATGGGCAAGGTGAGGGGCGAGGGCATCCAGTGCCCTTACCACGGCTGGGAATGGGACGGTGCCGAGGGCGCCTGCACGCGGATCCCCTCGCTCGCCGACCAGTCCCAGATCTCACCGCGCGCCCGGATCCCGGCCTTCCCGGCGCGGGAGCGGTGGGGCCTGGTCTGGACGGCGCTGGAGGAGCCGCTCGGCGAGCCGCCGAACGTGCCGTGGTTCGAGCCCAGCCCGGGGCGGTGGAAGCACGGGACGCCGTTCGAGCTGCCGGTGGGCCTGGGGGTGATGATCGAGAACTTCCGCGACGTCGCCCATTTCGCCTTCGTGCACCGGGACACCATGGGCCCGGTCTCCGAGGTCGTAGAGCCGCTGCAGGTGCAGCGCGACGGGATCGAGGTGAAGATGAGCCGCGAGATGAGGACCGACCCCGGCGGGGACGGAACGTGGGGCTCGTTGCGAGAAGGCCACAACCACACGATCGCGCCCAACTTCACCTCGATCCGGATGGTGATGGCGAAAGGCGAGCGCTGGCTGCTGCACGCGGCGCGCGCGATCAGCGCCACCGAGTCCGTGCACTACTGGGCCGAGGGCCTCAGCGACGACTTCGACGAGCTCACGCTCGACGAGGCGATCGAGTCCGAGGAGCGGCTCTACGCCGAGGACCGAGAGGTGTCGGCGTCGGTCGAGCCGCCGGAGCTGCCGCTGGGGCTCGACGCCGACGTCAACACGCTGGCCGATCGTTTCACCCTCGCCTACCGCGAGGCCTTTTCCGAGTTCGTGCGGCGGGCGCTGCTAGGGCGCGCCGCTCACTCCATCTCGAACGCGAGCTGAGTGGTGTCGGCGCGCCAGATCAGGCGGGCGAACTCGAGCGGGCAGCTCCCGCATCTCCCCCTTCCTCCGGCCGAACTGGACGAAGCGCCCGATCAGCGCCGGATTGCCCGCTTTGGAGCCCACCTGGGACGCCGACCACCCACTGAAGAAAGTGTGCTCGACCGTAACGGTGCTCCTGGTCAGCTCCAGCTCGCCAGGCTGCGGGGGGTTGGCGCCGTTCGCTAAAGCTTCGGCGGTGGGAAGGAGCCATGGAATGCGGGAGATCGACGGAGTAGGAGTCGACGACGAAGGCCGATGGCTCGCCGGTGTCGACCGCCGCCGTCACCTGGGCGATCTCCGTGAGCGATTCGTCCAGCTCGAGGAACTTGGACACCGTCCGGTCTGGCATGCGCTTGCGGACGCTGGCCACGGACACCGAGTGGTCGTGGCCGCTGTTCGCCCACAATTTCACCAGGCCGGTCGCCTTGACTCTGGTGCGAGGCGCGGCGACGAAGGCGCCGGAGCCTTTGATCCGGAAGATCGTGCCGTCGCCGACGAGGAGGTCGAGCGCCGGCCTGATCACCGCGCGGGAGACGTCGAACTCTTCCTCCAGCTCGCGCTCGGTGGGAAAGCGCGCGCCGGGCTCCCAGGTCCCAAGCTCCAGCATCCGGTGCAGCTCCGCGGCGAGCTGGAAGTAGAGCGGCACCTCGCTGTCCCGGTCCAGCTGGCGTCTGCCGGCAAGGGGGACGTCGGATGATTGCCTAGGCCGGCCCCTTACCGGTTGGGTGGGTTTGGCCATCTGACACCCAGAATACCTTCGCGCTTTTTGCTCAGGACCGCATACGACTAGTCGCCGTATTCGGGTAGGAAGTGTGGGTTGATGGTGGTGACGAGCTTCGGCTTGCCGTTCACGAACACGTATATCGGCCAGTTGCTGTTCGCGTAATGGAAGTCCTTGCTGTAGGAGATCTTGCCGAGGACGGTTTTGTGAGGCTTCGCCTCCAGCGCGTCGGCGAGCGCGTTGCCGTCGACACCTCCGGTTTCTTTGATCGCGTCGGTGATCAGCTGGCCGGCGGCGTAGGCCGAGAGCAGGACGCTGGAGACATCGGTGTTGACCCCCGCCTTTTCCAGCTTTTTGTACAGCTTCGCCGCCGTTTCGTTGGGTGGGTCGTAGGACGAGCCGTTGAGGGCGAGGTAGATGTCTTTGGTGTTGGAGATGCCCTTCAGCCAGTAGGTGCCGTCGAACGAGCCGGTGCCCATGATCGGCACCTCGACGCCGGCGTCGCGGACCTGCTTCACCGCCGCCGCGCCGCCCGGTGGGTACGAGCACATCACCACCGCGTCGGCGTTGGACTTCTTCAGCTGGCTGACCTGGCTTGCGACCGACTCGTCTTCGTTCTTGAAGTCGACGGAGCCGGAGATCGAGCCGCCGAGGTGTTCCCAGGACTGCTGGAATCCCGCGCAGTAGGCCTTGCCGTAGATGATCGCGGTATCGCGGAAGAGGAACGGGTGCTTGATTCCCTTTTCATGCAGGAAGGTGGCGTCGGCGCTCGCCTCGCTGAGAACGCTGGGGTAGGCGCTGAAGGAGAGCCGGCCGGTGGTCGGCGGGCCGTAGCCGGGTTCGTTGGCGGAGAGGCTGAAGTTGAGCGCGTCGTTTTCTTCGGCCACCGGGGCCGCCGCCGCGGCGGTGAGCGACTCGCTGCTGAGGAGCAGCACGTTGGCTCCCTTTTCGATCGCCTGCTGCGCGGCGATCGGGGCCTGCTGGGGGTCGGAGCGGTTGTCGGTCTGGATCACCTTGAGCTTGCTGCCGTCGATGCCGCCCTTGGCGTTGATTTCGTCGACCAGCTGTTCGACCGCGGAGACGCTGGCGTCGAAGGGGGCGAGGTAGCCGCTCTTGGCGATTGCGGCACCGAGCACGATCGTCTTCGGCAGCCCGGAGGAAGAAGACGTGGTGGATTCGCCGCTACTGCCGCAGCCGGCCAGGAGGACCAGCCCGAGCACAGGGGCAAGACAACAGCGTTTAATGACTGTAAGCACTGTTATCGATCAACAATACTGTGCAATCCCTTAGCGCACCGGTTTCCCGTCACTCCCTATAGGAATTCTTCCCACGGGGCAAAAGGAGTACGCCGGTATGGCGGAAAATCGACCCGTGGACATGCAACGGCGCCTACGGCGAGCAAATGCGGTCGCCGCGACCGCGTTCCTGGTCGGCGGGTCGCTGTTCGCGATCGGGGCCGGGCTGGCCCAGGCCGGCGTCGACGCGACCGCCTGCGCGACGGTCTACCTGGTCGGTGGTGTCTTCTTCAGCACCGGCGGCTACACCTCGGTGCTGCAGGTGGTCAACGAGCCCGAAGCGGGCTGGGACAGCGCTGCGCCGGAGGGTCGCTGGCGCTGGTGGTCGCGTGAGCCGCGGCGCCTGCAGTGGCTGAGCGCCGTCGTCCTCTTCGCCGGCACGCTTGTCTTCGCGATCAACCTGGTCGACTCGTTCATCCAGGAACTCAGCCCGGCCGAAGCGGACCGGCTCGTCTGGTCGCCGGACATGGTCGGCTGCGCCCTCTTCCTCGTCTCCGGCCACCTGGCGATGGTCGGGATCGGCGGCGGCTGGCGCATCTGGCGCCGCCGCGACCTCGGTTGGTGGATCGTCGCCGTCAACCAGCTCGGCTCGGTCCTCTTCATGGTCTCGGCAGTCGCCTCCTTCGTCCGCCCCTCGACCGGCGACGCGCTAGCGACCGGAATCGCCAACTGGGGCACGCTGACCGGTGCCCTCTGCTTCGCCATCGCCGGCCTGATGCAGGAGTTCGAGCACCCGCTCGGCCCCCGCCGCCGCCGGGATCAGGCCTCGGCAGCCTGAGGGCGCCGCACCTGCTGGCGGCCCTCGCCGTAGCTGTGGGTCTCGTAGGCGATCATCGTCCAGATCAGGATGTTGGCGACGGCGAGCGCGACCAGCGCCGGCACCTCGGTTGCCACCGGGACCAGGATCAGCAGCACGATCGCGAGCAGCAGGCGCTGGCGGTTGATCGTGTGGATGTGGCGGTAGCGGAAGGCGACGTGGCCGAGCAGGTAGACGGCGAGGCCGCCGAGCAGGGCGAAGGCGGGCACGGTGTGCAGGTGGGCGTCGAAGTGGCCGATCGTCGTCTTCATGCCGAAGGCGACGAGGACGATCCCGGCCACCATCACGAGGTGAACGTAGGAGTAGGAGTCGCGCGCCATCTCGTTTTGCACCTTGCCGACATCGGCCTCGGCGAGGCGCCGGCCGGCGACGATCGCGACGATGTCGAAGTAGACCCACCACATCGCCGCGGTCAGGGCGACCCCGAGGACGGCCGCGGTGCCGATGCCGAGGTCGAGCGCGTGGGAGGCACCGACGCCGATCGCGACGATCGACTCGCCGAGGGCGATGATCACGATCAGCCCGTGGCGCTCGGCGAAGTGGCCGGGGACCAGCTTCCATCCTTCGGCACCGAAGAAGTAGGGCCCGCCCATGTCGAGGAGAAGGGCGAGCGCCCAGAGCGCTCCCTGGGCGAGGCCGTCGAAGAGCGACGCCGTTGCCAGCAGCGCGACCGCGACCGTCGTGCTGGCGGCAAGGCCCAGGACTGAGTGGCGCAGGGCGTCGTCCTCGGGGCTGGCGAGCATGAAGAGGGCGATGTGGGCGGTTCGGACGACGCCGTAGATCAGCGCGAAGGCGAGCGCCAGGTTGCCGAAGGCCTCCGGCACGCAGAGGGAGACGAGCAGCAGCGCCGCCATCGCACCGAACATGACCAGCCGCACCGCTCCCTCCTCGGGGTCGATCACGCTGGTCAGCCACGAGTACCCGGTCCAGGCCCACCAGAGCATCCCGAGCACCAGCAGTCCCTGGGCCACGCCGGACCAGGTCGGGTGGTGGGACATCAGCGCCGTGCACTGGGTGATCGCCAGCACGAAGACGAGGTCGAAGAAGAGCTCCAGCGGCGTCACCCGCTCGCCGTCGCGCAGCACGGCGCTGAGTCGAGATCCGCGAGTTTCGCTCATGGCCACGCGGTCATCATCGCAACCGCAACTACCGCTCCGGTGCGCTTTATGCCATCTATAGCCACATAAAGCGCACCGGAAGCGGCGGGCTCAGGTGTCTTCGGCGTGGTACTGGGCTAGCAGGGACTCCTCCTGGTCCTTCTTCGGGAAGAAGAAGAAGACCAGGGCGCCGCCGAGCAGGATCGCGACGATTCCGGCGAGGTAGGCCCACTCGTCGCCCTGCAGGAAGGAGGCCTTGGCGGCAGCGACGATCTGTTCGCTGTGCCGGGGGTACTGGGAGGCGAGGTCGGCGGCGCTGGAGAACGACTTGGTCAGCTCGCCTTCGATGTTTTCGGTGACCTTGGCCGATTCGCCCGAGGAGGCGATCGCGGCGCTGGCGGCCGCGGCGTAGCCGGCGGTGAGCAGGGCGCCGAAGATCGACTGCATGATCGCCCCGCCGAGGTCGCGCTGCAGGTCGGCCGTGCCCGAGGCCATCCCGGCCCGCTTCACCGGCACCGAGCCGGTCAGCGAGTGGGAGGCGGGGGTGCCGGCGAAGCCGACGCCGATGCCGATGAAGGCGTAGCCGAGGCCGACCTTCCAGTAGGAGATGTCTTCCTTCCAGAGCAGCAGCATGGTGAGGAAGCCGAGCACGCAGAAGACGTAGCCGACCAGCAGGGTGAAGCGGGCGCCGCGGGCCTCGACCAGCTTCGCCGAGCGGGGCGCGACGATCACCATGAACACCGCGGCCGGGAGGATCGCCAGGCCGGAGTCGAGGGTCGAGTAGTCGAGCACGTTCTGGAGGAACTGCTGGCCGATGAACATCGCCCCCATCAGCGAGCCGAAGACGATGATCCCGGCGCAGGCGGCGACCCAGAAGATCCGCCGTCCGGCGACCTCGAGGTCATACAGCGGCGATCGCGCGCGCCGCTGGCGCATGACGAAGGCCGCCGTTGCGGCGATCGCGACGATGCCGAGGCCGATCGCCAGCGACCCCTTGCCCGGCACCGGCGCCAGGTTGATCCCCAGCACCAGCGCCGCGACCAGGAGGACCGAGAGGATGCCGCCGAGGTTGTCGACCGGCTCGGTGCTCTCGTTGACGTGGGCGGGGACGTAGCGCCAGGCCAGGAAGAGGGCGAGGGCCGCCAGCGGCAGGGTGACGAGGAAGACCGAGCCCCAGTCGAAGTGTTCGAGCAGGGCGCCGGAGAGCAGCGGCCCGAGCGAGGCGATCGCGCCGCCGATCGCCGACCAGAGCGCGATCGAGCGGGTGCGGTCGTTGCCCGACCACAGGGCGGTGATCAGCGCCAGCGTGGTCGGGAAGGCCATGCCGGCGGCGACGCCGCCGAAGAGGCGGGCGACGAAGAGGACCCCGTCGGAGGGGGCGAAGCCGGCCAGCAGCGAGGCGGGGATCGAGAGCCCCATGCCGAGCAGCAGCATCATCTTGCGCCCGTAGCGGTCGCCGAGCGCGCCCAGGTAGAGGACCGAGGTCGCCAGGCCCAGCGAGTAGCCGACCGCGATCAGGTTCAGCGTCGTCTGGCTGGAGCCGAAGGCCTTGCCGATGTCGGGCAGGGCGACGTTGGCGACCGCCAGGTTGAGGTTCGCCACCGCCGCGACCAGGATCAGTGCCGTGAGGACGAGACCGGCGCGCTTGGGGCTGCTCGACTCCATGCCTGGCGACCAACCTATCGAGGACGGGGACCCCTGGCCATGCGAGCGTTCGCAAATATCCCCTGGTCGCTGGGGTCGCCGTAGCGGCACCTCGCGCTGCGGTCGGCGACCTACGGACCTTCCTTATTGCGGCGGATCGCTTCCTCGCGAGCTTTCTCGATCGTCGCGAGATCTTTCGCGTGCGAACGGCCAACCTCTATGGAGTAGGCGATGCGGTTGCAGAGGCGGTGCGCCAAGAGGGTGTTGTCAACGACTCGGTGCCCGCCCTCTCTTTTGGGGCGCGGGGAGTGCTCGTGAGTGGGCATCCAGGGGTCGTCACTCGATTCGGCAGTGCGTTCTTCGAAATAACGCCTGCCTCCAAGCTCCTCGGGGCAGCGGCATTCGGGCATCTGGCATGCGAGTTCCGTGATGTAACCCTGCTCAGCTGCCTGGATGAGGACTCCCGTCACGCCGAACTTCTTCAATTCGGCTGCAACGGCTCGGCCGCGTTCAGGATCCCGCTCAACCCTCGACATGTACCAACGTTACTGCTCTGCTGCCCCCACAGCGTTGGCTCGAGCGATATGGCTGCAGCCCACAGGGGCGTGTCTGGGCTTATGCCCCATATGCGGTGGTTAGCTCAGATACGCCTGGGAGATAGGGTCCGACGCCGATGACGGAAGAGCGCAAGCGGCCGGAGGCGCCGCGGGTCGAGAAGGTCCTGCCGGGCGTCTGGCGGCTGCGGCTGGCGCTGCCCTGGCCCGGCGTGCCGCACGGCAACGTCTGGGCGGTCGCTGCCGACGGCGGCATCGTCCTCTTCGACACCGGGATCGGCGGCAAGGGGCGGATGCGCCAGTTCGACCTCGCCCTGGCCCAGGTCGGCTTCGGGCTCGAGGACGTGCGGCTGCTGGTCTGCACCCACTCGCACACCGACCACTACGGTCTCGCCGCGCCGATCGTCGAGGGCGCCGGCTGCGAGCTCTGGATGCACCCGGCCTGGGAACACGTGCGGCTGCTCGCCGACGACCCTGCTGCGGCCCTGGAGCACCGTTTGGAGGTGGCGCGACAGAGCGGCGTTCCCGCCGCGGCGCTGGAGCGCTACCGCGAGTCGCGCAGCGGCGACGAGGAGACGGGGATCGAGGCGATCGTCGAGCCCGACCGCGACCTGCTGCCGGGCGTTGAGGTGGAGACCGACCTCGGCACCTGGCAGGTCCACGAGACGCCCGGCCACGCCCCCTCGCACGTTGTCCTGCACCAGCCCGAGCGCAAGCTGATGATCTCCGGCGACCACCTGCTCGGCCGCACCGTGCTCTTCTTCGACCACGGCCACAGCCCCGACCCGGTCGGCGAGTTCCTGCGCGGCCTCGACGAGGTCGAGCCGCTCGAGGTGGAACTCTGCCTGCCCGGCCATGGCCGGCCCTTCCGCGACCCCGAGGCCAAGATCGCCGAGGCGCGGCGCCAGGTCGACGAGCTGATCGGGAAGGTGCGCGAGTCGCTTGCCGAGGGGGAGAAGCCGCCCTTCGAGGTGGTCGGCGACATCGTCGGCGCCGAGAACCTGAATACGCCGGTCAGCGCCTGGGTGCTGCAGATCGTCCTTTCCTGCCTCGACCACCTGGCGATTCTGGGTGAGGTCGAGAAGGTTGAGGGGAGCGATCCGCAAAAGTGGCGGTTGGTGTAGGGAGGGCCGGGTGCCCCTCCCGGCTCAACTTTTTCGGTGGGGCGGAGTTGGCCTGTCGAGGTCGGGTTGGCGAAAAAGTACAAGCCGCCGGGAGGGGCACCCGGCCCTCCCTATAGCCTTCGCGGCCGTGGCTAGCTTCACTTTTACTCGCGAGGTTGCGGCGCCGGCCGAGGTTGTGTTCGAAGTGCTTACTGACCATCGGCGGTATTCGGAGTTGACGCCTTTGCGGAAGTCCGTGCTGGAGCGGGAGGGGGAGCCTGCTCCTAACGGGGTTGGGGCTATTCGGAAGCTGACTGCTGTTGGGCCGGCGCTGCGGGAGGAAGTGATCGGTTACGAGGAGCCCGGCCGCTTCTCCTACACGCTGCTTTCCGGTTTGCCGGTTCGCGACCACGTCGGGACGGTGGAGCTCACTCCGGATGGCGGTGGGACCAAGATGGTCTATGCGGTGCGGACGCAGCCGACCGTGCCGGTTGTCGGTGGCCTCGTTGTCGCCGTCGTCAAGCAGGCCGTGAAGGGCCTGGTCGACGGGGTCGTCAAGGAGTCCGAGCGCCGCACCGCCGCCGGAGGCTGACGGGCCCGGATGGGCCATCGCCTCGACGAGCGGGAGCTGCGGCGACGGGCGGTGGAGAGCGTCCGCGATCAGGTCGAGGCGTTTGGCAGTGCCCACTCCGACTCGGTGCTGATCCGGCGCCCGGGTCTGCTTGCCGCGGTCGTTCCCTCCTCGCCGCAGCGCTCCTTCTTCAACTCCGTCTTCTACAGCGACCCCGCCACGCTTTCCGCTGAGGTTGGGGCGTTGGCGGAGGCCTACGATTCGCACGGCGTGGATGCCTGGACGGTCTGGGTCCCCGACGAGGATCGCGACTCCGCCCGCATGCTCGCGGACCGCGGGCACGTGCTCGATGCCTCGCCCCGGGCGATGGCGATGGAGCTTGCGGACCTGGGGCCGGAGCTGCCGGCCCCGGAGGGGGTCGAGGCGGGGCCGATCGACGCTTCGACCTGCGCGGCCCTCAACGATCGCGCCTATGGCTTTGGGCCGGACGGGTTCGCTGTCGGCATCGCCGGCGAGACGTCGATCCGGTGGCATGGCTCCTTCGCGGGCGGTGAGCCGCTCGGCTGCGTCGGCACGATCGCGATCGGCGACGACTGCCTGATCACCGGCGTGGCGACGCCGCCGGAGCACCGCGGGCGGGGAATCGCCAGCTGGCTGGTGCAGGGCGCCCTCGCCGTTGCCCGCGAGCGGGGGATGGCGACGGCCTCGCTGCAGGCGAGCCGCGCCGGTGCCTCGATCTACGAACGCCTCGGCTTTCGCGACCTCGGCTTTCTCGAGATGTGGGAGCTGCGCCGGTGACCGACCCGCGGCAATCGCCCATCGACCGCGCTCGGCAAGAGGCCAAGCGCCTGCGGCAGCGGACAAGCCGCTTCTGGCACGACCGCCGCCACCTGGCGGTCGGCCTGATCGTGGCCGGCCTGATCGCCGTGGCCGGCGCCGGCCTGCTCGCCTACGAGCTGCTCAAGCGCCCCGCCGACGTCCACAACTCGCAGGCGACCTTCGTTCCCCAGAAGCCGCCGAAGCCGGAGCGCAAGACGGTCAACTGGCCGATCTTCGGCCTCGACCCGGCTCGCACCCGCTACCTGCCGGCGAAGGGGATCAAGCCTCCCTTCCGCAAGCTCTGGCGCTACACCGAGCGACCGCTGCTCGAGTTCCCGCCGATCTACGTCGGCGGCAAGCTCTACGCGGTCAACAACAACGGCACCGCCTTCGCCCTCGACGCCGACACCGGCAAGGTCCTCTGGGAACGCAGCATCGGCCGCCTCAACGCCTCCTCGCCCGCCTACTACCGGCACCGCCTCTACATCGTCAACCTCGTCCCCGGCCACATCGTCAAGCTCGACGCCAAGACCGGCAAGATCATCTGGAAGCGACTCGCTGCCGGGCCGGGCCGAGTCCTCGCCGGTGGTGATCGACCGCACCGTCTACTTCGGCTGCGAAAACGGCCAGCTCTTCGCCCTCAGCACGATCAGCGGCAACGTTCGCTGGGCGACCAGGCTCGGCGGCCCGGTCAAGTCGGCCCCCGCCTACTACGGCGGCACCCTCTACGTCGGCGACTACGGCGGCTACATGAACGCGGTCGACGCCAAGACGGGGAAGATCAGGTGGCAGACCGCCTCGCTCGGGCAGGGCTTCGGCACCTCGGGCGAGTTCTACTCGACCCCGGCCGTGGCCTTCGGCCGCGTCTACGCCGGCAACAACGACGACCGCGTCTACAGCTTCGACCTCAGGGACGGGACCCTCGCCTGGAGCTACTCGACCGGCGGCTACGCCTACTCGGGGCCGACCGTCTCCAACACCCGCCACAGCCCGCCGACCGTCTACATCGGCTCCTTCGACGGCAACGTCTACGCGCTCGACGCCAAGGACGGCAGCGTGCGCTGGAGCCGCTCGGCCGGCGGGCAGGTGGTCGGCTCGCTCTCGGCGATCGGCGACATCGTCTACGCCGCCGAGTTCACCAACAACGCGACCAACGGCTTCATGATGAGGAGCGGCCGGCGCGTCTTCCACTACCCCCGCGGCACCTACTCGCCGGTGATCTCCGACGGCCGCCGCATCTACCTGACCGGCTACTCCAGCATCACCGCGCTGCAGCCCTACAAGTACAAGCGAGCCGTGGGCCCGGCGAGGGTGGCCCCCAAGGCCAAGAGGCCCGGGCCGCCCCGACGCAGGCACTAACCAGCCCGAACTGCATCAACTTATCTATCCAGCAGATAGATAAGTTGATGCAGTTCGCGGACGGAGCGTTAGCCCTTCGGGGCGACGCCCCCCGGCGGGGGCGGGGGAGCCACCGGCGGGTCGGGGGCGAAGGAGGGGAAGAGCTTGTGGTGGAGGGCGCGGTCGAGCACCGCGAGGCTGGCCGGGTAGTTCTGGATCCGGTAGCTGCTGGAGGCGCCGAAGTCCTGGTAGTAGACGAGCATCTTGCAGCGCTCGTGGCGCCTCACCCAGACGATCAGCCGCTTGACGTAGGCGGGGTCGTCGCCGCTGGAGACGCCGAACTCGGGGATCGTGAACGGCTTGTCGGAGAAGCGGTTGTAGAGCCCGGTCAGCGCTTTCCAGTCCTGGTTGTCGGAGTAGAAGTCGGTGCCGACCCAGTCGACGTATTCGGAGCCGGGGTAGAAGTGGCGGGGGCGGTTCTGGGGGACGGTCGGCGAGCCGGCGGGCAGGGTGCTCCAGATCACGGCGACCGGCGCCCGCGGCAGGCCGGGCACGGACGCTCCTCAGCGGCGGCAGGCCCGCGTGGGCCAGGCGGGCGTCGATCTTGTCGCGCTTGCCGCCGCCGTGCAGCAGCAGGTAGATGCGGCGGAAGGCGAGCCGGTACCAGCGCGGGCTGTGGGCGGCGTCGCGCGGCTTGCCGGCGCAGTCGTATGAGGCGTAGACGTTGAGGCAGCGGTTGGGCTCGCCCAGCGGCCGCACGTAGGCCGGCATCTTCTTCGCCCAGAACAGCTTGTTGAGCCGGAGCAGGTACTCGTCGCCGTATCCCTGGGCGATCGAGCGGGGGTCGATCAGCTCGTGGCCGTCGCTGTTGTCGGCGGTGGTGATGTGGAGCACCGGCCGCGCCCGCGCGGTCTGCCAGCGTTCGATCGAGTCGGGGAAGTCCGAGCCCCAGGTGCGGAAGCTCTCGATCAGCGCCGGGTGCTTGCTGCACGGCGCTGCTGAAGTGGCCGAAATCGGCCATGTTGCCGGTGTCGCTGACCCCGAAGAAGACCTTTTTCCCGCGCGGTTCCAGCGCCGAGCCGTTCGCCGAGCCTGCACCGGCGGCGGCGAGCAGGGTCACGGCCAGCAGCGCGAGGAGTGCTCTGGTCGAGCTGTTCCCGGTGGGCATCCGCGAAATGATTGCCGAAAGTCAGGGCCTCCCGGGTGGTGCGGGCGCGGGCCGGGCGGTTTGATGCGCGCAGGCTCAGGGCTGTGAAGCGGCGACGATCGCCAGGACCTCGGGGGCGTATTTGGCGATGAAGCTGGGGCCGATGCCGCGGATCGCGCCGAGGCTCTGCTCGTCGCCGGGTCGCGTCGCCGCGATCGCCGACAGGGTCGAGTTGTGGGCCACGGTGAAGGCCGGCTTGCCGTCTGCCGCTCCGAGGCGCCAGGCCTTCAGCGCCTCGAACAGCGGCGCGTCGGCCTCCGAGAGCTCGGCGGGCGGGGCCGCCGCAGCCTTGGCACGAGGCGAACGGGCGCACCGCGACCGTCTCGGGGTCCGGAAGCCAGTCCTGCGGGTCGCAGACGTCGCAGCAGCGTCCCAGGGGCCGGCCCGCCTCGCGGTCGCCGAAGTGGTCGAGCACGCTGCGCCGCCGGCAGCGCTCCGAGTAGATGAAGGACTTGATCGTGCGGTAGTCGCGCCAGCCGCGCTCGCGGGCGATCGTCTGCTCGGGGTCGCGCTGTTCGTTGAAGCGGACCAGGCGCCCCAGGTCGGCCCGCATCGCCAGCAGGACCGCCCGCGCCGGCAGGCCGTCGCGCCCGCCTCGCCCGGCCTCCTGGTAGTAGGCCTCGAGGCTGGTCGGGATCGCCATGTGCCAGACCGAGCGCACGTCGGCCTTGTCGACCCCCATCCCGAAGGCGTTGGTGGCGACGATCACCTCGGCCTCGCCCGCCATGAAGCGCTGCTGCGTCACGGTGCGGTCCTCGGCCTCCATCCCGGCGTGGTAGGGGAGCGCCCGCAGCCCCGAGCCGCGCAGGTCGCCGGCCACCTCGTCGGTGTCGCGTCGGGTGCCGCAGTAGACGATCGCCGGGCGGTTCCCGGGGTCGGCAAGGCCTGCCTCGAGCAGCGCCAACCGGCGCGCCTTCGACCCCTTGCCCTCGAGCCGTACGACGTCGAAGGAGAGGTTGGGCCGGTCGAAGCCGGAGCGCACCTGCAGCGGCTCGCGCAGGCCGAAGCGGGCGACGATCTCCGCCGCGACCGCCTTCGTCGCCGTCGCCGTGCAGGCCATCACCGTCGGCCGCCCGAGCCGCTCGGCGACCTCGGGCAGGCGCAGGTAGTCGGGCCGGAAGTCGTGCCCCCACTCGGAGACGCAGTGCGCCTCGTCGACCGCGAGCAGGTCGATCCGCCGCTGCGCGAGCGCGTCGAGGAACACGGTCGAGGCGAACCGCTCCGGCGAGCAGTAGACGATCCGCGCGCTGCCGCCGCGGACCTGGTCGAGGGCGGCGCGCGCCGCCTCGGCGCTCATCCCCGAGGAGATCATCGCCACCGGGTGCCCGGCCGCGGTCAGCCGCCGCCACTGGTCGTTCATCAGCGCGATCAGCGGGCTGACCACGATCGTCAGGTCCTCGGTCGCCAGCCCCGGCAGCTGGTAGCAGAGGCTCTTGCCGCCGCCGGTCGGCATCACGATCAGCGAGTCCCGCCCCTGCAGTGCCGCCTCCACGGCCTCGCGCTGGCCCGGTCGGAAGGCTGCGAACCCGAGCGTCCCCAGCAGCTCGTCGGCGCGTTTCGGCGAGGTGACCATCGCTCCCAGGCTATGCCCGCTGGTGGACGCAGGTGTGTGTCAAGTGCGCCGACTTTGGGGCAAAAGCGTGTTTGGAATCGCCCCCAGCGGGCATCCGGGGCGGTACGTTGAACCCGCGGGAGGAGGAGATATGTCCATTGTCGAAATCGTCGCCATAGCCATGATCGTCGCGATCGCCCTTGCCTTTGCCGTCGTGCTCGCCACCGAGGTCAGCCAGCGCCGCGAGCTCAGGCAGCTGCGGGACCGCGGCTGATGCGCTCCTAGGCCGGGCTCTCGGCCGGAGCCGTCCTGCCGGCCGCGCCGGCGCCCGCCGCAGCCGCAGCCGGTCGGGCCAGAGCACGTAGAGGGTCATCGGCACCGCGTAGAGCACGTAGACCAGGGCCTCCCCGACGGTCGGCGTCGGCTGCAGGCCGAGCATCCCGGTCAGCAGCGAGCCGGAGATCGTCCCCGGCTGCACCAGCCAGGTCAGGTCGAGGGCCTGTCCCTGCAGGCTGTTGAACCAGCCCGCCTCATGGGCGGTGTGCAGCGAGGTCGAGAGCAGCCCGGCGGCGACGAAGACGAGGATCAGGCCGGTGACGCGGAAGAAGCGGGTGAGGTTGATCCGCACCCCGCCGCGGTAGATGCCGAGCCCGATCGCGACGGCCGCGACCAGGCCGAGGACGGCGCCGGCGCCGGCGGCCGTGGTGTCGCTGGCGTCCTGGAAGGCGGCGAGCAGAAAGACGGAGGTCTCGAAGCCCTCGCGCAACACGGCGAGGAAGGCCATCGCCACCAGGGCCATGGTCGAGCCGCTGGCCAGCGCGCTGGCCGCGTTGCCTTCCAGCACCTTTTTGATCCCGCGGGCGTTGCGCCGCATCCAGACGATCATGTAGGTGACGGCGGAGACCGCGATCAGCCCGATCACCGTCTCCAGGCCCTCCTGCTCGCGCTGGGGAAGCTGCTGCCCGACGACGCGCAGGATCACGGCGATGCCGATGCAGAGCGCGACCGCGACCGCCACTCCCGCCCACATCTGCCGCATCGCGTCGCGCCGGCCCTCCCTGACCAGGAAGGCGGCGATGATGCCGATGATCAGCGAGGCCTCGACCCCCTCGCGCAGCGCGATGACGAAGGTCGGAATCATTCGGTGTGCCGTTCGGTCTGCATTAGGCGACCCTAATTAGGGGTGCCAAAAGCTAGCAGGACCTTCAGGGAAGCCAGGGCTCGTGCCACTGGCAGATGCCCCGGGTCAGCTTGTCGCCTCGGGGGGTCCCCAGGTGCCGGGCTCGTAGGGATGCACCGGGCCGGGCTCGTCGAGCAGCGGCTGCACGATCCGCCAGGTCTCCTCGACCGTGTCCTCGCGGGTGAAGAGCTGGTTGCGGCCGGCCAGGGCGTCGCCGAGCAGCCGCTCGTAGGGCTCGGGGTCCTCGCCCGGCACTTTCTCGAACATCACCTCGAGGTCGGCCGGCTCGAAGGCCTCCTCGCCGGCCCGCTTGGCGAAGAGGCGGATGCGCGCCGCCCGGCTTCGGCTCGATCCGCACGGTCAGCTGGTTCGGTTCGGGCAGCTTCCCCGAGCCGATCCCCAGCGGCGGCGGCCGCTTGAAGACGACCGTCACCTCCGAGGCCTTGACCGGCAGGCACTTGCCGGCGCGGATGAAGAAGGGGACGCCGCTCCAGCGCCAGTTGTCGATCCCCAGCTCGACCGCGGCGAAGGTCTCGGTGGTCGAGTCCGCGGCCACGTCCTTGACCTCGAGGAAGCCGTCGTACTGGCCGCGCACGTAGCGCTTCGGGTCGGCGGTCCGCACCGCCCGGAACATCTCCAGCTTCTTGTCGCGGATCGAGTCCCGGTAGCTGCCCGCGGGCGGCTCCATCGCGACCAGCGCCAGCACCTGCAGGGCGTGGTTCTGGATCACGTCGCGCATCGCCCCGACCGCGTCGTAGAAGCGGCCGCGGTCGTCGACGCCGAAGTCCTCGGCGATCGTCATCTGCACGTGGGAGACGTGCTCGCGGTTCCAGACCGGCTCCAGCAGCGAGTTGGCGAAGCGCAGGTAGGAGATGTCCATCACCGGCTCCTTGCCGAGGTAATGGTCGATCCGCAGGACCTGCTCCTCGGCGAGCGACCGGTGCAGCTCGGCGTTGAGGGCCAGTGCCGAGTCGAGGTCGTGGCCGAACGGCTTCTCGATCACGACCCGTGGCGTTCCCGGTCAGGCCGGCGGCGGCGAGCCCGTCGACGACGGTCGCGAAGAGCGAGGGGGGGACCTCGAGGTAGAAGACCGGACGCTTCGCGTCGCCGAGCGCCTCGCCGACCCGTTTGAAGGTGGCGGCGTCGGCGTAGTCGCCCTGGACGTAGGAGATGCGGGCGGCGAGGCGGCCGAAGACGTCCTCGTCGGGATCCTCGATCGTGGCGGCGATCGCGGCGCGGGCGTGCTCGCGCAGCTGCTCGATCGACCAATCGTCGATCGCGACGCCGACGATCGGGCAGTCGAGTTTGCCCCGGGCCTCGAGCCGGTAGAGCGCCCGGAAGGTCATCTTCTTCGCCAGGTCGCCGGTGATGCCGAAGATGACGAGGACGTCGGCGGGTAGGGTGGTGGGCATGGAGCTGGGAATAGTAGGGCTCGGCCGCATGGGGGCCAACATGGCGCGGCGGCTGATGCGCGACGGGCACCGCATCGTCGCCTACGACGTCAATCCCGATGCCGTCTCCGAGCTGGCGGGCGAGGGCGCCGAGGGTGCGTCCTCGCTGGAGGACCTGGCCTCGAAGCTGAGCGCGCCGCGCTCGGTCTGGGTGATGGTGCCGGCCGGCGAGATCACCGAGAAGACGGTCGAGACGTCGCCGCCGTGCTCGACGCCGGCGACGCGATCGTCGACGGCGGCAACTCCTACTACCGCGACGACATCCGCCGCGCCGCCAAGCTCGGCGAGAGCGGGATCGACTTCGTCGACTGCGGCACCAGCGGCGGCGTCTTCGGCCTCGACCGCGGCTACTGCCTGATGATCGGCGGCCCCGACGGCGCCGTGCGGCGGCTCGACCCCGTCTTCGCCTCGCTGGCGCCCGGAGTCGAGTCGGCAGAGCGTACGCCGGGGCGCTCGGGCGAGGTCTCGCCGTCGGAGAACGGCTACCTGCACTGCGGCCCCAACGGCGCCGGCCACTTCGTGAAGATGGTCCACAACGGGATCGAGTACGGGGTGATGGCCGCCTACGCCGAGGGCCTCAACATCCTCAAGAACGCCAACGCCGGCAAGGTCCAGCGCGAGGCTGATGCGGAGACCGCGCCGATGGAGCAGCCCGAGTACTACCAGTACGACCTCGACCTTCCCGAGGTGGCCGAGGTCTGGCGCCGCGGCAGCGTGATCGGCTCCTGGCTGCTCGACCTGACCGCCGCCTCGATGCAGGAATCCCCCGATCTCTCCGACTTCGCCGGCCGCGTCTCCGACTCCGGCGAGGGCCGCTGGACCTCGATCGCGGCGATCGACGAGGGCGTGCCGGCGCCGGTCCTGACCACGGCGCTGTACGAGCGATTCTCCTCGCGCGGCCTCGACGACTTCGCCGACAAGGTGCTCTCGGCGATGCGCAAGCAGTTCGGCGGCCACGACGAGAAGCCGTCCTAGGCGAGAGCAGCCCACCGTGGCAATCGATCTCGAGGTGGTGGCCGACGAAAAGGCGGCGGCGCGCCGGGCTGCCGAGCTGATCGCGGCGGCTGGCAGCGCGGCGGTGGCCGAGCGCAACATGTTCTCGCTGGCGATGAGCGGCGGCCGCAGCCCCTGGGCGATGCTGGCGATGCTCGGCGAAGACGAGTCGATGCCCTGGCCCGAGACCGAGCTGTTCCAGGTCGACGAGCGGATCGCCTCGCCGGGCAGCGAGGACCGCAACCTCACCCACATGGTGCTCGGCCTCTCGATGGACCACCAGGCGACCCTGCGGCCGATGCCGGTCACCCAGCGCGACCTCGAGGGTGCCGCCGCCGACTACGAAAACACGCTTCCCGATCCCCTCGACTGCGTCCACCTCGGCCTCGGCCCCGACGGCCACACCGCCTCGCTGGTCCCCGGCGACCCGGTCCTCGACGTCAGCCGACCGCCGCGTCGCCCTCACCGAGAGCGCCTACCAGGGCCACCGCCGCATGACCCTCACCTACCCGGCCCTCGCCGGCGCCCGCCAGATCGTCTGGCTGGTCACCGGCCCGGACAAGGTCGACGCCCTGGCCAAGCTGCTCGCCGGCGACAGGTCGATCCCAGCCGGCCGGGTCGAGAACGCCGCGCATGACCGTTGTCGCCGACGAAGCCGCGGTGCATGGACAACCGACGTAAAATGAAGTGTTAGCGAATTCGCTGACGACACATTCGCGAATTCGCTAACATATTCCAATGGCTTCGATGTCAGAACGCCCCGCTGCCATTGTCAAGGAGATCCAAGGCCAGAGCGGTCTCAGCCAGGCCGAGCTCGCACGGCGATCCGGATTGCCTCGCTCGGTGGTCAACGCCTATCTGAGGGGGAATCGCGAGCCTGGCGCGGACGCGCTTGCCCGGCTTGCCGCGGCAGGTGGATTCGAGCTGCAACTCGGTCGACGCAGGCCACCGGTCGATGCCGAGCGCGCCGGCAAGATCCTCGTGCAGGTTCTGGAGCTGGCCGAGGCCCTGCCGTTTCGGCCTCGGCCCGAGTTGGACTATCCGCGATCTTCGGGATCGCCTCGCGGCGGAAGGGGCCGGCGCATGAGCGAGCTGGTCGACAAGCTGTTCGCCATTCACGACTCGCTCACCGCGGCGAGCATTCGCCCATGCTTTCGGCGGCGCGATTGCCCTTGCCTACTGCACCGAGGAACCACGCGGCACGCGCGACCTGGATGTGAACATCTTCGTCGAGCCGCCAGAGCCGAGCGCACCCTCGCCTGCATGCCGCCCGAGGGGGTCAGGGTGACCGAGATGGACCATCGCGAAGGTCAAGCGCGATGGGCAGGCGAGGCTGGACTGGGACGGAACTCCGATCGACGTCTTCCTGAACAACGTGCCGCTGCACGAGGCGGTTGCGGAGGCGGTCGTCTGGGTCCCCCTCGCGGGGCGCGAAGTGCCGGTCCTCGACTGTGCCTCGCTGGCGATCTTCAAGGCATTCTTCGATCGCACCAAGGACTGGGCCGATATGGAGGCGATTGCCCAGGCCACCCCGGAGGACATCGACATCGCCGCGGCGACGATCGCCGATCTCGTCGGTCCAGACGACCCGGCGGTCAAGCGGTTGGAGAGCCTGATCCCTCTCGACGTCGGGTCCGGACGCAGCCTGCGGCGCTAGCCGGCCTTGCCGAGACCCCGTGGTTGGCGACGATGCGGTCGTCGGGGTCGTAGGCGCGCTTGACCTCGGCCAGCCGGGCGCAGACTCAGGCGGCAGGATCGCGTCGACGTCGCAGGGGCCGCTCGGTGAAGTTGAAGTAGGAGCCCTCGGCTGCCCAGGGTCGCATCGCCTGCCCGAGCCGCTCGATGTGGCGGGGGATCGCCTCGCCAAGCTCGGGCGTCATCGGCATCCCGACGCTGTACATGGCGAAGCCGGCGTCGAGGTGGGAGAGCGCTCCGGCGCCCTCCGCCGGCCGGCCGAGGGCGCCGCCGAGGTGGCGGATCTCGCTGAGCAGCAGCGGCGAGCCGGATCCCGGCCCGGCCAGCCCGGCGAAGGCGTCGATCGCCTCGTCCGGCAGCTCGGCGAGAGCCATCCCTTCGCCGATGCCCGGCACCGGCTGCTCGGGATCCATGTGGATGTGGCTGAGGCCGGGGGTCGGCATCTGGGCGAAGGTGTCCATGATCGGCTCGCCGATCTCATGCAGCGGTGCGAACGCGGCCTCCCCCGTGCCCTCGTCGCCGATGCAGGCGCCGTCGATCGTCAGCAGCGGCGTGCCGCGCAGGGGCTCCGGCACGTCCGGAATCGGGGGCGGGGTGAGGAAGCGAACGACGGAGGTGACGTTCTCCCCGACTCCGGCGGCCCAGTCGCGGTAGGTGCGCACCGCGCCGGCGCCCACCTCGGCCGGGAAGAGCAGGGCCCCGGCGTAGACCTCGGCGATCGGCAGCAGGTCGACGTGACAGGGCGATGACGATCGCGCAGCCACCACCGCCGCCCCGCAGCGCCCAGAAAAGGTCGGGGTCGTTGCCGGCGTCGACGGTCCGCGCCTCGCCGCCCGCGGTGACGAGCTCGATCGCGCGGACGCGGTTGCAGGCGAAGCCGTGGGCGCGGCCGAACCAGCTGAGGCCGCCGCCGAGCGTGTAACCGGTGACGCCGACGTCGGGCGAGGAGCCGGGCATGAAGCTGAGGCCGTGCTCGCTGGCGGCCTGCGCCAGCTCGACCGAGAGCACGCCGGCCTCGACCCTGGCGGCCTGCGCCCCGGCGTCGACCTCGATCCCCCGCATGCGCTCGGTCTTGACCAGGATCGTCCGGTCGAGGGCCCCAGGCGCGCCGAGGGCGGTGGCGCCGTGCCCGGTGCCCTGCCCGGCGACCCGCAGGCCGTTCTCGGCGGCGAAGCGGACGACCGCGGCGATGTCGTCTCCGCTCTCGACGAAGGCGACCGCCTCGGGCCGCTGGTCGGCGATCAGGTTCCAGGCGAGGCGCGCCTCGTCCCAGTCGGGGTCGCTCGGCGTGGCGATGCGGCCGGCGATGGACAGTCCGGTGAAGTCGCTCATTGGGGCTCCTCCTTCGGTCAGCTGAAAGTCGAACGGTGCACTGCGCCTTCGGCCCCCACCAGCAGCTCGCTCACCATATCCGGGGGGAAGAGGCCGTGGGCGGCTACGCCGGGGTCGGCCTCGAAGCGGGCCGCGAGGGCGGCCGGGTCGCCGACCTCGCCCCGGTAGTCGGCGATGACGCCGTCGTCGGGGCTGCGCGGCACGTCCCGCAGCTCGACCTCCGGCCCGAGCCGCTCCAGGGTCGAGCGCAGGCCGAAGGCGAAGAGCTCCAGCGGCACCGGTGCGCTCAGCACCTCGACCGGCTTGCTCGAGTCGGCGATGACGACGAAGCGCTCGGCCGCCGCGGCGACGATCTTCTCGCGCAGGTGGGCGCCGCCGCCGCCCTTGATCAGCCAGCCGTCCGGGGTGACCTGGTCGGTGCCGTCGATCGCGATGTCGAGATGCTGCAGATCGCTGAACTCCTCGACCTGGATTCCCAGCTCGCGGGCCTGCTCCTCGGTCGCAACCGAGGTGGCTACGCAGCGGATCCCGTTGAGCCCGCGTGCCGCGAGCGCCGGCAGCAGGTAGGTGACGGTCGACCCAGTCCCGAGTCCCACGGTCATCCCGTCCTCGACCAACTCGGCCGCGGCCTCGGCGGCCAGGCGCTTCTCGCCATCCCCGGACATGGCGCCGCACTCTATCCACGCCCCCCCGACGAACTGCATCAACTTATCTATCCAGCAGATAGATAAGTTGATGCAGTTCGGGCGATCTATGCTCGCGGCCTATGGATGCGCGGATCTGGTTGACGGGCGAGGGCGGGGAGCCGCGGTCGGCGGCGCTCGCCGCCGGGCGTACGGTCGTCGGCCGGGACCCCGAGGCCGATGTGACGATCGATGATGAGGCCGTCTCCTGGAACCACCTCGAGATCGAGAACCGGGGTGGAGCGCTGATGGCGACCGACCTCGACAGCCGCAACGGCACGGCGCTGAACGGCGAGTCGCTCGACCGGCCGCGGCGCCTCCGCGACGGCGACACGCTGATAGTCGGCGGCCACCGCCTCGAAGTCTCCGACCCGGTTCCCGGCCGGGTCGGCGGCACCGTCGCCGCGACCGAGCCATCGGTCGCCCTCAACGAAGAGGAGCGCGCGACCGCTGCCGCCCTCGTCGCCCCCTACCGCAGCGAGGGCGCCTTTGCCGGACGCCCGGCCACCCGAGCCGAGCTTGCCGAGGCGCTCCACGTAAGCGAGCGCACCGCCCAACGCCGCTTGGATGCACTGGCGGTAAAGCTAAATGTCTCCGGCGATACAGGTCGTGATCGCCCCCGGCAGATAGCCGCGCGCGTCATAGAACTAGGCCTCGACCGCAACTGATCCGCGCTCAAGACGCGGGGCACCCTCCCGAACTGGCGGATACTCAAAACGGCGCCCTCTCAGGGCGCCGTTTGTCAGAGCGGGAGGGTGTCCCGCGTCTTGAGGTGACCCGGAACGGGCCAAACATGGCCCGGCTAAGGAAGCGGATGTCGTTTTCGCGTACGCCGCCAGAGCCGAGCATCGGTTGTGCAAATGCAATCCACCTGAAAAGGGGAGTCCAATGCTCAACCGAACGATTGTCACCGCATTCCTGTTGATCCTCGCCGCCGCGCTTCCGGCGACCGCATCCGCGGCCCCGGCGCGCTCGGGGGCGATCGTCTTCTCGATGGTCACCGAAGACCACCGCATCACCGAAGTCGAAGGCAAAAAAGTGGGCCCCAAAGCCCCCGAAGGCGGCCTCTACGCGGTCCGCGACCGCCAGCTCAACCAGCTGACCGAAAACCCGGCCGACGGCGAACCGGCGTTCTCCGCCGACGGGCACACGATCGCCTTCGTCCGTGACGGCGACGTCTACGCGATGCGGGCCGACGGCTCCGGCCAGCGGCAGCTGACCGGTGGCCCCGAGGTCGATGCACGGCCGCTGGTCTCGCCCAACGGCAAGTACGTGCTCTTCGAGCGCCGTGCTTCCGTCGGCGCTCCGCGCGACCTGTACACGGTCAGGGTGGCCGGCGGCAGCGCCCACGCGCTCACCGCTTCCCCCGACGATGACCACGAAGCGTCGTTCTCGCCCGACGGCTGCACGATCGCCTTCGTCCGCAGCACGGCGGAAACCGGCGGCGGCACGGCGGACGACATCTACACGGTGCGGCCTTCGGGCATTCGCCTCACCCGCCTCACCCGCACCGCGCTGATCGACGAGTTCGCCCCGCGTGACCTCGACGAGACGATCGTCTTCAGCCGCGGCGAGAGCAGCGAAGGCCCGAGCGCCTTCGCCGACATCTACGCGATGAACGAGGACGGGAAGAAGATCCACAAGGTGATCGCCGGTGCCGGCTCCTCCTTCGTCGAGGATGCCACCGACGAGGGCCGCACGCTGCTCTTCCGGCGCGACCAGAGCCTCTGGGTGAAGCGGGTCGGCGGCAAGGGCAGCATGCTCGCCGAGCTCCCCGACCAGTCCCGGACCAACGGGGTCTTCTCCTCCGACGGCCGCAAGGTCGCTGTCTTCACGGCCAAGGGCGAGGAAGAGTCACTTTCGGTGATCGACGTCGCGACCGGGCGCAGTGGGTACACCGGGGTCTCCGGTTTCTCCAACAGCCAAGAAACCAGGACCATCGGCCCGGTCATCGCCTGGCAGCCGGTGCGGCGCTAGGACTCCCCCCGGCTCCAGCTCGAAGGGCCCCTCCTGCCGGAGGGGCCCTTCGTCGTACCGCGGCGATATAACCGCCGCGTGGGAGAACCAGCCATCGGCTCCACCCTCGCCGGGTACAGGATCGACGCGCTGATCGCCCGCGGCGGCATGGGGGTCGTCTACCGGGCGACCCAGCTGGCGCTTGAGCGTCCAGTGGCGCTCAAGGTGATCGCCCGCGAGCTCGCCGACAAGGACGGCTTTCGCGAGCGCTTCCTGCGCGAGTCTCGCCTCGCCGCCCGGCTCGACCACCCGAGCGTCGTACCCGTCTACGACGCCCGCGAGGAGGACGGCGAGCTGATCGTCGCCATGCGCCTGGTCGAGGGCGGCGACCTGCGCCAGCTGATCCGACGTGAGGGCCCGCTGCGCGCCGGCGCGAGCGATCGGGCTGCTGCGCCAGGTCGCCGAGGCGCTCGACGCCGCCCACGCGGCGGGCATCGTCCACCGCGACGTCAAGCCGCACAACATCCTGGTCGAGGGCGACCGCGCCTACCTCTCCGACTTCGGCCTGGCGAAGGCGATCGAAGGGACGGGCGACGGCAGCAGCGCCTCGGTCGTCGGCACGGTCGAGTACATGGCGCCGGAGCAGTGGCGGGGGGAGAAGGTCGGTCCGGCTGCTGACATCTACTCGCTCGGCTGCGTGCTCTACGAGGCGCTGACCGGGATCGCCCCCTTCGCCCGCAAGGAGGCTGACACCGAGCCCGAGGTGCCGAAGGGGATCGACGCGGTGATCGAGCGGGCGGTGGCCAAGGACCCCGACGACCGCTACCGGACGGCGGGCGAGCTGATCGCGGCGGCGGCCGAGCGAGAGGGCGCCACCCCGGCGGCGACGCGGGTGCTCTCCGCGGGGGCGGAGCGGCCGACGATCCGTCTCGGCGGCTCCCCGGAGTCGCGGTGGCGGTTCGGGTCCAGGAGAACGCAGTGGCTGGGGGCTGCGATCGCGGTTGTCGCCGGTGCGGTCGTGCTGGCGCTGGCGCTGCTGGGTGGCGAAGACGTCTCGGTCTCGAGTCCGATCCCGGTCGGTCGGGGGCCCCTCCGGGTGGCGACGGGCGACGGCGAAGTCTGGGTGACCAGCGCGCCGGACGGGACGCTCTCGAAGATCGACCCGCGGACCCTGTCCGTGGTCGGCGCGCCACTGAACGTGGGTACGGGGGTTTCCGGGGTGGCGGTCGGCGGCGGCTCGGTCTGGGTGTCCAGCCCGACGACCGGCCGTGTCCTGCGGGTCGATCCCGATAGCGACCGGGTCCTGGCGCGGATCGCCGTCGGCGGTCGACCGGGTGCGATCGCCTACGGCGGCCGACGGGTCTGGGTGGCGGACGAGGAAGGGGCGGGGGTGACCGCTATCAATGGCGTCAGCGGGCGGATCTACAGGCGTGGCATCGTGCCGCACGCCGCGCCGTTGCGGCTCGCGGTCGGCGCCGGCGGCCTCTGGGTGAGCAGCGCCTCGACCGGAGCGATCCGGCGCATCGACCTCGGCAGCGCCTTGGCCGGAGCGCCGATCCCGGTCGGCCGCGGCCCCGCGGGAATCACGGTCGGCAACGGCCTCGTCTGGGTCGCCAACAGTCGCTCGGCCACCGTGGCCCGGGTCGACCCCTCGATCAACGCCATGCTCGGCGACCCGATCGAGATCGGCGGCCGCCCCGGTGGGATCGATGCGGGCACCGACGTGGTCTGGGTCGCCAACGCGACCGACGGCACAGTCACCCGCCTCAGCCTCGACAGCGGCAAAAAGGTAGGCGACCCGATCCCAGTCGGCCCGGCTCCCGGCGCCGTCGCCGTAG
This sequence comes from uncultured Solirubrobacterales bacterium, assembly GCA_963714665.1. Lineage (GTDB taxonomy): Bacteria > Actinomycetota > Thermoleophilia > Solirubrobacterales > 70-9 > VRUE01. The sequence goes on along the minus strand of CAVQPE010000008.1, from coordinate 63,174 downwards.
GCGCCGAAGCCGTCTGGATAGCCAACAACGGAGACGGCACAGTGAGCCGCATCGAACCCTAAAACCGCCCAAACTGCCCGCCGATGGGCCGATACGTCAAGTCCACCTTGACGTATCGGCCCATCGGCGGGGGTGAATAGGATCGGTGCGCATGACGGCGGCGGATCGCGACATCGACCAAGTCTGCATCGACACGATCCGGACGCTCTCGATCGACGCGATCCAGAAGGCGAACTCCGGGCACCCGGGGACGCCGATGGCGCTCGCCCCCGTCGCTTACACGCTCTGGCAGCGTTTCCTGCGCTTCGACCCCGCCGACCCGGTCTGGCCCGGGCGCGACCGCTTCGTCCTCTCCGCCGGCCACGCCTCGATGCTGCTCTACTCGCTGCTGCACCTCGCCGGGGTCAAGGCGGTTGACCCCGACTACGAGATCGTCGGCGACCCCGCCGTCTCGCTGAAGGACATCGAGAGCTTCCGCCAGCTTGGCTCGCGCGCCCCCGGTCACCCGGAGTATCGCTGGACCTCGGGCGTCGAGACGACCACCGGCCCGCTCGGCCAGGGGGTCGCGACCTCGGTCGGGATGGCGATCGCCTCCAAGTGGCAGGGGGCCCGTTACAACCGCCCTGGCTTCGACCTCTTCGATTTCGACGTCTACGCGATTGCCGGCGACGGCTGCCTGATGGAGGGCGTCTCCGGCGAAGCCGCCTCGATCGCGGGCCACCTCAAGCTCGACAACCTCTGCTGGATCTACGACAACAACCAGATCACGATCGACGGCAAAACCAATCTCGCCTACGACGACGACGTCGCGGCGCGCTTCATGGGCTACGGATGGAATGTCACCCGGGTCGGCGATGCCAACGACGCCGACCTGATCGCGACCGCCTTCGAGGAGTTCAAGGGCGAGGAGGACCGCCCGACCCTGATCGTCGTCGACAGCCACATCGGCTACGGCTCGCCGCACAAGGTCGACACCTCCGCCGCCCACGGCGAGCCGCTCGGCGAGGAGGAGGTACGGGAGACCAAGCGCGCCTACGGTTGGCCCGAGGACGCCCAGTTCCTAGTCCCCGACGGGGTCAGAGAGCACTTTGCGGACGGGATTGGCAAGCGCGGTGCCGAGCTGCGCCGCGCTTGGGAGCAGCGCCTCGCCGAGTACGCCGGGGACAACGCCGGCCTCGCCGCGGAGATCGAGGCGATGCAGAAGCGCGCCCTGCCCGAGGGTTGGGATGCGGCGATCCCCAGCTTCGACGCCGATGAGAAGGGCCTCGCCACCCGCAAGGCCTCCCAGCAGGTCGAGAACGCGATCGGCGAGCGGCTGCCCTGGTTGATCGCCGGCTCCGCCGACCTCACCGACTCGACCTCGGTGCGGCTTACCTTCGACGGTGCCCACGACCTCGAGCCCGGCGCCTACGACGGCCGCCAGCTGCACTTCGGCATCCGCGAGCACGAGTCGGCGGCGATCTCCAACGGCCTCTCGCTCTCCAAGCTGCGCCCGCTCTGGTCGACCTACCTCACCTTCTCCGATTACGCCCGGCCGGCGATCCGGCTCTCGGCGCTGATGGAGCTGCCGGTGGTCCACGTCTTCACCCACGACTCGATCGGCCTCGGCGAGGACGGCCCGACCCACCAGCCGGTCGAGCAGCTCGCCTCGCTGCGGGCGATCCCAGGCCTCGACGTGATCCGCCCCGCCGACGCCAACGAGGTCGCCGAGGCCTGGCGGGTCGCGCTCGACCGTGCCCACCAGCCCGTCGCCCTGATCCTGACCCGCCAGAACGTGCCGGTTCTCGACCGCTCGCGCTACGGCGCGGCCGAGGGACTGCGCCGCGGCGGTTACGTGCTCGCCGATGCCGAGGGCGGCGACCCGGAGGTGATCCTGATCGCCACCGGCAGCGAGGTCGCGCTCGCCCTCGCGGCCCATGAGGAGCTGCAGCGCCAGGCGGCGCCCGCTCGCGCGTCGTCAGCCTCCCCTGTTGGGAGATCTTCGATCGCCAGGATCAGTCCTACCGCGATCAGGTCCTGCCGCCGAGCGTCACCGCCCGGGTCTCGGTCGAGGAGGCCTCGACGCTGGGCTGGGATCGCTACGTTGGGTCTGCCGGCGCCAAGATCGGGATGCACACCTTCGGCAGCTCGGCGCCGCTGAAAGACGTCCAAACCAAGTTCGGCTTCACCCCCGACCGGGTGGCCGAGGCCGCAAAGGAGCTGCTCGCATGAAGCCGACCGCGAAGTTGAACGCCGAGGGCCAGAGCCTCTGGCTCGACAACATCACCCGCACGATGCTGGACGATGGCACGCTCGCCGGCTACATCGAGGAGCTATCGGTCACGGGCCTCACCTCGAACCCGACGATCTTCGACAAGGCGATCTCCGGCGGCGACGCCTACGACGCTCAGATCGCCGAGGTGAGTCCCGGCGCCGACACCGCCGAAGAGATCTTCTTCGAGCTGGCGATCGCCGATCTGCGCCGCGCCACCGACCTCTTCAAGGGGGTCCACGAGCGCACCGACCGCCTTGACGGCTTCTGCTCGCTGGAGGTCTCCCCGGAGCTCGCCGACGAGACCGCGGCGACGATCGAGCAGGCGGCGAAGCTGCACGGCGAGGCCGGCCGCGAGAACCTCTTCATCAAGATCCCCGGCACGCGCGGCCGGCCTGCCCGCGATCGAGGAGACGATCTTCGCCGGCATCCCGAGTCAACGTCACCCTGCTCTTCTCGGCCGACCAGTACCTCGCCGCTGCCGACGCCTACATGCGCGGGATCGAGCGCCGGATCGAGGCCGGACTCAACCCCTACGTCGCCTCGGTCGCCTCGATCTTCATGAGCCGCTGGGACGTCGCCGTCGCCGGTGAGGTGCCCGACGAGCTGCACAACCGACTCGGCCTCGCCGTCGGCTCCCGCGCCTACCGCGCCTACCGCGAGCTGCTCGACTCCCAGCGCCTGCAGCGGCTGATGAACGAGGGCGCCCGCCCGCAGCGGCTGCTCTGGGCCAGCACGGGGACCAAGGATCCCGACGCCTCCGACGTCCTCTACATCGAGGGCTTCGCCTCGCCCTTCACGGTCAACACGATGCCGGAGCCGACCCTGCACGCCTTCGCCGACCACGGCGAGGTGGGCGACCTCGTGCCGGCTGACGGCGGCGACTGCGAGGAGGTCCTGGCGAGGTTCGAGAGCACCGGGATCGGCGTCGACGCCCTCGCCGCTCGCCTCCAGGAGGAGGGCAAGGCGGCCTTCGTCAAGTCCTGGACCGACCTGATGGACTCGATCGAGTCCAAGCGCGGGGCGCTGGCAGGGTGAGCGGCAGAGCCAACCCGTTCCGGTGCGCCTTTTCCCCGAATAGGGGTGCAAAGGACCACCGGAAGTGAGTGGACTGCGGCAGGCGCCGGCCTGGGTGGCGCTGGAGAAGCACTTCGCCGAGATCGAGGGCCAGCACCTGCGCGACCTCTTCGCCGCTGACCCGGCGCGCGGCGAGCGCCTCGTCGCTGACGGCGCCGGGCTCCACCTCGACTTCTCCAAGAACCGGATCACCGACGAGACGGTGATGTTGCTCGGCCAGCTCGCCGGCGAGTGCGGGGTGCAGGAGCGCCGCGAAGCGATGTTCGCGGGCGAGCACATCAACGTCTCCGAGGACCGCGCCGTGCTGCACGTGGCGCTGCGGATGCCGCGCGAGCGCTCGCTGATCGTCGACGGCGTCGACGTGGTCAAGCAGGTGCACGAGACGCTCGACCGGATGGGCTCCTTCGCCGAGCGGGTTCGCTCGGGCGAGTGGAAGGGGCACACCGGGAAGCCGATCCGCAACGTCGTCAACGTCGGCATCGGCGGCTCCGACCTCGGACCGGTGATGGCCTACGAGGCGCTGCGCCACTTCAGCCGCCGCGAGATTACCTTCCGCTTCGTCTCCAACGTCGACGGCACCGACTTCGCCGAGTGCACCCGCGACCTCGATCCCGAGGAGACGCTCTTCGTGATCTCCTCGAAGACCTTCACGACGCTGGAGACGATGACCAACGCCCGCACCGCGCGCGAGTGGTCGCTGGCGGGGCTCGGCGGCGAGGAGGCCGCGGTCGCCAAGCACTTCGTCGCCGTCTCGACCAACGCCGGCGAGGTCTCGAAATTCGGCATCGACGTCGAGAACATGTTCGGCTTCTGGGAGTGGGTGGGGGGCCGCTACTCGATGGACTCGGCGATCGGGCTCTCGATCATGCTGGCGATCGGCCCGGCCCGCTTCGCCGAGATGCTGGCCGGCTTCCACGCCATGGACGAGCATTTCCGCGAGGCGCCGCCGGCGTCGAACCTGCCGATGCTGATGGGGCTGCTCTCGGTCTGGTACGGCGACTTCTTCGGCGCCCAGACCTGCGGCGTCTTCCCCTACGACCAGTACCTGCACCGCTTCCCCGCCTACCTGCAGCAGCTGACGATGGAGTCCAACGGCAAGCACGTCGCCCTCGACGGCGCCCACGTCGACTACGACACCGGGGCGATCTTCTGGGGCGAGCCGGGGACCAACGGCCAGCACTCCTTCTACCAGCTGATCCACCAGGGCACGCGGCTGATTCCCTGCGACTTCATCGGCTTCATGCAGAGCAACAACCCGCTGGGCAACCATCACGACCTGCTGATGTCCAACGTCTTCGCCCAGAGCGAGGCGCTGGCCTTCGGCAAGACACCGGAGCAGGTGCGGGCGGAGGGCACACCCGAGGAGGTCGTCCCGCACCGGGTGATGGAGGGCAACCGCCCCTCGAACACGATCCTCGCCGAGCGGCTCGACCCCCACACCCTGGGCACCCTGGTCGCCCTCTACGAGCACAGCGTCTTCACCCAGGGGGCCGTGTGGGGGATTGACTCCTTCGACCAGTGGGGGGTCGAGCTGGGCAAGGCCCTGGCGGTGGCGATCATCCCCGAGCTGCAGGCCGAGGAGGAGCCGAAGCTCGAGCACGACAGCTCGACCAACGCGCTGATCCGCCGCTACCGCGGCGCCCGCCGCGGGGAGTAGGCTCGCGCCCATGTCCTGGCTGGACCCGCTCCCCCTGGCGGCGTCGGCATCGAACCTGCTCGCCGCGCGCGAGCAGATGGCCTTCACCCTCGGCTTCCACATCGTCCTCTCCTGCCTCGGCGTCGCCCTGCCGGCGACGATCCTCGTCGCCAACTACATCGGCCTCAAGCGCGGCGACGACTCCGCGATGGAGCTGGCGCGGCGCTGGTCGAAGGCGATGGCGGTCACCTTCGCCGTCGGCGCCGTCACCGGCACCGTGCTGAGCTTCGAGTTCGGCTTGCTCTGGCCGCGCTTCATGGACCGCTTCGGCGCCGCCTTCGGCATCGCCTTCGCGATCGAGGGGATCTTCTTCTTCCTCGAGGCGATCTTCCTCGCGATCTACATCTACGGCTGGAAGCGGCTCTCAGGCTGGGCCCATTTCTGGTCCGGGGTGCCGATGTTCATCACCGGCATCGGCGGCGCCTTCGCCGTCGTCGCCGCCAACTCCTGGATGAACCAGCCGCAGGGCTTCACCCTCGATGCCGCCGGCAAGGTCGTCGACACCGACCCGCTCAAGATCCTCTTCAACCCGGCGACCGGCTACGAGGTTCCGCACATGATCCTCGCCGCCTACATGGTGGTCGGCTTCCTCGTCGCCTCGGTCTACGCGGCCGGGATGCTGAAGGGCCGCCGCGACCGCCTGCACCGGCTCGGCCTGCTGATCCCGCTGACGATCGCCTGCATCGCGACCCCGATCCAGCTCTTCGTCGGCGACACCGCGGCGAGGGAAGTGGCCGACCACCAGCCCGCCAAGTTCGCCGGCATGGAGTGCATCCAGAAGACCGGCACCGACCAGACCGAGTACATCGGCGGCATCTGCACCACCAGCGGCGTCAAGGGTGCGATCCCGATTCCGGGCCTTGACTCGTTCCTGGTCGGTTTCAACACCGACACGAAGGTGGTCGGCCTCGCCGACATTCCCGCCGGCGAACGCCCGCCCGCGAACACGCTGCTGCACCTCGCCTTCGACGGGATGGTGGGGATCGGCAGCGCTCTCCTTCTGCTCGGCGCCTGGCTCGCCTTTGCCTGGTGGCGCCGTCGCGACATACCTCGCACCCCGTGGTTCCTGCGCGCCGTTGCGATCTCGGGCGCCGGTGCGATCCTCGCTCTCTGGGCCGGTTGGATCGTCACCGAGGTTGGCCGCCAGCCCTGGATCGTGCAGGGCTACATGCGCACCTCCGAAGCGGTCACCGATGCCGGCGGCATCTGGTTCGCCTTCGCCCTGACCCTGGCCCTCTACGCAGCGATCGGGGCGATCGCGGTTCTCGTCCTGCGCGGCATGTCGCGCCGCTGGCGCGAAGGCACGCCCGACCTCGAGGGCACCCCCTACGCCCCACCACCCCCGGGGCCGACGGGCCGATACGTCAAGGCCACCTCGACGTATCGGCCCGTCGACGGGGAGGAGGGGAGATGACGCGGGCGGATCTGTGTGCGGGGATTCTCTGGGCGGGGGCTACCGCTTATGCGCTCTTTGGGGGGGCCGACTTCGGCGGGGGGCTCTGGGACCTGGTCGCCGGGGGCGCGGAGCGGGGGGAGCGGCCGCGGGCGCTGATCCAGCGCTCGCTCACCCCGGTCTGGGAGGCGAACCACGTCTGGCTGATCTTCATCCTCGTCGTCCTCTGGACCGCCTTCCCACCCGCGTTCAGCGCTGTGATGACCACCCTTTACGTGCCGATCGCGCTGGCCGCCGTCGGGATTGTCCTGCGCGGCTCGGGCTTCGCCTTCCGCAAGTCGATCGAGGGCCTCTCGGGGCGCCGTGCCGCCGGCGCGACCTTTGCGATCTCCTCTCTGCTCACGCCCTTCTTCATGGGAGCCGTGGTCGGTGCGATCGCCGACGGCAACGTCCCTGCCGGCGGCAACGGCGCCCCATTCTCCAGCTGGCTGCAGCCGCTGCCGCTTTTGACCGGGGCGATGTTCGTCGCCAGCGGCGCCTACCTCTCCGCCGTTTTCCTGATCGGCGACGCCCGCCGGGCCGGCGACGGGGAGCTGGAGCGCTACTTCGCCCGTCGCGCCCTGGGGGCTGCGGCCGTCGCGGGCGTCGCGGCCGCCTTCGGCTTGGTCGAGCTCCACGCAGAAACCCACTACGTCTTCGACCGCCTCACCCACGAGGGGCTGCCGCTGGTCATCCTCTCGGCCCTTTGCGGCATCGGCGTGCTGATCGCCCTCGTTTCCTCTGCGCGCCGTCCGGCCGCACGCTCGTCTCGCCTCCTCCGCCCGCTCGCCGCCGGCGCCGTGGTCGCGGTGATCTGGGGCTGGGGCGTGGCCCAGTTCCCCTACCTGCTGCCGATCTCGTTGAAGATCTCCGAAGCGGCCGCGCCCCCCGACACCCTCGCAACCGTGATCGTCGTCTTCATCATCGCCGCGATCCTCGTTCTGCCGGCCCTCGGCCTGCTCTACTGGCTCAGCCAAAAGGAGCTGCTCGGTGAGTGAGGGAGGCGGGGGCGCGATCCGCGCCGTCCTCTTCGACATCGACGGAACCCTCCTCGTGACAGGAGGCGCAGGCGCCGTCGCCTGGCAGCGCGCTTTCGAGGAGCTGCACGGGGTAGAGGCCGACATCGCCGAGCACACCGACGCCGGCATGACCGACCCCGAGATCGCCGTGATCATCTTCCGCGAGGTGATCGGCCGAGAGGGCACCCAGGAAGAGCGCTCCAAAGCGATCGGCTGCTACCTCAAGCACCTGCCCGACGCCGTCGCCGAGTCCGCGGGCTATCGGGTGATGCCAGGCATCGAGAAGCTCCTGGAGCGCCTGATCGACGACGGCCTCCTCCTCGGCCTGGTCACCGGCAACATCGAGGCAGCAGCCCACATCAAGCTCTCCCGCGGCCACCTCAACCGCTTCTTCAGCTTCGGCGGCTACGGCTCCGACTCCGCCGACCGAACCGAGGTCACCAAGGCCGCTCTGCAGCGCGGCGCCCTCGTCTCGGGAGGCACACTGAGCGATGGCGCTTGCATAGCGGTAGGCGATACCCCCCGTGACATCAAGGCCGGCCACGCCGCCGGAATCAAAGTGGTCGGAGTAGCTACCGGAAACTACGAAGTCGAGCAGCTCAACGAAGCCGGGGCCGACTGGGCAATCACCGAAGTCTCCGATGGCTTTCCGGCGTAGGGACCATCCCGGCAGGGGTTCCGCTTAACTTTTTCGGTGGGTTGGGGAAGGGCTTGGCGCCCCGGAAGCGGTCGACGAAAAAGTACAAGACGCTCCACCCCTGCCGGGATGGTCCCTCAGGCGAGTGTGCAGCGAGCCTGGTAGATCGACAGGAAGCCTGTCTCGAAGCCGCGCCGGGCCATTCGAAGGTAAAGGCGCCAGACTCGAACCCGTTCTGGGCCGGCGAGTCGTACTGCGTCGTCGAGGTTTTCGTCGAGTTTCCGTGCCCAGTGGCGCAGGGTCTCGGCGTAGTCGTCGCCGAACTCCTCTACGTGGCGGGTGACGAAGCCCGCCCGTTCCAGGGCGAGTAGCACGCGCGAGAGGTGGAGCGGTTCTGCGTCGGGGAAGACGTAACGCTCCGAGAACGGGCCCGCCGCCGGATCGGAATGGCGGAGGCGGGCTATGCCGTGGTTGAGCAGGCGGCCGCCGGGCTCGAGCAGTTGGGCCAGCGTTTGCGCGTAGACGTCGATCTGGGCCTCGCCCACGTGCTCTACCATGCCGATGCTCGAGATTGCGTCGAAGCGCTCGCCTGTGGCAGGCAGGTCGCGGTAATCCATTACCCGGATCTCGACCCGGTCGGCGACGCCGGCGTCCTCGGCTCGCTGGCGGGCACGTTCGGCCTGTGGCGGGGAGAGGGTGATGCCGACGACGCTGGCGCCGTGGCGCGTTGCCGCCCAGAGCGGGAAGCTGCCCCAGCCGCAGCCGACGTCAAGGACACGCTCGCCCTCCTTGATGGCCAGCTTGCGGGCGACCATCTCCAGCTTCTCCTCCTGGGCCTCCTCCAGGGTCTGCGCGCCGCGCGAGAAGATCGCGCAGCTGTAGGTGGTCGAGTCGTCGAGGAAGAGCGAGAAGAACTCGTTGGAGACGTCGTAGTGGTGGCGCACGGCCTCGGCGTCGCGCTCCTTGCTGTGGCGGTGCCCGCTCGGCCGCAGCTCGGCGGCGGGCCGGCGCGGCGGCCGGGTGAGGCCCGCCGCGCGCACCGCGCCGAGCAGCAGGCGCGCCTTGTCGGCGCCTTCCAGCGCAGGCGGCTGCCAGCCGTCGAGCAGCTCGATCACCGCGTCGATGTCGTCGACCTCGATCTCGCCGCTGACGTAGGCGCGTCCGAGGCCGAGCTGTCCGGGTGCCCGCAGGGCGTGAGCCGCCGCGCGGGGCGAGCGCACGTAGAAGGTCGGGCCGCCGCCGTTGCTCGCCGCCAGGCGAGTTCCGTCCCAGAACTCGACCGAGAAGGGACGCTCGGGGATGCGCGCCTCGATCTCTCGGCGCAGCGTCGCGGTACTGGCAAAGGCCATCGCCCTGAACTTATACCGCTGACGGCCCTGAAGCTCACCATACGTGGAAAGCCGCAGATCTCGGAGCAGGTGAGGGTGTTCCGTCGATTTCAGTCGTATGATCGCCGGGCGTGGCAGAACTTCTCCCATCCGACATCCAACCGGTCGCCAACGAGACCCGCGACCGGATCATCACCGGCCTGGTCACGCTGATCCCGTTCGTCGCGCTCGGCCTCGCGGCCTGGCAGGTCTGGGGCGAGGCCCTGCACTGGAGCGACGTCTTCCTCTTCCTCGGCATGTACCTGTTCACCGGCCTCGGGATTACGGTCGGCTTTCACCGCCACCTCACCCACCGCAGCTTCAAGGCGAAGAAGTGGCTGCACGGCCTGCTGGCGATCCTCGGCTCAGCGGCGATCGAGGGCCCGGTGATCTCCTGGGTCGCCGACCACCGCAAGCACCACGCCTTCTCCGACGAAGAGGGGGACCCGCACAGCCCCCACGTCGATCACGGCCACGGCCTCGGCGGCGCCATGCGCGGCCTCTTCCACGCCCACATGGGCTGGCTCTTCATCCACACCCAGCGCGGCAACAAGGAACGCTTCGCTCCCGACCTGATCGCGGACCCGACGATCAGCTGGGTCGATCGCACCTTCTTGCTCTGGGCGATCGGCGGCCTCCTGCTGCCCTTCGCGCTCGGCTGGGTGATCGGCGGCACCCTCTTCGCCGCCTTCACCGGCCTGCTCTGGGGCGGCCTCGTCCGCGTCTTCGTCCTGCACCACTTCACCTACAGCATCAACTCGCTCTGCCACGTCTTCGGCAACCGCGACTACGAGACCGCCGACGAGTCGCGCAACCTCGCCCTGATCGCGATCCCGACCTTCGGCGAGGCCTGGCACAACAACCACCACGCCTTCCCCACCTCCGCCACCCATGGCCTCGGCCGCTGGCAGCTGGACGTCTCGGCCGTCGTCATCGACAGCCTCGAGCGGGTGGGGCTGGTCTGGGACGTGGTGAGGGTTACGCCGGAGCGCCAGGCTGCCAAGGCCGTGGCTTAGAGCCGAGCCCGGCAGGGGTTCCGCTTAACTTTTTCGGTGGATCGGGGCAGGGCTTGGCGCCCCGGGAGCGGTCGACGAAAAAGTACAAGACGCTCCACCCCTGCCGGGCTCGGCTTTCAGGGGGCTTCTTCTGCTTCGTACCAGTCGACCCAGCCGTTGCAGGATTTGCTTAGCGGGACGATGCGGTGTGGTCGGTCGGGGGTCGCCACCAGCTCGCCCAGGGTCGCCTTGCCCGTGTAGCCGGTCAGGCGCTGAAGGGTGCTCGCAGCGGCTGCGGTGACCATGAAGCGGATCGGCTCGCCATTGCTGGAAATTTCTCCAGCGGGCCAGAACTGGCCGTCGTTGGCGAGGCTGATCGTGTTGGGGCGCTGGCCGTCGAGCGCGGCGATCAGCGGCTGGTGCAGGCCGGGAGCCGTCAGGGTCAGGCCGAAGGGGGAGAAGTACTGCAGCGAGAGGCGCCAGCGTCCTGCCGGCAGGCGCATCGCCTGCGACGCGCTGTCCCCGTTTTCCAGGCCGCCTCCGGGGCTCCACCGCCCCTTGCCGCCGATCACGGCGCCTGGGAACAGCGAGGCCCGGCCCCGGTTGGAGGCGAGGATGCGGATCTCGGGCGAGGTGCAGTCCGCGTGCGCCGCCGGTTCGGTTCCCTCGAGCAGGACGTGGCGGTCGGTGGGCAGCGGCCCGGTGCGCTTCCAGAGGATGTAGGAGGGGGTGGAGGCGATGCGCCTGAAGCCCGCGGGCGCTTCGCTGTTCCAGGCGGCGTGCCCGGTGATCACGTAGGGGAAGCGGCCGAGGGTGGCCCGCGAGAAGGAGTCGAAGTCAATCGGGCTGTAGGCGTCGCCGGTGTCGAACGGCTTTTCGGGGCTCGGAGAGACCTCCGAGTCGGGGAACTCGACCAGCGGCACGTGCGTGTCGGCGCCCATCAGCTCGTAGGCGGCGTAGCGATCCTGCCCGGCGTAGAGCACCGGTTCCCCTTCGATCTTGGGGATGAAGGCCTGCAGCTCGGCACCGTGTCCGGGCGGGCCGATCGGAGCGTCCCGCAGCACCAGCAGGCTCGAGTACACGGCCCCCCCGACGAACACGACGGCCAGCACCCCCCACCCAACCGCCGACGGGCCGATACGTCTAGTTCCCCTTGACGTATCGGCCCGTCGGCGGTCGAAGGCGCCGCGCAGCTCTATGAGCAGGGGGCGGATCGCTATGAGCATCGCCAGCGGGGCGGCGATGATCAGGGCCTTGGCCTGCGAGTACTCGCCGCTGCTCGCCAGCGCGGCGAGATAAAGAAGCGCACAGGCGCCAAGCGCAACCGGAACTGCGTACTGGCGTCGCCGCAGCCACCAGATCGCCCCGAGAATCACCGCAAGTGCAGCCACCGCAGTGGCCAGCCCCGAGAGATGCGCGCCGCCGGCCGCGTTGAGCCGGTAGTTGGAGGCCGGCCAGATCCCCAGCGCCTCGGCCGGGGAGACCGGCCCGTACGTGTTGGTCCCGGCCACCCGGTTGAAGCCGTGGACGAAGGCAAAGGGGCCGACCAGCATCAGCGTCGCCGCCAGCCCTCCCAGGACCAGGGCCGGGATCAGGACCTTGGGACGGAGCACGGTCTGCAGCAGCGTCCGCGGCCGCAGCCCACGCCGCACCTCCGGCACCGTCACTCCCCAGAGGACCAGGATCGCGACCGGCCAAGCCAGCCCAGCAAAGCTGTAGGAGAAAAAGATCCCCCCCGCGAGCGCCAGCGGCGCCAACACCCCCGCCGACGGGCCGAAAACCGTCGATATACGCGGGTTTTCGGCCCGTCGGCGATCGAAGTCGTGGAGGTAGACGGCGAAGGCTAGGACGAAGAGCGCCTCTGCCGTCTCCTTGAAGGCGCCCTGGGCGAAGTAGGAGGCGCCGAGGTAGGGGATCGCGACGAGCGTCGCGGCCAGCGCCCTGCGCCCTGCGCCGAGGTCGCCGAGCGCCGCCAGAGCCGTCAACGCGGTGATGATCCCGATGGCGAAGATCTCGCCGACGAAGGCCTGGCCGAGGCCGATCCCGGGCAGCGCTGCGACCGCGGCGGCGAGTGCGTGCGGCCCCAGCGGGTAGCCGGCTTCCGGCGCAGGGCCAAGGCCGCTGCGCAGCCACTCGGCCCAGGCCAGGTGCAGGCCGAGGTCGTTGTTGAAGCCGACGCCGACGATCCCCCAGCGCCCGCTGATCGCGAAGGGGATCGAGAGCACCAGCGCGACGATCGCGGCGACCGGCAGGCCCTCCCGCAGCATGGCGCCGGCGGGGCGCCGCGGCTGCCACCAGAGCAGCAGCGCCGCGGCCACGACCAGCACGATCAACCCGAGCGTCGCGCTGGTCGCGTGACCGGGCGCCCGGGCCAGGAAGCCGGTGACGGTGAGAATCGTGCCGAAGCCGACTGCCGGCGCCAGCCACCTGCGCGACTCCTCTCCTCCGGCGAGGCCGAGGACGGCGCGTCCCACCAGCAGCGAGGCGGCGCAGATCAGCGCCGCCGAGGCGTAGGTCCCGATCATCAGAGGCGGAAACTATGGCAGCGGGGTGGAGAGTGCCGCCTCGGGCTCAATACTTTTCAGCCGCTCGTTCCAGCGCAGGCCGCAGGTTCTCGCCGCGAAGCGGCTCGTCGTGCCCAGTGCAGACCAGCGCCGGTTCCAGCGCCGCCAGCTTGCGCACCGACTCTTTCGCCTTGGCGTGGTCCCAGCCCCAGGCGGGGTGCGGGACGCTTGCCTCGCCCTTCGGCAGCGGCCGTCCCAGCCGGGTCGAGTCGATCAGGTAGACGACGTCGCTGACGATCGCCACGCGGTCGCGCTCGCGCCAGAGCCCGATCTGACCCGGTGCGTGGCCGGGGAAGTGGATGACGCGAAAGCCCGCCACCTCGTCTCCCTCGGAGACGGTCCCGTCGATCTTCACCGCGCCGCCGTCCCAGCGCCGCAGCAGCATCGGGTAGATCCAGCGCGCCGGAGCCGGAAGCTGCGAGATGTCCAGGTAGTCCCACAGCACAGCGTCGCTTTCGGCGTAGGCGACTTCGTCGGGATGGCAATGGACCGGAGCGTCGAGCGAGGGCGCCGTGCCGCGGTGGTCGGCGTGTGCGTGCCCGAGCACGATCCGCTTCAGGCCACCCAACTGCTCGGCTGCCGCCCGCGCCTTCTTCACCATCGCCTTGGTGCCGGCATCGAACTGCACCACCCCGTCCCCGTCCTCGAGGAAGTAGATGTTCATCGACTTGCGGGCATCCCCGCGCAGCAGCCAGACCCCGTCGGTGACCTTCTCCATGATGAGATCAGCCTAATGCCAAGCCTCTGGAAAGCCGGGATGGCGGTGCTGATCGCCTGCCTTGTGGCCTCGATGGCGATCGCGATCTACCGGCTCGCGACGACGCCGACCGAAATCCTCGGCGACGGCTTCCGCGGCTTGCCTGCTCACGCCCACTCACAGCGTTAGTATCGGCTCCGTTCAGCGACCGAGCCCAGTCAAGGAGGCGGCGTGTTCACTCGCATCGTTGTTGGAACCGACGGGTCCGAGACCGCCGCAGAGGCTGTCCGCCAGGCCGTCGACCTGGCGAAGCTCGCCGGGGCCGAGCTCAGCATCGTCAGCGCCTATGAGCCCCTGCCCAAGCGCCGGGTCGAGGCGGAGAAGCTCGACGCACCGGCCGACGTCCAGTACGAGATCGGCCCGCGCGAGGACGTCAACCTCGTCCTCGACGCCGCCGCGGCGAGCGCACGCAAGGAGGGGGTGGAGGTGCAGACCCACCCGGTCGAGGCCGAACCCGCCGAGGCGATCCTCAACGTCGCCGAAGAGACCAAGGCAGACCTGATCGTCGTCGGCAACAAGGGCATGACCGGGGCGCGCCGGTTTCTCCTCGGCAGCGTCCCCAACAACGTTTCCCATCACGCCCCCTGCAGCGTGATAATCGTCCGTACGACTTAGGGCCTTAGCCCTGCGGTTCTGTAGCGGCCGAGGCGTCGATCAGGCCGGCGCCCTGGCGCGTTTCCGGCAGGCCCAGGTCGCGCGCTGTCCCGCGCAGGCGCCTCGTCACCGCGGCGACCCGGCCTTTTTTCTTCGCCTTGGGGTCGAGCGTGCCGCTGGCGAGGATCATCGCGGCGACCCCGGAGACGTGGGCGGCGGCCATCGAGGTGCCGTCGTAGTTGCGGGGCTCCGCGAAGCGGCGGGGGTTGTGGTCTCGCAGCGTCACCTGGTAGATCGAGCCGGCCGAGACCGACGGGCAGCCCGCTACCGGTTTTCCGCCGCCGGGTGCAAGGACATCGACGTATGCGCCCGCCAGCGAGTAATTGCCGAGGCAACCGCCCTCGGTACTGCCGCCGACGCCGATCGTGTGCGGGCCGGTGGCCGGAGGCGCGATGCACCCCTCCGACTTGATGTTGCCGACGGACGCAACGGTGATGACGCCCCTGCGGTATGCCTGGCGCAGCGCTTCGACGACCCCGGGCACCTGCTCGCCACAGTCGAAGTTGAAGCTCATGTTGATCACGTCAGCGCCGTGGGCCACCGCGAAGTGGATTCCCCTGGCGATCTCGTCCGCCTGCCCGTGCGCGTGCTTGTCGAGAACGCGGATCGGCATCAGCTTCGCTCGAAAGGCGAGCCCGGTGAGGCCGATGCCGTTGTTGGTCTTCTCGGCGATCGTCCCGGCGACGTGGGTCCCATGGCCGTTTTCGTCGAGCGGGACGGGGTCGTCGTCGATGAAGTCGTAGCCGGGGACGAACTGGCCGGCGGTGAAGTCGGGGCTGCGCAGGAAGCGCGGTCTCTTCGTCCGGTAGGCGACCCCGGAATCGAGGACCGCGATGGTGATGCCTTCGGCGCCGGGGTGCCCCGCCGCGGCCAGGTGTTCCCAGGCGCCGACCGCGTCGATGCCGCCGGGAGATATCGGCAGCAGCGGGCTCGCCGTGCCCTGCCAGGGGAGGAAGTTCCACTGCTTCTCAACCCACCCGCCCGGGGGCCCGATCGGCAGGTCGATCGTCCCCGGGTCGTTGGGCAGCTCCAGCGCCGCGTCGGACTTCGTCGCAGAGGAGGCGGTGGCGACGTAGTTGGGCGCGGCGTAGGCGACGCCGGGACGGCTGCGCAGGGCCTCCGCGGCGGCTCGCACGCCGACCTGGTGGGGCAGCGTCACGGTCCGCGCCCCGCGCGCCCCGGCGAGCTTGACCACGAGCTGGTGCGGGGCGAAGCCGTGCGCGGGCGCGACTCCGCTTGCGGCAAGGGCATCGGCGGGTCCGGTTGCGAGGCAGAGCGCCACGTACAGGGCAGCGGCGGCAGCGATCGGAAGGCGTCGGTTCATCTCGTTCTGCGCTCGCGCAATCCCTGCAGCCGAGCGGGCTCTCACCTAACACGGGCCCGCGGGCGAAGTTGTTGGTGCCACATACTCTCCGATGCATGCGAGGCGAAGCACCGACGCCCACGGACGAGCGGCTGATGGCGCTGGCGATCGAGCGCGCCCGCGAGGCGGAGGGCCACGGCGACGTGCCGATCGGCGCCGTCGTCGCCCGCGACGGGGAGCCGCTCGCCGCGGCCGGCAACGAGCGCGAGCTGCGAGCCGACCCCACGGCCCACGCCGAGATCCTCGCGATCCGCGCCGCCGCCGAGGCCCTGGGCGGCTGGCGCCTGCCCGGCACGACCCTCTACGTGACGCTCGAGCCCTGCGCGATGTGCGCCGGAGCGATCGTCCTCGCCCGCATCCCCGCGGTCGTCTACGGCGCCTCCGACCCCAAGGCAGGCGCGGCCGGCAGCGTCATCGACGTCCTCGCCGAGCCCGCCCTGAACCACAGGCCCGACGTAACCGGCGGCGTGCTCGAGGCCGAGTGCGCCGCCCTGCTCACCGGCTTCTTCGCCGCCCGGCGCTAGCGAATACCCTTGGGAGTCCCGGAGAGGTGTCCGAGCGGCTTAAGGAGCGCGACTGGAAATCGCGTGGGCGGGGTTAACCCGCCTCGTGGGTTCGAATCCCACCCTCTCCGTTTCTGGCCGGGCTTTACAAGTGCAGCGCAGGTCGCACAGCCGACATTGACCACACCAGAGCTGGGTCAATGTCGGCTGCGTGCCTGGACGACTAGGCGCGTGAATTTCCCCAAAACGACACCACCTCCGCCGCGCTCACGCCGATGAACGCGCCGGCGAGCACGTCCGCCGGATAGTGCACCCCGGTATGGACTCGGGAGTATCCGACCAGCATTGCCAGAATCCGCAGTGGCGCTGAGAGCATCGGCTGGACAGTGCCTGCGCCGTTGGCGAAGGCGAAGGCAGAGGCCGAGTGGCCGGAGGGGAAGGAACTCGAACGCGGCATTTGGACATGGCGCCGCGTGAGCTCCTCGGCTTCCTCCCTTGCCGGGCGCCGCCGGGTGGTCAGCGGCTTGGCGACGAGGTTGGCGAAGGCGGAGGCGATGCCGAGCGAGACGAGGCCCTTTCGAGCCGCAAGCCGGCCGCTGGATCCGCCAAGGAGGGCCAGCGCGGCCGCGATGGCGAACCAGAGCTTGCCGTGGTCGGCGGCGCGGGAGAGGCGGCGCATGGCGCCGTCCAGCGAGGGAGTGTCGCTGGCGGCGATCGCTCCGTAGATGGCGTTGTCGATCGCCTTTGCCTCGCTGAGCCACCGGCTCATCGCGGCCGATGATCCTTGCCCTGAGGTTGTCGCCTAGGCGATTCCCCGATAGCGATCCGCGCCAGGGCACGCACGGTCTTCCAGGCGCCCTCGGGCATCGCCGCGGAGGGAGAGGCTCCGGGGTGTGCGGCGGCGATCCGCACCCACAGTGCCGCCGGCAGGATCCTGAAGCGAAGCGGCGCATCCAGAGTCACGGCCTCGCCGTCGATGCCCGCGGCGATCGGGCCGTCCGCGTCGACTTCGAAGACTGGAGAGGACCACTCTTGCCAGGGGCGCTCGATCAACCGCTGGCCTCCGCCCGGTGGGGAGGCAACGGCGATCCCCAGCAGCCGGCTGTCGATCCTCGGCCGGGTGCCCGAGCCGACCGCACGCCCGAGCCGGTAGCGATTGTTGGAGACGAGGATCGCCGTACCTGAGGAGTGCTCATGCCCTCCGGGCCCGGTCCAGCGCAGGTCCAGCCCCTTGCCCTCAGGCCCCAGCACCTCGGGCAGCGTGTCGAGGATGGTCCGCAGCTTCGCCTCCCGGTAGCCCTCGCGCTGGACGGCCTCGGCGTAGAGGCCGATCGAGACGTTGTTGACGAATACGCGGCCGTTGACCTCGGCGAGGTCGACCCTCTTTTCGCGACCGCCGACGAAGGCATCCAGCGCGCCGACGACGTCGTCGCGGTCGACCCCGAGGTCGAGCGCGAAGTGGTTGCGGGTCCCGGCTGGGATGCAGGCATAGGGCAGGTCCCGCTCGGCGGCAACCATGGCAACGACGGCCTGGGAGCCATCGCCGCCGGCCATCGCCAGCGCGTCGGCTCCGTCGGCGACCGCACCTCGTACGAGCTGCTCGAGGTCGGTGCCGAGCTTCAGCTCGATCGGCTCGATGCCGCGCGCGCGGGCCTCCTCAGCCAGGTGGAACTTTTCGGCCTTCCCCTCGCCCGACTTGGGGTTGTAGAAGAGCACGGGGTGGCGGGGGTCCGGTGCCGGCTCGAGCGGGACGTGGACCCCGAAGGCCGATCGGGTCGCAAGGAGCATCAGCCCCAGGGCAACCACGATCACCAGAGCCTGTACGAAGTGGTCGCCGTCGGCGATCAACACGGCAACGATCAGCGCCACTGCCAGGATCGCGATTCCCGCCCCCAGAAGCCGTGCCCCCCCGGTGCGGGTCAGGCCGTGCCAAGCCGCCGCGAACGCGATCACGATGCAGGCGAGCACGATCAGCCCCCGGGGAAACTGCGAAAGGACGATGTCGATGCTGAGGACTGCGAGGACCATCGCGCTCGCGAGAGCCGCGAGCGCGGCCAGTCGGTGTTCGCCCTGGTCGGCCGACATTGAAGAGCTCCTCATCCTCGTTTGGTGAATCGCCGTCGATAGCCAGACAACGATCCTGTGGCAGCGCTCAGCCCAGCCTATCCCGCGGCGACCCGCGGCGACAAGGAGGTGATTGAGTCCGGGCGTGGACATCCTCCTGCTGGCCTTCTCGGCCGCATTGAATCCGACCCTGCTTGCCGCGACCACGGTGATGCTGCTGCTGCCAAGGCCGCGGAACCTGATGCTCGGCTACCTGCTCGGGGCGATGATGACCAGCGTCTCCCTGGGGCTGGTGATCGTCTTCTCATTGGAGGATTCAGGCGCGGTCGAAGCCACCCAGAACACGTTCAGCCCTGCGGCCGACATCGTTCTAGGAGTCATCTTTCTCATCGTCGCGCGGGCCCTCAGCGCCGAACGCGATGCAATCCTCAGGGAACGACGGAAACGACGGAGGGCCGCAAAGGGCAAGGCGAAAAGAGAGAAAAGCCCGCCGCGCTGGCAGCAGGCCCTGAGCCGTGGGACCCCGCGCACCACCGGAGGCGACGCCGGGGCGGGTGGAGCGCTTCAAGGCCTGGTTGCGACGAGACGGCCTGGCGGATCGCGATCCGGATCGTGGCGGTCGCCGGGGTGCTGCTGGTCGCGCGCGGCGCAATAACGCTGATCGCGTGAGCTCTGAACCCCCATCGGGCTGCTTCATGGGAAGGTGCCACCTCGAAACAGCCATGCAGAGGAACGAAGTCCGCAGATTCGGGAAGTAAACATCCCAGCCCCAGCCTGCTGCACCGCTGGGTTCCCGGGATCGAGCTCATCCGAGAGTACCCGGGCCCATCCGTTCGTCCCGACCTGGTGGCCGGGGTCGTGCTGGCCGCGATCCTCGTCCCTCAGGGCATGGCCTATGCGGAGCTCGCCGGCCTGCCGGCGGTCACCGGCCTCTACACGACGATCGCCTGCCTGGTGGGCTACGCGCTCTTCGGCCCTTCACGGGTCCTGGTGCTCGGGCCCGACTCCTCGATCTCGCCCCTGATCCTCGCCTCGATCACGCCGCTGCTGGTCGTCGGAGACCCGGGGTCGGCGATCGCCCTGGCGGGCATGCTCGCGATCTTCGTCGGCCTGATCGAGATCGGCCTCGGCCTCGGCAAGCTCGGGTTCGTCGCCGACCTGCTCTCCAAGGAGGTGCAGGTCGGCTACATGAACGGCCTCGGGATCACGATCATCGTCGGGCAGCTGCCGAAGCTGTTCGGGTTCTCGACCGACGCCGACTCGTTCCTCTCCGAGCTGAAGGCGTTTGTGGAAGGTCTCGGCCAGACCCACGCCGCCACGCTCGTGCTCGGCCTCGCCGTACTCGGCATCCTGCTCGTTCTTCCGCTCCTCACCAAGCGCCTGCCGGCGATCCTCGTGGGAGTCGTCGCGGCAACGGTCGTCTCGGCGGCCTTCGGCCTGGCCGACCACGGGGTCGCAACGGTCGGGTCCCTGCCCCAGGGAGTGCCGACCCCTGGACTTCCCTGGACGAATGCCGGCGACGTCCCGGCGCTGCTGCTGGCGGCGCTCGGCATCACCCTGGTCTCGCTGACCGACACGATCGCGACCGCGACCAGCTTCGCGGCCCGACGCGGAGAAGAGGTCAAGCCCGACCAGGAGATGATCGGCGTCGGGGCGGCGAACGTGGCGGCCGGCTTCTTTCAGGGTTTCGCGGTCTCGACGAGCGGCTCGAGGACCGCGGTCGCCGAGCAGTCGGGGGCAAAGACCCAGCTGGCCGGCCTGGTCGGCGCCGGGCTCGTCGCGGCCCTCCTTCTCTTCCTCAACTCACTGCTCGCCGACCTGCCGCAAGCTGCGCTTGCGGCGGTGGTGATCGCCGCGGCGCTGTCGCTGATGAACCTGGCGCTGCTGCGCCGTTACTACGAGATGCGCAGAAGCGCGCTCGGCGTGTCCCTGGTGGCCAGCGCCGGGGTCGTCCTCCTCGGCGTCCTGCAGGGAATCGTGGTCGCGGTCCTGCTGGCGATCATCCTCTTCTTCCGCCGCAACTGGTGGCCGCACGGCACCGTTCTGGGACGCCCGGAGGGATTGGAGGGATGGCATGACCTCAGCGCCTATCCCGACGCCGAAGAGATCGCGGGCGTCGTCGTCTACCGCTGGGAGGCGCCACTGTTCTTTGCCAACTCGGGCAGGTTCCGGGACGAGATCAGGCGACTCGCGAGCCAGCGCGAACCCGACTGGATCGTCCTGCAGTGCGAGGCGATCACCGACGTCGACGTGACCGCGGCGGAGATGCTCGAGCTGCTCGATCGCGAGTTGAACGCGGCGGGGATCCACCTCGCCTTCGTCGAGCTGCGCGATCGCCTCAAGCAACTGACGCTGCGCTACGGGCTGATGGACACGCTCGACAAAGATCACTTCTATCCCTCCCTGGAGTCGGCCATCGCCGCGATCCACTCGGAGCGCACCGCAAGGTGACCTGGCGCGTCACCCTCGTCCTCCTGCTGGACTCGCGAGTTCCTCCGGCCTAGCTAGGATTCGGCTCTGTAGTGCCCTGGAGGGGTGCCGGAGTGGTTGAACGGGGCAGTCTCGAAAACTGTTGGCGTCGCAAGGCGCTCGTGGGTTCGAATCCCACCCCCTCCGCTAGAAGGGTCTTATTGGAACCCTGGCCCAAAGAAACCGGCTTCCGGGCTTCTGCTCGGAGCCGCTTTGGGGTATCTGCCGCCGTCAGAATCTGCACCTCGTCCCGAAGGTCGCCCTCAATGCTCCCGTCGGGCTTGACTCGGAAGGCGAGGAAGAACGCTTGGTTCCATAGGCGGCACTGCATGCCCTCCGCTTCGCCGTATGCCCGCACCATGTTCTGTGCGGCGTCCAGCGCGCGATTGAAGACTTTGGCGAACCGGGCAACGTCCGCTTCCACCTGGGCAAGCTCGCTCTCGATTGCGCCTTCTGATCTTTGACCCGATCCTGCTCAGCCTTCAAGACGTCGGTCGGGAGCGCGTCTGCCAAGAAGGCCTGAACTAGCTTGCTGCTCTCGCCGTTGAGAACCTCAAGTCGGGCACGAAGGCGGTTGCCCTTTTCCTCGTTCTCTTTGTCGAGTCCGCCCATCGCTTGGCTCAGGGCTGCCCGCACGTCCTCTAGATGCAGATGCCAGTCCTCCGCGGTCGCCCGGGTGCCTAGCTGGACGACCTTGATTTCCTCGTACCGTTCGGGCACCCGGTCCTCAACTTGGTCTGCCGGGAGGTACGGCAGTTTGCAGCCGGTTCCCTTCACGCGACCAAGGCAGGCGAAATAGTCGTAGACCCGCCCGGTTTTGCTCTTGCCCTTTACAAAGGACACGCGCTCGCCGCAGAGGTGACAGCGCAAACTCCCCTTTAGGTAATGCTGGTGCTTGCGATCCCGCTCGCAGGCCATCGCGTGAGCATCAAGCACCCGCTGGACCACCGTGAAGGTCAGCTTGTCGATCAGGGGCTTGTGGCGACCATTCGGATTTTCTACGTCGCCGTAGCGCACGGTGCCGATGTAAAAGGGGTTGACCAGAATGCGGGCAAGGTGGCTTCGGGAAAGAGGGCGTTCGGGCTGCTTTGCGGTGCGCCGGGTACGGAGGCCGCGCTCTTTGAGAGCCGCGCATAGCGAGTCGAGGGTGTAGGCGCCGGTTGCGTAGGCGGTAAAGGCCCACCGGATATGCGAGGCACGCTCCGGATCAGGCTCGATGGTGGCGATGATGCGGCCGGTCGCCTCGTCGCGCTCATGGACATTGAGGTAGCCGATAGGGGCGGGACCCGGCCGTCCGCCACGTCGCACCTTCTGGTGGAGTCCTCGCTTGACCTCGACCGACAAGGATTCGGAGTAGAACTCGGCGTCGGCGGCGGCGTAGCGGCGCATCCGCTTCCCGAACGGCGTGTTGTCGAAGCGCTCCGTCGCTGAGATGATTTCCACGCCGAGCTGTTCCAGCTCGGCAGCAATCACGATGTCGTCGTAGGTGTTGCGGGCGAAGCGCGAAACGTTGTAGACGATCAGAAGGTCAAGGTCGCGCTCCTCGCGAATCCGCTTGAGGAGCGCTTGGAACTTGGGCCGGTTGGCGACACGGGCCGAGTCGCCGTAGTCCACGTACTCGGCGACGACCTCGGCTTCAAGCTCGCGGGCGCGGCGCTGGCCGGCCTCCCGCTGCGTCTCGACCGAATAGCCCTCCTCGGAAAACGCCCGGCCAACCTGGCGGTCAGTTGAGACACGCAGATACAGCGCGGCTCGCTTCATGCAGTCCTCGCTTTCGTTCCTTTCTTGCCGCGTTCGCGGCCTTTGGCTCGCTTCTGCTCGATGTAGCGCTCAATGTCTTTGCGGTCCTTCGCCGAAAGATCGCCCTCGAACATGATCTGCAGGTACCGGTCGAGACTCGGCAGGTGGTCGGAGTGCGTGTAGCCGACCAAGGCAAAGAAGTCCCCGGCGCCGAGGTTCAGCGCCTGAGCGATCCGCTGGAGCTTGTCGGGGTCGGGGCGCTTGAAATCTCCGCACTCCAAATGCCAGATCGTTGCGTGACTCACCCCAGCCTTTTCGGCTAGCCCCCGCTGGGTCAATTTCGCCTTGGCACGCTCGCGGTGGACCACCCTGCCAAGCTCTTGTAATTGAGCCTGAGACATGCCCATATCTTCTGCT
Organism: uncultured Solirubrobacterales bacterium; assembly: GCA_963714665.1. Classification (GTDB taxonomy): domain Bacteria; phylum Actinomycetota; class Thermoleophilia; order Solirubrobacterales; family 70-9; genus VRUE01. Next base: position 40,169 of record CAVQPE010000008.1, on the reverse strand, counting down.
TGTTGGCTCGTATACGCAACAAGCGGAACACCGAATTGCGGCCACCAAAAAGAGGCGGGCGACCTAGAGGAATCCAAATGTGGTGTCCAGGTCGCCCGCATGGTGGTTACGCCGTTAGCGCCTTGATCTTGGTTTCGATCTCGGCCTTCCGGTCCTTAGCGCTCCCTTGGAGTGCCTTGTACTCGGCGGCGGCCTCCTCGCTGCGCTCGCGGGCGTGATCGACCTCATCGTCGATCGCGTCGCGGGCGTCTTCGAGGGTTTGCACGGCTGAGGCGACTGCCCCCTCCGTGGTCGTCTCACGGACGCGTTTGCGGCCGGTCAATCCAGCGGCCTTGCGGTGTTGAAAAACCGCCCCGCGTACCGAACTTGGCTGCATGCCAAACTCGGAAGCGACTATGGCGTGCGCCTCCTTCTTGGAGACGCCCTGCTCTGCCACCACGGCCTCTACGCGGTCGTGAATCTTCTGGGCTTTCGTTATGGCTGTCGCCATTACCCAGCACCTCCTTTGTTAGTGGATAGCTCTGGCGGCGAGCAGAAAGGAGTGCACTCCCTTCCACCCGCCGCGGAACTCCCCACAGAGCGGAGCCGATCAGTTGCCAGCTTCACGTAGGCCGGATTCAGTTCGATGCCGAGGAAGTCGCGGCGAAGCCGCTTCGCAACAACCGCCGTGGTGCCGGTGCCAGCAAAAATATCGAGGACGACCCCCCGGCGAGTCGGCGCGAAGCAGTCGCAGCGCCGCAGCTTCCCAACCTCCTGTGTGTACCGCATTCCTTCGCTCGTCCGGCGGCTCTTGATCCGCGTCGGGCGAATCCATGCTTCGTCACACTGGACGCATATTTTTTCTGGACACGTCGCGAGGATGGGCCGCTCGATCAGCGCTTCGGGGAAGGTGGCCTGGTGCCCCAGTCGGTCGATGGCAGTCGGAATTCGCCAGCAATCGCCGGGGTTTTTGCCTCGCGCATTGCCGACCCGGCCGGCCGCCTTGAGCTTGCCGAGGCCGGTGTTGTTGCCCTGGTAGCGGCGGCTGCATTCGCCCGGCATCGGTCGCGCCCGATCAGCCGAACGGTGCGGGATGCGGATGGCGTCGAGGTCGAAGAAGTAGCGGCGGGCCTTCGTCGCGAAGATCACCGTTTCGTAGGTCGGACTGAGCCGATCCCGCGCGCTCTGCGGCAGCGGATTCGGCTTCTGCCAAACCGCGACATTGCGGACGATCCAGCCGTCTTCCGAGAGCGCCAGCGCCACCCGTTGCGGTGCGAGCAGCAGGCTTCCACGCGGCGCGCCCTGGCTCGGGTGTTGGGAGTAGCTGTCCGCGATCACAAGCCACAGGCTGCCGCTGTCCTTAAGCACCCACCGCACTCCACGAAACACCGCCCGAAGGCTCTGGACGTACTCGGTGATCGTCGGCTCCTGGCCGAGTTGGCCCGGCGCACCGTAGTCGCGAAGGGCGTTCGCATACGGCGGGCTGGTTACGCAGCAATCCACCGACTCGGGTAGCAGCCCGGCCAACACTTCGCGGGCATCGCCGGTCAGGATCGAATTGCGGGGGAGTCGCTTCACGATGCCCTCCCGGTCAGCAGGTCCGCCGCCTCCTCATACAACGCCACCCGGTACAAGGGTTGCGCGTCGGTGGGCTGGCGCTTCACGGCCTCGGCCAGGAGATCGCGGCGGGCAGCGTTCGGAGCCAGCAACAGGACGCGGCCGAAGGCACCGAAGCGCTCTTGATCGCGGCCGGTCTGCCAGTAGCGGCGGTAGACACTGAGCTTGCGCGCCACGGTCGGAACCGAGGCGGTAGCCCGGTCGACCTCTACGAAACTCAGGTGTTCGTACTCCCCCGCGCCGAAGCGGACGAAGGCGTCCGGCTTGAGCCAAGCGGTCGCGCCGCCGACCCCGGTGAAGCGCCGCCAGCACAGCGGCTCGGCGTCGAAGGCGAGGACTTCGCCGTCACCGGCCCGCGCCCGCTCGGAGGCAACCACATACAACTCGGTCACGGCAATCGCATGAGCCAGGAACTGGTTGCCCGACGTCCAGGGACGCCGGATGCGTCGACCACCGGCTGGGCCGCAGGCCGCCCCCAGCTTCTGTCCGGCGGTGTCCAGCGCGAAGATCGCCTGGGAGGAGCCGCCCCGGCCGCCGCCGACCCGCCGTTCGAGGACCGTTACGACCCGCCGGTCTTGGAGCGCCCGGAGCCTGCGCCAGGCTTGGCGAGCGTTAGCGGCTGGTGTCCCTTCGGTGAAGTGCAGCCGCCGCAGCTGTGCCGCCGTGGCGACTCGGAAGCACTCCAGGGTTTCGACCAGGGCCAGATCGCGCTCGGGAAGCTCGGCGGCCAGCCGTTCGACGTAGGCATTCGTCACCCGCTGCCGACTCATTGGAACCTCCACTGGGGGCTACCAGTCGTTGGCGCTGCGGCAGCGGAAAGCTGCCTGGTGCAGGTGCTTTGGGTGTGACTCAGGAGAGCGAACCGAACAGCGATCATCGCCGCCTCCTCGCTCCTATGGGGGCCTCAGGCGCGGCGGCATCCAAGCGCGCCTGAATCTCGGCGTCTACGTCCTTCGGGTCGCGGCCGTAGCGCTCGCGGGAGGCGGTGCGGACCTGCTTGCCGTTGCCGGTCGGGGCGAGCGGCGGGCGGGTGCGGATCAAGACGGGCGGGGCAACGGCCGCGCCGGTCGAGACGGCAGCGTATGCCTCGAACGGGCCGAGCCCTTGGAAGTCGGCGGCGTCCAGGTGCGGGGCGAACTCGCGGGCAAAGGTCCGCGCGTCGTCGGCGGTGGTCTGCATGACCACCTTGGAGCGCAGGTTGGCGAGGACGGCCGCGCGTAGTTCGGGGTTCAACTGCCCGAGGTTTTGGTGGCAGACGGTCCAGCCGACGCCGAGGCCCCGCGACTGGGCGACAGCATCACCGAGGGCGACCGGGAGCCGCAGGAAGTCCTGGGCCTCGTCAAGCACGACCGAGACGAACGGCCGCTTGTTCTCGGGGAGTGCTGCGCGGCGTTGGATCGCCGCCCACAGCTCGGCCAGGATGCAGGAGCCGAGCAGCCTGGCGGCGTCTTCGCCGATCAATGCCTTGGCGAGCGAGACGAGGACGATCCGCCCTTCGGCCAGCGCCGCGTCGAAGTCGAGGGCGTTTTCGCTCTGGCCGATCACGGCGCGCAGCTTTCGCCTGAGCGTGAAGGCGGAGAGCTTGTTCGCCAGGGGCCCGATCATCTCGGCGCGGGCTGCTTCGCTCTGCCCCTCGAACCAGGCCCAGGTCGCGGCGAGTTGGTGATCCTCGATCTGGGCCATCAGTTGCCTGCGTAGAGCGGGCGATTGGAGAACAGGCATGCACTCGCAGATAGTCCAGTTGCCGGGGGCCTGGGAAAGCGTCAGCAGCGCGGCTCGCAGCAACATCTCCGAGCGCGGCCCGAGGTATCCGGCGTAGAGCGCCCGGAACTGGCCGACGACGTGATCGGTGATGAGGTCGGCGGCTTCCTCGCCACCGGCCAGGAGGTTGAAGCCAGCGGGCCGCGCGTCGGCCGGGTCGAAGATCACCACGTCACCGAGCCGATTCGCCGGGATGATTTCTGCGAGCGCATGGACCAAATCTCCCTTGCTCTCGACTAGCGCAACTCCACGCCCGGCCGCGAAGTCGGCTGCGCACAAGCGCTGGGCTACCGTCGACTTGCCGGACCCGGTAGGACTCGTTATGAGCGTCCCGGTTCTGGACTGCTCCTCGCCAATCGCTACCGGCTGCCCGGTGGCGATCGCATCGCCCAGGACGCGGCCCTGCGTCGGCACCTCGGGGGCAGGCGGCAGCGTTCGGCTTCCCGCGAAACCGAGGCCGGGAAGCTGGGGGCCGTCAATTGGGAAGCCAATCACCGCTGCCAGCTCGTCGACACCGAGCGCGGAGCGCGACAACACCGGGGCGGCGCTACGCGCCAGCCGGGAAGCGACCCACGCCGAAGGAAGCGGGCGGCGCGTCAATCGGCGTTCGGCGGCATCGGCGCGGTGGATCGCGCCGAACACCCGGCCGAGCAGAGCGTCGGGGTTCAGGCTACGAACCCCGACCCGGCACACGGCTCGTAGTTCCGGCTCGACTGGCTGGCGTCCATCCTGGGGGGCTTCGTCACTGCGGCTTCGCAGCCAGAGCAGCCAGCCGGGAAGCGGCTCGGTTGGGCTGACGGCCCACTGGACGATCACCGCCTCGCTTGACCCGAGCGGTTGGAGCGTCGCCAAGAGCGCGGCGTTGCTCTCGGCCGTCGTCTCGACCCTCAGGGCGCCGAGGCCGACCGCTGCTAGCTCGCGTGTCAGATTGGTGTAGCGGTCAGGGGCGACCGTGGAGACGACACGGAGGCCGGGGATCGCGGCGCGCAGCTGCCCGACGATCAAGTCACCTTTCTCCGCCGGGGCGGTGAGGTAGTGGGCGATGCCGGCGGCGGTAGCGATTGTCTCGAAGCTGACCGAGCGCGTGACAACCAGCCGGTCGGGAAAGCGCGGCAGGAGGCCTTGGACGCTGCGGAGCGCAGCAGTGACTTGGGCCGGGTCAACGCTGCGCGGAAAGGTCAGCCGGAAGGTTTCGCGCTGGCGACCAGCTTGGGCCGCCAGCATCACGCGGACGGCGAGCATTCCAACCGCGCCAACTGCCGCAGCGAAGAGGCCAAGGGCGAAGGCGTCAATCATCGCCGTCCTCCGATTGCTTGGCCTGCTCTTTCTCGGCTTCTTCGGCCTCCAGCCGCGCCATTGCAAACGCGATGAGGCCAGCGACGAACCGCTCCAGGTCGGGCGGATCGCGGCGTTCGGGAATGAGGTGGAATGAGGGCGTCATGGTGAATGGGTTACTTGGCTCGTATACGAGCCAAAGCCCTCCAGCGTGGCTCGTATACGAAACAAACGCAAGCGAGCAAGCAGGGAATTGGCGTTCGCCACGGCTACGACCTCCGGCGGGACCGTGAGGGCACCAGCAGCCGCACGGCTCCCAAGAGGACGATCAGGGACACGAGCAGCGGCACCGCCTGCGCGGCATAGCTCGCCAGCACCGGCAGCGCCAGGCAGACGACCAGGAGCAACAAGACGGTGCCGACTGCTCGGTTCATCACTTCTTCTCCTCGCTTGGTACAGGCGGAGCGAGCACGCTGATCTTGTGCGGCTCTACTTTCAATGTGAAGGCGCACATCAGCACCGCCGCCTCATGGGTCAGCCCGACTTGTTCAAACTGGCGGACCTGGCGAGTGACGACATTCATGGCTTCTTGGGGCGTGAGCGGGAGCGCCTGCATCAGCGGTCCTCCCTTTCTTCGTGTTTGGCGTTTTCGGCGGCGACGTGCAGCAGGCGCTCGGCCTCAAATGCCGCTGCGCCGATACGGGCCGAGGCGTCGAGGCCAGCCCGGTAGGGGTCGAGCGCGTCATCGGGGCGATGCCACTCGTCATAGAGGGCGGCCACCCCCGCCACGCAGAGCGCAACGATGGCGGCGAAGCCGACGACGCAGAGAATCGCGATGGCCAGGATGCTCATGGCTGCCCCCTACTTGAAGGCGAGGAGGCTGAGCTCCTCGACGCAGAGGCCAGCGAAGCCGTCGCAGATCGCCTTGTACCTCGCCTCGCCGAGTGGCGCGTATTCGATGGCGCGGCCCTCGGCCGCCGAGAGCATCGTGGCGTGGCTCAAGGCGACGTGGGCGGCGAAGGCCGCGCTCTCTATCTTGGCTGCCGCCTGCTGGCCGGGCAGCTGCGCATCGCGCAGTACGACCGCCCGCTGGCGGTCACCACGCGAGAGGCGGTGCGGGGTTGCCGGTATGAGATCGGTGGACATGGCACTTCCTTTCCATCGTTTTGCTGGTTCAGAGCGATGGTTTAGAGGTCGGTGTTTGCCGTGTCACGTCCAGGAGGACATCCATGTGTACGTCCAGTGGGACCGCCCGCATGGACCCACGCCCGTAAGAATTAGGCTGGTGATGACAGATGCACGACAGCTGGTGCCTGAGAAGGCCGAGCTCGCGCTAGCTCTCAAAAGCCTCATCGGGCCGATGCTTGCGGAGCCATCCACGCAGAGGAAGAGGACTTCATGCGTGCCAAGGCAGTCCTGACCCTTGAGTGCGTCGGGGGGCCTGCGATGCCGACGATGCCCGAGCGCGAGGAGCGCTTTGAAGCGGTCCGCCAATTTTTGAAGGACTTTTCCAAACGCTTCTACGAGCTACAGCGAGCGGAATTTCCCCGAAACTTCAAACCCCAAAGTGATTCGACCAGCGGAGATCCCTACACCGAGGAGGGCGAAAGACTCGCAGACGGAGTAACAACGATTTTTCAGCTCAACTCGTCGAAGCCGGACCCTCAGAAGGGAATCGGAACTCTCCAAACCGCAGCGAACGCGATCTGGGGCAAGCCGGAGTATCCCAATAGCCGCTGGTTTGAGCGAGAGCGCCAGAGAAAGTATCTGCTTCCCAAGCTCGCAGAGTGGTTCATCGAATACGAGGAGGCATACCGCGAATCCCATCCAGTGGTCGAGCCCGAAAAAGACGATGAGCCGTCCGAAAAGGCCCAGGACGAGGACGCGCCAGAAGACTTCGGGGAGATCGAGCCGGAAGCTACCGATGAGGTCGAGGATGTAGAGGCTGCCAGCGACGACCCTGACGACGAGGAGCCGATCGCGCCGTCCGCGCCTACCGACGAAGATCGCCGCCGTTGGCGGCCCACACGGATCGCCGGCAGCGTCTTCGCTGTGACTCTGATCGTTGGCGCACTTGTCGCCGTCCTGATCCTTTGGGGTGGCGGTGGGGGCACCGCTTCGGGGAACCCGGCGGGAAAGATCAGGCGAGTTTTGAATGTCCCTCCATCCGAAGACTTGGCCGTTGGTGGCGGTTTCGCCTGGCTTGTCGATGCAAACGATGAGACAGCGATCCGAATCTCGGAGGAGGACGGTCAACGGACGAGGTTCTTCGTCGACCACCCTCCCTATGTGGCCGAAATTGCACCACGCGTCGGATCTCGACTGGCTGGCTATCGAGTTGTGGCCCGACCCGAAGGGCAAGCCTGGATCGTGGTCAATGAAGGGACGGTGCTATCTGTGGGTCCAACCGATGAGAAGATAACGCGGTTGAGCCGGGTAAAGGTCAGCAACCCCAAAGCCGTATTCGATGGCAAATCACTTTGGATCGGTGGCTTTGGAAGCTACCCGCTCGCGCGGCTGGACCCTCGCGACGGACAGGTTGAACGTGAATACCAACTCCAAGACAGCAACTCGTTCCCCGGAATAGATGGGCTAGCGGCTGGACTCGGCTCAATCTGGGCCGTTGATTATGTGAACGAACGCAAGGCATACAAGCTGACCCCCGCGCCGAGTGGCTTGGGTCTAACGAAAGCGATCATGCCACTAAAACGTCCCTCTGATGAAATTGTGGCCGGACTAGGCGCGGTCTGGACGCTCAATCAGGACGGCACCGTTACGCGATATGACCCGTCGACGGGCACACCAACGCAAACGATCAAAGTAGCGGGAGGTGCGAAAGCCCTTGTCCTAAGTCGCGATGCCGTCTGGATTGGCACCGGAAATGACACCTTGATTCGGATCGAGCCTACAACGCTGGCTGTCATTGGGCAACCGATCAAGCTGCCGGGTTCACTCACCGATCTTGCTGCCGACGAAAACGTTTGGGCAGCCACCGACCGAAAGCTCGTTGAGATTACGTCGTAGGCCGTAAATCGTGGTCTAGCTCGGGATCGTTCTCGGCAGCTTCCGACCAGGCATCCTCCGGGCTGAACTCGTGAATAGTGCCCGTGAGATCGTCGGGGTGGACCAAGACGCGAAGGCCGTTTCGTCCATAGTTCTCGATTTCAAGGATCTCAGCATCGTCTTCCCCTGCATTACTTGTCGCGATGAGGCAATGGCGTCGCGATACATCGGCGCCAAGCTCTAACTTCGGCGATACCAGGCGCCCGATCTTGCCCATTTGTTGCCCTCTATCGCCAAACTCAATCCAACCGCGACCAGGATGCATGCGCACGACTTCCGGTTGAACGACCGCATATTCCCCCCGTCGTCCCATATGCCAGGGGTTCCGAACGAGATAGCAGGTCGGAGTCTGCTCATCGCGGCCCACGCGCAACTCAATGGGGTGTTCAAAGTCGGGCTTGATCTGAATCCGGCGGTTGCCGACCAACTCGAACTCCGTACGCTTATCGACTCCTTCGATGCGTCGCACGGCGACGAACTCTCGCGTGTCGGCACTCTGTTCGGACGGAACTTTTCCCTTACTCATTCACCTCCTTGATTAGCAACAAAAGCTATTCAACATACGCCGAAAAAAACCCTACGTCAAGAGGTTCTGGCTCGCGCACTCATTGCCAGGCCGAAGCAGAACCGAAAGGTGATCGTCTCACCCACGCGCTTTCGCAGACAGGAAGCGCCCCTGTGGTTACGGAATGTAGTAAGGAGGATCATCGATTTTCTGACACGGCTTTTTAGATACGACCCCTCGCTTGAGGAGTTTCTGGCCCTGCCTGACGAAGTAGACGACCCGGTACTTGGAGGCTGGTTGTTTCGCAGGAAAGAGCAGTTCCTCCGGTATGTTCTGCTTGGCTTCCCGTCGTTCGTACGGACCATACCCTTTTGCGAGTTCCGAGTGAGCGATGGGGAAATCCCAACGCTTGCTGTATTTCTTGATGGTTGCCCACTGCGTGCGGTTAGTCTTGGTCCGAACCTTCCGCTGGAGCTGATACGTCAACGACGTATCCACCTGGGCGTAGTAGTCGACGATGGTCTGGGAAGGCTCAACCCATTTGGGGTGATTCCGATACCATTCCGCGTCACGGGATGAAGAAGGGGGTAGTTCTTCCCGAGTGCAGGAACGGAAATCAGTGTAATTGAACCGATTTCCCGTCACGGTGAACGTGACGAGAGTCCCAAACGTGCCAAAGGAATCTGCACTCACCCCAAGTTCTATCGCGCCCGTTGGAGCCATCGGCAGCTGCCATTCGGAAAGGTAGCGACCGCTGGCGTCTGGACCACTGCGACCTACTAGATATGGGTAACAGTTTTCGCCAGTGCCAACTCCGCTGCAAAACCATACTTCTACGTCAGGGTATGGCGATGACAGCACGATTGCGGCCGGCAATCCCACTTCGGAGGGGCTAGCCAGTGTGATATCGGGGACAGGGGGTTTCCATTCTTCTGCCGTGGCCGAAGCCGTGAGGTTGGGTTTGGATATGGAGGCTCCCTGAGCGACGCTGAGCCCCAAGACGCTCATACCAATCACGAGCGCGATGCCAACCACCCTGGTCCCCCTCCGGCTCATTCTCGGAGCGGAGTTTCCCTGCCACTGCCCTGCCACGTTCTGCCTCCCGCTGTCTCGTTGGAGTGGTACGCCCAGAGTCTTCTAGGCCGGGGTACGTCTGCGTGTACCCCGGGCCAGCGCCTCATCGGCTGGCTCCGCTCGTACAGGGTTCTGACGAGGCACCAGCCAGGTCCGTCCCGTCGAGCAGCCCGACCGTGACCCGGTTTCTGAGCGTTCCGGTGGCGCACCGGCCGCTCAGGTAGCCCTGCTCCTGGCCCTTGTACTGCCAGGTCTTGCCGAAGCGGAACCGAAAGGCGACCAGCGCTCCGGCTCCGCCAATTCTGGCATCGGGGATTTGGATGTCGTAGGAGCCGCTGGTCTTAGTGATCGCCGCTCGGGACACGACTGTGGACGGACCGGGGCTAAAGCCTGCACCGGGTGGACCGGGCGGGAAGTAGAAGTAGGTGAGGAGCTGGGGCGTGGCTCCTTTGGCCGTGGCGTTGAAAAAGAGCACCGTCGGATGCGAATACAGCGGTGCTTCCCCCGGTTCGAGCGCAAACAAGAACTCCTGCGTCGCGGTGCCGCTGCCGACCAGGGCCTTTCTGCAACGCTGCCGCGCTTGCTGGACGGCAAGCCCAGAGAGCGCACCCGGAGTACAGGTCGGCAGGCCCGTCGCGGTGACGCCAAGCTGCCGATCAAGCCGCAGTTCGATGGCGCGCACCGGGTGGAGTGAGCCGTCCGTCGCGGTGAGGGTGCCCGTGGCGGCGAATGTCACCGGAGCGCTCCCCGTTTGCGGCAAGCGCGTGGGCAAAACGGTCGACGTCAGCGTGGCGCTCAGCCCTGGGGCCGAAGCGGTGGCACCCTGCGTGGCTCCGACCCACAGGAGGCTCGCCGTGATCAGGAAGGCGACGCTTGCGATCCGGGTCGTTTCCAGCTTGACTGCTTCCCCTTGCTGTCGTGCCACGCCCTGCCTCCCGTTCGCTCTGTCTTCATTGCCAGGGCACAGGCGGTACGCCTGAAGTCCTCTAGGCCGGGGTACTTTAGACCGTGGAGCAATAAGCCGCAACAAGGAAGGCTGCTCCCCGATGGCCCGCTCGCGCGCCCAAGCCTTCGGAGACGCGCTTCGAGAACTCCGCGAGGAACGCGGACTCAGCCAGGAAGCGGCGGCGCTCGCTTGCGGCATCGACCGCGCCTACTTCGGCCGCTTGGAGCGCGCCGCCAAGACGCCGACGCTGAAAACCGTGTGGCGGATCGCGGATGCATTCGAGACGCAGCCCTCCGATCTGCTCGCCCGTGCCGAGCGGCTTGCAGACGAAGCCTGAGCACTTCCCTGGGTGGAAGATTCCGGCGGGCCAGAGCAGGGTGCCCCTTGCGGGGTCCCTCCCTGTGGCCTGCGCTCCGACCCGCCGAACTCTCCCTACCCAGGGCGCTCGTCGTCCTCGTTTGGCTCGATCCGAAGCTCTGAGAGCGGGTAGGTGATGCGTTCGGAGCCGGAGCGCAGGATCACGATGGGGGTGCCCGTACCGTCCTCGAGGCCGATTCCCTCGAAGGTCATGGCCTGCGCCTCGGTGGTGTCCGGCAGCGAGACGGTGACCGGATCGCCGCTCGTAATCACGAATGGCTTGTCCATCAGTCCTCGTCCTCCTCGTCCTCGCTCAGGAGTTCGTAGGCGCAGAGCGCCGCCTGCGTCGGCGCGACCAGGGCGTCGGGACGGTTGCGGAAGTCGTGGTGGTGCAGGAGCCCCAGCCCGGCCAGGTCGAGCACGGCCTGCTCGATCCCGTCACGCTCGCCGAAGGCCTGCGGCGAGCGGGTCAGTTGCCGGACCAGTTCGGAGACAGTGACCTGGGCAGGATGGAGGTCGATCACCGCGATCAGGACGGTGTGGCGGGTGATCCGGTCCTGCTCGGCGGTGGAGAGCCGTTTGGATTCGGGACAGCTACGCTGATCGCGCATGGGAAGTACCCCTTCCTGTGCCGGCCCCGGGGGCGTCCAACCGCCGCCCGGGGCGTTCTTTTTGGACGCGCCCGACCCTAGAGGGGAGGGGTGGGGCGGTGCAAGTTGCGGCTTTACTCGGTGTCAGCCGTGATTTCGGCCTGTCAGATGAAAGTGATCGAAGAAACTCCCCGGTGAGCCTGGCTCGCTCGATCCCATGCACTCGGTTAGAGTTGCGAAATGCCCACTCCACCGCGAACTCCAAACACGGCGCAAGGTGTCGCTGAAGCTGTCCCGCAACGTGAGGTCTTGTTGTGGGACGACGACATCCACGAGCGCCACGAGGCTTGTCTCCTCTATTTCTGGCGCCTCTCCTTTGGCGTCTATTACGACCGCGACTACATACTTGAATGCCTGCGCACCTTCTACAGCGAGTTCAACATTACGTCCTACTCTCTATATCAGACCCTTGGCGATTACGACCTACTACTGCGGCTATGGATCCCAAGGCGCTTCATCCCCGAGGAGATAATGACCGGGCTGCACGAGCTCCTACGCGGCACCAGCCTCGAGCAGATCGACTACCTCGCCTGCCACACGCGCATGCACTGGGCCAAGGGGCCAGATGCCTTGGCTGAACAACCTGATGACTCTCAGGCACTGGAGGTAGACAGCGCAGGCGAGGACGTTATCGCCGCCGTCAACGAGTTCAACCGAACCCAGTTCGACTTAACTACACCGGCTCCTCGGCCACCAGGTACCGAGGAGCTTATAGCTGAGGGAATGCTGATCCCTATCTCGCTGCAAACCAAAGGCATTCGCATGTTTGTTCTCTTCGACCGCGCAAAGCGCGCCGGCCCCAACTACCACGAGGACGTTCTGGATCGTCTTACCCGCGAGTGTAAATCGATCGAAAAAGAGTGGGCGGACGCCCATCGTGGCGATGAGCGTCCGCCATGGCCAACTGGGCCTCACTTTTCGATCTACAGCGGTCACGGACTAATGTCTGATTTCCTGCTCATGATTCGCGCACCATACGGCGATTTCCACGAGTTCGTCAGCATAGTCATCACCCGCCTCCGTAGCATAGGACTAGACAAAACATACCAGATTCGGCCGTATACCTATGTCATAGCCGACGAGCTGTTTACCGATTTTCGAGAGCAGCGCATTTCTATCGTTAGCGCTGACATAACTGCCTCCACCTTGAACAATCGAGAGGGTGATACGCTTGAGTTCAAGGCTACCTTTGCAGTTAATATCCGTAGGTTGCGCAAGAAGGAAGATCTTGGCAAAGGGGACGACCGCGTGAAGGATGCCGTGGTCAAGTCTGTATGCGGCTTCCTGAATTCGCTCGAAGGGGGCACACTGATCCTGGGCGTTCTCGAGACTGAGCGTGAGTACGTCCACGATGAGGCGAAGGGTGAAGGCAATGCGCTTCTTGCCTGGCTTTGCGAAACCTTTGGCTACGTCGTTCATCGCAATGAGGACGGCAGTCTTGAGCGTCCTCTGCGCAACGCCCTGATCGGCGTGGAACACGAGTATGCGGAAGGTGGACCATATAACGACGACGACAAGTACTACAGTGCAATCCGTGACATCCTCAAGGATCGCATTGATCCAAACCCTCTTAGCTGGTTGAGGATCGGGGAGCGTGAAGTGGACGGTAAAAAGTTTGCCGTAGTGACGGTCAGGCCCGCAGACACATGGTGCTACGCCACTATTTCGACCGCGCGCGATCCGCAGTTTTTTGTGCGGGAGGCTGCCTCAACTCGCGCCGCCACGGGACGCGAGGCTGAACTGTACCGAGCCGCTGACCCGCGCGGTGCAGGCAACAGCCGACGAGAACGCAGGTTGCTGTGATGCCTGACTCACGCGCCGCTCTCTCACCAATGCAGGCATTTATGCTCCAAGGCGTGTTTGCTGCGGTCGTCGTAGGTGCGTTGCTCCCGATCGGTCTCTCCGCTCTATTTCTAGCGATTCGCGCAGCGCCGATAACAGATGCGGTTCAATACGGCGAGCTGTACTTGTCAGGAGGCAACGCTGCCGTCGTTGGCTGCGTATGTCTGATGGCGGCGCGGCCGGACAAGGCGATCAACGCCGCCATAGCGGCACTGTTCGTGGTCACCGTGATCGTTGGGCCATGCTACGCATGTGCGGCATACTTTTCAGTACAAGCAATTATTCACCAGACGGTTTCACGCAGCGTTGCTGTGGTTGGTGGCGCCTCGGCTGCAGCCGTCGGGGTCTTCGTCGCGCTAGCGTTCGTGTGGCTAGGCGTCTACAGAACTGGGATCACCACGAATTAGATTGGAGGCAAACCGATGCTAATAATAATTGTGGCATTTTTCGTAGTGGCAGGCATTGTTTCTTTGTTTGTGGGAAGTCGACTGATAGGCGTACGAGAGGCACCGCAAATGCTTGTCGACGTAGATGTAGAGACGCTGGACGTGAACGAACTAAAGGAACTCGTTGTCGATATGTTGGCAGATAGGCGCAGGTTGCGCGAGACATGCGCCGAACTTCAGCTCGACGCGCAGGAGCTTCGCGAGATGGTGCTCAGTGTTCGGCTGGCGTTCCGGCAATCCGCGCAGAAAACAGCGAAACGTGACGCTGAACTGCAGCAAGACATCGCGGAGATTGAGGCACGGCTGCGACAACTCGAATCTGACCCCCGACCCGAACCAGTGCCCACCCGCCGGGAGTGGCTGTCCGGTACCGCGGCAGCAGCCGCCACCGCCTGAACTTACACACAGAACTAGCAGTCGAGATTCTCGGGCCGAGCGCACTCCACCGTCGCGTCGGGATACACGGTCGCTTGAAGTCTGTACGCGTCCTCAAGGGCTGCCGCATGCGACTCACGTGCCCGACCACTCAACAACCATGCGCCAGTCGGGCCGATCAACTCCCAGTCTTGGTACTTGCGCGATTCAGCTGCTACGCGGATTACAAAACCGGCACCTGTAGCCGGTATCGGCATAGATTCTGGCATTTCATCCTGTGACTTTGGACACTTCTCCATGAACTCCTCTCTAATGATTGTAACATATGCTACGTAATGTCAGACGCTGCTGCGCTGCTGGCCTCGCACCCCGAACTACCCAAGAGATCCTTGAAGGCGTGCGGCGGCCTGCTCATCCTTGCCGCTGCAAGCGATGGTCCCTACGCGATCATCAGAGTGCGGGCGGCACCCCCAAGGGGCCGAGATCGCATCGAGGAGGTCGCCGATTCGAGTCCGGCAGCTCCACTCGGGAGGGGTCGAAACCGTCTTTGGCCGCGACGGCGCACGGGCTTACACTCGGTGTATGGGAGTCGCCTTTCAAGTCGTCGGAGAAGTGCCGGATCAGGCTTGGCTCGATGACGACCTGACCGCCTTTGCTGAACGCCTGAAAACGGCGCCTTGGAGTGGTGACGGCTACGACCGGTTGGTGATCGGCGATATCAACGCCAGTCTGCGGGAGTGGATGCAGCCCGCCGAGTACGAGGAATGGCAGGCGGGACACGCAGGGGGTCGCATCGCCGCGACCGGCGCCAAGGCGTTCATCGCCTCTGACGGATTGCGGACGGCGGCCGTGTTGCCGCTCCCGGAGCGATTCAGCTTCCTGATGTTCGCCTGCCATGAGATGGTCGAGGCGGCACTGGGTCGTCGCCACTATGCCGAGGGCCACCAGTTCAAGGAGCAGACGCACACCAGCCTCGCCCATGTGCTTTGGACCGAGTACGCCGTTGAGCGGACCCGTCGGATGATCGCCAACGAACTCGGCTGGGGCTACGCCGAGGTCGAGAACGGCTTTGTCGTCGAGCAGATGCAGGACATCGAAAACGAGCTGCCAGGCCTGATTCAGTGGGCGGTTCAGCACAACGAACCGCCGCAGCGCCTCTTTCAGCATTGGTACGAGATGGCCCGCGTCTATGCCATGACCCTTGGCCGGGCAGATGCTGGCTCGCCACAGCCGCAAGAGGAGATTCGCCGCTTCAAGGAAAAGCCCCTCGTCACCGAGTCCATCGCTGGCTGGGGGGCATTGGACCAAGCTCTACGCGATGCCTATGACCGGCCGACCGAACCAGCCGATGCGCTCGATCAATTGGTCCGCAACGAGGGTTGGATGCCCCTCTACGAAGCGATGACGGTCTTCTGGAACGCGCGCTACGAGAAGGCGTTGAGCGCCTGAGCAGCCGGATCGGGATCTAGCTTAGGTCGAGTCGATCAAGCCGATCTCTTACCTCGGGGTTCCAATACCGTCTCATCAGGTCCGCTTTTGTAGAGCCAAATGCTGTCTCTCCGCAGGTGGGTGCGAAGTGCACGCCTTGCCTTTGTGGACTCCGATCGAGATGACATTGGCGATGAGCAGGTCGGTCGGGTCCTCTCCGCCAGTCCCGAGGGTTCGGATGGGATCTGGCCGGCAGAGCCGGTCAGGGAACTGATCGAGATGATCGGTAGCACCCGCATCGAGACAGGACTTCACACAGGCATTGTCAACACGCGCGGCATTACCAGTCGCGGCGTCACGACGGTGGAATCCAAGAGCGCGAGCTGGCTGCGCGCTGCCGAGATTGGTCAAAGCGAACCGCCGCGAAGTGGCCACGCACGAGCCGGATGTTGCGCTTGCCCGCCGAGTCCTATGAGCAGGATGCGCGCGAACACGATGCGCGAGCCGAATTGAGTGCCGACACGCAGTAGTTGGACTGTCTCACCGCAAGGAACGGTGTGGTGACGTACAGCCGAATAGCCGCAGCCTTAGGCCGCCGCGCGAGACTCGGGCCAAGCGCCCGACCGGACCCGCTCGTAGAGCGTGTCGGGGGCGAGGTCGGCGCCCCCGGGCCAGACGACAGTGCCGGTCTCGGTGTCAGCCTCAACCTTGGCGAATCCCTCGGGAGTGCGCGCATCCTCAAAGACCGAGCCGCGCATGCCATCGAGCACCTCGACTTCGCCGCTCAGCCCGTCGGCGAAGGCCAGCCGAAGGACACCGTGGCGGACGACCTCTACAGCGGTGATATCTGGGGTCAGGCCGTTCATCGCAAAGGCTCGATCTCCAGAAGTGTCTCACCAGCTCGCGCTCGGCGCCAGTTCTCTTCCAGTTCTTCCTGATGAAGCTCGGCCCATGCAAGCACGAAACGCAGCTGCCGCCGACCGAGATTGCTGTCGATGACTTCGAGGTTGTCGATGCGGACCTTCGCTTCCCCTAGAACGTCGACGCAGGCCGGATTCGGCTTGCTAGAGCGGAGGAAGGGCATCGCCCCGGCAGTCTCGAAGACTGTTGGCGTCGCAAGGCGCTCGTGGGTTCAAATCCCACCCCCTCCGCTTCTTAATCGTCCAATAAAGTGCCGATCCTCTGGGGACCCCGCTGTGTTTGAGACGATGGGGGCATGGGTCTGAACGCCAAGAAAGGGAGATACGCGGTGGGGAAGAAGAGCTTTGGTGCAGTGAGCGCGATTGTCCTGGCCTTGTCGGCGCTGGCCGCGCCGGTCGCCCAGGCGGAAGTCACGCGGGAAAGCTACAAGGAAGCGGTCGAGCCGATCTGCAAGTCCAATACTGAAGCCAACGAACGGATCCTCAAAGGCGTTCGCGGCAAAGTCAAGGCGGGCAAGCTGAAGGCAGCCGGCACCCAGTTCGCGCGAGCTTCAACCGCCCTGAACAAGACCCATGGCGAACTCGCGTCCGTGCCCCAACCCCCCGCCGACGAAGCCAAGCTGACCAAGTGGCTGGGATACGTCAAGACCGAGGCGACGCTGTTCCAGAAGACGGCGACGAAGCTCAAGGCCGGGGACAAGAACGGCGCCCAGTCGATGGTGATCAAGCTCACCCACAACGCCAACCAGGCCAACAACCTGGTGCTCGGCTTCGAATTCCGCTACTGCCGCTTCGAACCGTCCAAGTTCACGTAGGCCGGCGTCTCGCCAAAGCCGGGTCTGGGCTAGCCTTGGACCTGCGCTGCACCCGCCCAGGTAGCTCAGTTGGTAGAGCACTTCCATGGTAAGGAAGGGGTCACGAGTTCGAGTCTCGTCCTGGGCTTCGCATATGGGGTTCCAGAGGTCTCCCTGAGCAGGCACTTTGTCGCGATAGACCGCTAGGCTGCCGCTTCGTGGACTTCGCTCTGTCCGATGAGCAGGAGGATTTCGTCGACGCGATCCGGCGCTACTGCGACCACGAGTGCGGCACGCCGGACCAGCGCGAGCGCCTCACCGACGGCTATCGGGACCATCACAACGCGACGATCTACCGGGAAATGGCCGAGCTGGGCTGGACCGGGATCACGATCCCGGAGGAGTACGGCGGCGCAGGCGGAACCATGCTCGACGCCTGCATCTTCATGGAAGAGACCTCGCGGGCGCTCGCCCCGATCGGCGGCTACGCGACGACCCTGATCGTCGCCGGCGCGACCAAGCGCTTCGGTACCGAGGAGCAGAAGGAGGAGATCCTCGGCGGCATCGCCGACGGCGCGGTCGAGGCGATCGCGATGACCGAGCCCGAGGCCGGCTCCGACGTCGGCGCGCTCACCACCTCGGCCGAAAGCGTCGACGGCGGCTACGTCCTCAACGGTCAGAAGGTCTTCTGCTCCAACGCCCACATCGCCGACCACATCCTGGTCGTCTGCCGGACCACCCGCTCGGCCTCCAAGCACGAGGGGATGACGATGATCTGGGTGCCGCGCGACGCCGAGGGTCTCGAGGTCGTCCCGATCGACACGATGGGCGGCCGCGACACCAACCACCTCTACTTCACCGACGTCGAGGCGCCCGCCGACGCCGTCCTCGGCCAGGTCGACCAGGCCTGGACGCAGCTGATGGCCGGGCTCAACGTCGAGCGCCTGATCCTCGCCGCGACGATGCTCGGCATCGCCCAGCGCGTCTTCGACGACGTCATCGTCTACGTCAAAGAGCGCGAGCAGTTCGGCCGCCCGATCGGCTCCTTCCAGTCGCTCCAGCACCGCATCGCCGACATGGCGACCGACATCGAGGCGGCCCGCCTGATGACCCGCTGGGTCGCCACCCTCACCGACGAAGATCCCGACCAGATGCTCCCCCGTGAGGCCTCGATGGTGAAGCTCTTCGTCACCGAAGTCGCCAAGCGCGCCGCCCTCGACGGCATGCAGATGATGGGCGGCTACGGCTACGCCTCCGAGTACGACATGGAGCGCCTCGTCCGCAGCAGCCTGGTCTCGACCATCTACGGCGGCACCTCCGAGATCCAGCGCAACATCATCGCCAAGACATTCGGGCTCTGATCCCGGCATACTTCCGGGCGCAGGAAGCGAGCGCCCGTAGCTCAGTGGTCAACGGGCTTTTAACGAGGCCCAAAGAGCGTCGGTCTTTCAAGCCGAAGGTCGAGAGTTCGATTCTCTCCGGGCGCATTCCGCGGTGTTCCGCGTTCTCCCCGATCCGGTCTACGAGCGCCGCCGCCGTCACTACCTGCGTGGTGCTGGCTCCAGCCGCTGGCTGCTGGTGGTCGTAAGCTATGAGCAGCGGCCAGCGCGGATTATCTCTGCGTTCGGCAACCGAAAGGATCCGCGCTCATGGAGCGAGTAAACATCAGAATTGGCCCGGTCGCCTTCGACCATGCCGACTACGACGCTGATAACGACGTGCTCTATCTGCACGTTGGGGAGCCCCAGGAGGCCGAGGGCGAGGAGACGCCCGAGGGGCACGTCCTGCGCTTTGCCCCAGGCACTCAGCACATCGTCGGGCTGACCGTCCTAGGTGCCCAAGCGATCCTTGATCGTGACGGCGAACTGCGCATCACGATCCCCGAGTCGGTCAAGGCGAGCGCCGACGACCTCGCGCCTGCTCTCGCGGCGGTTTAGTGCCGAAGGTCGTTTGAACTTCGGTCGAAACGACCGCAACTGTCAAGTCTCATTCCAGTCACATAGTCGCCGCAAACGGCGCTGCCATGCGGACGCTCCTCGTCCTTTCAATCCGGAGGAGTTTGGCTCTGCAGCACGACTGAGGTCCAGCGTCGGCGACACGAGGTGCTGGCCATCGCGGGGTGGCTACTCGCCAATCACTGCTTGGATGTATTTCAGGGAAGGGATGGGAACGGACGCGAATGACATCGTGCGGCGCGCGTGGCGGGATCTGCCATCCGGGGATCGCGTTCTCCTTGAGGCGATCAGCGCCGATCAGTGGCAGGTCTGCGAACGAGTACTTGGGATGTACGCAGACGAGCTACTCCGTTCCGCGGACCGAGGGTCGCTGCCGGAGACGGAGATCGCGCGCGCCAACGATGCGCTGGCGCTCTGGGTTCCAGAGCTGCGCGTGGTCTTGATCAACGAGAGCCATTCGGCTTTCGATGGCCTCGACGACCCGACCCTCACGTACGACCTGTCTCGGGTGGCGTGGCACGAGTGGGGCCATGCGCTTTCGATTGATCGCGCTGGGGAGGAGGACATCGCAGCCGGCGAGCGCTACCTCGCACTGCTGCCCGATGGTCTCGCAGAATTCATCCGACAGGCGGGCTACCGTCGTCGCGAATATACGCATGAGGTCGTCGCTGAGATCTACGCGATCCTGATGATCTGGCGACGCCAAGGAAAGACCGGAAGACCTCCATGGCTCCACCCGGAGGTCTATGAGCTTGTGAGGAGGGTAGCGGGATGGAACCAATGAAATTGCCAGCCGGATACCGCCTGCCCAAGGGCACGACCATGGCGGACGTTCGTCGTCTCGACCAGGAATTGCTGGCGAGCGAGGATCTTGACGCGCAGGGTCACAAGGCCAAGGAAGGCCGCGAGAAGGCTCCTCCCGAGGGGAAGTAACGCCGAGAGCCTCGACCGCCAGCTTCCGGGTCGCATTTTGGTCGCATCACCGCCCGCAATCCTGCTCCTGATGCGGCCAACCCTCAGCCTTTCAGCCGAAGGTCGAGAGTTCGATTCTCTCCGGGCGCATTCCGCTGTACGCCGGTCTGTGCAGCTTTGTGCTGCAAACCGGCACTGTCGAGGATTTTCCCGCTCAGAATTGTTCTGCCGGGCGCAGGCCTCTGCCGGGGCTCCCCGTCGGCTGATTGCTACATCGTTGCTACGTTTTTCGGCCTCGTGGGGGTGGCGGCGGGAGCCTCTCATTCGTGTATGTGGCATGAGAGGGCCGACCGATGCAGGCCGCCGCGCCTGGTTCACGCCAAAGAGCCTGGCCAGCCACCTGCAGGTCTCCGAGCGCATGGTGCGCAAGTGGGTCGCCCAGGGGCGCCTTCGCTCCTACAAGCTCGACGGCTGCCGTCGCTTCGACCCCGCCGACGTCGATGCCTTCGTCGCCAGTTAAGTTTTATGGCAAAAAAACTTGACATCGCGCCGGTCCCATCGCTACTCTGTAGTCGTGTCCAAGCAGCGACTGAAACAACCGCAGCGCAGTGCAGCCGCCACCGTCCGCGACCGCGTTAAACGCGGGAAGTCGCGCTACTGGAAGCACGCTGACTTTGCCGATCTCCCACCTTCGGCGGTCGCAATGACTCTCTCCCGGCTGGCAAGGGAAGGGACCTTGCAGCGCGTTGGAAAGGGTGTCTACTACCGTCCGACACAGACCTCCTTCGGCCTCAGCGTCCCGGCCGCCAGCGGGGCGATATCGCAGACGCTGCGGGCGCCGCTTCATCCCGCCGGCCTCAGCGCGGCCAACGCGCTCGGCCTCAGCACCCAGAACCCCGGTCGCCCCGAGTATGCGACGCCGGCTCCGGGCCCGCCAACGGCACTCCGAGGCGCGGTCGTGCATACCGGACGCCCGGCCCAGCGCGGCTCGCTCTCCGCCGAGGACGGAGCGATCCTCGAGACCTTGCGCGACCGCGCCCGCTATAGCGACCTTCCCCCGAGACAGACGGTTCGCCGTCTGCTTAAGCTGCTGGCCGACGAGCGGCGCTTCGCAGCGCTCGTCGACGTCGCGATGGCGGAACCCCCTCGTGTGCGCGCCATGCTGGGAGCGATCGGAGAGGAGCTGGACATGCCTGCTCGGCTTCTCAAGCGGTTGAAGGACAGCCTCAACCCTCTGAGCCGCTTCGACTTCGGCAGCCTGCGCTCGCTTCGCCACGCCAAGGACTGGCAGGCGAAGTGAGGCTGTTCGAGCATCCCGACTTCGAGCAGGCGCTGCTGCGCGCCGCCGCTCACCACGGGCTCGGCGAGCAGTTCGTCGAGAAGGACTACTACGTCACCGAGATCCTCCGCATCGTCGCGACCGGTCTCGGCGACAAGGTGATGTTCAAGGGTGGGACCAGCCTCTCCAAGGGTTGGGGCCTCATCACCCGCTTCTCGGAGGACATCGACCTCTTCGTCAATCCCGATCGCTTCGACCCGCGGCCCGGTAAGAACAAGCTCGACAAGATCCTCAAGGGGCTGGCCGAAGACGTTGCCGAGCACCCGGCGCTTACGTGGCTTCGCGAGGAGGGGCAGACGATCGGCGGCCTGGGGCGAAACGACGTCTTCGCCTACGAGACCAGATTCGGAGAGTTGCCGGGCATCCGTGCCGCGGTGCGGTTGGAGCCCGGCGTCCAGAGCGGCGACTTCCCGACCGAGGTCGTGCCGATCACCTCGCTCGTGGCGCAGTACCTGGCGGAGCAAGGGCCGAGCGACTTCGCCGAGGCCGAGGACCTCGCCGGCTTCGACATGTCGCTCCTGCACTACCGCCGCACCTTCGTCGAGAAGATGTTTGCCCTTCACGGCAAGGTGGTCCGCCTCATGAACGAGGGCCACCCGCTCGGCCGGGACGCGCGACACTACCCCGACCTGTATGTGCTGGCCGGCGAGCACGAGGTTCGCTCGATGCTGGGTTCGCCGGAGTACGAGGAGATCCGCCGCGACTATGACGAGAAGAGCCGCGAGTTCTTCCCCGGGAGCTACCGGCCACCGGCCGACCTTTCCTTTTCCGACAGCCCGGCACTCTTCCCGGATGCGAACCTACGAGACCAGCTCGTAGCTGAGTTCGAGGAGCAGTGTGGCCTTCTCTTCCCCGGAGACGAATATCCGCCCTTCGACGAGGTTCTCGCCCGCTTTCAGGAGATCCGGGAACTGCTCTGAATTGCGCGCACGATTGCTACGTTTTCGCTACATCGCAACCATCGACCAGCTGCTCCGCGGCGCCAGGACTGAAACAAGCCTGAACCCACCACCTGTCTTTCAAGCCGAAGGTCGAGAGTTCGATTCTCTCCGGGCGCATTCCGCTGCTTCCAGGCAGTGCGCCGTTGCCCGGCGCTACGTATGACGAGGTCTGTCTGGACTCAATCCGGTCGATCCGCGACGATGTGGATCGATGACCGTATTCAACGAGAGATCCCGTGTTCCCCTGCTTGATGCGGAGGCGCTGGCGAGGCTGAGCGACGCACTTGATCGTGAGGGCGTGGTCGCGGCGATGCTGATTGGCTCGCAGGCGCGTGGGACGCCGGGGCCGCTTTCGGACGTTGATGTGGCTATATGGCATGACCGCGGCCTCGATCCGGCTGGTCGGCTCCATCTCCAACTTGAGCTGGGGCGGGCTGCTTCGGAAGCACTGGGGACCGATGAGGTCGACATCGTCATGCTCAATCGAGCCCCGCCGTTGTTGCGCCACCGGGCGGTTCGAGATGCCAGGTTGCTGGTGGAGCGCGATCCGGTTGCCCGCGTTCGGCTTGATGCGCGCACCCTGCTCGATTACCTCGACACCAAGCCGCTGAGAGCTGAGATGTCAAGAGGGCTGCGCAAGCGCATCCGGGATGGTCACTTTGGTCGACCCTGAGAGCATCGACGCCCGGCTTGAGCGCCTTGCCGAGCTACTTGCGGAGTCGGAGCGGATACGGGTCGCCGGCCGTGAAGCCTACGATGCCGGCCTTCGCGATCAGCTCGCTGCGCAGCACGCAATCCAGCTCGCGATTCAGATCTGCGTCGACGTCGGGGCTCATCTGATAGCGGAGTCTCGCCTTGCGGATGCCCGACGACTACAAAGGCGTCTTTGCGGTTCTGCGCGAGCCGCTTGGGCTCGCCCCCGATCTGGTCGAGGGACTTTCTGCGGCTGCCGGAATGCGCAACGTCTTGGTGCACGCCTACCTGGAGGTGGACGACGACCAGGTGTGGGATGCCCTTGAGCACCTCGACGCCCTCCGCGAGTTCGCCACTGCGGTAGAGCGCTTGGCCGAATCGACGGCCGAGTCAGACCCCTAAGAGGGCGCGTCGCTGGCGCTCTCCGAGCGCTATCCTTCGCTCCAGCCTCGTGCCTCGGCCCGGGGTTTTCTCTTGTAACGACTCGCAGCAATCGAGGAAGAAATGGCTCGCGGAGATGTCCGCATCGCGGTGACGCTGGCTTGCGAAGACTGCAAGCGGCGCAATTATCAGACGAACAAGTCCCGGCGGAACTCGCCGGATCGTGTCGAGCTGCGCAAGTTCTGCCGCTGGTGCGGCAAGCACACCGCGCACAAGGAGACGCGCTAGCGGCGATGGCCAAGAGTCGCGCACAGCGGAAGGCCGAGCGCCGGGCCAAGCGAAGAACGAGGAGCTGCAAGCGCGCCGGTGCCGAGCGCACCGTCGAGTCGCGCGCCCAGCACGACACCCAGGTTCCCGTCTCCGGCGACATCGCCGAGATCGAGGCGGTCGAGGCCGGGATCGCGGTCGGCGCCTCCGGAGGCTCAGCTGGAGACCCCGGACGCGCCCCGCAGCTCGCGCGCGGAGCGCCGCGCCGAGGCCAAGGCTTTGAAGGAAAGCGAGAAGCGCCAGCGCGCGGGCCAGAAGCGCCGCGAGCGCGAGCAGCTCGACCGCAAGCAGAAGCAGGCCGCGGCGGAACGCTCGCGCGGCGGCGTCATCGGCTTCCTCGTCTCCTGCTGGGCGGAGCTCAAAAAGGTGCAGTGGCCGGACCGCGACACCCTGGTCCAGGCGACCGCGGTCACGATCATCTTCGTCGCCGTCGCCGCCACCTACCTCGGCTTTCTCGACTTCGTCTTCAACGAACTGGTCAAGCAGATCCTCTAGCGGGATCTCCGAACAAAGGCTTCCTACAGATGTATCGCTGGTACGTGATCAACACCTACTCGGGGCACGAGAACAAGGTCAAGCACAACCTCGAGCACCGGGTTCAGACGATGAGCCAGAACCGCAACGTGCGCCAGGTCGTCGTCCCCACCGAGCAGGTGATGGAGCTGGGCAAGGACGGTCAGAAAGAACCGAAGGAGAAACGGACGATGCCCGGCTACGTCCTGGTCAACATGGAGATGACCGACGACGCCTGGGGCCTGGTCAAGAACACGCCCGGCGTCACCGGCTTCGTCGGCTCGCGCAACAAGCCGGTGCCGCTCTCCAAACCGGAGGTCGACCGCCTGCTGCACCGCGAGACCGCCGAGCGTCCCCGCACCCAGGCGCAGTTCTCGATCGGCGAGTCGGTCAAGGTCGTCTCCGGCCCGCTCTCGGACTTCTCCGGCGAGATCGCCGAGATCAACGAGGACGCCGCCAAACTCAAGGTCCTGGTCTCGATCTTCGGCCGCGAGACGCCGGTCGAGGTCGGCTACGACCAGGTGAAGAAGATTTAGGCGGGCGACCGCTACCCTCTCCGATCCGATGGCGAAGAAAGTCCTCACACAGATCAAGCTGCAGATCTCGGCCGGCTCGGCCAACCCGGCCCCGCCGGTCGGCCCGGCGCTGGGCCAGCACGGGGTCAACATCATGGAGTTCTGCAAGGCGTTCAACGCCCAGACCCAGTCCGAAGGCGGCACGATCATCCCGGTCGAAATCACCGTCTACGAGGACCGCTCCTTCACCTTCATCACCAAGACGCCCCCGGCGGCGGTGCTGATCAAGGAGGCGATCGGGATCAAGAAGGGTTCGGGCGAGCCCCACGTCAACAAGGTGGGGACGATCTCGATGGACCAGGTCCGCCAGATCGCCGAGCGCAAGATGCCCGACCTCAACGCCAACGACCTCGACGCCGCCTCGAAGATCATCGCCGGCACCGCCCGCTCGATGGGCGTGGACGTCAACTAAGACGATGGCTCACGGCAAGCGCTACCGCAAACAGCTCGGCAAGGTCCAGCGCGACCAGGCCTACCCGCCGGCCGAGGCGATCTCGCTGATCAAGGAGACCGCCAGCGCCAATTTCGACGAGACGGTCGAGCTGCACGTGCTGCTCGGGGTCAACGTCCGCCATGCCGAGGAGCAGCTGCGCGGCACCCTGGCGCTGCCCCACGGGCTCGGCAAGAACGTCACCATCGCCGTCTTCGCCCAGGGCCAGCAGGCCCGCGACGCCGAGGCGGCAGGTGCGGACTTCGTCGGCGGCGACGAGCTGGCGAAGAAAGTCGAGGAGGAGGGCTGGACCGACTTCGACGTCGCGATCGCGACGCCCCAGATGATGGGGACAGTCGGCAAGCTCGGCCGCGTCCTCGGCCCCCAGGGCAAGATGCCCAACCCCAAGGTCGGCACCGTCACCGACGACATCGAGAAGGCGGTGACCGAGTCCAAGGCCGGCAAAGTCGAGTACCGCACCGACCGCCAGGCGATCGTCCACATGGCGATCGGCAAGGTCAGCCTCGACCCCAGCCAACTGCTCGACAACTTCACGGTCGTGATGGAGGAGATCGTCCGCGCCAAGCCCTCCGCGGCGAAGGGGCGCTACATCGTCTCCTGCACGCTGACGACGACGATGGGCCCCGGGATCCGGGTCGACGCGTCCAAGATTGGCAAGCGCGACGAGGACGCGGCACCCGAGCCCGCGCCGGAGCCCATAACCGCCTAAACTCCCCCGCCGCGCGCAACCCAAGACCACCGGCAGCCGCCGACGGGCCGATACGTCAAGTCCACCTTGACATTTAGGCCCATCGGCAGTGGAAGCCCGGTGCAGGTGACGAGATGAACCGAGACGAGAAGCTAGCCACAATCGAGGAGATCGCCGCCCAAATCGCGGCGTCGGAGGCGATCTTCGCGGTCGATTACCGGGGAATCAGCGTCCCCCAGGCGGCCGAACTGCGCTCGCAGTTGCGCGAGGCCGACGCCAGCTTCCGCATCGTCAAGAACCGGCTGACCAAAATCGCCGCCGAGAAAGCCGGCGAGGAGCGCCTCGCCGAGCTGTTGCAGGGCCCGACCGCGCTGGCCTTCGTCCGCGGCGACACCGCCCAGGCCGCCAAGGCGCTCTCGAACTTCAACAAAGAGCACGACGTCGTCGCCTTCAAGGGCGGCTTCATGGACAGCCTCAGCCTCGACGAGGAACGCTTCAAGGCGATCGCCAAGCTGCCGGCACGCGAAGTGCTGATCGGCCAGTTCGCCGGAGTCGTCGCCAGCCCCCTGACCGGCCTCGTCCGCGGGCTCGGCTCGATGATCCAAGGGCTTGCGCTGCAGCTTGGTCAGATTGTCGAGCAGGGCCTGGTTTCCGGCGAGGCACCGGCCGCAGAGGCTGAAGCTGAGCAGCCCGCCGCGGAGGACAAAGCTGACGAGACGCCCGCCGCTGAGGCGGAGGCAAAAGCTGAGGAGGCGACCGACGAGGGCGCCGACGATGAGACTTCTAAAGAGGAAGAGGAGGAGTAACCAGTGGCAACCAAGATTTCAACCGAGGACTGGATCGAGGAGCTGAAGAGCATCTCGGTGCTTGAGCTCTCCGAGCGGATCAAGGCCCTTGAGGAGGAGTTCGGCGTTTCGGCCACGGCCGTTGCTGCCGCGGCTCCGGCTGCCGCGGGTGCCCCCGCCGGCGACGGCGGCGGCGACGAGGAGGCCTCCACGGTCGACGTCGTCCTGACCGAGGTCGGCGGCCAGAAGGTGCCCGTGATCAAGGTCGTTCGCGCCGCCACCGGGCTTGGCCTGAAAGAGGCCAAGGCGATGGTCGACGAGGCGCCGAAGGCGATCAAGGAGGGTGTCGAGCGCGAGGAGGCCGACAAGCTCAAGGCCGAGCTCGAGGAGGCCGGCGCCACCGTCGAGCTCAAGTAAAGCCCGCAACGACCGCACTTGGAACCCAGGCAGGGAGCCAAGTTAGCGGTCGGGTGCGGCCGTGTGTTATTTTTCGCGGTCGCGCCCAGTTGTGTCCCCTGCCCAATATCTGCGCTGTACCTAACGTCCCTCTGACCGCTTGAGGAGTCGCCAACTTTGGCACGTTCGAACGCTGCCCCCGTAACCCGCAGGAGTTTTTCCCGACTACAGAACCCCCTCGAAGTCCCGCATCTGATCGATATCCAGCGCCGCTCTTTCGAAGAGCTGACGGATCCGAAGAAGGGTGGGCTGCGAGAGACGATTGACGACATATCCCCGATCGAGGACTACACGGGGAATCTCGCCATCGTCTTTGGTGAGTTCAAATTCGAGGATCCTCCACACACGATCGAGGAGTGCCGCGAGAAGGACATGACCTACTCGCGGCCGCTCTCGGCAACCGTCGCGTTCCAGAACAAAGAGACGGGTGAGATCCGCGAGCAGGCCGTCTTCATGGGCGACTTCCCGTGGATGACCGATCGCGGCACCTTCGTCATCAACGGCACCGAGCGCGTCGTCGTCACCCAGCTCGTGCGCTCCCCCGGCGCCTACGTGATGGCGCCCAAGGACGCCGAAAAGCAGGTCTTCATCGCCAACCTGATGCCGGCCCGCGGCTCCTGGCTGGAGCTCGAGATCGACAAAAAAGGCAAGGTCTTCGTCCGCATCGACCGCAAGCGCAAGCTGCCGGTGACGGTGCTGCTGCGTGCGATGGGCTACGTCGAGGACGAGAAGCTCCTCGACATGTTCGACAACTCGATCTACATGCGCCACACGCTCGAGGCCGACACCGAGGCGACCCAGACCGAGGAGGGCGCCCTGATCGAGCTGTTCAAGAAGCAGCGCCCGGGCGAGCCGCCCTCGGTCGATGCCGCCCGCAACCTGCTCGAGCAGCTCTTCTTCGACCCCAAGCGCTACGACCTGACCCGGGTCGGCCGCTACAAGCTGAACGCGAGGCTCGACCTCGACATCGACCTGGACACCAGGGTCCTCACCCACGACGACATCATCGCCCTGGTCAAGGAGCTGATCAGCCTTCCGAAGCTGCTCGGCATCCCCGAGGAGGTCGACGAGGAGAACCCGATCAAGGATTACGCGGCCGAGGCGATCACCTACCCGCGCGAGCCGGTCAGTGAGCACCTCGACGAGTACGAGCACTTCGGCAACCGGCGCCTGCGCACGGTCGGTGAGCTGATCCAGGAGGCCTTCCGCATCGGCCTCTACCGGATGGAGCGCGTCGTCCGCGAGCGGCTGACGACCGAAGACTCCGATGCGATCACCCCGCAGACGATCATCAACATCCGCCCCGTGGTGGCGGCGATGAAGGAGTTCTTCGGCTCCTCGCAGCTCTCGCAGTTCATGGACCAGACCAACTCGCTTGCCGGGCTCACCCACCGGCGCCGCCTCTCGGCGCTGGGTGCAGGAGGCCTGACCCGCGAGCGCGCCCCGATCGAGGTCCGCGACGTGCACCCGACCCACTACGGCCGGATGTGCCCGATCGAGACCCCGGAGGGGCCGAACATCGGCCTGATCGGCTCGCTCTCCTCCTACGCGCAGGTCTCCGAGCACGGTTTCGTCACCACCCCCTACCGGGTGGTCAAGGACGGCGTCGTCACCAAGGAGATCGTCCACATGGACGCGACGCAGGAGGAAGACAAGGTGATCGCCCAGGCGAACGCCGAGCTTGACGAGAAAACCCAGAAGCTGAAAGGCCCGACGGTCCTCGTGCGTTCGGGCGAGGACGAGTACGCGACGGCGTCGCCGAAGGAAGTCGACCTGATGGACGTCTCGCCGACCCAGATCTGGTCGGTGGCGACGGCGTTGATCCCATTCCTCGAGCACGACGACGCCAACAGGGCGCTGATGGGCTCCAACATGCAGCGCCAGGCCGTTCCGCTGTTGAAGCCCGACCCGCCGCTGATCGGCACCGGCATGGAGCGCCGCGCCGCGGTCGACACCGGCGACGTCGTCTTGGCCGCCAACGACGGCGAAGTCAGCCACGTCGACTCCGAGCGGATCGTCGTCACCCACGGCGCCAAGAAAGACGAGTACCCGCTGCACAAGTTCATGCGGTCCAACCAGGGCACGATCATCCACCAGCGGCCGATCGTCAACACCGGCCAACAGGTGAAGAAGGGCGACGTGCTCGCCGACGGATCCTCGACCGGCGGCGGCGAGATCGCCCTGGGCAAGAACTGCCTGGTCGCCTTCATGTCCTGGGAGGGCTACAACTTCGAGGACGCGATCATCCTCTCCGAGCGCCTGGTCAAGGACGACGAGCTCACCTCGATCCACATCGAGGAGTACGAGATCGACGCCCGCACGACCAAGCTCGGCGACGAGGAGATCACCCGCGACATCCCCAACCGCTCCGAGGAGAGCCTGCGCAACCTCGACGAGAAAGGCATCGTCCGCGTCGGTGCCGAGGTCGTCTCCGGAGACCTTCTGGTCGGCAAGGTCACGCCCAAGGGCGAGACTGAGCTGACGGCCGAGGAGAAGCTGATCCGCGCGATCTTCAAGGAGAAGGCGCGCGAGGTGAGAGACACGTCGCTGAAGGTCCCGCACGGCGAGGGTGGTGTCGTCACCGAGGTGCTGACCTTCAGCCGCGACGACGGCGACGACCTCGCCGCCGGCGTCAACGACCTGGTCCGCGTCTTCGTCGCGACCAAGCGCAAGATCGCCGAGGGCGACAAGCTCGCCGGCCGCCACGGGAACAAGGGTGTGATCTCCAAGATCGTGCCCGAGGAGGACATGCCCCACTTGGCAGACGGCACGCCCGTCGACGTCATCCTCAACCCGCTCGGTGTGCCGAGCCGGATGAACATCGGCCAGATCCTCGAGACGCACCTGGGCTGGGTCGCCGGCAACGGCTGGTACGACGACGGCTCCGAGGCCTACAAGCAGGCCCACTCCGAGGAAGGGGACGGCCGCGTCTACGTGGCGACCTCGGTCTTCGACGGGGCAACCGTCGAGGACGTCGACGAGGCCCTGGTCAAGTGGCAGGAGGAGAACGCCGAGCGCGGCATCGACCTGGGCATCGACATGCGCGAGCGCCCCGGCGCCCGCGCAGACGGCAGCGCCCAGCTCTACAACGGCCGCACCGGCGAGCCCTACGAGGGCAAAGTCACGGTCGGCTACATGTACATCCTCAAGCTGCTCCACCTGGTCGACGACAAGATCCACGCGCGCTCGACCGGCCCCTACTCGCTCGTCACCCAGCAGCCGCTGGGCGGCAAGGCGCAGTTCGGCGGCCAGCGCTTCGGCGAGATGGAGGTCTGGGCCCTGGAGGCCTACGGCGCTGCCTACACGCTGCAGGAGATGCTCACGGTCAAGTCCGACGACACGGTCGGGCGGGTCAAGGCCTACGAGGCGATCGTCAAGGGGGAGAACATCCCCGAGCCGTCTATCCCGGAGTCCTTCAAAGTGCTGCTGAAGGAGATCCAGAGCCTCTCGCTCGACGCCAACGTCGTCTCCGAAGGAGGGGACGTCGAGATCGCCGAGGAGGACGACGACCTGCTCAAAGCCGCCGAGGAGCTGGGCATGGA
The DNA here is from genome assembly GCA_963714665.1 of uncultured Solirubrobacterales bacterium. Lineage (GTDB taxonomy): Bacteria > Actinomycetota > Thermoleophilia > Solirubrobacterales > 70-9 > VRUE01. The sequence goes on along the minus strand of CAVQPE010000008.1, from coordinate 9,579 downwards.
CCTGACCGGCGTGCGCGCCGACTCCCCCAACGGGGCGAGCACGGCCGCCGACGAGCAGGAGGAGCAGGTGGTCGCCGAGGGCGAGGGCGGCACTGACGGGGCCAGCGAGGCCGAGCAAGACAAAGAGGCCGAAGAGGCAAAGGTGGAGGACTGATGATCGACATCAACAACTTCGACGCAATCGAGATCGGCCTCGCGTCGTCGAAGAAGATCCGCTCCTGGAGCTGGGGCGAGGTCACCAAGCCGGAGACGATCAACTACCGGACCCTGAAGCCCGAGAAAGACGGGCTCTTCTGCGAGCGCATCTTCGGCCCGACCAAGGACTGGGAGTGCTACTGCGGCAAGTACAAGCGGGTCCGCTACAAGGGCATCGTCTGCGAGCGCTGCGGCGTCGAGGTGACGCGCTCGAAGGTGCGCCGCGAGCGCATGGGCCACGTCGACCTGGCCGCGCCGGTCTCCCACATCTGGTTCTTCAAGGGCGTGCCGAGCCGGATCGGCTACCTGATCGACATGGCTCCCAAGGAGCTGGAGAAGGTCCTCTACTTTGCCGCGTCGATGATCACCTGGGTCGATGTCGAGGCCCGCGACAAGGATCTCGGCGAGCTCGAGAAAGAGGTCAAAAAGGTCACCGACTCCTACGAGGCCGAAAGGCAGAAGCGGACCCAGGAGCTGAGCGAGTCGCTGGAGCGCCGGGTCAAGTACCTCGAGGACGGCACCCAGGCCAAGTTCGACGACGACGACCACATCTGGGCCGACTCGCTGAAGCTGACCGCGGCGCAGCTGCGCAAGCTGAAGGACGACGAGCGCTCGAAAATGATCAAAGAGCTGCGCAAGGCCTTCGAGGCCGAGATCTCCGACACCGAGGCCTACATCGACGAGGCGATCGAGCGGATGGCCGAAGTCTGGAAGATCTTCACGGAGATGAAGCCGAAGGACGTCGTCAACGACGAGACGGTCTTCCGCGAGCTCAAGGACCGCTTCGGCTCGCCGTTCGGCTGGGGCGAGTACTTCCGCGGCGGCATGGGCGCCGAGGCTGTGCGCGACCTGCTCGAACAGGTCGACCTCGCGGCCGACTGCGAGGAACTGGAGCAGATCATCAACAGCTCCAAAGGCCAGAAACAGGCCCGCGCGGTGAAGCGGCTCAAGGTCGCCTCCGCCTTCCTCAACTCCGAGAACCAGCCCGACTGGATGATCCTCGACTGCGTGCCGGTGATCCCGCCGGAGCTGCGGCCGATGGTCCAGCTCGACGGCGGCCGCTTCGCGACCTCCGACCTCAACGACCTCTACCGGCGCGTGATCAACCGCAACAACCGGCTCAAGCGCCTGCTCGACCTCGGCGCGCCCGAGATCATCGTCAACAACGAGAAGCGGATGCTGCAGGAGGCCGTCGACGCGCTGTTCGACAACGGCCGTCGCGGCCGCCCCGTCACCGGCCCCGGCAACCGGCCGCTGAAGTCGCTCTCCGACATGCTCAAGGGCAAGCAGGGGCGCTTCCGCCAGAACCTGCTCGGCAAGCGCGTCGACTACTCCGGCCGCTCGGTGATCGTCTCCGGCCCGAGCCTGAGGCTGCACCAGTGCGGCCTGCCGAAGCTGATGGCGCTGGAGCTCTTCAAGCCGTTCATCATGGCCCAGCTGGTCGAGCGCAAGGCCGTGCAGAACATCAAGGCGGCGAAGAAGATGGTCGAGTCGATGATCCCCGAGGTCTGGGACGTGCTCGAGGAAGTCATCCACGAGCACCCGGTGCTGCTCAACCGGGCGCCGACCCTGCACCGCCTCGGCATCCAGGCCTTCGAGCCGGTGCTGGTCGAGGGCAAGGCGATCCAGGTCCACCCGCTGGTCTGCCACGCCTTCAACGCCGACTTCGACGGCGACCAGATGGCGGTGCACGTGCCGCTCTCCGCCGAGGCCCAGGCCGAGGCGCGGATCCTGATGCTCTCGGCGAACAACATCCTCTCGCCGGCCCACGGCGCGCCGCTGGCGACGCCGACCCAGGACATGGTGCTCGGCATCTACTACCTGACCTACGGCCCCGACGCCGAGGAGCTGGCGAAGATCGACGCCGAGCTGAAGGCGGGCAAGGGCGGCAAGCTGAACGGCTCCGCGCCGAAGGTGTTCCGCTCCGCGCAGGAGGCCGAGCTCGTCTACGAGAACGGCGGCTGCAAGCTGCACGACCAGGCCGAGTACCGGCGGGCCGGGCACGAGCACTTCCTGACCACGGTCGGGCGGATCATCTTCAACGAAAAGATCGAGCGTGCCCTCGCCGAGGCGCTCGGGGACGACTTCGACCCCGAGCGGTTCGAGTTCGTCAACCACGCGCTGAAGAAGCGCAACGTCAACGAGATGGTCTCCGACCTGGTCGAGGCCTACGGGGCGCCGGCCGTGTCGCAGGTACTCGACGCCTTCAAGGACCTCGGCTTCCACTACGCCAGCCAGGCGGGGATCACGGTGTCCAAGAACAACGTCGTCTCGCCGCCCGACAAGGAGAAGATCCTCGAGCGCTACGAGAAGCAAACGGCCGAGATCCAGGGCCAGTACGACGACGGCTACATCACCGCCGAGGAGCGTCACGAGGCAGTGACCTCCGCACTGGAACAAAGCGACGGACGAGGTCGCCCAGGCGATGGAGGACAACCTCGACGAGCTGAACCCGATCTTCATGATGGCCAACTCGGGCGCCCGCGGCTCGTTCAAGCAGATCCGCCAGCTGGCGGGGATGCGCGGCCTGATGGCCAACCCGAAGGGCGAAATCATCGAGCGGCCGATCAAGGCCAACTTCATGGAGGGCCTCTCGGTCCTCGAGTACTTCATCTCCACGCACGGCGCCCGAAAGGGACTCGCCGACACGGCGCTGCGCACGGCCGACTCGGGCTACCTGACCCGGCGCCTGGTCGACGTCGCCCAGGACGTGATCGTCCGCGAGGAGGACTGCAAGACCAAGGACCACATCGAGATGGCGATCCGCAAGGACGACAACTCGCTCAACGACAACCTGATCGGCCGCCTGGCGGCGAAGAAATTCGAAACCAAGCGCGGCCGCGAGCTGCTCAAGCGCAACCAGGAGATCACCCTGGCCGACGTCGAGGCGATCGCCGAGGCGTTCGACGACGAGGAGACCAAGGTCCCGGTTCGCTCGGCGCTCAAGTGCGACGCCGACTCCGGCGTGTGCCGTTCCTGCTACGGCGTCGCGCCGGCGACCGGACTCGACCGTCGACATCGGCGACGCGGTGGGGATCATCGCCGCCCAGTCGATCGGCGAGCCCGGCACGCAGCTGACCATGCGCACCTTCCACACCGGCGGCGTCGCCGGGCCAGGACATCACCCAGGGCCTGCCGCGCATCGTCGAGCTCTTCGAGGCGCGTAAACCGAAGGGCCTGGCGCAGATGGCCGAGGCGGCCGGCAAGGTCAGCGTCGAGGAAACCGACAAAGCGCTGAAAGTGATCGTCACCGAGTCCAGCGGCGAGGAGCACGCCTACAGCTTCCCGCCCCGGACCCGCCTGCACGTCTCCGACGGCGAGAAGGTCGAGGTCGGCCAGCAGCTCAACGAGGGCTCGCTCTACCCGGCCGACCTGCTGGCGATCCGCGGTCGCACCGACGTCGAGCTCTACCTGGTGGCCGAGGTGCAGAGGGTCTACCGCGCCCAGGGCGTCGACATCAACGACAAGCACATCGAGCTGATCGCGCGCCAGATGCTGAAGAAGGTGCGGATCGAATCGAAGGGCTCGACCAGCCTGCTGCCGGGCCAGCTCGAAGACCGCGGTGCGCTGAAGCGCCTCAACAAGAAGACGAAGGAAGACGGCGGCACGCCGGCCAAGGCCGAGGAGGTCATCCTCGGCATCACCAAGGCCTCGCTCGCCACCGAGTCCTTCCTCTCCGCCGCCTCCTTCCAGGAGACGACCAAGGTGCTCACCGACGCCGCGCTCGAGGGCAAGCGAGACAGACTCGTCGGCCTGAAGGAGAACGTGATCATCGGCAAGCTGATCCCGGCCGCGACCGGCCTCAAGCACTACCGCACGCTCGCGGTCGAGCCGGCGGTGCCGATCGAACCGCCGAGCGAGGAAGGCCTGCTCGACGAGGATGAGCTGGCTGCCGAGCTGGGGGTCGACGGCGAGGAGACTCCGGTCGAGAGCTTCGGCCTTCGTTCGCGGAGGAGCTCGAGGAGCTGGCCCAGGAGATCGAGCAGACCTCCGAGGAGTCGATAGGGAGAGGGGGCGGGGACCCCTTCTCCCGATGGGCACCTGCTACCTCCACCATGTGGACGTTTCAGGCCCATACGGTTGCTGCGTTGGCGTACTAGTGGAGCGTCAGGCAACGTTTGCCGTGTTGACGACGCGCGCGTAGCCGCGGGTCTGTCGGTGTTGCGGTTGCGCCAGGCGATGTAGCGGCGGATCAGTCGGGCCTGGGTGGCGTGGTCGGGGTGGTCGGTGCCGGCGAGGGTGAAGTAGCGCAGCGCGCGGAACTGCGCCTCGATGCGGTTCAGCCAGGAGGCGTAGAACGGCGTGTAGGCCAGCTCGACGTTGTTGTCCGCGGCCCACGTCGCGGACCTGGTCGCCCTTGTGGGGGCTGAAGTTGTCCAGCACGAAGTGCAGGCGGATCTCGGGCGGGTAGAGCGAGCGGATGTAGCGACAGAACGCGAGGAACTCGACGCGGCCCTTGCGCTTCTTGATGTGCCCGTAGAGGCGGTCGTGGCCGACGTCGTAGGCGCCGAGCATAGTGGCGGACGCCGTGCGGGCGGGTGTAGGTCGCGCGGATCCGTCTGCGGCTTGGCTGCGCGGCGCCCAGCCCTTGCCGCCGGGCTGGGGCTGGAGGTTCAGCGGCCCGAACTCGTCGAGGCAGATCACGACCGCCTCGCCGGCCTCGGCGAGCGCGTAGAGCTCGACGATCCGGTCCGTCTTCGCCTCGAAGTTGGGATCGTTGGAGCGCTTCCAAGTCCTCACCGCTTGAAAGCAGACGCCCTCCTCGCGCAACAGCTGCCCGCAGCCCTTCGTGGGAGATGTCCGTGACCACCCCCTCGGCGACCAGGTAGTCGGCCAGCTTGGCCAGGCTCCAGGTCGCAAACGGCCGCTCGAGGTCGGTCGGGATCGAGTCAGCGCGATCCTCTTGATCTCCTGGCGCTTGGGCAGCGTGAACGTCTGCGGCCGCCCGCCCCCGTAGCGCGGGTAGAGCGCGTCGAAGCCGTCGCGGTTGAAGTTGTGGATCACGTCGCGGACCGTGTCGGGATCGGTGAACACGACCTCGCTGATCCTCGGCGGGCGTCATCCCTTGCGCCGACAGCAGCACGATCTGCGCCCGCCGCCACGTCACGACCGATCCCGACGTGCGCCGCACGATCCGCAGCAGCCGTTGCCCTCATCGTTGGTGATCTCGCGCAACTGCACCCTGGCCGCCATTCTCGCCCCCCGATCGCCGATCGCGTCTCGGCAGCCAGTTCGTCGGCGACCGCCGGAGCCTTGTTATGGAACCCGGCAAACGTTGCCGGTCACTCCACTAGTTGTCCTGCCGACGAGAGGCAGTTGGCGTAGGCGGTGAGGGCGGTGTCGTGGGAACCTCCGTGGACGTCCTGGTCCGGCTCGCCTTGGGTCCACGGCTTCCGGCGGCGCCCTCCCCTCTATAGAAGGGATTAAAGCGCACCGGAAGAGTTCTGGAGTTGGCTGGCTACTCCAGCCAGTTTCAATAGATTTCAATCCTATGCCCCCGCCGGAAAGGCCTGCATCATCGGAGCCGGCTCCTCGGGGATCACCGCGTGCCCAGGTGCTCGCAGGCGCGCGGGCATCGACTTCGACTGCTTCGAGATGGGGTCGGAGGTCGGCGGCAACTGGCGCTACGACAACGACAACGGCGTGTCGCTCGGCGTACCGCTCGCTGCACATCAACACCTCGCGCGAGGCGATGGAGTACGCCGCGTACCCGATGCCGGACGAGCTACCCGGACTACCCGAACCACTGGCAGATCGCCGCGTACTTCGACGACTTCGTCGACCACTTCGGGCTGCGCGAGCGGATCACGTTCCGGACCGAGGTGACCAGGGTCGAGCCGGCCGACGGACGGCGGCTGGGACGTGACGATCCGCCGCGCGCGACGACGGCCGGGCGGCGAGACCCGGCACTACGACCACGTCCTGGTCGCCAACGGGCACCACTGGGACCCGCGCTGGCCCGAGCCGTCGTTCCCCGGCAGCGAGACGTTCCCGGGCGAGCAGATCCACGCCCACTACTACCGCGACGCCCGACGTCGCTCGACGGGCAAGCGGGTGCGTGGTGCTCGGGATCGGCAACTCCGCCACCGACATCGCGGTCGAGTCGCTCGCGGATCGCGCGCGAGACCTACCTGGCGATGCGCCGCGGCGCGCTGGGTCCTGCCCAAGTACCTGTTCGGGCATGCCGACCGACCACCTCGACCGACTCACCGCTCGCCCGCGGATCCGCTGCGGCTGCAGAAGCTCGGCATGCGCACGATGCTGCGGATCGCGGTCGGGCAAGATGACCGACTACGGCCTGCCCGAGCCCGACCACGACGTCGCTCGAGGCCCACCCGACCGTCAGCGACGACCTGCTCACCCGGCTCGGCCACGGCGACATCACGGTCAAGCCGAACATCAGCCGCTTCGAGGGCTCGACGGTCGTCTTCGCCGACGGCAGCGAGGTCGAGGCCGACGTCGTCGTCTACTGCACCGGCTACAAGATCACCTTCCCGTTCCTCGACGAGACCGTGCTCGGCGCCGACGACAACCACGTCGACCTCTACCGCCGGGTCGTCGCCGCCCGACCGCCCCGGGCCTCTACTTCATCGGCCTGGTCCAGCCGCTCGGCGCGGTGATGCCGCTGGCCGAGGCGCAGGCGCACTGGGTCGCCGACCTGATCGACGGCCGGGTCGACGCTGCCGCTCGCCGGCCGAGATGCGGCGCCCAGATCGCGGCGTACGACGAGGCGCTGCGCAAGCGGTTCGTGGCCAGCAAGCGGCACACGATCGAGGTCGACTTCCATGCCTATCTGCGCGAGCTTCCAGCGCGAGCGTAAGCGGGCTGCCCAGCCGGCCTGAACAGCGGGTGCGGGTCCGCCGGGCGGGCCGTCTGAGCGGCATGCGCAGCGCCACGCCGGTGACGGGGGCCGCGGCGCGGGCCGGCGGGAGTTTCGGGCGGCATCTCGGCGCCTCTCGGCCGCCGCCGGAGTCATCGAGGCTCCTCCGGGTTCCGGCGCCTCCGGGTCCCGGCCCGACCAGACCAGCCAGATCGATCCGATCACCGGAATCTTCCAGCCCCACGAGGGAAAGAAGATCGGTCCAGAACCCAGCCACGGCCCCGAGTGTAGGACATCCGGCCGGCCAACGGTCGACGATCCCGGTTCTTCCGAGGCGGCGACTTCGGCCGCCTCGGCGGCCAGCCCGCGTCCCAGGCCCCAGCGCTTCGGTTTCCGCCTCCTCGAGACCCGTTCCGCCGGATCGGTGGGGACCAGCAGGGTCGGCTCGGCTCTCGCTCCCGGCGCCCACTCGTAGCAGCTCTCGTCGAAGCTCGTCGTCGATCCAGGCCATCGCCGGCCGCTCGCAGACTCGTCTCAGCGGGCCGAGCTTCCGAGGGCCGAGCCGAAACGGGCGGCGCCGTCGAAGGCGAGGTGGGGCACTCGCCAGCCCCAGCATCTTGGGCAGCTAGCTGTTCGCTTGGTCCTCCCAGCCGGTCGCCCAGACCATGTCGAGTGCTCGGCGAGCCGACCAGCCGTCCCCGGCGAGCAGCGAGATGCAGTGTGGCCATGCCGTCGACGAGCTCGAACCTTGCGTCGCCTCCGACGGTGCGGACTCCTCGATACCCGAACAGGCGAGATCACGCCATCTACGTCGACGGCGAAGCGGCGGGCCCATCGCGGGAGGGGGGACGGCTACCAGCGGTAGTGCGCGAACGCCTTGTTGGCCTGCGCCATGCGGTAGATGTCGTCCTTCCGCTTCCAGGCGCTGCCCTGCTGCTGCGTCGCGTCGAGGATCTCGCTGGCGAGTCGCTCGGCCATCGAGTACTCGCGGCGGGCGCGGGCGAACTGGACCAGCCAGCGGACCGCGAGGCTGCGGGCGCGGCGGGCGGGCACCTCGACCGGGACCTGTAGGTCGCGCCGCCGACCCGGCGGGAGCGCACCTCGAGGACCGGGGTCAGCGGCTTGATCGCCGCCTCGAGGGTCTCCACCGGAGTCCTCGCCGCTGCGCTCGCCGACGATCGCCAGGGCGTCGTAGACGATCCGCTCGGCGAGGGCCTTCTTGCCGTCGCTCATCACCTTGTTGATCAGCCGCTGGACGAGGCGGTTGCGGTATCTGGCGTCGGGCTCGACCGGCCGGATCGTCGCTGCGGAGCGGCGTGGCATTAGGAGGCTTTGACTCCGTAGCGAGACGGTGTCTGCTTGCGGTCGGAGACGCCGGCGGCGTCGAGGGTGCCGCGGACGACCTTGTAGCGGACGCCCGGCAGGTCCTTGACGCGACCACCGCGGACGAGCACGACCGAGTGCTCCTGCAGGTTGTGTCCCTCGCCGGGGACGTAGGTGGTGACCTCCATCCCGTTGGTCAGCCGCACACGGCGCGACCTCGCAGCGCCGAGTTCGGCTTCTTCGGCGTGACGGTCTGCTGACGCGGGTGCAGACGCCGCGGCGCTGCGGGGCGGCTACGCGCTCTTGCGACCCTGGCCCGACTTGAGGCCCGGGGTTGTGGTCTTCTTCTTCGGGGCGCTTGCGGCCCTTCCTGACAAGTTGATTCGGATTGGGCATGGCCGCGCATAGTAGAGCAAGTCCGGCAAGAACACGCCCCGCCGCTGCCGCGAGCCTCGGCGTAGAACCCCTCTTCGAGTACCGCCGGGCGCCCGGAAGCGGGATGCCTAGAGCGTCCCCGCATCGAGGCCGACGGGGAGGTCGACGAGCAGGATCGCGGCGAGCCCGACGAGGCCCAGGGCGGCTACCCCGCGCCCCAGGCGGCGGCGATCGCGGGGCCGCAGGCCGCCGACGAGGGCGGCGAGGAGGGCGAGCGGGACCAACAGATAGGCTTGCGCCTCCCCGGCGGTCTTGGCCGCCCCGCTCGTCGGCGGGGCCGCTTCGGTAAGGCCCGCGTAGCCGGGCTGCCCGATCTCGACGCCGCGGTAGGCGACGAACTCGGAGATGACCAGGCAGGCCGCCGCGGCGATGACGCGGCGCCGACCGCCCGCTGGGGGGTCAGGAGGGCGCTGGCCGGCGGTGGTGACTGCGACGGCCGCCGAGCATGCCCGGCGAACCCCGCGCTCAGAGGCGGCGACCCCGCGGAAGAAGAGCGCCCCGACGGGTCGCAACCTCGGACCGAGCCAGGCGCGGGCCGTTGCCAGGAGCGCCGCCAGAGCTCGCCAGCCCCGGAGCAGGGTGGGGTAGGCTCGTTCCAGCCCCCGGTTGGCGATCCGATCGACCCTGCGGGTCAACTTTTCCGCTGCTATCATCGCCCGTCGCTCAGGCAGTTTTTTTCGCAGCACCCTTCGCCGGGCCCGCAGGGGCCTTTTTTTGCGCCGATCCTGCCCAGTGCCGGGTCGCTTCCGTTTCACCCAGAACTCGATTGACAACCACTTTTCCTAGAGACCATGGCACGCAGCTTT
>CAVQPE010000007.1:0-11693 GCA_963714665.1 uncultured Solirubrobacterales bacterium | reverse complement strand
ACGGGTCACAGCTAGTTGGTCGGCGATGGCGCATGCAACCGCCCCGGGACCACGGGGCGGTGCATCGCCAATTGGGCGGCGTCGCCCCCGGCGTCCCCAAAGGTCCGCTTAATTGGTGAGGTAGGTTTTGCTTAAAGAGCTAAGGATAAGGGTCCATTGAGAGGGCCCCGGGCGGAAGATGCCGCTCTCCTTATTTAACGGATTTTTCACGATTGAGATTTCCCGTTGGTCTCAGTCGATGATAACGACCCCTTGACTGTGCTTTTCAAGCCAACGCCGTTGTAGCGACAGTTGACGCCGGGGCATTCGACATGCACTAAGATTTCGCCCGCTCCGCTGCCGACTTCGGTTCCTTCCTTTAAGACTCTGACTTCGGCAGGCCCGTTTTCTTCAAAAACTTTGCAGTTACCGCATTCGGTGTAGGTGAATTCGCCGTGAATTACCAGTGGGCTGCCTAACCCTTCTAACTCATCGCCTAAGAATAAGACACCACATTCGACGGTGAGGAGGCTGGTTTTCAATGCACCCTTATGGCCGATTAATGACGTTTCGTGAATGTGCGTGACGGGACTTGCGCATACTTCTTCCTCGGCTCCGCACAGTGCCGTCGATTCCGCTATTGCCGAGCTGGCGCTGAGGAAAGTCGTCGCCATCAGCGTAGCCAGTGCGACAAGGCCGAGCTTCTTGACGGTTTCACTCAGCTCCCTTCTCGGTGTTTGGTTCGAGATCAATTTGAGGCTGAACGTTCCTGTCACGTATTTCTTAGCGCCCAGAGTCCATCCGTGCAAAGTACTCTGCGTATTTGCCGACAACCTTGTGTGCCAAACAACATGGCTGACACGTTTGTCCTCCAAGTACCGGAATCGACAAATGTCGCGTGCGCGGAGTCGCGCTTTCTTCGATTCGCCCCAGAACGCTTCTGGGGCTCCCAGGCCAACCTAGGAGAGCAAGAACAAGGGCCGCCCGAAGGCGGCCCTTGCCAGGTGCTTGGAAGCGAGCGCGGGAACGGCGGCCGGGTGGGACAACGCCCGGTCTCCCTTTGCTCGCCGGTGCCCGGGTTGGATTCCGCCGGGCGGCCGAAACAAGTGCGGCGCCTAGCGGCCCTGCACCTCCAGTGTCCCCTGAAGCATGTGACTCAAAATAGGACCACCTCCTTTCTCTGGTCCGCTGATTGAAGCAAATCGATCAGCGGACCCGGCCCGGCCACCAGGCTCGCTCGCCGCAGAGGTGGGTGATCGCCGGGACCAGGAGGGCGCGGACGACGAAGGTGTCGAGCAGGACGCCGATCGCGACCGTGGCCCCGATCTGGACCAGCTGTTCGAGCGGCAGCAGGGTCAGGGTGGCGAAGGTGCCGGCGAGGATCAGGCCGGCGCCGGTGACGACCCCGCCGGTGTCTTCGAGCGCGACCAGGATCCCCTCCCGCGTCCCGTGCTCCGCCGCCAGCTCCCGCGCCCGGGTCATCAGGAAGATGTTGTAGTCGACCCCCAGGGCGACCAGGAAGATGAAGGCGAGCAGGACCAAGTCGAAGGCCAGCCCGCTCGACCCGAACAGCTCCGTGAAGGCAAAGGTGATGAGGCCGAGGGTCGCCGCGAACGAGGCGACGACGGTGAGCATCAGGTAGCCGGGCGCGGCCAGGGCGCGCAGGACGAGGACGAGGATCAGGCCGACTACGAGCAGCACCCCCGGCACGATCAGCTTCGTATCGCGGGAGTTGGTCTGCTCGACGTCGTAGTTCTCGGCCGGGATCCCGCCGACGAGGGCGCTCGGCGCGACCTCCTGGAGCTTGTCGCGAATCCCCGGACCAGGTTGGCCGCTTCTCCCGAGTACGGGTTGCCGCGCAGGACGATCGCCACCGCGGCCACATCAGACGCCGCCGACGGCGGGATCGGCACGGCGAGCTTAACCGAGCGCAGGTGGGCCAGTCCGCCGAGAGCGGCCTCCACTTCTCCGAGGTCGACGACCGCGGTCAGCGGCGAGCCCACGCCCGGCGGGAAGTGCTCGTCGAGGACTTCGTTGCCGCGGCTGGATTCAGTCGAGCCGGCTTCCCCTGGCCGAAGCCGATCGTGCCATGGTCGACGAGGTTGCCAAGCGCGAGCACGAACAGCCCGGCGAACACGGCGACGACGATCGTGCGCGGGCGGCGGCGGACCAGGCCGGCGACACGAGCCCAGCGGCGGCGCCTCTCCCCCGGCTCGGCCGAGCCGCCCCCAGGCCAAAAGGCGCGGCGGCCGAGCAGCGATAGGACCGCCGGCAGCAGGGTCAGGGCGGCGGCGAGCATCACCGCGACGCCGATCGCGAGGACCGGGCCGAGCCAGTGGGTCGACTCGAGGTCGGCCAGCAGCAGGACCAGCATCGCCGCGATCACCGTTCCGGCCGAGGCCGCGACCGGCCGCACGCTCGCGGCAAGCGCGGCCGGCAGCGCGACGGCCGGCTCCCGGCCGCCGTTCAGCTCCTCGCGGTAGCGGTGGATCAAGAGCAGCGAGTAGTCCGTGCCGGCGCCGAAGACGAGGACCAACAGAGCATCGTGCCCTCGGTGTTGACCGTGATCGCCCCGGCCTGGATCAACAGGTAGGCGACGCCGATCGCGGTCAGGTATGCGGTGCCGACGGCGAGCAGCGGCAACAGCGCCAGGACCGGCGCCCGGTAGACGAACAGCAGGAGGAGCAGGACCAGCCCCAGGGTCGCGAAGAGGAGCGTGCGGCCGGCATCGTCGGCGACCCGCTCGAGGTCGGCGGCCATCCCGCCGGGACCGGTGACGTAGGAGCTGAGGCCGGGACGGCGGTGGGCAGCGAGGTAAGCGCGGATCTTCGCCACTCCCTTGACCAGGGCGCCGCGATCGTCGGCGTCGATCCCCACCGCGACCAGCGCCGCCTTGCCGTCGCGTGAGATCGGCCCGACGCCACGCGCGATCCTGGCCACCGCCCCGAGCGGCCGCTTCGCCTGGCCTGAGAACGGAGCCAGGACCGGCGATGCGCCCGCCAGGCCAAGCCTTTCGAGCCCACTGCCGAGCCCGCCGATCGCGTTCAGGTCGGCGCCGGTCAGCCCCCCATTGCGCTCGAAGACGATCAGAACCGGAACGTCGGCCCCGCCCTTGAAGTCGCGCTGCAACAGGTCCACGGCCCGCGTCGACTCCGCCTTCGCCGGCAGGAAACTGCTCTGCCCGGCCGAGGTGACCTCGCCGATCTGCGTCCGCGCCACCAACCCGGCGGCGCCGAGAGCGAGCCACACGGCAACCGTCACCCAGCGTCCCCGCGGGCCGGTCACAGCCGCGGCAATTCGGGCAACGCGCACGGCGACAGCCTAGCTTTGCCGTTGGTCTGATTTTCGGTGCCTGGCTTCGGCGCCTACACCCGCACAACATCGAGCAGGCCGGCCTCGACCACCGCGTCGAAATCCGAATCCTGTGTGCAAACCGCGGCGCCATGGGCCATCGCGGTTGCGGCTATCCACCCGTCCATCACGTTCATAGCCCTTCCAACCGCTTTGAGCGCAACTCGCAGGCGCGCGAACTCGTCGCCGACTGCCTCGTCTACAGCCAACGGCTTCGCGATCTGCCTCGCCGCCTCAAGGGTGCTGAGGCGACGCGCCATCTGCTCATGACCGGAAGCGGCGAGCACGCCGTGACGAAGCTCGGACAGGGTTACGACGCTGACGGCAACCTGGTCGGGGAGATCACCGAGCGGGCGCCCCTGCTCACGCGCAATGAAAACCGAAGTGTCGAGTATCGCCTGCACCCAAAGAAGAGTGCCTATAGCTGGTCGGTCGTGTCTGGAAATGCCTGCTCGAGCTCGACAGACAGGCTCGCATCGGCTTGAGCAGCCACAATCAACTCCCGCGCCCGTGAGCCGGCCGTCCAGGATGGCGCGTCATCGATCGGAACGAGATCGGCAGCATCACGCCCGGCGACGGTAACGCGCAGCTGCTCGCCGGCCATTACTCGCCGCAGCACAGCCGAGACATCGTTTCGCAGCTCACGCTGGGGAATCCGGTGCACATTCTAGACCGTAGCAGAACTGCTACAGCGCTGGAGTAGGTCAGCCGAACTCGATCACGCTGCGTATGCCGTCCTGGGCCTCCATCAGCTCGAAGCCGCGGTTGACTTCGTCGAGGGAGATGCGGTGGGAGATGAAGGGCTCGACGTCGATCTCGCCGGCGAGGCAGCGGTCGATCAGCTTCGGGACCTGGTCGCGCCCCTTGACGCCGCCGAAGGAGGAGCCGGCGACGCGGCGGCCGGTGATCAGGAGGCGGGGGACGATGTCGAGGGTCTCCCCCTTGCCGGCGACCCCGGCGACGGTGCAGAGACCCCAACCCATCCGCGCCGCTTCGACCGCCTGGCGCATCACGGCGACGTTGCCGGTCGCCTCGAAGGTGTAGTCGGCGCCGAAGCCGCCGGTCATCTCGAGGATCTGCTCGACGGCGCCCTCGCCGCCTTCGATCGTGTCCGTCGCGCCCTGGCCGCGGGCCAGCTCAAGCCGGTCCGGTGAGAGGTCAACGCAGACGATCCGCTCGGCCCCCTGCAGCCGGCAGCCGGCGACCGCGCCCAGCCCGACCATCCCCGCCCCGAAGACGGCACAGGTGCTGCCGGGGTCCACGACCGCCGTGTTGATCGCCGCGCCGAGCCCGGTTGAGAGACCGCAGGCGAAGAGGCAGGCGTGCTCGAAGGGCGCCTCGGGGTCGATCTTGGCCAGGGCGATCTCCGGCATCACCGTGTACTCGGCGAAGGTCGAGCAGCCCATGAAGTGGCGGATCCCGTCCCCTCCGCGCGAGATCCGGGTGGACCCATCTGGCAGGAAGCCCTTGTTCTGCTGCTCGCGGATCGCCAGGCAGAGGTTGGTCCGCGGGTCGAGGCAGTGGACGCACTCGCCGCACTGGGGCGAGAAGAGGGTGACGACGTGGTCGCCCGGGCGCAGCGAGGTGACGTCGGGGCCGACGCTCTCGACAACCCCGGCGCCCTCGTGGCCGAGCACGGTCGGCGCGTAGCCCGAGGGGTCGGCGCCAGAGGCGGTGTAGAGGTCGGTGTGGCAGACGCCGCAGGCAACGAGGCGGACCAGCACCTCCCCCGCCCGCGGCTCGGCGAGCTCGACCTCCTGGACGGCGAGCGGCTCGCCGAACTCCTCCAGCACCGCCGCGCGCATCTTCATCGCCGACCGACCGCCACCCGGGTCAACTGCTCTTGAAGCGGGCGGCCTCCTCGGAGCCGCCCGTCGCGTCGCCCTCGCTGTAGGAGTGGGCGCCGGCACCGGCCAGCTTGCCGCCGTCGACGATCAGGTACTCCTCGCGGATCGGCCGCCCGTCGAACCAGCACTCGAGGATCTCGCGCGTCCCCGCCGCGTAGCGGGCCTGGGCGGAGAGGCTGGTGCCGGAGGTGTGGGGAGTCATGCCGTGGTGGGGCATCGAGCGCCAGGGGTGGTCCCGGGGCGCCGGCTGCGGGAACCAGACGTCGCCGGCATAGCCCGCCAGCTGGCCGCTCTCGCAGGCCCGCGCGACCGCGTCGCGGTCGCAGATCTTGCCGCGCGCCGTGTTGATCAGGTAGGAGCCCCGCTTCATCCTGGCCAGCATCTCCGCGTCGAAGAGGTTCTCGGTCTCGGGGTGCAGCGGCGCGTTGATCGTGACCACGTCGCAGACCTCCACCATCGACTCCGCGTCGGGGTGGAAGGTGACGCCGAGCTCCTCCTCGACCTCGGGCGGCAGGCGGTGCCGGTCGGTGTAGTGCAGGCCGACCTCGAAGGGCTTCAGGCGGCGCAGGACCGCCGAGCCGATCCGCCCCGCGGCGACCGTCCCAACCTGCATGCCCTCGAGGTCGTAGGAGCGCGAGACGCAGTCGGCGATGTTCCAGCCGCCCTCGACCACCTGCTGGTAGGAGGGGATGTAGTTGCGAACCAGGGCCAGGATCATCATCACGACGTGCTCGGCGACGCTGATGCTGTTGGAGTAGGTCACCTCGGCGACGGTGAGGCCGCGCTCGATCGCCGCCTGCAGGTCGACGTGATCGGAGCCGATCCCGGCGGTCAGGGCCAGCTTCAGCTTCGGCGCCTTGGCGATCCGCTCGGCGGTCAGGTAAGCGGGCCAGAAGGGCTGGGAGATGACGACCTCGGCCTCGGGCAGCTCGCGCTCGAAGACCGAGTCAGGGCCGTCCTTGTCGGAGGTGACGACCAGCCGGTGCCCGCGCCCCTCGAGGAACTCGCGCAGGCCCAGCTCCCCCGAGACGCTGCCGACCAGCTCGCCCGGAGTGAAACCGAGCGCCTCGGGCGTCGGCGTGCTCTGGCCGTCGTGGTAGCGCTCGATCGTGGGGACGTCATCGCGGGCGTAGGCGGGCGGGTAGCCGTCGACGGGATCGTCGTAGAGCACGCAGAGCACGTTCGCCACCGCTAGACCACCTTCTCGCTGACCAGGCTGCGCCCGCAATCGGCAACCGTGTCCTCGACCGGGCGGGGCGACCAGCCGAGCTCGGCTTCCGCCTTCGCGCTCGACATCTCGACCTTGCGGCCGAGCTGGCTCGCAATCGAGCGGACGCCGGAGTCGAAGATCCCCATCGCACGGACGACGAGGTCGGGGACGTTTCGCTTCGGCACCTTCGCGGCGTCGGGCCCGAGGCGGTCGCGGAGCACCGCGGCGACTTCCGAGAGCCACTGGAACCGCGCCACGGCGATGAAGCGCTCGCCGCCGGCCTGCGGAGTCGTCATCGCCCTGATGTGCAGGTCGGCGACGTCGCGGACGTCGACGATGCTGAAGCCGATCCGCGGTGCGCCAGGCATCCCCTTCAGCAGCCGCTCGATCAGTTCCAGCGAGTAGGAGCGATCGTCGCTCAGCACCGGGCCGAGGATCGCGCCGGGGTTGACGACTGCCAGCTTCTCCACCGCGTCCCGCTCCTTGACGAAGTCCCACGCGGCCCGCTCGGCGATCGTCTTCGAGCGCGTGTATGGGGTCAGCTTGGGATGGTCGGGGTCGGTCCAATCGGCCTCGGTCAGCGGCGCCGAGGCGTGGTTGGTGCTGCCGCCGACGGCGGCAACCGAGGAGGTGACGACGATGCGGCCGACCCCGGCGTCGAGGGCGACCTTCAGCACCCGCAACGTCCCCTCTCGCGCTGGGACGATCAGCTCATCGGGGTCCTTCGGCTGCTGCGGCGGGAACGGGGAGGCCACGTGGAGGACGTAGTCGCAACCCTGCACCGCCTGCTCCCAGCCGTCGTCGCTGAGCAGGTCGGCCGCCACTACCGAGAGGTTGTCGCCGGCGTCGACCTCGGGCTCGAGCCTGGCCCGGACCTCCGCCTCCCGCGAGAGGTCGCGAACGGTGGTGCGCACCCGGTAGCCGCGGCGCAGCAACTCGACCAGGCACCAGCCGCCGAGGTAACCCGAACCGCCGGTGACGAGGACCGTCTCCATCCGCATGAGAGTATCCGGATTAGATGAGCGACTTCCTGGTCAAGCGCGACGACCTGCGCGAGTGCCGCATCGCCGAGTCCGAGGCGCCCGAGGTCGGGCCGGGCCAGGCGCTGCTGCGTGTCGACACGTTCGGCCTCACCGCAAACAACATCACCTACGCCGTGATGGGCGAGGCGATGTCCTACTGGAACTTCTTCCCGGCCGGGGACGGCTGGGGCCGGGTACCGATGTGGGGCTTCGCCGAGGTGGAGCGCAGCGAGGCCGAAGGAGTCGAGCCGGGGACCCGGGTCTACGGCTACCTGCCCCCCTCCTCACACCTACTGGTGACACCGGTAAGCGTCGACGAGCAGGGGTTCGTCGACGGCTCCCCGCACCGGGCGGCGCTGCCCTCGGCCTACCACCGCTACTCGGCGACCGGGTCTGACCCCTTCTACAAGGCCGACACCGAGGAGATGCAGATGCTGCTGCGGCCGCTCTTCTTCACCTCGTTCCTGATCGACGACCAGCTCGACGACGACGGGCTGACCGAGCGGGGACCGATCGTGATCTCCAGCGCTTCGAGCAAGACCGCGATCGGCGCAGCCTTCCTGCTGGCACAGCGCGACGGAGTCGAGCTGATCGGCCTCACCTCACCGGGGAGCGTCGAGTTCGTCGAGGCCCTGGGGATCTACGGCAGCACCGTTGCCTACGACGAGATCGACTCCCTGGACAAAGGCCACGCCACCTACGTCGACGTCGCCGGCGACGGGGCCGTGCGCCACGCCATCCACTCACACTTTGGCGACGAGCTGACCCACAGCATGGCGGTGGGGGTCACCCACTGGGAGGAGTTCGGATCCGGCCAGGGTGAGCTCCCCGGCCCGGCGCCAAAGCTCTTCTTCGCCCCCGACCGGATCGTCAAGCGCTTCAAAGACTGGGGCGACGACGAGCTGATGCGACGAGCCGCCGACGCCTGGCACCCGTTCTGCGACTGGACCGGTGGCTGGCTTGAGACGATCCCCGGCCAGGGCTTCGACGGTGTCAAGAGCGCCTACCTAAACGTGATCGAGGGTCTCGTCGACCCGAAGACCGCCCATGTGGTTTCGCTTTCTGGCTAGAACCCAAGAGCACTCCCGCTCTCAGGCGAGGCTGTCGCACAAACCCTTCGCGGAAGAGCCACGGCGCGGGAGCGTAACCGTGCCCGGGACGCGGTGAAGCAGCCGTTGGCTTGCGAATCAGCGTCGGCCGAGCCCCGAGTGAGGCTTGATTTCTAAAGAGGCCGGAGATCGCCGCACATCGCCTCGCCAGGGGTTTGTGCGACAGCCTCCGCGAGATGCGACATCTCCCGCCTGAGATCGCCAAGCGGCACTTGGTGCCGCGGAGGGCAATACGCGAGAAGTCACGACGACCTATGTCTCTCGCGGAAGCGGGGTGTGGAAGCTGCCAACTGCGAGGCCACGGCCCGGCTCAGATGAATCGGACCCATCTCCACGTTCAAGGCGGATAGCCCCTGGCGCTGCCATGAGAGTCTGTCTGTCGTCTCGTCGTCCGCCCAAACCTCCAGGAGGAATCCATGAAGAAGGTCCTACGCAGCAAGCTGACCTACGCCAACGTGATGGCGACGATCGCCGTATTTCTCGTTCTCGGTGGCGGTGCCGCACTCGCCGCGGGCACTTTCACCGGCAAGCAGAAGAAGCAGGTCGGGAAGATCGCGACGAAGGTCTTCAATGCCAAGATCGGCGGAGCAAGCGTCAATCACGCCGGCAGCGCGGACACCGCGACGAAAGCCACCACGTCCGCCAAAGCAACCGAAGCTGCGAAAGCAGCTGACGCCGAAAAACTGGGCGGACGAACCCCGGCCGAATACCAGCGCAAGCTCAAAGCCGGCTGCGCGCCGCCCACCTCGATCGCCGGGCTCAGCAACGAAGGCGACGTCACCTGCACATCGCCGGTCCAGGCGATCAGGATGACCCCCGCGGCCGGAGAAGACATTGCCCAAAACCTCGGCAACCAGCTACAGCTCCTCACCGTCTGCCACGACGGGGGCAACGTCTCCATGCGCTTTCAGAACCTGAGCTCAAACCCGGCGACCCTCAACTGGTTCTACGGCGATGCCGAAGCCGCTCGCGCGAGCGGGGTGAGTATCTCGGGCGGCGGGGAAGAATCGTTCTCGTTCCTCAGTTCCGGGCCAAAACGAATCGAGGGCCAGTTCATCTACTCGACTCCCTCGAACGTGATGACCGTCAATCTCCACGCCTTCGACGGCACGACGTTCTGCGAGGTGCGCGGCACGGTCGAGACCGCCAACGGCTAGCCAAATCGAAAATCCTCGGCGCGGCGGTCCTTCAGGCCGCCGCGCCAGTCCCAGGTGTCTTGCAGATGGCCAACCCTGCGACCGAAACAGCGGATGTGCAGTGCGCAATAGGCGCTGCCGCTTCGCGTAAAGGAAGGGCTTCGACTCTGTCCTCGAGCGTCGCGTGTACGGCGATGTCGGAAGCCCGCCGTCGCTAAGCCGTTGCCATGACGATCTCGCAGTCGCCGACTGTAAAAGAAGGGACTGTGAGTGCTCGCTTCTTTGGCAGTTTGGCCTGCCTGCCCTTTGGCCGGATGTCGATCAGCAGCTCGATACCCAGGCCACTTGCGACTCGAATCAGCCGCTCCACGCTGGGGTTGTGCTCGCCAAGCTCCATGCGGGCGACATCGGACTGATGAACCCCGAGGCGCTCGGCCAGCTGGCGCTGGGAAAGCCCGTGCTGCGCCCGATAGTGCGCAACCTCGACGGCTAGCCAGCGAGCGACGGCAGTCCTCTCCCACGTCGCTCGAAATGCCGGGTCGCGAAGATCCTCGGCGAGGACCTCTTCATGGGATATGAGTCGATCTGGATTCATCTCGGTGCCTCAGACGATAATAACAAACTTGTAATTGACAACAACTTTCATTTTTCTTCCCTTGCCTTCGTGTCAAGCGATTAAGCCGCAGCCCGGCGGCTCGCACCGCGCGCTCGTAGCCTGCCTTGTCTATTTCTGCCTCTGGACCCACGGCCAAGATCGCAAAAAGCCTGTCCTCGATCCTGCGGTAGATCGGACGCGAGCGGCTTCGTCCTTGCCGGGGACGCAACTCCCGAAGACCCGATCCCTCCTCGCCCAGCACGGCGCTCTGGTGCGGATGGGCCAATGCGGGTCCGTCGACCTTGAGCTTCTCGATCGCATGGGCGATCGCAACGCGCTCCCTGTCGTCCTCGATCGCGTTTTTCCCCACGATCGCCCGTGGATGCCATCTGACCAACCAAGCGGACGGCGTCCGCGGAGCCACAATCTTTCCCCCATCGGGCATCGCCCTTCATAAGGGCGCGAGGGGCTGAATCTCTCCCCCTACAGGCACAGCTTTAACTGCTTCTACCCAACGGTTAGGAGAGGGGCATCCAAGGGGTAGGGAGGTTGAAACAAGGCAGCTGGCCCGAAGACGACCGAAGGGAAGGCGATGAGGACCCAACTTGACGGAACAGTTGCGCTGATCACCGGTGCCAGCAGCGGCATCGGGGAGGCAACCGCACATGCGCTGGCGAGCCGGGGAGCGAAGGTGGCGCTGGCCGCCCGACGCCTGGAGCGGCTGGAGCGACTTGCCGCCGAGATCGGCGGTCAGGGCCACACAGCCCTCTCGATCCAGGCCGACATCTCCAACCAGGCCCAGGCGATCGCCGCCGTCGACCGCACGGTCGGCGAGCTGGGTCGCCTCGACATCGTCGTCAACAACGCCGGTGTGATGCTGCTCGGGCCGATCGAGGACGCGCCGACCGAGGAATGGGACCGGATGATCGACCTCAACCTCAAGGGCCTGATCAACATCACGCACGCTGCCCTCCCCCATCTGCTCTCAGCCGCGGAGGACTCCGAGCGAGGCTGTGCCGACCTGGTCAACATCAGCTCTGTCGCCGGCCGCACCGCCCGTGCCGGATCCGGCGTCTACAACCTGACCAAGCACGGGGTCGGAGCCTTCAGCGAGTCCTTCCGCCAGGAGTTCGCGACCAGGAAGGTCAGGTCGACTGTGATCGAGCCCGGCGCCGTTGAGACCGAGCTCACCGACCACCTCCGCGACGGCGTCAGGGAGCAGGTCCGCGAGAGCCTCGCCGGCGCCCGCCCACTCGAGGCAGCCGACGTCGCCGACGCCATCGCCTATGCGGTGACCCGGCCCTGGCACGTCTCCCTCAACGAGATCCTGATCCGGCCCACCGAACAGAGGGGCTGAACCACAGCGCAGGCCCACCCCCTGCGGCACTCTTCGCCTTGAGGGCACTCGCCATCCGGCGAGATCGCAGACCTCGAATCCGAAAGG
>CAVQPE010000006.1:0-23581 GCA_963714665.1 uncultured Solirubrobacterales bacterium | reverse complement strand
CTTCGTGCCCCGTCACGAGATGTTTACCTCGTGTTGGCCGGTCGTTCACATGTTTTTCCTGCATATGGCGAACCCTGGAGGTGACAGAACGATCTAAGGAGGGAGACACCGATGGCTTCCCGAGTTGACATGCACTGCCACTCCACCGCTTCGCAGGTCTCGCGGCTCGGGGTCCAGCGCTCGCTGGGCTTGCCCGAGTGCGCCACGCCTCCCGAGGAGGTCTACGAGCTGGCCAAGCGGCGGGGAATGGACTTCGTCACGATCACCGACCACGACACGATCGACGGTTGCCTGGAGTTGGCCGACCGTCCCGACTGCTTCGTCTCCGAGGAGCTGACCGCCCGCTTCGCCGGCGAGCCCCAGGCGGTTCACGTCCTCTGTTACGGGATCACTTCCGGAGACCACGAGTGGCTGCAGGCACACGCCGGCGACGTAGAGGCCTGCGCCGCATACCTGCACGAGAACGAGATCGCCTCTGCCCTCGCGCATCCGTTCTTCAACGTCGGGGCGCCGCTGTCGCCACGCCACCGCCGCCGGCTCGCCGAGCTCTTCCCGATCTGGGAGGTGCGCAACGGTTCGCGGGCGCCGGAGCTCAACATGCCCGCCGCGATCTACGTCGAGACGCACGGGGGCACCGGGATCGGCGGCTCCGACGATCACGCCGGCGTGGACATCGGCCGCACCTTCACCGAGGTGCCTGCCGCGACCACGCCGGAAGAGTTTCTGCGGGGGATACGCGAGGGGAACGCCGCTGCCGGCGGCGAACAGGGAAGCGCCGCCAAGTGGGCCCACGCGGCGATGGCCCTGGCCACCCGCGCGCTCGATCTGCCCGGTTCCGGTGCGCCTTATCCCCCTCATAAGGGGAAAAGGCGCACCGGAACAGTCGATCCGGGGGCGGTGCTGAAGATTGCCCAGCGCGTGATCGGCGAGGGTGCTGAGCGCGAGGGCAAGGTCGCCGTCGATATCGGCCCCGACGACGCCCGGGCGCTGCTGGAGGCCTGGCTGTGCTCGATCGAGGTCGAGGAGCGTGGCCGTGACCTGCTCGCCTACCTGCAGGCCGACGGCTTCTCCCACGCCGACCTCTATCGCCGTGCCCGGCGCACGCACGAGCGGCGCCTGCGCAGCGCTGTTGCGCAGGGCTCTGGCACGGCGGCGAGGGGCGACTTCGGCACCGCGCTCGGCGGCCTCTTCGAGGCGCTCCTCCCCGCCGTGCCCTACGTCCCCGCGACGGCCTTTCTCGGGGCGGAGAAGGCGAAGCTCGCCGCCCGTCCCGGCGAGCGGCCGCGCGTTGCGCTGGTCGCCGACGGGATCGGCTCCATGCACGGCGTCACCGCGACGATCGAGAGGATCCGCGAGCTGGGAGTGCCGGGCTTCGAGATCGAGGTGGTCGGCACCGACGCCGGTGTCGACCGGCGGCTGCCTGCGGCCGCCGAGCTCGAGATTCCCTTCTACCCCGGCATGAGCCTCGGCGTTCCCGGCCTGCCGGGCCTGGTCGAGACCCTCTCCGAGGGCCGCTACGACGCCGTCCACGTCACCGCTCCGGGGCCGGCCGGCGTCGCCGCGACCCTGCTCAGCCGGGTCTCCGGCACGCCGCTGGTCGCCAGCTACCACACCGAGCTGGCCGCATATGCGGGCCTGCGCAGCGGCGACGGCGGCATCGAGTCGATCGCGCGGACGGCGCTCGGCGCCTTCTACAGCGCGCCCTCGCTGGTGCTGTCGCCGAGCCCCGCGGCGGATCGCTCGCTGCTCGCGCTCGGCATCGACCCCTCCGGCCTCGGTCGCTGGGAGCGCGGGGTCGACACCTCCCGCTTCGACCCGGGCAAGGCGGCCCGAGACGCCTATCCCGGCGAGATCAAGGTGCTCTACGCCGGCCGGCTCACGCGCGAGAAGGGCGTCGACCTGCTCGCCGAGAGCTTCCTCCGCGCGCGGGCGGCCGACCCGAGGCTCCACCTGCTGCTCGCTGGCGGCGGTCCCGAGGAGGGGGAGCTGCGAGCCCGGCTGGGGGAGTGCGCCACCTTCCTCGGCTGGCTCGAGGGCGATGCGCTCGCCCGGGCCTACGCCAGCGCAGACGTCTTCCTCTTCTGCTCGACCACCGACACCTACGGGCAGGTCGTGCTCGAGGCCGGCGCCAGCGGCGTGCCGGTCGTCGCCGTCGCCGAAGGCGGGCCCGCCTCGCTGGTCGAGAACCGTCACACCGGCATGCTTTGCCAGCCCGACCCCGATCACATCGCCGGCACCGTCCTGCAACTGGCTGCCTCGCCGCTGCTGCGCCGCCACCTCGGCGCCTCCGCCGTCCGCGCGGCCCGCGAGCGGTCCTGGAGCCGCGCGATGGAGCAGCTCGCCGACGGCTACGAGCGCGCCCTCGGTGCCTCCGCGCGTAACCGACTTTCACCACACCCGAGCGTGGTGAAAGTCGGAAGCGGTACCGAATCCGTGCATGCCGCCTGAGCTGGCGGGAACGGCGACGATGCGTCAGTACGATGGGCGGATCGACGATCCGGCGCTCTATTTCAACCGCGAGCTCTCCTGGCTCGACTTCAACCAGCGGGTGCTGGAGCTCGCCGAGGACCCCGCCGTGCCGCTGCTGGAGCAGATCCGCTTCTGCGCGATCTACGCCTCCAACCTCGACGAGTTCTTCATGGTCCGGGTCGCCGGCCTCTTCGACCAGATCGACGCCGGGATCGACGCGCGCGGCCCGGATGGGCTGGCGCCGGGCGAGCAGATCGACGCGATCCAGGCCCGGGTGCTGGAGCTCGACCATCGCCTGCACAGCTGCTTCAACGGCACCCTGCGCCCGGCCCTGGAGGAGCAGGGGATCCGCATCGTCTCGCTCGAGGACGCCAGCGAGGAGGAGAGGCGTGAGATCGACGCCCGCTTCCACGAGCAGGTCTTCCCGGCGCTGACGCCGCTGGTGATCGGCCTCGGCCGGCCCTTCCCCTACATCTCGAACCTCTCGCTCAGCCTCGGCGTGCTCCTGCGCGATCCCGAGAGCGGCACCGAGATCATCGCCCGGGTCAAGGTGCCGAAGGAGCTGCTCGGCCGCTTTCTGCCGGTCGGCGAAGGCGGCAAGTCCTTCGTGCCGCTGGAGGAGGCGATCGCCGCCAACCTCGACGTGCTCTTCCCCGGCACCGAGGTCGTCGACCACGGCTACTTCCGCGTCACCCGCGACGCCGACTTCACCGTCTCCGACGAGGCCGACGACCTGCTGCAGGCGGTCCAGGACGAGATCCGCCGCCGCCGCTTCGGCGAGGTCGTGCGACTGGAGATCGCCGCCGGGATGAACCCGAAGCTGCGCCAGCAGCTGATCGACGCGCTGCGGCTGGAGGATCGCGAGGTCTACGACGTCGACGGGCTGATCGACCTCGCCGACCTCACCGACGTCGCAGACGTCCCCGGCCACTCCGAGCTGCGCTTCTCCCCCTGGACCCCGGTGACGCAGCCGCGCCTGCAGGGCGAGGACGACGAGGCGGTCGACATGTTCGCCGCGATCCGCCACGACGACATCCTCGTCCACCACCCCTACGACTCCTTCGCGACCTCGGTCGAGCGCTTCGTCGAGCAGGCCGTCGCCGACCCCGACGTGCTGGCGATCAAGCAGACGGTGTACCGGACCAGCGACGACTCGCCGCTCGTCCCGGGGCTGATCCGCGCCTCCGAACGCGGCAAGCAGGCGGTCTGTATGGTCGAGCTGAAGGCCCGTTTCGACGAGGAGGCGAACATCCACTGGGCGAAGTCGCTGGAGGAGTCGGGCGTCCACGTCGTCTACGGCATCCCCGGCCTGAAGACGCACGTGAAGGCGATCGTCGTCGCCCGCCGCGAGGGCGACCGGGTGCGCGAGTACGTCCACATCGGCACCGGCAACTACCACCCCAAGACCGCCCGCCTCTACACCGACTTCGGACTCTTCACCGCCGACCCAGAGATCGGCGCCGACGTCGCCGAGATGTTCAACTTCCTCACCGGCTACGGCCGTCCGGCCGAGTACCGCAAGGTCCTGGTCTCGCCGACGACGATGCGCGACCGCATCCTCGAGGAGATCTCGACCACGGTCGAGGCGCACCGCGCCGGCGAAGAGGCGCGGATCGCGCTGAAGATGAACTCGCTGGTCGATGCGTCCTGTATTCAGGCGCTGTACGAGGCCTCGCGGGCGGGGGTGCTGGTCGACCTCAACGTGCGCGGGATCTGCTGCCTGCGCCCGGGCGTGCCTGGGGTCTCGGAGAACATCCGGGTGATCTCGATCGTCGGCCGCTTCCTCGAGCACTCGCGCGTCTACACCTTTCAGCGCGGGGAGGAGACCCGCGTGCTGATGGGCTCCGCCGACCTGATGCCGCGCAACCTCGACAGCCGGGTCGAGCTGGTCACGCCGGTTGAGGATCCGGCCCTGCGAGCCGAGCTGCTCGACGTGCTGGAGCGCTGCTTCGCCGAGAACGCGAACGCCTGGGAACTCGACGCCGAGGGCAACTGGGCCCGGCTGGAGCCGGCCAACGGGCAGCGGCGCAGCGTCCAGGAGGAGCTGCGCGAGCGCCACGCGGCACGCGCCGCCGAGCAGCTCGCGGCGAGCGCGAGCTGAGCGAACCGCGCCGCGCCGATCAATAGGATGGCCGAGCGTGCGCCTCTCGCTCCTGCCCCGTGACCGGACCTTCTTCGACCTCTTCATCGAGGCCGGGCAGAACACCCTTCAGGCTGCGCGGCTGCTCGACCAGATGATGGGCTCCTGGCCCGACGACGGTGGCCTCTCGCGCCAGATCGTCGACGCCGAGCAGGAGGGTGACCGGATCACCCACGACATCATCAAGCGCCTCAACACGACCTTCGTCACGCCGATCGATCGCGAGGACATCTACGGCTTGGCGACCCAGATGGACGACATCGTCGACTACACCGAGGAGGCGGCGGACTTCCTCGGCCTCTACAAGATCGAGGCGCCGATGTCGCAGGCGCAGGCGCTGACCAAAGTCCTGGTCGGGGCCTGCGAGCAGCTCGCCGAGGGCCTCGAGCACCTGCCCGAGTTCAAGGACCTCGACAGGTACTGGATCGAAATCCACCGCCTCGAGAACGAGGGCGACCGGATCTCCCGCGACGCGGTCGCCTCGCTCTTCTCCAACGGCATCGACCCGATGGTCGTGATCCGCTGGAAGGACATGTTCGCCGTGCTCGAGAACGCGATCGACGCGACCGAGACCGCCGCTCAAATAATCGAGGGCATCGTGATCAAGAATTCATGATGCACCCCGGTCGTCATCGTGTCTTCTGACGTCATCTTGGTGATAGTGGTGGGCACTGCCCTCGCCTTCGATTTCACCAACGGCTTTCACGACACCGCCAACGTGGTCGCGACCTCGATCTCGACCGGGGCGGCGCGCCCATCGGTGGCGATCGGGATGGCCTCGCTGCTCAACTTCGCCGGCGCCTTCATCTCGATCTCGGTTGCGGCGACCGTCGCCAACGACGTCGTCAACTCCGCCGTGATCACGCCGACCATCGTTTTCGCCGGGCTGATCGGGGCGATCGCCTGGAACCTGATCACCTGGTCCGTTGGCCTGCCGTCGAGCTCCTCGCACGCCCTGATCGGCGGCGTCGTCGGCTCGGCCGTGGCGGCCGCCGGCTTCGACGCGGTGATCGCCGAAGGGCTTGTCGGCAAGGTCCTGATCCCGGCCGTGATCGCGCCGATCCTCGCCTTCGTCGTCGCCGGTATTGCGATCGGGCTGGTCTACCGGGTCGTCGGGCGACAGCGGCCGGGGATGGTGACGCGCGGCTTTCGCTACGGGCAGATCGTCTCCGGCGGCCTGCTCGCCCTGGCGCACGGCACCAATGACGCGCAGAAGACGATGGGCGTGATCACCCTGGCCCTGGTCGCCAACGGCACCCTCGGCGCCAACGCCGACCCGCCGCTCTGGGTGATCGTCTCTTCGGCGACCGCGATCGCCCTCGGCACCTACTGCGGTGGCTGGCGGATCATCCGCACGACCGGGACCCGGATCATCAAGATGGACGCGGCGCAGGGGTTCTCGGCGCAGGGCGCGGGCGCGACCGTGATCCTCGCCTCGACCCACTTCGGCTTTCCGCTCTCGACCACGCACGTGATCAACGGCGGCGTGATGGGCGCCGGCGCCGGCAAGCGGGTCTCGGCGGTGCGCTGGGGGGTTGCCGGCAACATCGTCACCGCCTGGCTGCTGACGCTGCCGGCGGCGGCGGCGATTGGGGCGCTCGCCTACGGGGCGACCGCGATCTTCGGCGACGGCGCCCTGGGCCCGGCCCTGGTGACGCTGATGTCGCTCTCGCTGATCGCGGCCGTCTTCGCACGCCGCTCTCGCAAGGGCGCCCCGGTGCCGGTGAGCTGAGGGCGATGGCGGTCGTGGTCGAGACCAAGGAGCTGTTGCAGACCGTGGTCGCGTCCCTGGTCGCGGGGGTGGGGGTTACCGTCATCTTCTCGGTCGCGATCTGGGGGGTCGCCCGCTTCGCCGACCTCAGCCGCAACGAGAGGCCGGTTGCGGCGGGAGCGGCGGCGACGCTGGCCGGGCTGGCGGTGCTGGCCACGCTGGCGGCCGTCGCCTTCGGCATCGTGGTGATGTCCAGCAAGTAGACCGCGGCCGGACGGCTTCCAGGGCGTAGAATTTTTCCGGTGCGAACCCTGCGCAACGTCGCGATCGTCCTGCTGCTCGCGTTCGTCGTCGCCTTTATGCCCTCCGGCGGCAACGTCGCCGAAGCGATCCTGACTGCGATCACGATGGCCTTCCTCGCCGCGATCGCCTGGATGGTGTTCGTGGCCGGGCGCCAGAACCAGCTGACGCTGGCGACCCTCACCGAGGCCCGCCGGGCGATCCTCTACGCGGCGCTGGGGATGATCGCGCTGCTGATCGCGGGCAGCGACGAGATGACTTCCACCGGTGGCGGCACGCTGGCCTGGATCGTCCTGCTCGGCGCCTCGGTGGCGGCGATCTGGCGGATCTGGATCGACGCGAACTCCTACTGAGCGCCTCGCGCGCGGGAGAAGTCACTATTCCGCGCGCTTGAGCGCGCCACGCGTGCGCTCGCGGCTGCGACGGTCGCTGGGTGCCGCCACGGATCGCCAGCAGCGCAGGCCACAGGGAGGAGGGGACCGCCTCGGTCGAGCTGATCGCGGTGGTTCCGTTCCTGCTGCTGGCGGTCCTGGTGGCGGCACAGCTCGGCCTCGCCGGCCAGGCGCTGTGGTCGGCCGGCGCGGCGGCGCGGGCGGGGGCGCGCGCGGCGCTCGTGGGAGGCGACGCGGCGGCGGCGGCGCGGCGGGTGCTGCCGCCGTCGCTGCGGCGCGGCTCCCGCGTGAGCGACTCGGGCGCGGTCTCGGTGCGGGTGCCGGTGCCGCGCCTGCTGCCGGGCCTGCCGCCGTTGACGGTGGAGGCGGAGAGTGGGCTCGGCGATGGATAGGGAGGGCGGCCAGGCGACGGTCGAAGCGGTCGCCGCGGTCTCCCTGCTGCTGCTGGCGGGGTCGATCGCCCTTCAGCTTCTCGTTGCCGGCTACGCCCTGACGCTGGCCGACGGAGCGGCCGAGGCGGGGGCGCTGGCACTGGCCGCCGGCAGGCCCGCCAAGGCAGCGGTGCGCAAAGCCCTCCCGGGTTGGGCCAGGGACGACGTCGAGATCTCGGTGCGCGGGGGAGAGGTCGCCCTGCGATTGAGACCGCCGTCGTTGCTCCCGGCGATAGGCGATGCTCTTGCCGTCGACAGCTCCGCGTTCGCGAGGCCGGCCGGGCGATGAGTGCCAGGGTGGTCTTGGTCACGGCCGTCGGCGGTGCGAGCGGCTCGAAAGCGGCGGCTGCGGCGCTTTGCTGCGCCGGCTCCGAGCCCGACAGCCCCGGCCTGCTCATCGACGTCGGCGGTCGCGTCCCGCGGCCGACGCTGGTCTCTTCGGTGGGTGCGCGCCGGCTGGAGGAGCGGCTCGCGGCCCACCTGCCGGAGCTTCGATCCGCCTCGCGGGGGCAGGCGTGCCATCTCGCCGTCGATGACGATCCGGGGGCGTTCGGGTCGGTCGGGGCGGCGCTGCCGTTGGCTCGCGAGTCGGTTGTCGTGGTCCACCTTCCCCCGGCGCGCCTTCAAGATGCGCTGGGGGAGCCCGGCATCCCAGTGACCGGTGTCCTGCTGCGCGCCGATCTCAACGCCGACCGCGCTCTGACCGCCCTCGCGGTCCGTGACTTGCTTGATCGAGACCTTCGCGTGGCGGTCCTCAAGCGGCCGCTCGCCTGGGTCCCCGCCAGGCGAGCGCTGTTCGGCGCGATGCCGGCCGCCGCTCCGGGTGGCTTGCCGGCTTCCTTGCGCCGATCTCTTCTGGAGAGAGAAATCGACTGTTTCGCCGATCGGGGCCCTGCGCCTCGCTCCGGGATCGATTGACAGAGCTTCATGGTGTCGAGGGCCTGGCCGAGATCGTCGGCGTGAGCTGAGGAGCGCAACCAGCTCTGCATGGACAGTTGCTCGACCACGGTGGTTAATCGGGCATACTGCCGAGACTTTTTGGGTACAGTCGCGTTTGTGCAATCAACGAGCCCCCACGCGTAGAAACGAGCCGCCACCAGATGACATCTTTCGTCAGTTCGAACCCTCGTCAGCCCGCCATCGAGAGCAGCCCATCGTCAGCCCGTCATCGACTCTTCCTCCTCGCCCTCGTGGCCGCCGCCTTCCTCCTCGTTCCCGCTGCCCAGGCAGCCGCTGCCGACTTCTCTCTGGAAGTCAGCATTACGGGCACCGGCGAAGGTGGCTTGGGCTGCAAGGTCAACGCCGGCCCGCTCGAAGAATGCGAAGAAGAATACGAAGAAGGCACCCAGGTGGCGGTGTTCGCCGAACCCGAACCGGGCTCCGAATTCGTCGAATGGAACGGCGAATGCGACACCGTCGCCGGCGACGAATGCAAAGTCGAAATCGACGCCGACAAGACGATCGAAGTCGTCTTCGACCTCGAAGAATTCGAACTCAGCATCGAGGCCGAAGGCACGGGCGAAGGCGTCGTCGAATGCCAGGTCGAAAGCGAACCCTACGAACCCTGCCCGGCAAGCGAAACCTATCCCTACGGCACCGCGGTGATTCTCTACGCCGAACCCGAAGAGGGCTCCGAATTCGTCGAATGGGGAGGGGACTGCTCGGGCGTCGAAGTCGAATGCGAACTGACGGTCGAAGAACCGCTCAGCGTCACCGCCACCTTCAAGCCCGAACCGCCGTTCGAACTGACGATCGAAACCGGCGGCACCGGTGCCGGCGAAGTCGAATGCGAAGTCGAAGCTGAACCCGCCGAAGCATGCGACCCGGAAGCCGAATACGAAGAAGGCACGGAAATCACCGTGATCGCAGAACCCAAAGCGGGCTCCGAATTCAGCGGCTGGAGCGGCGAATGCGACAACGTCGTCAGCAACAAATGCGAAGTCGAAATGGACGCCGACAAGACGGTCAAAGCGACCTTCAACCTCAAACCGACGCCCAAATTCGCCCTCAAAGTAAAAAAGACCGGCACCGGCACGGGCAAAGTCGAAAGCACCTCGCCGGTCTCGCCCAAAATCGTCTGCGGCGCCGAATGCGAAAAGGAATTCGTCGAAGGAACCAAAGTCACCCTGGCCCAAAGCGCCGACCCAGGCTCTGAATTCGTCGAATGGAGCGGCGCCTGCACAGGCACCGGCGCCTGCGAAGTGACGATGTCGGCGGCCAAAGAAGTCACGGCCAAATTTGACCTCAAACCTGTGGTCGACTTCGCCCTCAAAGTAAAAAAGATCGGCACCGGCACCGGCAAAGTGACCTCGACCCCGGCCGGGATCGACTGCGGGGCCACCTGCGAAGCCAAATTCGAAGAAGGCGAAGAAGTCGAACTCAGCCAGAGCCCCGCATCGGGCTCGGAATTCAGCGGCTGGGGCGGCGCCTGCACCGGCACCGGCAGCTGCGAAGTGACGATGACCGAAGCCAAGGAAGTCACCGCCACCTTCAAACCGATCCCCCGCACCCTGGCGGTCACCGAAGCCGGCACCGGCGAAGGCGCGGTCAAATGCAAATTCAACGGAACGGGCTCCCCAGGGGCCTGCACAAGCCCTCAGCCCAACGGCACAACGGTCGAACTGCTCGCCTTCGCCGAAGCGGGCTCCGAATTCGCCGGCTTCAGCTCGGGAACAGGCTCGGCCTCTGCCTGCGCCACATCGCCCTGCAGCTTCACGCTGCAAGCCAACAGCTCGATCACCGCCACCTTCGACCTTGGACCGACCCCAGAATTCGAACTCGAAATCAACCTCGACGGCACCGGCGAAGGCGAAGTCGAATGCAAAGTCGGAGCCGGCCCGCAAGAACCCTGCGAAGCCGAATACGCCGAAGGGACCGAAGTGACGCTGGTCCCGATCGCCGAAACAGGCTCTGAATTCGTCAAATGGGCCGGCGATTGCACCGGCAGCGGGGCCTGCAAAGTGACGATGAGCGCCAATAAATCGGTCACCGCCACCTTCGACGAAGAAGAACCGCCGACCCCCGAATTCAAACTGGCGATCACCAAAGCCGGAACCGGCTCGGGCACCGTCACCTGCGACGGCGGCGCCTGCGCCGCCAAATACCCCGAAGGCGAAGAAGTGACCCTGGCGGCAACAGCGGCCTCGGGCTCGACCTTCTCCGGCTTCTCAGGCGCAGGCTGCTCTGGAACTGCCCCCTGCGTCGTCACGATCGAAGAAGAAGACGTCACGGTCACGGCCACCTTCACCGCCAAAGAAGAAGCCAAAAAAGAAGAACCGAAAAAAGAAGAACCCAAACCGCCTACCGAAGGCAGCGCCAAGGCCGCAGGATCAGCCACGGTCAAGTCCGGCAAGGCCTCGCTGAAGCTTTCCTGCACAGGCGGCCCCTGCAAAGGCACGATCCAGCTCAAGGCCAAGGTCAAGCAGGGCAAGAAGACCAAGACCCTGGTGATCGGCAAGGCCTCCTTCTCGATCGCCGAGGGCGCAAGTGCCACCGTCAAGGTCAAGCTCTCCGGCCCCGCCAAGCAGGAACTGGCCAAGGGCAAGGTGCTGAAGGCGAAGGCGAGCGGCGCCGGCGTCACGGCTTCCACGGTGAAGCTGAAGCTGGCGAAGAAGTAGCTCCGGGGCAACGGGCAGCGGCGTGGCGCCGCTGCCCGTCCCGTTCCGCGAGAATCGGGGCATGCTGACCGTCGCAGTCACCGGCCCCACTGGAGAGATCGGCAGGGCCTTCATCTCGGCCCTGGAGCGAGCGCCGGAGGTTGACCGCGTGATCGGCATGGCGCGGCGCCCCTTCGACCTCGCCGGGCAGGGCTGGGAGAAGACCGAGTACCGGCGCGGCGACATCCTCGATCGCGAGGCGGTCGAGGAACTGGTCGACGGCGCCGACGTCGTCGTCCACCTGGCCTTCGTCATCGTCGCTGGCGGCGACGAGAGCCGCGAGATCAACCTGACGGGCTCCCGCAACGTCTTCGAGGCCACCGCGGCGGCCGGCGCCAAGCGCCTCGTCTACACCTCGTCGGTTGCCGCCTACGGGTTCAGCCGTGGCATGCCCGACCTGCTCAGCGAGGATGACCCGGTCAAGGGCGCCTCGCGCCATCCCTACTCGGCGCACAAGGCCGCGGTCGAGGAAGAGCTCGCCGAGGCCCTCGAGGGATCGGCGACCGACGCCTACGTCTTCCGCCCCTGCATCGTTGCCGGCCCACAGGCGACGATGCTCTTGGACCTGATCCCCCTGCTCGCGATCGGGCAGCGGATTCCCGGGCCGCTGCGCTGGGCTCTCGGCCGGGTTCCCGAGCTGCGGCCGGTGCTGCCGGACCCGGGCGTGCCGTTCCAGCTCGTCCACCACGACGACGTCGCGGCTGCTCTCTGCGCCGCGGTGATTGGCCACGGCCAGCCGGGTGTCTACAACCTCGCCGGGCCGGGGCAGCTGACGATCACCGACCTCGCCCACGCGCTCGGCTGGCACGCGGTGCCGGCACCGCACCTCGCCGTCGGCGTCGCTGCCGAGGCGGTGGCGTTGATGCCGTTCCTGCCCGACGAGGCAGCCTGGATTGAGGCCGTCCGCCGCCCGGTGCTGATGGACACCGCGCGCGCCCGCCGCAAGCTGCACTGGATGCCGCACTACGACGCGCACGAGACACTGAAACAGACGATCGACGCCGTCCGCGCTCGTTAGCAGCTTCCGGGGCTAGAAAAGATTCAGGCCAAGAAAGCCGTTGGGAGTCAGAAAATCCCACCCCGCCGCTGCGCGTATTTACCCCACCCTGGTGTGGTCAATACGCGCAACGCGGTTTCATCCGCCCCAGCCGGAATCAGTAGCTGCCCCGGATGGCAGCGCCGCCTGCGCTGCGTACGGTTGATCCGTGTTCGAGGTGCGCATCCACGGGCGCGGTGGCCAGGGCGTGGTCACCGCTGCCGAGCTGCTCTCCGTCGCTGCGTTTGACGAGGGCCGCCACGCGCAGGCTTTTCCCAGCTTCGGCTCGGAGCGAACCGGGGCGCCGGTTGTCTCCTTCTGCCGTTTCTCCGATGCGCCAATCCGCACCCGCGAACCGGTGGCGGAGCCCGATGCCCTGATCGTCCAGGACCCGACCCTGCTGCACCAGGTCGACCTCTTTGCCGGCCTCGGGCCCGGTGCTTATGCCCTGATCAACACCGAGCGCAGCATCGAGGCGCTCGGCCTCGGCGAGTTCGCGGGATCGTTCGAGCCCGGCCGCCTGCTCGTGGTCCCGGCGACCGCCCTGGCGCGCAAGCACCTCGGCCGGCCGCTGCCGAACGCCGCCCTGCTCGGCGGCTTCGCCGCCCTGACCGGGCGCCTGCGGCTCGACTCGGTGGTCGCGGCGATCCGCGAGCGCTTTGCGGGGACCAGCGGCGAGGGCAATGTCGCCGCCGCCCGGGCCTGCTTCGAGCAGGTCGAGGGCCAGCTCGAGGCGGTCGCGCTTGCTTAAGCAGGCGGAGGGCTCGGCTGCCGTCGCCGAGACGGTTGCGCTCTGCCGCCCCGAGGTCGTCTGCGCCTACCCGATCTCGCCCCAGACCCACATCGTCGAGGGCCTCTCCGACCTCGTCCGGGCCGGTCGGCTCGCTCCCTGCGAGTACATGATGGTCGAGTCCGAGTTCGCCGCGATGTCGGTCTGCATCGGCGCCTCCGCGACCGGCGCCCGCACCTACACCGCAACCGCGAGCCAGGGCCTGCTCTACATGGCTGAGGCGCTGTACAACGCCTCCGGGCTCGGCCTGCCGATCGTGATGACCGTCGCCAACCGGGCGATCGGCTCCCCGATCAACATCTGGAACGACCACAGCGACTCGATGTCCCAGCGCGACTGCGGCTGGATCCAGCTCTACGCCGAGACCAACCAGGAGGCCGCCGACCTGCATGTGCAGGCCTTCCGGATCGCCGAGCAGCTCTCGCTGCCGGTGATGGTCTGCATGGACGGCTTCATCCTCACCCATGCCTACGAGCGGATCGACGTGCCCACGCAGGAGCAGGTCGACACCTTCCTGCCGTCGTTCGAGCCGCGCCAGGTTCTCGACCCGGCCGACCCGGTGACGATCGGCGCGATGGTCGGGCCGGAGGCCTTCACCGAGGTCAAGTACCTGGCCCACGCGAAGCAACTGCTTGCCCTCGACCTGATCCCGGAGGTGGCGGGTGAGTTCGCCGCGGCC
This sequence comes from uncultured Solirubrobacterales bacterium, assembly GCA_963714665.1. Classification (GTDB taxonomy): domain Bacteria; phylum Actinomycetota; class Thermoleophilia; order Solirubrobacterales; family 70-9; genus VRUE01. The sequence goes on along the minus strand of CAVQPE010000006.1, from coordinate 9,977 downwards.
TTCGGCCGGCCCTCCGGCGGCCTCGTTCGCGGCTACCGGGCCGAGGACGCCGAGACGATCGTCGTCGCCCTCGGCTCCGTCCTGGGGACGATCGAGGACACGATCGACGAGCTGCGCGAGGAGGGGGTGAGCATCGGCGCCCTCGCGATCAAGTCCTTCCGTCCCTTTCCGCTGGAGGAGGTCCGCGCCGCGCTCGCCTCGGCGACGCGGGTCGTCGTGCTCGAGAAGGCGCTCGCGGTCGGGATCGGCGGCATCGTCTCGGCCAACGTGCGGATGGCCCTCTCCGGTATCCAGCTGCACGGCTACACGGTGATCGCCGGCCTCGGCGGGCGGCCGATCACGAAGAAGTCGCTGCGGGCACTCTTCGCCGACGCCGTCGCCGACCGGCTGGAGCCGCTCAGCTTCCTCGACATGGACTGGGAGACGGTCGGGGCGGAGCTGAAGCGGATGGGGGAGGGCGGCCGCAGCGGCCCCCACGCCGAGAACATCCTCCGCGAAGCGGGCATAGTCGCCGCCAGGTCGCACTGATCGCGATGACCGACTCCACCGACAACCGTTCCGGTGCGCCTTATGTACCTATGGGGAACAAAAAGCGCACCGGAAGCGATGGCGGGGGTGGTGCCGAGCAGCGGGTGAAGCTCTACCAGACGGGCACGTTCGTGGTGGGGAATCGGCTGCTCGACCCGGAGGACCGCACCGTGCAGGCGCGGATGGACCGCTCCAACAGCCTCACCTCCGGCCACCGCGCCTGCCAGGGCTGCGGCGAGGCGCTCGGCGCCCGCTACGCGCTCGACGCGGCGATGCGGGCGACGGGCGGCAAGCTGATCGCCGCCAACGCGACCGGCTGCCTCGAGGTCTTCTCGACCCCGTTCCCGGAGTCCTCCTGGCAGATGCCCTGGATCCACTCGCTGTTCGGCAACGCGCCCGCGGTGGCCAGCGGGGTCGCGGCGGCGCTGCGGGCGAAGGGGCGCGAGGACGTGCGGGTGGTCGGCCAGGGTGGCGACGGCGGCACCGTCGACATCGGCTTCGGCTGCCTCTCGGGGATGTTCGAGCGCGGCGACGACGTGCTCTACATCTGTTACGACAACGAGGCCTACATGAACACCGGCGTGCAGCGCTCCGGGGCGACGCCGCCGGCGGCCCGCACCGCCAACACGAAGCCGATCGGCGAGCACCCCGGCAACGCCTTCGGCCAGGGCAAGGACATGCCGCGGATCGCGATCGCGCACGGCATCCCCTACGTGGCGACGGCGACCGTCGCCGAGCTGGGCGACCTCGAGCGCAAGGTCGAACGGGCGATGGAGCTGCGCGGCTCCCGCTACATCCACATCTTCGTCCCCTGCCCGCTGGGCTGGGGCGCCGCCGCGGCCGACACGATCAAGATTGCCCGCCTGGTCAAGGAGACGGGTCTCTTCCCGGTCTTTGAGGCCGAGGGCGGCGAGGTAACCGGGGTCTCCAAGATCCGCCGCCAGGCACCGGTCGAGGAGTACCTGCGTCCGCAACGCCGCTACGCGCACCTCTTCGGCGAGGACGGGCACCCCGAGATCATCGAGCGCCTGCAGGCGATGGCCGACGAGAACATCCGCCGCTACGGCCTGCTGCCGGAGGCCCCCGACGCCAGCGCATCCGATGTTGACCACACCAGGGTGGGGTCAAAGTCGGATGCGGGAGAGCGTCCGTGAACAAAAAGCCCTACGCGGTCACCCTCGACGTCGGCTCCAGCCTCGCCAACAAGACCGGCAGCTGGCGCACCGAGCGGGCCGTCTACGTCGACCGCCTGCCGCCCTGCAACAACGCCTGCCCGGCGGGCGAGAACATCCAGGCCTGGCTCTACGAGGCCGAGGAGGGGGAGGGCGGCTACGAGCGGGCCTGGCGCAAGCTGATGGAGGACAACCCGCTGCCGGCGATCATGGGGCGGGTCTGTTACCACCCCTGCGAGACCGCCTGCAACCGCGGCCAGCTCGACGAGGCGGTCGGCATCCACTCGGTCGAGCGCTTCCTCGGCGACGAGGCGATCGAGCGCGGCTGGAAGCTGGAGGTCGAGGCCGAGCACAGCGGCAAGCGGGTGCTGGTCGTCGGCGCCGGCCCCTCGGGCCTCTCCGCCGCCTACCACCTGACCCGGCTCGGCCACGCGGTGACGATCCACGAGGCGGGGCCGATGGCGGGGGGGATGATGCGCTTCGGCATCCCCCAGTACCGCCTGCCGCGCGATGTGCTCGAGGCCGAGGTCCAGCGCATCCTCGATCTCGGGGTCGAGCTGGAGCTGAACCGCAAGGTGGAGAACGTGGTCGAGTCGATGCAGGCGGGCGGCTTCGACGCCGCCTTCCTCGCCGTCGGCGCCCACATCGGCCGCCGCGCCTACATCCCCGCCGGGGAGGCCGAGCGCATTCTCGACGCGGTGACGCTGCTGGAGAGCATGGAGGGTGCCGAGCGGCCGCGGCTGGGCCGCCGTGTCGCCGTCTACGGCGGCGGCGACACGGCGATGGACGTGGCACGGACGGCAAAGCGGTTGGGCGCGACCGACGCGGTCGTCGTCTACCGCCGCACACCCGACCGCATGCCCGCCCACGAGTTCGAGGTCGAGGAGGCGGCGGAGGAGGGGGTGATGATGAAGTGGCTCTCGACGATCAAGCGCTTCGAGGGAGGCAAGCTGCTGATCGAACGGATGGAGCTGGACGAGACCGGTTTCCCGCAGCCGACCGGCGAGACAGAGGAGTTGGAGGCCGACTCGCTGGTGCTGGCGCTGGGCCAGGAAGCAGACCTGTCCCTGCTCGAGGGCGTGTCGGGGATCGAGGTCTCCGACGGCGTCGTCACCGTCGGGCCGAACATGATGACCGGCCACCCGGGAGTCTTCGCCGGTGGCGACATGGTCCCGGCCGAGCGCACCGTCACGGTCGGCGTCGGCCACGGCAAGAAGGCGGCGCGGAACATCGACGGCTGGCTGCGCGAGCGGGCTTACGAGCCTCCCGCCAAGCACGCGATCGCCGAGTTCGAGACCCTCAACACCTGGTACTACTCCGACGCGCCCCGCACCGAGCAGCCACGACTGGACGCGGCGCGCCGGGCCTCCAGCTTCGACGAGGTGGTCAGCGGCCTCGACGAGGACAACGCGCTCTTCGAGGCGCGCCGTTGCCTCTCCTGTGGCACCTGCTTCTCCTGCGACAACTGCTACGGGGTCTGCCCCGACAACGCCGTGATCAAGCTCGGCCAGCCGGGCGAGCTCTACGAGATCGACCTCGACTTCTGCAAGGGCTGCGGTCTCTGCGTGGCCGAGTGTCCCTGCGGCGCGATCGAGATGGTTCCCGAGGAGATCTAGCGTCAGCAGTCGACCCCAACTTTCCGCCGACGGGCCGATACGTCAAGGCAGCCTTGACGTATCGGCCCGTCGGCGGGTTTTAGGGCGTTGCGGCGTGCCAGGTGCCTACGTCCTTGATTCCTTGGCCCTTGGCGTCGCCGGCCTTTTCGTCTTCGTCGAACGTGTAGAGGGGGCGTCCGTTGAAGGTCACCTGTCGCTTCCCGTTGTCGGGCCGCTTGATCGTGCCGAGCTTCACCGGGCCGGTCGGCTTGACCCCGGCCGCGACGACGAGTGGGTGCCAATCTTTGAGGCAGGAGCCCTTGCAGATGAACTTGCCGTTGGTCTCGGCGCTGAGGCTGTAGAGGGTGATGCCACTGAGGTTGGTGAGGACGGTCTTGCCGAGCTTGGCGTTGTGCGCCTCCTTTGCCACGCGCTTGCTTGCCTGCGCGCTGGCGCCGGCGGCGATCAGCGCGATCGCCGAGATCACGGAGATCGCAACCAGGGCGGCGCGAAGCTTGGGACTCCAGGTGCGGGACGTGCGGAGATGCGGCATTGGGCCTCCTCGGCTCGGTTTGGTCGCTGGCCGGGTCTACGGGCGGGGCGCCGAAATGGTTCGGTCGGGGAATTGACCCGATTCTGATCGATTCTGCGCGCCACGCGTGCGCCTTGGCCCGGCAGGGTGCGGTCCATGAAAGGCGGGCACGAGCAGGGGCAGGCGCTGCCGCTGGCGATCGGCGCGGCCCTGGCGCTGATCGCGGCGGCGCTGGCGCTGGTCGCGATCGCCGGGGCGGTGACCGGGAAGGGGAGGGTGCAGCGCGCGGCGGACCTGGCGGCGATCTCGGCCGCGCGCTCGATGCGCGACGACCTGCCGCGGCTGCTCTCGCCGCCGGCGCTGCCGAACGGCCTGCCCAACCCGAGCCACCTTGAGAAGGCCGCCTACCTGGCTCGCGCCCGGGCCGCGGCGCTCGACACCGCCCGGGCGAACGAAGTTGGCGCTGGACGCCTGCGGCTTTCGTTTCCGGATGCGAGCTCGTTCGCCCCGGTTCGCGTCAAGACGGTTGTGCTTGCACAGGTCGACGTCGGCGACGGCCGAACGCACACGGAAGCTTCCGCGATTGCCGAAGCCGGTTCGCCGGCAGGCGCCTCAGGCGCGTCGATGCCGACGACGGCAACGGGCGGCGGCTACAGCGGCACGCTCGTGTACAGGCAGGGCGAGGGGATGAGGCCCGATGTGGCGGCTGCCTACGACCGGATGGCGGCGGCGGCCAGAGCCGACGGGCTCGCGCTGCTGGTCGTCTCCGGCTTCCGCTCCGACGCCGAACAGGCAGCGCTCTTCGCCGCCCACCCGGACCCGAAGTGGGTGGCTCCGCCGGGGCACTCGCTGCACCGCTGTGCCACAGAGCTGGACCTCGGGCCGGAAGCCGCGTACGGCTGGTTGGCGGCCAACGCGAGCCGTTTCGGCTTTCTTCGCCGTTACCAATGGGAGGCATGGCATTTTGGCTTCGACGCTGGGCCGCCACCGTGTTCGGCGGCGGGGAACTCCGTCGGCACCCTCAGGCCCACCGGGACCGGAGCGGACGGCGCGCTCGCCGGCGCCCCCGGCCTTCCCGCCTTCGTCCCGACTCGCTTCCGCGCACCGCTGCTCCGCGCGGCCACCCACTGGAACGTCTCGGCGGCCCTGCTCGCCGCCCAGCTGATGGCCGAGTCCAACTTCAACCCCTTCGCGTCCTCCCCGGCGGGCGCCCAGGGCATCGCCCAGTTCATCCCCTCCACTGCGGCCGCCTACGGCCTTCGCGACCCCTTCGACCCGGTGGAAGCGATCGACGCCCAGGCCCACCTGATGTCGGACCTGATCCGCCAGTTCGGCTCACCCCAGCTCGCCCTGGCCGCCTACAACGCCGGCCCGGCCCCGGTCGAAGCCTGCCACTGCGTCCCCGCGATCCCGGAGACCACGGCCTACGTCAGTCGCATTCTCGCGCTGCTCGGCGGAGCGGGGGCGCTGGTGGTGCCGAGCTTCGAAGTGCGGTTGGTTGCCTAATGCCCAAATTTCGTAGTACGATATTTCTCGCGATCCATCCATCGGCCCGGAAGCACGGCATTTCCGACGCCGACATCGAACACGCCGTGAACCACGCGATGAGCATCGATGACCGCGACAACCAGACCCGGCTGTATCTCGGAGCCGCTCGCAATGCGGACTTGCTCGAGGTGGTCACGATCGCGCGCGGCGATAGCTCAGAGGCTGCGATTCATGCAATGAAGATGAGGCCGAAGTACTGGCCTCTACTGCCAGGGAATGACGATGGTGCCTAAGAAGACTTACGGCAAAACCGCCAGCGGAGTGCCGATTACCGATGAGCTGATCGAGAAGCTGGCCAAGGAAGCCGAGGAAGGCTTCGATGTCGACGAGATCCTGCGTCGTCGACGCGGTCGTCCGGCCATGGGTTCGGGCCCAGCCAAAGTCGAGTCTGTTCGCCTCGACCCCGAGCTCCGTCACGCTCTCGCTCTGCGAGCGCAGCATGACCACGAGGCCACCTCTTCCGTGATCCGCAAAGCGCTCCGCCAGTACCTCGGCGCATAAGAGCGCGTTTGTGCGTCCATCGTCGCCCGGCATGCGCCGTTGCGGATCGTGGCCGCACGGGGTGTTGGCCGTCCCGGCCGTTGACTATGTGTCGGTTTGAGGTCGAGACTCGTAGAGACCGCCGAGCTATCCCCAGGAGGAGCACATGAAGGCTCGCTACTCCGTCCCGTTCGCTGCGCTTCTCGTTGCCGGCCTGCTCTCCGGCTGCGGGGGCGGCTCGGACGAGACCACGATCAAGCTGATCGAGCACGCCGAAACTGACACCATCCGTCATATCGGACCGGCCAAGGAGGAAGACTCGGTCGGTGACGTGCTCGCCTTCGCCAACCCGGTCTACGACTCCGAAGACCAGAAGCAGGTCGGAACCGACAACGGCCAGTGCGTGCGCACGGCGGTCGGCAAGGCCTGGGAGTGCATCTGGACGGTCTCGCTCGACGGTGGGCAGCTGACCGTCGAGGGTCCCTTCTACGACGGAGGGAAATCGTCGCAGCTGGCGATCACGGGCGGCACCGGCGAATACAGGGATGCCAGTGGCCAGATGACGCTCAAAGCCCGCAACGAAGCGGAAACCGAGTACGACTTCATCTACGAAGTCGAGAAGTAGGAGGCGGCGGCCGCTCGTTCCGGCCTCCCGTTTAGACTGCGGCGGGATGGCAACCGTCGAGGTACAGGGCGTCGAGGGGATGCAGTCCCTGCTTGGGCAGGAGATCGGTCCGAGCGAGTGGCGCACCGTCACCCAGGAGGACATCGACACCTTCGCTGGGCTCTCCGGCGACGACCAGTGGATCCACGTCGACGTCGAGCGCGCCAAGGCGGAGAGCCCCTTCGGCACGACGATCGCCCACGGCAACCTCACCCTCTCCCTGGTCGACGGCTTCCGCACGGAGCTGATCTCCTCCACCGGCTTCACCCTCGGCGTCAACTACGGCTGGAACAAGATCCGCTTTCCGGCACCGGTGCCAGTCGACTCCAGGGTCCGCGCCAAGGCCGAGATCCTCTCGATCGAAGAGAAGGGCGGCGGCTGGTGGGAGGCAGTGACCCGCTTCACCCTCGAGGTAGAGGGCAACGAGAAGCCGTGCTTCGTGGGCGATAGCGTCACCCGCGTAATGGCTCCACCCGCCTGATGGTTCTCGTCTCTGGACGAGTCTCTACGCCCGAATAAGCTGCTTCTATGAACCGTCGTTTGCGGTACTCAGAGCGTACGCGTTTGGCGGTCGAGGGTACGCTCGGCGACTTTGAGCATGACATCGCGCCCGAGCCACTTCGAAATGCTGTCTGGCACGTTCTCTCCGATCGAGGCGGACGTGGCGTCGGAAAATATTGGATGAGGGAAGTGCAAACGCAGTGCGTGCGGCACTTTGGATGGTCGGACGAGGGAGTGTTCTCATTCCACGTTCGGGAGGGGGAGTCGGTGGAGGAGTTCTTGGATCTTCTCGAGATAGCAGTCGAGGCTGGGCAAAAGCGTTATCGGTGGTCGCCTCCAGTGCGGACTTCGACCGGCCCAGGGCCCAAGCAAATTCAAGGGTTTCCTGAGCTAGAGGGAGATCTGAACCTCCTATTCGACCGTCACCGATTTGGTTATCGGATGAAGGATGGAGAGATCCAGAGAATTGGCTCTCCTGCACTTAATGAGACCGTGGTCGGACCTGCCCTGCTTGCTGTCCGGCGACAGGGCTGGGAGGAGGTCGAGCGGGCCTACCGTGAGGCAGTAGCTCACCAGCGGGGCGGAGAGGATGAGCGAGATGATGCGTTGACTTCCGCCAATGCGGCGGTTGAGGCGGCTCTCAAGGCGGTGGGTCTTCGAGGCGACCGCCTTGGTTCTCTTGCGAAGTCCTTGCGAAATTCGGATCTTGTTCCGAGTGAGCTGAAGGGGGTGCCTGAGGCGCTAGACACTTTGCTGAAGCGGCAAGAGGCGCTTCGCAGTAATCATGGAGACGCGCATGGGAAGGCACCAGGTTCACCAGCGGTTCCTCAGCCCTTGGCCGATCTTGCAATTCATTGGGCGGGGGCCTTCATCGTCTATCTCGCAGAGATAAGTTCATCACAGCAGGCCGAATAGGGTCTGACGCACTGCCTCCAGTGGCACCATCAGGGTTAGTGGCTCAGCACTCACCGGTTTGAATCCGAAGTGTGCGTAGAAAGCAGCAGCCTCCTCGTCGAGCGCGTGGACGACAACGGCGCGCATTGCAACCGAGCGGGAAGCTTGCTCGGTGCGTTGAAGTGCATCGAGGAGGAGGCTTCGGCCTAGGCCTGCGCGCTGCTCAGAGCTGTCGACGGCAAGGCGGGCGATCAGGCAGACGGGGATTGGGAAGTGCTTGGAGGTTCCGCGCTGGACTTTGCCTGTTGCTTCTCTCTGCTCGATCTGCGAGGCGACCAGCGTGTAGTACCCGACGACATCGGTCTCTCCTTGCCGACAGACCACGAAGGTGCGGGCGGTGTCTCGGCGCTGACCCTGTCCCGCGTAGGCACGCAACCAGCGGTCCAGCTGTTCGCGACCGCACTCGAAGCGATCGACGTTGTGGTGCGGTTCGAGCGGTTCGACCGCCCCGAAGCGAGTACTCAACCGCCGAGGACGCTGGGGCGCTCGGTGAGAGCACCGAGGCCGGCCTCGAAGGAAGCAGGATCATCGAGCGCGGCAAGGAAACGGCTGGCCTCGTCCGGATTAAGCACGATGCTAGTTCGCTCGGCCAGCACCTGCTCGGCCTCACGCCGCGCCGCCTGCCGAACAAACTCGCTGAGCGTCTGGCCCTGGGCGGCTGCGGCGGCCTGCTCGAGATCTCGCTCCTCGTCGGTCACTCGGATCTCGATGCGGCGGGTCTTGGCGCTCGTTAGAGGCTCCATAGGAAGCAATGTACGGCTTTTGTCCGGACATTGCAAATCTGGCCTTACTACCCCCTGGCCAGATCGACAACGGCGTGCTGCGCATCGGGCAAGGCCCGTGCCGCGGCAGGTCCCATGATCCGTCGCCATAGTGGGGCCAGGGCGCCCTCGATGTAGATCGTGTTGGTCAGGCGGCAGCCGCCGCTCTCGGTTTGCTCGACCAGGTGGCGGTGGCCCATGCGGGCGCCGGGCAGGCGGGACTCGTCGGTGAAGAGGCGGCCATGTTCGAACTCGACGACGCGGAAGCTCAGGCGCAGGCCAGTGCCGAAGACGATCTTCGCCTTGGCACCGAGCGCCAGTGGTCCGTCGAGGCTGGCACGCTTGATCTCGGCGTTCCACCGTGGCCACGCCTCGGCATCGGCGTAGGCCCTCTCCCAAACGTCGGCCCGCGAAACGTCGGCCTCCAGCGTGCTCGTCGTCTCCCACCGGCTCATCGGTAGAGCCTTTCGCTGAGAAGCTCGACGCTCATCGGCGACATCTTTCCGCATGCAGGCAGGGCGCCGATCGTTCGACGGTGGAGGCGGTCTAATGGAAGGATTACTGATGGTGGACCGGAGACTTACTGCACGCCGCGTCACCGGCTTGGCCGGGCTCGGGGCGGTGGCCCTGTTCGCCGTTGGAAACGGGCTCTGGGCGTTCGAGCAACCCGAGGCCGGCGCCCCGGCGCGTGAGGTCGTCGCCTTCTACGCCGACAACGCGGCGTGGATAGTCGCCGGCGGGAGTCTCAGCCTCCTCGCGGTTGCGTTGTTCGTCCTCTTCGCCAGCGGCGTCAGGGAGATCCTCCGGGAGCACGAGGGCGGCGACCTGTTTGCCACCGCCGCGTTCGGTGGCGCGCTGATTGCGATGGCGGCCGGGATCGGTGCCGAGACCATCAACATTGCCGGGGCGCTGCGCGCTGACGACGGTCAGCTCACGCCGGAGCTGGGCCGGGCGCTGTTTGAAATCTCTTACGTCCTCGGTTATCCCGGTGCCGGCGTGGGCATCGGCATCCTGCTTCTGGCCACTGCGGCGGTCGCGTTGCGTGCCCGGGCACTGATGCCCCGCTGGCTCGCTCTGGCCCTGGTCGCGATCGGCCTCGCGTTCGTCACCCCGCTTGCCCGGTTTCTGCTTGCCCCCTCACTCCTTCTCCTCGCAGTGGTGTCGGTGCGGCTCCTCGGCACCTCGCCGCCGCACCCGCCGCGCGACGGGGCCTGACCCGATCGAGCACCCAGGCGACCACGG
>CAVQPE010000005.1:0-43040 GCA_963714665.1 uncultured Solirubrobacterales bacterium | reverse complement strand
GGAGAGTCGGGGCACCCGACTCTCCTCGCCAGCCGAATAGGCTGCCCGGGCATGAATTTCGAGCTTTCTGACGAGCAGAGGCTTCTGCGGGACACGGTGCGGGAGTTCGCGCGCCGAGGTGAAGCCGGTTGCCGAGGAGTTGGATCGGACTAAGAGCTTTCCTTATGAGATCGTCGCGAAGATGGGCGGGCTCGGGCTTATGGGGATTCCCTTCCCGGTGGAGTACGGGGGCGGCGGGGCCGACACCCTCTCCTACGTGCTGGCTGTTGAAGAGTTGGCTCGGATCGACTCCTCGGTCTGCATCACGATGGCCGCCCACACCTCGCTGGGGACGATGCCGATCTACCTCTGGGGGATCGGACGAGCAGAAGGCTGAGTGGTTGCCTCGGCTGTGCACCGGGGAGCGGCTCGCCTCCTTCGGGCTGACCGAGCCGGAGGCTGGATCGGATGCCGGCAACGTGCGCACCACGGCGACGCTCGATGGCGGCGAATGGGTCATCGACGGCGCCAAGCAGTTCATCACCAACTCGGGCACCGACATCTCCGGCTGCGTCTCGATCACTGCGATGACCGGTGAGGCAAATGGGCGCAAGGAGATCTCGAATCTGATCGTGCCGACCGGGACGCCTGGCTATGAGTTCGGCGAGCCGTACCGGAAGATGGGCTGGAACGCTTCGGATACGCGGCCGCTCACTTTCGAGGACTGCCGACTTCCCGAGGCGAGCCTGCTCGGGCGCCGCGGCGACGGCTTCAAGAACTTCCTCCACATCCTCGACGGCGGCCGGATCGGGGTCGCCGCGATGGGGGTCGGACTGGCGCAGGGCGCGCTCGACGAGGCGATCGCCTACGCCAAGGAGCGCCAGGCCTTCGGCCAGGCGATCTCCAAGTTCCAGTCGATCCAGGCCAAGATCGCCGACCTCTCGGCCCAGATCGAGGCGGCACGGCTGCTGACCTGGCGGGCGGCGCTGGAGAAGGACGCCGGCAAGTCGTTCACCCTCACCGCCGCCCAGGCGAAGCTGATCACCGGCCGCCTCGCGGTCCGCGCGACCGAGGAGGCCGTCCAGATCCACGGCGGCTACGGCTACATCGAGGAGTACCCGGTCTGCCGCTTCTACCGCGACGCCAAGATCCTCACCATCGGCGAGGGCACCGACGAGGTGCAGCAGATGGTCATCGCCCGCCAGCTGGGTTGCTAGATAGGACCACGGAGCCGTTCGGGGTCACTCCCCAGGCCGCTTCGCGGGAGTTCCTGGGGAGTGACCCCGAACGGCTCCTGGACGCGACGCGCGCCGGAAGCTTCGAAGACCCCGTGGGTTAGCCGAAAGTGAACGCGTAGCCCATCACCCCCTTTTCGGGCTCCAGCGTGAGCACGTGCTTTTCGACCTTGGGCAGGTCGACGAGGTTGTAGAGGCGCTGGGCGGTGATGTCGGCTACGCCGCCGTGGACGTCGGAGCCGGCGAGGCTGTCCGGGATCGGGCGGCCGTCGAGCAGCACGCGCATGTGGCGGGCATGGCCCGGCGAGCCCAGCACGAGGTAGACGCGGCGGGCGCCGAAGTTGAGGTCGAGTGAGCCGCCCTCGGCGGTGGCGGACTCCAGGGCGATCTTCCAGCGGCCGCGGTAGGCGAATTCGTTCAGGGGTGGCGAGGACGGGTTGCCGAAACCGTGCTCGCCCGGCGAGAGCATCGGGTTGACGAAGCGTTCGGCGCGGGCGGCGCCGAGGTAGGTCTCCGGCGTCGTCACCCCGGCCGACGGCGCGAGTCCGTGGGCGCCTGACTCCTTCTTCGCCACTGGCCGGCCCGCTTCGGCCAGCAGCTCGCGGATGACCTGCTCCTTCTTGCCGTACTCGCCCTCGCCGAAGTGCGCGTAGCGCACCCGGCCCCGCGCATCGATGAAGTACTCGGCCGGCCAGTACTGGTTGCCGTAGGCGCTCCAGGTCGCCAGGTCGTTGTCCTGGGCAACCGGATAGTGGATGCCGTTGCGCTCGATCGCTTCCTCCACGTTGCCGGCGTCCTTCTCGAAGGGGAACTCCGGCGAGTGGACGCCGACGATCGTCAGGCCGTCCTTGCGGTAGGTCGTGTCCCAGGCCGTCAGGTAGGGCAGCGTGCGCAGGCAGTTGATGCAGCTGTAGGTCCAGAAGTCGACGAGGACGACCCGGCCGCGCAGCGACGCCAGCGTCAGCGGCCGGTCGCCGGGGTGTTGAACCAGTCCTGGGTGTCGACGAATTCGGGGGCCGTCCCGAGCACCGGCAGTCCGGCTTCGTCGTTGGCGACCTGTCGGCTGAGGCGCGCTTCGCCGCCGCCGCGCCGACGCCGTGGGCCGCTTCGCCGCGGACCCCTTCCAGCGCCGTCGCGGGCTGCGGCGGTGTCCTCCAGGCCTTCGGTGGGATTGACCAGGAAGGCGGGCAGGTCGCTGGCGATCCTGTTCTGGAACCTGATGTCGTAGTTGCCGACCATCGCCAGGGCGACGACGACCATCACCGCCCCCATCGCCACCTGCAGGCCGTTGCCGCGGCGCGCCAGCGGGGCGACGACACGACGGCCGCCCAGCATCAGGAAGTAGAGGACGACGGCCGAGCCGATCCCGTAGCTGAGCGCCACCGCGAGGCGGCCGGCGGTGAACGGCTGCGAGGCGGAGACGGTGATCACCCCGGCCAGGATCGGCCCGGCGCAGGGCGCGTAGACGAGGCCGAGGCTGGCGCCGACCGCGGTCCCCGACCAGAAGCCGTCGCCACCCCCACCGGCGACGCCGAAGCGGCCGGCGAAGCGGCTCATCGCCGCCTCGATCCGGGCCGCGAGCGGCGGGACCATCAGCACGATCCCGAAGCCGAGCAGGACCGACGATCGCCAGCTTGCGCAGCAGGTCGCCGGGCAGTCCCAGGGCCGAGATCACGTAGACCAGGGCGACGGTCGCGAAGGTGAAAGAGACGGCCAGGCCGACGACGATCCCCAGCGGCCGCCGCCTGCCCCCGTCGCGCCCGCCGAGAGCGCGATCGGCAGCACCGGCAGCACGCACGGCGAGAGCGCGGTGCCGGCGCCCGCGACGAAGCCGAAGAGAATCAGCAGTGCCATTGCCTCAACCTTGCCAGTCCGAGGTTACGCGAGGTGGCGAGGAGAGAAATGAGCGTGCGGTCGTCATTTCTCCCGCCAGGTAGGAGAAATGACGACCGCGAACCAGCTACGGCGCCGGCCGCGAGGTGACCGCCCCTGCCGGTCGCCCCACGACCTCGGCCGCCCGTCCGACCCTCTCGCCGATGCCGTAGTGGGCGCAGATCGTCAGCTCGTGCTCGCGCAGGAGGGGGCGGGACGGGTCGACGACCGGCGCGCCGCGAATCGCCCGGCCTCATGGGCCACCCAGACGCGGCCGCCGCCCCCCGCGCAGTCGCGCAGCGGGATCGCCACGAGGGTGCCGCGGACACGGCCCTGCCGCGCGATCAGCCAGGTCGGGGCTCCCCCCTCGGCATCGACGAAGAAGCCGTGAACCTGCCCAACTGCAACGCCGCCGACGTCGTCGACCGCGTGGCCGATCCACCCCCGCGCCTCGGCCGGGGACGGCGTGCCCGCCGGCGCCTCAGCCATCCTCCTGCCTCTCGAGCAGCTCGGAAGCGGCGCTGGCCGGGTCGAGCTCACGCCTGACCACGCGATCCAGCAACGCCGCGGTCTCGGGGTCGCCGGCGGCCGTCGCCTCCATCCGCCGCCGCATCCGCGAGGCGGCGATCCCCAGCACCTCGTTGCGCAGGTTGCGGGCGCGGCGCTGCTCCAGCGTGCCGGCCTCCTCGATGTGGGCGCGGTGGCTGGCGATCGCCTCGGCGAGCTCCGCCACCCCCTCCCCGCGCGCGGCCTCGGTGCGCAGGATCGGAACCTGCCAGCCTTCGGGGTCGTGCGAGAGCGCCAGCACGCCGCGCACCTCGCGCACCATCGTGTCGGTCATCGGGTGGTCGGCCTTGTTGACGACGATCACGTCGGGGATCTCCATCACGCCGGCCTTCAGCGCCTGGATCGAGTCGCCCGAGCCCGGCATCAGCGCCAACACGATCGTGTCGGCGTGGTCGACGATGTCGATCTCGGCCTGGCCGACGCCGACCGTCTCGATCAGGACGTCGTCCTTGCCGGCGGCGTCCATCGCCAGCGCCACCTGCAGGGCGGCCTCGGAGAGGCCGCCGAGGGCGCCGCGCGAGGCCATCGAGCGGATGAAGACGCCGGGGTCGAGGAAGTGGTCGGAGAGGCGGATCCGGTCGCCGAGCAGGGCGCCGTGGGTGAAGGGACTGGAGGGGTCGATCGAGAGCACGGCGACCTGGCGGTCGGCCTTGCGCAGCTCGGCGGTCAGCGCGCCGATCAGGGTGCTCTTGCCGACCCCGGGCGGTCCGGTGAAGCCGACGATCCGCGCCCTGCCGGTGCGCGGGTAGACCTCGCGGACCAGCTCCCAGCCGGCCGGGTCGTCGGACTCGATCAGCGTGATTGCCCGGGCCAGGGCGCGCTTGTCCCCGGCGACGAGCCGTTCCGAGAGCGAGGCGGTCTTGGCGGTGTCGGCCATCGCTGCGCCAGTCTAGAGTTCCCGCCGCCGTGATCGGACTCGCCAGATTCATCTCGCGCAACGGGATGCTCAACCACCGCTACGGGAAGCTGCTGTGGCGCTACCTCTGGCGCCGCACCCTGACGCGGGCCGGGCGCCGCTGGCGCACCGCCGGCATGCTCTTCCTCGGGCGCGGGCTCGAACTGGAGGTGGGCCGCAAGGGCAGGATCGAGTTCGGCCGCTTCGTCTGGATCGGCGACAAGACCAAGATCCGCTGCCACGAGGGCCGGGTCGAGATCGGCTCGAAGACGGTGATGGGCCAGGAGTGCACGATCTCCGCCTACCAGCGGGTGCGGATCGGCGAGCAGTGCGTGATCGCCGACCGGGCGATGTTCATCGACTTCGACCACGGCGTGGTCGAAGTCGAGCGCCCGATCCGCCTGCAGGGCATCTACAAGCGCGACGTCGAGGTCGGCTCCAACGTCTGGATCGGCTACGGCGCCTGCATCCTGCGCGGCGTCAGCGTCGGCGACAACTCGATCGTCGGCACCAACTCGGTGGTGACCAAAGACGTCCCCGCCAACGCGGTCGTCGCCGGCATCCCCGCCCGCATCATCCGCATGCGCGAGGCGCCGCAGGAGCTGCGCTGGGACGGCCCGGTCGAGCCGGACCCCGAGGCCTGGACGACGCTGCAGCCGCCATCCGACTAGCGGGACAGGGGAGCCTCGGCGAGCGCGGCCGGCAGAGTGCGCAGCCCGTGCTCCCGCGCCGCGCGGTGCAAGCGAGCGTCCCAGGTGGCGAAGGTCAGTTCATCCCTCGGAAACGTCAGGGCCGCCGCGAGGTGCAGCGCATCGAGACTGCGCAGGCCGCTGGAGATGGCCAGTTCGGCGGCTCGCTCGGTCAGCTCCCGATCCACCTCGACGATGTCGAAGTCGCGCCAATCGACCTCGACATCCCCACCGCGCCTGAGCCAACCGAGCGGCCGACGGCTCGTGCGGTCTCGACGAAGGCGACCCGACAACTACACCACGCTGCTTCTGCCACCATCGCCGCCAGGACCGCGTGGCTGCCTTCCTCCTTGAGGTAACGCTTGATCAACGCGCTTGAATCGAGATAGAGCATTAGCGCTCTTCTTCGCGTTCGGCAAGGATGATCGCGGTACCGGATATCCCAACGTCCCGCGGGCGCGGAGCGGGCGGTGGCGCCTCCGACGGCGGCCGGGACGCGGGCGTGACCCTGCCTTCGGCGATGAGCTTCTTCATCGCCTCGCTTCGCTCGGGCAACGCCGGCACGATATCGGCGACCGGTCGGCCATTCGACGTGACCCTCACCCGCTCGCCGTCCTCGACATCGCGAAGCACGCTGTCCAGCCGCGCCTTCAATTCGCCCACCTCGATTTCTCGCACATGATCATTCTAACCTCCTGGGCGCCAAATGAAATCTTCTGTCTGAGACCAAGTATAACATGAAAAGATGCCTGCTGTCTGTAAGACAGAACATAGATTCAGAGGGGGTATCCCGCTTGGCCGAACGCACATTCCTGCGGTTGCTCACCTAGCTGGCAAGCAAAAGAATGCGGCGATGGATATCGCCGTCAGCTTCGGGCGCAACCTGGCGCGCTGCCGCAGGCGCGCCGAGCTGTCTCAGGAAGAGCTTGCCGTACGCGCCTCGCTGCACCGAACCGCCGTGGGCCAGCTGGAGCGTGGCGAACGCGTGGCTCGCGTCGACACCTTGATCAAGCTCGCCGGCTCGCTGGGCATCCCCCCGGGCGACCTTCTGAGCGGCATGAATTGGGACCCCGGCGGCACTCGGGTCGGCGAGTTCGTCACGGAGGACTGAGACCGGGAATCGACTCAGGCGGCGCTGGTCTCGCCAACGAGGTCAGCGTAGACGGCAGCCGTCTGCTCGGCCACGTCGCCCCAGTCGAAGCGGCGCAGGTGCTCGTAGGCTTCGGCGACGAGGCTGCGGCCCAGCTCGTCGTCGGAGAGGACGCGGATCGCGACCTCGGCGAGCGCTTCGGGATCGTGGGCGCGGAAGCGCAGGCCGGCCTCCTCGTGGGGGACGACCTCGCGCAGGCCGCCGGTGTCGGCGACGATGCAGGGACAGCCGGAGGCCATCGCCTCCAGGGCGACGAGGCCGAAGGGCTCATAGATCGACGGGACCACCGTCAGGTCGGCGATCCGGTAGAGCGAGTGCAGCACGTCGTCCCCGATCCAGCCGAGGAAGGTGCCGTGCTCCATCAGGCCCAACTCCTCGGCCTGCTTGTGCAGCTCGGCCTCGTGGGTGCCGGAGCCGGCGATCAGGAAGCGGGTCCCCGGGACCTCCTCGATCAGCCGCGGCATCGCCTCCAGCGCCAGCTGGAAGCCCTTCTCGTAGACGAGCCGCCCGATCAGCAGCACCAGCTTCTCCTCCGGCGCGGCGAACTCCGAGCGCAGGCGGGTCAGCTCGGCGGGGTCCTGCGGCTGCAGGTCGCCGGGGTCGATCCCATTGGGGATCACCGAGACCCGCTCCTCCTCGACCCCGAAGATGTCGGCGATCTGCTCGCGCATGTAGTGGGAGCAGGCGATCACGCGCTCGGAGCGGTTGGTGATCCAGCGCTCGACCCCGTGGATGTAGGTCTGGGGGTGCTTGTCGACCCAGCCCTGGTGGCGACCGTGCTCGGTGGCGTGGATCGTCGTCACCAGCGGCGCGTCGAAGCGCTTGGCGAGGTGGTCGCAGGCGTTGGCGACCAGCCAGTCGTGGCCGTGGACGAGGTCGAAGCTGTAGCGGTCGCCGAGCTCGACCCCGGCGGCGAGCATGTCGGAGTTCATCCGCTCGACCCAGGCGACGAACTCGCCCAGGTCGGTCGGCCGCTTCGGCTCGCGGATGCGGTGGATGAAGACGCCGCCGCGGTGCTCCTCGGCCGGGGACTCCTCCCCCCGCGGGTCAGGACGTGGACCTCGACGTCGCGCTCGACCAGGGCCTCGGAGAGCTTGCGGACGTGACGGGCGAGGCCACCCTCGATCAGCGGCGGGTACTCCCAGGAGAGGATGAGGACGCGGGTCACGGTTGAAGGAGCGGCGAGAGGCTCAGGTCCGGGGCGAGGGCACGCAGGCACGGGTCGGCGATGGTCGGGGAGTCTATGGCCTCCAGCGCCGCTTCGGAGTGGAAAATCGCCCGCTGGTAGGCGTAGTCCCCCGCCTGGCCGCGCTTGTCGAGGAAGGCCCAGTCGCTGGCCTGCGTCGCCATCAGCTCCCGTGCGACCCGCAGCGCGGCGTCGCCGCGCAGGCCGGTGGAGAGCGCTCGCATCGTCCTCAGCTCGAGCCGCCGCGCCCCCCAGGCGAGGTCGGCGACGGCGGGGGAGTCCCAGGTGCTCAGGTCCTTGTCCTCGCCCCAGGTCGAGGCCGCCAGCGGGCGCTGCGCCGGTTCGTGCTCGGCGAGCGCCTCGGGGACGGTGAGCAGGCGCACCCCCGCGCCGGCGGCGCCGGCCAGCACCTCGCGCAGCCAGATCGCCCCCTCCGACCACCAGTGCCCAAGCAGCTCGGTGTCGATCGCGAAGACGAGCAGGCCGCGACGGTCGCGCGAGGAGCGGTAGTCCTGCAGGCGCGCGGCGGTCGCGGCGAGGAACTCCCCCGCCTGGCGCTTCGCCACCGCTTCGGCCACGGCAGGGTCATACCCTCCCCCACCGACCTTCCAGATCCGCACCCCGCGCAGCGATTTGCCGGCGAACTGGGCATGGGCGGGGTCGGACGGGTAGCCGTCGAGCGACCAGAGCCACTGGATCGCCTCCCAGTCGATCGGCAGCGCCGCCGGCCCGGCCTCGGTCGCCACCGGCGAGAGCGCGTCGAGCGGCGCCCCGTGCTTGCTCTGGTCGACGAAGAACCAGCGCACCCCCTCCTCGGCCAGCCGCCACTCGAGGCCGGGCACATAGGCGCACTCGGGCAGCCAAAAGCCGCCGTCCCAGCCGAAGCGCCGCCGGTGCGAGCGGATGCCGGCATCGAGCTGCAGCCGCAGCCCCTCGCGAGTCGCTAGCAACGGCAGCACGGCGTGGGTCGCAGCGGAGGTCGCGAGGGCAATCCGCCCCTCCTCAACCGCCGCCTGAAACGGGCGCAGCGGGTTCCCCCCGTGCCCGTCGAGCAGCTCAAGCGCATGGCGATAACGCGCCAGCTCCGCCTCGCAGGCGTCGCGGCACTCCGCCGGCACCTGCACCGCGTCGGCCTCGGCCGCCCCGATCCGCCACTCGATCAAGAACCGCCGTAGTCGCTCGTGGACGCCGCGGTCCTCCAGCTGGTCCCCCAGCACCGGCGTCACAGTCATCGTCAGCCGCTCGGCCACCTCCAGCACCGGCAAGTAGGACCGCACCACGGCATCGAACAACCACTCCTCGCCGAAGGGGTAAGTCCCGAACCCCTCCACATAAGGCATGTGGGAGTGCAGGACGATCGCCAGGTCGCCGATGGTCTCTGGGCCGGCGGGTCCTGTCGCCGTAGGGGACCCACCACCCCCTGCGGTCGCTAAAGCGTCCTCGGGGGTGGTCCCCCCTACGGCGCCACCCCCCGGCAGAGGCGGATCAGGTTCACGCATGGCACACGGCCACGAAGTCCAGGGCCGCGTCGAAGTTCTCTGCCTTCAAGCTGAAGTCTGAGCTGGATATCGCCGGCGTGAAGCGGTCGTAGAAGGGCTTCGTCAGCCCCATACTCTTGTGCACGGAGTCCCACCCCGCCTTGATCGCAAGCTCATGGATGCGGAGCTTCCGGGCGTGAAATAGGCCGAGCAGCTCGACTCGGGCGAAGTGCGCCTCGCAGAGCTCGCGGAACTCGGCGGCGCGGTACTCGTGCACGTGCCAGGGGTTGTCGGACTTCTCCGCCCCGGGCGGGGCCAGCGTCAGCAGGTTGGGCGTGGAGACGTAGGCGACCCCCCCGGGAGCCAGCATCGACTTGAAGTGCTCGAGGATCGCGCCGGCGTCCTGGACGTGCTCGATCGTCTGCAGGAAGACGACCGCATCGCAGGGCTCGGCGAAGCTCTCGACCAGATCGCGCTCAAAGCGCAGGTTGGGGCGCACGTAGCGCAGGCGGGCGTGCTCGTGGGCCTCGGGGTTGGCGTCGACCCCGACAACACTCGTCGCCGACCGGGCCAGCACGTCGGAGCCGTAGCCCTCGCCACAGGCCATGTCGACGACCCGCTGGCCCCCGACCCGCCCCGCGATCCACTCGTAGACGACCAGGTGGCGCCGGTACCAGTAGTTCTCCTCGGGCACGTCGGGCAGCGTGCGCTCCCCCGTCAGCGGCAGCGGCGGGACGCCCTCGGGCTGGTTCTGCTGAGCGTATTCGCGCACGTCAGCGCCACCGTATTGATGTCGCACTTGCCGCCGCATACCGGCGGCAAGTGCGACATCAGGCGAGCTGAGGCGCAAATCCGCACTTGACGTCGCTCTTATCCCCGTATACCGGCGGAAAGTGCGACATCAAGCGGTGGGGAATGCGCATAGAGTTCCGCTCGATGCCGGCCTCCCCCACCGCCACCCCGGAGCACATCAAGGACGTCAACACCCGCTATCACGACGCGGCGGCTCACGAATACGACGCCAAGTGGGGGATCGACTTCGGCGACACCGGCCAGGAGCAGGTGCGCCAGAAGCTGGTCAAGGCACTCGGCGGGCGCGACGACCAGAGCTTTGGCGCCGGGCTGGAGATCGGCTCCGGCACCGGCTACTTCTCGCTCAACCTGCTGCAGCTCGGGGCGATCGAGAGCCTCACCGCCACCGACATCTCAGCCGGGATGCTGAAGCGGCTCGCCACCACCGCCGAGGGACTGGGGCTCGAGGTCGAGACGGCGCAGACCGAGGCCGAGGAGCTGCCCTTCGAGGACGAGAGCTTCGACCTCGTCTTCGGCCACGCCGTCCTGCACCACATCCCCGACCTCGACAAGGCCTTCGCCGAATTCCGCCGCGTGCTGCGCCCCGGCGGCGCGATCGCCTTCGCCGGCGAGCCCTCGCGCTACGGCGACCGGCTCGCGGCCCTGCCGAAGCGGACGGGCCTGCTCGTGGCGCCGGCCTGGCGCCGCCTGGTCCGGGCGCAGCCCCGCGCCGTCGCCGAGGCCGAGCAGTCGGAGGGACATAGCCTCGAGGGCGAGGTCGACGTCCACGCCTTCGCTCCGGCCGACCTGCGCCGCCTCCTGCGCGACGCCGGCTTCGAGGACCGCCACGTCGGCGGCGAGGAGCTCCTGGCAAACGCCTGGGGCTGGGGCCTGCGCACGGTCGAGGCAAGCGCCGAGCCCGAATCGGTTTCCTGGAAGTGGCGCAACTTCGCCTTCCGCAGCTACCTCGCCCTGCAGAAAATCGACAGCCGCCTGCTCGAGCCCCACCTCCCCGCCGAGCTCTTCTACAACCTGCTCGTCTCCGGCCGCAAGCCGGCTTAACGGCCGTCGATCAGTCGACCGGCGCGCTCCCGGCAAACGTCGACGATCGAGTCGATCACCGGGCGGTGCCAACCCTCGGCCTGAGCCTGGCCGCGAAGCTCTTCCGCGGTAGCGGCGGCTTCTCCCGACCACTGCCGGACGAAACGGCCAATCTGGCTACCAAGGCCGCACTCGGCCGCCAATCGCTCCCAGGCGGCCGGCCCGACCTCCGCCGGATCCTCGGCGCCGCCGATCCGCATCGCGAGGCGATCGGTGACGTCCGGGTACACGGAGGTCGAGACGATGTCATACAGCGGCGCCAGTCGCACGCCGGTCGACGGGTCGTAGAGCAGCGCAAAGTTCTTGCCATGCGCATCGCTGTTACCGAGCAGGAAGTCGATCAGCACTGCCTTGACGAAAGAGTTGATGTCGACCGCCGCGCGGGAGCTGCCCACCCCCCTGAGCAGGCCGACGATCGCGGCGACGGACGGCCCGCCGTTCTCCTCGTACTTGGCGGCGGGCAGAACGCCGAGCGCTTGACACATGTCCTCCTGGTGGATGCGCACGACCCCATCGCCGTCAGTGGCCCGGTCGAAGCGCTCCACGTAGAGGCAGGGCGTCGTCCCAACCCTGACGATCTCGGTCGCTGCCGTTGCGAGACCCGAAGCCGACGCAACCTTCATGCAAAAGGCCTCATTCACGGCGAGGTCCTCGTAACGCCCGTAGTCGGGCTTGAGCAGGCAGGTGCTGGGCGCGCCGCCCGTGGGCTGTCCGAACTGCCCGGAGGAGGTGCGGGTCAAGACGAGCTTGTCCTGCACCCCGCCCAGGCTGAGCCGCACGCCATCGGCCTCGGCGCTGATCCCCAGCGGGCGCCGTGGAAGTTCGTCGACCAGTGACTCGAGCTCATCCGCATCCAGCAGGCGAATCCCCTCGCCTGCAACCGGCGCAGGCCGATCGCCCTCCGGCAAGACGACGACGGCGCCCGCGCAATCCGCTCCCAGCACACCCAGGAGGCCAAAGCCGTCTTCCTCGCTGAGGCCAAACCTCCGCGCGATCGCAGCCCGTACCGAACCCTCGGGCAGCAGGCCTTCGAAGAAGGGGGCCGACTGGCTGGGCGTGAAAGCCTTCTCCTGGGGGGGCAGAGAGGCCGAGAGAGTCACGCCGCTCTCCCCGTTGGAGGCAAGCGCTTGCGTCGAGTACTGGTAGCGGTAGCGGGACGGGCCGCGCTGCTCGATCGTTCCCTGCTGCTCCCCGCCCAGGAAGACCGCGAGCCGGGAACCGGAGCGGCCGCTCATGACTCGCCAACATGAAGGCGAAGACCCAGCACGGCCAGCACAGGGGCCAAGCTATCGAGGCGACTCGTCGGCTTGCCGTTCTCGATCTGGTGGATCACCCGTGTGCTCACCCCCGCGGCAAGGGCGAGCTCGTCCTGTCGCAGGCCAAGGGACTCGCGCGAGCGGCGAACCACCCTCCCGATCGCCTCCGCGTCTCGCTTGGCGGTGTCCAACTTGGAATGCATGATCGCGCATCATAGCGCTTTTGTCGCCAAGATTCCTAAGATTATGCATGATTATGCATGATGATGCATGATGATTCTAAAAGGCCCGTCAGCTAACCTTTATATAGCTGAATCTGCGCGATCATGCATTCAATCTTTCCCAAGCTCGCTACGGCGGACGCGGTAGAGCTTGGTGCGGGATTCGAAGCCCTTGAGGCGGCGTTCGCCGGCGAAGGAGTAGTCGAAGGCGTCGGGGGCGGCGTTCTTCGCGTCCCGGTCGACGAGGACGCTGCCGGGCTTGGCGATGCCGGTGATCCGGCTTGCCAGGTTGACCGGGCGGCCGTAGTAGTCGCCGGTCTGGGCGAGGGCGGGACCGCGGGCGATGCCGGCCCGCAGGCCCGGGAACTCCTCGCCCTCCTGCTCGGTGGCCTCGACCAGGCGCAGAGCCGCGGCGGTCATCGCCTCGGCGTCGGTTGAGACCAGCATCGCGGCGTCGCCGATCGTCTTCACCAGACGCACCGGCGGCTCGGCGACCGCGGTGGCCATCTCCTCGAGGCGGCCGGCAACGAGGCCGAGTTCTTCCGGCGCGATCTCCTCGCCGAGCTTGGTGAAGCCGACCAGGTCGGCGAAGCAGACCGAGACCTCTGTTGTGGCGCCCATCTCACCCGAGGCGAGGTCGGCGGCGCCGATCACGTCGCGGCGGATCTGCTCGAGCAGGTGAGCCCGCTGCGCGTAGAGGAGGGTCGGCTCGAAGATCGGCAGCATGTGCTCGGCCGCGGCGGCGAAGCGCAGCGCCAGGTCGCGCTCGGTGTCTCCCGGCTGCATCAGCGTGCGCCTGATCAGCTCGCGGTTGGCGTCGGCGACCCGCGCCGTCCCCATCCCGATCGCCCTCGCCACCTGGATGATGCCGTCCTCGGGCAGGCCGGCGTCGAGGAACGCCTTCACCCGGCGAGCGGCTCCCAGGTCGGCCTCGGTCAGGACCTTTTCCCCCGCCTCCGGATAGGGGATGCCCAGCGCCCCGCTCGCCCGCTGCAGCAGGCCGAGATCGGCGCCCGAGAGCTCGGCAACTTCGTCCCTGGTGTAGCGGGGACCGTCGCCGGCGATCCCCCGCTCCACCGGCAGCAGGGTGAGGCGGCCGGCGGCGACCGCTTCGCGCAGCTCCTCCAGCGACACGCCTTCGGCGGCGAGCCGCTCGAGCAGGTCGAGGCGTGCCGCCCGCGCCTCTCCCTCGACGCCGTCGAGCAGGCCCTCTGCCTTGAAATCGATTCCGGCGCCGGTCGCCATGCGGCGCATTCTTACGCCTGCGGCGACTTATTCGGCTATGTGCCGATTAAGTCGCCGCAAAGGTCACGCCAGGGCGACGGCGCCGCCGCGGCGGGGGTCGCCGCCGCCGCCGAGCGCGCCGGTGCCGTGTTCGCGCGCCACGGCCTGTACGCCGCCGAAGAAGAGGTTGATCGCGGGACGGCGCAGGACGGGGATGCCGCGCGCCTCGATCCGCGCCAGCGCCTCCTCGTCGATTCCCGGCTCGGCCTGGACGACGCCGGCCTCGAAGTGCAGGCGCGGGGCCCGCACAGCTTCCTCGGCGGCCATCCCCTGCTCGACCGCGCGCACGATCGTCTGCAGGATCGCCGAGCGGATCCGGTTGGAGCCGGCGCTGCCGAGGCCGAGCTGGATCTCGCCGTCGCGCAGGACCACGGTGGGCGCCATCATCGAGGGCACGCGCCGGCCCGGCGCGATCGCGTGGAAGCCGAGCGGGTTGAGGTCCTCCTCGCCGAGCATGTTGTTGAGGATCACGCCGGTGCCGGGAACGAGGACGCCGGAGCCGGAGCCGTTGGAGCAGGTGACGCTGGCGCAGGTCCCGTCGCGGTCGAGCACGGAGATGTGAGTGGTCGAGCCGAGCAGGTCGCCCGCGGAGAGGTCGAGGGCAGCCGGCTCCAGCAGGCTCGCCTCCAGTCCCTCGCCGTAGAGCGCCTCGGCGAAGGCCTCGCCGCGGGCGTCGTTGGCAGCGCCCATCGCGGCGACCAGTTGCTCGGGGCCGCTGCGCTCCCCCAGCCGCTCCAAGAGGCCGAGGCAGTAGGCGATCAGGATCCCTCCCGAGGAAGGCGGCGGGTTGGTCAGGACCTCGGTACCCCGGAACGAGGTGCGGATCGGCTGGCGCTCGATCGCCTCGTATCCGGCAAGGTCCGCCGGGCCGAGCGTGCCGCCATGCTCGACCACGTACTCGCTCAGCGCCGCGGCGACCTCGCCGCGGCGGAACGGCTCCGCCCCCTCGGCGCCGAAGCGTTCAAGCGCCTCGGCAAGCTCCGGGAACCGGAATAGCTCCCCCTCGCGCAGGGTCCGCCCCGCCGGCGCGTAGAGCTCGCGGGTGCCCTCCAGCCGCGCGTGGATCGGCGCGAGAATGTCGAGGATGTAGGCCTGCTCTGCGTTTACGGGCGCGCCCTCGCGGGCGAGTCGCACTCCCGGCTTGACCAGCTCGGCCAGCGGCACGGAGCCGAAGCGGCGCAACGCCTCCTCCAGGCCGGCCGCTGTGCCCGGCACGCCACAGGACGCCGGGCCGACGTAGAACGTCTGCACGGTCTCGGGGTCGAAGTGGACCGGGACCGGGACCAGCTCGGCTCCGCGCTCGATCCCGTCTCTCCCGGGGGCGGCGACGAAGAAGTCGAGCAGAACCGTCTCCCCGCCCCGGTGGACCATCATGAAGCCGCCGGCGCCAAAGCCCGTCAGCGGGCTCTCCGTCGCGAAGGAGGCGAGGACGGCACCGACCGCGGCGTCGACCGCGTTGCCGCCCTCGCGCAGCACCTCTGCCCCCACCTCGGCGGTGGCTTGGTGGCCCGCGGCGACGACCCCGCTCATCGATCGAGAACGGCTATCCGGGCAGGAACTCTGGGACGTCGATGCCGAGCTCGCCCGGACGCTCGGAGCGGCGCGAGCTCGGGGCGTCTTTGGTGCGCCGGATCGTCGGCTCGGCAGCGCGGCGGGGCGGCGCGGCGCGGCCGTCGAAGCGGGTCGCGACCACGGTCACCCAGACCTGGTCGTTCAGCTCCTCGTCGACGTTGGCGCCGAAGATGATGTTGGCGTCGGGGTGGGCGGCCTCGCCGACCAGCTTCGCCGCCTCGCTGACCTCGACCAGGGAGAGGTCGGCGCCACCGGTGATCGAGAGCAGGATCGACCGCGCGCCCTCCATCGAGGTCTCGAGCAGGGGCGAGGAGATCGCTTTTTCGGCCGCCAGCACCGCCCGGTCGTTGCCGTGGCCCATGCCGATGCCGAGCAGCGCCCGGCCGGCTTCGGACATGATCGTGCGCACGTCGGCGAAGTCGAGGTTGATCACGGCCGGCAGCGTGACCAGGTCGGAGATGCCCTGCACGCCCTGGCGCAGCACATCGTCGGCGACCTGGAAGGCCTCGACCATCGAGGTCTGCTGGTCGAGCACCTCGAGCAGCCGGTCGTTGGGAACGACGATCAGGGTGTCGACCTCGGCGGCAAGTTCCTCGATCCCCTTGTTGGCCTGGTTGCCGCGGCGACTGCCCTCGAAGCTGAACGGCTTGGTGACGATGCCGACGGTGAGCGCGCCGACCTCACGGGCGAGGCGGGCGATCACCGGAGCGGCGCCGCTGCCGGTGCCACCGCCGGCTCCGGCGGCGACGAAGACCATGTCGGAGCCCTTCAGCAGGCGCTTGATTTTGTCCTGCTCCTCGAAGGCGGAGCGGTGGCCCACCTCGGGGTCCGCGCCGGCACCGAGGCCGCGCGTCTGCTCTTCGCCGATGTGGACGGTGACGTCGGCGACGCAGAGCTGAAGGGACTGAAGATCGGTGTTGACCGCCATGAACTCGACCCCGGGAATCCGGGCCTCGACCATGCGGTTGACCGCGTTGACACCACCGCCGCCAACCCCAACCACCCGAATCTTCGGCTGGTGCGGCTCACCGCTGCCAGGCGGCTCATACTCAGGCTCCTCCCGCCCATAACGAGGAGCTTCCACAACAGGCTCAATCTCCCGCCGCTGTGGCTTTGGCTCCTCGGAAAAGACCCGCTTCAACCGCTCGGGAGGAGTCTCCTCGGGCGATGCGACAGGCGGCTCGGGCTCGGCCGGCGGTTGCTCTGGGGCGTCGTCGGCGGTAGAGCGAAAGAGATCGGAGAGCGGACCCTCGCGCATACTGGCCCTCTTTTTACGCCGACTCATGTGCCAGAACCTCCTTCGCCAGCTCACGGTAGTAGTTCGCGGCGCTGCTGCCGGAATCGTACTTGAGCACGCTGGCCCCCTTGACCGGGGCCTCAGCGAATTTGATCGCCTTGCGAATTCGGGACTTGAAGACGAGCTCGCCGAAGTTCTCCTCGAGGATTTCCACCGCCTCCTTGGCGTGGACCGTACGGGAGTCGAGCATCGTCGGCAGGATGCCCTCGATCTTGACGTCCGGGTTGAGGTTCTCCTGGATCATCTTCAGCGTGTTCTGCAGCTGGACCAGCCCGCGCATCGAGAGATACTCGCACTGGACCGGGACGATCACCTTGTTCGCCGCGGTCAGCGCGTTGATCGTCAGCAGCCCGAGGCTGGGCGGCGTGTCGATGCAGACGAAGTCGTAGTCGCCGGAGACCTCCTTCAGGGCCTTCTCCAGCGAGCGCTCGCGGCCGATCTTGGTGCTCATCGCGATCTCGGCACCGGCCAGATCAATCGAGGACACGGCGATGTCGATCTCGCGCTTCTGAACAATCTCCGAGATCGGCATGTCGTTGACCAGCACGTCATAAAGGCTCTTCTCGACCTTGTCCGGATCGATCCCCTGGCTCATGGTCAGGTTCCCCTGCGGATCCAGATCGACGCAAAGAACCCGATACCCGGACTCGGCAAAGGCAACGGCCAAGTTCAAAGTAGTAGTCGTCTTAGCGACTCCACCCTTCTGGTTCGCAAAAGCAATCACCTCAGCATGCTTAACCGGCGCCTCAGCCACCGGCTCCGCCTTCTCGACGACAACCTCATGCCGGGAGGGTGCAAGCAGATCCCGAGGCATAAACCGCTCGGGCTCCTCGGCCTCAGCTACCTTCACCGCCGATGCCGGAGCGTCCTCCATCCCCGCCTCTCCGGCGGGTGGCGTCGCAGGGGGGACCGCCCCCGAGGACGCTTTAGCGACCGCAGGGGGTGGTGGGTCCCCTGCGGCGACAGGCCCCGCCGGCGAATCCGGCTCAGACCGCTCAGGCACCGCGGCCTCCATCCGCTCCAGCTCCTCAACAATCGGATGCGGCTCGTCCTCGACGGGGGTTGACACGAACTTGCTCTTGCGGCTCAGGAATCCCATTGCGCGGGTATTCGCATGAGCACCCGCTTTTCCTGCCGGGCCGAGAAATTGCTAGGAATCACCCGGTAACCGATCTTCTCGACAAGCGACTGGTCTTCGTCACCGGCAAGGGGGGCGTCGGCAAGACCACGGTCGCGGTCGCGCTGGGGCTGCGCGCCGCCGCCGAAGGCAAGCGGACGATCGTCTGCGAGGTCTCCGCGCAGGAGAACGCCTCGCGGATCTTCGACCACACCGAGGTCGGCTTCCACGAGGTCGAGATGGCCGAGAACCTCTGGTCGATCTCGATCGACCCCGACGAGTCGATGCGCGAGTACGTGCTGCTCCAGCTCAAGGTGCGGGCGATGCGCGACATGCTCTTCCGCAGTCGCATCTTCAACTACCTCGCCGCCGCCACGCCCGGGCTCAAGGAGCTGGTCACGATCGGCAAGATCTGGGAGCTGGCCCAGCCCGACCGCAAGGTGAAGAAGGGGCGGGAGTACGACCTGGTGATCGTCGACGCCCCCGCCACCGGGCACGGGATCGGCTTCCTGCAGACGCCGCGCACCTTCGCCGCGATCGCCCGCGTCGGCCCGATCCACTCCCAGGCCCAGGAGCTCGACCGCCTGATCACCGACCAGAAGAACACCGGCGTGGCGATCGTCGCCCTGCCGGAGGAGATGCCGGTCAACGAGTCGGCGGCGCTCGAGCACGACTTGCGCACCGAGGTCGGCGTCGCCGTCGACCGCGTCTATATGAACGGGCTCTATCCGGAGCGCTTCAGCAACGAGGAGGCCGAGCGGCTCGCAAGCCTGGCCGAGGGCGAGAACGGATCCGTGCGGGCCGCGGCGCGGGCTGCCCTCTCCGAGCACAACCGGGCCCGCTCCCAGCGCGCCCAGCTGGCCCGCCTGCGGCGCAGGGTCGAGGCCCCGGTGAAGACACTGCCCTTCCTCTTCGAGCCGGAGCTCGGGCCAGAGGCGGCACTGCAGTTGGCGAAGAGGCTGGGCTGATGGCCAATGTCGGAGACATCCTCGAGGGCAAGGGCATCTGCATCTGCGCCGGCTCGGGGGGCGTCGGCAAGACGACCACCTCGGCGGCGATCGCGGTCGGGATGGCGGCGCGCGGGATGAAGGTCTGCGTGCTGACGATCGACCCGGCGAAGCGGCTCGCCGACTCGCTCGGCCTGAAGGAGCTCGGCAACGAGGCCAAACAGGTCGACCCGGCGCTGTTCGCCGCCCAGGGAGTCGAGATCGAGGGCGAGCTGTGGGCGATGATGCTCGACGCCAAGGCGACCTTCGACGAGCTGGTCGCCCGCCAGGCGCCCGACGAGGAGTCGCGCGACCGCGTCCTCGGCAACCGCATCTACCAGCAGATCTCCAACGCCCTCGCCGGCTCGCAGGAGTACATGGCGATGGAGAAGCTCTTCGAGCTGCACACCGAGGGCCGCTTCGACCTGCTCGTGCTCGACACGCCGCCGACCCGCAACGCGCTCGACTTCCTCGACGCGCCGCGCCGCCTGATGCAGTTCATCGAAGGCCGCTCGCTGCGCGTCTTCATGCGCCCGACCGGGCTGGCCGCGAAGGTCGCCGGGCGCGGCGCCTCGGTCGCGCTCAGCGTCTTCAAGCGGATCGTCGGCTTCGACCTGCTGGCCGACCTGGCCGAGTTCTTCAACGCCTTCAGCGGCATGGTCGACGGCTTCCAGGCCCGCGCCAAGCGGGTCAACAGCCTGCTCGCCGACCGCCGCACCTGCTTCCTCGTCGTCTGCGGCCCCCAGGGCGAGCCGGTCGACGAGGCCGTCTACTTCCACCGCAAGCTGGTCGAGGCAAAGCTGCCCTTCGGCGGCGTCATCGTCAACAAGGTCCACTACCCGGCCGAGCGGCTACGTGGCGACGACGGCGACCTGGGCGAGACCCTGGTAGAGAAGCTCGGCGACGAGGACCTGGCCCGGCGGGTGGCGGAGAACTTCGCCGACTACCAGGCACTGGCCGAGCGCGACGCCCGCAACATCGAGCGCCTTGCCAGGGAGCTGCGCACCAGCGGCGTGATCCGCGTCCCATACCTAGACGAGGACGTCCACGACCTCGCCGGCCTGGCCGAGATCAACCGCTACCTGTTCGCCAGCAACGAGCAGCGCGAGGCGATAGCCGCCGGCCGCGCCTAAAACACGGCCGACGGGCCGATACGTCAAGGTGAACTTGACGTATCGGCCCGTCGGGGAAAACGTCAGCCGGCCTCGCGACCGTAGTGGTCGTACTTCAGCTCTTTGACCTGCCAGTCGGCGTCCTCGGGGACCGGGAAGAGGTGGCGCACACGGGGGGTGTCGATCTTCTCGCGGTGCTGCACGTCTCCCTCGATCGCCGGGAAGTCGAGCGTGCTCTCGGGCGCCTCGACTTCGTCCAGCCAGGGGGTCGCGGTGATGCGGATCTCGCCCTCGGCCGGGATCGGCTCGAGGATGCGGGTCGCCTGGTCGTCGTGGTCGTCCCGTGGTTCGCGATGCAGCTGATGATGTGACGTCACTGTCTCCTCCACCTCTCCCGTGTCAGGTATCTCCCACTCTGAAGTCGTTCCCACGATCGCTCCGTCGCCGGCCTCAAGGCCGGTTGCGATCAGGGTCTCCTCGGCGGCGGTGCCGAGGTCGGCGCCGAGCTCGCCAAGGGCGGCCTCGCGCAGGATCCGGCGCACCCCCTCCTCCAGCCAGCTCGCCAGGGCAAGCCCCGGCAGCGACTGGGTGCCGTTCATCAGCGAGCGCTCAAGCTCCAGCGCCTGCTCGATCCGCTCGCGCGCCTCGAACCGGTCGAACTCCTCGCAGGCGATCAGCGCCGAAGCCCGCATCGGCAACGAGGCCCCGACCGGGCCCTGGCCGTCGAGCACTGCACGCAGAGCCAAAAGGTGGTCACTCAAGCCCTCCAGGGCGGAACCGCGGCCGCAACCCATCTCAAAGCGGCCGACGGCCCAGGCGAGGGCGGCGTCCGGATCGGGACGCGCCTCCAGCGTGTCGGCGAGCTCCGCCAACTGAACGGCCTCGGCCTCGTTCAGCTCATAGGCGCCGGGACGGGTCGCCGGGGCGCCTGTGGCGAGGCGGGCCCAGCGGCCCTCGCCGGTGGGGGCGAAGGCGTGGGGACCGAGCCCGACGCTGCCCGCCTTGAAGAGGTGCATGACGCTGATCAGCTCGTGCAGCTGGCACATCGCAGCCTCGGCGCTCTCGGAGCCCTCGTCCTGCTCGGCCAGGGCCAGGAACTGCGGCTCCCAGGCGGCGCGGCTCATGCCCTCGCTGCGCATCGCCTCGACCGGCGCCTCGATCGCATCGGCGCGGACGATCTGCACCCCGTGCGGCAGCTGCAGCCGCGGCAGCGGCATCCGCAACCCGACCAGCGGCGCGATCAGGACATCGGCCTCCTCGGCCCCGCGGGTCTCGGCCTCCAGCACCGCAAGGGCGCTCTGGAGCCGCTCGTGGTCGAGGGCAAGTTCGGTGCAGCCATCCCAGAGGGAGGCGAGGAAGGCGACCAGCATCTGCGCCGCCCGCTCGCTGGGCTCGCTCGGGACCAGCTCGCCGCGCGCTTCCAGGTAGGCGGCGGCGATCCCAGCAGCCGCGACCGCGTCGCACGCCGGGCCGAACGCATCCAGACCACGAAGCTCGCTCTCCCGCTCGCGCACGTAGCGTGAGGTCAGCGGCCGGTAGCTGAAGAAGGCGGAGTCCTCACCGCTCTCGGCGTCGACGTCGAAGGGGATCTGGTCGCCGCCGGCGACCAACGCGCTGAGCCGCACAGCCGCCTCGGCCGCAAGCATGGACAACGAGTCGTTGAGCAGGCGATCACGCACGCCCGAGCCTTCCCGCCCACGCCTGCCCCTCCTGCGACTGCACGGACCCTTGCAGGCACCGGAATCGTCGAATCTGCGTTTGGACGTCTCTGGGACGTACAGATGCAGATTCGACGCTAAGCGGAGGCCGGGGCGAGCTCGGCGGCAGGAGCGTCTTCAAAAAGCCAACGCGTGCCGTAGCGGCGCATGTCTTCGACCAGGGGGACGAGGGCCTCGCCCTTCTCGGTCAGCGCGTACTCGACCCGGGGCGGGACCTCGGGGAAGGTGTGCCGCTCGACGATGCCCTCCTCTTCGAGGGCGCGCAGGCGCAGCGAGAGGGTGCGGGGGCTGATCCCCTCCAACGAGCGCTCCAGCTCGCAGAAGCGGCTCGACCCCTCGGCCAGGTCGCGGATCACGAGGAGGGTCCACTTGCCGCAGACCACTTCGGCCGTGCGGCAGACGGGACATCGGGAGTTGGAGGCTGCGCTCATCGGAAAGGCGAGGAGGTTGTGTCGATTGCCTCGCTCCTGCGAGTGTACCGATCTCGCTTCACTTACTGAAGTTTTGGGCCGCTACTAGCGTTCGTAGGTCCCGACCACGACCGGCCGGGGATTGAGCACGACGATCTTGTAGCGGGTGGAGTTGGGGCCGAAGACGAAGGTCTCGGGCATGCCCGGTTCGACTTCGAGCAGCTGGCAGGTCTGCGCTCCGGAGAGACAGTTGCCTTCGCCGAAGATCGCGGTGACAGCGTTGGAGATCAGCAGCAGCGGCTGCTTGCTCTTCGGGCTGAGCCCCATGTAGGCGACTGCCTGCGTCTTTTCGCTGGGCAGAGCCGCGGGCGGGATCACCCGGTGGTGGACCGTTGGCTCGCTCTTCTCCTTCTTGCCGCTTGCCTTCGTTTCCGTGCGGGTGATCTTGACGTCGATCGCGATCGTGTATTCCTTCAGCGAGGGCGGGGACCCCGCGCCACCTGGCGATTCCGTGTTCGTTTCGGTCGTCGTCGTCCCACTGGGGGTCTTCGTCGTGGTGGTCGAAGTCGTGCTCGTCGAAGACAGTTCGCCGCCTTCGCCACCCAGTTCCGATCCGGCCAGCTGGGGCCCGCTGTAGCGCTGCTTGAAGGGATCGGTAGGGCTGCGATGGGCCAGGCGCTTGTGGTAATCGCGAAGCCCCGGCTTGGCCTCCACGGCGACGAGCGTTGAGCTATCGGCACCACCCGCTGCAGTGGCCGGGGTCGCGACTGCCACCACGCCGCGCCCCGTGCCCTCGCCCGACTTGCCGCCGAGCAGGAAGGGCACGGCGACTATCGCGACCACGACAAGCGCCACCAGGGGCAGCAGGCGGCGATCGCGCAGGTCCCAGTAGAGGTCAGTGAGGAAGGGCGGCACCTTCAGCTCGGACAGCTTCAGCTCAGGTCCTTTCAGGCGCTTCATGGCGTGCCTCCCGTCGTGGTAGAAGCCGGCGTGGCGGTCGCCGGGGCCGGTTCTTCGGGCGTCGCCCCGGCGGTCACGCCTTCTTCGCTCGGCGGAGTCAGGTAGGTGGTGATCGTGAACGTCGCTTCCAGCATCGGGAAGCCTCCTTCTGAGGCCGCTGCCAATTTGAAACTGTCGATCGTTATCAGCCGGCCGTTGACGCCGACCTTCGTGTTATTCGTCTTGACCAGCGAGTCGAGCCCGTGGATGAAGTCGGCGATGTGGAAGAAGTCACCCGTGAAGGTGAGCTCGTAGGGCATCACGGCCAAGCCGGCGGGGCCGATCGCCGCGCCCAGGGGCAGGGTCGAGGCGGCCACCTCCGTCGGCGGGATCGGGCTGGAACCGGGTTCTGCAGGCGCGGCAGGTAGAGACGCTTCGTCGCTCCCCGTGGAGCTCAGTTTGATGGTCTCGAACCGGACCTTCGCGCCGTCGGCGATCCGGTTCACCTGCACCAAGAGCGAAGGCGTGTCATCGTCGCCGGGGACCGCCTTGCCAAGGAGGACCAGCTGCTGGTAGTCGACCGGGAACTCGCGGCGGGCCTGCACGGCGATCGCCACTTCGGCGCGGTGCTGCGCCAGCGATTCGTGAGCCTGGCTCACCTGATTGGAGAGTTCGCTCGCTTCCTGTCGCTTCGGGCTGAGGACGAGCATCCAAAACGCTCCCGCCAG
Organism: uncultured Solirubrobacterales bacterium; assembly: GCA_963714665.1. Lineage (GTDB taxonomy): Bacteria > Actinomycetota > Thermoleophilia > Solirubrobacterales > 70-9 > VRUE01. Next base: position 19,456 of record CAVQPE010000005.1, on the reverse strand, counting down.
AGCGGCAACGGCAATCATCGCGACGATCAGCCTGTTGTTCGCCGAACCCATCTCAGCCGCCTTCCGATTCTTCGCTTTCGCCGGTTTCCTGGGAAGCGGCTTCTTCAGATTTTTCGGTAGGTGTGACCGGTGCCGCTTCTTCGCTGCCGCTCAGCGGCACCGGCGCGGCGTCGAAGGCGACGACGAGCTTGAATTCTGCGATGAAGCTGCGGGTCCGGCAATCGCCGGAGCCGCCGCTTTCGGACCCGGATCCGCCTGTGCTGCCGGCCCCTTCGTCTTCGCCCGCGAGTTCGGAGGATTCGACGCCGACGCGGGTGACCCCGTCGATGTCTTTGAGCGCGGTGACGAAACCGGCAACCGCGTTCTGTCCCGCTGCGCAACCGCTGATTGACAGCGACGGCCCGAGGATCGAGCCGCCCAGGCTGCCCCCACTCGAAGTGCCGCTGGCTTCTGAAGAGGCAGACGCTTCGAGGCTGTTCAGCCAGACGTCATGCGGCAGGATCAGCGCCAGTTCACGCATCACCCGTTCCCAGTCGAAGCGACTGTCGGCGAGGCTGGAGATCGTTTCGACGCGCTGTTCGTGCAGAGCGGCAAATTGCGTGTAGGAGGCGAGGCTTTTGGCCCGCGCCTCGGCGGCCGCGTCTTCGCGATTCACCTGGGCCAATTCATTCTTGCTGTCGGCGACCTTGTTGCCGGTGAGGACCAGCATGGTCACGCCGGCGAGGGCGAGCACGAGGGCGCCGATCACGATGTAGGCGACCGGGCCGGTGCGCAGGGGCGCGTTCTGCCCGTGGCGGTCCTCGACCGGGATCAGGTTGACGGGGCGCATCTCTCAGTGCTCCAGGGCGAGGCCGTATGGGAGGGTGAGGCGAGCGGCGGCGCTCTCGTCGAAGCCGGAGAGCGCCTGCGGGTGGGAGGTGGAGATCGGCAGGCCGATCAGTTCCTCCATCTGCTCCGCCAGGCCGGGGATCGCACTGCCGGGGCCGCAGAGGACGACGCGCCCGACCGGCACCGCACTCTCCTGCGCGCCGTAGTAGTCGAGCGAGAGGCGCAGCTCGTCGACCAGTCCGGAGAGACCGTCCTCGAGTACCCGGCGCACGTTGGAGACAACCGCGGCATCGCCGTCGATCTCCTCCACGGAACTGGCAAGGCCAACGTGGGTGAGCCACTGGGTCGCGTGCTCGGTGCTGAGGCCGGTCTCGGCACCGAGCCGGCCGGCGATCTCCTCCAGGCCGATGCTGGAGACGCGGGTGAAGAGGCAGGCCCGGCCGCGCGCCACCGCGAGGTTCATCACGTCGCCGACGTTGCAGTAGAGGACGGCCTCGCCGTTGGCGCCGTTCGCCCCGTTGGCGAGGGCGCGGATCATGCCGAAGGCGGAGAGGTCCACCCCGACCGGCTCCAGGCCGGCCCGGCGGACCGGCTCCAGGAAGGAGCCGATCATGTCGCGCCGGGCGGCGACCACGACCACGTCGACCTGCGGCGTCGCGCCCTCCTCCCCGGGCACGCCGCCCACCACCTGGTGCTCCAGCACCGCCTGGTCGAGCGGCATCGGGATCTGCTCCTGGGCCTGGAAGCGAACCGCCGCCTCCATCTCCTTGTGGTCCTCGATCGCCGGCAGGCGCAGGGTGCGGACGATGACCCGCTGGTTGCCGATCCCGAGCCGCACCTGCTTGGAGAGCTTGTGCTTGGAGAAGAGCGCCTTCAGCGCTTCGACCAGGCCGTCGGCGTCGATCACCTCGCCCTCGTGGAAGGCACCCGGGGCGAGCGGCTCGATTGCCGCGACACTGACCGGCGCGGAGCCGTCGGCCTTCACTTCGGCCGCGGCGATGCTGCCCGCCTCGATGTCGAGGCCGACGACGTCGCCCGTCTTCTTCTTCCTGGTTAGTTGCAGTTTCATGGCTGGAGTCGCGGCGCGCCCGTGGCGCGCTCGCTCTTCCCCAATCGACAGAAAGGCCGCAGACCTTTCGCCCTGCAACTACTTATTTCTAGGAGAACCTGGACAAAGGTCCTAGAACGTGCTCAGGTACCAATCGACGATCTGATCGCCGGCGAGCAACCCGACCACACCTCCAAGAGCGAGGAAAGGGCCGAAGGGAATCGCCTTCTTGCGCGCCGCCGCCCCGTCGCGCGCGATCATCGCCAGGCCGACGATGGAACCGGCGATGAGCGCGACCAGAACCGCCGGGGCGACGTTGCGGCCGAGGAAGATGCCCATCGTCGCCGCCAGCTTCACGTCGCCGAGGCCCATGCCGCGCGGGTAGGCCAGCGCCGCGGCGAAGAGCAGGCCGCCCGCGGCCGCGGCCGCTATCGCCCGCTCCGGCAGGCTGCCGGGGTCGGCGAGCGCGGCGATGACGGCACCCGCCACTGCGGCGACGATCAGGATCTTGTTGGGGATGATCCGCCGTTCGAGGTCGGTCACCGTGACCGCGAGCAGCATCGTGACGGATACGAGGCCGAGCGCGATCTCGCCGCCGTCGCCCCAGAGGACGGCGACCGTCGCCGCGTAGAGCACGCCCAGGCCTAGCTCGATGAGCGGGTATCGCGCCGAGATCGGCTCCCCGCAGCAGCGGCTGCGCCCCCGCAGCAGCACCCAGGAAAAAACCGGGACGTTGTCGTAGGCGGCGATCTGAATGCCGCAGGTAGTGCAGCGCGAGCGCGGCCCGACGATCGATTCGCCGCGGGGTACCCGGTAGGCGACAACGGTGACGAAGCTGCCGACGATGAGCCCTCCGAGGAAGGCGATCGCCACGGCGGCGCCCACTCCTAGCCGCCTTCGATCGGGGTGCTGGTGTCGACCTCGACCCGGGTCGGGTAGGTGGGATGGTCGTACATGATCGGGATCGCGTCGGCGGGCGTACCGTTGCGTTCCACACTGAGCGCCACCCCGAGCCGGTCCCCGGCCGGGATCGAGTAGGGAGCTTCGTTGAAGGTCATTGTCAGGCGCACCTTGGTCCAGGAATACCGCGGCCAGTATTCATTTCCTTCCGGCGCGTAGGTCCAGTAGGCGGTCCCGCCGCTTTTGTTCGTCAGCAGCGTGTCCGTCGCGACCGGCGGCGATCCCGCTTCGTGGCGCTTGTAGAGGTAGACGCAGAGCTTGCCTTTGTAGAGCGCGTCGTTGAGCGTCCGCGTGTAGAACTCGAGCGTCACTTTTTCGGTCATTTTGAAGTTTGCCGCCATCGGATCGGTAACCCAGCGGTGGACCTGGGACTCCGGGTTGGTCGTCCCGGTAGGCACGTAGTGGCAGCCACTGGTGTCATCGCGACGGATCTGCACGCCCTTGTCGGTGTCCGGCGTCGGCTCCAGATAGGTGTCGTCGGAGTAGTCGTAGAGCAGCGGGTCGTTCGGGTCTTCGGGCGCCGGGTCGGGGGGGCCGCCGAGTAGTAGTGCATCCGGCGCGCCCTGCGTGGTGCCTGTCTGCAGGCCGCTGGCGCAGGTGCCCAGCGTGTTGTGGAGCAGGTGATCACCGCTGATTTCCTGCCGTTCGGTTTCGTCCGTCGAGGAGCACGGCGTGTCGGTGAGGAAGAACTGCTGGGCGGTGACCAGTTCGCCTTTCGAGTTGGCCGCCGGGTCTTTTTCGGCGCTGTCGGTCGGGTCGACGAAGTTTGACTGCGCTTCGACGTAGCCGCGCTCGCCGGCTTGGTTGCCGGGCGTGTTGAGCTTGACCGCGACGACGATCTGCTTGAAATCCTGCGCGGTCGGGCAGGCCGAGCCACAGGCGGTGTCGTTGCTCCAGACGATGTAGCGGTGGATCGTCCCGTTGACGTCCCCGTTTTCGAAGCTTTCGGATGGCTGGACGACCCCTCCTTCCACCACTTTCCCCGATTCGCCTTCGATTTCCCCACCGTTGACGACGAGCTTGCGATACGTACCGCGCGGTTCGCGGATGATGGCGAATTTGCCGCTGGAGACGCGGTAATCAGGGTTGAGTGAGTCGGACGACGGGGGCGGGGCCGATGTCAGGGCCAGCTGTTTGTTGGTGAGGCTGCGCAGCGCCTCGAGTTCCTGCTGGGCGAGGTCGAGCGCCACCTGCGACTCCTTGGCGCGGTCCGTATTGCGGTTGGCCGCGCTGAGCAGGCTGAACGTCGCGAGCGCTCCGGAGACGAGGATCACGATGGCGACCAGCACCTCGACGATCGTGAAGCCGGCCTCTTTATGGGTTGATTGGCGCATCAGTTGATCAGGGTCGCGTTGCGCAGGCTGGCGCCGTCGGAGACCGTCAGCGGGGCGTATCCGGTCGGGTTGGGCATGTTCAGGGTCACCTTGATAAAGGTCGCTTCTTCGGCGCTGGGGGAGTAGGCGAAGACGCTGCTGCTGTCGATACCTTCGAAGATCTGCGTCGTTTTGCCCGTGGTGACTTTGGGAACAGCCTCGATTCGCGTGCAGGCGGTGGTGGAGCAGGTGTAGGTCACCTCGCATTTGATCGGAGCCGCCGTGCTCGCCAGAAGCGTGGTACCCCCGCACGCCGTGTGCCTCACGTAGGTTTCGAAGGACACCGAGGATGAGGTCGCTTTGTCGACCCTGATGCCGTTGCGGATTTCGCGCGTCAGCCGCTCCAGCACCCAGCGCGCGGTGGTGATGTCCTGCGCCCGTTCGCTGATCTTCGGCTGGTCCTTCATCGCGCTGACGACCAGCGAGCCGACCGCGCCGAGAACAACCACGCCCATGGTCATCGCAACGAGCAGCTCGATCAGGGTATAGCCACCCTCGCCCCCGGGCCGCACCCGTCTCCGAATCCACAGCGCCTTCATCGCACCACCTTGAACGCACGCTTGACGGGCGCGTCCCAGACGCCTATCTGGTTGACGGCTTTGACCGCGAAGACGTGCTTGCCGAACGAGAGCTTCTTCAACCGCTTCGGCGAGCCGCAGCCCTTCCAGTGGTGACGATCGATCCTGCAGACGAAGTTCGTCCCCGGCTGGCCGGTGGCATCGGAGAAGCGGAAGATGACCTTGTGCTTCCGGGTCTTGAAGGCGGGACCGAATGTGATCGTCGTCTCCGGGGTGACGAAGGTGGGGCCCGATTGACCATTGCGGTTGCCGTTGCCCAAGCCGTCGATGCCGCCGCCGGAGCCCGAACCGCCGCCGGTGCTCCCTTCTTCTTTAGGCGGAGGCGGAGGCGGCGACGCCGTTTCCTGCACGTAGGCCACGCCGTTGGAGCAGGGAGAGACGATGCCTTCGAGTTCGGCCGTCGCGTAAAAGGTTGTTTTCGACCCAGGGGTCACCGAAACCGGGATCCCGGCACCGGAGAGCTCTTCCGCGTCGCCGCCCGGCGGTACGGCTTCACCCGAACAGCTCGAGTTGGTGTAGATCGTGATCGTGGCGCCGGCTTCGGCCTGCCCGACAATCGACGGTGTTGTCGATTCCGCCGGGCTCACCGGACTGGTCCCTTCGAGGAAGGGCGGCGGCGGGCCGAGGACCAGTTCGGATGAGTTCTTCACCGAGACCAGCAGCGTCGACGGCCCCGTTTTGCCCGTGGTCCACGAGTAGACGTCGTCCTCGTTGGCGAAATCGTCGTCGACGGTAAGCCGTTCGCGGGTGACGAAGAAGGCCTGCGAGCCGTCGGTGGAGACGCCGTGTAGTCCCGCCGAGAAGGAGCCGTTGCCGCCAATGGGCCCGGTCGAGACGAGCGCCGTCTCCCCGCCGGAGCGGAGGTAGAGGTCGGCGCTTTCGTCTTCGTCTTCTTCCACCAGAGACTCGGCAGTGACGAAGAAGACGTGCGAGCCGTCGCTCGATGCCTGCGCGAAGGCCGAGCTGAAGGCCCCGTTACCGCCTTCCGGGCCGGTCGAGATCAGGGTCGTCGTACCGCCGCTTCGTTCGTAGACGTCCGCCGACGTATCGGTGTCCTGCGACACCAGCGCTTCGGTCGTGCTGAAGATTGCCGCCGGGCTCGACCCGTCGGGAGACGCCCACTGGAAGGATGCCGGCGCAGGGCCGTTGCCGTTCTGGGGGCCGGTCGAGACCAGTTTTGTCGACCCTTCCGCCCGCACGTAGACATCCTGTTCGGTGTCTTTGTCGACGGCGGAATCGACAGCTTCGGTCGTCTCGAAGTAGACCGCGCCGGTGGAGCCCGACGTTCCGGAGTAGGTGGCGTTGGGGGCGCCATTGCCGCCACTCGGGCCCGTGGATGCAAGCGCCGCCGGTCCCGCACCCGACCAGTCGTAGACGTCCTGAGAGCTGTCTTCGTCGACCCCCGAGATCCGTTCGTTGCTCTCGAAGAAGACGTGCGAGCCGTCGCTCGAGGCACCGCCAAAGGTCGGGTCGCAGTTCTGGCCGGACGGCAGCGACAGAGGACATATGCCCGGTACGGAAACGAGCTTGGTCGTTTCGCTTCCCAGGTCGCGCTCGTAGATGTCGACGCGCCCGTCTTCGTCCCCCGCAACCAGCCCCTCCGTGCTGGTGAAGAAGACCCTCTCGCCGTCTCCGGAAGCCTGTTCGAAGATGGCGGGCTGGGGGCCGTTTCCGCAGTTGGACCCGGCGCACGAGGCGGAGCCCTTGGAGACGAGCACGGTTTTCCCGCTGGAAAGGTCGCGCACGTAGACGTCCAGCGAGCTGTCGCCGTCGGCGGCGTTCAGCTTTTCCGCTGTCGCGAAGAACAGCCTTTCGCCCGACGGCACAAGGCCACCGGGTACGAAGCTCGCGTCGGCAGCCCCGCTGCCACAGCCTTCCCCGCTGCAGGACGAGTCGCCCTGTGTGACCAGCGTGGTCGTGTTCGTGCCCAGGTCGCGCATGTAGACGTCTTCCTTGCGGTCGCCGTCCGCGGGAACGAGCGGCTCTTTGGTCGAAAAGAAGACCCTGCTGCCGTCGCTCGACACGTCGTCGTACTGGGCCATATAGGCGTCGTTGCCGCCCAGCGGCCCGATCGAGACCTCCCTGGTCACCCATTCGCCGAGCACTGCGTCTTTGGCCCGCACGTAGACGTCCTGTTCGTGGTCGGTGTCGCCGGGGACCATCTGTTCGGCCGTGCTGAACAGGGCCAGGTGGCCGTCAGCGGCGATGCCGTCGTAGGTGGCCGGCAGGGCGCTGGCCTGGGTAGCACCGAGGACAGCAGCGAAGAGGGCGACGCAAAAGGCGACGCAGGCCCACCGGAACCGCGGGCGCAAAGCCAGTTTGGGGAAATCGCGCGACATCGTCAGACGTATCGGCTCGGGTCGGCCATCCGTTTAGCCATTCGCACGAGACCTGGCCAAAAGCGCGAGGGGCAGGCCAACCGGCCCGCCCCTCGCAACTTCACACTTGGCTAGGCCAAGGCGATGCGGCTAGAGGCTATTCGCCCCAGTTACCGCCGACTGGACAACCACCGTTGCCGCCGGTTGTACATTCGAACGCCAGCGTTCCGGCGTCGTTTTCGACGGAGAATTTGTTTCCGCTCGACGGTGCTTCCGAGACGATCGTGTACTGATTGGTCGTCGGCGTGCCTTTGCTTTCGGGACCGAGGACTTCGAGCGTCGCGCTGCTCAGCGTGGGCTCGATTGCTTCCAATTCTGCTTTTGTGGCACCTTCATAGCTGCCGCTGTTGTCGGTCGAGAACGTCTCCATCGCGACCTGCGCGGAGTGCGCGTACTCCTTGGCCTTCGCGTCGCTGGCCTTTTCCTTCTGGTTGAAGAACGCCGGCAGCGCCATCGCAGCCAGGATTCCGAGGATGAGCATGACGACGAGGAGCTCGATCAGCGTGAAGCCAGCCTCGCTGTCGCCGTTGAGCCGGGCGCCAACCTTGGCCCGGAGATTCTGGACAAACATCAGTGACCTCCTATGGTCCTAATCATTTGCGCCAGAGCCCCGTCGCGTGAAGCCACGTGGTGTCTGTCGACCCCGGTGGTAGCCCGGCCGACTCCCGAGGGAGTCCCGAAAGGCTTTGCGCCCCCGCCTCGCAGCGGGTTTGCCTTTGAGCACCGAGGCACTGGCAGATTCATCACAGGCCCTTCATCGGCACCCCCGGGGCCACCTTGATCCCCGAAACTAGGACTTCATCTCCCCAAAACTCGGGTTCAAGGGCGATTTCCAGCGAATCCTTGGATAACCGGTAAACCATGCCCAGGCAAAGAGACGGACTTCTCGAAGTCTTCGACCATCTCGAGCAGCTCGTCGCACTCCCAGACCCGACCCCACTTGCGCTCGTTGGGCCGACGCAACACGCTCGCGTCTTCGAGCTGTTGCATCGCCCTGCCGACCGCTACATGCGATCTGCCAGTGAGACTTTGCGCAGCCACGACGTCGATGACCGGCTGCTCGGGGAGGGCGCTGATCAACTGACGGGCCGCCGCGTCTTTGCGCAGTCTTCCCAAACGCTCAAGCCAGCGTTCCTGCAGCGCCTCGATCGCCTGCGCGAGACGCTCTGCTTCTCGCGCAGCGCGGGCCGCGGCATGAAAGAAGGAGCCACACCAGAGGGCAACCTCGCCCTCCCTGTAATCAGTCAAGCCGGCGATGTAGGACTTTGGCCTAGCGCCCAGCACAAGGCTTATCGGCGGAACATAGGCGGGAATCTCGCCCCGCTTGCGCAGGATCGCGTAGATGAGCGCACGTCCGGTTCGGCCGTTGCCGTCCGCGAACGGATGGATGGTCTCGAACTGGGCATGGGCGATCGCCGCCTGCGCGATCGGGGGCAGGTCGTCCCGGTTGATGAAGTCGCAAAGGTCCGACAGCAGCTCGGGGACGTGCTCGGGAGAGGGTGGCACGTAGACGGCACCGACGGGGTTGTAGTCGTTGCCGCCAATCCAGTTCTGCGTCTCGCGGATCACCCCCGCGATAGATCGGTCCTCGGTAAAACGAAGGAGGAGTCGATGGATGTCAAGCAGATCTCCGACCACGATTGGCTCGCGCTTTCCACCGATCGCGATGGCCTGCTTCATGGCCTCGACGTTTCCGAGCACCGCGGCCGCCCGGTGGTCGCCCCGCCCTTTGCCGGGGCCCTGGTGTACAGCACGAGCGAGGCGCTTCTGCGAGACCACCACGCCCTCGATACGAGAGGAGGCCACGCTCTCGGAGCGCAATAGGTTCTGTGCAACGGCGCCAAGAGTGGCCACGCGTGTCGAGGATCGCTCTAGATGCTCGAGCGCCTTCGTCGCATCTTGCAAAAGGGCACCTGCCTCGCCGTCGAGGAGGAATGACCGACCTGAGATCGAGTCAGGAGTAAAGCTTTGGTAGCGACCTCCCTGGCGAGCTGCACGGCCATAGGCACCAGGACTGGCGGGCCACAGGCGATCCTCAGAGGAACCCATCGACTCCCTTGTGCCTTTTTGCTCCCTACTTGACAAGGCTGCCTTCCTTTGGAAGTTGATCAACCTTTGTAAGGATAGTATATAACCTTACAAAGCTCTAAGAGAGCTTTCCAAGGTTGGTGGCGAAGCTCAGCGGATCTTTTCGTAGATGCTGAAGAGCGGCAGGTACATCGAGATCACGATGAAACCGACCATGCCGCCGACGAAGACGATCATTATCGGCTCGATCAGGGCGGTGAGGGCCTTGACCTTGGCGTCGACCTCGGCCTCGTAGAAGTCGGCGATCTTGGAGAGCATGTTTTCGAGTTGCCCCGTTTCCTCGCCGACGGCGACCATGTGGCCGACCATCGGCGGGAATATCGGGTTGCCCTCGATCGGGCCAGCCAGCGAGCCGCCGCGCTTGACCGAGGCGTAGACGTCCTCCATCGACTGCTCGACGACGATGTTGCCGGCCGTTTCGCCGGTCAGCTTGATCGACTGCAGCATCGGAACCCCCGAGGAGACCGAGCCGGCGAAGGTACGCGACCAGCGAGCCAGCGCGATCTTTTGGATCACATCGCCGATCTTGAACGGGAGCCGCAGGGTGAAGCGATCCCACATTTCCTTGCCCTTTTCCGTCTTCTTCCACCTGAAGAAGAGGAAAAAGGTGATCGCGAGCCCGGGGATGAGCACGAACCAGTAGCCGGTCAGCAGGTTGGAGAGGCCGACGCAGAAGGCCGTCGGCGGCGGCAATCCGCTCGCTTCATTCGGGTGTTCTTCGCCCAGTTCCGTGAAGATGTTGGCGAAGACCGGGATCACGAACATCACGATCGCGACAAGGACGACCACGGCAAAGCCGAAGACCAGCGCCGGGTACATCATCGCCGATTTGACCTGGCGCCGAAGGGCGTCGGTCTTCTCGACTTGGAAGGCAATGCGGTCGAGGGCTTCCTCGAGGCGCCCCGATTCCTCGCCGGCGCGGACCATCGCCCGGAAGAGGCGGTCGAAGACCTTCGGGTGACGCTCCATCGCCTGCTCGAGCGAGCTGCCCGCTTCGACGTCGGCGCGCAACCCGGCGGTCGCCTCCTTGATCGCGTCGTCCTGGGTCTGCTCTTCGAGCGTGTGCAGGGTCCGCAGCATCGGCATCCCGGACGCGACCAGGGTGGCGAACTGGCGCGAGAAGACGGCCAGCTCGCGCATGTCGACGCTCTGCCAGCGCTTGAAGAAGTCCTCGACGTTGACCGGCGATTTCTTCTCGCTGACGTCGAGGACGATCAGGCCACGCTGGCGCAGCAGCTCGCCGACCTGCGCCTTGGACTCGGCCTCAAGTTCCCCGCCCGTGGAGGCCCCGGCGACGTCCAGGGCGCGAAAGCTGAATGTGGTGGCGCCGGCCACGGGCTACGCTCCCTGCGCGTAGGAAGGCGGAGCGCTTGATGCAGCGGCTGGAGGCGGTGCAGCCGAGCCGTTACCGGCCGGGGCGGCTTGGGACATCACCGGGGCTTCGCCACCGAGCAGCCGCTTCAGCTCCTCAGGCACGGAGGCGCGCTGTTCGGCGAGCGACCTGGAGATCTTCCCCATCCGCACGAGGCGGGCCAGGTCGGCGTCCATGGTCTGCATCCCGACCGCCCCCGAGGTCTGCACGGCGGCGTAGATCTGGTGGGTCTTGCCCTCGCGGATCAGGTTGCGGATCGCCGGGGTCGGCACCAGCACCTCGGTGGCGACGACCCGGCCGAGGCCGTCGGAGGTGGGCAGCAGCTGCTGGGTGACGATCCCCTGCAGGGCGATCGAGAGCTGCGTGCGCACCTGGCCCTGCTGCTGGGGCGGGAAGGCGTCGATCATCCGGTCGACCGTCTGCGCGGTCGACTGGGTGTGCAGGGTGGCGAAGACGAGGTGGCCGGTCTCGGCCGCGGTCAGCGCGGTGGAGATCGTCTCCAGGTCGCGCATCTCGCCGACGAGGATGACGTCGGGGTCCTCTCGCAGCGCGGCGCGCAGGCCGAGGGCGAAGTCCTCCGCGTCGGAGCCGACCTCGCGCTGGTTGACGATCGAGCGCTTGTGCTGGTGCAGGAACTCGATCGGGTCCTCGATCGTGAGGATGTGATCCTGGTGCTCGCAGTTGATCACGTCGATCATCGCCGCCAGGGTCGTGCTCTTGCCCGAGCCGGTCGGGCCGGTGACGAGAACAAAGCCGCGCGGTTTGTTGGCCAGCTCGCGCAGCACCTGCGGCACGCCGAGCGAGTCGAGCGCCGGGATGTCCTGCGGGACGAGGCGGAAGGCGGCGCTGACCGCGCCGCGCTGGAAGAAGCAGTTGACGCGGAAGCGGGCGACGCCGGGGATCGCGTAGGCGAAGTCGAGCTGCTTGTGGTTCTCGAAGCGCTTGCGCTGGTCGTCGTTGAGGATGCTGTAGACGACCTCGCGGGTCTCCTGCGAGGTGAGCACCGGGAAGCCCTGCATCGGCTCGATCTTGCCCTTGTCGCGGATCGCCGGCGGGAAGCCGGGCGTCAGGTGCACGTCGGACGCCTTGACCTCGACCATGTGGCCGAGAACAGCGGAGAAGTCGAAGTCCATGTGCCCTAGATCGTCCCCTCGGCCCGATTCCTTGAGGCCGGCAGGCGCTCAGGCGGTGACACGCAGAACCTCCTCGAGGCTGGTCTGGCCGCTGCGCACCTTAGTCAGGCCGTCCTCACGCAGGGTCAGCATGCCCTCCTCGCGGGCGACCGTGCCGATGTCGGCCTCCGAGGCCTGCGAGACCGTCATCTCCTTGATCCGGTCGCTCATCTTCATCACCGAGTAGACCCCGACCCGGCCGCGGTAGCCGCTCTGGTTGCAGCGCGAGCAGCCGACCGGCTCGTAGGCCTCGATGTCCCCGCCGACGCGGATCTCGGCATCGGCCAGGGCCTGCGCCGGCACGATCGTGCGCTGCTTGCAGTGCGGGCAGAGCTTGCGCGCCAGCCGCTGCGCGACGACGCAGTCGACGGAGGAGGCGGTGAGGAAGGCCTCGATCCCCATCTTGGTCAGGCGGGCGATCGCGCCGGGGGCGTCGTTGGTGTGCAGCGTGGTCAGCATCATGTGCCCGGTCAGCGCCGCCTCGATCGCGATCCGGGCGGTCTCGCCGTCGCGGATCTCGCCGACCATGACGATGTCGGGGTCGGCGCGCAGGACCGAGCGCAGGCCGGTGGCGAAGTCGAGGCCCGCCGGCCGGTTGACGTTGATCTGGTTGATGCCGCCGAGGCGGTACTCGACCGGGTCCTCGATCGTGATGATCTTCTTCTCTACCTGGTTGAGGTCCTGGAGCGCCGCGTAGAGGGTCGTCGACTTGCCGGAGCCGGTGGGGCCGGTGACGAGGACGGCGCCGTAGGCCTGGTGGAAGGACTCCTCGAACCGCTCGCGACCGGTGCCGTCCATGCCGAGCTCGTCGAGCGAGCGCTGCGCGTTGTCCTTGTCGAGGACGCGGATCGTCGCCCCCTCGCCGCGCTGGGTCGGCAGCGTGGTGATACGCAGGTCGACCCGGCGGTCCTCGACGGTAACGCTGACTCGGCCGTCCTGAGGCACGCGTTTCTCGGCGATGTTGAGGTCGCTCATGATCTTCAGCCGGGAGATCACCGCGCTGACCATCCGCTTGGGGACGTGGGCGGCCTCGGCCAGCACCCCGTCGACGCGGAAGCGCACCCGCATCTCGTCCTCTTCGGCCTCGAAGTGGACGTCGGAGGCGCCCTCCCCCACCGCCTGGCCGAGGATGCTGTAGACGAGCTTGATCACCGGCGCGTCTTCGGCGCTGACTTCGATCTCGCTGACGTCGGCGAGCTCGGCCTCGGCCTCCGCTTCACCCTCGGTGACGGCCTCGCTGACCGCGCTCTGCAGAGTGTTGAGGCGCCCGATCAGGGATTCGATGTCCTCCGCCGCGGAGACAGCGACGCGGCAGTCGAGGCCGGTCGCGATCTGGATGTCATCGACCGCGAGCACGTTGGTCGGGTCGGCCGCGGCGACAAGAAGCGTTTTCGAATCAACGAAGCCGACCGGCAGCGCTCGGTAGCGGCGCGCGGTGTGGACCGGGATCAGGTTCGCCGCCGCCATATCGACGTGGTAGACGGAGAGGTCGATGTGGTCGAGCCCGTAGCGCTCGGCGACCGCGCGCGAGAGCTGGTCCATGCTGACCGCGCCCTGCTGCAGGAGCAGCTCCTCCGGTGGGCTCGCGGCCGTGCGGGCTTCTTCGATCGCCACCCGGGCCCGATCTTCGGGGACATAGCCGAGGTCGACGAGGACGTCGGTGACGAAGCCGCTGGAGCGGCCGCGGGCGACCGGCGGAGTCAAGCCGGGGGTGCCCCCGGCATTGGGATCCAGCGCGGGGGCGGTCGAGTCGCCGGATTCCGGAACCGGACGCAGGTGGCCGGGATAGTCCCTGCCGTCCATCAGCTCACGGGTGGTAGGGAAGGGTGCGACCCTTGTAGCCGGCGTCGATCACCGCCTGTTCGACGCTCTCAGGGCTCTGGTAGCCGTAGTGCACCGAGGCCTTGGGTATTGCCGCATCGATCCGCTTCGGGCTCACCACGACGAGCGCCGGCACCCGGTTGACGTCGACGCCCTGGGCGATCGCCGCGTAGCGGGCGATCCGCTTCGCCGACACGACGAAGGTGGCGACCCCTGACATCGAGCTGACGCTGTCCACGGACCGCGTGACCCTGCGGTCGTCGATGCCGCCGTCGCGGACGAAGAGGAGGACGATCGTATCGCCCGCGTCGAAGGCGGAGATGACCGCGTTGGGAAGAGGCGGCGGAGCGCCGACGCCAGTGCCCGGCGGCGGCAGGTCGGTCGGGCTGCCGGATTCCGCCGGGGCGGCGACGACAACCGAGCTGTCCGTGCCTTCGGCGGAGCCTTCTTCTTCTTTACCGCCTTTGCTCCCCATCAGGAAGACGACGGCGGCGATCAGCAGGACGCCGACCACGGCAGCCTGGGCGAGCGGGTTGTCGTTGAGCTTGTCCCTCATACGTTCGCTTACTAGGTCGTCAGCCCGGGCCGAGACCTTGAGCGGCGCTCAGCAGTTTGCGTTCGGGGGGGTCGCGGTCGCCCCGGTGCACTCGACGTAAAGCGTGCGGGCGAGCAGGCTGGCGAAGGTGATGGCGGGTTCTTTGATGTTCGCGTCCGATTCGAAGGTCGGGTTTCCGTGCATGACAATTTTTTTGGCCGCCATCATGCCCTGATAGGTGGCATTGCCCCCGAGGTCGATTTCGCCTTTCGGCGCATAGATCATCACCTCATTGGTGCCCGAGCTGCCACTAAGCTCAATCTTGGATTCGCCCAGCACGTAGATGCCTGGGATTTTGTAGCCGTTCTGAGCGTTATAGCCGGTCGAGCTGATGATGGCGGTGGATGTGAATTTGACCTGGGTTGCGCCGGCTTTCAAGCCGCAATGTTCAGGCGTATCGACAAAAATGCGGATTTCCGAGCCAGCGTTCATGATCAGTTCCCCGTTGACGAAGATGCCGCAGACCAGATAGTCGCGCCCCCCCATGCTCAACGTCGAGTTATTCGGGATGTTGATGTTCTTGTGTTCGGCGTCCCAGGGCTCGGTTTTGGTGCGTTTGACTTCTTCGCATTTTTTCCCTTTGCACGTCGTGTAGGTGTCGACTTCGGATTTGCTGGAGCAGCTCGGGACCAGACGGCAGTTAGAGTTTTCCGTCGAGATATTCGATGGGAGCGTGATCGATGGCAGGTTCTTTTCGCCTTCTTCGACCGCCCCGTTGCATTTAGGGGTTGGCGCCGATTTGCCAAGCCCGTGACGGAGATCCCCACAGAGGATCGGGGCTTTCCCGTTTTCGCTGTTCAGTTCGATGCTCCCGTTGGTGCCGATGTCGGTTTTGACCGTCACTCCACCTTTCAGTTCGATGCCGTCCTGCCCGATCAGCTTCTCGTCGGCAAAGATGTTTTTGCCGTTGTAGGAGACCAGGCCCACGTCGATTCGACGGCTGACAGCGCCCGAGGTGCCGACGGCGACTACGCTGTAGGTGCCGGTGCCGGTGCCGGTGTAGGCGCTGACCCGGTAGGTGTAGGTCGCCCCCCCGACGCTTTCGGCAACCGTGGCCGGACACCAGCCGGCGGAGGAGAGCAGCGTTTCGCCAGCCGGCCCCACGCACGGCGTCGCCGCCGACAGTTTGCTCTGGAACCGGTTTAGCCGCAGCAGGGCGACGCTCGCGCCTGCGTCAGCGGCGGCAATCGCTTCCTTGGAAGCGTGGTCGCGAGAGAACCCCTGCTGGACGTCGACCGAGGAGAGGACGGCGGCGCTCGCCAGCGCCATGCTGGCGATCATCGCGAACAGCGCCGTCGGCAGCGCCATCCCGCTCTCGCTTCTGAGGAGGGCATGGAACCGCGAACGCAATCGTCCTAGCACTGACATCGCCAAGGTCATCGACGCCCGGTGACCGGCCCTTGAGCCGTGGTAGCGCACCCTCGGCCGGCCTGGACGCTCGTACTACGGCTGCGCCGGCTCGGCCGTGAGCTGCTCGATGCCGCTGGCGCCCTTGCCGCCGGCGGCGAGCATCAGCTTGAAGTCGTGCGGGCTGGAGGCGTAGTCGAGGGCTACGTCCTCGGCGATCTTGCCCTCCATCACATAGCCGAGCAGGGACTGGTCGAAGGTGCGCATCCCGTAGTACTCGCCCTCACCGATCACCTCGGTGATCTTGCCGGTTTCGTCGGGGTTCATGATCAGGTCCTGGACGCGGCCGGTGACGACCATCACCTCGGAGGCGGGTACGCGGCCTTCGCCGGTTATGTCGGGGACGAGGCGCTGGGCGATCGCCCCCCTCAGGGTCGAGGCGAGCATCACCCGGGCCTGGTGCTGGAGGTGGGGCGGGAAGACGTCGATGATGCGGTTGATCGTCTCGGTCGCGTCGAGGGTGTGGACGGTCGAGAGGACAAGGTGGCCGGTCTCGGCAGCGGACAGCGCCGTGCGCACGGTCTCCTCGTCGCGCATCTCGCCGATCAGGATCACGTCGGGGTCCTGGCGCAGGACGCGGCGCATCGCCCGGCCGAAGCTCTCGGTGTCGGAGCCGACTTCGCGCTGGTTGACGATCGAGCGCTTGTCTTCGTGCAGGTACTCGATCGGGTCCTCGAGCGTGATGATGTGGTGCGGGCGGTTGCGGTTGATGTGGTCGATCATCGCCGCCAGCGTCGTGCTCTTGCCCGAGCCGGTGGTGCCGGTGACGAGGACGATCCCGCGCTGCTCTTCGGCCAGTTTGGTGACCACCGGGGGAAGTCCCAATTCCTCAACCGAGCGGATGTCGAAGGGGATCGCGCGGCAGACGATCGAGATCGTGCCGCGCTGCTTGAAGGTGTTGACGCGAAAGCGCGAGAGGCCGGGGATCGAGTAGGAGTAGTCGGCCTCGCCGGCTTCCTCGAATTCGGTCAGCGAGCGGACCTCGGCGATGTCGTGGAAGGCCTTCTCGGTGTCTTCCGCGGTCAGCGGCTCATAGCCCTCGAGCTGGACCAGCTCGCCGTGCTGGCGGATGATCGGGCGCGAGTTGACCTTGATGTGGAGGTCGGAGCCCTCCCGCTCGATCAGCTGGCGCAGCGCTTTGTCGATCTCGAACATCCCGACCTGTATCGGCCGGGATGCCCGCACTCCTTAGCCTCGGAAGATCAGGTGACCTCTCGGAGCTTTTGAGCTTCTCCGAGTTGCTGCAGCTTCTTGAGGCTCTGGTTCTCGATCTGGCGGATGCGCTCGCGGGTGACGTTGAAGGTCCGCCCCACCTCGTCCAGCGTCCGCGGGTGCTCGCCGCCGAGGCCGTAGCGCAGCTCCAGCACGCGGCGCTCACGGTAGGAGAGGTTCTCCAGCGCGTCCTTCAGCGCCTCTTTGGTCAGCAGGTCGGCCGCACGGTCGAAGGGGGACTCGGCCTTCTCGTCGGCGATGAACTGGCCGAACTCCGACTCCTCCTCGTCGCCGACCGGCTTCTCCAGCGAGACCGGGGCCTGGGCGGAGCGCTTGATCGAGTCGACCTCCTCGGGGTCGATGCCGGTGACCTCGGCGATCTCCTCCGGGGTCGGCTCGCGCCCCAGCTCGGTGACCAGCTTGCGCTCGGCGCGGCCGATCTTGTTCAGCTTCTCGACCACGTGGACCGGGATCCGGATCGTCCGCGCCTTGTCGGCGAGCGCGCGGGCGATCGCCTGGCGGATCCACCAGGTCGCGTAGGTCGAGAACTTGAACCCCTTGCGGTAGTCGAACTTCTCCGCCGCGCGGACCAGGCCCAGCGTGCCCTCCTGGATCAGGTCGAGGAAGGGCAGGCCCTGGTTGCGGTAGTTCTTGGCGATCGAGACGACCAGGCGCAGGTTGGACTCGACCATTTTCTGCTTCGCGTCGAGATCGCCGCGCTCGATCCGCTTGGCGAGTTCGACCTCCTCCGCGGCGGTCAGCAGGCGGACCTTGCCGATGTCCTTGAGGAACAGCTGCAGGCTGTCCGTGGTCATGTCCGGTTTCAGGTCGAGCGCGGCTTTCTGGCGGCGCCGGCCTTTCTTGCCGGTGTCGGCGGGCATCGCTTCTGCGGCCGCTTTCTGGGCCGGGTCCATGTCCTCGACCAACTCGATGCCCGACTTCTCGAGGTGCCCGTAAAGGTCCTCGACGTCGGACTCGTCCAGGTCGACCTCGGACACCGCCGAGGCGATGTCGCCGAAGGTCAGCACGCCCAGCTGCTGCCCTCTCGTGATCAGGCCTTTGACCTCCTCAAGCTCCTGAAGCTCTGCTACCAGCATCCGTCTCCACTCGTTTCTTTGCGCTGCGTGGTCAAGTCCTGCAACTGAAACGCCGGGGTCGGCGAAAAGTCGCGAAAAAGCGGGCCGGCGATCCGGTCCGCGAAGCTGAATAGTGTCTGCGCTGCCCCTGGCCCTTTGCGACGGGCGCTGGATCCGCTCAAACGTCTGTTCGCATGATAGTCGCTTCAGTTTCTGAAGTCAATGCCCAAAACGGTCCGCCACTCACGTCCCTGGCTGCGCGCCTTCTGGCAGCGCGCCTACCGCGAGAACGTCACCGGGCTCTCGGCGATGGTCGCCTACAACCTGATGCTGGCGGTCTTTCCCTTCGCCCTGCTCATCCTCTTCGTCTTCGGCCAGGTGCTGAAGATCGGCGGCGTCGAGACCAGCGTCGTCAACGACCTCCAGCGCCTCTTCCCCAACGTCGAGCAGGGGACGCTCAAGGACGTCCTCGACCGGATCCAGGAAAACGCGACCACGATCGGGATCGCCGCCTTCTTCGGCTCGCTCTGGATCGGCGCCTCCTTCTGGGGAGCGATGGACACCGCCTTCTGCCGCATCTACCACGTCGAGTGCCGCGGCTGGGTCGAGCAGAAGCGCTTCTCCTTCGCGATGCTGGCCGTCGTCGTCCTCTTCATCGCCGCCAGCATCATCCTGCCGGCGATGGAGAGCGCCCTCGTCTCCAGCACCGACCGGCTGCCCTTCGGCCTCTCTGAAATCAAGGCGATCGACACCGCGCTGCTGCTCGGCGCCGCGATCCTGATCGTCTTCCTGATCTGCTGCGTGATCTTCTGGGCGGTGCCGAAGGGCCACATGCCCTGGCGCGCGGTCTGGCCGGGGGCGGCCTTCGTCACCCTCGCGGCCGGCATCGCCAACTGGCTCTTCCCGGTCTACCTCTCCAACGTCTCCAGCCTCTCGCGCTTCGGCTCGACCCTGGGCTTCGTCCTGATCGCCCTGCTCTGGTTCTACGTGCTCAGCCTGGCGCTGATGGCGGGAGCGGTGATCAACTCGCTGCGCCACGAGCTGCATGACACCGGCGAACTGCCTTACTCACGGGCGGGCTCCCCGGCGGCGGGCTCGGATCGGGACTGCGGCTGCGGCGGGGGCTCGACCTAGGAGAGGGCCGACGGATCGGATCGGACGAAAGCGCCGAAGAGGATGTCATGGAAGCCTTCCGCGATCTCCCGTCCCAGCTCCCCGTCCCCGCCACATTCGAGCAGGTCCGGCGTCCCGCTTATGACGGCATCCATCCAGGCCCCGGCTCCTCCGTGCACCCAGCTCTCCGGCCGTGGCTCAAGCCGCGCGATGCAGGAGCTGACCGACCCCTTCTCCACCGTCAGCCGAGCGCCGGCCCAGGGCTTGCGCGAGTCGCCGCTTCCCCCTTCGACCGCGACCTGGCAGAGGCCGCTCGTGCTCTTCCTCAGGCTGAGCATCGGGGCGACCAGGAGGAAGGCAGACTCGACGTCGATTCGAGAGATCGGCGCCGTGGCCTCGGCCATGTGCCTGCGCTCGCAGCGCGCCGCGGCAGTG
>CAVQPE010000004.1:0-28379 GCA_963714665.1 uncultured Solirubrobacterales bacterium | reverse complement strand
ACGGCGTCCGTAGTTGACGTGAAGCGCCGTTACCGCACCAGGGCCAAGCAGGCGCACACAGAAGAGGGCTCGAACAGGCAGCAGGCGCCAGCAGCAGGTAAAGCAGTCCCGCCCCCCGGAAAGCATCGCTGACGACGGACTTCCCGGCCGGGGCAGCTCCCCCTCACGCACCGCCTCAAGCATCGCCTGCCGCTCACCCACGTCATATAAGTGTTACGCGAACGGCTGGCACTCCCGGAGGGTGGAGCGCTTGGCGGCCCCTCGGAGACCATCGTCAATCGCCAAAGACGAGCCGAAAAAGTTAAGCGGAACCCCTGCTGGAGCGCCCTAACCGCCGCGCACCACGAATGATAAACAGCGGCGTCGGCTCCGCAAACCCCTTCGGAGCGCTCTTACCTCCCCACACTCGGTTAAGACGAGGTCCTAGCGTCCTCTCCATCGCCTCGGTCACCGGCTTGGTTGACCAGGACCTCGCCCGCCTGGCGCTGCTGACGACGCGGTGGTGAAGAGGTTGACGTGGTGGTCCGAGTAGTCGCCGTCGCGGGAGACGGCGCTGGCTGAAGCGGATGCGACTGGCGGCTGGGCGCGCTGGGACAAAGTGGCCGAGCAGGCGGGGCCGCCCCACTGGTCAGCCTGAAGCCGGGTTCGGCCGAGACGACCATCACCTTGTCGCCGATGGTCTTCACCAGGGTCGCCTCGGCGGGGAGGGTCGTTTCCACCGAACTCGACGAACCCCTCGACCACGTCGAGAGCCTCCAGGTCCCCCCCCTCTCGGCGGAGCGGGTGAACCCCGTGAGGTCGATGAAGTAGTAGTGATGAACCTGGCCGAGGTCGGAGGTTGTTCAGCTTATTCTCCATATGTCCAGCGACGACCTGCTCGAGGAAGAAGCGCAGGTAGCGGGTGTGCAGGTATTCGATCAGGGCGTCGCGAGGGGCAGGAATGTCGGCGGGCGAGCCCTCCCATCTCTTCGGCGATCTCCAGCTCGGGGACGCTGTCGCGGATCAGCGGTTCGTGGACGTAGAGGTGGAAGAGCCGCACCTCGGCATCGGCGATGCGCTCGTAGCCCCTGGAGAAGACCCGGACGAGCTGGAGGAAGGCGACGAGCGGGAAGCCGGCGGCAGCACCCGCGTGCAGTGGCGCAGGGCCTGGACGTCGTGGGGATTGAGCACGCGCTCGCGCTCAAGCGGCGTGCCGAGGATGACGAGGATGCGCTCGACCAGCTCCGGTTCAAGCCCCGTCTCGCTCGCCCCAACTCCACCGTCACCTGCTCCTCAGCTTGGGGAAGAGATCTCGGTGAAGCCGAAGGCGAGGCGGCCCTCCTGCCCGGCCCGCTTCAGGTCGGCAGCGAATGGCCCTCTCCCGCATCCGCGCGACCATGCGGGCCGCGACGCAGCCGCCGCGGTCCAGCGGCCCCGCCTGACCGGCACGATCTTTCCTCCGGCCAGGCGTTTCAGCGTGGCCGGGGAGACGCCGGCGCGGCGGGAGGCCTCGCTCAGGGATATCCGCTCATCCAGGGGCATCGGCTACCCAGGCTAGCCCGACGGCTGGACAGTGGAGGCGGGCCCGGCGACGGTTTTCCGGTCGCTTCCGGTCGCCTTTCCCCGTTATGGAGGGAAAAGGCGCACCGGGAAGTCCTGGCCAATAGGGTCGGTGGTCGTGCCCAGGCACCTGCGCCCCACCGCCCCGCTCGCCGCCGCCGCCGTTTCTCGTCGGCGATCCCGGCCGGGCTCTGCTGCTGGCCCAGGAGCTGCTGAGGAGCCGAAGATGAGCAACCACGCGCGCGGCCTCTGGGGCTACTCGGGGCGACGCCGGCAGGAAGACAGCTGACGATTCAGGCGACCGGGATCGGCGGCCCCAGCGCGGCGCTCGTGCTCGCCGACCTCGCCGAGCTGGGCGTGCGCCGGGCGGTCCGGGTAGGCACCTGCGTGGGCCTGGGAGAGGACATGGCCCGAGCGACCTGGTGGTCGTCACCGAGGCGTCGCAGAAGGCGGCAGCGCCGCCGCCCTGGGAGTCGGCGGCGGAGAGGCGGTGCACCCCGTGCCCAGCTGACCGAGCGCCTGGCCGCGGAGCTGGGCGCGCAGGGCCCCCGGCCGCGGTCTCCAGCTTCGATGTCGCACCTCGGGCAAGCACGCCACGAGAAGGCGCGGCCGACATGCAGACCGTGGCGCTGCTTGCCCGTGCGCGTGCCCTTGGCATCGAGGCAGCCGCGCGTGCTATCGTCACCGAGACGACCGGCAGGGAACAGCTCGGAAAGGACAGACCGAGAGTCGGGCGACTGGCCGGAAGGGCCGCATCTTCAGTACTCTCAACCTCAAGTCGAGGGTTAGTCCTCGCTGTTTTGGCGCGCTTCGGCGGACCTGCCGGCGGATCTCGCCGACTCGCGGTCGACCTCGGTCGATCTGGTCCTGGACCTCTTCGAGGCGCGGCGAAAAAGACCGCAGCCGCCGCTCAGCCGTTCGACGTCGCCGGCGGAGGGCAGGTTGAGCGCGGCCATCGCCGCCTGCTGGGCCTCCAGGCCTTCTCGCGGGCACCGAAGGCCCGGCGACCGCGTTCTCCAGGACCTGGCTGTCGAGCAGCGCCTGGCGAGCTCGCCGAGGGCCTGCTCGCTGCGGGCCCTCAGGCTGTCTGGTCGTCGTCGCTCCTCGACGCCCATCGACAGCAGCTTAACGAGCGCATCCGGGCCGGCTGAAATCCTCCTGCGGGACAGGCATGGAAACCAGACGTCGATTAAGGCCTTGTTGGGGGGCGGCGGCACCCGTTGCGCGCCCCTTGGAGCCAGTAGCGTGGGGGGGCCTTTTGCATAGGGAGAGGCGGCACGGGTTGCCACTCGTGGCTGCGGGTATCGAGGCGCCGTCGGATGACAAACAAGTTGACACTGACCATAGCCCTGGCCATCTTCGGGGTCGCCACGGCGCTTGGTGTCGGCTGGCCGGCGCCGACACCTGGCCGAGCAGCGATTCGGCCAGCCCTCCGACAGTAGCCCCGCCCGCGACGCGTCGGCCGAAGCCCCGGCCTGCTCCAACGGGGTCGACGACGACGGCGACGGGCTGGTCGACCGCGAAGACCCCGACTGCGCCTCGCCACCGAGCCAGCGAGGAAGCGACTCCCGCGGCAGCATGGCACCGAAACGGGCAGCATCGAAGCGCCGGAAAGCGCCGGCGGCGACCGCCGAAGGACGGAGTTCGACGCCGCCGCACGCCGAACAGGCCCGGCGGCGGCTCACGCAACAGGCCATCGGCCATTCCAGCGGGGGCGGCGGCAACGGCGGCGGCGTCAGCGCGCCGAGCGCCACCGCCGGCGTCCAGCCGCCGCCGAAGGGCGAACGGCGGCTCCGTTCGGCACCGGCGGCACCCCGACGGGCGCCAACCCGACGACCACGATCGCGCCCTTCGGCCCAACTCCGCTCGGAGTCCCAACTTCCTCATCGACTCCTTCGAGATCCCGCCCTTCCTGCTGCCGATCTATCAGGCCTGCGGGACCGAGTACGGCATCCCCTGGGAGGTGCTCGCCTCGATCAACAAGATCGAGACCGACTTCGGGACCAACATGGGCGCCTCCAGCGCCGGCGCCTGGGCTGGATGCAGTTCCTCCCCTCGAGCTGGGAAGCTTTCGGCCTCGACGCCAACGGAGACGGACCAAGGACCCCTACAACCCCGTCGACGCGATCTGCGCCGCCGCCCACTACCTCAAGCTCAGCGGCGGCACCACCGACCTCTACAAGCGATCTTCTCCTACAACCACGCCGACTGGTACGTGGAGGAGGTGCTTGCACTCGCCCGTGCCTACGGCAAGCTCCACCGATCTGGTCGGCTCGCTGACCGGGCCCACCGAGGGCGCCCACTTCCCGGTCGCCGCCGACGCCCGCTACGCCGACGACTCTTCGCCCGCGAAGCGCTGAAGCAGCTCGGCTCCGGGCGCCGGCGCGCTACGGGAACGCGGCGGAACGATCTCCTCCTCGCCGACCCGGCGCGGCATCAACATCTTCCCAACCAGGGTGCGCCGGTCGTCGCCGTCAACGACGGCACGATCAAGGCGGTCGGCGACTCGCCGGCTCGGCAAGTTCATCGTGCTCGAGGACGCCTACGGCAACCGCTACACCTATGCCGAGCTGGGCGAATCGTCCGCTCCGGCGGCGGCATCCTCACCTCCAACGGCCCGCGCAGCCGCTGGTCGACACCGAGAACATGCGGCCCCGGCTGCTACGCGCTGCCGCACCGGGCCACTGGCAGCCCCAGGAAGGCAACACTGAAGTAGGGGTTAAGGCGTTCGCCCAAACCCTTAAGGTTGGCTCGAGGGTTGTCGGCGGAGCGGTGATCGCCCGCATCGGTGGCAGCGCCGGCGGCGTCGACCCCCACATCAACTTCTCGATCGCGCCGGCCGGCGCGGGGCCCCCGGATCGATCCGAAGCCGATCCTCGACGGCTGGAAGCTGCTCGAAGCGACCGCGATCTACCGCGCCAACGGCAAGAGCCCCTTTGCCGGCAACCTCAGCGTCAGCGCCGTGCTGCTGCTCCCCAAGGACACCCTGGAGCAGCGGGTCCTCCACGACAAGAGCCTCTCGATCTACGAATGCGGGCGCAAGGACATCGCCTCCGGACGCATCGACCGCCGCGTCCTCGCCGTGCTCGAGTACCTCGTCTCGTCGGGCTTCAGGCTGAAGGTCACCTCGCTGGAGTGCGGCCACGGCACCCTGACCAGCTCCGGCTACGTCTCCGAGCACAGCAGCGGCAACGCGGTCGACATCGCCGAAATCGACGGCGTGCCGGTGTCGGGGCACCAGGGCCCGGGCACTCTCGCCGACGCCCTGATCAAGACGGTGCTGCGCCTGCAGGGGACGATGCAGCCGCACCAGGTGATCTCCCTGGAGGACCTGCCCGGCGAAACCAGCTTCGCCATGGCCGACCACTACGACCACGTTCACATCGGCTACTCCCCGGCTTCGAATTCGAATACGTCAGCCCCTTCCTCTCCGCTACCACGGGCCGCATCGACCAGGGCGTCGACTTCACCGGCACCGGCCCGATCGCGGCGGTCGGCAACGCCGAAATCCTCGCCACCGGGGCGCCCGGCTGGCCCGAAGGCGGCGGCGTGCTCTACAGGTTGACGAGCGGGCAGCGCGCCGGCCAGGTGATCTTCGTCTACGAGGGGATCGCGGCAACGGTCCACGCCGGGCAGCACGTCTCGGCCGGCGACCAGATCGGCGCCTTCGTCCCCGGGGGCTCGATCGAGATGGGCTTCGCCGACGCCGCCGGAGTACCGCTCAGCCACGCCGAATACAGCGAGGGCAAGGAAACGCAGTGGGGCAAGGAGATGGCGTCCTTCCTGACCGGCATCGGCGGCGCCAGCGGGCTCTCGCCGAGCCTCGGCAAGCTCTCGCCCGAAAAGTGGGACCGGCTGACGAAGCGCCTCGGCGAAATCGACAACCCCCAGGTGTCGACCACGCCCTCGCCGTACTCGCTGCCGGACGGCAAGGGCGGCGGCACCGGCGGCCATCCCGGCGGCGACTGATTCGCGCAGGATTGGGTCGTTGACCCGCCTCTTCGGATTCGCGCAGTTCGAGCTCGCCGGCACACTGGCCGTCCCGGACGGCCGCTACGTAGTCCGCGACGAGGCCGGCGAGCGGGTGCTGGTGATCGAAACGCTGGGCGCACCCGCGGCTCCCCGGCGACGGCGCCGCCGTCCACGCGAGCAGACCCCGCCTCCCCCCCTCCGACCCTGCCGGTGACCAAGGTGACCGCAATACGCGCCTTCGAGCCATTCGACGACAAAGAGGCAGCGAAACGCTGGCTGACCGACGCGGTCGCAGCGGAGGAGTCGATCGACCACCTGGTCGACGACGGCATCGGCGTGTTGAACCGTTCCCTGCACGCCCACGCGGTGGCAAGCGGCGATCCCAACGTGCAGATCCTAACCCCACAGCGGGCATTCGCAGTCCGCCTCGGCTACGGCAGCGGCGACGAGGTCGCCGCCGGGGACTATGCCGCCGCCCGCGAGGTCGACGCGAAAGCCGGCGCCTCCTCGCGACGCCGACAGCGCGCCGAAGAACTGCGCCCGCAGGAGCGCCTAGCCGCGGTGCTCGGCGGCCGCGAGCAACTCGACGCCTGCGAGACCCTCCTCCTGCGAGCCCGCGCCGACCTGGACGCCAACCGCAACCGCGAGGCAGCGCTGCAACTCCGAGTCGGCCTCGAGGCCCTGCTGGCCGAGTTGCCCGACGCGGTCTCCGACCCTGGCCACGAAGAGGACATGGCCAAGCTAACCAGCCAACGCCACGAAGCTGGCAAGCTGGCAAACACAGCGCTGGAAGGCGGCCTCAATCCTGCGCAGCTCAAGAACTTGCGCGAACTGCTTGCAATCTCCGAGCGAGTCCTCCGCCGCCGCCGCGTACTAAACAGCTGAGCAGTAGACCGGAGAGGGAGATGCCTTCCTCCGTTCTCAAAACGGTAGTCCCAAGACTTCGCGCCCCCTTTTCGCGCAGAGCGGCACTCAGCGCCGAGCCCGAACTAGGACACGTAGGCCTTGCGCACCATGGCGGCCGTCCATCGGTTCGTGCCGTGGGCCGGGGGGACATCCTTGCGGTTCAGCGCGTCGGCGATGTCTTCGAGAGACTTGCCATTCTCAAGCAGCGTCCCGATTTGCTTCCGCCGGTTGTAATCCCGCTGATTGCACTCCGTGTGGGACAGTCGAACGTTGTGGGGAACTAGCTTCCCGCCGGCCGACTTGAGGATCGGGTAGTGGTCGCGCGAGGGCGCCCACTTGGTGCGCGCCGTCGTGACCGGATCGAACGCGCCGCGTCCCTTGTGGTGGTAGCACTGCGGCATCTCGCACTTCAGGGCGAGGAGTTGGCCGCGCTCGGCCATCTTCACAAGGACGTCTCCATTCTTTACGCCGAGGTCGCGCAGTTGGTCCGCGATTGATCTATCGGCCACTCGCTGATCCTGACACAAGTACGCGAGCGGCCCCAGCGCGCGTCCGCGATGGTTTCTACCGACGCGTCAGCTGCTTCTTCTTTTCATGCAAGCCCGTCTCCGGCGCGGCTACTGCTCTCGCCTGAGGCTGTCGCACAAACCCCCTGTTTTTCGGTCCGTTCGCGCCGAGAAAATGGGCCATGCCCCAGAACTTCCTCAGCTGCGACCGTGACCAACCGCTTCTACTGCCGCCGGACCTCCGTGACTGGCTCGACGAAGACCACCTTGCTTGGTTCGTGATCGAGGCGATCGAGGAGCTCGACCTTGAGCCCTTCTACGCCACCTATCGCTCCGACGGCCACGGGCGCGCCGCGCACGACCCGAAGATGATGGTGACACTGCTCACCTACGCCTACGCGGTCGGCGAGCGCTCATCACGAGGGATCGAGCGCCGCTGCCGCGAGGACGTCGCCTTCCGGGTGATCTGCGCGAACCAGGTCCCCGACCACGCCACGGTCGCCCGCTTCCGGGTCCGCCACCAAAGAGGCCCTCGGCGATCTCTTCAGCCAGGTGCTCGGCCTCTGCGCCGAGGCCGGTCTGGTCGATGTCGGCGTGATCGCCCTGGACGGATCGAAGCTCGCCGCCGCTGCTTCTGACGACGCCATCCGCACCTACGAGCAGATCGCCACCGAGATCCTCGAGGAGGCCAGCCGTATCGACGCCGCCGAGGACGAGGTCCACGGCGAGGCTCGGGGCGACGAGCTGCCCCAGCACCTGGCCCGCCGCGAGGGCCGCCGTGTCTGGCTGCGAGAGGCGAAGAAGCGCCTCGACGAAGAACGAGCGGAGAAGGAGGAGTCGGTCCCGAGGGCACGCGAGGAGCGGCTTGAGCTCTGCCGTCAGCGCCTGGTCGAGGACTGGCAGACCGAGCACCGGGCCAACCGCGACTACGAGGCCTACCGCGCCCGTGGGGTGATGAAGGACGGGCGTCGTTTCGGCCGCCCTCCGGATCCCCATACCCCTCCTCCTCAACCCGAGGGCAAGATCAACACCACCGACCCCGACGCGAAGCGAATGAAGTTCGGCCGCAACTTCATCCCCGCCTACAACGCCCAAGCCGTGAGCACCGAGGGCCAGATCATCGTCGCCGCCGAGGTAATCACCGAGGGCGTGGACTTCGAACAGCTCGACCCGATGATCTCCGCCGCCGAGCGAGAGCTAAAGGAGGCCGGAGTCACCGAGCGCCCCGAGGTCGTACTCGCCGACGCCGGCTACTGGTCAAACGGTCACATCGACTCCCTGCGCGAGCGCGGCATGACCCCGATCATCGCCCCCGACACCACCCGCAACCGCCCGCGAAAGACACGCCTCGGCGGTCCGTATGACTTCATGCGAAGAGTCATTGCCACCGAGTCCGGTGGCGACCTCTACTCCCAAAGGCAGTGGATGATCGAGCCGGTCTTCGCCCAGATCAAGGCGAACCGGCGGATCGAGCGCTTCAAACGAAGAGGCCGGGCGGCCGTACGCTCGGAGTGGCGCCTGATCGCCGCCACTCACAACCTCCTGAAGCTCTACCGGCACTCCCTGGCGGCCGCGACAGCCTGATCGGAGGAGTTCGGGCCCCTGCCGCTTTCCGCCGGCGTCGGATTAGGTCGTCGGCGGCTCGAATCGGTGGGGTTTGCGCGACAGCCTCAGGCGGAAGCGACAGCGGACCGCAGATCGATCAGGTTTACCTTTCTCGTCCAACTTGAGGGTTTCGCAAGCTAAGAGGGGTGCCTGCCCCAAGCCATTGGCGTTGTACCGTGCCACGGATGCGGATCAAGCGACTAATGTCGCGGTCACATGCTTGACCCCTTTACGCCGACGTGGCTGCTCGGCCAAGCCAAAATGCTGGTGGCGCCGATTTGGAAGCGGATCCTTGGAAACCCGACCGACGCAGCCGCTGACAAACTGGTGCTGGAACTTCGAAGCGGCCCTTGCGGAGCCAGACCGCTCGACGCGGACCCCTGCTGGTCATAACGCCCAGACGACTCCCGGATATGGACGACGAGATCAAAACACACGCTGCGAGAGCTTCTCGCAGAGACACGAGAGGAGATCGTTCGCGCCGATACCAAGGCCGCGATCCTCTTCACCGCCTTCGGGATTGCGGTCGGCGCGGTGCTAGGAGGCCTGATCGCCGACGATTGGAGCCCTGAGAATCTCGATCGGGGTGCCACGGTTGTGTTCTGGGTAGGTAGCGGCTGCGTATTCGTGTCCTTCTTGGCTCTCGGGTATGCGCTCTGGCCTCGCATGAAACACAAGAATGCCGAAGACCCAGCTGGCTACTACCTACATGTCCGCTCGTACGACAATCTGAACGACTTGCGGACGGCTCTGAAGCAGAGTGCTGAATCCGGCGATCGCACCGTCGAGCAACTCAAGGTCGTGAGCGACATTGCCTGGAGCAAGTTCATCGGCATCAGATTGGCGATGCTCCTGTATGGATTCGGCATCGCGGCATGTTGTAGCGCGGTCATTTTTGGCTAGACCCTCTGTCAGCCGCCGCACGGGCTGACCACGGAAGGACCTCAGACGAGTTCCGCCGCGCCAACGGTGAGGGGTAGGTCAGCCCAGCCTTCTCGCTGTCACACAGCGGGAGGTGTTGCCAACTGCGTCGCGCACGGCTACGCGCAACTTGGACTTGGGTCGGCTCACGCTTATCGTGTAGGTGTCGTTTCTGGGCTTGGCCTCGATTGGCTTGAACGAGCCGCTGCACTTTGAGCTGATGCGCATCTTGGTGATGCCTGTACCGCGGCGGTCGTCGGCCTTGACCCTGACCTTGGCCTTGCGCCGTGACAGCGAGAAGGTCGCTGCGCTGACCTGGGGCGCCTCTTCATCGAGAATGATCGTCGGGCTCGTGTGGACGAGTTCGGTGCCGCGCTCGAACCAGACGAAGACCTGCTTGGTCTCCTTGCCGGGCGATGTCTGGCGGTCGAGCAGCCAGTCCGTCGTCGTCGGTGCCTGGCTGTCGAAGACGACGCGCTTGATGTCCGGCTGGTTGGGATCGTCGTCGTTGCTGATCCGGGCCGCGCGGGCACCGGCTGGTGGGGTGAGGACGAGCTTGATGAGCCGCGAGCCGGTCGCTTTGGGAGGGATGAAGCGAACTCCGGCGCCCTGTCCGAGCGTGTCGGAGACCGTAGGTTTGATCGTCACGTCGGCCGACGCGGAACTGGTGAGCCCGGACTCATCGGTGACCTGCACGGTCAGGTGGTACGTGCCGACGGCCGCGAACGTCGTCGTGGTCAGCGCGTTGGTGCCCGTATCGCGGTCGAGGATACCGTCGCCGTCCGTGTCCCAGCTGAAATCGGCGATTGCACCGAGGGAGTCCGTCGACGAGTGGGCGTCGAGCACCACGCTAATCCCGGGCAGCGTCTGCCTGGGGCCGACTTCCAAGCGGGCGATCGGAGGCGTGGTGTCCGTCTTGAAGGTGGCGCTGGCCGGTGAGCTGCGGTTTCCCACTCGGTCGACGGCCACAAGCGACCATTCATGGGTGCCGTCGGTGAGGGCGGTCGGCGCCTGGATGCTAGTGGCGGCGGTGGAGGGCAGTGCCTGACCGTCGACGGAGATCTCGTAGTGATCGACGCCAGAGCCGGTGTCGGTTGCCGCGATCCAGGAGAGCGTCGGACGGGCGCTGGCCACGGCCGTTCCCCCGACCGGCGCGAGCAGCGACGGAACCCCGGGTGGTTCGGCGTCGACCGAGAACGTGCGTGCCGCGCTCTGGCTGGTGTTGCCGGCGGCGTCCGTGGCGTGGACCGACCAGGTGTGCGAGCCGTTGGCGAGGCCGGACACGTCCGCCGTGCAGGTCGCCGCGCACGTGTCGGGCTGGACGGTGGCGCGGGACGTCCCGTCGACGAGCAGCTCGTAGGTGCTGACTCCAGAGAGCTCGTCCGCGCTCGGCTCCCAGGAGAACGAGGTCGTCGGTCCGAGGTTGGCGGCGTCGTTCAGCGGTGCGCTCGGCGCCGGAGTCGACGGCGGCGTCGTGTCGCGGGTCCACGAATAGGTCGCCGGCGTCGGATCGACGTTGCCGAGGGCGTCGCGCGCCCGAACCGCGAGCGTGTGGGGGCCATCGGCTGCGACCTGGATCGACGGTTCCCGATCGCACGCGGCGAACGATCCGCTGTCAAGCTTACATTCGTAACTCGACGGGTAGCTGGCGTCGAAGTCGAACGTGGGCGAGACCTGGTTGTCGTTCGCGGCTGGGCCTGCCTTGATCACGGTGTTGAGCACTGGCGCCGCCAGCGGGTAGACCCAGAGGTCGTGGTCGAGGATCTGGGGGATGAGAATGAACCGTCCGGTCGCGTCAAAAGCGACCCCGTAGGGGTTGAGATCGACGACGGTCGGATCGCCGAACAGCTTCATCGTCCCTGCTTCCGAGACGGAGAAGGTCCACAACCCGCTGGGTTTGCCTGCTTCGACGCTCTCGTCGACCGCGGCGAGCATGTCGCCGGACGGCGAATAGGCCACCCACGCGGGAGTGGTGACGTGCTCGCTGTCAAGGCGCGTCGCCTGTCCGTTGGCGTCTATCGCGTAGGTGGTGAGGCTCTGGTCCGTGTAGTTGACTACGGCGAACTGACCGCCCGTGGGCCGGAAGGCGACGCCGATGGGATCGCCCCCGGTTCCGATCGATGGCTTGGCGTCCAGCGTTTTCCCGGACACGTCGAACACGCCGATGCTACCGCTGCCCTCGTCGGCGGTCACCAGCAGAGATCCGTCTGGACTGAAGGCCAGTGACTCTGGTTCCTCGGCGGACACGGATCCTCGGGGGGTGAGAGTGCCGCCGGCGGTGACCGAGAACAGCGAGACCGAGTTGTCCCAGAAGTTGGCGGTGGCAACGAGAGACCCGTCGGGGCTGAAGGCCACTCGGGCCGGGGTGTCGGCGACAGCCACGGAGTCCACTTGGGTTGGCACGCCTCCGGCCGACACCGTGTAGGTGATCAGCCCGTCGTTGCTGGCGATGGCCAGCAGGTTGCCGTTCGCGCTGAAGGCAACACCGTGCGGAGTGTTGACTTCTGCTGGGCCGAGCGTCGCGGTGCGCGCGAGGCGGCCGGCGGCACTGAGCGTGAACAGTTCAACCCCGTCCTTTCCCTGCGTGGTGACGGCAACCCTCCCGGTCGACGAGACAGCCATGAAACTCGCGATGCCTTCGAGCGGGGTCGGCGCACCGGCTGGGAGGAGCGTCGGCCCCGGCGCCAGGTGGTAGAGCTCGACGCTGTCGTCTTCTTCGGTCGTCACGCCGAGCAGGGTGCCGTCGGCGCTGAACGCGACCGATGACGGGCCTTCGCCCGGCGACACCGACATCACGGGAGTCAGCGCACCGTCGCTTGCTCGCTGCAGGAGAGTGAGCGTGTTTTCTTCGTAGTTGGTGCAGGCGACGAGCTTGCCGGTGGGGTCGACGGCGACGTTGACGAATCCCGGCCCCGTCGGGATCGTTCCGGCGGCTTCGAACACTTCGCCGGTCGAGCCAAGGGTGTAAGTGATGAGATTGGTCTGGGTGGATTCGAGCCAGCCGGCCGCAACCGCAACGAACTTGTCGGTCATCCCGATGAAGCTGGTGTCCACGGCGCACTGGAAGCCGGGAGGGTTGATCGCGTCGACCTTGCTCAGGGATCCGTCCGCGGCGATTCCATAGACCGTGAGCGTCGGCCCGATCGGGCAACCGCTGGTCACGAGCAGGAAGTGCCCGTCAGGCGAGAAGGTCGCGCTAGTGATCGGGCCGAAGTCGACGAAGAAGGCTTCGCCGTCGTTGACCGGCGCAAGCCCCGTTGCCCCGACACTGAACATCGAGATGCTTCCGTCTTCGACGTTGGTCGTGGCCAGGAACTTGCCGTCGGGGCTGAACTGGACGCTGGTCGGCGTCGTCCCGGTCGGCATCGGCGAGCCCAGTGGAGTGATGCTGCCGTCCGTGCGTGACACGGTGCAGAGCGACACAGTGCTGGTTGCCGAGTTCGCTGATGCGAGGACGCTGCCGGTCGGCTTAAACGCGACGCTGGATCCAGTGCACTGGTTCGACGGCGCCAGCGGCTCGAGCGCGCCGCCCTGGCGGACTGCATAGCGGCTCAGAGGCCCGACGGAGCCGGCGGCCGCGAGGAAATCGCCGGTCGAGCTGAAGCTGACACCCCCTGGCATGTCGACCGCCGGAGACACGGGGCCGGTGGGAGAGTAGGTCGCCGAGGCTTCGGCGTTCCCGGGTGCGGCGCTGACGAAAACTGCGATCAGGAACCCGGTCGCCGCGATGTGGTGTCTCAGTCGTGTGATCTCCACACCGGTTGTCCTCTGCCTGGGATTCGCGCCGACATCTTAGCGCTCGACAATTTAGTAATCCTGTCATATGAAACTATTACGCGGTGGCGGGGAAGGCGACAGGGAGTGAGCCAAGCAACGGATGGCAAGTCAAGGTGTCACGGCGCCGGCAGATCCTCATGGCGCTTATCGCCATCGCCATCGCAGCTGCGCTGAGCGCAACGCCGCTGCTCGCACCTTTCGAGGACTGGAGCTTGGACGGTCGGCTCAGCCTCCGAGGCGAACGGGCGCCGGACCCCGATGTCGTGGTCGTCGCGATCAACCAGCCATCGCTCGATGCGCTCGGCGAACGGTGGCCAATCCGCCACCGCCACTACGCGGACCTGATCGACCGCCTCAGCAGTGCCGACGCCAAGGTGATCGCCTTCACCACCGTATTCGACGCTGAAACAACGCCTGAAGACGACAATCAGATGATCGAATCGATGGGGCGCGCCGGCACCGTCGTGCTTGCCGCCTCGGCGGCGGACGACAAGGGTGAGACGAACATCCTAGGTGGCCGCAAAACGCGTCGATACGCCCGCGTTAGCGTCGGCATGTCGAGCGCACCCGCCGACTACGACAAGACCATCCGCCATCTCGAGTGGAGTATCCAAGGGTTGCCGACGTTCCCGCTGGAGGTCAGTCGCCGGTTCGGTCGGCCGCCAGATCGCAGCGCCTTCCATGATGGCCGCGCCTGGATCGACATCCGCGGCCGGCCATGCGAACCGGACCGACCATTGAGCTGTGCGATCCCAACCTACGGATTCTCCGACGTCTTGAACATGAGCGCGTCGCGTGCGCGTGGTGTCTTCGGTGGCAAGGTTGTCGTCGTCGGCGTGACAGCGAGCGGCGCGGGCCACCCGCTTGCCGTCTGGGGGCCCGGCCGCGACCTGACGAGCGTGCCGCATCTAGTAGCGCTGCAGGTTGCGACAGCGCTCGATGGCTTCCCGCTGCGACAGGTGAGCTGGCTGCTTAGCGCGCTCTTCCTCGTCGTGGGCGGGTTCCTGCCGATGGCGCTCGACGGCCTGGGGCGCTGGGCGCTGGGCGCAGAGGGCAGGCGGGCAACGCGCTCAACGGCTGGTTCGGAGCCCTGTTGACCGGTGCGTTCGGAGCCCTGGGGATCATCGTCCTGAGCTGGATCGCCGTGCTGGCGTTCGATCGCGGTACCGTCATCCCCGTCGGTGCGCCGCTGCTGGCCGCGTTCCTCGCGACGTGCCTCGGCGTGATCAACCGATATCACGCCGACACCCTCAATGCGCAGCGCCTCTTCGCCGCCGCCGACAGCGTCGTGCCAAAGGAGTATGTGAAAGAGCTGCTGGCGCGCTGCGCCGATCCCGATCACGACACGGCAAAACTTGAGAAGGGCACGCTGATATTCGTCGATATCGTCGGATTCCACCGTATTCACGATGGCGTTGTTGAAACAGCCCGATAAGACGGATGCCGAGCGCACGTTGGACGTGCTCCGTTTCGCATCGAAGTTCCAGGAACTCCTGGTCGAAACGGTGTTCGAGCACGATGGGGTGATAGTCGACCTCATGGGTGACGGCGTGCTCGCGGCGTTCGGGCTGATCGATCGCAACAAAAAGCACCAGGAGCTGGCGCTGAAAGCCGCGTACTTAGCTTGTACCGATGTGGTGCGGTCGATGCGCGAGTGGCTGAAAGACCAGGGTTGGGAGAACCTGGTCGCCGAACATCGGGATAAATACAAAGAGCCGGAGGGCGTCGATGACTTCGACGTTCAGGTCGGCTTGGATTCAGGTGAAGTCGCCTTCGGGCTCACCGGCCACGAGAGCAGCCTCGAGTTCTCGGTGATCGCAGCAGCAACGATTGGGGCCAGTCGCCTAAAGGATGAAGCAAAGAGGCTCGGCGTCACGCTATGCGCATCAGACAGCACCTTCAACGAGAAGGTGAGCGTCGAGACGCGCGACCTTGTCGCGGCGGAATTACATGACGAGCCGCTCGAACTGCGTGGTCAGCAGGGTGAACCCACGTTTGTCTACACCTGGACGCGCGACGATGCGCGATACGGACTCGTGCCCCGTCGAGCCAAACGCGGGTGAGGCCAGGCCGAGGGCGGCGAGCGCCTACCGGGGGGAGGCTGTATGTGCACATGCGCATCCTGGCATCCGCGGTTGTAGCGCTCGCCGCCGCCGTTGCGTCTGCGCGCGCCGATGTCGAAGGCGAACCACCGCTTGGTGCGCCTGGCAGCCTGCCGGGCCAGCTTTTGAACCCGACGGGAGTCACCCGGGCGTTCGACGGCAACATCTATGTTGCCAACACCGGCAACGACCGCATCGAGGTCTTCGCGCCCGACGGCACCTGCCCTGCCGGCCCTCGGCGGCCCCGGCTCCGGGCCGGGGCAGTTCAGCCAGCCCAGCAACGTCTACGGCCTGCGCCGCGGAACCCTCGCTGCTCGTCCTCGACGCCGGCAACGACCGCGTCCAGAAGCTCAGCCTCAACGGTGTCCCGGTCGCGGGCTTCAACGGGCCGTCGGGGAGCGGGTTCGCTTCCCGGCCATTCAGCGCGCCGCAGGGCATCACCGCCGACGTCGACGGGCGCTTCTGGTCGCCGACCGGCAACGACCGCGTCCAGGCTTTCGCCGCCGACGGGACCTACCTCGAAACGATCGGCGAAGGTGCTCTGAGACCCCGCGGCGTCGCGCTGGGCCCGGACGGCACTCTTTATGTCAGCGACAGCGGGCACAACCAGGTCGTCGCCTACGCGCTGGCGCACCGGTGAACGGCCCGGGCACCCAGGTGGTCGGGCCTGGCGGCCTCCCTGGCCAGGTCGAAGACCCGGAGCATCGCCGTCGACGCCCTTGGCCGGCTCGACATCGCCGACTCCGCCAACGCCCGGATCGAGCGGTTCACGACCGACGGCACCTACCTCGACAGCTATAGAGGCGAGGGATCGGCGCGACTGCAGCGGCCGAGGGAATCTTCGTCACCCCCCGGCGCGACCTGCTCATCGCCGACGCCGCGGCGAGTGTGATCGTCCGCGCCGAAGAGAGCCCTCCCTCCGCCTGTCGCGGGCAAGTCCGCCAACATCGACGAAGACTGCCGGCCAGGTCTTCGTCAAGCGCCCGCACTCGCGGACAGCCGAACCCCTGGACCGACCCTGCACATCCCCGTGGGGACGACCATCGACACGCACAACGTCGGTCCGGATCGAAAGTGCCGATCCACCAAACCCCGCGACACCCAAATCGGCAACGCCTTTGACGGTCGGTTTATCTTTCGACAGCGGGTCAAGCCGGCGGTTGAGACCAACCTCGTCCTCACTGGTGGTTCCTTTGCAACCTGCCCCGCGTCGACTAGCGGCCGGCCGGCCGCGATCGCGCGGGCAACCGAGAGCAAGAAGCACAAGAAGAAAGCCAAGCCCAACCACGAAATCCGACATTTGTGGCAACGCCACGGGCCGACCGAGACGACCGGGTGAGAATGCGACCGCCGCCGACAAGGGCACCGAATGGCTTACCGCCGACTACTGCAACGGCACGCTCGTTCGTGTCGCGCAGGGCGTCGTGTTCGTGCGTCCGCTGCGCGGCAACGCCAAGCCGATCCGTGTCACCGCCGGCAACCAGATCTTCGTCCGCGCGCCGCTGAAATCGCGTAAACCCGCATCGGCTGCCCGGCGAGAGCCGGAGTGGCTGAACCTAGGCACCCAGCGTCACTGTCCATGGGCCTTTCGAGCGGACGAGTACCTCGGATTTGCAGGATCCACGTGTCGATGACCTTCTGGAGTCGACCCACGTCGTGATCCACTTTCGCTTCGCGCGATTTGCGAGCGCGTTGACGCACACAGGTCGCGCTCCCGCAACGAACGAGAACCAACCGCCTCGGTCGGCAGGGCTGCCTCTAGAGCTCGACCTCGACCTCGAACTCCGTCGTCTTCGGTGGGCCCGGCAACACGGAGGCCCCTCCCCTGGAAGGCGGCAGCAGCGTCTCGTCGCGGACTTCTCCAGATCTCCTTCGACTCCCAGACCGCGACCACGACCCAGCCGTTCGCACTCGGCCCGGCGTAGTGATGCGTCTGGCCAGGGGCAGGCCACCTGCCGGGTGCACCACCGCGGTGTGGCGTCGACTGCTCCTCGTACCGCCCTCGAAGTCGTTGACGATCACGTACGCCATCTCATCCTCCAGTTCCTCGCGGGTTCGCCGGGCGGATTACCCCGGCTGAGCCACGGTAGCCCATGAATGAGGTTTGTGCCGCTCAGCGCGAAAGGCGAAGCGGACCGAGGCAGGGCTCGAGTTGATCCTGAGGTTGCCGGGCGGGCTCTCGGAAGTTCAACCCTGAAGGTCCGGACCCGCGCAGATCGAGTTCGATCTGGATCAGCACGCGTCGTTCGCGTTCCATCCGCGCCCGGTAGTCGTCCCAATCGGGGTTCTCGTCCAGGAAGCGCTTGTAGTAGTCGATCAGCGGGTCCATCGCCTCTGGCAGCGAGAGCACCTGAGCACTGCCCTCGACGAAGAGCCACTGCCCAACGAAGCTGTCTGTGAAACGCAGGCCTGCGCCCAGGGTCGCGACGCAGGTTGCGCACCTTGTAGGCGGTCTCCCTGCTCGAGATGATCGCCCGCCCCTCGCCGTCCATGTTCACGAGCACGGGGCTCTGCTGGATGCGACCGCCGCCGCGGCGAGTGGCGAGCACGCCGCGATGGTTCTCGCGCAGGAACGCGCGCGCCTCGTCGAGGTCCACGGTTCAGGACTCTGAACGCTAGGCGCCGGCCAGCTGGGTGGGTATCCACGTACTCGTCGAAGCGAACGCAGACGCCATCGCGCAGGGTCCAGCGTGCACGAAGCCGTAGTTCGCCTTCCTTCCGTCGATTGTGCCACCGGCTCGGCCGATACATGCAGACCCGATCGCCGGAGGCAACAACGTCATCTATCTCGAGACCGAAGCTCTTCCCAAGTCGAGGCGAGGCTTTGAAAGAACTTCGCAGCGTCGTCACGACCGGCCACCGGGATCGCTGCGGGAGCACGTTAGGAGCGTTCCAGACGATGTCCTCGTCGAGCACCGCCAGCACCGCCGGAATGTCTCCGCGCCCGAATGCCTCGTATGTGTCCTGCAACAGCTCAGTTGGTCGGCATTCCCCTCCTTGGTTGGGCCGCAGCGAGTTGCGGCATCGACACGGTCCTATCCCGGCGCGTGCAGGGCGAATGGGCTCTACCTGCTTGCGCGAAAGCCGACACCGTCAGGCTCATCTCGAGCGAGCGGCGCACATGAACGTTGTGCAAGGGGGTGGATTCCGCCTCCGTGATCGGCTGCCGTGCGGAGGACCGGGCGCATGACTACCACGCTAAAAACGACGGAGCCCCAGGGGGATCACCGCCGAAGCGGGAGAGCCTTACCTGGGGCATACGCCTACTAGTCTAGCGCGACCCTTCCGACTCTCAAGCCAAAGATGCGAGCCAACTCAGGTCACCGCATGGATCACCAAAGCCCGCTTTGTCCCCTACCTCGAGGAGGCCGGCGGCGAGCGACGAGAAGGCCCTCGCCCTCTACATCTGGAACGCGCGGATCTCGGCTGCGGCGTTTGAGGCCCTGCATCACATCGAGGTGATCCTGCGAAACGCTGTCGACGCGCAATTCGCTCCGCTCGAGGGCAGCGCGGCTCCGCGCGACACCTGGCTCGAGGACCACGCTGTGCTGAACGATGCCTCGCGCCAGCGGGTGCATCGACGATCGGCAGGATCTTGCGAGAAGGCAAGACGCCGACCCGGGCAGGGTCGTGGCCGGCCTCTCGTTCGGGTTCTGGCGGGCCCTGTTTGACAAGAAGTACGCCGCCCTCTGCGTTTCCATCTGCATCGAGCCTTTCCGGCGGGCTCAGGCGAACGGGCGGAGGTCGCAGCGCTGATGTCGAACCTTGTCCCCTTCCGCAACCGCCTAGCCCATCACGAGACGATCATCAGGCGACCGATCTCAACCCACTACGAGGAGATGCTGGCCCTGGTGGGGTTGATCGATTCCGACGCAAGGGCCTGGGTCGAAGAGATCTCGCGGGTGAACGAGATCCTCAACACTCGCCCGTAGAGCGCGGGCCGCCGGGCGACTGCCGGGGGCGGGGGCGATCTAGAGTCCCTCGCCCGTGAGCGTGCGCTCGCTTCATCGCCTTCCTCGCCGTGCTGGCCGTCGTCGGCCTGCTTGCCTTCGGCCTGCTCAGCAAGGGCAATGCGAAGATCGCCGTCGGCGATCCGGTTCCCGACAGGGTGCTGCCCACCCTGCCCGGCCCCGGCCACGGCTCGATCCGCGAACAGCGGGGCAAGTGGGTGCTGGTCAACCTCTGGGCCTCATGGTGCATCCCCTGCCGCGAGGAGGCTCCGGTGCTGGAGCGCTTCTACCGCCGCCACCGCGACCACGGGGTGACCGTGGTCGGCATCGACGTGCAGGACAACCGCGACGACGCGGTCGCCTTCCTCCGCGACCACCCGGCCAGCTACCCGCAGCTGCGCTCGATCGGCAACGAGCGCAGCGCCGCCTTCGGCTCGATCGGGGTGCCGGAGAACTTCCTCGTCAACCCGCGCGGCCGTATCGCCGTGATCTGGCGCGAGCCGGTGGACGATCGCATCCTGCGCGATCGTTTCGTCCCGCCGATCGAGGGACGGCAGTGAGCCGCGGCGCGGCGCTTGTCACGCTGGCGCTCGGCCTGCTGGCGCTCGTCCCGTCGGCAGGCGCGGCGGCGCAGACGACCGTGACCGCGATCGAAGGCGAAGTGATGTGCCCGATCTGCGGCACCCTGCTGGAGCTCTCCGACTCGCCCCAGGCCCAGCGGGAGAAGGTCTACGTCGCCAAGCTGGTCGCCGACGGCAAGTCCAAGGCCGAGATCAAGGACGAGCTGGTCGCCCAGTACGGGCCGGCGGTCCTGGCCCTGCCGAAGGCCTCCGGATTCGACCTCACCGCCTACCTGGTTCCTGTGCTGGCGATCCTCGTCGCGGCCATAGCCCTGGCCTTCAGCGTCAGCCGCTGGCGACGGGACGGGAAGCGCTCCTCGCCCGGCGGTGCGACGGAGCCGGCACCGCGAGGAGAGGATGCCGAGCGACTCGAAGCCGACATCGCCCGCTACGACCTCTGACCTCCGGCTCACACAGGGCTCGCGGCGCTACAGCCTGAGTTGAACTGCATGGGCCTCGATCCCCGCTCCCACACCCTTCGCCTTCAGGTGCCCCTTGCTCTTCAGCAGCTGCGTGGCTTTGGCGCTGAGCTTGATCTTGAGGGTCGTCGAGGAGCCGGAGGCGAGACTGAAGGTGGCGCTGCCGATCGGCACCCTCTTGTGGCCATTCAGCCTCGCCAAGAGCTTCAGGAAGCCACGGCAGGAGGCGGGGCCGGCGCAGCGGACCCTGACGAATGCCTTGCCGGCCTTGACCTTGCCGGTCTTGGCGATCGCAGCGACTCCGGCCGGCAACGGGACTGGGGCCTTGACGAAGGTCGCGGTGACGCTGTGGGCTTTTGACATCTGGACCTTGCAGGCTTTGGTGCCCGAACACTCGCCCGAGAAGCCGGCGAATGTGGAATCGGCTCCGGCACCGCGGTCAGGGTGACCTTGGTGCCGGCGACGATCGAGGGGCTGCAGCTGGTGCTGCAATTGATGCCGATCGCTTTGCTTTTCACGGCACCCGTGCCCGTGCCGGCCGATCGCGAGCGTGAGCGTGCGCGTGCCGACCGCGGTGAAGACGGCCTTTACCGTGTGCGATTTTTTGACCGGTTTTTCGCAAGGGCCCGATCCCGTGCAGCCCCCTCCGTACCAGTGGTCGAAGATCGAGCCTTCGGCCGGAACGGCGGTGAGCATGAGTTTGAGGTTGGAGAGGACTTCGGCCGTGCAGCTGGAGCCGCAGTCGATCCCGGCTGGGGAGCTGGTGACGGTGCCGAATCCGGTGCCGGCCTTGACGACCGAGACGGTGTAGAGGGAGAGGAGAGGTTCGACCTGGTAGATGGCGGTGACCGCCCTGGCCGAGCTCATCGCGACTTCGCACTCGTTGTTGACAGTGACTTCGTCGCAGCCACTCCACTGGGCGAGTTCGCTTTCAAGGCCTTTGGCGGCGCTGAGGGTGACGGTCGAGCCCTGGTCGAAGTCCGAGGCGCATTCGGCGCCGCAGTCGATTCCAGCCGGGGAGCTGGTCACGTCGCCCGGGCCAGTGCCGATCAGGATGCCCGTGCCCGGGCCGGCCTCGGTCACTTTGAGCTGGACCCGGTAGAGGTCGAAGGTTGCGGTGACCGTTTTGACGGCGCTCATCGTGACTTCGCACATTTTTTCGCCGCCGGCTTCGACGATTTTGCCGCAACCCGACCACGCGACCGGCGTGGAGTTCGGGCCAGGTTCAGCGGACAGGGTGACCGCGGTGCCGAGGACGAAGCTGGCTGCGCATTCGGTACCGCATTCGATCCCCCCAGGCGAGCTTTCGACCGTGCCGGTTCCAGAGCCCGCCTTGGCCACTTTGAGCTGGCGCTGAATCAGGTTGAAGGTCGCGGTCACCGCTTTGGCGGCGCTCATCGTGACTTCGCACTGGTCTTCGAGGTTGACGGCTTTGCAGCCGGTCCAGGCGACGGCCGCGGTGATGGCGACCAGGCGCGCCGGTCAGGATGACGACGGCGTTGTCGGCGAAGCCCGACGAGCAGGTGGCGCCACAGTCGATCCCGGCAGGGGGAGCTGGTGACCGTCCCGGTGCCGGTACCCGCTGTGGTCACGGTCAGCGCCTGCGATGCCGAGGCGGTAGCCGGAAGCGCGAGCGCGAGCGCCGCCGAAACGAGGACCGGAGCCGCGAGGCGCAGGGGCCGAAACCGGAACCGCGAAGTGCCCTGCCGACCATCTCTCGCTCCCACTCGATCCATCCCCTCTCCTGAGAGATCTGTCGCCGTCCCTGGCAAGCCGTCGATTCGGATTTCCCGCCGCCCGTCCCAGGGCAGCCTTCGCGAACCGTGACGTACCTTAATCGTACCTGAGAAATACAGCAACCTCGGCAATCGGCCGGCGGTCCGGGCCGCATCTGCCGGTTCCGGCAAGCTCAGGCGCAGATGACCAGCCCGGCGACGGGAGCCGGCAGCCGCTTTGGAATCTCGGCCCGTCCGCCACAGGCGATCGTCGCGTCGGCCAGCCCGGCAAGGTCGCGCACGGCATCCGGGCTTCGGTCGAGCTCCGGGCCATCGATGACGAGCAGGTCGTAGGCGGCGCGCAGCCTGCCGATCGCGTGGCGGCATCGCTCCGACGCGAGCAGCGGCACCGAAGCCGACTCCGGCTCTCCGGCGACGACGCAGGCCAGCGGCTCGGCGGCGCGTCCCGACGCCGGCCCGGCGAGCACCAGCGCCTGCAGGATCTGCGGCGCCTCGGCCTCGCCAAGGAGGTACTCGTGCAAGCCGGGAGCGGATGAGAGCCCGAGATCCACGGCAAGCCGCGGGGCGGCCAGGTCGGCCTCGAGCAGGGCGACCCGGCCACCTTCGACGGTCGCGGCCGTGGCAAGGCCCAGCGCCACCTCCGACTTCGCCCGGCCGGTCGCCAGCACAACCCCCGATCCGGACAGCGCGGACGCCAGGCGCGAGAAGGCCGCCAGCCTGCCGCGGTCCTGTGCTCCCGGGCGAGACGAGACCCCGTCCCGGCGGGGGACCTCCGCCAGCACCGGCCGCCTCCGCCGCAGGCCCGAGCATCACATCCGCTCGGGCGCGGAGATGCCGAGCAGCCCGAGCGCGCCGGCGATCGTCCGCTTGGTCAGCAGGCAGAGCGCCAGGCGCGAGTCGCTCGACCCCCTCGCCCTCGGCGCCGACCACCTGGCAGTCGCGGTAGAAGGCGTGGAAGTCGGCGGCGACCGCGGTCGAGTAGGCGCAGATCCGGTGCGGCGCGCGCCGCGCGGCCGCCTCGCGAACCTCGTCGGGGAACTCGAGCAGGCGCTTGACCAGCGCCCTCTCGGCCGGCTCGAGCGGGGTGCCTCGGCGTCACGGCGCCGGCCGCCGCGGCCACCTGCTCGGCGCGCCTCGCCCGGCCTTGCGCAGGATGCTGGCGATGCGCGCGTGCGCGTACTGGACGTAGTAGACGGGGTTGTCGCTGGACTGGCGGCGCGCCAGCTCGAGGTCGAGGTCGACGGTCGTGTCGTGGCTGCGCCAGAGCATGAACCAGCGGGTCGCGTCGACGCCGATGTCGTCGAGCAGCTCGTCGAGGGAGACGAAGTCGCCGCTGCGCTTCGACATCTGCGCCCGCTCGCCGCCTTCGACGATGTGGACGAGGCGCATGATCAGCGCCTCGAAGCGCGTCGGGGTCGCGCGCCGAGCGCCGGCGATCGCCGCGCGCAGCCGGGCGACGTAGCCGTGGTGGTCGGCGCCGAGCACGTCGATCAGCCGGCTCGAAGCCGCGCTCGCAGCTTGTCCCAGTGGTAGGCGACGTCGGCGGCGAGGTAGGTCGGCTCGCCGTTGGCGCGGATCAGCACCCGGTCCTTGTCGTCGCCGAAGTCGGTGGTGCGCAGCCAGAGCGCGTCTTCGCTGCGGTAGGTGTGGCCTTCCC
Organism: uncultured Solirubrobacterales bacterium; assembly: GCA_963714665.1. Classification (GTDB taxonomy): domain Bacteria; phylum Actinomycetota; class Thermoleophilia; order Solirubrobacterales; family 70-9; genus VRUE01. The sequence goes on along the minus strand of CAVQPE010000004.1, from coordinate 4,669 downwards.
GCTCGAGCTGGGCGAGCGCGGCGTCGACCTCGCCGCGCGCGTAGAGGTCGCGCTCGGAGAACCAGTTGTCGAACGCGACGCCGAAGCGGTCGAGCGTCGCCCGCACCCCCTCGAGCACGAGCTCGATCCCGCGCGTGCCGACCGCCTCGAGATCGGCCGGGTCGATCCCCTCGGCGGCGATCCGCTCCGCCAGCTCGGCGACGTAGTCGCCCTCGTAGCCGTCCTCGGGCGGCTCGCTCGCCGCGTCATCCGGGCGGCGATCGAGGCGGCGAAGCGCTCGACCTGGCCGCCGGCGTCGTTGACGTAGAACTCGCGCTCGACCTCGTGGCCGACCGCCTCGAGCAGGCGGACCGACGCGTCGCCGTAGGCGGCGTGGCGGCCGCCGCCGACGTGCAGCGGCCCGGTCGGGTTGGCGGAGACGAACTCGACCAGGATCGCGCTCGGGCGAGGCGGTCGGGGCGCGGGCCGAGGTCCCTCGCCGGCTCGGCGAGGCGCGCCATCGCGCGCGCGGTACCAGGCGTCGGAGAGGAAGAGGTTGACGAAGCCCGGGCCGGCGACCTCGATCCGCTCGACGCCGTCGCCGACGCCGAGCTCGCGCTCGAGCTCGGCGCAGAGCCGGGCGGCGACGTCGCGCGGGCTTTCGCCGAGCGGCGCCGGCGAGCAGCATCGCCGCGTTGGAGCTGTAGTCGCCCAGCTCGGGCTTGGGCGGGCGGTCGAGCGAGGGCTCGGGGCCGGTCGGCTCGCCGTCGCGCAGGGCGCGCGCGGCCCGGCTCGACGGCCGCGCGCAGCTCGGCGATCGAATCGGTCGCGTGTCACCGCGCACATCGTATGGACCCGAGGCGGGCCCGGAGTACGCTGGCCGCCGTGCGCGTCGCCGTGATCAGCGACATCCACGCCAACCTGCCCGCCCTCGAGGCGGTCCTCGCCGCGATCGACGAGCGCGGAGGTCGAGGAGATCTGGTGCCTCGGCGACGTGGTCGGCTACGGCGCCGAGCCCGACGCGTGCGCCGACCTGGTCGCGCGAGCGCTGCGACGTCTGCCTGGTCGGCAACCACGACCTCGCGGTGCTCGGCGCGCTCGACATCTCCTCCTTCTCGGAGGCCGCCGCGGCGGCGGTCGTGCTGGACGCGCGAGACGTCGCACGAGCGGACGCTCGAGCTTCCTCGGCGAGCTGGAGCCCGCCGGCGCAGCGCGAGGGTCGGCCTCTACCACGCCTCCCCGCGCGACCCGGTCTGGGAGTACGTGCTCTCGGCCGACCAGGCGGACGCGTGCATCGACGCCCAGGCCGGAGCGCGTCGGCGCTGATCGGCCACTCCCATGTGGCGCTCTTCTTCACCCGCCGCCGACGGGCGACGAGGCCGGCGACGACGCCGCGGCGCCCAGGCGGGCGACGGGACCCGCCTCGAGATCAGCCGGCGGCAGCTGGCTGATCAACCCCGGCAGCGTCGGCCAGCCCCGCGACGGCGACCCGCGCGCCGCCTGGCTCGAGCTCGACACCGAGGCGTGGACGGCGCGCTTCCACCGGGTCGCCTACGACATCGAGCGCGCCGCCGACGCGATCCTCGCCGCCGGTCTGCCCGAACGCCTCGCCGAGCGCCTCTATGTCGGCCAGTGATCGGCTCAAATGCAGGCTAAATCTCGCTCGCAAGGCTGTTCTCAAGACTCGCCACGATGCGTCGACTGGCCGCATATCTCGCTTGCCCTCGCTCTCGGCGCGCCGCACGTCGCGCTCGCCGCCTGCGGTCGAGCGGCAGACGCGCGAGCTGCTGCCCGGCGCGACCGCGAGGAGATCACCGCAACCTCGACGGTCGAGCAGCTAGTCGACGAAGGCGACTGCGTCGGCGCCACGACGCCGCCGAGGAGGTCGAGCGAGCCAGGTCGAAGCGCTCGGCGGCGTCGACCCGAAGCTGAAGCAGGCGCTCAGCAAGGCGCCGCGCGGCTCGACGAAGTCGTCGCCGACCTCCGAAGAAGCCGACTACGCGAAGCCGGTCGGCCCCGGCCGAGCGAGTCGACGACGACGCCGGAAGCCGACGAGACCGAGGAGAAGAAGCCGACAAGGAACGAGGAGAAGGAAGAAAAGCCGACGAGCGGAACAGCAGGACCGCCGCCGACGGAACCGCCCGACACCGCCGGCCGAGCAACGACCAGAAGAAGCGCCCGGCGCAGGCCGGCCGAAGAGCGGCAGGCACCGGCGCGCCCGGCGGCGTCGGCCCCGGCAGCCCGGCGGCGGGAGGCGGCTGATGGACGAGCGGAACCCTCTCCGGCCGCTACGAGATCGGCGACCGGCTCGGCTCGGGCGGCATGTCGAACGTCTACCAGGCCACCGACCGGATGCTCGAGCGCACCGTCGCGGTCAAGATCCTCGCCGAGCACCTCTCCGACGACGAGCACTTCGTCGCCCGCTTCCGCCGCGAGGCGCTGGCGGTCGCGAAGCTGATCCACCCCAACATCGTCCAGGTCTACGACACCGGCGTCGACGAGGACCGCCACTACATCGTCATGGAGTACGTCGAGGGCACGTCGGGCGCCCAGCTCCTGCAGAGCCAGGGCCGGCTCGACGCCGAGACGGCCGCCGAGATCGGGATCCAGGCCTGCGCCGGGCTCGACTACGCGCACCGCCGGGGGATCATCCACCGCGACGTCAAGCCCGGGAACCTGATGATCGTCGGCGGCCCGGTCGGCGGCGGCGAGATGACGGTCAAGCTCACCGACTTCGGGATCGCCCGCGCGATCGAGCAGACCCGGCTCACCCAGGTCGGCTCGGTGGTCGGCACCGCCGCCTACCTGGCGCCCGAGCAGGTGCGCGGCGAGGAGGCAACGCCGGCGACCGACGTCTACGCGCTCGGCGTCGTCCTCTACCAGTTCCTCACCGGGCGGCTGCCGTAGGAGGGCTCGACCCTGGCCGAGCTCGCGATCCGCCAGCAGAACGAGAGCCCGCTGCCGCCCAGCACCTACGACGCCGAGGTCCCCGAGACGCTCGGCGACGGCGGTCCTGCGCGCGCTCGAGGGCGACCCGGCGCGCCGCTACGCGAGCGCCGGCGAGCTCGCGCGGCGGCCTGCAGCCTGGGCCTGCAGGGCGAGGACGTGACCGCTGCCGCTGGACGAGGAGCGACCGCCGACCGCGTGCTCGGCGGCGAGACCGCGCGACCCGCCACCTCGACCGCGACCGCCCAGACCGAGTACAGGCCCGGCGCCCTCGCAGACGCGGCGGCCCGGCGCCCGCGCGCCGCGCCGCCGCCCCCCGCGCCGGCGCCGGCGCCGCGCCGCAGAAGCGCGGAGCCTTCTCGCGCTTCGCCCGGTTCGTCCTGGCGCTCGTCGCGCTGGTCCTGATCGCCGCTGCCGTGGCCGCCGCGGTGATCGTCGCCACCGACAAGGCCACCGGCGTGCAAGGCGACCGAAGTGGCCGGCAACACGATCGACAAGGTCGTCGAAGAATTCAAGGACCTGGTCAAGAAGAACACCGAATAGGCGTCGCTGGCGCAGGTCGGGATCCGCCTGCGGAGCTGTCGTCAGCCCGACGCTGGTCAGCTGCGCGAGCGGACGTTCCGCGCCAGCCGCGCGGGAGCCGTCCCGAGCCGACGCACCGTGGCGAGCGTCCGGCAGCACCGCGGCGAGTAGCCAGTCGAAGCGCTCGGCGGCGATCGCGTCGCGGGCGCCGGCGATCAGCTCGTGCAGGTAGGTGAGGTTGTGGAGGCAGAGCAGGCGGACCGCGGTCAGCTCCTCGGCGCGGGAGAGGTAGCTGAGGTAGTCGCGGTCGTGGCTCGGCAGGCCGGGCATGGGCAGCCCTCGACGAGCGGGCGCGGTCGCCCTCGCGGCCGGCCTTGCGCAGGTCGAGGCGAAAGCGGCCGTCCGGGTCGGGGCGCGAGGGCCGACGCCGTGGCGGGCGAGCCGGGTCGGCACGGCGCAGTCGAAGACGTCGATGCCGAGGGCGATGCCGGCGAGCAGGTCGTCGACCTCGCCGATCCCGAGCAGGTGCTTGGGCGCCTCCGCGGGCAGCAGCGGCGCGGTCATCGCCAGCACCTCGCGCATCTCCGCCTTGTCGCGGCCGAGGGTGCCGCCGATCGCGAGCCCGTCGACCGCCGCCTCCGAGACCGCCTCGGCCGACTCGCGCCGCAGGTCCTCGTAGACGCCGCCCTGGACGATCCCGAACACCGCCTGGCGCGCCGGGCCCTGCGCGCGTGCCAGTCGAGGCAGCGGTCGAGCCAGCGGTGGGTGCGCTCGGTCGAGCGCGCGGTGTACTCGCGGTCGGCGTGGAACGGCGTGCACTCGTCGAAGACGAGGGCGATGTCGGAGCCCAGCGCCGCCTGCACCTGCATCGAGACCTCGGGCGAGATGAACAGCTCGGTGCCGTCGCTGTAGGAGCGGAACGCGCACCCCCTCCTCGCCGATCGAGACCACCGACCGCCGTCGCCGCCGGCGCCGCCCGCTGCCCTTGACCTCGTCGGCGACCCCGCCGTGGGCGAGCGAGAAGACCTGGAAGCCGCCGGAGTCGGTGATCAGCGCCCGCTCCCAGCCCATGAACCCGTGCAGCCCGCCCGCTTGGCAATCCGCTCCGGCCCAGGCGAAACAAACAGGTGGTAGGTGTTGCCGAGGACCAGCTCGTAGCCAGCTCGGCCACCTCCCGAGCCTCCAGGCCGCGCACCGTCCCCTTCGTAGCCAGCGGATCCCA
>CAVQPE010000003.1:0-1586142 GCA_963714665.1 uncultured Solirubrobacterales bacterium | reverse complement strand
CGCCTGTTGCCAGATTTCGACGGCGAGCTCCCCGGCGGGAATCGGCTTCGCCATGGCCGCCGACTGGCCCGCCCAGAGCTGCATGCGGTGATAGTCGCCCGCGGCCGCGCCGGCTTCCTTCATCGGCGCGGTGAGACCCCGTTGAACGGGGTACGGCGCCGGCGGCGGCGCATCGGGTGATGCGGCCGCCTTCACGTAGTCGGTCGCGATCGATCGGGCCAGCCGGCCGGTGAACGCGCGCGTCAACGTGGTCTGCTCGGGCTCGAGGTCGGCGAGCGCGTCTGACCAGGCGCGATGGGTCTTCGCTTCCGGACACCGGAGAAATGCGGTGCCGACGATCGCGGCGCTCGCGCCGAGCGTCAGCGCCGCAGCCACGCCGCGGCCGTCGCCGATGCCGCCCGCCGCGATGATCGGCACGTCCAGGCGATCGGCGAGCCTCGGCACGAGCGCGAACAACCCGGCCGACTGGCGCTCCGCGGCCGCCTGGTCGAATGATCCGCGGTGGCCGCCGGCCTCGAACCCCTGCGCGATGATGGCGTCCGCGCCCGCATCCTGCGCCAGCTTCGCCTCGTCCAGTGTGGTCGCGGTCGCGAACCACGCGATGCCCTTCGCCTTGAAGCGCGCCACGAAGCGCGGCGGAAAGAGGCCCATGATCGACGAGACGGCCGCGGGCGCGGCGTCGAGGAACGCTTCGCACTGCTCGTCGATGCCGGGTCTCGTGACATCGCCGGCCGACGCCGGCACGTCCGGTCCCCACGCGGACAGGAACGCGCGCGTCCGGGCTTCCGCGTCGGCGTCGCGCCGTGGATCTGGGTCGGGGATCCAGGTATTGAGCTGCAAGGGTCCGCTGCTGGCGGCGCGAAACTCGCTCACCCACCGGCGTATCCCGTCCGGAGCCGTGAGCAGCGCGCCCATCGCGCCCATGCCGCCTGCGTTCGCGACGGCGATCGACAGGCTCACCGGGCATGCGCCGGCCATCGGAGCCAGCAGAATCGGAAAACGGAGACCGTACGCCGCGCAGAACGCCTGCGCTCTCTCCCGAGGGCCCATGGGTCGCCTTACGCCAGCTTCAGCACCTGCTCCATCGCCAGCCGCGCCACGCGATCGGGATCCTGCTCGACGCGGCTGGTGTTGTTGAACAGCATCGTGTCGCGGGAAGCGGCCGAGTACGCCGGCCACTTCGGCAGGCCCGACGTGTTGGGATTGCCGGTGCGCGCGAACGTCGCCCACGCCGCGCTGACCTTGGCGGCGAGCGCGTGCGCCTCGGGCATCTTCGCGATGAGCGGGCCCACGACGTTGATGTTGTTGAAGACGAACCCGATTTCGACCGTGTGCGGCGACCGCATGTGCCCGCCGCCCTCCGGCGTCTCCCAGTCGAAGCGGTAGAAATAGGCCGGCGCGCCCGCCTGCGCTGCCTTGCGCTTCGCCAGCTCGCGCGAGTAAGTGCCGCGCGGATGTTCCGTCGCAATCAGGATCCACAGATCCCACGGCGTGGCGTCCGGGTGCGCCTTGCGGAACGCCTCGATCACGCGCTCCGGATCGCCGCCGATGCGCTTGCCGGCGCGCAGCTTCAGCCCCGCCTCGTCCAGGGCCAGTTTCTCCGGCGTCGGGCGGTCGTACAGCGTCTCCTCGGTCCGGGCATAGCCGATGAGCAGCGGGATGGCCGCCGAGAGGGCGGGTCCGGCCGGATCCCACGGGTGGGTCGGAATCGCCATGCCGTCCACCGTCGGCGAGTTCGCGGTCTGCCCGGGCTCGCGCAGCGTCAGCTTCGCGAGCACGGCGGCGTTGGCCGCGAGCAGCTGCGCCATCGGCACGTTCTGCAGGTCGCGAGCCTGTCCCTTCGCGAGCCCGAGCTCGGCGAGCAGCAGCTCCGTCGCCTGACCGGCGTCGTCCTTCGTGGTCAGGCGCAGCACCGCGCCGCTCTCGATGATCGCGCGATGAAACAGTCCCTTCGCGCCCGGCATCGACATCAGCGTCGCGACCTTCCGTCCGCCGCCCGACTGACCGAAGATCGTGACGAGGTTCGGATCGCCGCCGAAGCGGTCGATGTTGTCGCGCACCCACTCCAGCGCCAGGACGATGTCGAGCATGCCGGCGCCGCCGGAGAGCGCGAACTCCGATCCGGCAGCCGCGCCGAGGTAGCGTGAAGCCGAACACGTTCAGCCGGTGGTTGATCGTGACGACCACGACGTCGCTCGTTTTCGCGAGGCTGGTGCCGTCGAGCACAGCGCCCGAGCCGGATCCCGTCGAGAAACCGCCGCCGTGCAGCCACACCATGACGGGCCGCCCGCGGCCGCTGCCGAGGGCCGGCGTGAAGACGTTCAGCACGAGGCAGTCTTCGCTTTCCGTGAGGCCGCCGCCACGCGCCCCGCCGGCGCCCGTCGTCTGCGGCGCCGTCGGCCCGTAGGCCAGCGCGTCGCGCGTACCCGTCCACGGCGACGGGCGGGGCCGGCGGCATGAACCGGTTCTTCCCCGCCGTCGTCCCGCCGTAGTGGATGCCTTTGAAAACGTTGATGCCGCCGGAGGCGAGCCCGCGGACGCTGCCGGCCGATGTGGCCGCCGTCACACTGACCGCGTCGACAGCCCCGAGCCTGGCCCACGGAGCCGCGGAGGCTCCGGCCACCAGCAGCGCCGCCTGTTTGACGAACGTCCTCCGGCTTGATGCGCTCATCTTCATCCTCCGCGCGAAAATACTACTCGACCTTCACATCAGGCTGCGCAACAGCGCGCGTCCGGTCCGCATCCACGGGTCAGACTGCGCGACAGCCACGCGTCCGGCCCCGGCGAGCAGAATCACGAGGCCCATGGAGTAGACCGGGTCGAGCCGGCGGCGCGTCAGCGCCTCGTGGGCGAGCGCCACTAATACCGGCGAGACCCAGATGAGCACCAGAAGAGGCGTCGACTGGATAAAGGACATGCGGCCGATGGCGGCAAACAGCAGCGCCACCGTGGCCAGCACGATCAGCCTCTTGTGCACGTCGGGCTTCGATCGGTAGGCGACGGCGGCTCCGAAGAAACCGGCGAACAGGACCATGTCGCCAAGCGGGATGATCAGAAATGCGGCGGCCCGATCCATGTCCCACTCCCCTGCGGCAAGATGCAGCAGCGGCGCGGCGAAGCTGACGACCACTCCCATCACCAGCACGAGCCATCCGTACCAGATCCCGAACTGTCCGAGGCGCCGGTGCGTCCGAGTACGTCCGCCGGCGACCAGCGCGACCTGGGCCAGCAACAGCGCCATCCAGCCCACGTAGACGGCCCCATGCAGCTGAATCACCCACGGCCGCGCGACGTTGCCGCGCAGCATCGGTCCGAAATAGGACGCCCAGAAGCCCACGACGACGATAGCGATCATGGCCGCCGAAATACCGACGTAGAAGCGGCTGCGGCGGGGTCGCGCGCGGGCACGCGACGGCTCACGCTCCTCGACAGCCGTTGTTACTGTCATCGTCTGCACACGTCACCTCATTGCGCTGCGCTTCTGATGAGCTCTAACGCGACACCTGCGCATCGAATGTGTCCTCCACGAGCACATGGCCGCCGTAGCGTTCGACCCAGAGACTCCCCGTGAGCGCGAGCAGGCAGCAGCCGATCACCAGCAGCGCCGGCGCCCTGACCGTCCCCATTTCGCGGATCAGCGTCGTGGCCACGAGCGGGGCCGTGCCGCTGAAGATCGTGAAGCTGATGTTGAATACAAGGGCGACGCCGGTGAAACGGATGCGCGTCGGAAAGAGATCCGTCAGCAGGCACGCGAAGGATCCGTTCGTCAGCCCGGCGGCCAGGCCGGCGAGCGTCAGCAGCCATGTCAGGTTGACGGTGCGGCCGTCGAGCGCCGCGTAGAACGGGTAGGCCAGCACCAGCATGAGCGTCACGCCCATTCGGAGCAGATGGCGCGGCGGGATGCGATCGCCCAGCCAGCCGGTGGCAACAATGCCGACCGCACAGGCCACGACGCCGACCGTCTGCGACAAGACGGCCTGGCGCGCGTCGTAATGCAGCACCCCGGCAAGGTACGCCGGCAGGTGCGAAAAGAACAGGCCGGTGAAGCACGCCGTGCCCGCCAGCATCGCGCAGCCGACGAACACGGCGGTCCCATGCGTTCGCAGGAGCTCACCGAACGGCCGGCGCGAGGCCAGGCTGCGCATGCGGGCGAATTCAGGCGACTCCTCGAGCGATCGCCGCAACACGAAGCTCAGGACTCCTCCCAGACCGCCGATGACGAAGGCGATGCGCCAGCCGTAGACCGCCACATCCGCCGGCCCCAGCAGCGTACGCACCAACAGGCTGACGCCGGTCGCGGCGGCGACGCCCATGGTCACGCAGGCAAACACCACCGCGCAGACAAACGGCGCAATCCGGGGCGTGGTCTCGACAACGTATGTGAGGGCGCCTGGCAGCTCTCCGCCGAGGCAGAAACCCTGGAGGACGCGCAGCACGACCATCAGCGCGGGGGCCCCGACGCCCCACCGCGCGTACGACGGCACCAGGCCCATGCCCAGCGTCGCCGCGGACATCACGAACAACGACCCCAGAAACACCCGGCGCCGGCCGTAGCGATCGCCGTAGTGGCTGAGCACGATGCCGCCGATCGGGCGGGCCAGGTAGCCGGCGGCGAAGGCCGCAAACGACGCCATGAGCGACACGAGGGGCGATCCGCTGGGAAAGAACGTGTCGGCGATGTCGCGCGCGAAGATGCCGAAGACGACGAAGTCGTAGAACTCGAGCGTGCCGCCAAGGCTGGCGAGCAGGACGATACGCCAGCCGGCGGCGGAAATGCGATCGCGCGACCCGAGACGAGATGCCGTGGCGATGTCGAGCCCCAACGTCAGAATGCCTGCTGCAAGAAGAAGTGTGCGAGGGTCGCCGCAAAGCACGTTCCGACGATCAACAGTAACATCCGCCCTCTGCGCCACGCCGTTTCGAGTCCGGCGAACTGGACGAACAGGTCTGCCGCATAGGCCGCGCAGTAGACGATGTTCGCGAGCACCGCCAGGATGAACAGGCCCAGCAGAAGATCGAACGACAACTTGTCCCTCGAGGCCGGCCACGCCAGAGCGAAGTGCGCGACGACTACTGCCGCCAGGACGGCGTTGTACACGAGCCTGCGAGGCTCCCAGTAGCGTAATGCGTTGGCCGCGTACGTGCTCAGGCGAGAGAAAAAGCCCTGGCCTTCCGGCGCCTGGCTCATTGCTTCTCGTAGACCTGCGTGCTCGTGTAGGCGACACCGGTTGCATCGGTGCCCTTCGCGGTCACCGTCAGCGTCTTCCGATCGGCGGAGAGCGTCCACGTCGACGTTTCCCTGCCGATCTCCGCGCCGTCGAGCGCCCGTTCGATCGTGTTCGCATCGACGCGCTTCAACGTGACCGTGGCCGCGCCCCAGTTGGGGACCGGGTACGGCTTGCCGTCGAATCTGGCCGTGTACCCGTACGTCGAGAGCGGTGAGCCGTTGCCTTGCGGCCGGCGCCAGGACGACACCGTGTGCGTGGTCTCGGCGGCGTTGAGCGAGATGACCATTTCGCGGCGGTACGGCAGCAGGCTCGACGGCTCGTAGTTCGACGAGAAAATGTTCAGGGTCCACTTGCCTTCCCACGGATCGCGGCTGGCCTTCGCTGCGGGCTTCGCCGCGGCCGCCGGCTTCCGCGAACCAGCGGGAGCGTTGCTGCTTGTCAGGAACGAGAGCTCCGCCGCGGGCACGTTGCGCAGCAGGCGCGCTCTCCAGGGCGCGGTGTTGGCCTTGATCTCGCGGTACACGGCCTCCACGAACATCTCCGTCGTCCAGGGGCCGGTGCTCGCGCCGTACACGCCGTCGAAGTCGAGGCTCACGCCCGCGGCCTTCACCTGGTCCAGGGTCTTTCCTTCGAGGACGAGGCCCGTGATTCGATCCGCGATGATCGTCATGGCGTCCCGGTATTCGACCAGATCGATCTCGTTCGCGATGCGGCCGTGTCCGGGAACGACGCGCGTGCCGCCCATCGAGTTGTATTCGGGGATCGCGATGTCAATCAGATGGTTCAGGGCATCGAGGACGCCGCCGAGCGTGCCGCCGCGGCCGGCCTCGATCACGGGATAGCGATCGGTCGAGAACGCGTCGCCCGCGACGATCACATCGGACTTGCGAAAAAACACCACCAGATCGCCGTCGGTGTGCGCCGCCTGATGGATCATCTCGACAGGCTCTCCGGTGACGAAGAGCGTCTTGAGCGCCGCCCCGAACGAGTCGGTCGGCCACAGCGCCGTCGGCAGCGGCTTCGATCCGCCCTTCGGGTTCGTCATGCGCGCGTAGGCGTTGTCCTGCGCGTAGACGCGCGCGCCCTGCTCGTAGAACGCGTTCACCGAATCGCCGGCGGACTTGGCGAACCGCTCGTTGCCGCCGACGTGGTCCGGGTCGGCGCTCGTGTTGACGATGTAGCGGATCGGCAGGGGCGAAATCGTCTTGATGGCCGCCAGGATTTTGTCGCTCATGGCGGCCTCGTTGGTGTCGACAACGAAGAGCGCATTCGGCCCGACCTGAACGGTGACGTTGCTGCCCGCGCCGGCCACCATGTAGACGGCCCCCTGCACAGGCAGCACTTCGACGTCGCCCTTGTTTTCGTAGCTCGGGCGATACGGGCGCGCCAGATCCTTCGCGGCACGGCCTTTCGGAGCCGGCGGCAGTGGCTGCGGCCCCGCGGTCGTCAAGGCGAGCTTCATTCCCTGCTTCAGCTTCTCGGCGTACTCCGGGTACAGCGTGTCCTTCCCGCCGAGCGTGGCTTCGAGCGGCAGCTTGTTCTCGTCCGCATACTCCGGATGCGTGGATCCCAGTGGGTAGTGCGGCACGTCGCCCTGGCGGAGCCCCGGAATCTCTTCGGCCACGTCCACCTGCGCGATGGCGTTCTCCCGCGCCCCTGGATTCCACCGGAACGTCGACGTGCGCACCATCGGTTCTTCGAGGTAGACCGGGTCGTCGATCTGGCTGATGAGCACCATCCGGTCGCCGTGCCGGATGAAGTACTCGTGCATCACGGCGTACGGGCTCACGGGCACCCCGTTTCGCTGGATGAACATCTGCTTGAAGTGGGTGGTGGTGACGTGCAGCATCCCGTCTTCCCACTCGCCCGTCGAGAAACCGGTCCACAGGCGCTCGGCCGCGTCCGAGGGATGCGGCCGACCATCGAGCCAGATGGTACGGTTCGCGTTCTCGAAGAGGCCGGTCAACGTGTACGCAATCAGCCGTCGGCTGATCGGGTCGATGATCTCGCCGATATGCGGGCTCGGGTTGGGGCCTCGCATGGAATACGACCCGGCGTGCGGGCGCGATTGATGCTCGGGGACTGCCTGGATGGTCGAGTTCCAGGTCAGCGCCTTCTGCCTGCCCGCGGCGTTCAGCGGGAAACCGGTGAAGTTGCCGAGCTCGGGGCCCGGGTCGATGCGGACCAGGCGCTCCTCATCGTTCACCATCAGCCACGAGCCGACGAGCTCGACCTTCGTCGGGCCGCCTTCGGGCAACGCCTGCGCGAAGGCCGTGGACGCGCTCACGAGGACCAGAAACGCCACACGCAGGAACATCGTCATCCCCTCAGAGGGCACGGCACGGCGCCGGCTTCCATTTCGAGCCGTCCGGCTCGCGCCTGAAGTGCATGCTCGTCGTGTACTCGCCGGTGAGGTACTTCGGATCGCTGACGTACTGCGATACGGTCAGCCAGACATCGCCGTTCGGGAACGCGACGCGGTCCCAATGCTCGGTCAGCGTCGTCTGATCGCTGTACGGGATGCCGTTGCGCCTGAGCCATCCTTCGAGCAGGTTCGTCGTGACCACTTTCAAGGCTCTGGGCGGAAGGCCACCGGCGCGCCCACCGCCGCCGGGGCCGAGCGGCTCCCACTCCGCGACGGAGAAGCCCTGCAGCGATCGCGAGCCCGGCGCCCCCTTGGGAGCGAACTGCAGCAGGCGTGTCTGCTGGCCGGCATCGCTCTCGACTTTGATTACATCGTCGCCCTGCCAGGTGATGTTGAGGCGAGTCGGCATGCGCATCAGGCCTGCCGCGCCGTACGCCCGACATGAACCGTCCGTCTGCGGATCCCACGCGAACGCCACGCGGCGACCCTCGTCACTCAACGGAATGCTGATGTAGTCGCCCTTCGGCGGCGTGACCATGCGCCAGCGCCAGTCTTCGGTCACCACGGACACCCAGTAGCCGGCCAGGTCGTGAGGCGCGGCCGCGCGCGGAGTCAGTGGCGGTTGTGGAAGCTGCGGCGCGGCGGGCTGCTGGGCGGCGGGACGGGCACCCGCCAGCGGCCCTGCCACGGCGAACGCCATCAGACATATCAGACGGAACGACTTCAGCGGGGGCCTTCGCATGGCGGGAAGTATAACGTCGAGCGGACGGGGGCGATCTACCTCTTTCGGACGGCCCGGTCTTCGCCCTCGACCGCGTGCGTGAGGAAGTGAGTGATCGCGCCCTGACCGTCGGCGACGAACTGAAGCACGGTTCCGCTGAAGGAGAAACTGGTATCGGACATCGCCACGAGGTGCTGCGGGCCTGTCTGATCCAGGTCCAGAAACAACGCGTCGCCAGACACCGAAATAACCGCCGGCCTGATCTTGCCCTTGTCCTCGATTTCGTAGGCGCCCGCATACTTCGCCAGGACGTCGCGAGCCACCGCGACCGCGGCCGACTGCTGGCCGGCTGGCTTGGCGGACATGTGCGAGAAGTCCTTCTCGTTCTCCCGGCAGACGGCCTCGAGCAGCTCGGTGTCCGGAAACAGCTCGAGGGGAACGCTGACGGTCCACGGCCTGGCGTACGCGCCCGGATCGTCGAACGTGACAGCGAGGTCGAGGTGACCGAAATCACGCCGGTGGTATCGCTCGATCATCTTCAACGCTTCGGTATGGGGGTGGCCGTCGTAATCGAGCCACGAGCGATCCGTGAAGCCCGTGCTCTCCACGACGAGCGTAGCGCCCTCCCATCGGCCGACGGAGTATCCCATCCAGCTTGGGTTGGGATCCTTCGGAAGCCTGCGGCCGTCCATGTGGATCTGGCGGTGCGTGAGATTGTCCGCAAGGATCGCGATGAGCGCCGGCGTCTGCACGATCTTGATGTCGGCATACGGCGTGGTGCTCGCGGCCGGACCGAACGGCAGGCAGCGCACCTCCATGCTGTCCTTCCCGAAGTCGGCCCGCCGCTCCTGGTAGAGCGACTCCGCCCACGGCAGGACGTCGCCCGGTTTCAGATCCGCGGCGATGTTGTTGTAGTAGCGGTCGGCCTTGCGGCGCCAGATCCCGGAGAGGTCCGGCTTGCCATCCGGCATCCGCGGCGCCTGCGCCGTGAGATTCGGTTTCCCGTCCGCAGTACCGAGGGATGCCCGGCGTTGGCTGGTTCAGCCACTGGGCCATCGCCGGCGATGCTATGAAGAACGCGACTGCCGTCAGGCACGACATCTTCAGCATCGTCACGTCCTTTCTTCTCCTCGAATTGGCCGGCCAGCGCGCTGAGAATCTCCCGTTGATGGTTCAGAGGCAGGGAAAGATGCGCGTCATCTGGATAGAACGTGGCGCGGCAGGTCGAGATCGCGCCGGCGAGGTAGCGACCGTGGGCGGCGGGAACGTTGCGGTCGCGCTCTCCCTGCCACAACACCACGGGCACCTTGATGGCGGCGAGGTCGAACCCCCACGGGCGCGCCATGAGCCCCACGTCCCAGACGGGGCCTCGGGGGCCCTGGCGGCACGACTCCGCGTAGCACGCCATGAAGCCGTCGCGAATCTCGGGACGTTTCAACAGGCTCCGATCGGGCTCGGGAAACGACGCGGCCATCCGTTCACCTGCGCGTTCCCCACCGCCGCGCATCGCCCGGAGGTTGAGCCGGAAGAGGCCGCGCAGCACAGCCGGGGCATACCGCGCGAGCCGGACCATCACGCGGAGCGGCGCGCTCATCGCCGCGACGATGCCTGGAGCGTCGGCGGGGGCCACGCCGCCGAGCAGGCCGACGATCCGAACCCGGTTCGGAATCAGCGCTCCGCATGCAGCCGCGTACGGCGACCCGCCAGAGGAACCGAGCACGGCAAACGTGTCGAGCCCGAGGGCCGCGGCCAGCTCCTGCACGTCATCGGGCCAGTCCACGATCCGGCGGCCGGGCTGGAAATCCGACCGGCCCATCCCCGGCCGGTCGGGCGCGATGATCCGGACGCCGAGTTCGGCGGCGATGGCGGCGTCGAAGATCAGGTCGCCTTCGACACGCGAGCTCGGCGTGCCGTGACAGTGGATGATCGGCAGCCCGCGCGGGCTGCCATATTCTGCGTAGGCCAGGATTCGCCCGTCACGCAGCCTGATCTCACGATAGTCGGAATTGGTCATGCGGGCTGATTGGGCCCTTCGCAGTTGATCAGCCACGGTACTCCGAACCGATCGACGACCATCCCAAATCGCTCGGCCCAGAACGTCTTCTCGAGCGGCATCACGACACGGCCCTCCGTGCTCAGCTCGCGAAAGATGCGCTCGGCCTCCGCCGTGCTCTTGATCTGAATAGAGAGCGAGAAGCCTTTCGGTTCCTCGTAGCCGTCCGGCGCGACGTCGGCGCCCATCAATTCCTGCCCGCCGACGGTCACGCTGCCGTGCATCACCTTGTCCTGCCAGCCGGCCGGGACCTGGCCCGACAGGGATGTCCCGGCGTAGCGGAAGATGGGCCCGAGCTGGCCGCCGAGACACTGCTCGTAGAACCTGAACGCGGCCTCGCACTGCCCCTTGAAGCTCAGATATGGGTTGACCTGCATGGCGGCTCCTGGCTCAACGAATGAAGTAGCCGGACACGCGCCAGACGCCGTCCGGATCGAGCATCGGGGTGACGGTTTCGACCGCCGAGGCTCTGTTCTCGAACACGGTCTCGTACTGGATGACCACGTACTTACCCTCCGGCGCCCCCGGCAGCTTCTCGGTGTACTGGCGGGACGTCACCTTGCGGGAGACGACCTTGCCCAGCGGCGGCCGCACACCCGCGATGGCCCCGGTCCACTGCTCCTTCGTCACCGCACCTTTGAACACCTTCGCCGCCTGCTCCCACGACGCTCCGGCGTCGCCGCCATCGGTCAACTTCAACCAGGACTCCGCCGCGGCTTGAGCCAGGTCTTCCGGCTTGTCGGCTGCCCCGGCCGTCGCGGCAAACAAGGCGGCGATGATACCCGCCACTATTCGGGTTCTGATCTTCACGCTTGCCTCCAGTTCACGTGACCGCATTGAATTCGTCCCGGTACCGTGCGACACCGGATGTGCCCGTCATGGCGTGGGTATCCAGCACCAGGACCATGAACGCCGCGTCAGGCACGCCCTCCCACTGGCTCGCGAGACCACGCGCCGAGGCGGGCTCGAACCCGAAGCGCGGATAGTAGTCCGGATGTCCGACCACGACAACGAATGGGCAGCCGCGCTCACGGAGCATCTCCAGGCCGCGTTTCACGAGTTGCGAGCCGATGCCCTCGCGCTGGCGATCGGGTCGAACGGCCATCGGCGCCAATCCCATGCCGATCACATCTCCCGCCGCGCCCTCGACCACGACCGGCGTAAAGAGAATGTGCCCCACCACCACGCCATCGTCCGCCACCAGCGACAAGGAATCGGCGCAAGCCAGCCGCAGTCTGTCGACGAGGTCGGCTTCCGCGGGCTGCCCGAACGCCAGCTCGTTGACCTGCCGAACGCCAGGGCCGTCTTCCGGGCCCTCTGGGCGAATGACCGTCCGCGTCATGGCTACCCTTTTCTGACGACCTCCATAGCCACGTCGGACTTCCGGAACCCCATCTTCTCCCAGAAGCCCGGGCTGCCTTTTCCCGCCCGCAGGATCCACGTGATGTTGGCAGGGTCGTCGACATCCATCAGCCGCCTGACCAGCTCTCGTCCGATTCCCTGCCCCTGGCAATCGGCTGCGACAGCCACGGTCGAGATGTACCCGTTCGACGCACCGTCGAACAAGGCTCTCGCGAAACCAACCACGCGTCCGTTCTCGACGGCAACAACGGTTCGATTCGCCCCTCGGATCATTCGCTCGAATCTGCGTTCGTCTGCGACGCGCTGCTGCCAGCCCGTGTTCGCCAGAAGCTGGCGGACCTGGGCATAGTCTGCGCGCTCTATCGCCCTGAAGTTTCTCTCCATGTCAGGCCGCTCCCGTCGAGAGCCGGCGGTAGACCTCGGACTCAGACAGACCCTGGATCTCGACGATCTTCCGAGGGGATGTCTTTCCGTGAATCACGCGAGCAAACTTGACGGAAATGCCGAGCGCCTCCGCGATCGTCGCTTCAACCGCCGCGTTGGCCTTTCCACGTTCGGGCTTTGCGGTCACTCGCACCTTGAGCGTCTCGCCCAGCCAGCCGGCGATGCCGTTGCGCGAAGACCCGGGCACCACCTTGACGCTCAACTGGATGGTCGCGTCTCCAGTCATCGACCGGGTGCAATCGGGGGCGGCGCATCCCTGTATTTCCTGTGCTTCCCCAGCAGCGCGCCGACGACGTACAGGATGGGCATGACGACATGCCGCACGACAGCAGGAATCTCGAGCATCGCGAATTCCGCGCGATAGCGCGTCGTGAGAAATGCCGCGTCGAACAGCGCCGGACGGCCGCCGCCGTTCGCCTTCGTCGAGGCGAACAACTCGCTGAGGAAAAACTCGACGTTGCCGGGCGGGCTGCACCAGCCCGCGAGGTGCAGCTCATCGCTGCCCGCATTCCACCATTTGTGCGGCGTGCCGGCCGGCCAGACGACGAGCTCCCCTGGACCGGCGAACTGTTGTTCCCGGCCCAGGACCTGATAGCCGAGGCGTCCGCTCACGACGCGGGCGGCCTCCTCCTGAAGATAGTGCACGTGCATCGGCGGGCCGGCGCCAGGCCGCGCGAAGCCCTCGGCCAGCGCGCGTTCGCCTTCGGGTCCTTTCGTCAGGCCGGTGAACGTCAGGCGTTCGCCGTGGCCGTTGTCGACTGTATAAGGGTAGCTTCTCATCGCTTTCGCGTGTCTCCGGACCCTCAACGTCGATTTCCGAGTTCGCCGATCGCCAGCCCGCTTTCCCCTGCAACCGAATACAGCAGGTACGTTCGCCCGCTCTCCGAGAATATCCCAGGGTCGCGAAGCTGCCTGACGCGGCCCGGCGCTTCGTCGGGCGCGGACACCTCGAGGGCGAGCGCATGCCCCTCGTAGTCTCGTTCTGGCGACAGCACGTCGATCGGAGGCGACGCACGCCATGATCGCCAGTCTGGGGTCAGATGAATCTCGGATACCAGAATGCGCTCTGGCCGATCACCGATGCGCGAATAGTAGACCCTCAACACGTCGCCCCGTACATCAACTGCCGCGTGACGGAGGAGGCGGCCCGCATCGGCGGGGATGAGCGTCAGGCCAGGCTCAAACGGCGCTCTCATGTCACGCGAGCGGAGCACGATACCAGCTCGCGCGATCGCGTAATAGTCGTCGCCCCAGCGAAAAACCCGCATGTAGGCGGGCCCGACGGCGGCTGGCGACGCCCGGAACCGAAGGCCATCAGAGGACGACGCCAGGAACGTCTCCTGCTCGTTGATGTCGACGCGCCCGTTGGCGTCGACCTGCCCACCAGTCGGACAGTGAAAGTACATCAGAATCTCGCGTCGCGCCTCGTCGACGTGCACATCGGGCGACGCGACGTGGTCGTGGCAGCGCGGAGCGTCCTCGATTCTGAGCGTGCCTGGTTCGTGAACCTTCCAGGGGCCCGTCACGGCGTCGGCGTAAGCCAGACGGATGTACTTGCCGGCATGATGCGAGAAATACAGGTAGTACCGCCCGAGTGGCTTGTCGACCCACCCGGGAACCCGAATCAGCGAGGGACCGTTGAGGTTCTCGCCGATCGTGGGACTCGATGCGGGCGTCAGGATCGGATTCTGTGGAAAGCGCTGAACCGGACTTGTAACGACTTGCAGCCCGATGAGCGCGATCAGCGTCGGTCTGACCATCTGTGTGGACTCAGCGACTATCCGGCTGGCGCTCAGCCGCGGGTGCCATGATACATGCACCCGCCCGCTGCAGCGCCCGCCCACCTATGCCCGCGGCAATTCGAAATGCGGATTCTCGATCAAGCCGATCGGATTGCCAAACGGATCGGCGACCGTGGCAACCTTGATGCCTTCACCCACGTCCTGCACCGGCGAGACCATCTTCGCACCGGCCGCAACGAAGTGATGAACCGCGGTTTCGATCTCGGCGACACGCCAGTACGCCACGCTACCCCCACCTCCGGTGCCGGCCACCGTCTGATTCGGATCGAGCCCCAACTCGTAACCCGCGATGTTGAAGCCGACATAAAACGGCTGATCGAAGTACAGGCTGCTGCTCGAAGGCGGCCGCATACCAGGCCTTTGCGCGGTTCAAATCCGGGACGTGATAAATGACGGTAGCGAGTCCTTTGACCATGTCGAATTCTCCACGTTGGGCGAAGGGCGGGCGACAGACAGGGGGAGCGTTCTGTCGTTCGTGAGGCATCGCACACCTTCGCCGTGTGCTCGCTGATGCCTACATCCACGAACTCGGCGAGGTCGAGACGCGGGTAGGGGTCCTGATGGACAACAGTGGACCCCGCTAGGTACGCGACGAGGATACCACGCAACCCGTCCACTTCCATGTAGAGTGGCAGCAACAGATGCGAGCCAGCCGAGGTCCGAGGTGACCCACACCGATCCGTGGAGCTGCCCCACGTGCCGCGCCGCCGTCTCGACGCCCTACTGTCCGGAGTGCGGCGAGCGGCCGTTGCGTGCGCGGGAGCTGACGTTTCGTGGCCTGTTCGATCAGCTGGTCCGGGCATTCACGCCTGTTGACGGCCGCCTCCTGCGCAGTCTTCCGATGTCTGGCCGGCCGCCCGGGGTTTCTCACGGTGGCCTACCTGCAGGGACAGCGGAAACCGTACGTCGGGCCTGTTCCGCTGTTTCTGATCGCCAACGCCCTCTTCTTCGCGACCGAATCGCTGACCGGCGGCAGAGTCTTCACGACGCCGCTCGACGCGCACCTGCACACACAGCCCTGGAGCGCCGGGGCGGAACTCCTGGTGTCGCATCGCATGGCAGCGATGCAGACCTCGCTCGATCTGTATGCGCCCGTGTTCGACCACTCCGTCGCCGTGAACGCACGATCGCTCATCGTGTTCATGGCGCTGTCGTTCGTGGGAGCGCTCGCGGTCGTGTTCCCTGGGAGCAGACGCCCGCCCGTGGCCCACGCGCTGTTCTCGCTCCACCTGTACGCGTTCCTTCTGCTGCTCTTCAGCGCCGCGACGGCGGTCCCGCCCGTTGACCGGTGGTTCGGCGGCGCCGGGTTCGCCTCGGAGGGGCTGGACCACGTGCTCTCGACCCTGCTGCTGCTCGCATGCGCTGTGTACATGTACGTCGCGACGGGCAGGGTCTACGGCGCAACCGGCGCCTACCGCGTGATCAAGGTCGGGGTGCTCACCGTGGCCGTGGCGGCCATCGTCCTGGGCTACCGATTCGTCCTGTTCGTGATCACGTTGTACACAACGTAGGATTTGCGCTCGCTCACTTCTTTCGCACGCGGTAGTGCAGCTGGACGAGTCCATCGTCGAAGCGTTCGACCGTGCGCAGATCCAGAGGCACGTGACGGTGGCGCCGCGCTATCAGTGGGATCCCGTCTCCAATGAACACGGGCACCACACTGACGACGAACTCGTCGATCGCGTGCTCGTCAAGAAACGAGGCGATGATGTCGCCGCCACCCATCAGCCAGATATCCTTGCCCGGCTGCTTTCGAAGACGGCTCACGAATGGGCCGATGGCCTCGTTCACGAACTCCACGCCTGACGGGGCGTCCGCTGGTGGCGCATGGCGGGAGAACACGATGGTCCGGCCCCCAGAGTCGAACGTCGCCCCCAGGCTCAGGCTCACCTCGTAGGTCTTCCGGCCGAGCACCGTCGTATCGATCGACTTCATGAAGGCATTCATGCCGTAGAAGCCTTTGGGAGCCGGGCGGGACGTCAGCCACTCGAGATCGCCATCGGAGCGGGCGATATAGCCGTCCGCGCTGGCCGCGATGTGGACGATGACGTTTCGGCGTTTCGCCGCGGGCACGGATTCCTTTGTCAGTCGGTGAAGACGGTCAGCTTTCGCGACTGAATCAACCACCTGCCGTTGCGCTTGACGAGCCGGTCCTCAGAGCGGCCCATCGCGGCCGCGATCATCCTTCCGTCTTTGTCACGCCGCACGGTCTGCCAGTACGACTGGTGGACCGCCTCGCCTGGCTGCGGGAACGTGATGCGCACGCTGCTGATCACGTGGTACAGATTCGCCGTCGGCAATCCCTTCGCCTTGTTGTCGTCGCGGCGCCGGATGAGACCCGTGACGATCTCGCGAATCTCCTGGTGTCCTTTGCTGATGTTCCCGTTCGAATCGATCGTGGCATCCTCAGTGAACACGGCGACGTAGCCCTCTGGATCGAGGGAATCCACCGCCCACACGTAGCGCGCCATCACGTCCTCGACCGCGATGCGGTCTTCGTAGGTGCCGAGATTCACCTGCGCCGTGACGGGCACGGACGTGATGAGTAACGTGAAAAGCGCGGCATGATGCAATCGCATGAGTCATGTCCCTCCGGTGTCATCCCGACGATCAGCTGCGCGCATGATAGACGACATTCAACGTTTGCCGATGTTCGCCGCCGTTATCCGGGGGATCTTCTCCAGCATTGCAGCCTGCCACGCGAATGTCGCCATGAAGACGGCCGACTGCTTCAGCTCGTCCTCGCTCGCGCGCTCCGGGTAGTCGGCATTGGTATGGCGCGTGCGCTCGTCGTACGCGTCGAAGTTCTTGATCACGTTGAACCCGGGCAACCCGGCCTCGTTGAACGGCACGTGATCGGTCGCGCCGATACCCTCGATGATGTTGCGCGTCGCGCCCAGATCCTTCAGCGGCGCGAGCCAGCGATCGAAGATTGCCTTGGCTTCTCTATTTCCCTCCATGTAGAAGCCGAGCGTCTTGCCGCTTCCGGGGTCGTCGTTCAGATAGACGGACAGCCGATCTCGCGTTTCCGGGGTGTTGAAGTGCTGCGCGACGTAGGCACGGGCGCCGAGTAGGCCCTGTTCCTCGCCGCTCCACAGCGCCGCCCGGATGGTGCGCCGCGGACGGGCGCCGAGCGCACCTAAGATGCGCATCGCCTCCATGACCGCGACGGCGCCGTCCGCGTTGTCAGTGGCGCCGCTCGCGGTGTGCCACGAGTCGAGGTGCCCGCCAATCAGCACGACTTGGTCGCGCAGCGCCGGATCCTGCCCCGGGATCTCTCCGATGACGTTGTAGCTGTTTCGGTCCTCGTCGAAGAAGCGCGTCCGGAGCTCCACGCGCAGCGACACCGGACGTCCCCGGGCAGCCAGGCGGACGAGCACGTTGTACTGCTCGCCGGCGATGACGATCGAGGGCACCGCGTCAGAGGAGGTGGCGCGATTTCCGGTCACGCCGACGGTGCCATCACGATAGGCGCTCGGTCGGAGCGCCACCGCCGCGCCTGCCCGTCCGAGCAGGGTCATCAGTTCGGTGGGCGGGGTCGTGCTCCGCGGCTGCGGCAGCGCGGGGTTGCCCGTGGCCACCGGACGGTCGTCGAGACCGGGCTGCGGCCGGTCGCGCACGACGAATTCCGTCTGCGGAAGGTGGGTCAGCACGATGGCGCCGCGAAGCTGCTCTGCGGCTGCCTGAATCTGCGCGGCTGTCTTGTCGCCGACGTAGACGACCGGTCCGGTCACCGCGCCCGCGGTTGACGGGGACCAGGCGTCGGCGTAGGCGATGAGCGGGACATAGCGCGGTTCGGTCATTTCCACGGACACGTGTTCGAGCTGCCACCCGCGGCCGAACTCGTACGGCTCGAGGTGCGGGTTGGCGAGGCCCCATTCCGTGAAGCGGTCGAGCGCCCAGCGCGCCGCCTGCAAGTGGGCAGGTGATCCGGTCAGTCGCGCGCCGACATCATCTGTGAGCGTCCGGTACAGGACCAGCGCGCGTGAGCGCTGCAGCCCCTCCATCCGGATGCTCGTGACCATGTCGCCGGCATCGCGCTGCTGCCCTGAGGCCAGCGCCACTCCAAGCAGCGACACCAAGGCCAGAGCAAGGAAAAGTCGGCGTCCGCCGGCAGAGTGTTTCTCCATGGCGCATTCAGTTCCTGGTGAGTCTGGCCAGCGTCGCCTTCGGCAGCTTGGCCGCGATGCTGACCTGGGTGCCCACCAGATCCACGACGTCGTACTTCAGGGCGAAGCCGAGAAGCATGGCAGCCTCGTTGGCGGTCAGCTTGTAGTCGCGTTCGAGCCAGCGGACCAGGCCGCTCGTGGCTTGCTGGAGCGCCTGATCGAGCGAGCCCCCTATCCCGATACTGATCAGGAACTCGGCGTTCTCCGCCAGCGGATGACCGAAGTTCCGGTCGCGAATGAGGTCGACGGTGAACTCGAAATCCATGGATGTTTCCAGGGCGTCACCGGTCAGCTCGCCGTCGCCCTGCCCGGCATGCCCGTCTCCGAGGAACAGAAGCGCACCGGGATGTGAAACAGGCAGGTAGAGCGTGGTCCCCTCTCGAATCTGGTTGTAGTCCATGTTCCCGCCGAAGCGTCCCGAATCGGTGGTGCGCACGGACGATTCCCCGGCAGGGGCCACCGCGACGCAGCCCATCATCGGCAGCAGCGGTATCACGAGGTTCTTGAGCGCGTCCGTGGGCTTCTCCAGGACGGCGACGTTCCCCGCCGCATCCAGCTTCCATCGGCTGTTGAAGGTCTGGTCCCATGTCAGATTCGCGAGCGTTCCCGGCTCCAGCGCAGTCCGCACGATTGTGTTCCCGCTTTGTGCCCAGTCGCGGTTCGTGCGCACCCGGTTGAGGCGGACGACGAGCGTATCGTTCGGCAGGGCGCCTTCGACATAGAACGGGCCGGTCTGCGGATTGCCGCCGGCCGAGCGCCGATTGCCCTGCTTGTCGCGGCCACCCGCATCGACGCTCCAGGTTCGGACGGTGTCTCCGGGAAAAATGTGAAGCACCGGGGCAGCCTTGGCGGAGAAATACAGCTGGAACTCGGCCGGTTCGAAATCGTACGTCTTGGGCGTTGGCGGCCGGCGCGGCATCCGCACCGCGGTCCATTTCACCGTCCGGTCTGGAAGGGTCGCCTCGCCTTTCAGCGCCTCTCCTTCGAGCAATCCCCTGGCGGTCAGATTGCCGGCCGTGAACTGTATCGTCTCGCCGCGAACCGTTCCTTCGATCGAGCGGGCCCCGGCCGTGCCGCTGACCTTCTCTCCCGCGACGACCAGGGAGAGGCGCATGATGTTGGGCCCGAACTGGTCGTCGAGGGTGAGCATCCACTCGCCTCCAACGGTCGATTGGGCAGTGACGGCCTGGGTCAAAAGGCCAACGATGATTGCGACACAGAAGCGCGTACTCATGCTCGATCTCTCCGTCAGGGTATGTTGCTCATACGCCAGCGAGCTGTCATTGTGGCTCGCTCGTCGCGCGTGCGCGCAACCAGCGAATCTGCCCTCGATGGTTGATTTCGTGACCGAACACATGGAACCACTTGAAGTAGTTGTTGACTTCGCGTCCGCTGCCGGCTGATGTCGCCTCTTCAAGCCACTGGTCGGTGCGCCGTCCGAGTTCTCCCAGCGTCGTTGCACGAACCCGCTCGAGCCTGCTCACGTAATACTCCAGCTCGCGCCCTCTGATCTCGCGCCTCGCTCTCTCGCCCAACTCCAGTGCGGCGCCCCACTGCTGCTTCTCCTCCTCGTCCAGGCCACGTCCCAGGAAAGTGGCCACCTGATAACCGACTTCCGCTGCAGCGATGTGGGAGAGGAGCGCGCCGATGGAATTGCTCCGTGCGTCATGCACGTAGTCGAGCTCTCCGACGCCCAGGCCCTCGACGTCCGAAAGCGTCGTCGATCGGACATAGTTCATCATCGAGACGAGCCGGCCGATCTGCGGAGTAAAGCCTGGCAAATCGGCGATCAGCCAGAGGTTTTTGTCGCTCACATGAACGCCCATCCCATGAACGGCGCGATGTTAGCACGGTGACCGAGCAATGAGCCTGGCGGCCTTAGGATTGTAATCGCACGGGTCAGTTCGGCGTCGGGTGTTCCAACGTATCGATGACCAGAACATCCACCATGTCCTTGGTCGAAGAGAGCCGCAGGCCAAGCTGCTCCTGGATAGCCGTGAAGATCGACAGCGCGTTCGGATCGCTGGCCGGCGGCTCGACCGGCACCGCCGGGGCTCCTGCCCCGGCTGTTCAGGCGTCCACTTTAGCTCGATGTCGTAGCGGCCATCGAGCCCGGCTCGATCCACGACGACGCGGTTCACGTAGGGCGACAGGAACGGAGTGAACTGGCTGAACGGCATGCCGCGCAGAGTCAGAGAGCCGAAGCCCGTTTGCACGTTCGTGCAGGGCTGAGGCCGGCTGATGTCGATCGCGAGCTCAGGACAGGCGGTCGGACGCAGTCCGGGACCCAGCGAACCGTCACGCCTCGCGCGCTCAAGCGCGAACACCGGCAGCTCACGTTTCTCGCCGTGCGTGGTCAGCTTGAATCGATCGGCGAGGAGCGATCGCAGCATGGCGAGCAGCTGGGCGTTGGGTGGGCCTGAGCGGCTTCGGGCGCGCGAGCCTCGATGTCGAAGCGATCGGTCGCGAGCCAGTTCGGGCCGCTGACGATCTGATCGTCCTGCAACTGGAACGCCGTGCGAATGAGGAGCCGTAGGGGGATATTCGCGGCCACGAACCGGCCACCGGGCTGCGCCACCATCATCACGCGCTGATCGTCTGAGGTGTGCAGCTTCACGGACGCGACCTCGAACTCGACGCGCTGGGCGGCCGCCGGGACGGCCAGCGCGGTCACGACGAGGATGGTCAACAGCTTCGCGGCGCTTTCCGTCGATGATTCCCTGAACATCTGATTGAATCCCCGCCGTGCCCGAATACCTGACGCGATCCAGGAGTCAGCGTTCGACGGCGTACCGGGCCAGGAGCAAGCTAGAGCTTTCAAAGGTGCGAGTGTCCAGTAGGCGGAGCGAGCCCGGCGGCCGGGTCTCGAACGCTCGCACACCCTCGCCGACCACGCCGGCGCCGATCATGAGATGCAGTTCGTCCACCAGGCCATTGGCAAGCAGGTCGTTCCAAAGGATGTGACTGCCGAATATCAGGATCTCCCGCCCCGGCTTCTCTTTGAGCGCTGCGACGTCCGCGTACGCGTCCGCGCGCCGCACGACGCGGGTCGGGCCCCACCCCTCGACCTCGTCGGGCTTCAGACTGTTCGAAACCACGACCTTCTCGACGGCGGCGTTGAGACGCGATATCTCACGCTCTACAGCTGGCTGACTCACATCTTCGGCGATCGCAGGCCAGTAGGACCGGAAGCCCTCGTACGACTTGCGCCCGAGAAGCAGTGTGTCCGCTGCTCGGAGCCGTTCCGCGTTGTAGTCCGAGAAACCGTTGTCGAACGGCATAGCCATGACATTCCCGCCCCGGCCGGAAAAGAAGCCGTCAAGCGAGACGATGTTGCAGACAATTAGTTTGCGCATGCGTATGTGGAGAACCTCTACAAACGTTGAGAGACGGGTGAACGCCGAACTTAGGCACAGGCCTCGCGCTCAAGAAGAAGAAAGTCGCCAGCCCCACTGCCTTTTGCCAGTGACCGCGTCCGGTCAACAGTTGAGTCGAAACCCTGAGTTGGATCGGACAACGGTATAATCGTCGTCGCATTCGAAGCACCCGACCCAATGGCGTTCCCCTGAACTATCCTGATTGCCGAGAACGGATTCGGGTCGTTGAGCGTGAATAGAGACCGCTTGCTCCACGGCTCCTCGGCCCTAGCACGCCCAAGGATGAGAAGAAACCGTCCGATCTTACCGGCGGTCGTCTCATAAACGCCCACAACCACTCTCTCTTCGCGAGAGTCTCCATCAAGGTCAATGTCAACGGAGAAGACCGCGCCATTATCCTCCGGGCGGTCGCCTTCGTGCCTCGATGCAGCTGGTAGGTCCAACGGCCGAATGACTGAGGCATGACGCCAACCTGGGTTGAGGACCCTGATAGGCACCCCTTCTACGTTGGTGCCCGTCGGTCGCATTGACCAGTCGACCCACCAGGCAAGATCCGCGGCTTGGCCTGTGTGATCGAGGGCCAGGAAGGCCAACGAGGAGAAGATGAGGATTAGAGCTTTCCGCATGGGCTTCCTTGAGCGGTCTAACGAACTTGCGCTCAGCCGCGCGCCAGATAGACGGTCTTCAGTTCCGATCGGCTCTCGAGTACACGAATCTGTCAAGTTCCCGCGGTCCCTGGCTTCGACGCAGTTCGATCATGACGGTCAGTCTGCCAGTGCTGTCGAGGGACCACGACTCTGTTCGTCACGGCGCTAACAGCAGGAGCATTCGGCAATGCCGACATCGGAAATGTCACGACAAGCGCTGTTCCGTTCCAGGAAGCGCTTGGCCTCGTAGCTGGCTGTTGCGGATTGGACCCCATTGATAGATGCCCGACGACGGCCCGCTCTTTGACCAGTTCTGAACCGTAAGCGATGTCGGCGTCTGGCTCACGATGACGGGTTGCTGGGGCTGAGAGCCAGGGCCAGCCGGGATCCAGCGTCCGGCAAAATTCGGCCCATCCTGCGCCAACGCAATTCCGACCCAGAAGGTCGACACGAGTAGGGCGAGCACGAGGGACTTCAGACGCATAGAAACACGTTGTCCTTCCGCTAAATGGCGCCGTTCAGCGGTCTAACGTCATGCCGCTCAGCCGCGAGCGGCGTTGAACAACAGAGGGAATCAGCCGGGCGGCTCGCGCCGCTCGTCGGCTGCAGCGGCCTGTTGGGCGGCGCGCTCGTAGAGGACCTTCACGCTGCTTGAAACGGGCAACAGAGCGTCGCGGCCTACGAGATGAGGATACCGCGACGAACCGACGATTCGAGCTCTGTAAAACGCAAAGTCCCTGAAATCGAGATCGGACCAATCGAAGAACTGGATGAAGCGCAGCTCGCAGTCGCCCGCTTCAATACGGGTCACTGGATCATCCCAGTATGTCCCTGCACCAGTGCGGTTCACCAGGATCGTTGAGGCCGCCGCCACCTCCAGCCGCAGACACATCAACGGTGTTTGGTCGCCACGATAATCCGCCAGCAGCTCAGAGTCATCGACATCCAGCCCCCGAAACACAAGAGCCTGAAATAGAATCAGCGCGGCGTCACAAAACTGATCCCGAAGATCCCAGTCAGGCCGCCGCTCGCTTCCCATAAACCAGGTATTCCAGATGTGCCGGACGCATTCCCGATAGGTGTGCATCCGCGCGGTAACGTCGGTCATGACTTCCTTCGTCCGCCCAACGTCGCGTTTCAGCGGCGGTGGCTCATGATCGCACCAGCCGCCGACGCTGCAAACGCGCGGTTTACGACTACCGCGCGGGTTGGGCTCGGCGGGCAAAGGCGGCTCTCAGCTCTGCCGGGTTCTGCCAGCTCGGCTGGTTGGTCGAGTAGCCGTAGATGCCCTCGTCGTCGCCCAACAACGGTCTGCCAGCGGGATACCGCTTCACGTAGATTTCGCTCACCTTGCCATCTCGGAGGTGAACCCACACCATCGGGTACGTGGCCAGCCAACCACCTGGTTCCGAATACGTCAGAAGAACGTGCGCGCCGCCTGGATCGGACGTCGGCACCATCTCGCCCTGCATGCGAACTCCGTGTTCAACATGCGGAGGCAATTCTGATTCCATTTGGAACGGCACGCCCATCGCGCCGACCACCTGCGCGTAGCCCATGCCCGGTTGAACAGCGACAATCGTATCAATGGTGACGCGGTCACCGACTCGGCCTTGTGAACATGCACAGGCGAACACGGTCAGCATCACGACGAGTGTCCGATTCCAAAAGCCAGTCGTCATCGACTCAGTACCGCTAGCAGGCCGCCTAACGCCCGGGCTCGAGCCGCGCGCCGCAGCGACAGGTTAGCACGCGCAGTGGGCGCGTCGGCTCCAGGTCGAAGTTAGGCAACAACGAATCGGCATCCGACGACTACTCCGACGAGCGGATCCCATTCCTCGGCGACATGGAAGACATCGCGTGGGTCCTTCGTTCGGATCCGCGCCGGAACCAGATTGGATTCGTGGAGCAAGCTGAAGCCCAGGGACCGCTACGTGCTGCACGAGGGGCAGGCCTGAAGGCCTGCACTACTCCTCAGACAAAAAAGGGGCGGCGAACCGAAGCTCGCCGCCCCATGCAGATCGAACGTTCGCCGTTACGGTTCGACTTCGCCCGTCCGAGGCGCGAGCGCTTCGTCGGGCTCGACGAAGTACTCCATGTCGCGCTCCAGCTCGAGCTCGTCGTCGCTCGGCTGCGGCGGCGCCGGCGGCGGCGGCGGCTCGTCCGCCGGGATCCGCACGTGCCGGTAGTACTCGAACCCGGTGCCCGCCGGAATCAGCCGGCCCATCGTGACGTTCTCCTTCAGGCCGCGCAGGTGATCGACCTTGCCGGAGATGGACGCCTCGGTGAGCACGCGCGTCGTTTCCTGGAACGACGCCGCCGAGATGAACGAGTCGGTCGAGAGCGACGCCTTCGTGATGCCGAGCAGCAGCGGCCGGCCCT
Source organism: uncultured Solirubrobacterales bacterium (assembly GCA_963714665.1). Taxonomy (GTDB): domain Bacteria; phylum Actinomycetota; class Thermoleophilia; order Solirubrobacterales; family 70-9; genus VRUE01. Next base: position 1,561,592 of record CAVQPE010000003.1, on the reverse strand, counting down.
GCGCCGGACGTCCGCCCGCCGTGATCACGCGCTCGTTCTCCTCGAGGAACCGGAACTTGTCCATCTGCTCGTCGACGAGGAACTCGGTGTCGCCGACGTCCTCGATCTTCACCCACCGCATCATCTGACGCGCGATGGTCTCGATGTGCTTGTCGTTGATGTTGACGCCCTGCAGCCGGTAGACCTCCTGGATTTCGTTGACGAGGTACGCCTGCAGCGCCTTCTCGCCGAGCACGTTCAGGATGTCGTGCGGATTGCTACGGACCGTCCATCAGCGGCTCGCCCGCGCGGACGCGCTCGCCTTCCTGCACGTTGACGTGCACGCCGCGCGGCAGCGCGTACTCGCGCGGCTCGGCGCCCGGCTCGTCCGGGACGATGATGATCTTCCGCTGGCCCTTGACGATGCCGCCGTGCTTGACGATGCCGTCGATTTCCGAGATGACCGCCGTCTCGCGCGGCTTCCGCGCCTCGAACAGCTCGACCACGCGCGGCAGACCGCCCGTGATGTCCTTGGTCTTCGTCGTCTCGCGCGGAATCTTCGCGAGCACGTCGCCCGCCGACACCATCTCGCCGTCCTGCACCATCAGGTGCGCGTGCGACCGGCATGTGGTACTTGCGGTTGACCTTGCCGTCCTTGCCCTTGATCTCGACCGCCGGCTGCTTCTTCTCGTCCGGCGAGTCGACGATGATGAGGCGCGAGAGGCCGGTGACCTCGTCGACTTCCTCGTGGACCGTGATGCCTTCGAGGATGTCCTTGAAGCGGATCTGGCCCGGCTCCTCGGTGAGGATCGAGAAGGTGTACGGATCCCACTCGACCAGCACCTGGCCCTGCTCGACCGTCTGGCCTTCCTTCACCTTGAGGCGCGCGCCGTAGACGATCGGGTAGCGCTCGCGGTCGCGGCCCTTCGCGTCCTGCACGACCAGCGAGCCGCTGCGGTTCATGACGACCAGGTTGCCGTCCTTCGCCTGCGACGACCTGCAGGCCCTGGAACCGGACGGTGCCGGCGTTGCGCGCTTCGAGCGTCGACTGCTCGGAGACGCGCGACGCCGTGCCGCCGATGTGGAACGTCCGCATCGTCAGCTGCGTGCCGGGCTCGCCGATCGACTGCGCCGCGATGACGCCGACCGCCTGGCCGAGCTCGACCATCTTGCCGGTGGCGAGGTCGCGGCCGTAGCACTTCGCGCACACGCCGCGGCGCGACGTGCAGGTCAGCACCGACCGGATCTTCACCTTCTCGATGCCGGCGTCCTGAATCGCCGACGACGGCTCCTCGTCCATCACCTCGTTGACGTCGACGATCGTCTCGCCGGTGAACGGGTCGGTGATCCTCTCGAGCGTCGTCGCGGCCGATGATGCGGTCGCGCAGCGGCTCGATGATCTCGCCGCTCTCGACGATGGCCCGCGCCTCGATGCCGTCCACCGTGCCGCAGTCGGGCTCGTGGATGATGACGTCCTGCGCGACGTCGACGAGACGGCGCGTCAGGTAGCCCGAGTCGGCCGTCTTGAGCGCCGTGTCGGCCAGACCCTTGCGCGCGCCGTGCGTCGAGATGAAGTACTGCATGCACCGTCGAGGCCTTCACGGAAGTTCGACGGTGATCGGCGTCTCGATGATTTCGCCCGACGGCTTCGCCATCAGGCCGCGCATGCCGGCGAGCTGGCGGATCTGCTGCTTCGATCCGCGCGCGCCGGAGTCGGCCATGATGTAGACCGGGTTGAACTGCCGGCCTTCCTTGTCGATCTCCTCCATCTCGCTGAACATCGCGTTGGCGATGTCTTCGGTCGCCTCCGACCAGATGGCGATGACCTTGTTGTAGCGCTCGCCGTTGGTGATGGCGCCTTCGAGGTACTGCGACTCGACCTTGATGACCTCGTCGCGCGCCTTCGTCGACGAGCGGCGCCTTCTCCTTCGGGATGATCAGGTCGTCGATGCCGATCGACAGGCCCGACTTGCGTCGCGTAGGTGAAGCCGAGGTTCTTGAGCGAGTCGAGCATCTCGACGGTCTTCTCGAGGCCGAACTTCAGGTAGCAGCTCTGCACGAGCTGCTGCAGCCCCTTCTTCTTCAGCAGGCCGTTGACGAACGGCATCTCCGCCGGAATCGCCTGGTTGAGGATGACGCGGCCGACGGTCGTGTTGATGATCTTGTTCGTTGACCGTCTGCACTTCGGTGCGCAGCACGTCCTGATCGTCGCGCGCGGCGGTCAGGTCCTGCAGGTCGCCGGTGTAGCGCAGCCGGATCGGCGACAGCGTTTCGAGTTCGCCCGCCTCGAGCGCCAGCATCACGTCGTCGGGGTTGCCGAACGCGCGGCCCTCGCCCTTCGCGCCGCTCTTCGCCTTCGTCAGGTAGTAGCAGCCGAGCACGATGTCCTGCGACGGAATCGCGATCGGCGCGCCGTGCGCGGGCGACAGGATGTTGTTGCTCGACAGCATCAGCACCGACGCTTCGATCTGCGCCTCGGGCGACAGCGGGATGTGGACCGCCATCTGGTCGCCGTCGAAGTCGGCGTTGAACGCCGTGCAGACGAGCGGGTGGATGCGGATCGCCTTGCCCTCGACCAGCACCGGCTCGAACGCCTGGATGCCGAGCCGATGCAGCGTCGGCGCGCGGTTCAGCAGCACCGGATGCTCGCGAATGACTTCCTCGAGCACGTCCCACACTTCGGGACGCTGCAGCTCGACCATCTCCTTCGCCTGCTTGATGGTGGCGACGAGGCCGCGCTCTTCGAGCTTGTTGTAGATGAACGGCTTGAACAGCTCGAGCGCCATCTTCTTCGGCAGCCCGCACTGGTGCAGCTTCAGCTCGGGACCGACGACGATGACCGAACGGCCGGAGTAGTCGACGCGCTTGCCGAGCAGGTTCTGACGGAAGCGGCCCTGCTTGCCCTTGAGCGTGTCGGACAGCGACTTGAGCGGCCGGTTGTTGGCGCCGCGCAGCACGCGGCCGCGGCGGCCGTTGTCGAACAGCGCGTCCACGGCTTCCTGGAGCATGCGCTTTTCGTTGCGGATGATGACGTCGGGCGCCTTCAGCTCCATCAGCTTCTTCAACCGGTTGTTGCGGTTGATGACGCGGCGATAGAGGTCGTTCAGGTCCGACGTCGCGAAGCGGCCGCCGTCGAGCGGCACGAGCGGACGCAGTTCCGGCGGAATGACCGGGATGACGTCGAGAATCATCCACTCCGGACGGTTGCTCGACTTCCGGAACGAGTCGACGACCTTCAGGCGCTTGGCGAACTTCAGCTTCTTCTGCGCCGACTGCTCCGGTCTTCATCTTGTCGCGCAGCTCGATCGGCGAGCCGCTCGACGTTGACGCGCTTCAGCAGCTCCTTGATCGCCTCGGCGCCCATCTGCGCCTTGAAGCGGTGCTGGTGCTCTTCGCGCGCCTTGCGGTACTGCTCTTCGTTCAGCAGCTGGTTCTGCTTCAGCTCGGTCTCGCCCGGATCGACGACGACGTAGGCCTCGAAGTAGAGGACGCGCTCGAGATCGCGCAGCGAGATGTCGAGCAGGTGGCCGATGCGGCTCGGCAGCCCCTTGAAGAACCAGACGTGGCTGACCGGCGTGGCGAGCGTGATGTGGCCGAGCCGCTCGCGGCGGACCTTGGCCTGCGTCACTTCGACGCCGCACTTGTCGCAGATCACGCCGCGGTGCTTCATGCGCTTGTACTTGCCGCAGAGGCACTCCCAGTCGGTGATCGGGCCGAAGATCTTCGCGCAGAACAGGCCGTCGCGCTCCGGCTTGAACGTGCGGTAGTTGATCGTCTCCGGCTTGGTCACCTCGCCGTGCGACCACGACAGGATCTTGTCGGGCGACGCGAGGCTGATCCGAATCGCGTCGAAATCGCTCGTCAGCGCGCGAACGTTCGTGGAAATGAGGGTCGCATCGTATTTACACCTCCTCCAATACGGGTTGAGGAGCGACTTCCACCGGTTTCTTCTTCGTCTTCATCAGCTCGACGTCCAGGCAGAGCGACTGGAGCTCGCGGATGAGCACGTTGAACGATTCGGGCAGGCCCGCCGTGAACGACGCGTCGCCCTTGACGATCGCTTCGTAAATCTTCGCGCGCCCGGTCACATCGTCCGACTTCGCGGTGAGGAGCTCCTGGAGGATGTGCGCCGAGCCGTAGGCTTCGAGCGCCCAGACCTCCATTTCTCCGAACCGCTGTCCGCCGAACTGCGCCTTGCCGCCGAGCGGCTGCTGCGTGATGAGCGAGTACGGCCCGATCGACCGCGCGTGGATCTTGTCGTCGACCAGGTGCGACAGCTTCAGCATGTAGATGTAGCCGACGGTGACGTTCTGCTCGAACTCCTCGCCCGTCATGCCGTCGTACAGCTTCGTCTTGCCGCCCGTCGGGCAGGCCGGCGCGATCCAGCCAGTTCTTGATCTCGTTCTCCGTCGCGCCGTCGAAGACCGGCGTCGCGAAGTAGAGGCCGAGCGCGTGCGCGGCCCACCCGAGGTGCGTCTCGAGAATCTGGCCGACGTTCATACGCGACGGAACGCCGAGCGGGTTGAGCACGATCTCCACCGGCGTGCCGTCCGGCAGATACGGCATGTCCTCCTCGGGCAGGATGCGCGCGATGACGCCCTTGTTGCCGTGGCGGCCGGCCATCTTGTCGCCGACCGACAGCTTGCGCTTCATCGCGACGTAGACCTTGACCAGCTTGATGACGCCCGGCGGCAGCTCGTCGCCGCGGCGGATCTTCTCCTTCTTCTCCTCGAAGAGGTTCTTGATCACCTCGACCTGGCGCTCGGTCCGCTCCTCGAGATCCCGCAGGTCGTCCTCGAGCCGCGAGTCGTCGGTCGCGATCTTCAGCCGCACCATCGTCTCGTAGGGCATCTCCTGCAGCACTTCCTGGGTGAGCTCGGTGCCCTTCTTGAACAGCCGCTCGCGGCCGTACTCGTCGAACAGATCCGACCGCAGCGCCTGGCCCCTTCAGCATCACGATCACGCGCTTCTTCACTTCGTCGTGAAGGATGCGGATCTCGTCCTGCAGGTTCTTCTCCATCATGTCGAGCTCTTCCTGCTCGATCGCTTTCGCCCGGTCATCCTTTTCGATGCCCTTGCGGGAGAAGATCTTCACGCCGACGATGATGCCCTCGATGCCTGGCGGGCAGATGAGGGACGCGTCCCGCACGTCGCCGGCCTTAGCCAACAACGTCTACGTGCTCGATGAAGCCGGAGGCTTCAGCAACGAATACGAAGTGACGTACTACACCCCGAGCGATACGCCGCAAGCTGGGACGATCTACGAACGCCACGAACCCCCGGTCGTCACCGCGGCGGACTTCCCAGGAGAAATCCTCAAGGCGATCGCGATCGACCCGGGATCCGAAGAAGGCAAAGACCGCCTCTTCATCACCGCCAATGCATCTTCCCGCGAATACGACACCGCCGAAAACGGGTCGGGGCTGCTGAACGAAGAATTCGGACAGTGCGCGGTGGGGAGCATCCGCGAATCGATCGCCGTAGACGGCGCCAGGGGCATCGTCTACATAGCCGGGAACCTCCATTTCGTCTACGCGGTGAGCGAGGCGAGCGGAGAATGCCTGGGACGATTCGAAAACACGGGCCTCGGCACGAAAGTCGGCGCCAACCCCGTCGTGGCGGTGGATCAGTCAAACGGCCACGTGATCGAGTACGACGAAACCAAAGGCGCGCGCGAGTACGATGCCGCCGGGGGCTTCGTCGCCGAATTCGGCTCCTTCACCGAAAGCACCGCACGGCTATACCGCGTCGCCATCGACAACGCCTGCGCGCTCCATGAACCGCCGCTGGACGAAACGACGTCGCCGACCTGCAAAGAATTCGACCCCGCCAACGGCAATGCCTACGTCGCCTATGACGACCCCAACCTCAGCCATCCTCCTTATGATTTGAGCGCGTTTGGGCCGCTGCGGTACGGCCCGGGGAACGAAAAATTCGCCCTAACCGTTGTCAAGATCGGCACCGGTGCCGGCAAAGTGACCTCCACCGCCGCCGGCATCGACTGCGGTTCGACCTGCTCGGCTGAATTCGAAGAGGGCAAAGTCGTCGAACTCAAACAGGAAGCCAGCCCTGGTTCCGAATTCGTCAAATGGGGCGGTCCCTGCGCCGGTTCGGGCATATGCAAAGTGGCGATCTCAGAAGCGAAGTCGGTCACGGCCGAATTCAAATCGACCGCCAAAGCCAAATTCAAACTCACCGTCTCCAAGACGGGCGCGGGCTCGGGCACCGTGACATCCAGCCCCGCCGGGATCAGCTGCGGCGCCACCTGCAGCTTTGAATTCGAAGAAGGCACGGAAGTCACGCTGAGCGCCAGCGCCGAATCGGGCTCCACCTTCAGCGGCTGGTCGGGCGGCGGCTGCTCGGGCACCGGCACCTGCAAGTGACGATGTAGAAGCGAAGTCGGTCACGGCCACATTCGCGCTCGAACAGCACCTGCTAACCGTGACCAAGAAAGGCACCGGCTCGGCACCGTCGACCAGCTCCCCCGCCGGGATCAGCTGCGGCGCCACCTGCTCGGCCAGCTTCGACCACGGCACAGTGGTCACGCTGACCGGGGACCCCGGCGCCAAAACCAAAGCCGTCGCTTGGTCTGGCTGTGACTCGGTCAACGGCGAAAACAAGTGCCTGGTGACGATGACCTCGGCCAAATCGGTCGCCGCGACCTTCGACCTCAACCGACGGCCAAATTCAAACTCGACCGTCTCCAAGACGGGCGCGGGCTCGGGCACCGTCACATCCAGCCCCGCCGGGATCAGCTGCGGCGCCGACCTGCAGCTTTGAATTCGAAGAAGGCACGGAAGTCACGCTGAGCGCCAGCGCCGAATCGGGCTCCACCTTCAGCGGCTGGTCGGGCAGCGGCTGCTCGGGCACCGGCACCTGCAAAGTGACGATGTCAGAAGCGAAGTCGGTCACGGCCACATTCGCGCTCGAACAGCACCTGCTAACGGTGACCAAGAAAGGCACCGGCTCGGGCACCGTGACCAGCTCCCCCGCCGGGATCAGCTGCGGCGCCACCTGCTCGGCCAGCTTCGACCACGGCACAGCGGTCACGCTGACCGGGACCCCCGGCGCCAAAACCAAAGCCGTCGCTTGGTCTGGCTGTGACTCGGTCAACGGCGAAAACAAGTGCCTGGTGACGATGACCTCGGCCAAATCGGTCACCGCGACCTTCGACCTCGAACCGACGGCCAAATTCAAACTCACCGTCTCCAAGACGGGCGCGGGCTCGGGCACCGTGACATCCAGCCCCGCCGGGATCAACTGCGGCGCCACCTGCAGCTTTGAATTCGAAGAAGGCACGGAAGTCACGCTGAGCGCCAGCGCCGACATCGGGCTCCACCTTCAGCGGCTGGTCGGGCAGCGGCTGCTCGGGCACCGGCACCTGCAAAGTGACGATGTCAGAAGCGAAGTCGGTCACGGCGACATTCGCGCTCGAACAGCACCTGCTAACGGTGACCAAGAAAGGCACCGGCTCGGGCACCGTGACCAGCTCCCCCGCCGGGATCAACTGCGGCGCCACCTGCTCGGCCAGCTTCGACCACGGCACAGCGGTCACGCTGACCGGGACCCCCGGCGCCGAAACCAAAGCCGTCGCTTGGTCTGGCTGTGACTCGGTCAACGGCGAAAACAAGTGCCTGGTGACGATGACCTCGGCCAAATCGGTCACCGCGACCTTCGACCTCGAACCGACGGCCAAATTCAAACTCACCGTCTCCAAGACGGGCGCGGGCTCGGGCACCGTGACCTCCAGCCCCGCCGGGATCAGCTGCGGCGCCACCTGCAGCTTTGAATTCGAAGAAGGCACGGAAGTCACGCTGAGCGCCAGCGCCGATCGGGCTCCACCTTCAGCGGCTGGTCGGGCAGCGGCTGCTCGGGCACCGGCACCTGCAAAGTGACGATGTCAGAAGCGAAGTCGGTCACGGCCACATTCGCGCTCGAACAGCACCTGCTAACGGTGACCAAGAAAGGCACCGGCTCGGGCACCGTGACCAGCTCCCCCGCCGGGATCAGCTGCGGCGCCACCTGCTCGGCCAGCTTCGACCACGGCACAGCGGTCACGCTGACCGGGACCCCCGGCGCCAAAACCAAAGCCGTCGCTTGGTCTGGCTGTGACTCGGTCAACGGCGAAAACAAGTGCCTGGTGACGATGACCTCGGCCAAATCGGTCACCGCGACCTTCGACCTCGAACCGACGGCCAAATTCAAACTCACCGTCTCCAAGACGGGCGCGGGCTCGGCACCGTGACTCCAGCCCCGCCGGGATCAGCTGCGGCGCCACCTGCAGCTTTGAATTCGAAGAAGGCGCCATCGTCACGCTGACTGCTTCCCCGGACTCAGGTTCCGAATTCCGCTCATGGGGAGGGGCCTGTAATGGACCTGGCGCCTGCATAGTGACGATGGCGAGAAGCGAAGAATGTCACGGCCTTCTTTGCCCATAGCAAGCTGGAGCTGACCGTCGCACGGGCAGGATCCGGCGTCGGCACGGTCTCCTCCAAGCCAAAGGGGATCAAATGCGCTTCGGCTTGCTCCCGAAGCGTTGCCTTGCTCTACATAGGGACCACGGTCGTGCTCACTGCGAAAGCGGCCAAAGGCTCCACGCTGAGTGGTTGGAGCGGTTGCGAATCGGAAACCAAATCCGAACTGGAAGGCACCTGCACGGTCAAAATGAGCGCTGCGAAAGAAGTCAAAGCAACGTTCGGCGGCACCGCGAAAGCGATCCTCGAACCGAAACCGCTGACCTTTGAAAAGGCAATCGGCACCGGCAAAGGCACGGTCAAAGCCACCGGCCTCACCTGCGAAGCCGACTGCACGTTCACCGAAGTCTTCTACACCGGCGGCGACGGCGGCAAAAAGCTGCCTGCCAAAGTCGTCCTCAAAGAGGCCCCGGCTCTGGGGTCCTCCTTCGCCGGCTGGACCGGTTGCGAAAGCAATCCCACGCCCAGCGAATGCGTGGTGACGATGAGTTCCGCCAAAGAAGTCACGGCAGGCTTCGAAGCCCTGCCGACCAAGCAACTGACCGTCACACAGGAAGGCTCCGGCGTCGGCACGGTCTCCTCCAAACCGAAGGGGATCAAATGCGCCTCGGCCTGTATCCCGGCTGTGGCCGGGCTGCCTGAAGGGACCACAGTCGTGCTCACCGCGAAACCGGCCAAAGGCTCCACGCTGAGTGGCTGGAGCGGTTGCGACTCGGAAACCAAATCCGAACTGGAAGGCACCTGCACGGTCAAAATGAGCGCTGCGAAAGAAGTCAAAGCAACGTTCGGCGGCACCGCCAAAGCGATCCTTGAACCGAAAGTGCTGACCTTTGTGAAGGCCGGCACGGGTTACGGCACGGTCAAAGCCACAGGCCTGACCTGCGAAGCGGCCTGCACCTCCACCGAAGTCCTCTACACCGGCGGCGACGGTGGCAAAAAATGCCTGCCAAAGTCGTCCTCAAAGAGGCCCCGCAAATCGGCTCTGCATTGACGGGCTGGACCGGTTGCGAAAGCAATCCCACGCCCAGCGAATGCGTGGTGACGACGAGCCGCCAAAGAGGTCATAGCGACGTTCGAGGAATAGGGACGAAAAGGGGAGTCGCGCAGCGGCTTCCCGGACAGAAGCAAACGAAGACCAGGGAGAGAAGGAAATGGGACAAACAAAGATCGTCAGCAAGTAGTTGCCCGTGCGAGCATAGGAGCTTGCGCACTGTCCGTCTTCCTGCTCATCTTCTCCGCGGCTGCCCTCGCCGACCCCTTTCATCCTCGCACTCATGCCCTCGACACCACCGGCCTAAACCACGCCTGCGGCGCCGCCGTGGACTCCAAAGGCGACCTCTACCTCTCAAGCGCCGGCGACTCGAAGTCAAGGTCTACAACGCCGCCCACGCCCTCCTCACCGAAATCGCAGACACCAACCAACCCTGCGGCCTCGCCGTGACCACGCCGGCAACCTCTACGTCACAGAGCAGGCCACCGGCGAAGTCGTCCGCTTCAAACCCAACGCCTACCCCTTCGCCGGCACCCCCACCTACGGCTCCCGCGAAGTCATCGACGCCTCCACGCCAAAGCCAAGGGCATCGCGGTCGACCCTTCGACAACCGCCCTCTACGTCGCCGAAGGGGACCGCGTCTCGGCCTATGACTCCGCAGGCAGCCTCGCCAACGTCAACGAGGCGCAGAAAGTGACTTCTCAGCAGCACCACCGGCGGCACCTTCAAACTCAAATTCGGAGGCCAGAAAACCGGCGCGTTCCCCTTCAACGCCTCCGCCGAAGAAGTCAAAACGGCGCTCGAAGCCCTCTCGACCATCGGCGCCGGCAACGTCAGCGTCGAAAAGCCCAAAGAAAAGGAATACCTCGTCACCTTCACCGGCGCCCTCGCCAACACCGACGTCGAAGCACTCGTCGGAGACCCCTCGGGCCTCACCGGCGGCACCCCGAAAGTCATCATCACGGAGGAAGTCAAGGGCTTCAGCGGCCACATCGGCGAAGGCACGCTCAGCGAAGCCTCCGGCGTCGCCGTCTACTCCTACCCCAACGAAGCCGGCATCGGGCGGACCGAACGCTACCTCTGGGTAGCCGACGCCTCCGGCAGCCGACCGTCTCTACCTCTTCGGCGGCGCGGACGTCAAGACCCTGGCACTGCGCCGCGAACTGGACGGCGCCACCACCCCCGACGGCTCCTTCGGCTTCGGCGCCGCCGGCGCCTACCTCGCCGCCGACCCCGGCAACCGCAACTCCGAAGGCGAATGCAAAGTGGTGGGCGAACCCCAAGCCTGCACCGCCGGGCACCTCTTCCTCTACGACGCCGGCCACAAAGCGCTGGACGAGTTCGACGCCTCCGGCGAATACCTCGACCGCACCGCCAACGCCGCCTTCGCCGACGCCGAACCCACGCGCGATCGCGATCGAGCGCTCCGGCGGACGCGAACGACGGCACCCTCTACGTCACCGCCGGCGCCGGCGCCGGCGCCAAGGCGCTCGCCTTCGGCCCGCTCAAAGCCCCCAGCCGCGCCGTCCTGGGCCGAACCGCTCTCCCACATCCTGACAAACGCCCGAGCGGTGGCCACCGACTCCCACGGCGACGTCTACGTGGCGGCTGCGCCTTCGTCCACATCTACGACCCCAACGGCAAAGAAATCACCAAATTCGAAGACCTTACAAGCCCGTCGGACCTCGCGGTCGACTCGGCCGGCAACGTCTACGTGCTCGATGAAGCCGGAGGCTTCAGCAACAGAAGAACGAAGTGACCTACTACACCCCGAGCGAATACCCGCCGGAAGCCGGGACGACCTACGCCCGCCACGAACCCCCGGTCGCCACCGCGGAAGAATTCCCGAAGGAGAAATCCTCAAGGCGATCGCGGTCGACCCGGGATCCGAAGAAGGCAAAGACCACCTCTTCGTCACCGCCAATGCATCTTCCCACGAATACGACTCCGCCGAAAACGGGTCGGGGCTGCTGAACGAAGAATTCGGACAATGCGCGGTGGGGAGCATCCGCGAATCGATCGCCGTAGACGGCGCCAGGGGCATCGTCTACATCGCCGGGAACCTCCATTTCGTCTACGCGGTGAGCGAGGCGAGCGGAGAATGCCTGGGACGATTCGAAAACACGGGCCTCGAGCACGAAAGTCGGCGCCAACCCCTTCGTGGCGGTGGACCAGTCAAACGGCCACGTGATCGAGTACGACGAAACCAAAGGCGCGCGCGAGTACGACGCCGCCGGCGGCTTCGTCGCCGAATTCGGCGCCTTCACCGAAAGCACTGCACGGCTATACCGCGTCGCCATCGACAACGCCTGCGCGATCCACGAACCGACCGCTGGACAAACGACGTCGCCGACCTGCAAAGCATTCGACCCCGCCAACGGCACCGCCTACGTCGCCTACGACGACCCCAACCTCAGCCATCCTCCCTATGACTTGAGCGCCTTCGGGCCGCTCGACTACGGCGCTACCCCGCCGACTCCCGAATACGAACTGAAAGTCAAGAAGCCCGGCAGCGGCTCGGGCAAAGTCACCAGCTCCCCCGCCGGCATCGACTGCGGCGGCATCTGCTCGGCCAAATTCAAAGAGGACGTCGAAGTCACGCTGAGCCAGGTCGCCGACTCCGGCTCCAAATTCCTCAAATGGGGTGGCGCTTGTTCCGGGGCGGGCGAATGCAAGGTCTCGATGTGCGAAGCCAAGGAAGTCACGGCGGAATTCGAATCGACCGAAACCGAGAAATTCCCGCTGAAAGTCGTCTTCGAAGGACTTGGCTCGGGCAAAGTTACCAGCTCCCCGGAAGGGCTCGAATGCACCGCCAACCCCTGCGAAGCCGCATTCTTCAAAAACACCAAAGTCACGCTCACCGCCACCGAAGCCGAAAGCTCCAAATTCGCTAGCTGGACGGGTTGCGATGCCAACCCCACGGCCACCCAGTGCGAAGTCTCGATCACGGGGTCGAGGGAAGTCAAAGTCAAATTCGAAGTCGAAACCCCGCTGCTCACCGTGGTCAAGAAAGGCGCCGGCGCCGGCACTGTGACCGGCGGAAGCGTCGCCGACCGGGCAGATCAATTGCGGCACCGGCTCGGGCTGCGAACACGAATTCATACTGGGCGCGGAAGTCACGCTGAAAGCTGAAAAAGCCGAAGGCTCTGTCTTCGGCGGTTGGGAAGTGGTCGGCTCTCCGGGCAACTGCTCTGGCAAAGAACCCACCTGCGTGGTGACGATGTCCAAAGCCAAAGAAGTCCGAGCCACCTTCAACACCCTGCCCAAAGCAACTGCCAAGCAGGTAAATCCGATCCTCTATGACGAAGCAACCCTGAGGGGAGAAGTAGACCCTTCGGGCTTGACGACCAAATACCATTTCGAGTACCTGACCGAGGATAAATACGATGAAGATGGCGAATCTTTCGCCGGGGCAAAGAGCACCCCGGTTGGCAAACTGGAACCCACAAGTGGTTTCGTCCCGGTCAAAGCTCCTTTGACCGGTCTCGAGGAAGGAGCCCTATACCGCTTCCGACTGATCGCAGAAAACGCGGTGGGCTCGGATGAAGACGAAGGCGCCTTCGAAACGCTCCAGCGGATGTTGCCTCAGGTCTGCCCGAACACCGCTTACCGCTTCGGCCTCTCGGCCAACCTGCCCGATTGCCGGGCCTACGAGCTGGTCACCCCCGCGCAGACCGACGGTCTCACGCCCGCTTCTGAAAATGACGGAGGCACCGCCTCGGGAAGCTTCAGCAACTGGTTCACCGTCCAGCGCGGCGCAAGAGCTGGCGAACGCCTCTCCTACTTCACCACCGGCACGCTGCCGGGCTTCGAAGGCAACGGGCGTCTCGACGGCTACCGGGCCGAGCGCGGAGCGGGAGAACACCCGGACGAGGGCTGGCAGAGCGCCCTCTTCTCCCCAGGCTATGGCGAGTCGGCTCCGGGCATCACCCATTTCGCCCTCCAGCACGGGATCGCCCCGATCAGCTCTACTCCGTCTGGGAAAGCAACCCGGAACCCGAAACCTTCCCCGAAACCCTGCCCCACGGCGTCTACCTGGACACGCCCAGCGGCTTCGAAGTGCTCGGGCAGGGCAGCCTTGGCGAGCGATCTCGACGCGCTCAGCCGCTACGTGAGCGCCGGCGGCGCCCACGTGATCTTCACCTCCAGGGCACACCTTGAGGAAAAGGCGCCGCCGGCGTCGACCCAGGCGATCTATGACCGGTCGGCAGGGGCAGCCTCGGCCGATGGTCGTATCGGTCCCGCCCGCCGGGGCCTTGCCACCCCTGAAAGCCGAATTCGAAAGCGCGACGCCACGTACGTCGGCGCCAGCGAAGACGGCTCCGCGATCGCCTTCCGCGTGGGCGGCGCCCTCTACCTGCACCGCAACGGTGTGACGGTCGAGATCGCCCTGGCCTCAACACCTTCGCCGGGATCTCGGAAGACGGCACGCGCGTCTTCTTCGCCGCTACCGCCAACGGCGAATCGCCGGCAACCCTCTATGCCTGCGATACCGAAGCGGGCCCCTGCGCCGGCCCTGGTGCCCATTCGCCGGCGAAAATCGCTACTGCGGGGATCTTCGCCCTGGTCTCCCCTGACGGCACCCACGCCTTCTTCAGCTCCACCGAAGCGCTGACCGGCGGCGAAGAAAACGACAACGGGGAAGAAGCCCAAGCCGGCGCACACAACCTCTACGCCTGGGACGGCGGCGAAGTCCAGTTCATCGGCCGGCTCGCAAGCGCGGACTTCGAACAGAACGCGTTCGCCGGCAATCAGCAAAATGAACCTCGCCGCCTGGACCAAGGCGTTCAGCCTCGACAGCGAAGGGCGGGCGGCGCCCTGTACCCCGACCCGCTCGACTCCGGGCGGCGGCGCCTTCGTCTTCCAGTCCCATGCCCGTCTGACCGCGTACGACAACGAAGGGGTGGGCGAGATCTACCGCTACGAGCCCGCAGCCGAAGCTGGCGAGCGCCTGCTCTGCGTCTCCTGCGATCCCTCCGGCGCCCCCCCTTCCGCCGACGCCCTGCTCGAGGACATCCGCGGAATCGACATCGTTCCCCTCGAGCCAAAGTCGATGGTCGCCAACCTTACCGACAGCGGCGACGAGGTCTTCTTCCAGAGCTTCGACCGGCTCCTGCCCGAAGACGCCAACGATAGCCGAGGACGTCTATGAGTGGAGGGCGAGAGGGCAGCCGGTGCCCCCGAATGCACCCGCCCCGGCGGCTGCCTGGCGCTGATCTCCTCCGGGCAGGGGGAAGTGCCCTCCTTCCTCTACGCGATGAGCGCCGACGGCCACGACGTCTTCGTCCAGACCAAGGAGAAGCTGGTGGGTGCGGACGTGGCTGGCAGCCCCTCGATCTATGACGCTCGGGAAGGCGGCGGCATCCCCGAACCGACGCCGTCGGCGCCCTGCCAGGGCGACGCCTGTCAGGGCGTTGGCACCGAACCTCCGATCCTGCCCAGTCCCGGCCACCGGTGGGGCGGGCGAAGGCAGCGAAGCCCCACCGTCGCCGGCGCGCTGCGCCAAAGGCAAGCACCGGGTCAAAGGACGCTGCGTGCCGGCGAAACACCACAAGCACCGCCGCCGCCATCGAGCTCACACACAACCGGGGAGGTCAGCCGATGACCCGCCGCACGGCATTGCTGGCCGCACTCATCCTGTCCGCCCTGCTCTCGGCGGCTCCCGGCGCCGCCGCGGAAGCCGAAGACTGTGAAACCGACCCGCGCCCGGCCTGCTTCGGCATCGAATCGGTGGGCGGCCTCGGCTCTCGACCACCGAAGCGGGCGCCCACCCCGACTTCAGCCTCGACGTCGCGGTCAAGCAGAACCCCAAAAGCCCGACCAACTCTTCGGCCTGCACGACTCCTACGCCGCCAGCCGCGACATCCGCTTCAACCTCCCGCCGGGCCTGTCGGCGACCCCAACGCCATTGGCCCGACCCAGCTGTGCAGCGCTCAGCAGCTGATCGAACTCCACGGAACGGGCGGCGGCTGCCCGAACGCCTCCCAGATCGGCGTCTCGAAGGTCACCGCCTACGACCTGACCGCGGAATTCCGCGAGCCCGTCTTCATGATGCAGCCTCCAGGCGGCGACGTGGTCGCGCGGGCGGGTCTGATCGGCGGCATCTTCCCGATCTTCATCGACTTCCGGGTGCGCTCGGAGTCCGACTACGGGATCATCGGCGGAAGTCGTCAACGCCCCCGCCGCGGCACGGCTGCTGAGGCTCGAATCGACCTTCTGGGGAATGCCGGCCGCATCCATCCACGACACAGAACGCTGCACTCCCGGAGAGGTCTTCAGCAAAGGCTGCGCGATCTCCCCCTCGCGCCCACCGGGCGGCAACGAAGTGCCCTTCTTCACCAACCCGACCCGTTGCGGGGTCCCGCTGAACATGGGCGTCAATGCCTCCAGCTGGGTCGAACCGGAGTTCCTTTCCGAACGGGAAGTCCAGAGCTCCCTTCCCCGAGATCACGGGCTGCGATCGCGCTCCCCTTCGGCCCCACGATGGAGGTCGGTGCCGACCAGCCACCACACATCGGCTCCGACCGGCCTCGACATGACGATCAAGCTGCCCGCGGCAGCGAGGGGTGAACGTCCTCGAACCCTCCCAGACCCGCTACATGCGCATCGACTTCCCCAAGGGCCTCTCGGTCAACACCGCTGCCGCCGACGGCCTTGCCGTCTGCTCCTCGGCCCAGGTCGGCTTCGAAGAACGCACCGCCTCCCACTGCCCCGATGCCTCCAAGCTCGCCGCCACCGAACTTGACATCCCGGTGCTGGAACGAAAGCTGAAGGGTGCGATCTACGTCAGGGAACCCGAACCGGGCCACCCCTGCCGGGTCTGGGTCGTCGCCGACGACCTCGGCCTGCACGTCAAGTTCCCCGGCGAACTCGAACTCGACAAACAGACTGGCCAGATCCACTCGATCATCTTCGGTACTCCGAAGACCGAAGGCATCCCCCAGGCCCCCCTGCGCGAAATGAAGCTGCTCTTCAAGTCGGGCTTCCGCGCGCCGCTGGTGACTCCTCCCACCTGCGGGACCTACTTCACCCACTACGAATTCACCCCCTGGTCGGGTGGCCCGGTGGCCGAAGGCGCCACGCCGATGCAGATCACGGAAGGCTGTGACACGGGCGGTTTCGCCCCGAAGATCACGGCCGGGAGCACGGACCCCAAGGGCGGCGCCTTCTCCCCCTTCACCTTCGCGATCACCCGCGAAGACTCCGAGCAGAACATCGCCGGCCTCGCCCTTACCCTGCCCCGCGGCGTCGTCGCCAGCCTTCGCCGGCGTCGCCCACTGCGAAGGAGCGGCGGCGGAAACGGGCAACTGCCCGCCGAACTCACGGATCGGCAAAGTGGTGGCCGCGGTAGGCGTCGGCCCCGCCCCGCTCTGGGTGCCCCAGGCAGGCAAGCGGCCGACCGCGGTCTACCTGGGCGGCCCCTACAGGGGCGCCCCGACGAGCATCGTGGCCGTCGTCCCCAAGCAGGCCGGCCCCTTCGACTTCGGCGACGAAGTGGTGAGGAGCGCTGTCTTCCTCGACCCGGCAACCGCCCAGGCCACCGCGAAGGCGGACCCGCTGCCACAGATCATCGAAGGCACACCGCTCTTCTACAAGACGATCAACGTCCAGCTAGATCGGCCTAACTTCTCACTCAACCCGACCTCGTGCGCGCGGAAGGAGACCGTTGCCAACCTAACCTCCACGGAAGGCAAGAGCGCCAGTCCCACCTCCTCCTACGCGGTGACCGGTTGTGCCGGCCTTGCCTTCAAACCGAAGATTTTCTTCCGCCTCTTCGGCGGTACGCACCGCGGGGCGTTCCCGAAGCTGCGCGCCACGCTGAAAATGCCTCCCGGCGGAGCCAATATCGGCGCCACCTCGGTGATCCTGCCCCATTCGGAGTTCATCGAACAGGGCCATTTCCGAACGATCTGCACGAAGGTGCAATTCGCCGCCAACGAATGCCCGGCCGGCTCCATCTACGGCCGTGCCGTCGCCTTCTCTCCGCTCCTCGATGAACCCCTCGAAGGGCCGGTCTACCTGCGCTCAACCTCCGACCCCGCGAAATACGTCCTGCCCGACGTCGTGGTCGCGCTGAAAGGCCCCCCGTCGCTTCCCGTTCAGATCGAACTCGACGGCCACGTCGATTCCGTGCAGCGACGCCTTAAGAACGGCGAAACCGTCTCCCTTCTGCGTACGACCTTCGAAGACGTGCCAGACGCTCCGGTCAGCAAATTCAGCATCGAACTGCAGGGCGGCAGCAAGGGTCTCTTCACCAACTCAACCAACCTCTGCACCTCAACCAACTCCGCCACCGCGCAGTTCAAAGCCCAGAATGGTCGCAGCCTCGCGCTTCATCCGCTGATGCAGACCTCGTGCTCCAAGCATGGGAAAGGGCGCAGTAGACAGGGCCGCCCCTAACTACTGTTCCTCGACGATCGTAGACGGAAGCGAAAAGCACAAAATCGCACACTTGCAATCTCGGTGGGAATCGCCAAGAGGGGAGAAGCAAAGTGAAACTGATCAAGATGTTCGGCCTCGCCGCGATCGCGGCGTTGATGGCGATGGCTTTCGCCGGCGCCGGTTCCTCGATGGCGGAATCAACCGCGCTGTGCGAAACCGATGAAACACCGTGCGAAAAACCTGTTCTACACGTCCACGAAACGACGTTAGCCGGCCATAAGGCTGTGCTGAAAACCAGCCTCCTTACCCTCGAATGCGACGCCTTATTTTTAGGCGACGCGTTAAACAGCGGATTAGGTAAAACACTAGCTATTCACGGTAATTTTACCTACACGAATTGTGGCAGTTGCAGCTTCACCGAAGAAAATGGTCCTGCCGAAATTAAAGTCTTAAAGGAAGGGCATGAAGCCGGCAGTATGGTCGGCGAATACTTATTGCATTCAGAATGCAGCGGCCTCAACTGTAGATACAATGGAGTGGGTATAAAACTGACAGTCAAGGGTCCGTTATTATCGACGGAGGCAAATGGAGAAGCTGCGGCAGTCAAACAATCCTTAAATAAGGAGAGCGGACTCTTCTGTCCCAGCACCACTGAATTAACAGTCACTCTAACTCCCTTAATAAAAATTTACCTCAGTGCTTAGCCATGATCTGCCAGGAGATGCCCGAGAGGAGCCCGGTCCCGTTCCGTCTGGGCTTGAGGATGCGGATTTACCGAAGTCCGCTATAAACTAAACGGCAGGGAAAGCAAAGTGCAACGGATCAAGAAGCTTGGCTTCGCCCCGCTGGGAGTTCTGGCGGTTCTGGCCTTTCCCGGTATTACCTCGGCGATGGCAGGGCCGACCTCGCTGTGCTCAGATAACCCGGAGGCGGATCAAGGAGGAGCTTGCCCCGCAGGTCAGGTGATCAGGCACGTTCACGAAACCTCGGTAGGAAAGGCAAATCTGTTAACCGGCGCTTTCAACGTGAAATGCGACGCCTTATTCTTAGGCGATGCCAGTTCGCCAGGCCCGGGTGAGCCGCTGGTGATTGAAGGTGCCTTTACGTACACTCGCTGCTCGGCGGGGTGTATTCTCACCGAAGAAAGCTTGCCCACCGAAATTGCGATTTTGAAGCCAGGGCACGAAACTACGAATCTACACGTCTACAGCTTATTGCATGTGAACTGCCAGGATATTAGTAACTGTACGTATAAACGCAGAAATATGCGTGCCGTCGACAAGGATGCCTCGTCGTCCGGTCAACCCAACGGCGAAGTGGTTCTCCAGGAACAGACCACGAACAAGGAGAGCGGGCTCCTCTGCCTGGACTTCGCCAAGTTAGACGTCGTCACCACCCCGTTAGACCCTGTCTACATCAGCGGCTAGGCTGACCTGCGCAGGCCGAGGCGACGTTTCAAGTCGCGGGCGTTGAAGGCCTGGGCGACGCGGGCAATCAGTCGTCGCCGCGTTTTGGTGTACGGGTACCAGGTCGGCTCGCTCTTGCCGCCGAAGCGGGTGATCACCACCGACTCCGTTCGACAGTACTTCTTGATGCCAGGTTCGCCGTGGCGGTAGCCGATTCCCGACTGCTTCCAGCCGCCCATCGGCACATCCATGGCGGCGTAGTTGACGAGGACGTCGTTGACGTTGACGGCGCCGCACTCGACCCGGCGCGCCACGCGCTCGGCTCGCTCGCGCCCGCCGAAGACCGAGCCGGAGAGCCCGTAGCGGCTGTCGTTGGCGAGGCGCAGGGCCTCCTCGGCGTCGCGCACCTTCATCACCCCAACGACGGGGCCGAAGGTCTCGTCGCGCATCACCTTCATCGAGTGGTCCACATCGACGAGCACCGTCGGCTCGAAGTAGTCGCCGGGGCCCGGAAGGCGCTTGCCGCCGGCCAGGGCCCTGGCACCGGAGGCGAGCGCATCCCGCACGTGGTCCTCGACGATTGCGGTCTGCTTTGGGGAGGTCATCGCGCCGACCTCCTTGCCGAAGCCCTTGCCGTCGGCCCCCTGGCGCAGCTTGCCCACGGCGGCGGTCAGCTTGGCGACGAAGGGATCGTAGGCCGGCTCCTCGACGTAGATCCGCTCCACCGACATGCAGATCTGTCCTGAGTTCATCATCCCGCCCCAGGCGGCGGCGTTGGCGGCGCGGTCGAGGTCGGCGTCGTCGAGCACGATCATCGCGTCCTTGCCGCCGAGCTCGAGACTGACCGGGGTGAGCGTCTCGGCAGCGCGCGCCATCACCTTGCGGCCGGTGCGGTCGGAGCCGGTGAACTGGACGAAGTCGACCGCGTCGACCAGCGCCCCGCCCGTCTCGCCAACGCCCTGCACGCAGTCGAAGACGTCAGGGCCGCCGATCTCCTCCTTCCAGGCCTTGACCACTTCGGCGAGACCAAGGGGAGTGAACTCGGACGGCTTGACGACGACGGCAGCGCCGGCCTGCAGCGCCGGGATCGCGTCGCCGAGAGCCAGGATCAAGGGGAAGTTCCAGGGGCTGATGATGCCGACCACCGGGTGCGGGCGGTACTGGACGCGCAGCTTCTTCGAGGCGAGCAGCGGCGTGTGGGGCCTCACCGCCTCCTCGCCGATGAACTTGGCCGCCTTGGTCCCGTAGAAGTTGATCAGGTCGGCGAGGTAGACAGGCTCGCCGGAGGCGTCGGCGCGGACCTTGCCGGTCTCGGCCTGCATCGTGTCGAGCACCCGCTCGGAGTTGTCGAGCAGCCAGTCGCGCAGCTTGCCGAGCCAGCGATAGCGGCCCTCGATCCCTACTGCCTCCCACTCGGCCTGGTTGGAGCGCACGCGGGCGACGGTGGCGGCGACGGCCTCGGGGGGGTCGACCGGAAGGGTGGCAATCGGCTCGCCGGTCGCAGGGTTGAGGACTTCGAGCTGCCCGGAGGGACCCGGCGAACTCGGCCCTGGCGGTCCACTTGCCTCGTTGCCCGTCTCTACGGTGCCACTCTCCACTAGGGACTCCCTTCTTCGCCTTGGCTGATCAGCCAAATCGTACATCGATGGCGGCGCTGAGGCTGTGAGGGAGCTCGAACCCGAGAACGCCGGCTGAAGAGCCAGGAATTCCACGCGGCGATAAAGCAGAGATCTCCGGATCGGGACTCTGCCCCGATCCGGAGATCTGTTTGTTTCGAACCTGGCCACCGGGAGACTTACGTGTCCCTAGCTACAGCCAAGCCCGAGTTATCTAAAGTGCTTCCTTTATGTATAACTCTTCCCCTGTTACGCCTTTTTCTAAGCATAACGTGTCTATGTAGCTACCTTCATCGGTTGGGCTGTTGTGGCACCAGAACCCAGGATCACTGCGCAGGTAGATTTTGTCTAACGGAGTGGTCGTGATGGTTAATTTCGAGGTGCTCGGACAGAAGAGCCCGCTCTCCTTGTTCGTCGACTGGTTCACCAGCGAGACTTCTCCGTTGGTCTCGGTCGATAATAACGGCCCCTTGGCCGTTCCACTCAGGCCAACTCCGTTGTAGCGGCAGTTGAGGCCGCTGCAGCTGACGTGGACTAAGCCTTCGCCAACCACGGTGCCGGTTTCGTGGCCTGTCTTTGTGACTTTGATTTCGGCAGGCCCGTTTTCTTCGGTAGCCGTGCAGCTACCGCAATTGGTGTAGGTGAAGGTGCCGTGGATTTTCAGCGGTAAGCCAGACCCGGTTAACGTATCGCCTAAGAATAAGACGTCGCATTCAACAGTGAGGATGCTGGTTTCCAGTACGGCCTTATGACCGGTTAAGGTCGTTTCGTGCACGTGCTGAAGCGCGATGCAGCCTGCAGCGTCTTCATGGCACAGTGCGGTTGTTTCGGCCATCGCCGATGAGGCGCCCACGAAGGCCATCGCCATCAGCGCCGCCAACGCGGCAAGGCCGAGCATTTTGATCGATTTCACTTTTAATTCTCCCTTTGCTTATCGCGTTATAGATGATGTCTCTGGGGTTTGCCCAAGACTCGGCTGTTATAGATCCTGGCCATGTATCGGTCAAGAAACTTCAATCCGGCGTTCGAGGAAACGACTCGTCTGCTCTGCCATCCGAACTTTTACCCTGGAAATCCCAGGATGACAAATGCGCGCGTGCGCTAGATTATGCGTTGTACGGATGCGCATGAATCGGTCTCTAAAGGGTCCAGTCGGTTACTCCCTTAGCGCCACGCATCGGCTCGTAGAGAGCCCACCGTTGGTCAGCCGGGGGGTCCAGCTGCCGGGCTCAGCGCTCTACGAGCCTGTACACCGGCCCCTCCTGTGAGCAGACGTAGATGCGACCTCGGTCGTCTTCGCCGAACGAGGTGGGGGAGGGAACCTCGATGCCGAGGCGGCGGTCCTTGCCGGCGCCGTGGAGGTGCGGGATGAGGCTGTGCAGACGGCCGGAGCAATAGTCGCCGTATACATAGCGGCCTCGGAGTATCGGTGGGCCGCCGCGGCCTACCACGTAGCCGCCGATGATCGAGCAGCTGCCGCCATCGCGGCTGTGGCTGTAGGCGAGGATCGGCTTGGTCGTGCCACCGGGATCGGGGGTGCCGCCGTGTTCTTCGGTGTAAGGGGCGAAGCCCTCGAGCGCGTCCCAGCCGAAGTTGGCGCCCCGCGCGCCCGTCACGGTTGTGTAGTCGAGCTCCTCGAAGCGGTTCTGGCCGACGTCGGCGATCGCGATCCGCGGCTGCGGCGCCGTCGCCGTGTCGAAGGAGAAGCGGAACGGGTTGCGCAGGCCGTAGCTGTAGATCTCGTCGCGGCCCGGCCTGCCGGCGAAGGGGTTGTCGGCCGGCACCGAGTAGGGCTGCCCGCCGCTCGGCCTGGGGTCGATGCGCAACAGCTTGCCGAGCAGGCTGTCGGTGTTCTGGGCGTTGTTGGGCGGGTCGCCGCCGGAGCCGCCGTCTCCCGTGCCGAAGTACAGCAGCGACCCGAGGAACTGGAGCTGGCCGCCGTTGTGATTGGCGTTGACCGGATGGGGTATTTCGATCACCGTGCGACGCGAGCCTCGCGCGGCCCGCGTCGCACCCTGTCGCCTGAATTCGTCGACCCGGATATTGCCGTCGTTGTCCGTGTAATAGACGTAGAGGCGGCCGCTGCTGCGGTAGTCCGGCGGGAAGGCGATCGAGAGCAGGCCGCGCTCGCCGCCGTCGTAGCCGACCAGGCTCCTGATGTCGAGGAACGGGTGCGGCAGCCGACGCCCGGCGCGCATCGCCTCGACCCTCCCCGCCTGCTCGACCACGAAGAGCAGCTTGGGGTAGCCGGGCGCGCCGGCGACATAGGTGGGGCTTTCGAAGTTGCCGATCCGCTTCAGGGCGATGGTGCCGCCGGGCCGTTGCGGCGCTCCGCTCTGTTGTCCCTCGCGTGCCGAGCCACATGCCGGCAGCGCCACGAGTGCTACCACGGCAAAGGAAATGCTCAGGACAGCCCGGCGTCCCACCTTGAGAACGCTACTACCACGCCCTCAGAGGACGGCGGCGATCAAGGTGGCCACGGCAGCGATCAGCGCCACGCAGAGGCCACCGAAGAGCTGGAGCAGCGTGCGCTGGCTTTCTATGACGATGGCGTTGAGCGCGTCCAGCCGGGTGTCTATTCCCTCGCGTAGTCCTTGGATCTCATCGCGCACGTCTTTGATCTCGCCGCGCAGTTCTTGACCCTGGTTCTTGATTTCCTCGCGCATCGAGCCCATGTCCACGCGGGCCTGGGCGAAGCCGGCCTCCATGTGCCGGGCGAGTTCGTCCAGGCGGTCGTCGTTCCAGGTCTGGGGCATCGCCTCCATGATGCCACTGTAGACAGAAAGTTGCTGGCTGCGTATTAGTAGTGCTCCGTTAGGTTGATCCAGGCTGTTTGAGGTAGGGAGTGTCGGGCGGCAGCCGTCGGCGGCAGGTGGGGCATGTCCCCTGCCAGCAGGCCAGGAGCTGTTGCAGCTCCCTGACGACCTCGAACAGCGAGGTCAGGCGGCCGCCCGGAGTGGAGGACGCCGCAGCCGCTCCGTGGTGAGGAAACCGTGTGCGACCGAGACCAGGGTGACGTGGTGGTTCCAGCCGGGGTAGGAGCGGCCCTCGAAGTGGTCAAGGCCGAGCGCGTCCTTTAACTCGCGGTAGTCCTGCTCGATGCGCCAGCGCAGCTTGGCGAGGCCGACCAGCCGCTCGATCGGCGTATCGGCGGGGAGGTTGGAGAGCCAGAAGTCGGTGGGCTCCTCCTTGCCGGGAGGCCACTCGGCGAGCAGCCAGCACAGCGGCAGCTCACTGTCTGGGTCGGTGCGACGCAGCTTGACGTTGGCGGGACGCACGCGAAGCGCCACAAAGCGAGAGCTGAGCGGCCCCCGTGTGCCCTCGCGCCAGCCGACATCCACGCAGGTCTCCTCGCCGGCGGCAAGCGCGAGGCCGGCGAGCGAGTCAAACGGGCGTCGGTATCGCGCCGCGGGCGGGCGGCCCATGCCAGGCCATCGGGGGCGCTCGGGGATGGCGGAGCACGGCAGCGCCGAGGTCGAGCCCTTGACGTCGAGCACATAGTCGACCTCGCGCTCCGCCAGGCCCACCCGTAGCTCGGTGACGTCCCCGTAGGCAGCATCGCCGAGCACGACGGGGGGCTGCAGGCCCCACTCGCGCAGCTCGTCGATCATCTGCAGCGCGAGCTTCCACTTGGGCTCGTGGATGACATTCTCGGGAACCCGGCAGGTCTCCCGCCGTGGGCCTGTGTCCCACTCGGCGGGCATGAACAGCCGCCAGTCGATCGGGCAGGAGGCCTGGGGGGTGGCGGCTGAGATCGAGACCCCGACCTGACAGTTGCCGACCTTGCCCAGGGCGCCGCAGTACTGGCGCGCCACACCGACCGACTTGTCCCCGAACTTGGGGAAACCAGTGTCGTCGATCACCCAGGCCTCGGGCTCGATCTCTGCGTCCATCCGCAGCGCCAGGCGACGGCGCACCGGCTCCCAAGGCCACGGCGACTGGTTGACGAACTGCTGCAGGCACTGCTCATCGCCGTCCTCCAGGCGGGCGGCCATCGGCTCGATCGACTTGCGCTTGCCGTCCAGCATCAGGCCGCGCAGGTAGACCTCCCCCCAGCGGCGCTGGTCCTTGCGCGCCATCGGCTCGAACATCTCCTCGGCGAACTCGACCAGGCGAGTGCGAACTCTCTTCAGTCTCCCCGGCGTCAGCCCCGACACCCCTCCCATTGTTGCCTCCTCCGTAGATGCCATCGCGGAAGGGTTCGCCTGCTCAGGGCGAAGTTCCTGCAAGACCTAACGGAGCACTATTAGACAACCGTCACAAAAGTGTCAATTCCCGACGACTACTTCTCCCGAGCCGTTGACGACCTTGTTGGGTGTCTTCGAGACGATCCGCACGGCGAACGAGCCCCCCGCGGCTGCCCCTCCAGCTGTCTTTGCCTTCGCATCGCCGCCGAGGCCGGCGGCGATCGCGTAGAGCAGGGCGTAGCGGCCACTCCTCACCGCGCTCAGCTTCCAGACCACGCTCGCCGTCGCGCCCGGCTTCAGCGGGCCGAAGTCGTACGTCTTCGGGTTCGAGGTTTCGGCCCCGCCCGGTTCGGAGGAGCCGGCGAATTTCGGGTACCGGGCCGCGAGCACCCAGACCGGGCGGTCGGGCTGGGCGAGGCCCGGCTCGGGATCGCGGATGCCGAAGGGGAGGTTGGAGGCCCGACCCTCCTCGCCGGCCGAAGGAGAAGCTCACGGTCAGGGCGGGGATCGTCTTGCCCCCTTCGTTGCGGATGCCGAGTCGCAGCAGCGAGGTCTGGCCGAGTTCCTGCCTGGTCGGGAATTCGGCCCGGGTGACCTTGACGGGGTAGCTGCCCGCGGCCTCGTTGGCGTCGGAGGACGATTCGCTCCCGCAGGCGGCGACGGAAAGGGCCAGGAGGGCGGCGAGGGCGACCGCGAACGCGGCCCGCGGCCGGGATCGCGACGGGTGTTTGCGATGCCCCCCCAAAGCGGCCGGAACATACCACGGGGGTTGGGCGCTCCCGACCGCCCCGGCGCCCGCGGTTAGCCGGATCTCAACACTCGTGTAACGGAGGGCGCCTGACGCATCGCATAAACTCGGTCGCAGCGAGCCGGGCGCCGTTCGGATGCGGCGCCGCTCTGTGGAGGAGCAGATGGTTGGATCCGCTGTAAACAGGGCATTCCTGCCCGCCAAGTCGCTGTTCGAACAGGTCGGGGACATGATGATCCTCACTGCTCGCACGCTCGTTTCCGCGGTCAGGCCGCCGTACCCCTACGGCGAGGAGTTCATCGGCCAGTTCCTCTTCGCCCTGCAGCTCTGCTGGTTCCCGCTGCTGGTCTCCACCGTCGCCTTCGGCTTCGGCGCCCCCGGCCTGCAGGCGGCCAACTTCCTCTCGCTCTTCGGCGCCCTCGACCGGCTTGGCGGCTTCTTCGTCCTCGCCTCGATCCGCGAGTTCGCCCCCTTCGTCACCGCCGTCGTCGTCGCCGGCGTCGCCGGCACCGCGATCACCGCCGACCTCGGCGCCCGCAAGATCCGCGAGGAGCTCGACGCCCTGCAGGTGCTCGGCGTCGACCCGATCAAGAACCTGGTCGTGCCGCGCTTCCTGGCCCTGATGCTGATCACCGGCCTGCTCGACATCTACGCCCTGGTCTTCGGGATCAGCGGCGGCATCATCACCGAGCTCCTCTACAAGCAGCCGCTCGGCGGCTTCTTCGCCACCCTCTTCTCCAACGCCTCGATCACCGACCTCTGGGGCTCGGTGCTGAAGTGCACGCTGTTCGGCGCGATCATCGCCGTGGTCTGCTCATACAAGGGGATGACCGCGTCCGGCGGCGCCGCCGGGCGTCGGCCGCGCCGTCAACCAGGCCGTCGTCATCTCCTTCATGGGCGTCTTCGCCTTCAACTACGCCTTCACCCAGACGCTGCTCGCCACCAACCCGGAGCTGCAGACGATCCGATGAACGCCTGGCTCGACGTCCCGCGCGGCTGGCTCGACTCCTTCGGCGAGATCGCCCGCTTCGGCTCGCGCGTCGCCGGCCTCGTCTACAGCGGCCGCGTCCTGCGCTTCTTCGGCGAGAGCCTGCGCCAGGCCGGGATCCTGATCCTCGGCTCGGCGATGATCATCTGGGGCCTGGTCTTCATCCTCGGCCTGCAGTGCGGGATCGAGGGCGCCTACCTGCTGCGCGCCCAGGGCGCCCCGGCCTACGCCGGCGTCTTCTCGGCCTGGTGCGACCTGCGCGAGATCATGCCCTACGCCTTCGGCTACATGCTGGCGGCCAAGGTCGGCACCGGGATCGTCGCCGAGCTCGGCGCGATGCGGATCTCCGACGAGATCGACGCGCTCGAGGTGATGGGCGTGCCGCCGGTCACCTTCCTCTGCGCGACCCGCCTGCTTCGCCGCCTGGATCGCCTTCCCGTTCATCTACCTGGTCGGGATCGGGATCATGTACTTCGCCAGCTACCTGGCCGTCGTCCAGCAGATCGGCGACGTCTCCTCCGGCGGCTACCTGCTGATCTTCTGGATGTTCCAGAACCCGCCGGACCTCGTCTTCAGCCTGATCAAGGGCATGTTCATGGCGACGGCCATCGTCATGGTCGGCTGCTACTACGGCTACACGGCGTCGGGAGGCCCGGTCGGGGTCGGCACCGCCACCGCGAAGTCGATGGTCCTCAACATCGTCTTGGTTCACATCATCGGGATGCTTGGGCACCCTGGTCTTCTGGGGAGCCAACCCGCGGGCGCCGATAGGAGGCTGACTTCTTATGTCTATGGACGAGCAGACGACCGACGAGCAGGCGAACGGCGGTCCCTACGTCAGCGAGGACGGCTTGACGATGGGGCGCGACTTCGTCATCCCCGGCGTCGACCCGGCGGAGGTCGATCCCTACCGCTTCCACACCGGCCGCAAGCGCGACCACGGCGGCACGACGCGATCGAGATCATCGACCTGGTCAAGCAGTTCGGCCGCGCCCGCATCCTCAACGGCCTCAACCTCGGCCTGCCCGAGGACCAGATCTCGATGGTCCTCGGCCCCTCGGGCACCGGCAAGAGCGTGCTGATCAAGCACATCGTCGGCCTGCTCTACCCCGACTCCGGCGACGTGCTCGTGCACGGCGAATCGATCCCGAACATGACCGACGACGAACTCTTCGAGGTGCGCAAAAAGTTCGGCCTGCTGTTCCAGGACGGCGCCCTCTTCGGCTCGATGAACATCTACGACAACACCGCCTTCCCGCTGCGCCAGCACACCGACAAGAGCGAGGAGGAGATCGGCGAGATCTGCAACCGCCGGCTCAAGGAGGTGGGGCTCTCCGAGGCGATCTACAAGATGCCGAACGAGCTCTCCGGCGGGATGCGCAAGCGCGCCGGCTTCGCCCGGGCGCTGGTGCTGGAACCGGCGATCGTGATGTTCGACGAGCCCGACTCGGGCCTCGACCCGGTGCGCACGGCGCTGCTCTGCGAGCTGATCCGCGAGGTGCACGAGGAGAACGGCGGCTGCTACCTGGTGATCAGCCACGACCTCAACACGGCGCGGCGCGTCTCCGACTTCATCGCCGTGCTGTGGAACGGCAAGATCGTCGAGTCGGGGCCGAAGGAGGAGCTGTTCGACTCGGAGAACCGGTTCGTCAGCCAGTTCCTGAACGCGGACGTTACCGGTCCGCTTTCGATGGATTGAGGCTCCGGCGGGCGGTCCTGGCGCGCGGGTCCTGTCACAGGGTGAGGGGGCCTGCGGGCAGTCCACGGGCTGTCCTCGACCCCCCTCACCCTGCGCCACCCGCGCGAGGATCGGCTGGATGAGCCGGTATTCAGCGGGATCGCCGGGTGGGCCGTTCGGCATGCGCGGATCGTTCTGGCGACGACGGTTGTCCTCGCGGCGGGAGCTTTTGTGGGCGCTACCCGGCTTCCGACCGATGCCGGGACCGGGACGTTGGTCGACACCGACACGGCGAGCTACCGGGCGACGCAGGATGTACGGGAGGTGTTTGGGGAAGAACCTGTTGTGGTGCTGGCCGAGGGGGATCTGCAGCGGCTGATCCTTACGCCGAATTTGGGGCGGCTGTTGCGGTTGGAGGGGTGTCTGTCGGGGAAGGTGCCCAGGGGGGCCAAGCCGATTCCTGGGCCCTGTGCCGAGCTGGCCGCGATGGACCCGGTCGAGTTCGTGGCCGGGCCGGCGACGTTTCTCAACGAGGCGGTGATCCAGATCGACCAGCAGCTGCAGCCGGCTGGCCGCGACGGTGCCGCCCGACCAGCTTGCGGGAATTCCTGCTCTCAGGTCGCGGCGCGCTACGGGATCACCAGCGCTCCCAGCATCGGCAACCCGGATTTCCTCGCTGCCGTCGTCTTCGACCTCGGCCGTTCTCGGGGCACGCCGAAGGCGCAGCTCGCCTATCTCTTCCCAAACAACCACTCGACGCAGATCATCCTGCGGCTGCGTCCCGGACCTGAGCGAAGGCGAACGCAGCCGTGCGCTGGAGCTGATCCGCGCCGCCGTCTACGACACCACGCCGCGCCACGCCTGCGCGTTCAAGGGCCAGCCGGAGCCCTGCTTCGCCCTGCACGGCGGCACCTACATCGATCTCCGGGTGCGCCGGTCGTGATCGAGGGCCTCTCCGGCGCGTTGAAGGACGCGCTGCTGGTCCTCCTTGCCGTCGCCTTCGTGGTCATGGCGCTGACGCTGTTGTCGGTCTTCCGCTCGCGCCTCCGTCTGCTGCCGCTCGCGGTCGCCCTCGCCGCCGCAGCCATCACCTTCGGCCTGCTGTGCCTGCTCGGCGGCTCGCTGACCGCTGCCTCGATCGCCGTCCTGCCGATCCTGATCGGCCTCGTCGTCGACTACGCGATCCAGCTCCAGGCCCGCTTCGACGAGGCGGTGGCTGGGAGCGAGCGGGGTTGAGGCGGCGCGGCAGGCGGCCGCGCGCGGAGGCCCGACCATCGCGACGGCCTGTCTTGCGACCGCGGCGGGCTTCCTGGCCCTGCAGCTTTCACCTGTCCCGATGATCCGCGGCTTCGGCTGGCTCCTCATCGCCGGTATTGCGATCGGCTTTGGTCTTGCTCTTACCGCTGGGTTCGCGGCTCTTGGGCTTTGGTCCCGGGCCGGAGGAGGGGGTGCCCCTCCGCTTGCTGGGTTCTTCGCCGCGGGCAAAGGGGTGTTCGCCAAGGGGACAGGGCGAAGAACAGGACGCCGCGCGCTTCCGGGGCACCCCCTCCTCCCGCCTGAGCGCGTTGGTGGCACTCGCGCTCGGGCATCCCCGGCGAGTGCTCGTTGTTGGCGCCGTACTCGCCGTAGTCGGTTGGGGCCTGGGGACCCAGATCGGCACCGCGACGGATATCCGAGATCTTGCGCCCGCAGGGTGCCGGTGCCATTCAAGATCTGAATCGGGTGCAGGACGCCACGGGCGTCTCGGGGCAGCTCGACGTCAGCGTCGAAGCGCCGGACTTCACCGATCCCGCGACGATTCGGTGGATGGCGGCTTCAAGCAGCGGGTGCTCGACTCGGGTGGCTTCTCCGGGCCACGGCCCAGCTGCCTTGACGGCGGAAGTGTGTCCGGGGCCGGCGCTCTCGGATTTCCTCGTCAGCGGTAAGGGGCATGAACGACTGAGGCAGCGCGACGTGCGCGCCACGCTGGCGGAACTGCCGGCCTACGACCTCGAACAGGTGGCGCCGGTGGATCCGAAGACCGGGCTGCCTGGGCACCTGGCTCTGCTGAGCTTCGGGATCCGCGCGCAGTCGCTCGAGGACCAGCAGGCGCTGATCGAACGGGTTCGCGGCGAGGTCGGCGAGCCGGGGGCCCCGGGGGCCGCCGGCGGGCGTCACGGTCCAGCTCGCCGGGCTGCCGGTGATCGCTGCCGCGGCGGCCTCCGATCTCTCCTCCAGCCGCTACTGGCTGACGCTTGCCGGCCTCGTCGCGGTGGCGCTGGTGCTGCTCGTCGTCTACCGCTCGTCGGCGGCGCTCGTTGCTGCCGCTGGTCCCGGTCGTGCTGGCCACCGGCTGGTCGGCGCTCGTCCTCTGGCTCAGCCGGATCCCGCTCAACCCGATGTCGGCGGCGCTGGGGGCGCTGACGATCGCGATCGCCACCGAGTTCAGCGTGATCCTCTCGGCTCGCTTCCATGAGGAGCGGGGCGGGGGCCTCGGGGTCGCCGAGGCGCTGCGCGCCGCCTACGCGCGCACCGGGGCCGGCCGTGCTCGCCTCGGCGGTGACGGCGACCGCGGGCTTCGCGGTGCTGATCGCCAGCGACGTGCCGATGCTGCGCGACTTCGGCTTCGTCACCGTGATCGACCTCGCGGTGGCGCTGCTCGGGGTGATGGTGGCGCTGCCGGCGGCGCTGGCCTGGGTGGAGGAGCGGTGAGGGACCGCTACTCGATCGTCGTCGGCCTGCTCTTCGTCGCGGTCATCGCGATCGCGCTCGTCAACACCCTCGGGCGACGAGGACGAAGGCACGCTGGGGCTCGACAAGCTGCCCGCCCGCTGGCCGCTGCCGGAGTTCGCGGTGCCGCCGTGCGGCGGGCGCGCTGGAAGGCGACGCCAACGTCGCCCAGGACGACTGCGAAACCTCGCAGCTGCCCTGCCCGTCCGGCGCCCGGCGCACGCCCGCCTGCCGCGATCGCGACAGCGGGCGCGATCCGCGTCTGCGATCTCTTCGACCGCCCGCTGGTGATCTCGTTCTGGTTCACGCAAGGGCGGCAGACTGCGTCGAGCAGCAGGACGTGGTCGAGCCGCGTCTACGAGCGCTACCGTGGCCGGGTGAGCTTCCTCTCGCTGGACGTGCGCGACGACCGCGACACCGTTCGCGAACTGATCCGCACGCACGGCTGGCGGATGCCGGTCGGCTACGACCGCGACGGGGCCGTCGCCGCCCTCTACCGGATCGGCGGCTGCCCGACCTTCGCCTACGCCTACCCCGGCGGCACCCTGCAGAGCGCCAGCATCGGCGACCTCGACGGCGGCGCAGCTCGAAGCCCGGGTCCGCGGCCTGCTGCGCGCGACCCGCGCCGCAGAAGCGCGAGCTGGCGAGGCGCCTCGAGCTGCACGACGTCTACGCGGGCGGAGGTCGACGCAGTCGGGCTGGGAGCCCGTCGCGCCGGAGCAGGGCTGGGTCGCGCCGCACGTCGCCGCCGAGTTCCCCGGCCTCGGGATCGCCTGGGTCGAGGTCGACGGCCGCCGCGGCCGACAGCCCCGAGCCGGTGCGCCGCCGCCTGCGCGACCTCTCCGACCGCTTCTACGGCTCGCACGCGATCCACATGCGCGAGCGGCCGATTCCCTGGGCCTACCGCGTCTTCTTCCGCCAGATCGGCCTCGACCCCGACCGCACCCGCACCCCGGTCGAGCAGCTCGCCCTCGACCGCCTCCACGACGGCGCCTTCGTGAGCCGTGGCCTGCCCGCCGACGCGCTGACCATCGCCATCGTCGAGACCGGGGTCGCGCTGCGCGCCTTCGACGCCGAGCGGCTCGAGCGGCCGTCTCTGCATCCGCGACTCCGCGCCCGGGCGAGTCGCTGCCGGGCAGGCGCGGGCGAGCTGGCGCAGGGGACGCTGGTCGATCGCCGACGAGCGGGTGCCGGTCGGGCTGCTGTTCGGCGACAGCAGCCGCGACCACGCCGTCGAGGCCGGGACCCGCGCGCGTCGCGATCGCCGCCGTCCAGGTCAAGGGGGTGCCCCAGATCGCGGTCGACGAGGCGCTCTGGATCGCCGCTGCGGCGTTCGAGGCCGCCTGATTCTTAACCGGTTTGATCGCTTTCGGCTGCGGTGCGCGTGATCTACACTCGGAACGGGTCTATGCCGGATCTGCTCGAACTGAGACGCGCCCGACGCGCTTCGACGTCGGGGGCGACGAGCGCCTCGCGCGCGCTGAGCTGCGCCGCCAGATCGGCCGCCTGGAGCGCGAGCTCGCGCGGCCTCGTCGCCGAGGCCTTCCCGCGGATCGAGATCGACGCCGGCGTCGCCGGCCTCTCGGCGAGCCGCGGGTCGCTCGACCTCGGGGAGCTGGAGCGGGTGCGCGACGCGCTCGCGGATGCGGATCGCGGCGGCCCGGCTGGCCCTCGCAGGAGCGGGCCGAGTTGGAGACCGCAAACCGCGAGCTGCTGCGCGCGCATGCTGGCCGCCCCGGCCGAGCTCAAGTGGGTGCGGATCTCCCGCGCCGACATCGGCGAGCCCGGCTGCGGGCACTGGCACTCGCGGCCCCGCCTCGGCCCGCTCGGGATGCTGATGGGCTGGTGGCGGGTCAAGGTCTCCTCCGGATGCCCGTTATCCGGGCGGCTTGCGGCCGTTGAGCGAGAGGCGCAAGCGCGAGGAGCGGCCCCCGGCGCCGTGGGGATCGTTTCCGCTCGCCGAGCTGACCGTGCTCGCCGGCATCGTCGCCGCTGGCGATCGGCGTGATCGGCGGCAACCCGACCGCGCTCGGCGTCGGCGTCGTGCTCGCCGGCCTCGGCGGGCTGGAGGTCGCGGTCCGCGAGCACTTCGCCGGCTACCGCTCCCACACGACCCTGCTCGCCGGCACCGTCTTCGTCCTCGTCGTCGGCGGGCTCTTCTACCTCGCCGGCCTGATCCTGGCGGTCTGCCTGGGCGTCGGCGCGGTCGCCTTCCTCGCCGCCTTCCTGGCTCTGCGCCGCGCCTTCCAGCGCGCCTCCGGCGGACTCTCGTTCAAGGTCGGCGGCCTGCGGCCGCTGACGAGCGTCAGACGCTAGACGGCGACGGTCTGCTCGCCGGACCCTGGCGGCCAGCTCGGTCGAGAGCAGGGCGCGCTGGCGCGAGGTCAGGGTGCCGAGGCGCTTGTTCTCGCTGAGCGCGAGGCCGAGCAGGAACTTGCGGGCGCGGGTGCGGCCCCAGCGGCGCTGGCTGGTCAGCAGCTCGGCCAGGGTCATGCTCTCGGTCTCCCAGGGGCAGTCCCGGATCACGTCCGCGGCATCGACATCCCCTCGGGCGATCGAGCGCTTCAGCTCGGCCCGGGCGAGCCGCACGCGATTGGCGCGTGCGAGCGCCTGCATGTGCTGCGGGGCCTGGATGATCGGAAGCGGTCGTCGTTAGCAGGGGCGATCGAAGCAGCGTCCACTGGGACTCCTCCCTTAGGGGATCGGTTAGCTGGGTATCTCGTCTTGCGCCGGACCGGCGGCGAATCCGTCGGCCTGGTTGAGTCGAGTTCTCCACCGAATCGCTTCCCTGCCCCGGGATGCGGTCGGCGCGTCGCGCAAGCTATGCCGTCGGGACGGCCGAGCGTCAACCCGAAGTCACCGGAGCCGGTCCGCGCCGGTCGCTAAGAGCATCTTTTTCGTCCGGCCGTCCGCACCAATAGCCCGAAACTACCCGACCGGGGATGTCGAAACTACCCCGAGCGGGGTAGGTCGGGGAAGTCCTCGATCGACCCGGGCGATGGTGCCGAGGGCGCGAGTCGAGGTGCTCGCGCTCGTGGGTCGCCATCAGGCTGGTGCGCAGCAGCGCGCCGCCCGGGCGGGACCGCCGGGTGGATCGCGACGTTGGTGTAGACGCCGGCGTCGAAGAGCGCCTTCCAGAGCAGCACCGCCTGCCAGTCGTCGCCGACGATCGACCGGCACGACCGGGCGTGGTCGCGACGCGTGCCGTCGGGGAGGGTCCCCGGCTCGACCACCTTCAGGCCGAGGTGCGCGCAGGCCCTCGCGCAGGTACTCGGCGTTGGCGAGCAGGGCCTCGAAGAGTCGCGGGCCCGTCGGAGCGGATCACCCGCAGCGCCGCCAGCGCCGCGCCGACCGCCGCCGGCACCGCCGAGGCGCTGAAGATGAAGGAGCGCGAGGAGATCCGCAGGTACTCGATCACGTCGGCCGGGCCGGCGATGAAGCCGCCGCAGGAGGCGAGGCTCTTGGAGAAGGTGCCCATCCGCAGGTCGACCTCGTCCTCGAGGCCGAACAGCTCGCAGGCGCCGGCGCCGCGGGCGCCCGAGCACGCCGGCGCCGTGGGCCTCGTCGACCATCAGCCGCGCGCCGTGGGCCTGGCAGAGCTCGACGATCCGCGGCAGGTCGCAGACGTCGCCCTCCATCGAGAAGACGCCGTCGACGACGACCAGGACGCCGCCGCCGTCCTCGCGCCGCGCGCTGCAGCATCTTCTCCAGCTTGTCCATCCGGTTGTGGCGGAAGGGGCGCAGCTTGGCGCCGGAGAGCCGGCAGCCGTCGAGGATCGAGGCGTGGTCGCCGGAGTCGCAGATCACCGTGTCGCCGGGCTCGAGGATCGTCCCGATGCAGCCGAGGTTCGCCTGGTAGCCGGTGGTGAAGACGATCGCGTCCTCGGTCCCCATCCACTCGGCCAGCTCGCGCTCGAGGTCGACGTGCAGCGGGGTCGTCCCGTTCAGCAGGCGCGAGCCGGTGACGCCGGTGCCGTAGGTCTCCAGCGCGTCGCGCGCGCCCTGCTTGACCCGCTCGTCGCCGGTCAGCCCGAGGTAGTTGTTGGAGCCGAGCATGATCGTCTCGCGCCCCTCCATCTCGACCACCGGGCCGGCCTGCGAGGTGAGCAGGCGGAAGTAGGGGAGGAGGTCGTGCTCCTTGGCCGCTTCGAGCTGCTCGAGGCGGTCGTGGCTGCGCGCCTTCTCGAAGACGTCGACCGGGGCACTTGGCGGTTTCGCTCATGGCGAGAGTGTAGGTTCCGGCTCCCATGGGAAATGTGTCGATCAGGCCGGTCCGCACGCGCCGTGAGCTGAAGCGCTTCGTCAAGGTCCCCTTCCACCTGCACCGCGACCAGCCGCAGTGGGTGGCGCCGCTGATCTTCGAGCGGATGGAGTTCCTCGACCGCGGCAAGAACCCCTGGTTCGAGCACGCCGAGGCCGAGTACTTCCTCGCCGAGCGCGACGGCGAGGCGGTCGGCCGGATCAGCGCCCAGCTCGACCGGCGCTGGGACGAGTACCAGGGCGGCAGCGACGCGATGTTCGGCTTCTTCGAGACCGCCGACGACCCCGAGGTCGCCGCCGCCCTGCTCGACGCCGCCGACCGAGTGGGCACGCGGGCAAGGGCCGCGAGCCGCATCCTCGGCCCGATGGACTTCACCACCAACGACGAGATCGGGATCCTGATCGAGGGCTACGAGCGGCGGCCGATGATCCTCGAGCCCTGGCACCCGCCCTACTACCGCGAGCTGATCGAGGCCGAGGGCTTCGCCAAGGCGATGGACGTGCAGATGTGGGAACTGCAGTTCGGCGACCTCAAAGAGGGCGAGCGCTTCGACCCCTCGATCCACGCCGCGGCCGAGAAGGCGCCTGCGCGAGGAAGGGATCGTGATCCGCAAC
This sequence comes from uncultured Solirubrobacterales bacterium, assembly GCA_963714665.1. Classification (GTDB taxonomy): domain Bacteria; phylum Actinomycetota; class Thermoleophilia; order Solirubrobacterales; family 70-9; genus VRUE01. The sequence continues at coordinate 1,525,559 of CAVQPE010000003.1, read as the reverse complement.
ATGCGCAAGCGCGAGATGGCGGACGAGGTGCGGCGCTTCATGGACGTCTACAACGAGGCCTGGGGCGACAACTGGGGCTTCGTCCCGATCACCGACGCCGAGGTCGAGTTCCAGGCCAAGAACCTGAAGCAGGTGATCGACGAGGACTGGGCCTTCATGGCCGAGAAGGACGGCGAGGTGGTCGGCGCCGCCCTGACCCTGCCCGACATCAACCAGGTGATGGCGAAGCTGAACGGCCGCCTGCTCCCCTTCGGCTGGCTCAAGTTCCTGCTCGGCAAGCGCAAGATCGACCAGCTGCGGGTCTTCGCGCTCGGCGTCAAGCACGACTACCGCCACACCGGCGTCGCCGCCGGCCTCTACCTCAAGCACCTCGAGGAGGCCGCGGTCCCGGTGGCGATCGCCGGCGGCGAGATGGGCTGGATCCTCGAGACCAACGGGCCGATGAACCGGGCGATGGAAGGCATGGGCGGCAAGGTCGTCAAGAGCTACCGGCTCTACGAGAAGGTGCTTGGCGGCTGAGCCCATCCCGGTAGGGGTTCCGCTTAACGTTCTGGAGGCGCGGCGGTTGCCTTTCGAGATCCGCGGCGACCAAGAAGTGCAAGACGCTCCACCCCTACCGGGATGGGCTCTGAGGCGACGTCGTTCTGCGGAAGGTGCGGAGTGTTCTCGGCCGATCGCCGTGAGCATCGCTATGGTCGGAACGGTGAGCAGAATGGAGCTTGAGCCGATTCCGGTTCGCGTCCTTCCCCATGAGACGTCGCGCTCGCCGGTCCGTGCGCAACGAGGTCGAAGACCGCGGCGATCGCCGCCGCCGGCGGGGTCCTCGCCGGCGCCGCCACCGTCGCGGCTGTGCGGGCCGTCGGCGCCGTGGCGAGCCGCAAGCGCGCCCCGCGCCGTCTCGCGCCGCCGCGAGCGCCGCCAACGTCCTCGCCAGCCGCTCCTTCCTAGTGGACGTCCACCTGCTCGGCCGCTAAACCGCGGTCGATGGGCCTGAGATACGCCTATATGGAGCAAAATCGGCCCGTCGGCGGGGTTTTGGAGGTGGAGGTGCGCCCGCCGTCGCCCTTCCGGCTGCCGGCTTATGGGGGCGAGGACGGGGTTATGCGGGTCGAGGGGGGCGTCGCCACGCGCCTGCTGCACGTCGACGGCTGCCCGGTGCTGGTCGCGGGCCTGGGAGCCGGGGAAGGGACGGGTGGCGCTGCGGGCCGAGCCGCTGGACCCAGGTGTCGATCGACGGCTCCGGGGCGCTGCGACGAGCGCCGCACGGCCGGCGCTGCCGAGCTGGAGCTGGCGCTGGAGCGGATGCGGTTCGCGCTCGGCGTCGACGACGACCTCGGCGAGTTCTACCGCCGCTTCCGCCGCGACCCGCTGCTCGGCCCGCTGTTGCGCCGCCGCCCGCAGCTGCGCCCGCGACGCCGTCCCTGGCCCTGGGAGGCGCTTGCCTGGGCGGTCGTCAAGCAGTTGATCGAGAGCGGCCGGGCGGCTCGGATCCAGCGCCGCATGGTCGGCCGCTGGGGAGCGCGCCTCGGGGCCGGGCGCGACTCGCTGCGCGACGTCCCCGCCCCCGATCTGATCGCCGGCCGGGCGCCGGCCGAACTCGAGTCGATGGGCCTGGCGCTGAAGCGGGCGCTCGCCCTGCGCTCGGTCGCCGCCGACGTCGCCGCCGGCCGCTGCGACCTCTCCGAGACCTCCGCCGACCGCCGCCTGCTCTCGGTGCCCGAGATCGGCCCCTGGACCGTGCAGTGCCTTGGCCTCTACGGCCGCGGCGACCCCGACTCGCTTCCCGCCGGCGACCTGATCTACCTCAAGCTGGTCGGCCGCCTGGCCCGCCTCGGCCGCCGCGCTACGGTCGAGGAGGTGGAGGAGTTCTACGCTCCGTACGCTCCCTTCCGAGGCCTCGCCGCGCGCCTGGCTCGGCCATCCGCTGCCTGACCGAACTCAAGCGGGGGCGCCAGGCGTCGATAAGCAGACAATGGAGCGCTCTGCACGGGGCGGGAGCTGGCCCGACAAGCGAGTTGACGAGTTCCTCGACCAGATCTCGGCGGGGGGCGAAGACTACCGTCGCCTGGTCGAGCGACTTCCGGCGATCGTCTACGCGTCTGAGCTGGGCGAGAACGGCCGCTGGCGCTACGTCAGCCCCCAGGTCGAGGACATCCTCGGCTACACGCCGGAGGAGTGGCTGGCGGACCCCGAGCTCTGGGCGAAGCTGCTGCACCCCGAGGACCGCGAGCGGGCGCTGGCGCAGGAGACGCGCAGGACGATCGGCACCGCAACCCGCCCCCGGTCGACTACCGGATGCTCACCCGCGACGGTCGCACCGTCTGGATCCTCGACGAGGCCGTGCTCGAGCCCGACGAGTGCCGGTACGCCCGTCTGGCACGGCGTCCTCTACGACATCACCGAGCGCAAGTCCGCCGAGCAGGAGCTGGAGCGCGCCGCCGCCCAGCAGGCCGCGGTCGCCCGCTCGGCGGGACGGGCGCTGCAGGGACGGCGACCCCGACGCGCTGATGCGCGAGGCGGTCTCGCCTGATGACCGAGATCGAGGGGGTGGCGGCCGCCTGCATCTGGGAGGTCGGCCGCGACGGCCGCCGGCTGCAGCCTGCGCGCCGGCCTGGAGGAGCGGGTCGTCGGCTCCGGCCGCGCGTCTCGGCGGCGCGGGACTCCCACGCCGGCGCCGCGCTCGACTCGCGCCTGCACGTGATCGTCGACGACTGGTCGGCCGAGACGCCGCTTCTCGATGCCGCCGGCGCTGCGGGTGCTCGGGGTTCGCAGCAGCCTCGCGGTGCCGATCGACGGCAAGCAGCGGCCCTTCGGGGTCCTCGACGTCCACTCCTCCGAGCCCAACCGCTTCACCCCCCAGGACGTGCACTTCGTGCAGGCCTCGGCCAACGTCCTCGCCGACGCGATCGCGCGCCACGCCGCCGACGAGGCGCTGCGCCACCGCGTCCTGCACGACCCGCTCACCGGCCTGCCGAACCGGCTCAGCTTCGTCGAGGCGCTGGCGGCGTCGCTCTCGCGCAGCACGGTCTCGGGCTCGCCCGGTCGGGATCCTCTTCCTCGACCTCGACAACTTCAAGCTGATCAACGACAGCATGGGCCACCACGCCGGCGACGAGCTGCTGCGCGCGGTCGCCCCGCGACTGCGTGCCCACCTGCGGCCCGGGGACATCGTCGCCCGCTTCGGCGGCGACGAGTTCGGCATCCTGGTCGACCGGCTCGCCGACGAGGACGAGGCGGTGGCGATCGCCGACCGCATCGCCGCCGCCTTCGCGGAGCCCTACGCGATGGGCGGGGTCGAGCACTACGTCACCGCCAGCGTCGGCATCGCGGTCGCCCGGCCCTCGGCCCGCGAGCCGGTCGACGCCGACCTGCTGATCCGCGACGCCGACGCCGCCATGTACCGGGCGAAGGAGCGCGGCCGGGCGCGCTGCGAGCTGTTCGACGCCGAGATGCGGGCGGGGGCGCTGCGCCGGCTCGAGGTCGAGCGCGAGCTGCGCCAGGCCCTCGAGCGCGAGGAGCTGGAGCTCCACTACCAGCCGATCGTCGCGATGCGCAGCGGCGAGATCGTCGGCCTGGAGGCGCTGGTGCGCTGGCGCCACCCCGAGCGCGGCCTGCTCGATCCCGGCGACTTCGTCGCGATCGCCGAGGACAGCGGCCTGATCGAGCCGATCGGCCGCTGGGTGCAGGAAAGCGCCTGCCGCCAGGTGCTCGAGTGGCACCAGCTGCGTCCCGACCGCGCGTCCCGTCGACGTCTCGGTCAACCTCTCCGCCCGCCAGGTCGCACACCGCGACCTCGCCGCCTCGATCGACGAGATCCTCGCCCGGCGCCGGCCTCGACCCGGTCCACCTGCGGCTGGAGATCACCGAGAGCGTCCTGGTCGAGGAGTCGGCCACCGCGATCGGCAGCCTCGAGGCGCTGAGCGAGCTCGGCGTCGGCCTCGTCCTCGACGACTTCGGCACCGGCTACTCCTCGCTCGCCTACCTCAACCGCTTTCCCTTCGACGCGCCTCAAGATCGACCGCTCCTTCGTCGACGTGCTGGGGGTGGAGCAGGAGCGCACGGCGATCGTCGAGGCGATCGTCGGCATGGCCCGGGCCCTCTCCCTCGACGTGATCGCCGAGGGAGTCGAGAACGAGGCTCAGCTGTCGGAGCTGACCCGGCTCGGCTGCGACTACGCGCAGGGCCACCTCTTCTCGCGGGCGCTGCCGGCGGAGAAGGTCACCGCCCTGCTCAGCGAGGGCGCCCCGCTCTATTCGGGGATCTCGCCCGGCAGGTAGGCGTTGCTGAGCACGCTGGCGGTCGGGGGCAGCGAGGCGATCAGGTCGTTGTCGCGCATCCAGCCGGTGAACTCGTGCCACTGCGCCGGGTCCATGTAGGCGTAGGGGTAGCCGTGGCGGGGCGGGTCGAGCAGCGGCAGCGTCGCCCCCAGCTCGGCCCGGGTCAGCTTCGGGTCGAGGTCGGGGTTCGCTTCGAGCAGCGCTTTGGCCGTCGCTTTGGGATTGGCGGCCGCGGCCGCCGTCCCGCGCGCCAGCGCGGCCAGGAAGAGTCGGAACTTCTGCGGGTCTTCTTCCAGCGCTTCGCGCTGGGCGACGAGGACGAGCTCGTCGTAGGTAGGCACGCCGAGCTTGTCGACCGGGGTGACGACCGGCTGCTTGGCCGCGCAGCGCGCAGGTCGACCCCCTCGACGTTGCTGAAGCCGCCCAGCATCGCCTGGGCGCTGCCGCCGACGAGCGCCGGCAGCAGGCCGAAGCCGACGTTGACCGCCTTGACGTCGGAGGGCGTCAGGTTGGCGCGGGCGAGGATCGTCTTCAGGTAGGCGTCCTGGTAGGGGATGCCGGCGGTGGCGATCGTCTTGCCGCGCAGGCCGCCGACCCCCTTGATGCCGGACTTCTTCAGCCAGATCATCGAGGTCAGCGGGCGGTTGACGAGGGCGCCGACGGCGACCACGTCGAGGCCCTGTTCGCGGGCCAGCAGCACCTCGGGCTCGTAGGAGATCGCCAGGTCGGTCTGGCCGGCGGCGACCAGCTTGATCGGCGCCGCCGGGTCGGCGGGCGTGTGGATGCTGACGTCGAGCCCGGCTTCCTCGAAGTAGCCGAGCTTCTGCGCCATGTAGATCCCGGCGTGGTCGGGGTTGGGGTAGAAGTCGAGCGTCAGGCTGAGCGGCTGCGACTCGCCGGTCACGTCCTCGCTCTTCTCGCCGCAGGCTGCGAGGCCGAGCGAGAGGGCGAGCAGGGCGACGGCGAGAGCGACCACCGCGGTTCGGGTGCGCTTCATCCCCTGCTTTCTATCGCCAAGTGACGATGCGGCGCTCTGCGAGGGCTACCAGAGCGAAGAGGGCGATCGCCATGGCGGAGAGGACGACGACGCGGCGGCGAACACGCCGCGCGGTCTCCAGCTGGGCGTTGTCCTGGAGGATCAGGTGGCCCAGGCCGGAGTTCGGCGCCGACCCACTCGCCGAAGACGGCGCCGATCGGGGCGAATGCGACGGCGATCTTGGCCCCGCTGAAGGTGAAGGGGAGGGCGGTCGGCACTTCGACGCGCCAGAGGATCTGCCGGCGCGAAGCGTCGAGCGTGCGCATCATCTTGATCGCTTCGGGGTCGACCGCGCGCAGCCCATCGAGCGGTGTCGACGGCGATCGGGAAGAAGCAGACCAACGCGACGACCACCAGCTTGGGCCCGATCCCGTAGCCGAACCAGACGACCAGGATCGGGGCGAAGACGAGGATCGGGATCGCCTGTGAGGCGACGATCAGCGGGTAGAAGGCGCGCCGCAGCGTCTCGAAGAGGCGGAGCAGGACAGCGAAAGCCGAGCCCCGCCGCAAGGCGCGATCAGGAAGCCGATCAGGATCTCCTGCAGCGTGACCCAGGCGTTTTCGGCTAGCAACGTGCGGCTGTCCCACAGAGATTCGGCGATTTCGGCAGGCGAGGGGACGAGGAAGCTCTTGAGTCCGAGCAGGTCGGCGAGCACCCCCGTGCTCGCGGCGATCTGCCAGGCCCCGATCAGGCCCAGGATCAACAGGGTGGGGAGGAGCCAGCGCTTCATCTCCTTCCCTCACGGAGGGCGTGCAGAGCCCGCTCGCGGGCGGCTACGAATTCGGGGTCGGTGACCGCCTCGTCGCGGTCGGCCGCGCGCGGTTCGGGGGCGCTCAGTTCGTCCACCACGCGCGCCGGACGAGCCGAGAGCACCGCGACGCTGTCGCAGAGGTAGAGCGCCTCCTCGACGTCGTGGGTGACGAGGACCACCGTGCGCGGGTCGGCGGCCAGCGCGCCCGCCAGCCACTCCTGCATCTCGGCCCGGGTGATCGCGTCGAGCGAGGCGAAGGGCTCGTCGAGGGCCAGGACCGGCTTGCCGGCGATCAGGGTGCGCAGGAAGGCGACGCGCTGGCGCATCCCGCCGGAGAGCTCGACCGGCTTCGAGTGCTCGAACCCGGCGAGGCCGAAGCGCTCGAAGAGGAGTCCGGCCTGGCGTCGCGCCGCGCTTCGGCGCATGCCGCGGTTGCGCAGCGCCAGCGCCGCGTTGTCGATCGCCGAGAGCCAGGGCAACAGCATGTCGCGCTGGGGCATGAAGGCGCAGCGGGCGAGGCGGTCCTCTGGGTGCGATGCCGTCGCCGAGCGCGACCTCGCCCGCGCTCGGGCTCCTGCAGGCCCGCGACCAGCTCGAGCAGCGTCGACTTGCCGCAGCCGGAGGGGCCGACGAGGCCCAGGACGCCGTGCGCGGGAATATCGAGATCGAGTCCCTCGATCGTCCGCAGCTCGCCGTAGGAGTGCCCCAGGCCGCGGATCGAGACGATCGACTCCGGGCGCCTCGCCGTGGGCAGGCGATGCGCTTTCTGCGGCGAATTCCTTGGCTTTCGCGGGCATCTTGGGTATCCTGGCGCACTCGCGCTCCTGACCAAAAAGGTCAGGAAAGTCGATAACCAACCCGCGCGAAGCTCATATGGACCCGGCAATCATCGTCTTCGGACTAGGAATCGGCGTACTCGTCGGCATGACCGGCATGGGCGGGGGATCCCTGATGACCCCGCTGCTGATCCTGATCTTCGGCATCCAGCCGACGACCGCGATCGGCACCGACATCTTCTACTCGGCGGTGACCAAGACCGTCGGCGGCTGGCGCCACTTCCGGATGAAGACGGTGAACATGGAGCTGGTCAAGTGGCTCTCCTTCGGCAGCGTCCCCGCCGCGGTGCTGGGCGTCACGATCGTCTCCCTGCTCCAGGACCACATCGGCGAAGAAAGGCTCGACGGGCTCGTCTACGCGGTGCTCGGCGGCACCCTGCTGATGGTCGGGATCATCACCCTGACCCGGGCGCTGATCCTGCGCAACCTGGTCGAGGAGCGCGACCGATTCGACGTCGAACGCCGCCACAAGGTCGCCGCCGTGACGATCGGCGCCACCACCGGCTTCGTGATCGGAGTCACCTCGGCCGGCTCCGGCACGGTGATCGCGATCCTGCTGATCGCCGTCTACCGCCTGGCGCCGAAGAAGGTCGTCGGCACCGATGTCTTCCACGCCGCGATCCTGCTCTGGGCCGCCGGGATCGCCCACTGGATCGGTGGCAACGTCGACTTCGTCCTCGCCGGCAACATCCTGCTGGGTTCGATCCCCGGCGTGGTGATCGGCGCCGCCCTCTCCGACCGTGCCCCCCAGGGCTTCATCCGCACGGCGCTCGGAGTTGTCCTGATCGGCTCGGGCATAGTCACGATCCAGAAGGGCGACCCGAACGTCTGGCCGATCGCGGCAGCCATCGCGGCAGTGGGCCTGGGTCTCATCCTCGCTGCCCCCCACTGGCTGCACAAGCGCCGCCAGAAGGAAGCGGCGCAAGCTGCCAGCCGCGCGGCGGACCTGACCGGCTGACTGATTAACTAGCTGTCATGCGCGTTTCGGCGAAGGCTGACTATGCGGTTCGTGCCGCCGCTGAGCTTGCGGCTGCCGAGGAGGGCCCGATCAAGGGCGAGAGGCTCGCCGATGCTCAGGACATCCCGCTGCAGTTCCTCGAGCACATCCTGCTCGAGCTCAAGCACGCGGGCATCGTCCGTGCCCGCCGCGGCGCCAAGGGCGGCTACTGGCTCGCCCGCCCGGCGGAGGAGGTGACGATCGCCGACATCGTCCGCGCGGTCGAGGGCCCGATCGCTCACGTGCAGTCGGCGCCACCGGAGTCGATCGAGTACCGCGGCAACGCCAAGCACCTGCAGGAGGTCTGGATCGCGGTCCGCGCCAGCCTCCGCACGGTGCTCGAGCACGTCACCCTCGCCGACCTGGTCAACGGCCAGCTCCCCAGCGAGGTCGAGGCGCTGGCCGCCCAGCCAGATGCCTGGGCGGCCCGCTAGCACTCCCCCCCCCTCTCGCATAGCGTTGGGCTTAAGCCACTCGGCACGGGGGAAGCGGGAAGTAGGGGTCCGTTGCTAAGAGACGAATGCTTTCCGCACACTGGTGGCTGACCACGTGGCGCTCCCATGTGGCCTTCGTATCCCCTTGTGGTTCAGGTTCTCGGCGATCTCCTCTAGTGACATCCCTCTCTCAAGCATCCGTCTGATCCTCATACGCCAGCCATAGTCCTCTCGGTTGCAGAGCACGTGCGAGAGCCGGACGTTCCAGGGGTCAAGATGTCCACCATCAGCCTTGAGCTTGGGGTAGTGGTCCGCCGATGGTGCCCAATCCGGCCGAGGAGTGGATCTCGACTCGAAATAGCCCCGCCCTTTGTGGCAATAGCACTTGGGCATCTCGCAGCGGAGTTCGATGATCTGGCCACGTTCCGCCATCTGAACGAGGACACCGCGGGTGCCGAGCGCTCGTAGGCGGCCTGCGAGCGTGTCTCCCCTCGCTGCGCTCACCCTCGGCATCGGCCGAGAGTCGCATCTCAGCCGGACGGGTTAGCCCAACGCTATGCGAGAGGGGGGCACTCCCTAGATGGTTGATTCCTAATCAGCACCCGTAGGCAGCGAAGTGCCTACCCGGTTCATCCAGCTGCCAGTTGTGCCAAAGGCGGCAGAGAGGGCAAGCAGCCGCAGCCCAACCCGGGCGAAGAGCCCGGGCAGGGTGCGGGCGCCGTGGCGCTCCAGGCCGAGCTGGCCCTTGCAGGTCCAAAAGACCGACTCGATCCGCTGGCGCACGGTGCCGAGGGAGCCGAAGCGCGGCGGCTCGTTCTTGCGGTCAGGCCGCAGGAAGGTGGCGCCGCGCTCGGCCATGAAGGCCTCGAAGTCGCGTCCGGCAAAGCCCTTGTCTGCGATCACGGTGAAGCCTTCCAGGCTCACCCGTTCCAGCATCTCCGCGGCGACCTCGCGCTCCGGGGCGTTGGCAGGGGCCAGTTCGAAGGCGATCGGGGTGCCGTCGGCGGCGCAGAGCAGGTAGAGGCGGAAGCCCCAGAAGTAGCGCGAATGGCTTCGGCAGTAGCCGTAGGCGGCGCTGCCCGCGAACTCTGAGCGCTTGACCGTCTCCCGCGAGGCGCCGCAGGGAACCGGCGTTGAGTCCAGCAGGCGCAGGCTGTCGAAGATCGAGGGCGAGACGTAGGCCAGGTAGTTGACCGCTCTGACGATCTGCGGGGCCAGCGCCCGCAGGCGCTTGTTGTAGCCAGGCTGTTGGGGCAAGTAGGGGAAGAGATGCCCGAGTCGCCAGATGGCAAAGCCAAGGAACTGGCGATCGTTGGCGACGCCGAGGAAGACCTGGGCGATCGCCAGGGTGATCAGCTCGGCGTCGGTGATCTTGGGCTTCCTGCCCGGCCCGGTTCGCTCGGGCAGGAAGTCGTCGAGCAAGACATAAATTGACGTCAGAAGGGTGTCGAGGTCGGCGCGCACGGGGCCTCCTTGGTCGACGTTGCGGTTAGCAACGCCTGACTTCGGCGCCCTTCGCATTGCTCCCCTCGCCGCTGGTGGTCCCAGGCGGCTCGGGTCAATTAGGAATCAATCATCTAGCCGATATACGCTGCGCTGGAAGCCACGTATAACGCGTCTAATTCCGCTTTGGACGGGCACGTCGCGCCTTCCCCATTGCCCATCGAGACTTTGCTGAACGCGAGGTGCCCGTTGTCGCCGGTGGTTAACGCCCCAAGCGCTTTGCCGACCATTTTTTCCGGACCTAGTAGGCATTTGATCGTCGTCCCGCATTTGACGAAGATTTCGAAGCCTTCGCTGGTCGCGGTGGCTTCTTCGGCGACTCCTTCACGCTGCAACATGATTTTGCCTAGGCAGGCGACCGAGGTCACGAAGCAGCCGCCGCTGCAGCCCGTGTAGGTGAGTTCGGGTTCGATTTCCAGCGGGTTCCCTGGTTTACCCACCGAGCCCGAGACTAACCCTTCGCATTTCACGTTGATCAGGTTGGTTAAGAGTTCGATCGCTTTGTCTTTGTAGTCGATCGTTTTGAGCTGATTTTCGGATTTACAGACGGGCGAGCCTTCGTCTTTGGAGCAGAGCGAGGTCACGCCGTAGGCTTCACGGATATAGAAAGCGCTGGAGGCCACGAATAAGGCGTCCAGACTGGCTTCTTCCGGACAGAATAGGCCTTCGCCTTTGCCCAGCGAGTCTTTGCTGAAGGTAATGTGGCCGTTGTCTCCAGTTCTTAACGCCCCCAGGCTATCTCCCACTGCTTTGATCGGACCATAGGCACATTTGACCGTTTCCCCGCATTTGTAGAAGAGTTCGAGCCCTTCGGTGGTTGCGGTCGCTAATTCTTCAGTTAATTTTTTGCTGGTTTCGAATAAGAACCCAAGCTGGCTGCCGCCGGAGATTTCCGTGACGACGCAGCCGTTAGTGCAGCTGCTGAATTTGTATTCCCCCGTTACTTTCTGTGGTTTACCAGCGGCTCCGACGCTGCCTGAGATTAACCCTTCGCATTTGGTACTGATCAGGCTGGTTAAGAATTCGGCGGCGCTGTCTTTGAAATCTACCGTGCTTGGTTTGTGTTCTTCTTCGCATGCTGAAGTTGGATCGTCAGCCGTGCAGAGCGCGGTTTTGTGGGGTGTAAATATCGGTTCGACCGTCAGGACCTCATTGGAACAGGTTGAGGTCGATTCGTCATGCAGGGAATCGCCTAAGTATTGGGCCTGCCAGTAGTAGACGGCGTCGGCTTCCAGTTCCCTTTCTTCGGAGCTGGCCGCTTTGGTGCCTTCGACTTTGCCTTTGCCGGCTTCGGTCGCCAGTTCTTTGCATGCTTTGTCTTTGTAGACCGCGTAGTCGACCGTACCGGTGGCCGAGGAGGCATTGGTCCCCGAGAGGGTCGCCGTATCCTTGACTTTGGAGCCTTCGGCGACCGTGATTTCGGTACCTTCTTTGCCGCCGCCGGAGAGTTTGGTGCTCAGCGAGACTTTGGCCTTGACGGTCTCCACCTCTTTGGAGCAGGTGGACGTCGCGGCTTCATGCAGGCTGTCGCCACCGTATTCAGCCTGCCAGTAATAGACGGCACCGGCTTCCAATTCTTTTTCTTCGGATGCCGGGGCTTTGCCTTCTTTGACTTCGCCTTTGCCGGCTTCGGTCACCAATTCTTTGCATGCTTTGTCTTTGTAGATCTTGTATTTGATCGTGCCCGTGGCGATCGATGATTTAGTTCCGGAGAGGGTGGCCTGGTCTTTGACTTTGGAGCCTTCGGCAACGGTGATTTCTTCGCCTTCTTTGCCGCCGCCGGAGAGTTTGGTGCTCAGCGAGACTTTGGCCTTGACGGTCTCCACCTCTTGGGAGCAGGCGGAGATGGATGGTTCGTTCATCGAATCGCCGCTGTATTCAGCCTGCCAATAGTAGACGGCACCGGCTTCCAATTCTTTTTCTTCGGAACCCGGGACGTTGCCTTCTTCGACCGTGACTTCACCCGCTTGGGTGACAAATTCTGTGCATGCTTTGTCTTTGTAGATCTTGTAGTAGACCACGCCTGTGGCGGTTGATGCGTTCGTGCCTGAGAGCGTCGCGGTATCTTTGACTTTGGAGCCCTCGGCAACGGTGATTTCTTCGCCTTCTTTGCCGCCGCCTTTAAGCGAGGTGGAGAGCGAAGTCGGAGCTTCTAAGGGCCCCCCACCGCCAATGTAGATTGGTTCTAAAGGTTCGAGCACGATGGTTAAGAACGCTTCACTAGAGCAAAAGGCACCGCCCTCTTTATGGACCGGCTGTTCTTCGATCGCTACCGTCCCGTTGGTTTCTTCTTCTTCTTTGAGAGCTAATAACGGCCCCACGGCTTCTGCGATCAGCCCTTCTCCGGTGTAATTGCAGAGGAGGAAGGGGCATTTGACGCGAACTAAGCCTTCGCCGATGACTGTCGCGGTTTCATGTCCTTCCTTTAAGATTTCGAGTTCGGATGGTCCGTTTTCTTCGGTAATGGCCGTACAGGCGCCGTGAGTACTAACGCAGTTCGCATACGTGAAGGCGCCGTTAATGAGGAGGGGTGCGCCCGATGGTTCGACGGTGTCGCCTAAGAATAAGACATCGCATTTGATGACATCGGAAGTGCTTGGAGAGATCAGTTCTGCCTTTTTCCCGGTCGCCAGGTGAACATGTTCCACAACGTTTTCTTCGAGGCAGCCTGTTTCAGCCGGATCTTCGGAGCAAAGCGTTGTTTCTTCCGCGAACGCGACCGTGGGTAGGACGAGTGCTCCGGCCGTAAGTGCGGCTATCAAGGCGAATACGATTGTCTTGTGCAGTAAACCCATTTCTCTCCCATGACAAATCTAGGTGTGGCTGTGGATCAGAGAGATCTACAAGGGAGTGACGACGAAGTCAAATAGTGCTCGGGATGGTGACCATAAGGTGAGTGGCGTTCCATCGTCCACGACGCAATATCGCGCTTCCGCGGGAAATCGCCGTTTGTAAGTGCGCGGATTCGCGCACTTACAAGTTCGCCCTATCCAGTTCTGTCGGCTGACACTGAGATCAGTCGCCAGTCGGCACGCCGCCAGCGACGACGTTGACGAAGTTCTCCAGGTGCCTTGTCGTCCAGCACTCGAAGGCGCCGTCGCAGTAGCGCTCGTAGGCGGCCATCACCGAGTCGCCGTAGTTCCAGTAGAGGCGCGGCTCGGGGTTGAGCCAGAAGAGGCGGCCGGCGCGCTCGGAGACCTGGGCGAAGACTTCGGCGTGGGGCTCGCGGCCGTTGGTGCGGGCGTCGCCGAGGACGATCACGGTCGAGCGCGGGTCCAGTTCGTCGGAGATCTCGGCGAGGAACTCGAGCCAGACACGGCCGTAGTCGGTGTAGCCGGAGACGTCGGCGACGCCGCCCTCGCTGGAGATGCGCTGGGCGATGACGCGGAAGTCACGCTCGTGTTCGAAGACCTCGGTCACCTCGGAGATCCGCTCGATGAAGACGAAGCTGCGCAGCTTGCGGAAGGAGTCGTGCAGGGCGTGCAGGACGGAGAGGAAGAAGACGCTGGCCGAGGTGACCGAGGTGGAGACGTCGCAGAGGACGTAGATCTCGGGCCGGCGCGGGCGCTTCGGCCGGTAGCGCAGGTGCATCGGCACGCCGCCGGTCTCCAGCGAGGCGCGCATCGTCCGCCGCACGTCGATTGTCCGTCCCTTGCGCCGCCCGCGCTGCTCATGACCCAGCGTCGCCAGGCGCCGCTTCATCTGTGAGACGGCGCGGTGCACGGCGGCGAGGTCCTGGGTCGGGTTCGTCGGCAGGGCCCGGTCGAGCTCGGCCAGTGGCCGGGAGGGAGGCAGGGTCGAGGTGCGCTCGATCAGGTCGCGCTCGAGCTCGCGGCGCAGGTGGCGCTCGAAGGCGTTGAGCTGCTCGCGGTTGATCGGGGGCAACTCGGCAGCACCGTCCTAGGCCGGCGGCTGCGTGCCCGCCGAGAGCCCCAGCGTGCGCCGGATCCGCTGCACGTCGACGCCGACCACGCCCGAGCCCTCGCCCTGGCGGCCGAAGGCGGCGATCGCCAGCCGCGCCAGGTCGCGCAGCTCGCCGTCGTCGCCGTCGAGGATCGCCTGGCGCACCTGCTCGCGCAGCTCGTCGATGTCGAGCCGGTCGCCCCCCTCATGGCGGCGCTCGGTCTCCTCGATCCCCCGCTCGACCGCCTCCGCCTCGGCGGCGCGGAAGAACCAGCGCTCGAAGAGCAGCTCGAAGAGGCGGCGGTCCTCCTGGGACTTGGCGATTGTCGTCGCCAGCGCCTCGCGGAAGTCGTCGCGCGAGGTCCAGGGCACCTGCTCCAGGGCCGCGAAGGCGTCGAGGATCTCCGAGGTCCCGACCGCGACCCCCTCGCCGCGCAGCTCCTCGCAGAAGCCGAGCAGCTTCGCCGCCAGGCCGGGCGGCCCGGCATCCGCCCTCGGCCCGTAGGGCGAGGAGGGCGTCGGGCTCACCCCGCCGTCGGCGCGGGCGGTCCGGCAAGCTTCACCCCGACTCGCTCCGCCACCAGCTCGATGTCGGTGCGGTGCTTGACGATGATCGACATCGACTGCTCGAAGGTCTCGCGGTCGATGTCCTCGGCGCCCATCAGCAGCAGCGTCCGCGCCCAGTCGATCGACTCGGCGATCGAGGGCGGCTTCTTCAGGTCGAGGTCGCGGATCATCCGTACCACCTCGACCATCCGCCGCGCCAGCGCCTCGGGCAGGTCCGGCGCGTGCAGGCGGACGATCTCCATCTCGCGCTCCAGATCGGGGTAGTCGAGCCAGAGGTAGAGGCAGCGCCGCTTCAGCGCCTCGGTCAGCTCGCGCGAGTTGTTCGAGGTGAGGACGACGATTGGCATCGTCGTCGCCGACACTTGCCCCAGCTCGGGGATCGTGATCTGGAAGTCGGAGAGCAGCTCAAGCAGCATCGCCTCGAACTCCTGGTCGGTCTTGTCGATCTCGTCGATCAGCAGCACGACCGGCTCGGGGCTGGCGATCGCCTGCATCAGCGGTCGCTCGAGCAGGAACTCCTTGTCGAAGATGTCGCCGTGCACGTCCTCCCAGCCGTCCTCGCCGCCGGCCTGGATCCGCAGCAGCTGCTTGCGGTAGTTCCACTCGTAGAGGGCCTTGGCCTCGTCGAGCCCCTCGTAGCACTGCAGGCGAACCAGCTCGCGGCCGGTGGCGCGGGACAGCGCCTTGGCCAGCTCGGTCTTGCCGACGCCCGCCGGCCCCTCGACCAGGACCGGCTTCCCGAGCCGCTGGGCGAGGAAGGAGACCAGCGCAGCCGGCTCGTCGGCGAGGTAGCCGACCTTCGCCAGCGCCTCCTTCACCTCGGCAACAGAGCCCGCAGACATGGGGGCGATGATAATCCGGCGCTGTGCTCGACCTCGTCCTGCCTCTCGCCACACTTTTGCCACACAGTGCTGGCCCCTACCTGGCGCTGATGCTGATCGGCTTCGCGATCGGCATCCTCGGCCACCTCACCGCCGCCCGCTGGCTGGTAGCCGCCGGCATCATCCTCGTCTTCCTCGGGGCCTTTCTCTTCCCGGTCGCGCTCAACCTGACCGAGGAAAGCCCGCTGCAGATCGACGCCCCCGCTGAAAACACGGAACCCCTCCGCACCCTCCCTTAGATGTCGCACTTTCCGCCGCATAGCGGCGGATTCCACGACCGCAACGTATTCGGATCCTTCGATTTGTTGTGATGTCGCACTTTCTGTCGCTATGCGGCGGAAAGTGCGACATCGTGTCGACGTACGATCTGGCGATGGGACGGCTCAATGAAGTTGACCTCTCGCTCGCGCTCAGCCGCCGCGAGGAGGAGCGTGAGCTGGGCGCCGCCTGGGAACGGCTCACCCAGCTGCGGCTGACCCTCGGCGGCCTGATCGGCACTCAGGGGATCGGCCCGCCGGTCCTCGTCCTCTTCGAGGGTTGGGACGCCTCCGGCAAGGGCGGCTCGATCAAGCGCCTGGTCGCGCCCCTGGACCCGCGTCACGTCCGCGTCGTCCAGTTCGCCGCCCCGACCCACGACGAGAAGCGCCACCACTTCCTCTGGCGCTTCTGGCCGGTGCTGCCGGGGTGGGGAGGGATGACCGTGTTCGACCGCTCCTGGTATGGCCGGGTGCTGGTCGAGCGGGTCGACGGCCTGGCGAAGCGCGAGCAGTGGCTGCGCGCCTATGACGAGATCAACGCCTTCGAGCGCAGCCTCGCCGACGAGGGCACGATCATCGTCAAGCTCTGGCTCCACATCTCGGAGGAGGAGCAGCTGGAGCGCTTCGAGCGGCGTGCCGCCGACCCGCTCAAGGCCTGGAAGCTGACCGATGACGACTGGGCCAACCGGGGCAAGCGGGCCGAGTACGAGCAGGCGGTCGAGGACATGCTCGCCCGCACCGATGAGCCACGCGCTCCCTGGCACACGATCGCGGCCGAGTCGAAGCGATACGCCCGGGTCGAGGTCGTCCGCACCGTGATCGGGGCGATCGAAGCCGGGATGCGGACCTGGGGCCAGGAGCCGCCCCCCACGCGCTAGCTTTACGCCACGCAGATCCAACTTCCAGGAGGCCGACCGCCGTGAGCCGATTCCGCATCTTCACCCTCTTCGTCGCGCTGATCGCGCTGGCGACGGCGTTCGCAGCCTGCGGCGGGAGCAGCGACGATCCGCAGTCGGTCGTCGACGAAGCGACGCTGCAGGGGATCGAAAGCGGCAACGTCGACCTATCGCTCGGGATCGACGTCAAGGGAAGCGAAGGCGGTCACCTCGACGTCGGCCTTTCCGGCCCGTTCCAGGGCGAAAGCGAAGCCGAATATCCCGAACTCGACATGACCGCCTCGGCGAAGGGCTCGATCGGGGGCGAAAAGGTCGACTTCGAAGGCGGCCTCACCCTGCTCGGCAACAAGGCCTACGTCGCCTACGAAGGCACCGAGTACGAAGTCGACCCGACCACCTTCAACTTCGTCAGGACGATCATCAAACGGCGCAGCGGCGGCCAGAAGCAGTCGACCGAACTCACCGCCTGCCAGGAAGCGGCCGCCGAACTGCAGATCTCGGACTTCGTCGAAAACCTCAAGGGCGAAGGCAGCGCCGAAGTGGGTGGCACCAGCACGAACAAGGTCAGCGGCGATCTCGACGTGTCGGGCGCCGTCGAAGCGGCGGCAGAACTGAGCGAAGACCCGGCCTGCAGAGAACAGCTCGAACGCGGCCGGCCCGTTCTCCGCCGCTAGGCTCGAAAAGGCGAAGACCCAGGTCGAAGAAGCGCTCAAGTCCGCCCACGTCGTCCTCTACGTCGGCGACGACCACATCGTGCGTCGGATCACGGCTCAGGCAACTGTCGAACCGCCGAAGGGGTCTGGCGGCGCGAAGAGCGCCGAAATCGACCTCGACCTGACGCTGACCGGCGTCAACGAAGAACAGGCGATCTCCGCGCCGCAGGGCGCGAAGCCGCTCAGCAACCTCTTCATCAAGCTGGGGATCAACCCGATCGAACTGCTCGGCCTCCTGCAGGGCTCGGGCGGCGGCCTGAACGGCGGTCCCGGCGGCCTCAGCGGCCTGCTCGGAGGGCTTGCCGCGGGGGGCACCCAGTAGCCGCGTTCCTGCGCACACCATACGGCTGGCCGTACCTGCTGACGCCGCTGATTCCACTGGCGGTGGCATTGGACCTGGCGGGTGCCTCGGCCGGCCTCGTCTTCGCCACCTCGGCGCTGGGGATCGTGCCCACGGCGGCGCTGATGGGCCGCGCCACCGAGGAGCTGGCGGCGCGCTCGGGCCCCGGCATCGGCGGCCTGCTCAACGTCACCTTCGGCAACGCGCCGGAGCTGATCATCGCCCTCTTCGCCCTCGGCCAGGGCCTGCACGAGGTGGTCAAGGCCTCGATCGTCGGCTCGATCATCGGCAACATCCTGTTCGTGCTCGGCGCCGCGATGCTGGCCGGCGGGATCGGCCGCGAGAAGCAGGTCTTCAGCAAGACGAGCGCGAGCGTGCAGACCTCGATGCTGCTGCTCGCCGCCGCGGCGCTGCTGATGCCGGCGATCTACGCGCTGGTCGAGGGCGGCGGCCTGCCGCTCCCTGGAGCCGAGATCGTCGACTACGGCTCGACCGTCGAGCATCTCTCGCTGGCGGTTGCGGTCGTGCTCATGGTGACCTACGTGGCGGGCCTCTTCTTCTCGCTGAAGACCCACCGCGACCTCTTCAACCCCGAGTACGGCGACGAGGGGACCAGCGGCTGGTCGACCCGGACCTCGGTGCTGGCGCTGGCGATCGCGGGCGTCCTGGTCGGCGTGATGTCGGAGGTGCTGGTCGGCTCGATCAGCGAGGCCTCGCGCGCCGTCGGCCTCTCGGAGTTCTTCATCGGCGTCATCGTCGTCGCCATCGTCGGCAACGCGGCCGAGCACTGGGTTGCTGTCCTGGTCGCGATGAAAGACAAGATGGACCTCTCGGTCAACATCGCGATTGGCTCCAGCGCCCAGGTCGCCCTCTTCGTCGCCCCGATCCTCGTCCTCGCCTCCTTCTTCATCGGCCCCCATCCGCTCGCCCTCGTCTTCAACGGTTTCGAGCTGGGCGCGATCCTGATCGCGATCCTGATCGCCAACTACGTAACCCAGGACGGCGAGTCGACCTGGTTCGAGGGCGTCCAGCTACTCGCCGTATACCTCGTATTCGGCATCGCTTTCTACTACGCCTAAGCGACCGATCTGGCTATTCCTCCGGTGGCACTGCTTCTTGCGCCTGGCGGCGAGGTTTCTCAGGCTCATTCAGTTGATCGTCGGGCTCTTGGCTGAAGCTCAGAAAAAGCCAGCCCGAACCTGAGAGCGCGAGAGCAAGAAGCATTGCGAAGCCCCCTACGAGTCCGGCTGCCGTGCCCGCGGCAATGATGTTCGTCCAGTGGCCTTGCGCAACGAATCCTTCCGCGAACTTGTGAGGATGCCACGGTTCCCGCAAAGCGCCGGAGGCACCGAGCAGAGCGAAAATCTCACCGCCGAGTAGAAAGACGAAGAGTTGCACGCTGTAAAACTTGACCTGTGGGTTCGACAGGAAGTTGGTCGCGCGAGCCTCGAGAGCGAAAGCGATCATCAAGATCGGGATGATCTGAGCGGCAATACCGTAGAAGTCGGAGACTGGGAAGGTCTCGTGCGAGAAATAAGCAAACGTTCCTGCTGCAACCGCCAGGAAGAGAGGCATCACGATTGCGATCGGTACGGCGATTTGCCGCGCTGATTGGCCTTTCCCGTCTCCCCCCGCCACCGCAGTCAGCGTATTTGATTGGGAACCAGCAGTGTTTCGAGCCGTCGTGTGACGGAAGTGATTACTGGATGTTGCTCGAGGCAGGCAGTTCAGCAAGCGCCTCGAGCACGACGTCGTCGTGTGTTTTCGGCGAGACCTTTGGGAACACCTTGGCGATCTCGCCGTTGGAGCCGATGATGAAAGTGGCGCGCTGCACGCCCATGTACTTCTTGCCGTACATCGACTTCTCGACCCAGGTGCCGTAGCGCTCGGCGACGGCGTGATCGGCGTCGGCCAGCAGGGTGAAATCGAGGTCGAACTTGCCGGCGAACTTCTTCACCGCCTCGACCGTGTCGGGGGAGACCCCGATCACCCGCGCCCCGGCCTTCTTGTACTCGGCACGGCGGTCGCGGACGCCGCAGGCCTGGGTTGTACACCCCGGCGTGTCGGCGCGGGGGTAGAAGTAGAGGACGACGGTCTCGCCCTTCAGGTCGGCGAGACTTACCTCGTTGCCGTCCTGGTCGGGCAGGGTGAAGTCGGGCGCAGCGTCGCCGGCCTCGACCATCTACTCGGATGCCTCGTCGTCGGCTCGCCCGTCGTCGCCCGGCGGCTCCTCGCCGCGGGGCAGATCCTCGCGGCCGGGGTCCTGGCCGTCCTCGCCCCCGTCGAGCTCCTCGTCGCCCTGTTCCAGGGCGGTCTCGGAGACGGAGCCGCCCGACCCCGGGTGGTAGCTGGTCTGGAAGCTCTCCAGCACCCGGTCGCGGCTGTCTTCGTCGACCGGCACCTCGTCGGAGATGCGGACCCACTCGGCGCCCTCGTAGGCCTCCATGTTGAAGACCTCCTGGTCGAGCGAGGTCGAGTCGTCGACGACCACCAGCACCTCGGTCTGGGGATTGAAGTAGGTCCCCGGCTGCATCAGCAGGTCCTCGACTTGGTAGAGGTTCTCCTCGGCGGCGCCGGCCATCAGTCACCCAATCCTATGAAATCGGCGACCTGACGCTCGACCTCGGCCTCGACGTCGAGCGGCTCCCGGCCGCCGCGCATGCGCCGTTCGTTGCGGGCCACGACCAGTTCGCGCACCTCGGCCCGGAGCTTCTCGTCGAGCCCGGGCTTTCCGGGCATGCCACTCGGCTCGGAATCGAGCAGAGCCATCACCTCGGCCTCAACGTCGAGCGGCGCTTCCCCGCGCTGTAAGCGGCGGTAGGACTTTGCCTCCAGCATCTGGCGGGCCTCGGCCGCCTGGATGGCCGGATCGACCTTCGGAGGCGGTCCTGCGATGCGCGGTGGGGGCATCGAGTGCATCACCCCGAAGCGGCCCTTGCCGATGCTCTCCCAGGCGGGCCCCGAGCGGGCGAACGTGAATGCCGCGACGGGCAGGATGAAGAGCGTGATCGCGGCCAGCACGTAGCCGCTCTGCAGATAGGTCAATGCCAGCGGGCAGACCATGGTCCCAAGGGTAGGGGTCTCGCCTTCTCGCCGCCATCCGGTACCCTTGAACCTGGTTGACTGACCAGTCAATCGGTGGTCGTCGCCTCGCGGCGAGGCCGCACGCAACGGCTTACGCACGGACGAAAAAGGAGCTTCGACCAGTGGTTGACTTCACCCTCACCGACGAGCAGAAGGATCTGCGCGAGATGGCCCACAACTTCGCGGAGAACGAGATCCGCAAGGTTGCCTGGGAGTACGACAAGGACGGCACCTGGCCCCAGGACATCATCGAGAAGGCCTGGGAGGTTGGGTTGATGAACACCCACATCCCCGAGGCCTACGGCGGCCCCGGCCTCGACTACCTCTCCGGCTGCCTGATCGAGGAGGAGATGGGCTGGGGGTGCTCTGGCATCGGCACCAGCCTGATGGCCAACGGCCTCGCCTCGGCGCCGATCACCCTCGGTGGCTCCGAGGAGACGAAGAAGAAATACCTGGGCATGCTCGCCGAGGAGCCGAAGCTGGCCTCCTTCTGCCTGACCGAGCCCGACGCCGGCTCCGATGTCTCCGGGATGAAGACCAAGGCCGTGAAGAAGGGCGACAAGTACGTGATCAGCGGCTCCAAGTGCTTCATCACCAACGGCACCTACGCTGACTACTTCACCGTCTACGCCAAGACCGATCCCGAGGGCGGGCACCGAGGGATCAGCGCCTTCGTCGTCGACGCCGACCTCCCCGGGGTCTCCGTCGACAAGAAGGAGGACAAGATGGGCCAGCGGGCGTCCAACACCGCGACCATCTCCTTCGACGAAGTCGAGATCCCGGCCGAGAACCTGCTCGGTGAGGAAAACAAGGGCTTCAAGCTGGCGATGATGACCCTCGACCGGACCCGTCCCGGCGTCTCGGCGATGGCCGTCGGCATCGGCCGCGCCGCGCTCGAATACGCCACGGAGTACTCCAAGGAAAGGGTCCAGTTCGGCGTGCCGATCGCGATGCACCAGGCGATCCAGTTCATGATCGCCGACATGGCGACCAAGGTCGAGGCCGGGCGCTTGCTGGTCTGGAACTCTGCGGTTCTGCTCGACCAGGGCATCCGCAACAGCAAGGTCTCCTCGATGGCCAAGCGCTTCGCCGCCGATTCGGCGATGGAGATCACCGTCGACGCGGTCCAGGTCTACGGCGGCTACGGCTTCATCAAGGAGTACCCGGTGGAGAAGCTGATGCGCGACGCGAAGATCATGCAGCTCTACGAGGGCACCAGCCAGATCCAGCGCCTGGTGATCGCCAAAGAAGTGCTGCTGCCGCGCACCGCCAACGAGCCGACGCCCGAGGCCGAAGCGAAGGCCAAAGCGTCCGAAGACAGCCAGTCCGCGCAGGCCGCGGCGACGGTCTAGCCGCCGACGGGCCGATACGTCAAGGTGACCTTGACGTATCGGCCCGTCGGCCACAGTTTCAGGTGCGCTGGGTGGTGCGGGCGGCCTTTTGGCGTTTGAGCTTGTCTAGCTCTACCTTGCGCAGGCGGACTGAGTCGGGGGTTACTTCCACGCACTCGTCCTCGCGCAGGAACTCGACTGCGGCTTCTAGGGAGAGGCGGGTCGGCGGGGCCATGCGCTCGAGCACGTCGGCGCTGGCGGCGCGCATGTTGGTCTGCTGCTTTTCCTTGATCGCGTTGACGTCCATGTCCTCGGCGCGGGCGTTCTCGCCGATGATCATCCCCTCGTAGACCTCCTCGCCCGGCCCGATGAAGAGCGTGCCGCGGTCCTGCAGCCCGATCAGGGCATAGCCGGCGGATTTGCCGCGGCGGTCGGCGACGATCGAGCCGGTGGGGCGGAGGCGCAGCTCTCCCGCCCAGCGCTCCCAGGCCTCGAAGACGTGGTGCATGACCCCGGTGCCGCGGGTCTCGGTGAGGAACTCGGTGCGGAAGCCGATCAGCCCGCGTGCCGGCACCAGGTATTCCATCCGCACCCAGCCGGTGTCGTGGTTGGCCATATGCTCGAGGCGGCCCTTGCGCCCGGCCAGAAGTTGGGTGATCGTGCCGACGTGCTCCTCGGGGGCGTCGATCGAGAGGCGCTCGACCGGCTCGTGCAGCTTGCCGTCGATCTCCTGGGTGAGCACGCGGGGCTGGCCGGCGGTCAGCTCGAAGCCCTCGCGGCGCATCAGCTCCAGCAGGATCACGAGCTGCAGCTCGCCGCGACCCTGCACCTCCCAGGCGTCGGGGCGCTCGGTGTCGCGGACCCGGATCGAGACGTTGCCGACGAGCTCGGCGTCGAGCCGGTCGCGAACCTGGCGGGCGGTCAGCTTGGAGCCCTCGGTGCCGGCCAGGGGGGAGGTGTTGATCCCGAGCACGATCGAGAGCGAGGGCTCGTCGACGGTGATCACCGGCAGCGGCCGCGGGTCCTCGGGGTCGGCCAGGGTCTCGCCGATCGTCACCTCTTCCATCCCGGCGACGGCGATGATCTCTCCCGGGCCGGCTTCCTCCGCCGGCACCCGCTCCAGCGCCTCGGTGATGTAGAGCTCGGTCACCGTTGCCCGCTCGACCCGGCCATCCGCACGGCACCAGGCGATCTGCTGTCCCGAGCGGATCGTCCCGTTGTGGACCCGGCAGAGCGCCAGGCGGCCGACGTATGGGGAGGCGTCGAGGTTGGTCACGTGCGCCTGCAGCGGGTGGTCGGGGTCGTACTCGGGCGCCGGGATCTTCTCCAGCATCAGCTCCATCAGGGGCGCGAGGTCGGTGCCCTCGACGCCCTCCTCGAGCGAGGCCCAGCCGGCCTTGGCGTTGGTGTAGACGATCGGGAAGTCGATCTGCTCGGAGTCCGCATCGAGGTCGATGAAGAGCTCATAGACCTCGTCGACCACCTCGGCGATGCGGGCGTCGGGCCGGTCGACCTTGTTGACGACGAGGATCACCGGCAGCTTCGCCTCCAGCGCCTTGCGCAGGACGAAGCGGGTCTGGGGGAGCGGGCCCTCGGAGGCGTCGACCAGGAGCAGGACGCCGTCGACCATCGTCAGCCCGCGCTCGACCTCGCCGCCGAAGTCGGCGTGGCCGGGGGTGTCGACGATGTTGAGCTTCACCCCGTTGTAGTTGACGGCGGTGTTCTTGGCGAGGATCGTGATCCCCTTCTCGCGCTCGAGGTCCATCGAGTCCATCACCCGCTCGGCCACGTCCTGGCCCTTGCGGAAGGCGCCGGACTGCCAGAGCATCGCGTCGACCAGCGTCGTCTTGCCGTGGTCGACGTGGGCAACGATGGCGATATTTCGAAGGTCTTCTCGTCTGGTCATCGGAGGGGAGGAGGCGAAAAAGAGGCCCGCCAGTTGGCGGGCCTCGCACTGCTTAAGTGAGGTGCGCGACTACGAGGTCTGCTGGACGCTCGCCGCGGCCGGGCCCTTGGGCCCTTCCTCGGACTCGTAGCTCACCTTGGCGCCCTCCGTGAGGGACTTGAATCCCTCGCCGAGGATCGCGCTGTGATGTACGAAGACGTCCTTAGAGCCGTCGTCGGGTGTGATGAACCCGTAGCCCTTGTCGTCGCTGAACCACTTGACTGTTCCAGTGGGCATATTGCCTCCACTTGATGTGCTGCGAACGCGGAGGCTTCGGTAAAGCAACGACGCGAGCGCTAGACACGACTTTGCCGGATATGAATCCGACCTAACGCCGGGGACCGTAGCAGGCAATCGGCGTCCACGCGTCTTTCCGGCCAAACCGCTCGGGAGAGGCGGCAGCCGTGTTTGAGAAGTCGCTGGTTGGAGCCGATACCGTGACCGGGATGCCCGAAGTACAAGGACTGCGCGCAATCGTCGCCCGCCTCGCATGCGGGGTGCTCGCCGGTGCGCTGCTTGCTGTGCCGGCTTCGGCAGCAGCGGCGGCCGGACCGACCGTCGATCTCTCGCCGCAGCTCGCGGAGCTGGCGAAGCCCTCCGGGCTTACGGCCTCGCACATCGGCCTGGCGGAGAAGCTGGGACTCGCTCCCGGGGAAGGCAACACGGTGCGGCGCGGCAACCGCGTGTTCGCCTACGTGCGCTTCGATCACGGGGCGACGGCCGCCCTCGACGAGCTGCGCGGCACCGGGGCGAAGATCGTCGACGCCAGCCGCCGCTACCAGACGATCACTGTGGCGGCAAGGCCCGACGAGCTGCGGGACGTCGCCGGCGTCGCCGGCGTTGCCGGCGTCTCTCCGGTGCACGCCCCGATCGTCGCCGGGGTCGGCGGCGCCGGCCCGGTGGCGTCCGCGTTCGAACCGTGCTTCGGAGCGGCAACGTCGGAGGGCGACCTGCAGCTGAACGCGATGGCCGCCCGCGACGGATTCGAAGTCGACGGCAGCGGCGTCAAGGTCGGGATCCTCTCCGACTCGTTCAACCGCGACAAAGCGGCGGACACGAGCGCTTCCACCGACGTCAACACCGGCGACCTGCCCGGACCGGGCAACCCGTGCGGCTACACCTCGCCGGTTCAGCCTCTCGATGACACGGCCCTTGGGGGTGAGGACGAGGGCCGGGCGATGGCCCAGATCGTCCACGACCTCGCGCCGGGTGCGAGCCTTGCCTTCGCAACCGCCTTCAAGAGCGAACTCTCCTTCGCCAAAAACATCGTGAAACTGGCCGAAGCGGGTGCGACCGTGATCGCCGACGACGTCTTCTACACCGAAGAGCCCTTCTTCCAGGATGGCCCGATCGCGGTTGCCGTCAACGAAGTCGTCGAAGGCGGGGCCACCTACTTCTCCGCCGCGGGGAACGACAACCTCGTCGACAACTCGGGACGCGACATCGCTTCCTGGGAAGCGCCGGAATATCGCGACTCGGGGAGCTGTCCGGCCTCGCTGGTCGCGCTCTCCAAAGAAATCGAAGACGAAGAACTGGAACTGGAAGGGCCGGGCACGGGGCTCCACCCGGACCACTGCATGGACTTCGACCCGGGGCCCGGGGAAGACGAGACCTTTGGAATCACCGTCTCCAGTGGTGCGACGCTGCTCGCCGACCTGCAGTGGGCCGAACCCCGGGAAGGGGTTGCCGACAACATCGACGCCTTCCTGCTCAACGCGAAAGGCGAATCCCTGACGGGAAGCATCGAAAGCAACATCGCGGTCACCCAGCAGCCGGTCGAGCTCATCGAATGGGAAAACAACACCGGCTCCAAAGCCCAGGTGCAGCTGGTGATCAACCGCTACAAGGGAACCGAAGACCCGCCCCTCAAGCTCGCCTTGCTCCAGAACGGCGGCGGGGTCACCGCCACCGAGTACCCGGAATCCTCAGGGGGCGACACGGTCGGGCCGACCATCTTTGGGCACAGTGGCGCGGCGAGCGCGGTGGGGGTGGGTGCCGTGCCCTTCGACGACAGCGAAGAACCGGAGAGGTACTCCTCGCACGGGCCGGTGACGCACTACTTCGGGCCGGTGACGGGCTCGAAAACCCCCGCCAAACCACTCGGCTCCCCGGAGATCATCGCCAAGCCCGACGTGGTGGCGACGGATGGGGGTGCAAACACGTTCTTCGGCTCCTGCGAATCCCATGTGTGGAGGTTCTACGGAACCTCGGCGGCGGCCCCTCATGCCGCCGCCGTGGCGGCGCTCGAGCTTCGAGGCGGCGCCAGGGGCGACCCCTGCGGAAGTAAGCCAGGCCCAGGTCGAAAGCGCTGCGCCAGTCGGCGCATTTCCTCCCGATGCCGTCGGCGGTGGGCTGGTCGACGCTCCGGAAGCGATTTCCAGCCTTCTCTCCGTGGGGTTCCCCGGCGGGGAACAGTTCGCACCGCCGGTGCCGGAAAACTGCAACGTTCCGACCCCGCCCGGGCCCGGCCCGACGCCGTCGGGCTCGTCCGGGCCCCAGACTTCGTCCACGATTGCCTCGCCGCCGCGAACCCTCTTCCGGCACCGGCCTCACAGGGTCATCCGCACCCGCAAGCAGACCGTGCGAGTGGTTTTCCGTTTCGGCTCCGACGAGACCGGCGTGACGTTCGCCTGTCGGATCGACGGCGGCCTGTTCCGGGTGTGCCCCGCACGGCTCGTGCGGCGGTTCGGCACCGGCATGCACACCGTGCGCGTGGTCGCCCGCGATGTGAGCGGCAACGGGGGCACCCCCGCTTCCTACCGCTTCCTCGTCAAGCGGATCCACTGACGGCACGGGCCCTGAGCCTCACGGAGCCGTCCCAGCTCCGCCGCGCCGGGCGATCCGGTGCCCGGCGAAGAGCAGCCCGAGCAGCGCCGCGGCGCTGCCGAGGACGAGCGGGTCGGTGAGGCTGAGCCCTTCCAGCCTGGTGCCGAAGTAGACCGAGATAGCCGTGATCGGCAGGTAGCCGACCACGGTCGTCCAGGCAAAGCGCCAGAGCGGAACGCGGGCCGCTCCGGCCGCGTAGCAGACGAGGCTGAAGGGGACGATCGGGATCAGCCGCACGGCGAGCAGCAGGGTGGCGCCGCCGCGCTCGATCATCGCCTCGGTGCGCTCGAAGCGCTCGCTGCCGAACCAGCGGTCGAGCAGCGGACGCGCCACGGAGCGGCCGATCGCGAAGCAGAGCAGCCCGGAGAGCAGCCAGCCGACCATCACCAGGGCCAGGGCCGGGAAGAAGCCATAGGCGAACCCGGCGGCCGCGTCGACTATCTCGGCCGGGTAGAAGACGACGGCGTGGACCAGCGCCAGGGCAAGGATCAGCAGCGGCCCCGTGATCCCGAGGCTGTCGAGCTGGCTGCGCACCTCGGCGGAGTCGCCGTGGACCACCGCGACCGCGGCGTCGTGCAGCGCCGGCACGGCGAAGATCAGGCAGGCGAGCAGCGCGATCCCGGCCAGGGTGGTCCCGACGGCGATAAGGGACGGCTTCGGACTCTCCACGCGTTGAGTATCGCCGCGCACGAGCCCGCGCGGGCTCGTGTCTGAAGCCCTACTTCCCGACGGCCCTCCGGTAGGCGTTCTCGTCCAGTGCCAGGCGCCACGGGCCCGAGGCTGACTCGGTTGCTCGGAAGTCGCGGAAGTCGAAGGTGAGGATCGGCAGTTCGTGTCGCTCGGCGATCGCCATTACGCAGGTGTCGACGAAACCAAGATTGAGATCCGCATAGCGGTTGTCCAGCTCGACCGCCCGTCGCACAAGGCCCGCAGTCAGGTAGGCGATTTCGCGCTCTCCCCCCGCCGTTGCCTTGAGGAAGGCTCGCGCGGCTGAGCCGCCGGCCCGGCTGCTGAGGATGTGGTCCACCTCGACGAGCACCGGCGTGGGGACGACCGCGTCGCGGCTGAGCCTCGCGATAAGGGGTGCCGCGATCTCGTGGGCATCATCACGGCGGTCAATGGCCGAGACGAGCGGGCCCGTGTCAATGACGATCTTCGTCACGCGGTCCCTCGCCCGGTCCCCACGGCTTGATTCCCAGGTACTTCTCGGCGTTGATCCCGAGATCGCCGGGGCCCTCGAATGAGCCGATCCAGTCCGGCCAGCTATCCCGGTCGTCACCCAAGGCACCAAGCAGGATCAAGCGCACGACAGTGGCTGAAAACGACTCACCCTCATGAGAGTGTTCGCGCACGAGCTCCTCGGCGCTGTCCGGGATGTAGATGGTTCGGCGGGGCATTGTCTGCGGCATCGAGTTCCGAGTATGAACGCTTAAATCATACCTGTGGCGCGCGGAAGCGCGCGGAACTGTGCCGCCTTCCGCACGCTACCCGCGCAGGCGCTCGGCGAGACCCGAGAAGCGGCGGCCGCTGTCGTCGCGACGCACCGCTCCCTCCATGGCGATGCGGTCGCCCACCACGACGCAGGCCCGGCGCGCCCGGGTTATCGCCGTGTAGAGCAGGGGGCGGGTGAGCATCCCGGCGTTGGAGCTGTGGCAGACGACAACCACGACCGGCACCTCGCAGCCCTGCGACTTGTGGACCGAGATCGCGTAGGCGAGGCGCAGCGTGCCGGTCTCCTGGAAGGGAACGGTCAGCGTCCGGTCGTCGTCGGTGAGCAGGGTGATCGTCTCCTGCTCGCGGTCAACGCCTTCGAGGAAGACGATCGAGCCGTTCATCAGCCCCAGCTCGTGCGAGTTGCGGGTCTGGATCAGGCGGTCGCCGAGCCGGAAGCGCTCGTCCACCTGCTCGCCGTCGGGGTTGAGGCGGGCCCGCAGCTGCTCGTTGAGGGCGTTGATCCCAACCGGGCCTTTGTAGACCGGCGCCAGCACCTGGATGTCGCGGATCGGGTCGACGCCGAAGTGGCCCGGCGCCCGCTCGGCGACCATCTCCACCACCGCGTCCCGGAGC
This sequence comes from uncultured Solirubrobacterales bacterium, assembly GCA_963714665.1. Taxonomy (GTDB): domain Bacteria; phylum Actinomycetota; class Thermoleophilia; order Solirubrobacterales; family 70-9; genus VRUE01. The sequence goes on along the minus strand of CAVQPE010000003.1, from coordinate 1,496,914 downwards.
TGCGCCGGGTTGCGCCGCTCGAGGAAGACGAAGTCCTGCTCCTGGTCGCCCTCGGGCTTCAGGTGGGGCGCACGCCCTTGGTTGATCTCGTGTGCGGCTGTGGTGATCATCGACTCGGCCGCCTGGCGGAAGATCTCCGTCAACCGCACCACCGGCGCCCGCTCGGACGCGATCAGGTCCTCGAACGGCTTGCCGGCCCCGATCGGTGGCAGCTGGTCCGCGTCGCCGACGAAGACGACGTGGGTCGACTCGGCGAGGCCGCCGAGCAGCATCTCGATCAGGCGCAGGTTGAGCATCGAGGACTCGTCGACGACGACGAGGTCCACCGGCAGCGGACGGCCCGGCTTGAAGTCCGGCTCCTTCCCCGGCGCCCAGCCGAGCATGCGGTGGATCGTTTCCGCCTCGTGCCCGGTGGTTTCCTGCAGGCGGCGGGCGGCCCGCCCGGTCGGGGCGCAGAGGGCGAAGCTGACCTTCGCCGCCTCGGCCTCGTCGACGATCGCCCTCGTGCTGGCCGTCTTGCCCACTCCGGGACCGCCGGTCAGCACCGAGACCCGCGCCTTGAAGGCGCCGTGCACGGCCGCCCACTGCTCGTCCGTCAGCCGGTGGCCCTCGGCGTCTTCCGGTGGCTCCTCGGCCGGCTCGTGCTCGAGCTGCGGCGGTGCGGCCAGGCGAACCGCCAGCGTCCTCGCCACCGCCAGCTCGCATTCATGCGTGCGCCTGCGGTAGGCGCGCCCCTCGTCCAGCAGCAGCCCGTCGGCGGCGACGAGGACGTCGGGGTCCGGCTGCAGCCCCAGCAGCTTGCCGACCTGGCGGGCGAGCTCGTCCACAGGCAGGTAGGTGTTCCCCCTCTGCTCGGCCTCGGCAAGGACGAAGACCGCTGCGGCCTGGGCGCGGCGGTCGGACTCGGGGGGCACACCACCGGCGAGGGCGATCCGGTCGGCGCGGAGGAAGCCGACGCCGTCGACTTCGGTCAGCCGGTAGGGGTCCTCGTGCAGGACCCCCAACGCCTCCTCGCCGAAGTGGGCGTGGATCGGGCTCGCCAGGTGGGCCAGGCCGTGGGGAGCCAGCTGGACGTGGAGGTCGCGGATCGCGCGCGACTCGTTCCAGGCCCCGGCCGCTTCCGCCGCCTGGTCGTCGCTGACGCCGGGCAGCGAGGCGAAGGCGCGGTGGGGGTCTTCGGCGATCGCCTGCAGCACGCGTTCCCCGTGCAGGTCGGCGAGGCGCTCGGCGCGGGCCTGGCCGATGTTGCGCAGCGAGGTGAGGTAGCGGATGTGGCCCTCGCGGTCGGTCGGGTCCAGCGGCCGGGCGCTGCGCACCTGCAGCTGGCGCCCGAAGCGCTTGTGGTTGGTCCACTCGCCACTGACCTCGGCGCGTTCGCCCGCCGAGAGGTGCGCGACGGGCCCGACCAGGACCATCTTCTCGCCTGTCCCGGTGTCCTCGGCCCGCAGCACCGCGTAGCTTCGATCCTCGGCGCACCAGGTGACCGTTAGCACTTCGACCGTGCCCAGGTGCCCGGTCGCGTCCGCGTCGAAGAGGGTCGCCGTCTCGTCCACACGACAAAGCTAGCCTGCCTTCAAGATGGGCAGCCGGGCCGAAACGTGCGGACTCTGCGACAGCTGCGTGCACCAGCAGCTCGTGCCGAACACCCGGGGCTCGGTCTTCTCGCTCTGCTTGCGTTCGCGCGAGGACCCGCACTACCCCCGCTATCCGCGGACCCCGGTCGCCGGCTGCCCCGGCCACGAGCCGCGTGACCGGGGCGGGGGAGGCGAGTCTTCGCCTCGGAGCTCTCCCTAGCTCGCGGCCATCGGGTCGGGCTCGCCGAGCTTGGTGATATCGGGCGCGTCGTAGGACGCGCCCACCTTGCCGCCGACGACGAGGATGCGGATGCCGTCGGCACCGGGGTAGACCTTGCGCATCACGCCGGGGCCGATGCGGGCGACGTGGTCGGAGTCGAGCGGGAAGCGCTCGCCGGCGATGTCGAGCTCGCCGCCGCCGCTCAGGGTGAGGTAGACCTCCTCCTGGCCGTCCTGCTCATGGTCGTGTTCGGGGTAGTTCTCGAAGTTGGGCGGCATGTCGATGATCTGCATGCCGAACGATTCGACGCCGAGCTCGGCCCTGGCGCGCTTGAAGGCGCCACCGTAGATGGCCTCCATCTCGTCGATTTTCTTTACCGCGTATCCGCTCATGTCTCCTCCTGAAGCCGGTTTGGTCCCGTCCGGGACTGGGGTCGCGATCCTAATCGATTTGCACGAACGTTCGTTCTTTTCTGTACGCTGACCCAGGTGAGCGCCGTCGCCGAGACACGAGCCGGAGGGGTCGCCGCGACCGGCAAGGGCGCCGGAACCCGCGCCGCGATTCTCGATCGCGCCGTCGACCTTGCCTCCGCCGAGGGCCTGGAGGGGCTGACGATCGGCCGCCTCGCGACCGAGCTGGAGATGAGCAAGAGCGGCCTCTTCGCCCACTTCGGCTCCAAGCAGGAGCTTCAGCTCGCCACCGTGGAGGCCGCGGCGAACCGCTTCCGCGCGGCGGTGGTTGAGCCGGCTCTGGGCTCCCCCGACGGCGCTCCGCGCCTGCGGGCGATGGCCGACAGCTACCTGGCGTACCTCGACGGCGGCGCCTACTCGGGCGGATGCTTCTGGGCCGCTACGTCGGCCGAGTACGACGACCGGCCGGGCCCCGTGCGCGATGCGATTGCCGGCGCGCTCGATGGGTGGCTCGGGGAGCTGGAGCGGCAGGCCCGCATCGCCGGCGCCTCCGACCCAGGCCGCCTTGCCTTCGAGCTGTACGCCGTCGTCATGGGCGCCAATTCCCGCTTCCGGCTCTCCGGCGACCGGCGGACGTTCGAGTACGCCCGGACGGTAGTCGAGCGGCTGCTCGGTGAGTTGCCGGGATGAGCGACGGCGGAGCCGCAAACGAAGCGGCGGCCGCGGACTTTGCCCGCCGCTTCGCCGAGTACTGGCAGGCCCCGAAGGCGGAGGCGCTCGACACGGTGCTGGCGCCGAATGTGCGGATGGCGGCACCGATGACCCCTGTGACCCACACGCTCGAGGACGGGCGGCGGGTGTTCGCCGAACTGTTCGAGCTGATCGACGGCCTCACCGCCGAGGTGCACCGCTGGGGCCCGACGGCCGACGGAGTCCTGATCGAGTTCACCCTCAGCGGCACGGCGGGCGGCAAGCCGATCTCATGGGACGTGGTCGACCGCTTCGTCCTCGGTGAGGACGGCCTGGCGACCGAACGCGTCACCTACTTCGACTCGGCCCCGATCGTCCTTGCCGCGATCGGCCGCCCGCGGGCCTGGCCGGCATTCCTGCGCAGTCGCCTGCGCCAGCTGCGCCGCTGACCTCAGCGGCCGGGCACTCAGTCGAGCAGGCCGACTTGGCGCAGGATCGAGACCGAGTCCGAGTAGACGTCCTTGCGCTTGATCAGGCCGCCCTCGAACGGGATCACGTCGATCCCGTCCCAACTGACCGTGCGCCCGGTCGGCGGAGCCTCCAGGTCGCCGCGCCGCATCGCCTGGGTGTGGGTGGCGGTCGCCGTCCACTCCTGGGTGACCACGCCCTCACGCACGTAGAGGCGCCGGGTCTCAAATCTCATGTCGGGCCAGGCCGCGAAGATCTTGGCGATGTGCTCGCGCACCTCCTCGCCCTGTGCCGACTCGCCCGCCGTGTGGTTGGCGAAGACCATGCCGGGTGCGTGCATGGCGACGATCGCGTCGAGGTCCTGTGAGTTCCAGGCCTCGTTGTAGCGCCCGATCGCCTCGGTCAGGGACTCGATGCCGTCGCGCTCGCTCACGCAAGGGACTGTAGCCCGAGATCGAGATGTATGGAAGGCGGCGCATTTGTGCGCGCCACACGCGCGTCGGAGCGCCATAGCGTGGGGCGCACAATGACTCCACCTAAGATTGACATCAGATGACAACAGCTATAACATCACACATCATGCCTCGGACCACCTTCGATCTCGACGCAACCGTCCTGGCCGACCTGCGCCGTCGCGCCGCGGCGGAAAGCAAGAGCATGGGTCAGGTTGCCTCCGAGCTGCTGGCGGGCGGCCTGAGCAAAAAGGCGCCTGAGGAACCCCGGCCACTGAGCTGGGCGAGGAAGGACATGGGTCCCTTCAAGATCGACCTTGAGGACAAGGAGGCGATCTGGAGCTTGCTCGACCGCGAGGAACTGGAAAGGGGAGCGGGTTGAGCGCGGCGATCGACACCAACGTCCTGCTCTACGCCTCGAACTCGAGCAGCGAGTGCTTCGAGACGGCATATTCCACGGTCAGGCGGCTCGCCCGCGGCCCGGAGCTCCCTCTACGTCTTCTGGCCGGTGGCGATGGGGTTCCTTCGCCTCGCGACCAATCCCGCGCTCACCGACGAGCCGCTGTCGCCGGCCGAAGCGCTCGCGTCGTTGAGCGACCTGACCGAACGAGACCACGTACGCACCCCTGGCGAGGCCTCCGGCTTCCTCTCGGTCTTCCGGGAAACCGCTTCGGCCGGTACGCGCGGCAAGGACGTCACCGACGCCCACATCGCCGCCCTGATGCGCCAGCACGGCGTCGGCACCATCTACACGCGCGACCGTGACTTCCGCCGCTTCGACGGGATCCGAGTCGAGGACCCGTTCGCTTCATAGGCCGGTGCGAGGGCGTCGCTAGGGTTGCCTCACCGCAGACGTGACCTGAGGAGGCGTGGAGTGGACATCGCGATCGGATTGCCCAATGCAGTGCCGGGGACGACAGGAGAACAGCTGGTCGAGTGGTCGCGCCGCGCCGAGGCTCGGGGGTTTTCGAGCCTGGGGACGATCGACCGCATCGCCTACGAGAACTACGAGCCGCTGACGGCGCTCGCCGCCGCGGCGGCCGTCACCGAGCGGATCGGGCTCTGCACGTCGGTCCTGCTCGGGCCGCTGCGCACCAACGCCACCGAGCTGGCCAAGCAGGCACTCAGCGTGCAGGCGCTCTCCGGCGGTCGCTTCACGCTCGGCATCGGCATCGGCCTCGGCGGCCGCGACGACGACTACGAGATCAGCGGGATCGAGACGAGCGGCCGCGGCCGCCGCCTCGACGCGATGCTGGAGCGGATCGAGGAGGTCTGGTCCGGCGGGCAGGTCGGGCCATCGATCGAGGGCTCGCCCGGACTCGTGGTTGGAGGTCACGCCGACGCCTCCTTCGCCCGCGCCGCGCGCTTCGGCGATGGCTGGATCGCCGCCGGCACCGGTCCGGATCAGTTTGCCGAGGGTGCCGTCAAGGCGAGGGCCGCGTGGTCGGACGCCGGCCGGGAGGGGGAGCCCCGGACGATGGCGCTCGCCTACTTCTCGCTAGGCGAGCGCGCCGAAGAGGACGCGAGCGCCTACCTCACCGACTACTACGCCTGGCTCGGCGAGGACATCGCGAATTTCATCGTCTCCGGCGCAGCCAAGGACGCCGAGTCGGTGCAGCAGCAGATGGCGGCCTACGAGGCGGCCGGCTGCGACGAGCTGATCTTCTTCCCGTCCTCCGGCGATGCGGCTCAGGTGGACCTGTTGGCCGACGCCGCCGGCCTCTGACGCGACCGGTTCTTGGCCGATGGCCGACGACCTGCCGATCCTCCTCTTCGCCTCGCCCGCCGAGCTGGAGGCATGGCTGGAGGAGAACCACGCGGCGGCAGAGGGGATCTGGCTGAAGATCGCCAAGAAGGGCTCGGGCGTCGAGAGCGTCACCTACGCCGAGGCCCTGGAGCTGGCGCTCTGCTTCGGTTGGATCGACAGCCAGAAGCGCGGCTTCGACGAGAAGCACTTCCTGCAGCGCTTCACGCCGCGGCGGCCGCGGGGCAAGTGGTCGCAGATCAACCGCGAGAAGGCCGAAGGGCTGATCGCCGCGGGGGCGATGCGCGCCGTCGGCCTGGCCGAGGTGGAAGCGGCCAAGGCCGATGGGCGCTGGGATGCGGCGTACGCCGGCCAGCGCACGGCCGAGGTCCCTGCGGACCTCCAGCTGGAGTTGGACGGCAACGAGGCCGCACGCGAGTTCTTCGCCTCGCTCGACAGCGCCAACCGCTACGCGATCATCTACCGGCTGGAGGACGCGAAGAAGCCCGAGACGCGCGAGCGAAGGCTGCGGAAGTTCGTCGGCATGCTGGAGAGAGGCGAGAAGATCCACGGCTGAGGGGTTGCGGCGCGCGGCGCGGGGTCCGCGCCGTAGACTCGACCGGTGGATCGAGCGCTCCTCGAAGCGACCCTCGCCGATGCCGGCGAGCCCGACTACCGCGCCTCCCAGGTCTGGGAGTGGGTGGCGCGAGGGGCGCGCTCCTACGAGGAGATGACGAACCTGCCGGCGGCGCTGCGCGAGCGCCTCGCGGCGTCGGTGTCCGCTCTCGACCCTCGACGTCGATGACGAGGCGAAGTCCGACGACGGCACCGTCAAGGCTCTCTTCCACACTGCCGACGGCCGCCCGATCGAGGCGGTGCTGATGCGCTACCGCGACGGGCGCCGCTCGGTCTGCCTCTCCTCGCAGTCGGGCTGCCCGCTGACCTGCTCCTTCTGCGCCACCGGGCAGATGAAGTTCGGCCGCAACCTCAGCGCCGACGAGATCCTCGACCAGGCGCTGCACTTCCGCCGCACCGAAGCGATCGACCACGTCGTCTTCATGGGCATGGGGGAGCCGACGATGAACCTCGACGCGGTGCTCGCCGCCTGCGAGCGCCTGCCGGACCTCGGCGTCACCCACCGGCGCACGGCGATCTCCACCGTCGGCTGGGTGCCCGGCATCGACCGCCTCGCCGAGTGCGAGATGCCGGTCAGCCTCGCCCTCTCCCTGCACGCGCCCAACGACGGCCTGCGCTCGCAGCTGATGCCGGTCAACGACCGCTACCCGCTGGCCGAGGTGCTCGCCGCCTGCGAGCGCTACCGCGCCCGCCGCCGTCGCAAGGTCTTCGTCGAGTACGTGATGCTCGACGGCGTCAACGACCTGCCCGAGCACGCCCGCCAGCTCGCCGCCCTGCTCGACCCCCGCGCCTACAAGGTCAACCTGATCCCCTACAACCCGACCGGCGCCTACGACGGCTCCTCGCCGGAGCGGATCGAGAGCTTCCGCGCGATCCTCGCCGAGCACCGCCTCACCGCCACCGTCCGCCTCACCCGCGGCCGCGACATCGCCGCCGCCTGCGGCCAGCTCGCCGCCAGCGCTTAGGCCGAGGGCATCGGGTCCCTCCCTCAGGCCGCTTCGCGGGAGTCCTGAGGGAGGGACCCCGATGCCCTGGCAGCGAAAGCTGTGCCGGAAAGCTTGGGGAATCTCTGCGCAGAAGGTGTTTGGCCGGTTAGCCAACTAGGATCTAGGCGGTGGCCGTCGAGAGTCCCGTCAAGCCGTCCGAGCGCATCGAGCCGCCCCGGCAGCTGAGCGCCAACCCGGTGCGGCGCGTCGCCGAAGACGTGCGGGCGGAGATCAGCGTGCGGCGTCGCGGCGCCTACCCGCCGGGGCCGAAGAACTTCGACTTCGGCCGCACCCTGCAGGCGGCGCGCGACCCGCTGCCGCTGCTGCTCTCCCTCTACGAGGAGTACGGGCCGATCTTCAGCACCCGCCTGCTGCACCACCCGGTGATCTTCATGCTCGGCCCCGAGGCCAACCACTTCATCACCGTCGCCCACCCGGAGAACTTCCACTGGCGCGAGTCGAGCTTCGGCGACCTGATCCCGCTGCTCGGCGACGGCCTGCTGACGATCGACGACGCCTACCACGACCGGGCGCGGGCAGATCATGATGCCGGCCTTCCACCGCGAGCAGGTCGCGGCCGCGGTCGAGGCGATGACCGACGAGGCGACCCCGGCGATCGAGCGCCTGCGACCCGGCCGGGTCGTCGACATCTACGAGCTGGATGCGGGGCCTGGCGATGCGGATCGCGATGCGGGCGCTGCTCGGGCTCGACCCCGACGAGGCCGGCAAGGGAGCCGCCGCGGCCGAGCACTTCGAGCGGGCGCTCGGCTTCTACGGCATCGACTTCCACCTGCGCCTGCTGCGCGGCCCGGGCTCGCCCTGGTCGAAGATGGTGCGCTCGCGCGCCGTCCTCGACGAGATCGTCTACGACGAGATCGCCCGCCGCCGGGCGGATCCCGACGAGGGTCGCCGCGACATCCTCAGCCTGCTGCTCGGCGTGCGCGACGAGGCCGGCGAGGGCTTCTCCGACAAGGAGGTCCGCGACCAGGTGATGACGCTGATGTTCGCCGGCCACGACACCTCGACCTCGACCCTCACCTTCATGATGCACGAGCTGGCTCGCCACCCCGACGTGGTCGCGAAGCTCTGCGAGGAGCAGGACCGGGTGCTCGGCGGCGCGACGCCGGACATCGACACGCTCGAGCGCGAGATGCCCTACCTCGACATGGTGCTCGACGAGGTGCTGCGCCTCTACCCGCCGGCCTGGATCGGCCCGCGGCGGGCGGTGCGCGACTTCGAGTTCGACGGCCACAGCGTCCGCCGCGGCGCCTACGTCAACTACTGCTCCTGGGCCAGCCACCGCATCCCCGAGGTCTTCCCGGACCCGGAGGCGTTCATCCCCGAGCGCTTCACCCGCGAGCGCAAGGCGGCGCTGCCGCGCGGCGCCTACGTCCCCTTCGGCGGCGGCCAGCGGATCTGCATCGGCAAGCGCTTCGGCCAGACCGAGGTGAAGCTGGTGGCGACGATGCTGCTGCAGAGCCTGCGCCTCGACGCGATGCCGGGCCGGATGATGACGGTGCGCCAGATGCCGACGCTCTCGCCGAAAGGCGGCCTGCCGATGCGCGTGCTGCCCCGCGAGTAACCTCGCCGAAGATGAGCGAGGCTCTCACCATCGCCATGCTCCTAGTGCGGGCCGAAGAGGCCTGGCAGCCGGTCCTCCTCGGCGGCCTGATCCCGATCCTCGGCCTAGCCGGCCTCGGCTACCTCCTCTTCCGCGCCGTACGCGACAACGACGAAGAGCAAATAGCTCAAGCTGAGGAGGGAAGAGCCGGGTCAGGGGTGGAGCGTCTTGTACTTTTTCGTCAGATCGAGCCGGGGCGTCAAGCCCAACCCCGTCCACCGAAAAAGTTAAGCGGAACCCCTGACCCGGCTCTTCCCGGAGACCGCTACTTGATGAACAGCATCTCCTCGTACTTAGGCAACGGCCAGAGGTCGTCGGCGACGACCTTCTCCAGCTTGTCGGCCGCCTCGCGCACCGCGCCGCTCTTGGCGAGCTGCTCGTCGCGGGCGAAGAGCGCCAGCTCCAGCCCCTCGAGGTCGACCGGCTCGGCGTTGGCCTTCTCCAGCGCGTCGAGCGCCGTCGCCAGCTCCTCGATCAGGCCGCGGACCTCGCCCTCGAGCGAGGAGACGCCCGCCTCGGAGATCAGCGCCAGGTGGCGCAGGGCCGCCGGCAGGATCATCGTCTTGGCGATCGAGAAGGTGGTCTCGGCCTCGATGTTGGCGCGCAGCGCGTACTGCTCGATCCAGACCTCGAAGCGGGACTCCAGCTCGCGCTTGGAGAGCACTTTGTAGTTCTCGAAGGCGGCGACCGTCGGCATCGGCCATCACCTCGAGCAGCGCGTCCGGCGTCGTGCGCAGGTTCTTCAGCCCGCGCTGCTCGGCCTCGGCGTGCCACTCCTCGGAGTAGTTGTCGCCGTCGAAGCAGATCTGCTTGTTGGCGGTGTAGGACTCCTTGACCACCTCGATCACGGCTTCGGCGACGTCCATCCCGCCGCTCGTCTTCGCCTCCAGCCTGTCGGCCAGCTCGTCGATCGCCTCGGCGACGATCGTGTTGAGCACGGTGTTGGGGAAGGCGAGCGACATGCTCGAGCCCAGCGCCCGGAACTCGAACTTGTTGCCGGTGAAGGCGAACGGCGAGGTCCGGTTGCGGTCGCCGCCGTGCATCGGCAGCGGCGGCAGCACCGTCGCCCCCAGGTCGAGGAAGGAGGCCGGCGTGTGCGGGTCCCCTTCGCCGGTGGCGATCGCCTCGAAGACCTTGATCAGCTCGCCGCCGAGGAAGATCGAGATGATCGCCGGCGGCGCCTCGTTGGCGCCGAGGCGGTGGTCCTGGCCGATGTTGGCGGCCGAGGCGCGCAGCAGGCCCTGGTGCTTGTTGACGGCCTGGATCACCGCCGCGCAGAAGAAGAGGAAGTGGGCGTTGTCGGCCGGCGTGTCGCCCGGCTCGAGCAGGTTGGAGCCGGTGTCGGTGCCCATCGACCAGTTGTTGTGCTTGCCCGAGCCGTTGACGCCGGCGAAGGGCTTCTCGTGCAGCAGGCAGACCAGGCCGTAGCGGCGGGCGACGTTTTCCAGCACCCGCATCATCAGCTGCTGGTGGTCGGAGCCGACGTTGGAGTTCTCGAAGACCGGGGCGATCTCGTACTGGCCCGGGGCGACCTCGTTGTGGCGGGTCTTGACCGGGATGCCGAGCTTTCGCGCCTCCAGCTCCGACTCCATCATGAAGGCGAGCACCCGCTCGGGGATCGTGCCGAAGTAGTGGTCGTCGAGTTCCTGCCCCTTCGGCGGCTTGGCGCCGAAGAGGGTGCGGCCGGTCGAGATCAGGTCGGGGCGCTCGAAGAAGTACTGCTCGTCGATCAGGAAGTACTCCTGCTCGGGCCCGACGGTGGTGAAGACGCGCGTGCTCTCGCTGTCGCCGAGCAGCTTCAGCGCCTTGATCGCGGAGCGCGAGAGCGCGTCCATCGAGCGCAGCAGCGGGATCTTCGCGTCCAGCGCCTCGCCGGTCCAGGAGGCGAAGGCGGTCGGGATGCAGAGCAGCGAGCCGTTCGGGTTCTCGAGGATGAAGGCGGGGCTGGTCGGGTCCCAGGCGGTGTAGCCGCGGGCCTCGAAGGTGGCGCGGACGCCGCCGGTGGGGAAGGAGGAGGCGTCGGGCTCGCCCTGGATCAGCTCTTTGCCGGAGAAGCCGGCCAGCGCCTTGCCCTCGCCGCCCTTGGGCTCGAAGAAGGAGTCGTGCTTCTCGGCGGTCGAGCCGGTCAGCGGCTGGAAGACGTGGGTGAAGTGGGTGGCGCCCTTCTCCAGCGCCCAGTCCTTCATCGCCTCCGCGACCGCGTCGGCGGTGTCCGCGTCGATCGCGTCGCCGTTCTCGAGCGCGCTCTGCAGCTTCTCGAAGACGTCGCCGGAGAGCCGTTCGCGCTGCACGGCGATGGAGAAGACGTTGGCGCCGAAGGCGTCGTTCTCGGGCTGGGTCAGGTCAATCGCGCCGAGGGCCTCTCCGTTGGAGCTCCACTGCGCTGCGGTCACGTTCTGCTGGCGGATACGGGTCATCGCTCTGGTCGTCCCTCGCTTGGCGTCGCACCCGGTCGGCGGGCACGGTCGGTTACCGGTCCACTCCCACTAGAAGAGCCAAAAGAGCCTAGTACTCGTGACGCGAAGATGCCTTTGTACCCGGGTACAAGGTTCGCCCACGAGGCTTGTACCTCTCGTCGCCAGCACCTGTAGCCTTCGGCCGCCCCCGACCCGAGGAGCTTCAAGCCAAATGTTCGTTTCCAAGGCCGCCGTCGTCGGCGGCGGCACCATGGGCGGTGAGATCGCGCAGGCGATCGCCGCCGCCGACATCCCCGTCGTCGTCAAGGACATCGACCAGAAGTTCGTCGATGCCGCGGTCGAGAAGGCGCGCGCCGTCACCGAGGGCCAGCTGGCCCGCCTGGTCAAGAAGGAGAAGCTGACCCAGGAGCAGGCCGATGCCCGCCTCGCCGAGGTGATGGGCCTGGTCACCGGCACGACGACCTACGAGGAGTTCGGCGACGTCGACTTCGTCGTCGAGGCGGTGCCGGAGAGGATGGAGATCAAGCAGGCGGTCTTCCGCGAGCTCGACGCGGCGACGCCGGGGCACGCGATCCTCGCCTCGAACACCTCCTCGCTCTCGATCTCCGAGATGGGGGAGACGACGCTGCGCCCTGACAAGGTCGTCGGCTTCCACTTCTTCTACCCGGCCTCGGTGATGCCGCTGGTCGAGGTGATCGCCGGCGAGGACACCTCCGAGGAGACCGCCACCGTCGCCTACAACTTCGCCCAGGCGATCAAGAAGCAGCCGATCGTCTGCGGCGAGGTGCCCGGCTTCGTCGTCAACCGGATCCTGATGGCGACGATCGGCGAGATCTGGCGCGCCCAGGAGGAGCAGGGCCTCTCGCTGAAGGCGATCGACGAGGCGATCGCCGCCGCCCAGGTGGCCCCGATGGGCCCCTTCTTCCTCACCGACCTGCTCGGCCTCGACACGGTGCTGCACGTCGCCGAGCACCTCGGCGAGTCCTACGGCGAGAGCTTCTACGTCCACAAGGGGCTGCAGCAGCTGGTCGCCGACGGCAAGCTGGGCGCCAAGTCCGGCGGCGAGGGCTTCTTCAAGGACGGGCGAGCAGAACGTTCCCGGCGACGCCGAGCCCGACGCCGAGGAGCTGGTCGCGCTGTTCACCTGCCGGGCGCTGATCGAGGCCTGCCTGCTGGTCGAGGAGGGCGTCTGCTCGGTCCGCGACATCGACCTCGGGATGATGGCCGGGGCCGGTCTCGACCCGCGCAAAGGCCTGCTGCCGCCGTTCTGGAAGGCCGACGTCGAAGGCCTCGGCGCCGTCCTGGAGCAGATGGAGGGACTGCAGGAGCGCCACGGCGACCGCTTCGCTCCGCCCGTGCTGCTGCGCCGCCTCGTCGCCCAGGGCCGGCTCGGGATGGCCTCGGGCCAGGGCTTCTATCCCTACCCGCAGCCCGACGAGGGCGAGCAGGCCGAGACGGTGAAGCTGGAGACCCGCGGCGACGTCGCGATCGCCTGGCTCGCCAACGCGCCGATGAACGCCGTCTCCCCGGACGTGATCCGCGACCTGAAGACAGTCTGGGAGAAGGTCAAGGCGTCGGGCGACGTGGGCGCGATGGTGATCGCCTCCTCGGTCCCGGTCGTCTTCTCGGCCGGCGCCGACATCAAGGCCTTCACCCAGATGGACGAGGCAGGGGGCGAGGAGCTGATCCACACCGCCCACGCGCTGCTGCGCGACTTCGGCCAGGCGCGGGTGGCGACGGTCGCCGCCGTCAACGCGCTCGCCTTCGGCGGTGGCTGCGAGGTGGCGATGGCCTGCGACGTGCGGATCGCCGCCGAGGCTGCAGTCTTCGGCCAGCCCGAGGTCAAGCTGGGGATCATCCCCGGCTTCGGCGGCACCCAGCGCCTGCCGCGCCTGGTCGGCCCCAACAAGGCGCTGGAGATGAACCTGATCGGCGACGCGATCCTCGCCGGCGAGGCGCTCGAATCCGGTCTCGTCAACCGCATCGTCCCCGACCACGAGCTCTTCGAGACCGCGCTGATGTGGGGCCGCAAGCTGGCCGCTCAGGCTCCAGTCGCCGTCGAGCAGATCAAGCAGGTCTCCCACGCCGGCAATCTCGACGAGGGCATAGAGGCCGAGAAGCAGGGCTTCGCCACAGCTTTCCGCAGCGACGACGCCAAAGAGGGCATCAGCGCCTTCCTAGGCAAGCGAACCCCCAAATGGAGCGGCAAGTAACCGACAACCGGGGCCGACGGGACGAAATCCTCGGCATAGCCGGGGATTTCGTCCCGTCGGCGGGGGTTGCGGGGCTGGCGGAGCTCGTGGCGGGGTCGCGATGCACCGTGGCGCTTACGGGGGCCGGGGTCTCGGTGCCATCTGGGATCCCGGACTTCCGCACGCCGGAGACGGGTCTGTGGGCCAACGTCGACCCGATGGAGGTTGCCCACATCGACGTCTTCGAGCGGAATCCGGTCCGGTTCTGGTCCTACTACCGGCCGCGTTTCCACTCGCTCGGCGACAAGCAGCCCAACGCGGCGCACGAGGCGCTGGCGGAGCTGGAGCGGCGTGGCCTGATCGAGGGAGTGATCACGCAGAACATCGACCGGCTGCACCGCGCTGCCGGGTCCCAGAACGTGGTTGAGGTGCACGGCTCGATCGCCACCTCGTCGTGCAGGAGCTGCGCCGCCTCTTACGGGATCGACGAGGTCGATGAGCTGTTCGACGGGGACGGGGTGGCGATCTGCAGCGCCTGCGACGGCCCGGTCAAGCCCGACGTCGTCCTCTTCGGGGAGATGCTGCCGGAGGCAGCGATGAGGGATGCGCAGGATCTAGCCGCGCGGGCCGACCTGATGATCTGCGTCGGCAGCTCGCTGCTCGTCCATCCGGTCGCGGGGCTGCCGGGCATCACTCTCGACGGTGGCGGCCGGCTCGCGATCGTCACCAAGGGCCCGACCCCCTACGACGACGACGCGACGCTGAAGCTCGAAGGCGAGGTCGACGCGGAGCTGAGCGCCCTGGTCACCGCGCTGCGCTAGCCAGCACTCCGGCTCAGAACTTGACTCGCTGCCGTTCGCACTCGGCGACGACGGTGTTCGCCCGCGGCGAGTCGAAGAGGGCGGCGTGGGCGCACTTCGCCTCCGCTTCGGCGCCGCAGCCACTGACGGTTTCGGCGCCGACGATCCCGGCCGGTTCGGCGTGGATGCAGCCCATAGGGGTTGGCGGGTTGCTGTCGCCGACGGTCGCAAAGACGACGCCCAGCATCGCGACGACGGTCACCAAGAGAGCGATCGAGGCGGCCCTGAGCTCACGTGAGCTGAGCTTGTAGAGCGGCGTCGTCTGCCGCGCGTAGTGCCCTTCAAGTGGCATGGGCGGCAGGTTATATGGCCCTCCCGGGCGGGCACTGCGCCAGCGTGGCGAAGATTCGGCGCCGATCTTTAGACACGTGTACGTAGTGGCGCGGGCCGCCCGGCGAGAGGGTTCAGTGGTCCGAGAAGCATCTAGCTGAGAAAGGAACCAACTCGTCTAATGGATTGGCTGAACGAAGGCGCCAACTCGTGGCAGATGACTGCCGCGACCCTGGTCGGCCTGATGAGCATTCCCGGCCTGGTCGTGCTCTACGGCGGAGTGATGCAGAAGCGGTGGTCGGTGAACTCGATGATGATGGCGTTTGTCGCCTTCGCGGTCGTGCTCATTCTCTGGGTGCTTGTCGGCTTCAAGATGGGCTTCGGCGAGCCGATCCACGCGATCTCCAATAGCGGCTTCTTCGGGAACTTCCTGGGTAAGCCGGAATCGATCCTGGGCAGTGCCGATCTGCTGAAGCAGGCGCACATCCCGGAGCTGGCGGAAGAAGAATTCCTCTTCCCACAGTCGACGCTCGCGTACTTCCAGATCGTCTTCGCGGCGATCACGCCGATCCTGATGCTGGGCTCGGTGCTCGGGCGGATCAACTTCAAGGCGTGGATCCCGTTCGTCGCCCTCTGGACGCTGTGCTGCTACACGATCAACGCCTTCCTGATCTGGGGCGGCGGCTACTTCGCCCAGCAGGGCGCCGTCGACTACTCCGGCGGTTACGTGATCCACCTCGCCGCCGGTGTCTCCGGCTTCGTCGCCGCGGCCGTGATCGGACCGCGGCTGCAGCGCGACCGCGAGGTCGACGCGCCGAACAACCTGGCGATGGTCGCCGTCGGCGCCGGTCTGCTGTGGATGGGCTGGAACGGCTTCAACGGCGGTGACTGGTACAGCGCCGGCGATATCGCTTCCGCCTCGCTGCTGAACACCAACATCTGCACCGCGGTCGCCTTCCTGGTCTGGGTCGCCCTCGACTACATGACCGGCCGCAAGCCGAGCCTGATCGGATCCGTCAACGGCATGATCGTCGGCCTCGTCGCGATCACCCCCGGTGCCGGCTTCGTCAACGGCTGGGGCGCGATCATCATCGGCGTGGTTGCCTCGACGCTCGTCTACCTCGCGCTCAATTACCTGAGTCGGGCGCGGCCGTTCCGCAACGTGGACGACACTCTTGGCGTCGTCTACACGCACGGCTTCGCCGGTGTCGCCGGTGGCCTCCTGGTCGGGATCTTCGCCAACAACCTGATGGCCGGCGAACACGAAGGCCTGATCTCCGGCGGCGGGCTGCACCTCCTTTGGGTCCAGGCCTACACAGCCGCCTGGGTGATCGCCTTCTCCGCGATCATGACGTTCATCCTGCTCAAGCTGGTCGGCCTCTTCGTCCCACTGCGGATGACCGAGGAGGAAATGGAGGAAGGCGACATCGCCGTCCACGGCCACGAGGTGTACCCGTCCGACGTCCCCTCGTTGGGATACCCCGCAGGGGTTCCCCAGGCCGCGCCTGCACCGGCTGCCGGAGGGGCCACCTAGGAGTCGGACAGCAGTGCCGAGACCTCCCTCTCTCGGCAATCACCCCACACCCAACGGAACCGCCCCCGCCCCCTCTCCTCGGGGGCGGTTTCCGTTTGGGGCCGCTCAGGTCGCTGTATCGCTGCGAACCCTGGATACCTCGCGCAGCACGTCGAGCATCGTCGCCACGGCCGGCGTTACGGCGGCGCCGCGCGGGGTGGCGGCGAAGACTTTCCGCACCGGGCTGCTCGGGTGCAGGGCGCGGACCCGGATGTCGGGACGAACCGTGGAGAGCGCCAGTTGGGGGATCAGGGCCACCCCGACGCCGGCGGCGACCAGGCCCTGCACCGTCTGGTAGTCGTCGCTCTCGAAAGAGACCTTGGGCTCGAAGCCGGCGGCGTTGCAGGAGCGCACGACGTGCCTCGCGCAGGGACTCGAGGCGGAGGTCTGCACCCACGAGTCCTCGCGGAGGTCCCCGAGCGCCAACTTCCTGCGGCCGGACAGCGGGTGATCCTCCCGTAGGGCCAGGTGCAGTGGGTCCTCGAGCAGCTCGAATCGCTTCATGCCCGCCCCGAGACGCTCCCCGACACCCTCGAACTCGAAGAGCAGCACGAGGTCGAATTCACCCGCTCGCAACCGCGGCGCGATCTCCTCCGGCTCGCCCTCGGCGAGGGTCACCTCGACGCTCGGATGGGAGGCGCGGAAGGCGGCGATCGCCTGTGGCATCAGCGTCGCCCCGGCGGTGGGGAAGGAGGCGGTCCGCAGGCGCCCGCCCCGGCCGGCCGCGATCGCCGCGATCTCGGCCTCGGCCGTCTCCATGCCGGCGAGAATCCCGCCGACGTGGCCCGCCAGCGCCGCGCCCGCGGCCGTGGGGCGGACGCCACTGCGGTTGCGCTCGATCAGCGATACCCCCAGCTCGCCCTCCAGTGTGGCGATCGCCTGCGAGACAGCCGATTGCGAGTAGGAGAGGGCGTCGGCCGCGGCGGAGAAGGAGCCGCGGTCGACCACCTCGCGGAAGACGTTGAGGCGAGTCGCATTAAGCATAAGTAAAACTTATTCTATAGATAGGTATTAACAGTTGCGCTAATGTTGCTCCGGTGCCACTATCGCTCCGAACTTCGCTAACGACTCAAGGAGGCTCTCCCAGATGGCACTGAAGATCATCGTTTCCTACGACGACACCGACAACGACCGCGACGCGCTCGCCCTCGGTCGGCTGCTCGCCTACTCCGGCGCCGAGCTCTCGCTCGCCTATGTCCGCCACTCCCAGGGCGGGGCGCTGGAAGAGAAGGAGGCAGAGGAACTGCTGGCCCGCGGCGCCGCTTCCGTCGGCGCGCCGGACATGCCACGCCACGTCGTCGTCAACGCCGGCACCAGCGTCGGCCTGGCCGAGCTGGCCGAGCGCGAGAACGCCGACGTGATCGTCTTCGGCTCCGAGTACCGCACGGCCCCCGGCACGGTCAAGCCCGGGATTCCGGCCCACAAGCTGCTGCTCGGCGGCCCGGCCGCGGTCGCGGTCGCGCCGGCGGATCTGCACTCCCGTCCCTCGGTGAGCGTTAACACGGTCGGACTGATCGACGAGGGCGATGAGGCCGCCGGTGAGACCGCGCGCAGCCTCGCCGCGGCCCTCGGCGCCAGCGTCGCCGCGCACGACGGCGGCCACGTCGACCTGCTCGTGGTCGGCTCGCGGCCCGAGTCCCCGGCCGGCAAGGTCACCCTCAGCGCCGCCAGCGACTACGCGGTCGAGACGGCGACCCAGCCGGTGCTGGTGGTCCCCCGCGGCACCGCGCTCAGCTTCGCGGCGGGTCAGCCTCAGACGGCCTGACCACGAGGATCACGGCCGCGACCGAGGGGTCGCGGCCGTCGATCCGGGCCCGTGCGTCGGGCCACTCGATCGCCGTCGGAGCGTTGCCGGCGGCCATCTCCGCCACCGCGCCGTCCAGCGAGTCCGCCTCGATCGCGACCACGTTCGGCAGCGGCAGGCTGGTCTCCACCGAGGCCATGACCTGCTGAGTTACGTCTTTGGCCGAGCGCAGCGCGTTCGACCAGCCCTGGCCGAAGGAGAGGTCGGGGCCGTCGAGGGCCCGGCCCTCGAGGATCGTCAGCTTCGACTCGCCCGGTTCCCACTCCTGTTCGCCGAGCTCGAAGGTCTGGCCGGAGACCCAGAGGCCGAGGATCTGCCGCAGCTCGTCCTCGCCGACGTTGAAGACCCGGGCGTGGTGGAGGGGGGACCTGACCTCGACGTGAAACGGCACCCGACAACCATATGCTCAGAGGCGATGGAGACGCCCCTGCCCGACGCCGTCGTCTTCGACAACGACGGCCTTCTGCTCGACACGGAGTCGGTCTGGACCAGGGCCGAGCAGGACCTGTTCGACCGGCGCGGCCTCGAGTTCACCCCGGAGCACAAGCGCGATCTGGTCGGGACCTCGGCCGAGATCGCCGGTGTGATCTTCGAACGGCTCCTCGACGAGCCTGGGCGCGCGGACGAGCTGATCGAGGAGCTGAACGAGCTGGTGGTCGCCGAGCTCGAGCACGGGGTGGAGGCGATGGTCGGCGCCCGCGAGCTGCTGCACCGGCTCAAGCAGAGGGGCACGCCGATCGGCCTTGTCTCCAACTCGCCGCTGCGTCTTCGTGCAGCGCTCGCTGGAGATCGTCGGCTTCGAAGACCGCTTCGACGTCGTGCTCAGCGCCCACGAAGTGGCGGCGCCGAAGCCGGCGCCCGACCCCTACCTGGAGGCCTGCCGTCGGCTTGGCGTCGAGGCCGGCCCTTCGGTCGTCGCCCTGGAGGATTCGCCGACCGGCGTGGCCGCGGCGCGTGCCGCCGGACTGACGGTGATCGGGGTGCCCTCGCTGGAGGGCGTGGAGCTGGGCGAGGCGCACGAGATCGCCGAGTCCTTGCTCGACTCCGTGGTTGCTCGTTGTCTTGTTCTCTAACGGGGTAAGACAGGGGTGTCCCTGTCTTACCCTTCGAGGACGCGGCGGCGGCGGAGGACTCGCTCGGAGATTTCGAGTAGCTCATGCAGGATTTTGAGCTGCGCGGAGTCGAGGTCGCCTTCCAGCGCTGTGTTGGCCAGCTTGCCTGCTTCATGGCGTTTGCTGGTCAGTGTGGCCATGTCCTCCTCGTGGCCTGGGTCGGAGACGGCGCCGGGTAGCTCGGCCAGCAGGGCCTCGAGGCCGACTCGTAGTTGCAGCGCGGCCTCGCGGTTGCGGTTGGCGTCGAGGTCGGCGCGGGCTCGCAGCAGCAGGGTCTCGCAGGCGTCGAGTTGCTCGCGGCCACCGAGCACTGCGGCGAGGCGCTCCTGCGGGCGCAGTTCTTCGGCGCGCTGCCGGCGGGTAGAGGAGCTGCCGCCTCGCACGTCGACCTCGCGGGCGGCGGCGTAGTCCCCGGCGGCGACCTCCTCGCCGCTGCCGTAACCGAGGCGGACCACGACCGCCCGTTGCGGGGTAAGGATTTGCACGCTGGGGTCGCCGCTTGCCACCGCGTGGGCGTGCAGTGCCTGGTTGAGCACGCCGATGCCGTCCGACGCCAGCTTGTCGATCGACTCCTCGCTCGCGACTGCTTCGGCCAGCCAGAGGCCCGCTGGTTCCTCGCCGTCAAACGGCTCGAAGGCGCGTACCGACGTCGCCCTGGTCAGTGGCAGGGTCGCGAGAGTGGAGGCAGGGTCGGCCTCGCGCGGACGGCGACGGCGACGACGGGAAGGCGAGGGTGCGCCCAGTGTTTCGACTACCAGCACCCGCTCGCCGGCGCCGTCGCGGATCACGTAGCGGCCGTCCGGGACGGCCAGCGTGCCGGCGAGCTCGAACTGCGCGAATCCGAAGAGGCGGGTCAACGACCCAATTCTGCGCGAATCAGTCGCCGCCGGGGTGGTCGGCGCCGCTCTTGCCCTGGCCGCCCTTGCTGTCGGGCAGCGAGTACGGCGAGGGCGTGGTCGACACCCGCGGGTTGTCGATTTCGCCGAGGCGCTTCGTCAGTCGGTCCCACTTTTCCGGCGAGAGCTGGCCGAGGCTCGGCGAGAGCCCGCTGGCACCGCCGATGCTGGTCAGGAAGGACGCCATCTCCTTGCCCCACTGGGTTTCGTCGCCCTCGTTGTATTCGGCGTGGCTGAGCGGCACCCCGGCGGCGTCGGCAAAGCCCATCTCGATCGAGCCACCCGGGACGAAGGTGCCGATCTGCGTCGCCGGCCGAGACGTGCTGCCCGGCGTGCACCGTGGCCGCGATTCCCTCGTAGACGAAGATGACCTGGCCCGCACGCTGCCCGCTCGTCAGCCGGTAGAGGACGCCGCCGCCTTCGGGCCAGCCGGGCGCCCCGGTGGCGAGGATCTCGGCGTCCCCGACTGCCGCGATCGGGCCGGTGCCGGTGAAGTCGACGCCCTGGTCGATGCGGCCGGTGGTGGCGGAGAGGAAGGGGCTTACGTATTCGAATTCGAAGCCGGGCGAGTAGCCGATGTGGACGTGGTCGTAGTGGTCGGCCATGGCGAAGCTGGTTTCGCCCGGCAGGTCCTCCAGCGAGATCACCTGGTGCGGCTGCATCGTCCCCTGCAGTCGCAGCACGTCTTGATCAGCGCGTCGGCGAGCGTGCCCGGGCCCTGGTGCCCGGTCACCGGGCACGCCGTCGATTTCGGCGATGTCGACTGCGTTGCCGCTGCTGTGCTCGGAGACGTAGCCGGAGCTGGTCAGGGTGCCGTGCCCGCACTCCAGCGAGGTGATCGTCAGCCGGAAGCCCTTCGAGACGAGGTACTCGAGCACCGCGAGGACGCGGCGGTCGATCCGCCCGGAGGCGATGTCTTCGCGCCCGCATTCGTAGATCGAGAGGCTCTTGTCGTGCAGGACCCGTCCTCTCCAGGGCGTCCTTGGAGAGGAGCAGCACGCCGCTGATGCTGAGGTTGTCGGCGAAGGGGCTTTTGCCGTCGGCGCGGTAGATCGCCGTCGCTTCGAGCAGCTTCCAGCCGTCGAGGATCGGCTTCGGGTCGATCCGGTGCGCTCCGCGCCGGCCGGCGCGATCGAGAAGTTGATGTGGGGGTCGACGCCGTCGACGCTGCCGCCCATGCGGGCGATCACCGCTCCTCCCACAACCCTCGATCCAACCTGGAGGGTTTCGGTTAGAACCCTCAGCCGCGCTGCTTTAGCGTTGTCCGCCCTGGCCATCGGCCGCCCGGTTCGGCAGCGCGTACAGCCGGGGCCGCATGTTCTCGGTGTCGACCAGCGGCTGGCGCGGTCCGTTGGAGGCGAGGATGCCGCCGCCGGAGCGGACGATCTCGCCCAGCTCGGCGTAGGTGTAGCGATTTCCGTAAGCGTCCTCGAGCACGATGAACTTGCCCAGGCTCGGCGAGTCGCCCATCGCCTTGATCGTGCCGTCGTTGACGGCGACGACCGGCGCACCCTGGCTGGAGAAGATGTTGATGCCGCGCCTGGTGGGCGAGGAGGAGATCGTTTCGGCGGCGTTCCCGTAAGCCGCACCGGCCCCCGGAGCCGAGTGCTTCAGCGCTTCGCGGGCCGAGAGGTCGTCGGCGTAGCGGGCATCGGCGGCGACCGGGAAGTGGGCGCCCTCGGTGAGCCCGGTCAGCGAGCCGACCAGGTCAGGAGGCAGCTTGCCGTAGGCGCGCGCGTAGCCGAGCACCTCCTGCACGTACCAGTCGGCGTGGTTGTAGGAGAAGATCGCTTTGTAGAGGTCGCTGGAGCCGCCGGCTGAGCTTGAGGTAGTGGGCGGCGGCGCAGATCGCGTCGACCGGGTTGTAGGGATCCTTGCGCCCGTCGCCGTTGGCGTCGAGGCCGAACGCTTCCCAGCTTGAGGGCAGGAACTGCATCCAGCCCATCGCCGCCGGCGCTGGAGAGGCCGATGTTGGTGCCGAAGTCGGTCTCGATTTTGTTGATCGAGGCGAGCACCTCCCAGGGAATCCCGTACTCGGTGCCGCAGGCCTGGTAGATCGGCAGCAGGAAGGGCGGGATCTCGAAGGAGTCGATGAGGAAGTTCGGGACCCCGAGCGGGGTCGGGCCGAAGGGCGCGATCGTCGTCGTCGGGTTGGCGGTGGTCGGGGTGCCGCCGCTGCCGAACTGGACGCCGCCGCTGCCGCTCTTCGCGGGCGCCGGCTGCACGCCGGCGGTGGCGCTGGGGGCGCTGACGCCGCCGGAGTGGCCGCCCCCGCCGCTGGTGTCGCCGATCGCGTCGTTGCGGTGGGCGCCGCCGGGTCCGATCGGAGTGCCGGCTCGGACACCGTCCTCGGCGGTCGTGCCGGAGGTTGGTGCTTCGATGCTGCTGCCCGTTTCCGTGGTTGCGGTGGAGGACGCGGATTCCTCGCTGGGGTCAGCGGGTGAGCTGCAATCGGGGTCTTCGCCGTCGACGAGCCCGTCGCCGTCGTCGTCGACCCTGTTCGAGCAGGCGGGCAGCGTCGCTTCCGCCACGGTGGGGACGCGTCGAGAGGTCGGTCGTTTCGCCGCCGGAAAGCTGGTCGGCTCCCGCGAAGCCGACGCCGAGCGCCGTGACGACGCCGAAGCTGGCCAGAGCTATGGTCAGTGCGAGCTTGTTCCTCATGCGTCGGCGCCTCAGTACCCGCAGTCACGGATAGCGCAACCCGTGCCTGCCCTCTCCCTGTGCAACAGACTCCTGCAAGCTACTGGCTCCCCAGGGGGTCCGCAACGGCGTGCCGCCGCCCCCAACAAGCCCTTAATCAACGTCGGTCTCATGGCTGCCGGGCGAGAGGATTTCAGGCGAGCCGGATGGGCCGGTTAAGCTCCTGTCAATGGACGTACGACGACCCAGGACGGGCTGAGGGCCCGCAGCGAGCAGGCGATCGGAGAGCTGGCCCAGGCCCTGCTCGACAGCCAGGTCCTGGAGAACGCGGTCGCCGCCGCCTTCGGTGCGCGCGAGAAGGCCCTGGAGGCCCAGCAGGCGGCGATGGCCGCGCTCAACCTGCCCTCCGCCGGCGACGTCGAGCGACTTGAGCGCCGCCTTCGCTCCTTTTCGCAGCGCCTCGAAGAGGTCGAGGACCAGATCGACCGCGTCGTTCGGGATGTCGGCGACATTCGCCGCAAGATCGCCGCCGAAGCGCGGCAAAAAGACGAAGACTAACCCTCAAGCTTCAGGTTGAGAGTACGGCGGAGGCCGCCCGCCCGGCGAGCTTCTCGGCTCGTTCGACCTCCTCCTTTCGCCAGATCCCCGCCGCCGGTCGTCTCGGTGACGATCAGTACCGCGGCCGCCTCGATTCCAAGCGCGCGAGCGCGGGCCAGGAGCGGCGCGCTCTGCATGTCGGCCGCCACCCCCGACGACGCCTGCTCCTCTGGATGGACGTCGAAGCTGGAGACCGCGGCCCGATGTGCCTGCCCGCCCAGCTCTCCGCCCAGTCGCTCGGTCAGGCCGGGATCGGGCAGAACCGACTCGCCCCGGGCGACCCCGAGTGCCGCGGCGCTCCCACCTTCGGCGATCGCCTCGGTCACGACCACCAGCTCACCCAGCGCGAAGGTCTCGCCAGGGGCGAGGCAGGTCCCGACTCGGATCGCCCGGCGCACGCCCAGCTCGGCCAGGTCGGCCAGGACCAGGCGCGGCGCTCGGTCCGCCGATCCCGGTCGCCTGGATCGTCAGCGCCCGCCCGCCGGCGTCCGTCCCGAGTAGCCCCAGAGGCCGCGGGCGTGGTTGCTCATCTTCGGCTCCTCCAGCAGCTCTTGGGCGAGCAGCAGCGCCCGGCCGGGGTCGCCGACGAGCACGGCGTCGGCGGCGATCGGGGCGGTCGGGCGAAGGCGCCTGGGCATCGCGCCGGACCCTATTCGGCCAGATCGGAAAGCCGCCGCCGGAGCCTGTCCAGTTGTCCAGTCTTGGGACTAGCCTCGGTCTCCGATGCCGTTGGACGAGCGCATATCGCTCAGCGAGGCCTCGCGACGCGCCGGCGTCCCGCCGGGCACGCTGAAACGCTGGGCGGAGGAGAAGGTCGTGCCGGTCAGGCGGGGCCGCTGGACCGCGGCTGCCGCCGCCCAGGCAAGGGTCGTCGCGCGGATGCGCGAGCGCGGCCACTCGCTCGACGACCTGAAGCGGGCCGGGCGCGAGGGCCGCCTCGCCTTCGGCTTCACCGAGGACCTCTTCCCGAAGCCGGAGGAGCAGGTGACGGTGGAGCAGGTGGCGCGTGAGACCGGCCTCGAGCCGGAGCTGGTCGAGCGCATCCTCGTCATCCTCGGCACCCCGCTCGAGCGCGAGCGCGTGCTCGACCCCCACGACGCGCAGGCGATGCGGCACTGCGCGCGCGTGCTCGCCGCCGGCTTCCCGCTCGTCGCCTTCCTCCAGCTCGTCCGCGTCTACGCCCAGTCGATGCGGCGCATCGCCGACGCCGAGGTGCGGCTCTTCCACCTCTACGTCCACGAACCGCTGATCCGCGACGGCGTTCCCGAGCTGGAGATGGCCGAGGAGATGGGCGAGCTGGCCGGTCGACATCCTGCCGCTGGCGTCGCCGCTGACCGAGTACCTGCACACCCGCTACCTGCGCTTCTTCCTCGAGCAGGACGTGGTCGGGCACATGGAGAACGACCTGGACGCCGGCCTCCGACCTCGGCCAGGTCCCGGTCACCCTCTGCTTCATCGACCTCACCGGCTTCACCCGCTACACCGAGGAGGAGGGCGACCTGGAGGCTCTCGACGTGGTCGAGAACTTCGTCGAGACGGTGGAGACGACGCTGCCCCCCGAGGCGACGATCGTGAAGACGATCGGCGATGAGGTGATGGTCGTCTCGCCCGAGCCGGCCTCGCTGACCGAGTGGGCGGTCGGCCTGCTCGGCCGCTTCCCCGAGCGCCCGCAGCCGCGGGTCGGCATCCACTACGCCGACGCCGTCTACCGCGACGGCGACTACTTCGGCACCCACGTCAACCTCGCCCACCGCGTCGTCAGCCGGGCCCAGGCCGGCGAGGTGCTGGTCACCGACCGGGTGACGAGGCGATCGAGGGTCGCGACGACCTCGCCTTCGAGCCGATCGGCGAGGTCAGCCTCAAGGGCTTCCCGGCGCCGACCCCGCTCTTTGTTGTTCGTCGAGCGGACGGTTAGGGCACTCCCGGCAGGGGGTTCCGCTTAACTTTTTTGGTGGGTCGGCGGGAGCCTGTCGAGGGCGGGGCTGGCAAAAAAGTACAAGACGCTCCACCCCCTGCCGGGAGTGCCGGTGGACGTTCGCGCAACACTTATGGCGTGGATGGCGAGGCGATGCTTGAGGCGGTGCGTGAAGGGGAGCTGTTGCCCGCCGGGAAGACCGGTCGTTGCGATGCTTTCCGGGGGGCGGGACTCGGTCTGCCTGCTCGACCTCGTCGTGTGCCTGCTCGGCCCGGATGCGGTCACCGCGCTGCATGTCAACTACGGGCTGCGCGACGACTCCGATGCCGACGAGTGCGCACTGCGCGCAGCTCTGCGAGCGGCTTGGCGTGGGACTTGAGGTCGAGCGGCCCCGCCGTCCCGAGGGCCCGGGCAACCTGCAGGCCTGGGCGCGCGACGCGCGCTACGCCGCCGCGGCGCGGCTGGCGCTGCCGCGCGACGCCGCTGATCGCCACCGGCCACACGGCGGACGACCAGGTCGAGACGATCCTCTACCGCCTCGCCTCCTCGCCCAGCCGCCGCGCCCTGCTCGGGATGCGCCCGCGCGACGGCAGCCTGGTGCGGCCGCTGCTCGGCCTCACCAGGGAGCAGACCACCGCGTACTGCGAAGAGCGCGGGCTCGCACTGGCGCGACGACCCGACCAACGCGGAGACCGCCTACGCGCGCAACCGCGTCCGCCACGGCTCGCGCCGGCGCTGGCGCGAGATCCACCCGGCCGCGGCCCGCAACGTCCTGCGCACGGCCGAGCTGCTGCGCGACGAGGCCGAGGTGCTCGACGCCCTGGTCGACGCCGAGCTCGACGGCTCCAACGGGTCCGGCCGGACGACGATCGCGCTCGACGCGGCTCGCCGAGCTGCCGCCGGCCCTGCGCCGCCTCGTCGTGCAGCGGCTCGCCGACCGCGCCGCCGGCCGGCCGGTCCCCGGCGCCGCCCGCCACGCCGACGAGGTCGCGGCCCTGCGCCGCACCGGCACCGCGATGCTCGACCTCGGCGGCGGCGTCCGCGCCGTCGCCGAGCGCGGCGTCCTCCGCGCCGAGCGCTACCCCGGAGGCCGGAGGCCGATACGTCAAGGTCACCTTGACGTATCGGCCCGCGGCGCGTATCTAGACTGCGCGGCGTGACCGACTCCGCGATCGGCGAGACCCTCGTCTCCAGTGAGGACCTGCAGCGGCGCGTCGCCGAGCTCGGCCGCCAGATCAGCGAGGACTACGCGGGGCGCGACCTCTTCATGGTCGGCGTGCTGAAGGGCGCCGTCCTCTTCCTCGCCGACCTGATGCGCAACATCAGCGTGCCCTGCGAGATCGACTTCATGGCGGTCTCCAGCTACGGCTCGCAGACCGACTCCTCGGGCGTGGTGCGGATCCTCAAGGACCTCGACGCGCCGATCGAGGGCCGCCACGTGCTGATCGTCGAGGACATCATCGACTCCGGCCTCACGCTCCAGTACCTGATGCGCAACCTGAAGGCGCGCAACCCCGCCTCGCTCGAGGTCTGCGCCCTGCTGACCAAGCCGGAGCGCCTCCGCGTCGACCTCTCGCCCCGCTACGTCGGCTTCGAGATCCCCAATCGCTTCGCGATCGGCTACGGCCTCGACCACGCCCAGCGCTACCGCAACCTCGATTACGTGGCGGCGTTGGGCGAGTAGATGGCAAAACCGCCCTGGTACGCTGAATTTTCCCTGTGAAGCGTTTCTTCAAGAGCGCGGCTTTCCCGATCCTGCTGGTGGTGATCCTGGCCTTCGTCGCCCAGCGGGTGATCAGCCCTGGCGAAGCACGAAGGCGCCGTCCTACAACGAACTGATCTAACCCGAAGACCGGGCTGATCGCCGAAGGACGGATCAAAGAAGTCTCGATCAACGTCAAGGACAGCACGCTCGACGTCACCAAGAGCGAACGAAGAAAAGTTCTCTACCGGCTACCCGCCTAACACCGAGAAAGCCTGATCGCCCTTCTCAACAAAAGCGATACGACAAAGACGGTCGTGCACGGCACCGGCAGCTCCGGCCTGCTCTCGCTGCTCACCTACATCCTGCCCTTCGTCCTCTTCTTCGGCTTCTGGATCTTCCTGATGAACCAGATGCAGGGCGGCGGCTCGCGGGTGATGAACTTCGGCAAATCGAAAGCGAAGCGGATGTCGGTCGACGCGCCGAAAATCACCTTCCGCGACGTCGCCGGGGTCGACGAGGCGGTGCAGGAGCTCGCAGGAGATCAAGGAATTCCTCGAGAACCCGAAGAAGTTCCAGGCGCTCGGCGCCCGCATCCCCAAGGGCGTGCTGCTCTACGGGCCGCCCGGCACCGGCAAGACGCTGCTCGCCCGCGCCGTCGCCGGCGAGGCCGGCGTCCCCTTCTTCTCGATCTCCGGCTCGGACTTCGTCGAGATGTTCGTCGGCGTCGGCGCCAGCCGCGTCCGCGACCTCTTCGAGCAGGCCAAGCAGAACTCGCCCTGCATCATCTTCATGGACGAGATCGACGCCGTCGGCCGCCACCGCGGCGCCGGCATGGGCGGCGGCCACGACGAGCGCGAGCAGACGCTGAACCAGCTCCTGGTCGAGATGGACGGCTTCGAGATGAAGGACAACATCATCTTGATCGCCGCCACGAACCGGCCCGACATCCTCGACCCGGCGCTGCTGCGGCCCGGCCGCTTCGACCGCCAGGTCGTCGTCGACCGCCCCGACCGCAAGGGCCGCAAGCACATCCTCGAGGTCCACACCCGCGGCAAGCCGCTGGCCAAGGCGATCGACCTCGACGCGCTCGCCGGCCAGACCCCCGGCTTCACCGGCGCCGACCTCGCCAACCTGATCAACGAGGCGGCGCTGCTCACCGCCCGCCAGGGCAAGCGCGAGATCTCCATGCAGGAGCTGGAGGAGGGGATCATGCGGGTGATCGCCGGTCCCGAGAAGAAGACCCGCGTGATGAGCGAGAAGGAGCGCCTGATCACCGCCTACCACGAGCTCGGCCACGCGATCGTCGGCCACCTCCTGCCCAACTGCGACCCGGTCCACAAGATCTCGATCATCAGCCGCGGCCAGGCGCTCGGCTACACGATCAGCCTGCCGACCGAGGACAAGTTCCTCACCATCGCGCGCGGAGCTGACCGACACGATGGCGATGACGCTGGGCGGCCGCGCCGCCGAGGAGATCGTCTTCGGCGAGATCACCACCGGCGCCTCCAACGACCTCGAAAAGGTGACCGAGACGGCGAAGCAGATGGTGATGCGCTTCGGCATGTCCGAGCGGCTCGGCCCGCGGGTCTTCGGCCACGATCGCGGCCAGCCCTTCCTCGGCCGCGAGTTCTGCGCCGAGCCCGACTACTCCGACGAGATCGCGCGCGAGATCGACGACGAGATCCGCCGCATCGTCGAGGGCGCCCACCAGACCGCCAAGGACCTGCTCACCGAGAAGCGCGAGGAGCTCGACCGGATCTCCAAGATCCTGCTTGAGCGCGAGACGATCGACGCCGAGCAGTTCGTCGCCCTGCTCGACGGCAAGCCTGAGGACGAGGTCTTCGCCGACGAGGAGGAGCCGGCGCAGCCGGTCGAGCCGGCGCCGAGCCGCGAGCGCCGCAGCGCGAGGGCGCGCGCCGGCGCCGCGGCCCCGCCCCGGTTCGCCGGCGGCGACGCCACGGCCGACGGCGCCTGGCGGGTCACTCGCCGTCGCGAGCGACGCCGAGCTGACGAGTACTCGCCCGTCGATCGAGGAGTTGAACTCATGGGGGTCGTCAACGTGACCCCGGACTCGTTTTCGGACGGGGGGCTGTACCTCGACGCGGAGGCGGCGATCGCGCACGGGGAGGAGCTTGTGCGCGATGGGGCCGAGATCCTGGATGTCGGGGGGGAGTCGACCCGGCCGGGGGCGGAGGCGGTGGAGCGCGGAGGAGGAGCTGGGCGCGGGTCGAGCCGGTGGTGGCTGGGCTCGCCGGCGCAGGGCCGACGCTCTCGGTCGACACCTCCAAGGCGGCGGTCGCCGAGGCCGCGCTCGACGCCGGCGCGTCGATCGTCAACGACGTGACCGCGCTGCGCGGCGACCCCGAGATGGCGCCGCTGTGCGCCGAGCGCGGGGCCGGACGTGGTGCTGATGCACATGCCGGGGACCCCGCGGACGATGCAGGACGACCCGCGCTACGAGGACGTCGTCGACGAGGTCAAGGCCTTTCTCGCCGAGCGGCTGGAGGTCGCCGTGGCCGCCGGGATCGCCGAGGAGCGGATCTGGCTCGACCCCGGGATCGGCTTCGGCAAGACGCTCGAGCACAACCTGGAGCTGCTGCGCCGGCTGGGCGAGCTGCGCGAGCTCGGGCGGCCGCTGGTCGTCGGCACCTCGCGCAAGAGCTTCATCGGCAAGATCGACGGGTCCGAGGTCGGACGACCGGATCGGCGGCACGATCGCCTCCTCGGTCCTTGCCGCCGCCGAGGGGGCCGATGTGCTGCGGGTCCACGACGTCGCCGAGGCGGCGCAGGCGGTCAGGGTCGCCGAAGCGGTCCTCGGGTAGGTTCGCCTGCGATGGAGTCGCACGACAACGGGATCGAATCGCGCGTCGAGGTCGAGCTGCGCGGGCTCTCGATCTACACCCACCACGGCGTCAGCGACGCCGAGCAGGAGGTCGGCCAGCGGCTCGAGTTCGACGTCTCCTTCGACGTGCCCGACTGCGACGCGGTGCTCACCGACCGGCTCGAGGACACGGTCGACTACGCCGAGGTCTGCGACATCGTCGCCCTCGCCGCCACCGAGCGCAGCTACCGGACCCTGGAGCGGCTCGCCCAGGTCGTCGGCGAGCGGCTGATGGAGCGCTACGGCTGCGAGTCGGTCCGCGTCCGCGCCGCCAAGCCGGAGCCGCCGCTGCCGCTGGCGATCCAGGAGGTCGCGGTCGAGGTCGTCCAGGAGCGCGCGGCGGAGAACGACGAGGACGAGGCCGAAGAGGCCTAGCGAGTTGCCCGCCAGGACCGGCTACCTCGGCCTCGGCTCCAACGTCGGCGATCGCGAGTCCCACCTGCGGGCGGCGATCGAGCTGCTCGCGCGAGCGCGGGGTGGAGGTCGAGGCGGTCTCCTCGACCTATGAGACCGAGCCGGTCGGCGAGGTGCTCGACCAGCCCGACTTCCTCAACGCCGCGATCCGCATCCGCACCGAGCTGGAGCCCGAAGCGCTGCTCGACCTCTGCAAGGAGATCGAGGCGGAGCGCGGGCGCGTCGTTCGACGCGCCTCGCCACAGCCCACGCCCGCTCGACGTCGACCTGCTGCTGCTCGGCGACCTCGAGCTGTCGCACCGAGCGGCTCACTCTGCCCCACCGCGAGGTGCTGAGCCGCCGCTTCGTCCTCGCGCCCCTGCTCGAGCTCGACCCCGACCTCACGCTCCCCGACGGCACTCGCCTCGCCGACGCCCTCGCCGTCGCTCGGCCCGGGCCAGCGAGCTCGAGCGGGTCGGTTCGCTCGTCTAGGCGGTCGCGGGCGGTCGCGCAGCGTGCTGCGAGCCAGGCGGGCGGGAGGATCGGCGGGGTCTTGCCGGGGTAGTCCGGGACGACGCGCCTGGCCAGCGCGCCGGCGGGGCGGTTCTCGATCGCCGGGCGGAGGTCGTCGAGGGTCATCGCCAGGCCGAGGCTGGGGGCGATCTGGAAGTCGGCGGCGTTCAGCTGCTCGCCGCCAAGGACACCGGCCGCGATCCAGGCGTCGACCTTGTCGAGCATCGCCGGCAGCGCGGCCAGGCCGCGGCGCACGTGTCTCGTCGTCGGCCTCGTTGAAGCGGGCCGAGAGGGCGACGATCGGCGCGGCGGTCTTCATCGCCAGGCGATCGGCACGCCGAGCTTGGCGCCCTCCGAGTAGCTGCGCAGCGGCGCCTTGTCGCGCTTGAGCGTCCACCAGAGGATCTGCGCGCATCGGCGGCTGCAGCTCCTCGTCGCCGCAGCGCTCGGCCTCCTCGACCGCGGCCCGCTGCTCGGGGTCGGCCGGGAAGAGCGGCGGCTCGGGCTGCAGCCGGTCCAGCTCGCGGGCGATCTCCCGCGAGCCCTGGACGCGCGCCCGTCGATCTTCAGCGCCGGCACGGTGACGCCGGGGAAGCCGAGCCCGCGCAGGGCGACCTTCGAGATCACCGGCAGCAGGTCGGTGCGCTTGTAGGCGATGCCCTTGTGCTCGAGCATCAGCCGCGCGGCGATGCTCGGGTGCGACGCCGGGATGACGTACAGTCGGGCCTTCACGGCACGCATCCTAGGCACTGCGGGGCGAATCCGCCCGCCGGGTCGCCCCCGATCAGGCCGATAATCGCGCCGTGCTCCTCGCGGTCGACGTCGGCAACACCCAGACCCACCTCGGCGCCTTCGACGGCGAGCGCCTGGTCGAGCACTGGCGCTTCCAGACCCGCTCCGGGGCGACCGGCGACGAGCTTGCCGAGCGGATCGCCGGCCTCTTCGCCCTCAGCGGGATGTCGCTTCGAGGACGTCGACGCGCGTCTGCGTCTCCTCGGTCGTGCCGCCGCTCGGCACCCAGTTCGAGCAGCTCGACCGAGCGCTACCTCGACGCCGAGTGCCTGACGATCGGCCCCGGCGTGAAGACCGGGATGCCGATCCGCATCGACAACCCGCTCGAGGTCGGCGCCGACCGCCTGGTCAACGCGATCGCCGCCTACGAGCGCTTTCAGCGGCGCCTGCGTCGTCGTCGACTTCGGCACCGGCATCAACTTCGACGCGGTCTCGGCCGAGGGCGAGTACCTCGGCGGCGCGATCGGGCCCGGGCCTCGAGATCTCGCTCAGCGCCCTGATCGAGCGCGCCGCCCGGATCACCCGCATCGACCTCGACCAGCCCGAGGCGGCGATCGGCCGCTCCAGCCGGGCCGCGATCCAGTCCGGCTTCGTCTTCGGCTTCGCCGGGCTGATCGACGGCATCGTGCGCCGGATCGAAGAGGAGCTCGGCGAGGCCGCGCTGCTCGCCACCGGCGGGCTCGCCTCGGTCGATCGTCCCCTTCACGGAGACGATCGAGCGAGGTCGACGACATGCTTACCCTGAAGGGGCTGCGCCTGATCCATGAGCGAAACACCTCGACAGCCCCCGCTGACCGATCCCTTCCGGATCGGCGGCGTCGAGATCGCCAACCGCGTCCTGCTCGCGCCGCTGGCCGGGATCGGCAACTGGTTCGTGCGCCTGCAGGCGAAGCGCCACGGCGCCGGCCTCGCGGTCTCGGAGATGGTCTCCAGCTTCGGCCTGCACCACCGCAACGAGCGCACCCTGCGCGAGCTGATGCGGATCCACCCCGACGAGCACCCGGTCTCGGTCCAGCTCTTCGGCCACGACGCCGAGGTGATGCGCTCCGGCGCCGCGATCGCCGCCGAGGCCGGCGCCGACCTGATCGACATCAACATGGGCTGCCCGGTGCGCAAGGTGCGCCGCACCGGGGCCGGCGCCGAGCTGCTGCGCGACCCCGAGCTGGCGCTGGCGCTGGCCGCGCGGCGCCGCCGAGGGCAGCGGCCTGCCGGTGACGGTGAAGCTGCGCTCGGGGATCGAGGCCGGCGACCGCTCCGGCTTCGACCTCGCCGTGCGGCTCGCCGAGGAGGCGGGCGTCGCGGCGATCGGCTTCCACCCGCGCGCGGCGACGATCGGGCCACAAGGGCAGCCCCGACTACGCGCTCACCCGCGAGCTGGCCGAACGGGTCGAGGTGCCGGTGATCGTCTCCGGCGGGCTGAAGAGCGCCGAGGCGGCCCGGCGCGCCTACGGGGAGTCCGGCGCCGACGCGGTGATGATCGCCCGCGGCTCGCTCGGCAACCCCTGGGTCTTCGAGGAGCTGACCGGGCGCCGCACCGAGCCGCCGGCGCGCGAGGAGGTCGCCGCCGAGCTGCTCTGGACGATCGACCGCGCCGAGGAGCACCTGGGGACCGAGCGCGCCGAGCCGCTACCTGCGCAAGTTCTACCCCTGGTACGTCGAGCGGCTGGGCGCCTCGCCGGAGGTCGCGGACGAGCTGCAGCGCAGCGCCGACCTGGCCGCGCCAGGGAGCTGATCGCCGCCTGCCGATCGCCGCAGAGTTGCCGGCTCCAGTCGCCCTCGCTATAATCCCGCGACTTCCGGCCCAGGTGTGGCGACTCGAATGCCGCCGCACCCGGGCGTTTTTTGGGTCTGGGAGCCGTATTCCCGCTCGTCTCAACCGAGCAAAGCGAGGTAGCGCAAGTGAGTCGCCAGGCCGTGATCACCCCCGAAGGGCTCGAGAAGCTCAAAGAGGAGATCGAGCACCTCTCGACCGACCAAGCGGCGCGAGGTCGCCGAGCGGATCAAGGAGGCGCGCGAGTTCGGCGACATCTCCGAGAACGCCGAGTACGACGACGCCAAGAACGAGCAGGCGCTGCTCGAGGAGCGGATCGCCCAGCTCGAAGAGCGGCTGCGCCGCGCCACCGTCATCGACGAGAAGGACGTCGGCACCGACGAGGTCGAGCTTCGGCTCGATCGTCCACGTCAAAGACCAGAAGACGGGCGACTCGCAGAAATTCCAGATCGTCGGCTCGACCGAGGCCGACCCGCTCGAGCACAAGCTCTCCAACGAGTCGCCGATCGGCAAAGCGCTGATCGGCCACAAGCGCAACGACATCGTCACCGTCGAGGTCCCGCGCGGGCCCGAAGAAGAAACTGAAAATCACCAAGATCGAGACCGCTTAGCGGCTCGATAGGCTCGCTCCGACGATGGAGCGAGCCCGAAGAGCCAGAAGCTCTCCGACGTCCTCGCCGACCGGCGGGAGAAGCTCGAGCGGCTGCGCGAGGCCGGGATCGACCCGTTCCCGCACGAGTTCGCGGAGACGCGAGGACATCGCCGAGGTGCGGGCCGCCCACGAGGGCCTGGCGCCGGGGGTCGAGACCGAGTCCCGCCACCGCGTCGCCGGGCGGATCGTCGGCCGCCGCGGCCACGGCAAGGCCTGCTTCCTCGACCTTCGCGACGGCAGCGGCCAGATCCAGCTCCACGCCCGCGAGGACCTGCTCGGCGAGGAGGCCTATCGAGCTGCTCGTCCACCTCGACCTCGGCGACATCGTCGGCGTCGAGGGGACGGCGCTGGCGACCCGGCGCGGCGGCGAGCTCTCGCTGGCGATCGACCGCTGGCGCCTGCTCGCCAAGAGCCTGCGGCCGCCGCCCGACAAGTTCCACGGCCTCGAGGACGTCGAGACCCGCTACCGCCAGCGCGAGCTCGACCTGATCGCCAACGAGGAGAGCCGCCGGCTCTTCGCGCCTGCGCGCCCGCACGGTCAGCCGAGGTGCGCCGCTGGCTCGACGAGCACGGCTTCGTCGAGGTCGAGACGCCGGTCCTGCAGCCGCTCTACGGCGGCGCCCTGGCGCGGCCCTTCACGACCCACCACAACGCGCTCGACCGCGACCTCTACCTGCGGATCGCCACCGAGCTCTACCTCAAGCGGCTGGTCGTCGGCGGCATCGACCGCGTCTACGAGCTCGGCAAGGACTTCCGCAACGAGGGCGTCTCGCACAAGCACAACCCCGAGTTCACGATGCTCGAGTGGTACGAGGCCTACGCCGACTACGACGAAGACCGCCCACGACCTCGAGCTGCTGGTCGCCGAGGTCGCCGAGCGGGTGCTGGGCACGACCGAGGTCGAGCGCGGACGGCGTCGAGATCGACCTGGCGCCGCCCTGGCGGCGGGTCACGCTGCGCGAGGCGATCCGCGAGCGCACCGGCATCGACATCGCCGAGCACCCGACCCGCGAGGCGCTGGCCGAGGCGATGGGGACCGAGCCCGACCCGAGCCGAGGGCTGGGGCAAGCTGGTCGACGGCCTGCTCTCCAAGTACGGTCGAGCCGGACGCTGATCCAGCCGACCTTCGTCCTCGACTACCCGGTCGAGCTGTCGCCCTTCGCCAAGGCGCACCGCTCCGAGGAGGGCCTGGTCGAGCGCTGGGAGGCGTTCGTCGGCGGGATCGAGATCGCCAACTCCTTCACCGAGCTCAACGACCCCGACGAGCAGCGCCGCCGCTTCGAGCAGCAGGCCGAGGAGCTGGAGCGCGGCGACGAAGAGGCCCAGCCCTACGACGAGGCCTTCGTCGAGGCGCTCGAACAGGGGATGCCGCCGACCGGCGGCGTCGGCCTCGGCATCGACCGCCTGGTGATGATGCTGACCGGCGCCAAGAGCCTGCGCGAGGTCGTCCTCTTCCCGGCGATGCGCACTTGAGAGACCCAATTCAGGGGCAAAAGCCGCTCTGAGCGGCTTTTTGCGGGGCGCGAGGCCGGGTGGGCGCTCTCGGTATCGTTTAAGGAGCACATGGGCGCCTCCCGATAACCGAAGGGCGTCCGCCGGTACTTACTCAGCCGAATCGAGTTCGAGTGAGATAGAGGAGACTTTTGTTCGAGAGATTCACAGAGCGAGCCCGACAGGTAGTCGTCCTGGCCCAGGAAGAGGCCCGCACGCTCAAGCACAACTACATCGGCACCGAGCACATCCTGCTCGGCCTGCTGCGCGAGGAGGAGGGCCTCGCCGCCCGCGTCCTCGAGTCGCTCGACATCACCACCGAGCGCGTCCGCTCGCAGGTGGTGCGGATCGTCGGTTCCGGCGAGGAGGTCACCTCCGGCCAGATCCCGTTCACGCCGCGCGCCAAGAAGGTGCTCGAGCTGGCGCTGCGCGAGGCGCTCTCGCTCGGCCACAACTACATCGGCACCGAGCACATCCTGCTCGGCCTGGTGCGTGAGAACGAGGGCGTCGCCGCCCGCATCCTGCTCGACTTCGACGCCGACTCCGACAAGATCCGCAACGAGGTGATCCGGATGCTCTCCGGCCCCGGCGGTCGCCGCCAGGGCAGCGGCCCGGCGGCGGCGGTGGCTCCGGCGAGGGCAAGAAGTCCTCGAAGCTGCTCGACCAGTTCGGCCGCAACCTGACCAAGCTCGCCGAGGAGGGCAAGCTCGACCCGGTGATCGGCCGCGAGACCGAGATCGAGCGGATCATGCAGATCCTCTCCCGCCGCACCAAGAACAACCCGGTGCTGCTGGGCGAGCCCGGCGTCGGCAAGACCGCCGTGGTCGAGGGCCTGGCCGCCCGCATCAACAAGGGCGAGGTTCCCGAGCTGCTCAAGAACAAGCAGATCTACACGCTCGACCTGGCCGCCCTGGTCGCCGGCTCCAAGTACCGCGGCGAGTTCGAGGAGCGCCTCAAGAAGGTGATGAAAGAGATCACCCAGCGCGGCGACATCATCCTCTTCATCGACGAGCTCCACAACCTGGTCGGCGCCGGCGCCGCCGAGGGCGCGATCGACGCCGCCTCGATCCTGAAGCCGGCGCTCGCCCGCGGCGAGCTGCAGACGATCGGCGCGACGACGCTCGACGAGTACCGCAAGTACCTGGAGCGCGACTCGGCGCTGGAGCGCCGCTTCGCCCAGATCAAGG
Organism: uncultured Solirubrobacterales bacterium; assembly: GCA_963714665.1. Lineage (GTDB taxonomy): Bacteria > Actinomycetota > Thermoleophilia > Solirubrobacterales > 70-9 > VRUE01. The sequence goes on along the minus strand of CAVQPE010000003.1, from coordinate 1,460,452 downwards.
TCGACCAGCCCTCGGTCGAGGACACGGTGAAGATCCTCGAAGGCCTGCGCGAGCGCTACGAGCAGCACCACCGCGTCAACATCACCGACGACGCGCTCGAGGCCGCTGCCGAGCTTGCCGACCGCTACATCTCCGACCGCTTCCTGCCCGACAAGGCGATCGACCTGATCGACGAGGCCGCCTCGCGGATGCGGATCAAGTCGATGAGCGCGCCGCCGGTCTACCGCGACCTCGAGGAGGAAATCGAGACGACGCGGCGCGACAAGGAGGCCGCGATCGAAGCGCAGGAGTTCGAGAAAGCGGCGAACCTGCGCGACACCGAGCGCCAGCTGACGACCCGCAAGCGCCAGCTCGAAGACGAGTGGTCCGAGGGCGAGGACGGCGATCGGCCCGACGTCGGCGAAGAAGAGATCGCCGACATCGTCTCGATGTGGACCGGGATCCCGGTCTTCAAACTGACCGAGGCCGAGACCAAGAAGCTGATCCGCATGGAGGAGGAGCTGCACAAGCGGGTGATCGGCCAGGAGGTCGCGATCACCGCCGTCTCCAAGGCGATCCGCCGCTCGCGCGCCGGGATCAAGGACCCGAAGCGCCCGGCCGGCTCGTTCATCTTCCTCGGCCCCTCCGGGGTCGGCAAGACCGAGCTCGCCCGCACCCTGGCCGAGTTCCTCTTCGGCGACGAGGAGTCGATGGTCCGGATCGACATGTCCGAGTACATGGAGAAGCACGCGGTCAGCCGCCTGGTCGGCTCGCCGCCCGGCTACATCGGCTACGACGAGGGCGGCCAGCTGACCGAGGCCGTGCGGCGCAAGCCCTACAGCGTGCTGCTGCTCGACGAGATCGAGAAGGCCCACCCGGACGTCTTCAACATCCTGCTGCAGATCCTCGAGGACGGGCGCCTCACCGACGCCCAGGGCCGCACGGTCGACTTCCGCAACGCGATCGTGATCATGACCTCGAACATCGGCGCCTCCGAGATCGCCAAGAACACCTCGATCGGGTTCACCGTCGCCGACGAGACCGGCATGTCCTACGACGACATGAAGAACCGGATCATGAGCGACCTGAAGAAAGTCTTCCGGCCCGAGTTCCTCAACCGGATCGACGAGGTGATCGTCTTCCACAAGCTGGCCAAGGAAGAGGTCAAGGAGATCATCGACCTGATGATCAACCGGGTCCGCGTCCAGGTCGCCGAGCACGAGCTGCAGCTCGAGCTCACCGACGAGGCCAAGGACCTGCTGGTCGAGAAAGGCTGGGACCCCTCGATGGGCGCCCGGCCGCTGCGCCGCGCGATCCAGCGCTACATCGAGGACCCGCTCGCCGACGAAGTCCTGCGCCAGGGCCAGATGACCCCCGGCTCGACCGTGATGGTCGAGCGCGACCCCTCCGGCGACGAGGAGGACAAGCCGCTCAGCCTGACGATCGTCAAGCCGAAGAAGCCGGCGCGGGCGAAGAAAGCGAAGCCGGAGCCGGAGAAGGTCGGTGTCGGCGCCAAGAAGGACGAGGGCATCGAGGGCGGCGACGACCCGGGGCCGGACGATGCCGGCGATTCAAAGCCTGAGGCTGATTAGCCAGTAGCTGTTGGCGCGCGGGGCCTGTCGCCGGGGAGGGGGTGTCCGGGCTCTGCTGGGTTTTTCGCCAGATGCGTCGCTGGCCGTTCGAGGTTGGGGTTGGGGCGAAAAAGAGGACGCCGCTGCCGCCCGGACACCCCTCCCCGGCGCCACCCGCGCGAGCTGCGGTCTTATTGTTCGTTGCATGCGTGAGCCCGGTCGCACGGCGGTTGGCACCTGGAGCGGGGGGAGGTTCCTGCGCTTCGGGGAAGAGATCGAGGAGGCGCGGCTGGAAAGCTTGCTGCTGCCCAACAATGGGATCGACACGGTTCTCAGCGCCGACACCTATGGGCAGGGGGAGGCGGATTCGGTGCTGGGGCGGTCTCTCGTCGGGGTGCCGCGCGATTCCTACTGCCTCGTCGGTGCCGTCGGACACGACTTCTACGAGGGGGAGCGGGATGGGCCTCGGGGGTTTCCCCGCTTCACCGACCCGCGGCTGCGCGGGGAGGCTGAGTACGCGGGGTACCTGCGGATGGCGGCTGAGCGCAGTCTCGAGCGGCTCGGGGTCGACTCGTTCGATCTGCTGCTGCTCCACAACCCGGATCGGATCGGCTATTCGAGCGAGGCGGTCTGGGACGGGATGGCGGCGCTGCGCGAGGCGGGGTTGGCGAGCCGTATCGGCGTCGCACCCGGGCCGGCCAATGGCTTCACGCTTGACCTGATCTCCTGCCTGGAGCGCTTTGGCGACCGGATCGACTGGGCGATGATCATCCTCAACCCGTTCGAGCCCTGGCCGGGCGAGCTCTGCCTCGACGCGGCTGAGCGGCACGGGGTCAAGGTGATCACCCGGGTCGTCGACTACGGCGGGCTCTTCTGGGGGGACCTGCGGCCGGGGATGGAGCTGGCGAAGGGTGACCACCGCGCGTTCCGGCCGGAGGGCTGGATCGAGGCGGGGCTGGAGAAGCTGGAGCGGCTTGCGCCGTTCTGCGAGCGCTCGGGTCTCAGCCCGATGCACCTCGCCTGCCAGTGGAACCTCGCCCACCCGGCGGTGGAGTGCGTGGTGCCGACCCTGATCCAGGAGGCCGGCCCGGACGCCCGGCCGATCGAGGACAAGCGCGCCGAGTTGGCCGCGCTGCCAGGCGAGCAGAGGCTGTCCGCCGAGGACGTCGCCGCGATCCGCGCGATCGGCGACAACACCGGCTGCATGGTGCTGAAGGGTGCCAATCCCGAGCACGAGGGCGAGGAGCGCCCCGACCGCTGGCCGCTCAGCCCCGACCTCGTCGCGACCGGCGAGCGCTGGGGCATCGACCCGGCCCGCGACCTCACTCACGCCTAGCCAACTTCACCTCCGAACTGCATCAACTTATCCATCCAGCAGGTGGATAAGTTGATGCAGTTCGGCATCCGTACGCGCCGGTAGCGTCGCGCCGCGATGCTGCGGATCGACGAGAGCAACCGGCCCTGGTGGACTCTGATCGGGGCCTGCTCCGGCCTCTTCATCCTGATGCTCGACTCGACCGTGGTTGCCCTGGCGCTGCCCAGCATCAGGCACGACATCGATGCCAGTACCGAGGGCCTGCAGTGGGCGATGAACGGCTACCTGCTGGCGATCACGATCCTGGTCGTCACCGCGGGGCGACTCGGCGACATGTTCGGCCGCAAGCGCCTCTTCCTCGCCGGCATGGTCGTCTTCGCCCTCGGCTCGGTGCTCTCCGCCTGCGCCGGGGACCAGCAGACGCTGATCGCGGGCAGGGTGCTGCAGGGCATCGGCGCGGCGCCGATGCTGCCCCTCTCGCTGGCGATCGTCTGCAACGCCTTTCCGGCCCGCAAGCAGGCCCGTGCGCTTGGCATCTGGGCGGCGATCTCGGCCCTGGCGCTGGCGATCGGGCCGCTCGTCGGCGGTCTCCTGGTCGAAGTCGACTGGCGCGCGATCTTCTGGATCAACCTGCCGATCGCGGCCGTCGGGATCGCGATCATGGCCCTGGCCGCGCCCGAGTCCACCGACCCCGGCTCGGGGCGCCACGTCGACGTCCCCGGCCTGCTCGCGCTCAGCCTCGGCCTCACGGCCGTGATCCTGGCGCTGATCCAGAGTCGTGCTTGGAGCGGCGCTGCAACGGCCGCGCTCGCGGTCGGCGGCCTGGCAGCGCTCTGGGCCTTCTGGCGGATCGAGCACCGCTCGCGCGAACCGATCGTCGACTTCACGCTGTTTCGCAACCGGCCCTACTTCGGCGCCTGCGCGGCGGCCTTCACCCTGGTCGGCTCCTACTGGGCCGTGATGTTCTTCCAGCCGCAGTACCTCCAGGACGTGCGCGGCCACTCGGCCGTGCTCAGCGGCCTGATGATCATGCCGATCACGGCGCCGATGGTCGTCATCTCGCCACTCTCGGGACGCCTGATAGCCCACTTCGGCGCCCGTGGCCTGATGACGGCAGGGATGACCTGCGGCGTCGCCGGCCTGCTCGTGCTGACCCGCCTGGAGGCCGCCAGCTCATATGGCCTGCTGCTGGCCGGCTACCTGCTGTTCGGGATTGCCCTCGGACTCGTCTACGCGCCGATGTCGACTGCCGCGATGGCCGCGATGCCGGCCGAGAAGGTCGGCATCGCCTCCGGCGTGCTGGCGATGGACCGGGTGATGGCGGGCACGATCGCCCTCGCCGCGACCGGTGCCGTGTTCCACTCCCTGCAGGGGGGAGGCGATTCATTTGCGGTCTCGGTGGCCGGCTCGACCTGGGTCTCGGTTGGCCTCTGCGTCCTCGGCACCGGCCTCACCTGGGCCTTCGTGCGCGACCCGGAGCGCCCGGGCCCGGACCCCTCCGTGGCCGGCACCCCCGAGCCGGAAGCACTCCAACACCACGCTCACCACCGTCGCTTCCACCTCTGATACCCGAACTGCATCAACTTCTACCCCCAGCAGGTGGAGAAGTTGATGCAGTTCGGGTTAACGTTGAGCGGCAGATGCGGGCTTGGGTGATCGCCGTCCTTGACAACGACCATCCCGACCTGTCCACTTGGGATTGACCACTCCGCATTCCAAAGCGGTTTTTGCCATCCTAGAAGGCGATGTCAGCGCTTCCTGGGGATGAGCTTTACGAGTTGTCGGAACGCCAGGATCCCCGTCTGCTGAGGGCTCTCGACGTCGTCGCGCCGGGAAGCGCCCTGCGCGAGGGCCTCGACAACATCGTCCACTCGCGCACCGGCGGCCTGATCGTCGTCGGCGACCCGGGGGACATCTCGCACCTGCTCTCCGGCGGGATCAAGCTCGACATCGACTACACGCCGGCGATGCTCTACCAGGTGGCGAAGATGGACGGCGCGATCGTGCTCAACGCCGAGGCGACGAAGATCGCCTGGGCCAACGTGCAGCTGATGCCCGACCCGACGATCCTCTCGTCGGAGACCGGCACCCGTCACCGTACGGCCGAGCGCGTCTCCAAACAGACCGAGGCGCTGGTGATCGCGATCTCCCAGCGCCGCGACGTCGTCTCCCTCTACGTCGAGGGGACGAAGTACATCCTCCAGGACATCCCGGCCGTGCTCGCCAAGGCGAACCAGGGCCTGGCGACGCTCGACAAGTACCGCGACCGGCTGGACCAGGTATCCAACCGGCTCACCGTGCTCGAGTTCGAGGGCGCCGCCGTCCTCTACGACGCGCTCGCGGTCCTGCAGCGCGCCGAGCTGGTCACCCGGATGGCGGTCGAGGTCGAGCGCTACATCGTCGAGCTCGGCACCGAGGGCCGCCTGATCGAGATGCAGCTGGAGGAGACGATGGTCGGCGTCGCCGCCGACAAGACGGCGCTGATCCGCGACTACTGCGTCGAAGACTCCGAGGAGAACCTGGCCACGGTGGTGCAGTCGCTGGCGCGGATGCCCCACCAGGACGTGCTCGACTTCGGTCGCCTCGCCGAGCTGCTCGGCTACGACCGCAAGCTCAACACCCTCGACTTCCCGGTCGCCTCGCGGGGCTACCGCGTGCTCGGCCGCGTGCCGCGCATCCCCAAGCTTGTCGTCCAGAAGATCATCCACGAGCTGGGTGGGCTGGAGGAGGTACTCGCTGCCTCCGACGCCGACCTCGAGGCCGTCGACGGTGTCGGCTCGACACGAGCCAAGGACATCCGCGAGGGCCTGCGCAGGCTTCAGGAGGTCGATCTGGTTGACCGGTACCTACAGAGCTAGACGGCGATGGCGCCGTCGACGAGAGAAAGGAGCACCCGATTTCTGAGCTAGCAGAGGAGGCCATGGAGGTGGGCTTCGAGTCAGATGTCCCTTACGTCTGCGACTTCGAGGAGGGTGACAAGGTCGTCTATCCCCACCACGGCGCGGGCCTCGTGCTGAAGAAGGAGTCCCGTGAGCTGATGGGGGAGGAGCGGGAATACCTGACGATCAAGATCCTCCACAACGAGCTGACGGTGATGGTCCCCTGCGAGAACGCCGGCGTCGCCGGCCTTCGCCGGGTCATCGACGAGGTGGAAATCCAGAAGGTGACCGGCGTCCTCACCGACGAAGTGTCGGACATGCCGAAGAACTGGAACCGGCGCTTCAAGTACAACCGCGAGAAGATCAAGACCGGCGACGTCTTCGAGCTGGCCGAGGTCGTCCGCAACCTCGCCATCCGCGAGATGGAAAAGGGCCTCTCCACCGGCGAGAAGCAGATGTACACGCGGGCGAAGAAGATCCTCGCCTCGGAGTTCATGTACGCGCTCGACAAGGACGAGGAAGGCGCGGAGGAGTACCTCGACGGGCTGCTGGAGGAGCGCTTCGCCGCCACGGCGACCGCCTAGTTCCAGCAGCGTCACAGCGGTCATCGCGGCCGCCGGCTCCGGGAAGAGGCTCGGAGCCGGCGGCCCGAAGGCCTTCGTGCCGCTGGCCGGGAGGCCGATGGTCGAGTGGTCGATCGCGGCCTGCCGTGCCGCCGCCTCGGTCCGCTCGATCGTCGTCGCCTGCCCGCCTGGGCACATCCACGAGCTGGCCGGCGACGACCTCGGCGTCGTCGACGGCGGCGCCACGCGAGCGGAATCGGTTCGCAACGCGCTGGAGGCGGTCGGCACCGAGCTTGTCGCGATCCACGACGCGGCCCGGCCGCTGGTGACGCCGGAGCTGATCGAGGCTGTGGTCGCGACCCTCGTCGCGGACCCGAAGGCGGCCGGCGCCATCGCCGCCACCCCCGTCACCGACACGATCAAGCAGGCAGAACCGGGGACGAAACGCCGATTTTCCATGCCTGACAAGGAAAATCGGCGTTTCGTCATCGAATCGACCTTGGATCGCGAGCGGTTGTGGGCGGCTCAGACGCCGCAGGTGTTTCGGGTCGAGGCGCTGCGGGCGGCGCTGGAGGCCGACCCGGAGCGGGTCGCCGATGCGACCGACGAGGCGATGCTGGTCGAGGCCGCGGGCGGGAGAGTGCTGATCCATCCCTCGCCGGCGAGAACCTCAAGGTGACCACGCCGCTCGACCTGCAGCTTGCTGAGCTCCTCCTGGCGGAGCGCTCAGCTCAGTAGCAGACCCAGGCGAGCGCCGCCGCGAAGCAGACCTGGCCGACGCCCAGGGCGATGCCGAGGCTGTCCGCGCCGAGGCCGCCGGCGATCAGGGCGCCGCCCGCGAAGGCGGCGAGGAGGACGCCGAGCTGGCGGATCATCGTGCGGGGCTCCCCGGCTCTTCGCGGTTCGGCTGGCAGGCCGGCGACCGCCCGCGCGCCGTCGCCCATATGTCGTTGGCGCCGCCGCTCGTAGAGCCTGCGCTGGATGAAGAGCGTGAAGACGCCGGCCAGCACGATCGCGGTCAGGTTGACCGCCAGCTGGGCCATCGCGCCGCGCCATTCCGACCAGTCGGCGAGCGCCGCGGCGACGCCGATGTTGGCCGCGGCGGGGATCGTCGTCACCGAGATCAGGACGCCGATCAGCGCTCCCGACTTGGCCGAGGTCAGCGAGAGCACCCCGGCGGCGCCGGCGAAGCAGGCGACGATGAAGGAGAAGTCGTCGGGTTTGGAGATGAACTGGGTCAGCGGGTGCATCGAGCCGCTGAAGCCGGGGTCGAGCAGCCCGGTCGCCTTCGAGAACAGGGTGAAGAGGAAGGCGGCGGTGATGCCGACCGGGAAGCCGACCGCGAGGGCGGTGAGCGAGCGCAGGGCGACGTCGCGGCGGCGCTCGACCAGGGCCACGCAGAAGCCGGCGATCGGCCCGAACTCCGGCCCGACGACCATCGCGCCGACGATCAGGATCGGCGAGCCGAGGTAGATGCCGACCGTGGCGATCAGGCAGGCGAGGACCATGAAGATGAGGAAGTTGCCGCCCAGCTCGGTGCTCTCTGAGGTGCGCGCCTCGACCTCCTCCCAGACGACCGCGTTCGATGGCTTCCCGTGGGCGGCCCGCTCGGCCCGGTCGGCCGCGTCGGAGATCTGCGAGTCGATCTGCTCGAGCGCGATCGAGCCGTCGCGCGCCACGCCCAGCTCCTTGAGGTCGTCGATCAGCACGCTGGCGTCCTCGCGGGCGATGTCGCAGAGGACCACGTCGCCCTTCGGCTGGCGGGCGGCCCCGGCGAGGAAGACCAGGTTGGAGGCCGACGGCGCCGCTTCGAGCAGGTCGAGGACCTTCTGGCAGCGGTCTTCCGGGACGACGATCCGCAGGTGGACCATGGTCGCAGCGTACCCGCGCGCCCGGGTCGCCTAGCCTCCCGTCCCGATGCTGACCGATTACCACCTGCACCTGCGGCCCGACGAGCCGGGCACGACGGCGGAGCGCTTCTTCACCGCCGAGAACGTCGATCGCTACCTGGCCGCGGCGGCCGAGGCCGGGATCGCCGAGCTGGGGGTCTCCGAGCACGTCTACCGCTTCACCCAGGCGCTTGAGCTTTGGCGCCATCCCGTTCTGGGAGGAGGAGGCGCGCGACGACCTCGACGCCTACTGCGAGTTCGTCCGCGGCACTCCGCTGCGGCTCGGGATCGAGTGCGACTACATCCCCGCCGCCGAGGACCGCACCGCTTCGCTGCTCGAGGCGCGCGACTTCGACTACGTCGTCGGCTCGGTCCACTTCGTCGGCGACGCCGCCGTCGACCACCCCGGATGGGACGTCTGGGAGGGGCGCGGGGACCCCGACGAGGTCTGGCGCCGCTACTTCGCCGCCCTGGCCGAGTGCGCGCGCTCCGGCCTCTTCGACATCCTCGCCCACCCCGACCTGGTCAAGGTCTGGGGCACCGCCCGACCGCTGCCCGAGCGCGACCCGCGGCACTACTACGAGCCGGCGGTCGAGGCGATCGCCGAGATGCGGGATCGCGGTCGAGGTCTCGACCGCCGGGCTGCGCAAGCCGGTCGGCGAGATCTACCCGGCGCGCGCCTTCGCCGAGATGTGCGTCGAGGCGGGAGCCGCCTTCGCCCTCTCCTCCGACGCCCACCTGCCGGAGCAGGTCGGCTTCGGCTACGAGCAGGCGATCGAGTTCCTCGGGGATCTCGGCGTCGCCGAGATCTGCGTCTTCGAGGGCCGCCGCAGGCGGCTGGAGCCGATTGGGCGCTCGGTAAGCGAGGATTGAGGCGATGAGCGTCGGGATCGGCTACGACAGCCACCGCTTTGCCGAGGGGCGCCGCCTGGTTCTGGGCGGGGTCGAGATCGAGCACCCTCGCGGGCTCGCCGGGCACTCCGACGCCGACGTCCTCACCCATGCCGTGATCGACGCGCTGCTCGGCGCCGCGGGCATGGGTGACATCGGAACCCTCTTTCCCGACGACGACGAGCGCTGGCAGGGCGCCGACTCGATCGACCTGCTGCGCACCGTCGTCGGCACCGTCTCCGGCCGGATCGCCAACGTCGACGCGACGCTCGTCTGCGAGGAGCCGCGCATCGGCCCCTTCCGCGCCGAGATGGAGCGGATCCTGGCCGAGGTGACGTCGGCGCGGGTCAGCGTCAAGGCGACGACGAACGAGGGCATGGGCTGGATCGGGCGCGGCGAGGGGATCGCCTGCATCGCCGTGGCCTCGGTCGATAGCGAATAACCTTCCCGATCCGATGGGGACTCTCGGTTCCATAGCTGCGGGCGTGCGCCAGTCGGTCTCCGACGCGGTCTTCGAGGCGAAGGTGCTGCGCGAGGCCGGGGATCGTCGGCGCATCGCGGCCGGACAGGACCGCCAAGGTCGTCGCCACCTTCCTGCGCTGGGGCGCCTCGCCGGCGACCGGCGTCGCCACCGCGGCGCACAAATACCCGCACGAGACGATGCTGATCGACGAGCGCGGCTCGCTCAGCTTCGAGCGCGTGCACCGCCGCACCAACGCCCTCGCCCACGCCTTCGCGGAGATGGGGATCGGGCCTGGTGACGGCATCGGGATCATGTGCCGCAACCACCGCGGCTTCATCGAGACGACTCTCGCCGCCGCCAAGCTCGGGGCCAGCGCGCTCTACCTCAACACGATGTTCGCCGGGCCGCAGCTGGTCGAGGTGATGCGGCGCGAGGGGCCAAAGGCGCTGGTCTACGACGAGGAGTTCGCCGGCCTGCTCGACGGCGTCGACGAGAGCGTCGCGCGGATCGTCGGCTGGACCGACGGGGACCCGGAGGGGCAGACGCTCGACTCGCTGATCGCCGCCGGCGACGACTCCAACCTGAAGCCCCCGCCTGACAAACCGCGCTTCGTCATCCTCACCTCCGGCACCACCGGGGCACCGAAGGGGGCGCAGCGCTCCAGCCCCGACGGGCTGCTGACGATGGCGGCGCTGATCGACAGGATCCCCTACCGCGCCCGCGAGACGATGATGATCGCGGCGCCGCTGTTTCACTCCTGGGGCTTCTTCCACTTCGTCGTCAGCCTGCCGACCGCCTCGACGATGGTCCTGCGGCGCCGCTTCGACGAGGAGGCGACGCTGCGCGCCGTGCAGGACCACCGCGCCCAGGTCCTCGCGGTGGTTCCGGTGATGCTGCAGCGCATCCTCCGCCTGCCGGAGGAGACGCTCTCCGCCTACGACCTTTCCTCGCTGCGGATCATCTCGGCCTCCGGCTCGGCGCTGCCGGGGGAGCTGGCGATCGAGTGGATGGACCGCTTCGGCGACACCGTCTACAACCTCTACGGCTCGACCGAGGTCGCCTACGCGACCGTCGCCACCCCGGAGGACCTGCGCGCCGCGCCGGGCACGGCCGGTCGCCCTCCGCGCGGCACGGTGGTCAGGCTCTACGACGAGGCCGGGCGAGAGGTGCCGACCGGCGAGGTCGGGCGGATCTTCGTCGGCAACGAAATGTCCTTCGAGGGCTACACCGGCGGCGGCGGCAAGGAGTCGATCGACGGCCTGCTCTGCAGCGGCGACGTCGGCCATCTCGACTCCGACGGCCGGCTCTTCATCGACGGCCGCGACGACGAGATGATCGTCTCCGGCGGCGAGAACGTCTTCCCGCGCGAGGTCGAGGACCTGCTCGCCGACCACGGCGCCGTGGTCGAGGTCGCCGTGATCGGGGTCGAGGACGAGGAGTTCGGCCAGCGGCTGAAGGCCTTCGTGGTCGTCGCGGAGGAGGTGGATGTCTCCGAGGACGAGCTGAAAAGCCACATCAAGGCCAACCTCGCCTCCTACAAGGCACCGCGCGAAATCGAGTTCCTCGACGAGCTGCCGCGCAACGCCACCGGCAAGGTTCTCAAGCGCGAGCTGCACGCGCGTGAGGCTGAGGGGTCGGCCGAGAGCCCGTCCCGGTAGGGGTTCCGCTTAACTTTTTCTCACTGGCATCCTCATCGTTGCGGTCGACGGCTGTGGCGTCCGACCGGGCCGGTTGGTTCTCGGGAGGCGACGGGTTGACTCTTAACTTTTTTGTCGGCCAGTGAGCCTGACTGACTCTCGTTGTGTCGCCCGCCGCCACCCGAGGATCGCCGGCTTGACTCGATAGGAGCTTGGCTTTGCCCCGAGTGAGACTCGTCAGCCGGAGGTCCGTCCGAATAGGCGACAACCAATCGAAGGGACGCGGCAGATGATCGTGATCGGAACGGACACCCACAAGAAAAGCCACACCTGCGCGGCGGTATTTGCGGGAACCGGCCAGCTGGCCGGTGAGCTGACAGCGAGCGCCCGCAAGGCGGGCTTCGCCGAGTTGCTTGGCTGGGGGCGGGAGCTCGACCCAGAGCGCATCTGGGCGATCGAGGACTGCCGCCATGTCTCGCGCGCCCTCGAGCGCTTCCTCCTCTCCTCCGGCGAGCGGGTCGTCAGGGTGGCGCCGAAGCTGATGGGCCAATCGCGCCGGGGGGAGCGCACCCGTGGCAAGTCCGATTCGATCGACGCCCTCGCCGTCGCCCGCGCCGCGCTGAGAGAGGGCCCTGAGACGCTGCCCGCCGCCCACACCGACGAGGCGGCGCTTGAGCTGAAGCTCCTGCTCGACCACCGCGAGGACCTGGTCAAGGCCCGCTCGGAGGACCAGCAGCGGCTGCGCTGGCACCTGCATGACCTCTGGCCCGAGTTCGAGCTGCCGGCCGGCTGCCTGGATCGCACCGTGTGGCTTGAGCGGGTCGCCCGCAAGCTCGCCCGCGCCGAGCAGGGCGCCCGCGTGCGGGTCTCGCGCGAGCTGGTGCGCGCGATCCGCGAGCGGACCAAGCGCGCCTCAGGGCTGGAGCGAGAGATTGTGGCCCGACCCCCTGAATTCGGTCCGCCCTGTTTGAGAGTCCTTCCCGCCCGCGACAATGGGCAAAGGAGGACGCAAGCAGGTGAAGAGGCAAAGGAACAGTCCCGAGCAGATCATCCGCAAGCTGCGCACCGCAGAGCAGATGCTCTCGGAGGGCAAGACGATCGGCGAGGCCGCGAAGGCCCTGGAGGTCTCCGAGCAGACCCTGCATCGCTGGCGAAACCAGTACGGCGGCATGAAGGCGGCCGATGCCAAGCGGCTGAAGGAGCTGGAGCGCGAGAACGGCCAGCTGAAGCGCCTGGTCGCCGACAAGGAGCTCGAAAACCTCGCCCTGAAGGAGATCGCCAAGGGAAACTTCTGAGCCCGTCCCGGAGGCGCAAGGCGGTCCGCATGCTGGTGGACCGCCTCGGCCTCTCCGAGCGTCGGGCGTGCCGGTTCGCCGGCCAGAACCGCTCTACCCAGCGCTACTGCCCCCAGGTCGCCCCAGACGACGCCGCCCTGCGCAAGCGGCTGCGAAAGCTCTCCACCGACTACCCCCGCTGGGGCTACCGCCGTGCCCACGGCCACCTCCTCACCGAAGGCTGGAGCGTCAACCGCAAGCGGGTGCAGCGGATCTGGCGCGAGGAGGGCCTGCGCGTGCCCGCCAAGGCCAAGAAGCGCCGCCGCCTGGGCGTCTCCACCACGGCGGCCGACAGGCTCAAGGCCGAGCGCCCCAACCACGTCTGGGCGCTCGACTACCAGCACGACGCCACCGACGACGGCCGTGAGCTGAAGTTCCTAAACGTCGTCGACGAGTTCACCCGCGAGGCCCTGGCGATCGAGGTCGATCGCTCGATCGACGCCGAGGAGACGGTGGCCGTCCTCGAGCGCCTCGCAGCCGAGCGCGGCGCCCCGGCCAACCTCCGCGCCGACAACGGCCCTGAGCTGACCGCCGCCGTCTTGCGCGAATGGTGCCGCCTGGGCAAGACCGATACCGCCTACATCGAGCCGGGCTCGCCCTGGCAGAACCCCTACGTGGAGTCCTTCAACGCCCGCATGCGCGACGAACTGCTGAACACGGAGGTGTTCACCTGCCTGGAGGAGGCCCGGGTGCTGGCCGCCGACTGGCGCGCCGGCTACAACGCCAACCATCCCCACTCGGCGCTCGGGATGATGTCGCCCGAGCGCTTCGCCGCCTCGCTGCGCTCGCCCTCCGGGCTCGCTACGCGAGGCGGCGATCAGGAGCGATACTCAACACAGACCAACCCCGGACTCTCATACGGGGTGGACCGATGAACGGGGTCCGGTCAATTGGCGCCATGGTGTGCGCCCAGGCCCCCCGGCTGCTTGAGCTGCCCGGCTGCGGGGCGCTCACGGCCGCCAAGCTGATCGCCGAGACCGCTGGGGCGGGCGGCTTTGCCTCCGACGCCAAGTTGGCGCGCCTTGCCGGCATCGCGCCGATCCCCGCCTCCTCTGGCAATCGCACCCGCCTTCGCCTCGATCGCGGCGGCAACCGCCAGCTCAACTGCGCGGTGCACCGCATCGCCGTGACCCAGAGCAGGGTCCATGCCCCGGCAAAGGACTACCTTGCCCGCAAGCGGGCCGAGGGCAAGTCGAACCGGGAAGCCCTGCGCTGCCTCAAGCGCCACCTGATACGCCGGGTCTGGCGGCTTTTGAATGAATCTGAAATTGATAGATCCATGACCACCGCTGACTCTCAGAGGGGCACGCCGGCGCCGCAATTCGCGGCGGTGGCTTGACATAGGAGCAACGGTGGGGCGGGGTTGGGCTTGGCGCTCGGGCGCGGCTGACGAAAAAGTACAAGACGCTCCACCCCTACCGGGACGGGCTCCGGTCGCGTCGCGTCAAATCGCTAAATGCGCGTTTTTGCTCCGAGCAGGGGTAGATAGGCCTCCGGGGCGGGTAGTAGGTTGCCGGTTCATGGGCGATCCTGCGGTGCAGCTGAAGGCGGTCGGTGCGGCCAGCGAAGAGCTGCACGAAACCGCCAAGCAGGCACTTGAGTGGGTTCGGGTCAGCGAGGAGCGTGTCGCCGAGGCCGAGGCGAAGGCCGAGAGGGTCCATGCCGAGGTCAGAGGAGCGGGCGCTGGCGACTCTGCGCAAGCTGGGCGAGGAGGGGCGTGAGCGAATCGCCGCCGAGCGCAGCAGTCGCAAGGAGGCCGAGGCGCGGGCTACCCGCGCCGAGCAGGCCAGGGACCGCGCCGAGAAGGCCTTCGAGCAGGCGCAGAAGCGGGCCCAGGGCGACCGCGAAGCGTTCAACGTCGAGCTGGGCTCGGTCAGGGCTGATGCCGAGAAGTCGCTTCCGCAGAGGTCGAGCGCCTTGAGCGCGAGGCCGAGCGCGCCGGCAAGGAGGCTCTCGACCAGGCGAAGCTGGAGGCCGACCAGCGGGTTGCCGCGGCGGAGCAGCGGGCGGCGGAAGCCGAGGCCGCTGCCAGCGAGGCGCACGAGATCGCGGTGCGCCTGGAGGCGGAGATCGAGGAGCGCGTGATGCAGGGGACCGAGGACGTGCGCCGCGAGGCCGAAGAGCGGGTCAGGGCGCTGGTCGAGAAGGTCGAAGGCGAGGCCGACCGAGAAGGCCAGGGCGCGCGCCGAGGAGGCGCTGAAGGCGGAGTCCGAGCGGATCAGGATGCAGGCCGAGCAGCGCGAGGAGCGGGTGCGGCGAGCGGCAGAGGACGAGATCAAGGCGAGCGCCTCCCGGGCGCGACGCGAGGTCCTGGCGGCGGCCGACGCCACGGCGCCCAACTGGGCACGGCGCGAGGCCGCCTCCTCAGGGTCCGGCTACCGGACGTTCTAGACCTCTGTAGCTATCCGACATCGCATGCGGGAGGTGCGGATCAAGGACACGCTTAGCGGGTGAGCTGGAAGGCGCTCGACCCCGACCGAGGAGGTTGGGATCTACGCCTGCGGGCCCACGGTCTACAGCCGGATCCACATCGGCAACGCCCGGCCGTTCGTCGTCTTCTCGCTGCTGGCGCGGTTTCTGAAGTCGGAGGGGTACGCGGCGAAGCTGGTCGTCAACGTCACCGACATCAACGACAAGATCTACGTGGCGGCGCGGGAGGCCGGGGAGGGTCGGCTGCGTTCGCGGAGCGGATGACCAAGGCCTACTCTCGAGGACACCGACCGGCTGGGCCTCGGGCAGGCCGGACGCGGAGCCGCTGGCGACGGAGACGATCGGCGGCATCGTCGGCCCTGATCGCCGAGCTGGTCGAGAACGGGCACGCCTACGAGTCGGGCGGGGACGTCTACTTCCGCGTGCGCAGCTTCGAGGGCTACGGCAAGCTCTCCAACCGGCGCGCCGAGGACATGGACCAGGGCGAGGAGGCGGGCTCGGAGTCGCTGAAGGAGGACCCGCTCGACTTCGCGCTCTGGAAGGCGCACAAGCCCGACGAGGACACCTCGTGGGACTCGCCCTGGGGGCCTGGACGGCCTGCCTGGCACATCGAGTGCTCGGTGATGGCCGAGCAGGAGCTGGGCGCCTCCTTCGCGATCCACGGCGGCGGGTCGGACCTTGTGTTTCCCCACCACGAGAACGAGATCGCGCAGTCCGAGGGGGCGGGGCGGCCCTTCGCCAAGGTCTGGATGCACAACGGGATGATCGAGACCGACGCGGCGAAGATGTCGAAGTCGGAGGGCAACATCTTTCAGCTGTCCGAGGCGCTGGATCGGTACGGGCGCGAGGCGGTTGTCGCGTACCTGATCTCGGGGCACTACCGGCAGCCGCTTGCGTTTGGGGCGGAGCAGATGGATCAGGCAGTTGCGCAAGTTGAGCGGCTGCGGAACTTCTTCCGGGAGCACCCGGTTGAGGGGGAGCCGGGGGAGGGTCCCGTCAGAGCAACAGCGGGGAGGCTCCGACGGACCCTCCCCCGGCTCCCCGAGCCGCGGCGCTTCCGCGTCGAGAGCTTCAGGAGCGCGCTCGCGGATGACTTCAACACGCCGCGGGCAATGGCCGAGGCGTTTGAGCTGGTCGGCGGAAGCCAACCGCGAGCGAGGTTCCCGGGCGCCCGAGGCGGCTCAGAGCGCTGCTGGAGATGCTTGGCGCTCGTCGGCCTCAGCTAAGCCTTACCCAGCCGGACGAGGGCGCTGAGGCCGACGACGAGGCAGCGAGAAGCTTCTCGGGGAACGGCGAGGAGGCGCGGGCGGCGAAGGACTTCGAGCGGGCGGACGAGATTCGCGATGAGCTTGCGAGCTCTGGCTGGGAGGTCCGCGATGGGGCGGAGGGCGCGAAGCTCGTGCCCAAGGGTTAGATGGCTTCGCAGATGATTTACGGGAAGCAGCCTGTTGCCGAGGCGGAGCGGGGGAGGCGGCGGGTCCACCGGGTTTGGCGGGCGCCCGAGACTTCGGGGGAGGAGCTGGAGCGGCTTTGCGGGTCGCCGGACCACCAGGGCGTGGTGGCCGAGGTCGATCCCTATCCGTACGTGGGCGCGAGCGAGCTGCTGCGCAAGGAGAACGCCCTGCTGGTTGCGCTGGATCAGGTGCAGGACCCGCGCAACCTCGGTGCTGTCTGCCGTTCCGCCGAGGCGGCCGGAGCTGCCGGGGTGGTCATTCCCGACCGCCGCGCGGCCGAGGTGACCGCGGTCACCTGCAAGGCTTCCGCGGGGGCCGTCGAGCACCTGCGCATAGCCCATGTCCGCAACCTTGCCGACTGGCTCGCGGAGGCCAAGGAGGCTGGTTTCTGGCTCTGGGGCGCCGACGCGGACGCCGACCAGGCTCCCTGGGGCGTCGATCTGACCGGCCCCACCGTCCTCGTCCTTGGCGGCGAGGGCAAGGGCATCCGCCCCCGCGTCGCATCGGCCTGCGACGGCCTCGTCGCCCTTCCTCAGGCCGGTCAAACGGCCTCTTTGAACGTCTCGGCGGCCGCCGCAGCGCTGCTTTTCGAGGCTGTCGCGGCAGCGGTAGCAGCTGCCACGGCGTTTGCACGAACATCAGTTCGGGGGTTGACAGAACTCCGCTCAGCCGTAAACTAACGCGCCAATAAGGGTGAACCTCAGCTTGAGTCTGAGGTCCCGGTCCATAAAGGGCGCCGCCAGGGGAGGTAAGGCGCCACGACCCTTCATTCAAGGAGAAGGATCTGTGGCTCTATCTTCGCCGACCCAGGAAATGCAACTCCCCTCAGGCCGCCTGAACGGATCTCTCAGGCCTGCTGAGACTAACCCTCAACTTGAGCTTGATGATCATTATCTGGTCGCCCTCGCCAAGGACGGACGTGCCGATGCCTACGACGCGATCGTCCGCCGCTACCGCGGCTTCGTCCGGCTCAAGGCCTCTTCCTACTTCCTGCTCGGCGGCGAGGCCGACGACCTGATCCAGGAAGGCCTGCTCGGCCTCTACAAGGCGATCCGCGACTACCGCACCGATCGCGAGTCGAGCTTTCGCAACTTCGCCGAGCTCTGCATCACCCGCCAGATCATCACCGCGGTGAAGACGGCGACCCGCAACAAGCACACGCCCCTCAACCAGTACGTCTCCTTCAGCCAGACCCCGGCTGCGGCGGGCGACTCCGACACGACCCTCGACGAGATCCTGCCCGGGCCGACCGTCCACGACCCGGTCAACCAGGTGATCGCAACCGAAGAGCTGGCCAGCCTCGTCTCCTGCCTCTCGGGCGTCTCCGGGGTCCTCTCGGACCTGGAGAGCCGCGTCCTCTCGCTTTATCTCGACGGCCACTCCTACGAGGCGACGGCGGAGCGGCTCGAGTGCGACACCAAGACCGTCGACAACGCCCTGCAGCGCGTCAAGCGCAAGGTCGCCGCGCACCTGGCGTCGCGGGAGACGCCGGTCTAGGGAAGGTCGGCGAGGACGTAGTCGAGCAGTTCCTGGCCGTGGTCGGAGGCGACGGAGACGTCGTCTGCCTTGATCCGGACGCGGTGCAGGGACTGCATGCGCAGGACGTCGCCGTCGCAGCGGCTGTTGGGGAAGACGCCTGAGTAGGAGACGCCGAGCGCGCTCGAGGTGGTCGGCGACCAGGGCGGTTGCCGGCGTGTCCAGGGGCAGGTCGATGTAGACGGCGTCGAGCCCGGCGCGATGGAAGAGGTGGTGGCGCTCGGCCGCGACGGCAGTCTCGAGGTCGGCGCCCGGGACGTGCACGGTGATCAGCGCCAGGTTGTGGTCGGCGTCGACCTCGACGTGCAGCTCGGTCCGCTCGGCCAGCGCCGCGTCCGCGGGCGGCTCCGCCAGTGTGCCGCGCAGCTCGCACAGCTCCAGGGTCTGGCCGACGATCCGCCGGTGGCGCTCGGGTGCGTAGACCGGGCGCTCGTGGCCGTCGTTCAGCTTCGTGTAGAAGAGCGCCGCCGACTGCCGCCCGCGCCTTCCCTCAGCCGCGTCGTTGGAGACCGAGGCCGGGATCCAGCCGAGCAGGAACCCGGTCTCGTGCGCCCCCAGCTCGACGTTGGCGCGCTGGCTGTAGGGATGGGCAGCGGTCGCCTCGCTGTACATCCCCGCCATCCCCTGCTCCGGCGGCCCAATCCATCAGGAACCGCTTGGTCCGCGTGAAGAGGTGCTGCCCCCGCGCCGCCGGCATCGTCACCGCCTGCCCGGAATGGCCGACCGCGTCACCGGCCGCGGCAAGGCTCATCCCCTCGTGGCAGAGCAGCTCGCCGCCCGGCGTCTCCGCCACGCACGAAACGTAGGTCCCAGCCGCCAGCCGCGCGGAGACCTCTTCGGCGTCGTAGACCCAGCGCACGTCGTAGCTGTCGCCGTATGCAACCTGGATCGCCTCGCTGAGAACCGCCCCCTCATCGGGCTCAAGGAATCGGAAATGGGCATCCATCCGGCGCCACGATGCCATACGGCCCGGCAGCAATTTACGTCACTCGATGCGAGGGGAGTGTCAGGCTACTGAAGTGTTCTGTCTGCACCAACGGATAATGTTGATACGAACATGTGTTCGTCATTGCCCAAACCGGAACTAACGAACCATCCGGTCGATGTTGGCCACCGTGCGGAGGCAGCAGTTCTCGCGGAGTTGGTCAAGCGGGGCTATCGCGTCCTGCTGCCGTTTGGTGTCAACCAGCGCTACGACATGGTTCTCGATTGCGGCGGCCGATTCCTCAGGGCGCAGTGCAAGACAGGACGCCTTCGCGAAGGCGTTATCCAGTGCAGCACCCAGAGCATCCAGTCGAACCGCCGGGGTACGAGCTGGCGCAGTTACGCAGGAGAGATAGACCTCTTCGTTGTCTATTGCCCGCAGAATGACACCGTCTATGTAGTGCCGGCAGACGAGGTGCCCGACCGAGCCATGCATCTCCGCTTGGATGCCCCGCGCAATCGACAGGGCAAGCGCGTACGCTGGGCAAAAGATTACGAACTGCCCGCCTAGCTTAATTGGTAAAGCACTCGATTTGTAATCGAGAGAGTTCCGGTTCGATCCCGGAGGCGGGCTCTGGGCAACTTAGGCGTCTTTGCCGGAGCCGCCGAGCACCCGGGCCTTCTCGGCCGCCAGCTCCTCGTCGCTGAGGATGCCCTTCTCGTGGAGGGCGGCGAGGCGCTCGAGGCGGGCCAGGCGGGCGTCGTCTTCGTCGGCGGGGAGGGCTGCCGTGGGCGCCTCGCTTCCGGCGTCCGGCTTGCGCTTCTCGGGCAGGCGCAGCTTCGCGGCGTGCTCGCCCAGGTTGGCGTCCTTGACGGCGCCGACGACGCGGTCCTTGGTGCGGCCGAACGAAGTCGCCGTAGGCGGCGTCGGGGAATTCCTCCGCCGCCTGTTTGCGCAGCTCGTGGATGCCGAAGGCGGCCATGCCGGCGATCACCAGAGTGGTGAGGAAGGAGCGCAGGTTCTGGGTCGGGGCCTGGATGAAGTAGATGCCGACGACGATCGCCAGCCCGGCGTAGACGTAGGCGACGTGCTCGCTGAGCACCGGCGCCAAAGCCCTGCGGGTCGCGCGGGCAGAGCCGGTCGGCGAGGCGAGCCAGCCGGCGATGCCGAAGAGCACGCCGATGACGATCACGGTGGTGGCGATGCTGGTCATCAGCGAGGTGCCGATCGACCAGGCTTCTTCGGCCGCGGGCTTGACGCTGTCTTCGCTGACCAGCTGGCCGACGACGATCCCGCCGGCCACCTCGCGGAAGACGATCACGGCGAAGCCGGCCGCGACGAGCCCGATCGCCGCAGAACAGCACGGTCACCCAGCGTCCCTCGCGGGTGAGGTAGATGGCCAGCCCGAAGGCAGAGCAGGGTGAGCAGCGAGAGGATCATGGCCAGGCCCTTGATCGCGACGACGATGTCCTGCGCCGTCTTCAGCTGGTCCGAGCTGCAGGATCGTGATCTGGCCCGCGTCGGGCGGCAGCTTTTCGGCCAGGTTGGCGCCGATTCCCGACCTGGCTGGCGAGGTTGGTGATCAGGCTGCCGAGGTTGAGGGTGACTTCGCCTTCTTCGGTCGAGACCGACCCTTCCTTTTCTTCCAGGACTGCGAGCAGCTGTTCGTGGGTCGAGCGGTTGGCGCTCTTCCAGAGCTCCTGCGCGGTCGAGCTTCTGCAGCACCTTTTCGGCGCCGTCGCCGGCCACCTGACGCAGCCCGCCGGCGACCGGGCCGGCGAGTTCCTTGGTCTCGCCGGGCAGGATTTCGTTCGAGTTCTTTTTCGACGTCGACGTTTTCGTAGAGCTGGTCGACGAGGTAGTTGCCGACCGCTTCGCGGATCTTGTCGTTCTGGATCAGGCGGCCGCTGGTGTCGACCCAGTCGTCGGTGTTGAGCGCCTGGCGTTCGGTCCAGATCGCGAAGACGCTGAGGAAGGCGAGCAGCGAGCCGAGCACGACCAGGGCTCTGACCGGCGTCGGCGTCCGCGGCTCATGCCGCGGATGCTATACGTGATGTCGATGAAGCTGGAGGGAATTCACCACATCACCGCGATCACCGCCGACGCCCAGAGCAACGTCGACTTCTACGCGGGGGTGCTTGGCCTGCGCCTGGTCAAGAAGACCGTCAACCAGGACAACCCGACCGTCTACCACCTCTTCTTCGCCGACGAGAAGGGCAGCGCCGGCTCCGACCTCACCTTCTTCGAGTTCCCCGGCGTGCCGCCGGGCCGGGCGGGAGCCGGGGACGTGCACCGGATCGTCTGGCGCGTCGGCTCCGCACGAGTCGCTCGACTTCTGGGAGAGAGCGGCTCGCCGCCAACGGGATCGAGTCCGAACGTGCGGGGGGAGGCCTGCGCTTCGCCGACCCCGAGGGCCTCGACCACGAGCTGGCCGTGGTCGAGGTCGACGACGAGCCGCTGATCGCCGACCACCCCGAGGTTCCCGCCGACCTGGCCCTGCGCGGCTTCCACGCCGTCTGCGCCTACAGCGCCGCTCCCGAGGCGAGCCGCGGCGCTGCTCGAAGCGCTCGAGTTCGAGCCCGTCGACGAGGGCAGCTGGGAAGCGCGGGGCTCGAGCCGCGGCGGCCTCTACGTCTACGAAGCGCCGCCGGAGGAGCGCTCACGACAGGGTGCGGGCAGCGTCCACCACGTCGCCTGGGCCTCGACCATCGACGAGCACGAGGCCTGGCGCGAGCGGGCGATCTCGGCCGGGGCGCAGGCCGACCCCGGTGATCGACCGCTTCTACTTCCGCTCGATCTACTTCCGCGAGCCGAGTGGGGTGCTCTTCGAGATCGCGACGCTGGGCCCCGGCTTCACCGTCGACGAGCCGCTCGAGCACCTCGGCGAGAAGCTCTCGCTGCCGCCCGACTACGAGCACCTGCGGGCCGAGGTCGAACCGAACCTGCGGCCGGTGGTCAACCCGCGCACGGTCTCGGCCGAGTGAGCGGCGACTTCGTCTGGCGCGACGCCGGCCGCGTCGTCGTCTTTCGCGACGGTGGAGTGGGCGGCGCAGCCGGGCTGCTCGCCGAGAACGGCATGCAGCCATTCGAGCTGCTGACGACCCGGAGCGAACCTGGAGGTGGCGGCGGACCTGACAAGCGCCGCCGTCGCGGTCCACGAGCTGCCCCCGGCTGATCCGGGGACGGCGGTACCGGCGACGGCCGCGGCTCTGCTCGGCTCCGCCCGCGCGCCGAACCTCGTCGCCCTTGGCGGCGGCCGCGTGATCGACACGGCGAAGGCGATCGCCTCGGTCACGGGCGCCCGCGTAGCGGCGATCCCGACGACGATGTCAGGGGCGGAGATGACCGGCATCCACCGCCTGCCCGACAGGCGCCGAGAACCGAGTTCGGGCAATGGTCCGCCCGGCGCTCGTGATCGCCGACCCGACGCCGATGACCAGCGCCCCCGAGCCCGACCTGCGCGCCAGCTCGATGAACGCCCTCGCCCACGGCGCCGACTCCCTCTACACCCCCTTCGCCAACCCGGTCTCCGAGATGACCGCCCTGCGCGGCGCCGAGCTGATCGCCACCGCCCTGGACGAAGACCGCATCCGAGCGCAACCGCGCCGACCTCGCCCTCGGCTCGATCCTCTGCGGCTACGCGATCGACTCCGGCGCCTTCGCCCTCCACCACGTCATCTGCCAAACCCTCGTCCGAGTCTGCGGCACCCCCCACGCCGAGACCAACGCAGCAATCCTCCCCAGGGCGATGGCCTTCATGGCCCCCCGAGCCCACGACGGCCTGAGACCGCTGGCAACCGCCCTCGGAACCGACTCCAGACACCATCGAAGCTCGCATCCTCCAACTCGGCGGCGACCCGCCAGGCCTGGGCGACCAGGGAGCCGACCGCTCCAAGCTCCCCCAAGCGCTCGAGGCGATGCTGGCCCGCCCCGAGCTGGCTTTCACGCCAGAAGCTCCAACCCGCCCCGAGCTGGAAGCTCTGATCGACCAGGCCTGGTAGCCGGTCTTTCGGAGCCGCCGCTCGCGCGGGTGGCGTGGGGTGAGGGGTCGAGGACAGCCCGTGGACTGCCCGCAGGCCCCCCTCACCCCACGACAGGACCCGCGCGCCAACCCTGCCCAGTAACCAAGGCTTCCAACCCGTGTAGCGCTCCTACGTGGCCCCCGCCCGCCTCCAGGCGTACCACGAGTACACGCGCCGCCACGGCGTAAACCCGGTCCTGTACATCCTCGCCAGGATCTTCATGACCCCGTTCTTCCTCGTCTACTTCCGCTACGCGAGGACCGGCCGCCAGCACGCCCGGCTCAAAGGCGGCCTGATCGTCGCCTCCAACCACCGCAGCTTCCTCGACCCCTTCGCGATCGGCGGCGCCCTGCCCTGGCGGCGGCCGATGAACTACGTCGCCAAGGTCGAGCTCTTCGAGCGCCGCTGGCAGGGCTGGATCCTCTCCCGCCTCGGCGCCTTCCCGATCCGCCGCGGCGAGTCCGACGAGGACTCGGTCGAGACGGCGCGCAAGGTCGTCGAACGCGGCGGCGCGGTCTGCATCTTTCCCGAGGGGACCCGGATCCGCAGCGGCGCCCTGGCCGAGCCCAAGCGCGGCGTCGGCCGCCTGGCGCTGCAGACCGGCGCGCCGGTGATCCCGGCCGCCGTCCTCGGCACCGAACGACGTGCGGCGCGGCTGGCGGATCCGCCCGCGCAAGGTCAAGGTCCGGCTCGGCAAGGCGATGACCTTCCCTCGCGCCGCCGACCCCTCGCGCGGCCTGGCCTCGACCGTGACCGCGCGGATCTGGCCCAACGTCGAGCTGCAGTGGGAGGACCTCGGCGGCCTGCCGCCGATGCGCCGCGCCGCCGTGATCGGCGCCGGCAGCTGGGGCACGGCTCGTCGCCGTGCTGCTCGCCCGCGGCGGCCTCGAGGTCCAGCTCGGCGACCCGCACCGGCGCGCAGGCGGCGGAGATCGAGGAGGCGCGCGAAAACGCGCCGCTACCTGGAGGGAGTGCGCCTGCCCGATTCGGTACGGGTGCGCCAGGCCTCCGAAGTCGAGCTGGCCGGCCTCGACCTGGTCTGCCTGGCGATCCCCTCGGGCTCGCTGCCGCAGGCGGTCGGGGCGATCGCCGACCGGGTCGGCGAGCGCTCGGCGGTGCTGCTCCTCACCAAGGGCCTGATCGCGCCGCTGGGCCAGCTTCCCGCCGAGTACGTCGGCGACCGGGTGCGGGCGCGCGCGATCGCCTGCCTCGGCGGCCCGGCGCACGCCCGCGAGGCCGTCTCCGGCTCCGCCGCCCTGGTCCTCGGCTCGGCCGACCCCGACCTGCGCAGCCAGCTCGGCGAGCGTCTTCGACCGCGCCGGCCTGGTCTGCGAGCGCTCGCGCGACGTCACCGGCGTCGAGATGGCGGGCGCCGCCAAGAACGCCGCCGCCCTCGCCGCCGCCGCCGCGGAGCCGCACGGCCTCAACGCCGCCGGGATCGCCGCGGCGCAGGTCTGGCGCGAGTGCATCGAGCACGCGATCGGCCGCGGCGCCGACCTCGCGACGTTCTCCGGGCTGGCCGGCGTCGGCGACCTGACCGCGACGGTGATGGCCCCGGCGGGACGCAACCGGCGCGCCGGCGAATTGCTGGGACGCGGAACCCCGGCGGAGGAGATCCCCGGCTTGATCGGCCAGGCCTCCGAGGGCCTCGACGCGGTGCCGCTGCTGGCCGCGGCGATCGTCGGCCGCGGGCGGTCCCGGCCGAGGCACTGACCGGCCTCGCGGCGCTGATCCGCGGCGAGATCGACGCCGAGGCCTGGGTCGCCGGCCTGCGCCGGGTCGAGCGTTCCAGGAAGGCTGCCTGATGGGAATAGTCTTGTGGCCGCGTGAGTACGGCCAAGGAGAACGTCGAGCCGGCGAGCCTCGACCCCGAGGCGAAGGCGGAGCTCGACCGTGCCTTCGAGGACCTCTACCGGGCCCACCTGCGGGACGTCTACTCCTACGCCTACTACCGGGTCGGCAACCCGCACGACGCCGAGGACCTCACCGAGCAGGCCTTCCTGCAGGCCTACCGCCACTTCGACCGCGCCCGGCGCGAGTCCGACGGCCGGCCGCTGCGCCCCTGGCTGATCCGGATCGCCCACAACCTCGCCTCCAACTACTACCGCGACCGCTCGCGCCGGCCGCAGACCTCGCTGGAGAACGCCGACCCGATCGAGGCGCGCCACGGGACCGAGGCGATCGCCGAGGGGCGCGAGCAGCTGCGCCAGGTGATGGCCAACCTCGACAACCTTCCCGACGACCGCCGCGACGCGCTGATCATGCGCTTCGCCCTCGGCATGGACAACCGCGAGATCGCCCGGGCGCTGGGGCGCACCGACGGCGCCACCAAGGTGCTGATCCACCGCGCGATCAAGCAGCTGCAGGAGGAGATGAGCGATGAGTGAGGCCCAGCGCCTGACCGGCAGCACCTGGGACGTCGAGCACCTGCTCTCCGACGCGCTGCGGCCGATCGAGCCGCCGGAGCGCCTCTCGGGCCGGCTCGAGGACACGCTCTCGGCCGTCACCCAGGCCGCCGCCGAGGAGCTCTCCGACTGGGCCGAGGAGCTCTCCGAGAGCGAGCTGCGGGCGCTGCGCGACCCGCGCAACTGGGTGCGCCCGGTGTTCGCGGTCGGCGCGGGCGGGAGCGGCTGCCGGCGCGCTGGTGCTGCTCGAGGCCCGCCGCCGCGGTCGCCAGCAGGCCAAGGGCGGCCTGCGCTCCCTGGCCGGCCGGGTCAGGCTGTAGTCGGCTCGTTCCCTCTTCGCGACCGGTGTCGACCGCGCGGCGGCGACGCCGAGCGCGCCGAGCGCCAGGTGGAGGAGGTTGTCCGGCGGTGTTCACCGGCAGGAAGCCGAGGATCGACTCGCCGCTGCCGATCGCGAAGCCCCAGAGGGCGACGGCGAGGTAGAGGGCGCCCAGCCAGAGGGCGTACTGGCGCGAGGCGTAGCCCGCCACCAGCAGTCCCAGGGCGCCGGTGAGGATGTGCAGGACGTTGGCCCAGCCGTTGACGGCGAAGATGCCGAGGGCGTCGTCGACCTCACCGGGCGAGCCGAAGGAGGCGCTGTAGAAGAAGCCGACGATGCCGGCGACGACGAGCGCGGCGCCGACCAGCGGTCGCGTAGAGCCTGGCGGGGCTGGGTGCGTCCATCGGCGGCGATTGTAGGCTGCTCATCCCCATGGCCCAGACCTGTTACCGGCACCCCAACCGCGAGACCGCGCGTCTCCTGCTCCTCCTGCGGGCGGCCGATCTGCCCCGATTGCATGACGCCGACCCCGGTCGGGATGCGCTGCCCGGAGTGCATGCGCCAGCGGACCAAGGTGGTCCGGGGGGTGGGCGAGGCGAGCCTGCTTCGCCGACGCGCCGGCGACCTTCATCCTGATCGGGCTGAACGTGGCGGTCTACCTCGCCGAGATCGCGTCCGGCAGCGGGGGCCTCGGCAGGCAACGGAACTTCGCTCGATCCCCGAATTCGGCCTCTTCGGGCCGTCTGTTGCCGACGGCGAGTGGTACCGGCTCGTTACGAGCGGCTTCCTCCACGCCGGCCTGTTCCACATCCTGGCTTCAACATGTTCGCTGCTCTACTTCCTCGGCCGGATGCTCGAGCCCGGCGATCGGCACGCCGCGCTTCGTCGCCCTCTATCTGGCCTCGCTCCTGGCCGGATCGTTCGGGGCCCTTCTGCTCACGACCCCGCAGCGCTCACCTTCGGCGCCTCGGGCGCGTCTTCGGAGTCCTCGGCGGCGACCTTCGTGATCGCGCGCGGTCGAGGCGTCGACGCCGCTCGCCTCGTCGGTCGGCGTTCTCCTTCTCTTCAACCTCGCGCTCACCTTCGGCGTCAGCGGCATCAGCCTCGGCGGCCACCTCGGCGGTCTCGTCGGCCGGGGCCATCTGCGCCCTGGTGATCGTCGCCGGCGAGCGCGGGATGCTGGGGCAGCGCCACTTCCCCGCCGAGATGCTTGCGATGGCGGCCGTCGGGGTCCTCGCGATCGCTCGGCGCCCTCGCCGTCGCCTGACCGCCGGCCTGGCGACTCAGCGCGTTCGCGACGGGCGCAGCTCGGCGAAGCCGATGTTGCCCGGCGGGCTCGACCCGCTCGGGGTGGAGCAGGTGGCGCGAGCAGCTCGACGCCGTCGATCAGGCGCGGCCCCGGGCGGGAGAAGGTCGACGCCGCGTCGACCGCGAACACCCGCTTGGCGCCGAGCGGTTCGATCTGGTCCAGTGTTCCAGCGCCTGGGAGCGGGCGCCGTCGACGTACCAGCCGCAGGGCATCGCGATCACCACGTCGGGGTTGAGGCCGGAAAGCTCGCCCCAGCGAGACCTCGGGGGACTTCAGGCCGGGCGGGCCGGCGACGTCCTCGCCGCCCGCGATCGAGATCATCTCCGGGACCCAGTGGCCGCCGACGAAGGGCGGGTCGAGCCACTCCAGCGCGATCACCCGCGGCTGGGGCGCCCCCGAGACGGCGGCGCGGACGGTCGCCAGCCTGCCCTCCAGCTCGCCGCGCAGCTCGTGGGCCTGACGGCGGTATCCCGGTCGCCTCGCCGAGGTGGACCACGTCGTCGAGCATCTCGGCGAGCGTGCTCGGGTCCTGCTGGATCACCCGGGGCTTGCCGGGAAGGCGGGCGGCGACCTCGACCACGTCCTCGAAGGAGACCGCGCAGACAGCGCAGACCGCCTGGGTGACGATCAGGTCGGGCGCCACTTCCGCCAGCAGCTCCTCGTCGAGCTCGTACAGCGCCAGCCCCTCGGCGACCCTCGTCTTCACCGCCCGGTCGATCTCGGCGGCGTCGAGGTTCGGGCCTCAGCACCGTTCGCGTCAGGTGGGGGAGTGAGCGGGCCTCGGCCGGGTAGTCGCACTCATGGGTTACCGCGACGACGCAGTCGCCGAGGCCGAGGGCGAAGAGCATCTCGGTCGCGGACGGTACGAGGCTCGCGATCCGCATATCCCGCGCAATATGGCACTTATCGCTGGAACGGCGGATTGGAAAGCTATATTGCCTACGCCGAATGGCCGACGACGACCTCCCCCGAAGTACCGGGTCAAATAAACGATGAGCGCACTCCTGCTCGTCCTCCTTCTCCTGCTGGTTGCCGTCAACGGCTTCTTCGTCGCGGCCGAGTTCGCGCTCGTGCGCAGCCGCCGCGGCAAGATCGAGCAGCTCGCCGAGGAAGGCGAGAGCGGCGCCGAGGCCGTGGTCGAGCAGCTCGACAAGATCGACGAGTCGCTCTCGGCCTGCCAGATCGGGATCACGATGGCCTCGATCGGGATCGGCTTCCTCGGCGAGCCCTCGCTGGCGAAGCTGCTCGAGCCGATCTTCGGCGGGCTCTCGCATGGAGCGGCGGTCGGGCTCTCGGTGGCGATCGCCTTCGCCCTGGTCACCGCGATCCACATCAGCATCGGCGAGCAGGTGCCGAAGATGCTGGCGATCAGCCACGCCGAGCGGACCGCACGCCGCGTCTCCCGCCCGCTCAACTGGTTCCGGGCGGCGACCGCGCCGGTGATCATGGCGCTGAGCGCGATCTCCAACGCGATCGTCCGCCTCTTCGGCGTCGACCCGACCGACATCGAGGAGCACCACACGGCCGAGGACCTGAAGCAGATCATCGACCGCTCGCGGGTGGGGGGGACGCTCGACCCGGGCGAGGCCGGGATGCTCGGCGGCGTCTTCCACCTGCACGAGCAGGAGGCGCGCGAGGTGATGACGCCGATCCCGGCGGTCGTCACGGTCGACGCCTCCGAGACGGTGGAGACGGCGCTGCGGCGCTGCGTCACCTCCGGCCACACGCGCCTGGTCGTGATCGAGGACGAGAACCCCGACAAGGTCAAGGGGATCGTCCACAACAACAGCCTCGCCCGCCTCTTCATGAGCGACGGGCCCGAGGCCGAGATCGCGCCGGCGATCCGCGACGCCGTGATCGTCCCCGAGACCCGGCCCCTCGACGACCTCCTGCACGACCTCCAGGTCCAGCGCACCTCGCTCTCGGTCGTCGTCGACGAGTACGGGCGGACGGTCGGGATCGTCACCGTCGAGGACATCCTCGAGGAGGTGGTGGGGGAGATCGAGGACGAGACCGACCCCCGCGCCGCGGCCCTGCGCCAGCTCGCCAGCGGCGAGTGGTTCGTCCGCGGCCACGTCTCGCTCGGCGACCTCTCCGACGCCGGGATCGAGCTGCCGGTCGACACCGACGCCTACAACTCGGTCGGCGGCTACGTCTTCGGCGAGCTCGGCCGGCTGCCCAAGCGCGGCGACACGATCGTCGCCAACGGCTACACCATCCGGGTCGAGTCGGTGCGCGAGAACCGGATCGAGGCGGTCCGGATCAGCGGTTCCGTCCGCCAACGATTCCTAACTTCCTTTAGCAATCCGCATTTCCCCGAACCACGGAGGCATCGCATGTGGGTTGTGCGCTTGAGCGACAAGCAGCTCGAGGTCCTGAGGGCTCTGCTTCGCTCCGAGGATCACCTGGGCCCGGCACTAAAAGGAGCGGTAGAGGCCCTCGAACTGGCCCGCTGGGACGACCTCCCCGAGGCCGAGCTCCCCTGGGACGAGGTCGAGGCCAGCGCCCGCCGGCAGGGGATCTCCCCGGCCGACGTGATCTGGGACCTGTCCCGCAAGCAGTAAAGCCCCCGCTTGACCGCGGGAAGGCATTCCAGCTTGGCTAACTGGGTGCTTACAACGCAAGCAATGTTATTCTGGGGGCCGTGGCGTTGCAATCCAAACTGTTTCCCATCGATGCGCCGGTGATGCCGGAGTCGCGACAGATCGGCAGGCAGTCGGCTATCGATGGCCTGGAGGCCGGCATGGAGGCGATGACCCATCAATGGATCGTCGGTCCTCGTCGCATCGGAAAGACAAGTGTCGCAAAGGCCGTTCTTGCTCGCCGGCGGAAAGCGGGTCACGTTGCCCTGGACGTAGATTTGAGCAAGCTTGATCTCGAAACACCCGTGGATTTGGCGGGTGAGATTGCGCGACAGGCTCAGGCTGCGGATGTGGGGGCCCAGTCCATCGCGTCGCGCCGGTTCCGCGATCTTGCCCGTCGCAAGACGCCACAGGCCCGGCGCCTGGGGCAGGCCTTGGGGCATTTCGGCTTTGAGGACGGAGGTCAGGCGTTGGAGGCCGTAGCGTCGATCCTGGCTGGCGCCGACGACGGCTCACCGGGCCTTTCAGCCGTACTGGAAGCGCTCTCGGTCCACGGTCACGCTACAGGGAGATATGTGGCCATCCTCCTTGACGAGATCCATCTACTCGCCGGTATTCCCGGCAGCGATCGGGAGGCGGCGCGCTGGTGTCGGGATGACGCTTGTGGCGTCGTGTTCGTCTTCGCTGGTAGCGAGGAGTCTGCCGTGCGGGAGCTGAGAGAGGAGGGCCAGCCGCTTGCTTCTGTCGGACGCGAGTTCCGCTTGGCCGATATAGGCAGCGAGGACTGGCTTCGGGGGCTTCGGCGTCGATTCGAAGAGATCGGGGTGAGCATCGATGATGCTGAGCTTTTCGCGATCGTCGAGGCTTCCGACGGGCATCCGCGAAGGACGATGCTGATCGCTTCCTATATCCACTCGAAAGCCGTGATCGCGCCAGATCGAACCGCCTCGTCGACATTGGTCGAGCTGGCAATTCGCGATGCCCGAAAAGATCGCGCATGGGCCTGATCGACGAAATACCGAAGGCACAGGCTGCGCTGGCGGAAGCTCGCGAACCCGAAGCTGTCCGGATCACGGCGGCTCTCGACGCGAGCCACATCGTGGGAATTCTCGGCGAGGCCAACGTCGGTAAGACCGAGACGGTTGGCCAGGCATTGGCCTTGACCGGCCTCGATGTCGTTCGTCTCGATCTCGATGCCGCCGCAAGCGACGCGCATATTGGATTCCTCCTGGCGAAGGGAATCGCCAAGGTGATCGTGTCGGCATCGGACCTCTCGTTGCTGGCAGGGGGCGCGTTGCTTCCGCCGAGTGCCGAGAAAGCACGGGTTGAGCTTGCGGGGCTGCTCGGCATCGACGGCTTGGACGAGGCTCTTCGTTCATGGCCTTCGGGGCACTTTTCCAGTGCTCGCGCCATGCGGGCCGTCGAGTCGATCTCTGGCCAGAGGCCGCTCGTACTTTGGGTGGACCATCTGGAGACGCCCTCGCTCACGCCCCGTCACCCCGTCGACGTCGACGCCCTGCTGTGGGGCCTGAGGGAGATTGCCCAACGACAGCCGTCGCTGCGGATCGTCCTGAGCGCCCGGGAGGCGTTCTCTCGGAGACTCCTTGGGCCGAAAGCCGCATTCCATCAGCAGGGGATCTGGATCCCGTTGGACAACCCTTTGCCTGGCGATTGGAAGAGGGTTGGCGAGCGACTCACGCTGCCTGTTGGTTTGGTGGATCAGCTCCTCGACCAAGTCGATGGCCACCCCGAAACCATGCTGAATGCTTTGCTCCTAGCCGCTACCCATCCCACGCTTCCGCATCCCTACGCGATCTTGCAAGAGCTCGCAGCGCGTGACGACGGGTTGGTTGCGCGTGCGGTTCAGCATGCCCGTACCCTGCACCGTCTGGGGGGTCAGGTCATGACACAGGTTGCACTCGGCGAACCGCCTTATGGGAATGCTGAGCGGGGCGCGGCCTCGCCCCAGGAGGTGCGAAAGGTCTTGGATCGCCTACGCCTGGCCGGCTTGTTGCGTCGCAAAGACGGCTGGACGATCGTCAACCCCTTGGTTGCGATCCGTCTGCGCGGCTCTCCGCAGGTTGGGTCGCCGCTCGGTCGATTCCATCCAGTTCGCTAGTCGTACGAGTAGAACCCGGCGCTGCTCTTGCGGCCCAGCTTCTCTTCGCCGACCATCTCGACGATCAGCCCGGGCGGCTTGTGGGCGGCCTCGTTGGAGTCGGCGTAGAGGGCGTCGCCGATTGCCTCGGCTACGTCGAGGCCGACGAAGTCGAGCAGGGCGAGGGGGCCCATCGGGTGGCCGGCGCCGAGCTTCATGCAGGTGTCGACCTCGCCGGCCTCCATGCCGGTTCGCTCCATCATCCGCACCGCGTCGAAGAGGTAGGGGAAGAGCAGGCGGTTGACGACGAAGCCGGCCTGGTCGGGGACCTCGACCGCGGTCTTGCCTAGCGCGGCGCACCAGGCGAGGGCGGTCTCGCGGGCGCTCTCGGCGCCCTCGGGGAAGCAGACCTCGACCAGCTTCATCCGCGGCACCGGGTTGAAGACGTGCAGGCCGAAGAGGCGGCCGCCGATGCCGGCGGCGGTTGCGATCTCGGCGACGCTGAGCGAGGAGGTGGTGGTGGCGAGGTCTGCGTTCGGGCAGGCCTCGGCGATCGTGCCGAGCAGCTCGCCCTTCGGCTCGACTTCCTCGATGATCGCCTCGACGATCACGTCGCAGTCGGAGAGGTCGGCGGGGTCGGTCGTGACCCGCAGCCGCGAGGGCTCGGCGCCCTCGATCTTGGCGCAGGCGGCGACGACTTTCTCCTCCGCGCGCCAGGCCGAGGCCTCGCTGCGGGCCAGCAGAATCGTGTCGGCCGTGGTTGTCGAAACCGCGGCAAGGCCGGTGGCGATGGCCCCGCTCCCCGCGATCCCCGGACTCTCGTACCCCTTGCTCGAAGTCATGGGCGGGTTCCTATCAAGCCGGGGCGGGAGAGGGTCGCGCGCCCGCATTGGCCGGGCAGCCAGGCGCCCGCTATGCTGCGCGCCCGATGGACCTGACCCTCTCGCCATCCGAGCAGCAGTTCCGCGAAGAGGTCCGCACCTGGATCGAAGAGAACCATCCGGGTCCCGAGCCGGAAGCAGGCCTGGAGGAGGTGATGGCCTTCCGCCGCGAGTGGCAGCAGAAGATGCACGAGGCCGGCTGGGCCGGGATCTCCTGGCCGAAGGAGTACGGCGGCCGCGGCGCGACCATGATCGAGCAGGCGATCTTCGTCGGCGAGGCCGCGCGGCTGGAGGCGCCGAGCCCGGCCAACGTGCTCGGCCTGGCGATGGGCGGCCCGGTCGTGATCGCCCACGGCACCGACGCCCAGAAGCAGCGCTACCTGGAGCCGATCCTCACCGCCGAGGAGATCTGGTGCCAGGGCTTCTCCGAGCCGGAGTCGGGCTCCGACCTCGCCTCGCTGAAGACGCGCGCGGTCAAGGACGGCGACGAATGGGTCGTCACCGGGCAGAAGGTCTGGACCACCTTCGCCCAGTACGCCAAGTGGTGCATGCTGGTCGCCCGCACCGACCCCGACGCCCCCAAGCACAAGGGGCTCACCTACTTCCTGATGGACATGGACCAGCCCGGGGTCGAGGCCAAGCCGCTGGTCCAGATCACCGGCGAGGGCGAGTTCAACGAGGTCTTCATCGAGGAGGCGCGGATCCCCGACGCCAACGTGATCGGCGAGGTCGGCGGCGGCTGGTCGGTGGCGATCACGACGCTGATGAACGAGCGTGCCGGGCTTGCCTTCGGCGCGATCGCGCAGATCGCCAACAGCCTCAAGCGGCTCGGCGCCCTGGCGGCCGAGACCCGCGTCAACGGCGGCACCGCGGCCGAAGACCCGGTCTTCCGCCAGCGCCTCGCCCAGCTCCACATCGAGGCGGAGACGATGCGACTCAACGCCTACCGCGGCCTGACCAAGACGATGCAGTCGGGGATCCCCGGCCCGGAGGGCTCGCTGGGCAAGTGGCAGTGGGCCGACATCAACCAGCGGATGGCCGAGCTGGCGCTCGACATCGAGGGCGCCTACGCCGCGCTCTCGCGCGGCGACGAGCACGCGCTCGCCGCCGGCGCCTGGCAGTACAGCTTCCTGCGCTCCCGCGCCAACTCGATCGAGGGCGGCACCACCGACATCCTCAAGAACATCATCGCCGAGCGCGTGCTCGGCCTGCCGAAGATGCGCTGAGGAGAGACCGGGCTCATGTACTTCGACCTCACAGACGAGCAGCAGGCGATCAAGTCGACCGCCCACGATTTCCTCGCCGCCCGCTACAAGTCCGAGCGCATCCGCGAGCTGGCCGAGAGCGAGCATGGCTTCGAGCAAGCCGACTGGGACGAGATGGCGGAGCTGGGCTGGACCGGCCTCGCCCTGCCCGAGGAGTGGGGCGGGCAGGGGCTGGGGATCGTCGAGCTCGCCGTCCTCTTCGAGGAGATGGGCTACGCGCTCGCTCCCTCGCCGCTCCTCTCCAACACGGTCGCGGGGCTGGCGCTGGCGCTCTGCGGCTCCGACGACCAGCGCGAGCGCTTCCTGCGCCCGCTTGCCGAGGGCAAGCTGCGCGGCACGCCGGCGCTCTGGGACGCGGGCTCGCCGGCGACCGTCGGCGGCTTCGAGATGGAGGGACGCGCCGACGGCGACGGCATCGTCCTCGACGGGGAAAAGGTGCTGGTCATGGACGCCGCCGCGGCGGACTTCTTCCTCGTCGCCACCTCCGACGGGCGCCGGCACCTGGTCGAGCGCGGTGCCGCCGGGGTCACGATCACGCCGGCCGTCTCGATCGACCTCACCCGCCGCCTCTACGCGGTCCGCTTCGACGGCGTCGAGGTCGCCGCCGGGGACACGCTGCCCGCCGAGGGGGCCGACTACTTCCCGGTCTTCTTCCGCCTCTGCGTCGCCCTCGCCGCCGAGTCGACCGGGATCGCCCAGCGCACGATGGAGATGGCGGTCTCCTACGCCAAGGACCGCCAGCAGTTCGGCCGCCCGATCGGCTCCTACCAGGCCGTCTCGCACCGCTGCGCGCAGATGCTGCTGGAGACCGAGAACTCCCGCTCCGCCGTCTACGGCGCCGCCTGGGCCGCCGACGCCGAGCCGGAGTCGCTGCCGCTGGCCGCCTCGATGGCCAAGGCCTACGCCTCCGACGCCGGCTGGCGCGTTCCCGACGCCTCGATCCAGGTGCACGGCGGGATCGGCTTCACCTGGGAGCACGACCTCCACTTCTTCCTCAAGCGCGGCAAGGCCAACGCGGCGATGTTCGGCGACTCGAAGTGGCACCGCGACCGCGTCGCCGACGTGGTCCTCGCCGAGGTCGCCGAGCCGGTCTCGGCCTAGAGGCGGTGCCGGTGGGAGCGCTCGAGCGGATCTCGGTCGCGGCGATCGGGGTCACGGTCGCCGACCTCGAGGCCGAGGCGAAGCGGGCCGAGGCCGCCGGGGTCGAGTGCGTCTGGGCGCCGGAGCTGTTTCGCTCCTCGGTCACCCAGGCCGCCTACCTGGCCGGTCGCACCGAGAAGATCGAGGTCGCAACGGGGATCGCCTGGGCCTTCACCCGCAGCCCCTTCATCCTCGCCGTCAGCGCCCTCGACATCGACGAGATGTCGGGCGGGCGCTTCCGCCTCGGTCTCGGCTCCGGCGTCAAACGGCTGAACGAGACCTGGCACAACGCCGAGTACGGCCGCCCGGCGCCGCACCTGCGCGAGGCGATCGAGGCGACGCGGCTGATCATGCAGCAGGCCGGCAAGGGCGAGCCGATCCGCTACGAGGGCTCCTACTACGACATCGACATCAAGGGCTGGATCCGGCCGCACCCGGCGCCCCGCGAGTCGGTGCCGATCTACACCGCCGGCATCCAGGGCGGCATGTGCCGGATGGCGGGCGACGTCGCCGACGGCCTGATCGGCCACCCGATCCAGAGCCTGCGCTGGATCGACGAGGTCGTCGTCGACTCCTTCGAGACGGGCCTGAGCCGCTCCGGCCGCGAGCGCAAGGACTTCGACTACCTGCCGACGGTCTGCTGCGCGATCGACGATGACGAAGCGCGCGCGATCGAGATGGCCCGGCGCACGATCTCCTTCTACGCCACGGTCAAGACCTACATGCCGCTCTGGGAGCTGCACGGCTTCGCCGACAACGCGGTGGCCGCCGGCGAGGCCTTCCGCCGCGGCGACCTCGCCGCGAGTCCCCGCCGCGATCAGCGACGAGATGGTCGACGCCTACTGCGCCGCCGGCCCCCTCGACAAGGTCCGCGCCCGGGTCGAGGCCACCGCCGAGCGCGCCGACGGCCTCTTCCTCACCCCGCCGACCTACTTCATCTCACCGGAAGAGCTCTCCGAGTTCCAGAACCGCATCATCGACGCCTTCGGTCCGGCGAGCTGACGCCTACCGCTGAATCCCGCTTCCTCGAAGTCCTCGCCCGCGTCCGCGAGATCCCGCCCGGCTTCGTCCGCACCTACGGCGACGTCTCGCCCGGAGCGCCCCGCTTCGCCGGTTCGGTCCTCTTCGAGTGCGACGACCCCGACCTGCCCTGGTGGCGAGTGGTCCGCGCCGACGGCTCGCTGGCCAAGGGCGCCCGCCAGCGGGAGCGCCTGAGAGCCGAGGGCGTGCCCTTCCGCGGCGACCGCGTCGAGATGGCAAGCGCCAGGCTCCCGTCATAGACGAGCATTTCGCGACCATACAATCGGGATGTGGCGGATGACCAGGCGCGTATGAGGCTGCGGCGACTGGCCAAGGGCGATGAGGGGGAGCTTCGTCGCATCCATGAGACGCCGGAGGTGGTGCGCTGGTGGGGCGAGCCGGAGGAGGGATTTCCCTGGAGCGACGAGCCCGAGTCCACCCGCATGGTCATCGAGATCGATGGCGCGGTGGCCGGATTGATCCAGTTCTGCGAGGAGACGGAGCCCAGGTACCGCCACGCCAGCATCGACCTCTTCCTCGACCCGGCGCTGCACGGCCACGGCTTCGGTGAGGAGGCGGTGCGCCGTGTCGTCGCCCAGCTGGTCGAGGAGCGCGGCCATCACAGGATTACGATCGACCCAGCCGTCGACAACGTGGCCGCGATTCGCGCCTACGAAAAGGCGGGCTTCAAGCCGGTCGGAGTGATGCGCCGGTACGAGAGGGATGGCGACGGCGAAGGCTGGCACGACGGCTTACTGATGGAGTTCGTCGTCGAGCAGCGATAGCGGTTGGGCACGGATATCTGCCATCACCAAAAATTGTTGCCATTTTGTTTGGCTTCTGCCACATTTATCTCTTGATGGCAGAGGTGCGAGTCGGTAAACAAGGGCGCATCGTGATTCCGTCGCAGGTGCGCGAAGAGCTTGGCCTGAGCGAGGGCGACGTCCTCAACGTCCGCGTCGAGGACGACCGGCTGCTGATGGAAACTCGCCTCGCCGCGCTTGAACGCCTTCGGCGGAGATTTCGGGAGGGAGCGAAAGGCCGTGATCTGGTGGCCGAGTTGATCGCCGAGCGGCGGGCGGAAGCACGCCGGGAGGAGGAAGAGATCGATGAGTTCCGGCGTAGTCATTGACGCCTCTGCCGCTCTCGCGTACGTGCTCGAAGAGCGAGGAGGTGAGCAGGTGCTCGATGCAATCGACGGGGCCGTCATCTCGACCGTCAACTGGGCCGAGGTGGTCGAGAAGGCGATTTCCGCCGATGTCGACGACCGGTCGTTGCGATCGGTCTTCGAAAGTCTTGGGGCAGTCGTACTGCCAGTCGACGCTGACCAGGCGGAGTACGCGGCGCGTCTCCACAAACCCACGAGAGGCCTTGGCCTATCCCTCGCCGATCGCATTTGCTTCGCGCTTGCCGCGAGCCGCGATGCGCCCGTGATGACGGCCGACAGGGCCTGGGCCGAGGTCGACGTTGGGGTTGAGGTTCAGCTGATTCGCTGAGCTGCGTCGGCGCTACTCGTCGCGCGGGGTGATGCGGAAGGTCGAGACGACCTCGGCCTGTTTGGCCTCGGGGTGGACGACGTAGGCGCTGGGACCGCCGCCGAACCAGCCGGAAGCCTCGTTGTCAGCGACGAAGATGCCGGGATGGTGCTTGCCGTCGCCGTCCTCGACCCAGACCTTGTCGCCCTCCTTGAACCCGTGTTCGATCTCGCTCACGTCGGTCAGCCTAGCCGACGGATCAAGGGAAGAGCTACGCGAGAGCGAGTACGAGTTGCAGTCCCTCTTCAACCGCGTGGAGCTCGTCCAGGGTGAGATGCGCCACCTGTTCCCCGATGGCGCGTCCGTCCACAGCGCCGACCATCTCGCAGAGAACTTGGGTGGGCTCGTCCCCGATCGTCACTTCCGGGTGAAAGCTGGCCGGAGGCGCGGATTGAGAGGTTGGGCACACGATTACGGTCGACAGGGCCAGGAGGTCGTCAGCCTGGACGATTACCGCGTAGCGAGGGCCGTGCTGCACATTGCCGCGCCTCTTCGGCAACGCGATGGCATGGACGTCACCCCGAACCACGCAGTTCCTCCATCATGGCGGCGACATCCTGCGCTTCTGCGACATATGCGGGATCCTGCATCAGCCGGCGCGCCTCTGCGGCAAGCCCAGATCGCTTGCGCTCGCGCTCCGCGGTCTCGGCGATGGCGTGACGGGCGGCCTCTGCTCGTGTGATGCCGCGACGACGGGCGATTTCATCGAGGGCGCGCAGTCCGTCGAGGCCGAGGCGCAACGAAAGCGGGTGGGGTGCGGATGCCATTGGCATAGCGTAGCGCGTTTCGCACTACATTATCTCGATCACCGCAGCGCTCCTCCGCCGACGGGCCGATACGTCAAGGTGACCTTGACGTATCGGCCCGTCGGCGGGTTGTCGGCTAGGGGCAGACGACTATCAGGTGGAAGTCGGCGTCCTCGTTGGCGCCTTCTTTGTCGCGGGTATGGACTTCGATCGCGTTCGGGTTGGCGGCGGACGTGTTCGTCTGGGCGTAGCCGGCATTGGGTACCGAGGTGCCCGCGTTGTTGCGGCCGGCCACGTCGGCGCAGCCGGTGACGTTCTGCGGGAAGGCGACCGAAACCGCCCCGCCGCCCTCGGATGCCGTTATCCCGGAGTCACTTGCCCGTGCGAGCGTGGCGTTCCCGGCGCCCCCCGGGTTGTTCGACAACCGCCCAGTAGGTGTGCGCGGCGCGCTTCGCCGCCGGGACCACCCCGAGCTTGTTGGTGTTGATCTGGAAGCCGGTCAGTGTCTTCTGCTTGAGCTTGCCGCCGCCGATCGTCTGCTTCTTGATCGCGCCGCCGTTGATCGTCTGGGCGGCGTATGCGGTCCCCGCCAGGGCGACGACCAAGGCAATCAGGGCGACGATCATCGCCGGCGACGGGCTCATCTTTCTCAGCTTCCTCATCGAGACTCCCTTCTCGAGATTCGCTTCGCGGCGCGAAGCCGTTCGGCCGCTACCCGGGAAGCGCGGCGACGAAACGCTCGAACCTGGCCATGTCGGTCACGGCAGGGCCGTGGCCGGGAAGGATCAGGGCCGGGTCGAGGTCGGCGAGCCTGCGGATCGAGCGGCGGTTCTCGGCCGGGTCGTAGGTGAAGATCTCCGGTGGCTCGGCAATCATCGGACGCCCGGTCGCGTAGCTCATGTTGCGGATCACGTCGCCGCAGATCGCAACCCGGTCGGAGTCGCGGAAGAAGATCACCTCGCCGCGGGCGTGCCCCGGGGCGTAGACGACGCGGAAGCCGGCCACCTCGTCGCCCTCGTTCAGCACCCGGTCGACCTTGTGCGGCGGTCCCTCCCAGAAGCGCTTGATCAGCCGGTTGTACGGGTTGCGCGGGGCAGCCTCCTGGATCGGGCGCCGGCCCTCCATCGCCTCGACGTCGTCGGCGTGGCAGGCGAGCGGGATGCCGCGCGCTTCGCAGACGTCCTTGGCCACGCCCTGGTGGTCGGGGTGGACGTGGGTGAGGGCGAGCATCGAGAGCTCACGGCCCTCGATCTCGGCGAAGATGCGGCGCCGGTCCCAGCGGGTGCCGGCGTCGATCAGCACGTCCTCGGCGAGGTAGACGTTGACGCTCGGGGCCGGGAACTGCTTGAGGCGCCAAACGCCAGGCGCCAGCAGCTTCAATGGTGGCCGATACCCATCGTCCCGCGGGGGTCGCCGCTGTGCTCGGCGAGCTCCTC
Organism: uncultured Solirubrobacterales bacterium; assembly: GCA_963714665.1. Taxonomy (GTDB): domain Bacteria; phylum Actinomycetota; class Thermoleophilia; order Solirubrobacterales; family 70-9; genus VRUE01. The sequence goes on along the minus strand of CAVQPE010000003.1, from coordinate 1,420,828 downwards.
CAGCTCAGCGATCTTGCGCTCCCCTTCGGCCCGCGCCGGGTCGTCGGGCGCCAGCGGCTCGATCAGCCGGCGGATGCGGTTGCGCACCTGCAGGGCGAAGTGGGGGGTGGAGGCGCCGGCGAGGGCGCGGATGTCCTCGGCGCTGACCCGGTGCTCGCGACCGAGCAGCCCCGGGCTCTCCGCTTCGCTCACGGTTCTCCTCCGATCCTGGCCAGTTCGGCCAGCTGGTCGATCTCGGCTTGCTGGTTCACGTCGATGGCCTCCTGGTCTCCGATCACCCACACGTGGTTATAGAAGGCGCGCGTCGGATCGGTGGTGTAGCCCGGCTTGACGTCGAGCAGGTATTCGCGCAGCGCCTTCGGCAGCGTATCGGCGTCGTCGGTGAGCAGCAGCGGTCCCCAGGTGCCTGAGGCCGAGAGCGGCGCGGCGAGCGCGGCATCCAGCGGCGAGTCGCTGCGGGCGACGACGAAGCCGTGGCCCGGGTCGTTGACGTTCCAGCCGAAGCCGCCGTCCGCGTAGCGGGCCAGGGCGATCGCGTTTTCCACCGGGTCCTCGCCGGAGACGCGGCGCACCCGCTTGTCGATTTTGGCGACTTCCCGGAACACGGCGGAGGAGATCGCCGAGGACGGGCCGAGCAGGTAGACGGGGACCCGTTTATGGCGCTTGAGGGCGGCCGCGGTTGCCGCCGGCAGCTTTTCGGCTCCGCTGAAGAGGACGGGATCGCCCGACCGCGCCGCCCAGGCCGCTGCGGGCATCGCGAAGGCCGGGTCTCCTTCGGGGGCGAGGACGATGTGCTGCGGCGGGGCGCCAAAGAGCTTGTCCCGCAGTTCCGCGATCGAAGCCGCGACGGCCGCGGGTTCCCCCGGCTTGACTCCCGTTGCCTTCAGGCCGTCGGGCGTTGCCGCGTCGCCGATCGCGAAGGCCTGGGCCTTGTCCGTGGCGTCGCTTCCCTGTGGGTCGAGCGCTTCCAGGGCCTGGGAGGTGGGATCGGGCAGGCCGCCGTCCGCGCTGATGAGGACCGGTGCCCTGACGGGTGCCGCCATCAGCACCGAGGCGGCGATCGCGCCCTGCCAGTCGGATTCGTCGACGAGGGTCACGGCGGCGGGACGCTGCGCCGGAGTGGTCGCCGGGAAGACGGCCAGCGCCACCCCTGCCGCCGTGGTCGCCGGGTCGGACCCGCCGACGCGGGTCGTGTTGTTGGTCGCGAAGGACGGGTAGCCAAGCTCTTCGGCCGCTTCGGCGGTGGGGGTCTCGACCTGTTCGGCGCTTTCTCCAGCTGGCGCGGGTGCGGGGGCAGGTTCGTCCGGACCCTGACTGGAGCCGCCGCCGCCGAGGATCGCGGCGACGAGGAAGACGACGGCGACGATGACCAGCCCGGCGATCCCCTTCAGCGCACCGGGAACCGGCTTGCGCCGCCGTCGCCTCTTGCCTTTGGCGCGCGCCTCGGGTGAAGGGACGGCGACGTCGGCGTTGATTGGGCGCTTCCCGGGCACGACTGGGAAAGCTACACGCGGGGCGATGGCTGGCTGGTCAGCTAATCTTCCTTCGACTGGTTGACTGACCAGTCAATCAATCGCACAGCGAGAGGCGCATACCAAGAGGGGACCCAATGGATTTCGCACTGAACGAGGAGCAGCAGGAGTTCAAGGAGCGCTGCCGGACCTTCGCCCGCGAGGTGATCAGGCCCGCCGCCCGCAAGCACGACGAAGAGGAGAGCATCCCCTGGGATGTGATCAAGGAGGCCCGCAAGCAGGGCTTCGGCGGTCTCGAGGGGATCCAGCGCTCGGCCGGCGACGCCGAGGGCCAGATGCAGGTGATCTCCGCCGAAGAGTTCCACTGGGGCTGCGCCGGCATCGCCCTGGCGATCTCGGGCTCCGGCCTCGCCGCCGCCGGAATCGCCTCCTCCGGCACCCCAGAGCAGATCGGCCAGTGGGTCCCGGAGTGCTTCGGCAGCGGCGATGAGATCAAGCTCGGCGCCTACGCGGTCACCGAGCCGCAGGCCGGCTCCGACGTGAAGAGCCTGAAGACGACGGCGAAACGGGACGGCGACGAGTGGGTCCTCAACGGGACCAAGGTCTTCATCACCAACGGCGGCATCGCCGACGTCCACGTCGTCGTCGCCACCGTCGACCCGGCGCTCGGCACCCGCGGCCAGGCCTCCTTCGTCGTCGGCAAGGGCACCCCCGGCCTGAGCCAGGGCAAGAAGGAGTCCAAGCTCGGCATCCGCGCCTCCCACACGGCCGAGATCGTCCTCGACGACTGCCGGATCCCGGTCGAGAACCTGCTCGGCGGCGAGGAGAAGCTGGAGAAGAAGCTCGAGCGCGGCCGCTCCGGCCAGAAATCGCGCGGCGGCGCCGACGCGCTGGCGACCTTCGAGATCACCCGGCCGCTGGTCGGCGCCTCGGCGCTCGGCATCGCCCAGGCCGCCTACGAGTGGACCCTCGAGTACCTCGACGGCCAGACCGAGGGCGGCAAGCCGCTGCTGCAGGAGCAGCGCATCCAGCAGACCCTGGCCGACGTCGCAACCGAGATCGAAGCCGCGCGCCTGCTCGTCCAGCGCGCCGCCTGGATGGGCCGCAACGGCATCCCGATGCGCGGCGGCCAGGGCTCGATGTCGAAGCTCAAGGGCGGCGACGTGACGATGTGGGCGACGACCACGCTGATGGACCTGGTCGGCCCCTACGCCTGGAGCAAGGACTGCCCGCTGGAGAAGTTCTTCCGCGACGCGAAGATCTACCAGCTCTTCGAGGGCACGGCCGAGATCCAGCGCATGGTCATCTCGCGGATGCAGGCTCGGGAATACGCCGAGCGGCTTGGCTATGCCGCCGAAGTTGCCGAGCAGGCTATTGCGGCGAGCCGGCTGAGAAAGAACCCGTTCCGGCGTAAAGGCCCTATCCCGGCAGGGGTTCCGCTTAACTTTTTCGAGGAGCGGCGGTCGCCTTTCGATGTCCGCAGCGACCAAAAAGTACAAGACGCTTCACCCCTGCCGGGATAGGTCCTAATCTCGGGGCGTGCATTCGCACTCGCATGCTCTTGACGCGCGGCGGGCTGATAGTCGGCGGCGGATGTGGGTTGCGCTTGCGATCAATGGCGCGATGCTTGTGGTGGAGGCCGTCGGCGGGGTGCTCACCGGCTCGCTGGCTGTGCTTGCCGACGCTGGGCACCTGCTCTCCGATGTCGGCTCGATCGGGCTTGCGCTCTTCGCCGCCTCGCTCGCGGCTCGTCCTGCCGGCGGGCGGATGACCTTTGGCTACCAGCGCTCGGAGATTCTCGCGGCGCTGGTTAACGGGTTGCTCCTGGTCGCCGTTGCGATCGCCATCGCTGTTGCTGCCTTCGGTCGATTGTCCGATCCACCGTCGATCGACGGGCTTGGGGTGCTCGGGCTCGGGTTGCTCGGCCTGTTCGGCAACCTCGCCGCGACCGTGGTCCTGGCGGGGGGCGAGCGGGTGGACGTCAACCTCGAGGGGGTGCTGCGCCACAGCGCCGCCGACGCGCTCGGCTCGCTCGGCGTCGTCCTCGCCGGCGCCTTCGTTCTCGCCGGCGGCTCCTCGATCGTCGACCCGATCGTCAGCCTCGCTATCGCCGCCCTGATCCTTGCCTCCTCGTGGCGCCTGATCAAGGAGCCCGTTCGATGTGCTGATGGAGGCAGCGCCCGCCGGCTTCGACGTCGACGCGGCTGGCGCCGCGATCTGCGAGGAGGAGGGGGTGCGCTCGGTCCACGACCTCCACGTCTGGACCGTCACCTCGGGCTTCGGCGCGCTCGCCGCCCACGTCGTCGTCTCGCCCGAGTGCGACCGCGACCTCGTCCGGCGCCGGATCGAGCTGCTGCTGCGCGAGCGCTTCGGCATCGAACACACGACCCTGCAGATGGAGGAGGAGGCCTCCGAGCGCGCTGCTGCGGGTCGAGAACGCGCCTCGGCAAGGCCTGATCGCAAGCGGGGTTGCACGGATAAAGCCCTGCAAGGGGGCAGGTCTCGGCTTCGCTAGCCTCGCTCGCGATGCTCAAGACCCGCCCTGCCCTGGTGGCTCTTCTGGCCGCCGCGGCGGCGCTGCTCGTGCTGCTCGCAGCCAGCTCCGCCGCGCCGGCCCAAGACCTCGAATCGAAGCTCGAAGCCAAGGAAGCCAAGCTTTCCAAGGTGCGCGAACGCCGCGGGGTGCTGACGACGACGATCTCGCACTACGGCGACCGCATCGACCGGCTCACCGCCGAGGTGGCGGCGCTGCGCGACCGCGAGGCGGCGGTCCGGGTCCGCTCGACGCCAAGCAGGCCGAACTCGACCGCGCTGTCGCCCAGCTCGACGTCGCCAAGAAGCACCTGGCGGCGATGAGGGCCCGCCTCAAGCGGGCGCTGGTGGCGCTGCGCGAGCGGCTCGTCGCCATGTACGAGAGCGGGACCCCGGACATGCTCAGCCTCATCGTCGGCGCCAGCGGCTACGACGAACTCGTCAATCGCACCGAATACCTCGACCGCATCCACGGCATGGACGAAGCGGTCGTCGGCCGGGTGCGGGAACTGCGGGACCAGGTGAAGCGAACGGTCACTCGCCTGCGCACCGCCAAGGACCGGATCGAAGCGGCTCGCGACGCGATCGCCGCCGAAGAGCAGGCGCTGGCCAGCGCGCGCTCGGCCGTGCAGCAGCGCCAGGCGGCGCTGGTCTCGGCTCGGGCCGAGCGGCTCGCGGCGCTGCGGCGAGATCCGCCGGCACGAGGAAGAGCTCGACGGCTCGGTCGCCGCGATCCAGGGCAAGATCGCCGCGCAGCTGGCCGCGACCGGCTCGGTGCCGCTGCCGGCCGGCCCGATCCGCGGCGGCAGCGGCAGCGGCTTGATCTGGCCGGTCGACGGCCCGGTCGTCTCCGGCTTCGGGCCGCGCACGATCAACGGCAGCTACGAGTACCACCCGGGAATCGACATCGCCGTCCCCAGCGGCACGCCGATCCGGGCCGCCGCGGCCGGGACCGTGATCTTCACCGAGCCCGAGGCCAGCAGCGGCGGCTACGGCAACTACACCTGCATCGACCACGGCGGCGGGCTCTCCACCTGCTACGCCCACCAGGAGTCCTTCGCCGTCTCCGCCGGCCAGCAGGTCTCCCAGGGCCAGGTGATCGGCTACAGCGATTGCACGGGCTACTGCTTCGGCCCCCACCTCCACTTCGAGGTCCGGATCAACGGCGAAGTGACCGACCCGATGGCCTACCTGTAGGGGCCCGGCTCCCAGTGCTAAGAATTTTTAGAAAATACGATTATTAGGTATGTCGCGGGGTCTGGGACCGTGGGACCCTGGGTAGCAGGCGACCACGGAGGCGGTGCAGATGATTCGCCAGGCCCACACATATCTCGTCGGTGCTGTGTCGGGCACGGCGCTGATCGCGGCGGCGGTCGCCACCTTTGTCATGCTCGTTTCGCTGCAGGCGCTGAGGGACTGGCCCCTCGCCGGCTATCGGCGGCGGTAGCGACAGCGCGGCGGTCTCGACCGGTCAGCCGGCAAGCGGTGCCGGAAACGCCGCGAACACCGGTGCCGGCAGGAGGACAGCCGCGGGCGCGGCGGGCAATGGGGCGAACGGAGCAGGTCGACGGCACGGAGGTGCCAATGCCCTCGGCGGGCAGCATGGCGGGGCCGCGGCCGGCGGTACAGGTGCCTCACCGGTGCCTTCCGGAGGGGACACGCCGTCTTCGAACCCGGCCGGCGACGGCGGCTCCGCTCCGTCCTCGGCTTCGGGTGGCGGCGCCGGCTCGGGCTCCGGCGGCGGCAACTCCGGCTCTGGATCTGGTTCCGGCCAGTCCACCTCCCCCTCCGGTGCCGTCACCGGAGCGGTTAACGAAACCGTCTCGGGGGTCGATCAGGCGACCGGGGGCGGGCTGGAAAGCACCGGTGTCACCAAAGTCACCGAAGAAACGGTCAACGGCGTCGCGGGTCCAGAATCGACGGTCGGCAAAACGGTCGACAAAGCCGTCGAAACGGTCGGCGGCTTGCTCGGCGGCAACAAATAGCGCCCCAGTAGCCGCCGCTCCCCCCTCAACCGTCACAATGCCCGCCTATGGCGGAGCGTGGACAGGCGGGTGCGGTGGCCGACCCGATCGCGGGGTCCCTGGTCTACCCGGCGGGCAGCCGGGTCAACGAGCGCGGTCATCTCGAGATCGGCGGCTGCGACGTGGTCGAGCTGGCGGCCGAGCTTCGGCACGCCCGCCTACGTCTACGCCGAGGACGACATGCGGGCCCGCGCCCGGGCCTACCGCGAGGCCTTCGCAGAGCCGCAGCGCCGACTTCGAGGTCCTCTTCGCCAGCAAGTCGCTGCCCTGCACCGCCGCCTACCGGCTCTTCGCCGAGGAGGGGCTCTCGGTCGACGTCGCCTCCGGCGGCGAGCTGCACATGGCGCTGCGGGCCGGCTTCGACCCCGCGCGCATCCACATGCACGGCAACAACAAGACCGACGAGGAGATCCTGTTCGCGGCGCGCTCGGGCATCGGCCACCTGATCCTCGACTCCTTCGACGAGATCGAGCGCTGCGAGCGCCTGCTCGACGCAGCCGCAGGACGTGCTGATCCGGGTCACGCCGGGGATCAAGCCCTCCACCCACGACTACGTCCAGACCGGCCAGCTCGACTCGAAGTTCGGCTTCGGCCTCGAGGACGGCCTCGCGGCGCGGGCGATCGAGCGAGTGCTGGCCTCCGACGTCCTCAACCTGGTCGGACTGCACGCCCACATCGGCTCGCAGATCTTCGAGCTGGAGCCCTACGCGCTGGCGATCCGCGCGCTCGGCGAGCTGGCCGGCGATTGGTGCCGGGTCGTCAACGTCGGCGGCGGCCTCGGCATCGCCTACACCGCCGAGGACGAGCCACCCTCGATCGACGCCTACGTCGACGTCAAGGTCCGCGGCGTCGCCGAGGTCTTCGGCGAGGGCGTGCGCATCCTGGTCGAGCCGGGCCGCTCGCTGGTCGGCAACGCCGGCGTCACCGCCTACCGGGTCGGCACGGTCAAGGAGATCCCCGGCGTCCGCACCTACGTCGCCGTCGACGGCGGCATGTCCGACAACATGCGGCCGATGCTCTACGGCTCCCGCTACGAAGCGCTGATCGCCGACCGCGCCGCCGCGGCTGCCCGGACACCCTGGCGACGATCGCCGGCATGCACTGCGAGTCCGGCGACATCCTCGTCCGCGACGCGATGCTCGCCGCCCCCGCGGTCGGCGACGTGCTGGTGACCCCGGCGACCGGCGCCTACGGCTACGCGATGGCGAGCAACTACAACGGCGTGCCGCGCCCGCCGGTGATCTTCTGCCGCGACGGCGACGCCCGCGTCGTCGTGCGGCGCGAGACCTACGAGGACCTGACCGCCCGCGATGTCTGAGGAACCTTCGAAAGCCGTCCGCATCGGGCTGCTCGGCCGCGGCACGGTCGGCGGCGCCTTCGCCGAGCTGCTCGCAGCGCGCGCCGACGCGGTCGAGGCCGCGACCGGGCGCCGGCCCGAGATCTCCGGGGTGCTCACCCGCGAGGAGGGCGACTTCGGCGAGATCCTCGAGCGCTCCGACCTGATCGTCGAGCTGATCGGCGGCACCGACCCGGCGCGCGGCCTACGTGCTCGAGGCGCTGCGCGCCAGGCGCCCGTCGTCACCGCCAACAAGCAGCTGCTCGCCCAGCACGGCGACGAGCTCTTCGACGCCGCCCGCGAGGCCGGCGTGCAGCTGCGCTTCGAGGCCGCCGTGGCGGGCGTGATCCCGATCGTGCGCGTGATCCAGGAGAGCTTCGGCGTCACCGAGATCTCCAAGGTCTTCGGCATCGTCAACGGCACCACCAACTTCATCCTCACCGAGATGGCCGCCAGCGGCGCCGCCTACGACGACGTGCTGGCCCGCGCCCAGGAGCTGGGCTACGCCGAGGCCGACCCGACCGACGACGTCAACGGCGCCGACGCCGCGGCGAAGATGGCGATCCTCGCCCGCCTCGCCTTCCACACCCCGGTGACGCTCGACGAGGTCCCCTACGAGGGGATCGAGCCGATCCAGCCCGACGACCTCGCCTACGCCAAGGAGCTCGGCCTCTCGCTGAAGCTGCTCGGCGTCGCCGAGCGCCGCGAGGGCGGCATCAGCGTGCGCGTCTTCCCCTGCTTCCTCTACCGCGGCCACCCGCTGGCCCCGGTCGAGGGGCCCTTCAACGCGGTGATGGTCGAGGCGCCGGCGATCACCGAGGTGACGATGTCGGGGCCGGGCGCCGGCGGCATCGCAGACCGCCTCGGCCGTGCTCGGCGACGTCGTCTCGATCCTCACCGGCGACGCCCCGGTGCACGAGACCCGCGAGCAGCTGCCGATCGTCGCCGACGTCACCTCGTCCTTCTACCTGCACCTGGAGGTCGCCGACCGCCCCGGCGTGCTGGCCCAGGTCGCCCAGGTGCTGGGCGACAACGAGGTCTCGGTGAAGAGCGTCGTGCAGCGCGGCATCGGCGACGACGCCCGCCTGGTGATGGTCGTCCACGAGTGCCTGGAGTCGCGCTTCTCCGAAGCGCTCGAGGCGATCGACGGGCTCGACGTCCTGCGCTCGCCGCCGCGCTCGATCCGGGTGATCGAGGAGGAGTTCGTTTGAGCCCCGTCCCCCTGATCGAGCGCTACCGGGAGCGGCTCTCGCTGGAGCCCGGTGACCCGGTGGTGACGCTGAACGAGGGCTCGACGCCGCTGATCGAGGCGCCGCGGCTCTCCGAGCGGCTCGGCGTGCGGGCCTACCTCAAGTTCGAGGGCGCGAACCCGACCGGCAGCTTCAAGGACCGCGGGATGACGGTCGCCGTCTCGCGGGCCAAGGGGCGGGGGGCGGAGGCGGTGATCTGCGCCTCGACCGGCAACACCGCCGCCAGCGCCGCCGCCTACGCGGCCCGGGCCGGACTGCGCGGCGCGGTGATCGTGCCGGAGGGCAAGATCGCGATCGGCAAGCTCGCCCAGGCGCTGATGCACGGCGCGCGCGTCGTCGCCCTGCAGGGCAACTTCGACGACGCCCTGCGGATCGTCCGCGAGCTCGCCGACAAGCACCCGATCGAGCTGGTCAACTCGGTCAACCCGCACCGGATCGAAGGCCAGAAGACGGCCGCCTTCGAGGTGATCGAGGAGCTGGGCGAGGCGCCCGGCGCGCTGGCGATCCCGGTCGGCAACGCCGGCAACGTCACCGCCTACTGGCGCGGCTTCCAGGAGGCGGGCACGGCGCCCGTCCTCTACGGCTTCCAGGCCGAGGGCGCGGCGCCGCTCGTCCACGGCGAGCCGGTCGCCAACCCCGAGACCGTCGCCTCGGCGATCCGGATCGGCAACCCGGCCCGCTGGGAGGAGGCGATGGCCGCCTTCACCGCCTCGCGCGGCCGCGTCGCCGCGGTCTCCGACGAGCAGATCCTCGACGCCTACCGCTGGCTGGCCGCCGGCGAGGGCGTCTTCTGCGAGCCGGCCTCGGCCGCCTCGGTCGCCGGCCTGCTCGCCCACGGCCTGCCCACGATCGAGGGCGCCGCGCCGCCAGAGTCGGTCGTCTGCGTCCTCACCGGCCACGGGCTCAAGGACCCCGACACCGCGCTCTCCAAGGCTCCCGCCGGTGATCAACTGCGAGAACGACCTCGGCGCGGTCGAGCGCGCGGTATTCGAGTGACCGCGCGGCGCCGCCTGTCCGCGTCCCGGCCTCCTCGGCCAACCTCGGGCCGGGCTACGACGTCGATGGCGGCGGCGGTGTCGCTCTTCCTCGAGCTGGAGGTCGAGGAGGCGGGGAAGTTCTCGCTTCGACCCCGGCGGGCTCGACGTCCCGACCGGCCGCGACAACCTGATCGTGCGCGCCTTCGAGAGCCTGCATCCGGCCGACGGGATCGCCTTCCGGCTGCGCAGCGAGATCCCGCTGGCCCGCGGGCTCGGCTCCAGCGCCGCGGCGATCGTCGCCGGGCTCTTCGCCGCCGACCACCTCTTCGAGCTGGCGCTCTCGAAGGAGGAGATGCTGGCGCGGGCGACCGAGCTGGAGGGGCACCCCGACAACGTCGCCGCGGCGATCTACGGCGGCTTCGTGATCTGCGGAACCGAGGCCGACGGCTTCCGATCGCGGCACGCTTCGACCCGCCGGACGGGCTCGAGGCCGTCGCGGTCATTCCCGGTGAGGAGGTCTCGACCGAGAGGGCGCGCGAAGCGATTCCCGACGAGTTCCCGCGAGCCGACGCGATCGCCAACGTGGCGGCCGCGTCGCGCTGGTGCTCGGCCTGCAGACCGCCGACCTCGACCTCGTCGCGGCGCGGCCTCGCCGACCGCATCCACCAGCCCCGCCGCCGGGACCTCTATCCGCGTTCGATGGAGCTCGTCGACGCAGCGGCGGAGCTCGGCGCCCTCGGCGCCACGATCTCCGGCGCCGGCCCGACGGTCCTCGTCTGGACCACCTGGCAGGACGCCGGCAAGGTCGCCGAGGCGCTCGAGGACCGCTGCGCCGGCTGGGCCGAGGTCCGCCGCCTCCCCTTCAGTCCCCACGGCGCCGACGTTCCCGAGCTTTAGTCGAAGGGGGAGAGTTTCGAGCGCTGAGCCCTTAAGGGGCAATGCGTCTCACGCGGCACGCCAAGAATGAACTCCGCAACCTGCAGGCGACGGTATCGGATGTCGAGCAGGTCATTGCGAATCCGGTCAGAGTGGACCGCGATGCAGACCAGAGACCGCGCTACACCGGCTATCTTCGTGGCACTCGTGTGCGAGTCGTGTTGGCTCTTGACGAGCCGGACTTGGTGGTCACAATCCACAAGAGGAGAAGCTGATGAAGGCTGACTACGACAGCCAGGCAGATGCAATCTCGATCGAGTTGCGCTCGTTTGACCACTATGACGAGCAAGAGCAAGTCGACGACGACTACTGCACGGTTCGATTCGAAAGGGGCCGGCCTGTGAACGTCTCGATTTTGAGCCCCGCCGAGCACGTTGCAGCTCCTGGAGGCCGCTGCCGAGCGTACGACCTGAGCGGCGTGGCCTTGATCGCGATAACACGAGCCGCTCTCTCTGCTCCCGACCGCGTCGTCGAGCTCGAAAGTCGGCTCACGGCTTGCCGCCGCCTGAGGAGCGCTATGGCCGACTACACGATCAAGCACCGTGACGAGTTCGAGTCGATGGAGGGCTCGGGGGACTCGACCTGGCGGCTGGCGCGCAAGGCGCTGGGCACCTCGGCCTTCGGCTTCAACCTGGTCGAGATCGACCCCGGCGGGCAGATCCCCGAGCACGACGAGAACGAGAGCGGCCAGGTCGAGCTCTACGCGATCCTCGAGGGCGAGGCGTGCTGCGGATCGAGGGCGAGGACCATCCGGCCCCCGCCGGCACCTTCGCCTCGATCGAGCCGCCGGCCAGCCGCACGATCCTCAACCGCTCCGAGGCCCCGTCACCGCGCTCCTGATCGGCGTCCAGCCCGAGGGCGGCTACGAGCCGATGGGCTGGGCCTGAGCCTCTCCTTCGCGAACTGCATCAACTTCGCCGCCTGGCAGATAGAGAAGTTGATGCAGTTTGGTTGGTTGGCGGGATTTCAGTGCTATTTGCGGGAAAACGCAAATTTGCCGGACCGGGAGGGTCTGTGGCCCTATAATCCTCCGACTCGTCAACCCGTCGCGCGCCCGCTCGAAGAAGGCGTGGAAACCGGGAGGTCAGCTATGTCTCGATACCCAGTCCCGTGAGCTTCACGGCGAGGGCCCTGTCCGCTACTCGCCAGAGCGTGCCTACCGGCCGCTCGTCTCGCCGCCCAGCGTCGAGGACAAGGACGCCTGCGCGATCTACGCCTCCGTGCGCAAGGACGCGACGCCGAGCCACGCGCCGATCGAGCTGGCGATCCCGGCCCTGCAGAAGATGCTCCACCGCGCCGGCAACGTCGACGGCGAGGGCGACGGCTGCGGCCTGCTGCTCGACCTGCCGCGCAAGATCTGGGCCGAGGAGGTCCGCGCCGGCGGCCACGACCCCTCGCTGACCCTCGACGACGCCTTCGCCGTCGCCCACATCTTCATCGAGCGCTCCCAGGACCGCGAGAAGATCCAGCACGACGCCCGCGAGCTGCTCGGCCAGGGCGGCTTCCGCATCCTCGCCGAGCGGATCGGCGTCGTCGACTCGCCCGCGCTCGGCCCGACCGCGCGCGAGGAGGAGCCGCACTTCTGGCAGCTCGCCGGCCTCGTCGCCGACGCCTCGCCACCGCGACCGCGTCCTCTTCGACCTGCTGATCGAGCTCGAGCAGCGCCTCGACGTCCACGTCCCCTCCTTCTCGGCGACGACCTGCGTCTACAAGGTGATGGGCGCGCCCAAGGTGCTCGGCGAGTACTACCCCGACCTGCGCGACGCGCGCTTCGAGACGATCGGCTGCTTCGGCCACAACCGCTACTCGACCAACACCTGGCCCTCCTTCAAGCGGGTGCAGCCGTTCTCGGTGCTCGGCCACAACGGCGAGATCAACACGATCGAGCAGCTGCGCCAGGAGGCGCGGATGCTCGGCGTGCCGATCCAGCCCGGCTCCTCCGACTCGCAGGACCTCAACCGCACGATCGACACCCTGGTCAGCCGCGACGGCCTCAGCCTGCGCCGAGGCGATGGAGATGATCGTGCCGCCGATCGTCGACGAGATCCGCTCGCTGCCCGCCGAGCTGCACAGCTTCTACATGTACCTGCACCAGGCGATGGGGCCGTTCGCCCAGGGCCCGGTGGCGCTGATCGCCCGCCACGCCGACGAGTGCGTGTTCTCCGCCGACGCGCTCGGCCTGCGGCCGCTCTGGCAGGTCGAGACCGAGCGACGACTTCGTCTTCAGCTCCGAGCCGGGCGTCGTCTCGGTCGCCTCGATGGTCTCCGAGCCGAAGCCGCTCGCCCCGGGCGAGAAGGCGCTGGTGATGATCGACCGCGAGCGCAAGCGCTCGACCCTGCACGCCCACGACGAGATGCTGCGCATCGTCCGCGAGAGCTGGCTGCGCGCGCAACGGCGTCGAGGAGGTCGCGCCCTACGACCGCGCCCTGGAGACCGGCGGGCCGCTGGAGGGCGAGGAGGTGCCGGGCTACTCCGACGCCGGCCCCGAGGAGCCGGTCAAGGTCGCCGACCGCGTCCTCGCCGGCTTCGGCTGGCAGCGCGACGACGTCAAACTCGTCCAGCAGATGGCCTCCAACGGGGCCGAGCCGGTCGGCTCGCTCGGCTACGACGGGCCGCTGGCGGCGCTCTCGCCGGAGCGCCAGAACCTCGCCGACTACTTCAAGGAGACGGTCGCCGTCGTCACCAACCCGGCGATCGACCGCGAGCGCGAGATGGAGCACTTCTCGACCCGGGCGGTCTTCGGCCGCCGCCCCTCGATCGACGCCGCCGGCGAGGACACCGGCACGGTCGAGACCGCCTTCCCGATCATCCTCGGCGGCCACCACGGCCTGGCGCCGCTCTCCGACAAGACCTACCGCCGCGATCGCCCGCAAGCACCGCACCTACCTGCTCGAGGACCTCTGGGAGGAGTTCCGCGGCCGCGCCGACGCGCGTCGACATCTCGCTGCTCGAGTCCGAGACGACCCAGGGCGCGATCGAGCGGATCAAGCAGGAGGCGGTGAAGAAGGTCCGCGACGGCGCCGAGCTGCTCGTCCTCACCGACCGCACCGTCTACGACGCCGACCGCCGCTACCTCGACCCGCACCTGGCCACCTCCGCGGTCGACCAGGCGCTGAAGGGGTTCAAGGTCGAGCCCGGCGAGGAGAACCTGCGCCGGCGCTGCGGCATCGTCCTGCGCTCGGCGGCGATCCGCAACGTCCACGACACGATGCTCGCGCTCGGCCTCGGCGCCAACGGCGTCTGCCCCTACACGATGGTCGAGGTGATCTGCGTCGAGGACTACGAGACCGACGTCTCCAACCTCTGCGCCGCCCTGACCAAGGGGATCGAGAAAGTGATCTCGACGATCGGGATCCACGAGGTGCGCGGCTACGCCCGCCAGTTCTCCTCGATCGGGGTCAAGCCCGAGCTGGCCGAGATCTTCCATGACCGAGGCCTTCGCCGCCTCCGAGACCGGCGGGGTCGGCTTCGCCGACCTCGACGAGGACACCAACGAGCGCGCCCGCATCCTCGCCGGCGACGAGGAGGCCAAACCGGCGAAGACGTTCCGCTTCTACCCCAAGGTCTACAAGGCCGCGATCGCCACCGCCAACGGCTCCGGCTCCTACGAGGACTACTCGGAGAAGGTCCGCGAGCTCGAGCAGCCAGAGCCCGATCTCGATGCGCCACATCATGGGGCTGAAGGGCGACCGCGAGCCGGTCGACCCGGCCGGCGTCGACGCCGGCGTCGGCCACCACGACTACCCGGTCGTGATCTCCTCGATGAGCTTCGGCTCGCAGTCCGAGCCGGCCTTCCGCGCCTACGCCGAGGCGGCCAAGTCGATCAACATCCTCTGCGTCAACGGCGAGGGTGGCGAGATCCGCGACATGTACGGCCACTACCGCAAGTGGCGCGGCCAGCAGGTCGCCTCCGGCCGCTTCGGCGTCTCGGCGGAGATGATCAACTCCTCCTACCTCGCCGAGATCAAGATCGGCCAGGGCGCCAAGCCCGGCGAGGGCGGCCACCTGCCCGGCAAGAAGGTCTCCGAGAAGGTCGCCGCCGCCCGTAACGCGGCGCCCGGCACCGACCTGATCTCGCCCTCCAACAACCACGACCTCTACTCGATCGAGGACCTCGCCGAGCTGATCGACGAGCTGAAGACGGTCAACCCGGACGTGCGCGTCTCGGTCAAGGTCCCGGTGGTGCCGAACATCGGCACGATCGGCCTCGGCATCGCCAAGGCCGGCGCCGACATCATCACCCTCTCCGGTTTCGAGGGCGGCACCGGCGCCGCCCGCCAGCACGCCCTGCGCCACGTCGGCCTGCCCTCCGACATCGGCACCCGCGCCGTGCACCGGGCGCTGATGGAGGCCGGGATCCGCAACCGGGTCGAGATCTGGGCCGACGGCGGCTACCGCCACGGCCACGACGTCGTCAAGCTGCACTGCCTCGGCGCCAACCGGGTCGGCTTCGGCACCCTGGCGATGGTCAGCCTCGGCTGCACGATCTGCCGCGGCTGCCAGCTCGACACCTGCCACGTCGGCATCGCGACCCAGATCGAGACGGTCGAGCAGGCCCAGGAGCACGGGCTGAAGAAGTTCACCCCGCAGGAGGTCGACGCCGCCGCCGAGAGCTGCGCCCGCTTCTTCCAGGCGATGGGCGAGGAGGTCAAGCAGGTCGTCGCCTCGCTCGGCTACGAGCGCGCCCAGGACCTGGTCGGCCGCTACGACCTGCTCGAGCAGGTCTCCCACCACGATGCGGTCGACCTGGCGCCGCTGATCACGCCGCTGGAGGAGTTCCTCGACCTCGAGCCGCTCGACCTGCCGGTGGCCGAGGAGGCCGAGGAGCGGGCCGAGGCCGGGCTGGTCGTCGCCCGCCCGATCCGGATGGAGGCCAAGCAGGCCTCGGCCCAGATCGCCGGCCTCGCCGGCGACATCTGCGCCGGGCGCACGATCCGCAACGAGTTCCCCCGCGCCACCGACGCCAACGACCGCGTGCTCGGCACCGAGCTTTCCGGGGCGATCGCCCGCTCGCGCATCTTCGAGGACGGACCCGAGTCGAACGACGACGTGCTCGCCAGCCTCGAGTTCAACGGCGGCTCGGTCGCCGGCCAGGGCCTCGGCGCCTTCAACGCCTACGGCGTCGCGATCCGGGTCGAGGGCGGCGCCCAGGACGGCGTCGGCAAGGCGATGCTGGGCGGCAGCGTCGCGGTGCTGAAGGGCAAGGGCGCCAAGGGACAGCGGCTCAACGGCTCGGTCGGCAAGTCCTTCGCCTACGGCGCCCAGCGCGGCCGCCTCTTCGTCCAGGGCTCGGCCGACTCGCGCTTCTGCATCCGCCTCTCCGGCGCCGACGTGGTGCTGGCGGGCGAGCCCGCCGAGGACATCGACGACAGCCGCGGCTGCATCGTCGACCGCGCCAACGCCAAGGGCTTCGCCTTCGAGTACATGACCTCGGGCCGCGCCGTCGTCCTCGGCGACCTCGGCCCCTGGGCCTGCGCCGGGATGACCGGCGGCCGCGTCTACGTCCGCCACAACGCCTTCGGCATCGACCGCGAGGCGATCGAACGGCGGCTCGGCGAGGGCGCCAAGGTCGAGCTGAAAGACCTCGACGCCGAGGGCCTGCTCGACGTCGACGACCTGCTCGCCGCCTACGCAGAGGAACTGCGGGCGACCGGACCAGGACGAGGAGGCCGATCGGGTCCTCGAGCTTGGCCGCCGACGCCGGCGACAACTTCCTGATGGTCGTCCCGCACAAGGTGCAGGCCGACCCGAGCATCTCGACTGAGTGAGTCTTGGTCGGGGGAGGGCCGGTGCCCCCTCCGTCGGAACCCGCTGCCCGTACTTGGTGGGCTATCGGCGCATATTCAGCTCACAAGTTCCGTCGGAGGGGGCACCGGCCCTCCCGACAGGACGTGTTCTGTCGGGACGCTTGCTCTTTCTCTTTAGCTTCTAGCGAGTAGGTCCGCGATGGCGCGGACCTCTCGGAGGAGGCTGTCGAGCATCTGCTCGGTGTTGGTGTGGATGCGCCACTCGGCGTATTTGCGGTCCTGCTCGACCTCGTCGAGGCGCCGCTCCAGGGCGCGGGTGCGGGCGTCGACCTTGTCGATCGCGCTTGTTCCAGGCGCTTCTCGGTCTTGCGGACCCGGCGCTTGAGTAGAGCGTTGGTCTCGGCTCGTAGGGCATCCAGTTCCAGGCGCAGGGCTGTGTCATCGATGCCGTTCTCCTGCTCGGCGAGCATCTCCTCGACGCCCACGCGGACGCGCTCGATCTCCTCGTGGAGGCGTTCGCGGGCGCGCTCCGGCGGCTACCTCGGGGTGGGATCGAGGGTCGGTGCTCACCGTCCCCACTGCTAGGGGCGGCGGTGGCCGGAAATTCCGCGTTCAGGCTTCCAGGGCGAAGAGGCGGTAGCGGCCGATCGCGAGTTCGTCGCCGTCGCCGAGCCGCGCCCACTCGACCGGCTCGCCGTTGAGGAAGACGCTGTTGAGGCTGCGGTCGTCGAGGACGCGCAGGGTGTTGGGGAGCTCGGAGACGATCAGGGCGTGGCGGCGGGAGACGCTGGGGTCGTCGAGGCGGATGTCGGCGGTGGCGCTGCGGCCGATCCGCGTCCAGCCCGGCTCGATCGGGAAGATCCGGATCTCTCCTTCGTCCTCGCGCCAGGCGAGGTAGCGGCCTGGCCTGGGCAGCATCGCCCGCGCCGCCTGCAGCCAGTCGTGGTCCGGGAGCCCGTCGGGGATCGCCAGCTCTGACGGTCTGGCCGTGGTCCTGCATCGACTCGAAGATCGAGTCGCGCTGGAACTCGGCCGCGCCGCAGCGCGGGCACTCGGGCAGCTGGTCGTTCTCCCGCAGCGAGAGCTGCGAGCCGCACGAAGCGCAGAAATACGTTCCCGATCCGGGGAACGTGCCTACGTCGAAATTCTCAACGCTGATGCCGGGGCTGACACTGGTAAAGATGGTGACTCCTTTCCCGGCGCCTCCGCTTGAGGATGCTAGCGGGGACCCGGAGGCGCCGCAATCCGGGATTTCCCGCAAACGATCTGCTCCAAACTTCCCGGCGCGCACGGCGCACATAGAATCGCGCCGCTCATGGGTCCGGTCAGCGCAGAGGTCGAGATCGACGTGCCGCGCGAGCGCGCCTTCGAGGCGATCGCCGACCTCGCCCTGCGCCCGTCCTTCACCGACCACTTCCTCGCCGACTTCCACCTGACGCGGATCGAGTCCACCGGCGTCGGCGCCGGGGCCCGGTTCCGCATCGCGGTCTGGCCGCGGCGACGTCTGGATGGACACGACGATCGCCGAGCCCGACGCGCCCCACCGGATCGTCGAGCATGGCCGCGGCGGGCGGGTCAACCGGATTCCGTCGACGACGCTCTGGGAGCTGACCGAGGGCCCGGGCTCGCTGACCAAGGTGCGCGTCTCCTTCTGGACCGAGCCGTCGAACCCCGTCGACCGGGGCCTGGAGCTGCTCTCCGGGGCCTCGATCCCGCTACGAGCGGCGCTGGCGCGAGGCGCTGCGGCGGCTGCGCGAGCAGCTCGAGTCGGGGCAGCTCGGCACCGGCCGGATGGCCGTCGCCGGCGGCAACCGCTACGCGACCGGCATTCCCTGAGCCGTCTTTTATAGGCTCTCGCCGCCGATGCCCCGTCGCCGCCGACTCGTCCTGCCGCTGCTCGCCGCCCTTGCGCTGGCGGTGCTCGCCCTCGCCGTCTCCGCCTGCGGCTACTCGAGCGACTCCAAGGACGTGGTCGAGGGCGAGGTCGGTCAAGCTCGGCGAACTCAAGTACCAGTGATCTTCTCGCGCTTCCTCAACCCCAACGACAACGAGGACTCGGCCTACCTGGTCGGCCAGCCGCCGCCGCCGAAAGGCTCGACCTACTTCGGCGTCTTCTTCGAAGTCCAGAACAAGAGCGAAGAGACCCAGACGCTCGCCGACTCGTTCACGATCACCGACGCGGGGCACCAGGAATTCGAAGCGATCCCGAGCGAAAGCCTCTACGCCTTCCCCTTCGGCGGCAAGGTCGAATCCCAGGAACCGATCCCGAGTCCCGACTCGACCCCGCAGCAGGGCCCGATCGAGGGCTCGCTGGTGCTCTTCCAGCTGCCCGTCGGCGGCTTCCGAGAGCCGGCCGCTGACGCTCTCAATCGCCGGCCCCGAAGGGCCGGCCGAAGTCACGCTGGACCTCTAAGCGTGCGACGGCGTCCGCGCGTAGCACGGCTCGCTCAGAGGCCGGCCGAGAGGACTTGCGACGGCGGCCGGGGCGGCCACTTCGCCGCCCGCCGCTTCGGCTTCGATCAGCAGCACGCCGATCGCCAGCTTTGCGTGGTCGGCCGGGGCGAAGGCGGCGAACCAGGCGTCCTTGCGCTGTTCGGGGTGGGCCGAGTTCTCTTCTGCCCGGCTTCGGGGCCCAGCTCGGCGGTGCCGGTCTTGCCCGCCACCTGGGCCTCGGGGATCGCCCCGGCGTAGCCGGTGCCGCCGGTGACGACGCCGATCATCAGTTCGGTCAGCTCGTCGGCGACCTTCTGCGACATCACCCGCACCGGCTTCGGCGTCGGGCCGCAGCTTCGCGTTGGCGACGATCGAGGTCGGCTCGCGCACGCCGCCGTTGCCGATCGTCTGGGCGACGCTCGCCATCTCCAGCGGCGTCGCCAGCACTTCGCCCTGGCCGATCGCGCTGACGCCGAGGTCGACTTCTTCGCCGATCTCGGTCGGGATCGTCGATTCGGCCGGTTCCACTTCGGCGACGATCCGCGGCGCGTAGAGCGCCGGCGGCGAGTTGAAGCCGAACCGTTCCGCGGTCGCGACCAGGTCGTCGTTGCCGATCTTCGGCCCGAGCGGGGCGAAGTCGGCGTTGCACGACTCGGCGAACGCTTCGCGGAAGGTGCCGCCGCAGTACTCGCCGTTGGCGTTTTCGATGAAGCGGCCGCCGACGTTGACGCCGTTGGTGATTTCGAATTCGTCGTCGAGCGAGACGACGCCCTTCTGCAGCGCGGCGGTGGTGGTGATCATCTTGAAGGTGGAGCCCGGTGGCTGGGGGGCGGAGAAGGCCTGGCCGGCGAGGGCGCGGACGTCGCCGTTGCGGGCGTCGAGCACGGCGATGCCGCCGGCGCGGCCGGCGAGGGCCGAGACGGCCGATTCCTGCAGGCCGGGGTCGATCGTCGTCTTCACCGGCGCGCCCGGCTGCGGTTCGGCTTCGGCGAGCGTCCGCGTCGAGCCATCCGCGTCGTCACGGCCAGCAGCGACCCGCCGGGCTTGCCGGCGAGCCGGGCGTTGAAGGCCCGCTCGAGGCCGCTGACCCCGACCGGGGTGCCGGGCGGGAAGCCCTGGCGGGCGAGCGCGTCGGCTTCGTCTTCTTCGGCGGTGCCGACTTCGCCGCTGACGTCGATCGCGGCGCTGCCGAGCGGGTGTGCGCGGGCTTCGGCCGGCCCCTCGGCCAGGGGCGAGCCGTCGGCGGCGAGGATCGGGGCCCGCGGGGCGAGTTCGACCTGGCTTTCCAGGTGCTCGCCCTGGCGCAGGCCGGGGAAGACGAGCGCTTCGGTCCCAGTCGATGCCGCCTTCGTCGAAGGGCAGGTCGAGGTCTTCTTCGACCGTGCCGAAGGCGACCGTGTCGGCGACGACCGGCACCGGCGACCACGGTCGTCCCGTCCGCGCGAGGTCGGATCGCCGGGCGAGCCGGCTTCGAGCGAGCGCAGGGTCGCCGTCATCTCGGCTTCGCGGTAGGCGAGGGCGAAGTCGTTCAGTTCGATCGTCGCCCTGCGAGGCCGGGTTCAGCTCCCTGTACATGGCGGCGAATTCGTCGCGTTCCCAGGCGTCGGCGAAGCGCTGGGCCGCTTCCTTCTCCGGCGAGCCGGGGGCGCCCGCGCCGAGCGCCCAGGACGAACGCGATCAGGGCGATCAGCGCTGAGGGGGAGCGTGCGGGTGACGAGGCGGCGACGCCGCTCCACCTCGGGGGGACGAGGGCTCATTTTGTCTGAAAGGTAGTGGAGGGGTCGGGTGCCTCTCCTGCTTGCTGGGTTTTTCGCCGCAGCGTTGGGTTTGTTCGCTGAGCTGTTCTTGCGAAAAACATGACGCCGCTGCTCAGGAGAGGCACCCGGCCCCTCCTGCGTGCTTCCATTTGAGTCCATGACCGTTTTGGACTGGGGGATCGTCGCCTTCACCTTGGCCCTTGGGCTTTGGGGGTACCGGCAGGGGTTGATCGTCGGCGACGCTGACTCTGCGTTGGCTTCGCGCTCGGGGCGTTTGCCGGGAGCCGGATCGGGCCCCTGGCTCCTGAACCAGGGGTCGGAGTCGCCCTACGCGCCGCTGTGCGCGGCGCTGGGGGCGCTGATCGGCGGGGCGCTGGTGGCGGTGGCCCTGGAGAGCTTCGCGCTGGGGCTGCGGGCGCGGGTGATCGCGGGCAGGGGCGCGCTGCACCGTGCCGACGGGGCCGGCGGCGCGGCGCTGATCGCCGCGGTCGCCCTGGGGCTCGTCTGGGTCTTCGGTGCCGTCGCCCTGCACGCGCCGGGGACGGCGCGGCTGCGCGCCGACGTGCAGGACTCGCTGATCCTGCAGCAGCCTCAACGAAGTGCTGCCGCCGTCGGGCGCGATCCTGCGGGCGCTCGACCGGGTCGACCCGGCGCCCTCGATCGTCGGGCCCGGCGGCACCGGTGGCGCGCGCCCGACCCGAAGGTCGTCGCCGACCCGGACGTGATGACGCGCCGGCGGCTCGGTGGTTCGGGTGCTCGGCACCGCCTGCGGGCTCGGGATCGAGGGCTCGGGCTGGGTCGGCCGCGCCGGGGCTCGTCGTCACCAACGCCCACGTCGTCGCCGGCGAGGACGACACGACGGTGACGACCCAGGGCGGGGCCTCGCTGGAAGCGACGCCGGTCCACTACGACCCCGAAAACGACCTCGCCGCTGCTGCGCATCGACGCCGGGCTGCCGGCGCTGCCGGTCGTCCGCCGATCCGCAGTCGGGCGCCGACGCGGCGGTGCTCGGCTACCCGGAGAACGGCCCCTACGCGGTCGCCCCGGCCCGCCTCGGCGAGACGCGCGAGACGATCAGCGAGGACTCCTACGGCCAGGGCCCGGTGCGCCGCCCGATCGCCTCGCTGCGCGGGACCGTCCGCAGCGGCAACTCCGGCGGCCCGATGGTCGACACCCGCGGCCGCGTCCTCGGCACCGTCTTCGCCGCGACCACCGACCGGGGCCCCCGGCGGCTTCGCGGTCCCGAACGAAGTCGTCGAAGCCGCCCTGGGGGAGACGACCTCCGCCGTCGATACCGGCCCCTGCGCCAGCTGACGAGCCCATCACTTACGTTCGGTAAGCTCCTTGTCGTGGAGGCTGGGTCCCCGACCCAAGATCATGCCGTCGATGGCAACGGCGTCTGCCCGCATTTCCACGCCGCGATCGAGCTGATCGGCAAGCGCTGGACCGGGGCGATTCTCTGCGCCCTGACCGCGCGGCCGCATGCGCTTCGGCGAACTGGCCAGGGCGGTGCCGGGCCTCTCCGACCGGCTGCTCTCCCAGCGGCTTCGCGAGCTCGAGGACGAGGGCCTGGTCGAGCGGGAGGTCGAGGCCGGGACGCCGGTGCGGGTCACCTACTCGCTGACCGCGAAGGGCGCCGATCTGCGGCCCGGCCATCGGCGAGCTGAAGCAGTGGGCGACACGCTGGCACGAAACCGCCTGACTCGTCACCCAGCGCCGGATAGCCTGAATTGCGTGGACTTGCCCGGGCCGTTTCCCGTCGGCCGCTACGCGAAAACGCTTCGCGAGGAGCTGCGCAAGCGGGCGCGGGTTCAGCTGATCGGCGAGGTGACCGGCCTTCGGCACACGCCGAAGCAGTCGTACTTCGAGCTGCGCGACAGCGAAGGGGCGGTGCCGTGCACGATCTGGGCTGAACGAGCTCGAGCAGCTGAAGCTTCCCGAGGGTGCGCTGCGCGACGGCGCCGAGTTCGTCGCCGGTGGCGGTCCCGACTACTTCATCGGCAGCCAGGCCTCCTCGCCGGGCTTCTCGTTTCGGGTCACGCAGCGTGCGGCTGGCCGGCGAGGGCGACCTGCTGGCGCGGCTGGAGGCGCTGCGCAAGCAGCTGCAGGCCGAGGGCCTGTTCGAGCTGCAGCAGCAGCTGGCGCGGCCGCTGCTGCCGAAGACGATCGGCGTCGTCACGGCGGAGACCGGCGCCGCCAGGCGCGACCTGCTGGCCGGGCTGGAGCGGCGCGGCTGGCGCGGCACCGTCGTCTGGGCCTTCGCGCCGGTGCAGGACCGCCACGCGGCGCCGGCGATCGCGGCCGCGATCCAGGGCCTCGCCGCGCAGCCGCAGGTCGAGGCGATCGTCGTCACCCGCGGCGGCGGCAGCCTCGCCGACCTCTGGGCCTTCTGCGACGAGACGCTCTGCCGCACGGTGGCGATGCTGCGGGTGCCGGTGATCAGCGCCGTCGGGCACGAGCGCGACTCGACCCTGATCGACGACGTCGCCGCGGTCGCCTGCTCGACCCCGACCCACGCGGCGGAGGCCGCGGTGCCGCTCGACTGCGTCGCGGCGCGCGGCTCGCTCGAGCGCGGCGCCGGCTCCCTGCGCCGGGCGGCCGAGGGCGCGGTGCCGGCGCGCACGCCGCACCTGGTTTCCCTCGCCCGCGGCCCCGCGCGGGCGCTGCGCCGCGAGCGGCTCGCGCTCAACCAGAAGACGCGCGAGATCCGCGCCGCCTCCGAGCGCGGCATCGCCGAGCGGCTCGGCTTCCAGCGCCGCCTCGCCACCGTCGTGCTCGAGCGAGCGCGCCGCCGCGCCGCCGGGCCGGACATGGAGCGCCGCCGGGAGGCGCTGCACCGGGCGGCGGTGGCGCTGCGCGCCCACCAGCCCGAGCGCACCCTGGAACGCGGCTACGCCCTGGTCGAGGCCGGCGACGGCGAGCCGGTGACCAGCGCCGGCGCCGCGGTCGCCGCCGGGCGCGTCAGACTGCGCTTCGCCGACGGCAGCGTCGGCGCCAGGATCGAGGATCGGGAGTGACGGAGAAACCAGACAGCTACGAGGTCGCGGTCGAGCGGCTGGAGCAGATCATCGACCGCCTCGACTCCGGCCAGGCCGGCCTGCGCGAGACCCTCGACTCTGCGGCGAGGGCCGCGAGCTGGTCACCTACTGCGCCGCCGAGCTCGACGCGGTGGGCGAGGGGCTCAAGGAGCTGAAGCTCGATGAGTTGGCGACGAAGCTGGCCTCCTCGGCCGAGCCCGGCACGACCTGATCAACCTTCTCTGATCCGGGCGATCTCGGCTTCGAGCCTGCTCCGCCCGGCCGCGATCTCGTCCGCTGCCCCACCTCGCGATGACCGGCTCCCCGGGCCGCTCCAGGAAGACGTAGGCGACCTCGACCTCCTCCGTCCCTCGGGCCTCGGCGACCGCCAGCGCGTAGATGGCCTGCTGGATCTCGTAGCGAGCCGCGAGCTCGGCCGGCTCGCGGCCGTCGACCCTGTCGGTCTTGTAGTCGACG
This sequence comes from uncultured Solirubrobacterales bacterium, assembly GCA_963714665.1. Lineage (GTDB taxonomy): Bacteria > Actinomycetota > Thermoleophilia > Solirubrobacterales > 70-9 > VRUE01. Next base: position 1,396,869 of record CAVQPE010000003.1, on the reverse strand, counting down.
ATCAGCGGCGGGCGCCCGTCCGCTTCGACCAGCAGGTCGATCGAGCCGCGCAGGACGGTGTCGGCGACCTCGACAGGAGCGGCACCTCGGCACGGCTGCGCTCGGCGCCCCGCACCCGCTCGGCGAAGAAGCCGGAGTCGAGCCAGGCCTTGAACGGGGCCAGCAGCGCCTCCTCGGTGAGGCCCGGGTCGCCGGCCTCCGCCGAGGTCGAGATGCGGCGCACCAGCTCCGCCGACGGCGCTCGCCACCCGTTGGCCTGGCTCCACTCGAGCAGCGAGTGGACGGCCCTGCCCCGCGCCGCGCCCTCCGTCCGGTCGTGCCTCGTGCTCGCCGTCGCTCGCTTCCCGAAGCGCCCGGTCGCTGGCCGGCAGCGAGCGCTCGTCGAGGCCCTCGCCGCGGCGGATATCGCCGTGTAGGAGAGCGGTCGCCTCGGCGGCCTTCGCTGTCCTCGCCGCGACCAGGGGCGCCGGCCCCTCGCCGGCGTCCCGTTCCGGCGCCCGTGCTCCCTTCGCACCGCGGCCAGGGCCCTCGCCCGCTCCGCCGAGGCGAGGTTGACGCGGACCGCGATCTCGGACGGCTGGAACGAGGCGTCCAGCCCCGGCCTCGGCTCGGGGGCGGCGACCTCGACGCTCGAGTCGCGCTCGCGGTCGATCTCGAACCCGGCGACGATCCGCTCGATCACGGCTTCGCCCGGGTCGTCTTGCGGGACGGCGGGGAGGGGCTGACCACGCCGCTCAGCAGCAGCCGCTCGCGGGCTCGGGTCGCGCCGACGTGGAAGAGGCGGAGCTCCTCCTCGGCGTCGCGCCGCTGGGCGTCCTCGCTGAGCTCGCGCTGGGCGTAGAGGTTGACCCCGCGGGCCCCGAGCCGGCGCAGCTGCATCCCCACGCGCGGCGACTCGGGCTCGCGGCCGATGGTGAGCAGGGGCGTGCGCGCGGGGGGGAGGAGGCCGCGCGAGAGGTGGGGGATCGCGACCACGTCGAACTCGAGCCCCTTGGCGCTGTGGATCGTCATGATCCTCACCCCGTCGTGGCCCTCCAGCGCGGTCGCGGCCTGCGCGTCGGCGTCGGCATCGGCGCGCGCGGCGAGGAAGTCGAGCAGGCCGCGCAGGTCGCGGCCCTCGCTCGACTCGAACTCGGCGGCGAGGCGCATCAGCTTGCGCACGTTGGCGAAGCGGGCCTCCCCGGCGGGGCGCATCAGCACCGCCAGGTCGTAGCCGGTCTCGGTCACCGCCGCGTCGATCAGGCCCGCGAGGGAGAGCGAGGTCGCGCGGCGACGCAGCCCGGCCACCGTCTCGGCGAAGGTGCGCAGCAGCGCCAGCTCCGCCGGCGGGAATCTGCGCGAGCCGCTCCGGGTCGACGCCCTCGTCCTCGCCCAGGCCCGGCCGCCCGCTCGACCGCCGGCCAGAGGTGGCGGCCCCGGCCCGCCGCCGCCCGCAGCAGCCAGAGCGTGTCCGGCGCCACCCCGCAGGCGGGCGAGGCGAGCGCCCCCAGCAGCGCCTGGTCGTCGAGCGGGTTGCAGATCGTCGCCAGCAGCGCGCAGACGTCGGCGACCTGCTGCTGGGACCAGTAGCCGCGGCCGCCGACGACGTAGGGGCGCAGGCCCGCCCGTTCGAGCGAGTCCTCGTGGGCGTCGAGGCGGGTGAAGGCGCGCAGCAGCACGACCATCGAGCCGCGGTCGACGCCCTGGTCGGCCAGCTCGCGCAGCCGCGCGGCGAGGAAGCGGGCCTCGGCCAGCTGGTTGGCGGGCGTGCGGGCGTCGGTCGTCGGGTCGAGCTCGATCTCCTCGTCGGTCCAGCCGTCGCGGCCGGTGAGCAGCATCTCCACCGCCGGGCCGTCTCCCGGCGGCTGCGGATCGGCTGGGCGGGGCGCCGACCCGCAGCGGGGCGTAGTCGCCCAGCAGCCGCTCCCCGATCGCGTTGACGGCGCCGATCACCTCGGGGCGGGAGCGGAAGTTGCCGCTGAGGGGGATCGCCTCCGCCGTCGGCGCTCGCCTCGGTTGCCCGCCGCCGTTCGCGGAAGACGTCGAGGTCGGCGTGCCGGAAGCCGTAGATCGACTGCAGCTCGTCGCCGACGGTCATCAGCTGCGCTCCCGGCCCGCGCAGCGCCTCGACCAGGCGCAGCTGCAGGCGGTTGGTGTCCTGGAACTCGTCGACCAGGAGGTGGCTGAACCTGCCCCGGTAGGCGGTCGCCGTCTCGGTCCGCTCGAGCAGTCGCACCGCCAGCAGCTGCAGGTCCTCGAAGTCGATCCCGGCGCGCCTCGCCTTGGCGAGGGCGAAGCGCTCGGAGAACAGCCGCAGGAGCTCGGCGACGTGGCGGTAGGCGAGGCCGCCCTCGCCGGCCTCGGCGATGCGGCTGACCGCCGCGTCGATCGCCTCCCTGTAGGCGGCCATCGGCTTCGCCTTGCTCGTCGTCCGCAGCGAGGCGATCTCGCCGAGGCCCGGGCGGCTCCCGCTCCGTCGAGGAGAGCCAGCGCCCGCTCGACCAGCTCGTGGTTGGCGCTGCCGGGCTTCAGCTCCGCCGATCGCCTCCGCGGCGGCCTCGGCGGCGCCTCGCAACGCTCCCGGCACGTCTGGCTCGGGCTGCTCGGGAAGCCGGGGCTCGTCCTCGCCACGGCTGCGCAGCTCGGCGTGCACGCCGAGCACGATCCCCCGCAGCCCGGCGATGTCGAATGCCGCGACCGTGTTCTCGCGCGCGCGGTCGCCGCCGGCGAGGAAGGTCTCGAGCGCCTCGTCGAACGCCTCGACGGCCGCCCGCTCGGCCTCGGGGGCGTCCAGCACGCGGAAGCGGGGATCGATGCCCGACGGCCACCGGGTGGGCCGAGAGCAGGCGGTTGCAGAAGCCGTGGATCGTCGTCACCCAGGAGCCGCCGAGCCCGGGCAGCAGCTCGCGGGCGCGCTCCGATCCGGACTCGGCCCGGCGCTCGACCTCGGCCCGGATCCGCTGGCGCAGCTCGGCCGCGGCCTTGTCGGTGAAGGTGAAGGCGAGGATCGCGTCGGGGGAGATGTCCCGCTCGCAGACCAGCCGGCACCAGCGGTCGACGATGACCCCGGTCTTGCCGGTTCCGGCGCCCGCCTCGACCAGGACCTCGGCGCCGCTCGCCTCGATTGCGGCTCGCTGTTCGGAGGTCGGCTGCCGCGCGCTCACCGCTCCTCGTCCTCCTCTTCGCTCGCCGGCTCGACCGGCGCCCGGTCGCGGCGGCAGATCGGCGCGAACTCGCAGAACGGCGGGCAGATCCCGTGGTTGCGCAGGCCCTGGCGGGGACCAGGGTCGCGATCGATCCGCCCGGCCCGCATCCGGGCGACGATCTCGCCGGCCCGGAGACGGGCATCGGCGAGCAGCTCCTCCAGCTCCGTGTCGTCCACCTTGTCGGTCCTGGAGAGTCCGTAATCGGCGAGGTCGTCCGCGGCGTCCTCGCGCACGAACCCGCGTGGCCGGCGCTCGGAGGTGGCGCGCAGCGGGTGGTAGAGGCCACCGACGGCCTCCGCGCCCCAGAGCTCGGCTACGGCGATCAGGTAGAGCTGCAGCTGCAGCTTCGCCTCCTCCTCGAGCTTTTCCCGCGGCGAGACCCTGCTCGAGAGCTTGTAGTCGAGGACCAGCGCACGCCCGTCGGGCGTGCGGTCGATCCGGTCGATCGCCCCGTGCAGGCGCCAGCCGTCGATCTCGAGCGCCGGCTTTCCGGACTGCTCGGACTCGGAGAAGCCCGCCTCCAGCAGCCAGGGTTCGAAGCCCTCGGTTTCACGGCCCGCCTCCTCGGCGAGGAAGCGGGCGAGCAGGCCCTCGACGCGGGCGAGCATGGCCCGCTCGGCCGGGTGCTCGCCGAGCCCCCTCTCCGCCGCGATCTCGCCGGCCAGCTCGCGGCTGCGGGCGACCCAGGCGTCCAGCGAGCCGGGCCGGGGGAGGGCATCGCCCCCGGGCCTCTCCTCGTAGAGGGAGCAGAGAGCGGCGTGCACGATGCCCCCCTGGACGAGCGGGTCCGGGGGCGGGTCGAGTGGCTGGGGCGAGAGCTCGTGCGAGACGAACCAACGGTAGGAGCAGACGTCAAAGCCCTCCAGGGTGGTGCCGCCGTAGGCGCCGACTTCGCCGAGCGCCGCGATCACGGACGGGTTCGACAGCGGCCCCGGGGCGCGAGTCGCGGCCTCCGTGCCCCGGGCGGAGGCCAGGCGGGCCCCGACTCGGTCGGCGGTCGCGTCGCTCGGCGCCGGAGACTTCGAGCAGCCGCCGCGGGTCGGCGCTCGTCCCCCAGACGGCGATCGCCCGCGCCAGCTCCGTCCCCGAGGGGGCATCGCCGACGCGGAAGACGACGTCCGCGAGGGCGCGTCCGCGGACCTCCTCCCCGCCTGGCTCGAGCAGCTGCCTGACGTCGTCGAGGAAGGGCGACGGTGCCTCGGCGGCGCCGTTCTCGTCGCTGTCGCGGTGGGAGAGGAAGAGCCGGCGCCTCGGCAGCGCCAGGCAGGCGTGGAAGAGGTAGCGCTCCTCGGCCTCGTTGTCGTGGCGCGGCTGCAGGCCCAGCGTTTCGCGCTGGCGTTCGGAGAGGAACGGGTCGAGGTGTCCCGCACCGCGCGGGAACTCGCCATCCTGCAGGGAGGCGACGAAGACGTTGTCGAAGCGCGCCGCTCGCACCCGGCGCGGGTCGGCGATCCTGACCCGGTCCTCGACCGGCCCGCTCCAGGCCCGCACCGAGATCGCGCCCAGCGCCTGCGCGATGGATGTGGGGAGCGGCGCCAGGCCGTCGAGCTCGGCGCGCTCGGCTATCGCCGTCGCGATCGCCCCGGCGGCGCGCATCTCGAGCTCCGTGCCGATCCGAGCGCCCATCGCCGTGGCGATCGCCGCGACCTCCGTCGCCAGGTCTCGCGGCCGGCCCGCCGCCTCGCGGACCCGGGCGACGTCCGCCGGCGGCTCCCCGTGCCTCTCCTCCCAGAGAGCCAGGGCAGCCGCCGCCGTCTGGACTCGCTCGCGGCGCAGCCCGCGCTCGAACCAGTCGACCCCTCCCGGCGAGGTGCCCGAGGGGCCGCGCAGGTAGCGCAGCAGGTCCGACGCCCGGCCGGTCCCGAGCACCGCTTCCAGCAGGGCCGCCAGCGAGCCCCCTACCGAGGTGGTCGCGACCCCGACCTCCGCCTCGAGCGCCGTCGGCACTCCGCAGGACTCCAGGACGGAGGCTAGGAGCGGGCCGCGCCGCGCCGGGTCCCGCGTGACGATGGCAATCTGCTCCGGATCGGTTCCCTCGGCGAGCAGGCGGGCCACCTCGACCGCGATCGCCTCGGCCTCCCCGCGGGCGCCGGCGGAACGCAGGAAGACGAGGCTCGAGTCGGGCGGCCGGCGCTGCGGCTCGGTTGCGCCGAAGTCCCGCTCCAGGTGGAAGAGGAGCGGCGAGTCCGTGTTGGCGGGGTCGGCCGGGGCCACCTCGACCGAATCGACCCCGATCTCGCCAAGCGTCTCGAACAGCGGGGCGTTCCGTGCCGCGAGCGCCGCGTGTCCCTCCTCGTAAGGAAGCGCGACCGTCACGTCGACGGCCGGCACGAGCGCCCGGATCAGGTCCAGCTGGTTGCGCGTCAGGTCATCGAGGCCGTAGAGGAAGACCGGCCGCCGCCAGAACCCGTTGCCGGCCTCCAGCAGGCCGATCGCCTCGCGGGCGACGCCGTGGGTGTCGGCCATCCCGAGCCGGTCGCGCAGCTGCGCGTAGGCGGCGAACAGGGTCGCGATGTCGCCGAGGTAGGCGGAGCCCTCCAGCGTCCCGGCCGCCGCTTCGACATCCGCCGGCTTGAGCCCCGCCCCCTGCAGCTCGTCGAGCAGGTGCTCCAGCGCGAGCGGGAAGCCGGGCTGGGAGGCGGAGCCGCGCAGCGGCCCGATGTCCCCTCGCCGCTCGGCCACGGCCCCCGCGACCGCGCCGAGGCGCTGCGCGTGAGTGAGAACGGCGCCCGGAGGCGCGCCCCCCGCCGTGGCAACCGTGGCGAAGAGGCCGCCGAAGGTCATCACGCCGGCGCCGAGGACCGCGCCCTCCGCGCAGAGCTCGCGCTCGAAGGCGTAGACGTCGTCGAGGGTGGGGACGACGAGGACCGGATCGCGCTCGAGGACGGCGAGCAGGCCGCGCCTGATGCGGCCCGCCCGGCCCGAGTTCGGGGGCCCTTGGATCAGCTTCAGCGGCACTCCTCCAGCCTATGTCCGCTCCCGGCGCCCCGCCGTCGCAAACTGCGGCATCCCGGCGCCGATTTGGCGTCTACCGCCCTCTCTAGATTGCACCCCAGATGGCCCTCTGCTTCGTAGACCCAGCCGACGCGATCCGCGCGATCGCCGACTCGATCGGGCGGGAGGCGCGCCGGCAACTGCTAGGCGAGGCGGTCCGTGCCTGGGTTGACGAGATCCCCGACGACGAGCTCGAGACCCACTACGCCAAGGCCCTCTCCGAGCTCGACGAGCATGACCTCTCGATGCTCGCCGCCTGGCACGGCTCGCTCGAGTTCGGCCAGCCGGTACCCAACCGCGACTTCCTCATGGGCGCCTTCGGCGCCCTCGGCGAGAACCGCCGCGAGGCCCTGAAGCTGGCCGCCGGCTTCCGCGGCGAGGAGGCGGTCGACGCCGGAGTGACGGAGGAGGACGCCCTCGAGCTCGTCCTCGGCCTGCTCTCCCCGCCGCGCCAGATGGAGCTGGCCCTCGAGGCCGTAGAGCTCTACATCTGGGACCGCGCGGGCTCCGATAACTGATGAGGGTCGTTTTTTCATCTGTCATACGTGATAGCCTTGGCGTATGACAATGCTCAGCTTCCGAGTTGCGGACGCCGAGGCAGCTGAGGTCCAGCGGTGGGCTGAGACCCTGGGCCTCGATCGCTCAGAGCTCTTGAGGGAGGCCCTCCACCGGCATCTGGTCCGGCTTCGCAGCGAGGTCGACGCCGCGAACTGGGAGCGAATGCCTCCGACGGATGCGGAGCGTTCACTGGCGCAAATCGCGGATTGGGGTCCTGCGGAGGATTGGGCGGACTGGGGCGATGCGACGGGGTGAGGTCTGGTTTGCCGCAACGCCGGGAGGAGATCGCCCAGTACTGGTCCTCACGCGCGACCCCGTGGCAGATCGAATCGAGTCAGTCGTCGTGGCCGCTCTGACCCGGACGCGGCGCGATCTGGTCTCGGAGTTGGTGTTGACCGCTGCCGACGACGGGCTTCCCACGGACTGCGTTGTCAATTTCGACAACGTTCACACGGTTCCGAGGGCCGCGTTCCGTCGCCGCGTAACGTCGCTCTCGGATGCGCGGATGGGGCAGGCTTGCCGCACGCTGCGCGATGCGGTGGGTTGCTAGTCGACTCCCGCCCGCTTCTCGGTAGAAACGCGCATTTGCGAGTCGGCGTTCGTCGCAAATACCTTGCAAGTACAGAGTAGTTCCTATAATTTGTCCAAAATCTGGCGGGCAGCCAGATCGGGAGAATTGCGTTTTGGGCGGGGACAGCGGGTCGTCTCTCCCTATGACCCGAGCCCCCCGGGGCAAACCGTCCAGAACGCGATGCGCAAAAAGGAGAGGTGCCAGTCCCGAAGGAGAGGGAGATGACGCGTGACTGCTGAGAGGGCGGGTTCTCTCCTGACCCCCAAGCGGTCCGGTGGCTTCGTGCCGCCTTCGATCCAGCCTGGAGACGATGTCAACAACAGCATCATCGAGGTGCTGGTCACGGTCGCGTCATTCCTGCACCCGGACGCCGAGACGGTCGATGCGCTGAGTCCCCAGGAGCGAGCGCGGTGGGTCAAGTTTCAAGACGCGGTCGTCAAGGGGCACTACAGCATCACCGACTTGATGAAGCTGCTGAAAGTGGTGGTCCGCGAGCAACACGAAGCCGACCTGGGAGACAAGAAACAGCAGCGCCGAGAACGGCAGAAGCTATTCGACCAGCGGCTCTCCGAACTCAAGGCGAACTATGGAGAGGCCAAGGACGAACGCAAGCGGGTCTTGGACCTGATCACCCTTTGCGTCGTCGCCCTGATTCTCTGCGCTTTCCTGACGGCCGTCTTCGCCCAGTCCTGGGTCCTGCCCGGCGCGGGAGCTTGCACCGCTCTGGTGGCTGTCATCGCCGTTCTTACGCGACTCCGCGCCCAGATCACCGAGGGCGATCCGTCTCATGGATTGCTCTAGATCTCACGCCCCCGCCCTTCCTCCCGTTGAATAAGGAGCATGGATCGAGCCGAGACCGTATTCAGCGTTGGCGGCGACGCCTGCGCCGCGTGGCTCTACCGGCCGGCCGACGCGGGTGCGGAGGCGCCAATCGTCGTCATGGCCCACGGCCTCTCGGGGACGAGGCGCGATCGGCTCGGCCCGTTTGCGGAGCAATTCGCGAAAGCTGGGTTCTCGGCGCTCGTCTTCGACCACCGGGGCTTCGGCGACAGCGGTGGTGAGGCGGACCTCTTTCACCCGGCACGCCAGCTCGAGGACTGGCGTGCCGCCCTCGCCTTTGCCCGCTCTCTGTCCGGGGTGGACGGCGCTCGCGTTGCGACCTTCGGCTCCTCGATGGGCGGAGGCAATGCGCTTGCTGCCGCCGCGGATGACCCGGACGTGACCGCCGCGATCAGCCAGGTTCCCTTCCTCGACATCGTGCGCCAGGCCCATCGTTCCTCTCCCGCGGTCGTAGCGCGAATGCTCGTGGCGGCACTTCGGGGACGGCATCTGCCCGCGGTCGGACAGCCGCGCGAGGCCGCTTTCATCAATGCACCCGGTGGAGAGGAGGGCTGGCGCCAGGTCGTTGAGACAGGCGAGGACTCGCGCTGGCGCAATCGCGCCTCCTCGCGATGGATCCTCGGTCGTCCCTACCGCCCGGCCCGCCACGCCGCCGGCCTGCACTGCCCCTGGCTCGTCTGCGTTGGAGAGGCCGACCGGGTCGCGAAGCCGGGCCCGGCCATCGCCGCGGCCAAGCGCGCCCCGCTGGGCGAGTTGCGCACCTATCCGGGGGTCGACCATTTCGACATCTACGACGGACCGCAGCACGAGGCGGTCGTCGCCGACCAACTCGATTTCCTGCGCCGGCACCTGCTCTAGGCAAGCGCGGTGCGGATCTCTGGGATGGCCTGCTCGTTGTCCTGGAAGTGGACCGCGTGCAGGCCCGCCTTGCGGGCGCCTTCGCAGTTGACCAGGACGTCGTCGACGAAGAGGCAGTCCTCGGCAGGCCGCTCGATTCGCTCCAGGGTCAGCTCGTAGATCTTCGATTCGGGCTTGCGGCAGCCGACGAAGCCGGAATCGACGACAGTCTCGAAGATCTCGTCGACCGGGAGCATCGAGCGCCAGAGCGGCTCCCACTCGCGCACGTTGTTGGTCAGCATCGCCATCTGGTACCCCTCGGCCTTGAGCTCGCGCATCAGCTCGATCATCGCCGGGTTCGGCTCGAGCGCGTCGAAGTAGATCTCTTTGAAGCGGTGCATCTCCGGCCGGTGGCCAAGCAGCGGCTCGAGCGCGTCGGTGAGCGTCTCGAGGAAGGCGACCTCGGTGATCTCGCCCCGCTCCATCTCGAAGAGCGGGTTCTCACCATTGGCTTCTGCCGCCGCCTGCATCCCCTTGCCGAGGGTTTCGGCGGAGATCCCGGTCTGGTCCTGGAAGGCCATGAAGGACTGGATCAGCGGCGTCGTCAGCACGCCGCCGAAGTCGGAGATGACGGCCTTGATCTCAGCCATCGCGCCGCACCACCTCGTAGTGGCCGAGCCCCTCGCGGCCTTCGAGGGACCAGCGGAAGAAGGCGATGTCCGCGTGCAGGCCGGGGTGGCGAACCGAGCTGGCGCTGATCAGCGTGCCGGCGCCGCGCAGCGGCTGGCCCTCCTCCTCGTCGACCCAGAGCTCTAGCGTGGCCCGCCGTTGCACCCCGTCCGGCCCGTACTCGGTCGAGAGCAATGCCTCGGAGACGTCGACCGGCGCGCCGTCGGCGCCACAGAGCACCGCCGCGACCACCTCGCCCCCATGGTCTCCAGCTTCCTCGGGCCGCACTGCGGATAGCGCCAGCAGCCCGCCGTCGCCGAAGACGACCCCGATCGATCGCCGCACGATTTGTCCTTCGCCGCCCATCGCGATCCGCGAGCCTAGCCGAGTACCATGGGCCGATGCCCGACAACGATACCGCGGTGCTCACCGAAGACGACGTCATCGAGGCCCTCGAGGAGGTCATCGACCCCGAGCTGGGACTCGACTTCGTCTCGCTCGGCCTCGTCTACGACGTGGAGATCGACGGCGAAGAGGTCTTCGTCACCTTCACCCTCACAACCCCAGCCTGCCCGATCGGCCCCCAGGTCTCCGAGCAGATGAAGGAGTTCGTGGGCGACCTGCCCGGCGTCTCGGCGGTCCACCCAAAGATGATCTTCGACCCACCCTGGAGCCCCGAGATGATGACCGAGGACGCCAAGTTTGCACTTGGTTTCTAGGCACGGGTTGCGGGTTCAGAGGGGGTCATAAGGGGATAAGGTTCTGGCCTGATGCGAGTTTGGGTCACGGGGTTGGTCATCACCATTGCTTTCGGCGCGTTTGGCGTCATCAGTGCTCTTGGCCAGTTGACCTCAGGGGAGCCTGGGCCTGAAGCCGCCCGCACCGGCAGCTGTCGGAAGGCAGGGCCAATTGAGGCCCGAGTCGAGCACCTGAGTCGGCCGCCACAGACAGTCGACCGCCGCGATCACCTGGTTGCGATCATCAAGACCAACTGCGGCCGATTCAGGATCAAGCTTGACGCCCGTCGGTTTCCGGTAGTGGTGAACTCCTTCGTCTACCTTGCGCGCTCGGGTTTCTACGACGGGCTGCACTTTGACCGGGTGGTCCCGCACTTTGTGATCCAGGGTGGCGATCCTCGAGGCAATGGAACCAGCGGCCCTGGCTATAGCGTGGTCGAACCTCCTCCTCGGCACTTCCACTATCGGGTCGGAACTGTGGCAATGGGCAAGGCCTACAGGGAAGCACGAGGCCAAGCAGGAAGTGACTTCTTTGTTGTTTTGGGGGGCGGCCGTTACATCGCTCCCGACTACGCGGTCCTTGGGCGAGTGCAAGCAGGCATGGCCACGGTTCGCAGAATCGGTTCCCTTGGAACCGCGAGCGAAGAGCCCTACCAGGTTGTGCGGATCGACTGGATCAGAATCCATCGTCAATGAGTGCCGTAAATGAAGCAGGGCTCTGATTAATTGCTGGTCGTGCAACGCTGGATTGCTGCTGCATCTTCTCCATGAAAGGGGATGGGGAAATAGGTCACTCCGTCTACTAGGAGCCTGTTTCCCATCCAACTGACCCGGCTGTCTCCTCTGGTGAGATTGAGCTCTACTGAATCTAGTGAAGCCCTGAAAATTGGCGGGCGCTTGAGCCGGATGATCGATAGGCCGGTGTCTGTCGCGACGACAACGTACTCTCGTCGAAAGTACGTCAATGGGTTGAACGTCGAGATGCCGAGAATGCGACGGTGTTTCGTTGCGACGAAGAAGCCTCGGACGTGGGCTGGAGCCAGGAACTCGGCCACCGCGGCTTCGAGAGCCACTTGGCGCACACCGCCCTTCTTCCAGGTATCGAAGCCTTGCCCCACCTTGACCTACTCGGCCGGGTCAGGACTTTTCATTAATTGGCCGTTGAGCAGGGTTGACGAAAAGGACCGGCAGGCGGTGCTCACTGATCGGGCTTCGTCAGCTGGGGGTCTTCCGAATCGACCTCTTCGGCTGTTGCGTCGAAGTCGTAGTGACGGCTCATGGTCTCCGGGCCGGACGAGCCCGCGGATCCCGGCATGCCGACAACCACGAAGCGCCTGCCGACGTAGCCGCGCATCAGGCGCCTGATGATCGCGCGGGTTGGTGGGATCAGGAAGATCAGTCCGACTATGTCGGTGAGGAAGCCGGGGGTGAGGAGGAGGGTCGCGCCGACCGCTATCAGCAGGCCGTCGGCTACCTCGCGGCCGGGGAAACGGCGCTCGGCTATTGCTGCATTGAAGCGGCGCCAGGCACCGCGGCCCTGGTGGCGGAGCAGCAGCGAGCCGAGCAGGGCGTCGGCGAGGAGGAGGGCGATGGTGGGCCAGACACCGATCAGCGAGCCGATCTGGATGATCACGTAGAGCTCGACCATCGGGACGACGATGAAGAGGGCTACGAGGATGGCCACGAATTGCCCCCGCTCAGCGGTTGGCCGGGTGAGCGAACAGGCGCGTCAGTCTCCGGATCCAGCTGACATGGCCTGGGTCGTTTCGTTGTGTGCGGTTCCGACCGCGTCGGCTTGGCATCGACGGCTGCATCGGGCTGGGCCGCAGGGGTTCGGGCTTCCGTAGGTTGGGAGGCCACTCTTCTTCTTCGCGCTTGCTCGGCGTCAAGGGCATCATCGGGCTTGGCCGTACGGGCTCCGGTTTCCGCAGTCCGACGGGCCACTCTTCTTCGCGCTTGCCAGGTGTCAAGGGCATCATCGGGCTGGGGCGAAGCGGGCGAGGATCCCGATCGGACCGCGTGGAATTGGGATTGGATCGCGCCATCTGATTGAGGCTACACGGTCGATGCGAGGGCAACTACCCATAGGGCCACCTCGGCCGCCATCAGTCCGCAGGCCAATCGGAACGCTGTGGCGAGGCGCTTGAGCATAATGTTGTTGTCTGCGTGACTGGCCTCCATGTGAAATGCAAGATCGCGATAGATTTCAGTCATCGAAAGAGGTCGGTCGGTCTCGATGTAGGCCGCTATCACCCTCTTCGGGTTCGCGGCAAACTCGGCGCGACTCGGAAGCAGCATCGCCAAGACAGACCCGCTGAGTCCCGCGAAACAGGCAAGCGCGAGCCATATGGCCAGTCCCGCATGGCCGGTGTGAAGAGCCTGCGCTCCGAGGAAAGAAGTTGTGACCGCGGCTGCCGAGAGCAGGACCCCCGCGCGTGTGCGAAAGGCCTCCATGACCCCCTCCTGCTGGGAGAGCGTTCTGACGGCCTCGTCGTAGGCGAGGCGATAGGCGTTGGCGGTTTCTTCCACGGCACGGCGAAGGCTGAACCCTTTGGACGCACGCGTGGGAGACGTGGGTAACGGAAGTGCAAAGAATTTGCCCCGCAATCCGCCGTTTGGCGGATGCGCTCAGGCCTTGGCTACGGCCGCCGCCGCTTCCTCCAGCTCCGCCAGGGAACGGTTGAGGCCGGCGGCGAAGTCTTCGATGTCCTCCATCGAGTCGTAGTCGGCGAGCAGGCCGAAGCCGACGTGGCCGTTGTAGCTCATGATCGCCACCGCCATCGCGTGGTTCTGGGGCAGGAAGGCGACCGGGAAGACCTCCTCGCAGCTCGCGGCCGAGGACGTAGAGGGGGAGCTGCGGGCCGGGCACGTTGGTGACGATCAGGTTGAAGAGCCGGGTCGAGAAGTTGACCCGCGAGGCCTGCGCCAGCAGGGTCGGCGGGGCGAAGTCGTTGAAGCGGGAGATCACTTCCGCGCCCGAGCGCCTGCTTGGAGCGCTTCAGCCCCTCCATCTCCTCGCTGACCACGCGCAGCCTCCGCACCGGGTCCTCGACGTAGACGGGCAGCGGCCCGCGCATCGCCGCGATCCGGTTGCCGAGGTTGCCGCGCTCGTCCTCGGCGCGGATCGAGACCGGCACCAGCGCCCGCAGCTCCAGCCCCTCGGTGCGGATCGCCGCGGCCGTGCAGCCACTCGCGCAGCGCCCCGGTCACGACGGCGAGGACGACGTCGTTGACGGTGCCGCCCAGGGCGTCCTTGATCCGCTTGAAGGTCGCCAGCTCCGAGCGCGCCCAGATGAAGCGCCGGTGCGGGCCGATCGGCTGGTTCAGCGGCACGTCGGGCGCCGGGTCGGCGAAGGCGCCGACCACCTCGCCCAGCCCCTCCAGCGCCTCGCCGATCGCGCCGTGCCGCTGACTCCGGGTGGCGCACCGCCTCGACCGCGCGCTCGACCAGCTTCACCGGCGCCGCGGCCGCGTCGGTCGGCGCCGCGGGCGACCAGCTCCGCCGTGCTCGGCGCGGGCTGGGGCACCCAGTCGTCCTCGCTCGACGCCGGCTCGGGCACCGGCTCGAGGTCGAAGAGCACGGTGCCGATGTCGACGCCGGAGATGCCGTCGACCATCGCGTGGTGGGTCTTGGTCAGCATCGCGAAGCGGTCGCGCTCCAGCCCCTGCACGAGCCACAGCTCCCAGAGCGGCTTGGAGCGGTCGAGCTGCTGCGAGAAGACGCGAGCCGGCGAGTCGCTTCAGCTGCTGCCTCGCCGCCCGGCTCCGGCAGCGCGGTGTGGCGGATGTGGTAGGTCAGGTTGAAGTTGACGTCGTCGGCCCAGAGCGGCCGCCCGGCCTCCAGCGGCGGCACGACCAGCCGCTGGCGGAAGCGCGGCACCTGGTTGAGGCGCCCGCGCACGTGCTCGACCAGGTCGACGTAGTTGGGCGGCGGGCCCTCGAAGATCAGGATCGCGCCGACGTGCATGTGGCTGGTCGAGGTCTCGTTGGTCAGGAACGAGGCGTCGACCGCGGTCAGCCGGTCGAGGTGGCGTCCTTGGGTTGCCATTGCATCAAGGCTAGCTACGTCTGCCAGCCATGTCTTTGCCCATGGCGCCACCGCACCGCCCCGAAACGGGTCCTGCTCGCCGCCCCGCGCGGCTACTGCGCCGGCGTCGACCGCGCCGTGCAGACGGTCGAGCGCGCGCTCGAGCTCTACGGCGCCCCCGTCTACGTGCGCAAGGAGATCGTCCACAACAAGCACGTGGTCGAGGAGCTCTCCAAGCGGGGAGCGATCTTCGTCGAGGAGGAGACCGAGGTCCCGGAGGGCGAGATGGTCGTCTTCTCCGCCCACGGCGTCGCCCCGGCCGTCCACGAGAACGCCGCCGCCCGCAGCCTGCGCACGATCGACGCGACCTGCCCGCTGGTGACCAAGGTCCACGTCGAGGCGCGCCGCTTCGCCGCCGACGGCTACACGATCGTGATGATCGGCCACGAGGGCCACGAGGAGGTCGAAGGGACGACCGGCGAGGCGCCCGACAGCATCGTCCTGATCCAAACCGCCGAGGAGGTCGAGACGCTCGAGGTCCCCGACCCCGAGCAAGGTCGCCTTCATCACCCAGACGACGCTCTCGGTCGACGAGACCGCCGAGATCATCGCCGCCCTGCGCGCCAAGTTTCCCGGCGATCGTCAGCTCCAAGTCCGACGACATCTGTTACGCGACGACCAACCGCCAGATCGCGGTCAAGCAGCTCGCCCGCGAGTGCGAGCTGGTCCTCGTCATCGGCTCGACCAACTCGTCCAACTCCAACCGCCTGGTCGAGGTGGCGCGCGAGCACGGCGCCGCCTCCCACCTGATCGACAACCACACCCAGGTCGAGGAGGAGTGGCTGGAGGGCGTGGAGACGGTCGGCATCACCTCCGGCGCCAGCGCCCCCGAGGAGCTGGTCGAGAGCCTCGTCGAGTTCTTCCGCGAGCGCGGCGCCGACGAGGTCTCCGAGCTGCGCACCGTCCACGAGGACGTGCGCTTCATGCTGCCCAAGGAGATCCGCGAGGAGCTCGCGGCCCGCGCTTAGCGTTCCTGCCCTGGGCTCTACTCGCCGGGCTTCTGTCTTTTCACGCCGGGCGCGAAGCTGACCGACCAGATGCGCATGCCCGGCGCGGGCAGGACCCGGATCCGGTGGCGCCTCGTGCCACTCGTGCTCGGCCAGGGGGTAGAGGCCCGGGTTCGTCACCTCCACCGAGCCGGCCGCTCGTTGTCGAAGACGAGCCTGATCTCGCCCTCGCCCTCGACGGTGACGTAGACGCCGCCGGCCTCGTAGGGGATCTCCAGCCCCTGGTCCTCCCGCTCGACCACGAAGGCCTCCTCGAGCGAGCCGCCGGGGATCAGCTCGTTGCTCGGCGGCATCACCTTCACGCCCGGGGCGTCCGTCGCCCGCAGCGGCTCCATCGGCTCGGGCAGCTCCTGCAGCGCGTCGAGCTCGCGCAGCTCGTCCTGGATCGCCTCCTCGGTGCCGAGGTACTCGCCCTCGCCGAAGTGGAACCAGGCTCAGCGCGCCGCCCGTCGTCCAGAGGAAGAGGCTGGGCCAGCCCTCGCAGCCGTAGGCGTGCCAGAGGTCGCGCTCGGCGTCGATCGCGACCGGGAACTCGACGCCGAGGTCGCCGCAGTCCGGCCGCCACGTCGATCGGGTCGGCGCCGAAGGGGAAGCGCGGCGACTGGACGCCGATCGTGCGTCAGGCCGGCCTCGCGGTAGCGGCGGTCCCACTCGATCACGTAGGGCAGGGTCCGCACGCTGTTGAGCTGGGCGAAGTCGAAGAAGTGGACGAGCGCCGGGCCGGCCGCCGTCAGCGCCGGCATCGACTGCGGCTCCTCCCCGATCCAGGCGATGCCCGCGGGCAGGTCGGGGGCGGCGATGGTGTCCTTCTCCGGCCGCATCGGCGCTGACGATATATCGCTCGGCTGGACGGTCGGCCCCGTTTCCGTAGCATTCTCCGAGCGATGACCGAGATCATCCTGGCGCTGGTTCCGCTCCTGCTGCTCGTGCGTCGCTGCTGCTCGGCCACTACCCGGGCTGCGAGGCGATCGTCCGGCTCGCCGGAGCGCTTCGCCTCGCGGCGGCGATCCCTGGCTCGCCGGCGCATCTGGCCCGTCCCGGCCGCGCCGCGCTCCCACGCAGCCGAGCGGCGGTCTCCTGATCGCCTTCGGCCTCGCTCAGCGCCCGCCGCCGCTCGCCTCCTAGCGCATCGATCCATGGTCGCTCCGGCGGCCATGGCAGGGTCCGCGGCCGTCCGGCCGCGGTGAAAGCGGGCGTGGGCAAGCCCTCGCCCCGAGCAAAGGAGCTGGCGATGAACTCGAACGCAACGCGCGCCGTGGCCGGCGCAGCGGTGATCGTCGTGGCGATCGTGCTGCTCGTCGTGCTCGAAGAAAAGCGACAGCAGCAGCAACACCAGCCAACGCGAGCGGCAAGGTCCCGACGATCGTCGTCGAAAACGGCAAGCCGGTCGGCGGCGTCGAGGAGCCTCACCTACAACAAGGGCGAACAGGTCCGCTTCAAGGTGGACTCCGACGTCAGCGACGAGGTCCACGTCCACGGCTACGACATCATGAAGGACGTCAAGGCGGGCGGCTCGGTCAGCTTCGACTTCCCGGCCGACGATCGAAGGGGTCTTCGAGGCCGAGCTGGAGGGCCGCAAGGAACAGATCATCGAACTGACGGTCAACCCGTGAGCCTGCTGCTGCCGGTCGCGCACGCGCTGGTCGCCCGCAAGGACCTGCCGGTCCCGGCCTGGCTGTTCGCCTGGGGGGCGTCGATCGTCCTGATCGTCTCCTTCTTCGCGCTCTCCGCGGCCTGGCGCAAGCCCCGCTTCGAGGAGGAACGCTGGCGGCCCCTCGGCGCGGGGCTCTCGCGGGTCCTGCTCGGGCATGCCGGTGCAGGTCGCTCTGCGGGGCGATCGGGGTCTTCCTGCTCGGCGTTCTCGATCTACGCCGGCCTGCACGGCACCGAAGCGCCCGATCGCAACTTCGCCCTCACCTTCATCTTCGTCACCGCCTGGCTCGGCTTCCCGCTGTTCAGCGTCATCCTCGGCGACGTCTTCCGGCCGTTCAACCCGTGGCGGGCGATCGGGCGCATGGTCGGCGGGGCGGTTCTCCGCCGTCGCCGGGCAGCGCCCGGCCCACCTCGCCTACCCCGAGGCGCTGGGGCGCTGGCCGGCCGCGATCGGCCTGCTCGCGTTCGTCTGGCTGGAGGTCGTCTACGGCGCCAGCGGCGGCGTCGCGGTCGGGCTCTCGCCCGCACGCCGCCGGCGGTCGCCGCCCTCGTCTACAGCCGTCTACACGCTGGCGATGATGGCCGCTGTTCGGGGTCGAGAAGTGGTGCCAGACGGGCGAGGTCTTCTCGGTCTACTTCGGGATGTTCTCCCGGCTCGGCACCTTCGGGGTCAGGGACGGCAGGCTGGGGCGGCGCCTGCCACTCTCGGCGTCGACCAACTGGGCGACCGTGCCGGGCTCGGCCGCGGTCGTGATCGCCTCGATCGCGTCGACCAGCTTCGACGGGGCGCAGGAGGGCGCCTTCAAGAGCGGCATCCTGCAGACCTTCGAATGGCTGGCCGAAGCCGGCTTCAGCCTGACCGCCTCGCTGCGCCTCACCGACACGATCTTCATGCTGCTCTGCTTCGCCGGCGTCGGCCTCGTCTACCTGATCGGCGTGCGGGGGATGGCGACCGTTCGCGGCGCCCCGCCGCTGGCGAAACTGCGCATCGGGCTTCGCCCACACGCTGATCCCGATCGCCTTCGCCTACCTCGTCGCCCACTACTTCAGCCTCTTCGTCTTCCAGGAGCAGGCCCAGTTCACCTACCTGCTCTCCGACCCGCTGGGGACCGCGACGACCGACCTCTTCGGCACCGCCTCGGGCGGCATCGACTTCACGCGTCCTCAGCGCCAACGCGATCTGGTACGTGCAGGTCGGCGCCCTGGTCGTCGGCCACGTCGCTCGGCCTGACCCTCGCCCACGACCGCGCCACCGCCTACTGGGGCGACTACCGCCAGGCCGCCCGCTCCCAGTACTGGATGCTGGCGGTGATGGTCGCCTTCACCTGCTTCGGCCTCTACCTGCTCTCGGTCGCCAACGGGTGAACCCGCGTTTTGCGGGAGTTTCGGCGAGTTTCGCACTGTTAACGCGGCTTTATACCGATGCCAAAAAGACGTAAACGCTGGTTTAATGGAATCGAGTCAACTCACTTTGACTCTCCCTCTCCCTGTTTGTGCTGGGGCCGCTGCCCGCAAGGCTGGCGGTCTCGGCGCAGGCAGGAGCCAACTGAGCGGATGGCGTTCCTGCTGCCAGCAGCCCACGCTGGCCACTGGCTCTGGGCTCTCTACTTGCCGCCGGTCCTGATCGTCGTCGCCTCGATCGTTCGCACCGCGATCTCGGACCGTCGCAACAAGAAGCGGAACGACTAGAGGATCTCGGCGAGCCGGCGCTCCAGCGCCGCCGATACCTCGTCGCGCACCGGGCCCTCGGCGAGCCGCTCGACCAGCGACTCGAGGAAGCCTTCGATGATCAGCGACTTCGCCTCGGCCGGGTCGAGCCCGCGCGAGGTCAGGTAGAAGAGCTGGTCGCGGTCGATCTGGGCGATCGCGGCGGCGTGGGTGCAGCGGACGTCGTCGGCTTCGATCTCCAGGCCCGGGATCGCGTCGGCGTGGGCCTCGGGGGAGAGCAGCAGGTTGCGGCTCTCCTGGAAGGCGTCGGTCTGCTGGGCGCCGGGGTCGACCCGGATCATCCCGCGCCAGACCGCGGTCGCGCCGGCGGCGAGGACGCCGCGGAAGGCGAGGTCGGAGTTCGTGTTCGGCGCCGCGTGCTCCTGGGTGGTGTCGTAGTCGAGGTGCTGCCCGGCACCGCCGGCGTAGCCGCCGGTCACCCGCGCCTCGGAGCCCGGGCCGGCGAGCTTGGTCTCCATCCGCACCTTGCCGCGGGCCGAGCCGAAGCCGAGCGCGGTCCAGTCGAGGCGGCCGTCGCGCTCGACCTGGGCGCGCTGGGTGGCGAAGATCCAGGCCGACTCCGAGATGTCCTGGGTGTTGACGTAGCGCAGGGTCGCTCCCTGGCCGACGCTGCAGCTCGACCACCGAGTTGAGCAGCGCGTCGATCTCGTCGCCGGGCGAGGACCAGTGCTCCCAGACCTCGGCCTCGGCGCCCTCCTCGAGCACGATCAGCGTGCGCCAGTTGACGGCGGCGCCGTCCTCGTCGACCGGGACCTCGATCCGGATCGGCTCGGCGACCCTGGCCCCCGCGCGGTACGTGGACGAGGACGCCGTCGCGCCAGGAGGCCTCGTTGCGGGCGACGAACGGGTCCTCGGCCGGCGACCAGCGACCCGAGCCGCCCGTCGAGCAGCTCGGCGTGGGACTCGAGCCGCCTCGGCGAGCGGAGATGACGGTCGCGCCCTCGCCCTCCCTGATCGCGGCGTGGCACGACCGCTCCTGGCTCGTAGGCGTCGAGGTCGAGGCCCGAGAGGTCGGTGAATTCCCACCCCTTCGCCTTCTGGTCGGGAAGGGGCGGGAAGCGTCTGCGACCTCAGCCAATGCGAGCCCTCCATCTGCAGCTCGATCAGCCGGTTGAGCTCGACCGCGTACTCCATCGGCAGCTCCTTGGTGACCGGCTCGATGAAGCCGTTGACGATCATCTTCGAGGCCTCCTCCTCGTCGAGCCCGCGGCTCTGCAGGTAGAAGAGCTGCTCGTCGCCGATCTTGGAGACGGTCGCCTCGTGGCCGACGTCGGCGTCGTTCTCGTCGATGCGGATCGTCGGGTAGGTGTCCGAGCGCGAGTCCTCGTCGAGCAGCAGCGCGTCGCAGACGACCTTCGAGCGCGATTCGGTCGCGCCGTCGGCGATCTCGAGCAGGCCGCGGTAGGTGGCCCGGCCGCCGTCCTTGGAGATCGACTTGGAGAAGATCGAGGAGGAGGTGCGCGGCGCGGCGTGGATGATCTTGCCGCCGGCGTCCTGGTGCTGGCCGTCGCCGGCGAAGGCGATCGAGAGGATCTCGCCGTGGGCTTCGGGCCCGAGCAGGTAGATCGACGGGTACTTCATCGTCAGCTTCGAGCCGAGGTTGCAGTCGACCCACTCCATCGTCGCCTTTTCGTGGGCGACGGCGCGCTTGGTGACCAGGTTGAAGACGTTCTGCGACCAGTTCTGCACGGTCGTGTAGCGGACCCGCGAGCTCGGCTTGGCGACGATCTCGACCACCGCGGAGTGCAGCGAGTCGGTCGAGTAGACCGGCGCCGTGCAGCCCTCGATGTAGTGGACGTCGGCGCCCTCCTCGCAGATGATCAGCGTCCGCTCGAACTGGCCCATGTTCTCGGTGTTGATCCGGAAGTAGGCCTGCAGCGGCATCTCGACCTTGACCCCGGCCGGCACGTAGACGAAGGAGCCGCCCGACCAGACGGCGCAGTTCAGCGCCGCCAGTTTGTTGTCGTTGGGCGGGATCACCGTCGCCCAGTACTCGCGCACCAGGTCCTCGTGCTCGCGCAGCGCCGTGTCCATGTCGGTGAAGATCACGCCCTGGGCCTCGAGCTTCTCGTTGACCTGGTGGTAGACGACCTCGGACTCGTACTGGGCGCCGACCCCGGAGAGGAATTTGCGCTCCGCCTCGGGGATGCCGAGCCGGTCGAAGGTGTTCTTGATGTCCTCGGGGACCTCGCTCCAGTCGCGGCTGTTCTTTTCCGAGGCGCGGACGAAGTAGTGGATGTCGTCGAAGTCGATCTGGCCGAGGTTGCCGCCCCAGTTCGGGGTCGGGCGCGAGTAGAAGTGCTCCAGCGCCTTCAGCCGGAAGTCGCGCATCCACTGCGGCTCGTCCTTGTACTCGGAGATCGATTCGACGATCTCGCGGCTGAGCCCCTTCGGCGCCTTGTAGGCGTAGCCGGTCTCCGAATCGTGGAAGCCGAACTTCTCCTTGTAGTCGGCGTTGATGCCGGCGAGCTCTCTCTTCTCAGCTACGACCTCGGGTGTTGCCATGGACTAGTCGACCTCCAGGGTGATGGTGTCGTCCTCGATGGCTATCGGGAACGTCTGCACCGGGGCGAAAGCGGGGAGCGTCTTCGGCCTGCCGGTGGTCAGGTCGAAGAGGGAGCCGTGACGCGGGCACTCGACGGTGCAGGTCGCGGGGTCGAACTCGCCCTCGGCGAGCGGCCCGTCGTCGTGGGAGCAGCGGTCCTCGATCGCGTACAGCGTCCCCTCGCAGTTGAAGACGCCGATCTTGGCCCCGTCGTGCTCGACCAGGCGCATGGCTCCGGGCGGCAGCTCAGCCGCGGGGCAGACCCTGATCTTGTTTGTGGTTGTGCCGTCCGTCACGTTATTCCTAGCGTACAGGTCGGATTTTAGCGACCTGAGAGGATCGCAGGCCACGACCCTTCCTTGCGAACTGCATCAACTTGTCTATCTGGCAGAAGGAGAAGTTGATGCAGTTCGTCCCGACGATTGGAGAATGAGATGAGCGAGAGGACCAGTTACGCGCCGGGGACGCCCTGCTGGGTCGACCTCGGCACCCCCGACATCGAGGCCTCGGCGCAGTTCTACGGCAGCCTCTTCGGCTGGAGCGTCGAGGAGGGCGAGAACGCCGAGCAGACCGGCGGCTACCGTCAGGCAGCCCTGCGACGGCAAGCCGGTCGCCGGCGTGATGCCGCTGATGCAGGAGGGCCAGCCGCCGGCCTGGTCGAGCTACGTCTCAGTCGAGGACGCAGACGCCACCGCGGCCAAGGTCACGCGAGGCGGGCGGCAGCGTGCTCGCCGAGCCGATGGACGTGATGGACCTGGGCCGGATGGCGGTCTTCGCCGATCCCGACCGGCGCCGTCTTCGGGATCTGGCAGCCGGGCACGTTCTTCGGCGCCGGCGCTGGTCAACGAGCCCGGCACGCTCTCCTGGAACGAGCTCAACACCCGCGACCCCGCCGCGGCCAAGGAGTTCTACGGCGCCGTCTTCGGCTGGACCTTCGAAGACATGGAGGTCGAGAACGTCGGCACCTACACCGGCGATCAAGGTCGGCGGCAGAACGCGGTCGGCGGCATGCTCGACATCATCGGGCGCGTGCCCGACGAGGTCCCCGCCCACTGGCTCGTCTACTTCGCGGTCGAGGACACCGACGCCACCCTGGAGAAGCTGAAGGAGCTCGGCGGCAGCGTCAACTTCGGCCCGATCGACATCGTCGCCGGCCGCTTCGCCGTGGTCTCACGACCCGTTCGGGGCCGTCTTCGCGGTGATCAAGCCCAGCCCGATGGAAGGCGACGCCGCCTAGAGCGTCAGAGCGATCCGAGGTCGGCGGCCGCTTCGTCGGGGCTGCCGACCTCGCCCTCGTCCTCCCATTCGGCGGGCTGGCCGAGGCTGGCGCTCTTCACGACCTTCAGGCCGAGCATCGCGCACTTCATCCGCGTCGCGGAGATGTCGATCCCGAGCAGGTCGAGGACGAACTCCTTGGGCAGGCGCAGCAGCTCCTCGCGCGTCTTGCCGGCCAGCTCGTCGGTGAGCAGCGAGGTCGCCGCGGTCGAGATCGCGCAGCCCTTGCCGTCGAAGGCGATCTCGGCGACCCGCCCTCGTCGTCGAGCCGGATCGTCACGTGCTGCTCGTCGCCGCAGAAGGGGTTGGTGTCCTCGAACTCGAGGTCGGGGCTCTCCAGCCGCCCGAAGTTGTGCGGCCGCTTGTAGTGCTCGAGGATCTGGTCGCGGTAGAGCTCGTCCATAGTCAGATTCCGGCAGGGCTCCGCCACGTAGGCGCCAACGGCATCCGTGGATTGGCACCCACTCCCGCGTTCGGCCTGCTCGGGGGCTCTGTGCACGTGGGTTGCATTGCACGGTCATAGGTCGAAGACCTTACGCGCGTCGTGGAGGCCCTCGACCAGGCGGTCGATCTCCTCTGGCGTCGTGTAGACGCCGAAGCTGGCGCGGGCCGTGGCGGCTATGCCGAGGCGGTCCATCAGGATCTGGGCGCAGTGGTGGCCGGCGCGGACGGCGACGCCGTGGCGGTCGAGGATCTCGGAGACGTCGTGGGCGTGGACGCCGTCCAGCTCGAAGGAGACCGGGCCGATCCGGTCGGGGCCGCGCGGGGGGCCGAAGACCCGCAGGCCCGGCACCTCGGCGAGGGCGTCCAGCGCGTAGGCGGTGATCTGGCGCTCGTGCTCCAGCACGGCGTCCATCCCGAGCCCGTCGAGCCAGCGCAGCGCCGAGGCCATCCCGATCGCCTGGGCGATCGCCGGCGTGCCCGCCTCGAAGCGGGCGGGAGGATCGGCGTAGGTCGTGCCCGCACGGGTCACCTTGCGGATCATCGAGCCGCCGCCGAGGAAGGGCGGCATCGCCCGCAGCAGGTCGAGCTTCGTCCAGAGCGCCCCGATCCCGGTCGGGGCGTAGAGCTTGTGCCCGGTCAGGGCGTAGAAGTCGACGCCCAGCTCGGCGACGTCGACCGGCAGCTTCGGCGCCGCCTGGGCGCCGTCGGCGAGGACCAGCGCCCCGGCCTCGTGGGCCAGCCGCGAGATCTCGGCCAGCGGGTTCTCGGTGCCGAGCACGTTGGAGACGTGGGTGACCGCGACCAGCTTCGGGCCGCGCTCGAGCAGCGCCGCGTAGGCCTCCATGTCGAGCAGGCCGTCCTCGCCGACCGGCACCCAATCGATCTCCGCCCCGACTCGCTCGGCCAGCTGCTGCCAGGGGACGACGTTGGAGTGGTGCTCCATCTCGGTGAGGACGATGCGGTCGCCCGCGCCGACGTTGGCGTCGCCCCAGGCGCGCGCCACCAGGTTGATCGCCTCGGTCGCGTTGCGGACGAAGACGACCTCGCGCCGGTCGGCGGCGCCGAGGTGGTCGGCGACCGTCGCCCGGGCGCCCTCGTAGGCCGCGGTCGCCTCGGCCGAGAGCGTGTGCGAGCCGCGGTGGACGTTGGAGTGATGGGCGCGCTCGTAGCGGTCGACCGCCTGGATCGAGGCCAGCACCCGCTGGGCGCTGGCGCCGCTGTCGAGGTAGGCGACCGGCTGGCCGTGGACCTCCCGCTCCAGCGCCGGGAAGGCGGCGCGGACCTTCTCGATCGGGAACGGGGGGAGGAGCGCTTGGCGGTCGTCTGCTCCATCGGTCCCGAGGTCAGGCTGTGGCGCCCGCCTCGACCTCCTCGCGGATCCAGCCGTAGCCCTTCTCCTCCAGCACGCCGACCAGCTCCGGGCCGCCTTCCTTGACGATCCGGCCCTCGAACATGACGTGGACGAAGTCCGGCTTGACCATGTGCAGGATGCGCTGGTAGTGGGTGATGATCAGCACGCCCATCTCGGGGCCGGCGAACTTGTTGACCCCCTCGGCGACGGTGCGCAGCGCGTCGATGTCGAGGCCCGAGTCGGTCTCGTCGAGGACCGCGATCTCGGGCCGCAAGAGCGCCAGCTGCAGCAGCTCCATCCGCTTCTTCTCGCCGCCGGAGAAGCCCTCGTTGAGGTAGCGGCTGGAGAAGTCTTTGGGGATGTTGGCCAGCGCCATCGCCTCCTGGGCGACCTTGGCGAAGTCTTTGATCTTGATCTGCTCCTCGCCCCGGGCCTCGCGATGGGCGTTGATGACCATCCGCAGGTACTTGCTGACCGAGACGCCGGGGATCGCGACCGGGTACTGGAAGGCCATGAAGAGGCCGGCGCGGGAGCGCTCGTCGGGATCGGCCTCGGTCATGTCCTCGCCCTTGAAGACGATCGAGCCCTCGGTCACCTCGAGCGCGGGGTGGCCCATGATCGCGTTGGCCAGGGTCGACTTGCCCGACCCGTTCGGGCCCATCAGCGCGTGGACCTTGCCCTTCTCGACGTCGAGGTCGAGGCCGCGGAGGATCTCCTTGTCCTCGACCCTCACGTGCAGGTTGCGTATCTCCAGCTCAGCCAATTTCACTCCGTTTCTGGTTTGGGAAGTCTGTGCGTCAGGCGGCGGTGCCGACCGGGGCTCGGCGTTCGCCGTGGGCGGCGGGGCCGCCGAACTCGACCAGCTCGGCCAGCGTCGTGCCCGAGAGCGCTTTGGTGACGCCGCCCTGCACCCGGGTCCAGAGCAGCTTCGTCGCGCAGGCGTGGTCGCCGTCGTCCTCGTGCGAGCAGAGCACTTTGCCGTCGGGCGCGTCGTGGAAGCACTCCATCGGGGCGATCTGCCCTTCCAGCGCCTCGACCACCGCGTCCATCGTGATCTCCGCGGCCGGTTTGGCCAGGCGGTAGCCGCCGTGCGCCCCCCGGGTCGAGGTGACGAGTCCGGCCTTGCGCAGCTTCGCCACCAGGTGCTCGAGGTAGGAGAGCGGCAGCCGCTCGGCCTCGGCGACGGCGCTGAGCGAGATCGGCGTCGAGCCGGGCTGGCGGCCCAGCTCGACCATCAGGCGGACGCCGTACTCTGCTTTGGTCGAGAACAACATGGATCTAAATCCTACTGAAGCGGTCGGTTATGCAGCTTCGTCATAATCCAGGGACCAACCGAGGGAGGACCTGAGCAGCGATGACCACCACGAAGCAGTCGACATTCGGCGCGACGCTCCGCACCACGATCCTGATGGCCTCGCTGTCAGGGCTGCTGGTCGTGGTCGGCGCCCTGATCAGCGGTGGGAATCCCAGCACGATGCTCCTCTTCCTGGGCTTCGCGCTGGCGATCAACTTCTTCTCCTACTTCTTCAGCGACAAAATGGCGCTGGCGATGAGCGGCGCCAAACCGGTCTCCGAATCGGAAGCGCCGAAGCTCTATGAGGCAGTGCGCGAACTGACGGCGCGGGCCGGCCTGCCGATGCCGCGGCTCTACGTGATCCCGCAGGACCAGCCCAACGCCTTTGCCACCGGCCGCAACCCGAAACACTCGGCGGTCGCGGTAACCCGCGGCATCCTCAACCTGCTCTCCGAAGACGAGCTGCGCGGCGTCCTCGCCCACGAGCTCACCCACATCCGCAACCGCGACATCCTGATCCAGTCGGTCGCCTCGGCGATCGGCGCCGCGATCACCTACGTCGCCTACATGCTGCTCTGGTTCGGCAGCGACGACAACTCGCCGCTGGCGCTGGTCGGCCAGCTGGCGACGTTCCTGCTGGCGCCGATCGCGGCCTCGATCATCCAGCTGGCGATCTCGCGCCAGCGCGAGTACGCGGCCGATGCGGGCGGCGCCGAAATCTGCGGCAACCCGGAGTCGCTGGCCAGCGCCCTGCTGCGTCTCGAGCAGGGGGCGACGGCAAAGCCGATGCAGGTCAACCAGGCGGCAGAGCCGCTCTACATCGTCAAGCCCTTCGCCAGCAAGGGCATCGCCGGCCTCTTCTCGACCCACCCCCCGATCGAGGAGCGGGTCAAAAGGCTGCGCCAGATGCGGCCGAGCCTCGGCTGAGGGTACGCCCCGGCCCGCCGGGCACGCTTACGCGCGATTGTCGTTGCAGAACCGTGGCACTCTGCGCGCCACGCGTTGCAGACAACTGGTTACGGTGCGATCATGGCGACGATGACCAAGAGCTGGACCGACGAGAGGCTGGAAGAGCGCTTCGACCGCATCGACGATCGCTTTGACGGAATGGACCTCCGCTTCGACGAGGTGGGCCGCCGTTTCGAGGCGACCGACCGGCGAATCGACGAACTCGATCGGCGCTGCGACCAGCGCTTCACCGAGGTCGCCCATCGCTTTGACCGGGTTGATGCCCGTCTCGAACGCATGGACGAACGCATAAACGAGCGTTTCGAAGCCCTGCACCAACTCCTGCTCCGACTCGGCGGCGTCGTGATCGCGGCCCTGATCGGGCTCCTCGCGACCCAGCTCTGAACTGCTTGTCATTGATGTGCGTCGAAAGATCGCTTCTGGGTATGCTCGCGGTCGTTGGGGATGCTTACTTGGGAAGGGGGAAGCGGTGAAGAATCTTTGGTCGAAATTGCCCGGTTGGGGGAAATGGGTGATCGGGATCGTCGGAGGGCTGATTTTGCTCGGGATCGGGGCGCAATTGGTTCGAGCAACGAAGGCGACCTGAAGTCCGAAGTCTCGACGCTCGAAGCACGGCTCGCCAGCGTTGAAGAAGAACGCAGCCAGGCTGAAGACAGGGCATCTCGGATCGAAGGGCTGAAGGGCAAGATCATCGGAGAAGCCCAAAGCCGGGCATCGACAATCCTCGGCGGTGCGAAGCGCGAAAGCGAAGAAGCGAAGGAAAGCCTTGACTCGCTAAAGAGCGAAGTCGCATCGACAGAAAATGAACTGGAAGGGGTCGAATCCTCGCTCTCCGGAGCGCGGGAAGAAAAGGCCAAGAGCACGATCCCCGGCGACGGCACCTTTAAGGCCGACGTTGACTACATCCCAGGCACCTACCGGGCGCCGGGGGGCTCCAACTGCTATTGGGCAACGTTGAATAGCGCTGACCCCTACGACATCGCGAGCAATGAAAACGCCACCGGCCCGACCATCGCATCGATCGAATCGCCCTATTTCCAAACTCAAGGGTGCGGCCAATGGGAACGCATCAGCGAATAACGAGGGAATGAGAAATGAAGAGAGCTATCGCCGTGCTCGCCAGCTTCGCGTTGTTTGCATTGCTGGCGGTTGGATGTGGTGGCGGCGACCAGACGGTCACCGAGTCGGGGTCGGCAGCCACCACCGAAGCTGACTCCAAACTGGTGCCTGTCGTCGCCTTGACTCCCTCGGGGGTTGAGAAGTGTCTAGAACAAGGTGGTGCAACGGTTGTCTCATCAGAAGACTTGAACCCCGGATCTCCGATCAACGCCCACGGAGTATTCGCGCTTACGGCCAACTCGGGTGCGCGAATCGGCATCGTGTTGACGCTGAAGCCCTTCATCACCAAGAGGCTGTCGCGCCAGCTCGCGGAAATAGGCGAATACAGCATCAACGTGACCCCCAGTGAAGAAGCGGTTGTGGTTCTCGATGGGAGGGCAACGCCGGAAGATGAAGCGCTCGCCTCAGAATGCTCCGAACCAACCTGAAGGGGGAGGTATTGGGACGGAGAGAAGTGGGGCAAACATTGGGTTGACCCCCAGACCCGGGCTGGCACCTGACCGAGGGCACGCTTCATTCTCATCCGCTGCCAGATGCGAGATTCTCGTTGCAGAACCGTGACATTCTGCGCGCCACGCGTTGCAGACAACTGGTTACGGTGCGATCATGGCGACGATGACCAAGAGCTGGACCGACGAGAGGCTGGAAGAGCGCTTCGACCGCATCGACGATCGCTTCGATCGCGTCGAATCGGACATTCGCGAGCTTCGAAGCGAAATGAAGACTGGCTTCGCGTGCATCGACGACCGTTTGGACGCGCTGAACCGCACCCTTCTTCAGCTTGGCGGAGTCACCATCGCCGCGCTGCTCGGCCTGGTCGCAACCCAGCTCTGAGCCGGTCGGCCATCTCTCGCTATACTTTTTGAAGTAAAGTCTGATCGGAATTCAGGTATTTAGGAGACGGCATGGCGACTGGCGCGCAGACCAAATCGGTGGTTGAGGAGATCGAGCCTTTCGAGGCTTCGCAGGAGATCGAGGGCGGCGACGTCGTCCTGATCGACACCCGCGAGCCGCACGAGTTCCAGGAGGCCCGGATCGAGGGCGGCAAGCTCGTGCCGCCGGGCCTGCTTGCCGACGAAATCGCCACCGCCGCGCCCGACAAGTCGGCACGCACGATCCTCTACTGCCGCAGCGGCAACCGCTCCTACAAGGCGGCTGAGCAGATGGAAGCGCTCGGCTACACCGACGTTGCCTCGATGGCCGGCGGCATCCTGCTCTGGCAGGAGCAGGGGCTGCCCGTCGTCGCCACCGAGGGGATGACGCCTGAGCAGCGCGACCGCTACTCGCGCCACACGCTGCTGCCCGAGGTCGGGGTCGAGGGCCAGCTGAAGATGCTCAACGCGAAAGTGCTGCTGCTCGGCGCGGGCGGGCTCGGCGCGCCGACCGCGCTCTACCTCGCCGCGGCCGGGATCGGCACGATCGGCCTCGTCGACGACGACGTGGTCGACGCCTCCAACCTGCAGCGCCAGGTGATCCACAACACCGAGCGGATCGGCGTGCCCAAGACCGAGTCGGCGCGGATCGCGATCGAAGCCCTCAACCCCGACGTCAAGGTGGTCGAGCACCGCATGCGCCTCGACGCCGGAAACATCCTCGGGATCCTCGAGGACTACGACGTGATCGTCGACGGGGCCGACAACTTCCCCACCCGCTACCTGC
The DNA here is from genome assembly GCA_963714665.1 of uncultured Solirubrobacterales bacterium. GTDB lineage: Bacteria > Actinomycetota > Thermoleophilia > Solirubrobacterales > 70-9 > VRUE01. Next base: position 1,367,347 of record CAVQPE010000003.1, on the reverse strand, counting down.
TCAACGACGCTTCGGTGCGTCTGCGCAAGCCGGTCGTCTCGGCCTCGATCCTCAGCTTCGACGGGCAGATCTCGACCTTCGTCCCCTTCGAGGGGCCCTGCTACCGCTGCCTCTACCCGACCCCGCCGCCGGCCGAGCTGGCGCCGAGCTGCTCCGCCAACGGCGTGCTCGGGGTGATGGCCGGGACGATGGGAACGCTTCAGGCCAACGAGGTCCTGAAGCTCGTGATCGGCATCGGCGAGCCGCTCGTCGGCCGCCTTCTCCTCTACGAGGCGCTGGGCACGCGCTTCACCGAGCTCAAGGTCCGCCGCGACCCCGAGTGCCCGATCTGCGGACCGGACGCGGCCGAGATCCCCGAGTCCGAGATGGGCCAGTTCCCCGACTACGACCTCTTCTGCGCCGGATAGCCGGTAGGTTTCCGGCTCGATGGCGACCATCCGCATCCCCAAGGTCCTGCAGGCCCACACCGGCGGCCAGCCCGAGGTCGAGGCCGGCGGCTCCGACGTGGGGGAGGTGCTGCGGGCTCTCACCGCCGCACACCCCGACACCGAGGCACAGCTCTTCGGCGAGGACGGCGAGCTCAATCGCTACGTCAACGTCTACCTCAACGACGAAGACGTGCGGGTCCTGAACGGGCTAGACACCGCGGTCGCCGATGGCGATACGGTCGTGATTCTCCCGGCCATGGCCGGCGGTTGAATAACTTTTCGTAAATAGCCACGCCTGGCCTGGCCATGGCTATACTTTTTGAAGTGTCGGGAGAGCTTCTAAATCGGCCCTGCGGAGGGCGCTTCGGCAACATCGTCGAGTCGATCGGCAACACGCCGCTGGTCGAGCTTCCTCGCCTCTCTCCCAATTCCGACGTTCGCATCTACGCCAAGCTCGAGGGCCGCAACCCGACCGGCTCGGTCAAGGACCGCGTCGCCAAGTCGATGATCGAGACGGCCGAGGCCGAAGGCGCGATCGAACCGGGCCAGACGATTCTCGAGCCGACCTCCGGCAACACCGGCATCTCGCTGGCGATGATCTGCAGCCGCAAGGGCTACCCGGTCAAGGTCGTGATGCCTGACAACGTCACCGCCGAGCGCACCCAGCTGCTCGAGATGTACGGGGCCGAGATCGTCTACTCCGAGGGCGCCAAGGGATCCAACGGGGCGGTCGAGGTGGCGCTGGAGATGGCCGAGGACCCCGCTTACTTCATGCCCTACCAGTACGGCAACGAGGCCAACCCGCTTGCCCACTACAACGGCACCGCGGTCGAGATCCTCGAAGAGCTCGACGAGGTGACGGCCTTCGTCGGCGGTCTCGGCACCGGTGGCACCCTGATGGGCAACGGCCGCCGGCTGAAGGAGGAAAACCCCGAGACGCTGATCGTCGCCGCCGAGCCGATGCAGGGCGAGATGGTCCACGGCCTGCGCTCGCTCGACGACGGCTTCATCCCGCCGATCATCGACATCGCCCTGCTCGACCGCAAGATCATGGTCTCCAACCGCGACGCGGTCGTCTGGACGAGGAAGCTGCTCGACGAGGAGGGCATCTTCGCCGGCGTCTCCTCCGGCGCGATCGCCGCGATCGCCGTCCGCATCGCCGGTGAGCTGGAGAGCGGCAACATCGTCTTCCTTATCCCCGACGACGGCTGGAAGTACCTCTCCTCCGGCGTCTACACCAAGCCGGTCGAGGAGATCGAGAACCTCGAATCGACCGTTTGGTGGTAGTTCGACCACCGTTCGCACCGCAACTCTTGCAGTAATCGGTGTTTCGATCGGCCGAACTTGGTCAAACTGATTCGTTAGGGGGAGACGATCTTGAAAGCAGGGCGTTCCGCATCGGCACTGGTGCTCGGCTTGGTTTTCTTCGCGATGGCCTGCGGCTCTGCCGCCGCCGCGCCGGGTGACCTGGACCGTTTCTTCGGGCAGGAAGGCATCGCCTCCCTCGACGACCTTGCGAACCGGCAGGTTGCGCCGGTCATGCCGGTCGACATGGCCGTAGGGCCGGACAACTCGATCTACATCCTCAGCATCAAGCTGGGCTGCTATTGCCCGACATCCTCCAGGGACCTTCTCGTCTCCCGTCGAGATCCGCATGGCGGGCGCGACGAAACGTTTGGAACGGGTGGTACCAGCACGGCGTTGGGATCGCCGACCGGAGCGCTCGGCCTCGGTGGTTCGCTGACGGTGGGGACGGATGGGAAAGTCGTCGTCGGCTCGACCGAAAAAGGGGACATCGTTATTGCGCGACTGAATCCGGATGGCAGTCTCGACAGCTCTTTCGGCATCGGCGGCATAGCAAGGGTTACGGTCGGCGGGCGTATGTCCGGGGTGAGGGTCGCGGTCCAGGGCGACGGTGAGGTTGTTGTGGGTGCGGACATGAACTTCGGCTATGGAGAAGGGAGCGTGGCCGTAGCTCGTCTCACGCAGCTGGGCAGGCTGGACCCCGCCTTCAATGGTGGCCGGCCTGTTGTGACGAGTCTTGGCTATGGGCTTGGCGGCCTTGGCCTTGCGGGCGACTCCGGGGTGGTCGTCGCCGGTCCCCACTGCTGCATCTCCCGTGGAAGCACCGTCCACATCGCGCGTCTCAACGCCGGCGGCAAATTCGACGCTCGCTTCGGTCACCGCGGCCATCGCTTCGTCGACGATGTTGTGCGCGGGGCCGAAGTCGACGCTGTCCTTGCTTTGCCCGGCGGAAAGATCGACGTCGTCGGCAGTGGTCGATCTGACGCGTTCGCCCTGAGGCTATTGCCCGGAGGACGGCTCGATCCGGCCTTTGGCGAACACGGAATCGCTTATATGAGGAACTCGAACCTCAGCGTGTCCAGCGCGGCGGTGGATGCAGACGGAAGACTGGTAATCGCGGGCACGACCCCGAAGGGCCGTGAAGAAGGGCGTTCCACCGTGCTGCGCCGCCTGCCGAACGGCCGTCCAGATCGTAGTTTCGGTGGTGGTTCGTTTGTCCGCCTGCGCACTGTCGAGCCATCCTCCCCTAGCACGATCGGGCTGCAGTCGGGTGACCGCGTCGTTGCCCTGGTTGAAACCGGTTCATGCGAACGGTATTGCTCGCCGTTCAGGTACATGCTTGTGCGCTACCGCGGTGGCTCGGGAGGGGCGCGATGCAACGGGCGGCGCGCCACGATCATCGGCACCCGCAGCGGTGAGACGCTGGTCGGCACACGGCATCGCGACGTAATTGTGGCGCTGAGCGGCAACGACGTGGTGCGTGGGCGCGGTGGCAACGATCTCGTCTGCGGCGGACGTGGAGACGATCGACTTTCCGGTGGCGGTGGCAGAGATCGTTTGATCGGCGGGCCCGGGCGCGACGAGATCCAGCAGTAGGCGCGGTCGTTCGAATGTCAAGAGCGTCGATCGCCCTCGCCATGGCGATTCTCGCGATGTGGGTGCCGGCCGGGCAGGCGGCCCCGCCGCCACGTGATTTCTTCGGCATCGTTCCCCAGGGAGCCCTCGGACCCAAGGACTATGAGCGCATGCATGGGGTGGTGGGCACGATCCGTATTCCAATCTTCTGGTTCCAGGTTGAGCCAGGCCCGGGTGAATATCGCTTCGCCGATCTCGACCCGGCGATCGCCGGCGCAGCCGACGCCGGCATTCGCATTCTGCCCTTTGTCTACGGAACGCCGCCGTGGGTGAACGCCGACTCCGCCCGGCCCCCGCTGGCCACTTCGGCGGCGGAACGAGCCTGGACAGGCTTCCTGCGAAAACTCGTACAGCGCTACGGCTCGCATGGCGATTTCTGGCGGGGGCGAGCGGTTCGCATGCCGATCCGCCGCTGGCAGATCTGGAACGAGCCGAATTTCTTGCTCTTCTGGCGACCGCGGCCTTCCCCCGGCGGCTACGCACGTCTTCTACGGATCTCGGCGCAGGCGATTCGCGGAGAGGATTCGAGGGCAAACATCGTCACCGCGGGCGTCGCGCCGGTCGAGGCCGGCATGCGCCCATGGAGCTTCCTGCGCAAGATGTACAAGTCGCCTGGCGTGCGCAAGGACTTCGACTTCGTAGGGCTTCACCCCTACGCTCCCCACGTGGGCTGGATTGCCGAACAGATTCAACTGGTACGGCAGGCCATGGCGGAATCCGGCGATGGCGACAAGCCGCTGCTCCTGACCGAGATCGGCGTAGCTTCCGGTGGCACGTATCCGAACGCCTTCGACAAGGGGGTGCACGGTCAGGCGTCTTTCCTACGGCGCACGTTTCATCTCCTGATGGTGAAGCGTCGCGCCTGGCGAATTGCCGGCGTCGACTGGTTCACCTGGCAGGACAGCTCCGTGCCGGACCCGCACTGCGTCTTCTGCGAGTACGGGGGGCTGTTCGACGCCGCCGGCTCACCGAAGCCTGCTTGGTGGGCGTTGAGGCGGGTTGCCGTAGGGGCGAGGGCCTCGGACGTTCGCTAGCCTCGCCGCACGATGCGGATCGCCCGGAGCCTGATCGACGAGATGGTCGCGCACGCGCGCGAGGAATTGCCGAACGAGTGCTGCGGGATGGTCGGTGGTAAGGACGGTGAGGCAATGACCGTCTACCGAGCGCACAACAGTTTTGAAAGCCCGCTGCGTTTTGAAATTAGTTCTCCTGATCTGATCCGCATCATCTACACGGACATTCCGGCACATGGCGAGGAGTTGATGGCGGTTTATCACTCCCACACAAGAACTCCGGCCTATCCATCTCAGACTGATGTCAATGCGGCTGAGAAAACGTGGCCAGAATCGATCTGGATGATCATTTCCCTGGAAGACGAGAATGCCCCCGACGTCAAGGGCTACTGGCTGAAAGACCTGAAGATCGCCGATGCCGAGCTCGTCGTCGAGTAGCGGACGGTTGGTCCGGGTCGCCTACGCCCAGACCCAGATTCAGGCGGAGATGATCCAGGGGTTGCTGACGGGACACGGCATCCCCAGCATGCTCAGGCGTGCGCCTGGCTTCGACAATCCCGACTTTCTCGGTGCCGGCCCTCACCTGGTGATGGTTTCCGAGGTGGCCGCCGAAGATGCACGCGAAGTGCTGGTCGGGACTCCTGGCGCGGATCCCAGGCCGGACTAACCGACGCTGGGCCGGGCGACCTCGCGCAGGTAGTCGCGCCAGGCGGCCTCGATCTCGCCGATGCGCGCTTCGAAGGCGGCTTCCAGCGTCGGCGTTGCGCCACCTGGCCGCAGCTCGAGAACGAGGCGCTCGCAGGCATCCGGGCCGCGCTCGGTCTCGAGCAGGTCGAAGATCGTGCCGCCGAGGATCACCGCGTCGCGCCGCGATGGCGGGAATGAGGCGCCTGCGCTCTCGCGCAGGCGGCGGATCACCGCAGCGCGGTAGAGGCCGACCTGGCGGGAGAAGTACTGGGCGCCGCCTTCGACCAGCCAGGCCCACTGCAGGTAGCGCGCGAAACGGCCCGGTGTCCAGGAGGGAGGCAGCGCGGGATTGTTGGCGGCGATCACCAGCTGCGCGTAGAGGCGCTCGGCCGTGCCGCGCAGCGCCTCGCGAGAGTCGTCGCCGGCGGCGCGGCGCTCCATGTGCGGATCGTTGAGCACGTGCAGCTCGGTCGCCATCGCCCAGCCGGCCAGGTAGCGCCGCCCTGCCGCCGCCGCTGACCAGCGCGCCACCGGCAGGAAGGGGTGGGCGAGCGAGAGCCAGGCCGGACTCGTGTGGACGACCACGGTGACGCCGCCGGGCACCCGCTCGAAGCGGTCCTCGAGACGCAGCCGCAGTTCCTCCATCCGGTCCAGGGTCCGCTCGGCGAAGGCAGCGTCACCGCTGTCATGACGCGCGGTGAAGCTCAATGACTGAGTCTCGACCCAGGGCACCGGGCGAGGCTACTTGCTACCTAGACGAGTGCAGGCTCGGCGGCGCCGCAAACTCCGAGGATCTCAGCACGGGCGCGGTCGAACTCCTCGTCCGCCATCACCGGGGTGCCCTCGAAGGGAAGTTCGCGATCGACCTCGACCCAGGAACGGCAGCCGTGGTACTCCTCGCGGACCTTGACGGTGACGGGGCGGGGGATGCGGTGGACCCGCAGCAGCAGCACGTGCAGGGGGTGGCGCCGCTTCCAGTTGAGCCGCTTCTCGGCGTAGTCCGGGGTCCAGACGTAGTAAGGGGAGAGGCCGTCGACGATGCGGGGGTCGGTGACCGTGATGTGGTCTGTGACCTCGGCCCAGGCACGCAGCCGGACCCGCTCGGGCTGGGCGATGCCGCCGTCCTGAATCAGAGCTTTGGCCGGCGGTTCCTCCTCGCCCCAGACTCCCTCCTCGAGCGCACGGCCGAGCTCAGGGTGGTGGGACTCGCGCACCAGGTTGTTCTGCTGGTGGTCGAAGGTCGGGTAGAGGAAGAAGCGCTCGTGATCGAGCTCGAAGTGCTTGTTCTCCTCGCGGATTCCCCCCTTGCGGAGGGTCAGCAGTTGCTCGCCCTCGGCGAGCGCACGGACCGTCACGGCCCATTCCTTGAAAGCGATCGGCATTTGAAGTCGTACCTTTTGAGAAGGTCAGTGGATCTGTGACCGGGAGGAGAAGCCTCGAACCCTGTCCAGGCGCAACAAGCCGCCCGAATTCGGCATTCTAGACCAGGATCGTCAGATCACCAAATGTGAGCACCGTCACACCTATCCCTTCTCTGTAGAAGCGGAATCTGGCCGTAGCGCTGCCTAGCGTTCTGCCCTGTCAAATCAAGCGGCCGGGGCGCCGCGTGAACGGCCCCCGGCCCGGCACAGGAAGGACGTGCTTCCCATGCAGGACCAGCCTATTCAACGGGCCGTGCTCAGCCTCGCTCTGGACGCGCACCCGAAGTCCCTGACGATCCCCGACCTGGCCGCTGAGATCGACCAGGGGGACGCTGTAGAGCGCGCCTGCCGCGATCTCGTCGGCGTCGGCCTGCTGGATTGCGAGGGCATCTCGATCCAGCCCAGTGCCGCCGCCCTCCACTTCGAGCGGCTGGAATTGCCGTGACGGTCGCAGACCAGTTCGGCGCCAACCTCCGCTACTGCCGTAGACGCGCCGGTCTCTCCCAGGAAGAGGCTGCCGTACGGGCTTCTCTGCACCGAACGGCGGTCGGGATGGTCGAGCGCGGTGAACGGCTACCGAGGGTCGACACAATCGCCAAGCTGGCTGCGGTGCTCGGGGTCGATCCTGGCGACCTATTCGATGGCATCGTCTGGGAACCGGGCACGGTGCGCGTCGGCCACTTCGAGCTGTCCGAGCGGGACTGAGCGGCAAGCTAGCCTTAAGGCGATGGCCGACAAGCGCCGCAAGCAGAAGACCGCCAAAGGGCTGGAGATCCCGATCCCGACCAAAGGCGAGTTCGACGCCAACCTGGCTAGGGTCGCGCCGAAGCCAGCAAGTCGTAAACGCCCTGACGGGAAAGACCGGCCTCAGAAGCAATCTGGGTGATCGAGACCCCGGCGAACCTCGCCGCCTCGCAGTAGTCCCTCAAGTCTTCGGTTGCTTTTTGCCGGTCCGCATCAGCCTTGGCCCGACGCTTGGCAGCCTTGCCGATCTCCCGCAGCGTTCGTTCCTGTTCGCTGATCACTTGGCTGCCCTCTCAAGGAGCGAGTGGAACATCGACCGCCCGTCGCGGAAGCGTTCGTTGTAGCGCCAGGCGTACTCGTCAAGGTAGGACTGGAGCCACTTCTGGGAGATGGCCTTGTAGGCACCGCGCATCCCGGTCTTCAGGTTGCCGAAGAAGCCCTCAATCGTGTTCGTATGCACGTCGCCGCGCACGTAGAGACCGGCGGAGTGATTGATGACGCTATGGCCAGCGAATTCGCGGCCTACGGGCCTGTAGGGGCGCCAGTCGTCCGTGAAGATGATCGACTCCGGGTTGACGTTGGCCCGCACGGCTCCACTCAGCGGCTCGCCTCGGCGGGACTTGATTACCCGCAGCTTGACCCGGCCGCCGCGTTCGACCATGCCCAGGACCGAAACCTGGCGCTCGCGCCACTGGGCGGCTTCCTTACGATCCATCTTCGGTCCACGCGGGCGGCCGTGGACGCCTGTCTCGTCAATCTCGACGTTGCCTTTCAGCGGCTTGGCGTCGTCTTTCATCAGCTCGTTGCGAATCTTGTTGAACATGCGCCAAGCGGTCTTGTAATGGACTCCAAGCTCGCGCTCTAGCTGCTTGGCAGATATGCCGCAGCGAGTGCTCGTCATCAGGTACATCGCGTGGAACCAAAGCCGCAGCGAGGTCGAGGACTTGGCGAAGATCGTTCCGGCCGTGGGATGGACGTGGTGCCCGCAGGCGGTGCAGGTCCAGGACTGGCGCCCCTGCTTGGTCGCGTAGCGCTTGAAGACCTGGCGGGAGTCGCAGCGCGGGCAATGGGCGTGTTCGCCGTCGGCCGAGTGCCGGGTCCGCCACAGATGCTCTAGGCAGGCAGCATCGTCGGGGAACTCCCGCAGGAACTCGGTGACCGAGTAGTCCGAGTACGAGGACTTGACTCGCTTCGGCGCGTGGCGGTTGGCCGGGGGCATGGTGTAAAGCTACTTGACAAAGCGGCATTTGTCAAGTGCCTTGACACGTCCGAGTCAATGTCGACCCTGCCAGGCGGCCCGCAGAAAGCGGGGAAAGTTGAGATAGCCCAGGCCGCAGGGTTACAGGCCCGTAACGACCCGAGCTATCTCATGGATGCAAAGGAGGGGCCATGAAAATGGCACCCCCGCTTTACCGACCGGGAGCAATTGCCCCGGCCGACGACATGTACGCGCCGGTCAGCCGCTTGGGGGCGGTATTGAATGCCGCCCTCTGGCAGGACCGGGGCCAACGACTCCCGCGCCACGCGATAGTCGAAGGCTCCTACCCGGTTGCATATGTCCGTGTAGGCGAAGCCGCCGCGAAAGCGGCCTGAAAGCTGCCCACGGCCCCGGCGAGTCTGTCTGGGGCCGTGGGCAGAATCCTTCGGCCACTCGGCCGAACCCCGGAGCCGCCACGGCGTTGACCATCGCCTAGCAAGCGAGATCGTGGCGGCTCCGACTTTGTTGTCGGATTTGGAGGAAGTCATGCGATCGGGTGTCCTAGGGCAACCTTCGCATATCTGCCCGATGGCAAAGTGCATGAATCTCCTTCACTTTGCATGAACTCCTTACTTTGTGTTGATTTGTCACAAGGTCATTTCTACAGAGAAGGGATAGGTGTGAGCACCGTCACTTAGTGCCGTGACCGCCGCCGCCTGGAGTTTCGATCCGGATCGTGTCGCCGGGTTGGAGATCGCCCTCGTGCTTGCTTGGCAGCGCATCGCCGTTGCGGAGGTTGCGGCCGGGGGCACCATCGTCGCCGCCCTCGAGTCCCCGCGGTGGGTGGCGTCGCCGCTCGGTGATCAGGCTGAAGCTCATCGGGGCAAGCGCCTCGATCTCGCGGACGATGCCGTCGCCGCCGCGATGGCGCCCGCTGCCGCCGCTGCCGCGGCGCAGCGAGAAGCTCGCGGACGCGCAGGGGGAATTCGCTCTCCAGGGCCTCGACCGGGGTGTTGAGCGTGTTCGACATCGCCACGTGGATGGCGCTGGGGCCGTCGGCGTCCGGGCAGGCGCCCTGGCCGCCGCCGAGCGTCTCGTAGTAGGTGAAGCCCACTCCGGCGAGGGTGAGGTTGTTCATCGTTCCTTGCCCCTGGGCCGGCACTGGTCGGGCGCCGCCGAGGGCGGAGATGACCAGGTCGGCGACGCGGCTGGAGGTCTCGACGTTGCCGGCGACGACGGCGGCCGGGGGCTCGGCGTTGAGCAGGCAGCCGCGGGGTGCGATCACCTCGATCGGCCGGTAGGCGCCGGCCGAGGGCGGCGCGTCGGGGTCGGTCAGCACGCGCACCGCGAAGAAGGCCGCCGACTTGGTTACCGAGAGCGGGCAGTTCAGGTTGCCCTCGACCTGGGGAGCGGTTCCGGTGAAGTCGAGGACGAGGGCATCGCCGCGGATCGTTGCCTCCACCCGCAGGACTATGTCGCGCGGGTCTCCGTGCGCGTCGTCCTCGAGCGCGTCCTCTGCCGCGTAGGTCCCGTCGGGCAGTGCGAGGAGGGCAGCGCGGGTGCGGCGCTCGGCGTAGGCGAGGATCTCCTCCATACCCGCGCGCAGGTGCTCTCGGCCGTGGCGCTCGGCCAGCTCGGCCAGGCGCAGCGTGCCGATGCGGTTGGCGGCGGCCTGCCCGCGCAGGTCGGCGAGGCGCTGGTGCGGGAAGCGCATTCGCGATGCGAGCTCGCGCAGGGTCTCCGGGTCGGCGCGGGTGGGCGGGATCGTCACGCCCTCTTCGTCGAGCCTGGTAGAGCCCGCGGGCATGCTTCCCGGCGTCGGGCCGCCAACGTCGGCATGGTGGGCCCGGCAGGCGGCGAAGCCAAGCAGGCCGCCGCCATCGAAGACGGGGGAGATCAGGGTGATGTCGGGCAGGTGGGTGCCGCCGCGGTAGGGATCGTTGAGGATCCACGCCTCGCCGGGGCGCTGCTCGAGATCGAGGACGGCGGCGACCGCGTCCGGCATCGACCCCAGGTGGACGGGGATGTGCTCGGCCTGCATGACCAGCTCGCCGCCGGCGTCGAAGATTGCGGTCGAGCAGTCGTGGCGCTCCTTGATGTTGGCCGAGTAGGCGGAGCGGATCAGCGCCGCGCCCATCTCTTCGCAGGCGGCGTGCAGGCCGCCGATCATCACCTGGAGGGTTACGGGGTCGAGGCCGGTCATTTCGTGGCCTCTGCTCGGATCGTCCCGGTTCCGTCCACTTCGGCGTTCCAGGCTGGAGGCAGCACGAAGGTCGCCTCGGGCAGCTCGAAGATCGCCGGCCCACTTACCTGAAAGCCCGCCCGTGGATCCCCCCGGAGCACCGGGGTCTCCAGCCACTCTCGATCGAAGCGCACGGCTCGGGCGCTCTGCTCGAGGTCGCCGCCGGCCGTGGCCGTCGGCCTCGGGCCCGGCCCGGGGACGACCATCGCCATGCGGATGTGGACGAGGACGACCTCGCCCTCGGGGTCGCGGTGGCCGTAGCGCTCTTCGTGAGCAACGGCGAAGCGCTCGGCGAGGTCGCTCGGATCCGGCCGGGTGTCACCCGGCACCGGCAGCTCGAAGGCCTGGCCGGCGTAGCGCAGCTCGTAGACGACCTCGGGCCCCGCACCGGGCAGGTCGCCTTCGAGGCTTGCGGCCAGCCCGTCCACCTCGGCTGCGATCCGCTCAGCGGTGAGGTCGGCGCCGCTCAGCATCACCGTGCGGGTCGTGTCGCGGCGGCGGTCGGAGGCGCAGAGCCCGAGCGCCGAGAGGACCCCGCCCGTGCGCGGGCAGAGGATGCGCTCGATGCCCAGCCCGGCGGCGATCGCGGCGGCGTGCATCGGCCCGGCACCGCCGAAGGGAAGCAGGGCGAAGCGGCGCGGGTCGAGGCCGCGCTCCACGGTGACCACGCGCAGCGCCCGCACCATCTCCTGGTTGGCGACGCGGAGGATCCCCTCGGCGGTCTCGATCTCGCCCAGGCCGAGCGAGCCGGCGAGGGCGTCGATTGCGGCGCGGGCGGCCCCGGCGTCGAGCTCGATGCCGCCCGCCAGCTCGGAGTCGGCGGCGAGGCGGCCGAGCAGCAGGTTCGCGTCGGTGACGGTGGGCTGCGTGCCGCCGCGCCCATAGCAGGCGGGCCCCGGATCGGCGCCGGCCGACCGCGGCCCGACCCGCAGGGCGCCGCCCGGATCGCGCCAGCCGATCGAGCCGCCGCCGGCGCCGACCGTGTGGACGTCGACCATCGGCAGCTGGATGACGCGGCCGCCGATCGTGCGCGAGTCGGTCCGCTGCACCTCGCCCTCCTCGACCACGCAGACGTCGCAGGAGGTGCCGCCCATGTCGAGGCCGAGCGCGTTGCCGCCGCCGCAGGCGCGGGCGATCAGGCCGGCGCCGACCGCGCCGCCCGCCGGCCCCGAGAGCACGCTCCAGGCACCGGCGCGGGCGGCTTCGGTGGTGTCGGCGAGTCCGCCGGAGGACTGCATCACCAGCGGCCGCGGCAGGTCGGCCGCGGTGGCCGCGGCGCCGAGCCGGCCCAGGTAGCGGCCGAGCAGGGGGGACAGGTAGGCGTCGATGACGGTGGTCGAGCAGCGCTCGTACTCCCGGAAGCGGGGCAGCACCTCGTGCGAGGCGGAGACGTGCAGGCCGGGGAGGGTTTGGCGCAGGTGGCCGGCGATGCGCCGCTCGTGCCCGGGGTCGAGGTAGGAGAAGAGCAGGCAGACCGCGACCGCCTCGGCGCCGCTCTCGCGCAACAGTCCGGCCAGGCGGGCCGGCTCGTCCGCGGCGATTGCCTCGATGACGCCGTCGGGCCCGGTCCTCTCGTTCGCCTCGAAGCGCAGCTCCGAGCCCGACCAGCGGCGCCGGCTTCGGAGCGCAGAGGCGGTAGAGCTCGGGCCGGTCCTGGCGCCCGATCTCGAGCAGGTCGGCGAAGCCGCGGGTGGCGATCAGCGCGGTGCGCGCGCCGCTTTCCTCGAGCAGCGCGTTGGTGCCGACGGTCATCCCGTGCGCGAACGACTCGACCTCGCCGGGGGAAGCCCCGGCCCGGTGCAGGACCTCCTCGATCGCGCCGATCACCGCCAGCGACTGGTCCTCCGGCGTGGTCGGCAGCTTCGCGGTGTGGATCCGCTCGCCGTCGAGGAGCACGGCGTCGGTGAAGGTCCCGCCTACGTCGACTCCGAGCAGCATGGGCCGACGCTACCTCCCCTGTGCGGTCGTCATTTCTTTCGGTGTGCGGTGGAGATGGCGACCGCGGGTCAGTCCCAGCGCTCGTGACGGATCTCGCCGTCGGGGCCGAGGACGATGTGGATGCCGTCCAGCTCGTGGTCGGCGCCCGGGAAGTCGGTGCGCAGGTGGCCGCCGCGCGACTCGCGCCGCGCCAGCGCGCAGGCCGCGATCGCGGCGGCCAGCGGGTATGGGTCGTCCCGCAGCTCTTCGAGCTGCTCGGTCCGGCGCAGCGGGCCGGCGAGGCGCCAGACCGCTCCGCGTGTGGCCTCGGTCGGCGGTTCGAAGCGCCAGGCACCGGGAGGCGGGCGGGTCGCTCGCCGGGCTCTCGCCGAGCGCTGCCGCCGCGGCCCGCCCGCCGAAGACGAAGCACTCGCTGAGCGAGTTGGAGGCGAGCCGGTTGGCGCCGTGCAGGCCGGTGCACGAGCACTCGCCGACGGCGTAGAGGCCGGGCAGGGAGGAGCGCCCGTCGAGGTCGACCGCGACTCCGCCCATCGTGTAGTGGGCCGCCGGAGAGACCGGGACCGGCTCGGCGCGCGGGCTCGAGCCCGGCCTCGGCGAGCGACTCGAAGACGTTGGGGAAGCGGGCCGGGTCGAGCTCGCGCAGGTCGAGCATGACGGCATCGGTGCCGTCGGCCTCGAGCCGGTCGAGGATCGCCGCCGTAACCGCGTCGCGGGGGGCGAGCTCGTCGGTGAAGCGGCGTCCCGAGGCGTCGAGCAGGGTCGCTCCCTCGCCGCGTACGGCCTCGGTGATCAGCAGCCCGTCGAAGCGAGTGCCGGGCATCGCGAGGGCGGTGGGGTGGAACTGGCAGAACTCGAGGTCGGCGAGGTCGGCGCCGGCCGCCGCGGCCATCGTCGGGCCGGCGCCGATCGCGCCCCAGGGGTTGGTCGTGCGCCGCCAGAGCGCAGCCGCGCCGCCGGTGGCCAGGACCGTCGCGGCCGCTGCGATCGTCGCCGCCGTCGGTGAGCACGCCGTGACAGCGTTCGCCGTCGCTCCACAGCGCGGCCATCGACGTTCGCTCGCGCACCTCGATCCGCCGCTCGGCGTCGACCATCGCGGCGAGCTTCGAGGTGATCTCGTGGCCGGTCTGCGCTGCCGCCCGAGTGGACGATGCGGCGGCGGGTGTGGCCTCCCTCGAGGCCGAGCGAGAGCTCGCCGTCGGCGCCGAAGTCGAAGGCGACCCCGCGTTCCCGCAGCTCGCGAACCGCGGCCGGCGCCTCGTCGACCAGCGCCTGGACCGCGGAGGGTCGGCAGAGGCCGCGGCCGGCGGCGATCGTGTCGGCGGCATGCTGTGCCGGGGTGTCTCCCGGCTCCAGGGCCGCGGCGAGACCGCCCTGTGCCCAGAAGCTGGCGCTCTGCGAGAGCGGGGTGCGCGAGATCAGGCAGACGTCGCCCCCGCCCTCCGCCGCCCTCAGGGCGGTCCAGAGCCCGGCCGCGCCGCCGCCGACGACGGCGACGTCGAACTCGGCGCTGGGCGCTATCGCGATCCTGCCTTTCGCCTGATCGAGTCGACCTGACCGCGGAGCCAGGCCGCGGCCGCCTCGCGGGCGCGTGCCCGCTCGTCCGCGATCGTCCCGTCCGCCTCGGCGGCGCGGCGCCTCGGCCTCCTCGATCCGCTTCTCTGCGGCCTCGGCCTGTGCCTCGATCTCGGCGAGGCGACCCTGGGCCTCCGCGACCACCCGGTCCTTGGCCTCGCGCTCGCGGCGCAGCTCCTCAGCGTGGGCGGTCCGCAGCTCCTCCAGCGCTTCGGAGGCGCGGGCACGTTCCTTCTCAAGGTCGGTCTCCAGTGCCTCGATCTCGGCCGCGACCCGCGATTCGGCCGTGCTGGCCGCAGCCGCAGCCTCCTCCAGCCGCCGCTTCGCCATCTCCACCTGCGTGCTGAGGTCCTCGCCTTCCGGCCGCCCGGTCGCGTCACCCATCCCGCTCAATCTATTACGCCGCCGGCGAGGACGGCGCGGTAGGCGACGATCGTGCGCTCGGCCATGCGGGCGGCCGACAGCGACGCGGCGCGGTCAGCGCCCTCGACCCGCGGGTCGGACGAGTCCAGGAGCGGGCGGCATGCGGCAGCCCAGGCGTCGACGTCGAAGGGCGCGCAGAGGGTTCCATCGATGCCTGCGAGCGCGTAGGGGGCGATCCCGACCGGGGTGGAGAGGACCGGCACGTCGCAGGCGAGCGCCTCGACGCAGGCAAGGCCGAAGCCCTCGTAGTCGGAGGTGACGAGCACGGCGTTGGCGGCGTTGACCCAGAGCGGCATCTCGTCGGGGTCGATCGAGCCGCCCGTCAGCAGCTCCGCGCCGCAGGCAGCGGCCAGCTCGACGGCGCGGTCGTTCCGCTTCTCCGGACGCGCCGGGTCGGCCGGGAAGAGCAGGTAGCGGCCCTTGGGGTCGAGCCGCAGCCGGCGACGCGCCTCGGCCCGCGGCAGCGGCCGGAAGCGGTCGAGGTCGGGACCGCAGGGGAGCACCGCGGAGCCGGGCACGGTGGGGAGCCCTGGGCGCCCGTCCTCCGCGGCGAAGAGAGCGCGCGATACCGCTGC
The DNA here is from genome assembly GCA_963714665.1 of uncultured Solirubrobacterales bacterium. Taxonomy (GTDB): domain Bacteria; phylum Actinomycetota; class Thermoleophilia; order Solirubrobacterales; family 70-9; genus VRUE01. Next base: position 1,352,166 of record CAVQPE010000003.1, on the reverse strand, counting down.
GGCCAGGTCGACCCGCCGGGCCAGCCGCCGCGACAGTCGGCCCGACGATCGGGTGGCGCACGTCGGTGCCGTGGAAGCTGACGACGAGCGGCCGCGCGCCCGGCCAGCCGCGCGCACCAGCCGGCCAGGCCGTAATGGGCGTGGACGAGGTCGAAGGGCTCGTGGCGGAGCAGCCGGCGCAGGCGCAGCGTGGCCGGGATGTAGCGCCGCTTGCCGCGCGGGAAGGCGAAGACCTCGACCTCGATGCCGAGCCGCTGCATCTCCTCGACCTGGTCGCGGACCCAGCGCCCCCGCTGCGGGGTCGAGGCGTCGGGGGTGAAGTTGGTGACGACCAGGACGCGCACCGGCTGAGCGTATCCGCGCGGCTAGACCGACCGGACGAGGGGGTGGCGATTTCACGTGGCGTGCTGTCTGAGAGTTGGCACATTCGCGTCTTGTTCGGTGCGCCGCCGAGCCCCGAGCATCGGCCTTCAAACCGCAAAAGGAGGCACTCGATGCTTTATGCGCTGATGGGATACGTGCATGCCGCGATCGACGGGCGGGTGCGGGCGATCCGCCTGCTGGCCGGGCCGCGAGCGAGGCCAGGGGACGGTCGAGTACGTCGGCCTGATCCTGCTCGTCTCGCTGCTGATGGTGGGGATGGTCGCCGCGATGAAGGGCTTCAACGGCAAGCAGGGGACCGAGCTGGCCGACGTGATCGTCAACAAGATCAAGGAGGCGGTCGACAAGGTGGCGTTCAAATGAGGGTGGAGGAGGGGCGGCCCATGCGGGTCGCCCCCTCGCTCATCCCGGCGCTGGGCGGACTGGTGGATCCCTTGCGGATCGGCGTGGGCGGGATTCCGTCAGGTATGGGGCGTACGCTGTATTACAGCATGACGCACAGAACCCAGCTATATCTGAACGAGGGCCAGTACCGCTGGCTGAAGCAGCGTGCGGGAGAGGCGGGCAGCATCGCCGCCGTCGTGCGCGATCTGATCGACGCCGAGCGGGCTCGCGGTCTCGATCCCGGTACCGATCCCCTGCTGAGCTACCTCGTCGACGAGGCGCCCGGGGAAGGCCGGGAGCGGACCAGCGTCAGCACTCTCGACCGCGATCTCTACGGCTGATGAAGTCGGTATTCGTCGACACGAGTGCCTTCGTCGCGCTGCGCAATTCCTCAGAGGCCGAGCACGAGCCTGCGCGGTCGGCGCTCCGTGAGCTGATATCGGACGGGGCCGCGCTCTTCACCTCGAACTACGTCTTCGCCGAGACCTACACGGCCCTGATGGTCCGAGTCGGTCGCGACGAGGCGATCGCCTGGGGGCGGCGGTTTCATGCCGGGGGCGCGATCGATCTCGTCCATCTGGATCGGCCGACGGAGGTGCGGGCCTGGGAGATCCTCGAGCAGTACGAGGACAAGCGCTGGAGCTACGTGGACGCGACCTCCTTCGCCCTGATCGAGCGCGACGGGGGCAGCGAGGCGTTCGCCTTCGACGCCCACTTCTCGCAGCGCGGGCTGCGGGTCTTTCCAGAGCAGAGTTCTTGACTATTCAAGTATCAAATGCCTATGCTTCCGGCCACGCTCGAGCGTCACTCCAAGGCCTGACGCCAGGGCTACCCCAGTGGGCCGGAAGGGCCGTGCTCGTCGCGGCCCTTCCGTGTGTACGGGCCCATCTGCTCCTGTGCTGACTTAGACTCGCGCAATGCCAGCCTCCCGCAGCTATGACCGCGCCCCCGCCGACATCCGGCCGGTCTCGATCGATCCCGGCTTCGTCGACACCGCCGACGGCTCGGCGCTGATCACGCTGGGCCGGACGAGGGTGATCTGCACCGCCTCCGTCGACCGCTCGGTGCCGCGCTGGATGCAGGGTCGCGGCAAAGGCTGGGTCACGGCCGAGTACGCGATGCTCCCCGCCTCCACCGGCGACCGCAAGATCGCGCGACGTCGCCAAGGGCAAGCAGGACGGCCGCGGGGTCGAGATCCAGCGCCTGATCGGGCGCTCGCTGCGCGTCGTCGTCGACTTCAAGGCGCTCGGCGAACGCAGCGTCTACGTCGACTGCGACGTGCTGCAGGCCGACGGCGGCACCCGCTGCGCGGCGATCACCGGCGGCTACGTCGCCCTTCGCCTCGCCCTGCAGAAGCTGCTCGACGCGGGCGCGATCGAGACGATGCCGCTGACCGGCTCGGTCGCCGCGGTCAGCGTCGGCATGGTCGACGGCCGCGCGCTCTGCGACCTCGACTACTCCGAGGACTCGACCGCCGAGGTCGACGCCAACGTGGTGATGACCGGCGACGGCGGCCTGGTCGAGGTGCAGGCGACGGCCGAGCGCACGCCGCTCTCGCGGGCCTCCCTCGACGAGCTGCTCGGCCTCGCCGAGATGGGCATCTCCCGCCTGCGCCAGGTCCAGGAGCAGGTCGCCGGCAGGGCTAGGCGTGATGGGCGGCACCGATTGATCTTCGCCACCGCCAACAAGCACAAGCTGCGCGAGATGCGTGAACTGCTGCCGGGCCTCGAGCTGGAGCCGCTGCCGGAGGGGCTCGAGCTGCCGCCCGAGGAGGGCGAGTCATTCGCGGCGATCGCGCTGGACAAGGCGCGTGCGGCCCATGCCGCCACCGGCGAACGGCGGCGATCGGCGACGACTCCGGGATCGAGGCCGCTGGCCTCGGCGGGCGGCCGGGGATCCACTCCGCCCGCTACGGCGGGCTGGGAGCGACCGACGAGGAGAACCTGGAGAAGCTGCTGCGCGAGGTCGGGCGGCCGGGGACGATCGCCGCGCCGCCTACCACTGCGCCCTGGCGCTGGTCGAAGTCGACGGCATCCGAGCGCGTCTTCGAGGCCCGCTGCGAGGGGCGCCTGATCGAGGACCGCCGCGGCGAGGGCGGCTTCGGCTACGACCCCGCCTTCGTGCCCGACGCGACCGGCCCCGGCGACGACCGCACGATGTCGGAGCTGAGCCAGGCGGAGAAGAACGAGATCAGCCACCGCGGCCGCGCCGCCAGGCTGCTGTCCGCTCACCTCGGTCCGGCAAGGTGGCGCCGGGCGGGCGATGATCCGCACCAAGAGCGGCGCCGCGGCGCTCTCGATCGCCTCCAACGCGCTGCTGATCGCGATCAAGCTCGCGGCCGGGGCGATCACCGGCTCGATCGCGATCGTCACCGAGGCGGTCCACTCGCTGATCGACCTGGTCGCCTCGGTCGTCGCCTTCGTCTCGGTGCGCAAGGCCGACGAGCCGGCCGACGCCGATCACCCCTACGGCCACGAGAAGGTCGAGAGCCTGGCGGCGACGATCGAGGGCATGCTGATCCTGGTCGGCGCCGGGATCATCGTCTACGAGGCGACCCGCCGGCTCGTCGTCGGCGCCGAGGTCGAATCGCTCGGCGTCGGCATCGCGGTGATGGCCTTCTCGGTTCTCGCCAACCTCGTCGTCTCCACGGTCCTCTCGCAGCAGGCCAAGGCGCACGAATCCGCCGGCGCTGGAGGGCGACGCCGCGCACCTGCGCGCCGACGCGATGACCTCCGCCGGGGTGCTGGTCGGCCTTGGCCTGGTCCAGGTCACCGGCAACGTCGCCTTCGACTCGATCACGGCCCTGTTCGTCGCCGCGGCGATCGTCATCGGCCGGGATCCGGATCGTCAGGCGCTCCTCCGGAGTGCTCGTCGACGAAGCGCTTCCCGGCGAGGAGATGGACCGGATCGAGGCGGCGATCGCCGCCGCCCGCACACCGGAGGTCGCCGGCTACCACAAGCTGCGCGCCCGCCGCGCAGGCAGCCGCCGCTACATCGACCTCCACGTCCAGTACCGCTCCGGCACCAGCCTCGAGCGCGCCCACGAGCTGGCCCACGCGATGCGCGACGCGATCGAGGCCGACATCCCCCGCGCCGAGGTGCTGATCCACGCCGAGCCCGAGACCTCCCTGCGCGACCCCGAGCGAGCCCGCCAGGGCCCCTTCCGCGCCGGTTGAAAGCCCGCCGACGGGCCGATACGTCAAGGCTGCCTTGACGTATCGGCCCGTCGGCGGGTGGCTAAGGGGATGGCAGGAGATTGACCGCCGCGGCCAGGCCGACGGCGCCGACGGTGATCGAGTAGCCGGTGTAGCCGCTGAGCGCGAAGAGGACCGCGGCGATCGCGCAGATCGAGACGACGACGATCCAGGAAGCTCGGGCCAGGGACACGGGACGGTATTTTGGCCGAGATGCCCGACGGCGAGACGAGCGAGGCGGTAAGCGACGGCGCCGCGGCCGAGTGGGCGCTCGCCTATCTGGCCGAGCTGTCGCCCGACCTGCGCGGCGGCGCCATCCTCGACGCGGACGGCTGCGGTCCTCGCCGCCAGCGGCCAGCCGGAGCGCTGGCGCGAGGACGCGGCTGCGCTGCTTCGACGTCGCCGACCGGGCCGGCGACGAGCCGGTCGAGCAGCTCCACATCGCCACCGAGCAGGGCGAGGTCTTCGCCCTGCGCCACGCCGGCCTCGCGGCGGTCGCGGTGACCGAGCGCTTCGCGCTCGCCTCGCTGCTCTTCTTCGACATGCGCTCGATCCTGCGCGACCTGCCGGCGGCGGCGACGGGCGGGGGTCGGATGCCGCCTAAGCCGCACCGGGTCCTGCTCGACCGCGTCTCCGGCTACGCCGACGAGGCGCGCCGCCTACATGCGCCGCCGCCGGGTCGCGCGCCGCCCCTTCGCCCGCCTCTACTACCCGGAGGGCCGGGCCGCGCGACCACGCGGCCGACTCGGACTCCGGCGGCGAGCTCTTCGTCGCCGCCGGGTCGGCTGATCGAGGTCGCCGGGAAGCGGGCGAAGGCGTGAGCGACGACAGCTCCGGCCTGATCGAGCCCGCGGTCGCCGAGCGGGTCCTCGCCCGGGCGCTGGCGCACGGGGGCGACTTCGCCGAGGTCTTCGCCGAGCGCACCGCCGGCCTGACGATGGCGATCGACGAGTCGCGGATCGAATCGGTCCAGTCCGGCGCCGAGGAGGGCGCCGGGGTGCGCGTGGTCGAGCGGCGGCACCACCTACTTCGCCCACGTCGACGGGCTCGACCCGGACGACCTCGAGCGCGCCGCCGGCGAGGCCGCCGCGGCGCTGCGCGCCGAGCGCGCCGAGCCGCGCCCGCTGGAGGCGGTCGCGAGCACGCCGCAGCCGATCGAGCAGCGCCCGGCCGAGGTCCCGGCCGAGCGCAAGGCGGCGCTGCTGCGCGAGCTCGACGAGCGCGGCCGCGGGCCGGGCGCGAGATCGCCCAGTTCATCGCCTCCTACGCCGAGGTGCGCCGCGAGGTCACCGTCGCCAACTCCGAAGGCCTGCTACACCGGCGACGACCGCACCCGGGTGCGGATCGGCGCCCAGGCCGTGGCCCGGCGCGGCGACGCGGTCGAGACCGGCGCCGAGACGCTCGGCGGCCACCGCGGCTTCGAGCTGCTTCGACGACGACCCCGGCGAGATCGCCGCCGCCGCGGCGCGCAAGGCGCTGACCCTGCTCGACGCCGGCCCGGCCCCGGCCGGCTCGATGCCGGTGGTCGTCGGCGGCGGCTTCGGCGGCGTCCTCTTCCACGAGATGACCGGCCACGGGCTGGAGGCCGACCACGTCCAGAAGGGCGCCAGCGTCTACGCCGGCAAGCTCGGCGAGCAGGTCGCCCAGCCGCTGCTCACGCGCCTACGACGACGGCCGCATGCCGGGCGAGTGGGGCAGCGACGCGATCGACGACGAGGGGACGCCGACCCAGAAGACGCATGGTGATCGAGGAGGGGCGGCTCGCCTCCTTCCTCTACGACCGGCCTCACGCGCCCGCGCGCGACGGCGTCGCCTCGACCGGCAACGGCCGCCGCGAGAGCTTCCGCCACCTGCCGATCCCGCGCATGACCAACACCTACATCGCCCCCGGCGACGCCGAGCCGGAGGAGATGATCGCCGAGGTCGAGCAGCGGCTTCTACGCGGTCTCCTTCGGCGGCGGCCAGGTCGACCCGGCCACCGGCGACTTCGTCTTCGGCGTCTCCGAGGGCTACCTGATCGAGGACGGCAGGGTCACCCGGCCCTGCCGCGGCGCGACCCTGATCGGCAACTGCCTGGAGGCGCTGGCGGCGATCGACGCGGTCGGCGACGACTTCGAGATGAAGACCGGCGTCTGCGGCAAGGGCGGGCCAGAAAGTGCCGGTCGGCACCGGCCAGGGCCACGTCCGGATCGGCGCGATGACGGTGGGGGGGACGGAGGTTTGATCGACGCTGGCGCGGCGCGCCGTCGAGGCGACGCGTCGCCGCCGGCGCCGCCGACGCCGAGGCCTACGCTGTCCGAGGAGGCCGGGCGCGAGGTGCGCGTCCACGGCGGCGAGGTCGAGAGCCTCACGGCGGCGACCCAGCGCGGGCATCGGCATCCGCGCCTGGATCGGGAACCGGGTCGGCTATGCCTACGGCACCGATCTCGTCCGAGCCGGGATCGCGGCGCTCGCCGCGCGCGCGGCCGAGGTCGCCGCGGCTCGCCGACGAGGACGAGTTCGCCGGGCCGCCGGCGCCGGCGGCCGCTCCGCTCGCGGACCTCGAGCTGAGCGACCCCTCGGTCGGGCGAGTGGCCGATCGCCGACGTCGCCGAGCTGGCCCTGGCGGTCGAGCGAGCGGCGCTCGAGGCCGACCCGCGCATCGCCGGGGTCGAGCAGGCCGTCTACGCGGACTCGGCCGAGCGGGTCGCGATCGCCTCCTCGACCGGGATCGCCGGCGAGTACGAGAGCTCCGAGCTGCTACGCCTACCTGCAGGCGCTCGCGGAGGGCGAGGGCGGTCGCGAGACCGGGCTCGGCTTCGGCCTCGGCCGCGGGCCCGGCGGCGCTCGACCCGGTCGCGATCGGCCGCGAGGGCGCCGAGCGGGCGACGGCGATGATCGGCGCCGCGCAAGCCGCAGTCGCGCTCCTGCCCGGTGGTCCTCGACCCGACCGTGGCCGCCAGCTTCGTCGGCCTGATCGGCGGGCGGGCTCGGCGCCGACGCGGTGCAGCGCGGCCGCTCGCCCTTCGCCGAGCGCCTCGGCGAGCGAGGTCGCCGGCGACGGCCCTCGTCCTCCACGACGACGGCCTCGACCCGGACGGCCCCGCCTCCTCGCCCTTCGACGGCGAGGGCGTGCCGCGCCGCCGCACCGCGCTGATCGAGGACGGCACGCTGCGCACCTACCTCTACGACACCTACACCGCGCACCGCGGCGGCGCCGCCTCGACCGGCAACGCCGGCCGCGGCGGCTACCGCTCCCTGCCCTCGGTCGCGGCCTCCAACCTGGTCGTCGCGCCCGGGCGCGCTCGGCTTCGCCGAGCTGCTGGCGCGAGGCGGGCGAGGGCGTCTTCGTCACCGACGTCGCCGGCCTGCACTCGGGCGTCAACCCGGTCTCCGGCGCCTTCTCGGTCGGCGCCTCCGGGCGGGCGATCCGCGGCGGCGAGCTGGCCGAGCCGCTGCGCGAGTTCACGATCGCCAGCGACCTCGTCTCGATGCTGAGGGCCGTGCGGGCCGCCGGCGCCGACGCCCGCTGGGTCCCGTTCGGCGGCTCGGTCAGCACGCCGCCGCTGCTGATCGGCGAGATGACGATCGCCGGCTCCTGAGTCCGCATCGGGCTCTTACGCCGTGCCCGCTGTTAGATTGCGCCGCGATTTCAACCACCCCTGACGGAGGAGCTTCGACGTGACAAAGGCTGAATTTCTGGACCAACTTGCAGGCGACGAGCGGCTGGGCAGCAAGAAGGCCGCCAGCGACGCGGTCGACGCTGTGCTCGACGCGATCACCGACACGCTGAGCAGCGGCGGCGAGGTGAGCTTCACCGGCTTCGGCAAATTCCACGTCGCCGAGCGCGGCCCCCGCCAGGGCGTCAACCCCCGCACCGGCGAGCGGATCACGATCCCGGGCGGCAAGGTGCCCCGCTTCTCCGCCGGCTCGGCGCTGAAGACCAAGGTCAAAGGCTGAGCCAGGCGACGTTTGCGGATCGGCTTGCGGCGCTCGTCGACGAGCGCCGCAGCCAGATCTGCCTCGGCCTCGACCCCGATCCGTCGAAGCTCGCCGGGAGGGGGTTCCGGCGGCAGCCGGGGCATCGGCCGCCGAGCTGGCGGCCGCGGCGGTCGTCGCCCACTGCCGCGCGCTGATCGAGCGGGCCGGGCCCGGCCTGCGTCGCGGTCAAGCCCCAGCTCGCCTGCTTCGAGCGCCTCGGCGCTCCCGGCTGGGCGGCGCTGGCCGAGGTCTGCGCAGGCGGCCCGCGAGGCCGGCCTGCTGGTGGTCGCCGACGGCAAGCGCGGCGACGTGCCGGTCACCGCGGCCGCCTACGCGCAGGCGCTGGTCGGCGAGACCCCGACGCCCTGGGGCCCGGTGCCGGGCTCGGGGCCGACGCCTTCACGCCGAACCCGCTGCTCGGCGCCGACGCCCTGGAGCCGCTCGTGGCGGCGGCGGAGTCGGCCGGGGCGGGGGTCTTCGCCCTGGTCCGGACCAGCAATCCCGGGGCGGCCGACGTGCAGGACCTGCCGGCGCCGAGCGGCCGGTCCACGAGCGCCTCGCCGGGCTGGTCGACGGCCTCTCCGAGCGGCTGCTCGGCGAGTGCGGCCTGAGCGGGATGGGCGCGGTGGTCGGCGCCACCGACCCCGAGCACATCGCCCGCCTGCGCGAGCTGATGCCGCGCGCGATCTTCCTCATCCCCGGCGTCGGCGCCCAGGGCGGCCAGCCCGGAGCGGCTGGGCGCCGCGTTCGCGCCCGGGCGGGCCGCGGCCCTGGTCGCCGCCTCGCGCGGGCATCGCCGGCGGCGGAGGACCCGGCGGCGGCGGCGGAGACCCTGCGCCGGGCTGTTTGGGACGTTTCGACCGCGTAGAACGCCGTTGACCGGATATACGATCTCCATCGCCTATCCGATCTCCCGCATCGTCCAATGAACAAGCGATCGTCAGCTCCCGCCCGGGTCCTTGCCGTGATCACCCTCGTGGTGGCGCTGGTCGTCGTGGTCGTGGTCATCGGCGGCGCTCTCGGCGGCGACTCGAATGGCTCGGGAGGGCACCGGCACGGCGGCCAGGCCGCCCAGAAGCGGGCCACCGGGAGCAAAAGACCCCGGCGACCTACGAAGTCCAGAGCGGCGACACCCTGATCTCGATCGCCCACCACAACGGGGTTTCGGTGGCGCGGATCGAAGCGCTCAACCCCGAAGTCGACCCGCAGATCCTGATCGCGGGAGAAACGCTGAAGCTCCGCTGAGGACGCTGGGGTCCATCGGTCCGGTGCGATCCTGGCCGTGCTGCTTCTTGCGCTTGTCCTGGCGACGCCCGCGGGCGCGGCGGCCAAGCTGCCCAGGATCGAGGCCCGGGCCTGGACGCTGATCGACGCCCGCACCGGCGAGACGCTCGCCTCCCACGCGGTCGCCCGGCAGGCTGCCGATCGCCAGCACGACCAAGCTGATGACCGCCTACGTCGCCCTGCACGAGCTGCCGCTCGACCGGATCGTGCGCGCCGCTCCCGTACCACCCCGAATACGGCGAGTCGCTGCTGGGCCTGCGCCCCGGCCAGCGGATCAGCGTCCGCGACCTCCTCTACGGGCTGATCCTGCGCAGCGGCAACGACGCCGCCTACGACCTCGCTCGCGCCGCCGCCGGCTCCGAGGCCCGCTTCGTCGCGCCAGATGAACCGCTACGCGGCGGCGCTCGGCCTCGCCGACACCCACTACGCCAACCCGATCGGCCTCGACCAGCGCGGCAACCACTCCAGCGCCCGCGACCTGGCGACGCTGACGCGGCGCCTGCTGCGCATCCCCGCCTTCGCCAGGATCGCCGCCTCCCGCAGCGCCGTCCTGCGCAGCGTCCGGCCGCCGCGGCGGATCGAGTCGATCAACGAGCTGCTGCGAGATGGCGCCCTGGGTGACCGGGGTGAAGACCGGCCACACCTTCGGCGCCCTCTACGTCCTGGTCGGCTCGGGCCGCCGCAAGGGGGTCGAGCTGATCTCCGTCGCGATCGGCGCGCCGACCGACGAAGACCGCTTTCGCGACAACCTCGACCTGCTCGAGTACGGCTTCTCGCAGTACCGGCGGCGGGTGCCGATCCAGGCGGGCCAGGCCTCGCCGAACCGCTCGATCCGCTACGCCGGCGGCGCGCTGCCGCTGCGCGCCGCGCGCACCGTCGCGGTCGGCGTTGCGGCGCGGGCCAGCGCCTCGACGTCGCGGTGCGGGCGCCGGGGGAGGTCGAGGGGCCGATCCGGCGCGGCGCCGCGCTGGGCACGGCGACGGTCTCCGTCGACGGGCCGGCGCGGCGGCTGCCGTGGCGCTGCGGGCCGGGCGCGCGGTGCCCGAGGCGAGCGCTCTCGACCGGGCGCGCGAGCTTCGTCCGAGGAGCAATCCTGTCTGGCTTGCCCTGTCGCATGTCCGCGATACTGATCGCGGGAGCATTCCTCGTCGAGGCGCCTATTCGCGATGATCCTCACCGTCACCCTCAACGCCGCGATCGACCGCACCGTCGCGGTGCCGAACTTCCGCCTCGGCCACCGCCACCGCGCGGTCGAGAGCCGCACCGTCGCGGGCGGCAAGGGCATCAACGTCGCCCGCGCGCTGAGCCTGCTCGGGCAGCCCGGTGATCGCCACCGGCTTCGCCGGCGGCCCGACCGGCACCCGGGTGCTCGAGCAGCTGCGCGAGGAGGCGGTGCTGACCGACTTCACCCGGATCGCCGGCGAGACCCGGATCAACCTGGCCGTGATCGACCCGACCTCGGGCGAGCAGACCGAGATCAACGAGCGCGGCCCGGCGGTCAGCCCGGAGGAGGTCGAGCGCTTCGTCGAGCGGCTCGGCTACCTGGCCGACGGCGCCAAGCTCTGCGTGCTCGCCGGGACCGCTGCCGCCGGGCGCCGGCGACGACCTCTACGCGCGCCTGGTCAAGGACCTGCGGCGAGCGCGGCGTGCCCGTCGTGCTCGACGCCGAGGGCGAGGCGATGCTCGCCGGCCTGCGCGCCGGCGCCTCGATCGTCACCCCCAACGAGCGCGAGGCCGAGGAGCTGGTCGGCCAGGAGTTCGCCGACCGCCGGCGACCTCGCCCAGGGCCTCTCCGAGCTGGTCCGGCTCGGCGCCGGCGAGGCGGCGATCACCCGGCCCGACGGCTGCGTCGCGGCGGTCGGCGAGGGCTCGGAGCGGCGCTTCCTCGAGGTCCGCACCGAGCCCCTCGACGCCGGTCTCGACGGTCGGCTCCGGCGACGCCTTCCTGGCCGGCTACGTCGCCGCTCGCTACGAGGGCCGCCCGCCGACGACTGCCTTGCCTACGGCGTCGCCTGCGGGGCCGAGTCGACCCAGCACTTCGGCGCCGGCATGGTCGACCGCAACCAGGTCGAGCGCCTCCTCGGCGAGGTCGACGTCCACGATCTGGAGGTCCCCGCGGAAGTGTAGGCTGGCTGTTCAACGCCACCCCTGGAGGACCAATTGGAGATCGACATCGGTCGAGGCAAGAAGGGGCGGCGCGCCTACGGATTCGACGACATCGCGATCGTCCCGTCGCGCCGCACCCGCGATCCCGACGACATTGACATCAGCTGGACCCTCGGCCCCTACCGCTTCGAGCTGCCGCTCGTCGCCTCGGCGATGGACGGGGTGGTCAGCCCCGACACCGCCGTGCTCGTCAACGAGCTCGGCGGCCTCGGCGTGCTCAACCTGGAGGGGATCTGGACCCGCTTCGAGAACGCCGAGGAGCAGCTCGAGAAGATCGCCGCCGCGCCCAAGCACGAGGCGACCCGGATCATGCAGGAGATCTACGCCGAGCCGGTCAAGCCCGAGCTGATCGGCCAGCGGATCGCCGAGATCAAGGAGCGCGGCGCGGTCGCCTGCGGCTCGCTGACCCCGCAGAAGGTGCGCGAGCACTACGAGATCGCGGTCGAGGCCGGGATCGACATCCTCGTCATCCAGGGCACGGTGATCTCGGCCGAACACGTCTCGACCACGGTCGAGCCGCTCAACCTGAAGGAGTTCATCGCCGAGGTGCCGGTGCCGACGGTGGTCGGCGGCTGCGCCTCCTACTCGACCGGGCTGCACCTGATGCGGACCGGCGCGGTCGGCGTCCTGGTCGGCGTCGGCCCCGGCGCCGCCTGCACCACCCGCGGCGTGCTCGGGATCGGCGTCCCGCAGGCGACCGCGATCGCCGACGTCGCGGCGGCCCGCTCCCAGCACATGCTCGAGACCGGCGAGTACGTCAACGTGATCGCCGACGGCGGCATGCGCACCGGCGGCGACGTCTCCAAGGCGATCGCCTGCGGGGCCGACGCGGTGATGGTCGGCTCGCCGCTGGCCCGCGCCAAGGAGGCGCCCGGGCGCGGCTTCCACTGGGGGATGGCGACCTTCCATCCCTCGCTGCCGCGCGGCACCCGCGTCTCGACCAAGCAGGACGGGACGATGGAGGAGATCCTGCTCGGCCCGGCCCAGGAGAACGACGGCACCTTCAACCTGATGGGGGCGCTGAAAACCTCGATGGCCACCTGCGGCTACGAGGACATCCGCTCCTTCCAGCGGGCCGAGGTGATGGTCGCTCCGGCGCTGATGAGCGAGGGCAAGAAGCTCCAGAACGAGCAGTCGGTCGGCATGGGCTCGAACGGGCGGCGCGGCGGTCTCCGCGGGAGTCGCTGTTCGGCGAGTCGCCGACGAGCTGAGCGGCCGCCGTCGCCCGCAGCTAGCGGAGCTGCCCGCGGACGACGCCCACGGGCAGCTCGGAGGAGGTGCTGGTCCTCGACTTCGGGGGGCAGTACTCGCAGCTGATCGCGCGGCGGATCCGCGAATGCGGCGTCTTCGCCGAGCTGCTGCCGTCGACCGACGTCGGTCGAGACGATCCGGGAGCGGGCGCCGAAGGCGCTGGTCCTCTCCGGCGGGCCGGCCTCGGTCTACGAGCAGGGGGCGCCGGCGTTTCCGACCGAGCTGCTCGATCTCGAGATCCCGATGCTGGGCATCTGTTACGGGATGCAGGCGATGGTCCAGGCGCTGGGCGGCAGGGTCGAGGCGGCCGAGGCGGGCGAGTTCGGCCGCACCGACCTCACCCTGCGCGACGGCGGCGGGCGGCTGCTCGGCGGGCTGCCGGAGGAGCAGAGCTGCTGGATGAGCCACCGCGACGCGGTCTTCGAGCCGCCGCGAGGGGTTCACCGCGCTCGCCTCCAGCCCCGGCTCGCCGGTCGCCGCCTGCGAGTACCCCGACCGCGGCCTCTACGGGATCCAGTTCCACCCCGAGGTCGTCCACACGCCCTACGGGACCGAGATCCTGACCCGCTTCCTGCGCGACATCGCCGGCTGCGAGCAGCAGTGGTCGCCGCAGTCGGTGATCGACGAGCAGGTCGCGAAGATCCGGGCCCAGGTGGGGGAGGGGCGGGTGATCTGCGGCCTCTCCGGCGGGGTCGACTCCTCGGTCGCCGCGCTGCTCGTCCACAGGGCGGTCGGCGAGCAGCTGACCTGCGTCTTCGTCGACCACGGCCTGATGCGGCTGAACGAGGCCGAGCAGGTCGTCGCGGCCTTCGAGCAGTTCGGCATCCCGCTCGTCCACGTCGAAGCCGAGGAGCGCTTCCTCGACCAGGCTGGCCGGGCATCGACGAGCCCGAGCGCAAGCGCAAGATCATCGGCGAGGAGTTCATCCGCGTCTTCGAGGAGGAGGCGGCGAAGCTCGAGGACGCCTCGCTACCTCGTCCAGGGCACGCTCTACTCCGACGTGATCGAGTCCGGCGGCAGCGACGGCGCGGCGACGATCAAGTCCCACCACAACGTCGGCGGCCTGCCCGAGGACCTCGAGTTCGAGCTGGTCGAGCCGCTGCGGATGCTGTTCAAGGACGAGGTCCGCGCCGTCGGCGCCGAGCTGGGCCTGCCCGAGCGGATGGTCTGGCGCCAGCCGTTCCCGGGCCCGGGCCTGGCGATCCGCATCGTCGGCGGCGAGGTCAACAGGGAGCGGCTCGACATCCTGCGCGCCGCCGACGCGATCCTGCAGGAGGAGATCCGCGCCGCCGAGCTCTACCGCCAGCTCTGGCAGTCCTTCTGCGTGCTGCCGGTGGTGCGCTCGGTCGGGGTCCAGGGCGACGGCCGCACCTACGCCTACCCGATCGTGATCCGCGCCGTCACCTCCGACGACGCGATGACCGCCGACTGGGCGCGGCTCCCCTATGACCTGCTGGAGCGGGTCTCCAACCGGATCATCAACGAGATCCGCAGACGTCAACCGCGTCGCGCTGGACATCTCTTCGAAGCCCCCGGCGACGATCGAGTGGGAGTAGCCCATTAGTGCCGGAGCCGATCCCGGCAGGGGTTCCGCTTAACTTTTTCGGTGGATTGTGGTTGGGCTGGCGCCCGGGCGTGGTCGACGAAAAAGTACAAGACGCTCCACCCCTGCCGGGATCGGCTCTGAACTACGCACGCCTCGCTCGTCGATGACATTTGCTGTTTCGATTGCGGCGCTCGGTCTCGTGCAGGCGGCGCTTGGTCGCGCTGCCTGCGCGCGCCCGGTGCCGCGGCTTGGCTCGCTGGCGCTGCGGGAGTCGCTGGTGGGCGCTGGTTCCGGCGCTCTCGATCGTCGTCGTGATCGGGGTTGTCAACTTCTACTCGGACTCGGCGACGGCTCTCACCTATCTTGCTCTTGTCGCGGTGCCGCCGCTGGCGGCGGTGGCGCTCGGGCTCGCTGGTGCACGGGGCGCGGCCGGTGTGGGCGCTGGCGGCGATCCCGCTCTTCGCCCTCGCCTGGGCCTCGCAGGGCTCGCTGGCGGGGGAGGCCGCTGCGCTGCGCTCTCCGGCCTCGCCTGTATCGCCCTCGGCTGGCTGCTGGTCTCGGTCGTCCCCGCCTACTGGCTGCGCCTGGGCGTCTACGCGATGGCGGCGATCGACACCTGGTTCGTCGCCGCGGACCTCCTCCAGGGCCCCAACGCCGTCCTCAACCACCGCCGCCCCCGGCGCCGGCCTGCCGCGCCTGCAGGCGGTCCACTTCGGCGCGGCCCAAATGGGCTTCGGCGACCTCTTCGTAGCGGCCCTAGTCGGCTGCCTCCTCGCAGACCCCGCCGACGGGCCGATACGTCAAGGTCACCTTGACGTATCGGCCCGTCGGCAGTGGGTTGGGGCCGGGCTGGTGGCCGTGCTGGCGCTCTGGCTTCGACCTGCTCTTCTTTGCGGTCGACACGTTGCCGGCGACGGTGCCCGTCGCCGTGGCGCTGGCGCTCGTGACCTAGCGAAGCTCGACGAAGGCCTGTCCCGGTAGGGGTGGAGCGTCTTGTACTTTTTCGTCAGCCGCGCTGGGCGTTCAGCCCAACTCCGCTCCACCGAAAAAGTTAAGCGGAACCCCTACCGGGTCAGGCCTGCCTAGCTGTAGCGGTCCCACTTCTTCGAGGTAGGGCAGCGGGTCGATCGGGCTGCCGCCCTGATACCAGCCGGGGGCGGTCCAGATCTCGAAGTGGAGGTGGCAGGCGGTGGCGTCGCCGGTCTCGCCGACGACGCCGATCGGCTGGCCGGTGCGGACCTGGTCGCCGGTCTGCAGCGGCGACGGTTCGGCCAGGTGGGCGTACATGAAGTCGTTGGTGGTGCCCTTGCCGTCGATCACGACGTAGTTGCCGGCGTCGCCCTCGTAGCCGGAGTACTGGACCGTGCCGCCGCGGGCGGCGACCAGCGGCATGCCGCAGGCCGCCATCACGTCCTGGCCCTGGTGGGTGTGGCCGGAGCGGGGCGCGCCGAAGCGACCGGCGGCGCCGCCGAAGTCGTGCGCGCCGAGGACCGGGAAGGCGTAGCCGAAGAAGCTGAAGCTGAGTTCGATCGCTTCCGAGCGCGGTCGCCGAGCGGGCCGCGGCCGTGCCGCGGCCTGCGAGGAGACCTGGAAGCTGTAGCGGCCGTTGGGGGCCGGCGCGCCCGGCGTTGGTGGTCCCGTCCCAGCGGATCCGGACTGTCGGCTTTGCGGCGCGACGTCGTTGCGGAAGAAGGTGCGAACGCTTTCCGCCGGCGACGTCGACGACGTCGATGCGGAGGTCGTTCTGCGCCTGGCTGCTGGCGATCGCGAAGCTGAGCCTCGGGTACCGGAAGCCGTAGTAGAAGGACTTGCGCGGCGTGGTCGCCGCCGAGACCAGGCTCAGGGCACCGGCGCTGGGCGTGCCGCTGGCCGGAGAGCCGCTCGGGCTGCCTGGCGGCGGGGGGCTGCCGGCCGGCGGTCGGCGCGCCTCCGGTCGATGGCCGCGGCGCTTGCGGCGAGACTGAGCAGCAGCAGCAGCCGCTGCGATCGTGATCCAAATTCCCGCCAACCAAGGCCGGGCGCTCCTTGCCTGCCACATGCCCTCTCTTTCGTTCGCCTGCGGAGTTAGCTGTCGGGCTCGCGCTGAAAGAGATGCGCTACGGACCTCTTCGGCCGATTCGCCCCGGGAACCTGCAACGGCTCCTGCGGTTCCTCCGCTCCCGGCTGCCTGTCCGGCCGGGATTCGGCACTGTTGGCGCGGCAGTATAGACAGCGGCGCGGCCGGGTACGCCGATGCGGCATCGCGGCTATCATGCCGTGGCCGCTGGGCGCTGCCCGCGGCTTTTCGCTGATGAAGACCTATGTCGCAACACCCGCCGACCGCCAGCGCGACTGGTACGTCGTCGATGCCGAGGGCCAGACCCTGGGCCGCCTGGCGACCCGGATCGCCGACGCGCTGCGCGGCAAGCGCAAGCCCGAGTACACGCCCCACGTCGACACCGGCGACTTCATCGTCGTCGTCAACGCGGAGAAGATCCACGTCACCGGCGACAAGCTGAACCAGAAGCGCTACTGGCGCCACAGCGGCTACCCGGGTGGGATCAAGTCGCGGACGCTCGCCGAGATGCTCGAGCGCCGCCCCGAGGAGGTCATCCGCAAGGCCGTCAAGGGGATGCTCCCCCGCAACCGCCTCGCCCGCCAGCAGCTGACCAAGCTCAAGGTCTACGCCGGCCCCGAGCACCCGCACGCGGCGCAGCAGCCGAAACCGATGGAGATCCAGACTTGATCGACGACGAGACTCAGAAGGACGAGACGACGGAGGAGACTCCGGAGCAGGACGAGGCGGGTCAGCCCGCGGGTCCTGTCGCCGAGGGCGACCCGTCGTCCTCGCAAGCTGCGGGCGACGGCCCGCCCTCGACGCCACCCGCGGGAGACGCGGCGGAGGACGGCCGAGCCCGAGGCCCCTGAGGGAGGCTGAGGCCGTCGAGGAGTCTGTGGAGGAGGAAGCCGCGAGGAGGCCGAGCCTGCCGAGGAGGCTCCTGAGCCTGTTACGGAGAAGGCTGAGGCGCCCAAGGCCGAGGAGAAGAAGAAGGACGTCATTCCTGGGGCCGACCTGGAGCCGATTGCGGTCGAGCCCGAGGAGCGGCCGCTCAGCGCCGAGGAGCTTGCCCGCAAGGAAGCCGAAGAGGAGGAGCGGGCCTGCGCGCGAGGCCGAGCTCGTCGGCGAGGCCGAGGAGGAGCCAAGCGCGGCGAGTCGCGCTCCGGCGAAGATCGAGGGCGACGCGCGCTTCCTGGCCACCGGCAAGCGCAAGACGCTCGATCGCCCGCGTCACCGTCCTTCCCGGCAGCGGCAAGATCGAGGTCAACAAGCGCGCGCTCGAGGAGTTCTTCCCGCGGCCCCTGCACCAGACGACGGTCCGCCAGCCCCTGACGACCACCGGCTACGAGGGCAGCGTCGACGTCCGCGTCCGCGTCCACGGCGGCGGCATCAGCGGCCAGGCCGGCGCGGTTCGCCACGGGATCGCCCGGGCGCTGACCGAGGTCGACCCCGAGCTGCGCGGCGAGCTCAAGCGCCGCGGCTTCCTGACCCGCGACGCGCGGGCCAAGGAGCGCAGAAGGCCGGGCTGAAGAAGGCCCGCAAGCGGCCGCAGTTCTCCAAGCGCTAGGCCCTCACAGGTGGCGACGGGGCGCAAGCTCTTCGGAACCGACGGGGTCCGAGGGGAGGCCGGGACCTTTCTCACGGCGGAGCTGGCGACCTCGCTGGGGCGCGCCGCTACCGCTTCGCTCGACGCCGAGCGGCCGCAGGTGCTGATCGTCCGCGACACGCGCGAGTCGGGCCCGATGCTGGAGTCCGCCCTGGCCGCCGGAATCGCGGCGGCGGGCGGCGACGCCCTGCTCGGCGGGGTGCTGCCGACGCCGGCCGCCGCGATCCTGGTCAAGCGCCTCGGCCTCGACCTCGCCGCCGTCGTCTCGGCCTCCCACAACCCCTACCGCGACAACGGGATCAAGTTCTTCTCGGCCAGCGGCACGAAGCTCGACGACGACGCCGAGGCGAGGATCGAGTCTCTCCTCGCCGACCGCGGTCGTCATCTCAATCACGATGCGGATGAAATGACGACCGCGCCTGTGGTGGAGGTCGGCCATGTGCGCGAGCTGAACGGTGGCCTGGAGGACTACCTGCGGGCGCTCGAGGCGGCCTTCCCGCTTGACCTCTCCGGCCGCAAGGTGCTGCTCGACTGCGCCAACGGCGCCACCTACCGCGCCGCGCCGGCGATCTTCGAGCGGCTCGGCGCCGAGGTCGAGGCGATCGCCACCGAGCCCGACGGCCGCAACATCAACGACGGCTGCGGCTCGACCCACCTCGACGGCGCTCGCGGAGCGCGTCGCCGCCTCCGAGGCCGACGATCGGCTTCGCCTTCGACGGCGACGGCGACCGCGTGCTCGCCGTCGACGGCGAGGGCCGGATGCACGACGGCGACGAGCTGATCGCCCTCGCCGCCCGCGGCATGGCCGCCCGCGGCGAGCTCGGCGGCGGCGTCGCCGTGACCGTGATGAGCAACTACGGCTTCCACCGGGCGATGGAGGAGGCCGGGATCGAGGTCGCGGTGACCAAGGTCGGCGACCGCTACGTGCTCGACGAGCTGCGCGAGCGCGGCTGGGCCGCTCGGCGGCGAGCAGTCCGGGCACATCATCGACACCCGCTTCGTCGCCACCGGCGACGGCATCGCCGCGGCGCTGATGACGATGCGGGAGCTGGCCGGGCGCGGTCTGGCCGACGGCCGTCGCCGATGGAGAAGCTGCCGCAGACGCTGGTCAACGTCGAGGTCGCCGATCGCGACGCGGTCGCCGGCGCCGCCGCCGTCTGGGAGGCGGTCGAGCGCGAGGGCGCGGCGCTGGAGGGCCGCGGCCGCGTCCTGCTGCGCCCCTCGGGGACCGAGCCGCTGGTGCGGGTGATGGTCGAGGCGCCGAGCGCCGAGGAGGCGGACGCGGTCTGCGAGCGCCTTGTCGCGATCGTGCGCCAAGAGCTGGCCTAGACTCCGCCGGCCTCTACCCTTACTCGCCTCCTATGTGCGGAATCGTCGGATACGTGGGCGGACGCCCCTGCCGCGACCTCCTGGTCGCCGGGCTCGAGAAGCTCGAGTACCGCGGCTATGACTCGGCCGGCGTCTCGGTGATCGAGGACGGCCGGATCGACAGCGTGCGCGCGGTCGGCAACCTCGCCAACCTGCGCGCCGCCTTCGAGGAGCGCGACGGACGGCGGCGGCGTCGCGGTCGCCGCGCCCCCGGCCACGACCGGCGTCGCCCACACCCGCTGGGCCACGCACGGCCGCGTCACCGAGGAGAACGCCCACCCCCACGGCGACTGCTCGGATCGCATCCACATCGTCCTCAACGGGATCGTCGAGAACCACGCCGAGCTGCGCCGCGAGCTCGGCCGCCGAGGGCCACCACTTCAGCTCCGAGACCGACGCCGAGGTCGTCGCCCACCTGATCGAGCGCAACTACGACGGCGACCTGACCGCCGCCGTGCGCGCCTCCTTCGCCGAGCTGCGGGGCCACTACGCGTTCGTCGCCATGCACGCCGACGAGCCCGAACAGCTCGTCGGCGCCCGCAAGGAGTGCCCGCTGGTCGCCGGCGTCGGCGAGGGCGAGATCTTCCTCGCCTCGGCGATCCCGGCCTTCCTCGCCGAGACGCGGAAGGCGATGCTGATCGAAAACGAGCGAGATCGTCACGATCGATGCCTCCGGGGTGAGCATCACCGACGCCGACCGGCAATCCCGTCCAGCGCGAGGCCGAAGAGATCTCCTGGGACGAGGCCGCCGCCGAGAAGGGCGGCTATGAGACCTTCATGCTGAAGGAGATCCACGAACAGGCCGACGCCGTCGCCGAGACGATCGCCGACCGGCTGCCGGGCGAGGAGGGCGTCGACCTCTCCGAGGTCGACCTCGGAGACGACTACCTGCGCGACCTGAAGCGGATCGTGATCGTCGCCTGCGGCACCTCCTACCACGCCGGCCTGGTCGGCCGCTACGCGATCGAGGAGTGGGCGCGGGTCCCGGTCGAGATGGACATCGCCTCCGAGTACCGCTACCGCAACCCGGTGGTCGGCTCCGACGACCTGGTGATCGGGATCACCCAGTCGGGCGAGACCGCCGACACGCTGGCGGCGATGCGGCTCGCCCGCGAGAGCGGGGCCAAGGTGCTGGCGGTCACCAACATGATGGGCAGCCAGGCGACCCGGGACGCCGACGCGGTCCTCTACACCCGCGCCGGCCCGGAGGTCAGCGTCGCGGCGACCAAGACCTTCGTCGCCCAGGTCGCGGCGATGTACCTGCTCGGCCTGCGACTGGCGCGAGCTGCGCGGGACGCTGCCCGATGCGGAGCTGGCGGAGCTGGTCGCCGAGCTGAAGGCGCTCCCCTCGAAGATCGAGGCGACGCTGGCCGCGAGCGAGGATCGGGTGCGCGAGGTCTCCGCGACCCACAGCGACCAGCAGTTCTTCCTCTACCTCGGCCGCCACATCGGCCTGCCGGTCTGCCTCGAGGGGGCGCTGAAGCTGAAGGAGATCTCCTACATCCCCACCGACGCCTACGCCGCCGGGGAGATGAAGCACGGCCCGATCGCCCTGCTCGACGAGTCGACGCCGGTCGTCTGCGTGGCCACCGAGAGCCCGGTGCTGGACAAGGTCCTCTCCAACGTCGAAGAGGTGCGCGCCCGCGGCGCCGAAACGATCGCGATCGCGACCGAAGGCGTGCGAGCGCGTCGGCCGACGTCGCCGACCAGACGATCGAGGTCGCCCGCACCGACTGGATCCTGCAGCCGATCGTCGCGATCCTGCCGCTGCAGCTGCTCGCCTACGACATCGCCCGCGCCCGCGGGCTCAACGTCGACCAGCCGCGCAACCTGGCCAAGACGGTCACGGTCGAGTAGCGGCCAATCGTCCTTGCGGCGCCTGCTCGCTAGGCTCCCGCGCCATGATCAAGACCCGCCTCGCTCCTCCCAGCCCTCGCGGCCCTCCTGGCCGCAGCCCTCGTCTTCGCCGGATGCGGCGGCGGCGAGCTCCTCCAGCAGCGACCCGGCCAGCTTTGCGCCGCCGGCATCGCTCGTCTTCATCGAAGGCACGCTGCAGCCCTCGGGCGAACTGAAGTCGAACGTCGACTCGCTGGCGCAGAACGTCGGCGGCATCGACAACCTCGGCGAATACGTCGTCTCCAAACTCGAAGGCTCGGCGCGCGGCGACGGCGAACCGTTCGACTACGCCAAGGAAGTCGAACCGTGGCTGGGCGAAAAGGCGGGCGTCTCCTTCAAGGGCCTCGACGGACGGCGATCTCACCGACCCGGTCGTCGCCGTCGAGTCGACCGACACCGCCGCGACGCAGGAATTCATCGACAGGCAGTCGCAAGCAGAGCAAGGTTCCCTACAAGGACGCCTCCTACGAAGGGGTCGACTTCAAGGTCGGCGGCTCGGAAGGCAACGCGATCGGCGTGATCGGCGAATTCCTCGTCATGGCGGCAGACGGCGAAAGCGCCTTCAAGGCCGCGGTCGACGCCTCCAACGGCGAATCGCTCGCCGACGAAGCCCGCTTCGAGGACGCCATCTCCGCCGCGTCGGACGGCAGCCTCGCCGACGCCTACGTCGACGTCGGCGGCCTGATCGAAGCAGTCCGGCGACGAGATCGACCCGCAGGCGCAGGAAGCTCCTGGAGAACGCCGGGATCGACCCCAGCGAAGCGACCGCGGTGGCCAGCGTCGTCCCCGGCTCCGACCAGATCGAGATCGACCTCAGCAGCGACCTCGGCGGCGAGGAAGCCCCCAGCGGCGACGCCTCGGAGCTGCTCGGTTCGCTGCCGGCCGACTCCTTCGCCGCGTTCGGCGCCTCCGGCTTCGGCGACCAGCTTCAAGGAAGCGATCGACAAGCCTCGACGCCGAGGGCATCCCCGGGCAGGTGCCGCCGAACCAGCTGAAGAGCACGCTGAAGCAAGCGGGCATCGACCTCGACAAGATCGCCGCCTCGCTCGAAGACGCGGCGGTCTTCGCTCAGGGCAACAGCAAGAGCAACCTCGGCGGCGCCCTCGTGCTGACCACGACGACTCCGAGCGAAGCGACGAAGACGGTCGCCAACCTCGGCCTGCTGCTGCGTCGCAACCAGACGCCCGGCGTCACGGCCGTGGCCAGCGGCAGGCGCGAGCGGCTTCTCGATCCGAACCGCGGAACTCGGGCCAAAGCCGCTGGTGGTCGCGTCGCCAAGGGCGAACGGATCGCGATCGGCTACGGTCTCGCCCGCGGCCCTGCAAGGGCTCTCGACCGAAGGCGAAACGCTCTCCGGCATCGCCGGCTACAAGGCAGCCGTCGCGGCGCTCGGCGACACGCCGATCAGCGGCTTCGTCGACGGCCCGGCGGCGCTGCGCTCTGGCCGAAGCGCTGGTCCCGCCGTCGGACACCGGCTTCCAGGAAGCCAAGCCCTACCTGAAGAGATCGACTACATCGCGATCGGCACCGGCAGCGACGGCGAGCTGGCGACGGCGAAGCTGATCGTCGGCCTCGAGAAGTAGGCGCGGATGCCGATGGCCGCCGGCGATCGGCATCGACCTGCTGGAGATCGAGCGGCTGGAGCGGGCGCTGGAGCGCCACCCGCGCCTGGCCGAGCGGGTCTTCACCGCGGCCGAGCGCGACTACGCGGCGGCTCGCGCCCGTCCCGGCCGCCACCTCGCGGCCCGCTTCGCCGCCAAGGAGGCGGTGGTCAAGGCGCTGGGCCTCGCGGGCGGCTTCGGCCTGCGCGAGATCGAGGTGGTCGCCGGGGAGCCGCCGACGGTGCGGCTCTCCGGGCGTGCGGCCGAGGCGGCGGGCGGCGAGCGGATCGAGATCTCGCTGACCCACTCACGAGACATGGCCGCTGCGGTCGCTGAGTCCCGTCGGTAGCCGCGGTCCTGTCGTGGGTGAGGGGCCTGCGGCAGTCCACGGGCTGTCCTCGACCCCCCTCACCCCACGCCACCCGCGGGAGACGGGGTTAGGCCTGGCTTCATGGAGCCCTGGCTGACCTGTACGACGCCGAGGGGATGCGCGCGATCGATCGCTGGGCGATCGAGGAGCAGGGGGTGCCCTCGCTGGAGCTGATGGAGGCTGCCGGGGCGGCGCTGTCGCCGAGGCGGTGGCCGAGCTGGCGCCGCGAGGGGCCGGTGCGGGTCGTCTGCGGCAAGGGCAACAACGGCGGCGACGGGCTGGTGGCCGCGCGGCTGCTGCGGGAGATGGGCTTCGAGGTCGAGGCGCTGCTGCTCTGGCCGGGAGAAGAGCTGAGCGGCGATGCCGCGGCGAACCTGGAGCGATTCCGGCCGAGCACTGGCCGCCGGGCTGGGCGTGCGGCTCGAGGGCTCCGGCGCCGTCGTCGACGCGATCTTCGGCACCGGGTTCGCCGGGGCGCCGCGCGAGCCCGCCGCCGCGGCGATCGAGGCGATCAACCGGTGCGGGGCGCCGGTCGTCGCCTGCGACATCGCCTCCGGGGTCGACGCCTCCAGCGGCGAGGTCGAGGGTGTGGCGGTCGAGGCCGACCTGACCGTCAGCTTCCATGCGGCGAAGATCGGGCACCGGGTCGCGCCGGGCAAGTGGCACACGGGCGAGCTGCGCGTGGTTCCGATCGGGATTCCCGACGGGCGCTCCCGGCGACGCCGGCGGCGGGCACGATCGAGCCCGCGGTGCTGGCGCTGGCTCCGCGCGCGCGGGCCGCGCTCGACCAAGTTCAGCTCCGGCCAGGTCGCGATCGCCGGTGGCTCGCGCGGCCTCACCGGGGCGGTGCGGATGTCCTCGCAGGCGGCGATCCGGGCCGGCGCCGGCTACGCGACCGTCGCCGTGCCGGCCGACCTCGAGCCGATCTTCGAGGCGGGCCAGCCCGAGGTGATGTCGGTCGGCTGCCCGGGCGGCGACGGCTGCCTGGCGCCGGCCTCGGCTGAAGGCGGTCCTGCGCGCCTTCGAGGGCGCCGCCGCCGGTGGTGCTCGGTCCCGGCATGGGCCGCGACCCGGGCTCGGTCGAGCTGGCGCGCGAGCGCCGCCGCGGCGATCGAGGCGCCGCTGGTGATCGACGCCGACGGCCTCAACGCCTTTGCCGGCGTGCTCGAGCGGATCGCCAGCGCGAACGGCGCCGACGATCCTCACGCCCGCACGCAGGCGAGCTGGGGCGGCTGCTCGGCCGCACCTCGGAGGAGGTATCCGCCCACCGCCTCGCCTCGGCGCGCGAGGCGGCGCGGGCCGCCGGCGCGATCGTCGTGCTCAAGGGCGACGACACGATCGTCACCGACGGCGAGCGGGTCGCGGTCAACGCGCTCGCGGCTCCGGCGCTCGCCACCGCCGGGCACCGGCGACGTGCTCTCGGGCATCGTCGCGGCGCTGCTCGCCCGCGGCCTCGATCCCTTTGCGGCGGCCTGCGCCGCGGTTCTCGCCCACGCTCGCGCCGGCCGCGACGCGGCCACGCGGATCGGCGCCGCCGAGTCGGTGATCGCCACCGACGTGATCGACTCGATCCCAGCGGCCCTAACGCCGCTCGGCCGGGACGAGTGTCGTTAGGCACACCCCGGTGTGCCAACTCAGCAGTCGTCGTCCTGGCGGTCGAATAACCTCGCACCGCGATGAAGACCGCCGCCGAGATCATGGACGCCGATGTGCCGACCGTCTCTCCGGAGGCCGACGCGCGTGCGGCGATCGAGCTGCTCGCCAAGACCGAGATGGGCGCGATCCCGGTGGTCGACGCCGAGCGCAAGGTGGTCGGGATCGTCAGCGAGTCGGACCTGATCCTCAGCGACGAGGAAGCCGACCTGCACCTGCCGCACTACCTCAACATCATGGGCGGGATCGTCTTCGTCGGCTCGATGAAGGGCTTCGAGGAGCGGCTGAACAAAGCCTTCGCGACCAAGGTCTCCGAGCTGATGACCGCGGACCCGGTCGTCGCCCGCAGCGACGATCGCCGCCGACGTCGTCGCCAAGACGATCGCCGAGAAGCACCACAACCACCTGCCCGTGGTCGACGGCGAGGGCCGCCTCGCCGGCTTGGTGACGCGGGCCGACGCGCTGGCTGCGCTCGTCTCCGGCTAGCCGATGGCGCGGGCAGTCGCCCGGATCGACCTCGGCGCCGTCGAGCGCAACTGCGCGCGGCTGAAGGCGGAGCTGCGCGACGGGTGCCGAGCTCTGCGCCGTGGTCAAGGCCGACGGCTACGGCCACGGCGCCGACGCCTGCGCGACGGCCGCGCTGGCGGGAGGCGCGAGCAGGCTCGCGGTGGCGACCGGCGCCGAGGCGGCGCAGGTCGGCCGCCGCTTTCCCCAAGTTCCGCTGCTTGACGATGGGGGCGCTCAGCCCCGACGATCTCGACGACGCGCTCGCCGCCGGCTCGGAGATCGCCGTCTGGCGCGACGGCTTCCGCGACCTGGTCAGCGCCCGCGGCCGGGCCCAGGGCCGCCCGGTCCGCGTCCACGTCAAGCACGACAGCGGCATGGGGCGGCTCGGCAACCCCGACCCCGCCGAGGTGCTGGCTCTCGCCCGCGCCTGCGCCGAGGACCCCCAGCTCGAGCTGGCCGGCGTCTGGACCCACTTCGCGACCGCCGACGAGCCGGACTCCGACTTCTTCGACGACCCAGCTCGAGCGCTTCTCGGCGGTGGCCGAGGCGGTCAGGACTGAGTTCCCGGGCGTCACCGTCCACGCCGCCAACAGCGCCGCGGTCTTCCGCGACCCCCGCTCGCACTTCGACATGGCCCGCTGCGGGGTCGCGGTCTACGGCCTCGACCCGCTTCCAGGGCGACCCGGCCGAGCGCGGCCTGGCGCCGGCGATGTCGCTGCGCTCCTACGTCGCCGACGTGAAGCGGTTCTCGGCCGGCGACAGCGCCGGCTACGGCCAGACCTGGCGTGCGCCTGCCGACACCTGGGTCGGGGTCCTGCCGCTCGGCTACGGGGACGGGGTGCGGCGCGGCCTCTCCAACAACGCCGAGGTGCTGGTGCGCGGCCGGCGCCACCCGCTGGTCGGCACCGTCTCGATGGACAACGTGACGATCGACCTCGGGCCCGAGACGGATGTCGAGCCCGGCGACGAGGCGGTCCTGATCGGGTCCCAGGATGAGGAGACGATCCTCGCCGAGGACGTCGCCCGCCGCATCGGCACGATCAACTACGAGGTCACCTGCGGGATCTCTGCAAGGGTGCCGCGGGAGCCGGCGTGAGCGTCGCGGAGCGCCTTGCCTCGGCGCCGGTCGTGGCGCTGGCGCGAGATGCGCTTGCCGGCGCCGAGGGCGTCTGGATCGCCGGCGGCGCAGTGCGCGACGCGGCGCTCGGGCGCGACGTGACCGACCTCGACCTCGCCGTGGCCGGCGACCCCGCCGCTGTCGCCAAGGCGGTCGCCCGCGAGGGCGGGGGCCACGCGTTCGAGCTCTCGGCCGAGTTCGCCACCTGGCGCGCCGTCGCCGCCGACGGCTCCTGGCAGATCGACGTGACGGCGCTGCGGGGAGAGACGATCGAGGCCGACCTGGCCGAGCGCGACTTCACGATCGGGGCGGTCGCGGTGCCGCTCGCCGGCGGCGAGCCGATCGACCCGTTCGGCGGCCTCGCCGACCTCGACCGCCGCGTCCTGCGCGTGGTCGGGCGAGCGCAGCTTCGCCGCCGATCCGCTGCGCCTGCTGCGGGCCGCGAGGCTCGCGGCCGGGCTGGAGCTCGAGGTCGACCCCGGCACCGCTTCGCTGGCGCGCAGCGAAGCCGCCCGCGCCGCCGAGCCCGCCGGCGAGCGCCAGCTGGCCGAGCTGCGCCAGCTCGTCGGCGGCCCCGACCCGCTGCGCGGCATGGCCCTGCTCGACGAGCTCGGCCTGACCGCGGTCGTCCTGCCCGAGCTGGAGGCGCTGCGCGGAGTCGAACAGGGCCCGAACCACCACCTCGACGTCCACGGCCACACGATGGCCGTGCTGGAGCACACGCTCGAGGTCGAGGCCGACCTGGAGCGCTTCGGCGGCGAGCGCGCCGCCGAGCTGGCAGGCGCTGCTCGCCGAGCCGCTCGCCGACGAGATGAGCCGCGGCACCGCGCTCCGCTTCGGGGCGCTCCTGCACGACATCGGCAAGCCGGCGACCCGCGCCGAGCAGCGACGGCTTCGTCACCTTCGTCGGCCACGACCGCGACGGCGCCGGGATCGTCGGCGGGTTCTGCGAGCGGCTGCGGGCGAGCCGGGCGCTGACCCGCCACCTCCAGGACCTGACCCTCCACCACCTGCGCCTCGGCTTCCTCGTCCACGAGGCGCCGCTGCCGCCGCGGCGGGTCCACGAGTACCTGCGGGCCACCGAGCCGGTCGCCGCCGACGTCACCCTGCTGACCGTCGCCGACCGGCTCTCCGCCCGCGGCTCGCGGGCCCTTCGCCACCGAGGAGGCGATCGAGGCCCACCTGGCCCTCGCCAGGGAGATGCTGGCCGCGGCCCTCGACTGGCGCCGCGACGGGCCGCCGCAGCCGCTGCTGCGCGGCGACGAGCTGGCGGCCGAGCTGGGCATCGAGGAGGGGCCGGAGCTCGGCGAGCTGCTCGCCGAGCTCGAGGCCGCCCAGTACGCGGGCGAGGTCTCGACCCGCGACGAGGCGGTCGAGCGCGCCCGCGCGCTGCGTGGCTGAGCCCGGCGACGCAGACGGTTCGCTACGCTCCCCGCCGCATGGGGAAAGAGGAGAAGATCGAGATGGAGGGCGAGATCACCGAGGCCCTCCCCAACACGATGTTCCGGGTCAAACTGGACAACGGCCACGACGTGCTCGGCCACATCTCCGGCAAGATGCGCCGCCACTACATCCGCATCCTCCCCGGCGACCGGGTCAAGATCGAGCTTTCGCCGTACGACCTGGACCGCGGTCGTATTACTTACCGCTACAAATAAGGGGCCTGCCCCGGCAGGGGTTCCACTTAACTTTTTTGGTGGTCGGCTGGAGCCTGTCGCACGGGCGCGGCTGGCAAAAAAGTACAAGACGTTCCATCCCTACCGGGGCAGGCCCTAGGTTGCCGCCAGCTCGGCGACGAGCGCCGACCAGGCGAAGTCCTCGGCGCCGAGGCCCGTTGCCGGTTCGCGGGTCGTAGTACTCGCGCAGGCCTTCTCGCTCGACCGCGCCGATCACTCCGTTTGCCAGGCGCGCCGCCGCCTCCTCGTAGCCGAGCCGGCGCAGGCCCAGCCAGAGCAGCCAGGCCGAGTTGACCCAGGTCGGCCCGCGCCAGTAGCGGCGTACCGGTCCGCGGGTGCCGCCCGGCGCGTAGCTCGGCTCCGAGGCCGAGACCGACGGCGGCGCCACCGGGGTGAGGAACTCGCGCTCGTCGAGCAGGTGCTCCTCGACCATGCGGCGGCCGATCTCCTCCGGCAGGTCGGGCAGGGCGAGCGGCGCCAGCGCGGCCCAGGTGACGATCGTCGGGGCGAGCGCCGCCGGGCTGCGCCTCGTCGAGGAAGAGCCCGCGCCGCTCGTCCCAGAGGCGCTCGACCAGGGCCGGTGTCGCCGAGGGCCGGCCCAGCGCCTGCAGCGAGAGCGACCAGAGCGTGTTGACCAGGACTTCGCAGAGGACCGGGCCGCCGCGCCTCGCGGATCCGCCGCGCGTCGAAGCCCAGCCTGCGGTTGCGGTGGACGAGCAGCGGGAAGCCGAGTCGCGTGCACGCCCGCCAGCCCCAGACGGGGTCGAACTTCGGCGAGGCGTCGAGGCCCGACTCGTCGGGCTGGACGATCCAGAGCAGCCCGTCGCCCTCGAGGTCGCGGTTCGCCGCCAGCCAGTCGGCCTGCGCGGCGATCCGCGGCTCCTCGGCCGGGTCGCCGACGGCGATCTTCCAGGCCCAGGCGAGCAGCGGCGGCTGGATCGTCTCGGTCTGGAACGAGCTGCGCGAG
Source organism: uncultured Solirubrobacterales bacterium (assembly GCA_963714665.1). Taxonomy (GTDB): domain Bacteria; phylum Actinomycetota; class Thermoleophilia; order Solirubrobacterales; family 70-9; genus VRUE01. Next base: position 1,323,201 of record CAVQPE010000003.1, on the reverse strand, counting down.
GCGACGTTGTAGAAGGGCAGGCGGCTGAGCGAGACCGGCCGGTCCCAGAAGATCGTGTGGCCGATGAAGCCGTCCGGCCGCTGCGCGGCGAGCAGGCGTCTCCAGCTCCGCCCGCGCGCGAGCCGGGTCGAAGCGGCGCCAGACGATCGCCGCGAAGCAGGAGTCCCAGTACCACTGCCAGGGATAGCGCGTCGGGCTGGGCCGCGTATAGGCGTACCGGCACGCCCCGGCGCTCCCCCTCAACCCAGTTCCGCCCGCAGCACCCCCTCCGCGATCTCAGCGGCCGACGGGCCGATACGTAAAGGTGACCTTGACGTATCGGCCCGTCGGCGGGGGGTCACGCTGCGGTGCGGCGCATTTCGCGGAGGGCCCAGGCGCCGAGGACGGTGAGCAGGCCCAGCGAGGGCTAGTACGCCCGGCCAGGTGTTCTGCCCAGGTGACGCTGCCGACGAAGCCCTGGCGGGCGGCTTCGATCACTTGCGTCACCGGGTTGACTTCGGCGACGCTCTGCATCCAGGGCTGCAGCAGGGCGAGCGGCGCGTAGGCGGTGGTGGTGAGGATCAGCGCCATCATCCCCGCCTGCATCAGCGGCGCCGCCGACTGGCTCTTGAAGCGCAGCGCCAGGGCCGAGCCCCAGCAGGCGGCGACGGCGGCCATCGCGGCGACCATGAAGTAGGCGACCAGCAGCCCGCCGATGCCGGGCCAGCCGGCGCCGAGCAGCAGCGCGATGACGAAGACGAAGGTCGCCGGGATCAGCGCCCGGGCGCTGGCGGCGAGCACGGTGCCCGCCAGCAGGACCCAGCGCGGGGCGGGGGAGGCCAGCAGCCGGTCGATCCAGCCGCCGCTCGATGTCGCGGGCGAGGTTGACCCCGGCGGCGGCGCCGGTGAAGCCGGCTCCCTGCAGCATGCTGACCGGGACGATGAAGCTCTCGTAGCTCCCGGTCGTGAACCCGCTTCAGCTGGGTGAGGGCGCCGAAGACGCCGTTGAGGCCGAGGAAGAAGATCGTCGGCGCCAGGACGCCGGGGATCGCGGCGCCGGGCACCCGCAGCAGCTCGTTCTTGGCCCGCGCCATCAGCGCCGCGATCGTCGCCAGGTTCGCGCGCCAGGCCGGCAGGGTCGCGACCGACTCCATCAGCCGACCCTCAGCCGGTGGCGCAGGGCGCGGGCGCTGAGCACCAGCCCGAGCACGACGATCCCGGCGATCGCCAGCACCGCCTCGCCCAGTTCGGCGGCGTCGATCCCCGAGATGATCGGGCCGCGGACGCCTTCGACGATGAAGCTGAGCGGGTTGTATTCGGCGATCGTCTTGGCCGGCTGGATCATCAGTTCGACGGGGAAGAAGGCGGAGGAGAGGAAGAGGACGACGAGGACCAGCGGGAAGAGGCCCTGGACGACGCTGGCGCTGCCGGTGCGCAGCGCGATCGCGGCGCCGATGCCGCCGACCGCCATCGCCGTGGCGGTGACCAGCGCGATCGCGATCAGCGCGCCGGGGACGCCGCTTCGATCTGGGCGCCGAAGATCAGCCCGATCGCGAGGAACCAGAGCGAGGCGAACAGGCCCAGCGCCGCCGTCCCGGCCAGCCGCCCGAGGACGATCGTGTAGCGCGGGATCGGGGCCGAGAAGAGGCGGTCGGTGAAGCCCATCTCGATGTCGACCGCGAGGGCGATGCCGCCGCTGTTGCCGGCCAGCATCAGCGACTGCATCATCGCCCCGGCCAGCATGAACTGGAGGAAGCTGTGCACCGGCGGGAAGCCGGGCAGGTTGACCGCCCCGCCGGCGCCGCCGGTCTGGATCGCCAGCAGCAGGGTGGGGAAGACGACGATCGGGGCCATCAGCTGGGGCGGCGGAAGGTCTGGCGGATCGAGCGCATCCCGAGCGCCCTGACGACCCGCAGGTTGGTGGCGAATTCGTTCATGCCTCGACCGGATCGGGCTCGGCGCCCTCCTCGTCCTCCTTCTCGAGGTGGTGGCCGGTTTTGGCGACGAAGACGTCGTCGAGGGTGGGGCGGACCAGCTCCAGCGACTCGACCGCGATTCCCGGCCTCGTCGAGGGCGCGGACGACGCGGGGGATGTCGGCGGCGCCGTTCTCGACTTCGACCAAGACCGTCCTGCCGTCCACCGGCGGCAGCAGCTTGCCGATCCGGGCGCAGGCCTCCTCGGCCTCGGCGACCGAGCCCTCGGCGAGCTGCAGCTGGATGTGGGGGTTGCCGATCTGGGCCTTCAGCGACTCCGGCGTTCCTTCGGCGACGATCCGGCCGCTGTCGATGATGCCGACGTTGTCGGCGAGCTGGTCGGCCTCCTCCAGGTACTGGGTGGTGAGGAAGACGGTCGTGCCCTCGTCGTTCAGCGCCCGCACCTCCTCCCAGATCGTCTTGCGGCTGACCGGGTCGAGGCCGGTGGTCGGCTCGTCGAGGAAGAGCACTCGCGGTTCGTGGACCAGGGCCGCGGCGAGGTCGAGCCGCCGCTGCATCCCGCCCGAGTAGGTGCCGACCCGGCGGTCGGCGGCGTCGACCAGGTCGACCCGCTCGAGCAGGTCGTCGGCGCGCCGCCTGCCCTCGTTGCCGGGCAGGCCCTGGAGCGTCGCCTGCAGGCGGATCAGCTCGCGGCCGGTCATCAGCGGGTCGAGCGCCGCTTCCTGCAGGGCGACGCCGATCGAGGCCCGCACCGCGCGCGCTTCCTTGACGCACGTCGTGGCCAGCCGACGCTCGCGCGGCCGCCGGTCGGCAGCAGCAGCGTGGTCAGCATCCGCACCGTCGTCGTCTTGCCGGCGCCGTTGGGGCCGAGGAAGCCGTAGATCTCGCCCTCCTCGACCGCGAGGTCGATGCCCTGCACGGCGAGCACCTCGCCGAAGGCGCGCTCCAGGCCCTCGACCTCGATCGCCGCCATCAGGCCTCCGTCGGCTCTGCCTGCGCCAGCGGCGGCAGCGACTCGACCCAGCGGCGGTCGTTGGCCCGCTCGAGCGCCTCGGCGGCGTCGAGCAGCAGCTCGTCGCGCCCCCAGGCCGCCTGCAGCTGCAGGCGCGATCGGCAGCTCGCCGGAGCCGAGGCCGACCGGGACGCTGATCGCCGGGATCCCGGTCAGGTTGGCGAGGGCGGCGCCGCGCACGTTCGCCTGGTCGGCCGTGTGCGTCCCCGAGGGCAGCTCGACCATCGGCGACTCCAGCGGTGGCGCGACCGCCGGGATCGTCGGCCAGGCGATCACGTCGACGTCCTCGAACAGCGCCGCCAGGCGACGACGCATCAGCGTGCGCAGGCGCTCGGCCTGCACCATCGCAGCGGCCGGCAGCAGCATTCGGTACTTGATGAAGCCACGGTTGATCGGGCTGATCTCGGGATGGAGCTCGTTCAGCCGCTGCGGCGTCACGCCGGCGAGGCTCTCGCCGTTGATCGCAAGGATCCCCGCCAGCGTCGCCGCCTCGAGGTCCGCCAGCTCGACCTCGACGACCTCGCCGCCGGTCTCGGCGCGCAGTGCCTCGATGGCCGCGTCGCACGCCTCGCGGACCTCGGGTGCGACGTCTTCGGAGACGGCATCGCGGACGACCCCGATCCGCAGCCCGGCGGCGTCGCCCGCCTTCAGATCTTCGCCGAACAGGGCCGAGCCGAGCAGGCGGCAGTCGGCGGCGTCGGCGCAGAGCGGGCCGGAGACGATCAGGGTGGTCACCGCCTCCATGTGGTGCCCGGCCATCGCCGAGCGGCCGAAGGTCGGCTTCAGCCCGGTCAGCCCGCAGTAGGCGGCGGGGAAGCGGACCGAGCCGAGCCCGTCGGCGCCGACCGCGCCGGGGACGAGCCGGGCGGCGACCGCCGCCGCCGGGCCGCTGGAGGAGCCGCCCGGGCAGCGCTCGGGGTCCCAGGGGTTGCGGGCGGCGCCGTAGACGGAGACGTTGCCGGTGCTGCCCGCGCCGAGCTCGTGCATGTTGCCGACCCCGACGACGATGGCGCCGGCGTCGCGCAGCGCCAGGTAGGGGCCGGACTCGCCCGGGGCGGTCGGGGCGAGCAGTTCCGCCGCGCCGAAGCGCTGCGCCCGCCAGGGCAGCGGCCACTCGTCCTTGATCACGACCGGGACCCCGCGCAGGGGGCCCTCGGGGGCGTTGGCGAGCATCTCCCGCGAGCGCTCCGGGAAGGTCTCGACGACGGCGTTGATCGCCGGGTTGCGCTCCTCGATCCGCGCCAGGGTCGCCTCGAGCAGCTCGGCCGCGTCGACCTCGCCGGCGGCGATCGCCGCGGCCTGGGCGCGCAGGCTCAGGTCGAGGGCGCTCACGCCGGCTCCGGCGCCCGGGAGAGGTCGGGGTTGCGCTCGGCCTCGAGCTCGCCGAGGTCGAGCGAGATCAGGGCGAGGATCCCCGGCCAGAACAACTGGTGGGCCGCATTGGCGACCGCGAGCTCGATCTCGTCGGCCTCGATCCCGAACGAGGCGAGGCCGGCGGGGACGAAATCCTCTGCGCGGTCGGTGGCCTCCATTCCGGGGGGCAACCCTACAGAGGCCGCGTGGCCGGGATCGTGCAAGATTGGCGCGAGCGCCGCATTCCCCCGGGCCGGAAGGCAGAATCGGGGCCGCAACCCTGGCGAGAGGCCGGGGTTTGCAGCTTGAGATCGTGCAAGGAGCAGCCGAAAGACGAGCCGGTGGATCGCGCGCCGCGGTGGCGCTAGCGCTCACCTGCCTGCTTGCAGCCCTCGTCGCGGCCGCCTGGCCCGGTGCCGCCGATTCCGCGCCGTTGCAGGTCGTCGTCCTCGGCAAGACCGCGTCGACGCCGCCGCCGTCCTGCCCGGGCAAGATCGTCAACAACGTCGAGGTCATCCCCTGCCGGGTGGAGGGACACGTCACCGGCTTCCAGGCGATCGCCGGCGGGGTCACCCAGCCCTACGAGGCGCCCTTCGACGGCAAGATCGTCGCCTGGTCGATCACGCTGGCCAAGCCCTCGCGCGTCGACGGGAAAACGACCACGAACGAGGTCGGCTTCTTCGACGAATTCCTCGGCAAGCCCTCGCAGGCCCGGATCGGCGTCCTGCGCCCGGTCGAAGGCTCCAACCCGCCGAAATACACGCTGGTCCGCCAGAGCCCGCTCGAGGTCCTCAACCCCTACTTCGGCAGCACCCCGATCTTCGCCCTCGAGCACCCGCTGAGCGTCCTGCGCGGCCAGGTCGTCGCCCTCACCGTGCCCACCTGGGCACCGATGTTCGCCTTCAACGTCAGCTCCGAAGAAACCTGGCGCGGCAGCCGCATCTCCGGCCACTGCGCCTCCAAGGAGGACATCCAGGGCGGCCACCCCCAGCAGGGCGTCGGCAAGACCAAGACCTACGGCTGCTACTACTCCAACGCCCGCCTGCTCTACACGGCGACGCTGGTCAAGAAGCCGTGACGCTTTCCTGACGTTCTGCGCGCCACGCGTGCGTCGGAGCCGGTCAGGGTTGGCGCGTGTGGGCAATTCATTGGCTGATCTTCGCCTCGATCCTCCCCAAGGTCGAGGACCCCTGGCCGAGCAGTATCGGCATGGACCTGCCATTTACGATTGCTGGCGCGGGCGGGGTTTTCGGCGCGATCGTCTCTTTTCACATCAAACCGGAAGGGCGAGATAAAGCCGTCATGCTCGGTGGCCTCATCGGTTTCTGGGCTGGAGCGCTGTTCTATTTCGTGGCGCTGGCAAACCAGCTAGTCTTCGGGCCATGAAACGTTTTGTCGGATCTCGCTTCTTCCAGGCTCTCTATCTGGGCCTTGGGGCGTTGCTTCTGGTTGGGATAGTCCAGGCGGAAACGGTGATCAGTTTCCTGATCGTCATCGGCTTGCTTGCGTTCACGATTCAGCAGGCGTGGGTGGGCCGCGGGGAGACAGCGGCGTCCCACCGCAAGCAAGCCCTGAGGCCGGCCGGTTAGAGCGCTTCTTGGCGGAGCCCGCAGTAAGGGCAGTCGCTGACGTCGAGGCCGATCAGCTGGTCGCAGCGGCGGCAGGCTCTGAGGTTGGCCGGCGTGCGGGGGAGGGACGAGGCGGAGGGGGCGAGCGGCAGGACCATCGCCACCGGCTTCATCTCCTCGCCGGTCTCGCGGTCGAGGTAAACCTGGCCCGGCTCGGCGTGGGCGAGCGCCTCGCGGCCCGAGGCCGGTGCGCGCATCCTGTAGAGCTGCTTCGGGTTCACGGCCGCGAAGACTATTAGCTTGCCCGGTCCCGATGCGTTTTCTGATCTTCCACGGCTACATGCTGCGCGGCACCGGCAGCAACATCTACAACGCCAACCTTGCTAGCGCGCTGGCGAAGCTCGGCCACGAGGTCCATCTTCTCTGCCAGGACCGCGAGACCAAGATCGAGGGCGTCCAGATCCACAACCCGGATATCCACGGCCTGCTCCCCGTCTACGTCAAGGACCCTTATGAGGGCTTCGAGGTCAAGACATTCCCCGAGCTGAGCGAGGAGGAGCTCGACCACTACCTCGATGCGAACGTCATCGCGGTCCGTGATGTTGCGTCGGCCGTTGGCGGCATAGACGCTGCCCTCGCCAACCACCTGGTCATGGGCCCGGCGATCCTCGCTCGCGCCGACGTCGCTCCCTTCGCCGCCAAGATCCACGGCTCGGCGCTCGAGTACACGGTCAAGCCGCACCCACGATTCCTGCCCTATGCCCGGGAGGGGATGGAAGCGGCTCGGGGGGTTCTGGTTGGGTCCCGGCATACGGCGGAGTCGCTATGGGCTGCGCTTCCGGACGTCTCCGGCCTTCGAGAGAAGACACGGCTCGGACCACCGGGCGTAGACACCGAGAGGTTCCATCCGAGGGGAGCGGGCGGGGGTGGAGCGTCTTGTACTTTTTCGTCTACCGGCCGGGGGGCCGCCCCCAGCGTCCCACCGAAAAAGTTAAGCGGAACCCCCGCCCGCTCCCCTCGGCGCATCGTCTTCGTCGGCAAGCTGATCGTTTCCAAGGGGGTAGACCTTCTGTTGGCAGCGTGGCCGTTGGTGAAGGCCGAGCACCCGGACGCGGTGCTGGAAGTCGCGGGATTCGGGGAGTACGAGGAGGGGTTGCGGCGGCTGCAGGCAGCTCTTGAGAGGGGAGATATAAACGACGCGCGGGAGGTTGCGCAGGCGGGCTGGGGCATCGAGGGCGGTGAAGAGAAGCCGCTGCCAATCCTGTCCGCGTTTCTGGCGGAACCGCCGGCCAGCTATGCGGACGCTGCTGAAGCTGCCGCGGGGTCGGTCGAGCTCATCGGGCGGCTGGAGCACGATGAGGTTGCGGAGCTTCTTCCCGGCGCGGAAGCGCTGGTGATGCCGAGCACCTTTCCCGAGGCGTTCGGGATGGTGGCCGCCGAGGCCGCGGCCTGCGGGGTGCTTCCCGTGTCCGCTGGCCATTCGGGGATGCTGGAGGTGTCGAAGCAGCTGATGGCGGCGCTGCCGGCCGAGGTCGGTCGGCTGACGTCGTTCCCGGTCGAGGAGGGGGCCGTCGAGGCGATGGCAGAGCGGCTGAACGGGTGGTTGAGCTTGTCCGATGCGGAGCGTGGCGCCGCTCGGGAAAGCCTGGTCGAGACCGCTCGGCGGCTTTGGAGCTGGGAGGGCGTCGCCCGCGGTGTCGTCGCCGCTTCGCGGGGCGAGCTTGACCGTCTGCCGGATGCATAGAATGCGCCCCCGCCGATGATGGCCCGCCTCCCGATAGCGAAGATGCTCGCCGCCACGCTTGTGTTCACGGCGGCGATCTCGGCCGTGATGCTGTCGATCAACTGGGACGGCCAGCAGGCCTCGACGGCAGCGCCGAAGATCGACCAGCTGCTCGACGTGATGATCGTCCTCTCGTCCTTCGTCTTCTCGCTGGTGATGGTGATGCTCTTCTACGCGCTGTGGAAATTCAGGGCCAAGCCGGGGGACGAGTCCGACGGCGAGCCGATCCACGGCAACACCCGGCTCGAGGTCGCCTGGACCGTGATCCCGACGATCATCGTCCTCTTCGGCGCCGGCTACAGCTGGTCGGTCCTCAACGAAATCGAAGAACCGGTCTCGAACTCGCTCACGATCGACGTCTTCTCCCAGCAGTACGCCTGGAGCTTCGGCTACCCGAGCAAGGGCGACGCCTGGTCGCAGGGCGAGCTGCACGTGCCGCTCAACCGCCAGATCCACTTCAAGATGCACGCCCAGGACGTGATCCACTCCTTCTGGGTCCCCGAGTGGCGGATCAAGAAGGACAACGTGCCCGGGATAACGACGACGGCGATCGTCACGCCGGACAGGCTCGGCACCTACCAGCTGATCTGCACCGAGCTCTGCGGCTTCGGCCACGCCTCGATGCGGGCCAAGGTCGTGGTCGAAAGGCCGGCCGACTTCCGCAAGTGGGTCGAAGCTCTGCCGGAACCCGTTCCGCCGGAACTGGAGGAGTCGATCGCCCAAGACACCGAAACCAACCCGGTGCCCGTCGGCGCCGGCGGGGCATAATGGAGGCCTTCTGATGGTGGCTGCGATCAAGCAACCGGGGTGGATTCGCGGTGCGCTCGGCGCCCTGCTCGGCGCCGCCTTCGGCTTCGCCCTCGTCGTCGCCCTGCGCAAGGCCTCCGGCCTGCCCACCTTCCAGACCGAACAGACCGGCTACCCGCAGGTCGTCGTGCCGCTGGTCACCGGGCCGCTCGGCTTCCTCGCCGGCTTCGGCTGCTTCGACTACTGGCTGCGCTGGGCGGCGGGCATGCCGACGATCCCCGAGGACCATTCCCAGCACGGCGCCAAGAGCTGGAAGGACTACTTCCGCTTCAACACCGATCACAAGGTGATCGGCATCCAGTACATCTGCACCACCTTCTTCTTCTTCTTCGTGGGTGGCCTGATGGCGATGCTGATCCGGGCCGAGCTGGCCCAGCCCGGCACCCAGATCGTCGACGCGGCGACCTACAACAGCCTCTTCTCCACCCACGCGGTGCTGATGATCTTCGTCTTCGTGATTCCGGTCTTCGCCGGGATCGCCAACTACGTCCTGCCGCTGATGATCGGCGCGCCGGACATGGCCTTCCCGCGCCTCAATGCGCTCAGCTTCTGGATGCTGCCGATCGCGGGGCTGCTCTTCATCGGCAGCTTCCTCGCCCCGGGCGGCGCCTTCGACGCCGGCTGGACCGGCTACGCGCCGCTCTCGACCGGGGCGCCGCTGGGCCAGTCGTTCTTCAACCTCGGCGTCCAGTTCGCCGGCGCCTCCTCGATCGCGACCGCGCTCAACTTCCTGGTCACGATCGTCTCCATGCGCGCCCCGGGGATGACTTTCTGGCGGATGCCGCTGCTGGTCTGGGCAAACCTCTCGACCTCGCTCCTGGTCGTCGCCGCGACCCCGTTCATCGCCGGCGCCCAGTTCATGGTCCTCTTCGACCGCGCCCTGCACACCAATTTCTTCCAGTTCGCCGGCGGCGGCGACGTGATCAGCTACCAGCACATCTTCTGGTTCTACTCGCACCCAGCCGTCTACATCATGATGCTGCCCGGGTTCGGGATCATCTCCGAGGTCATCTCGACCCACGCCCGCAAGCCGATCTTCGGCTACCGGCTGATGGCCCTGGCGCTGATCGGGATCGTCGTGCTCAGCTACACGGTCTGGGCCCACCACATGTTCGTCGCCGGCATGTTCTCGCTGGCTGCGGGTGCCGATGATGATCACCACGCTGCTGATCGCGGTGCCGACCGGGATCAAGATCTTCTCCTGGCTGGGGACCCTCTATTTCGGCAAGATCCACACCTACTCGACCGCGATGCTGTTCGCGCTCGCTTTCATCGTCACCTTCACGATCGGCGGGATCAGCGGCGTGATGCTGGGCATGGTGCCGATCGACATCCACGTCTCCGACACCTACTTCATCGTCGCCCACATCCACTTCGTCCTCTTCGGCGGCTCGGTCTTCACGATCTTCGCCGGGATCTACCACTGGTTCCCGAAGATCACCGGGCGGATGTACGACGAGAAGCTCGGCCGCGTCCACTTCTGGGGGACGCTGCTCGGCACCTGGGGCACGTTCATCCCGATGCACTGGATCGGGATGGACGGCATGCCGCGGCGCGTCGCCGACTACGCGAGCCAGTTCGGCAACTGGAACCTGCTGATCAGCTGCTTCGCCTTCATGCTCGGCGCGGTCCAGCTGGTCTTCCTCTACAACATGATCGTCAGCTGGCGCTTCGGCCCGCGTGCGGCGGCCAACCCGTGGCGGGCGAACTCGATCGAGTGGCAGGTCTCCTCGCCGCCGCCGATCTTCAACTTCGACCGAGATTCCGCGCGTGGTCGGCGGTCCCTACGAGTACGGCGTGCCGGGCGCCCGGCACGCGATCATGGCCGGAGAATCGGTCGAGGCCCCGGCCGAGCAGGCGCCTGCAGCGGTGGGTTCGTCATGAGTGAGACTTCCGGAGCGCGTCCCCTGCTCGTCTTCCTCAACGAGGTGGCGGGCGGTCGCAAGCTGCTGAAGGCCGTGAGTGAGCGGGCGGAGGGGGTTCCCTTTGTCGCCGTTGCGGCGCCGCAGAACCAGCCCGCGGTTGGCCAGCTGATCGACTCCGGAGAACTGCGCGACGCCGCGCGCGCCCGGGTCGAGGTGACGATGGCGATTCTCTCCGCGTACGGGGTCGAATCGGTGGGCGAGGTGATGGACCCCGAGCCCTCACTGGCGCTCGACGACGCCGTGCGCGCCCACGAACCGGGCGAGGTGCTGCTCTCCTGCGCATCCGGGACCCGTTTCGGCTTCACCCGCAAGGACCTGGTCGCCTGGGCCGGCGATCGCTTCGAGCCCGACGTCACCGTCACCCACATCCCGGTGCGGATCTCGGACGACTCGATCAGCTGGGAGAAGAGCCACACGCTGGTGGTGGCGAGTCAGACGGTGGCCGCACCGGACCTGGTCGGCCGGCTCAAGGAGCGCGCCGCCGGCCACCCGCACCGCTACACGATCATCTGCCCGCGCACCGAGGACGTCACCGAGCCCGAAATCGTCCGCGACCTCGCCTCGACCCTGGCCGAGCTGTACCGGGCCGACATCGACGCCACCGGGCAGCCGATGAGTCCGGATCCCTTCCACGCGGTGCAGAACGCGATCGAGCACTACAGCGTCGACGAGGTGCTGATCTCCACTTTCGCCGGGGAGACCTCGCGCTGGCTTGAGGACGACCTGATCGGCCGGGTGCGAGAGATCACCGAGAAGACGGTTGAGCACCTCGAGGTCGGCCGCCCGGCCGCCGCCGTGGCAGCCGCCGTCGCCGAGGGAGGGGAGTCCTGATGGAGAGCGCCACGGTGGCCCTCGGCCACGCCCACGAGGAGGAGCATCACGGCCCGCCCGAGGCCAACCAGAGCTCCCGCATGGACCGCCAGACGCTGGGGATCCTCCTCTTCATCGTCTCCGAGGTGATGCTGTTCGGGGCCTTCTTCGCCTCCTACTTCTTCCTCCGCGTCGTCGTCCACCCGCCGACCTGGCCGCCGCACCCCTACGAACTCCCGGTCGCCGTCGCCGGCGTCAACACCGCGATCCTCGATCTCCTCCAGCTTCACGATCCACTACGCGCTGGAGTCGATCCGCCGCGGCAACCGCAAGGGCCTGAAGCTCGGCCTGGTGCTGACCTGGCTGCTCGGGGCAACCTTCCTCTTCATCCAGATCAACGAGTACGTGCACCTCGGCTTCAGCGCCCGCGACCTAGCCTTCGGCTCGATCTTCTACGGCCTCACCGGCCTCCACGGCGCCCACGTATTCGTAGGGCTCTGCCTGCTCAGCTTCGCCACGATCCGTGCCTTCCGAGGACACTTCGGCCCCGAGGAGAAGGACCACCTGGGCGTAGAGGTGCCGGGCATCTACTGGCACTTCGTAGACGTGATGTGGATCATCGTCTACACGACGGTTTACATCCTCTAGGACAGCTTCCTGGCAGGGGTTGCCAGGTCCCATTCAAGCTTCACCCGTTTGCGTACCTTGACCAATACATAGTCGTACCTATAGGGTCTTCGGTGTGGGACGAGCTATGGGCGAGATCTCCCCCAGAGGGTTCGGCTTTGTACTCGGCTGGGCGGTTGTTTTGGCTCTGGCCGTCTCGGTGCTTGGTTTCGCGGTCCCCGCGAGCAGCATGGCCTCCACCACCGCAAGCACTGGCGAACGCGGGCCGTCCCTCAAGTACGTGACGACCGATCAGGTGATCAATCTGTGCGAATGGGAGCCGATGTCCTGCCCCATATGTTTGATTGAGCCGTGGTACTGCAAAAGCCCAGAACGATGTCTGTATGAACCATGGCTATGTATCGAAGAACCCAGTCTCACGGTTCGTTGCAACGGCTCGGGAGCGGTGACAGCGTCACCGTCTCTTCCGGGCCTATCCGAAAACCTCTGCGGGAAAAGCCTGAAATCCGTCCTCGAACCAGGCACAATGCTGCTGCTTCACGCGGCGCCGGCCGCTGGCTGGACATTCGTTGGTTGGTCAGGCGCCTGCTCGGGCGCTGGCATCACCTGTGAAGTGACAATGAGCAAAGCAAAGGAAGTCACGGCCGAATTCGGCCGTGAACCGGTGATCATCGTAGACCCGATTCCGGGTAACTTGGTTTTGAAGAAGTCAGCGGGCGGCACCGGCGGCACCGGCACAGTCTCCTCCAAGCCGAAGGGGATCAACTGCGGCTCGGCCTGCGACGAAGCGGTGGCCTTGATGTATGGGAAACAGGTCTTGGTCCTCAAAGCCCAAGCCAGCACGGGCGCCACCATAGCCAGCTGGACCGGCTGCGAATCCTCGACCGGCGTCGGCGGTACCGAAGGCACCTGCACGGTCTCGATGACCAAAGCCAAAGAAGTCAAAGTCACCTGGGCCGGCACCTCCAAAGCGATCATCGAACCGAAAGCGCTGACGCTCTCCAAGAGCGAAAGCTCGGGGAAAGGCACGGTCAAAGCCGCAGGCATGGCCTGCGAAGCCGAATGCGCCTCGACCACTGTCCTCTACCAGGGTCCGACGGGAGTCGAACCGAAAGTCAAACCGGGCAAGCTCGTCACCCTCAAAGAGGCCCCGGTCTTCGGCTCTGAATTCACCGGCTGGACCGGTTGCGAATCCGAACCGGAAGGCAACTGCGTGGTGACGATGGAAACGGCCAAGGAAGTCACGGCCGAATTCGCCGCCAAACCGACGACGACGCTGACCGTGAACAAGGCCGGCACCGGCTCGGGCTCGGTCTCCTCCAAACCGAAGGCGATCAACTGCGGCACCACCTGCACCACCCAGGACGCCACGGTGCCCACAGGAGAAGCGGTGATCCTCAAGGAGAAGCCCGACACCGGGATGAGCTTCGAAGGCTGGAGCGGAGCTTGCGCCGGCGTGGGGGAAACCTGCACGGTTTCGCTCAAAGAAGCCGGCACGGTCACCGCCAAATTCGGCGCCGCCGCGAAAGCCATCCCCAACCAGCAGGAACTGACCCTGACCAAGGTTGGATCTGGCTACGGCACGGTCAAAGCCGCCGGCCTGACCTGCGAAGCGCTCTGTGCCTCGACGGTCTCCCTCTACCAGGGCCCGACGGGAGTGGCTCCGAAAATCAAACCTGGCAAGACGGTCACCCTGAAAGCCACCCCGGCTCCGGGCTCCCAAGCCATCATCTGGAGCGGCTGCGATTCCGAGCTCGAAGGCAATTGCGTGGTGACGATGGGAGGCGCGAAGGAAGTCGTCGCGAGGTTCGACGAGCTCGAATAGCAGGGCCGCTCGAGCAGCCTCCAGGCGCCCTGCGGCAGCGAGGGTCCAGAGCGTCGCTGGCCAGGTGACGGTTGCGAGGGCCTTGGCGATGACATGATGTGGATCATCGTCTACACGACGGTCTACATGCTCTAGCGAGCCTGTATCCCACTTCTGCTGTTTGCGCGAATACGCGCACGTGCTCCTTGGCGTAGTTTCGGCATGTGCAGTCTTATTCACTAAGATTCATTTGACTAAATATGACTGTTGGTGTAGGACTGACGACTCCGATGTCTGTCTCGTCACCAACTGAAGTCATCAGGCCACGGCGATCCCGCCGGGCTGCGGCTTTCCTATCGTGTGTCGCACTCGGTTTTTTGGTGCTGGCGCCGTCGGCCGGAGCCGCTACGGCCACCTATGTGCAGGGGTTCGGAGGCGAAAACACAGAAGGCGGACACCTCTCCACGCCGCAGGGGGTTGCCCTCGACTCCAAAGGCAACGTCTGGGTCGCGGACTCAGGTCACAACCGGGTTCAGGAGTTCGACTCGGAAGGAAAATTCATCCAGGAGTTCGGGGCGGTTGGCTCGACAAGTGGCCTCTTCAGCGAACCCCAGGGAATAGCCATTGACTCCGAAGGCGACGTTTGGGTCGTCGACACGGGCAACTCCCGGCTTCAGGAGTTCAGCGCCAAAGGAGAATTCCTCCGTGTTGTCGGCAGCGGCGGAACCGGCAATGCCAAATTCTCAAAGCCGCAGGGACTTGTCATCGACTCAAACGACAACCTCTGGGTAGCGGATACCAACAACAACCGGGTCGAGGAGCTCAACTCGAAAGGCGAATTCGTTCGGAAAGTCGGCAGCAAAGGCACTGAAGACGGAAAATTCGAAAAACCTCAAGGCGTAGCGCTCGATTCCAAAGGGAACATCTGGGTTGCCGATACCGGCAATAACCGCATCCAGAAGTTCGACTCCGAAGGCAAATACCTCACCAAAGCCGGCGGTAAAGGCCCTGAAAACGGGCAACTGGTGGAACCGCAGGGCCTTTCCGTCGACTCCGAAGGCCAGGTCTGGGTAGCGGACACAGGCAACAACCGCATCCAGAAGTTCGATTCGGAAGGCAAATACCTCTCGAAATTCAGCGGCGACGGAAACGAAGACGGCCAGGTATCCGAGCCCGGCGGACTCGCCATCGACTCCAAAGGCAACGTCTGGGTTGCCGACACCTACAACGACCGGATCCAGGAGCTCGACGGAGAAGGCAAATTCGTTCGCAAGTTCGGCGGCGAAAACTCGGGAGCGGGGCGTCTTTCGATCCCCGGCGGGATAGCGACTGACTCCAAAGGCAACGTCTGGGTTGCCGACAGCGGCCACAACCGGATCCAGGAGTTCGACTCGGAAGGCAAATTTGTCCGGGAGTTCGGAGCCTTAGGGACGGGGGACGGGCTGCTATCCGAACCCCAGGGCATCGCCGTCGACGCAGAAGGCAACGTCTGGGTTGCCGATACCGGCAATAACCGAATTCAAGAGTTCACGGCGAAAGGCGAACTCATCCGCAAGTTCGGCAGCAAAGGCACCGGAGAAGGCCAGCTGGAAAAAGCAGAGGGCATCGCCATCGATTCCAAAGGCAACGTTTGGGTTGCCGACACCCTCAATGATCGGATCCAGGAGTTCAGCTCCGAAGGCAAAGTCATCCGGAAATTCGGCGCTGAAGGAGCCGGAAACGGAGAATTTAAAAACCCGAAGGGCATAGCCATCGACTCTGAAGGCAACGTTTGGGCCGCCGACACGGGCAACAACCGCCTGCAGGAGCTCACGGCCGAAGGGGCATTCATCCGCAAAGTCGGTGTCAGTCTCCCCCAAGGCGTCGTCATCGACGCTGCCGGCGATATATGGGTCGCCAGCACACCCGGCAACAGCGTGAAGCGATTCAACGTAAAAGGCGAACTTCTCCAGGAAATCGATACGCATGGAAACGACAGTGGCCAGCTTCAAAAGCCCCAGGGGGTCGGCGTTGACTCCGAAGGCAATGTCTGGATCGCCGATACTCTCAACGATCGGGTACAGACCTTCACAAAAGAAGGAAAATTCATTCGCAAGTTCGGGGGAGAAGGCTCGGAAGCCGGTCGCCTTGCCGAGCCAAGCGACGTGTCGGTGGACCCCGAAGGCAACGCCTGGGTCACCGATTTCGCACATAACAGGGTTCAGGAGTTCAATGCCAAAGGCGAATTCATCCACCAGTTTGGCAGCGAAGGGAGTGCAAACGACCAATTCATCGGACCTGAAGCGATTACCTCGGATTCAAAAGGAAATGTTTGGGTTGCCACTAGGGTCAACCACCGAATCCAGGAGTTCAATTCCAAAGGTGAATACTTGTTCAAGTTCGGAAGCCTTGGATCTGAAAGCGGGAAATTCCAAGCGCTTCGGGATCTGGCAATGGACTCGTCAAACCACATTTGGACAGTTGAGTCCACCCCGGGATTGCCGCGAGCACAGGAGTTCACGAGCGAAGGCAAAGTCGTGAGCGAATTTGGAAGCGAAGGAGCGGAAAACGGCCAGCTCGACGAACCCGAAGGTATTGCCATCGACGCCAAAGGGAATGTATGGGTCGCCGATACCGGCAACAATCGCCTGCAGGAGTTCGACTCGGAAGGCAAATTTATCCGCAAAGTCGGAACAGAAGGCAGTGGCAATTTGCAGTTCAAGTCCCCGTCTGCTCTTGCCATTGGCGCAGGCGGGGAACTCTGGGTTGTCGATACAGGCAATAACCGTGTGCAGCGTCTTGCTGAGGACGGCATCTATGTCGGTCAGTTTGGAGTGGCCGGCAACAACAACGACCAGCTCTCGGAACCGGGGGGCATAGGAGTCGACGCCAAAGATACTGTATGGCTTGCCGACACCGTGAATGACCGAGTGCAGGAATGGTCGCCCAATTGGCCCACCGTAGTCACCGAACCCGCCACGGCGATCGAAGCCGCTCAGGCCACACTCAACGGCAAAGTCAATCCCGGGGGCTCATCAACGACGTACTGGTTCGAATACGGAGAAACCGAAAGCTACGGGACTAAAATCCCGGCCTCGCCGAAATCTGTGGGCTCGGGCACCGAATACGTAGCCGTGAGCCAGATGCCGACCGGCCTCAAAAAAGGCACGACCTACCACTTCAGGCTCGTCGCCGAAAGCGAAGCAGGCAAAGTCGTAGGGGAAGACAAATTCTTTACGGTCAGCCCGCCAGATGGGAAAACCGAACCCGCGACGGCGATCAAAGCCACTCAGGCCACCCTGAACGGCGAAGTCAATCCCTTAGGCAACGGTACGACATACTGGTTCGAATACGGTGAAACGACCTCCTACGGGACCAAAATCCCGGTATCGCCAAAATCTGTGGGCTCGGGAACCGAATACGTCGGCGTCAGCCAGGCGCCAACCGGCCTCAAAGAAGGCACGACCTATCACTTCAGGATCGTCGCCGAAGGCGAAGCGGGGAAAGCCACGGGCGAAGACAAATCCTTCACGACCCTCAAACTTCCCGACGCCACCACCGAACCCGCTACGGCGATCAAAGCCACCCAGGCCACCCTGAACGGCAAAGTCAATCCAGGGGGCTCGACGACCAAATACTGGTTCGAATACGGTGAAACGACCTCCTACGGGACCAAAATTCCGGTCTCGCCGGAATCGGTCGGCTCGGGCACCGAATACGTCGCCGTCAGCCAGACGCCAACCGGGCTCAAAGCAGGCACGACTTATCATTTCCGGGTGGTCGCCGAAGGCGAAGCGGGGAAAGCCACGGGCGAAGACAAATCCTTCACGACCCTCAAACTTCCCGACGCCACCACCGAACCCGCTACGGCGATCAAAGCCACCCAGGCCACCCTGAACGGCAAAGTCAATCCAGGGGGCTCGACGACCAAATACTGGTTCGAATACGGTGAAACGACCTCCTACGGGACCAAAATTCCGGTCTCGCCGGAATCGGTCGGCTCGGGCACCGAATACGTCGCCGTCAGCCAGACGCCAACCGGGCTCAAAGCAGGCACGACTTATCATTTCCGGGTGGTCGCCGAAGGCGAAGCGGGGAAAGCCACGGGCGAAGACAAATCCTTCACGACCCTCAAACTTCCCGACGCCACCACCGAACCCGCTACGGCGATCAAAGCCACCCAGGCCACCCTGAACGGCAAAGTCAACCCCTTAGGAAACGCCACGACCTACTGGTTCGAATACGGTGAAACGACCTCCTACGGGACCAAAATCCCGGTCTCGCCGGAATCGGTCGGCTCGGGAACCTCCGCTGTCGCCGTCAGCCAGACGCCAACCGGGCTCAAAGCAGGCACGACTTATCATTTCCGGGTGGTCGCGGAAAGCGAAACTGGCAAAGTCACCGGTGCCGACAGGGCTTTCACGACTTCACCACCAGACGCCACCACCGACCCCGCGACCGTGATACGGGTCACCCAGGCCACCCTAAACGGCAAAGTCAACCCCTTAGGAAACGCCACGACATACTGGTTCGAATACGGCGAAACAGAATCCTACGGGACCATAATCCCAGTCCCAGAAGGATCGGTTGGCTCGGGAACTTCCTACGTAGGTGTTGCTCGGACTGCCACCGGTCTCGTAGCGGCCACGGAATACCACTTCAGGCTCGTTGCAGAAAGCGAAGCGGGGCGCAGCGAAGGGGAAGATAGGACTTTCATTTCGCTCGAATCAACAGAAGAAACAACTTTATGCAAAGTAGACGAAGAACAGTGCGAAGAAGAAAATATCGTCACGCACGTTCACGAAACGACGTTAACGGGTAAAAAGGCAATATTGAAAACTAGTCTGCTGACCGTCGAATGCGATGTCTTATTCTTAGGCGATACCGTCGGTGAACGCGGTGCTCCGTTGGCCCTGGAAGGCAGCTTCACCTACTCGAACTGCGGGGGCTGCACGGCCACCGAAGAAAACAGCCCGGCCGAAATAGAAATCGCAAGGGAAGGTGTCGAAACCGGCGGCGTATTCGGTGAAGGCTTAGTCCACGTCGAATGCAGCGGCCTCAACTGCCGATACAATGGGGCTGGCTTGGGAGGGACCGCCAAGGGTCCGTTACTCTCGACGGAGACGAACGGGGAAGTCGCGATCGTGAAACAAGCTGCGAACAAGGAGAGCGGTCTCTTCTGTCCGGCCACGTCTGAATTAACGATCACGACGACGCCGTTAGCAGCCGTATATATCAGCGAATAGGGGGTGCTGTGGTATCTCTGGCGCCATAGGTTTGAACCTTGGCTGGTTTGCGGTAGTACAACTAGGCTATGCACAATCCGCTGAGGTCTGAGGCAGACGCTTTCCGCTGGGTTGTCTTGATCGGCGCGGGCGCGGTTTCGGTGATCGTCTTGACGTTGCTTACCCGGCCGGTCTTCGGGGTGGTCTGGGCGGCGGCGCTGATCGGGTTTGGTGCCGGTTTCGCCTACCGAGGTGCGCGGGGTTCGCTGCCGCGCAGCGTCGAGTTGACGCGCGGCGGCGATGGCAAGCGCCGGATCCTCGTCATTGCCAACGAGACCGTGGGGGGCGCGGCGCTGCTGGATGAGATCCAGGTCCGTTGCCGGAGCCGCGACTGCGTGATCCTGGTCGTCACCCCGGCGCTGGTCGCCTCGCGAGCGTCGCACTGGGCCTCCGACGTCGACGAAGCGATGGAGCTGGCGCGGCAGCGGATGGAGCTGTCGTTGATCGCGCTGGGCGAGCTTGGGTTGAAGGCGAAGGGGGAAATCGGCGATTCCGATCCCAACGTCGCGATCGAGGACGCCCTGCGGGTCTTTCCTGCCGACGAGATCGTCATCTCGACCCACCCGCCCGAGCGCTCGCGCTGGCTTGAGCACGGGGTTGTCGAGCGCGCCCGCGAGCAGATCGACCTGCCGATCAGCCACGTCGTCGTCGACCTGGCTGCCGATCGTGCAGTTTCGTGACGAACTTGTTTCAGGACCGCCGGATTTAGCGCACCACGCGAAACATTCTGTCTTCTAGCCTGTCAGAATGGAGGCTGTGAGAGCAAGGTGGACAGACGACCGGATTGACGATCTGCGACGCGACATCGATGCCAGATTCGACCGCGTCGAAGGTCGCTTCGAAAGGGTGGAAGCCCGTCTCGATGGAATGCAGCAGTCCATCGTCGACATTCACAGATCTATAAGCGAGCTGCATGGCACGATAAGCGGGCTGAATGGCACGGTGGCTCGGTTCGCGATGATGCTCGTCGTCGCGCTGATCGGCTTGAGCGCCACCCAGCTTGGCCTGATCCTGACTCAGCTTTGAATCAGCGCTGGTGCTCGGTCCTCGTGAGGGCTTTGCCCGTTCCGCGAGCCCGGCCGCCCCTCGCGTGACTCCAGGCGCCCCGCGGTGGCGACGGTCCAGAGCATCGCCAGCCAGGTGACGGTGGCGAGGGCGACGTGGACCCAGACGATCTCAGAGGGGAGCTTCAGCCACCACTGGAGGCCCCCCACGAGGCCCTGCAGGGCCAGCAGGCCGATAACCACGGTCAGTGGTCGTATGGCCCTGCGGTCGCCCCCAGGACGGCGCAGGAGGAGCCAGACGCCGATCGTGGCGAGGCCGAAGGCGGTGGCGATGACGGCGTGGCGTTGCACGACCCATTCGAGCGTGCCGGCGCCCTCGAAGTCAAAGCGGCGGACCAGCTGCCCGGCATGAGCCCCGGCGTGCGGCCCAGAGGCGGTGGCGACCGTGCCGGCGGCGATCGTAAGTTGCCCTAGCGGAATCAGCCCGCGTACCGCCCAGACTCCAAGCTGGTCGCTGGAGCGCCGCCGCTCCCAGGGCTCGTAGCGGGAGCACCAGGCGAGGGCGAAGGAAGCATCGAGCAGCAGCATCGAGAGGATGAAGTGGCTCATCACCAGGCCGGGGGCGAGGTGGTGCTTGACGACGAGGGCGCCGAGGATCGCCTGGCCGATCACGCCCAGCGGCAGCAGCGCCCCGAACAGCGCCAGGTGCCAGCGGAAGGGCCGCCGGAACCAGGCGAGCGCGCTGGCGGCGATCACGGCGAAGCCGACGAAGCCGGTGAGGAGCCGGTTGCCGTACTCGATCACCGCGTGGGTATTGAGTGGCGGCACGGTCTGGCCGTAGCACTTGGGCCAGTCCGGGCAGCCGAGGCCGGAGCCGGTCAGGCGCACGCCGGCCCCCGTCAGGACGATCAGCGAGAGTGCCCCGAGGGCGACCAGAGTCACTTGCGCGTAGCGCTTTGGGGAGATTTCGAGGCGGCTCAAGCGTTCGCGCATCGGTCCCACATCATCGCAGCGGCGCTTGAGGGTAGGACTTTGGGCCACCCGGGTGCCCTCGGTTCGCCCTGGCTATCACCGCAGGTCCCTGAGCTATGGTTTGAATTATTATCTATTAATCAATAAATTAGTTCTATTGATCTCAGCATCCTCGATAGTGTCCGGAAAGGAAATGTATGGGCAAGTTGACTAAGAAGGCAGGCCTGATGGGCCTCTTTGCGTTGATCGCTCTTGCGTTCGCCGCCAGCTCAAGCACAACCGCGGCCTCGGCTGCCAGTTGCACCTCCACGAATGTCTGTCTCTGGTACGAACCCAATTTCACGAGCACGAAGGTGGCATACAACTGCGTCACCGGCATCGTGCAGGCTTACGGAAAGTCTGCCATCAACAGTTGTTCAGACAGGGCTGTAAATCTCTTGTATGGGAATCCTCAAACCGGATGGCATGTACTCGCGTGCATGAACCCTGGAGGAGAACGCCCTAACCCTGGCACGATCACCGGCCTCGAGCGTCTCAACCTCGGATCACGCTGCTGATCTCGTCGCGGGATCCCCATGGCAACCCTGCAAAGAGTTTCCTGGGGATCCCACCCAATTCGCAGCCCCGGGCAGCTCAACCACGGCAGTTAGAGCCGACTCAGACAGGTGACGAGATCATCTGTCCGCCGCGCTGGTAGCTGGTGGTTGGGGTCTGGTAAGAGGCTGTAGGGCGGTGGGGAAGGAATCGAGTCCCATCCTGCCGCCGAGCTGAAGGCAGCGAATTGGTGGCGGGAAGCCCACCCGCGAGGTATCGAGGCGGCTCTGGGGTCAGGAGGACGATCAGGAGGTGACCGCATCTGGCTGCACATGATCCGCAGCAGCGCCCGGTCCGCCCTCCGTCAACCCTTCGAGTTACCGCTCGCGCCTTTGCCGCCGTCGGTGCTTTCGATCAGGTACTGGACGAGCTGTTCGATTTCGCTCGGCGAGATCAGCGTCTTGAAGTTGGCCGGCATCACGTTGGCCGGGTAGCCCTTGGCGATGTGGGCGCTGGGGTCGACGATCGATTCTTCGACCATCGCCGCGGTCTGGCCGGGCAGGACTTCGTCGAGGTTGGGCCCGGTGACCCCGCCGGAGCCTGCCGCGGCGAGCGTGTGGCAGGTGTCGCAGCCGTTGTTGGCGAAGACCTGGGCGCCGGGGCCGCCGGGCACCTTCGGCGGCGCCGCGCCGGGAACGCCGGCGTAAAGGCCGACGTAGGCGGCGACGTCCTCGAGATCCTGGCCACTGACCACGTCGGCGGGCATCGAGACCGCCGAGTCGCCGTTGCTTGGCCGCGGGAACTCGACCTGGGCCTTGACCACGCCTTCCACCGTGTCGCCACCCTCGCCGGCGGCACGCGCAGCGGCGAAGGCGTCGTCGAGGTTGGGGCCGACCTGGGCCGTTGTGCCAGCCTGCGCCAAGGTATGACAGACGCCGCATTTCTGCCTGAATAGAACCCGGCCGCGTTCGGGGTCGGCGCTGCTCGTGCCGCAGCCGGATGCGGGCAGCGCCACGGCCCCCAGGGCGGCGAGGACGAGCAGCAGGCGGATTGGGTTGGCAAGCTTGGGCATGCGGCGCGAAGCGCGCCGGAGTCTATATGCCCAGCCGCCGGGAAAGCTGCTTGTGCAGGCGTGGCGGTCGGGTAGGCTTGAGGCGATTCTCACTAACTCGCGAACCCATGAGGGGAGGCGGCAGATGCTCGTACGGGAAGGGATGTCGGAGGTGGTCCTGACTGTCGGCCCGACGCACACGCTGCGCGAGGCGGCGACGATGATGACCGAGAAGGGAACCGGCGCTGCCCTGGTCGACGACGATGCGGCCCCAGGCCCCTGCATCGTCACCGAGCGCGACATCCTGACCTCGCTCGGGCACGGCGAGGACCCCGACGCCGAGCGGGTCGCCGACCACATGAGCGACAGCGTGATCGCCGCCTCGCCCGACTGGAGCCTGGAGCGCGCCGCGGCAGAGATGTCACGCCGCGGCATCCGCCACCTGGTCGTCTACGACGGCCCAGAGCTGGTTGGGGTGCTCTCGATGCGCGACATCGTCAGGGTCTGGACCAGCGACGGTGCCACATCGGGAATGAGCCCCGACTGAACGCAGATCGGATGGAGCCCTGAAGCCTCTCCGAGAAGCACGAAACGCCGATCTTCCATGTCCAGCATGGAAAATCGGCGTTTCGTCGCGGGACAGGCTTCCCTGTCCCGCTCAACGTGGAAGGAGGTCGACCGCTAAGAACGCGGCGGGGAGATCTGTTCCACTGGCAGGACTGCGCCGCGAACGTGCTGCTTGCGTGGGAGCTTGTAGTAGCTGTTGGTCGCGTCCTTGATCATGCTGCGCAGGGCGAAGAGGGCGACTATGCCGCCGATGATCGAGTAGATCCAGCCGCGGACCATGAATCCCTCGGCGAAGATGCCGCAGACGGTCAGGGCCAGGGCGAAGCCGAAGATCACGGGCGCCCAGGAGGAGCGCGGCGGGTAGACGAGCTCTCCCGGCTCGGGGATATGGCGGTGCTCGGGGCTCACGATGCGATGTAGAGCATCGCCGCCACGAAGCAGAGTGCGAAGACGGCCGCGGCGATGCCGCCGGCGGTCAGCCCGGCAACCATGTTCGCTCTGGCGGTCTCTCGGTCCACGGCCAGATTTCTACTAGAAGAGCCGGTCGAGCGGCATCGCCACGAAGAGCAGTGCCAGGTAGGCGAGCGAGAAGAGATAGGTGCGCAGGGCCCAACGCCTGTCGGCGCTGCGCAGCAGGCGCACGGCGCAGTAGATGAAGCCGGCGCCCAGCGCCATCGAAACGACCAGGTACTCGACGCCGAAGCCGCCGGCGCAGAAGGGCAGCTGTGTCACCGCGTAGAGCAGGATCGTGTAGAGGAGGATCTGGCGACGCGTCTCGGTCTCGCCGCGCACCACCGGCAGCATCGGGATGCCGGCCTTCGCGTACTCGTCCTTCATCAGCAGCGAGAGCGCCCAGAAGTGCGGCGGCGTCCAGAAGAAGACGATCGCGAAGAGGAAGAGGGCGGTGCCGCTGACACCGCCTGTCACCGCAGCCCAGGCGACCAGCGGCGGCACGGCTCCCGCGGCGCCGCCGATCACGATGTTCTGCGGCGTCGTGCGCTTGAGCCAGAGCGTGTAGACGAAGACGTAGCCGAACAGGCCGGAGATCGAGAGCGCCGCCGCCAGCGGGTTGACGGCGAGGGCCAGCAGCGTGAACGAAGCGCAGCCGAGAAGGGCGCCGAAGGCGATTGCGGCCTGGGGGGAGACCCTGCCACTCGCTACCGGACGGTCCGCGGTGCGGGCCATGATCCGGTCGATGTCGCGGTCGATCGCGTGGTTGATCGCCCCGGCACCCCCCGCCGAGAGCGCCCCGCCGAGGCAGACGAGGAAGACGAGCCCGACCGAGGGGTCGCCGGCCACGTACATCGTCGTGATCGTGGTCAGCAGCAGCAGCGACTGCACCTTCGGCTTGGTCAGGGTGAGGTAGTCGCGGAGGATCGCGACGAAGGCAGGGGTGCGCTGTGCGACTACAGCGGTTTCGGCGCCGCTCACGGCCGTCAGGCTACCGGCTGCGTCTCGCGAGCCGTCTGCTCATTGCGGCGGGTGCGGTTGGCGATCGCCTCGCGGATGTCGCGCATCGGCCGGTCGCTGCGCACGTCGGGGGGCACGTCGAAGTTGTGCGGCTCCGGGGGCGAGAGCGCGAACCACTCGAGCGAGTCGCCGCCCCACTGGTCGTGACCCGCCCGCGCCCCGTTGGTGCGGCTGAGGATCGCGTTTACCAGGGTCAGCAGGATCCCGATCGCGAGGACGAAGGTGCCGATCGTCGCGATCAGGTTCTCGGTGTTGACGCCGGTGCCGGAGAAGAACTTGTAGGCGTCGACGACCTGACCGTGGTCGGTGCCGGCGAGGAAGAGCGGCACGAAGGCGACCAGGGTGCCGATCGCCATCGTCCAGAAGGAGGCGCGCGCCAGCGTCTCGCCCATCGTCCGACCGGTCAGCTTCGGGAACCAGTAGTGCAGGGCCGCGAAGCCGCCGAAGACGCTGCCGCCGACCAGGGCGAAGTGGGTTGCCGCGGTGGCGTCGGTGGTGTTGTGCAGGCGCCAGGCGACGGCGACCATCGAGTGGCAGATCTCGGAGCCGAGGCCGATCGAGATCGCCGAGATCGCGCCGAGGGCGAAGAGCAGCGGTGCGCGCATCCGTAGGGCGCCGCCGACCATCGTCGCGATCAGGTTGAAGAGGACGAGGCCGAAGGGGACGATCAGTGCCAGCGACATCGCCATCGCGAAGTACATCCAGCCGATCCCGATCGGCGCGGTGAGCATGTTCTGCATCCAGGCGAGCGTGCCGATCACGGCGATCGCGACCAGCGAGCCGGTCACGGCGCTGCGGTTGAAGAGCGGCTTGCGCGAGAAGACCGGGACGATCTCGGCGATCGCGCCGAGGGCGGTGATCAGGATCAGCATGTAGGAGCCGGTGAAGAAGATCCAGCTGAGGTGCTCCCAGAGCAGCGGCGCGCCCCCGGAGCCGTCGGCGAAGAAGATGCCGTCGAAGTTGCGGTCGATCAGCAGCATCGTGATCGCCGCCAGCATCACCGGGCCGATCACGAGCAGCAGCCAGGAGCAGATCGCGGCCGCCCAGGCGAAGACCGGCACTCGCCGCCAGGCCATCCCCGGGGCGCGCATGCGGCGCAGCGTGGCGACGAGGTTGATCGCGATCAGGACGAACCCGAGGGTGGCCAACCCGGTCGCGGCCGCCCAGGCGTCGACGCCGTTGTTGGGCAGGAAGGCGAGCTCGGAGAGGGGGGCGAGGGGGTTGACGCCGGCCTCGCTGGGGGTGAAGAGGAAGCCCGCGTAGAGCACGGTCGCGCCGGCGATGTAGAGCCAGAGGCCAAGCTGGCCGAGCCGCGGCAGCGCCGTCCCGCGGGCACCGACCTGCAGCGGCGCGAGGTAGTAGAAGAGGCCCAGGGCCAGCGGGATCGCGAAGAGGAAGATCGCCGTCGCCCCGTAGAGCGAGAGCATGCGGTTGAAGGTGACCGGAGTGAGCAGCGAGTTCTCCGGCACCGCGAGCTGCAGTCGCATCAGCAGCAGCTCGACCAGGGCGATGAAGAGGAAGCCGAGCGCGGCGACGATCATCACCCGGCCGACGTCCTTGTGGTCGGCGCTGGTGGCGATCTCGATCCAGCGGGGCCGGCGGCGGGGGAAGCCGTCGACGACTACCTCGGGCGCAGCCGCTCACGGTACTTCTCCCTTTTCGATCAGGCCCACGACGCGGTCCTGGGCGGCCTGGATGTCGGCCTTCTGGCGTTCGATGAAGTCTTCGTATTCCTGGGGTGAGACCACGTCGACCTCCGTCCGCATCGCGCCGTAGGCCTGACCGGAGAAGGTCGCCGACTGGCCGCGGTAGACGCCTTCTTCGTCGGCGCGGAAGACGACGTGGTTGGTCTTGCCGGGGACGGCGTCGCGCTTGCCGGCGAGCTGCGGCACGTCCCAGGTGTGGATCACGTCGGTCGAGACCAGGTCGAGTTCAACCGTGGTGTCGACCGGGACGACGAGCTTGTAGTACGAGAAGGCTTCGTTGGGGTAGTCGTAGCGCCACAGCCACTGCTGGCCGGTCGTTTCGATCTTCAGCGGCTCGGAACGGGCGGAGGCGAGGCCGGCCGGGCCGGTGCCCGGCGTCTCGCGCGCCTTTCCGGTGTAGACGATGCTGACGACGAAGATCGCGGCGGCGAAGACGGTGAGGCCGGCGGCGGCCCGGAACTGGGTGCGTCGCCCGCCGCGAATCTGGCGCGGCTCGGACCCGCGGCTGCCGCGGTAGCGGCGCACGGCGTAGATCAACGCGCCGTTGATCGCGACGATGACGATCGTCGCGGCGACGAAGCCGATCCAGAGCAGCGTGTCGATCTGGTCAGTGCCAGGAGAATGGGGCGCCAAAGCGCGGCCATTCTAATCACGTGGGGCGGCGCGCCGCCGCCCCCGTGCCCCGACCGCCGACCTATACTCGCCGACCTGATGAGGAAGCGCTCCCGGCCATCTCCGGCGCTTCGCCTCGCGGTGCGTGCCGGAGCGGCCGGCACCGTCGCCGCCGCAGTGGCCGTGCCCCTGCTGCGCCGCCGCCTGCGTGTGCCGGCGCCGGTGACCATCGCCGCCTGCGCGGCGGGGCCGCTCGCGGTCGCCGTGCTCTACCCGCGCTCCCGCAAACGCGACGTCGCTCTCTACGCGATGCAGATGTGGGCCTTCACGATGGTCCACGAGCTTCCCTACGACGATCCCGAGCGCCTGCAGCGGCGCCTGCGCACGCGCTACCCGATCGTCGCCGACCGCGCGATCGGCCTCGGCCGCCTGCCTAACGCCCGCCTCCAGCAGGCGCTTTCGCGCCTGCCGCGCGTCGCCACCGTCGATCGCTTCCTCACCTGGGTCCACTGGCTCTGGTTCCTCGAGCCCTACATCGCCCTGATCTGGATCCTGCTTCGCCACCCCGAGCGCTTCCCGCGCGCCGCCCGGCAGCTTGCCGCGGTCTTCGACATCGGCTGCGCCGGCTACTTCGCCGTGCCGACGGCGCCGCCCTGGTGGGCCTCCGAACAGGGACTGACCGAGGAGGAGGTGCGACGGATCATGGTCGGCGTCGGCGAAGAGACC
The DNA here is from genome assembly GCA_963714665.1 of uncultured Solirubrobacterales bacterium. GTDB lineage: Bacteria > Actinomycetota > Thermoleophilia > Solirubrobacterales > 70-9 > VRUE01. The sequence continues at coordinate 1,295,692 of CAVQPE010000003.1, read as the reverse complement.
TGGCGCTCGGCCTGGCCGAAGATGTACGCGACGCTGGGGAGCAATCCCTGGGCGGCGATGCCCTCACTGCACTTCGCGACCTCGACGATGGCGGCGATCTCGCTCTCCGAAGCTGGACGGGCCGAGGGCGTGATCGGGCTGGAGCTACGCGCTCACGCTCGGCTTTGCCCTCGTCTACCTGGGCGAGCACTACGTCACCGACCTGGTCGCCGGAGCGGGCCTCGTTGCTGCCGTGAGGCGGGGTGAGCCGCTGGCCGAACCGGCGGTTTTGCGCGTAAATCGGGGCTTGCGCCGCTTGGAGCGCCTCGCCAAGCGGGTAGCTTCCCTGGGGTGTCTCCCGAGGATCCGGCGAACGGCGGTGAAGCCGCTGAGCTGCCGATCTTCACCCGTCGTCGGCTGATCCAGACGGCCGCCCTCGTCATCGCCCTGCTGGTCGGGATCTATTTCCTCTTCCCGAAGCTGGTCGGGCTGGGCAACGCGCTGGGCAAGCTCGACGAGGCCGACCCGGTCTGGATCGCGGTCGCGATCGGCTTCAACGTCATCGCCTTCGCCACCTACATCGCCCTCTTCAAGGCGGTCGTCGGCGGCGATGCGCTGCGCCTCAGATGGGCCGAGACCTACGAGATCAACATGGCCGGCCTGGCGGCGACGCTGCTCTTCTCGGCGGGAGGCGCCGGCGGCATCGTCCTCACCTTCTGGGCCCTGCGCAAGGCCGGCATGCGGCGCCACGACGTCGCCCGCAGGATGGTCGCCTTCCTCACCCTGCACTACGCCTTCTACCCGCTGGCGCTGATCCTCTTCGGGGTCCTGCTGCGCACCGGCGTGCTGCACGGCAAGGCCTCGGTCGAGCTGACGATCGTGCCGGCCGCGGTCGCCGGCCTGCTGCTGGCACTCGGGCTGCTGTTCGCCCTGATCCCGCCGGACCTCGGCCCGAAGGTCGCGCGCTTCGTGCACGGCGAGCGCGGCCAGACGATCGCCAAGAACATCGCCAAGGTGCCTGCGGTCTTCGCGGAGGGGTTCCGCTTCGCGATCAGCCTCTTCACCCACCCCCGACAGGGCGGGCTCGCGGTCCTCGGCGCCGCCGGCTTCTGGGCGGCGAACATCGGCATCCTCTGGGCCTGCTTTCACGCCTTCGGCGTGCACGTGCCGCTCGCCGTGGTCGTCCAGGGCTTCTTCCTCGGCATGGTCGCCAACCTGATCCCCTTCGCGCCGGCCGGCGTCGGCGCGGTCGACGCGGGGATGATCGGCGCCTTCGTTCTCTTCGGCATCCCCGAGGACACCGTCTTCCCAGCGATCCTGATCTACCGCCTGATCGCCTTCTGGATGCCGATCCCGTTCGGAGTCGCGGCCTTCTTCCAGCTCCGCACCCGCGTCCAGGCGTGGGAAACGGAGGGGCTGCCGATTGACCGCCCCTCGAGGTCCGAGCCGGGACTGGAGCCAGCCGCGAACTGAGTGCCGCTCTAGGCGGGGTTCGTCTCGATGGCTCTCTGAGCAGCCTTGATCAGGTGCTTGGGTGCTTCCTCGCGTTCAAGGCGGTGGAGGGTCTCGATGGTGACGATGCGAGGGCCGGTTCCTTGGAGGGACCGCTCCTGGGCCTTTGCTCGCTCTTGTGGCGTCATTTGTGCATCTCCTTCACTAATCCTCAAGGGCAGTTTCGCAGAGCCCTTGGAGGTGAGCTTCTCCTCTGGAAGGTAGTGGGTCAGTTTGGAATTTGGGGCTGACGGTCAGCTAATCTCAATCGATGGCCGTGGCGTGGGAATACACGCGAATTAGCGCTCGTGCGACGCAGCGGGTAACGCCAGGCATCAGTCTGGAGGGAAGCGCCGCCATGGCCTGGCTGGAGAAGCTCAACAAAAAGGGCGGGGAAGGCTGGGAGTTGGTTTCTGAGAAGTTCGCCTCTGGCGGCACAAACGCCAGTGATAGTTGGGCGGAATTTCGAGGCACGATGAAGCGTCCCCTCTAATCCAGCAGCGCCGCGATCAACATTGCGCGATTCGAGCTAGCGAGCTGCCGAGCCGTCGTCTATGCGAGACTGGGGACATGAGCGCCAGACCGATCCTGCATATTTGGGTACGCGGGTTGACTTCTCGCCGAGATTGCCGATATGGTGCCTGCGATGGCCGTTGAGATTGGCGCCAATGGCGGGTTTGGCGAGTGCGTCTCCCTCACGGGAGACGATGCTGCGCGCTTTGTGGACGACATTCTGCGTCCCTCTACTGACGCGCGTCGACTCGCCCATCTGGAGCGTTCCGACGAGTCTTTCGAGCGCTCCTTTTCGCCAGAGCCGATCAGCGAACTACCGACTGGCGAGTAAGCCACATTGGCGCCGCAGCTCCGGCGCTTGGCGCTTCCGCTTGCCGCGCCACTGCTCGATGCGATTGGCGGGTTCGACTGCGTCGGCGAGCACCATCCGGGCGATCCGGTCGCCGACAACGTCAACAGTTTCCTAGCCAATAAGCGATTCATCGATGGCTTGCGGCACGGCGTTAGCGCGACGTATCTCTGGATTGATCCGGGCGCTTCGCCCCAGATCGTCGGATACGCGACCTTGACCTTTGACTCAGTTCGCTTGACGAACGCAGAGAAGAGACGCATGGAGAACATCGGCTTCTCTGATTTCGGTGCCCTGCGCATCCAGATGATAGGCGTGGACCATCGCCACCAGCGAAACGGTCATGGCGGCGAGCTACTTCGAAGCGTTACGGGCCTTGCCCGCAAACTCTCCCAAGACGTAGCTGTTCGCTTCCTCCTGGCGGACGCCAATGTGCGGATGGTCGATTGGTACGAAGGAGCAGGCTTCGTACGAAACCAAGCTGACCGCTATGCGACGCGGCCCGATCCCGAGCGCAGTGTTTCGATGCGTCTCGACCTGCTTGAGGGCCTTCAAGGAGAGGGCGTCGAAGCGGCTCCCGTAGTCGCAGAGGCAATAAGCGAGTAGGTTCAAAGCTAGTCAAGCAGTGCCGCGATCTCTTCCAGCGACCAGATGTGATCGGCCGCCCCGGCAGCCATCGTCGGCGTCCGGGGATAGCGCTCCTTGAGCGTGGCGTGGGCCCGGGCGAAGTTGTAGTGCATGAAGTGCAGGGAGACGGCATGGGACAGGTGCTCGACCTTGCTACTGAATCCATTGGTCAGGCGGGTAACCGGCGCGTCTCCATCCGCATCGTCAGGTTCTGGCGCTCCACGTAGCTCGTTGAGATCCGGTCGGGATCGGGATCGCCCTTGAGCGGATGCGCTTCGTCCCGGTACAGACAGCAGGGCTGTATTTGCCCGGCTCGTCTCCCGAGGCGTAGGTCTTCTGGATCTGCGCCCAGTCGACCTGATGGCGGAAGGCAGGCCCCACGGTCCCTTCGTAGATCCGGTGCCCGTCGGTCGATAGCTGGATGCGGTTGGCCATCCGGCTCGCCAGATCGGTGAGGAAGACTTCGGCGTCGTCTGCTGTCCGCTCTGGAAGAGCTACTATACAAAGTGAAGTAATGGCAACGCCACTAGACTCAGGACGGACATGACAGAGGCCAGAAAAGTCGAGAACGTGATCATCGTCGGCGGGGGTCCCGCCGGCTACACCGCGGCGCTCTACACCGCGCGCGCCAACCTCGAGCCGCTCGTCTTCGAGGGCTTCCAGTGGGGTGGGCAGCTGCAGAACACCACCGACGTCGAGAATTACCCCGGCTACCCCGAGGGGATCATGGGGCCGGAGATGATGACCCAGTTTCGCGCCCAGGCCGAGCGCTTCGGCACACGCTTCGTCAGCGACGACGTCGACCGGGTCGAGCTCTCCGATGGCGGCGTGCAGAAGGTCTACCTCGGCGACGAGGAGCACCTGGCCAAGACCGTGATCCTGGCGATGGGGGCGGAGCCACGCCGGCTCGGCATCCCCGGCGAGATCGAGCTGAGCGGCTGCGGCGTCTCGACCTGCGGCGTCTGCGACGGTGCCTTCTTCAAAGATCAGAAGGTGATCGTGATCGGCGGCGGCGACTCGGCGATGGAGGACTCGATCTTCATCTCCAAGTACGCCAGCGAGCTGACCCTGGTCAACCGCCGCGACGAGTTCCGCGCCTCGAAGATCATGTTCGAGCGCGCCCAGGCCCAGGACAACATCTCGATCAAGACCCCCTACGTGGCCGAGGAGTTCGTCGCCAGCGACAAGGGCCGGCTCGACCACGTGCGCCTGCGCAACGTCGAGACGGACGAGACCGAGGACTTCGACACCGACGGCGCCTTTGTCGCGATCGGCCACATCCCCCGCTCGGAGGTCGTGGTGGGCCAGATCGAGACCGACGAGGAGGGCTACATCCTCACCCAGCCGGGCTCGACTAAGACCAACCTGGGGGGAGTCTTCGCCGTCGGCGACGTCGTCGACCACACCTACCGCCAGGCGGTCACCGCCGCCGGCACCGGCTGCATGGGGGCCCTCGACGCCGAGTGGTACCTGCGCGACACCCCGCCATCGCCCGAGGCCCACTGGGCCCCAGGCGGCGAGCCCGCCGAGATCGCCCCCAAGGTCGCCTGACCGGCGCATCTCTGCGTCCTCGGTCGCTTGCGTGCTTGGTGGTGGCACGCAAGCGACCCCCGCCGAAGGCGGGGTGCGAGCGCGCCAGCGCGAGTTCCTTGATCTGCTTGGTCAGGCGACCTTGGGTCAGCCGACGAGCTTTTGGACCACGAACGTGCGGGAGCCTTTTGGGGTCTCGATCTTGATTGGCTTCCCAAGCTTGGCGTCGCGCAGGGCTCGGCCGATTGGGGACTCTGCGGAGAGGCGGCCCTCGGCGAGGTTGGCCTCGGTCGAGCCGACCAGGGTCCAGGTGTTGATCTCGCCTTTGGCTTCGTCGAGCACCTCGGCGGTGCGGCCGAAGGCGAAGGTGTCGGCGTCGCCGTCGACCTCGACGACTACGGCGGTGCGGAGGCGCTCGCGCAGGCGCTTGATCTTGGTCTCGAGGTGCGCCTGGTCTTCCTTGGCGATGTGGTACTCGGCGTTCTCCTTGAGGTCGCCTTCCTCGCGCGCGACCTTGATCCGCGCCGCCATCTTGATCCGGGCCGGGCCTTCGAGCTGCTCGATTTCCTCGCGCAGGGCGGCGATCCCCTCCTCCGTTATCGCCTCCCCGGCGTTTCCGGTCCCCTCCATCGGCCTCACCCTTGCACAGATGGGCGGCCGGTTGGCGAGAGGACCTGGGATGGCTACAAGGAGATTCTCGTCTCCCCGCCTGCGCCTGTCTCGGCGGCGCCGGGAGCGACCTTCGCAACGAAGAGATCCACCAGGTCGGGATCGAACTGCCGGCTCGCCGAGTGCCGTATCTCCTCGATTGCTTGAGCGGGTGTCATCTGCGGGCCGTATGGCCGGGGCCCGGTCATCGCGCTGTATGCGTCGCAGATCAGGATGATGCGCGACCCGAGCGGTATCGCTGTCCCGGCGAGTCCGTCCGGGTAGCCGCTGCCGTCCCAGCGCTCGTGGCTGGAGCGGACGACCTTCGAAACCTGCAGTAGCGCCGGGGCGGCGGCCAGCACGCGCTCCCCGACCAGCGTGTGCTTTTGCATCAGGTCTCGCTCCGCCTCGGTGAGCGGGCCGTTCTTGTGGAGGATCTCGTCGGGGACGGCGACCTTGCCGACGTCGTGCATCTCCGCGGCGCGGACGAGGACGTCGATCTCCTCTGCCTCAAGGTCCAGCGCGCGGCCCATCTCGGCGGCGAGGCTCGCCACGTTGCCCAGGTGCCGGTCGAGCCCCGGTTCGCGCTCGCGCAGCAGGCCGAGCAGCACGCCGCGGGTCTGGCTCAGGGCGGAGTCGGTGCGCTGCCCCTTCTGCGTGTACATGCGACGGTCGGCGATCCGCAGCGCATCGGCTGCGGTCTGAGCTTCGCTGGGCAGCTCGACCCTTCCCCACGAGGCCCTGATCGAGAAGCTGGGGCCACGGTCGGAGAGGGCGCCCTCGGCGGCCTTGACGATCACGTCCGCTTTCGCCTCGCCGGTCGGGGCCAGCACGCAGAACTCATCGCCTCCGAGGCGGTATGCCTTGCCCCAGGGCGCCGTCGCCGCCGCCAGGTTGGTGCCGAGGCGCTTCAGCAGTTCGTCGCCGGCCGTGTGGCCGAAGCTGTCGTTGTACGACTTGAAGCCGTCGAGGTCGAAGAGCGCCAGGACGTGGGCCGTCCCGTCTTGCCGGGCGAATACCCGGTCCAGGTCGGTGATGAGGCTGCGACGGTTGCGCAGGTCGGTGAGGGCGTCTGTGACTGCCTCCCGCTCGGTCGCGGCGAGCATCCTCATGTTGAGGAAGAAGGTGGCGGCAAGGCGGGCGAGGACCGCCAGCAGCGAGGCGACGCCGAGCGCGACGGCGACGGCGCCGATCGGCGTCAGGTTGCCCACCGCCAGCAGGCAGACCACGGCGGCGGCGAGCAGGATCGGAAGGACGATCGAGCGCCCGCTGCGCTTCCGTGTCGGCTCCACCGCGGCGTGCGGCAGCCAGGCGGCGGCGGCGAGCAGGAGGAAGGCCAGCGGCCAGCCGATGCTGGCCAGGTTGAGAGCCTCGGTCGATTGCCCGGCGACGGAGAGGTAGACGACGTCTGCGCCCCCGAAGAGGATCAACGCGGCGGCGATCAGTCCCCAGGCGCTGTGGATGCGCCAGCGGGAGGTCGTCAGCGCGCCGGCCACCAGTCCCAGGAGGACCAGGTCTGCGCAGGGATAGGCGAGGCTGACCGTGACGCCGAGGGTGTCGCCGCCGAGCGCCGCCAGCACCGGCGGGAAGATCAGCGCCGCGGCGACGGCGGCGACGGCGAGCGCGCCGATCAGGCCGTCGACCCAGGCGAACGAGTCGACCCGCGCCGAGCGGCTGCGCAGCAGCAGGACCAGGGCGAGGAAGGTCGCCGGGTAGAAGGCGAGGAAGAGTGCGTCGGACGGCGAGGGGAACGGGGCCGGGCTGGCGTAGTAGAGGGCGACCGAGTAGTAGGCCTGTCCGAGGGCCCAGAGCAGTAGTCCGACGCCGAGGCTGAGCCAGGCGAGTCGCTCGCCGGGAAGGTATGCGGCCCTGACGAGCACCGCTGCGGCGGCGCCGAGCACGATGACGTCGTAGGCCCAGCGCCCGAACGCGTCCTGGACCGAGGAGTCGCCGATCGGGCCGAGGATCACCGCGGCGTAGGCGGCGAGGAGCACCGCGAGGGCGCCGAGCCATGTGGCGGCAACCGCCGGGGTCAGCCGGCGGGGATGCGGCTGGTCCATGCTCTCGCATCGGCCGAGACGCACGATTGCTTGAGCTATGGTGGGCGCACGGCCCCGTCCTGCTCACACGTCCGCTCGATCCAGGTCTTCGATCCGCCGGTTGAGATCGCCGGCTGCGAGGAGTGCCTGAAGCTCGGGATGCAGTGGGTCCACCTGCGCATGTGCCAGGACTGCGGTCACATCGGCTGCTGCGACAACTCCGAGGGCAAGCACGCCACCGCGCATAACGCCGAGACGGGACACCCGGTGATCCGCTCGGTCGAGCCGGGTGAGGACTGGAGCTGGTGCTACGAGGACCAGCTGATGTTCCGCCTTGCCCGCTGATGAGCCCGGTTAGGCCGGACGTCAAGGTCGTCGGTCGCCGCAACGAGGCTGAGGATCACAACCTGCGCGACTTCCTCACCCGCGCCGCGCAGCCCTTCGAGTGGTTCGAGGCGGGAACCCCGCGGGCCGAGGAGCTGCTGGCGAGGCACGGGGCTGCCGACGCCGAGTTGCCGGTTCTGATCGACGGTGAGCTGACGATCGCGCCCGCGACCGTTGCCGCCGTAGCGGCGTCCTGGGGGGAGGAGCTCCGCCGTCTCAGTCCTCCTACGACATCGCGATAGTCGGTGCCGGGCCGGCCGGCCTCGCCGCCGCCGTGTACGCGGCCTCCGACGGTCTCTCCACGGTGGTCCTGGAGCGCGAGGTGCCTGGGGGCCAGGCCTCGCACACCTCGATGATCGAGAACTTCTTCGGCTTTCCCGACGGGATCGGCGGCGCCGAGCTGGCGCGGCGGGCTGGTCGCCAGGCCGAACGCTTCGGCGCCGAGCTGGTCCTCCTGCGCGGCCTCACGGGCAGCCGCCACGACGGCGTCGGCTGCTTCGAGCTGGAGGTCGACGGCGGTTACAGGGTCGAGGTGCCGCTGGTGATCGTCGCCCCGGGGATGGAGTGGCGGCGGCTGGAGGTGGACGGGGTGCACGACCTGCTCGGGCGCGGCGTCTACTACGGGGCGGGGCGCAGCGAGGCGGCGCAGTGCGGGGGTGACGACGTGATCGTCGTTGGCGCCGGCAACTCGGCCGGGCAGGCGGTGATGAACCTCGGCGATTCCGGCGCCCGGGTGACGATGCTGGTCCGGGGCGACTCGCTGGCCAAGTCGATGTCCGCGTACCTGGTCGAGCGGATCGAGGCCCACCCGGGCATCTCCGTGCGCCTGCGCAGCGAGGTCGATGCGGTCGAGGCCGAGAGCGACCTGCTCGCCGCGGTGCACGTCCGCGACGGCGACGGCAAGGTCGAGCGCCTGCCCGCAAGGGCGCTTTTCCTCTGCATCGGCGGCCAGCCCTGCACCGGCTGGGCGGAGGAGACCGGGGTCCGGGTCGGCCCCGCCGGATTCATCCTCACCGGCCCCGACCTGATCCACGAGGGCACCCGCCCGGAAGAGTGGCCGCTGGAGCGCGACCCGCTGGCGCTGGAGACGAGCATCCCCGGCCTCTTCGCCGCCGGAGACGTGCGCCACGGCGCCCCCCGCCGGGTCGGTGGCGCGGTCGGCGACGGTGCGATGGCGGTGGCCCTGGCCCACCGCGTGCGCGAGACCCTGCCGCACGGCGGCCAGACGAGCCGCCTGTAGCTACCTGCCTGTCAGGGCGAGGAGCGCCGGGGCGGGTCGGTAGGCGTCACCGCGCTCGGCCTGCAGCTCCTCGAGCAGCGCCGCGGCTCGCTCACGGCCGATCAGGTCGGTGAGCTCCAGCGGCCCCCTCGGCCAGTTGAAGCCGAGGCGCATCGCTGTGTCCATGTCCGCGGGGGAGCCGACCTCCTCTTCGAGCGCGAAGGCGGCCTCGTTGGCGATCTGGGCCAGCAGGCGGGGAAGGATCTCGGGCGCGGAGCGGTCGACCTTGGCCAGCTCCTCCGGGTCGAGCGTGGGGGCCTCGATCCCGAGGTCGGGGTCGCGCTCGCGGTGGTTGCCCTCGCCGTACTCGTAGAAGCCGTGGCCGCTCTTGCGCCCGAGCCGGCCCTCGGCGACGAGCTCCTCCTGGATCGCGCTGGGCCGCCAGCGCTCGGGCTCGCCGCCCTGTGCGTAGAAGGAGCGGGCGACGCTGAGGTTGACGTCGAGGCCGATCAGGTCGATCAGCTCGAAGGGCCCCATGCGGAAGCCGCCGCCGAGCCGGCAGACGCGGTCGATCGTCTCGGCGTCGGCGACCCCGTCGGCGAGCATCCGCAGCGACTCCAGCGTGAAGGGCCTGGCGAGGCGGTTGGCGATGAAGCCGGGGCTGTCCTTTGCGCGGATCGGCGTGCGGCCCATGCGCTTCCCCACCTCCTCGGTCGCCGCCAGCGCCCCGGGCGCCGACTCGGCCGTGGCGACGACCTCGACCAGCTTCATCAGTGCCGGCGGGTTGAAGAAGTGCATGCCGACGACCCGCTCGGGGTGCGGCACGCCTTCGGCGATCGCCGTCACCGGCAGCGAGGAGGTGTTGGTGGCGAGGATCGCCCGCGGACCGCAGGCCTCGGCCAGCGAGGCGAAGAGGTCGCGCTTCAGGCCCAGGTCCTCGGGGGCCGCCTCGATCACGAGATCGCATTCGCCCAGGTCGGCGAGGCTGACGGCGGCGCCGACGCGGCCACTGGCGGTGTCCGCGTCCGCCTCGCTCCAAAGGCCCTTTGCGGCACCCTTCGCGAGCGCCCGGTGCAGCCGGCCCGTGCCGGTCTCGAGCGCCTCCGGCAGCGGGTCGTGCAGCCGCGTCTCATAGCCCCCAAGCGCGGCAACCTGGGCGATACCGGCTCCCATGGTGCCCGCCCCGACGACCCCCACCCGCTCGACCGTCATCGTCCCCCCTTGCGGTGCGCCTTATGCGCCTCAGGGGTCCAAAAGGCGCACCGGAAGGTCACTTGCCCTTGAACTCCGGCTCGCGCTTCTCGAGGAAGGCCGTTCATGCCCTCGACGCGGTCCTCGGTCGCCATTGCCAGCTCGTAGAGGCGACGCTCGTTCTCGATGCCGGGGGAGAGGGCGGTCTCCTCGGCGACGAGCACGGCCTGCTTGGCGAGGCGCGAGGCGATCGGCGGCTGCTCGGCGACGGCGCCGGCCGAGCGCCATCGCCTCGTCCAGCCAGGCATCGTCGGCGACGACCTTGTTGACGAGCCCCATCGCCCGAGCCTCCTCGGCGTCGAAGCGCCGGCCGGTCAGCACCAGCTCCATCGCCCGCTGCTTGCCGAGCACGCGCGCCAGTCGCTGGGTTCCGCCGCCGCCGGGGATGATCCCGAGGTTGATCTCGGGCTGGCCGAACTTGGCGCTCTCGGCGGCGACGATCATGTCGCAGGCGAGCGCCAGCTCGCAGCCGCCGCCGAGGGCATAGCCGGAGACGGCCGCGATCATCGGCGTCTTGATCGCCGCGAGGCGGCGCCAGAAGGACGCGGCCGGGTGGCGCAGCGCCTCGGCGAAGCTGCGCTCGGCCATCGCCTTGATGTCGGCGCCGGCGGCGAAGACCTTCTCGGAGCCGGCGATGACGACGCAGCGCACGTCGGGGTCGGGGTCGAGGCGCTCCAGCTCGCTCGCCAGCTCGCTCCATCATCTCCGGCGAGAGCGCGTTGCGCGCCTCGGGCCGGTTGAGCCGGAGCAGGGCGACGTGGCCGTCGCGCGAGGTCTCGACCAGGCTCGGCCATGCGGGCTAGGCCCCCTCGACCATCGGCGTCATCGCGTTGATCCCGGTCGCGGCGCGGCCGATGATCAGCTTCTGGATCTGCGAGGTGCCCTCGTAGAGCGTCGTCACGCGGGCGTCGCGCAGGTAGCGCTCGACCGGGTAGTCGTCGACGTAGCCGGAGCCGCCGTGGACCTGGATCGCCAGGTTGGCGCACTCGACCGCGGACTCGGTCGCGTAGAGCTTCGCCACCGAGGTCTCCAGTCGTGTTCGGCTTGCCTTCGTCCTTGAGCACGCCGGCGCGGTAGACCAGCATCCGGCTGGCGTCGCGCTTGAGGATCATGTCGGCGATCATCTCCTGGACCAGCTGGAAGCGGGCGAGCGGGACGCCGAACTGCTTGCGCTCCTTGGCGTAGGCGACGGAGGCTTCGACGCAGCCTTCGCAGATGCCGACGCAGCCGGCGGCGACGCTGTAGCGGCCGTTGTCGAGGGCGCTCATCGCGACCTTGAAGCCGTCGCCGATCTCGCCGAGCATCGCGTCCTCGCCGACCTCGACGTTGTCGAGCGAGATCTCGCCGGTGTCGGAGGAGCGCAGCCCGAGCTTGCCGTGGATCTCCTGCGTGGTGAAGCCCTCGCTGTCGGTGGGGACGAGGAAGCAGGCGAGCCCCTTGTGCTTCTTCTCCGGGTCGGTCTGGGCGAAGATCAGCGCCACCTCGGAGAAGTTGCCGAGGCGAGATCCACATCTTCTGGCCGCTGATCGACCAGCCGGAGTCGGTCTTGGTCGCGCGGGTGCGCAGGTTGGCGGCGTCGGAGCCGGTGTCGGGCTCGGTCAGGCCGAAGCAGCCGAGCGCCTCGCCCGAGCACAGCCGCGGCAGCCACTTCTGCTTCTGCTCCTCGCGTGCCCCAGCGCTCGATCGAGCCGGCGACCAGCGAGGTCTGCACCGAGACGACGGTGCGGGCCGAGGAGTCGGCGCGGCCGACCTGTTCGACGATCAGCCCGTAGCCGATGTAGTCGAGGCCGCGGCCGCCGTAGCTCTTCGGCGACCGGCGCGCCGAGGTAGCCGACCTCGCCCAGCTTGCTCGCCAGCTCGCGGTCGAAGCGGGCGGCGCGGTCGTTCTCGCTGCACCCGCGGCGCGATCTCCTTGTCGGCGAATTCCCGCGCCGTTTCGGAGATCAGCCTCTGCTCGTCGGTCAACTGGAAGTCCATCTCACCCCTGCTTTCTCGTCTCTGCCAACTGCATCAACTTGTCCTCCTGGTAGATAGATAAGTCGATGCAGTTCGGGTCTGTGCGGTTCATGGAAGCTCTCGGCCAGGGTCGCGGCGAAAGCCTCCTGGGCTTCGCGGGTGCGGGGGCCGGGAGATTCGGGCAGCTCGGCGCCGTCGATCGCGGAGACGGCCTGGATCTCGCGCGTGGTCGAGGCGAGGAAGGCCTCGTTCGCGGCGCGCAGGTCGGCCACCGGCCAGGCGCCCTCCTCGACGTGCAGCGCCTTGACCAGGCGGTCGCGGGTGATCGACTCGAGCACCCCGTTGTCGAGCGCGGGCGTGCGCAGGGCGCCCTGCGGCGAGACCCAGAAGATCGAGGAGGTCGGCGGCTCGAGCACGATGCCGTCGGGCTGGACCAGCACCGCCTCGTCGGCGCCCTGGGCCTTGGCCAGCCGAGTCGACTGCATGTTGGCGGCGTAGGAGAGCGACTTGACCCCGTTGAGGATCACGCTCGGGCAGTAGGTGACCGTGGCGACGCTGACCTTCTCCGCGTGGGCCGGGATCGGCTCGGTCATCGCCAGGCGGCGCCCGCCGCGGGTGACGATCAGCCGCAGCTGCCCGTCGGCGTCGCCGAGCTCGGCCAGCAGCGCCTCGATCTCGGCTTCCAGCGCGGCGCGGTCGAACTCGAGCTCGATCGCGGCGCCGGAGCGCTCCAGCCGGTCGAGGTGGTCGACGAGCGCGAACGGCTTGCCCTCATAGAGGCGGATCACCTCGAAGGCGCCGTCGCCGCGGTAGAGCCCGTCGTCCTTCAGCGGCACGGTCGCCTCGGCGGTTGCGGTGATCCGCCCGTCGACGCTCGCCAGCTCTCTCAACTCAGTAGCCATCGGACGCGCGAGGCTACTAAGCCACCCGTTCCGGTGCGCCTTATCCCCCTATCAGAGGGGTAAAGGCGCAGCCGGAACGGGTTGGGCGCGGTCAGACCGCTTCGAAGACCGTCGCCAGGCCCTGGCCGACGCCGACGCACATGGTGGCGATGCCGTATTTGCCGCCGCGGCGGCGTAGCTCGCGGACGAGGGTGGTGGCGAGGCGGGCGCCGGAGCAGCCGAGGGGGTGGCCGAGGGCGATCGCGCCGCCGTTGACGTTGAGCTTCTCCTCGTCGATGCCGAGCTCGCGGGCGCTGGCGAGGACCTGGGAGGCGAAGGCCTCGTTGAGCTCGATCAGGTCGATGTCGTCGAGGGTGAGGCCGGCGGCGGCGAGGGCGCGGGGGATGGCGACGGCCGGGCCGATGCCCATGTAGGCGGGGTCGACGCCGGCGACGCCGAAGGAGACGACGCGGGCCAGCGGCTCGGCGCCCAGCTCCTCGGCGCCGGCCTCGGAGGCGACCAGCGTGCAGGCGGCGCCGTCGTTGAGGGTCGAGGCGTTGCCGGCGGTGACGGTGCCGCCCTCGCGGAAGGCAGGCCGCAGCTTCGCCATCTTCTCCAGCGAGGCGTCGGGGCGCGGGCCCTCGTCGGCCTCGACCAGGACGGTCTCGCGGCCCTGCGGCGCCTCGATCGGGACGATCTCCTCGGCGAAGATCCCGGCCTCGGCTGCCGCGACCGCGCGCTGGTGGCTGCGCAGGCCGAACGCGTCCTGGTCCTCGCGGCTGATCCCGTAGCGCTCGGCGACGTTCTCGCCGGTCTCGCCCATCGACTCGGTCGAGACGCCGAGCTCGGCCATGCGCGGGTTGACGAAGCGCCAGCCGAGGGTCGTGTCGTGCATCGTCTGCGGGCCGCGGGGCAGGCCGCGCTCGGGCTTGCCGACGACCCAGGGCGCCCGGCTCATCGACTCGACTCCGCCGCCGAGGTAGAAGTCGCCCTCGCCGAGCTTGACCGCGCGGGCGGCGCAGTTGATCGCCTCCAGGCCGGAGGCGCAGAGGCGGTTGACGGTCGCGCCGGGGACGCTGTGCGGCAGCCCGGCCAGCAGCGCCGCCATCCGCGCCACGTCGCGGTTGTCCTCGCCCGACTGGTTGGCGGCGCCGAGGTAGACGTCGGTGATCCGCTCGGGGTCGACGCCGGTGCGCTCGACCACGGCGGCGATCGTGTGCGCGGCCAGGTCGTCGGGCCGGACGCCGGAGAGCGCGCCGCGGTAGCTGCCCATCGGGGTGCGGATCGCGTCGACTACGTATGCCTCGGCCACCCGCGGATTTAACAGTCGGACGCGGGGGCTCGCGCGTATCCTTGGCCCGTGTTCTTCGTCCTGGGCACGGTCGCGATGGTGCTGCTCCTCGTCGGCGTGCTGTTCGTGCGTCGAGCACTTCTACGCCGGCAACAACGCCGAGCTGCTCGACTGGAAGCCGACCCGCTCGCCCGAGCTCGAGGTGCAGAACGAGATCGACGACGTGCAGCAGATGCTCGAGGCCCAGAACGAGATGCGCCGCCGCCGCGGCGCGGCCGAGCGCAGCGAGCAGGAGCTGCGCGACGAGGTGCGGCCGAGGAGCTCGAGCGGCTGCGCCGGCGCAAGGGCTTCGAGGCGATCTAGGCGACCGGATGGCCCGGGCGCTGATCGTCGGTTGCGGCTGCCGCGGGCGGGAGCTCGGCGAGAGGCTGCTGGAGGAGGGCTGGGCGGTGCGGGGGACGAGCCGCCGGCGAGGAGGGCTTGGCGGCGATCGAGGCGGCCGGGATCGAGCCGGCGCTTGCCGACCCCGAGCGCCTGGCAACCGTGCTCGACCTGGTTGGCGACGTCGCCGTCGGTCTACTGGCTGCTCGGCTCGGCCACCGGCCCGCCTGAGGAGGTCGCCGCGATCCACGGCCCGCGCCTCGAGCACCTGCTCGAGCGTTTGGTCGAAACGCCGGTGCGCGGCTTCGTCTACGAGGCCGCGGGCACCGTCGACCCGGCGATCCTGGAGGGGGGTGCCGCAGCGGTGCGCGCCGCCGCTGAGCGTTGGCGCATCCCCACGGAGATCGTGCGCAATCCGACCGACGAGTCTGCATTTGGGCGTACATCAGGCGCCCAAATGCAGACTCGTCGGTGCGATCAACCGAGGCGCGCCAGGAGGTCGCCGAGGATTCGGGCGGTGGCGCCCCAGATCAGGTGGCCGTCGACCTCGTATGTCGGGGTGTGGATGGGGACGCCGCGGCGGACCAGGCGGCGCATCGCGTAGCCGCACGCAGCCCCTCCAGCGAGAAGGCGAGGACCGTCTCGACCTCGGCGGGGTTGGGCTTCAGGTCGAGCTCCGCCGGGTCGGCGACGAGGCCGACGAAGGGGTGGATGCGGTAGCCGGTGACGAAGGTCGAGGCAGGCGGGAGGGCGCCGCACAGCTCGACCGTGGCCGGGTCGAGGCCGATCTCCTCCTCGGCCTCGCGCAGGGCGGTCGCCGTCAGGTCGGCGTCGCCCTCGTCCTTGCGCCCGCCGGGGAAGGAGATCTCGCCGGCGTGGCGGCGCATGTCGGCGCGGCGCTCGGTGAAGATCAGGCCCGGCTCGTCGGGCCAGCCGTAGAGCGGCACCAGCACCGCTGCGTCGGTCCCGCCGCGCGCCTCCATCGCGAACGCCTCCTCCGGCGAGAGCAGCAACCCCGACAACTCGCCGACGGGACGAAATCCTCGCCTATGCCGAGGTTTTCGGCCCGTCGGCCCATCAGATGATCACCTGGACGGTGCCGCCGTCGACCGACCAGGCGGCGCCGCTACGTAGGAGGCGCGCTCGGAGCAGAGGAAGACGATCGCGGCGGCGATCTCGCCGCCTCGGCGAGGCGGCCGATCGGCCGCTTCGAGCCGGCGGTCGCGAGGGCCTCCTCGCGGCTCGCCGCGCCCGACATCTCGCTGGGACTGGTCGAGCAGGCCGCCCGGCTCCATCCACATCTCCGATTCGACCGGGCCGGGGCAGATCGCGTTGACGAGGACGCCGCTCTTGGCGTAGCGGTCGGCGAAGAGGCGGGAGAGCGAGAGCTCGGCCGCCTTCGCCACCGAGTACTCGGGCATCGCCGCCGAGGGCCGCTTGCCGGCGGTCGAGCAGACGTTGACCACGCGCCCCCAGCCGCGCTCGGCCATCGGCGGGGCGGCGGCGCGCATCGCCCGCAGCGGCGCCATCACGTTGAGCTCGTACTGCGGCGCGCCAGTCCTCGTCGGGAACCTCGTCGAGGTCGCGCCACTTGGCGGTGCCGGCGTTGTTGACCAGCACGTCGAGGGTGCCGAAGTGCTTCTCCGCGGCCGCCGAGCATGCGCTCGCCCGCGTCCTCGTCGGTGACGTCGAGGCTCGAGTGTCTCGGCCCGGCCGCCGGCCTCCGCTCCCGCGCGGGCCGCCTCCTCTGCCGCGGTCGCCAGGCGCTCCTCGTGGCGCGCCGACCAGGAGCACGCCGGCGCCCTCGGCGCAGAGCAGCCGCGCGGTCTCGGCCCCGATCCCGCGGCTGGCGCCGGTGACGACGCAGGCGCGGCCCTTCAGCCCGAGGTCCATCAGAGCGATTCCACCCGGTCGGAGATGACGACCGGGTCTCGCCGGACAGCAGCCGGTGGACCGGGCACTTGGCGGCGATCGCCAGCAGCCGCTCCCGCTGCTCGTCGCTCAGCTCCGCCGGCAGGCGCAACGTCACCGTGAACGAGAGCGGCGCTGAAATCGTCGTACTCGACGTCGACGTCGACCTCGACCGCGCCGATGTCCCATCCCTTGCGCTCGGCGTACATCTCGATCGTCACCGCGGTGCAGCCGGCGAGGCCGGCGGCGACCAGGCGGGTGGGGGAGGGGCCGGTGTCGCTGCCGCCGGCTGCGAGCGGCTCGTCGACGCGGATCGTGTGCCCGCCCTCGATCTCGATCTCGTGGGCGAACCCGGTGCGGCGGCGGGCGACGACCTTCATCGCTAGCCCTTGCCGCGGCCCTCGAAGAGCGCCGGGTCGTCGACGTCGGCGAAGCGGGCCATCGCATAGGCGAGGTCGGAGGCGCGGTTGACGAAGTGGATCACCGTCTCGCTGGCCAGCTCGCCGGCCTCGGCGAGGGCGGCGATGCCGCGCTCGGCGCGGCGGATCGCGGTGCGGGCGACGTCGAGCTGGGCGGAGAGCTGGTTGCCGCCGGGGATGACGAACTGCGGCGGCAGCTCGACCTCGCTCATGTAGCGGTCGATCCGCCCTCCAGCTCGGCGACCATCGCCTCGGTCGTGCGGCTGATTCCGTCTTCGAGCCGCTCGGCGGCCTCCGGCGCGGTCGCCAGCTCGGCGCCGGCGACGAAGAGGTCGTCCTGGAGGCGGAGGATGTCGGCGGCGAGCTCGCCGTCATCGGCGCCGCAGAGGGCGCGGGCGACGCCCAGCTGCGAGCAGGCCTCGTCGAGCGACCCGTAGGCCTCGGTGCGCCCGTGGTGCTTGGGAACCCGGCCCCCGTACCAGAGCGAGGTCGTCCCGTCGTCGCCCTTCTTGGTGTAGATCTTGACCATGGCGTGATCCTACGCCGCGGCCTTCAGCCGACGCGGGTTGAAGACCAGCCCGGTCAGCACCTTGGGGAAGAAGTAGGTCGACTTCGGCGGCATGTTCTCGTCGCTTTCGCAGATTTCGCGGGTCTGGTCGACCGGGATCGGGCGCAGGATGAAGGCGACGTCGTAGGCGCCGTCGTCGAGCAGGCGCGAGCGAGTCCTCGACGCTCTTCGCGTAGCCGAGGCCGCGCTTGGCGAGGATGTCGTCCTCGCTGAGTCCGGCGATGCCCTTCAGCACCAGGGTCTCGAGGATCGCCGCGTCGAGGCGGCGGTAGGCCTCGGGCTTGCCCTCCAGCTGCCGGTCGAGCTCTGTCGTGTCCTTCAGCCGCAGGCGGAAGGCGCGCTTGTGGTGTGAGTCGTAGAGGCCGAAGACGCCGACGCCCTCCTCGCCGAGTGGGTCGATCTGGTCGGTCTCGACCTCGGTTACGTCGAAGAGCTCGCGCAGGCCCTCGCCGAGGCGGCGCTGGCGCTCCGGGTCCCCGGCGAAGCCGGAGAGCAGGCGGTGGGTGGGGAAGACGGTGAGGCCTGGGTCGTCGAGCCCGGTCAGCGCCATCAGCGTGTAGTTGTGCGGCGCCCTCGCCGCCGACCTCGTCGCGGTAGGCGATCGCGGTCTCGTAGCGGTGGTGGCCGTCGGCGATCAGCAGCTGCGCGTCGGCGAGCAGCTCGGGGACTGCATTGATCGTCGAGCATCGGCGAGCCGCCAGACCCGCGTCACCGTGCCGGCCGCGTCCGTCGCTTCGCCCCAGGCGGCCTCGCCGGCGAGTTCGGGCTCCACCAGCGGCCAGGGGTCCATCGTGCTCAGCGAGAAGATCGGCGAGAGGTTGTAGCGGGTCGCCCGCATCAGCTCGAGCCGGTCCTGCTTGGGCCCGGGCAAGGTGCGCTCGTGGGGCAGGACCGTGCCGGCGTCGAAGTCCTCGACCCGGACGCGGGCGAGGACGCCGTGGCGGACGTGGCTTGCGCCGTCGGGGCCGGTGTACTCCTGCTCCATCGCCCAGATCGCGGGCTCGGTGTCCTTGACCAGGGCGCCCGCCTCGCGCCATGCGTCGATCGACGCGGCGGCCCTCGCGTAGGGATCGCCCTCGCCGGCCGCCTGCGGGCCGGTCTCCCCGTAGGGTTTCGGCAGGTCGATCGCGACGGCGTTGTAAGGCGAGCGCG
Source organism: uncultured Solirubrobacterales bacterium (assembly GCA_963714665.1). Classification (GTDB taxonomy): domain Bacteria; phylum Actinomycetota; class Thermoleophilia; order Solirubrobacterales; family 70-9; genus VRUE01. Next base: position 1,277,103 of record CAVQPE010000003.1, on the reverse strand, counting down.
CCAGCAGCTCGGCCCGCATGGCGGTGTCGATCACGTCATAGGGCGGCGCGACCACGTCCTGCAGCGACCCGACCGCGTCGAGGTCGTAGTGCAGGGCGTTGAGGGGCTGGACGTCGGCCATCGCCGCGAAACCTAGCGGGTATCGTCGTCCGACCAACTTACGAACATATGTTCTGGTTATGGCGCATCCCGCTTACATCAGGGAGAAGGCCAGGGAGCTCCGGGCTGCCAAAAGGCTGACGTTGGACGAGCTGGCGGATCGGCTCGCTGTTCCCCGCACCACCATCTACTACTGGGTGCGCGACATTCCCATTGAACAGACGGAGAGGCAGGCTCGCGCGGCTGTTCGGGGTGGGCAGGCCAGTCGGAGAATTCACCGTCGTCGCCGCGAAGCGGCCTATGCGCAGGGGCTAGGCGAATATCCAGAACTACTTCGTGAGGCCACCTTTCGGGATTTCGTGTGCATGTACATCGGGGAGGGCAACAAGCGCAATCGCAATGTTGTCGCCATCGGGAATTCGGATCCAGCAGTCGTTCGGCTTGGCGCCTATTGGATCCGGCGATTTTCAAGTAACGCGGTGGCCTTTGAATTCCAGCACCATCGAGATCAAGACCCTGAAGAAATCTGTGCGTACTGGGGTGCCCTTCTAAAGGTCGATCCGTCTGCGATCAGGTTTCAGCGAAAGTCCAACAGCGCTGGGCTGTCTGGTCGGAATTGGCGATCAGAGCACGGCGTGCTGACGGTGCGTACGGCAGACACCTACCTCCGAGCACGCCTTCAAGCATGGATGGACGGCATCCGTGCCGAATGGCCGTAGAATCAGGTATTCCGGGGCGTAGCTCAGCCTGGCAGAGCATTCGGTTTGGGGCCGAAAGGCCGCTGGTTCGAATCCAGCCGCCCCGATTACGCTGCGACACCTCAGTCCCTGCTGAGCCAGCATTGCTAGGAGCAGTCGCTGGCGGGTGGACCAAGGCTTTGGATGTTTTCGCGCAGCCATGTCGCCATGCGGGTGAGATCCGCGGTTCCCGCCGGGAAGGAACCGGAGGGGTCTTCGGCGATCATGGTCACGGCGATACCCGCAGATCCGTTTTTGACCACACCCGACTGGCGGACCAGATAGCTCCCCGATCCTGCCTCGGGTCCCCAGCCACCCTTGATCGCGATGGGCCAACTCGGATCGAAGCCGGCTTCGCCAAGGCCCCATTGCTGTTCGGGAACCACATTGCGCATCAGGTCGAGCACGTATTCGGTTCCACTCGGGTTGAGCAGGCAGTCGTTAGCGAGCGCACGGTAGAACGCCGACGCCTCGTCGATCGACCACTGCGTTTGCCCGTAGGTCGAGACGGCGCCCGGTGGAGGTGGCGCGGTGGCAATGGTCGCCGAGTTGCCTGCCAGGGCCATCACCCCTTGGACCGCTTCGCTGGCGCCGCTCAGCCCACCGTGAATTCGCTCGAGTCGGCGGAAGAGACTGGCTGCCGCGTCGTTGTCCGAAGCCTCGATTGCGGCGCTTGCCCACTGCATCTCCGCGGGTTGCAGGCCTTCATGGCGATCGCGCATCAGGGTGACCAGGATCGGCACCTTGATGCTGCTCCATGCATGACCAGCCTGGAGCGATCCGAGCGCCACGTTTTCCCCGGGGCCGAGGGGGGCGATGGCCAGCCCGACGCGCGCCGACATCGAAGCGGCAAGCGCTTCAAACGAGCGCGTCGCCCCGGGCTTGAGGATTGTCTCGTCTCCTCGTTTGGCAAGCGAACGCGTGGCCTGTCGGGCCAGCCGTGCCTCTCTTCGCCCGCGTGCCCGTCTGGTCTCGGCGAGCTTGTGTTCCAGGGCCCTGCGCGTAGCTTGCTGCCGGTGGAGGAGCTTCAGAGAGGCTCTTTGCTCGGATTCCCGCGGAGAGTCGCCCGAGCCGCAGCCCGCACCGAGCAATGCCGTCGCGCACATGACCAACACAAGGGTGCGCGTTTTACCCCGTTCTATCGTGCTACGGGAAGTAAACCGACGCTTCGTTGCCGCCCGTGCAGACGTGCGGCGTGCCCGCGGTGCAAAGCATTTCGTAGGGCTTTTTCGTGACGGGACTGTAGGCATAGACGATTCCACTGCCTGAGCCGAGTTCTTCCTCGTAGGCCGCCCTGACGTTTTCGGCAAATGGACATGTGGTGCTAGGGCCAACTGAGAGTTCGCCGCCGCACGAGGTGGTTCCTGTCGTGACGCCTGTGGCACTGCTGGGGGCCGTTCCGGCCGGGACAACATTGGGATTGCCACCCCCGTGTCTCCGGATGGCCCGAATTTCGTGCTGGATCTGCTTGATGCGCGCTGTTTCTTGCGCATGGGCGGCGCCTTCCTGCTTCGCCTGGTTCAGTTCTTCTTGGCTGGCGCCCGAACTCCCGCACGCTACGACGCTGAAGGAGATGACCGCTATTGCAGTGACACCAAGAGCCGGTTGAACGAAACGGCTAACGGGCTTGAGACTGGACACGGCACCACGCTCCCCGATCGGTGAACCCATCAAGGGGTTCGACGATATCGGAAATTGAACGTTCGATTCCAGAATGCTTCGAAAGATCGGATCTGCGCTACCAGATCACTGCAGACGTGGGATGATCGTGATCGCGGATCGCGCGGTCCTTGGACACGAGTTTCAGGCCGTGCTCGATAGCGGTCGCGTAGATAAGTCGATCGGCGGGGTCGCCTGGGAATGAAGACGGGAGAGCGACGGCCGTGTCGGCGATTGCCGGGGTCACGCCGATCGTTCGAAGCTGTGTGGCGAGGCCTTGCAGCCAGGATCGGATTGGAATGTTGACGACGATCCGCTCATGCTTCGCCAGCCAAGCCAGCTCGTACCAGGAGATCGCCGCCACGACATGCTCATCCGCCTCCTCGAGGGCATTGCGTGCCGGTTTGCTGATTCGCTGAGGCTCGGCCGACCACCAGTGGACAACGTGGGTATCCAGCAGAACCGCTGTCATACCTGCGAGGCGTTCCAAGCCTCGCCCGTGGAGAACAGGCCCTCCTCCTCGACCGCGGTTATCGCCACGCCCTCGAACGAGCCCTTGAGAGAGCGCGCCCCAGAGGCGGGTACGAGACGGGCGACCGTACGGCCATGCCTGGTGATCTCGATCTCTTCGCCAGCTTCGGCATCGTCCAAGAGGCGAAGAATCGTCGCCTTTGCGTCAGTAGCAGTCACTTGTTTGGCCATATGGTCAGTATAGCGGTCAGTTAAAGCAGAAGCGCGAGCGGCGGCATTTCGCAACGTGCCTCGCGCGGTCGGCCGGGACGTCGCTCAGGAAAGCTCGCTGAGGCCCTGCGCGACCCATGCCCTGAGCTCGTCGGAGCCTGTGAAGGGCGCCTCGTCCTCTTCGGCGCGAGCAAGGACTTCGTCGATCTCTACGCCGGCCCGGAGGCCCGCGTAGAGATAGACCAGCGCCGAGGAGCGCGGGCCCGTCCGGCACGTTACGAGGGTCGGGCGGGGAGCTCGTCCAGCGTGGCGACGTGCCGGCGTGCCAGGTCCATGTCGAGGACACGGGGCGGATCGGAGACGATGCTGGCCGACTCGGCGACCGCTGCCTGGACGTCGGCGTACGACATCCCTCCGTCCATCGCCGCGAACTCCTCGCCGCAGAGGTACAACCACGACGCGGCGCCGGCATCGCGGGCGAACGCCTCAGGGTCGGCGATGAGCCCCCTGTTGAAAGTCATATCCGTGGGACTCGCGAAATCCGTCATCTCCAGCAAGGTACCGGCTGCTGCGTGGCGGACCGGTCAATTGACTTCGATGGGCGCTTGTGTCAGGGTCAGCCAGCTACTCGTGACGATTCGTGCCCAGCCCATCTCAGGCGCCCTGCGCTTTCGCGTCCGGCGGGCTGCCTTGCTTGCGACCTTCGCGGTGGCCGGCCTGTTCGCCTGGGGCGCTGCATCCGCACAGGCGACGACCCAGGCGTACACCTACACGGGTGGGGAGCAGGTATTCACCGTGCCCGCGGGAGTCTTCAGCCTGCATGTCGTCGCGATCGGGGGGAGCGGCGGGGCTGCCACAGAAGCCTCCGGCGGAGTCGCGGCGGAAGTGTCCGGCAACTTGAGCGTGAGTCCTGGCCAGATCCTCTACGTCGAGGTAGGGGGCCGCGGCCAGAGCATCGGTGAAGGCGGCGCTGGCGGATTCAACGGCGGCGGCTCGGGTGCCGGCGGCGGCGGCGGCGCCTCCGACGTTCGCACCTCGCTGCGAGCGGACGGTCTCGCGCCCGACCGCCGGTTGATCGTTGCTGCGGGTGGCGGTGGCGGCGGCAGCAGCGGCGAAACGCCGGGCAGCGACGGTGGGGCAGCGGGCAATCCAGGGGTCTTCGGCGAATATGCTGGCGGCGGGGCAGGCACGGAAACCGAAGGTGGCGAAGGCTCCTTTGGGTGTGAAGTGTCCGGCAGTGGCGGCAATGGCCTGTTGGGCGTCGGTGGCAGTGGCGGCAACAGCGGAATCTCCACCGGCCCCGGCGGCGGCGGAGGGGGCGGCTACTACGGCGGCGGCGGCGCCGGTGCCTGCTTCGTCGGCAGCAGCGGTGGTGGTGGGGGCTCCTCCCTGGTGCCGCCGGGTGGCAGCCTGGTGCTGGCCTCGCTGGCGATGGATCCGCAGGTCCAGATCACCTACGCCCTGCCTCCCGCCGAAGAAAAGGTGGCCCCCAACACGGTCCTCGGCTTCCACCCCAAAAAGAAGATCACGACCAAGAAGAAAAAGGTCAAAGTCAAGTTCACCTTTTCCTCAAGCGTCACCGGGGCGACCTTCAAGTGCAAGCTCGACAAAGGCGCTTTCGCATCGTGCAAATCGCCCAAGACCTACAAGGTCAAGCCGGGAAAGCACAAGTTTTCGGTCGAGGCCGTGAGCGCCGGGGGTACGGATTCGTCTCCGGCCACGTTCGGCTTCAGCGTGAAGAAGAAGCACTGAGCGTATCCAGCGCGCAGGCTGGACGATTGTCCACTCGTGGAACGCGGTCTTGCTGCCGATAGGCGCACGGTGAGCGGGGATCTGAGCCAGAACGAGCGGCGGGTCGAACGGGTTCGGTTCGAAACCGACCGGCACTGGATCGTCGGCGACATGACCCTGCCGGCGCAGGGCTACCAGAGCCGGCTTTCGGACTCGTTCAACCGGACTGACATCGCCTTCATCCCCCTGGTCGACGTCGAGATCACGCCGTTGGAGGGCGGCGAGATGGAGCGGCGCGACTTCATGGTCCTTTCCAAGGCCCACGTCAGGCTCGCCTTTCCCGTCGACGCGGTGCCGAGCTAAGCGGTCCTGGCCCGCCGCCGGCCGCTCTGCGCGTAGGAGCCGAGGTCGATCAGGAAGGCGAGGATGACGATGAACCACTCGAAGCCGGAGACGCGGTTGGAGGAGCTCCACATCCCGCGTAGGCGAGGGTCGTCCAGGGCAGCAGGAAGAAGCCGAGGAAGGGGACGAACCAGCTCTCGAAGGCGCGGCTGAGCAGGTCGCTGAAGAGCCACAGCAGGAACAGCGCCAGCCGGGGCGAGATCAGGGCGAAGAGGACGACGAAGCAGCCGATGCGGCAAACGCTACCCGTTCTGGCCTGAACTGCATCAACTTCTCTATCTGGCAGGTGGATAAGTTGATGCAGTTCGCGGAGTGGGCCGCGGGCGTAAGCTGGGGGACATGTTGTTCTCGAAGAAGACGCGGATGCCTGCGGCCGAGGATGCGCTGCCGGGGCGCAGCGAGCCCGGCCTTCGACGTGCCGGAGCGCCACGCGGTGCTCGGACACGCCGCTGCAGCCGCCCTTCCCGGACGGGATCGAGGTGGCCTACTTCGCGCTCGGCTGCTTCTGGGGGGCGGAGCGTCTCTTCTGGGGCATCGACGGCGTCTACACGACGGCGGTCGGCTACATGAACGGGACCACGCCCGAACCCGACCTACGAGGAGGTCTGCACCGGCAAGACCGGCCACGCCGAGGCCGTGCTCGTCGCCTTCGACCCGGCCGAGGTCTCCTACGCCGACCTGCTCAAGGTCTTCTTCGAGGAGCACGACCCGACCCAGGGTATGCGCCAGGGCAACGACGTCGGCACCCAGTACCGCTCGGGGATCTACTTCGCCAACGACGCCCAGAAGGCGACGGCGGAGATGGCGCGCGACGCCTACGACGCGGACCTGCGCGCCGCCGGCCACGAGCCGGTCACCACCGAGGTCGAGCCGGCGGGCCCCTTCTACTACGCCGAGGACTACCACCAGCAGTACCTGCACAAGGTCCCGAACGGCTACTGCGGCCTCGCCGGGACCGGCGTCTCCTGCCGCATCCCGGCCGCGGCCTCCTGAAGGTCGCCCGCCGCCCGGCGCGGCGAATAGCATCCCGCGCCGGTGACCCCCTCCTTCGGCTCCTACATCGGCGGCTGCCTCGCCGTGATCGGCATCGTCAGCGCGGTCGGCCTCGGCGGCTACTGGCTGCGGCGCTGGATCGTGCCCGAATTCTCCGGCGCGCTGGCGCGGCTCGCCGACGCCACGATCGCGGTCGGCGCTGCTGGTCGTCTCGCTCGAGCTGCTCGGCACGCTCAGCATCCTCACGGCTCGGCTGGATCGTCTTCGTCTGCATCGCGATCGGCCTGCTCGCCGCCCTGCTCGGCTGGCACATGGCGCCCGCCGCCGACGGCAGGAGATCAGCGCCCCGCAGGTGCAGACGATCGCCCTGCTGATCGCGCTCGCGCGTCGCCTCCTTCACCGTCGCCGAGTGGACGTTCCCCTCCCAGCTCAGCCTCGACCAGGGGATGTTCGGCGGCGACACGACCTGGTACCACATGCCCTTCGCGGCGCGGATCGCCCAGGAACACTCGACCGTCCACCTGCACTTCACCGACCCGCTGCGGCTCGCCGCCTGGTTCTACCCGCAGAGCTCGGAGCTGATCCACGGCACCGCGATCGTCCTCTTCAAGACCGACTGGCTCTCGCCGCTGATCAACCTGGTCTGGCTGGCGATCGCGCTGCTCGCCGCCTGGTGCGTCGGGCGCCCCTACAAGGTCGGCCCGGCGACGCTGGTCGCGGCGGCGATCGTGCTCGACTCGGGGGTGATGATCGAGACCCAGCCCGGGCGAGGGCCGCAACGACATCATGGGCCTCGCCTTCCTGATCGCCTTCGCGGCCTTCCTGATCAACGCGCACCAGCGGCGGGCGCCCGATTGCGGGGGCGGTCCAGGACGCGCCGGAGCGCGACGCGCCGCTGCTCGACAAGGGCCCGCTGGTGATCGCCGGGATCGCCGCCGGCCTCGCCGCCTCGGTCAAGCTCACCTTCCTGATCCCGGTCGTCGCGATCGGGCTCGGCGTCGTCGTCTTCAGCGGCCGCGGGCGGCGCCTGACGACGGCCTGGGTGCTCGGCCTCTCGACCTTCGTCGTCGGCGGCTACTGGTACGTGCGGGCGGCGATCAAGACCGGCGGCAACCCGATGCCGCAGATCGGCTTCGGGCCGCTGCACCTGCCCCGTCCCGACCAGATGCCGCTCGACCCGCGGCCGCGCTTCGCCGTCGCCCACTACCTGACCGAGCCGACGATCTACCGCCGCTGGTTCTTCCCCCAGCTCGACAACGCGCTTCGGGCCGCTCTGGCCGCTGATCCTGATCGTCGCCGTCGCGGCCGCCGTCTACGTCGCCTTTCGCTCCCGCAACACGATCCTGCGGGTGATCGCGGTGGGCGCCCTGGCGACCGCGGTCGTCTACATCTTCACGCCGCTGACCGCGGCCGGGCAGGAGGGCTCGCCGACCGGCTTCTTCACCAACACCCGCTACCTGATCCCGGGTCTGGTCCTGGCGCTGCGTTCTGCTGCCGATCGCGAGGCCGCTGCGCGCGCCCGACAGCCGCGCCCGGCAGACGCTGCTCTTCCTGCTCGCGGTCTACGCGATCACGGTGCTGACGACGCCGCGCTGGTACCCGGGCTACATCGTCGGCACGGTCTTCCTCACCCTGGCGCTGGTCTGGGCGCCGGCGGGGCTGGGTCTGGCGCGCTCGCGGGCGAGCGTCAGCCGTGCCGTCGTCGTCGGGGCCGCAGGCGTTGTCCTGCTGCTCGCCGTGGTCCTCGGCCGCGCCCAGGAGGTGCAGTACTACGACCACCACTACACCGAAGTCGATCACTTCCTCCAGGACGGCGGGCCGAAGCAGGCCTACGCCTTCGCCCGCAAGCAGCACGACAAGCGGATCGGGATCGCCGGCTCGGGCGAGATCTTCTTCGGCCAGTACGGCTTCTACGGCGGCCAACCTCGACAACTACGTCCAGTACATCGGCGTGCCGGGGCCGGACGGCGAGCTACCGCCTGGCGACGACGCTGCGCCCAGTTCCGCCGCCGGATCAACGCCGGCGACTACGACTTCCTGATCGTCAGCCAGTACACGCAGGACTCGCCCGAGGCCGAATACTGGTACCCGATCTACGCCTGGCTGAAGACCGACCCGGAGCTGGAACAGATCATCGAAGAGCCGACGATCACGCCCGAGCCCGACTACGTCTTCAAGGTCAAGGGCAAGCTCGACCCGGCCGGCTGTAGCAACGGTCGGTAGGCCTCGGGCTCGCGTCCCTCTAAACCGATTCGCTCTCCACAAAGCGCTTCAGCTTCTCCGGCATGCTGTCGACCAGCTGTCCGCGGAGCACGCCGACGAGCGGGCCGCGGATCACCATGCCCAGCACCCGGCCGAGGTCGACCTCCAGCCAGTAGGTCGCCCGGGTGCGCTTGTCGCCTAGGTCCTCGAGCACCCAGCTGCCTTCGACCGACTTCAGGTCCCCATCCTCCTGCACCCATGAGATCCGGCCGGGGCTCTCGTAGCTGAAGCGGATCTCCGACCTGACTCGGCGCACCTTGGCGTCGGTCTCCATGTGCATCAGCGCCTGATTGTCCTCGCCGTCGTGCTCGATGCATTCGGCGACCTTGATCTCCGGTTGCCATCGGGGCGAGCCCTCGACATCGGCGGCGACCGCGTAAACCTCGTCTATCGGCGCCTCGATCTCGATGCTGGCTGAGCCGCCGACCGTGCCCATCGCGCTGCGCTCAGACCGGTGCCAGGGCGTGCTCGCGGATCAGCTCCGCCGAGCGTTGCGGCTGCTCCCACCAGAACATGTGGCCGACGCCTTCCAGCGTCTCCAGGCGGGCTGGGATCCGTGCGGCGATCTCGCACCCGTTGTCGTAGCCGAGAAGGCGGTCGGCGTCGCCGTGGATGACCAGCGTCGGCAGCGAGATCTGACCGAGGCGTTCGTGCGTGTCATGGGCGCCGCAGGCGCGCATCTGCTGCAGGACCACGGGCTGCGGCGCCGGCAGCGCCGAGCCCATCTCGACGAAAGCGGCGAAGCGGGAGTCGTCCTCGCGGAAGCCGGGGGAGAGGTTGATCTCCCACATCGCCCGGAATACCTGCTCGGGCTCGCCCGAGGCGTAGGCGGCGCCGAGCATCTGCAGGTCCTCGGGCGCCATCAGCGTCCCGTTGGGTCCGCCGCAGTAGCTGGCGCCGATCGTCAGGGTGCGGATCCGCTCGGGGTGGGCGAGCGCCAGCTCTTGCGCGATCATCCCGCCCATCGAGATCCCGACCACGTGCGCGGTCTCGAGCTCCAGCGCGTCGAGCAGCGCCGCCGTGTCGGCGGCCATGTCGGCGATCGTGAACGGCAGCTCTGCCTGCCCCGAGAGCCCCATGCCGCGGTTGTCGAAGACGATGCAGTCGAAGTGAGGCTCGAGCTCGGAGAGGAAGGGCCGCCCCCAGGTCAGGTGGGTGGCGCTCATCCCCTGGATCAGCAGCAGCGGCTCGCCCTCCCCGGCGCGCAGGTAGTGCAGTTCCGTCCCCGCTGCATCGACGCTCGGCATTGCGCGAAGATCCTATGCCAACCGGCTCGCCAGGGCCTAATCTAGGCCCACCCGCCCCAGTAGCTCAGAGGACAGAGCACCGGCCTTCTAAGCCGATGGTCGCTGGTTCGAATCCAGCCTGGGGCGCTGCCATCTGCTTTGAAAAGCAGAGCGCCCGCGTGCCTGAGGGAAGCCGCTTGTTCCTACCGAATTGGTGCCGAGGCGTCCTGTTGCTACTCACGATTGGCGCCTCGGCACCGGATAGCGCAAACCCCGCACAGCCCAATGCAGGACTGCAAGGAGTTACAACATCTTAACTCCTCCTGCAAGTGCCGCCGTTTTGGGAGCCGGCACCCCCGCTCGGTTAGAAAACATAGCCGCTCAAAAGTTGCAGTCCGTCGCTCGATACGGCACTCTCATCGTCGCGTGAGGCGCCGCCGTGATGCGGTGGGGCTCGCGCGTCACAACTGGTAGCCCGGGCGTTCCCAAACGATTGGCGCCTCGGCACCGGATAGCGCAAATCCCAACAAAAGGAATCAAAGCCATGAGACACATGATCAAAACGCTGAGCGTCGCTCTCGCGGCCGTCTTCGTTTTCGGAGCGGTTGCCGCGGCGAGTGCGTCAGCGAGTCAGCCGGAAGTCAAACTCTCAGCTGGAGAAACGGTGTCGTTCGAAGGAAGCGGTGGTGCCGGGGTACTGGAAGTGTTACCCGAAGGAACTAAAAAACGCACCGTCAGCTGCTCCTCGAACACGAGCGCGGGCAAAGTCAGTGACTCTACTACGGTCTCGGAAGTGGTGGTCAAATTCAAAGAATGTTTCACTTCAGGCCCGTTCGGTGAAAAAGTACCCTGTGGTGAAATCGTCACGACGAAACTCAAAGGTAAACTTTATTACCTCACAGCTGGAAGCAGTGAAGTCGGCGTAGGGTTTGAACCTGAAAGTGGTACGGAATTCGCGAAATTCGTCTGCAAAAATATTTTTGTAAACGAGACACTGGCTGTGACCGGGTCAGTAGAGGGTAAGCTGACTCCGGTGAACACCTCGACTACCAAATTCACGCTGACTTTCAAACAAACAGAAGGCCACCAGGAACCACTTACCTTACTTAATGCAAAATGCGAAACCAAAGAATCCACTCTCATGACGCAAGGCAGTGGTAGTGAAGCATTCGGGCCCAGGCAGTCCGGTATCAAAGGTGAAGAGTCAGTAACTATGGCCAAAGCCATTGAAGTTGTCTCAAGTAAATGTGTATGAGGGTGTTGCGATAGGCGTCACGCACAACCAGACCACATAGTCCGCATGGGGATGGGGGTTAAACCCCATCCCCATGTTTCATTTTTAAAGAAGTATTGAGCTGGGAGGAAAAGATCACATGATCATCCGGGGGAAAGAGGGCAGGGCGCCAAACGAGATGTTCGTACAAACACGAACTCGGCGATGGATAACCCATTTTTTGGCAGCGACTGCCGTCGCGTCTGTGATGGGCTTGAGTGCTTTGGTCTGGCCGATAGTGCCGACAGCCAACGCGACAGAAAATTGCCCCAACGAAGCGCGGCGCGCTGAACAGTCTTCGACGCTCCCCCAATGTCGCGCCTATGAGATGGTCACGCCGCCGCTTAAGGGTTCCGGTGAACCAGAACCCACGGCAGTGCTTGAAGCTGGGGGGGAATTTGACATCAAACCGCTTCAAGCCTCACAGCTCCAACCCGCCAACGGCGCCCGCGTCGGGGTGGGAGGCACCCGGATGGCCTGGGTCTCCGAGCCGCTACCGGGAGCACGGGCTCCGGGTCTCAGTCATCTCTCGACGCGAAGCGGCAGCGGATGGGCGAGCGAAGATCTTGTGCCGTCGATGTCCCCGTTTAACGACCTTATCTGCCCGCAGCTCCTCGGGATCTCAGGTTGGTCCTCGGACCTCACCAAATCGATCCTCGACCTGCCTGCAGGTGCACCCAGTGGCTTTCACGAGGAAAGGGAATGCGGGAATGACGAACCCCGTCTGGTCCCTGGTGAGCCAGAACACTTCCACAACCTCTTCGTTCACAACAACCTTGGCGGCTCTAACGAACTAGTTAATGTGACGCCAGACAGTATCTCCTGGCCCGAACCGGAAGAATCAAACCAGACCTATTGGCCCGCCTCATTCCTAGCTGGTTCGGACGACCTCAGCCACGTCGTCTTTGAAGAGGAACTGACGCTGACGCCTAATGCACCGGTCGGCTACCGAGGCGGCGACGAACTCTACGAGTGGGCGAATGGTGAAGTCCGGCTTGTAACGATCCTGCCTGGCGGGACCCCCGTACACGGCTCCCTGGCGGGGGCGACTAGGAACTACGCGGCCGAGTCGGGACATCTCAGCGATTTGACCTTCAATGTCGCCCAGTTCCGCCATGCCATTTCCGCCGATGGCTCGCGAGTTTTCTTCGAAGCCGCAGGTGGACTCTACCTGCGAGAAGGTGGTGTCCAGACAACTCAGGTTGACGAATCGCAGGGGCCCGGCGACAGTGGCGGAGGGCGCTTCATGGTTGCCAGCGCCGATGGCTTGCGGGTATTCTTTACCGATGACAGCAAGCTCACTACCGACTCCACGGCCAGCTTGGATGAACCCGATCTCTATGAATACGACGTTGCCTCCAAAGAGCTAACTGACCTCACCGTCGATGCCGATGGATCGGCCAATGTGCTTGGGGTAAGCGGTGCTTCGGAAGATGGCTCATACCTCTACTTTGTCGCGCAAGGAGTCCTGACCGAAGTACCGAACTCCGAAGACGATGCCGCGATCGCTGGCGAACCGAACCTCTACCTGCGCAACGATGGCGCTACGACGTTCCTTGCGACACTTGATCGTACGAGCGACGAATGCGATTGGATGTCGAATGCCAATTGTGCTGGCGGGGGCTTTGGATCTGGGTTGACCTCGAGAACCTCCACAACTGGGGGGTTCCTCGGCTTCAACTCCGTCCGCAATCTGACCGACTATGACAACACTGATGCAAATACCGGCGAATCGGACATCGAGATCTTCCTCTACGACGCAGCTGCGAATCAGCTCAGCTGCGCGTCTTGCCACCCAAGTGGGATGCAGCCGACTGCCGGTGCGGCGATCCATTGGCCCTCGCACCCGAGTAGGAGTCCCAATTGGAACAATGCATACCCGCAGCGTAACGTCTCTGATCGCGGCCAGGTGTTCTTTGAAACGGCTGACGCGTTGCTGCCGCGCGACGCTAATGGGCGGCGAGACGTCTACGAATACATGAGTGGACAGCTTCATCTGATCTCAACTGGCACCGACGAAGCGAGTTCCCACTTCCTCGACGCAACACCCGACGGCAACAACATCTTCCTCTCGACCGCCCAGAGGCTGCTGCCGAGCGACACGGACGATGTCTACGACTATTACGACGCGCGCGCTGGCGGCGGCTTCGCGGAACCGCCTCCGCCGCCTCCGCCATGCGGCGCGGGATCGTGTCGTGACGGCGGTTCGGTGGAGTCCATTGCCGACTCGCCGAGCACCAGCTCATTCGCTGGCCCAGGAAACGTACGCCCGCACCGGAGCTGCCGTGCCTTCTCGCACCGCGCCCGCGAGCTTCGGCGTCGAGCCCAGCAGATCAGCAACCATCACGCGCCTCATCCTCCTAGGGCAGAACGTCTCGCCAAGCGCGCCCGTTACCTCGACCTGCGCGCAAAGCGCTGTAGACACACCAAGGGAAGGAGGCCCGCAGCATGAATGTCAGGAGCATCAGGACCGCAACAATCTTGCTGGTATTTGTGCTTGGTGCCTTGCTGGCGCTTGCTGGCCCTGTGTCCGCGAAGGTGGTGCACGAACAGGAAGGAAGCTTCCCACTCAATGGCATCAACTGGCTGAGTGTGGACAACTCAGGCGGATCGAGTTCCGGCGACCTCTACATTGGCGAAATCAACTCTGCCACCTTTGAAAGCAGGGTCTATCAGACCGATTTCAGTGGAACTCCAACCGGGGTTGAACTTAACGGAGCTGAAACCCCAGCAGGTTCGTTTGGCTTCGTTGACTTCGCGACGTTCCATGTCGCAGGAGGCCCAGAGGTGGATGGTTCGATCGGCGCCAATTCCGGGGATGTCTATGTGCCGGATACCGCGAACGGAGTCGTGGACCTCTTCGACGAATCCGGCAAATACATCTGCCAGATAACCGGTCGCGTGACTCCTTCCGCCAGTGAGTGCGCCGGAGTGACGAGCAGCGAAACGCCGGTCGGTGGGTTGCAGCCGCTTGCCGTGGCCGTGGACCCGGCGAGTGGTGACGTTGCCGTGGGGGACGCCACCGGCGTGGTTTACGAGTTCAACGAAGCTGGCGAATTTGAAGGCGAAATCGTCGACTCGCACATTACTGAACCAGGCTCGCTGGCATTCGACTCTGCGGGAGATCTCTACATCGTCAACGGGAACCCGTTCTTCGGCCCGGGAGATGCCGTCAAGTTCAGCCCTTCCGGTGTCTTCGAAGACACCGTCGCGACCGAGCGCTCCAGCGTGGGGGTCGATCTTGGCAACGATCACGTCTATTTCGGCGGAGCAGAAGGCGAATCCAGCGAAACGGAAGAGTTTGATTCTTCGGGGAACATGGTTTCCATCTTCGGTATCTCAGGGTTCGGCAATGGAGCCCACTCTATAGATGTGAATGAGGCCACAAGCCAAGTTTACCTAACTCCATCGTTTGGTGAAGGTCAGGTCTGGAGCGGCGACATCGTAGTGCCGAACGTGATCACAGGTGGGGCGTCCGGTGTTGGGGAAACGGACGCCACCATCGCCGGGCAGGTCGACCCGGCAGTATCCGAAGGGGGCACGCCGGTTGAATCATGCGAATTCGAATATGGAGAAGACGAAAGCTACGGCCAGACTGCACTGTGCTCTCCATCAACTCCATATTCCACAGAAATGAACGTCAGCGCCGAACTCACAGGCCTGACGCCCAGCACTGCCTACCACTATCGGCTCATGGCTTCCAACGCTGAAGTGCAAGGACAAGGCGAAGACCGAACCTTCACCACTATCGGGCCAGCTTCGGTAACCAATGAGGCAGCTATCGCTAGAACGACGAGCGCGACTGTGAAGGCGGAAATCAACCCGTTCGGCTACGAAACGACCTGCGAAGTACAATACGTTGACGATACCTCCTTCCAAGTTAACGAATACGCAGGCGCGGCAACGGTGCCATGCGCAGATACGCTGCCAGCTGGGGCCGACACCCAACCCGCGACTGCAACCTTGAACGGCCTCAAGATCGGTACTACATACCATTTCCGCTTCGTCGCTACTAATCAAGGTGGTACGACGATGGGTGAAGACGCTACCTTCTCGACTTTCGCGATCGAATCGTTCTCGGTCGAAACCCTCGACGAAGAAGGCCAGCCTTACATGCGGGCCGGGGGGCACCCGTACGAAATGAAAGTCAACCTCGCCTTCACCACCACAACGCCCGTTGGCAGCTTCAATCCTAAGAGCGCGAGCGCAAATCTCAAGACTGTACAGGTACAGCTTCCGCCGGGGTTGCTTGGCAACCCGACAGCGACGCCAACCTGTAAGCCATACGAAATGACGTCATTTGAATGCTCTCCTGCTTCTCAGGTGGGTAGGGCGATCGTTATGGCGCCGAGAGTGGCGAAAGCAATTGGTGGGGTGTATGACCTTGTACCACCCGCCGGCGTTGCAGCACAACTCGGTGCGCGCTTCAACACGGTCGGCACGGTACGAATTGACGCGGGAGTAAGAACCGGGTCAGACTACGGGATCCATGCTGACACCGTCTTCATCACGGCTGATGAAGCCGTCGAACGGGTCGAAATGACGCTTTGGGGCGTGCCGGCGAATGAAAGCCATGACTTCCAACGGCTGTGCCGCGGAAGTATTGGCACGGGTTGCTCCAGCGACGGCCCCCTCCTTCCCTTCCTTACCAACCCCACATCGTGCTCGGGTCCGCTCACCAGCACCCTCAGTGTCGACACCTGGCAGGAACCTGGCAATTTCGTCTCCGCCAATGCGCAGATGCCGGCAATCACCGGCTGCGACGGGCCTGACTTCAAACCGACGATCTCGGTGCAGCCCGATGTTCACGAGTTGGAATCGCCTACCGGGCTGCATGTGGACCTCCACGTTCCCCAGAACCAAAATCCAATCGGCTTGGCCGAGGCGAATTTGAAGGACACGACGGTGACTCTGCCCGCCGGCCTCGCGGTCAATCCGGCTGGGGGCACCGGGCTCGCTGGCTGCTCACCGACCCAGATCGAACTGCACGGGCCCGACCCGGCTTCGTGTCCGGACGCGGCCAAGGTCGGGACCGTGGAGGTCGATACGCCGTTGCTCGATCATCCGCTGCCGGGTGCGGTGTACGTGGCCGCGCCGCATGACAACCCGTTCGGCTCGCTGCTCGCCATCTACATCGTCGTCGACGACCCGCAGTCGGGCGTGATCGTGAAGCTGGCCGGTGAGGTGAAAGCCGACCCCCAGACCGGCCAGTTGAGCACAACCTTCAAGGAAAACCCACAGGTGCCCTTCGAAGACTTCAAGCTGGACTTCTTCGGCGGGCCGCAGGCGGCCCTGATGACCCCACAGACTTGTGGCGAATACACGACGACCACGGACATGACCCCCTGGACCACTCCGGAAGGGGAAGACGCCCATCCGTTCGACTCGTTCGCGATCGACTCCGGCCCGAATGGCTCGGGCTGTGCGAGCACGCCTGACCAGGCGCCGAACAACCCGTCGTTCTCGGCCGGCACGATCACACCCCTGGCCGGCGCATTCACGCCGTTCGTGCTGCACCTCAAACGGGAAGACGGGTCCCAGCGCTTCGCCGCGGTCGACACGGAATTGCCCCCCGGGCTGGCCGCCAAGCTCGCCGGCGTCCCGTACTGCCCCGATGCCGCCCTCGCTGACGCGGCCGGGAAGAACGGGGCCGACGAGATCGCGTCACCGTCCTGCCCATCGGCCAGCCAGGTCGGCAGCGTCGACGTCGGTGCGGGGCCGGCAGCCAGCCGCTCCACGTATCGGGCAAGGCGTACCTGGCCGGCCCCTACAAGGGCGCGCCGCTGTCCCTGGCAATCATCACCCCTGCGGTGGCCGGCCCCTACGACCTCGGCACCGTCGTGGTCCGGGTGGCCCTCAACGTCAATCCCGAGACGGCCCAGGTAACCGCAAAGTCGGACCCAATCCCGACCATCCTGCAGGGCATCCCCCTGGACGTCCGCTCGGTCGCCCTGCGGATGGACCGGCCTAACTTCACCCTCAACCCGACCAGCTGCGAACCGATGTCGGTCGCCGGCACCGCCCTCTCGGCGCTCGGGCAGGCGGCGCCGTTGTCGGACCGCTTCCAGGTGGGGGGCTGCGGCGAACTCGGCTTCAAGCCCAGGTTGAGCTTCCAGCTATCCGGGCGGACGAGGCGGGGGGGCGATCCGAAGTTGCGAGCCGTGCTGACGATGCCGAAGCTCGGGACAGGCGAACATCTCACGGACGGTGGTCGCGCTCCCTCATTCGGAGTTTCTCGACCAGAACCACATCAAAACCGTCTGCACGCGCGTGCAGTACGCCGCGAAGGCCTGTCCGGATGGCTCGATCTACGGCTTCGCACGGGCGTGGAGCCCCCTGCTCGACCAACCGCTGCGAGGCCCCGTCTACCTGCGCTCGAGCAGCCACACGCTTCCCGACCTCGTCGCGTCGCTCGATGGCCAGATCCACATCGACTTGGACGGCCGCATAGATTCGGTCAACGGCGGCATCCGAACTACGTTCGAAGCCGTCCCCGACGCCCCGGTCTCCAAATTCATCCTCACCATGCAGGGCGGCAAGAAGGGCCTCCTGCAGAACTCGACCAACATCTGCGCGGGCCAGCACCTAGCTACGGCCAAATTCAACGCCCACAACGGCCTGCTCAGGACCATTCACCCGGCATTGAAGCCGAGGAGTTGTGGGAAACGTGCGAAGAGGCGCAACGGACGCCCGTAGCCCCAGCTGGCGCCACAGCATCTCCCAGCGCGAAGCCGTGTTCTAAGGGGTGCAATGACGGACAACGAGCGTCGAACGGATATCGCGCTGGCAGTGCTCGCCAGCGTCTCAATCGCGGGGATCGTCTTGATCGGGAGAGCGGCGTAGGCGCTAAATTGGATCGGTGTCTGAGGTCCTCTACTACGCGGTTCCGGCCTTCGTACTGCTGCTCGTCGTCGAGCTGCTCTCCTTCAAGTACCTGCGCGACGACGACGATCTAGTCGGCTACGAGTCCAAGCGACACGCGCACCAGCCTCGCCATGGGCGGTGGCAACGTCGTCATCAACGCGGTCTGGAAGCTGGTCGTCCTCGTCGCCTATGCCGGGCTCTACGAGCTGACCCCGCTGCGGATGCCCGCCGACGAGTGGTGGACCTACGTCCTGCTCTTCTTCGCCGACGACCTCGCCTATTACTGGTTCCACCGTGTCCACCACGAGATGCGGGTCTTCTGGGCGAGCCACGTCGTCCACCACTCCTCCCAGCACTACAACCTCTCGACCGCGCTGCGCCAGACCTGGACGCCGATGACGGCGCTGCCCTTCTGGGCGCCGCTGGCGCTGCTCGGCTTCGCGCCCTGGATGATCCTGCTGCAGCATCTCGGTCAGCCTGATCTACCAGTTCTGGATCCACACCGAGCGGGTCGAAGCGGCTGCCGGCGCCGATCGAGTTCTTCTTCAACACGCCCTCGCACCACCGCGTCCACCACGGCGTCCAACGAGGTCTACCTCGACCGCAACTACGGCGGCATCCTGATCATCTGGGACCGCATCTTCGGCACCTTCCAGGGCGAGACGGAGCGGCCGCGCTACGGGCTGACCAAGAACATCCGCACCTTCCGCCCGACCCGCGTCGCCTTCCACGAGTTCGCCGACATCGCGCACGACGTGCGCGCCGCGACGAGCTGGCGGCACAGGCTCGGCTACCTCTTCCGCGGCCCGGGCTGGTCGCCCGACGGCAGTGGCGGCGGCACGCGCGGCTGAGCAGACGAGGGTTTCTCTCTGTCGACCGCCGGGTAGACAGTCGGCATGGAGCTATCGATACTGCTGATAATCATCGGGATCGTCCTGGCGATCCTTGTCAACTACATCCTCGGGATCATCGTGATCCTGGTTGGGCTGGCGATGTTGCTTCTCCCACGCCTCGGCGCAAGACGCGTCTAGAAGTACCGGGCGGCGGGGAGTCCCTGGCCCCGCCGCCCGGGCAGGCGCTTTGCATGTCAGCCTTGTGCCATGGCTCCCTGGAAGCTGCCCCTGATCGTCGCGGCGCTCGTCGTTCCGATCGTCGCCGGGTTTCTGATCGCCGGCCCCGGGTTGGGCGTGGCCGTCGGCTCCATCGCGGTGGTGTCGCTGGTCGTCGTGGCGGCGCGGGAGCGCCCCCGGGGCCCGATTGCTTCGGCGCCCGTGCTGGACGAGTGCCGTCACGTCCTCGTCGTGGCCGCGGATGCGGTCGAGGATCCCGCCGACGTCGCCCTCATCGCGGCGGCGGCCGGGCCTCGACGGCGCCGACGGCGAGGCCGAGGTGCTCGTGCTCGTTCCGGCGCGGATCGGCTTCCTCGATCGCTGGGCCTCCGACGTGGAGGGTGCCCGCCACCGTGCCCAGGAGCAGCTGGTCGCGACGGTCGCGGCCTTGGCCAAGGCAGGCATAGCTGCCGAGGCGAGGGTGGGTGACGAGGACGTGGTGCAGGCGACGGAAGACCAGCTTCAGAGCTACCCGGCGACAGAGGTCGTGCTGGTAAGCGGCGGGGAGGAAGACACCGACGAGGCCGTGACCGAATTGCGCTCGCGCCTGCAGGCTGACTTCCACCATGTGCAGCTGGGCGCGTAGGGAGGGCGCTGCCTGTCAGCAAGCGTGCGGCCGAGCGGCGCTCTTGACGACCTGGAAGGCGCTGCCGGGGATCTGCTTCAGCTGGTCGAGGTTCTCGTCGTCCCAGCGCCGGTCGCTGGCGCCGCTGAAGAACCAGTTGGAGCCGTTGTCGGCGACGATCATCCCGTAGCGCTTCAGCGCTTCGGCGACGACCCGGGCGCTGCCGCTGAAGCTGCCGAGGTCGTAGCCGGCCTTGAGCCGCAGTCGCGTCCCCATCGCGGGCGCGTCGGGGTTGGACGTGTCGCCGGCGCAGTGCGAGGCGGGGTGGACCCAGGCGTTGCGGGTACTGTCGAAGGTGACCCGGATCGCGTGGTCGATGTGGCCGGCCGCGACCTCGTCGTAGCGGACGAGCCCGGGGAAGATCGGCAGCCCGGCGGCGTCGGCGGAGGTCCAGGAGTCGGGACGCAGGGCGGTGGAGCGCAGGTCCCAGCGAGCGCCCGAGTCGGCGTTCCAGTGGGCGCCGCCGCGCTTGAAGAAGGCCCGGTAGAGCTCGTACAGCGTGCAGCTCGAACGGTCGACGACGAGCACGTGGCGGTCGCCGTCGCTGCGATTGCCGCCCTCGACCGGCGCGCCCTTGGGGATCGGGAACGGCCCGGGATCGCTCTCGTCGCCGTAGGCGGTGTAGTGGATCGGCAGCTTGCGCTGCCCGGCACCGACGACTGCGTAAGGGAAGCCGTAGGAGCGCGGCGAGCCGAAGTCGGGGTGGAGATGGTCACCGCCGTGGGAGTCGATGTAGGCGATAGTCGCGGCGGAGTTGCGGGCGACGGGCGCCTTGGAGACGTCCTGGTTCCAGGCGGCCTCGTTGGGGAGCGACGGGGCGTTGGCGGGGAGTCCGGCCGGCGGATGGGGAAATACCGCGCAGCTACCGAGCGGGGGATAGGGTCCCAGGCCGGCAGCCGTGGCGGTGGTGGGGACGGCCGCGACGGCAAGCCCGAGCCCGAGCGCCATCGCAAGCCAGCGCATCCGACCTTGACCCCACCCACGTGTGGTCAATCTCGGCTACGCCCGTCGTCGATGTCCATCGCGTCCGTTTCGCGCACCTGCAGGCGCCCGATCTCCAGTTCCCCGACCTTGAGCCTGCCCACGGCCGCACGGCCTACCGCGAGTCGGCCGACGCTGAGCCGTCCGATAGCGAACCCCCCGACCGCGGCTGCGCCAACAGCAAGAGCCCCGACCGCGGCGGCGCCCCGGACTTGGAGCCCAGTAGCCGCAGATGGCCGAGCCTCAGGCCGGAAGAATGCGATCCCGCGTCGCGAAGGCATCGACTCCAACGGTAGCTAGATAGAAGTCCCGCGGTGGGTGTAGCGCCGGGGCTGTGCCAAATGGCACCAAGCCAGACGCACCGCAGAGTGAGGGCGACCGGAGGGAATCGAACCCTCATTGTCGCGACCACAACGCGAAGTTCTACCGTTGAACTACGGCCGCCACGCTGCGCGGGCCAGCATAGCGGCGTCGTTCTAGCGATGGTCCTTGAAGCGGCTCGTTGACCAGGGACCGCGATTGGCCCCCGTCGATGTGTTCAGTGCCCGGCCAGATAGCTTTTGGTCTCTGGCGCGAGGAGCTGTCAAAGAGGGAATCGCCGTGCGGGCGGTCGCCCGTGGCCGGGTGCAGGGCGTCGGGTATCGGGAGGCGACGGTGAGGCGGGCGCGGCAGCTCGGCGCCCTTGGCTGGATCCGCAATGAGGATGACGGCAGCGTCCTCGTCCACGCCGAGGGTTCCGAGGGCGCGGTCGAGGGGCTGGTCGCCTTCCTGCGCGAGGGACCGCGCGGTGCGCGGGTCGACGAGGTGGTCGTCGAGCCGGTCAAGGTCGAAGGCCACGAGCAGTTCGCGATCCGCGGCGTCAGCGCCGGCGCCTTCGTCGTTCAGGAGCACCAGGCGACGGCGCATCATTTCGACCTGCGGCTGGAGGTGGAGGGGACGATGCGGTCGTGGGCCGTCCCCAAGGGCCCCGCGATGGACCCGGCGGTGAAGCGGCTCGCGGTGCAGGTCGAGGATCACGACCTGGCCTACAACGAGTTCGAGGGCACGACCGACGGCGGCGGCGTGATCGTCTGGGACCGCGGCCACTATGAGCAGGGAGGCCGGGTCGCCTGGCCAGAGGCGCTCGAACGCGGCCACGCCGTCTTCGTCCTCCACGGCGAGAAGCTGCGCGGCGGCTTCGCCCTGCAGCGCACCCGTCCCGGCGAGAAGCCACAGTGGCTGCTGATCAAGCGGCGCGACGACCAGGCGCGCCCGGGCTCAGACGTGGTCGCAGAGAGTCCCCAATCGGCGATCAGCGGCAAAACGCTCGACGAGCTCCTCCTGATCTCCCCGCCGACGGGACGAAATCCACACGTATAGGGGGTGATTTCGGCCCGTCGGCCCGGTTTAAGCGGTGGGGTCGAGGTCCTTGAGGTACTGGTGGACGAAGGCTATGGCCATGCTGCCCTCGCCTACGGCGGCGGCCACGCGCTTGACCGGGCCGAAGCGGACGTCGCCGCAGGCGAAGATGCCGGGGACGCTGGTCTCCAGCAGGTAGGGGTCGCGGTCGGCGCCCCAGCGCTCCGCCGCGCGCACGTCGGGACCCGTGAGCACGAAGCCACGCTGGTCGAGCGCGATCTCCGGCGGCAGCCATGCCGTCTCCGCGTCGGCCCCGATGAAGATGAAGAGCCCGCCCGAGTCGATCCGGGTGGTCCCGTCTCCCGTCCCGTTGCGAACCTCGATCGCCTCCAGCGAGCTCTCGCCGTGCACGGCCGCGACCTCGGTTCCGAACATCACCTCGATGTTTGACCTGGTCCCAAGCTGGTCGACGAGGTAGCGCGACATGCTTTTCTCGAGCCTCTCGCCGCGGGCGAGAATCGTCACGCTGCGCGCGTGGGTGGAGAAGAAGAGGGCGGCCTGGCCGGCCGAGTTGCCGGCGCCGACGATGTGGACGTCGAGGCCGTGCGTGTTCGGCGCCTCGCTGCGGGCGGCTCCATAGAAGACGCCCTTGCCGGTGAGGCGGTCGAACCCCTCGATCTGCAGGTGCCGCCAGGTCACGCCGCAGGCGAGGATGATCGTCCTGGCGCGGATCACGTCGCCGGCGTCGAGGTGCAGCTCGCGGTTAGCGGTGTCGATCCGGTCGATCGAGCGGGTGACGAGGATCTCGGCACCCAGCCTGCGCGCCTGCTGCAGCGCCCGGCTCGCCAGCTCGTCCCCGGAGACGCCCGAGGGGAACCCGAGGTAGTTCTCGATCCGCGAGGAGGTGCCGGCCTGGCCGCCGGGCGCCTCGCGCTCGACCACCAGCGTGCGCAGGCCCTCCGAGGCCCCGTACACGGCCGCGGCGAGGCCGGCGGGGCCGGCGCCGACGATCACCGTGTCGTACTCCGCTGCGCCGGGCTCGGTCTCGACCCCGAGCAGCTCGGCCACCCTGCGCAGCTGGGGCCGGACCACGGTCTTGCCGTCGACGATACGTATCGCCGGCCAGTCCTCTTCGGCCGGCAGGGGCCCGCCCCAACGGTCGGCCGCGTCCGGAATCTCGGGCGTGAGCCAGGTGAAGCTGATCTGGTTGCGGTCGAGGAAGCGCCGCAGCTCGGCGCAGGCAGCGTCCCAGCGGTGCCCGACCACGATCGCCCGCGGCGGCGGCGGGTCGGCCGCGATGCCCTCCAGGCCCCTCGATCCGCCCATCCGGTGGCCGGCGAGCCTGCCGATCTCCTTGCCGATATCCGGCACCACTGCCGCGACGGCGTGGTAGTCGTGGGGCTCGACCCGCATCACGCGCGATTTCTCCGCCGCACGGAAGCCGACCGGAAACACCGTCCCCAGCACGATCGGCACCTCGCCGAAGACGTCCCCCGGGAGCCGCTCGCCGACGACGCGCTCGACCCCGTCGACGGCCTTGACCGCCTCGATCCGACCGTCGAGCACGGCGAAGATCGCCCGCTCGTCGCCCTCGTTGGCCGCGTATTCGCCCGCCACGAGGCCGATGTCCGCCGCCACTCGTGAGAGCTGCTCTCGCTCGGCGGTGTCGAGGGCCGCGAAGGCGCCGACTTCGCCGATCTCCTCCGCGGTCACCATCTCCGCAGGCAGGCTACTGGCAGGGCGTGGTTCCCGGCGACGGCGGCGATGATGTTCAATCACCTACCGACGATGCACACCGCCACCGACGCAATGGAGGAACCACGATGCTGAAGCTTGGAGACGTCGCCCCGGACTTCGAGGCCGACACGACGGAGGGCCGGATCAGCTTCCACGACTGGATCGGCGACTCGTGGGCGGTGTTGTTCTCGCACCCGAAGGACTTCACGCCGGTCTGCACCACCGAGCTCGGCTACATGGCCTCGATCAAGCCCGAGTTCGACAAGCGCAATGTGAAGATCATCGGCCTCTCGGTAGACCCCTCCGACAAGCACGAGGCCTGGGCCGCCGACATCGCCGAGACGCAGGGCACCGCGCCCAACTATCCGATCATCGCCGACGCCGACTTCGCCGTCTCGAAGCTCTACGACATGTTGCCCGGGGACGTCTCCGGCGACCCGGCCGACCGCACCCCGGCCGACAACCAGACAGTCCGCAACGTCTTCGTCATCGGCCCTGACAAGAAGATCAAACTGATCCTCGTCTACCCGATGACGACGGGACGCAACTTCGACGAGGTCCTGCGCGTGGTCGACTCGCTGCAGCTGACCGCGAAGCACAAAGTGGCGACGCCGGTCAACTGGCGCCAGGGCGAGGACGTGATCATCGCCGGCTCGGTCTCCGACGACGAAGCGAAGGAGGCCTACCCGGACGGCTGGGAGTCCCCCCGTCCCTACATCAGGATCGTGCCGCAGCCGAAGGGGTGAGCGGCGCGGGGGAGAGGTTCGCCGCCCGGGCCGAGTCCTGGTTCCGGGTGGCGCCGCTGGAGCCCGGGGTCTGGCTGGTCGGGGAGCCCGGGCACGTCAACAGCTGGCTGATCCGGGG
This sequence comes from uncultured Solirubrobacterales bacterium, assembly GCA_963714665.1. Taxonomy (GTDB): domain Bacteria; phylum Actinomycetota; class Thermoleophilia; order Solirubrobacterales; family 70-9; genus VRUE01. Next base: position 1,252,522 of record CAVQPE010000003.1, on the reverse strand, counting down.
GAGCGAGCGAGCGCTGTTGCTCGACACCGGGCTCGGGCTCGCGGACATCTCTGCGGCCGTGGCGACGGTCTGCCCGCAGGAGCCCGAAGTGGTCAACTCCCACGTCCACTTCGACCACGTCGGCGGTAACGACCTCTTCGCCGAGACGGCGATGCACGAGTTGGGGCCGGAGTGGATCGAGGCCGGCTGCGAGCCGAGCCAGCTGAGCGCCTACCCCGGCCTGCTGCCGGCGATGACGGAGGAGTACGAGCGGCTGCTCGCAGCCGACCGCGAGGGCGGCTTCTTCCTGATCGGGCCCGACGAGGAGATGCGGCCCTGGCCCGCGGAGGGGATCGCCGCGCGCGGCTGGCGAATTGAACCGCCGCCGCCGGCCAGGCTGCTCGCCGAGGGCGACGAGATCGACCTCGGCGACCGCGTCCTGCGCGTGCTCCACACCCCCGGCCACGCCCCCGACCACATCTGCCTGCTCGACGAGCGGGCCGGTGTCCTCTGGGCCCAGGACCAGGCCTACTACGGTCCCCACCTGGTCTACGAGCCGGGCGCCGACTTCGGCGACTTCCTCACCTCCACCCGCCGCCTCGCCGACGAGTTGAGCGGCTCGCTGCGCACCGTCTACACCGCCCACTGCCTCCGTCCCACGGTGCCGCCGGCCTTCCTCGGCGAACTGGCCGACGCCGCCGAGTCCGTGGCCGCCGGCGAGGTCCCGCAGACCGCATCGGAAGGCTTCTTCGGCGAGTCCGTGCGCTGTGCCGACTTCGGCCACTTCTCGATCCTGCTGCCCGATAAAGACCGTTGATACGTGCCGGCGAGGCCACCCACAAGCGTTCCGGTGCGCTTTATGCCGTCTATGACCACATAAAGCGCACCGGAAGTAGGTTGGATGGCATGGGGGTGACGATCGACGAGCTGAGGGTTGGGGATGCACCGGAGTCCTGGGCGGCGCTCGGGTTCGCGATTGACGGTGACGCCTGCGTCGTCGGTGGCGTGCGTATCCGGCTTGCGGGCACCGATTCCGGCAAGGGACTGACGGGCTGGTCGCTGCGCGACTTCGGGGGCGCTGACCTAGACGGTCTGCCGACCGAGCGCTCGGATCGCCCCCCGCCCGCCGAGGCGCCGGAGCATCCAAACGGCATCACCGCGCTCGACCACGTGGTCGCGATCAGCTCGGACCTCGACCGCACCGTCGCGGCGCTCCAGGCCGCCGGCCTCGACCTGCGCCGCATCCGCGAGGAGCCGACCCCGGCGGGCGCGCCCCGCCAGGCCTTCTTCCGCCTCGGCGCGGTCATCCTCGAGGTCGTGCAAGCTCCTGAGGAGGCGATCGAGCGAACCGGGGGAGACCGTCCCACCTTCTTCTGGGGCCTCGCCTTCGTCGCCCCCGACCTCGACGCGACAGTCGCCGCGCTCGGGGACCGCGTCAGCGAGATCCGCCCGGCCGTCCAGCCCGGCCGACGCATCGCGACCCTCAACCGCGCTGCCGGCCTGAGCGTGCCGGTGGCGCTGATCACGCCCCAGTCAGGGTAGGGCGGAGGCTGCAGCTAGGACCAACGAACTGCATCAACTTCTCTATCTGCTGGATAGAGAAGTTGATGCAGTTCGCATGAGCAGAGAACTGACCTTGTGGCGAGAGGCGCCGACCGGCTCCCTACGATCTCGGCGATGCTGATCGACGGTGCACCGCTCGAACGTCCCGCCGCGGCGCTCGACGATCTGTTGCGCGTTGGTCTCGAGACGCCCGACGAGCTTGCCCTGGTCTCGGCGAACCGGTCGCTGACGTGGGGAGAGCTTGAGGCTGAGAGCAACCGCCTGGCCGGTGGCTACCGCGGGCTCGGGTTGGAGCCGGGGGACCGGGTCGCGTCCCTGATGCCTAACCGGATCGACCTGGTCGTCCACTACCTCGCCTGCTTCAAGGCCGGGCTGATCGTGACGCCGCTCAACTACCGCTACACCTTTCGCGAGGTCGACCATGCCCTGGAGGTGAGCGGTGCCAAGGCGCTGGTCGCCCACGTCGAGCGGGTTGAGGACGTTGCGGCGAGCCGGCTCGCCGCCGGCCTTGAGTGCGGGGTCATCGGCTATGGGGCTAGGGAGGTTGACGCTGTCGAGGGCGAGTGGCAACAGAGCTTCGAGGCGCTGCTCGACAGCGAGCCGCTGCCGGCGGACCAGCCGCCGGTCGACCCCTCCGCCCCCGCCGCGATCTTCTTCACCTCGGGCAGCACCGGGCCGGCCAAGGGCGTTACCCACACTCGCGAGACGCTGCGCTGGATGATCGCCAGCGCGGTCGCCGCGTTCGAGTTGGACGCCCGCGACGTCTTCCTGCCCGGCTCCTCGATGTCGCACATCGGCTCGTTCCTGTGGACGCTGAGCATGCTCTCTGCCGGCGGTCGGGTGGTCGTCGCCCGCAGCACCGACAGCCATGAGCTGCTGCCGCTGTTGCGCGAGCAGCAGCCGACGATCCTGGCGATGATCCCGGCGGCGCTCTCGGCGCTGGTCCGTGACCACGACCTGCAGCCGGGCCGACTTCGCCTCGCTGCGGATCTGCCGGGCGGGGGCCGACAAGGTCTCGACCGAGCTGCTGACCGAGTTCGCCGCCGTCGCGGGGTTCCCGATCGTCGAGGGCTACGGCATGACCGAGGTCGGTCTGGCGACCCTCAACCCGCCCTCCGGGACGATCAAGCAGGGCTCGATCGGGCAGCCGATCTGCGGCTTCAGCATCGCGGTCCGCGGCGAGGACGGCGAGCCGGTCGAGGCGGGGTCGGTCGGCCGCATCTGGATCCGCACCCGCAGCCGCATGACCGGCTACTGGGACGCGCCGGAGGCGACCGAGGAGGTCGTGCGCGACGGGTGGCTGGACTCGGGCGACCTCGCGCGCCCCGACGAGGACGGCTACCTCTGGTTCTTCGGCCGCAAGAAGCAGGTGATCGTCCACGACGGCTCCAACGTCAGCCCGCTCGAGGTAGAGGGGGCGCTGGGCGAGCACCCGGCGGTCGCGCTCGCCGGCGTCGTCGGCGTCCACGACACGGTCCACGGCGAGAACGTGCGCGCCTACGTCACCCTGCGCGACGGCGCCGAGCGTCCCTCCAGCGCCGACCTGATCGTCTTCTGCCGCGAGCGCATCGGCTACAAGGCCCCCGAGGAGATCGTCTTCCTCGACGAGATGCCGCTCAACCCGACCGGCAAGATCGACCGCGTCGGGCTGAAGCGGATGGCGGAGGACCACCTCCACCCGCACGGGCTCGACTGAGCAGTCACTCGTCGCCCCGCTGGAGGCGGGCTCTTCAGCCGCCGCCGTCCTGCCCTGCAGATTTGCCCGTTGCGCCGGCCTCGGCGCCGTTCTGGGCGGCTTCGCCTTCGATGACGCGATTCGTTTCTTCGAGCATCCCGCCGGCGGGTGCCTTTACCGCTTCGCACGGTTCGACAGGCCCTTCGGCAATGCCAAGGCTCGCTTCATAACCGCCCTTGGGATCCACCTTGTAGTGGTCCGTCGGCCCGTTGACGATGACACTCCGATCGGGGCTGGGACCCGGCGCTCCGGAGATCACGACGCTCTGGTCGGGACCGAGCTCCGCCGGATCGAGGGTGATGTTCCCGGTCGAGTTGTGGAATTCGTCGGCGGAGACTTCGCCGCGGTGGTATTCCCCGGAGATCGCCCGGTATTGCCCGGGCGTCATTACCCCGATCGTCATCGCCGGCCCCGGGCCGGCCATTCTCATCCCGCCGATGTTGCCGCCCAACGCGGTTTTCGCGGTCGACGGTGTGAAGTGCGGTTCGCGACAGGTCATGCCGGCCGGCAGCCAGGTGACCTGGGAGCGGATTCCGGCTTCCGCCAGCGCGGCTTCGAGGCCGGCTGCGTCTTCGGGGCTGTAGACCTTGATCGTCACCCCGCCACCCTCCTGCGGTTCGACCGCGAAGGCGGTCGAACCCTTGTCGCTCCCAGCGCTGGCGACCAGCGCCGCGGCGACGGCGGCGAGGGCGACGCCGCCGCCGAGGGCCAGGCGCGGGCCGCGCCGGCGCCAGGGGGGCGTTGGCTGCGGGCTGGACGCGCCGGAGCCGACCGCGTCGACGAGCTCCGCCCGCCGCGCCTTCAGGGTGGCGTCATCGGGAAGCAGGGGTGAGAGGTCGGGTTTGGGTGTGTTCACGGGGCGTCCTCCGCTGTTCGGGTCGCTGTGGCCGGATCGGGAAAGGCATCTCCAAGGCGGGTGCGGGCGCGGGCGAGGCGGGAGCGCACGGTGCCGATCGGCAAGCCGAGCGCCGCGGCGATCTCGCCGTAGGAGAGATCGCTCCAGGCGAGCATGGCGAGCACCTCTCGCTCCCGCCGCGGCAGGGCGCGGATCGCCGCGCCGCCCTCGCGCAGCTGCTGGATCGCATCGACGCGGGCAATCGCCTCGGCCTCCAGGTCATCGGGGGCCTGGCCGGCGTTTCGCACCCGCTCAAGCGCGTCTCGGTAGCGCCGCTGGCTGCGCCACTGGCGGCGCACGACGTTGTTGGCGATGCCGAGGAGAAGCGGTGCGGCGCTGTCGGTGCTGAGGGTCAGGCGCCCGCGCTTGCGCCAGGCTTCGAGGAAGACCGTCGCCGTCGCGTCCTCGGCGGCCTGCAGGTCGGCGGTGCGCCACAGGCAGTAGGACTGGACCGCACGGGCATGACGCTCGTAAAGCTCGCCGAATGCCTCGGCGTCGCCGGAGCGGATGCGTTCCCAGAGCTGCGGATCGTCTGCCATCACCACTAGATGCCCGCGGACCGCGATTCGGTTCCCGATCTCCATCCGAGCGCGACAGCTTGGTCGATCGCGGCCGGTTCTCGAAGGGCGGCTCGCCTCAAGCGCCGGGTGCTCTGCGTCCTACGATCGGGCGTTCTGCAAGGCTCAGGCGAGAGAGGGCATCTGCCCCGGAAGAGACAGGAGAGGCTCGATGACTGGAAAGACCGACTTCACCGCCGAGGAGTGGGACACGATTCTGGAGGGGCCGACGAGTGCCGGGTTGATCGTCTCCACCGCCCAGCGCGGTGGCAGCTTCCGCGAGATCCTCGCGATGGCCAAGACCTACACCGACACCCGCAAGGAGCATGGCGAGTCTGAGCTCCTCGACGAGATCGTCTCGCGCAAGCCCGAGATGGATCGCACCCGCGCCCACTCACCCGAGGAGCTGAAGGAGCACGGCCTGCAGCGAATTCGCGACGCGGTCGCGCTGCTGACGCAAAAGGCGACCCCGCAGGACTATCGGCGTTTCGTCGTCTCGCTCGCCGAGCGGGTCGCCGGTGCCAAGAACGAGGGAGACGGCCAGCCGGTCAGCGATTCGGAGAGAGCCGCGATCGCCGAGATCACCGAGGCGCTCGGTTAGTCGGCTGCGGTCTTCAGCTTCCCGGCGGTGCTGGCGCTATCTCCCCCGCCGGAGCCGCCGAATGGCTCAGCGGGTCTCACGCCACATCGTCGTCACGGAGTGCTTTCCGTCGGGAGTGGCGAATTCGGCGTGGGGCTTGAAGCCAAGCCGTTCATAGCGGGCGTTGTTTGCCGGGTTGCTCGACTCGAGGTAGGCAGGCATGCCGGCCGAATCGACGTGGGCCAGGTTGCCTTCCAGTAGATCCATGCCGATCCCGTGGCCGCGGTGCTCGGGGTGGGTGCCGAGGAAGCTCAGGTAGTAGAAGTCCTGGTCGCTGGGGGAGACGGCCTCGAACTGCTCCATGAGCTGCAGCACCGACTCCGAGTGCGCGCCGAGCTCGGCGGCGAGGAACGGCTCGACCTTCGCCTTGGCCTCCGCGCTCAGCTCCGTCTTGCCTGGAGGCGTCCAGACCGATGTCGCCTCGCCGGAGCCGCTGATCCAGACCCACCCGTTGGGAAGCGCGCTCTCGACGAAGAGGCCGAGCCAGGTTGCGAGCTGTTCGGCCCGCTTGTCCGGATCGGGGAACGCCCAGCTCCAGAGAGGGTCGGCGCCGAAGGCCCCCACCAGCGTGGCGACGATCGTGTCGGCGTCCGCCTCGGTCGCAACTCGGGGGCGAGTATCGCGGTCTGGCATCCGTCGAAATGATCCCACCCTTTGCCGTGTCCCCCGTCCGGAGTGCCGATTAGGTTCCAGTCGAGTGACTCGCCGGGCGGGTGGTTCCGGTCGGAGCTCTCAGAAGATGAAGATCGCGCTCCGCCACACTCACTTCCTTCGCGGGATGCTCCCGGCCCTGGGGGTCGTCGGGGCGCTGGTGTTGCCGGCAAGCGCGTTTGCGGCGCCGGCGCCGCAGCAGGTGACGGCCCCCGGAACGCTGGCGCAGCTGAAGGGGTCCCACGGCTGCTTGGTCGACCGGTCAAAGCCTGCCGGCGGCTGCGCGACCGCGCGAGCGCTCAAGGGCCCTGGCCCCTTCATGGGCTCGCGGGCGATCGCCCTCAGTCCCAACGGCAGCAACGTGTACGTCGCCTCCTCGGGCAGCGACGCGATCGCGATCTTCAGGCGCGACTCGCGCACGGGCGCACTGACGCAGCCGAAGGGTGCGGCGGGCTGCATCGCGGTCAAAGGCGCCGGCGGCTGCGCGACGGCGGTCGGGCTCGACGGGCCCAACTCGGTAGCGGTCAGCGCCGATGGCCGCAACGTGTACGCGACCTCGCGGGCGAGCAACTCGATCAGCGTCTTCCGCCGCAATCGCCAGACCGGGGAGCTGACCCAGCTTGCCGCTGCCGCCGGCTGCATCTCCGGGGTGCCGATCCCGGTCTGCGCCTCCGGCCGCGGGCTGGTCGGCCCCGACGTCGTCGTCGTCAGCCCCGACGGCCGCAACGTCTACGTCGGCTCCTTCTTCGGCAACGCGGTCGCGGTCTTCGACCGCGACCCGTCTGGCGGCGCGCTCACCCAGCCGGGTGACAGCACGGGCTGTATCGCCGAAGCGATCAGCGGCTGCGCCCCCGGTGTCGCCCTCGGCGCGCCCGAGGGAATGGCGATCAGCGGTGACGGCACCAGCGTCTACGTCGCCTCGGCCCTCTCCAACGCGGTCGCCGTGCTCGCGCGCAGCACCTCGACCGGCACCCTCACCCAGCCGAGCGGCGGCAGCGGCTGCATCGTCGACAGTCCGCTGACAGGCTGCACCACCGGCGTGCAGCTGAGCGGCGCCAACGCGGTGGCGGTCAGCCCCGGCAGCGGCGACGCCTACGTGACCTCGCTGTTCAGCAACAGCGTCACCTCGTTCACCCGCTCGAAGTCCTCCGGCGCCCTCGCGCAGAAGGAAGGCACCGCCGGATGCCTGGTCTACCTGCGGGCTGTCGGCTGTTCCTTCGGCCGGGCGCTGATCGCCCCGGAGGGGCTCGCCGTCTCTCCGGACGGCTCGAACGTCTACCTCGCTGCCTTCAAAACGGGTGCCATCGACGTCCTCGATCGCGGCCGGAAATCGGGCGCGGTGGCGCAGAAGCCCGGGCGCCCAGGATGCCTCGCCCCTCCCTCGGTGGCCGGCTGCACCCGTGCCCGCGCCTTGCGCGGGGTCAGCTCGATCGCGCTCAGCCCGGACGGGCGCTACCTCTACTCGACCTCGTTCAACAGCAGCGCCGTCGACGTCTTCCGGAGGAGCAAGTGAGCGAATCGGACGAGCGCAGGGACGGCCTGACCCGCAAGCAGCTGCTCGGCACGGGAGCGACGGCGGCTTCGGCGCTGCTGCTCTCACAGGGCGCCGGGGTCGAGCGGGCGCTCGCCGCCGCGCAGGGCAAGCGCCACGACGTCGCCGGGATGAACATCGTCCTCTTCCTCACCGACCAGGAACGGGCGATCCAGCACTTCCCGCAGAACTGGCTGCGCCAGAACCTGCCGGGGATGCGGCGGCTGCGCCGCCACGGCCTCAGCTTCGAACGCGCCTTCACCAACGCCTGCATGTGCTCGCCGGCCCGCTCGACCCTGATGAGCGGCTACTTCCCCGCCCAGCATGGGGTCAAGTACACGCTCGAGGAAGACATGCCGGCCTCCGAATACCCGCAGGTCGAACTGCCGGTCGAACTGAAAAACCCCGCCACGGTGATGAAGGCTGCGGGCTACAACGTCGTCTACAAGGGCAAGTGGCACTGCTCGAAGCCGGCGAAAAAAGAAGACGCGGTTCCGGCCGACCTCGAAAAGTACGGCTTCTCGCTCTGGAACCCACCCGACGCCGGCGCCAACCAGACCGTCCCCGAGGCGGGCGGTGGCTTCGTCGACAACGACGGCCGCTTTGTCGACTCGACCGGCGAAGGCGCGGACGAAGGGGTGCTGCAGTACCTCGGCTCGAGGGCGGCGCAGGAACAGCCCTTCTTCCTGGTGATCTCACTGGTCAACCCGCACGACGTCCTCTTCTACCCGAACAAAGCGTTCGAAGAAGCCGGCTACGACGACTCCTGGCTGCAGGGGAACATCCAGGTGCCGGAGACGGGAGAAGAAGACCTTTCGACCAAGCCCACGGTGCAGGAAGAATTCCTCAGGATCTTCAACCTCACCGGGAAGCCGAAAAATACCGCGCAGATGCGCAACTACCTGAACTTCTACGGCAACCTGATGCGCTCCTCCGACAGCTACATGGTCAACGTCCTCGACAAGCTGGAAGAGACCGGCCTCTTCGACAACACCCTGATCGTTCGCACCGCGGACCACGGTGAGATGGGCCTCACCCACGGCGGATTGCGGCAGAAGAACTTCAACTTCTACGAGGAGGCGATGCGGGTGCCGCTCGTCTACTCCAACCCGAAGCTCTTCCCGAAGCCGGCCCAGACCGACGCGCTGGTCTCCCACGTCGACTTCCTGCCGACCCTGGCCAGCCTGGCCGCGGCGCCGCAGGGCGCCCGCGCCGACTGGCAGGGGGTCGACTACTCGAAGCTGGTCCTGCACCCGAGCTCGAACCGCTCGACCCAGGACTACATCGTCTTCACCTACGACGACTTCCAGTCCGGCCAGAACAGCGGTCCCTACCCGAAACCCCCGAACCACATCGTCAGCATCCGCGAAGGGCGCTGGAAGCTGGCCAAGTACCACGACGTCAACCACAAGCGACGGCCGCAGTGGGAGATGTACGACCTGAAGACGGACCCGCTGGAGAGGAAGAACCTCGCCTTCGGCGGCTACGAGCGCACGCCCGAGCAGGAGAAAGAATTCAAGCGCCTCAAGCGCAAGCTGGCCCGGGTCGAGAAAACCCGCCTGCAGCCGCTCTAGCGGCGGCCCGAGGCATCGCTCACGCGCCGGTCAGCCTCTTCCTCGGCGAGCGCGCGCCGCAGCGCCTCGTCGAAGGGCTCGGGCGCAATGCCGAACGGCTCGGCGCCGGAGGGGTCGGTGACGACGGTTGCCGTGGTCAGGCCCTCGACGAGCGGGCGAGCCACCTTCACGTCGACCGGCGTCACCAGGCCCAGCCATAGCGCCGACAGCCACGGTGTGATGAAGGGCACCGGAAGCTTTCGCCGCGGCCGCTTGCCGAGGGCGATCGCCATCCGGTCCATCATCTCTGAGAAGGAGACCACGTCGGGACCGCCGATCTGGACCTCCCGGCCCTCGGACTCGGGGACTTCGGGGGCCCGCCGCAGGTACTCGATCGTCGCGTCGATCCCGATCGGCTGCGTCTCGGTTCGCAGCCAGCTGGGCGCGATCATCACCGGCAGTCGCCCCACCAGGTAGCGCAGGGTCCGGTAGGACTCGCTGCCGGCGCCGACGACCATCGCCGCCCGGAAATAGGTGAGCGGAGGCCCCTCCGCGGCGAGGACGCGCGCGGTCTCGTGGCGGCTGCGCAGGTGCTTCGACTTGCTCTCGTCGCCGAGCCCCCCGAGGTAGACGACCCTCTCAACGCCTTCGTCCTTGGCCATCCGGGCAAAGTTCAGTGCCCCGGCGCGCTCTCGCTCGGCGAAGTCCCCGCCCCCGGCCATCGCGTGGACGAGGTAGTAGGCGACGTCGAGGCCTTTCCCCGCCCCCACGAGGCTCCGTGCGTCGGTGACGTCGCCGACGTGGAGGTCGAGCCCCGCCGCCTCGAGCCCATGCGCTTTTGAGCGGTCGCGAACCAGGCAGCGGACCGTTGAGTCCGAACCGGCCAGCGAGGCTGCCAGCCGGGCGCCGACGAAACCGGTGGCTCCGGCGATGAGTGTGCTTGCCGCGATCCACCAAAGGTAGTCCCCGCCGGGTTCGGACTGCAAGACTCGACCTGTGTCCGTGCACGTCCTCGAGCGCAGCCAACGATTCGAGGTGCCGATTGAGCAGGCGTTCGAGTTCTGCGTGGACGCCGCAAACCTGGAGCCGATGACCCCACCATGGGTTCACTTCGAGGTGACCACCCCGGGGGAGGTGATCCTGAGGCAAGGTGTGCTGCTCGACTACAGGCTGAAGCTGCATGGTGTGCCCCTTCGCTGGCAGGGTCGGATCGAGATCTGGGAGCCGCCGCTGCGCTTCGTCGACATCCAGGCCAGGGGTCCCTACGCCCTCTGGGAGCACACCCACCTGTTCGAGCGAGACGGCGACGCCGCCACCGTCGTCCACGACCACGTCCGTTATGCGCTCCCTCTTGGCCCGCTCGGCGCCATCGCCCACCGGCTCTTCGTCCGCCGCGACCTCGAGCGGATCTTCGACTACCGCAGCAGGGTTGCCTCGGAACGTCTCGTCCCCGGATAAGCGTTGCCCTCGGTTTTCGAGGTGTGGCGGAGCAGCGGCCCGAGGACCAGTTCACTCATCCGCGACTCCTAGCCGTTGCTCCCGATCTCCCGGGTGTGCGGACACGTTTGCCCCGACTGCGGCCAAGAAGATCGAACCGGCGATCGTCATCAGATCCGCCCATCAGGAGCAGGATGAGGAGGACGATCGCAATCAGGCCGAGTATCCCGCCGGCGACGGCGACCTTGAGCAGGACGAGCACGATCGCGACGGCGACCAGCAGTCCGATGATCGTTCTAACCACTTGATCCTCCCTCTCGACGACCTGTTCCCGGTGTGCGGGCTTGATCTTTGGAACGTCTGCGCCCCGTGCTTCGTCAGGGCCTATCTCGGACGTTGGGTGCCGGTAGGCACTGACGGCAGGGCGACTTGACCGTTTAGGGATTGAGCGGCTCGTCCCTAACCTTTGAACGAATGGCATCCCATGCAGGCAGCAGAACGTGAGCGAGGTGACCACCACGGGCCCGCGTGCCCCCGGTGCCGGGATGATGCGCGTGTTCTCCGACGACCGGCTGACCAGGCGGGCAGCGGGGGGCGACGAGAACGCCTTCGGGGCGATCTTCGATCGATACCACCAGGGCCTGTACCGCTACTGCATGGCGATCGTCGGCGACCCCCAGGACGCCCAGGATGCGCTGCAGAACACGATGGTCAAGGTGCTGCGGGCGCTGCCGGGCGAGGAGCGGAAGCTCGAGCTGAAGCCGTGGCTCTACCGCATCGCCCACAACGAGTCGATCGAGCTGCTTCGCCGCCGCCGCGAGACGCGGCCCCTCGACACGGAGCTGGCCTCTCCCGGAGCCGGCTTGGCCGAGGAGGCGATTACGAGAGACCGCCTGCGGCGGCTGGTCTCCGACCTCGACCAGCTTCCCGAGCGCCAGCGGGGCGCCCTGGTCATGCGCGAGCTCGGGGGCCTCGACTTCGCCGAGATCGGCGACGCCCTGGGCACCTCCCCCGCAGTGGCGCGCCAAACACTCTACGAGGCGCGGCTGGGCCTGCGAAAGATGGATGAGGGACGGGCGATGAGCTGCGCGACGGTGACCAAGGCGATCTCTGACGGCGACGGCCGCGTCACCCGCCGTCGCGACGTCCGCGCCCACCTGCGGACCTGTCCGAGCTGCCGCCGCTTCCGTGAGGAAATCGGGGGCCGCGAGCGGGACCTGGCGGCGCTGGCGCCACTGCCCGCGGTTGCCGCTGCCGGCCTTCTGCAGGGCTTGCTGGGTGGCCACGGGGCCGGGGGCGGGCCGGCGGTCTCGCCGGTGCGCTTGGCGGCGGCGCGGCCAAGACGCTCGGTACCTCGGCGGCGCTGAAGGGTGCCGCGACCGTCGCGGTGGTTGCGGCGATCGGGGTCGGCGCCGCGGACCGGGGCGGGCTGGTAGATGTCGTGCCGGGCGGCGGTTCACAGGCGCCCCGGTCGGAACAGGCGGAACAGGCCGGGACCGCAAGCCCCTCCACGGCTGGGGCCGGCCAGGCTGCGGGCGCATCTGCGGCTGCCGGCGATGCAGAAGGGTCGGCAACGGGCACCAAGGCCTCGGCAGCCCATGCCGCCAAGCCCGGCCAGGCATCGGGCGCCACCGGCGGCCGGAGCCAACCCGAAGGCTCCAGTCCCCTTTCCCACCCGCATGGCAGGGGACACGAAAAGCAGCACCCGAGTGCCTCCGCGCATGGTCAGCAGACGGCCGCCACCCACAAGGCGAGTGGCCACGGGCACGCACCCAAGGCGCACCCCGCGCACCCGGCCAAGCCGCTGCACCCCGCGCAGCCCTCCAATCCCAGCCCCGAAAAAGGAACGTCATCGTCGCCTCCACCCGCCCAGAAACCCGCCCCCGAATCCGAGTCGCAGGGGGGCGGGGGCAACTCGGCCGTCGGTGGCCAGAAAGGCCCCGTCGAATAGGACATTCGGCCACGCCGCCGCGGCCTCTCTCAGAATGGGCCTGACGGGCGACGCCGGTTCCCGTTTCAGCAGCACGAAAACAACAAGGCGCCCCGAGGCGGGGTGCATGACCCGAAGGAGACGCGATGAAGCTCCAGACGAAGTTTGCCGTGGTCCTCGGCGCGCTCGCCCTCGCGACGGCGCCCGCGATGGCTCTGGCGAGCCAGCCCACCAATCCCGGCCAGGGCGGCGGCAACAGCAACGGCCCCAAATACACGCCGGCCCCCCAGAACGAAACCCCAGGGCCGGGCGCCAGCACGCAGGAAAAGGCGAAGGCCTACGGCGTCCACTGCAAAGAACAGAGCAAAAAGCACGTCAAAGGCGAGAAGGGCACCCCCTTCAGCCAGTGCGTGACGGCGATGGCGAAGGTCGCCAACAACGAAAAGATCACGCCCGCCAAAGCCTGCAAGGAAATGAGCAGGAAACACGTCAAAGGCGAGAAAGGCACCCCGTTCTCGCGCTGCGTGAGCGGCGCGGCCAAGCTGAAGAAAGAAAAACAGGAAGAACAGGCCTGAACCCGCCCGGTCTTCGCCCCGCCGCGTTCCGCGGCGGGGCGAGACGCGGTTGCGCTCAGGGCGGGGTTGGTGTGCCCTCTGCGTGCTCGATCTGGTCGGCGTCTACGACCGCCCAGCCGACCCGCTCGACCAGCTGACCGGAGAAGTGGTCGGACTCGAGATCGGTGGTGCTGATCCGCTCGCGATACACGACGGTGCTCGCGTCCCGCTCGGGGGGGTCGGTCACTACGAGTATCTGTGGCATGAGGATGCCTCCTTGTCGGGTGCTCCGAGGGTGGCCGCCGCAGCTTGGCGGCAGGTGAACATCGGGTAAAGACTTCGTCAAGCTGCCCGAGCCAGTACCCCCTGCTCGCGGCTCAAGCGCCTGCTGCCGGGTGACCGTCAGCAGTGCCAGTGGCCAAGGCCGGTGACCTTGGCGTGGCGGGTGTGGGGAATCAGCGCCAGCCGGATCAGCCTCGTGCATTTGTACTTGCCCTGGACCTGCGTGCTGCGCTTGATGTAGATGTGGCAAAAGGCGAGGCGGGCCCGTTCGCGGTGGCAGTTCGAGACCCCGTGCCCAGTGCAGCCTTCGTCGCGGTGGCAGGTGTTCTCGGCGAATTCGGCTGCCTTTTCGGAAGCGGCCGGCAGTGGCAGCTTGGCGCCGCCGAGGGACTCGGCGGGAAGGGCGAGCATGGCGCAGAGGATGGCGATTACGACCAGCGAGCGGAGGATTCCCATCGCGGAGTGGTAGCAGATATCTTCCCGCGCCAATGAGCCGAGCGTCGCGGAATGCGTTGAATGTGCTGCGTGCGCTCGCGGTTGACTTTGGCAACCGCGACCTCGGCCGCCTCGGGGTCGCCCGGGTCGGCACATCGTTTGCCAGCTTCTGCTTCTCGATCGCCCTCGGCGTGTACGGGTTCGAGGTCGGCGGCGCGGTGGCGGTCGGCGTGATCGCCCTGGTGCGGCTGGCGCCGGGTGCCCTCGCCTCGCCGTTCGCCGGCCTGCTCAGCGATCGCTACTCGCGCCGCTCGGTGCTGGTCGGCAGCGCCGCGGCGATCTCGTTCGTCCTCACCGCGGCCTGCGCCGCCGCGACCTTCGACGCCCCGCATGCCGTCATCTACGCCCTGGGCGGCATCTTCACCGTGGCGATAAGCGGCTACGTCCCCGCCGAGGCGGCGCTGCTGCCGGCGCTGGCGCACACGCCCCAGGAGCTCTCGGCCGCCAACGTCACCCACAGCGCGATGGACAGCAGCGGCTTCCTGCTCGCCGCGGTCGGCACCGGCCTGATGCTGGCGCTGGCGACGCCCGCGGTCGTCTTCGGCGTTGCCGCCCTGGGTGCCCTGCTGGCGATGATCGTTCTGACCGGGATCGAGCCCGACCGCCGGCCCGAGTACGACGGCGATGGCGAGATCTCGGGGATCGCGCGCGAGACCACGCTCGGGTTCCGCACCCTGGTCGCGCACCCGGGCCTGCTCCTGGCCGCGGCGACCCTGGTGATGCTGCTCTTCTTCGAGGGGGTCGCCGACGTCCTGGTTGTGATCATGGCGCTCGAGCTCCTGCACTTGAGCGAGGGGAGCATCGGCTTCCTCAACGCTGCCTGGGGCGTGGGAGCGCTGATCGGCGGCGCCGGCCTGGCGATGCTGCTGAGCCGCGGCAGGCTAGCCATCGCGCTCGCCGCCGGCAGCCTCCTGATCGGCATCTCGGCGGTGCTGCCGGCCGCCTGGCCGGTGGCCGTGGCCGGCTACGCAGCCTGGCTCGGGATCGGGATCGGCTACACGTTCACCGAGGTCGCGGCCAAGACCCTGCTGCAGCGCCTCGGCTCCGACGAGACCCTGGGCCGCGTCGTCGGCTCGCTCGAATCCGCCCGCCTGGCGGCGATGGCGCTGGGCTCGATCGGTGCCTCCGCGATAGTCGCCCTGCTGGGGACAAGGGGGGCGTTGCTCGCGCTCGGGGCGCTGATGCCACTCTTCGTCATCGCCTGCTGGGTCCGCCTGCGCGCCTTCGAGATCGGCGCTCCGGTGGCGGAGGGCCCCTTCCGCCTGCTGCGCCAGAACTCGATCTTCACGCCGTTGCCGGTGGCGACACTGGAACGGCTCAGCCACGACATGACTGAGGTCGCAGCGAGCGCCGGCGAGGAGGTGATCGTCCAGGGCGACCCGGGCGACTGCTTCTACCTGATCAAGGCCGGCGAAGTGGAGGTCTTCGAAAGCGGGGTCTTCCGCCGTACCGAGGGCCCGGGCGAGTCCTTCGGCGAGATCGCCTTGCTGCGCGACGTGCCCCGCACCGCCACGGTGCGGGCGAAAGTCGCCACGCGGCTCCTGAGGCTGGAGCGGGACCAGTTCATCGGCGCCGTCACAGGGCACCGGCGCAGCAGCCAGGCGGCGCACGGGGTCGTCGGCGCCCGCTGGGCGAGCTCGGAGGCCTGACCGAGGGCGGTCGTCATTTCAATCGGTACGCGGTTGAAATGACGACCGCGGTGATCAGGCGGTGACGAGGAGCGCGATCAGGAAGAGGGCGATCGCGTGCCCGGTCTGGTCGACCGCCAACCGCAGCCCTGAGGGCGCGGCGCTGCCGAGGCCCTTGACTCGGCGCACGTAGATCTCGAGCAGCCGGCCGTCGTCCTGGACCATGTGCGGCAGGCCGATCAGCGCCGCGACCCCGATCGCCCAGGCGCCGATATCGGACGACAGCCAGATCAGGGCCGGGACGAAGGCGAGCGTGTAGGTGAGCGTGTGTGAGAGCAGGGCCCGGCGCGCTTCGCGGTCGGGACCGAGGCCTTCGAACTTGTGGGTCGCCTGCCAGTCGGTCTGCAGCAGGAAGTCTCCGACCAGGTGGGAGAGGAGGAAAACGGCGAAGACTTCGACCCAGAGCACGGCGGAGACCGTATCGGCTATGCCGTCGTCCCAGCGGGCGCTTTGCCGGCCAGGGACCAAACGTTCAGCGGCTGCTCGCGCCCGCGAACCTCGAACTCCCCGACCGGGACCAGCTCCGGCTCATCCTGCCGGCGTGCGGTGCGGGTCGAGTCCGCGATGAAGATCGGGAAGCCGGAGCCTTTGGTCATGCTCTCCAGTCGCGACGCCGTGTTGGTCGTGTCGCCGATCGTCGTGTACTCCATCCGGCGTTTGGAACCGACCTGGCCCGAGAGCACCTCGCCGCTGTTGAGGCCGATCCCGATCGCGAACCCGTCTCCGTCGCCGGCGTCGCGCATCCACTCGCAGAAGGCCGGCAGGCGCACCTCGAGCATCTCCCGCGCGGCGGCGATCGCGCGGTCGGCGTGGTCGGGCTGCTCGATCGGCGCCCCGAACACCGCCATGATCCCGTCGCCCATGTAGGCGACGAGGGTGCCGCCGTGGTCCATGACCGCGTCGGTCATCTCGCTCAGGTAGCGGTTGAGCACTTCGACCACTTCGGCGGGGGCCCGGGCTTCGGAGAAGGAGGTGAAGCCGCGGATGTCGCTGAAGAGGACGGTCGCTTCGCGCCGGACCCCGCCGAGCTGGAGCTCCTCCTCGCCCTTGGCCAGCACTTCGTCGACGACGTCTTCGGGGACGAAGCGGGAGAAGGTGAAGAGCACCCTCTGGCGCTCGAAGGCGACGAGCAGGTACTGCAGGGCGAGGATCCCGACCGCCGCGACGATCAGGGCCAGCAGGGGGTAGACGACGGTCAGGACACAGGCCGGGTCGAAGGCGAGCTGGGTCACGACCAGGTAGAGGGCACCCGCGGCCAGGGCGACCAGGAAGGCGGCCACCGGGCGCAGGGCGAAGCCGGCGGCCGTTGCCGCCGCGGCGAGCAGGACGATCAGGGCAATGTCGAGCGCGGCCGGGGCGGAGCGCAGCGGCAGGCCGTCGAGCACGGTGGCGATCGCGTTGGCCTGCAGCTCGGCGCCGGGCATCAGCCCGCCGCCGGCCGTCGTCTGCTGGACGTCTTGGAGTGAGGGGGCCGAGGCCCCGACGACGACGATCTTCCCCTTCAGCTTGCCTGGGTCAACCCGTCCTTCGAGGACGTCTGAGAAGGAGTAGGTCGGGATCGTTTTCGGCGGCCCCGCGTAGTCGATCCAGCCGCTCCCGGAGTCGAAGCCGTCACGGCTGACGGGCTTACCCATGCCCTCTTCGGCCGCGGCAACGGCAAACCCGGTCAAGCCCTGGATTGCGTAGGGGAAGTGGCGGATCGCGCCGTCGGCGTCGGGAATCACCGTGGAGTTGCCGGCCCGGGCCCCGATCTGACGGAGGACCGCGTCGCCGCCGAAGATCCTGGTGTGGCCGTCGCCTTCGACTTCGTCGGTGACCAGGACGACGCTGTGAGCGCGGTCGACGGCTTCGACCAGCGCGTTGTCCTCGCGCGGCACGGTCGGCTCGGTGAACTGGACGTCGTAGGCGATCGTCTTTACGCCGTCAGCGGTGAGGCGGTCGATCAGCTTGCCGTGCACGGAGCGGGGGAAGGGCCACTGCAGGCTGAGCCTGCTGAAGGTCTTGTCGTCGATGGCGACGACGGCGACTTCGGGGGAGGGGGTCTGGTCGCCCCGAACCGAGAAGCGGGTGTCAACGCTTTCGTACTCCAGGCCCTGGAACGTTTCCGTCTCGTAGGCGACGACTCCGATCAGCGCTGCCAGCAGCCCGACGGCCAGGAAAGCGGCGACACCCTTTGCTGAGCTCATCGCCTAGCGCAGGCTGGGGATGGCTGCCTTGGCGACGTAGCTTTCGCCGGCTTCCAGGATCGGCGTTTTGCCGGTGACGAAGTCCTTCACCCAGACGGTGCCTTCGCGAACCGCGATCAGGGTCGAGTTGTCGCAGCGATCGGCGACGAGCCAGGTCGTCCCGCGCACGCTCGCCGAGCCGTAGTTGCCGGAGGTGCTGTAGTTGCCTTTGCCGCTGCCCCAGAGCTTGCGGCCGCGCCCCTTCTTGCTCTTGAAGTTGCGCCTGCTCGCCTTGGCGTTCGTGCCCTTGCGTTTCTCGCATTTGAGCCGCCCGGCCAGGTGGAGTTCGTCGTCCCAGTTGTGGGCGGCGTCCTGGTCGAGCCCGAAGGCACCGCCCCAGAAATCGGCGGACTGCGTGCCCGCGCCGCTGCCCTTCGAGGTGGTGACCTTGGCGGTACCGTGGTTGGCGTCGATCTGGCAGGCGAGCGGGACCTGGGTGGGGACGGCGATCCGGGACGAGCCATGCTGGCGAGGGCATTTGACCTTGACGATTCCCTCGATCGGGTCGACGTTGAAGTTCTCCCCGGCGGTGGGTTCGGGCAGGCCGGGGTCCACTGCCGCGAGCACGACCGGTGGCGCGGCGGTCGTCAGGGTTGCCGCTTCGCTGCGGATCGGTTCCGGGCTCAGCTCGTTGGTCGCCGCGAGGCGGAAGCTGTATTTGGTCTCGGGCGCGAGGCCGGTGAGGCCGGCGGCGAGGTCTTTTTTGACCAGGCCCGCGGCGACCGGTTGAGCGGGGGTCGATTTCGCTTCTTTCGGGTCGCCAGCCGCGGCCAGTATTCGAACCAGGCTTCGGCGGCGAGGTTCCTGGGGTCGATCGAGCCTTTGAGGCCGGCCGAGGTAGTGGTGATGTCCTGGGCCGGGCCGGCGGTGAGCAGCGGCGCGCCGACCACTTCCAGCGTCTCTTCCCGTTCGGCATCGGGGGTGATGCCGTTGGCGGCGACGACGGTAAAGGCGAAGCTGCCCCCTTCGGTGGGCGACCCGGCGAGCTCGCCGTCGGGTTCGAGTTCGAGCCCGTCCGGGAGTGCTCCGCCGGAGACGTGGAACTGCGGGCCCGGCGCCTGCGGGGTAGTTTCGAACTGGTGGGAGTAGGGCTCATCGATCACGGCGCGTTCGAGCTCGCCTTCGATCATTTCCGGCTGAACCTGGCCGCTTTCGTTGGAGCCCCAGCAGACCGGCTTTCCGTCGGTCCGAACCGCGCAGCTGTGGGTGCCGCCCGCCGAGACCGAGAGGAACTCTCCGGAGGGAATTTCGTCGAGCTGGCTCGAAGAGTCCTCGCCCCAGCAGGCAAGCTCCTCGTTCAGGCGGATAGCGCAGCTATGAGCGCCACCGGCTGAGATGGAAAGGAAGTCTCCCGGGGGAACTTCCTCCAGCTGGCCGGAGGAGTCGTCGCCCCAGCATTCGAGGTCTTGGTCCAGCTCGATCCCGCAGCTGTGGGCGCCGCCCGCGGACACCGCGAGGAGCCGGGGCGGGGAGTACCACCAGTGGTGGTGATGGTGCCAGTACCAGTGGCCCTGCGGAGCGTCGCTCACTTGTTTCGAAGAGTCGTCGCCCCAGCAGACCAGGTCGAAGTCGGCACGAGTCGCGCAGCTATGCGCGCCGCCGGCGGAGACGGACACGTAGTGCCCCGAGGGAATCCCGTCGAGCTGGCCGGAGGAATCGTCGCCCCAGCAGGCCAGATCCCCGCTGGCGCGGATCGCGCAGCTGTGGGCGCCGCCGGCGGAGACGGCGAGGAATTCCCCCGAGGGAATCCCGTCGAGCTGGCCGGAGGAGTCATCCCCCCAGCAGAAAAGCTGACGATCGACGTCGATTGCGCAGGTGTGGAAGTCGCCCGCCGAGACCGAGACGAACTGGCCGGAGGGAATCCCGTCGAGCTGGCCGAGCAAGTCGTCGCCCCAGCAGGCGATCTCTCCGTCGGTGCGGATCCCGCAGGTGTGCTCGGCCCCGGCCGAGATGGTTTCGAAGGCCGATCCCGCCGACTCGGCCCGGGTACCCGCCGAAAGCGATAGGGCGAGGGCCGTCAGCAGAAGCGAAGCGGCACCGGCAACGAAAAGTCTCTGCCGCCCGTGCATTCCCAACGCTCGGTCCCTGAAGGCCGATCGGTCAAGCATGCGCGAAAGGAAATTGATCCGGTGGATCGGCGGCAGGCTAGCGAAGAATGGGCCTGGACACCACCTTTCGCGTTCACCGAGGGCTCGACCCAGCTTCAGTACCCGGTGCCGGTCTTGACCTTCTTGCGCTCGGAGGGGTGGGCGCCGCCCTTCTTCTCGAGCGTCGCGCACGCCGTCGCGATGTCCTCGGCGAGGCGGTCGACCTGCTCGCGGCTGAGCGTCTGCTTGACCAGCGCCCGCAGGACTTTGACGTCTTCGGCGTTGGGCGGCATCGTGTAGGCGGGGAGCATCCAGCCGCGCTCGGCGGAGAGCTGCCAGGAGAGGTCGAACTCGTCGTAGCTCTTTTCGCCGGCGAGCTTGAAGGCGACCAGGGGCAGCTGCTCCTCGCCGTCGCCGATCAGCTCGAATTCGCCGGTGGCCTTGAGCTTGTCGGCCAGGGCGCGGGCGTTCTGCTGCATCGCCTTCATGATGTAGGCGTAGCCCTCGTGCCCGTAGCGGACGAAGTTGTAGTACTGGGCGAGCACCATCGAGGCGCCGGTGGAGAAGTTGAGGGTGAAGGTCGCGTCGGTTTTCCCCAGGTAGTTCTCGTAGAAGACGAGGTCCTCGGCCAGGTCGGACTTTTCGCGGAAGACGAGCCAGCCGACGCCGGGGTAGACGAGCCCGAACTTGTGCCCGGAGACGTTGATCGAGCGCACCTGCTCGAGCCGGAAGTCCCACTCGGAGTCCGGGTATAGGAAGGGCCAGACGAAGCCGCCGCTGGCGGCGTCGACGTGGAGTGGGACGTCGAGGCCCTTGTCGCCCTTGAGGTCGACCAGGAGCTTGTTGATGCCGACGATGTCGTCCATGTGGCCGGTGAAGGTGGTGCCGAGCACGGCGGCGACGCCGATCGTGTTCTCGTCGACGTGGGGCTCCACGTCCTCGGGGCCGATCGTGTACTTGCCGTCCTGCAGCGGCACGATCCGCGGCTCGACGTCGAAGTAGCGGCAGAACTTCTCCCAGACAACGTGCACGTCGCCGCCGAAGACCAGGTTCGGCTTGTCGGTCGGCTTCGACTCGGCTTCGCGGCGCTCCTTCCACTTCCACTTCAGCGAGAGGGCGCCGAGCATGATCGCCTCGGAGGAGCCCTGGGTGCGGGCGCCGGTCGTCTCGCCCGGGGCGTGGTAGAGGTCGGCGAGCATGCGGATGCAGCGCTGCTCGACCTCGGCCGAGATCGGGTACTCGGCGTGGTCGATGAAGTTGCGGTAGAGGTTGTCGGTGATGACCCGGTCGGCCTCGGGCTCCATCCAGGTCGTGACGAAGGTGGCCAGGTTGCGGTTGGGGTCGCCCTCCAGCGCCAGTTCCTCGCCGACGAGGCGCATCGCGTCGAGGGCTGACATGCCGCTCGCCGGGAAGGGGCCGTCGGGGGCGTCTTCGGTTAGGAAGCGGTTGCCGTAGAGCATCGCCGCCTGCTCGGGGGTGAGTTGCTTTTCCATGCGAGGCCTTCGATCTGGTCGAGAGTGACGGGGGTGCGAGCGAGCCTAACCCAGGCTGGGACGGAGATGACTTTGGGCCTATCCTGACCGGCATGCAGCCCGATCACGAGGTGGCGGTCATAGGCGCCGGGTTCTCCGGCATCGGCACCGCGATCAAGCTCGACGAGGCCGGGATCCGGGACTGGGTCATGCTCGAGGCTGGCGATGGCGTCGGCGGTGCCTGGCACTGGAACACCTACCCCGGCATCGGCGTCGACATCCCCTCGTTCAGCTACCAGTTCTCCTTCGAGCAGCGCTCCGACTGGTCGCGCGTGTACGCGCCGGGCGGGGAGCTGAAGGGATACGCCGAGCATTGCGTCGACAAGTACGGGCTGCGCTCGCGGATCCGGTTGAACACGAAGGTCACCGGTGCCGAGTTCGACGAGGAGAACCACTTCTGGCGCCTGCCGACTGGCGACGGAAAAACCGTCACCGCACGGTTCATGGTCGGCGCGACCGGCGTCTTCACCCAGCCCAAGCCGCCCGACATCCCTGGGCTCGACGCCTTCGCCGGAACGGTGATGCACACGGCGCGCTGGGACCACGACGAGGACCTGCGCGGCCGCAGGGTGGCGATCATTGGCACCGGGGCCTCTGCCGTCCAGGTCATCCCCTCGATCGCGCCCGAAGTCGAGCGGCTGACCGTGCTGCAGCGCACCCCGATCTGGTGCCTGCCCAAGCCCGACGCCCGCATCGGCCCGGGCCTGCGCCGGACGCTGGGCCGCGTTCCCGGCGCGCAGGCTGCGGCCCGGGCCCTGAGCCAGGTCTACGTCGAGCTCAACTTCCCGTTGCCGGCCCACTTCCACGGCGTGCTTCCCGTCGCCAAGGCAGGAGAGCGAGCCGGGCTGCGGCACCTGCGCCAGGTGCACGACCCGGAGGTGCGGGAGAAGCTGACGCCCCATTACGGGCTCGGCTGCAAGCGCCCGAGCTTCTCGAACGAGTACCTGCCGGCCTTCAACCGTCCCAACGTCCATCTGGAGACGAGCCCGATCGAGGGGATCACGGCAACCGGGGTGCGCACCAAGGCCGCCGAGCACGAGGCCGACGTGCTGATCCTGGCGACCGGGTTCCATGTCTTCGACAAGGGCAACATGCCGCCCTACCCGGTGCGCGGCAGCGACGGGGTCGAGCTCGGGCAGTGGTGGGACGCGAACCGCTTCCAGGCTTACGAGGGCGCCAGCGTCCCCGGCTTCCCGAACATGTTCATGATCCTCGGCCCCTACGGCTTCAACGGCGCCAGCTACTTCACCCTGATCGAGAACCAGGCCCGTCACATCGTCCGCTGCCTACGCCGCGCCCGCAGCACCGGCTCCACCTCAGTAGAGATCACCCGCGAGGCCAACCGGCGCTACTTCGAGAAGATGCTCGGCCGCCGCGACCGCCAGGTGTTCTTCTCGGGCACCTGCGCGACGGCGAACAGCTACTACTTCGACTCTCACGGCGATGCCCCGTTCCGCGCCTCGCCGACGCTTGAGGTGGCCTGGCGAAGCGCTAGGTTCAATCTCGACGACTACCGCTTCTCCACTACCCAGGACAAGATCTTGGCTCAAGTCTCCATCAAACCTGGTCGGCTTACGCGAGTACGTCGCCGGAAATAAGGTTCAGCGAGCCTCTGTTGCGCTGAGTTTCAGCGACATACCCTGGGTCGCCGTCGAACCCGCGGCCGGGTCCTGTCCCGTCATGATGTAGTTGTCAAACAGACCCATTTGCCATGACGGTCTCAGGGGGGCGAGTTCGCCTGTTTCCCAGTACAGGCCTGAGGTATCGGCCCAGTCCACGGCCGATGTCACAGAGCCATTGGTCAGATCGGGTACGACGACGGGCGGGGGCGTCGGCACGGGAGTGCCGGGAGACGCGAGGGCGCAGCGTAGTTCCGTCAGCCTGACCACCGTTCCGCGAGACACTCTTGTGCCGGCTCGCGGCACTTGGGCATACGCCGATGGCAAACAGAGGGTCGCGACTGAGAAGGAAACGGGGATCGCCACTCTGAGGCCGTGGTAGCGGAGCCTGGTGTAGGCCCGAATGACGCTGGCGCCTTCGGTGACTTTGGGCACCGCGACCTTCGATTGAGGCCCCTTTGGGCGGCAGCTGTCTTGGAGCATGACGGTCGAGAACACAGGCGCGAGAGCCCCTGGCGCTGGTTTTTGAAGCAGAATGTGCCCCCCAGGAGGGGTCCCGGCGCAGGCGTTGCTGAGAGCGGTGTATTCGGCCGCGAAGTGCCATCGCTTGAGTCGTCGTTCGGCCACCGCCGGATGCAGGCCCTTTACGCTCGGTACCTTGACAAGGGGTGGTTCCGTAACCACGTCGCCATCCGCCAAAGACGATGGCGGAGCGATCCCCTGGGATGCGATCAGGGTTGCGCAGATCAGGGCTATGACAGGACAGAGCTTCACTGGGCCTATTCCTCTATTGTAGTTGATTATTAGAGTCTACTTGAGCAAACACAGGCTATGCGATAAAAGCGCGCCTTTACTCGATGGACGGAGGCCGGTCGCAGCAGACAATACGCTTCGGTTCGGCTCTTGATTGATGACAGGCTTGTCGCTCGACACAGCGCAAAGGATGCATTGGCCCAGTCGCTTTGACGGCGAAGGCGGGGGCGCCTATGACGACCGCCCTCTAGTGCGGCAAGGGGAGGTGGGGAGTAGTGGATAGCGAAAGCCAGCCGGATCCACCCGCGGTGGCGGCAGAGGGCGCGACCGGTGACCCGCTTGTCACCGAGCGCGCCGAGCGCTTCGCGGCCCCGAGCCTACGGAATGACTATCTCTATCTGCGAGCAGTTGTTCCGGAGGACTACCCCTACCTGTATCTCGTTGAGACCAGTAGCGCGATGTCGGCGCGGTGGGGGCTCAGGGGCGCAACCCCGGGTTATCAGGAATGGATCCAGCAGCGCTCTGCCGGAGTCCTGGCGCAATTCATGATCCTCAAGGCAGAGGACGACAGCCGGATCGGCTTGGTTACGGCTTTCTCAGCAGATTTCCAAGACGGCCACGCCCATCTGGCGGCATTGAGTTTCGATCCGGACGGCAATTCAGTGCTGATGATGCTGGGGGTAGGTCTCTTTGTTGACTATGTCTTCAAGTGCTGGAGCTTTCGGAAGCTCTATCTAGACACGGCCGAGTACAACTACCCTCAATTTGCCAGCGAAGCCGGCAAATTCTTCAAAGTCGAGGGAAGGCTAAGGGAACACCACTATCTTGATGGCGAATGGTGGGACCACCTGATTCTCGCCATCTTCCGAGATGACTGGCCCGAGGCATCGAAGCTGGTTGAGCAGGTCGGGAGCTGGCGTGGCAGATAGTGGTACTGACGCTGCTTGGACGCGCTATATCGATGTCGTCTCAGAAGTTTCTGGCATTCAAGCCGAGAGGATCCATCGGGATAGCTCCATCACGAGGGATTTGGGGCTCGATTCCCTCGAGGTCCTCGAGCTGGCAATCGCGCTCATCGAAGAACTCAAAGCCAAAGGCATGGAGAACGCGCTTGGCGGCATGGATTGGGGGGAGCTGACCGTTGGAGCACTCTTCGAATCAGCATCTAGCAGTTAAATAATATCTTCTTAACAGACTAGATTTTTCGATCAATTAGGGTCAGCCTATGCGGCACAAGGGAACTGCCCAGTCTTCGAAGACCGTGTTGCTGCCCCTCGGATTCTGGTCCCTCTCGGCCTACCAGGTCGTCATTTGGATGCTGAGCGTATCTGTGGCCTGCTTCGGCACCCTTTTGCTGAGGATTACTCCAGCTGATGCGAACACCTTTGGCACACGAGCATACATCTACACCAAGGAAGGCTCTGAAGTAGACATTCTTGTTCCGAAACTGACCCCAGCGCCAGCAGAAGGGGAGTTCGTGGTGCATCGAGTGGTCGAGCAGAGCGACTACGGCTCGGCTCCGGGTCTTGTGCAATCGGGGCTGATCCTCACTGCGCCGGGGTTTGGGGCTGATAACTGTGGATCTGTTTCCAACTGGACGATGTACACCGAGTACAAGACGCAGGGCTCGGCCAACGAACCCTCCAGTTTTCACTGCCACTACTTCGGAAGCGAATCCCCCGGCAATAACGACGTCTTCTCCGTTTACCACAAGACGGCCAAAACTGCCGAATGGAACGCGATGCAGAACCTGGCGGTTGTTGGCACATACAAGACCAACTTTGAAACCGGCTATCCGGCCGTGGGTGGAGAGATAGGAAACAATGGCTCGCCGACGTCTTCGTCAACCTCGGCCTATTACGCCAATGCCCCAGCTTGGAGTTCGTTCAACGAACCGGGGAGGGCTGGTCAGTTCGTGATCAAAAACCCCGAAAACACCGGCATCTACCCCAATAACGCAGGTTGGACCGTGCCAAACCCCCCGACCCCGTTCACCATCACGCACTGAGGGTGGATGGGATGAGCAACCTTGTCGCGCGACTGCCTCGGCCTAGATGGCGCCTCTTGGCGGTGGCGGCCCTGGGGCTTTTGCTCTTGAGCGGGTTCATCCTGCTCAAGGATGGAGGTCAAGGAGCCGCGGCGGCGTCGACGCCCGGTCCGGCCGCGATCTCAGCCGACGTACAGGCGGTCCTGCCGGGAACACGCGGTGAACTGGTCACGAGTACGTCCGGCTACAACGGCGAAGGCCAAATCCTGGCCGTCGAAGTACCCCGAGACCTGGCAGTTGCCGAGGTTGGCGATCCATATGCCGTGGCAGATGCCGCATGGCGGATACGCGTGCTCGCTGCAGATCTGGCGACCGAAGTTCCTGGCGTGACCGGATATCAGCTGAGTTCAACGGGCGTGTCGCCAGCGGCTATCTCTCCATCTGTCGTCGGCGAACTGACCGGGATGCTCCCACCTCCTGCTGCTGTCCAAGGGCTCCGAAAGATAGGTAGCGTTTCGCTCGAAGCAGATCGGGCTCAACTTGAATCCAATATCGCTGTATTGCGGAAGGGCGCATCTGAGGCAATTGACAACGTCACGATCCAGTCTCTGCAACTTCCTGACGCAGCCGAGCACACCGCATTTGAGATCAACATCGATTCTGATCATGTCGCCAAGCTAAAGCCTTTTCTTGGGGATATCTTCGTTGGCCTTCAGACCGGGCTTGTCGGCGGTGAAGATGCGGTGATAGACGGCTTGGCGATCGTGCTGTCTGAAGAGTCAAAACCGATCGCAGGCTCATGGATCGCGACGCGGGCGTTAACCGGCGCCATTCTGAACTCCCCGGAATTCCCGATGCCCGAGACCATGACTGCGACTCTGCCATTCGCTGCTTCCACGAACGGGCCGACGCCGCGAGGAACGGCGAAGCTTGGGGCTACGTCTGAAGAACCTCGGCCCACCGGATAGACGGCGCTGCCTAGTTCGCCTTTCTACTCTGATGGCCCGCAGAGATTTGGTTGTCCACCCCGTCCTGCTCGAAAAGCTCCACCAGCCTCGCCCGGCAGAACTCCCACTGCTTGCGGTTGCGCGTCGTCGCCGGGGTGGAGGGTGTCGAGCAGGGCGAGGCCGCGGACGGTCGCCGCGGCCATCTCGACCAGGCGCTCGAAGTCGGGCGCGCTCGGCGAGATCGGGGAAGAGCCGGCGGGCGAGCTCGAGCGTCTGGCGGTCGAGCTCGCGCTCGACGGCGACCAGGTGGCGCGCGCAGCTCGGGGTCGGTGCGGGCGTCGGTCCAGAGGTCCAGCGCCGCCTGGTAGAGCGGGCTGGCGTAGTTGGCCCACATGCAGGTCGAGGCCCGCGGCGACGCGCTCGCGGCCCGTCCGGCAGCGTCGTCGGCCGCGGCCAGCATGCTCGGCCGAGCGGCGCCGGGCGAGGCGCTCGATCGCCGCCGCGACCAGCGCCTGCGCGGGTCTGGAAGTGGTGCAGGTGGGCGCCGCGGGAGAGGCCGGCGCGCTCGGCGACGCCGGCTCGTCGTCGTCGTTCGCGTAGCCGTCCTCGACCAGGCGAGGCGATCGTGGCGTCGAGCAGCGCTTCGCGCGTGGCGGAGCTGCGCTCGGCCTGGCTGCGGCGGGCGGGAGTCGTCGGCGGCGGGCACTGCGGGCCATCGTAGTAAAGCTTGCGTTCACGAATGAATGTTATGCTGCCGCGCCGCAGCCGAACCCCGATTCGAACCAGAGGAGCTCGAACATGGCAGCGACCGAAGCACTGGTGTTCGACGCGATCCGCACGCCGCGCGGCAAGGGCAAGATCAACGGCTCGCTGCACGCGACCAAGCCGGTCGACCTCGTCGTCGGGCTGATGCACGAGATGCTCGTCCGCAACGACGAGCTCGACCCCAACCGGGTCGACGACGTCGTGCTCGGCTGCGTCTCGCCGGTCGGCGACCAGGGCGCCGACATCGCCAAGACCGCCGCGATCAAGGCCGGGCTGCCGGACACGGTCGCCGGCGTCCAGCTCAACCGCTTCTGCGCCTCGGGCCTCGAGGCCGTCAACATCGCCGCCCAGAAGGTCGCCTCCGGCTGGGAGGACCTCGTCTTCGCCGGCGGCGTCGAGTCGATGTCGCGGGTGCCGATGGGCTCCGACGGCGGCGCCTGGGCGATGGACCCGGAGACCAACTACGACACCTCCTTCGTCCCGCAGGGCATCGGCGCCGACCTGATCGCGACGATCGAGGGGTTCAGCCGCGAGGACGTCGACGCCTACGCCGCCCGCTCGCAGGAGCGCGCCGCGGCCGCCGCGAGGCCGAGGGCCGCTTCGCCGAACTCCGTCGATCCCGGTCAAGGACCTCAACGACAACGTCGTCCTCGACCACGACGAGTTCATCCGCGCCGGCACGACCGTCGAGACGCTCGGCAAGCTCAAGCCGTCGTTCGCGGCGATGGGCGAGATGGGCGGCTTCGACGCCGTGGCGCTGCAGAAGTACCACTGGGTCGAGCAGATCGACCACGTCCACACGCCGGGCAACTCCTCCGGCATCGTCGACGGCGCCTCGCTGCGTGGCGATCGGCAACGAGCAGACCGGCGACGACCTCGGCCTGACGCCGCGGGCGCGGATCGTCGCCACCGCGGTCTCGCGGCGCCGACCCGACGATCATGCTCACCGGCCCCGCGCCGGCCACGCGCAAGGCGCTCGCGAAGGCCGGCATCACGGTCGACGACCTCGACCTGGTCGAGATCAACGAGGCGTTCGCGGCCGTCGTCCTGCGCTTCGTCCACGACATGGGCCTCGACATGGAGAAGGTCAACGTCAACGGCGGCGCGATCGCCATGGGCCACCCGCTCGGCGCGACCGGCGGCATGATCCTCGGCACGCTGATCGACGAGCTCGACCGCACCGGCGGCAACGCTACGGCCTGGCCACGCTGTGCGTCGGCGGCGGCATGGGCATCGCGACCGTCGTCGAGCGCATCTGATGAGCGAGAGCACAACGATCCGCTGGGAGCGAGGACGACGACGGCGTCGTCGTCCTCACCCTCGACGACCCGAACCAGTCGGCGAACACCATGAACGCGGCCTACGCCGCCTCGATGGCCGCGACGGTCGACCGCCTGGAGGCCGAGAAGGACGACGATCACGGGCGTCGTCATCACCTCCGCCAAGAAGACCTTCTTCGCCGGCGGCGACCTCAACGACCTGCAAGCCGGTCACGCCCGAGGACGCGGCCGAGGTCGCCGGCGGCGTCCGCGAGGTCAAGGCGCAGCTGCGCCGCCTGGAGACGCTCGGCAAGCCGGTCGTCGCCGCGATCAACGGCGCCGCGCTCGGCGGCGGCCTGGAGATCGCCTGGCCTGCCACCACCGCGATCGCCGTCGACGACCCCAAGGTCGCAGCTCGGCTTCCCCGAGGTCCAGCTCGGCCTGCTGCCCGGCGGCGGCGGCGTCGTGCGCACGGTGCGCATGCTCGGCATCGCCGACGCGCTGATGCAGCTGCTGCTGCAGGGCCAGCGCGCTGCGGCCCGCGCAAGGCGCATGGAGCTCGGGCCTCGTCGACGAGGTCGTCGCCACGCGCGACGAGCTGGTCCCGGCCGCCAAGGCGTGGATCGCGGCCAACCCCGAGGCCGTCGCAGCCGTGGGACGTCAAGGGCTACAAGATCCCCGGCGGCACGCCGTCGAACCCGAAGCTCGCGCAGAACCTGCCGGCCTTCCCGGCCAACCTGCGCAAGCAGCTCAAGGGCGCCAACTACCCGGCGCCGCACCACATCATGGCCGCGGCGGTCGAGGGCGCCCAGGTCGACTTCGACACCGCGATCGAGATCGAGGGCCGCTACTTCGTCGACCTCGTCACCGGCCAGGTCGCGAAGAACATGATCCAGGCGTTCTTCTTCGACCTGCAGGCAGGTCAACGGCGACCGCGGCCGGCCCGAGGGCATCGAGCCGTTCGCGGCCGAAGAAGGTCGTCGTGCTCGGCGCCGGGCATGATGGGCGCCGCGATCGCCTACGTCGTGCGCCAAGGCCGGGCATCGAGGTCGTGCTCAAGGACGTCGTCCAGGAGGCCGCCGACCGCGGCAAGGGCTACTCGCGAGAGCGCTGGTCGAGAAGGCCGTCGCGCGCGGCCGCATCGACGCAGGAGAAGGGCGACGCGCTGCTGGCGCGGATCACGCCGACCGCCGACGCCGGCCGACGCCGCCGGCGCCGACCTCGTGATCGAGGCGGTCTTCGAGGACCCGGCGGTCAAGGCGCAGGTCTTCGCCGAGATCGAGCCGCACCTCGCCGACGGCGCGCTGCTGGGCTCGAACACCTCGACCCTGCCGATCACCGACCTGGCCGAGGGCGTCGCGCGCCCGGCCGACTTCATCGGGCTGCACTTCTTCAGCCCGGTGGACAAGATGCCGCTGCTGGAGATCATCAAGGGCGAGCAGACCAGCGACGAGACGCTCTACCGCGCGCTCGACGTCGCCAAGCAGATCAGCAAGACCCCGATCGTCGTCAACGACTCGCGCGGCTTCTTCACCTGCCGCGTGATCGGCACGTTCATCAACGAGGGCATCGCGATGCTCGCCGAGGGCGTCCCGGCGCCGTCGATCGAGCAGGCCTCCTCGCAGGCCGGCTACCCGGCCCCGGTGCTGCAGCTCTCCGACGAGCTCAACCTCAACCTGATGCGCAAGATCCGCAAGGCCGCGCGCAGGACGCGATCGAGGCCGAGGGCAGCGACGTGGGCCGACCACCCGCGTCGAGCAGGTCATCGACCGCATGCTCGACGAGTTCGACCGCGGCGGCAAGCTCGCCGGCGCCGGCTTCTACGAGTACGACGGACGGCAAGCGCGCCGGCCTGTGGCCGGGCCTGCGCGAGCGCGTTCCCGCCGGTCGACGACCCGTCGACGATCTCGCTCAAGGACCTCGAGGAGCGGATGCTGTTCATCGAGGCGCTCGAGACGGTCAAGTGCCTCGACGAGGGCGTCATCGAGTCGGTCGCCGACGCCAACATCGGCTCGATCTTCGGGCATCGGCTTCCCGGGCTGGACCGGCGGCGTGCTGCAGTACATCAACGGCTACGAGGGCGGCCTCGCCGGCTTCGTCGCCCGCGCGCGCGAGCTCGCCGAGCGCTACGGCGAGCGCTTCGAGCCGCCGGCGTCGCTGGTCGAGAAGGCCGAGCGCGGCGAGACCTACGCCGACGAGGCCGCCCTCGTCGCGAGCGCGTAGGAGACCGGCGATGACAGTCACCTTCACGCCCGAGCAGGAGGCCTTCGTCGCCGCGATCCGCGACCTCGCGGCCCGCGAGTGCGGCACCCGCGAGCAGCGCCACGCGCTGACCGACGGCGGCAAAGAGCCGCACAACGTCGACCTCTACGCGAAGGTCGCCGAGCTGGGCTGGTTCGGCGTCGCCGTCCCCGAGGCCTACGGCGGCACCGGCGGCGGCATGGTCGACCTCTGCCTGCTGCTCGAGGAGATGGCCTACGGCCAGATCCCGATCGCCGGCTTCTCCGTCACCGCGATCACCGCGGGCGCGTACGAGCGCTTCGGCACCGACGCCCAGAAGGCAGGAGATCCTCGGCGGGATCGCCAAGGGCGCGGTCGAGGCGATCGCGATGTCGGAGCCCGAAGCCGGCTCCGACGTCGGCGCTCTGCGCTGCAAGGCGGTGCGCGAAAACGGCGGCTACACGATCAACGGCCAGAAGACCTGGATCTCCGAGGCCCACGTCGCCGACCACATCCTGCTCGTCTGCCGCACCGACGACAGCGGCTCCAAGCACGAGGGGCTGAGCATGATCAGCATCCCCAAAGGCACCGAGGGGGTCGAGATCCGCGGCATCGACACGATGGGCGGCCGCGTCGTCAACGACGTCTTCTTCGACGACGTCCACATCCCGGCCGAGAACCTGCTCGGCGCCGAAGGCAAGGCCTGGATGCAGCTGATGGCGGGGCTCAACGTCGAGCGGCTGATCATCGCCGCGCAGTCGCTGGGCCTGGCGCGCCGGGCGATGGACGACACGCTCGCCTACGTCAAGGAGCGCAAACAGTTCGGCCGCCCGATCGGCAGCTTCCAGACGATCTCCCACCGGCTCGCCGACCTCGCCACCGAGCTCGAGTGCAGCCGCCTGCTCACCTACGACGTCGCCGCCCGCGTCGACGCCAACCCCGACGAGCTGTTCCCGCGCGAGGCCTCGATGGCGAAGCTCAAGGTCACCGAAACCGCGAAGAAGATCTCCCTCGAAGGGATGCAGATGATGGGCGGCTACGGCTACGCGACCGAGTACGACATGGAGCGCCACGTCCGCACCACCCTGGTCTCCACGATCTACGGCGGCACCAGCGAGATCCAGCGCGAAATCATCGCCAAGACGATGGGGCTTTAGGCCTCACACAACCGGCGGCGGCGTTCCTTCGGCGCTTGCGGCGAGCTCCTCGTCCCAGTCACACACGAGGCAAGCGTGCTGGAACGCCGAGCGGGCGAACTCGAGCGCGAACGCGTGCGGATCATCGCTGGTACGTACGTCGTCCCACTCGAGGACATACAAGCCCAGCTCGCCGTTCCAGCGGGCAGACGCCGGGGTGAGGGTGCCGTCGGCGAACCCCTCCGGCGCCGGGTGGGCGTAGGCGTAGAACGCCGCCTTCCCAGTTTGGGGTCGCCGGGCCACCATCCCACCGCGACCTCTTGGGAGTCCATCGAGTTGCGCATGATGAAGTCGTCCGACGGGGGGTCGGCGGGCAACCCGGAGAAAAGGCTCACGGCGAGGTCGAACGATCCCCACCAGGCGTTGACCGGGGTGGACCGGCCACGAAACGGCGCCCTGAAGGCAGCCAGGACGAGCGCCGCCCGGGTGGCGGCAGCGAAGTAGGACGCGACCTGGTCGGGGTCATAGCTCGCATGTTCATCGTCCTCGTCGAGCGGCACGCTCCACGTCACCTCCTGCGGCGTGGGGTCGATCTCGACGGCGCCGACCAGAGCCCCGATCGTGCCCAGCAGCTCGCGGGTGACGGCCCCGACCGCCCGATTCGGCGTCAGCGGGACGCTCCCGGTCCGGCCGTCGCTGTGCTCGACCACAACCTCGTGTGTGCGCAGGTCAAGCGCGACGACGAGCGCGCCCGAGCCGTCCGGCGCCGGCAGCGGCCCCGTCTCCCAGCCCCGCGCGGTCAAGCGCAGCGCGGCGTGCTGGAGCTGCGGCTCGGGTGGCGCCAGTTCCGCGGCAAGCTTGCCCAGGACCTGCGTATGGGCGTGGAGCGTGTCGCAGGTCTCCTGCCAGTCCGTGTAGGAGACAGAAGGCCAGAGGTTGGGAGTAGCCATCGATCAAACGGTAGCGGCAGGGCCTTTCGGATTCGAGGTCTGCGATCTCGCGCTCGACTGCGCCTAACCACTCCCCCTTTTTGCGCAGGGCGGGAGCCACCGAGGGCGAACCGGCGTGGGCGTCCTCTACGTCTTAGCGGTGGTCGTCCGTCTGTCGATCTCAGCGGCACCGCGTTCGGAGGACTCGCGGAGTATCTGGCGACAGATGAACTCGGTGCCGAACGCAAACAGCGCGCGAAGAGGAGGATTCCCAGGCGTGCTGAAAGCGTGGATCGGCGCCCAGGCGATCAGCGCCAAAAAGACGAGCCCGGCGACGGTGTAAGCGCCGCCCCGATGCTCTTCCACATAGGGGGCGGCCTCGCGGCGGAGCCGGACAGCGAAGCGAGTGGGCCCGGCCAGCCAGGCCGCGACAAAGAGCAAGATGCCGAAGGCGATCACCGACGTCGCCACGGTGACCAACAGCGAGGTACCGATGCTCCACACCGCTTCGGCCGCCGGCTTGACGGATTCCGACTTGGCGAGGGCGTCCACCACTTCGTTGCCGACGAAGCCGCGAAGGATCAGGGTCACCACCCCGGCTACGAGAAAGGGACATGCCCACGAGCTCAGCGCCCGCCTGCGGGGACCGGCGAAGTAGATCGCCGACCCGTAGAGCAGGATCATCAGCAGTACCAAGACCACCGGCAGGCGCCTGATCAGCTTGGCGATGCTCTGCACGGTCGATAGCTGGCTCGACTTCAAAACGGTGATCTGGCCGGCTTCGGGTGGGAGCTTTTCGGCGATCTTGCCGCCAACGCCGAGCTTTTCGCCGAACTTGCCCTAGCAGCGTGCCAGATTCAAAGTCACTTCACCGCCGCTGGTGGAGACGGCGGGACCGCCGCCGTCGATGACCTTCAGCAGGGCTTCATGGGCGGCGCGGTTCGCGCTTGCCCACAGTTCCTGGACCTTCGGCCTTTCCAGCGCCTTTTCGGCGGCCTGCGGCGCTAGCTGCTCCAAGGCTCCGGCAGCCGGGGCGGCGAGCGGCGCCAGTTTCGGCGGCAGGGCCTTCTGTAGCTCTTCTTCGATGTTGACGTTGGCGACGAGCTGGTCGGAGAGGTAGATCGCCAGCTGCCCCTGGACCTCCTTGTTCTGCAGCAGCTTGGTGCTGGTGTTGACCCAGTTGTCGGTGTTGAGCGCCTGGCGATTGATCCAGACGGAGAAGATGCCGACCACGCTCAGCAGCGTGGCGGCGATCAGCAGGGCGGCGACCACGCGCGGATGGCCACGCTTTGGACCCGGAGAAGCAGGCCCGGCCTCTTGTTGGTGCTCGGTGGCGTGCTCTTAGCCTCCATCGGGTCCCATCAGGTGCTTTCCCCTCCCTGGTGTGTCGTGACCCCAAAGACTGCGATTGCGGCGATGCCGGGGCTGATGAACCCAGCCTAAGCGTGGGCCATGCAAGGGATCATCGGTGTCAAACCGCAGGAAAACGGCGGCTTTCTACGTACACGACGCTAGGACGACGGCGCAAATCGGCTCATCGGATACCGGATACTCTCACGCGATGGAGACGGTTCTCGTCACCGGCGGCTCGGGATTCCTCGGGGGCTGGTGCCTGGTCGAGCTGCTGCGGCGCGGCTACCGGGTGCGCACGACCGTTCGCGATCTCGCCCGCGAGCCGGAGGTGCGGGCCAGGCTCGAGCTCCGAGGTCGATGCCGGCGACCGCCTCTCGTTCCTGGCCGCCGACCTCCGCGCCGACGACGGCTGGGAGCAGGCGGTCGCGCGGCTGCGACTACGTCCTGCACGTCGCCTCGCCGTTCCCGCCGGCGCAGCCGAAGGACCCCGACGAGCTGATCGTCCCCGCCCGCGACGGAACGCTGCGGGTGCTGCAGCGCAGCGCTCGACGCCGGTGCCGAGCCGCATCGTCGTCACCTCCTCGGTCGCCGCCGTCGGCGGCGGCACCGACGCCGCCTCAGCGCCGCTCACCGAGGCCGACTGGACCGACCTCGACAACCCGAAGCTGACCCCCTACGCGCGGTCGAAGACGATCGCCGAGCGCGCGGCGTGGGACCTCGTCGCGCGAGCGGGGCGCGGTCGAGCAGCTCGCCTTCGTCAACCCCGGCGCGATCCTCGGCCCCGCGCTGAGCGACGACCGCTCCTACTCGCTCGAGCTGATCGAGCGGCTGCTGAAGGGCATGCCCGGCGTGCCGCGGATCGGCTTCAGCATCGTCGACGTCCGCGACGTCGCCGACCTGCAGATCAGGGCGATGACCGCCGCCGGAGGCCGGCGGCGAGCGCTTCATCGCGGTCGGCCGGTTCCCCTGGATGTCGGAGGTCGCCGAGGTGCTGCGCGACCGCCTCGGGCACGGCGGCAGCGAAGGTGCCGACGCGAAACGTCCCCGACCTGCTCGTGCGCGCGATGGGGATCTTCGACCCCGGAGTCCGCTCGATCGTCGGCCAGCTCGGCCGCAAGGTCGAGATGTCGAGCGAGAAGGCCGAAGCCCGCTCGGCTGGTCGCCCCGCCCGGTCGAGGAGACGATCGCCGACTGCGGCCGCAGCCTGGTCAATGAGAAAGTGGTCTAACGATGGCCAACGTTCTCTGCGTGCTCTACGACGATCCGGTCGACGGCTACCCGCCGGCTACGCGCGCGACGACGTCCCGACGATCGAGCGCTACCCCGGCGGCCAGACGACGCCGACGCCCGAGGCGATCGACTTCACGCCCGGCGAGCTGCTGGGCAGCGTCTCCGGCGAGCTCGGGCCTGCGCAAGTTCCTGGAGGACAGCGGGCACACGGCTGATCGTCACCTCCGACAAGGACGGCCCCGACTCGGTCTTCGAGCGCGAGCTGCCCGACGCCGACGTCGTCATCTCCCAGCCCTTCTGGCCCGCCTACCTGACCGCCGAGCGGATCGCCAAGGCGCCCAACCTGAAGCTGGCGATCACGGCCGGCATCGGCTCCGACCACGTCGACCTGCAGGCGGCCATCGAGCGCGGCATCACCGTCGCCGAGGTGACCTACTCGAACAGCATCAGCGTGTCCGAGCACGTGGTGATGCTGATCCTCTCGCTGGTGCGCAACTACATCCCCTCCTACAAGAGCGTGGTCGAGGGCGGCTGGAACATCGCCGACTGCGTCTCGCGCTCCTACGACCTGGAGGGCATGCAGGTCGGCACCGTCGGCGCCGGCCGGATCGGCTCGGCGGTGCTGCGCCGGCTGAAGCCGTTCGAGGTCGGCCTGCATTACACCGACCGCCACCGCCTACCGCCGAGGTCGAGGAGGAGCTGGGCGTCACCTTCCACCCCGACGCCGAGTCGCTGGTCGAGGTCTGCGACGTGGTGACGATCAACGCGCCGCTGCATCCCGAGACCGAGCACCTGTTCGACGACGAGCTGATCGGCCACGATGAAGCGCGGCGCCTACCTGGTCAACACGGCGCGCGGCAAGATCTGCGACCGCGACGCGGTTGTCCGGGCGCTGCGAGAGCGGCCAGCTGGCGGGCTACGCCGGCGACGTCTGGTTCCCCCAGCCGGCGCCGCGCGACCACCCCTGGCGCTCGATGCCCCACCACGGCATGACGCCGCACACGTCGGGCACGTAGCCTCTCCGCGCAGGCGCGCTACGCGGCCGGCACGCGCGAGATCCTCGAGTGCTGGTTCGACGGCCGGCCGATCCGCGAGGAGTACCTGATCGTCGACGGCGGCAAGCTCGCCGGCGCCGGCGCGCACTCCTACAGCGAGGGCGACGCGACCGGCGGCTCCGAGGAGGCCGCCCGCTTCAAGAGCGATTGACCCGGGGCGAGGCAGGTCGGCGATGAAGATGCGCGCCGCGGTGCTGGAGGAGTTCGGCGCAGCCGCTCGCGGTCCAGGAGGTCGAGCTCGCCGAGCCGCGGGCGGGCGAGGTGCTGGTCCGGCTGGTCGCCTGCGGCGTCTGCCACACCGACCTCTACACCGCCTCCGGCGCCGACCCGTCCGGCTACGCGCCGACGGTGCTCGGGCACGAGGGCGCCGGCGTCGTCGAGAGCGTCGGCCCGGACGTCTCGCTCGCTCGCGCCCGGCGACCACGTCGTCACCCTCTTCTCGCCCCAGTGCGGCGAGTGCGTCCACTGCCTCGACCCGCGGACCAACCTCTGCCTGGCGATCCGCGAGCAGCAGAACCAGGGCTACCTGCCCGACGGCACGCACCCGGCTCTCGCGCGACGGCGAGCGCGATCCGCCACTTCATGGGCACGCTCGACCTTCGCCGAGTACACGGTGATGCCGGAGATCGCGCTGGCGAAGATCGACCCCGAGGCGCCGCTCGAGCGCGCCTGCCTGTTTGCCTGCGGCCTCTCGACCGGCCTCGGCGCGGCGATGAACACGGCCGCGGTCGAGCCCGGCTGCACCTGCGCCGTCTTCGGCGCCGGCATGGTCGGGCTGGGCGCGGTCGCCGGCTGCCGGCTGCAGGGCGCCGAGCGGATCATCTGCGTCGACCTCTCCGCGGAGCGGCTCGAGCTGGCCCGCGGCCAGGGCGCGACCGACACGATCGCCGGCGGCGAGGACGCCGTCGAGCGGATCCTCGAGATGACCGGCGGCTTCGGCGCCGACTACACCTTCGAGGCGACCGGCAACGTCGACGTGATGCGCCAGGCGGTCGAGGCCGCGCGGATGGGCTGGGGCCTGTGCACGATCGCCGGGGTCGCCGGCAAGGGGGAGACGCTCGACATCGTCCCCCGCCTCCTGATCACCGGCCGCCGCGTCGCCGGCTCCTCGTTCGGCGGCGTCAAGGGCCGCGACCAGGTCCCGAAGCTGGTCGACCGCTGCCTGGCCGGCGAGATCGACGTCGAGCCCTTCATCTCCCACCGCATCGCCCTCGACGAAGTCAACCGCGGCTTCGAGCTGATGGAGGCCCAGGACGGCATCCGCAGCGTGATCGAGTTCGGCTAGCCAGGCAGTGGGAAGCGAGGCCGTTCTTCATCTCACCCTCTATCTATGTTAGAACTTGATTCATCGTTCACGACTAATCGAGTTTTTTCGAGAAAAAGAGAGGGTCCATGCCAGCCGAGACGGGGTGCCTTGAATCCGACTTAGCCCGCAGTTCGGCATTAAGACCACGCTCCTCCAGGGCATGTGGTCCGCGAGGGGCGAGCTTCTCGGCCGCATTGACTTTGCTCTAGCTCTGATCTCCGCCATGATCTTGCCGGGGTTGGCAAACGCCGAATCTCCCGGGGTCACCACCGAAGCCGCGAATGAAGTTACGTTGAGTGTCGCGACTCTGCACGGCAAAGTCAACCCGCACGGGTTCGCAACCACCTACCGCTTCGAATACGGCACCACCACTTCATACGGCACCAACGTCCCGGTTCCCGACAAAAGCGCCGGCTCGGGCTCAAGCGGCGTCGAAGTCAGTGAGGCGCCAGGTGGGCTGAAAGCCGGCACTACCTATCACTTTCGTTTGGCCGCGTTCAGCACCGAAGGCAACAGCTACGGGAAAGACGAAACGTTCACCACAAAACCCGATCCTCGGTATTTATTCTCCTTCGGCTCCGAAGGCACCGGCAACGGCCAGTTCAAATCCCCCCAGGGCATAGCGATCGACTCAGGAGGCAATGCCTGGGTGGTGGACGCCGGCAACAACCGCGTCCAGGAGTTCAACTCCAAAGGCGAATACATCACCAAATTCGGCTCCGAAGGCACCGGCAACGGCCAGTTCAAATCCCCGAGTGGCAGCGCGATCGACTTTTGGGAAAGCTCAATCTGGGTCGTCGACGCCGGCAACAGCCGGGTTCAGAGAATTGGACTATCCGGCACATACCGCTCCAAATTCGGCTCCGAAGGCACCGGCAACGGCCAGTTCAAATCCCCGAGCGGCATCGCGATCGCCCCCTTCGGAGGCAACCTCTGGGTGGTGGACTCCGGCAACAACCGCGTCCAAGAATTCAACTACAAAGGCGAATACATCGCCAAATTCGGCTCCGAAGGCACCGGCAACGGCCAGTTCGAATCTCCCAATGGCATCGCGCGCGACTCCGAAGGCAACCTCTGGGTCGTCGACAGCGGCAACAACCGCGTCCAGGAGTTCAACTACAAAGGCGAATACATCGCCAAATTCGGCTCCGAAGGCACCGGCAACGGCCAGTTCAAATCGCCCAAGGGCATTAAAATCGACGCTGGTGGAAAGCTGTGGGTCACGGATACCGGTAACTCTCGTGTCCAGGGATTCAACACCAAAGGCGAATACCTGAGCGAATTTGGATCGCCCGGTTCCGGCGCCGGCCAGCTCAGCGAACCCACCAATGTCGGGGTCGATTCAGGGGGAGACATATGGGTCACCGACACCAGCGGCAATCGCATCCAGAAGTGGACGCCCAATCGGCCGATCGTCGCGGCCGAAGCCACGGGGAAAGTTACACCCGAAAGCGCCACTCTGCATGGCCTTGTCAATCCCAACGGCCTTTCCACCACCTACCGTTTCGAATACGGTACTGAAAGCTTCTATGGCGCCAGCGTGCCAGTTCCCGAAAAAGGCATAGGCTCGGGCTCGGGAAACATTGAAGTCAGCGAGCCGCTTAGCGGGCTCATCCCGGGCACGACCTATCATTTCCGGCTGGTCGCGACCAACGCCGAAGGCACCAGCTTCGGGAAAGACGAAACGTTCACGGCGAAAGCCGACCCCCGGTTCTCGTTCGCGTTCGGCTCCGAAGGCACCGGCAACGGCCAGTTCAAAGACCCCATGGGCATCGCGGTCGACTCCGAAAGCAATGTCTGGGTCGCGGATACCTTCAACAACAGAATTGAGAAGTTCATCTCCAGCGGCGAATACCAGTCCAAATTCGGCTCCGAAGGCACCGGCAACGGCCAGTTCAGCCTCCCCCGGGGCATCGCGGTCGACGCCGAAGGCAACGTCTGGGTGGCAGACACCGGCAATAGCCGCATCCAGAAGTTCAACTCCAGCGGCGAATACCAGTCCAAATTCGGCTCTGGAGGCGAAGGCAACGGACAGTTCAAAGCCCCCATGGGCATCGCGGTCGACGCCGGAGGCAGCATCTGGGTCGCCGATACCTTCAACAGCCGCATCCAGAAGTTCAACGCCAGCGGCGAATACCAGTCCAAATTCGGCTCCAAAGGCAAAGGCGACGGTCAGTTCCGCGAACCCCATGGAGTCGCAACCGACTCGGAAGGCAACATCTGGGTCGCCGACACCGAAAACAGCCGCGTCCAGAAGTTCAACTCCAGCGGCGAATTCCTGACCAAATTCGGCTCCGAAGGCGAAGGTAACGGCCTTTTCTATGACCCGTCGGGCTTCGCGGTCGTTTCCAAAGACAGCGTTTGGGTTGCCGACGCCGACAACAACAACGTCCAGGAGTTCAACTCCAGCGGCGAATTCCTGACGAAAATTGGATCCTACGGAAGCGAAACGGGACAGTTCTTCACAGCCACCGCCGTTGCGTCCAGCTCCGCGGGCGATCTCTGGGTAGTGGACGCCTCTCTCAATCGAGCGCAGAAGTGGATACCCGGTCCTCCCTCCGTCGCCACGAGCCTCGCTAGCCAATGACATCCTCGGGGGCCTTTCTACACGGTACGGTCAACCCCTACGGGTTCGAAACCGCCTACAGTTTCGAATACAGCCTCACGACCTCGTACGGCGAAAGCGTTCCGGTGCCCGAAAAGGTATCGGGTCCGGCTTGAGTGACGTGGAAGTTCAGGAGGAAATCGGCAGCCTGGAAGCGAGCACGACCTATCACTTCCGACTGGTCGTGACCAGCGCCGAAGGCACCAGCTTCGGGGAAGACGAAACGTTCACGACCAAATAGCCTTGAGCCAGGCTTGGTCCTTCTCGCTGGTTTGCGCTCCGGGCGCCGGTTGCGTCGGACCCTGTGTCTAGGCTTCCGCCGTGCGCGTCGCCCGACTTGCCGCGGCTGTGACCGGTCCGCGGGGGCGCTGGGTGACGGTTGGTGTCTGGATCGCGCTGGGCGTTGCCGGGCTGGTTGCGCGGACGCAGATCGGCGAGGTGACCTCGGCCGGGCAGAGCAGCTTCCTCCCCGCGAACGCGGAGTCGACCCGGGCCGTGGACCTGTTGCAACGCGACTTCAAAGGCGGCGCCGACGTGCCGGTCCTGATCGTCTTCGAGCGCAACGGGGGCCTGACCGGCGCTGACCTGAACGCGATCGGCCGACTGGGAAACGGGCTTGAAAGGCTCAGACTGGCGGGGGCGACGCCGGTCCTGGCGCCGTTCTCGGGCCAGGCGAAGCAACCGCTTGGCGACGTTGCCGGATCGCCCGCGGCGTCGGGCCGATCTCGCGCGACGGCAAGGCGGCGCTGATCGCGGTGGGGATCGACGCCGACGACCGTGGCGCCGTGGTCAAGGGCGTGGCGAGGATCCGCGCCTACCTCGCCGAGCACCGCCGCGCCGGTCTCAGCTCCTACGTCACCGGCCCCGGCGGGATGGCCGCCGACCTCGAGCGGGTCGCCGACGACGCCGGCCGCACCCTGCTCTTCGCGACCCTGGGGCTGGTCCTGCTCCTGCTGCTGTTCGTCTACCGGGCGCCGGTCCTTGCGCTGCTGCCGCTGCTCGCCGTCGGCACCGCCTACCTGACCGCGATCGGCATCGCCTACCTGCTGATCCAGGCCGGGGCGATCGCGGTCAACACCGAGGGCACGATGCTGCTGCTGGTCCTCGTCTTCGGCGCCGGCACGGACTACTCGCTGCTTTTGATCCACCGCTACCGTGAGGAGCTCGACGGCGGCCAGGAGCCGGCCACGGCGCTGCCGGCGGCGCTCGCCGCGAGCGTGCGGCCGATCGCCGCCTCGGCCGAGACGGTGATCGCGGCGATGCTGGTGCTGCTGCTCGCCGACCTCGAGTCGACCCACTGGCTCGGCCCGGTCCTCGCGATCGGCGTCGCGACGATGCTCGCCGCCGCTCTCACCCTGCTGCCCGCCGTCCTCTCGCTGCTCGGCCGGCGCGCCTTCTGGCCGGCGCGCGGCTCGGCAGAGCCGGGGAGAGGCGCCGCCGCTGGGCGCGGGTCGCCGGCCTGGTCCGCCGCCGTCCGCGCACGATCGTCGTCGCCGTGTTTGCCGGATTGCTCGTCCTCGCGCTCGGCAACCTCGTCGACCACGGCACGATCGGCTTCGGCCAGGGGGAAACCAACTCCACCGAATCGAGCCGCGGCAACGAAGTCCTCGACGAACACTTCCCGCCGGGCCTCGGCTCGCCGCTGACCGCGGTCGTCGACCTCGGCGAAGTGGAGGCAGCGCTGGGCGGGCTGGCGCACCTGCACTCGGTCAAGCTCGCCGTGCCGATCCCGCCCTCGGCGGCGTCCGGCGTGGCAGCGGTGGCGATCGTCCTGCGCGGCAACCCCTACTCGGGGGAGGCGGCCGGCCTGGTCGAGGGGATCCGCGACAAGCTGCAGAAGGTCGCGCCGAGCGCCCTGGTCGGCGGGATCCCGGCCGAGAACTACGACGTCGAGCAGACCAACTCCCGCGACACGAAGCTGATCGTGCCCGCGGTTCTGCTCGTCGTCGTCCTGATCCTCGTCCTCGTCCTGCGCGCCCTCGCCGCGCCGGGCTACCTGATGCTCACCGTCGTCGCCTCCTTCGCGGCGACCCTCGGCCTGGTCACCTTCGCCTTCACGGAGCTGCTCGGGTCCAGCGGCCTCGCCTTCGACCTCGTCCTGCTCGCCTTCATCTTTCTGGTTGCCCTGGGGGTCGACTACAACATCTTCCTGATGACCCGGGCGCGGGAGCTGGCGGCGGAGCGGGGGACGCGCGAGGGGATTCTGGCCGCGCTCGAGGACACCGGCGGGGTCGTCACCGGCGCCGGCCTGATCCTCGCCGGCACCTTCGCCACACTGACCCTGCTGCCGCTCGAACAGCTGGTCCAGATCGGAGCCACGGTCGCGATCGGCGTCCTCCTCGACACCTTTGTCGTCCGCGCCCTGCTGGTTCCGGCGATCACCCACCTCTGCGGCGAGCGCGCTTGGTGGCCGAGCCGGGTCCGCTGATCGATTTGCTTCAATCAGCGGACCAGAGAAAGGAGGTGGTCCTATTTTGAGTCACATGCTTCAAGGGACACTGGAGGTGCAGGGCCGCTAGGCGCCGCACTTGTTTCGGCCGCCCGGCGGAATCCAACCCGGGCACCGGCGGGCAAAGGGAGACCGGGCGTTGTCCCACCCGGCCGTGGTTCTCGCGTCCGTTCCCAAGCACCTGGCAAGGGCCGTCCTCGGGCGGCCCTTGCTCGCCCGGCACGTCAAGATTGGCCGATGGGCGAGTTCCTCTACGAGGGCCACCGGATCGAGTACGACTCCTA
This sequence comes from uncultured Solirubrobacterales bacterium, assembly GCA_963714665.1. Lineage (GTDB taxonomy): Bacteria > Actinomycetota > Thermoleophilia > Solirubrobacterales > 70-9 > VRUE01. The sequence goes on along the minus strand of CAVQPE010000003.1, from coordinate 1,209,291 downwards.
CGGGTAGGGCGACCGGCTGCTTGTTCTTGTCCACGGGCTGCTGATGAACCGGCGCATGTTCGAGCGGCTGGCGCCGGCGCTGGCGCGCCGCGGCAACCGGGTCGTCTGCGTCGACCTGCTCGGCCACGGGCGCTCGGACCGCCCCGAGGATCTGCGGCTCTACTCGATGCCGCTGTTCGCCCGGCAGGTGGTGGCATTGCTCGACCACCTGGAGCAGCCCTCGGCTGTGGTCGGCGGGACCTCGCTCGGCGCCAACGTCGCCCTTGAGCTGGCGGTGCACGACCCAGGGCGGGTCCGCGGCCTCTTCATCGAGATGCCGGTGCTCGACAACGCCCTGCCGGCGGTTGCCGGTGCATTCACGCCCGTCCTGCTCGGCCTGCGCTTGGGCCGACCCGTATTCGAGCTTGCCTCGCGCCTCACCTCGGCGATTCCGCGCACCAACCACCTGGTCGACATCGGCCTCGACTGGGTCCGCCAGCGCCCGGGGCCCTCGGGCGCGGTGCTGGAGGGCCTCCTGCTGGGAGAGACGGCGCCACACCGGGAGGAGCGCATGGGGATCGAGCAGCCGGCCCTGATCGTCGGTCATACGCGCGATCCCGTGCACCCCTTCAGCGATTCCGGCATGCTCGCCGAAGAGCTGCCCAATGGCCGCCTGGTCGAGGCCAGCTCGATCCTTGAGTGGCGCCTCAGCCCGAAGCGACTGAACGCAGAGCTTGCGGCGTTTCTCGAAGAGACATCCGCTTCGTAGACTCCAATTTCCGGAGTTCTTCTCTGGTACGCAGGGAGTTGCTAGGATGCCCAAGAATTCTGGAGCGATCAAGAGATGGGGACCCCGGGAGAGGGACCTCGCTGGGCTTCAAAGGGAGGAGCCCGCCCATAGCGCACCAGTGCCTTAATCGGTCAAAGGGCCGGCCTTAAAAGCCGGAGATCCGGGTTCGAGCCCCGGCTGGTGCATTGCCAATGGAACCGACACCAGCTATGGCGGACAATCTCTTCGATCGGCTTGACGAGCTCAGCTCGAATTCGGACGGGCGGCAGCTGTGGGCGGCGCGGGCGCCCTACCAGCCGGAGCAGCGCTACGACCTGATGCTGGTGCCGCGGGTGCGCGGCTGGGAGGACGACGCCGAGGCGCTCGAGGCGCTGGAGCGGATCGAACGCGATCCCTGGGTCGAGTCAGTCGACCGCGACGGCAAGCAGGTCTGGGTTCGCCTCACGGACTCCTGGATGGAGGAGACCGGAGCGACGCTCACCTCGGGAGATACCGGTGAGCGCCCGCACGCCGACCTCGCTGAGGGGCGGCGGTTCGCGCTCAACTTCTGGGACGCCAACTCGACCAAGGCGCTGCACATCGGCCACCTGCGCAACCTCGCCCTCGGCAACGCCCTCGGCGCGGCGCTGACCGAGGCCGGCGGCAAGGTAGAGCACCGCAGCATCATCTGCGACGTCGGCCGCAGCATGGGCGAGGCGATGGCCGGCGTGGTCAAGAGCGGCCGCCACACCCAGGCCTCGCTCGACAACGGCGAGAAGAGCGACCACTTCGTCGGCGCCTGCTACGCCGAGTACGTCAAGTCCGGCCCGTCCCTGACCGGCCGCGACGACAACCCGGCCAGCTCGCTTACCCGCGAGGTCGACGTCCACCACGACAGCGCCGACGACCTGCTCCAGCGCGTCCTCGACGGCGACCAGGAGGCGATCGAGCTCTGGTCGAAGACACGGGCCTGGGTGATCACGGGCCAGCGCAAGACGCTTGCCCGCCTCGGCATCTCCTTCGACCGCGTCTTCTTCGAGTCCGACTTCCTGCCCGAGGTTGCCGAGCTGTCCAACCTCGGCCTCGAGCACGGGATGCTGCAGCGCCGGCCCGACGGCGCGATCATCTACCTCACCGACCGCGAGGAGCTGGAGGAAATGCCGCTGCTGCGTGCCGACGGCCTGCCCACCCAGCACATGCGGGCGCTTGCCTACTGGATGGCGGCGCCGGGCCTCGAAGGCACCACCTCGATCCAGGTCTGCGGCCTGGAGTGGGTCGCCCACGTCACCTGCAGGCGCCAGCTGATGGACGAGATGATGGCCAAGGGGGCCGGCGCCGACATCAACCACCCCAAGCACGACGTCTTCCACGGGATGGTCTCCAAACAGAGCGAGTCGGTCTCCTCCAGCAAGAAGAACGCCCTGCTGATCGACGAGCTTGCCGAATGGATCGACTCGGCGATCGAAAACGAGCCGGAGCGGGTAGACGTGCGCCGCAAGCACCCGGCCGCCGAACAGATCGTGCCGCAGGTGGCGCTCGGCTACTTCCTCATGCACACCAACACCAAACCGCTCGACTTCGAGCCGGAGAAGCTGCTGCGAGAGGAGCAGAGTCTCGGCTGGGACCTGGCGCGGGCCCGCGCCCACAACGGCGCCGGCTCGGCCGCGGCCGCCGCCGAGCCTGCCCAGGACCCCGACTACCGCTTCGCCGTCGTCCAGTCGGAGATGTACCGGCGCCATCTCATGCAGGCGGTCGAGCGGCTCGACGTCAGCCCGCTCGCGCGCTACGTGGCCCACCTCTCGCGCTGGTACCTGGAGAGCGACCGCGACCCCCACGTCCAGGAGGCGACCCAGGCGGCACTCGCCCAGGGCGCCCGCGGCCTCGGCCTGGAGGCAACCCGATGAGGACCCTGCTGGTCGACAACCACGACTCCTACACCTACAACGTCTTCCACCTGCTGGCCGGCGTCTGCGGCGAGGAGCCGATCGTGGTCGACAACGACGCCGTCTCCTGGCGCGCCCTGGAACGCTGGGACTTCGACGCGATCGTGCTCTCGCCTGGGCCGGGGACGCCGCGGCGCTGGCACGACTTCTGCGTCTGCGACGACATCCTCCGCTTCAGCGAGATCCCGGTGCTCGGCATCTGCCTCGGCCACCAGGGCCTCGGCAACGTGCTGGAAGGCGACGTGCGCAGCGCCCCCGAGGCGATGCACGGCCGGCTCAGCCGCATCTACCACGAAGGCAGCGGCCTCTTCGAGGGCATCGACCAGGGCTTCCCGGTCGTCCGCTACCACTCGCTGGCGATCACCGGCATGGGCCCCGACGGCAACGTCTGCGCCTGGGCCGACGACGGCGTCGTGATGGGGATCGAACACCGGCGCCGGCCGCTCTGGGGCGTGCAGTTCCACCCCGAGTCGATCGCCACCGAGCACGGCGCCAAGCTGGTCGAGAACTTCTACGCGCTGGCGCGGCAGCGCAAAGAGACGCCGGTGCGGGCGACGAAGCGGCCCCAGAACGCGCCCCGGCGGGCGCGGGCTGCCAAGGCCGGCGACTCCGGCACCGAGCTGCGCATGCGGACGATCCGGGGTGAGCCCTCGACCGAGGCCCTCTTCGAGCGGCTCTTCTCCAGCGAGGAGCACGCCTTCTGGCTCGACAGCGCCGACGCGCCGACGCGGTTGGGGCAGAGCTCCTACCTCGGCACCAGCGCCGGCCCCGACCGCTGCGTGCTCGAATACGACGTCGACGCCGGGGCGGTCGACGTGCACCGTGCCGGCGGGACCGCGACCGAGAGGGGCTCGATCTTCGAGGTCCTCGACCGCGAACTGGCCCAGCGCTCGCTGCCGACCCCGAGCGGCCCGGTCCCCGGTCTGCTCGGTGGCTTCGTCGGCTACCTCGGCTACGAGTGCAAGGCCGACGTCGGCGCCACCAACGTGCACAGCTCCGACGTCCCGGACGCGGTGCTGATGCTGGCCAACCGCATGGTCGCGGTCGACCACGTCAACCACCGCACCCACCTGATCGCTATCCCCGCAGGCGACGAGGAGGAGGCGGAGCGCTGGCTCGACCTGGCCGAGGCGACCGTCGCCGACGTGCCCGCCGCCCGCCGGCCGACCCCGCGCCCAGCGACCCGGCCTTCGGCGAGCCCAGCGACTCACACGTCAGCTTTCGCTGCGGCCGCGGCCGTGAGCAGTACCTGGCCGACATCGCCCGCAGCCAGGCCGAACTCGCCGCCGGCGAGTCCTACGAGGTCTGCCTCACCGACCAGATCTCCACCGACGCCAGCCCCGATCCCTTCGACCTCTACCGCAACCTGCGCCGCACCAACCCGGCGCCGTTCGCCGCCTACCTGAAGCTGGGCGAGGTCGCCGTGGTCAGCTCCTCGCCGGAGCGCTTCCTCTCGGTCGACCGCGACCGCCGGGTCGAGGCTCGCCCGATCAAGGGGACGACGAAACGCTCGTCCGATTCGGCCGAGGACGCGGCGCTGAAGGCGGAGCTGACCAGCGACGAAAAGACCTACGCCGAGCACCTGATGATCGTCGACCTGCTGCGCAACGACCTCGGCATCGTCTGCGAGGTCGGCAGCGTCGCCGTCCCGGAGCTGATGGTCGTCGAGGACTACGCGACGGTGCACCAGCTGATCTCGACCGTCGAGGGGCGGCTGCCCGCCGACCGCAGCGCGGTCGAATGCACCCGCGCCTGCTTCCCGGGCGGCTCGATGACCGGGGCGCCGAAGCTGCGCACGATGGAGATCATCGACGACATCGAGGCCGAGGCCCGCGGCGTCTACTCGGGGGCGATCGGCTACTTCGGCCTCGACGGCACGATGGACCTCAGCATCGTGATCCGCACGATCGTCCTGCGCCCGGGGCGGACCACGATCGGCGCCGGCGGGGCGATCGTCATGCAGTCCGACCCGGTGGACGAGTTCGACGAGATCCTGCTCAAGGCGCGGGCGCCGATGGCGGCGATCGCCCGCACGATCACGGGCAGCGACTCCTCCGATGCCTGGGGCGTCGAGCTGGAGCCGGCGCGGGAGACGGAGCCGGCGTGATCGAGGCGGTGCCGAGCGAAGCCGACGCCGCGCATCGCGCCGGGGCGGAGGAGTGGCGGGTGCGCGTGGCCGTGGAGGCGGACGCGCCCGCGGTCGCGGCGGCGGTGGCGGAGCTGCTGGTCGAGCTCAGCGGCGGAGGCCCGCCGCCGTCCGAGCTGGAAGAGGCGACGAGAAAGCTTGCCGGGGACGGAGGGCTGGGGGCCCTGCTGGTGGCGGAGGCGGGGGGCGAGGACGGCATCGTGGGGGTCCTCGCCGCCAGCTGGCAGCACGCGATCCACGTTCCCGGGCGCTACGGCACGATCCAGGACCTCTGGGTGCACCCGGACTGGCGCAGCCGCCTGGTCGGCCGGGGGTTGCTGGCGGCGTACTTCGAGCTGGCCCGCGAGGAGGGGGCGTGCCGGGTCGAGGTCGGCCTGCCGCGCGAGAGCTTCGAGAGCATCGCCGCGACCGAGGCCTTCTACCTCGCCAACGGATTCGAGCACCTCGGCCCGCGGATGCGGAGGAAGCTGTGAGCGAGCTCTTGCTGGTCGAGCAGCGCGCCGGCAGCGGCAACGGCGACTCGGCTCACTGGATCCTCGAAGGCGGGCGGATCCTGCCGGGGGTGGATGACAACCGCCGCATGGAGGAGCTGCGCCGCGGGCTGCTCCGCCACGACGGCGTGCGCGCCGTCGGCGCCGATGCCGACAGCGAAGACGTCGAGCAGACGCTCAGCGTCCTGCACGAGCCGCACTATCTCGAGGCCCTCGCTGGGGCCCCGGAGGAGCCGGTGGTGATCCCGAAGCTGACGCCGCCCGGCCTGCCGCCCGACATCCCGGTCTGCTCCGGCCTGGTCGAGGCCGCCCGCGAGGGGGTGCGCACGGCGATCACTGCGGCGGAGCGCCTCGCCGGGGGGAGCGCTTCACCTACGCGCTCTGCCGGCCGCCCGGACACCACGCCGGTCCGGCCTGGTTCGCCGGCTACTGCTACCTCAACACCGCTGCCGCGGCGGCCCAGACCCTGCGCCAGGCCGGTGCGGGGCCGGTCGGGATCCTCGACCTCGACATCCACTACCCCAACGGCACCTCGGCGATCGTGGCGCCGTTCGAGGACGTCTGCCTCTTCTCTCTGCACGCCTACCCGGTCACCAACCTGGCTTCCGGCACGGTCGAACCGGCCACCGACCGCGAGGTGGCGATGGAGTACCACGTCATCCCCAGGCCCCGCGACTATCTCGCCCGGGTCAGCGATTTCCTAGAGGAAGCGCGCGAGGACTTCGACGCCCGCGCTCTCGTCGTCTCGCTTGGCTATGACCTCATTGCCGACGACCCGCACGGCAGCTGGGACTTCGAGCCGGGCATCTTCGGGGACATCGGAGCCCTGCTCGCCGCTGCGGACATGCCCGTCTGCGTGGTCCAGGAGGGCGGCTACGCGCTCGACAGCCTCGCCGCCTGCGCGGAGGCCTTCGCCGCCGGCCTTCTGGGAGGCCAGTATGAGTCGGCTGTTCCCGGGCCACCCCATGTGGTGACTACGCAGAACGGAAGGGTGTCGTGAGCGACAACGGCCTCGGACAGTTCCGCGAGCGGCTCGACCCGATCGACGAGGAGATCTCGCGCCTGCTCGGCGAGCGCTTCCAGATCTGCCGCGAAGTCGCCGAGTACAAGGACGAGCACGGGATCCCGATGATGCAGCCCGAGCGGGTGGCCGAGGTCTGCGCCCGCTACCTCGCCCGCGGCGCCGAGGCCGGCCTGCCCGAGGACTTCAGCGCCGACCTCTTCGGGCTGCTGATCGGCGCCACCTGCAAGCTCGAGGACGAGCTGATGGGCAAGGCGAGCGCCTCGCCCGAGGACGCCGAGGCCGCCCTTCCGCCCGGCCCGGAGGAGCCCGAGATGGTGCAGTCGATGCGCTGGGCCTACGAGCCGCTGCCGATGCTCGAGCAGTGCCGGGAGCGCTTCGGCGACACCTTCACCCTGCGCCTGCGCCACCTCGGCACCTGGGTCGTGCTCTCCGACCCCGAGGACGTCAAACGCGTCTTCTCGACCGACACCAACGACCTCGGCGTCGGCGTGCCGAACCTGGCGCTGGGCCCGGTCCTCGGGGCGCACTCGGTGATGCTCAGCGAGGAGCCCGCCCACATGGCCCAGCGCCGGCTGATGCTGCCGCGCTTCCACGGCGAGCGGATGCGCGAGGACGCCGAGATGATGACCGAGCTGGCACGCCAGGCGGTCCGCTCCTGGCCGGTCGGCGAGCCCTTCCGGCTCTGGCCGCGGATGCAGGCGCTGACCCAGGAGGTGGTGATGCGCGCCGTCTTCGGCGACGACGAAGGGCGGCTCGATCCCCTGCGCGGGCTGCTCACCAACCTGACGGAGACGATCAATGACGACGACAGGCTGCTGAAGCTCGCCCTCTTCGGGCCCGATTGGCTCGAAGGCAGCCCCGAGTGGCGGCGGGCGATGGATCCGGTCGAGGAGGCGGTGCTGGCCGAGGCCCGGCGGCGCCGCGCCGAAGGCGAGGACGGGCGCAAGGACGCGGTCTCGATCCTGGTCGAGGCGCGCCACGAGGACGGCTCGCCGCTGGGCGAGAAAGAGCTGCGCGACGAACTCCTGACCCTGCTCACCGACGGCCCCACCTCGAGCTCGCTGGCCTGGGTCTTCGAGCGCCTGCTGCGCCATCCCGAGAAGCTTCGGCGACTCCAGGAGGAACTGCGCGCCGGGACGGGGGAGGACTACCTCGACGCGGTGATCAAGGAGACGCTGCGCCTGCGGCCGCCGGTCTCGGTCGTGGTCCGGCGCCTGCTCAAGCCGGCGGCGCTGGGCGGCTACGACCTCCCCGCCGGCACGCTGATCGCGCCCTGCGTCTACCTGGTCCACCACCGCGAGGACGTCTACGAGAACCCCGGCGAGTTCATCCCCGAGCGCTTCCTCACCCAGCGGGCCGCGGTGCCGACCTGGATCCCCTTCGGCGGCGGCGCCCGCCGCTGCCTCGCGGCCAGCTATGCCGAACAGGAGATGAAGCGGGTCCTGCGCATCGTGCTCGAGGAGGTCGACCTGGAGCCGGTCGACGCGGGCTCGGAGCAGATCGCCCGTGCCGCGATCGCCTTCAGCCCCGCCGCGCACGGCCTCGTCGTCGCCAGGCCCCGGACCCCCGCCTACGCATGAGCGCCGACCACGACCTGATAATCGTCGGCGCCGGCGCCAAGGCCGCGGGGATCGCGACCAAGGTCCACATCCTCAACAGCCTCGGCCTCGCCCAGCTCTCGGTCAAGGTGATCGAGGGCACCGAGATGGCGGCATCGTGGAAGGGCCGCAACGGGATGACCTCGGGCGAGGAGCCGCTGGCGGTGACGCCGATCAAGGACGTCGGCTTCCCCTACCAGAGCCACGTCGAGTTCGGTGAGGCGGGGGAGGCGATCGACGCCGCGCTTGCCCAGTTCACCTGGCAGCAGCACATGATCAGCAAGCGGCGCTATGCCCGCTGGGTCGACGCCGGCTCGCCGCCGGTGCGCCACCGCGACTACGGCGAGTACCTGACCTGGGTGCTCTCGCGGGCGACCGAGGGGGTCGAGCACCTGGCCGCGCGGGTGACGCAGATGAGGCTCGACGAGGCGGGTGAGCGCTGGGTGGTCGAAGCCGAAGAGGACGGTGGAACCTCGCGCCACACCGGTGGCGCCCTGGTGCTGACCGGCCCCGGAATCCACCGCGCCTTCCCGCACGAGCCGTCGGTGGCCGAGCGGGTCTTCCACTGCGACAGCAAGAGGGACGAGTTCGCCCGCATACCCGAGGAGCGCGAGTGCGACATCGCGATCGTCGGCGGCGGTGAGAGTGCGCTCAGCGCGACGATGTTCCTGCGCGGCCTGCGGCCCAGGTGCCGTTTCACGATCTACACGCCGATGCTGCCGATGAGCCGCGGCGAGAGCTTCCTCGAGAACCGCGTCTTCTCAAACCCGGACACGGTCGAATGGGAGTCGCTGGACGAGCAGACGCGGCGCGACTTCGTCAAGCACTCCGACCGCGGGGTCTTCGACCCGCCCAGCCTGGCGGCGATCGCCTATGACGATCGCTGTCGCTTCGTCACCGGCCGGGTCACCGACGTCGGCGCGGCCGCCGGCGGCGAAGGGGTGCGGCTCGAGTACGAGTCTCCTGAGGGGACCGGCAGCGCCGAGCACGACTACGTCGCCAACTGCACCGGCTTCGACCTTCTCGCGCAGCTGCGGACCCTCTTCCCGGCTGAGGTGCGGGAGGAGATCGAGCGCCGCGTCGGAGGGCTCTGGGACCAGCCGCCAGGCAGCGAGGTGCCGATCGGCCGCCACCTCGAGCTGGTCGGGATGCGCCCGCGGCTTCAGATACCCGGACTGGCGGGGTTGAGCCAGGGCCCTGGATTCGCCAATCTAGGAGCCCTCGGGCTGCTCTCAAACCGTGTCCTGCAGCCCTTCCTGCTCGGCGAGAACGACGGGGGCGGCGAGTCCTCACAGTTGCGTTCGAGCGGCTCGACCTCTATGTGATATTCCGTGGAATTGACGCACTTGACAGCCATAAACCAGTCACATAGGGTCGCGCAATGAAGAATTTGAGCGGTGCGCCGAAAATGGCGCGGGCGGGGGCCCTCACGGCAGCGGTGATCGTCGTCCTGGCGATCGCGATCTCGGGCTGCGGCTCCTCGTCGAGCGGAGGAAGCGCGGACCTCACCGGCTCCGGGTACCCGGGGGTCGACGCGGCCAACACGCGCAACCCGAGCAGCCAGATCAACAGCTCCAACGTGTCGAGCCTGGGGGTCGCCTGGACCGCCCCGATCCCGGGCACCAGCAACTTCGGCAGCTACGCCTCGACGCCGGTGATCGACAAGGGAGTGATCTACTCGCAGGATCTCGCCTCCAACGTCCAGGCGCTCAGCCTCGATTCCGGCGAAGTCCTCTGGACGAGGGACTACTCGCAGCCGGACGAGGGACCGAACGGCGTCGTCGTCGCCGGCGGCCGGGTCTTCGGTGCGACCCCGACCGAAGCGTTCGCGCTCGACCAGAAAACCGGCAAGCAGGTCTGGGCCACGGTCCTGCCCAACAACGAACACGAGGGCATCGACATGGCCCCCGGCTACCACGACGGGATGGTCTACGTGTCGACCGTGCCGCTCAACACGAGTGAGTCATACGAAGGCGGGGGCGTCGGAATCCTCTGGGCGCTCGATGCGAAGACCGGCAAGAAACTGTGGCATTTCAACACAGTGCCGAACAGCCTCTGGGGCAATCCCCAGGTCAACTCTGGAGGCGGGGTGTGGTATCCGCCGGCCTTCGACGAAAAGGGCTTCATGTACTTCGGCACCGGCAATCCCGCGCCGTACCCCGGCACGCCTGAATTCCCCTCGGGCACGAGCCGCCCGGGGCCGAACCTCTACACGGACTCCCTGGTCAAGCTCAACGCCAAGACGGGCAAGATGAAGTGGTACCACCAGGTCACGCCGCACGACCTCTACGACTGGGACTTCCAGGGACCGCCGATCCTGATGAAGGTCGGCGGCAAGCAGGTCGTGGTCGCCGCCGGCAAGTCCGGCATCGTCCTGGCCGCCGACCGCGAAACGGGCAAGGTGATCTGGCAGCGAGCGGTCGGCAAGCACAGCGGGCACGACGAAGACGGCCTGCTGGCGATGCGGGGGGAAGCGTCGAAGATCAAAGTGGGGACCCTCTACCCCGGCACGCTCGGCGGTGTGATCGCGCCGATGTCCACTGACGGATCGACGGTCTTCGTCCCGGTGGTCAACTACCCCGGCAAAGTCATCTCCGGCAGCGAAGTCGGCGAAGGCGGTGAAGCCAGCGGCGAAGTGGTCGCGCTGGACGCCGCCACCGGCAAGGTGAAGTGGTCCAAAACGCTCACGACTCCCGCGTATGGCGCGACCACGGTCGTCAACGACCTCGTCTTCGCGACCAACTACGAAGGGTCGGTCAGCGCCTTCAACACGAAAACGGGGCAGATAGTCTGGCGCGAAAAGCTGCCGGCGGGCACGAACTCCGGCGTGATGGCCGACGGCGAAATGCTGATCGCCCCGGCCGGCCTGGCTGCGGCCGCGGGACAGACGCCGAAGATCGTCGCCTTCAAGCTCGAATAGCCTGCCGACGGCCGTGAGCTACGCGTCTGCGGCGACCTCGCGGAGGCGGTGGGTGTCGACGTCGTAGACGAAGCCGCGCACCTCTTCGCGGTGGGGCAGGAAGGCGGAGCGGCGCACCCGCAGGATCGACTGGCGCACGTCGGCCTCGGGGTCGGAGAAGGACTCGATCGCGAAGGCGGGGGAGACCCCGGTCGCCTCCTGCAGCTCGGCGCGGAAGCCGTCGTCGGTGAGCTTCTGCAAGCCGCAGTCGTCGTGGTGGATCAGCATCACCTCGCGGGTGCCGAGGCGCCGCTGCGAGACGGCCAGCGAGCGGATCACGTCGTCGGTGATCACGCCGCCGGCGTTGCGCAGCACGTGCGCCTCGCCGTCGAGCAGGCCGAGCGCAGCGAAGACGTCCAGCCGCGAGTCCATGCAGGTGACGATCGCCAGCTGTCGGCTGGGGTGCACGTCGAGGTGCTGGGCGGGCAGCGATGTCGCAAAGCCCTCGTTGTTGGCAACCAGCTCGTCGATCACGCTCATAGGCAGAACCCTAGATGGTGATCTGTCGGTGGGTGGGGGACCCTCGCGCTCTCCGCTCCGCTTCACGGTCCCTCTAGAACGAGATTGCGATCCTGGAGCACCTTCTAGCGAATCGATCTGCGGAGCGGATCTCGGTGGCGTCAGCGCGTCTTGATGAGCGAAAGCAGCGGAACCGTGGGCGGACAAGGCTTGATCGTCATGGCACTCACCTCCTTTGAGAATGCTCAAACGGTTGAGACGGTCGGCACATGCCGCAGACCGGGCAGTCCGGCTCCGGCACGACTTGCTCCCGTTTGGCCTCCATCGAGCGGAGGTCATAGATATGGCTCACTCCCAGGCTCGACGGCGTCGCAAGGCCGGTCAGGAAGTGCATGACGTCAAGGGCGACCTGACCGCTGATCAGAGCGCAGGCGGCTCCAAGCGTCGCTGCCGGCGAGGGCTTCGCGCGCTGATACTCGACCACCGCGTCGTAGAGCGGATACGAGCGCTTGTAGGCGATCTCCTGGCATGAGTAGCAGCCAGTCTCGCCCGGGACGTACAGAGGCCCGACGCGGGCAATCGGCGGATAGTGGCTCATCGCGATGTACGGGATACCGGCCGCAAAGCAGGCCGCGTTGACCCAGAGCTCGATGTCGTGAGCTGGCCAATCGACCGCGTTGACAACGAGGTCACAGCCCTCGATCGCCCCTGCAACTGCCGCCTCGCTGCCGAGCCGTTCTTCGCGAGTCTCGATCCGGATAGAGGAGTTGAAGGTGTCGAGCCGTTTTGCCGCCAGGTCCACCTTCGAATGGCCGACGTCTGCCTCCCCGAAGAGAATTTGGCGGTTGAGATTGCTCAGCTCAACCGTGTCGAAGTCGACGAGCAACATCTCGCCAATGCCGGAGCACGCGAGTGTCAACGCCGACCAGCCGCCGAGGCCGCCAACGCCCAGGACCGCAACGCGAGCGTTCTCCAGCTTGCCTTGGCATTGCGACGGCGTCTGCCCGGTTGAGACATCGCTGAAGTAGCGGAGCTGGCGATCGAAGCGCTCCCGTGTTTGAGGGGCGATCAGGTCGTCGTCTAACGCGTCCTCCCCGAGGCCCATTTCGCCGAGCTGCACGACGAATTCGCCGACGAACTCGGCCCCAAACTCTTCGTCTAGTTCGGGGCGAGTGCGAGTGCCATCGAGCGCGTCGAGCAGTTCCCGCAACTTCGGACTTGGATCTTTAATTCGAATGTCGGCGGTTTCGCTGGGCCTGCGGAGGTAGAGATCGCCGTTCGGTGCCTGAAATTGCTCAGTCGTGCGCTTGACCCGCGGCTTTTCCCAGGTTGTGGGGCTAGGCGGCACGGGCAACGTAGACCGCCTTCGTGTGGGCCGAGCCCAGGGGCTGGCGCGGGATGCCGTCGGTGCCGTGGCCATAGACGTTCAAGCACGTGAGGCCCGCGCGTTCGATAGCAGCCAGAATCTCGGCTTCGGTGAAGTGACGCTGGCGATGGATGGAGACATGGCGGCGGCCGGCCGCCTGACCCTCGCCGCTGGGCCGCTTCTCGAAGCATGAGAACTCGCAGATCGAGCCCGGCTCGACCTCGCCCATCCCATTCCCCTGAAAAACGAAGTGGCGGCCATCTCGCTCCACTTCGACGCCCTCTGCATAGAAGCCGTAGACCAGCAGCTCGTTGACGTCGAACAGCAGTAGGCCTGAAGGCGCCAAGTTGCTCCGCATCCCGCGAAGCGCCGTCTCCAATTCCTCGATACAGAGCAAGTAGTTGATCGCATCGTCCAGAGCCCAAACCAGGTCGAACTCGCCAAAGCGCGGCAGCTCGCGCATGTCGGCAACCTCTAGACGAACGCCATCTCCGATCTTCTCTCGCGCCAACTCGAGCATCGAGGCCGAGATGTCGCACCCAATGGCCTGCCAGCCGCGTGAAAGCATCGGCAAGAAGCTCTTGCCCGTTCCGCAGCCGACATCGAGCAGGCGGTGGCCCTGAAGTCCTTCGCGCTCAAGGACGGCCAGTAGCTGCGCCGTCCAGAACTCGTATTCGTAATGGGCGGTGAAGTCGTCGTAGAGCGGCGCCATCGCATCGAAAGCGCGCTCGGCCCAGTCGCCGCCAGGCCTGGCTTTTACTGCCTCCCCCGTCACCGCAAAGGAAGGTTAGCCGAGGCTGATCGACTAGTCGAGCGCTTTAGGTAGCTTTAAAGTCAGCAGCAGGGCCGCTGCAAGGGCGGCCGACCCCGGCTCGAAGGCTGGGATCGGCCGCAAATGTCCGCTAAGCGGGCTTGAATGTGGAAATCGCCGGAACGATTGCCTCGACCTTTTCGAGCACGTGAATCACCCCCTCTCCGACTGGCGTTTGAACCAGCTACCGAGGGTAATCGACTAGTCGATCAGTATTGGTAGGTAAACGTGGACCAGATGGGCAGAGCTATTCCAAATACTCGTCTGCAGCTTTTGGAAAATCGGCTAAGGTCCGGCGCGCTCAATCGACCCGAGAGAGGAGAGGAAGAGCTGTGGCAAAAACGGTGATGCCAGAGACCCGCATCGACGAACAGCTCTTTCGCCTGCTCCAAAATCCCGCGCAGCTCGCCGCGCTGGTTTCCCTCATCGAAGGCCCGGCGTCCAAGAGCGATATTGCCAAGGAGCTTGGCATCCGGCTCAACAAGGCCGACTACGACGTCGGGCAGCTGAAAAAAATGGGCCTTGTAGAGGCGGTTGACACCGAGCGCAGGCGCGGGATACCGACGACCATCTACCGTGCCGTGATGCGACCTGTTTTCAGCAGTCAGGAATGGGGCGAGCTAAGCCGGGACGAACGAGAACGGTATGTGCTCTGGCTTCAACAGCTGGTTTTGCGCGATGTTGCTGTCGCTTGGCACGCACGTACCTTCCAGGACCGTTCGGAGTCACACTCGAGTCGATCTCCACTACGTGTTGACGAGCTTGGCTGGATCAAGATCAATAAAGGACTTGACGATCTACTGGCTCTTGGCCGTGAGGCCGAAGTCGAAAGTGTCGATCGGGCGCGTAAGGCCGACGATGAGAGCAAGCTCATCAACATCAGGCTTGCGATGTTCTCTTTTGAGATGCCATCGAAGACTGACCCTCCTATTAAAAGGGTGTCCGGACAGGTCGACTAGTCGAGGCGAGTGAGACCTCCGAAGTCGATCGACTAGTCGATGTAAGAGGTTCTAAAAATGTGGACGTTTTCCTCGCGTCCCTGTGAAAGACTCCATTAGTCCGCAGAGACTGAGCATCTTCAGTTTCTCCAACGGGCGGACAATATTCAGCATCCCGGCGGCCTGGTCGTTTTGATCGAGAGCCGGCCTGCCGAGGTTGCGGTGCCCCAGCATCCACTACGAGCGAGGAGAAATCAGCGTGGCAGCGAAAAAGAGGGGACAGATCGAAGGGGTCCAGGAAGGTCAAACCCCAGCGAGAGGCGGGCAGTCGGTCGGTAGGCCAGCAGATCATCAAGGCGCTCGGCCACCCATTGCGCGTGCAGATCCTCACGATTCTCAATGACCGGATGGCGAGCCCCAATGAACTCTCTAAGGAGCTACGAGAGGGCCTGAGTCAAGTTAGTTACCACTTCAAAATCCTTAAGGACTTTGAATGCATCAGGTTGGTCAAGACCGAGCCTCGTCGTGGGGCGGTTGAGCACTTCTACAGGGCCGTTGACGAGGTGCTGATCCCATCGTGGACCCTAAAACTGCTTCCAAGGTCAGCGCAGCGAGCCGTGTTCGGTGAGGTGCTGGACGATATTGAGCACGATGTAGGCAAGTCGCTAGAGATGGGAACCTTCGATAAGCGCCCCGACTATGTCGTCGGTCGGGACCCGAGAATGCTGGATGGCAAGGCGCGCAAAGACGCAGAGGAATTGGCTGCCGAGTTCTTCGAGAGCTACCGCAATCTGGAGGTCGAATCGAGAGATCGGATGGCGAATGGCGAAAGCGACGGCGAGTTAATCCCCACAACCGCCGTCGTGTTGGTCTTCGGCTCGGCGGTGGGCAAAAAAGTCAAGCCCAAGAAAGCGAAGAAGCGCACCTAGAGGAACTCAACAGCGAGGGCCACGGGCCTATCGCTCTAATTGACTAGTTCAAAAACTGAAAACTTTGCATTAGCTGTCTAGCATCGCGCTCGCATCGGGCGTCTGCTCCAGGAGCACTGTTGCAAGCTGTGCCCCTGGGGCGGGACGTGGCGCCCGATGCAACAAGGACCAGGGAGGGCGGCGTTCCGAGTTCGCCGCCCTCCCAAAACTAACGGCCGCCAAGCGCGAAAGGAGGCTCCTCATGCGCCGTTTCATGGATGCCCCACCACCCATCAGCCCTCGACCAGGAGGTAGGGCCGGGTTGAGCCAGCCAAAGGTCAAGAGCCTGGGCTGGGTCTGCATCGCGATCCTGGGCGCAGCCCTGCTGGGAGCCTCTGCCCCGGCAGCCTGGGCCGGCTCGATATCCGGCGTGGTCACCGATGGCTCCACCGCCGCGCCGATCCCGGGAATCCAGGTAACCGCGTGGCGGGGAGCAAGTCCCGGTGAATGGCAGGGCGTGGCGGAATTCACCGACGCCAGCGGCCATTACACGATCCCCGGCCTCCCCAAAGGCGACTACGAGATTGAATTCCAGCCCTATGAGCTGAACTACGTGGCCGAGTACTACGACGATGAGCGCGCCGAAGAAGACGCCACCCTCGTCCATCTGGCCGAAGGCAAAGCGCTAGCGGGAATCAACGCGAGCCTGGCGGTCGGCGGCGAGATCACAGGACAGGTGCTCGGCGCCGTCGGCGACATCCCGCTCGAAGGGGTCTTGGCATGCGCGTCGTCCCAGGCGGACTCCAGCGGAGGCTGCGCCAGGACCGACGCGACCGGTGCTTACACGATCATGGCCCTGACCACCGGCTCCTACGTCGTCGGTTTCGATCCCCCTTGGTCCCTCAACTACTTCGGGCAGTGGTACGACGGAACCGAGCTGCGGAAACAGGCCAAATCGGTCCCGGTGAAAGAGGGGTCGGCGACGCCTGGAATCGATGGCGCCCTGGACGAAGCGGCAGGGATAGCGGGCAGGGTGGTGGACGCGGGAACCGGGCAGCCGCTGGGCGAAATCCAGGTCTGCGCAATAGAAGCAGGTGGCGAAGAATTCTCGCGTTGCAGCTACACCTCAGGAGATGGCCACTATCTGGTTGGCGGCATGCCAAGCGGCGAATACAAGGTCGCCTTCTCCCCGGAACGGAATCGCGACGACGAGAAATCGTGGGAAGTCGAGGACGGCTACTTCGCCCAGTACTACGACAATTCTCCGTCCCGGGCAGCGGCCGTAGCGCTCCCGCTCACCGTGCCGAGCCTCACGACCGGCATCGACGCCGAGCTGATGAGCAAATCGGCACCCATCGGCGGGTTCCCCGAAAGCGCCCCCGATCCCCTCCCCTCGGCGGGGAGAGAGCCAGATACGTTCATCCTGCCCCTGGGCACGAAGGTCGTCGGGCGCTCGGCGACCTTCAGGTTTGCCACGAAGGCGCCCGGGTTCCGGTTTGAGTGCCGGATGGACCGGCGTCCCTTCGCTCGCTGCGGCTCTCCAAGAACCTACCGGCACCTGCGGCTCGGGAGGCACGTCTTCGAGGTCAGGGCCATTGCCTGGCAGGGGGACGCGGACCCGACCCCTGCCCGCTACAAGTTCAAGGTCAAGCTACGACCCCGTAGGAGGTGATCCGCGTGACCATAAATCCCGTGTCGGCCATCGTCCCGCTGCTTTCGGTCACGAAGCACAACTGAGCCACATTTCCGCTTCCTTTTACGCGGTGAGGAGGGTGGCAAGGACGGGTCGCCCATCGACCTACGCACCTTTGCCCACTGACTAGGGGTCCAAAGTTGAACCAGTGACCTCTGGCGAGTTCGGCTGAACCGCAGCCTCGCTCACCCACCGCGGGAGCCGCCTCTCCTGTCATTTGATTTTGGCACGCCTGCGGCGTGCGGGTGTGGGGACACCGGCTCCCGCAGTGGGCGGGAGCAAGAGCAAGGAGGCTGAGATGACTCAGGCCCTGAGTGCCCAGAGAGAGGGAGCCGAGAACGGCGAGCATCCCTCTCCTGTCAGGTACCGGAAATGTCGGGAAAAACAAAGCAATGGATAATGGTAATGGCATCACGTTTTGGACCTTTGGCGAGGAATGCCCATGGTCTCAATTTTGAGTCAAGACTTGGTAGCTTAGTCCGCAGTCAGGTGCCGTCGCGAAAGGAAAGCTGAATTGAGGAGATTCTCAGTAGTAGCTGTGACCTTCCTAGCCGTGGCGCTTTGGTTTGTCGCTTCCTCACTGGGAGGAGGCGGCCACGGGCGCCTGCCCGTTGATGGGGGCGTGAAGAGGGTGTCGGCGAATGAATTGAGGCTCGGCTTCGCCAGGGTCTTGCCGTGGCAATGGTCCATGTGGGCCGAAGCGAGGCCTTGGTCATCCTCCAGGGATCGCGTGTGTTTCTTGGTGGACCTGCTTGGGCCTTTGGCTGTGCTGCCGAACGGGAGCGCCATGGGTCCCGAAACTGGTGGCAAGCGGTGCGGTCCGATCAAGTCCAGCCGAGGCGCTGTCGTGACAATGCCAACCAAAGAAGGCTCACAGACCCTGCCTACTGGGGAAACCGAGTCGTGGCAGTCCTTCGACGTCGGCATTGCGGCTTACCCAACTTCAGTCAGCCAGGTTCGCTTGGTCTTCTCGGATGGAGGATCCGAAGTCTTGAGGGCTCGCGCCGTTCCCGGTCGTGTCCGATTCAGAAACGCCGAATCCTTCCATTACGCCGTCTTCGCTGTTAACGGCTGTATCAGCGAAGTGCAAGGCTTGGCGAAGGGAAGGGTGGTCGCTCGCTTTGGCGAGCAAGAATGTGACTCCCTATCCGAGTGAAAGAGAAACGAGCCAAACGGCAGCAGTGCCACCCCATCACAAGGTGATGTCAGTTGCGCTTTAGACCGAGCTTCAAGAAGATGCTCCGGCGGTGCTCGCCCCGGGCTTGGGATTGGAGGTCTTGACGACCGCAGTCGGTGTGGTGGATAAGCATCACCTCGCGGGTGCCGAGGCGCCGCTGCGAGACGGCAAGCGAGCGGATCACGTCGTCGGTGATCACGCCGCCCGCGTTGCGCAGCACATGCGCCTCGCCGTCCCGCAGCCCGAGCGCGGCGAAGACGTCCAGCCGCGAGTCCATGCAGGTGACGATCGCCAGCTGTCTGCTGGGGTGCACGTCGAGGTGCTGGGCGGGCAGCGATGTCGCAAAGCCCTCGTTGTTGGCGACCAGCTCGTCGATGACGCTCATGGGGGCAACCCTAGTCGCCCGCGGGGGCGGCGGCCATCTCGCGCGCCACCTTGGCCTGTTCATGCTCGAAGGCGGATTCCATTCGGTCGATCTCGGCCCCGCCGAGCCCCATCGCACGTGCGGCATCTCGCCACCCGGTCGTCGCCGAGAAAACCTCACGCAAGATTGCTCGGGCACCCTCGTCGTTTAGCCGGAAGTACTCGGCAACGCCTATGAGCACGTCGATTCGCGCCGCCGCGGTGTCGTAGTCGATCAGGGTGCTCAGGTGCTTGGGCCCAGGCGCCGGGTCTGGGTTGAGGTCGAAGGCGGGGGAGAGCGACCAGCCGGCGGTGCTGGCCCTGAGGAAGCCGTGGTTGCGGAGGTGGTCGTCGGTGTTGCCGATCAGAACCGAGAAAGCGATTCGCCGCCATAGCTGTCGAAGGTCGTCGCCGGCACTCGGCGAGTGGCGCTCGATTGCATCGGCGATGTCGAGGTAGCTGCCCTGGTCGCCGTCGCTGGCCTCGAGCATGGTCATCGCGCTCACGTAGCCGATTCGCTTCCCGGCAGCTCGGTCGAAACGGTCCAGGATCAGCACCGGCCTCTCGCCGATCTGGTGGAGGGTCCAGTCCGGCACTCGGATGCCGGCTTCGCCGGCGAGCTTCAGCGCGACCGCCTCCCAGCGCATCACGTCCCATTCGTCGCCGGCGGGGCTTGGGAACTTGGCGATCGCGATACGGCCGGCCTGGTCGAGCACGTGGGCCTTCGGTCGAGCACCGCCCAGTGAGTTCCCCTCGCAGCAGCTTTTCAAGGGTTGGTTGGTCTGCTTCGTCGCGGTCCATTCGTTCGGCAGCGCCAAGCAGTTCCGGGAGATCGAGAAGGTCGGGGACGCCACTGCGCTCGTCGGCGAGGCAGGTTCCCGTCTCCGGATCCCGGAATCGCAACGCCCCCTGGCGCAGGTCGTCGCGAACGCCGAGCAGGTAGTCGACCTCGCCGAAGCTCCTTTCGGCGTTTTCGTCGCGGCGGGCCCGCTGCCGCTCGGTGCGGTGGATGAGCCGCCGGCCCAGCGATCCGGCGCACCGTCGGCGAAGGCTCCGAAGATCGCCTTGTTTTCCGGTGTCTGCTGTTGGCCTTCGAACAACGGCAGAAGCGGGTCCAACTCATATGCGTCGGGTCTTTCCAGGAAGTCGGACGCGTAGCTGAAGGTCGCCGACTCGCTCCCCGGCCGGCGATGGGACCACAGCCTTCCCGCGAGGACGTCATCGCCCCCGATTTGAACGATGACGTCGATCGCTGTGTCAGCCATCGTCTGGCCCGGCCAGGTTTCGAGGGCGTACGCGCTGAGGAAGCCGCTCGTCAGAACGCAGGCGACCCACATCGGACCGATGGGGATCGAGTGCCTTGGGCAGGCTGTCGAGAATACCGAGCGCCCGAAGTACCCGGAGCAGGTTCTCCAGGCTGACGCCCCCGTCTCCGCCCTCCAGACGGCTCACCGTGTCGCGCGATACGCCGGACCGGTCGGCGAGCTGAGCTTGGGTCAGGCCCCGAAGCTTTCGCCATGTCGCAATGTCATCCGCGACGCCGCGAAGCGCGCGACGGATCGGCGGGAGAACTGCGCGGGGAGAACTACCGCGATTCTTAGACTTATTTTTAAGCATGATATATCAGGCAATATAGCAGTTAAAATAGGAAATAGCAGTTATTAACTCTGCTACTACAGGACAGTCAGCACGCCGAGGGCCAGTACCGAGACCGCGATCACGGCGAGAGCGATGCCGGTGGCGAGCCGGCCGGCGCGGCCTAGGGCGTGGTCGCCCATCAGCTCGCGGTTGCGGCCGAGCGAGCGCATGAAGGGAAGCAGGACGAGGAGGAGGACGGCGTTGAGGGCCTGGGAGAGGAAGAGGATCGGGATCAGCGGGGCGCCGGGGATGAGGACGAGCACGGCGGCGATGGCGACGACGACGGCGTAGCTGACGTAGAAGGAGCGCGCCTCCTCGAAGCTGTCGTTGAGGTCGGCCTTGCGGCCGAGCGTCTCCGAGACCGAGTAGGCGGTTGAAAGGGGCACGATCGCCGCCGCGAGCAGGGCGGCGCCGAGGAAGCCGAGGCCGAAGAGGGTCGCGGCGGTGTTCCCGGCCAGCGGCTCGAGCGCCCGCGCCGCGTCGCTCGCGTCGTTGACGTCGATGCCCTGGACGTGCAGGGTCGCGGCGCAGGCGATGACGACGAAGAAGCCGATCACGCCGGTGAGGACGGCGCCGACGATCACGTCGATCCGCTCGTAGGCGAGGTCCTTGACCTGGAGGCGCTTGTCGACCGCGTAGGACTGGATGAAGGCCAGTCCCCACGGCGCCAGGGTCGTACCGACCGTGGCCACGGCGACGAGCACCGCCTCGCGGTTGAGCGGCATGCCCGGCACGACCAGGCCCTTGGCGGCGGCGGCCCAGTCGGGGTGGGCGAGCACGCCGGAGATCACGTAGGCGACGAAGACCGAGCTGAGCGCGAGCAGGAAGTGCTCGACGTGGCGAAAGCTCTCGCGCAGGACGAGGGCGGAGACGCCGACCGCGGCGAGCGGCACGCTGACGTAGCGGCTCATCCCGCTGAGCAGTTCCATCCCGGCGGCGACGCCGGCGAACTCGGCGCAGAGGGTGCCGGTGTTGGCGATCACGAGCGCCCCCAGCACCAGCGCCGCGGCCCGCTTGCCGTAGTGCTCGCGGACCAGCGTCAGCAGCCCCTTGCCGGTGACGATCCCAAGCCGCACGCCGAGCTCGTGGAAGACGATCAGCGCCGCGGTCGAGAGGGCGAGGACCCAGAGCAGCTCGTAGCCGTACTTGGCGCCGAGGATCGAGTAGGTGGCGATCCCGGCCGGGTCGTCGTCGGAGAGGCCCGCCAGGAGCCCTGGACCCACGACCGCCAGCAGTGCCGCGGCCGCCCCGCCGCGCAGCAGCAGGTGCCGGCGCCGGGCGAGGCGCCAGTGCGTGTGGCGGCCAGGCGTGCGGTGGGCGCGGTGATGGGGCTCGGGCACGCCGCATACCTTGACCGCCGGCCCCGATGCCAGGCCAAATTAGAGCTTTCTAAGGCAGGATTTGGCCCCGCTTAGGGAAGTCGTCCGAGCATGCCCTGGATGGATACCCCCGATCGCCTCGAGGCGAAGGGACTGGCGCGAGCCAAGATCCGGGCCAAGCGGCGCCGGGTGCAGGCGATCCGACGGCGCACGCTGCGCGGCTCGCTGGCGCTCTTTGCCGTCGCCTGGGCGCTCGTCTTCGCCCAGCTCGTCTCCGGCAACGATCCCGCCCTCAGCCGCATCCCGCACGCGAGCCACCGGCCCGTCGCCTCGACGGAAAGCAAACCGGCGCGCGAACCGGCGCCCGAACCCGAACCGGAGGAAGAAGCGGAACCGGCGCTGGAAGCCGAACCGCTGCCCGAAGAAGAATTCGCCCCGGAAGCAGAACCTGAAGCCGTGCCCGAAGAAGAATTCGTGCCGGAACCGGAACCGGAAGTAGAACCCGAACCGATCGTCACCGCGTCTTCGTGATCGCCGCCGGCGCGGTCTCGGCCGGACCGCACATCTTCTGGATCACCAGCCGCGCCGCTGGAACCGCGGCCCTGGCCCTCTCCAGCCTGGCGGTCAGCGCCGGCCTCCTGATCGGCTCGCGGGGCGGGGTTCTGAGGGGGTTCGGCGGCGACACCAAAGCGCTGCACGAGGCCCTCTCGCTGGCGACGCTCGTGGCGATCGCGGTGCACGGCCTGGCCCTGCTTGGCGACCATTTCCTGCACCCGTCGATCGTCGAAATCTCGATCCCGTTCTCGAGCGCCTACCGCACCTTCTGGACCGGCATCGGGGTTGCCGCCGGCTGGGCCCTTGCGGCTCTCGGCCTCTCCTACTACGCGCGCAGCTGGGTTGGCCAGTCGCGCTGGCGCTCGCTGCACCGCTTCACCGCGCTCTTCTGGCTGCTCGGCATCGTCCACTCGCTCGGCGCGGGCACCGATGCCGGCCAGCCCTGGTTCCTGCTCACGCTTGCGATCACCGCCGCACCCGCCCTGGTCCTGCTCGCGGGCAGGCTGGCGCGGCCCCCCGCTCAGCCCTCGACTTCGCGGTAGTGGTCGCGCCAGATCGCGCGGTGGACACCGAGATGGCGAGGCAGGTTCCGCAGGCCGGGGATGAAGGGGATGCAGATGAAGGCGAGGCTGAGCGCGCCCATCAGGACGAAGATCAGGGCGTCGGCATTCGGCGATTCTTTGAAGGGTTCGACCTGGTACCAGAAGGTGTAGAGCCAGAGCCAGACCTGCCCTGGGTAGCTGCCGGTCTCGTTCATCATTCCCCACTGGCCGCCGAGCAGGTGCTGTCCTTCGGCGCGCTCCTCGAAGTAACCCCCGCCCGAGAGGAAGAGCAGCGGCTTGGTGTAGTTGGTCTGGTAGAAGCGGTCGTTGTTCGCCAGCAGGGCGCCGTCGAGGCCGCCGCTCTGGGCGAGGCCGAGCAGCGCCGCCATCATCGGCGCGACCGGCCCGTAGTGGCCGGCGGGGAGGATCGGGACGCCGCGGACGATCCGGGCCTTTTCCAGGGCGCTTTCGTATGCCCCGGTCCAGGCTTCCTGCAGGGCCGGCGGCGCTCCCTGGTAGGCGGCCAGCGCGACTTTGAGGCGCGGCGCGGCCGGGATCTCCTTCAGCGGGTCGATCACGAAGTCCTGTGCCGTGTCGATCGGGATACGGACGCCGGAGGTGCTCTGCAGGTCGAGCGGGCCGATCTTCTGGGTGGCGTCGGGCGTGTGGTTGTAGGGCGGGCCGTATTCGGCGAGCTCGCTGGTGCCGCTCAGCTCGGTCGTCGCTGTGGCGAGGAAGTCGCCGGGGTCGGCCTGGGCCCAGCTCTGGATCGTCGTCGGCGGGTCGTCGGGGGAGGAGAAGAGGACGGTGAGGACGACCGCGAGCAGGGTGACGACGCCCAAGGCGACGACGAGCTCCTTGATCAGGTCATAGCGGATGAAGGGGCCGGGCCAGGGGACGCCGGGGTCGGGCGCCGCCGGCGCGGCGGCGGGAGGGCTCACGGCGCTCCCGCCTCACCCGGAGCAGGTGCCGGCGCCGGCTTCGCGGTCTTCGCCGGGTAAGGCGGGACGACCCCGTGGCGGCGAACCAGCAGCACGTGCCAGGCGACCAGTGCGACCACCGCCACCGGCAGGAGGATGACGTGGAACGTGTACATCTGGCCGAAGTCGGCGACGTTGAAGAAGGCCCCGATCCCGACCGAGTTGAGCCCGTCCTTGCCCTCGCTGGCGATCCACTGCGAGTCGAAGTTCTGCTGCGACAGGTAGCCGGTGAAGGCGGCGCCGATCGCGACCAGGAAGGTGATCGCGCCGGTCACCCAGGTGCGTCCCCGGCCGCCGCGCCAGGCGCCCATGAAGAACTTTCCCCAGAGGTGGACCACCATCGCGAAGAAGAAGAGCTCCACCGCCCAGAGGTGGATGCTGTTGAAGAAATGGCCGACGCTGGAGACGTGCCACCATTCCGGCCCCTTCAGCCCCAGGATCGCTCCCGAGACGACGATCACGATCAGGGCCGCGATCGCGGCGACGCCGAAGACGTAGATCCAAGAGGACACGTAGGAGGGCTGGCGATCGGGGAGGAGCTTCTCCGGCGGCAGCGTGCTGACGGCGCGCTCGCGCACCCAGGTGGTCCACATCTGCCTCTCCTCCGCCGGCACCTCGCGCCGCTCCTCTCCGTTCACGAGATGCGCTGCCGTTTCGGGAAGGGGATCAGGATCGCGGCGATGAAGACGACGATCATCAGCGACGATGACGACCACGTTCGCCACCGACATCTGGAACCAGTGCCAGTGCAGGTAGCGCGCAGGTTCGTTCAGGTCGAACAGCGCACCGACGACCACACCCACACTGGATCCCATCGCAAACCTACCTTTGGTTGGGTAAGGCGACGGTATATCCCAAACTCACATTGTCAAACAACTCTGCGGGAAACCCACATTTAGATAAGAGGACTCTTACGGATAGACGGTTTCACCCGACTCCTGGTCGACGATCGAGATCGCCACCGCGGGGCAGGCCTCGGCCGCTTCGAGGATCAGCTCGTAGGGGCCGTTGCCGATCACCACCGCGGTGTCGTCGAGGCGGAAGACCTGCGGCGCTATCTCGACGCAGTCGCCGTGGGCGCTGCACTCGTTGGGGTCGACTACCGGTATGTAGCTCATGCTGCCTCCATTGCTCTGTCCTTGGCCGGGAAGTGCCCCTGCTCGATGCGCTTCTTCAGGGCCGGGATCGCGCGCGGGCGGCCGACCGCGAGGCCGGCGACCGGTACGCCGCCGCGGGTGAAGGTCGCTTCGAAGTCGCGCTCGTCCGGGTCGCCCTCGACGACGACCGCGTCGGAGTGGTGGGCGTGGCCGACGTACTGGATCCGCAGCCCGTACTGGTCGCTCCAGAAGCTCGGCAGCGGCGGCGTGCCCGGGTACTCGCCCAGCATCGCCTTGGCCGCTGCCGCTCCCTGCCAGGCCGCGGCGTCCCAGTGCTCGGTGCGGGCGTGGTTGCCGAAGCGGGGGTCGAAGGGAACCGAGGCGTCGCCGGCGGCGAAGACGCCCGGCAGGCACGTTCGCCCCGCGGCGTCGGTGCGCACGCCCTTCTCGTCGAGCCCGCTGCCGCGCAGCCACTCGGTGGCCGGCGCCGTGCCGACGCCGACGACGACGGCGTCGCAGGCGACCTTCGTTCCGCCGGCCGAGGGCCAGCTCCTCGACCCTGCCGTCGCGCCGCGGGCGCTCTCCAGCATCGCGCCGGTCAGCACCCGCACGCCCTCGTCGCGGTGCAGCTCGGCGAACCAGCCGCCGAGCTGCTCGCCGAGGATCGGCGCCAGCGGCGTCGGCAGCGCCTCGATCATCGTCACCTCGACGCCGAGCCCGCGGGCGGTCGCGGCGACCTCCTGGCCGATGAAGCCGGCGCCGACGATCGCCAGCCGCGCGCCCGGGACCAGCTCTCCGCGCAGCCGGCGGGCGTCGGCGAGCGTGCGCAGGGCGTGGACGTTCTCGAAGCCCGCGAGGAAGGGCAGCCGGCGCGCCGCGCTGCCCGTCGCGATCAGCAGCTTCTCGTAGCCGAGCTCGGCGCCGGAGTCGAGGGTGACGGTGCGCGCCGCCGGGTCGAGCGCCTCGGCGCGGGCGCCGAGCAGCAGCTCGACCTGCTTCTCCTCGTACCACCAGGCGGGGCGATAGGCGACCGCCTCCTCCTCCACGGCCCCGGCCAGCAGCTCCTTGGAGAGCGGCGGGCGGTCGTAGGGCGGGTCGGGCTCGGCGCAGACCATCCGCACCGCTCCCTCGTAGCCGCGGCGGCGCAGCGTCTCGGCGCAGCGCTGCGCGGCGAGGCCGCCGCCGACGATCAGGACTCCGTTGTCGTTCATCATGCCTCCTCGGACTGGGATCGGGGGATCGCGCCGCGATGGTGCCCGGCGGGCAGGCTCGGGCGTTGATCGCGAGCTCCTGTGCGCGCTCGTTCTGCTCCGGGCGGCGCTTGGCGCCGCTGGCGAGAGCACTCGGTAGACGAAGAGCCCGCCGATCGCCGGCGCGTCATCAGCACCCACCAGCGGAACCAGACGGCCGAGGCGTCGGTGCCGGCGCCGAAGGCGTGGACGAGGCCGAGCAGGTAGACGACGACCGTCGCCCGGTGGGCCTTGCGCCAGAGGCGCGCGCCGATCCGCTTGCGGAAGTAGAAGCTGAGGCCGAGCAGCGCCGCCAGGTAGCCGCCGACGATGCCGAGGCCGGTGAAGAGCGGGCGGAAGCTCATCGTGAAGGGGACGGCGATGCCGCCGACGCCGGGGTTCAGCCAGGGGTCGCCGAGCAGGGTGATGCCGTGCACGGCGATCGCGATGATCCCGGCGACCGCGGTGTGCTCGTGGATCGCCAGCAGCTTGCGCGAGAGCCCGGGGCGGCGCATCACCTTGCCCGCCATCATCAGGCCGAGCCCGACCGAGATCGTCACCAGGACCAGGGCGAGCAGGCCGGAGGCGCGGCTGGCGAGCCACCAGCCGTGGGTCTGCAGGGTTTCCGAGGCGGCCTGGTTCATCGAGCTCGAGGAGAGGTCGGGGATGCGGATCGTGGGCCGGGCGGCGAGTGGGCCGACGGTCTCGATCTGGCCGTCGTCGTGGACGAGCATTCCGCCGCGCTCGGCGAGCACTGCACGGCCGCCCTCGGGGCCGGAGAGCAGCGCCGCCTTGGCGAAGGTCTCGGCTTCGACGGCGGTGTCGCCCAGCGCGGTGGCCCCGATCAGGCCGGTCCAGGCCGGCTCGCCGGTGGCGGGGTCGAGCAGGTGGTGGGCGTAGCGGCCGCTCTCGTCGCGCCAGATCCGCACGTTGAGGCCGGAGGTGGCGACGGCGCCGGAGCCGAGCTTGAGCACGAAGGCGCGCTCGCCGGTGAGCGGATGCTCGACGAAGACCTCGTAGGGGCTGACGAGCGCGTCGGGGCCGCCGATCCGGATGTCGCCGCCGCAGTCGACGATGAAGCGCGAGTAGCCGCGCAGGCGCTGGGCGATCAGGTCGGCCGCCAGGCCCTTGCCGGCGCCGCCGGTGTCGAAGCCGACGCCGGGCGGCCGCTCGATCGTGCCGGCCGCGTCGTCGACCTCGAAGCGGCGCCAGCTCGCGGCGGGGTTGGGATGTGCCGGCTGCCGCGGCGGCGCCTCGGCCAGGGCCGCGCCCAGCGGCGCGCCGGGCACGCCGGCCCGCGAGGCGACGTAGCCGGCGGACTCGATCTCGCCGACCAGGGTCGGGTCGACCAGGCCGCCGCTGCGCTCGGCGGCCTCGAGGCCGGCCTTGACCGCGGTGCGCAGCAGCTCCGAGGCCGGCACCCGCTCGCGCGGGTCGGCGTTCAGCGCGCAGAGCTCGCTCTCGGGCTTGAAGCGCGACAGGGTCGCGTCGAACTCGACGATGAACTGGCGCGCCTGCTCGGCGGCCGCCGGGGCCGCGGCCATTCCCGGCCCCGGCTCGCCGATCAGCAGCCGCACGTGCGAGCCCATCGCGTCGAAGATGACGTCGTGCTCAGCCATGTCAGGAGGCGCTGGTCGTGACGGGAGCGTAGCCCGCTGAGGAGGTTTCGCCGGCAACGGCGCCGCTGCTGCTGACGCTGTTGCGGCCGGGGGTGGGCACGAAGGTCGTGACCACGCGGCGCTTGCAGCACCTTGCGCACCACGACCGGGCGGCGGGGCGGCGGCTGGCTGGCGGCGAGCTGGTAGGTGAGGAGCGCGAACAGCGCCGCGAAGAGGACGATCGAGCTCCACACCACCAGGGCCGGGCTTGGCCGGCGTGTCTTGCGGGCCCGCTCAGTCACCGCCGCCGCCCTCGCTCTCATTCTCGCCACCACCGCCGCCGCCGGCTAACCGACGCCGCTGGGCGCGGTGGTGACCGGAGGAGTCGAGCCGCCGCCACGCCGGAGCCGGCGCTGGAGCCGCTGGTGTTGGTGACGACCGGCGTCGCTTTGCCTCCGCCTCCGCCGCCGGAGCTGTGGTGCGAGCCGCTCGTGTGGGTTACGACAGGACTGTGATGACGGCGGCCACCATGGTCGGCGACTGCCCGAGTGGTGCGAGCCGCTGGTGTGGGTGACGACCGGCGTCGAGTGCGAGCCGGAGGTCGGGACGGAGGTCGAGGCGCCGCTGGAGGCAGTCGTCACCGGCGAGTAGCCAGAAGACGAGGAAGATGAACCGGAGCCGGTCGAGGAGGCGCCGGTGGTGGCGCTGCCGCCGTAGCCGGAGCTATCGCCCCCGCCGGACCAAGCAGCCGCCGGCACCCATCGGGTGCTTGGGCTTGATGTGCTTGGTGACCCGGATCGTGCGGTGGATCACCTTGGTCTTGACCAACGGCTTGGCGGCAAGCGTGGTCCCCTTCTGGCTCCCGGCGCTGAGCGCGAGGCCCGTAAGGCCGCCGAGGCCGAGGATCGCGGCCACCGCCGCCGTCCGGGTCTTCAAGTTCTTCACGTCGTCTACCTCCTGGCCGGATTTGCACTTCGCAGTCTGGGGAGGAGGTGTTGAAGCGAACCCAAGGCCCGGGTAAAGAGCCGGCAAAACCTGCGGCGACCCGGGCTTACTACCCGGACTCGCTTTGACGGAACTGGTCGAAGCCAAGCAGTGTGGCGTTGCATTAATGCAACGATTACGCGCTAACCTCCCTCTGTGGGCAAACCCCGGAATCCTCATGACGCGGCCCTCGCGGCCCTTATCCCAAGCGACGAAAGGGCCGACTACGATCGCCGCGTCAAGGCTCTCGTCGCGCGCAACAGGCTTCTCGCCACTCTGGAGTCTGTCCGCGAGTCGGGGAAAATCTCCAAGAAGGATCTCGCTGATCGAGCCGGCCTCGATGCGTCAAGCGTCCGGCGCATGCTCACAGCCGAGACCGCGAACCCGACCACGGAGAATGCGTTCCTCCTGCTGGGCGCGATGGGCATCAAGCTCGAAGCAGTTCTCCCATCGGGCAGTCGCGTCGACATCGTCTGACCCGATCCGCGCGACCGGTCGTTGTTGTATCGACCTGGCTGGACAGCCTTTACGACTCCAGGCCAGCGATTTCTCCACAGGCAACCCTTTGGCCGGACCGGGTTTCGCGGAGCAGTACCGCTCCTGCTTTCAGGCGAGGCTGTCGCACAAACCCTCGGCGACGCCGCTGAATCCCTTCTAAGGGTGGGTTCCGAAAAGCTCCATCTCTCGTGAGTCAGCGATAGACACCCAAGCGCGCCGGCCGCTCTGTCAGCCGCGCTCGGAGCCATACCTGCGCCCGCAGCTCGGTGAATCTGAAATGGCTTTGTGCAACACGCTCAGGCGAAAGCAGTAGCTACGTCGACGAGAGCGACATTCCGATTGGGATCGCCTGCGGGATGCTGGACGGGCGAAGGCTTGGGAGGCGACATCGTCAGCCGCGGAAGCACCGCTTTGCGCGACGTATGCACTAGGCTCGATTGGGCGGCTACACGAGGAAGGGTGACTCGATGGCGACGACAGCACCTGGCGGCGGCGCGGATAGGTCGGTCGCGGACGAGCTCCGCAGGCTCGGTGTGAAAGGTGTCCTCGTGCAGATGGCCGAGCGCGGCCAGCTCCTCGCCCTGAAGTGCGAGATGCCGCAGTGCTACCACCACAAGGGGCGCGGCGAGTTCGATCAGGTCACGACGCCACGCACCAAGTGGGCCCCCTCGCCCGACCACTACCCGGTCCTCAAGTCGGCCGGCGGGCACCTCCGCCCCGAGAACGTTCGACTTGCCCACATCCATTGCAACAAGCGGGACTATGGATGGCGGAAGCAGATCGGGACGCTGCTCGCGAAAGGCAAGTCCCTCGCCGAGATCGCCGAGGCCCTGAACAGGAAGGGTGTCCTCCCGGCCCACGGTACGAACCGATGGACGGCCGCGATGGTGCGCAAGGCCTACGTGTCCTAGGCCGGCCGTAGAAAACACTGCTATTTCGCGCGAGGGGCGGCTACAGCAAAGCCTCTTTGGTGGATGCCCAGCCGAGCGCCCGATAGGCGTCAAAGACCTCAGCTCTGTAGACTTGGTTGAGCGTTGAGTGATAGGGGAATGACCGATTCGTGCGTCGGTACTCGCGCAGCTCAGGTGGCGTCCGCTCGGTGATGCCGAGCTTGACCACAGTTAGCGTCCCACTCGAACCATCCTGGTAGCGAATCTGCCCAGAGACGTGGGTGGCCCTGATATCAGGGGCGAAGGCGGGGCTTCCTGGCCGCCGCTCGAAGGCGTCGAGGTCAACTTTTACCTCGACGCCGAGCTCCCCGCTCGCAGTAAGTAGGGCTTCGGCCAAGGCCGTTGCGCGTCCCGGTCGGTCTCCTGAAGCGTCTATGCACCAAATCTCCTTGCAGCGCCGGCGCATAAGCTCGACGAGGCCAAGGTTGTCGTAGTGACCACCATCGGTGACGTAGATCATGTCCGAGCTCTCGGAGTGCAGCCCAAACAGCTCTTGAACCAGCTCCAATGGCCCCACTTTGATTTGCGCTTCCCGGGTGTCGATCGTCGCCCTCACCTTGGCATTGAGTGGGTTTGGGAGCCAGACTCCAAGACGGATATTGAGCGTCGCGAAGAAGGCGCGGAGGTCACCGCGAGTGCGCTTCCCCATCGCTGGAGAGATGGCCGCTCCGGTCATCGCTATCGCGGAGGCGAGGTTGACGGCTGGACCCCAGCCCCGCCAGAGGTCAGTGGGGCGCTGAAGCCGCTCTAGGTGCTCGATCTCCAAGTTCGCATCGGGCACGGCGGGAACAGTCATTTTGTCCGGGGTAAAGACAAGTGAGAGCACGTTGCTGCCGGCGGGCGTGGCACCAATGTCGGAGACGTTGACGGCTGCGCAGATCAATAGTTCGGGAAACGACGCAGGCTCCCCACGCCCCGGCGGCTTGAGCTCGCTGAGCCGAATGGCCCGAGGGTCTTGCGGCTTGACGGCCTCGCCGTCAGTGCCGCGGACGATGCTGAAACACCGAACCAGAAGATCGCGATAGACGTGGTGGGGCGAAGCGCGGTCGACGAACCGCGAGACGAGGAACGGCCCCCCGATGGCGACCAAGAAGAGGATGCCAAAAATCGCCGACGCGGTGGGTCCGAGGTGCTCATAGACCTGCACGGCCCACCACGAAACGATCAGGAGGCCGGACACCTGGACAAGCCGCAGCGTGAGCAGACTAACCCCGATCCTATCCAGGCGCTGCAAGAAGGCGACGTGCCGGAAACGCCAGCTGAGCAGTGCGGTCAGACCGACCACAGCCATGAGAGCGCAGAGCCACAGCGCGACGGTAGCCGCGTTGTTCAAAAGCCAGGCTGGGCTTGCGAGAACCGGGATCGCATCAAGGCGGACAACCAGGGCCTCTGCGGAGGCGACAACAACCGCAACGACAAGCAGAAGCTCCGTCAGAGTTCGCTTGGTGGACCTGGCACGCGCCGCTGAGGTTGCCAGGAGATGGGCGAAAAGCAGGATGCTGCCAAGGCAAATGACGGCAGCTATCCACTGCACCCAGAGGGCTCCAGTGGCAGGGTCGAGCCACTGCGGCAACCGTCTAGAACCCAAGTTGGCCAAAAACCCGAGATAGGAGCCGACAAACATGACGATTGCCACCACTGCGACGAGGTTCAAAATCATCAACGTCACGAGAAGCGCGCTCATCTTCGCGCCACCGTTCTCAACCATGTAGCGGCAATGACGCCGAAGGTGCTCGGTCTCGGCTGACCCCGGCGCAAAGGGGGCCTCACTACCTTCCCCGGGAGCAGCACCAAAAGTGCCTTTCGCAGTTCCGGCTGGCCGTATCCGGTCGCTACAGTTGAGGAGAACATAGGCGCCGGCGATGTAGGACCCACCCGAAACCGCGCTCAAATATCTAGCCGAGTTCTCGCCACGCAGTAGACCGCGCCCCTGTTGGAGGGCTTGGAGGGCACCGAGGCCAAACGACGCGGCCCTTATGCCACCGCCTGAGACACAGATTCCCACCTCGTTGGAGGTCGTCACTGAATCCTCTCCCCGCATCTGGCCTGTCAGCCTACTGTGACTAAGGGATCGGGACGCTTCGTGCGATTGATAGCCGCAATACTGAGCGCCAATCGCGAGGGAGGAGGACGAGTGACCGAGTTGCGCGAGAAGCGTCTGTGCTCCACAAAGAACTGCGACCATCCGTCCCGTGAAAATCATCGCTGTCGACTGGTCTGGCAAGGCCAAAGGGCCGGAGGAGTCTCTCTGGCGAGCCGAGGTCCGCGACGGCAAGCTGACCGAGCTGAGAAACGGGCTCGACCGCGGTGAACTCATCGCGAAGCTTCTTGAGCTTGGCGAGGCCGAACCCAGCATGGTCATCGGACCGGACTTCGCCTTTTCTTTCAGATCGGTGGTGCCGGTGCCGTGGGCACCGGATCGGTTCGCGGTATGCCGCATCTGTTAACGCTTGCCAAGAACGGCTTCGGCATCTGGCCGTTCTCCGAGGGATGGCCGCGCGTGGTGGAGATCTATCCGCGCGCGCTGACCGGTCCCGTCAACAAGGGCAAGTGGTCGGCGCGACACGACTATCTGGTTGAGCACTTCCCCGAGCAGCCGAGGGACCTTCTCGAGCGGGCCGCCGGCTCCGAAGATGCCTTCGACGCGGCGGTCTCCGCTTTGGTCATGAGCGAACACGAAGCGGAGTTGCGAGCCCTCGGTCCGCCGGCCGATCCCGCGGACCGAGTCGAGGGGAAGATTTGGCGGCCCCAATGACCCGGCGCTGCCGCTTGGCGCGAAGACCGGCACATTAGGCGCATTGGCCTTCGACCAGGGTCCGACCTGACCCAGCCGGTAGTACTTCTACAAAGGGACGATCGGGCCGGAGAAGACGACCAGGAAGGGCGCATCGGGACCGAAGCGTTCGGCCAGGAGAAGCTTCACCTTGGCGACGTGCTCAGTACCGACTTCGACCTTGTTGGGCAAGGTGGCGACCCCGAGCGAGTTGATCAGTCGGCCCAGCGGGGAGTCGAGCGGCAGTTCGAGGACTTCTTCCATGAGTCCGTAGAGCGCGCGTTCTGAGTAAAGGGGTTGCACGGGGAAAGGTTGAATGTGATCGGGCGCAAAGAGCTTCACCTGGCGCTTGAAGGTGGCGAGTTGGGCATCCTGGTCGCCGGTAAAGCCGACGTAGAAGATCGCGCCGTGTTCGTCGTCGATTTCGTAACCGGCGTACGTATCGGCGGCATGCCGGGGCACCCAATGTTCAAGCGCGTTTGCCGTCCGTTCCAGCAATTCGTCGCGGAATTCGATTCGGCGCTGATCGGCGGGCCGAAGTGGTTGGCCGTACTGGACCGCGGAGACCCGAGCCACCGGCTCGCCACGACGCCAGGCGCGAACGATGCCGTGGATGCGACGGTCGATGGCTGCCTGGTTGCCTTTGAGGTCTTCGTCGAGGCCCAGTTGCTTGCGGAAGCCGCGCATGTAGCCCATTCCGAAGTTGGCGCGCTCGCGGTTGGTTCCAGGACATCCCGTCGGGACGCTTTCGTAGTCAGCCTCGGCAGCACGCATCTGGATCGGCACCGCGCAACGACTTCCGGCCGGCACCGCGATCCTGCCGCGAATGACCGCCGGGCCGGTCTTCCTGCCGGAACAGCGCACTGACTCGACCCGGTGCCGGCAGCGGAAACGCCGGCCAGCGCCAGGACCGGTGGTTTCAGGGCGTAGTGAGAAGGAGAGGATCGGGGCTGCCTGCGACCAGCCTTCGCCGGCCCGGCGAAGGCTGAAACGGGCTTCCCCGGTTTGCACCGAGCACCAGGCGATGAAGCGGATGACCGAGGGGTGGGTGGGGTCGATCGAGGAACCCGTGATGCAGTCGCGGGCGAAATCGCCGGACTTGACGAGCGAGGCAGACGCCGAGGACCCGGACGCTGATGAAAGAGACGGTGCGGTGCAAAGCAGAACCAGCATCGCTGCGATCGGCACCGCAAGCCATTTCCCGTGTCTCCTCGTGCTCATTCCCACTGTCTGACTACGGGGAATACCTGGTTTCGTCACAGCGTCTCTCACTTTCTGATTTGCCACGTGAGGCGCGCTACTCCGTCGTCGCACCGGCAGGCGCCGGGTCGGTCACCCGGCCCGCGAAGAGGACCGCACCAGTTCGGTCGTCGCGCAGGAAGAAGAGGAAGGGGCGGTTGGCGTTGAAGGTGGTTGCATCGCGCGGAAGCACCATGCCCGACGTGGGGACAGCCCCAACGACTGTTGCCGCAGCGGCGATGGTCCCTTCCTCATCCACGGTGAAGTCGGCGGCGTGCTTGACGAAGGCGACCCTTCAGCGGCACCGCCGACGTGATGCCGGAGAAGTCAGCGGCGTCGCTGAAGGCCGTGGGCATGCCCAGCCTTTCCAAGGCGCCGCCTAGTTCGGCGTCTGTGTTCAGGTGGAAGCGGGGCAGGCTGAGGATCACCAACCTCGCCGAGAGGCCGTGCGCGATCCGGGCCAGGCCCCTGCCGTCGAGGCGGTGCTGCAGCGAGCCGAGTCGCTGCCGCACCGGAAGTACGACCATGAGCGACAAGGTCGAGGAGCGGTAGGGCAGCGCAACCGCCCTGTAGCCGCGGCCTTCCGCGTAACGCAGCCGCTCGGTCTGGTGCATGAAGTCGACCGTCGTCTTTCCGGCCGCCTTGTGAAAGACGCCAGGCCTGGTCTCTCTCTTTTCGAACGGGTACTGCCAGTCGGCATCGAGATAGACGGCATTGGCCAGCGCCAGCGCCATTCTTCGGGTATCGAGTCGAGGATCCGTGGAACCAGCCCCTTGGTGCGGTCGCTCACCCAACCGTTGATCGCGTCAAGGGCGCCAGTCGGGTTGCCCGTGAAGTCCACGGTTTCCGGGGCGGCGCCGAAGTGCTGCTGGGCGCCGGAGAGGAAGGCGGGCTCGAACGGGAGCCCCTGCTGGAGGAAGAGGCCGTTGGCGATCTCCAGAGTGGGCGGTTCGGGGTCGCCCGCCGCGGCAGCGGCCTGCCGGGCGGCGATGGCGCGCTGGAGATCACCGACGGCGGGGAAAGAAGACGGTCCTTTCAGGTGGAGGGTCTCGGCGATCTCCGTCGCGGTGCGCCCGACGCCGCCCGTTCCCGTCATCGCCAGCGCCGCTGCCACGCTGTCGGGCGACAGGACGACGTTCCCCGACGGCTGAGTTCGTATCAGGTCGAGCCCGAAAGCGCTTGTGGCGGCGGCCGGGGAAAGGCCCCTGCGATGGGCCGCGGGGTGCTTTCGAGCCGTTGCCTGGTCGGTGCCTGCCAAACCGCTCGCGGCGCTGACTACGAGTGCCAGGATGCAGGCGCCGAAAACGATGACGCGCATCCCCGAGGCGAGATTAGGTGAACAGACTCCCGGTGCCCGGCGGGTGTGCCATGGAGCCCCCTTGCCCATGCCATGAGTAGCTTAAGGGAAGCGCAGCTGCCCGCATCTGGGCACTCCATGGCGAGGCAGCTACTCGTCCTCGGGCACCCTAAACCCGACCGGGCGCTTCGCCCGGGCTGGCGGATTGATCAACTGCCTCAACGTCATGAAGATCTGGGTCAGCTGCTCGTCGTGTCCGCCCAATTCCCGCTCGACCTCTTCGAGCCTCTTCTCGATCGCGGCATAGGAGCTCGCAACCCGGCGAAGCTCGACGAAGACCCGCATGATCTCGATGTTCACAGCGATGGCTCGATCGCTTCGCAGGACGCCCGAGAGCATCGCGATTCCCTGCTCGGTGAAGACCAGCGGAGCCTTGCGACGACCGCCGTGGCCACCACTTGAAATCACAGATTGTGATTTCAAGTCGCTGAACTCCTGCGCGGACAGCTGGAACATAAAGTCGGTGGGAAAGCGCTTTTCGTTGCGTCGCACCTGCTGAACGAGCACCCTGGTCTCCACGCCATATAGGTCAGCCAGATCCTCATCGAGCATCACCTGGCGCTCGCGGACGATCAAGATCCGCTTCTCTATCGCCGGTGCCGCGAGCAACTCCAGCGACGTTGTCTCCTTCGCCGCGCTAGCCATCCAACCAGCATGCCAAACGTGCCGGATGCTTTTGTCTGCGAGATCCAAAAGGATGGACGGGTAAAGAGTCGGCAAAACCTGCGGTTTGCCCGCAAACCACGCCCATTCGCGGCGTTACAGTGAACACATGGCCATCCACTCGGCGCCGGGCGGGCGCATCCTCGTCGTCGAGGACGAGGACTCGATCTCCGAGCCCTTCGCCGAAGCCCTGCGTCGCGCCGGGTTCGAGCCGCTCGTCACCCGGACCGCCGCCGGGGCGCTCGAACTCGCAGCCGAGGCCGAGCCGGACCTGGTCATGCTCGACCTCAGCCTTCCCGACGGCGACGGGCGCGACGTCTGCCGGGAGCTGCGGCGCCGCTCCGACGTGCCGATCGTGATGCTGACCGCGCGCGGCACCGAGATGGACCGCATCGTCGGTCTCGAGCTGGGTGCCGACGACTACGTGGTCAAGCCGTTCAGCGCCCGCGAGACGATCTCGCGGATCCGTGCCGTGCTGCGGCGCAGCGGCTCGCGCGACGGGGCTGGAGACGGGGCAGGGGAGAAGCCGATCCGGATCGACGAGTTGGAGCTCGATCCGGCGGCCCGGACCGCGCGCTTGGCCGGCGCCGACCTGGACCTCTCGCGCAAGGAGTTCGACCTGCTGGCCGAGCTGATGCGCAACGCCGGCCGCGTGGTCAAGCGCGAGGACCTGATGGCGAAGGTCTGGGACGTCAACTGGTTCGGCTCGACCAAGACGCTCGACGTCCACATCGGGTGGCTGCGGCGCAAGCTCGGCGACGACCACAACGCTCCCCGTTACATCGAGACGGTGCGCGGGGTCGGCTTCCGCTTCGCCGCGCCGGAGGTCGAGGAATAAGCCTTCGGGCCACCCTCCTGCTGGCGCTGGCCTACGTGCTGCTGCTGGCGCTGATCGCGCTCGGCGTGCCGCTGGCCGTCAGCCTGCGCGACCGCGTCGACGCCGAGGTCAAGGGCCAGGCGCGCAGTCAGGCCGACGTCGTCGCCGCCTCGGCCTCGGAGCTGCTCGCTCCGGGCCGGCGCTCCGCCCTGCGCAACCTCGTCCAGGTCTCCGCCGACAGTGTGCGCGGCCGGGTGATCGTGGTCAACCGCCGCGGCCGCCTGCTCGCCGACTCGGCCGGGGCGCCGGCCGGCCGCAGCTACGCCGACCGGCCCGAGGTCCGTGCCGCGCTGGAAGGCCACGGAGAGCAGATCACCCGCAACAGCAAGACGCTCGGCGCCTCGATCCTCGCCACCTCGGCCCCCGTGCTAAGCCACCGCCTCACGGCCGGGGCGGTGCGGATCACCCAGAGCGTCTCCGCGGTAAACAGCGCGGTCAAGACCTCGCTCCTCGACCTGGCGGCGCTGGCGGGGGTCGTGCTTCTGCTCGGCCTCGCCGCGGGGGCGGTCGTCGCCCAGCAGATCGCCCGGCCGATCCGCCGCCTCGACCGCGCCGCGCGCCGGGTCTCCGCCGGCGACCTCGACGCGACCGTCGCGGTCGAGGGCAGCACCGAGCAGCGCTCGCTCGCTCGCGCCTTCAACGAGATGACGCAGCGGGTGAAGCGGCTGCTGCGCGGCCAGCAGGACTTCGTCGCCGACGCCTCGCACCAGCTGCGCACGCCGCTGACGGGACTGCGGCTGCGGCTGGAGGCGCTGGAGGAGCGGTCCCGCGACGACGGTGCCACCGCGGCCGAGCTCGAGGCGGCGATGGGGGAGATCGACCGGCTCTCGCTGATCGTCGAGGAGCTGCTGGTGTTGAGCCGCGCTGGCGAGCACGAACTGCCGGCGGAGAGCGTCGACTTGGGCGATGCCGCCGAACGAGCGGCGGAGCGCTGGCGCCACGGCGCCGAGGATGAGTCGATCCAGCTGGAGGTGCGCCGTGGGGGCGAGGCCGCCGAGGCCTGGTGTGCCGCCCACGACCTCGACAGGACGATCGATGCCCTGCTTGAGAACGCGCTGCGCTACTCGCCGTCGGGCTCGGCGGTGACGATCGAGACCGGTCCCGGCCGAGTCGAGATCCTCGACCGTGGCCCCGGCCTGGAGCCGGGTGAGGAGGAGGCGGTCTTCGAGCGCTTCCGCCGCGGCAGCGCCGGCCGGCGGGGACCGGGGGGACGGGACTCGGCCTGCCGATAGCCCGCGAGCTGACCCGCCAGTGGGGCGGCGAGGTGACCCTGTCAGCCCGCGAGGGCGGCGGCACTCGGGCCACGATCAGGCTGCCCCGGGACCGGGGGGAGGCGGAGGCACGGTGACTTTGCCGTCGCTTTACCGGGTGCGATCTATGGTCGGTTGCGTGAACCGACCCGGCCAGAGGAGGCGATGAGGGTGCCGGCGACCATGCGCTGGCTGGGCCTGGCCCTGCTCGGAATCCTGATCGCGGCAGCGGTCTCGATCGCCGCCAGCCGCCTCGCCAGCCAGCAGATCGGCCTGGCATCCCAGCCGATCTCCGCCGGCGACGCCCTGGCGCCTGCCGTTTCTCGGAAAAGGCCAAAGCGTCGACACCTCGGACAGCAACCCGCCCACCACCAGACGACGACTTCACCCAAATCGTCGACTACCCCGAGCGTGCCACCGACCCCCTCGGAACCACCCACCTACTCCCCGCCGCCGGTGTCGCCCGAATCGAGTCCCGCTAGCCATGACGGTGAGCACAACAGTGGTGGCGGTGGCGCCGACGACTAACCAACGTCTTGGAACGGGTTCCGCACGATCACTCCCGCGTAATCCTGACCGTCGTTGAGGTCCTCGGAGAGGACCGTGTCGCAGCCGAGGGAGCGCGCCGCCTCGATGATTGCCGCATCCCAGTACGAGATGCGGTGGCGGTTGTGGCCGGCGATGGCCGCCAGTGTGATCTGCACTGTCATGTTGGCCACCGGGAAACGCATGAAGGACTCGACGAGTTGCTTCGCCTGGTCATTGGAGAGAGGGTCCGGTCGGCTTTCGCGGGTCGCCTGGACGTAGAACTCCTGCAGGACCTGGACCGAGATGGCCAGGTCCCTGGCGGCAAGGATCTCGCGAGCCCGCTCGGCCTTTCCCCGCTCCTC
This sequence comes from uncultured Solirubrobacterales bacterium, assembly GCA_963714665.1. Taxonomy (GTDB): domain Bacteria; phylum Actinomycetota; class Thermoleophilia; order Solirubrobacterales; family 70-9; genus VRUE01. The sequence goes on along the minus strand of CAVQPE010000003.1, from coordinate 1,170,189 downwards.
GGGGTCCCGGGAGATCGCGTAGAGCAGGATGTTCGTGTCAGCGAATCGCACGCTTGTGCAACTCGTCGCGCGTCAGCCGGTCGCCTGCCCGGAAGCGCTCGATCTCGCCAAGCACGTCCTTTTGCTGAGCCTCCAGGCGGGAGAACTCCGCCTCATCGCCTCCAAGGGAGCGAAGGTAGCCGGCGACCAGGGCGCTGACGGAGCTGCCGCCTTCGGCCGCGTGAACCCTGGCAACGCGATAGACGTCGTCGGGAATGGAGACCGTCAGATTCTTCACAGTAACACATTAACACAGATTCACAGTATCCGAATTACCCTGGCCTACGAAGACACCCCCGCCAACTCGCGGGGCCGGGAGCCGCGGCGAACGTGGCGGGGGTGGGCCGTGACGTGGACGACGGGAAGGTCGGTCAGGCGCTGCACGCGCTGGGGAAGGCTGAGCCGGAGCCAGTGCGAAACGCCGTGGGGGAGCGTCGAAACTACGACCTCGTCGAAGCGATTCGAGATCAGGGCGTCGCCGACGGCCGCGAGGGGGTCGGGGTCGCCGACCGTCGCGGCTTCTATATCGAGCCCGCACGAGCGCATGTGGTGAGCGCCGTTCTCGGCTCGTAGCTCAGCCTCGGGGCCGCCGGCCTTCATGTCGACGGCCCAGGACAGGCCGCGGGGAACGGCCGGGACGAGAAGCGTGAAGCCGGCCGGGGAACGGGCGGCCCTCTGCCGCAGGGCCGCGATCAGCTCGGACGAGTCCACCGTGCGATTGGCAACCACCAGGACTCTCGCCTTCGTGGACATGGTTCCTCCTCTCGGGGATGGATCGTGCGCTCAGAGTGATGTACGTCGCTAACCCGCGGCTAAGTTCACGGTGAGAGTTTTCTGAAGAGAGGCGCGGTCAGTCGTCGATCTCCACCGGCACCCCGCCGCCGCTGGCCCGAGTGACGATCGGGGGACGGGTGCTGGCGCTCGTGCCGGTTGCGGCCGGCTGGGTGACGGTCGCGCCGCTGGCGCTGGTCACGACGGCGCCGGACCCGCCGGTGGCGGCAAGTTGCCCGGAAGCCGGGATGCCGGGATTGGTAGCCATCGCGGCGCCGCCGAGGGCGCCGAGGCCGAGGACGGTGGCACCGGCCATCAGCTTCGCTCTTCGGTTGTTCATCGATCGCTCCTTAGAACTGGCCGCCGATGGGCCGAAATCCATTGAAATAGAGGGGATTTCGTCCCGTCGGCGGGATGTACGGTTATTTTGCGCCGGGTCGCGCAAAGGGGAGGCCAAGGGTTGGTGAAGCTTCAGCCGCCGAGGGCGGCGGAGAGCCAGGGGTCGGCGATCGAGATCGTCGCCAGGGCGAGGGCAAGGCCGGCGACGACCGCACTCGCGAGCAGCGCCAGTCGCAGCCCCGAGCCCGCCAGCGCCGCCTCGCGGCCGCCGCTGCGGCGCCAGTCGGGCAGGGCGAGGCTGGGGAGATCGAGGACGTGACCGAGGACGTGGACCGTCATCAGCGCGAACCAGGCGATGAAGCTCGCCTTGTGCAGAAACTTGAGCGAGCCGCCGTCCTCGGGCCCCGCCAGCGTCAAGGCGACGCCGGTGGCGAACAGGGCCACGGTGGTGAGGACGACACCGGGCGCCAGCACTCGCATCGGCAGCGAAGGCGGTCCCTTGCGCCGGTAGGCCGGGCTGTCCGTGTAATAACGGGCAAAGCGGTAGCCGGTGCTGCCGAGCTTGAGCAGAACCGGTGGGATCAGCAGCATGCCGATGAAGACGTGTGGCCCGACCAGCGGGCCGATGAAGGGGATCGTCAGTCCCTCGGCCGCGAGCAGGATGAGCAGGGCCACCGCGGCGCCGCCGGTGAGGCGGGCGTTGCCGGCGACCCCGTCGCGCGTTTTGACGGTGCCCTCTCTGTACATCGAGCGGCGATGCTGGCCGGACACGCTTATCGGCACCTAATCCCCCGATGAGAGCTCTCTCATCCTGGTCTGAGCGGGCGTTTAGGCACGGCGGCGACATTTCCGCCGATGCGCAAGAGCTCGATCTCAGCGGCGATGGCGCTCTTCCCCCTGCGCCTCTTCCTCGGTGTCACCTTCGTCTACGCGGGCATCCAGAAGCTCAGCGACCCCGGCTTCCTCCACGCCGGCGCCCCCACCTACATCGGCACCCAGCTGCACGGCTTCGCCGCCGGCACGCCGGGCGGGTTCGTCCTGCGCACCTTCGCCCTGCCGCATCCCGAGCTTGCCGGGGTCGGGGTCGCCGTGACCGAGATCCTGATCGGCCTGCTGGTGACCGCGGGTCTCTTCACCAGGGTCGCGGCCGCCGGGGGCCTGGGGCTCAACCTCCTCCTCTTCCTGACCGCGAGCTGGCATACCACGCCCTACTTCCTCGGCCCCGACCTCGTCTTCACCTTCGCCTGGCTGCCGTTCGTCCTCGCCGGCGCGGAGGGCCAGCCCGCCCTCGACAACCTGACCGAGGGGAACGCGGCGGCGATCGCGCGGCGCACCCGGCTGAGCCCGCCCGAAGGCGCGCCGCCGGAACCGGCGTCGACCCGCCGCGTGCTCCTCGCCGAGTTCGCCGGGATGGCGGTGGCGATCGCCGGTGTCTCGGCGCTGGCCAGGGGCACCTTCCACGCGACCCGCAGCCTCGCCGCCGGTTCGTCTTCGGGAGGTTCGGGAGGCAGCGGCTCGGGCTCGGGCGCGGCTGCCGGAGGCGAAGCCGCCGGCAAGGCGGGGGGTGCCACCGCGGGCTCGGGCGCCGCTGGGTCCAAACTGCCGCCCGGGGCGGTAAGGCTCGGGCCGGGCAAGCGCCTGCCCAGCGGTCAGGCCGCCACCTACAGCGACCCCGCCGACGGCTCGCCAGACATCCTGATCCGCGACTCCGAAGGCAACCTGAAGGCCTTCAGCGCCGTCTGCACCCACGCCGGCTGCACCGTCGGCTACGAAGGAGGAGTGATCGTCTGCCCCTGCCACGGCGGCGAGTACAGCGCCGAAACCGGCGAAGTGATCGCCGGCCCACCCCCAACCGGCCTCGCCCCCAAGCAGGTGCTGGAATCAGACGGGCAGGTCTACGCCGTACCCAGCTAGGTGGCCGAGCCCCGCCTTCCGGTGCGCTTTATGTGCCTATAGATGGCATAAAGCGCACCGGAAGCGCGGTGGTGCGGCTCATTGGCGCTCGAAGCCGGCGATCTCGAAGGCCACTCGCGCCCCGCCCAGCGGCGAGGCCTCGATCCAGATCCGGCCGCCGTGCTGCTCGACGACTGAGCGGGCTATCGCCAGGCCCAGGCCGCTGCCCCCCGAGCCTCGGTCGCGCGAGGCCTCGCTGCGGTGGAAGCGGTTGAAGACCCGCTCGCGCTCGTGGGGTGGGACGCCCGGTCCGTCGTCGTCGACGCGGACCGTCAGTCGTTCGCCGGCCGCCACGGCCGAGAGCTCGACTCGCCCCTCGGGGCCGGCGTGGCGGCGGGCGTTGACGAGCAGGTTGCGGATCACCTGGGTGAGGCCGTCGGAGTCCGCGTGCAGTATCCCCGCCGGAAGCTCGCCCAGAGCGACTTCGCCCAGCGAGGGGTCCTCGCCGAAGCGATGCAGGAAGGGCTCGAGCGGGATCTCCACCGGTCGCAGCGGTGCCTCCTCGTCGAGCCGGGCGAGGGTGAGCAAATCCTCGACGAGCCTTTCGATCCGGGCGATCTCGACGAGCGCCACGCCGGTCACCCGGCGCACCTCGGCGGTTTCGGGTTGCTCGCGTCGAGCCAGCACTTCCAGCTGGCCGCGGATCGCGGTCAGCGGCGTGCGCAGCTCGTGCGAAGCGTCGGAGACGAACCGGCGCTGGCGCGAGAAGGCCTCGTCGAGCAGGTGACTGGCGACGAGGACCGCGGCGAGGCCGATCGCTCCGCCGACCAGGACCGCACTGACGGCCTCCCCGACCTCGTGGCGGACCGCAAGGACGACCAGGCCCAGCGCCGCGAGGACGATGACCCCGATCGAGAGCATCATCCTGCCGCGCAGTCCGACCTGCCTCCAGGTCTCCCTCACGGACGCTTGACCAACCGGTAGCCGACCGAGCGCACCGTCTCGATCGGGGCGGGGGAGTCCGGCAGGGCGAGGCGGCGGCGCAGGTATCCGATGTAGACCTGGACCACGTTTGTCCCCGGGTCGTGCTCGTAGCCCCAGACTGCGGAGAGGATCTCGCGGTGGGTGCAGACCTGGCCCGCGTAACGCATCAGGTGGGCGAGCAGCTCGGCCTCGCGCTCGGAGAGGGGCACCGACTCGCCGTCACGTTCAGCGCGACGCGCCAGCAGGTCGAGCCTGATCCCACCGGCTTCCAGCTCGGTCGCGACATCGCCCGTCGGCCGGCGCAGGTGCGCCCTCACCCTTGCCGCCAGCTCCTCGAAGGAGAACGGCTTCGTCACGTAATCGGTGGCACCCCGGTCGAGGCCGGCGACGCGGTCGGCGACGCTGTCCTTCGCCGTCAGCAAGATCACCGGCAGCGACGGCGCCGCCTGCCGGATCGCCGCCAGCACCTCCATCCCGTCGCGACCCGGGAGCATCCGGTCGAGGATCACGAGGTCGACGTCGCCGCCGAGCGCCAGCCGCTCGCCCTCGATCCCGTCCGCCGCGCTGCGCACCCGGTGGCCCTCCAATTCCAGGCCGCGCACGAGAAAGTCTGCGATCGCCGCCTCGTCCTCGACGACCAGGATCTCCATGGCCCGATGCTAGCCCGCCCTCAGTGCCGCGGACCCGCCTCGCATTCGTGTGATTGCCCTGCGCCGGGGCCGCCGTCGCAGTAGTCAGAGCCGGGACCGCCGTAGAGCTGGTCCGCCGAGGGCCCGCCGTAGAGGCGGTCGTCGCCCTCTTCGCCATGGCAGCCGTCCTGGCCCCGGCCCATCAGGCAGGTGTCGTCGCCCGGCCCGCCCCAGCAGCCGTCGCTTCCGCTGCTCGTCCTGCAGTAGTCGTCGCCGCCTTCGCCGACGCAGTCCGTGTTGACCGGCGCGGCGATGCAGATGTCGTTGCCGCCGCCCCCGATGCAGCGGTTGCGCCAGGTTCCCTGCGGGTAGCACGTATCGGCCTCGGAGTTGCCGATCAGCTTGTCGGAGCCCGCACCGAGGTAGGCGACCAGCGGGACCGGCAGCGGGTCCAGCACTTCGACCTTGTCGCTGGCGGGGCCCATTTCGACCACGACCGAGCCCGCCTCGGCCAGCCCGCAGGTTGCGAAGCTGCGGGCGCGCATGACGCGACAGCCGGCGGGGCCGGCGTCGGCCAGGCGGCCGTTGACCAGGAGCTGGGAGCCGCTGACCGTCAACCGCAGGTGCGAGCCGGACCCCGCGGCGCGGATAACTATTCCACCCTGGGTCGACGCGGAGCTGCAGAGCCCGCAGAACAGCAGCGCTGTTGCGCTGAGAAGGAGAAGTGAGCGACGCGCCGAGGCGAAAATCAATCCGACGATGCTACTGAAGGCCCCCCACGTCTTCAGGGGCGCACGAAACCCCACTTGCCACGATGCGATCTATGGTCTAGTTTATTTAAAAACCCGGGTGTAGGAACGCCTGGGCGTCGTGAGAGATTTTGGGCTCCTCGTGGCCAGGGGTCCACCTCAAGCGCATGGACCCGGCTTCTTTTGGCCGAGACCGGCCGGGTCCATGCGCGATCACCTCTCCATCAGCTCGTCGAAGCGCAGCGCTGCACGCGACGGCAGCACCAGGGACTCGCTGCGATGAAGGAGCCCGGTCGCGACGAGGTCGCGGACGGCGCGCTCGACGTCGTCGCGTTCCTCGCCGAGCTCGCGGATCAGCTCGTCCAAGGTGACGGCCGCGGGGTGCAGGGCGAGGACCTGCTGCAGGAGGGCCGACTCGATCGCGGCGTCCTCCCCGGCGGTGCTGTGAATGTTCTCCCCTCCGTCCACGGCTTTCCTACATAAGGGCGCCGACCGGAAAACTCTCCCCCTTAGGGCTTCGTCCTCTCGGGAGCCTCCAGCGCCATTCGGGCCCACCTCGCATCGACGATCACGCCGTAGAAGTGCTGCATCGAACCCCGAACCTGATCCGTTCGCACCAGCTCGATGGCGCCGCACGAGTCAAGGATCCTCACGTGGTAGCTGAGCTTGCTCAGCGGCTCCTTGAGGACGAGGGAGAGGTCCCGGGGGCTGATCTCCCCGTCGTCCTCGATCATCTTGCGCAGGATTCGCCGGCGCAGCGGGTGGGCCAGGGCGACGAACAGGTCGCGGGACTTGGAGTTCCTTGCGGCTGCCATGGGTGGCAATATAGAGCAAACGAAATCTATTGTCTGCAGACGTTCTGTCTTCAGCAACCGATTGTGCAGCGCTCAGGCGTCCTCGCGTACGCCGCCCATCTCGGTGAAGACCGCGGTCGGGCCGCCGTCCTCGCGCTGCTCGTCGGCGATCACGTGGGAGACGGCGTTGATCAGCGCCAGGTGGGTGAAGGCCTGGGGGAAGTTGCCGAGGTGCCGTCCGCTCGGGGCGTCCAGCTCCTCGGCGTAGAGGTCGAGCCAGCCGGCCGACTCGAGCAGCCGCTCGCAGAGCGCCCGGGCGCGGGCCTGCTCGCCGATCTCCGAGAGCGCCGAGACGAGCCAGAAGGAGCAGATCAGGAAGGTGCCCTCCTCGCCGCTGAGGCCGTCGTCGGTCTCCTCCACCTTGTAGCGGAGGACGAGGCCGTGCTCGGTCAGGTCGCCGGCGATCGCCTCGACCGTGGCCCTGACCCGCGGGTCGTCGCAGGGCAGGAAGCGCAGCAGCGGGATCAGCAGGGTGGAGGCGTCGAGCGCGTCGGTCTCGTAGTGCTGGCGGAAGACGCCGTCGCGGACGCCGCGCTCGAGGATCTCCTCGCGGAACCCGTCGGCGGTCCGCTGCCACTCCTCGGCGACCTCCTCGAAGCCGAGGACGTCGCGCGAGGCGGGCGCCGCGGTCGACCGCGACCCAGATCATCAGCTTCGAGGAGACGTAGTGCTGGGGCTCGCCGCGCGACTCCCAGATCCCCTGGTCGGGATGGGGCCAGGCGGCGATCGCCGCTTCGACCTGGTGGCGGATCAGCTGCCGGTCGGCCGGCGTGCCGGTTCCACGCAGCGCCTTCTCGTGCAGGTAGATCGAGTCGAGCAGGGCGCCCCAGACGTCGTTCTGGCGCTGGTCGTAGGCGCCGTTGCCGATCCGCACCGGGCGCGCCCCGCCGTAGCCGCCGAGGTGGTCGAGCGTGCTCTCGGTCAGGTCCTTCTCGCCGCCGATCCCGTACATGATCTGCAGGTCGGGGTCTTCGCGGCAGACGTCGACGATGAAGCGCATGAAGTCGCGCGCCTCCTGGTCGAAGCCGAGCGTGTGCAGGGCCCAGAGGCTGAAGGTCGAGTCGCGGATCCAGCTGTAGCGGTAGTCCCAGTTGCGTTCGCCTCCCGGAGTCTCCGGCAGCGAGGTGGTCGGCGCGGCGAGGATCGCCCCGGTCGGCGTGTAGGTGAGCCCCTTCAGCACCAGGGCCGAGCGCTGCAGGTGGATGCGCCAGGGGTGGTCGGGGAAGTCGCCGTCGCGCAGCCAGTGGCGCCAGAACTCTTCGGTCGAGTCGAGCCGCTCCAGCGCCTCGGGGGCGCTGCGCGGCCCGCCCAGGTCGCCGTCGCCCCAGGTCAGCGCGCAGAAGCCGGTCTCGTTCTCGCGCAGCTTCAGGGTCCCGCGCGCCGCGCCGTCCTCGATCGAGAGCTCCATGTCGCTGGTCAGCCGCAGCTCGGTGCCGTCGGGGCCGAGGGCCACCGCCTCGCCCAGCTCGCCGCCGCTCCAGCTCGCCGGCTCGGCGCCGTAGGCGAAGCGCGGCAGGCACTCCATCTCCATCTCGACCTCGCCGTCGATGCAGGTCATCGTCCGCAGCAGCGAGCGGTCGGACTCGTGTTCGGTGTCGGGCCGGCTTCCCTCGCCGTCGGACGTCGCCCACTCGGCGATCGTCAGCGCGTCGTGGATCACGACCCAGCCGGTCTCGGTCACCCAGGTCGTCTCGATCACCAGCGTGCCGGGCTCGTAGCGCCGGCTGATCGGCACGACGACGCCGCGGGGGGCGACCTTGAAGTGGCCGGCGCCGCGGTCGAGCAGCGCCGCGAAGGCGCTCGGCGAGTCGAAGCGGGGCAGGCAGAGCCACTCGACCGCGCCGTCGTAGGAGACGAGGGCGCTGGTGTGGCAGTCGGAGAGGAACCCGTAGCTGCCGATCGGCGGGAAGCGGTGGTTCTCCTGGCCCAAAGCGAGGCCAAGCTAGCAGCGACTCGGGCGGCGTCGTCGCAAACCGCGGCGCTACGCTGATTTCGTGAGCCCGCCGTTCGCCCACGTCGCCGGGGTCTTCGCCCCGATCGAGGTCTTCCCGATCACGATCGCGGCGATCCTCTACTGGCACCGCGCGATGGTGCTCTCCTGGGACGGTCGCCCGGTGCCGCTCTGGCGCCAGGTCTGCTTCGGCGCCGGGCTGGCGACGATCGCGATCGCCCTCTTCAGCCCGATCGGCCACATCGCCGAGGAGCTGGTCATCGCCCACATGGGCGAGCACCTGCTGATCGGCGACGTTGCCTCGCTGCTGCTCGTCCTCGGCCTGACCAGGTCGCTGCTGCAGCCGGTCCTCGCGATCCGCGCCTTCAACCGCCTCCAGGTCCTCACCCACCCGGCTCGTCGCCCTGCCGCTCTGGGCGCTCAACTTCTACCTCTGGCACGTGCCGGCGCTCTACGACGCCGCCTACGGCGCGGCGCCCGATCCACGCGCTCGAGCACACCTGCTTCCTCTCCTTCGGCTGCCTGATGTGGATGCCGATCTTCGGTCCGCTGCCGAAGCCGGAGTGGTTCACGGCCGGCTGGAAGGTCGGCTACGTGATCTCCGTGCGCTTCGCCGGGGCGATCCTTGGCAACGTGCTGATGTGGTCGGGCACGGTGCTCTACCCGATCTACGCTCCCGGCGAGCGCTACTGGGGGATCTCGGCGGTGGCCGACCAGAGCACGGCGGGCGTGATCATGATGGTCGAGGGGACCTTCCTCGCCCTCGGCGTGCTGGCCTGGGTCTTCTTCGAGGTGGCGCGGGAAGGGACCGAGAAGCAGCGGCTGCTCGATCTCGCCCAGGACCGCGGCTTCGCCCTCGACGAGCGCCGCGCCCGCCGCGCGGTGGCGGCCGGCCACGGCGCCCTGCTGGAGCAACGGATCGTGGGCAGTGACGGCGCTTAAGGCCTGGCTCGTGACCGGCCCCCTGGGCCGCGGCGCCGCCTTCGCGATCGATTTCGCCGTCGCGCTGCGCACCATGCTTGCTCAGCGCCGGTGACGCAAGCCCTTCCGGTGCGCCTTATGTGCCCATGGCCGGCAAAAGGCGCACCGGAAGGCGGGTTCCTCTAGGGTCCCGCGCTCGTGGAGACCGTCGTCACAGAGTTGCCCGATTCGCGCGTGCGGGTCGAGGTCGAGGTTCCCGCCGAGCTGGTCGAGCGGGGCGTCAGCCGTGCGGCGCGTGGCCTGGCGCGCGAGATGAAAATGCCCGGCTTCCGCAAGGGCAAGGCGCCGCCGTCGCTGGTGATCCAGCGGCTCGGTTTCGGCACGGTGCTGCAGGAGGCGATCCGCGAGTCGCTTCCCGAGTGGTACGAACAGGGGCTGCTGCGCTCCGGGATCAGCCCGGTCGGCGACCCCGAGATCGAGATCGTCTCGGCGCCCGGAGGCCGAGGGCGAGCCGCTCGACTTCAAATTCGAGATCGGCGTCCGTCCCGAGGCAAAGCTCGGCGAGTACAAAGGGCTTGAGGTGGGCCGGTCCGAGGGCGAGCCGACCGATGAGATCGTCGACCGCGAGATCGAGCGGATCCGCGAGGGCTTCGCCAAACTCGAGCCGGTCGAGCGCGAGGCCGCCGAAGGGCGACGTGCTGCTGGTCGACTATCGAGGGCCTGATCGACGGCAAGGCCTTCGAGGGCGGCAAGGAAACCGACGGCATGCTGGAGCTCGGCAGCGGCCGCTTCATCGAGGGCTTCGAGGAGCAGCTGGTCGGCGCCAGCGGCGGTGAGCAGCGAGAGGTCGAAGGTGAGCTTCCCCGAGGACTACGGGGCCGAGCACCTCGCCGGCCAAGAGGCGGTCTTCACCGTCGACGTCAAGGAGGTGCGGGAGAAGGTCCTGCCCGAGCTCGACGACGACTTCGCCTCCGAGGCCTCCGAGTTCGACACCCTCGACGAGCTGCGCGGCGACATCGCTAAGAGGGTCGGCGAGGCGATCAGACGAGCGGGCCGAGCAGGATTTCAGGGCCGCCGCGGTCGATGCCGCGGTCGACGCCGCGACGATCGACCTCCCCGACGACCTTGTCGCGGCGCGGGCCGCGGAGCGCCTGGAGCGGCTCGAACGCCAGATCGCCGGCCAGGGCATGAACCCCGAGACCTTCTTCCAGATGCAGGGCAAAACCCGCGAAGAGCTGCTCGAGGAATCCAAGCCCGACGCCGAGAAGGAGCTGAAGGGCGAGGCGGTGCTGGCGGCGATCGCCGAGGCGGAGGGGATCGAGGTCTCCGAGGAGGAGATGGTCGAGGCGCTCGCGCACACTGCCGAGCACGAGCGCACGACTCCAGAGAAGCTGCTCGAGCGCCTGCGCGAGAACGGCCGCGACGCGATGGTCCGCGAGGACATCCGAGTGCGCAAGGCGATCGACCTGATCGCCGAGTCGGCGGTGCCGATCCCGCTTGAGCAGGCGGAGGCGCGGGAGAAGATCTGGACGCCCGAGAAAGAGGAGGAGGAGAAGGGCGAGCTCTGGACCCCGGGCTCCGACTGAGCCGTGCGGCGAGCACGCCTGACGCCTTCTATAGAGTGCCGAGCATGAGTCCCCTGGTTCCAATGGTGGTCGAGCAGACCTCGCGCGGCGAGCGCTCGTTCGACATCTACTCGCGCCTGCTCAACGAGCGGATCGTCTTCCTCGGCACCGAGGTCACCCAGGACATCGCCAACCTGATCGTGGCCCAGCTCCTGCACCTGGAGTCCGAGGACCCCGACAAGGACATCAGCCTCTACATCAACTCTCCCGGCGGCTCGGTCTACGCCGGCCTGGCGATCTACGACACGATGCAGTTCATCAAGCCCGACGTGCAGACGATCTGCGTCGGCATCGCGATGAGCATGGGAGCGCTGCTGCTGGCCGGCGGCGCCGCGGGCAAGCGGATGTCGCTGCCCAACTCGAAGATCCTCATCCACCAGGTGTCCTCCGGCTTCGAAGGCCAGGCGACCGACATCGAGATCCACGCCAAAGAGATCATCGACGTCCGCCGCCGCCTCGACGAGATCCTCGCCAAGCACACCGGCCAGTCCTTCGAGAAGGTCACGAACGACACCGATCGCGACTACTTCATGAGCGCGGAGGAGGCGAAGGAGTACAACCTTGTCGACCGCGTGATCGAGCACCATTGAGTTGAGCGCCCATCCAGGCAGGGGTTCCGCTTAACTTTTTCGTGGGGCGGAGATTGCTGTCGCTCGGGCGCCGCTCGCGAAAAAGTACAAGACGCTCCACCCCTGCCTGGATGGGCGCTTTGTTGGTTGCTTTTGCTTTTTTCATTCCCTCGGCGCTGGCTGGTAGCCCCGAGCGAGACGGTGGCACGACTTACTACGGCCACGTCTTTCCGGTTCAGGGTCCGCATGGGACGCGGGGGGCGATCGGGGAATTCGGGGCTCCGCGGGACGGTGGGCGGTGGCATGAAGGCTTTGACATCGTTGCCGCCTGCGGCACGCCGCTGGTTGCTGTGCGCGGCGGGCGGGTGCTGCGGCGCGGCTACGACCCGGTGCTCTACGGCAACTACCTGCTGATCCACGGCGAAGGCGAGGACCGCAGCTACTTCTACGCCCACATGCCCGGGCCCGCCCCTGTCCACCGAGGCCAGCACGTCTGGACCGGCGAGCGAGTGGGCGCCGTCGGCGAGACCGGCAACGCCCGCACGGTCGGTTGCCACCTCCACTTCGAGATCCACGTCCACGGACACCCGATCGACCCCCAGCCGTCCCTGCGCCGCTGGGACGGCTATAGCTGATACCCAACCACTACTGCTCTCCAGGTGGAAGTGGGCACGGCGACACGACCAACTACCGCCCGGCCTTGCGGTAATCCCCCAATGCCGGCCATTCGTCCTCTCCATAGGCTTGAGGGTGATGCATTGCTCTCCCGGTGAAAAGACCCTGTTCTCACCGAGTCGCCCGGCAAGAAAGTCGCGGTGACGATCTCGAGCAAGGTGTCTGTAAGCGCACTTTGCCTGGCTGCGCTTTTCGCAGTGGCAGTCTCGAGTGCTTGGGCAGAAGGCGACCCGCTTGCCGGCGGAACCACAAGGCTGACCCTGGAGAAGGGGCTGAAGGGATCGCTCAAGCACAGCGGGGTCAAGCTGGTGGCCAAGCGGCCCGCGAAGTCAAACGGGCGAACGGCAACCCTGCCGGTGGACGGCGGTGAGATCGATCCTACGACGGGCGAAGGCGTCGCAATCCATGGGGGTGGAATTGGCTTCGTTCGCGGGAGATGGAGCTTCTTCCTAAGGTCCTTGGAGCTCGATACGAGCAGGCGGGTGCTCATCGCCAGGCTCGGCGGTAAAGAGACCACGGTCGCCCTCGCGCGAAAGATCTCATTCGTTCGCGAGGGCTACGGCACCGCGATCACGGTAGGCGAGCTGAACCTGACGAGGCCACTTGCCAGAAAGCTCAACTCTCGGCTGCGCGTTCGCTTCTTTAAAGCCGGTCGCAGTTTCGCACGTGGCTTGAGTGCCACCGAGCCGCTTACGGTGAAGGTCATACCGGTTACGCCGGGCATCCACGGGGATGGGCTGATGTATCTCCGGCCCTTGGACGAGACGGTGCCGATGCTCGCGGCCAAGGGCATTATTTATCCGGAATTCCCCTGCATCGGCTCGTGTCCAGGCACGGTCTGGACCATCGGGTACGCTCGATACTTCGGAACAGGCTTTCCCACGATGGGATTCCACATCACTGGCGGAAGGATCGCTCCCGACCGCTCGATGGGGGAAATCACGGCCGAGGGCGGCATTCAGGTGTTTACTAACGACCCCGAAATCAATCCGGCGGTCGTTACCCTCAGGGACTTCTCTCTTGACCTTACTGCGAACGCCGTTACGGCAGATGCTGAATTCCAGCCTTCGCCGCCGGCGCCGGGCGACATCGGGCGCGTGACTGTCGGAACCATCGATCGCGATGCGATCAAAGTGGTTGGCTTTAGGGACTTCGACGCCGTGCGGCTGACGGCCAAGACGGCATCCGTGATCAACCAAGTCTTCCCAGGACCCGCCGCCGCTGACTTCTCTGCCGGTGATGTCCTGTTCTCTTTGAGCTACGAGCCCGTCACGCGCTGATCCGGTCGATCAACAAGCGCTATGGCGTCTCGCCCCTGGTGAGTCTGGCTAATTGCCCCCGCCGGCTTATGACTCTAGAAATCCGGCGAGGAGGTGCCTGGATGGATCCGCTCTGGAAACGTCGGCAAGCCGTCATCCGGGACCGGCGCCCATGGCGCAGCATAGTTCGTGAACTGGTGTGCACTCGGGCGGATGCCGGGGTCCTCGTCAAGAGCGCCCATGCGGATCGCGAGCAGTTCCGGGTCGTCGGGGTGGCTGGTGAATAGCTGGCTGCCACATTTGGAGCAAAAGGCCTTGACATAGCCGCCGTCGCCAGGGTCCCACAGGCGAACCAGGCCCTCGCCGGAAACGGTTCGGTAGGAACCAGGAGCGGTCAGGGCGGTCGTTGACACTCCCGTGCCGGTGCGCCGCTGACAGCGCTTGCAGTGGCAGAAGAGGGCACCGAGCAGTGGCTCGGAGACCTCGAAGCGGACGCCGCCGCACATGCATCCTCCGGTCATCGGCAGGGTTGGATCTGGCACTCGCGCAGCCTAGCGCGACCCGCACACGAGTTTTCCCTTCCCGCGAACGAGCAGGCAAGCGATTCGCGGTTTAGGGTGATCGGAGTTCCAAAAACCGCTGAGGAGGACTTGATGCGAAGAAGGATGATCTGCGGGTTGGCTCTGATGGCAGTCCTAATCGTCGGAGTCTGCATGGCTGGATGTGGCAGCAGCTCGACCACCACCGAATCGACGGCTGCGATCACCAAGGCCGAATTCGTTGCCAAGGGCAACGCGGTCTGCGTCAAGGGCGAAAAGGCACAGGAAGCTGAATTCAACGCCTACGCCAAGAAACACGGCTTGGAAAATAAGAAGCCGAGCAAGGCGCAGGAAGCCGAACTCGTTGAAACCGTCCTGGCGCCCAACATCCAGAGCCAGATTGACGGCGTCAAAGCCCTTGGCGCGCCGAGCGGTGAGGAACAGCAGGTGAGCTCGGCCCTGGAGCTCTCCCAGCAGACCTTGGAAAAGATAGAAGCTAACCCCGAACTGGCCTTCGGCAAGGAAAATGCCTTTGCCGCCGCGGGCAAGCAGCTGCACGCGCTCGGTCTCAAGGAGTGCGCGCCGAACAGCTGAGCACGTGACATCTCGGGAAGACCAGTCGGAAGGGCGCCCTCGGCGTCCTTCCGACGCGAACCAGCCGCCCCGGTCGGCAGGGATTGCCGCTAGAGCTCGACCTCGACCTCGAACTCCGTCGTCTTCGGCGGGCCCGGCAACACGGACGCCCCTCCCTGGAAGGCGGGCAACAGCGTCTCGTCACGGAACTTCTTCCAGATCTCCTTCGACTCCCAGACCGCGACTACGACCCAGCCGTTCGTGCTCGGCCCGGCATAGTGGTGCGTCTGGCCAACGGGCAGGCCACCCGCCGGGTGCACAACCGCGGTGGTGGCGTCGTACTGCTCCCTAGTACCGCCCTCGAAGTCATTGACGATCACGTACGCCATCCCATCCTCCAGTTCCTCGCGGGTTCGCCGGGCTGATTCCCCGACTGAGCCACGGTAGCTCACGGATGGGGTTTGTGCCGCCCGGCGCGAGATTCGGCAGGGGCGCCGCTAGCTCCACTCCCGTCCAGCAATACGTACCTAGGAATCGCCAGCGGCGGCATTCAGGAACTCCCAACTCTCGCGGTATCGCTCGACCGATACGAGCCTGACCGCGGGGACGCTTGCGGCTGGCTACTCGCCGCCGGGGAGTGCGCGGACCAGGCTGGCTCCGAAGCCAGGGTCGCCAACGCGGAGGGGGTCGGCTCCCAGAAGCGGGACCTGGATCGTGCTTCTCCAGAGGTCGGGGCCGTGGGGGCGGCGCTTGAAGGTCCCGTGGCCGGTGAGGGGGAGCGGCGGGTGCACCTTTGCGGTGCCGGCCGCGTGGTTGAAGGCGAAGGCCGAAGCGCCGGCCTTGACGGAAGTCACGCGGCTGATTTCCATCCCTTCCTTTTTTTCGAACTGAGCGCCGACGAAGGTGGTCGATCTGCGCCTTCTGCGGCCAGGTTCGGCGAAGGCGGCGAAGAAGCAACCACAGCGACGACTGGCGGCGACCAGTGTCGCCGGTTCATTTTTGGCTTTGGGTTGATGACGAGACCTGAGGGTCGACCGCGGCGATGTCCCCTGGGGGCGCATCGCTCCTCTGTGTCGGGGGCAGCGCCATTCCGATTCTCGCCACACGTTCAGCCTCCCCTCCGCCTGGGTCGCATCGATCTGCACGTATTCGCCCTCGCCGGTGAACTTGATCGTCCCGACGAAAAAGCCTTCGCTCAACGTCGAAGGCCTCCCCTTGCACCCCTTTGGCGGCTCGTCCGTGCGCGTCTTGGTCGGCTCGAATTCAACGTCGATAAGCCCGAGATTTCCGAATTGCACCTTTAGCCCGGTTTCGGTGACTTCACCCGGCACCTCGTAGGTGACGAGACGGCCTTTGCGCTCGATTTCGAGCGTGATCTCCTCGTAGTTTGCAACGTGCACATGAAGACCATGATTTGCGAGAAGGCCGAGTTCGATGTCGACGGGAGCGAAGTTGGCCACCGGCTTCGCTGCCGGCGACGCCGCGACAGGCGCCGCCACCAGCAGGGTGGCAATCGCGAGTGCGGGGAGGAGCAGCAGCGATCGAATCATTCCGGGTGATCGAGTCATTCCGACCGCAGCATATGCCGAGAGGTGCAGTTATGGGCTCGCGCTAGGACGTGGGCTGCTCGTCGGGCTGCTCGTCGGCCTGCTGGGCGGCCTGCTCAACCAAGCCTTCGAGGGTGTCGTCGTCTCCATTCATAGAAGAAGCCATCCCGATGCTGGTTGCGTATTCGGGGTGACGCTTGGCAATTTCAGAGCACGCGTCGGAGAGCCAGCGCCTCGCCTCCTCGGGGTCGACCTCGGCGAGAGCGCAGGCGAATTCTTTCTCGCTCCAGCGAACAATTGGGTCAAAGGGACGAAGCCTCCCCCACAGGGCAAGGAAGAGATTGCGAGCCAAGGCGGTGAGAGCCGAGTCGTCTTGGTGCTGCTCGGCCTGGGTGGTCTTTCCGAACGCGACGACACAGAGCACCAACGTTCGGTTCATGCCCTGAGCTCGCTCGAGCTCATGGCGCAAAAGCATCTCTCCGATCCTCCGCTCGTAGGCGCCGGTCGACTCGTCCATCTGCGAGCGCTCGATCTCTGCCATCAGCAGCTCGCGGTCGCCGGCGGCCTCTTGGCGGTCGCGGGCCGCTTCCTCGCGGTCGCGAGCGGCACGCCGGCGGTCCTCCGCGGCCCGCGTCCTGGCGGCGGCGGCGCTGGCCCTCGCCACGGCCGCCACCTTGGCGGCGGGGCTGTCCTTGCCAAGTTTGCCTGCCATCTCCTCGGCGGCCCTGTCCACCTCCTCGGCCTCGCGGTCGCGAGCGGCGGCTACCTCGTCGCGGTGGCGGGCCATCTCGTCGCGGCGCCATGCCTGCTCGTGGCGTTCGGCGGCGACCTGGGCGCGAACCGCGGTTGTCGCCATCCGGGCCATCGTCCCCTCGCCCCGGCCGGCCTTGGCCAGCTCGTGTGCGCGCAGCCGGATGGAATCGGCGGGTGAGTCATCCAGCTCGCGGTCAGAGAGGACCTGATCGCGATCGGAGACGCGCTGGTCGGAGTCTGAGGCCGCCTGGTCGCGCTCGGCCATGCTCTGGTCGGCGTCAGAGGCGGTCTGGTCGGCGTCAGAGGCGGTCTGATCTCGATCCGATGCAGTCTGATCGGCTTCGAGTTGGCCCGACCGCCGACGCCACGGAGTTCGTGGATTGATGTTGACCCTCTCTTCGGCCGACGAGGCTGCCCGAGCCGGGCCTTACCGATCGACCGTTTATCAAGACTAACAGCGCTGACCGAACAGCATTCCTTCAATCAGTCACAGCCGCAGCTCGTACTCGATCCACTCGCTGCGCTCGGCGCCGGTCGAGTCGTAGAGGCGCTGGGCGGTCTTGTTGTCGGGGGCCGTCGACCACTCGAGGTGGTGGGCGCCGCGCTCGCGGGCGACCGTCGGCGCTGGCCTCGATCAGGGCGCGGCCGACGCCCTCGCCGCGGCCTGCCGGGTCGACGTAGAGGTCGTTCATCAGCACCGTCTCGGCCGGGACGAGCGAGGTGAAGTGCCAGTAGAGGCAGGCGTAGCCGACCAGCTCGCCGCCCGTGCCAGGCGCCGAGCAGCATGCCGTCCTCGCTGGGGGCGAGGAAGCGGGAGAAGAAGGCGCGGTTGCGCTCGTCGTCGATCTCCTCGACCTCGTAGAAGCGCTGGTAGGCGGCGATCAGCGGCAGCAGCTCTCCATCTCGCCCGGCCGCGATCGGCTCGATTCGGAGGTCCTCCCGGCACCTGCCCACGGTAGCGCGGACACGCAAGGTTCCGGTCGCGGGGAGGGACGAGCGCCCGCACGCGGTAAAGACCGGCCACCGACAGGGCCGGCTCGCAGCTCCGTCTCTAAGCTTTTGGGAGCGCGAGCCGGTAGGCAACCTACCGCCCCGCAAGGAGGGGATTCCGCTGGCACGTCCCACAGACTCGAACGAGCAGCTCCTCTGCAGCTTCTGCGGCAAGTCGCAGCGCCAGGTCAAGAAGCTGATCGCCGGCCCCGGCGTCTACATCTGCGACGAGTGCATCGACCTCTGCAACGAGATCATCGACGAGGAGCTGACCCCGCCGACCGGCGCGTCGAGCTGGAGAACCTGCCGAAGCCGCGCGAGATCCACGACGTCCTGCAGGAGTACGTGGTCGGCCAGGAGGCCGCCAAGCGCGCCCTCTCGGTCGCCGTCTACAACCACTACAAGCGCGTCCAGATGGCCCAGGCCGAGGACGCCGAGGTCGAGCTGCAGAAGTCGAACATCATGCTGCTCGGGCCCGACCGGCTGCGGCAAGACGCTGCTCGCCCAGACCCTGGCGCGCATCCTCAACGTCCCCTTCGCGATCGCCGACGCGACGGCGCTGACCGAGGCCGGCTACGTCGGCGAGGACGTCGAGAACATCCTGCTCAAGCTGATCCAGGCCGCCGACTACGACGTCAAGAAGGCCGAAACGGGGATCATCTACATCGACGAGATCGACAAGATCGCGCGCAAGGCCGACAACCCGTCGATCACCCGCGACGTCTCCGGCGAAGGCGTGCAGCAGGCGCTGCTGAAGATCCTCGAGGGGACCACCGCCTCGGTGCCGCCGCAGGGCGGGCGCAAGCACCCCCACCAGGAGTTCCTGACGATCGACACCACCAACATCCTCTTCGTCTGCGGCGGCTCCTTCGCCGAGCTCGACAAGGTGATCGAGCGCCGGGTCGGCGACCGCGGGGTCGGCTTCGGCGCCGCGATCTCCTCGCGCGAGACCAAGGACACCGGCGAGTGGTTCGAGCAGGTGCTGCCCGAGGACCTGATGGAGTACGGCCTGATCCCCGAGTTCATCGGCCGCCTGCCGGTCGTCGCCGCGATCCACCAGCTCAGCCGCGACGACCTGATCACGATCCTGACCGAGCCCCGGCACGCCCTGACCAAGCAGTTCCAGCGCTTCTTCGAGTTCGACGACATCGAGCTGGTCTTCGCCGAGGACAGCCTCGAGGCGATCGCCGACAAGGCGCTGGAGCGCGAGACCGGCGCCCGCGGCCTGCGCTCGATCCTCGAGGAGACGCTGCTCGACGTCCAGTTCGAGCTGCCCTCGCGCCGCGACGTGACCAAGTGCGTGGTCACCAGGGAGACGATCGCCCAGGGCCGGCGGCCGACCCTGGTCACCGAGGCCGCGCCGCAGGACATCGGCGCGGCCGACGACGAGCTCAGCGAGGAATCCGCCTAGCGGCGGAGCATCGGGAGCTTGGCGCGGATAGCGCTGACGACTCGCTACTAGACTCGGCGCCGCGTGAGCACGACGAGCGCCGAGAGAAGCTGGAGCGACGACCCGCTACGACCCGGCCGAGGTCGAGGCGCGGATCTTCGCCGAATGGATGGAGGGCGGCTACTTCCACCCGCCGGCCGAGGGCACGCCCGAGGAGAACTTCTCGGTGGCGATCCCGCCGCCGAACGTGACCGGCGCCCTGCACATGGGCCACGCGCTGAACGGCTCGATGCAGGACGCGCTGGTGCGGATGAACCGGATGCGCGGGCCGCAACGCGCTCTGGATCCTCGGCACCGACCACGCCGGCATCGCCACCCAGGCGGTGGTGGAGAAAATGCTGCGGGCCGAAGGCACCTCCCGCCACGAGCTCGGCCGCGAGGCCTTCGTCGAGCGGGTCTGGGAGTGGAAAGAGGAGTACGGCTCGCGGATCGTCGAGCAGTACAAGCGGCTCGGCGCCTCCTGCGACTACGAGCGCGAGCGCTTCACCCTCGACGAGGGCTACGTGCAAGGCCGTCTACCGCGTCTTCAAGCGGCTCTTCGACAAGGGCTACATCTACCGCGACAACTACATGGTCAACTGGGACCCGGGCTCGCACTCGGCGATCTCCGACCTCGAGGTCGAGAACCGCGAGGTCGAGGACACGCTCTACTCGATCGACTACCCGGTCGAGGGCTCCGACCGGGTGCTGACCGTCGCCACCGTGCGGCCCGGAGACGATGCTGGCCGACACCGCGGTGGCGGTGAATCCCGACGATGAGCGCTACGCCGACCTCGTCGGTCAGCACTGCGTCCTGCCGCTGGTCGGCCGGCGCCTGCCGATCATCGCCGACGAGCACGTCGACCCCGAGTTCGGCACCGGGGCGCTGAAGATCACCCCGGGGCACGACCCCAACGACTTCGAGATCGGCCGCAAGCACGGCCTCGAGGAGATCGGCGTGATCGGCCCCGACGGGCGCATGACCGAGGAGGCGGGGGAGCGGTTCGCCGGGCTGACCGCGGCCGAGGCGCAGGAGGCCGTGGTCGCCGCGCTGCGCGAGGAGGGCGTGCTGCGCGCCGAAGAGCCCTACGTCCACTCGGTCCCCTTCTCGCACCGCTCCGGCGAGCGGATCGAGCCGCTGATCTCGCTGCAGTGGTTCTGCCGCATGGACGAGCTGGCGGCGCCGGCGATCGAGGCGGTCGAGACGCGACGAGGTGCGGATCGCGCCGGCCCAGTGGAAGCGCGTCTACCTCGACTGGATGCGGGAGATCCGCCCCTGGTGCATCTCGCGCCAGCTCTGGTGGGGGCACCGGATCCCGGTCTGGTACTGCGACGCCTGCGAGGAAACGATCGTCGCCGAGCAGGCACCCGAGCGCTGCGGCGCCTGCGGCGGTGAGCTGCGCCAGGAGGAGGACGTGCTCGACACCTGGTTCAGCTCGGCGATCTGGCCCTTCGCCACGCTCGGCTGGCCCGACGACACGCCCGAGCTGCGCGCCTTCTACCCGACCAGCTTCCTCACCACGGCGCGCGAGATCCTCTTCCTCTGGGTCGCGCGGATGATCATGACCGGGCTCGAGTTCGCCGGCGACGTCCCCTTCCGCGACGTCTACGTGCACTCGGTGATCCAGGCCCGCGACGGGCGGCGGATGTCGAAGAGCCTCGGCACCGGGATCGACCCGCTGGAGGAGATCGACGTGCACGGCGCCGACGCGCTGCGCTTCGGCCTGCTGGCGATGTCCTCGACCCAGGACGTGCGCTACTCCGACGCCAAGGTCCAGCAGGGCAGCGACCTGGCCAACAAGCTCTGGAACGCGAGCCGCCTGATCCTGCTGAACGCCGCCGACGAGATCTGCCGCCGACAGGACGCCGCCGACGGGCCGATAAGTCAAGGTGGCCTTGACGTATCGGCCCGTCGACCCGCGCCGAGCCGGGTCGAGGACCGCTGGATCCTCTCGCGGATGGAGCGGACGATCGCCTCGGTCACGGCGAAGCTCGACGAATTACGACTTCGCCCACGCCGCCACAGGAGGCCTACGCGTTCTTCTGGTCCGAGCTCTGCGACTGGTACCTGGAGATCGTCAAGCCGCGCCTGTACGAGGGCGAGGCCGAGGTCTCGGCGACCTGCTCTGGCTGCTGGAGCGGACGCTGGCGCTGCTGCACCCGATGATGCCGTTCGTCACCGAGGAGGTCTGGTCCTACCACCCGGCCCGCCAAGGGCACCTCGCAGTGCACCCGTTCCCGGTGGCCGACGAGTCGCTGCTTCGACTCCGAGGCCGAGGCCGAGGTCGAGCGGGGGATCGAGCTGACCCGGCGCCTGCGCGCCTGGCGCGACCTGGTCGAGGCGCCCGCCGCGAGCCGCCTCTCCGGCCCGGGTCGACGGAGAGCGCGCCGCAGGAGTTCGTCGGTCGCCTCGCCCGCTTCGAGTTCACCGAGGACGGCGGCGAGCCGATCGCCTCCGTCGGCCCGGTCAAGGTGCTCGCCTCGGCCGAGATCGACGCCGATGCCGTCGCGGCCCGGCTCGAGAAGCGTCGCGAGGAGCTGCGCTCCGAGGTCGCCCGCGCCGAGGGCAAGCTCGCCAACGAGAAGTTCGTCGCCAAGGCGCCGGCCGAGCTGGTCGAGGAGGAGCGGGAAAAGCTCGAGCGTTACCGGGCCGAGCTCGAGGAGCTGCACCGGAATAGACCCGCGAGGCCTACCTCGACTCGCTGGAGCCGATCGGCTGGAAGCTCGGCCTGGAGCGGATGCACCGGCTCAGCACGGCTGCTCGGGATGCCCCAGCACCGCTTCGCCTCGATCCACGTCGTCGGCACCAACGGCAAGTCCTCGGTGACGCGGATGATCGCGGCGCTGCTGGAGGCGCACGGCGTCAGCTGCGGCGCCTGCGTCTCGCCGCACCCGCTGCGCTGGTCCGAACGGGTGCTGATCGGCGGCGAGGAGATCGGCGCCGCCGAGTTCGCGGCGGCGGTGGAGCGCACCGCCGCAGGCGGCCGAGACGGTCAACCGCAGCCTGGAGGAGGGCGAGGCGGTGACCCAGTTCGAGGTTGCGACGGCCGCCGCCTTCGTCGCCTTCGCCGCCGCCCGGGTCGAGGCCGCGGTCGTCGAGGCCGGGCTGGGCGGGAGGCTGGACGCGACCAACACGATCCCCTCGCGGGTCACGGTCCTGACCTCGATCGGGCTCGACCACACCGACTGGCTGGGCGAGACCGAGCTTGAGATCGCGGCCGAGAAGCTGGCGGTTCTGCGCGACCACACGACTCTGGTCCTGGGTCGGGTCAGTCCCGAGGTGGCGGCCCTGGCGGAGACAACGGCGGCGGAGCGGGGGGCGAAGCTGGTCGTTGCCCCCGAGGATCCCGGGCGAGGAGATCGAGCTGCGTGCCCCGGGCCGCTTCCAGCGGCGAAACTTCGCCCTCGCCCGCGCAGCCGCCGAGGCCTTCCTGGGCGAGCTCGACGCTGCGCTAGTCGCCGAAGTCGCCGCGACCCTCACCGTTCCCGGGCCGCCTCGAGCGAGTCGCCGAGAAGCCACCGACATTCCTCGACGCCGCCCACAACCCCGACGGCGCCGCTGCCCTCGCCGAGGCGTCTGCCGCGAAGTCGCGGACGGGCGCCCAGTCGTCGCCTGCATCGCCGTCCTGGCAGAAAAGGACGCGCGCGGCCATGATCGCCGCCCTCGCCCCGGCTGTCGACACACCTCGTCTCCACCGAGCTCCCCGCCACCTCCGCCGACGGGCCGATACGTCAAGGTGACCTTGACGTATCGGCCCGTCGGCAGTCGGTTGCCGCTGGCGCGCTGGCCGGGGCTGCGAGGGGGCTGGGATTGGGGCCGAGGCGGTCGAGGGCTTCGGGGACGCGGTGGTGCGGGCGCGCGCGCTCGCTCGCGAGCTTGACGGCGTGCTGCTCATCACCGGCTCCCACTACGTGCTGGCGCCGGCCCGAGCCGCCCTGCGCCTGTGGGAGGATTGAGCCGATGGAGGCGAAGTCCAAGAGCGCCGGATCGGAACTGCTCTCGATGATGGCCCTCGTCGCCGCGGTCGTCGCGGCGGTGATACTCGTCTTCTTCGGCATCGGCTACCTCTTCGGCAGCCTCTTCCTCTGAGGAGGGCCTTCCCGTGCGCCTTATGTACCTATGGGTGCAAAAGGCGCACCGGAAGCGCGATGGGGCTCGGCGAGGGTTCGCGGCTCCGGCGGCGAAGTAGACTCCCCGCCCCCTGAGGTGGGTCCCCAGCCATGGCACTAGCGATCTTCGGCATCACGCAACAACGGCCTCAACCTGGCCGCCACACTCTTCATCCTGGTGATAGTCGTCGTCTGGCTTGCCCTGATCGTCTACACGTACTTCGACGCCAAGCGCCGCATCTCCGACCCCTTCCTCGTCGCCTGCGCGACGATCGGCTCCTTCTTCCCCTACATCGGCACGGCGGTCTACGCGATCGTCCGTCCGCCGGAGTTCCTCGAGGACGCCCACGAACGCGAGCTGGAGATCCGGGCCGCCGAGCTGCGCGTGCGCCAGCTGACCGAGGCCTCCTGCCCCAACTGCGAATACCCGGTCGAGAAGAACTTCCTGCGCTGCCCGAAGTGCCAGCGCCGCCTCAAGGACCCGTGCCCGAGCTGCGGCAAGCCGGTCGACCCTCGCTGGGCGCTCTGCCCCTACTGCGAGAGCGCCCTGGCCGAGCGGCCGCGGCGGAAGAAACCCCCGGCCGAGGGCCGCGCGAGCCACGCCCTGAGCGCCCCCCCGCGAGCGAGGAGCGCCCCAAGCGCGAGCAGCAAAAGGCCGGCGAGGAGCGCCCCAAACGCCGCCCGCCCGCCCGCGCGAAGGCCAAGAGCAGCCGGCCGCGCCGGAGAAGGACGAAGAGACTGCCCCGCCCAAACGACCCCAAAGGAGCCCCGCCCGTGAGCCGGACGCTGATCCTCGTAAAGCCTGACGCCTTCCAGCGCGCCCTGACCGGCGAGGTGATCGCCCGCTTCGAGCGCAAGGGACTGCGGATCGCGGCGCTGAAGACGATGCAAGCCGACGAGTCGATCGCCAACGGGCACTACGAAGAGCACGCCGAGAAGCCGTTCTTCGGCGAGCTGGTCTCCTTCATCACCGGCGGGACCTTGGTGGCGATGGTGCTCGAGGGGACCGAAGCGGTTGCGGCGGCGCGCCAGCTGATCGGGGCGACCAATCCGGTCGAGGCTGCGCCCGGGTCGATCCGCGGCGACTTTGCGCTTGAGGTGACCTTCAACATGGTCCACGGGTCGGATTCGGATGAGTCTGCCGAGCGGGAGATCGGGATCTGGTTTCCGGAGCTGTAGCGCGGGTCCGGCAGATGCGCATGAAGCTCACGCTTGCATCCGGGTCGCCGCAGAGGAGCGAGATTCTGCGGAAGCTTGGGTTGGAGTTCGAGGTGGTTGTGTCTGGCGTGGAGGAGTTGACCGGCGGGGACCCGAGTCGAGGTGCTTGAGAACGCGCGGCTCAAGGCTCTGGCGGTTGAGCGCGATGGGGTGGTGATTGCCTGCGATACGGATGTCGTGCTTGACGGGAAGGCGCTTGGCAAGCCTGCCGATGCGGCTGAGTCGCGGCGGTATCTGGATCGGATGTCCGGACGGGCGCACGAGGTCATGAGCGGGCTCGTGGTGCTCGTGAACGGCGAGGAGCGGGCTGGGCTCGATCGCACCACCGTTGTCTTCAAGGAGCTGAGCGAGGTCGAGAAGGAGCGCTACGTCGCCTTTGGGGAGTGGGAGGGGCGCTCGGGTGGTTACGCGATCCAGACTCTGGGGTCGACGCTGGTGGAGCGGGTCGAGGGGAGTGTCTCCAATGTGGTCGGGTTGCCGGTCGGGTTGCTGTTCGAGCTGGCGCCCGAGCTGTTCTCAGCCTCGCAGTGAGAGCGCCTCCTCCTGGTGTCGCAGGAGGACGTCGACGATCTCGGGGTCGAAGTGGGTGCCGCTTTCGTCGGCGATTGTCCTGGTCGCCTCGGCGACGGACATCGCCGGCCGGTAGCAGCGGTCGCTGAGCATCGCGTCGAAGGCGTCCGCGACGGCGACGATCCGCCCCTCGATCGGGATTTCAGTGCCCTTCAGCCCATTTGGATAGCCGCTGCCGTCCCAGCGCTCGTGATGAGTGAGGGCGACCTCTGCCGCCATTTGCAGTAGCGGGCTCTCGGATCCGGAGAGGATCTCGTAGCCGACGGTTGTGTGGCGCTCCATCTCTTTGCGCTCGTCCGGCGTAAGCGGGCCCTGCTTGCGGAGGAT
The DNA here is from genome assembly GCA_963714665.1 of uncultured Solirubrobacterales bacterium. GTDB lineage: Bacteria > Actinomycetota > Thermoleophilia > Solirubrobacterales > 70-9 > VRUE01. The sequence goes on along the minus strand of CAVQPE010000003.1, from coordinate 1,144,875 downwards.
CCCATCCGGGGTCGCGACCTTGCCGACGTCGTGCATCGGCGCCGCGGCGCGGAGCAGCCGCACCCTTTCGTGGTCGAGTCCAAGCCGGTTGGCGAGGAAGGCCGCTGTTGACGCCATCCGGCTCACGTGGCGCCCGGTGTCGGCGTCGTGCATCTCGATCGCCAGCGTCAGCCGCTCGATCGTCTCCTGCCGCGATGCCCGCAACTCCTCGATCGCATGTTGCTGAGCAGCTGCCAGCTGCTCTTGAAGCTCTTCCGCCTGTCTCTTGGCGGTGATGTCGGTCGAGATCCCGGAGATGCCGGCGATCTGTCCCGTGTCGTCGAGGTAGGGGAACTTGACGGTGAGGAACGTCTTCTCCTCGTTGTCGACGGTCATCGTCTCCTCGGCCTCATAGGTCTCGCCGCTCTTGAGGATCATGCGGTCGCTTTCCGCGGCGACCCGCTCGGACTCCGCCGTCATGAAGTCGCTGTCCGTCTTGCCGACCAGCTCGTTCGGCTCGAGGCCGGCGACCTCGTGAGCCACCTTGTTGGCGATTGTGTACCGACGCTCGCGGTCCTTGATGTAGATCGGCACCGGAGCTGCATCCATCAGCGTCTGGATTCGCTCCTCCAGGGTGCGGCTGTGAGTCGCCTGCGCCATCTCCAGCTCGTGACGGCGTATAGCGTTTATCGCGGTGATCAAAAGCTGCCCCGGCCAGAAGGGCTTGACCAGATAGCCGCTGGCGCCAAGCTCGAGCGCCTTCTCGGCGACCTCGGGGTCGTCGATCCCGGTTACCAGTACCACGGCGATCTCAGGACGACTATTGGCGATCTCCTCGGCCAGCACCAGGCCTGACTCGCCAGGCATCTGGATGTCGCACATCGCGAGGTCGAAGTCGCCGCCTCCAAGCTTCTCGCGGGCCTCGTTGACGTCGGCTGCGAATGCGCACTCAAACCGGTCGCCAAGCGTCCGGTCGATGAGCCGCAGCACCTCGGGACGATCGTCCGTGGCGAGGAGGCGCTTCCTCGCGTTGTCGTTTGCCGTTGTGGCTCTAGCCTCCAACGTCGTCCCCTTCGGCGCCTCCCGGGCGGTCGAGCAACTCGCGTACCGTTGCTCGCAACGCCTGCGCGCTGAAGGGCTTCTCGATGAAGGCACTGATGCCGTTTTGGGTCAACGCCTGAGGGGCCAGCACCTCGTGGCTGTAGCCCGACATGTAGACGACCCTCATCTCGGGTCGCAACGAGCGGACCTTCTCGACCAGCTCGGTGCCGAGCATCTCGGGCATGATCACGTCGGTTAGCAGCAGGTCAACCTGCTGGCTGCTCGACTGGCATATCTCGACGCCTTCGGCCCCCTGTGAGGTCCCGATCACCGAGTAGCCGCCCTTGGTGAGGATGCGTTCGGCCATTCGCCGTACGTCGGGCTCGTCCTCGACGACCAGGACGACCTCGCCGCGCCCGACCGAGTTCACCACGTCACTCTCCTGGCTCTCCGCAGGCTCTCCGGTGGTCGTCGGGAAATGGATCTTCACGGTGGTCCCCATCTCCAGCTCGGAGTAGATGTCGACCCTGCCCCCGGCGGCAGTGACGATGCCGTAGACGGTCGCCAGCCCTAGTCCGGTGCCCTCGCTCTTGGTCGTGAAGAACGGCTCGAAGACGCGCTCGATCGTCTCCTTGTCCATCCCGAGTCCGGTGTCTGCAGACCTTGAGGCGGATGTAGTGACCAGCTTCGGTGTCGGGGTGCATGTAGGTGTACTCGTCGTCGAGGCTCGACGTTCTCGGCCTCGATCACCAGCCTCCCGCCTTCCGGCATCGCGTCGCGGGCGTTGACCGCGAGGTTGACCAGGACCTGCTCGATCTGGCTTGGGTCGGCTTCCACGGTGCGCAGGTCGTCGGCGAAATGGACCTCGAGCTCCACCCGCTCGCCGAGCGCTCGCCGAAGCAGGTTTTCGAGGTCGGCGAACAGCTCGCGCAGGTCGAGCAGCTCCGGCTTGACCACCTCGCGGCGGCTGAAGATCAGCAGCTGCCGGGTCAGCGCGGCGGCGCGCTCGGCGGCGCGGCGGATTTCCTCGACGTCATCGTGCGCGGCCGAGCCGGCCTCCAGCTCGTCGCCGACGAACTCGGCGTAGTTCATGATCACGCCGAGGATGTTGTTGAAGTCGTGGGCGATGCCCCCGGCGAGTTGCCCGACGCTCTCCAGGCGGCGCGCCCGGTCGAGTTGCTCCTGCAGGGTCTTCTCGCGCTCGCTCTCGGCCCGCTCACTGATGTCGCGGATCGCGGCCGTGGCGATCATCTCACCATCAAGCTTGATACTCGAGAGGCTGATCTCGACCGGGAACTCCGTCCCGTCCCTGCGCTCGGCGAACAGCTCGACGTCGGCGCCCATCGGCCGGGTGCGCGGCTCGGAGAAGTAGCTGTTCCGGTGTTTCGGGTGGATGCTGCTGAAGCGCTCGGGAACGAGCAGCTCGACCAGGTTCCCGATCAACTCGTCGCGCGTATAGCCGAACAGCTTCTCGGCTTGCTGGTTGACGAGGACCATCTTGCCCTCGTGTCCCGACCCCGACAATCGCGTCAGGCACAAACTCCAGGAACTGCTCGAACGTCGATCCAGTCCCTACGGGTTGGGAGATATCTACATCCGCTGACAAACCGAAAACTCCCGGTACTGCATAGGAAATAATCGGGTACTGCCGAGTATAAGCTCTGCCACGACGAAGACATAAACATATGTCCACTTGCGGAGTTTGGGAGAATCCAGGCTGGAACCGTCCAAATCCACGCATGGGCATATTCGGATACCTCAGAGGGCTCGGCGGCCGCGACATGGCCGTCGACCTCGGCACGGCCAACACCCTTGTCTATGTGCGCGGGCGCGGCATCGTCCTCTCCGAGCCCTCGGTGGTGGCGATCGACTCGCACACCGGCCAGGTGCACGCGGTCGGGGTCGAGGCGAAGCGGATGCTGGGGCGCACCCCGGGCAACATCACCGCGATCCGCCCGCTCAAGGACGGCGTGATCGCCGACTTCGACGTCACCGAGCAGATGCTGCGCCACTTCATCAAGCAGGTTCACTCCAACCGCTTCGCCCATCCCCGCGTGGTCGTCTGCGTGCCCTCGGGCGTGACCGGGGTCGAGAAGCGGGCGGTCGAGGAGGCCTGCCTCTCCGCCGGAGCGCGCCAGGCCTACCTGATCGAGGAGCCGATGGCGGCGGCGATCGGCGCCGGCCTGCCGGTGGCCGAGCCGACCGGCTCGATGGTCGTCGACGTCGGCGGCGGCACCACCGAGGTTGCCGTGATCTCGCTGGGCGGGATCGTCGTCTCGCAGTCGATCCGGATCGGCGGCGACGAGCTCGACGAGGCGATCGTCAGCCACTGCAAACACGAGTACAAGCTGGCGATCGGCACCCAGACCGCCGAGGAGGTCAAGCTCGAGGCGGGCTCGGCTTCGCCGCTGCCGGAGGAGGTGCGGGTCGAGATCCGCGGCCGCGATCTCGTATCCGGCCTGCCGAAAACGATCGTGCTCGGCTCCGAGGAGATACGCGAGGCGCTCGACGAAACGGTCGGCCACATCGTCGAGGCGGTCAAGGACACGCTCGACCGCACCCCGCCGGAGCTGGCGGGTGACATCATGGACCGTGGCATCACCCTCGCCGGCGGCGGCGCGCTCTTGCAAGGACTCGAACAGCGCCTCCGCGACGAGTGCCAGATGCCCTGTCAACTGGCAGAGTCACCGCTGACGTGCGTGGCGGTGGGCTCGGGCATCTCCCTCGAGGAGTTCGAGGCCATCCACCGCGCCAGCAAGCAGAATTCCGGGACCAGGCGACTTGCTTAGGTTCCCTTCATCTCAAGCCCCGAACTTAGGTCTTCCCCGTGTACCGAAAGCAAGTACGCCGCCGTAGAGCGGTGCTCGCACTGCTGATCGTCAGCTCCTTCGTGCTGCTGACGATCACCTACGGCAGGGCTCGCGCGGCCTGCAGCGCGGCGTCAGCACGATCTTCAGCCCGGTCCAGTCGGTGGCCGACCGTGCCCTGAAGCCGGCCCGCGACCTCGTCGACTGGTTCGACAAGACCTTCGACGCGCGCGGCGAAAACAGCCGCCTCAAGTCGGAGCTGGTCAAGGCCCGCACGCAGGCGGTGGCCGGCCAGGAGGCCCTGCAGGAAAACGCGCAGCTGCGCAAGCTGGTCGAACTGGATCGCGGCCCGGCGCTCGCCTCCTCTGCGTACAAGCAGGTGACCGGACGCGTGATCGCCCGCTCGCCGACGGTCTGGCGCTCGAGCGTGACGATCGACGTCGGCAGCGGCGACGGCGTCCACGTCGACGACCCGGTGATCAGCGGCGACGGCGTGGTCGGCCACGTCGCCTCGGTCGAGGGGGGCTCATCGCAGGTGATGCTGCTCACCGACCACGCAAGCGCGGTCTCGGCCAAGGTCGTGCCGAGCGGCGTCCAGGGCGTGATCAAGCCCGAAGTCGGCAACCCGGAAGACCTGATCCTCGACTTCATCGACTCGACCAAGCTCGTCCACGGCGGCCAGGCCGTCGTCACCGCCGGCTGGCGTGCCCAGGGCCTCGCATCGCTCTTCCCGCCGGGCCTGCCCGATCGGCGAAGTGACCCAGGCCTCGATCGTCGAACAGGAGGCGAAAGAGCAGGTGCAGGTGCGCCCCTACGCCGACCTGCGCAACCTCGACCTCGTGCAGGTCCTGACCGGGGGCTCGCGCGGATGATCCTCACGCCGAAGATCTTCGCCCGCATGGCCGCGATCGGGCTGCTCGGCGTGCTCCTGCAGCTCTCCTTCTTCTCCCGGGTCGAACTCTTCCACGTCAGCCCCGACGTGCTGCCGGCGCTGGTCGTCTGCCTCGGCCTGCTCGGCGGCAGCATGACCGGAGCGGTCTGCGGCTTCGCGATCGGCTTCTTCGTCGACTGCCTGCTGGTCGAGGCGCTCGGGGTCAGCTCGCTGGTCCTGCTCGGCATCGGCTACCTCGCCGGCCTCTTCCGCGAGCGCTTCGAGATCCACAGCACGCTCGTCCCGCCGCTGCTCTGCATGGGCCTCACCCTGGTCGCCGAGCTCGGCTTCGCCGCGGTGCAGTTGCTGCTCGGCATCGACGCCCCGGTCAGCGTCCTGATCGTCCGCGACATGCTGCTGAAGAGCGTCTACGCCTTCTTCCTCGGCTGGCCGATCTACCTGGCGTGCGGCGCGTCCTGCGCCCGGCCCTGGTCGAAGAGCCGCGGGATGCGCCGCAGGCGCAGGCAGCCGACGGTCGCTGGGGAGCCTAGGAGCGATGTACCTGCGCTCCGACGAACGCGGCCCGCGCGATGAACAACCGGCTGGCCCTGCGGATCGCGATCTTCGGCGGCTTCGCCGTGGCCCTCTTCGCGATCCTCTTCTTCCGGCTCTGGCTCCTGCAGGTGATCGACGGCGAAAAGTACCTGGCGGAGGCGAAGAACAACCGCACCCGCGACTACCGCGTCAGTGCCCCGCGCGGCGAGATCCTCGACCGCAACGGCAAAGTGCTGGTCGACCAACCGCACCAGCCTGGCGCTCCAGGTCAACCCGCACAAACTGCCCGCCGATCCGGCCAGGCGCCGGGCCGAGCTGGCCCGGCTTGCCGAACTGACCCACAGCACCCCGACGTCGCCTGCGCCGCACCATGCACGAAGAGCTGGTCCTCGCGCCCGCGGCTCCGGTGACGCTGCGCCGCGACGTCGGCCACTACCTCGTCTACTACCTGCAAGAAAACCAGGATCGCTTTCCCGGCGTCGAGGTGCAGACGGTCTTCGTCCGCGACTACCCGGACGGGACGCTGGCCGCCCACATCCTCGGAAACGTCGGCGAGATCTCCGAAGAACAGCTGAAAGAAACGCGCTACCGCGGCCTGCAGCCGGGCGACGAGATCGGCCAGGACGGGGTCGAGTACACCTACGACCGCTACCTGCGCGGCAGACCGGGCCTGACCAGGATCCAGGTCGACGCCCTCGGCCAGCCGACGCCCAACGGCCAGCTGGTCTCCAAGCCGCCCGCCCCCGGCGACAACCTCAAGCTCTCGATCGACGGCAAGGTCCAGGCAGCGGGAGAGGCGGCGATGGCAGAACGCGGGCTGCCCGGAGGCTTCGTCACGATGGACGTCCACACCGGCGAAATCCTCGGCCTCGGCTCGTTCCCGACCTTCGACCCGGCGATGTTCACCCGGCCGCTCACCCAGAGGCAGGTCGACGAACTCTATCCGCAACCCGGCTGGCGCCGCTGACCGACCGGGCGATCGCCGGCCTCTACCCGACCGGCTCGACCTTCAAGCCGATCACCGCGATCGCGGCGCTCGAAAGCGGCAATTGTCGCTCGGCGAAGTCGATCAACGACCCCGGCCAGCTGACCGTCGGCGGAACAGGTCTTCAAAAACGCCGGAGAAGCGGCCAACGGGTCGGTCGACCTCGTCTCGCGCGCTCGAAGTCTCCTCGGACGTCTTCTTCTACACGCTCGGCCTGCGGATGTGGGACACCGGCGAACTGCAGCACTGGGCCCACGCGCTCGGCATCGGCCGGCCGACCGGCATCGACCTGCCCGGCGCCGAAGAAGGCCTGCTGCCGAGCAAACACTGGCGCGACCAGCTAAGCTCTACAAGGAAGGCGAAGGCGGGACCGAACGGCCCTGGTCGGCGGGAGACAACGTGCAGCTCGCCACCGGGCAGGGCGACCTGCAGACCAACCCGCTGCAGATGGCGGTCGCCTACGCGACGCTCGCCAACGGCGGCACGGTCGTCACCCCCCACGTCGGCCTGCAGGTCGACGACGCGGCCGGCCGGGTGCTGAAGGAATTCGACCCCAAGCCGCGCCGCGCACGTCCCCATCGACCCCGAATACCGGGCCGCGATCCTGGAAGGGCTGCACGACGCCGCGCAGAACGGCGAGCGGGACCTCGTTCGACAGTCTTCGGCAGCTTCCCGATCCCGGTCGCCGGCAAGACCGGCACCGCCCAGCGCACCGGCCACCCGGACCAGTCCTGGTACGGCGTCCTCGCCCCGTACCCGAATCCGCGTATCGTCACCTTCGTGACGATGGAGGAAGGCGGCTTCGGCGTCGAATCGGCGGCGCCCGCGGCGAAGAAGATCCTCGAAGCGTATTTCGCCGAGTCGACTGGCGAAGGAAGCGGCGACGAAAGGGGGCGAAGGCTGATGTACGCGACCCGCACCCGCCAGGCCCGGCCCGAGCCCTTCGCGGTCCGTCCCGGCATCGCCGAGCGCCTCGGCCTGCCCTACATGGACGGCACCCTGGCCTTCTCCGCTGCGGCCCTTGCCGTCTTCAGCGTCTTCACGCTCGGCCAGGCGACCCTGCACGACGTTCCCGGCGACCCCGACTACTACGTCGGACCGGCAGGCGACTCTACGCTGCTGCTCGGCATCGTCGGCATGTACCTCCTCACCCGCGTCGACTACTCGCGCTTCCGCGAGCTGCGGGTCGGCATCTACACCTTCCTCTGCGTGAGCATCTCTCTCGTCTTCGTCTTCGGCTTCGCGGCGCGCGGCTCGCGGCGCTCCTTCGAACTTCCCTTCTTCAGTTTCCAGCCATCGGAGCTCGGCAAGCTCCTGCTCGTGCTTGCGCTTGCCGGGTTCGTCATCGATGGCGCCAGGAGCGGGCTCGGACTGGCAGCGCACGGTGCGCTACCTCTGCCTCGGCCTGGCACCGGCTGCGCTCGTATTCCTGCAGCCGGACCTCGGCACCGCCCTGGTGTTCGGGGCGATCACCCTCGCCGTGATGTACGTGGGGGGCGTCCGCTGGACGCACTTCGCGGTGATCGGCGCGGCCCTCGTCGCAGTGACAGCGATCGTCCTCGTGGTGGCTCCCGCGGTTGGGACGCCGATCCTCAAGGGCTATCAGGCACAGAGGCTCACCTCTTTCCTGAATCCAAGCGCTGACCCAAGCGACGCGGGCTACCAGCAGAACCAGGCCAAGATCGCCATCGGCTCCGGGGAGAAGACCGGACGAGGCGATCGGGCCACCCAGACGCGGCTCGACTTCGTCCCTGAGCGGCACACCGACTTCATCTTCGCGGTGATCGGTGAGCGCTACGGATTCATGGGAGCCGCGTTGGTCCTATCCCTATACGCCCTGCTGATCTGGCGGGCGCTGCGGATCGTGACGCTCTCGAAGAACTCCTACGGAACCCTGGTGGCAGGTGGCATCGCCGCCATGCTGCTCTTCCAGGTCTTCGTCAACGTGGGGATGAACCTGGGGATCATGCCGATCACCGGGATCCCCCTGCCGCTGATGAGCTACGGGGGGTCCTCCGTGCTCGCGACCTTCCTCGCGGTCGGGGTCCTCCAGAGCATCCACATGCAAGCGCGGCTCAGCCAGAGGGGCAGGTTCGCCTGGTGACTCCTAGAAGGAGCGCAGGCAATGCGTACCTATCTGAACTGAGCTGAATCGATGAAAAAGACAATTCTGGTTTCCGCCGATCGCGGCGAGACCCGCGTGGCCGTGCTCGAGTCGAAGACGAAAGGCGGCAAACGCGACGTTGCGGAGCTCTACATAGAGCGCCGCGGCCGACGGTCGATCGTCGGCAACATCTACAAGGGCAAGGTCGACAACGTCCTGCCCGGAATGGAGGCCGCCTTCGTCGACATCGGCCTCGAGCGCAACGGCTTCCTCCACGTCGACGAGATCGTCCTGCCCAACGGCGAGCAGGCGCCGAAGCGCGGCCGCGGCAGCGGCCGCCGCATCGACGAGCTGATCAAACCCGGCCAGGAGATCGTCGTGCAGGTGGTCAAGGACCCGCTGAAGTCGAAGGGCGCGCGGCTCTCGATGAACGTCTCGATCGCCGGCCGCTACCTGGTCTACGCGCCGCAGGGCAGCGGGGTCGGCGTCAGCCGGCGGCTCTCGGACTCCGAGCGCGACCGCCTGCGCAAGATGGTCGACCGCACCTACAAAGGCCCCGGCGGCCTGATCGTCCGCACCGCCGCCCACGGGGCGAAAAAGGCCGACTTCGTGCGGGAGATCGGCTACCTGCACAAGCTCAACGAGGTGCTCGAACGGCGCACCGAGCAGACCGAGGCGCCCGACCTCGTCTTCCAGGAGGCCGACCTGCCGGTCCGGGTCCTGCGCGACGTCTTCCTCAGCGACTTCGAGAAGGCGATCATCGACTCCGAGAAGCAGTTCGAACGGGTGACCAGCTTCTTCCAGCGCACCGCGCCGGAGCTGGTCGACGGGGTCGAGCTCTACAAGGAGCGCAAGCCGCTGTTCGAGAAATGGGGGATCGACAAGGAGATCGAGTCGACGCTCGGCAGCGCGTCGACCTGCCCTCGGGCGGCTACCTGATCATCGACTACGCCGAGGCGCTGACCGTGATGGACGTCAACAGCGGCAGCTTCACCGGCCGCGGCAAAGGCGGCCTGGAGGAGACGATCACCCGGGTCAACACCGAGGCGGCCGAGGAGGCCGTGCGGCAGCTGCGCCTGCGCGACATCGGCGGCATCATCGTCATCGACTTCATCGACATGGCGCGGGCCCGCAACCGCGACAAGGTGCTGAAAACGCTGCGCAAAGCGCTCGACGCCGACAAGTCGAAGAGCTACGTGGTCGAGGTCTCGCCGCTGGGCCTGGTCGAGATGACGCGCCAGAACGTCACCGACGGCGTGCGCGAGATCCTCACCGCGCCCTGCCCCACCTGCGAGGGAGAGGGGGTGGTCCTCTCGGCCGAGACGGTGGCGCTGGAGGGCGATGCGGCGCTGCGCGACGTCGCGGCGGGAGCAAAAGACGCCGAGGCGTTGCTGCTGCGCGTCAACCCGAAGGTCGCGGCCGAGCTGATCGACCCCGACAGCGGCCTGGCCGAGCTCGAGGCCGAGACCGGCAAGCAGTTCCACTTCGAGGGTGGCGACGCCCTGCCGATCGACACCTTCGACATGGTCGAGGCCGGCACCCGGGAGGAGATCGAGGAGCGGGCGCTGCCGTTCAAGGTCGGCGAGGAGGTGCTGGTCAAGATCGACGAGCCGCACATGTACAACGCCGACGACGCAGTCGCCCGCGTCGACTCCTACATCGTCAGCGTTACCGGCGGCGGTCGCTTCGTCGGCGAGCGCAAGCTGGTGCGGATCGAGCGGGTCGAGCGGGCTGCCGCGGTGGCCTCGCTGCCGGGGGTCGAGGCGACCAACGGGGTCGCTGGCGGCGGCGAAAACGGCTCCGAGCTAGAATCCGCCGCCCTCGCGCAGTCGCCGTCGTGGCCGCAGGGGCGGTCGGGGTCGGTCGCGCTCAACCCAGAGCGCAAGGACGAATGAACACGTACGCAGTCATAGAGAGCGGTGGCAAGCAGTACAAGGTCGAGAAGGGCACGTCCCTGCTCGTCGACCGCCTCGAGCGCCAAGGAGGGCGACAAGGTGGCCCTGCGCCCGGTGATGTTCCGCGACAAGGAGGTCGTCGCCGAGGCCAAGGAGCTGGAGAAGGTCAAGGTCGAGGCGACCGTGCCGAGCACCTGCGCGGCGAGAAGATCAAGGTCTTCAAATACAAGGCGAAGAAGGGCTACCGGCGGCGCGCCGGCCACCGCTCCGAGCTGACCAAGCTCGAGGTGACCGAGCTGAAGCTGGGAAACCGGCGAAAGCAGCGGCCGAGAAACCGCAGAAAAAGCGGCGCCGAAAGAAAGCACCGGCCAAAAAAGCCGGCGCAAAAAACCGGCGGCGAAAAAAGCTCCCGCGAAAAAACCCGCCGCCAAAAAACCGGAAAAAGGATTCTGACGATGGCTCATAAGAAAGGACTCGGCTCCAGCCGCAACGGCCGCGAATCCAACCCCAACATGCTCGGGGTCAAGGTCTTCGCGGGCCAGAAGGTCAGCGGCGGCGAGATCATCGTGCGCCAGCGCGGCACCCGCTTCTGGCCCGGCGAGGGCACCGGCCTCGGCCGCGACCACACGATCTTCGCGACCCGGCCTGGGACGGTCGATTTCAAGCCGTCTCGCAGGGGCCGCACCATCTCGGTTCTGCAGGATTAGGGAGCTGAGCGGGGGGAGGGCCGGGACGCCCCCTCCCAAAACGCGCGGCAGGAGCCGCGCTTGAGTATTTTGGGAGGGGGCGTCCCGCCCTCTTCACAAGCTCCGAAAGCGCTTTGGGCTGCTGCGGCCGAATTACTCTCTAGCTCATGTATGACAAGGCGAAGATCTGGGTCGAGGGCGGGCTCGGGCGGCAACGGCTGCATCAGCTTTCGGCGCGAGGCGCATGTGCCGAGGGGTGGGCCCGATGGGGGAGACGGCGGGCATGGTGGGGATGTGGTGCTCGTCTGCGACCCCTCGAAGCGGGACCTCGGGGCGCTGAAGGGGAGCAAGCACTTCCGCGGCGGGCGGGGGAAGCACGGGGAAGGGTCAAACCGGCACGGGGCACGGGGGGAGGAGACAGGAGATTCTGGTTCCCGCGGGGACCCAGGCCGAGGTCGGTCGATGGGAGCTTGGTCGATCTGCTCGAGCCTGGGCAGCGGGCCGTGGTGGCCCATGGGGGGCGTGGGGGGCATGGGAACAAGCGGTTTGCCACCTCGACCCGGCAGGCGCCGCGGTTTGCCGAGAACGGGACGAGTGGGGAGGAGGGATGGATCGAGCTGCGGCTGAAGCTGCTTGCCGACGTGGGGCTGATCGGGTTGCCGAACGCCGGCAAGTCCTCGCTGCTGGGGCGGCTGACGCGGGCGGCGCCGAAGGTGGCCGACTATCCGTTCACGACGCTCTCGCCGGTGCTGGGGACGATCGAAGGAGAGGAGCGGCAGGCGATCGTGGCCGATATCCCGGGCCTGATCGAAGGCGCCGCGGAGGGTGCCGGGCTCGGGCACGAGTTCCTCGCCCACGTCGAGCGCTGCGCGATGCTGGTACACCTGGTCGAGCTGGCCCCACTGGAGGGCGACCCGGTGGCTAACTACGAGGCGGTGCGGGCTGAGCTGTCGTCCTACGGAGCGGAGTTGGACCGGCTGCCAGAGTTGGTCGTCCTCTCGAAGCGGGACCTGCTTGCCCGAGGACGAGGTCGCGTCTGCGCTGACGGAGTGGCGGCAGCGCCTGGGCGAGGACGGCCTCGGTGTCATGGCGGTTTCCTCGGCGACCGGGGAGGGGCTTGCCGATCTGCGAGACCGGATCCTCTCCTCGCTGCCCGAGCCGGCTCCCGCCCGCCCTGAGAGGGTCGCCGGCGAGCCCGCTGCCGAATTCGAGGCCGAGCACCGCGTCTACCGGCCGGCGGGCGAGGGCGGCTACTCGGTGCAGCGCGAGGACGACGGCGCCTACCGGGTCACCGGCCGCGGCGTCGAGCTGCTCTTCGAGCGCCACGACATCGCCAACGAAGAGGCCCTCGCCTACCTCGAGCAGCGCCTCAACGAGATCGGCGTAGTCGCGGCCCTGCGCGCCGCCGGCTTCGAGCCCGGCGACGACGTCCGCGTCGGAGAGCACGAGTTCGAGCTGTACCCGTGAGCAAGAGGGGGAGAGTTTGAGCGCCCAGGTCCTTGTAGAGGGGTGCGTCTATCGACCCCCGCATCTTCTGCCGCCGTCGGCGCCGGATCTCTTGGGCAGGGCGCCCTCATCGGTGCAGGCGCAGGTTCCCTCGTAGGTCGACTCATCGTTCATTGGTCGGAGCAGCGACGGCGTGAAGAACTGCCGCCATGGCGAGTGCGGCAGATTGAGGCCACATGGGTTCGCGCGGGTGCGGTCCTCGGTCTTGTCTCTTGGCTACTATTTGCATAATGAGACGTGTTGTCCGCACAAACCTTGCGATTGTGATCGTCGCTCTCGGCCTCGGCGTGGTCTGGCGGGCACTCGGCTTCGACGGACACGCTGGGGGTCTCGGCCAGATTGCGTTCATCCTCATAGGGATGCTGCTGGTGAGTCTCACCGACCGCGAGCTCTTTGGGATGCGCGGCCGCGGCGTCGTCGCTGACTAGCCAGTTGGCGTATGTGATCAGAGGAAAGCGCGACTCATACACTTGAGCCGCAATGACCCTCGTAGTCAAGCTCGGCTCTTCGATCGTCGCCGCTGACGACGGTTCCCTGCGCACCGACGTCCTCGACTCCGTCTGTGAGCAGGTCGCTGCCCTGGAGCAGGGCGGCGAGCGGGTGGTGATGGTCACCTCGGGCGCGATCGCCCGCGGTATGCGGCTGATGGGGATGCAGGTGCGCCCGCGCGCGATGGACGAGCTGCAGGCGGCTTCCGCTGTCGGCCAGGGCGACCTCTTCCGCGCCTACGAGAGTCGCCTGGCCGAGCACGGCACGCGCGCTGCGCAGGTGCTGCTGACCGCGGCCGACATCGGCGCCCGCACCAACTACCTCAACGCGCGCCAGACGCTGCGCCGGCTGGTCGAGTGGGGGGTGGTGCCGGTTGTCAACGAGAACGACACCACCGCCACCGACGAGATCACCTTTGGCGACAACGACTTCCTCGCCGCCCAGGTGGCGATCCTGCTCGACGCGCGGCTGCTCGTTCTGCTGACCAATACCGATGGGGTCTTCACCGCCGATCCCCTGACCGACCCGGACGCGAAGCGGATCGTCGAGGTAACCGATTTCGCCGAGCTCGACGGCCTTGACATCGGCGATCGAACCTCGGCCTTTGGGTCGGGCGGGATGCGGAGCAAGGTCGCCGCGGCCGAGATGGCGAGCGAGGCCGGGATCCCGGCTGTCGTCTGCAACGGCACGAGTGGGGGCACGCTTGTCGCCGCCGCGGGCGGCGACCGGGTCGGGACCAGCTTTGCTGCCAATGCCACCCGCGCCTCGAGCTTCAAGCTCTGGCTCAAGTACGCGAAGCCGGCGCGCGGGACGCTGATCGTGGACGAAGGCGCGGCGCGGGTGCTGCGCGAGAACGGCTCCAGCCTGCTGCCGGTCGGGATCACGGCGGTCGACGGCGACTTCGAGGCCGGCGACGCGGTCGAGGTCGCCGCGAACGGGTCGACCGTCGGCAAGGGGATCGTCGACTACTCGGCGGCAGAGCTTTCGCAGGTGATCGGGCTTAAGAGCGGCGAGGTGCGCGAGTTGCTGCCACACGCTGCCGACGAGGTGATCCACAGAGATCGGTTCGTATTGGTCTGAGGGCCGGGTGCCCCCTCCCAAAACGCGCGGCGGGAGCCGCGCTTGAGTGTTTTGGGAGGGGGCACCCGGCCCTCATGGCTACCCTTAGCGGTCATGGCTGTGACGACGAAAACGGTGGGGGAGACATGCGCGGCCGCCCGGCGGGCTTCGCGGGAGCTTGCCGAGGTCTCCACGGCCAGCAAGGACGCGGCGCTGGAGGCCACCGCGCGGCTCCTGGGCGAGCGGACGGCTGAGATTCTCGAAGCCAACGCCGCCGACCTGGCTGACGAGCGTGCCGCTGGGCTTACCCAGGCGCTGCGGGACCGATTGACCCTTACGGAGGATCGGGTCGCGGCGATGGCCGAGGGCGTGCAAGTTGTTGCTGCGCTTGAGGACCCGATCGGCGAGGAGCTTGAACGCAAATCGTTGGAGAGCGGGCTGGACCTGCGCAAGGTCAGGGTGCCGCTGGGGGTTGTGGCCGTGGTCTACGAGGCGCGGCCGAACGTGACGATCGATTGCGCTGCTCTGACGATCAAGAGCGGCAATGCGATCGTGCTGCGGGGGTCCAGCTATGCGGAACGCTCGAACGGGGCGCTTGCGGCGTGTGGTGCGCGAGGCTCTTGTCGAGGCCGGGTTGCCGGAGGACGCGGTCCTGCTGGTCTCCGGGGGAGGCCGCGAGGAGCTGGCGGAGCTGGCGACCCAGGACGGGGTGGTCGACCTGTTGATTCCCCGTGGCGGAGAAGGCCTGAAGAACGCCCTCAAGGACGTCGCGACGGTGCCGGTGATCTACGCCGCCGCCGGCAATTGCCACGTCTACGTGCACGCCGACGCCGACCTGGAGATGGCGCGGCGGATCGCATACAACGCGAAGGTGCAGCGGCCCGGCGTCTGCAACGCGGCCGAGACGCTGCTGGTCGATGCCGGGATCGCGGCGGACTTCCTGCCCGGCGTGCTGAGCGACCTCCACGGCGCCGGCGTCGAGCTGGTCGGCGACGAGCGGGCGCGCGAGCTTGCCGGCGGGGTCGAGGTCGGTATCGCCGAGGACGCCGACTGGGGCACCGAGTACCTCGACCTGAAGATGGTGGTGGGCGTTGTCGATTCCCTCGACGAAGCCGTCGACCACATCAACGACCATGGCACCAGCCACTCCGAGGCGATCGTCACCTCATCCGAGCAGGCCTCGGCTCGCTTCGGTGCCGGGGTCGACGCCGCCGTCGTCTACACCAACGCCTCGACCCGCTTCACCGACGGCTTCGAGTTCGGCATGGGGGCCGAGATCGGCAACTCGACCCAGAAGCTGCACGCGCGCGGGCCGATCGGGCTGCGCGAGCTGACGACCTACAAGTACGTCGTCCACGGCGACGGCCAGGTTCGTGAGTAGCTCTTCCACCGGCGGCATAGGCGTCCTAGGCTCGGCCTTCAACCCGCCGCACCTCGGCCACCTCGCCCTCGCCCAGGAGGCGCTCTGGCAGCTCGGCCTCGACGAGGTGGTCCTGGTCCCGACCGGCACCGCCCCGCACAAGCGGATCGCCGACGACCCCGGGCGCGAGCAGCGCCTGGCGATGACGCGGCTGGCCGCGGCCGACGATTCGCGCTTCTCGGTCTCGACCTCAGAGGTCGAGCGCGATGGGCCGTCCTACACGTATGAGACGTTGGAGCAGCTTGCAGAGGAAAGAGGCGATACGAGAGCTGGTCTTCGTGATGGGGGCGGACGCCGCGGTCGGGCTGGAGAGCTGGCGCGAGCCGGGGCGAGTGACCGAGCTGGCGCGCCTCGCCGTCGCCCGGCGCGCGGGAATCTCCGACGCCGACGTCGCCGCCGTGCTGCGCAGCCTCGGCGCTGAGGGCAGGGCGACGATGCTGGAGATGCCGCAGTTCGGCGTCTCCTCCTCGTCCGTGCGCGAGCGGGCGGCGGCGGGCCGGCCGCTGCGCTACCTCGTGCCCGAGTCGGTTGCCCGTTTCATCGAAGAGAAGGGGATCTACAGATGAGCGTGGAGCGCAAGCCCGACGTCTCCGAGGCCCTCGCCCGGCGCCTGGCCGAGCTGGCCGACTCGAAAGCCGCGACCGAGATCGTCGTCCTCGACATGCGCGGTCTCGTCTCCTACACCGACTTCCTGGCCATATGCACGGCGCGCAACGAGCGCCAGGCGCGGGCGATCGCCGACGAGGCGAAGCTGCGGCTGAAGCAGGAGCAGAAGCTGCTGCCGGCCGGCTCCGAGGCGGCGGAGGCCGACGGCTGGATAGTGCTCGACTACCTCGACTGCGTCCTGCACGTGTTCACCGAGGAGGCGCGGCAGCGCTACCAGCTCGAGGACCTCTGGCGTGAGGCGCCGCGGCTCGAGTTTCAGGCGTCACAAGATGGCGTCCGAGGGCACCTTTACGGTGCCGCGCATGGGTAGCTTCAAGAGGGCGTTCCTCGGCTACCGCCGCAGCGAAGTAGATGCGGCGTTTGCTGGCCTGGACGCACGGGGATGGGCACTTGAGCGCGACGCGCAGGAAGCGCTGACCGGTTGGCGAGAAGCCGCCGAGGCGGCTGCGCGTGCGGAAGAAGAGCTCTCCTCGCTCTCGGCGATGGTGATCGAGCGCGAGCGTGAGATCCGCGTCCTCAACGAGCGCCTCCGCGAGGCCAACGAGCGCCACGAGCGCAGCATCGGCTCGCTGGAGTCGGTCTCCGCCAAGCTGGAGGAGATCCAGGCCCAGGCCCGCGGCCAGGCGACCCGCATCCGCATGAAGGCGCTGCGCGAGGCGGTCGAGGTCGGCCGCCGGGCGCAGGAGCTGACCGACGCCCAGGCGGGCCTCGACACAGAGGCGACGAGCGCGAACGGGAGCGGCAAGAGCGAGATAGAGCGCGCCGCCCGCAGCCTCTACGAGGGCATAGTCAAAGTCGAGATCGGCCCCTTCGACGACTTCTCCCAGCTGGTCGGCTTCGAGGATGCCGCCGGCCAGATCGACGCCACCGCCGAGATCTCGGTCGAGCGCTTCTCCGAGGGCCGCGCCACCCTCTCGATGCGCCTGGACGAACCGGTCGACCTGCTGCGAGAGCTGGAGGAGCGATCCCCGCTCGACTTCCGCGTCCGCCGCACCGCAGACGACAACCTGATCCTCGACGTCGACGACGACGCCGGCCCCGAACAGCACGCGGCCTAGCGCCCCCCGCCGCTACCCTTCAATCCGCCCGGCGCCCTGGCGGAGTGGTTACGCAGCGGCCTGCAAAGCCGTTTACACCGGTTCGATTCCGGTGGGCGCCTTTCGGTTCTGCTGCCCAAATTGCCAAGCCGGATGCGCACCATTTGCTGATAAGTAGACTGCTCGCGATGAACGCATGTGGCCGGGGGGCGCATCGCGCTTTCGCCAAGCCTGGTGTCGCAGCCGCGGTTGGTGCCGGGCTGATTGCGCTGGCGCTTGGCGCGGGGATGCCGCCCGCTCGGGCGGGCGCCTTTGCGGTGGCGCGATCGCGGGCGCAGCAGGCGATCTCGTTCTGGACGCCGGCGCGAATGAAAAGCGCGCGGCCGCTCGATTCGCTTCTCTCCGGTCGCCCGAAAGTCGAGCCCGCGAGTCTGGGGCGAGTCTCCGCCGAAACCCCGCACCGGTACCCGCCGCTGGCTCCGCGCACGGGCGCGTCGGCGAGCTCCGCCTTCGAAGAAGTGGCCGACCCGACGGCCGTCGCCGCCCGGGTAAACGGCGTGATCTTCATCGTCACGCCCTTCGGGCTCGGTCGCTGCTCCGGTACCTCGGTCAACGCGCCCAACCACAGCGTCGTCTTCACTGCCGGGCACTGCATTCACACCGGCGGTCCGTTCGGCTGGTGGGTCGGCGGCGACCTGGTGTTCGTGCCCGGGTACAGGTACGGGCAGCGCCCGTTCGGTGTCTTCCCAGCGAAGTGGATCGATACGACGCGGCAGTGGCGCAAGACCGGCAGCGAGAACTTCGACGTCGGCGCGGCCGTGGTCTCGCGCAACGAACGCGGCCGGCTGCTCGCCAAGGCCGTCGGCGGCGCCGGGATCGCCTGGGGGCTGAAGGCGAAACAGGTATTCGACGTCCACGGCTATCCGGCGGAACTTCCGTTCGACGGCGAAACCCAGCGCGTCTGCACCCAGACGCCCTTCCTCGGCCACGACACGCTCTCGTTCCTCTCGCCCGGGCCGCTCAACCTCGCGGTCGACTGCGAAGTCACCGGCGGTGCCTCCGGCGGCGGATGGACCATCGCCGGAGGGCTTCTCAACAGCGTCACCAACTACGGCTACACGAACGACCCGACGACGGATTTCGGCGCTTACTTCGGCAAGGAAGTAGGACGGCTGTTCGGGCGAGCGGGGGCGGTCAAGTGATCAGGTCCCTGCTCCGGTGCTTGGCCCTGATGGCGCTTGCCGCTGTCCTGGTGCCGTCGATGTCCGTGGCCAGTCCACTCGACATTCCCGCCGCTGTGCCGCCGAAGTTCCGTCCCCTGGTGCGGGCGGGATTGCGCTCGGATAAGCGCACGCCGCACCCCGCCTGGGAGTCTCGATTCGCGTTGAAGACGCGTCAGGGCTACGAGGTGGTCGTCGTCGCCGTTCGTGACATCGTGGCGCTCGAGGTTGCCCGAACGCGGAGCGGCGCGTCGACCCCGTTGAAGCAAGGCCGTGCGCTCACCGCCTACGTCGCGCACGGCACGGTGACCCCCGGGCGCATCGAAGCGACTTTCGGTGGCCTCGGCAGGGTCGAGATGCGATTTCACCAGTCCGGGCGGGTTGCGAGGCCGAACCCCGGCCGTCACTGCAAGGGTGCAGGCAGGTTCATCCGCCGCTTCGGCGTGTTCGCGGGCACGGTTCGATTTACCGGTGAGAATCGCTACGTGGCCGTGCGGGCTCATCGCGCCAAGGGGTTGATTCGCCGGCCGATTCACCCCGACTGTGGGATCCGGAATTTTGACCGGGGCGTCGGGCGGCTCAGCCGGCCTGTCAGGCACCTGCCGGAATTCACGCCGACCATCCTGGCGGCCTCCTGGCGCCAGGTCGTCTCCTCGACGGATTTCTTCGCCCTGCAGATCCGCAAGAAGACGCTTTACCTCGCCGTCAGCGAAGAGAGCAGGGGCTCGATGGCCGAGGTGCGCTACGCCCTGGCCGTCGCGCCTTCCGAGACCTTCGTCTCCGACGATGCGCTGGCCTCGGCCAAGCTCAGGCCCCCGGCGCCGTTTCACGGCAAGGGCTCCTACGGCGCCGCTCCGGACGGGACGAAATCCTGGGCCGGCTCGCTTTCGGTGTCGTTTCCCGGCGCGCCGCGCTTCCCGCTGGCCGGGATGCAGTTCGCGGCGATGTTGGCGACCGGCTTCTGAGCGGTCGCCTCTCGCCGTTCGGGTAGCTTGGGCGGATGGAGGTTCACACGTCCGAGGCGCGCTTCTCGACGCAGGGCGACGGCGACGCGGTCGATATCACCGGCCACGTTCAGAGATCCGTCGAGGAGGCCGGGATCGCCGACGGGCAGGCGACCGCGTTCGTGCGCGGCTCGACCGCGGCGGTCACGACGATGGAGTACGAGCCCGGCGGAGTGCATGACCTCAAAGCGATGCTCGAGCGCCTGTTCCCCGCCGCCGGTGACTACGAGCACAACCGTCTCAACCACGACACCAACTCGCACGCGCACCAGCGCGCCTCGGTCATCGGCCCATCGCTCTCGGTCCCCGTGATCGACGGTCGGCTGGCGCTGGGGACCTGGCAGCAGATCGTGCTGCTCGACTTCGACGACCGGCCGCGGGAGCGCACCGTCGTAGTCCAGGTCCTCGCTTGAACGGAAAAGGGCCCCGTGAGGGGCCCTTGTTTCCGAAGGACGTGCCACCAAGTGAGACTCTGCTTCCCTGGCTCGTCGGTCCTAAGTCTGTCTTGAGAAACACCGCGTGTCGAAGAAAGTTGCACTGACTGCATCGGAGCTTGCAGCGGCGAACTTTAGGCTGGGAGTCCGGGATCGCCCGCGCACCTGCTGCGGGCTTGCCGCAGGCCCCGCCGTCCCGTCCGCCGCTGCTAGATTCATTTTCCCCGGGCGTATAGCTCAGTTGGGAGAGCGCCGCCTCGACAAGGCGGAGGTCACTGGTTCGAGCCCAGTTACGCCCATCGGCCCCTGCTCGGAGGCCGAGGTCTTCAGACCTCGGCCGGCATCCTCACCTCGGTGAGGCGGATGCTGTTGCCCGAGGGGTCGCGGAAGCCTGAGTCGATCCCGTAGGGGCGCTCCTCGGGCTCTTCGCTGAACTCGACGCCGCGCGCCTTCAGCTCCTCGTAGGAGGCCTGGCAGTCATCGGTGGTGAGGAAGACCGTGCCGGCGAAGCCCTTGGCCACCAGGTCCTTCACCTGCTCGGTTGTCTCCTCGTCCATCATCGGCGGGCCTGGGATGGCCATCAGTACGATCGAGACATCCTCCTGTCCCGCCGGTCCCACGGTGAGCCAGCGGAAGTCGTCCATCTCGGCAAGCGTGACGTCGGCACGGACCTCCATGCCGACCTTCTCGGTGTAGAAGGCGAGGGCCTCGTCCTGGTCGTGCACCCACAGCTGCGCGTTGGCGATCCTGATCATCGTGGTCTCCTTCGGGTTGACTTGACCGGTGCCCGGCGATGCTAGGCAGGTGCCCCGGCCTTGTCTTCTCGAAACGTGCGGTGTTGGGGTCGCGCGTGCGCGCGCACGATGCAGCCGGGGACGAGCGCATGCTGTGAGGCCGGCGGGTGGGCGGCGCGGTAGGCGGTGGGGGAGAGCCTGTAGGCGCGGCCGAAGCTCGTGGTGAAGGAGCCGATGCTCTGCAGGCCGACCGAGAGGCAGATGTCGGCAACCGAGCGGTCGGTCGTGCGAAGCAGTGCCGCTGCCCGCTCCAGCCGGCGCGTCAGCAGGTAGGCGTGGGGCGACTCGCCGAAGGCCTGCTTGAAGGCCCGGCTGAAATGCGCCCGCGAGAGCCCGGCGGCCGCGGCCAGGTCATCGACGCCCAGCGGCTCGGCGTAGCGGGCGTCGGCGAGGTCCCTGGCACGCAGCAGGTGGCGGGCGGGAGGTACGAACGCCATGCCATCAGTCTAGGCTCGCGAGGTTCGTGATCGGGACCTATGCAGCAGTGCTGGCCGCCTGCGTCGCCTCACTGGCGATCGGCCAGGCCGCGATCGCGCTCTGCGGAGCGCGGCGCTGGTCATGGCTCTCGCCCGCAGTCGGGCTGGCGCTGCTCTGCGCGATCTGCTGGGGGACGGTGCGCTTGCCGGGTCACGGCGCGATCTCTGCGGCTGTCGTCTTGCTGCTGAGCGCAGCTTCGGTCGCCCACCTGTGGCGGCGAGTCGACGGGGCGGGGGAGGCCCTCCGGGCGGGCGCACCGGTGGCGCTCCTGGCCCTGTCCGCCACCGCACTCCCCTTCATCGCGGAGGGCCACTTCGGCATCCTCGGCACCAGCTTCAACCCCGACATGTCCCAGCATCTCCTGGGCGCCGACCGCCTGGCCCACGGCCAGGGCTCCCAGCTCCTCCACCAGGGCTACCCACTGGGCCCCCACGCAATAGTCGTAGCCCTGAGCAAGGGCCTAGGCATAGGCCTGGTCCAGGGCTTCACCGGCCTGACCATTGCCACCGCCGTACTCGCATCCCTGACGGCCCTCACAGCCTTCCGCGACCAGCCGGCCCTCCTCCGCACCCCCGCAGCCCTCCTAATAGGCCTCACCTACCTGGTCGCCTCCTACTTCGCCCAGGGCGCCTTCAAGGAGACGATGCAAGCCCTATTCGTCCTCGCCTTCGTCCTGTCACTAAGGGAGGCATCCCAAAATCCCGAATGGCAAGCACTACCCCTCCGCTTCGCCCCGGCCGCCCTCCTAGCCGTAGGCAGCACCTACACCTACAGCTTCCCCGGCCTCATCTGGCTGATCGGCTCAGCAACGATCTGGGCGGCGACGGAGATCGCCGTCAGCCGGTTCGCCTCCTCTGCGGGTGGCGCGGATGCGGGGGGGCCGAGAACGGAGGCGAAGCCCCCGCCCGCAGGCCCCCCCGCAGCCGCGACGGGCCCCGCAGCCTGGCGCGCCGGCAGTCTATGCCGTCCTCCTCTTCGTCGTCCTGATCGCCCCCGAGATCGGCCGGATGATCGACTTCCACAGCTTTGAGACCTTCGACCCCCACGGCCCCGGCCTGGGCAACCTCTTCGGCCAGGTCTCGCCCTTCGAGGCGCTCGGCATCTGGCCCTCAGGCGACTTCCGCCTCACCCCGGGCGCCGGCGCCGTACCGGCCCTCGGCTACTACCTCGGCGCCGCCTTCGCCGCGATCCTGCTCCTCTACGGAGCGTTCCTGTGCGTGCGCCGCCGCGAGACGGCCCTCCTTGCCGGCCTCGCCGCAGCCGTGTTGGCCTATGCCGCCGCCCGGATCGGCGGCACGCCCTATACGGCCGCCAAGGCGCTCGAGATCGGCGCGCCTCTGGCCGCGCTCGTCATCGTCCTGCCGCTGCTGCGGCGCCCGGTCGCCTGGCTTTACCTGCTCGCGGCCGGCGGATGCTTGCTGCTCGCACTCGCCAACGCGCCGGTCGGTCCCGCGTCGTACACCCCGGCACTGACCCAGCTCCGCGCCGACGTCGGCGAAGGTCCGACCCTCGTGCTCGCCTCACCCCAACTGCTTGCCGACGAACACGGCTCTCCCTACATCGCCTGGGAGCTGCGCGGCGGTCGCGTCTGCATCGAGACACGAGCGGAAGCCGACGGTCATCCGCCCCCTGGAGTGCGCTTCGTGGTGGCCGAGTCGCCGCCGTTTCAGCCGCCGTTCCCCGGACTGCGGGTGCACAGCCTGGCGCCGCCTTACACCCTCTGGGAACGGGTCCACTCGGTCCACACCCCGAGCCCATGTCCCCTGATCGCTGTTCGCCAGGCCCGCCAAGGTAACCCTCGCTAGCGACCGCTGCGGGGCGGGTGGGTTTGGGCGGCCGTGGGTAGCATGGCCGGATCGAGGCGGCGACTCGGAAGATCACGGTCAACCTGCCCGACGGCACGCCGTTGGAGTTGCCCGATGGCGCATCGGGTGCCGACGCCGCTGCCTCGATCGGGCCCGGCTTGGCCAAGGCGGCCCTTGCGATCCGCGTCGACGGTGAGCTGCGCGACCTCTCGGCCGCGCTCCCCGACGGTGCCGAGATCGCGATCCTCACCGACCGCGATCCCGAAGCCCTGGACCTGATCCGCCACGACGCGGCCCACGTGATGGCCGAGGCGGTGCAGGAGCTATATCCCGGGACGAAGGTGACGATCGGGCCGGCGATCGAGAACGGCTTCTACTACGACTTCGACTTTCCGGCCGAGACCAAGGTGACCGACGCCGACCTGGAGAAGATCGAGGCGGCGATGCGCGCCCACATCGAGGCCGACGAGGCCTTCGAGCGCCGCGACGTTCCGGTCGCCGAGGCTCGCGAGATCTTCAAAGCTCAGAACGAGGGCTACAAGGTCGAGCTGATCGACGACCTGGTCGCGAAAGAAGGGGTGGAGACGGTCTCGCTCTACCGCAACGGCCCCTTCGAGGACCTCTGCCGCGGGCCCCACGGCCCCTCGACCGGCCGGATCAAGGCGATCAAGCTCAGCTCCCTCGCCGGCGCCTACTGGCGCGGCGACGAGAAGCGACAGATGCTGACCCGGATCTACGGCACCGCCTTCTTCTCGAAGAAGGACCTGAACAAGCACCTGGAGCTGATCGAGCAGGCCAAGGCGCGCGACCACCGCCGCCTCGGTCCCCAGCTCGGCATCTTCATGCTGCGCGAAGAGGCCCCGGGGATGCCCTTCTGGCTGCCCAACGGCACGACCCTGCTGCACCTGATCGAGGACCAGGTCCAGGCTCAGCTGCGCAAGCGCGGCTACAGGGAGATCGCGACGCCGCAGGTGCTCGACGAGGAGCTCTGGCACCGCTCCGGGCACTGGGAGAACTACCGCGACGACATGTACTTCATGCAGTCCGACGAGAAGCGCCTGGCGCTGCGGCCGATGAACTGCCCCGGCGCCTGCCTCGTCTTCGACTCCGAGCGCCACTCCTACCGCGAGCTGCCGCTGCGCCTCGCCGAGTTCGGCCGCGTCTCCCGCAACGAGCGCGAGGGCGTCCTGCACGGCCTCCTTCGCGTCCGCGCCTTCACCCAGGACGACGCCCACGTCTACTGCACCGAGGAGCAGATAGCCGACGAGGTCGCCGACATCTGCGCGGCGATCGACGAGCTCTACGCGCGCTTCGGCTTCGACGACGTGCGGGTCGAGCTCTCGACCCGCCCGGAGAAGTCGATGGGCTCCGAGGAGCAGTGGGCCAAGGCCGAGGCGGCGCTGACCGAGGCGCTCGAGCGCCAGGGCCGCGAGTACGAGCTCAACCCCGGCGACGGCGCCTTCTACGGGCCGAAGATCGACTTCCACGTCACCGACGCGCTCGGCCGCTCCTGGCAGTGCGGAACCTGCCAGCTCGACTTCCAGATGCCCGAGCGCTTCGAACTCTCCTACGTCGGCGCCGACGACGCCTCCCACCGGCCGGTGATGATCCACCGCGCCCTGCTCGGCTCGATGGAGCGCTTCGCCGGGATCCTGATCGAGCACTACGCCGGCCGCTTCCCGGTTTGGCTGGCGCCCGTGCAGGCGGTCGTCCTGCCCGTTTCCGACCGCCACAACTCCTATGCCGAGGGCGTCGTCGCCAAGCTGCGCGATGCCGGCGTGCGTGCCGAGATCGACGCCCGCTCGGAGTCGGTCGGCAAGAAGATCCGCGACGCCGAGCTTGGCCACTACCCCTACATGCTGGTCGTCGGCGACCGCGAGCAGGAGGCCGGCGCGCTCTCCGTCCGCTCCCACGAGGAGGGCGAGCTGGGAGCGATGCCGGCGGCGGACTTCGCCGCTCGCGTGCGCGCCGAGAGCGAGCCCGCCTGAGCCGGGCGCTTGCCACTCGCCGTCCTCTGTCTATACTCCGGACACTTGATCGCAGGCATGCCAAACACCCCGCGCCGCTGAGCGTCCCGTGCCCCGGTCCCTACACCTCGTCCTCTTGAAGCTCCACCAGTCCCTTAGATAGTGCCGGTCCCGCGTAGGTTCGACCGGCGCCCACCAGAGCGCGACACGACTCGGATCAACGAGCGGATCCGCGTGCCCAAGGTCCGCCTGATCGGGGCCGACGGGGAGCAGCTCGGCGTGGTCGAGATCAACGACGCGCTCAAACGGGCCCAGGAAGCCGACCTCGACCTGGTCGAGGTGGCGCCGAACTCCAAACCGCCGGTCACCCGCCTGCTCGACTACTCGAAGTACAAGTACGAGCAGGAGCAGAAGCAGAAGCAGGCGCGCAAGCACCAGCAGCAGGTCAACATCCGCGAGATCAAGCTGCGGCCGAAGATCGCCCAGCATGACTACGAAACCAAGAAGGGCCACGTCGAGCGCTTCCTGCGCCACCAGGACAAGGTCAAGATCACGATCATGTTCCGCGGCCGCGAGCAGGCCCACCCCGAGCGGGGCAGGACACTGCTGCAAAAGCTCTACGAGGACCTCGATGGGCTTGCGGTGATCGAGTCGCAGCCGCTGCAGGAAGGGCGCAACATGAGCATGCTGCTTGCGCCGGGCAAAGAGGCTGCCAAAGCGGAGACTGAGTCGGCGGAGCCGAGCGCGGAGCCCCAAGCGGCGCCCCCGGAGCCCGAGGCAGCCCCTAGTGCGGAGCCCGAGACGGCCCCCGGCGCGGAGGCCGAGCCTGAGGCGAAAGAGCCTGAGGGCGAGAAGCCTGACGGCGAAGCGGCTGCCTGAGACCAACCCCGGCAGGGGTTCCACTTAACTTTTTGGAGGTTGCGGATGAGGCCTTTCGAGGGCCGGTCCGACCAAAAAGTACAAGACGTTCCACCCCTGCCGGGATTGGTCTTTAGCCCGCGACGATGTTGGCGATTCGCTCTGCTGCGTGGCCGTCCCAGAGGGGAGGTGGCGTGGGGCTCTGGGCCGGACGCTGGGCTAGAGCTTGGGGGATTTGAGAGATTGCGGCGGGGTTTAGGCCGAGGAGGGTGTTGGTGCCGGCGGTGATTGTGATTGGGCGCTCGGTGTTGTCGCGGAGGGTGAAGCAGGGGATGCCTAGGTAGGTGGTCTCCTCCTGGATGCCGCCGGAGTCGGTTAGGACGGCGCCGGCGTCGGCCAGCAGGGAGAGGAAGTCGAGGTAGCCGAGCGGCTCGCAGAGGTGGAGGCCCGGGTGCTCTGAGTCGATCGCCTCCATCATCTTCCGCGTGCGGGGGTGGACCGGGAAGACGACCGGCATCTCGCGCGCCAGGTCCGCGAGACGCTCCACCGTCTCCACCAGCAGCGGGCCGTCGACCAGGGCGGGGCGGTGGAGGGTGACGAGCACGTACTGTCCGGGCTCGACGCCGAGTCGCGTCGCTGCCCCGACTACGCGGAAGCGCTCTTCCAGCGCCACCAGGGTGTCGATCATCGTGTTGCCGACGAGGTGGATCCGCTCCGCCGGGATCCCCTCGGCGTGGAGGTTGTCGTTGGCCTCGGGGCTGTGGATGAAGAGGTGGTCGGAGAGCTGGTCGGCGACGATCCTGTTCAGCTCCTCGGGCATGGTGCGGTCGAAGCTGCGCAGGCCCGACTCGATGTGGGCGATGGGGATCTGCATCTTTGCCGCGGTCAGGGCCGCCGCCAGGGTCGAGTTGACGTCGCCGGGGACGATCACCAGGTCTGGCTGCTCCTCCTCCAGGACCGGCTCCAGCCGCTCCATCACCCGCGCCGTCTGCTCGGCGTGGCTGCCCGAGCCGACCTCGAGCATGTGGTCGGGCCGGGGACGCCCAGCTCCTCGAGGAATACCTCCGACATCAGGCGGTCGTAGTGCTGGCCGGTGTGGACGATCGTGTGGCGCCCCTCGGGCAGCCGTGCCCGCAGCGCCCCGATCACGGGCGCCGTCTTGACGAAGTTCGGCCGCGTCCCGACCACGTAGACGATGCGCATCGGGCGCCACAGTACCCTGCGGCCCGCCTTTCACTTGCAAAAGAGAAAGCGAAAAGGCTCCCGGGCGCGCCCGTCTGCTTCAATAGCGACCCCGATGCCCAAGATGAAAACCCATTCCGGCGCCAAGAAGCGCTTCCGCAAGACCGGCACCGGCAAGCTGCGCGGCCGGCGGGCCTACTCGAGCCACATCCTCGAGAAGAAGTCGCCGAAGCGCAAGCGGCGGATGGCGCGGCCGGTGGAGATCGCCCCGTCCGACGTCAAGTCGGTGCGCCACCTGCTTGGAGGCGGCAAGTGAGCCGGGTAAAACGATCCGTCCACGCGCGCAAGAAGCGCCGCAAAGTCCTCAAAGAAGCTAAAGGCTACTTCGGGCGCAAGCACTCCTCCTACCGCTTCGCCAAAGAGCAGGTGCAGCGGTCGGGGATGTACGCCTACCGCGACCGGCGCAACCGCAAGCGCGAGTTCCGCCGGCTCTGGATCACCCGGATCAACGCCGCCGCGCGGCTGGAGGGCATGAGCTACTCGCAGCTGATCCACGGCCTCGATGCGGCCGGCGTCGAGGTGAACCGCAAGATGCTCGCCGAGATCGCGGTCAACGACCGCGAGGCGTTCCGCCGATTTGTGGAGCTAGCCCGGGAGGCTGCGGCCGCCTAGCCGCAGCCATCACTCCACTTTCCCGGGCGGGCCGTCTTCACGGCCCGCTTTTTCGTTCCAGGAGAAGAAACACAGGACAAGAACAGACATTCCGACCACACCGCCGATGATCGAGAGCCCCCAAAACGAGAAGCTGAAGCTGGTCCGCAAGCTGCGCGACCGCAAGCACCGCGAGCGCGAGGGCGTCTTCGTGACCGAGGGCGAGGACCTGGTCGAGGCCGGTCTCGCCGTCGGCGTCCAGCCGCGCTTCGTCCTCATCGTGCCTGGAAGCGGCCTGGACGGGGAGGAGGTCGAGGCCGAGCTGCTCGCCGGCGTATCGAGCCTTGGTTCCGGCACGCGGGCGATCGCGGTCTGGCAGCAGAGCTGGGCCGAGCCCGGAGGCTCGCCCTGCCTCTACCTGCACGGCGTTGCCGATCCCGGCAACGTTGGCACGATCGTCCGCACCGCCCACGCCCTGCTCGACGGCACGGTGGTTCTCGGCCCTGGCTGCGCGGACCCGTTCGGGCCGAAGGCAGTGCGGGCGAGCATGGGCTCGATCTTCGGCCAGCCGGTCGCGCGTGGCGACCTCGGCGAGACGCCTGCGCCCCGCGTCGCATTGGTCGCGCACGGCGGCGAGCCACTGCCGGCATTGGAGGGTGCGGCGACTCTCTGCCTCGGCGCCGAGCGGGAGGGGCTGCCGGAAGACGTGCTTTCGGCCTGCGAAGCACAGGTGACGATCCCGCTGCGCGGTGGCGGCGCCGAGTCGCTCAACGTCGCCGCCGTGGCCGCAATTTGCGCCGAGCGGATATCGTCGCTCGCCATGCCGGAGGGTCCGTCCGATGCTTGAGCGAGTCGAAGAGCTCGAGGGTCGAGGCCGCCGCGGCGATCGAGGCCGCGACCGGCACGGCGGAGCTGGAGGAGCTGCGGGTCCGCTACCTCGGCCGCAAAGCCGAGCTGACGACGATCCTGCGCGGGATCGCTGACCTGCCGGCGGAGGAACGCGGCCAGGTCGGCGCCGGCGCCAACAAGGTACGCAAGGCGCTTGAGGCGCTGATCGAGTCGCGCGCCGAGTCGCTCGACGCCGGCGAGCTCGAGTCGCGGCTCGCCGAGGACCGGATCGACGTGACCCTGCCCGGCGCTCCGACCCGGCCGGTCGGCCATGTCCACCTGATCACCCGCACCACGCGCCAGATCGAGGACACGATGGTCGGCCTCGGCTACCGGGTGATGGAGGGCCCTGAGGTCGAGCACGACTACTACAACTTCACCGCGCTCAACCACCCGCCGGGTCACCCGGCGCGGATGCTCCAGGACACCTTCTACGTCCAGTCCGACCCCGAGGTCCTGCTGCGCACCCACACCTCGCCGGTCCAGATCCGCAGCATGGAGGCCCAGCCGCCGCCGATCTTCATGATCGCCCCCGGCAAGGTCTACCGGCGCGACTCCGACGCGACCCACAGCCCGATGTTCCACCAGGTGGAGGGGCTGGCGATCGGCGAGGGGATCACCCTGGCCGACCTGCAGGGGACGCTCGACGAGCTGCTGCGGGCGATCTTCGGCGCCAGCCGCGAGGCGCGGATGCGGCCGCACTTCTTCCCCTTCACCGAGCCAAGCGTCGAGTTCGACGTCTCCTGCTTCCAGTGCGACGGCACGGGGACGCTCGCCGACGGCGACCGCTGCAATCTCTGCAAGGGGATCGGCTGGATCGAGGTCGGCGGCGCCGGCATGGTCGATCCCAACGTGCTCGGCTTCGTCGAGTCCAACGGCTATGACCCGGAGCGGGTCCAGGGCTTCGCCTTCGGCATGGGGGTCGAGCGGATCGCGATGCTGCGCCACGGCGTCCCCGACCTGCGGCGCTTCTTCGACAACGACGTGCGGGTGCTGGAGCAGTTCTCATGAGGGTCCCGTACTCATGGCTGCGCGAGTACTGCGATCCCGGCGTCGAGCCGGGCGAGCTGGCCGAGCGGCTGGCGATGACCGGCACCGAGGTCGAGCGGGTCGGCACGGTCGGGCCGCCCTCGGCCGAGGGCTTCGTCGTCGGCAGGGTGCTGGCGGCCGAGCCGCATCCCAACGCCGACCGCCTGCGCGTCTGCACGGTCGACACCGGCGACGGCGAGCGGACGATCGTCTGCGGCGCGCCCAATGTCGCCGCCGGGCAGACCGTTCCCGTGGCGCTGCCCGGGGCGACCCTGCCCGGCGGTCACAAGATCGGCAAGGCGAAGCTGCGCGGGGTCGAGTCCTTCGGGATGATCTGCGCCTCGTCCGAGCTGGAGCTGGGGGAGGGCCCGCCCGGGATCATGGTGCTCGAGGACGACGGCCTCGTCCCCGGGACGCCGCTCGTCCGAGGTGCTGCCGATCGCCGAGCCGGTGCTGGAGCTGGAGGTGACGCCGAACCGGGTCGACTGCTTCGGCGTCTACGGCGTCGCCCGCGAGGTCCACGCGATCAGCGCCGCGCCGCTCGGGCCCGAGCCCTGGGCCGAAGACGCCCCGGCCGAGGGCGAGGGCGACGTGAGCGACTACGCCTCCGTCGCGGTCGAGGTCCCGGACCTCTGCCCGCGCTTCACCGCCCGCGTCTTCACCGACGTCGACGATCGGCCCCTCGCCGGCCTGGTTGCAGGCGCGGCTGGCAGCGGCCGGGCAGCGGCCGATCAACAACGTCGTCGACATCACCAACTACACGATGCTGCTCACCGCGCAGCCGCTGCACGCCTTCGACCTCGACAAGGTGCCCGGACGGGGCGCTGACGATCCGCGCCGCGGCCGAGGGCGAGAAGATGACGACGCTCGACGACGTCGAGCGCACCTTCGACGCCGAGACGGTGCTCGTCTGCGACGCCAACGGCCCCTCGGGAATCGCCGGGATCATGGGCGGCCAGGTCTCCGAGGTATCCGAGGAGACGACCAGCGTCCTGCTCGAGGTCGCGACCTGGAACGGGACCAACATCCTGCGCACCTCGCGGATGCTCGGCCTGCGCTCGGAGGCCTCCTCGCGCTTCGAGAAGCAGCTCCACCCCGATCTCTGCCTGCGGGCGCAGCGGATCGCCTCGCGGCTGATGGTCGAGCTCTGCGGGGCGAAGCTGGTCCCGGGGACGATCGACGTCGCCGCCGAGGTCCCCGAGCCGCGGCGGCTCACCCTGCGCGGCGAGCGGGTCGAGGGCCTGCTGGGGATGACAGATCGAGCAGGCCGACCAGGTCGCCTACCTGGAGCGGCTCGGCTTCGGGGTCGAGGTCGCCGGCGAGGATCTCGAGGTCACCGTCCCTCCCGACCGCCACTACGACGTCACCCGCGAGGTCGACCTGATCGAGGAGGTCGGCGCGGGTCCACGGGCTCGACGAGCACCTGCCCAGCACGCTGCCGGCGGTGGCCGGCAGCGTCGGCGGCCTCAGCCGCGAGCAGCGCCTGCGGCGCCGCGCCGAGGACACGATGCGGGATCTCGGCTTCGACGAAGTAGTCGGCTGGAGCTTCACCGACCCGGGCGAGGCCGGAAGGCTGCGGATCGCCGAGGACGACCCGCGCGCCAACAGGCGTCGTCATCTCCAACCCCCTCTCCGAGGACCAGTCCGTGATGCGGACCACCGTTCTCGGCTCCCTGCTCGACGTCGCCCAGCGCAACCTTGCCCACGACGCCGACCGCCGTCGCCCTCTTCGAGTCCGGCCGCGTCTACCTCCAAGGCTCTCCTGCGAGTGCTGGATTTTCCATGTCTGACATGGAAAATCGGCGTTTCGTGCCCTCGATGGGGTGTTCCCGGGCGAGCGGGAGGCGCCGGATCGAGAGCCGCACCGGATCGCGGCGCCTGGCGGTGGGCCCGCTCGCGCCCGCGTCCTGGCGTGGCGGAGGCGAGCCCGGCCGACTTCTTCGCGCTCAAGGGCGCTCTTGAAGTGCTCTGCCGGCCAGCTCGGCGCGGCCCTCGGCTTCGAGCCGGCCGATGAGCCCTTCCTGCATCCGGGCCGCTCCGCCGCGGTCACGGTTGACGGGCAACCCGGCTGGCTGGATCGGTGAGCTGCACCCGCTCGTCTGCCGGGAGTGGGACATCGAGGCCGCCGTCGGCTTCGAAGTCGACTTGGCGCCGCTTGTCGCCGCCGCCACGGCCGGAGAGGAGGCCTTCGAGGACGTGACCAGCTACCCGGCCGTCAACCAGGACATCGCGGTCGTCGTCCCTGATGAGATCGCGGCGGAGCGGGTGCGGGCCGCTGTGCTCGCCGGCGGCGGCGAGTTGCTGCGGGCCGCCGAGGTCTTCGACCTCTACGAGGGCGAGCAGGTCGGCGAAGGCAACAAGAGCCTCGCGCTGCGGCTTGAGTTCCGGGCGCCGGACCGGACGCTGACCGACGAGGAGGTCGCCGCCCAGCGTGGGGCCATCGAGGCCGAGCTGGCGAAGATCGGGGGGTCGCTCCGTGCCTGACGCCGCCTCACAACCGCTCCACGGCGAGCCCGCCGCGCGGGTCCTGGTCGCCGGCGCCTCCGGCTTCACCGGGGCGCTTGCGG
The DNA here is from genome assembly GCA_963714665.1 of uncultured Solirubrobacterales bacterium. GTDB lineage: Bacteria > Actinomycetota > Thermoleophilia > Solirubrobacterales > 70-9 > VRUE01. The sequence goes on along the minus strand of CAVQPE010000003.1, from coordinate 1,112,899 downwards.
CGCAGATCGTCTGGCGCCATCCGAAGCTGGAGCTGGTCGCCGTCACCTCGCGCAGCGATGCCGGTACCCGGCTCGACCGCCTCTACCCGCGCTACCGGGTGCCACTGGAGCTGACCGAGCTCGACCTCGACAAGATCGAGGGGGTCGACGCCGCGATCGTCGCCTACCCGCACGGCGCCTCGGCGCCGGCGGTGGCGGCGCTGCGCGGCCTCGGCGCGCTCGTCGTCGACCTCTCCGCCGACTTCCGCCTGCGCGACCTGCCCACCTACGAGCGCTGGTACGGCGAGCACGGAGCGCCGGAGCTGCTCGAGGGCGCCGTCTACGGGCTGACCGAGCTCTACCGCGACCAGCTGCGCGAGGCCGAGCTGGTGGCGACTCCCGGCTGCTACCCGACCGCGAGCGTGCTGGCGCTGGCGCCGCTGGCCGAGACGCGGCCTGCTCGCCGACGTCGTCGATCGACGCCAAGCAGGGTGTCTCCGGCGCCGGCCGCGGCGGCGGCGACGCGATGCACTACGTCTCGATGGACGAGAACGCCTTCGCCTACAAGACCGAGGGCCACCGGCACCGGCCCGAGATCGAACAGGAGCTGGCGGCGCTGGGCAGCCCGGCGCCGGTCACCTTCGTCCCGCACCTGCTGCCGCTGGACCAGGGCGAGCTGACCAGCTGCTACGCCCAGACCAGCGAGCCGATCTCCAAGGACGAGGTCCAGGCGCTCTACCGCGAGCGCTACGCCGGCGAGCCCTTCGTCCACGTCGTCGACGGCCCGCCCGGGCTGCGCGACGTGCGCGACACCAACGAGTGCCATGTCTACGTCACCGTCGAGGAGCGGGGCCGGGTGCTCGCCTTCTCGGCGATCGACAACCTCTGGAAGGGCGCCTCCGGCCAGGGCGTGCAGAACCTCAACCTGATGCTCGGCCTCGACGAGACGGAGGGCCTGCTGTGATGCTCCGGTGCGCCCTTCCCCCCGTATGCCGAGCAAAGGCGCACCGGAAAGGGTCGGCGTGAGCGGGTTCTTCAGGTCGCGCTGGGTCGATGCTCCCGCGGGCGTCGAGGAGCTCGACCCCGCCCAGCTCGCACCCGGCTTCCGCGCCGGCGGCGCCCACTGCGGCCTCAAGGGCGGCGGCAAGACCGACATCGGCCTGCTCGTCTGCGACGCGGCGGAGGTCTCCTCGGCGATCCTGCTCACCCGCAACGCCTCCTCGGCGGCGCCGGTGCGGGTCTGCCGCGAGCGCTGCGAGCGGGGCGCGATCCGCGCCGCCGTGGTCAACGCCGGCAACGCCAACGCCGAGACCGGCGAGAAGGGCTATGCCGACGCTGTGGCGATGTGCGACGAGGCGGCGGCGAAGCTCGGCCTGCGGCCTGAGGTCGTCGCCGTGGCGGAGACCGGCGTGATCGGCGTTCCCTTGCCGATCGACGCGGTGCTCGGCGGGAATCGGCGAGGCCGCCGAAAGCCTCGCGGAGGCCGGAGGAGTTGCCTTCTCCGACGCGATCCTCACCACCGACCGCTGGCCCAAGCGCTGCACGGTGAAGGCGGGCGGCGTGACGCTTTCCGCCCAGGCCAAGGGCGGCGGGATGATTCAGCCGAACATGGCGACGATGCTCTGCTTCGTCCAGACCGACGCGGTCGTCGAGGACCCCGACGCCGCCCTGCGCGCCGCCACCGACGCCTCCTTCGAGCGGATCACCGTCGACGGCCAGATGAGCACCAACGACACCGTCCTGCTGCAGGCGACCGGGACCTCCGGCGAGCCCCTGCCCGACGGCCTGCTCGAGGCCGTCCTCCTGCAGCTGGCGATCGAGGTCGTCGCCGACGGCGAGGGCTCCACCCGGGTCGGCCGGATCCAGGTCGACGGCGCCGCCTCCGAGGCCGAGGCCGAGCGGGTCGCCCGCGCGATCGCCAACTCGCCGCTGGTCAAGACGGCGCTCTTCGGGCGCGACCCGAACTGGGGCCGGATCGCCCAGGCGGCCGGGATGGCGCTTGCCGGTGAGGACCTCGAGGAGATCGGCGCCGACTCGATCGACAACGACGAGCTCGGCGCCGACGTCGCCGAGGCCGAGATCGGGGTGCGGCTGGATCGCGGCGAGCATGGGGCCCACGTCTGGTTCTCGGACCTCGGCTACGAGTACGTGCGGATCAACGCGCGAATACACGACATGACCACGAACGAGAGGGGGCAGCGATGACCGAGCAGGCGCCGCAGTCGCGGGCAGCCGGAGTCAGCGTCGAGACGCTGATGGAGGCGCTGCCCTACATCCGCGAGTTCCACGGCCGCACGGTGGTGATCAAGTACGGCGGCGCGGCGATGCGCGAGGAAGCGCTGCGCGAGGCCTTCGCCACCGACGTCGTCCTGCTCAAGTACGTCGGCCTGAACCCGATCGTCGTCCACGGCGGCGGCCCCGAGATCACCGAGTACATGGACCGGCTCGGCATGGAGGTCCGCTTCCACGAGGGCCTGCGGGTCTCCGACGCAGAGACGGTCGAGGTGGCGCAGATGGTCCTGCTCGGCAAGCTCAACTCCGACATCGTCCAGCGGCTCAACCGCCACGGCCAGCCCGCCGTCGGCCTCTCCGGCAGCGACGGCTCGATGTTCGAGGTGGCGCCGGTCGCCAACGCCGAGCAGGTCGGCTTCGTCGGCTCGGTCGAGCGGGTCGACGTCGACGTGCTCAACCACATCGCCGCCGACTACATCCCGGTGGTCGCCTCCTCGGCCTCCGACCGCATCGGCCAGTCCTACAACGTCAACGCCGACGAGGCCGCCGGCAAGGTCGCCGCCGCGCTCGGCGCCCACAAGGCGATCTTCCTCACCGACGTCGAGGGCTGGCTCGCCGACCCTGACGACGCCGGCTCGCTGATCTCCCGCGCCACGGTCGCCGAGGTCGAGGAGCGGCTGCCCGGGATCGACGGCGGCATGCGACCCAAGCTCGGCGCCTGCGTCGACGCGATCCGCGGCGGCGCCCAGTCCGCCCACATCATCGACGGCCGCAAGCCCCACTCGCTGCTGCTCGAGCTCTTCACCGACGCCGGCATCGGCACGATGGTGACGCCGTGAACCTGACCGACCTGCAGGCGCTCGAGGAGCGCTACCTGATGCGCACCTACAGGCGCGCCCCGGTCGAGTTCGTGCGCGGCGAGGGCGCCCTGCTCTGGGACGCCGAGGGCAACGAGTACCTCGACTTCCTCGCCGGGATCTCGGTCTGCTCGGTCGGCCACTGCAACCCCGACGTGGTCGAGGCCGTGCGCGAGCAGGCCGGCCGCCTGATGCACACCTCCAACCTCTTCTACACCGAGCCGATGGTGCGCCTCGCCGAGCGCCTTGCCGAGTCGAGCCTCGGCGGTCGCGTCTTCTTCTCCAACTCGGGCACCGAGGCCAACGAGTGCGCGATCAAGATCGCCCGCAAGCACGCTCACCGGCGTGGGATCGAGGCGCCGGAGATCGTCAGCTTCGAGCGCGACTTCCACGGCCGCACCTACGGCGCTCTTTCGGCCACGCCGGCGCTCGCCGCCAACCCCGACCTGGCGCCGATGCTGCCCGGCTTCCGCTCGGTGCCGTTCGACGACGCCGCGGCGCTGCGCGCGGCGGTGGGGGAGAGCACGGCCGCGGTCCTGATCGAGCCGATCCAGGGCGAGGCCGGCATCTACCCGGTCAGCGACGAGGCGCTGCTCGCCGCCCGCGAGGCATGCGACGAGGCCGGCGCGCTGCTGATCTTCGACGAGATCCAGACCGGGATGGGCCGCACCGGCTCGCTCTGGGCCTACGAGCAGACGCCGGTCCGCCCCGACGTACTGACCAGCGCCAAGGCGCTCGGCGGCGGCATGCCGATCGGCGCCTGCGTGACCACGCCCGAGGCGGGCGAGGTGCTGGAGCCCGGCGACCACGGCTCGACCTTCGCCGGCGGGCCCGGTCGCCTGCGCAGCCGCGCTCGCCGTGCTCGAGATCGTCGACGACCCGGCGCTGCTGCGGCGCGTGCGCGAGCTGGGCGCGACGCTCCGCGACGGCCTGCTCGCCCTCGACGGCGTCCGCGAGGTGCGCGGCCGCGGCCTGATGGTCGGCGTTGGCCTGGAGGAAGGGATCGACGCGGCGGCGATTGGCGCCGAGCTGCTCGGACGCGGCCTCGTCGTCAACGTGCCCGAGCCGGGGACCCTGCGCCTGCTGCCGCCGCTGACGGTCGAATCGGACCAGATCGAGCGCGCCGTCGCCGCGATCGGCGCCGCACTCCTAAGCTACGCGGCTGAATGAGCTCGAAGAAGCGACCCACGGAGCCGCGCGCCCTGACCAGCAGCACGGCCGAGCGCCTGGCGGCGATCGTCGAGGCCGCCGAGCAGGCCGCCTCGAAGGTGATCGACGACGCCGAGGAGCAGGCCCGCCGCCAGATCGAGGAGGCGAGCGCCCGCGCCGACCGGATCGTCGCCGAGCGCTTGCGCGACATCGCCGACGAGCTCGACCCTCCCGCCGCGCCGCGCCGCGAGAACCATCTGCGGCCGGTCGAGCCGGAAGCTGATTCGCAAGTAGCCCCGGGCCCGCGCTCGACCTCGGCCGGAGCCCGCCTGCTCGCCACCCAGATGGCCGTCTCCGGCAGCAGCCGCGAGGAGATCGAGCAGCGCCTGCGCAGTGGATTCGACATCGAGGACACCAGCGAGATACTCGACGCGATACTCGGACCGGAGGAGTAGACCATGCACGAGGACCCGACCCGGATGATGCGCCAGCCCGACGACCACAAACCGCACGGCAACATGCGCCTGCTCATCGCCGGCCTGATCGCGGTCATCGTCGGCCTGCTGGTCGCGGTCGTCGTGATCGCCAGCAGCGGTGGCAGCGGCACGACTTCGACGGTGACGACGACCCCCAGCGAAACGAGTTCGACGACCGAGACGACGACGGGATCGACGACGACTGGGTCGACGACCGGATCGACCACGACCGGAACGACCCCGACGACTCCCACGACAACGACGACGACCAATTCCACTCCGACGACCACCACGCCGCCGGCCGAAGAAGAAAACGGCAGCGGCGGCATCGGCGCTCCCTGACGCGGTCGTCATTTCCACCGCTATGCGGATGTAAAGACGACCGCGACGACTCATTGGCCTACTTGTGACTCCAGACTCCCCCGCACAGACCCGCACCGCCTCCTACGAGGCGGACCCGGCCGAGGTCAAGCGCGTCCTGCTGCTCTACTCGGGCGGCCTCGACACCAGCGTGATGCTGAAGTGGATCCAGGACTACTACGACGCCGAGGTGGTCTGCCTCACCGTCAACCTCGGCCAGCCCGGCGAGGACTACGCCGTGATCGAGGACAAGGCGAAGCGGCTGGGCGCGCTCGAGTGCCACGTCGTCGACGCGCGCGAGGAGTTCGCCGCCGGCTACATCCTGCCGGCGATCAAGGCCAACGCCCTCTACGGCGGCGGCTACCCGCTCTTCACCGCGCTCGGCCGGCCGCTGATCGCCAAGCTCGCGGTCGAGTACGCGCGCCGCAGCGGTTGCGACACGATCGCCCACGGCTGCACCGGCAAGGGCAACGACCAGGTGCGGATCGAGGCCACGGTGGCGACCCTGGCGCCGGAGCTGAAGACGATCGCCCCGGTGCGCTCCTGGCAGATGGGCCGCGAGGAGGAGATCGCCTACGCGCGCGAGCACGGCATCCCGGTCAAGGGCGGCACCGAGGTGGCGCCGTACTCGATCGACGACAACCTCTGGGGTCGCTCCTCGGAGGGGCGCTGGATCGAGGATCTCGACCACGCGCCCGAGGACGACGTCTTCCAGCTCGTCACCCGTCCCGAGCAGGCGCCGGACGAGGCCGAGGTGGTCGAGGTCGAGTTCGAGGCCGGGGTCCCGGTCGCGCTGAACGGCGAGCGCCTCGGCCTGGTCGACCTGCTCGAACGGGCGGCCGAGATCGGCTGCCGCCACGGCGCCGGCATCGTCGACCACATCGAGGACCGCATCGTCGGGCTCAAGGTGCGCGACATCTACGAGGTGCCGGCGGCGGCGATCCTGCTGCCGGCCCACCAGGAGCTGGAGAAGCTGGTCGGCACGATCCACCAGAACCAGTTCAAGCCCTCGCTCGACCAGAAGTGGGCCTACCTCGTCTACGCCGGGCTCTGGTGGGAGCCGCTGCGCTCCGACCTCGACGCCTACATGGACGCGGTCAACGCCCAGGTCACCGGCACGATCGGCCTCAAGCTCTTCAAGGGCAGCGTCCGCGTCGTCACCCGCTCCTCGCCCAACGCCGTCTACGACGCCGACCTCGCCTCCTTCGCCGAGTCCGGCGGCCTCTTCTCGCAGGCCGCCTCGCCCGGCTTCATCGAGCTCTGGTCGCTGCAGTCGCGGATGGCGCATCGAATTCGCCAGCGCGGGAAAGAGGAGCAGGCATGACCTCCGACAAGCTCGGCAAGGCCGCGATCCGCTTCGCCCTCAAGTACGTCCGGCGCCGCTACCGTCGCCAGATCCGCATCGGCGCCGGCATCGCCATCGCGGGCGTGGCGATCGCCGCCTACGCAGCCACCCGCAACGTCCCCGAGGGCTAGCAGGACCACGCCCGTGCTTCCGGTGCGCTTTATGCCACCCATAGGCACATAAAGCGCACCGGAACGGGACAGGGCACAGCGACGCAAGATCCGTTGCGGGTTATGGTCAACTTGTGAGGGTTCGCTAACAAAGTCCGCTACCCTCGGCCGTCTTCGTGGCGCGAGCACTCGCGACAATGGCCGGAAACCGCGGGCGCTTGGTGGTGCTCGCCTGCGCAACCCTCGCGGTCGCTCTGGCGCTGGCCGGCGCCGCCGGCGCCACGAACATCGGCGCCCTGGAAGCGAAGGTATCCGCGGCGCGCGAAGAAGCCGGCTCGCTTGCCTCGCAGCTGCAGGCCGCCCAAGGCGAACTTGCCGCGGCCCAGGAAGAAGCCGCCGCGGCGAGCGCCCGCGAGGACAAGCTCACCGGCCTGCTCGCCACCGGCGAGGAACGGGCAGCCCGCCTGGCCGATGACGTGCGCCGCACCCAGCGCCACCTCGCGGCTGAGAAGCGGCGGCTGCACCGTGCCCGAATCGCGCTCGCACAGCGCCTCGTCGCGATCTACGAGAGCGGCACGCCGAGCACTGCCAGCGTCATCCTCGCCTCCGGCAGCTTCGACGAACTCGCCACCCGGACCGAGTACCTCGAACGGATCGAGCAGTCCGACTCCGACCTGGCAGGCAGGGTCGCGCAGGTGCGCCACTCAGTTGCCTCTGCCCTCAAGCGGGTGGCAGCCCTGAAGGCCCGTGTCGACGCCTACAACGCTCGCCTCGCGTCGGCGCGCTCGGAAATAGCCGACGTGCGCGCCAGCGCCGAAGCTGCCGCCGCCCACCTCGATTCCGTCACGGCTTCTCGCTCAACTGCCCTCGCAACCCTGAAGTCGAAGATAGGCAGCTGGGTAAGCGACATAGAAGCCGCCGAAGCCGCCAGCCGCGCCGAAGCCGAAAGCACCGTAGAACGCTGGCTCGGCGGCCCCTACTCGATCCCGGCCTACATAGTCATGTGCGAGTCAGGCGGCAACTACTCCGCCCTCAACTCTTCAAGCGGAGCTGGAGGCGCGTACCAGATCCTCCCTTCAACCTGGCAGCTTTACGGTGGCCAGGGCGAACCTCAGAACGCCTCGAAGCAAGAACAAGACCGCATAGCCGCTGAAATCTGGGCCGACTCAGGCTCCAGCGCCTGGGTCTGCGGGTAGAGGACAGACGGCGATCCCGGCAGGGGTGGAGCGTCTTGTACTTTTTCGCCGCCCCCGCTTGAGCGCCAAGCAGATCACCGTTCGTCGAAAAAGTTAAGCGGAACTGACCGGACCCCGTTCATCGGTCCACCCCGTATGAGAGTCCGGGGTTGGTCTGTGTTGAGTATCGCTCCTGATCGCCGCCTCGCGTAGCGAGCCCGGAGGGCGAGCGCAGCGAGGCGGCGAAGCGCTCGGGCGACATCATCCCGAGCGCCGAGTGGGGATGGTTGGCGTTGTAGCCGGCGCGCCAGTCGGCGGCCAGCACCCGGGCCTCCTCCAGGCAGGTGAACACCTCCGTGTTCAGCAGTTCGTCGCGCATGCGGGCGTTGAAGGACTCCACGTAGGGGTTCTGCCAGGGCGAGCCCGGCTCGATGTAGGCGGTATCGGTCTTGCCCAGGCGGCACCATTCGCGCAAGACGGCGGCGGTCAGCTCAGGGCCGTTGTCGGCGCGGAGGTTGGCCGGGGCGCCGCGCTCGGCTGCGAGGCGCTCGAGGACGGCCACCGTCTCCTCGGCGTCGATCGAGCGATCGACCTCGATCGCCAGGGCCTCGCGGGTGAACTCGTCGACGACGTTTAGGAACTTCAGCTCACGGCCGTCGTCGGTGGCGTCGTGCTGGTAGTCGAGCGCCCAGACGTGGTTGGGGCGCTCGGCCTTGAGCCTGTCGGCCGCCGTGGTGGAGACGCCCAGGCGGCGGCGCTTCTTGGCCTTGGCGGGCACGCGCAGGCCCTCCTCGCGCCAGATCCGCTGCACCCGCTTGCGGTTGACGCTCCAGCCTTCGGTGAGGAGGTGGCCGTGGGCACGGCGGTAGCCCCAGCGGGGGTAGTCGGTGGAGAGCTTTCGCAGCCGCTTGCGCAGGGCGGCGTCGTCTGGGGCGACCTGGGGGCAGTAGCGCTGGGTAGAGCGGTTCTGGCCGGCGAACCGGCACGCCCGACGCTCGGAGAGGCCGAGGCGGTCCACCAGCATGCGGACCGCCTTGCGCCTCCGGGACGGGCTCAGAAGTTTCCCTTGGCGATCTCCTTCAGGGCGAGGTTTTCGAGCTCCTTGTCGGCGACCAGGCGCTTCAGCTGGCCGTTCTCGCGCTCCAGCTCCTTCAGCCGCTTGGCATCGGCCGCCTTCATGCCGCCGTACTGGTTTCGCCAGCGATGCAGGGTCTGCTCGGAGACCTCCAGGGCCTTCGCGGCCTCGCCGATCGTCTTGCCCTCCGAGAGCATCTGCTCTGCGGTGCGCAGCTTGCGGATGATCTGCTCGGGACTGTTCCTTTGCCTCTTCACCTGCTTGCGTCCTCCTTTGCCCATTGTCGCGGGCGGGAAGGACTCTCAAACAGGGCGGACCGAATTCAGGGGGTCGGGCCAGAACCCCTGCCGGGATCGCCGTCTGCGAAATACACACGGAAGGTGCGCGGAAGACGCCCGAATGTGTCCCGTGACATCTGGCCCGATTGGCATGATCGCTCGGTCGCCATGAGCAGCCCTTCAGCCGTCCATCTCCACGCCCACAGCGAGTACTCGCTGCTCGACGGCCATTGCAAGATCGACGCGATGGCGGCTCGCGCCGCGGAGATGGGGCAGCCGGCCCTCGGCCTCACCGATCACGGCGTGATGAACGGCGCCGTCGACCTCTACAAGGCCTGCAGGAAACATGGAATCAAGCCGATCGCCGGCTTCGAGGCCTACTTCGTCGACGACGTGAAGACGCTCAAGGAGAAGCCTAAGTACGAGCGCAACCACCTCACCCTGCTTGCCGAGAGCGACGCCGGCCTGGCCAACCTGGTCAAGCTCACCTCCGCGGGTTTCCTCGAAGGCTTCTCGCGCGGCAAGGCCAACGTCGACATGGAGATGCTCGCCGCCCACTCCGAGGGCGTGATCGCCCTCACCGGTTGCCTGCAGTCGCGCTTCTGCCGCCGCCTGATCGAAGAGCGCGAGGGGGACGCCCGCGCCCACCTCGACGACCTGATCCAGGCCTTCGGCCCCGAGCAGGTCTACTTCGAGGTGCAGAAGAACGGCATCGCCGAGCAGGACAAGGCCAACGAGGGCATCGTCCGCTACGCCCGCGAGCTCGGGCGGCCGCTGGTCGGCACCGCCGACGTCCACTACCTGCGGCGCGAGGACTTCGACAACCACGCGGCGCTGCTCTGCGTGCAGACCAAGTCCACCCTGGAAGCGCCGAAGATGAGCTTCGACACCAACGAGTTCTACCTCAAGGACTCCGGGGAAATGGCCGCCTCCTTCGCCGAGTGGCCCGAGGCGGTGCCGGCCACGCTGGAGATCGCCGAGCGCTGCAACGCCGAGATCGAGCTGGGCAAGCTGCTGCTGCCGCGCTACCCGGCGCCGGACGGCGAGGAGCCCGAGGCGATGTTGCGCCGGATCGTCGACGAGGGCATGCGGGCCCGCTACGGCGACCCCGTTCCGGCCGAGGCCCAGGAGCGGCTCGATTTCGAGCTCGGCGTGATCGAGGAGATGGGCTTCTCCTCCTACTTCCTGATCGTCTGGGACTTCGTCCGCTACGCCAAGGACAACGGCGTCGCCGTCGGGCCCGGCCGCGGCTCGGCCGCCGGCTCGATCGTCGCCTACGCGCTGACGATCACCGACATCGACCCGCTTGCCAACGACCTGCTCTTCGAGCGCTTCCTCAACCCCGGCCGCAAGTCGATGCCCGACATCGACATCGACTTCTCGGTGCGCGGGCGGGAGCGGGTGATCCGCTACGTCGCCGAGAAGTACGGCCGCGAGTCGGTGGCGCAGATCATCACCTTCGGCAAGATGGCGCCGCGCGCCGCCACCCGCGACGCGGCCCGCGTGCTCGGCTTCGACTACGGCAGCGGCGACCGGCTCGCCAAGCAGATCCCAGAGCCGATCATGGGTCGCAGCCCCTCCTTCGAGGAATGCCTCAAGGCGGGCCAGGAGCTGAAGAAGACATACGACGCCGAGCCCGACGCGAAGCGGATCATCGACGTCGCCCAGGGCCTCGAGGGGATCATCCGCAACAACTCGATCCACGCCGCCGCGGTGGTGATCGCCGACCGCCCGCTGCAGGAAGTGGTGCCGCTGCAGCTGGCCGAGGACAAGACCGCACCCGCCGCCACCAACGGCAGCGGCAAAGCCGAGCGTCAGTACAAGATCGTGACCCAGTACTCGATGGGCCCGATCGAGGAGATCGGCCTGCTGAAGATGGACTTCCTCGGCCTGCGCAACCTCGACGTGATCGAGGACGCGATCGACATCATCCAGCGCTCCCGCGGCGAGACGATCGACATCGAGGAGATTCCGATCGACGACGCCAAGACCTACGCGATGCTCGCCGGCGGCGACTCGACCGGCGTCTTCCAGTTCGAGTCCGAGGGGATGCGAGAGGCGCTGCGCAAGGTCCGCCCGACCGAGTTCGCCGACCTGGTCGCGCTCGGCGCGCTGTACCGGCCCGGCGCGATGGCCTATATCCCCGCCTACGCGAAGGGCAAGAAGGACCCCTCGACGGTGCGCTACCCGGACCCGCGCCTGCGCGCGATCACCGAGGAGACCCACGGCTGCGTCGTCTACCAGGAGCAGCTGATGGCGATCGCCCGCGAGATGGCCGGCTTCTCCGGTGCCGAGGCGGACGACCTGCGCAAGGCGATCGGCAAGAAGAAGCGTGACCTGATGGCGACGATGAAGGACAAATTCATGGCCGGTTTGAAGGAGTCCGGCACGGCTGCCAACGTCGCCGCCGACCTCTGGAAGCTGAACGAAGCCGCCGCCGACTACTCCTTCAACAAGTCCCACGCCGCCTGCTACGGGCTGATCTCCTACCGCACCGCCTACCTCAAGGCGAACTACCCGGCCGAGTACATGGCCGCGGTGATCTCCTCGGTGATGAACACCAAGGACAAGGTGCCCTTCTTCGTCAACCGCTGCGAGGAGATGGGCATCGAGGTGTTGCCACCCGACGTCAACTCCTCCGACCATGACTTCGTCGTCTCCGAGAAGGCGATCCGGTTCGGCCTCGACGCGGTCAAGAACGTCGGCCACGCGGCGGTCGAGGCGATCCTGCGCGCCCGCGAGGACGGCCCGATCGCCTCGATCTGGGACTTCTGCGAACGGGTCGACTCGCGCGCGGTCAACAAACGGGCGATCGAATGCCTGGTCAAGTGCGGCGCCCTCGACTCCACCGGCGCCAGCCGCAAGGGGATGCTGGAGACGCTGCCCGCGGCGCAGTCCTCCGGCCAGAAGGCCCAGGAGGACGCCCAGCTCGGCCAGGGGTCGATCTTCGACTTCGGTGAGGCGGGCGACAGCGGCGAGGCTGCCGCCGGACAGGCCCACCACCGCCCGCCGATCCCCGCCGGGGAGTTCGAGCGCGGCGAGCTGCTGGCGATGGAGAAGGAGACGCTCGGCACCTACCTCTCCTCGCACCCGCTGACCGAAGTGCGCGGAGCGCTGCGGGCGCGGGTCGACTGCAGCCTCGCCGACCTCGCCAACAAGCAGGACGGCTCCTGGGTGACCGTCGGCGGCATCGTCACCGAGTGCAAGAAGATCCGCACCAAGAGCGGCAGCCAGATGATGTTCGCCACCCTCGACGACGTCGAGGGCCAGGTCGAGCTGTTGGTCTTCAAGGCCGACCAGGCGGAGAGCGCCGCGGTTATCGCCCCCGATGCGATCGTGGTCGTGCGCGGCCGCCTCGACCACAAGGACCGCGGCGAGACCAAGCTCGTCGTCCAGGAGGCCGAGCGCTTCGAACCGGACGCCGAGGAGATCGCCCGGGCGCCGCAGGTGGCGAGCGTTCCGTCCGGGCCGCTGAAGCTGGTGATCGAGGCCGCGCAGTTGCAGCGCCCCGGCCTCGTCGACCAGCTGAAGGAAGTCTTCGAGCATCACAAGGGCGAGGCCGACGTGCACCTCGAGGTCGTCGGCGACGGCAAGCCGAGGGAGTGGAAGCTCGGCGATAGCTACAGGGTCCGACCTTCGAGTGGCCTGCGGGCGGAGCTGGGGCATGTTCTCGGCCCCGACGCCCTGGCTGCTTAGCCAGTAAAGATTTTGTATTTCGCGGTCTGGCGTCCCTAGACTTCGTTCATGCCAGCTACTCGCGAGAAGACGGGTGAGTGTCGCCAGTGCCGCTCCTTCTGCGACAAGATGGTCGAGCCGCGCGGTTGCGTCGAGATGCGCTGTCGCTACCTCTACAGCTTCGTCGACATGCTCAACGGTGTGCAGTACGTCGGCTGCATGCAGGACGTCTTCGCCGCCAAGGTCGAGCTCGACGCGGTCCTGCAGCCGGGCGGCTTCGGCGGCGTCAAGATGACCGGCGAGCCGCTGCCGCACTGCCAGTTCGGGGTCGAGCGCGCCTACGAGGGCTCGGGTGACTCCTACGACTGCGTCAACCGCCGCTTCTTCGACTGCGCCGATGGGGGCGCAGAGGGCATCCGCGCCTTCGACCTGCGCGATATCTGAGCCCCGCTCGCGAACTGCATCAACTTATCCACCTGCTGGATAGATAAGTTGATGCAGTTCGTCGATCGCGACATGATTCCGTGTAGAATTTCAGGCCATGACAGAGACTTCCGCAGTGGCAGAGGCAGAGAAGCTGGTGGCTGAGGCGGCCGGCAACACCGACGGCGCAGGCTCGGAGGGCCCGAAGTTCACCCTCGAGCTGAACCAGGACCAGAAGGACATCCGCGAGTGGGTGCACGGCTTCGCCGAGGGCGTCGTCCGTCCCGCCGCCGAGGAATGGGACGAGCGCGAGGAGACGCCGTGGCCGGTGATCCAGGAGGCCGCCAAGATCGGCCTCTACGGCTTCGAAGCGCTCGGCCAGTTCTGGGCCGACGAGACCGGCCTCACCCTGCCGATCGCCAACGAGGAGCTCTTCTGGGGCGACGCCGGCATCGGCATGGCGATCATGGGCACCTCGCTGGCGGTAGCCGCGATCTTCGGGCAGGGAACCCCGGAGCAGATGGGCGAGTGGATCCCGCAGTGCTTCGGCACCGCGGACGATCCCAAAGTCGCCTCCTTCTGCTCGTCGGAGCCGGACGCCGGCTCCGACGTGTCTGCGATTCGCACCACGGCCAAGTACGACGAGGCGACCGACGAGTGGGTGCTCAACGGCCAGAAGGCCTGGGCGACCAACGGCGGGATCGCCGACGTCCACGTCGTCATCGCCACCGTCGACCGCGAGCTGCGCTCGCGCGGCCACGCCGCCTTCGTGATCCCGCCCGGGACCAAGGGCTGCGAGCAAGGCGCCAAGGTCAAGAAGCACGGCCTGCGCGCCTCCCACACCGCCGACGTCCACCTCGACGACTGCCGCATCCCGGGCTCCTGCCTGCTGGGCGGCAAGGAGAAGCTCGACGAACGCCTCGCCCGCGTCCGCGAGGGCAAGCGCTCAAACTCGCAGGCGGCGATGCAGACCTTCGAGGCGAGCCGGCCGACCGTCGGCGCCCAGGCGCTCGGCATCGCCCGCGCCGCCTACGAGTACTCGCTCAACTACGCCAAGGAGCGCGAACAGTTCGGCAAGGCGATCATCGAGAACCAGGCGATCGCCTTCACCCTCGCCGACATGAAGCTGGAGATCGACGCCGCACGCCTGCTCGTCTGGCGCGCCGCCTGGATGGGCCGCAACGGCCAGAAATTCGAAAACGCCGAGGGCTCGATGTCGAAGCTGAAGGCCGGCGAGGTCGCCGTCTGGGCGACCGAGCGGGCGATCCAGATCCTCGGCGGCAACGGCTACACCCGCGAGTTCCCGGTCGAGCGGATGCACCGCGACGCGAAGATCTACACGATCTTCGAGGGCACCTCGGAGATCCAGCGCCTGGTCATCAGTCGCGCGATCTCCGGCGTTCACGTCAAATAGCGACTCCGCCTCCCCGGGGCCCCGGGAGGTGCAGTCGGATTGTCGAACGCGCGGTTTCGCGCCCTCGCTGGTCCGTCATCCCGTGGTTTCCAGGGCAAACGCGCCCCCGTACCTACGCTGCCGAGTTACCTGTCGGCCTCGCATTGACTAGAGCCAGTCGATGACTCACGATCGATTCGACATCGATACTCGGGCAATCGTGCTCGGAATGGGAGAAGAAAAGTGAAATCGATCAATATGTTCGGCCTCGTAGTGCTGGTGGTGTTGATGGCGATGGCTTTTGTCGGTGCCGGTTCGGCGATGGCGGAAGAAACCACGCTCTGCGGTGCATACGAAGAACCATGCGCGGAACCTGTCACGCACGTTCACGAAACGACCTTAGCCGGCGCTAAGGCTGTGCTGAAAACCAGCTTCCTCACCGTGGAATGCGACGTCTTATCCTTAGGCGACACGTTAACTGAATCAGGTGCACCGCTGGTCATCCACGGCACCTTCACGTACACGAATTGTGGTAGCTGTACGGTTACCGAAGAAAACGGTCCTACCGAAATCAAAGTCTTAAAGGAAGGTGCTGAAACCGGCAGCGTGGTTGGCGAAGGCTTATTCCACGTCAACTGCAGCGGCCTCAACTGCCGCTACAACGGGGTCGGGTTGAAAGCGACCTTCAAGGGAGCGGAATTATCAACGGAGGCAAACGGTGACGTCTCGATAGTGAAACAAACGGTGAACAAGGAGAGTGGCTTTTTCTGTCCGTCCACCTCTGAATTAACCATTACGACGACGTCGTTAAGCGCCGTTTACCTCGGTGGGGAAGTTCCTATGGAGTGCGTGCCGCAAGTTAATGGCCAATTTTACCATAAGTTCAATAACGAAAAATGTGATGAAGACAGATATGAAAAAGAATTAGACCATGGGGTGTGGTTCTGTAACAAAAAAGCCACAGGCTTATATGCGGTATTAAGGAATGAAGGTGAATGCGAAAATGACGTGGCGACAGCTCAGAGATATGAATTAAAGGGGTAGGGGGTTCGGGATCTATTGATGGCCTCCTAGCGGATAACGGTCGCCGTCGCTCCAGATCGCCCGGCTGTGTCGGTGTCCCTCTCCAAAAGTGCGTTAGCGCGCTGGGGTATAAATTTAGGAGAGGGGCGCCGACACCTTTCAACCCCTGCGTTGCTTCAACCCCTCCCTGCGCAACCGCTTCGCGGCCTGCACTTCCTTGCGGTCCGCGCCTTTCTTGCTCGGGCCAGGGGTCTCGAGCGTCGCCGGCAGGCCCTCGAAGCGGGGCTCCGAGAGGAATGCGGCCAGGCCCTGCTTGCCCATCTCGCCTTTTCCGATGTTGGCGTGGCGGTCGCGGCAGGAGCCGAGGGGGGCGGCAGCGTCGTTGACGTGGAGGCACTGGAGGCGGTCCAGGCCCACCTTGGCGTCTGCTTCGTCGACGACGGCGGCGAGGTGCTCCTCGTCGGTGATGTCGTAGCCCTGGACGAAGAGGTGGCAGGAGTCGAGGCAGAGCCCGAGGCGCTTGCCGGAGCCGGCCAGCTCGATCAGCTCGGCGGTCTGGTCGAAGTCGCGGCCGAGGAGGCCTTTGTGGCCGGCTGTTTGCTCGAGGAGCAGTGGGCAGCTGTCGCTGTCCTTGAGCGCCGCCGCGATCACTTTCGAGGCACGTTTGATCGAGGGCCCGAGTGCCTCGCCCTTCTGGGCACCGGGGTGGAGGACGACGCCGGCGCCGCCGATCGCGTCGCCGATCCGCAGGGCGTGGGTGAGCGAGGCCAGCGACTTCTTGCGCAGGTCCCCGTCTTTGGTGGCGCAGTTGATCAGGTAGACGGCGTGGATCACGACCGCTTCGACCGGCGAATCGGCCATCGCCTCCTCGAAGGCGGCGAAGTCATCCGGCCCGTATTTGGTCGGCCGCCACATGCGCGGGCTCTGGTTGAAGATCTGGATCGATTCGCAGCCAAGCTCGGAGCCCCGCTCGATCGCCTTGTCGAGGCCGCCAGATGTTGAGACGTGAGCGCCAATCAGCATGCGCGGGGCATCCTATGAGCTAGGCTCGCCTCCCTGGTCAAGGGTGTGCTGCGACGGGCTTGCTCAACGGGTCCGTCGCGTCTTTGGGGGGCATGGCAACATGCGCTCCGATCAACTTGTCCGAGAGCTCTCCACTCCGCCTCCGCTTCGCCCCGTCACCCACGGGCGCGCTGCACATCGGCGGTGCCAGGACGGCTCTATACAACTGGCTCGCCGCACGCCATGGGGGCGGGGAGTTGGTGCTGCGGATCGAGGACACCGACCGGGAGCGATCGACCGCGGAGAACGTCGAGCAGATCCTCGACGCGCTGGGCTGGCTCGGGCTCGATTGGGACATAGGGCCGGTGTCGCAGGCCTCGCTGGCCGAGCGTCACGCGGAGGCCCTGCAGAAGCTGCTCGATTCCGGCGCCGCCTACCGCGACTCCGCCACCGCCAAGGAGGTGGAGGCCTGGAAGGCCGAGCACGGGGCCGGCCGGGGCTACCGGGGCGAGCCGGTCGACGAGCCCGGTGCGGCGGTGCGGCTGCGCGTGCCCGACGAGGGGGAGACCGTGGTCGAGGATCTGATCCGCGGCCCCGTCAGCTTTCCCAACCGCAGCTACGACGACTTCGTTATCGCCCGCGGGGACGGCTCGGTCCTCTACAACTTCGCCGTCGCCGTCGACGACGCGGAGATGGGGATCACCGAGGTGGTGCGCGGCGACGACCATCTCTCCAACACGCCCAAGCAGCTGCTCGTCCTCTCCGCACTCGGTCACGAGGCGCCGCGCTACGCCCACCTGCCGCTGCTGCACGGGCCCGACGGCAAGAAGCTCTCCAAGCGTCACGGCGCGGCCTCGGTGCAGGAGCTGCGCGACGCCGGCTACCTGCCGGCTGCCGTTCGCAACTACCTGGCCCTGCTCGGCTGGGGAACCGACGACGACACCACGTTGATGTCGACCGAGGAGCTGGTGCGGCGCTTCCGGGTCGAGGATGTCGGCAAGTCGGCGGCGATCTTCGACGAGAAGAAGCTGCGCTGGGTGAACGGCCGCTTCATGCGCGAGATGCCGCTCGACGAGTACACGGCCGCCGTCGCCCGCCACCTTTCCCGCGATGCCGACGAGAGCCTGCGCGCGGCCTGCGCGATCGCGCAGGAGAAAGCCCAGACGCTCGACGAGGTCTGGCCGCTGATCCGCTTCCTCTTTGGGCCGCCGGTCGACGACGAGAAATCCTGGAGCAAGGTGATGAAAGACGGTGCCCTGCCGGCGCTGGAGGCCGCCGCGGCCGCGCTTGCCGAGGTTCATGGCGAGTTCGACGCCGGGGCGGTTGAGGCGGCCCTCAGCCCGCTTCCGGAGCGGCTCGATGCCAAGCCGGGGCGGGTCTATCAGCCGATTCGCGTCGCGATCACCGGCACCGCCGTTTCGCCCGGGATATTCGAGTCGCTCGCCGCGCTGGGTCGTGAGGAATCGCTCGCCCGCATAGCCACGGCCGCGGCTCGTCTCCGTTCCTAGCGGACAATCCCAACCGCCCCACTTCACCCAAATGGACAAATAGACCCCTGTTTTGGGGAGGCCCCGGCTAAACCGCGCGTCCTCGGCTGCCGATGAACCATGCGGAAGCCAGTCCCCATGGAGTCGACTAAGCCACACAGCAACGGGAAGGTGAAGGCGGGCGCAGTGCGCGCCCGCAACGGTGCCTCCAAGCGGGCGCCCGGGGCTCGCCTCGCCGCAGCGTTCGAGGCGGTCGAGAAGTTTCCGGTCCTGATCGAGTCGCGGGCACGGGTGATGAAAGCCGCGACGGCCGATCCGGCCCGGATCTCCGAGCTGGTCGAGACGGTGGAGTCCGACGTCGGGCTGGCGATCGCCGTGCTGCGCTTCGCCAACCGCAACGGCGGCGAGAGCGGCGCAGTCGGCAGCATCCCCGAGGCGATCGACGTCCTCAAGCCCTCCGGCATCCTGGCGATCGCGGGCACCGCGCCCGTCTTCGACTTCTTCGAGCCCAACGGCGGCCGCGAGATGCGGCCTGAGCACGTCCGCGTCCACGCCCTCGCCACCCAGCAGGCCGCCGACGAGATCGGCCGGGCGGTCGGTTGGGAAGAGCGCGACGAACTCGCTGTCGCGACGCTGCTCCACGACGTCGGCCGGCTGGTCATCGCGAATCTGCACCCCGCCGACCGCGGGCACCTCGATGCGGTCGACAAAACGCCCGAGCTGCGCCTGCGCGAGGAACGGGACCGCCTCGGCATCGACCACGCCCTGGTCGGCGGCGTGCTGGCGCGGCGCTGGAACATGCCACAGCGGATCGCGGTGGCGATCGAGCGCCACCACGCCGAGGACGCCGAAGGCCTGGCGGCGATGGTGGCGACCGCCGACATGATCGCCCACTACTCACAGGGAGAGGTGATCGCGCCCGAGCGGCTGCGGACCTCTGCCCGCCGCTGCGGTCTCGACCCAGACGGCCTGCGCGACATCCTCTACCAGCTTCCCTACGCCCGCACCGACGGCTCTCGCATCTCCGAGCCCTGCCCGCTCTCGGGTCGCGAGCTCGACGTGCTCCGCCTCCTCTCCGAGGGCTTGGTCTACAAGCAGATCGCCGGCGAGATGCAGCTCTCGGTCTCGACGATCCGCACGCACCTGCACAACGTCTACGGCAAGATCGGCGCCGTCGACAGGGCGCAGGCTGTCCTCACCGCCCGCGACCGCGGCTGGATCTAGCGCGCCCGGCGCAGGCCGTCAGTCGATCAGCGACTCCCGCAGGGCGATCGCCACCGCGTGAGTCCTGTTTTTGGCCCCCAGCCGCGCCAGGGCGTGCTTGGTGTGGGTCTTGACCGTTTCTTCGCTGAGGCCCAGTTCGCGGGCGGCCACCGTGGTTGACTCGCCGTTGGCGAGCAGCTGGAAGATTTCGCGCTGGCGCTTGGTCAGCTTGCCCCGGCTGCCGCGCGGAGGAACGGCAGGGTCGACGAAGCGCCCCTGGTCAAGGGCGGCTCGCACCGCGCGCCGCAGCTCCTCGGTGCTGGCGGTACGGGAGATGTAGGCGCTGGCGCCGGCTTGCATGGCGGCGCTGGCGAGGTGGCGCTCGGCGCGCTCGCCGTGGGCGACGATGCCGATGCTCGGCTCCGATTTGAGCATGGCCCTGATCGCATCGGTTCCGGCCACGGCGGAGGCCCCGTCGGACCAGGTCCGCATGTCGACGATGGCGACGTCGAAGCTGCCGATGTCGCGCACCAGCTCGATCGCCTCGATGCGGCTGGCGACCTCCTGGATCTCGAATTCGTCCGCCAGAACTCCGCGCACGCCGAACCGGACGATCGGGTGACCGTCGATCACTAGGCATTGGGGACGCTTGCTCAGGACCGCTTCCGATCTCTCGGGGTTCGCTGACGGCTCCATAGTCAGTCCTGGAGCCCAACTTCCCCGATCCTAACCCAGCCTGGTCCGGGCGGTGCGGTAGAAAGGCCCTGATGATCTCGATCACCTCGAAGTCCCGCTACGCCGTTGTCGCCATGGCCGAGCTGGCCCGGTCCGGCGAACGGCCGGTGCCGATCAAGGAGCTGGCCGAGCGGCGCGACATACCGGAGCAGTTCCTAGAGCAGCTCTTCTCGACCCTGCGCCGCGCCGGCCTGCTGACCAGCCACCGGGGGATGAAAGGCGGCTACACTCTCTCCCGGCCGGCCGAGGAGATCACCGTCCTAGAGGTCGTCCAGGCGCTCGACGGCAAGGTCGGCCAAGAGGCCGACGAGGCAGGCGGCATCTGGGCCGAGGGCGTCACCGCCCTGCGCAAGGTCTTCGGCCAGACCACGATCGCCGAAGTAGCCCGCCGCGAGGCCGAGGCGGCAGGGTCGGGGATGTACTTCATCTAGCTCGGGCCGGCAATGCTCGGATGATCGATCTCAGCTCACAGCAGGCGACTACCGAACATGAGGGTGAGCTGCGGGTCTACTACTCGCACGCTTCAGGAACGCGATATATGACCCGATGTCACATAAAGATTGACCAGACGGGGGTATTGCCTACAAGCTTCCGGCGTGAACGCTCGGACGGCGCCGAGCGACCTTTCCTCTTTCAGTCCGAGCCAGCCGACTAGCAGTGGGGCCAACCGGTTACACCAGCTTCCGCCGTCAACTTGATCTCGATGTCGAGCTCACCGCTGAGCTGCATACGGTCAACGGTGAGGCGCGGGAGTACTCGGTGGTGCTGCTGGCCATGGACGAGCGCGGGAGATGGGCGACTGTTCGGGTTTACGACAACCATCTCGGCGATGCTCACATGCATCGATACACACGGAAGGCTGGCAAGCAGGAGCCTGAGGCGATCGTTGCAGCAACTGCCAGCGATGGGTTTAACATGGCTCTGCAGGAGGCAGAACGTGGATATCGCGAGATGATCGAGGCATGGCGACGCAGCTAGGACATTCGAGCAGCGATCCGGCCGACCTGACGGCCGAGCGGTTCAAGGCTGCTCTATATGGAGAGTGCGACTACCCACAGGGGGCCGTATTCATCGATGCCGAGGCTTCCTTTGCTTGGGATGCGACGGTTCGCAATGTCCGCGAGGAACGGCCTGTGGTGCTGGTCTTTCCCGACGGCTTGGAGAAGATCATCGTGCCGTCGTCTCCTGAGGAGAGAGAACAAGGCGGATTGATCGCCACCGCTCGCAGGCTGGGAGAGCGGTTCAACCCCACTCGCATTCTTGGCTAGCCACGTTCGTAGCGGTCTCGCGCCATGAGTGCCGAAGAAGCCTGATGCGAATCGGGCTCACAGCAGCAGCGGTCGTCGGCGACACGCCGCTGGTCTCGCTCTCGCGGCTGGGCGAGGGCTTGGCCGGCGAGGTCTGCGCCAAGCTCGAGTACCTCAATCCCGGCGGCTCGGTCAAGGACCGGATCGGGGTGGCGATGATCGACGCTGCCGAGGAGGCGGGTCTGATCGAGCCGGGGCGGGGGGTGATCGTCGAGCCGACCAGTGGCAACACCGGGATCGCGCTGGCGATGGTCTGCGCGGCGCGGGGGTATGAGCTGATCCTGACCCTGCCGGAGGGGATGAGCCGGGAGCGGTCGAAGCTGCTGCGCGCCTACGGGGCGGAAGTGCGGGAGACGCCTTCCCTGGGCGGGATGACCGAGGCGGTCGAGCTGGCCGAGGAGATCTGCGAGCAGCGCAAGGGGTTTATGCCCCAGCAGTTTGCCAACCCGGCCAATCCCGAGGTGCACCGGCGCACGACCGCCGAGGAGATCTGGCGGGACTGCGAGGGCCAGGTCGGCGCCTTCGTCGCCGGGGTCGGCACCGGTGGCACGATCACCGGGGTGGGGGGATGCTGCGCGAGCGCAGCCCCGAGACCCTGGTCGTCGCGGTCGAGCCGGCCAGCTCGCCGGTCCTCTCCGGTGGCGCCCCCGGCCCTCACAAGATCCAGGGGATCGGCGCCGGCTTCGTCCCTGAGGTGCTCGACCGCTCGGTGATCGACGAGATCGTCTCGGTCGGCGACGAGGACGCGCTGGAGACGGCCCGTCTCGCCGCCCGCCGCGAGGGCGTCCTCGCCGGCATCTCCGCCGGGGCCAACATCAAGGCGGCGATGGAGGTCGCGGCACGGCCGGAGATGGCGGGCAAGCGGGTGGTGACGGTCGTCTGCGACTCGGGCGAGCGCTACGTGTCCCTACCCTTCTTTGCACCGTGAATGCCTGGAAGCGACTGATCCATGAGGTGATGGCCGATGTCGCCGCCGCACGCGACCGAGACCCCGCGGCGCAGAAGGTCTCGACCTTCGAGATCCTCAGCAGCTGGGCCGGGGTGCAGGCACTGCTCGCCCATCGCGTCGCGCACGTCCTCTACGAGGCCGGGCTTCCGTTCGTGCCGCGGCTGCTGGCCTACCTGACCCGCGCGGTCACCGGCGTGGAGATCCACCCGGCGGCCCGGATCGGCCGCGAGTTCTTCATCGACCACGGCTCCGGCGTCGTGATCGGCGAGACCGCCGAGATCGGCGAGCGGGTGACGCTCTACCAGGGCGTGACGCTGGGCGGCACCGGCTTCCAGCGCGGCAAGCGCCACCCGACTCTCGGCGACAACGTCACCGTCGGCTCCGGCGCCAAGCTGCTCGGCCCGATCGCCGTCGGCGACGGCGCCAAGATCGGCGCCAACACAGTCGTGATCGAGGACGTCCCGCCGGGTGCGACCGTCGTCGGCAACCCCGGCCACCCGGTCAAGGTCGACGGCAAGCGGGTCGAGGGCCCCGACGCCGACTGGATCCACCTGCCCGACCCGATCGCGGAGGCGATGAAGAGCCTCTCGCAGCGGCTCGCCGACCTCGAGCGCCGCCTTGCCGAGCTGGATGGCGGGGAGACCCCGGGCGGGGAGCCTCCGCAGTTGCGCGAGCGCACCGGCCGGTCGTCGGCCGGTGGCTGAAGTAGCCTGGCGCGACTCTCTCGTCTAGGAAAGGATCGCCGTGCTCAAGCGCTGCCTCGCCCTCACCTGCCTCCTCGTCTTCTCCGTCCTTGCCCTTGTCGCCTGTGGCAGCAGCGGCGAAGACGGCCAGATCGAAGAAGCGATCGAAACCTCGGCGACGACCACCGATCCGGCCGATTGCACGAAGTTCGAGACCCAGCGGTTCATGGAACAGACCGCTCAGGAAAGCGGCAAGGCCGCCGTGAAGAAGTGCGAAGAAGAAGCCGAAGCCGAAGAAGGGGCTGAATCGGTCAGCACCTCCAACGTCGAAGTCGACGGCTCGAATGCAACGGCGGAAGCGGCGCTGACCGGAGGGGCCTTGAATGGCCAGACCCTGGAAGTCGGGCTGGTCAAGAACGGCGACCAGTGGCAGCTGAACGAAGTCGTCAAGTTCACCGAGTTCGACCGGGCGAAGCTGGTCGAATTCGTCGAAGAAGAATTCACCCCGTCGAACGGGCTCAGCCCAAAGCTCGCCGCCTGCTTCGTCGAAGCCTTCCAGGAAGGCTCGCAGGCCGAAATCGAAGAACTGCTGTTCAGTCCTTCGTCGACCGGCTTCGAAGAACTCGCCGAAGCCTGCCGTTAGCCCGCTTCGCGTCGCCCGCCGAGCGCCTGGCTATGCTCGGCGGGTGACGCTTCAAACTGAGTCCGAGACCCCCGCGGAGGGCATCGGAATGCCGGAGGGCGCGCCGATCGAACCCGGTGCCGACCGCGCCGAGCAACTGCTGGTCGGCCTCAACGATCCCCAGCGCCAGGCGGTCCGCCACGGCGAGGGGCCGCTGCTGGTGCTGGCCGGGGCCGGGCTCGGGCAAGACCCGGGTCCTGACCCACCGGATCGCCTACCTGCTGGCGACCGGTGCCGCCCGTCCGGGAGAGATCCTCGCGATCACCTTCACCAACAAGGCGGCGAATGAGATGCGGGAGCGGGTCGGGGCCCTGGTCGGCCGCTCGGTGAGGGCGATGTGGGTGACGACCTTCCACTCCGCCTGCGCCAGGATGCTGCGCGCCGATGCCGAGAAGCTCGGCTACGCCCGCACCTTCACGATCTACGACGAGTCCGACTCGCTGCGGATGCTGAAGCGCTGCATGGCCGAGGTTGGAGTGGACCCGAAACGCTACCCGCCGCGCGCCCTGCGCTCGCAGATCTCCGGCGCCAAGAACAAGCTGGTCGACGCCGCTGCCTATGCCCAGGCGCAGGGCAGTGTCTTCGAGGAAGTCGCGGCCGCCGTCTACGAGCTCTACGAGAAGCGCATGCTCGAGGCCAACGCGATGGACTTCGACGACCTCCTCGTCCGCACGGTCAACGTGCTCGAGACCTCGGACGAGGCCCGCGAACGCTGGCGCCGCACCTTCCGCCACGTCCTCGTCGACGAGTACCAGGACACCAACCACGCTCAGTACCGCCTGCTGCAGCTGCTGACCGAGCAGCACGGCAACCTGATGGTGGTCGGCGACGACGACCAGTCTGTCTACAGCTTCAGGCACGCCGATATTCAGAACATCCTGGACTTCGAGAAAGATTTTCCCGACGCCGAGGAAGTCAAGCTCGAGCAGAACTACCGCTCAACCCAGACCATCCTCTCCGCCGCCAACGCCGTGGTCGAGCGCAACCGCGAGCGAAGGCCGAAGCGGCTCTGGACCGAGATCGCCGGCGGCGAGCCGGTGCAGCTCTCTGAGCTCTCCGACGAGCACGAGGAGGCGCGCTGGGTCGCGGGGGAGATCGAGCGGCTCGCCGAGGAGGACGGGGTCAAGCGCGAGGACGTCGCCGTCTTCTACCGGACCAACGCGATGAGCCGGGTGCTGGAGGACACGCTCAACCGCTTCGACGTCGCCTACCAGGTGATCGGCGGCACCAAGTTCTACGAACGGGCCGAGATCAAGGACGCGGTCGCCTATCTCAGCCTGCTCGCCAATCCCGCCGATCAGGTCTCCTTCGCTCGCATCGTCAACTCGCCCCGGCGTGGCATCGGCAACACGACGCAGGGCCGCATCGCCTCCCACGCCAACACCACCGGCCAGGCGATCTGGGAGGTGATCGAGGCGGTCGAGGAGGTGCCGGGCTTGAACGGCGGCGCGATCAAGGCGGTCTCGCGTTTCTACGAGACGATGGCCGGGCTGCGCGAACGGGCCGAGGAGGAAGGGCCGGTCGCGGGCCTGCTCGAGGCGGTGCTGAACGAGAGCGGCTACCTGGAAGCGCTGTCGGCCGAGCGCACGATCGAGGCCGAGGGACGGGCCGAGAACCTAGAGGCGCTGATTGCCGGTGCGGCCGAGTTCGACATCGAGCGCGAGCAGGAGGGCGAAAACGCCAACTTGGCGCCTCTGGAGGAGTACCTGCAGCAGATCTCCCTCTACACCCAGCAGGACGATCTGCTCGACGGCGAGCAGGAGTCGATGGTCACGCTGATGACCCTGCACAACGCCAAGGGCCTCGAGTACGACACGGTCTTCATCATCGGTTGCGAGGACGGAGCCTTTCCACACATGCGGGCACTGGAAGAGGGGGGAGAGGAGGAGGAGCGGCGCCTCTGTTACGTCGGCATCACCCGCGCCCGCCGCCGCCTCTACATGACCTGGGCGCGCGAACGCAGCCTCTTCGGCCGCTCCGAGCGCAACCTGCCCTCGCGCTTCACCGACGAGCTGCCGGCGGACCTGACCGAGCGGCACTCGAGCGCCCCCGGCGCCGCCGCCGGCCTCGGCTGGGAGACGGGTGGGGCGGAGGCCGCATCGCCGGTCGACCCAGGGCCGACGCTGGAGATGCAAACCGGTGACGACGTCGTCCACGCCAGCTTCGGCGAGGGCGTCGTCACCGCGGTCGAGCCCGGCGGGATCGTCGTCGTGCGCTTCTCCGCCGACGGTGTCGAGCGCAAGCTGATGGCCGACTACGCGCCGATCAGGAGGAGGTAGGGATGGCCGCTCGGGCGATCGACGGCAAAGCGGTCGGCGCGGCGGTGCGCGCCCGGGTCGCCGAGGAGGTTCCGGCCTTTGAGGCCGAGCGCGGTCGCACCCCGCAGTTGGTCACCGTGATCGTCGGCGATGACCCCGCCTCCGAGATCTACGTTCGCAACAAGCATCGCGCCTGCGAGGAAGCAGGCATGCGCTCTTCCCACCACGGCCTGCCCGGTGACGCCAGTGAGAACGAGCTGCTGGAGCTGGTCGCGAAGCTGGGCATGGACCCCGACGTCGACGGCATCCTCGTCCAGCTGCCGGTCCCGGCCCACATCGATCCCGACCGGATCGTCGCCGCGATCGACCCGGCCAAGGACGTCGACGGGTTGACGCCGGTCAACGCCGGCCTGCTCGCCCACGGCATGCCCGGGCTCGTCCCCTGCACGCCGGCCGGGGTGATGGAGTTGCTCCGCCACGAGGGGGTCGAGCTGGAGGGCGCCGAGGCGGTCGTCGTCGGGCGCTCGAAGCTGGTCGGTGTTCCGGTCTCGCGACTGCTGCTCCAGGCCAACGCGACCGTGACGATGTGCCACTCGCGTACCCGAGGACTCGCCGAGGTTTGCAAGCGTGGCGACGTCCTTGTCGCCGCCGCCGGGTCGCCCGGCCTGATCGGCGCCGATGCGATCAAGCCGGGCGCCGTGGTGATCGACGTGGGTACGAACCGGACCGAGGACGGGCTCCGTGGCGACGTCGACTTCGAGGCCGCCGCCGAGGTCGCCGCGGCGATCACCCCCGTGCCCGGCGGCGTCGGCCCGATGACGATCGCGATGCTGCTCGTCAATACGCTGGCTGCCGCCCGAGCCCGGGTGTAGTGTCGGGTCGACCCCTTGCCCACGGCCCACGGAGGGATACCCAGATGGACCTAGACAGGCTCAGCCTCGGCGAGAAGATCGCGGCGGTCTCAGCAATCCTCCTCTTCATCTTCATGTTCTTCGAATGGTTCGGAGTCGAAGTCTCCGGCTCCGGGGGCTTCTCCGGCGATGGAGGCAACGCGTGGGACGCGCTCGACTACATCCCCATCGTCCTCGTGCTGACGATCGTCGCCGCGCTGGGGCTGGCGGCGATTCGCCTCACCGACTCGACCTTCGAGCCCCCCGTTCCGATGAGCACCGTGGTCACGGTGCTCGGCGTGCTCTCGGTGCTGCTGATCCTCTTCCGCATCATCGATCCGCCGACCTTCGCCAGCTTCCCCGGCGTCTCGTACGACGCGACCCTGAGCATCGGGATCTTCCTCGGTCTGATCTCAGCCGGCGGGATCGCCTATGGCGGCTACACCGCGATGCGGGAGGAAGGGATCACCTTCGGTGACGCTGCCGACCATTTGTCGAGCGGCGGTCGAGGTGCCGCACCGCCTCCCTCGCAGCCGCCTTCGTCATCGGTGCCACCCCCTCCGCCACCCCCTCCGTCGAATCCGCAGGCACCCCCGCCTCCGCCGCCTCCTCCCGGGGCGTAGGAGGGCTGCGGGCAGGGGGTTCCGCTTAACTTTTTCGGTGGGGCGGGGACCGCTGGCGCTCGAAGGCTTGCGACGAAAAAGTACAAGACGCTCCACCCCCTGCCCGCAGCCCTAGAATCCCGCGCGTGATCGAGCGGGAGCAGGTTCTTCATGTGGCGAAGCTTGCCCGGTTGGGTTTGTCGGAGGACGAGGTTGAGCGGATGGCCGGGGAGCTTTCGGGGATCCTCGAGCACGTAGACCGGATCAGTGAGCTTGAGCTTGATGACGTGGCGCCGACCTCCCATGTCGTTGAGCTGGAGAACGTGCTGCGGGCGGATGTGCCGCACGAGAGCCTTCCCCGGGATGTGGCACTGGCCTCGGCGCCCGATCCGGTTGATGGAGCTTTTCGGGTGCCGTCGCCGCAGGCGGAGGGATAGGCGGTGGACATGCTCGAGCTGACTGCCGTTCAGGCGCACGAGGCGATGGCCGCGGGAGAGCTTTCGGCCGTGGAGTACAGCGCGGCCTGGGCCGAGGCTGCGGCTGGGGACGAGCTGAACGCTTATCTGTGGCGTGATGGGGAGGGCGATGCCGGCGCGATCGCGGTTGAGCGGCCGAGCATCGCGCCGGTTGCGGTCAAGGACATCTTCTGCACCGAGGGAGTGCCGACCACGGCGGGCTCGCGGATCCTCGAGGGGTACCGGCCGCCGTACACCTCGACCGCGGTGCGGCGGCTGATCGAGGCCGGGGCGCCGATCCTCGGCAAGACCAACATGGACGAGTTCGCGATGGGGTCGTCCAACGAGAACTCGGCGTATGGGCCGGTGCTCAACCCCTGGGACCGTGGCCGTGTGCCCGGTGGCTCTTCCGGCGGCTCGGCGGCGGTGGTTGCCGGTGGTCTGGCGCCCTGGGCGATCGGCACCGACACCGGGGGCTCGATCCGCCAGCCCGCCGCGCTCTGCGGGATCGTCGGTCTGAAGCCGACCTACGGCGCGATTTCGCGCTACGGGATGATCGCCTTCGCCTCCTCCCTCGACCAGTGCGGACCGCTCACGCGCGACGTCAGCGACGCCGCCCTGATGCTGGCGATCCTGCAGGGGGGCGACCCCTGCGATTCGACCTCGGTCGGGTTGCAAGAGGCCCCCCGCCTGCCGGACCGCGAGAACCTCGAGGGCCTGAGCTTCGCCGTCCCGACCGACCTGACCGGGCACGTCTTCGATGCCGGGGTGCGGGCGAAATTCGACGCCACCCTGGAGCTGATCGAAAGCCTCGGCGGCACGGTCGGTGAAGTCGCGCTGCCCCACGCCGAGCACGGGATCTCCGCCTACTACGTGATCGCCCCCGCCGAGGCCTCCTCG
The DNA here is from genome assembly GCA_963714665.1 of uncultured Solirubrobacterales bacterium. Classification (GTDB taxonomy): domain Bacteria; phylum Actinomycetota; class Thermoleophilia; order Solirubrobacterales; family 70-9; genus VRUE01. Next base: position 1,084,196 of record CAVQPE010000003.1, on the reverse strand, counting down.
AACCTCGCCCGCTACGACGGCGTCCGCTACGGGATGCGGGCCGAGGCGAGCGGCGACGTGATCGAGATGTACGAGGCAACGCGGGCGCAGGGATTCGGCCCCGAGGTCAAGCGCCGGATCATGCTCGGCACCTACGCGCTCTCATCCGGCTACTACGACGCCTACTACGGCCAGGCGCAGAAGGTGCGGACCAAGATCGCCGCCGACTTCAGCGCCGCCTTTACCGACTTCGACTTCGTCGTCACGCCCACCTCGCCCTCGGTCGCCTTCGGCCTCGGCGAGAAGACCGACGACCCGCTGGCGATGTACCTCAACGACTTCTTCACCGTGCCGATGAGCCTCGCCGGCATCCCGGCGATCTCGATCCCGGCCGGCCTTGCGGAGCCCGAGGGCGGCGGCCCCCAGCTGCCGGTCGGCTTCCAGATCGCCGCACCTGCCTTCGCCGAGCAAAAGCTCCTCGACGCCGCCTACGCCCTGGAGCAAGCAATCGGCTTCGACGCCCGCCCTTCCGGTGCGCCTTATGTGCCTATGGATGGCATAAAGCGCACCGGAAGCGGGGGTGATGGAAGTGGCTGAGCTGGAGGCGGTGATCGGGCTGGAGATACATGTTCAGCTGGCTACTAAGACGAAGATGTTCTGCGGCTGCGAACTCTCCTTCGGCGACGAGCCCAACGTCCACACCTGCCCGGTCTGCCTCGCGCATCCCGGGGTGCTGCCGGTGACCAACGAGCAGGCGATCCTCTACGCGCTGAAGATCGCCGCCGCCCTGGAGTGCGAGGTGGCGCCGCGCTCGATCTTCCACCGCAAGAACTACTTCTATCCCGACAGCCCGAAGGCGTACCAGATCAGCCAGTACGACATCCCGATTGCCAGTAACGGGCGGCTCGGAGAGGTCCGCATCAACCGGGCGCACCTCGAGGAGGACGCGGCGAAGATGGTCCACGTCGGCGATTCGGGTCGCATCCACGGCTCCGGCGCCTCCCTGGTCGACTTCAACCGCGGCGGCACGCCGCTGGTCGAGATCGTTACCGAACCGGACCTGCGCAGTGCTGCCGAGGCGGCGGCCTGGGCCCGGCTGCTGCGCGAGACGGTCCGCCAGCTCGGCGTCTCCGACGTCAACATGGAGGAGGGCAGCCTGCGGGTCGACGCCAACGTCTCGGTGCGGCCCGCCGGCAGCGAGGAGTTGGGGACGAAGACCGAGCTGAAGAACATGAACAGCTTCCGCTTCCTCGAGCGCGGCATGGAAGCCGAGCTGGCGCGCCAGCGCGAGCTGGTCGAGGCGGGGGGGAAGGTGGTCCAGGAGACGCTCCACTTCCACCCCGAGGACGGCACCCTGCACCCGCTGCGTTCGAAGGAGGAGGCGCACGATTACCGCTACTTCCCCGAGCCTGACCTGGTGGCGATATCTCCCACCGAAGAGATGATCCGCGAGGCGTACGACTCGCTGCCGGAGTTGCCGGCCGCGCGAGCCTCTCGCTACGAGGAGAAGATGGGACTGGCCGAGGACGTCGCCGCCCTGTTGGCGGCCGACCCCGAGACCGCCGGATACTTCGAGCGGGTCGTGGAGGCTGCAGGAGGCGTCGAGCCGCGCGTGGTCGCCAACTGGGTCACAGGCGAGCTGGCGGCGGCGCTGCGCCAGGACGGGGGAGAGGCCACGGCCGCGGAGTCGAAGGTCGAGCCCGATGCCCTGGCAGCCCTTGTGGGCATGGTCCAGGAGAAGAAGATCTCCCACGGCAGCGGCAAGACCGTGCTCGCCACCCTCGTCGTCGAGGGCGGCGACCCGGCGGCGATAGTCGACCGCGAGGGCCTCGCCCAGATCTCCGACAGCGGCGAGCTGGAGGCGATAGTCGCCGCTGTCGTCGACGCCAATCCAGAGGCAGCCGAGCAGATCCGCTCAGGCAATCAAAAGGCGATCGGAGCCATAGTCGGCGCTGTGATGAAGGAGACCAAGGGCCGAGCCGACGGCGGCGAGGTCAACCGCCTGATCAGGGAGAAGCTGGGCCTATAGGGCGCAGCCGGGGGGGGCGAACTTGTCGCCCCGGCGGCTTAGGTGAACGTGAATGCCATAACCGCGGCGGTCCTGTTGGCCTACGCGGGTGTGATGCGGGCACTGATCGCGCTCGCGTCGAAGCTCGCAAACCGTCGGTAGGACACGCCGCAAAAAGAAACGGCCCCGGGAAAGCCCCCGGGGCCGTTCAATGTGAATGCCACTTGGGCGAAACCTTATCGCTACATCGGGTCGCTTGCAAGGAGCCCGAAAGTGCGTTCCAATACTTTGTAACACGTTGTTACAAAGTGCTAAGTTGAACCCATGGCCTGGAACGTCGTAATCGCCGGAGGTGGATTCGGGGGAGCGATGGCCGCGCGGGAGTTGGAGCGGATCATGCCGCGGCAGTCGACCCGGCTGGTGCTGGTCAACGACGTCAACTTCCTGCTCTACACGCCGTTTTTGCCGGAGGCGGCGGCGGGGACGCTTGAGCCGCGCCACGTGGTCACGCCATTGCGCGAGATCCTCAAGCGGACCTACCTGCGCCTCGGCTCGGTCGCCGGCCACGACCCGGCGGCGAAGACGGTCGAGCTGCGCACCCGCGAGGGCGATGCCGAGCAGCTTCCCTACGACCAGTTGCTGATCGCGCTCGGGTCGGTCTCGCGGGTGCTGCCGGTGCCCGGCCTCTCCGAGCACGCGATCGGGTTCAAGAGCCTCGCCGACGCGATCTGGCTGCGCAATCACGTGATCGAGACGCTCGAGGCCGCCAACGCCACCGATGACGCCGCCCGCCGCGACGAGCTGCTCACCTACGTCTTCGTCGGCGGCGGCTACGCCGGCCTCGAGGCGCTCGCCGAGCTGCAGGACTTCGCCACCGACGCGATCGAGAGCTACCCGCGCGCCCGCCTGCACGGGATGCGCTGGGTCCTAGTCGAGGCCAGCGACAGGGTCCTGCCCGAGATCGACGCCGAGCTGGCCGCCTATGCCCTGCGCGAGCTGCGCGGCCGCGGCATCGACGTGCGCCTCGGCACGACCCTGGAGGAGCTGCGCGCCGACAGCGCCCGGCTCTCGACCGGGGAGACGCTGCCGACCCGGACCGCCGTCTGGACCGCGGGCGTGACGCCGCACCCGAGCCTGCGCCGGCTCTCACTGCCGCTCGACGAGAGCGGGCGGGTTCCCGTCGACGACCATCTGCGCGTCCAGGGCATGGACTCGGTCTGGGCGATCGGAGACTGCGCCGCGGCGCCCGACCCGCGCGGCGGCCTCTGTCCGCCCACGGCTCAGCACGCCGTGCGCCAGGGTCCCGTCGCGGCTCGCAACATCGCCGCCGAGCTCGGGATCGGCACGGCGCGGTCCTTCGAGTACCGCGGCAACGCCGCCTTCGTCAACCTCGGTCGCTACAAGGCCGTGGGCAAGGTTGGCAGCCGTACCTTCCGCGGCTTCCCCGCCTGGTGGATGGCGCGGACCTACCACATGAGCCAAATCCCAGGGGCAGCTCGCAAGACCCGCGCCGTGATCGACTGGACCGCCAGCCTGCCGTTCCGGCGCGACATCTCCGAGGTCGGCTCGATCGGGCACCCCCAACCCCTGGGGTCGTCATTTCTCCCGGTCGGCGATAGGAATGACGACCGCACGTCATGATTGCCGGGTGGGATTCGAGTACCTCGTCATCGCCTTCTCCTTCGGCCTGGCCACGGCGATCATCGGCAAGGGCAAGGGGAGCTCGTTCTGGATCTGGCTGCTGGTCGGAACGATGCTGCCGCCGTTCGGCCTGATCGCCGTGATCCTCTACCGCTCGGAGAAAGACGAACCGGAACGCCAGTGCCCGAACTGCCACAAGGCGGTCAAGCTCTACGTCCAGGTCTGCCCCCGCTGTGGCATGGACCTCTACCTGCCCGATCCGGCGCAGGTACGCCACCCCGGGGTCAGACAGTGATAGACACCCCCCGATGACCGGGCACGATGGACGCATGGGCAGCCGGCGCGGGTTTGTCGCGGTCGTGGTCTTTACGGCTCTACTCTCGGCCTGGGGTTGCTCCAGCGCGGCGGCGCTGGAGCTCGAACCGGTCGGCACCTTTCAGCAGCCGATCTTCGTGACCTCGGACCCGGGCAATCCCGATCGCCTCCTCGTCGTCGAGCGGGCGGGCAGGGTGGTGGAAGCAGGCCCAGGCGGGACCAAGCTCCTCGCCGATCTCACCTCCCTGGTCAGCTGCTGCGATGGCGAGCGCGGCCTGCTCTCGATCGTCCCCGCGCCGGACTTCGACAGCACCGGGCGCTTCTACGCCGACTACGCCGGGACTCCCGCCGCCGGCGGGCAGGAAGGCGACATCCACGTCGATTCCTTTCGCCCCGACCCCCAGAACGGAAGCAGCCTGATCCGCGAACCGATCCTCAGCATCGAACACTCGCTGCATGACAACCACCACGGCGGGCAATTGCAGCTCGGGCCCGACGGCGACCTCTACGTCTCCGTCGGCGACGGGGGCGGCGCCGGCGACCCGCTCGAAAGCGGTCAGAACACCGAAACCCTGCTCGGCAAGATCCTCCGGATCGAACCCCGCCCTGGGCAGAAACCGCCGTACGCGATCCCCGCCGGCAACCCGTTCGTGGGCAAAGCCGGGCGCGACGAGATCTGGGCCCTCGGGCTGCGCAATCCCTGGCGCTTCTCCTTCGACCGCGCCGGCGGCGGCATGGTCATCGGCGACGTCGGCCAGGACGAGCACGAGGAGGTCGACTACGCGCCGAGCCCCGCGCCCGGCGTGGTCGGTGGGGCCGGCGCGAACTACGGCTGGAGCTGTCGTGAGGGCCTCTTCGCCTACCCCGACCCGCCCGCCGGCTGCGGGCCGCCCAGCGTGTTCGCCGACCCGGTCTTCGACTACCCGCACGAAGACCCTGGCGGCGGCGCGGCGCATGGCTGCGCGGTCCTCGGCGGCTACGTGGTTCGCGACCCCAGCCTCGGCAGCCTCTACGGGCGCTACGTCTACTCCGACTACTGCACCGGCGAGATCCGCTCTTTCGTCCTGCCCGGGACCGGCGGCGGACCGGCCGAAGATGACCGCTCCGAGGGCCTGTCGGTGGATTTTCCGACCTCCTTCGGCGAAGATTCCTGCGGCCGCCTCTACATCGCCTCCAGCGATGGGCGCGTCGACCGCCTGGCCGGTGCGCAGCCGTCGCCGAACTGTCCGCGGCCGTCCGCGGTCGCCCAGGAGTCGGCCGAGAAACTGCTCAGGTCCCGCCTGCTCCTCCACGCGAAGGGCGCGCGAGGGCGCTTGAAGCTCGTCGCCCGGGTTTCCCCCTGCGCCGGTTACGCGGGTGCGCGTGTGCAGCTCAACCGGGGGGGCAAGCGGCTGGCGGTCAGGCGGCTCGATCGCCACTGCGTCGCTCGCTTCTTCCCGCACATCGACGGCGCTTCGACGTTCCGCGCCTTGCTGCGCGGCGCCTCGCCGGTCAGGTCACGGCGCCTCGCCGTGGGCTCGCCGCACCACGGCGGCCGGGTTCAGCGCAGCCAGGTGCGGACGATCGCGTTGGCGAAGCCGACGCCGTAGCGGAAGACTGCTGGCTTCTTCGAGTGGCCGTGGAGGCGGCGCTCGACCGTGATCGGAACCTCCTTGGCCGGGACGCCGCGCTTGATCGCCTCGATCATGAACTCGGAGGTGTGGAACTGCTCCTGGCGCAGGACCAGTTGGGGCAGGACCGTGGTGCGCACGGCGCGATAGCCGTTGGAGCAGTCGGTGACGTGGGTGCGGGTGATGAACGAGACGAGGCGGTTGAAGAAGACGATGCCGAGCTCGCGCGAGAGGGTGTTGCGGTCGGCCTGGCCGAGCACCCGCGAGCCGTGGGCGACATCGACCTCGCCGTCGAGCACCGGTTTGACCAGGCGCTCCATCTCGGACGGCAGGTGCTGGCCGTCGGCGTCGAGCGTGACCACGATCTCGGCGCCCGATTCGACCATCAGCCGGTAGCCGGTGCGCAGCGCCGCGCCCCCGCCGCGGTTGATCACGTGGCGGGCGACGACGGCGCCGTGCTCGGCGGCGACATCGCCGGTGCCGTCCTTGGAGCCGTCATCGACGACCAGGACCGCCGTCGGCACGCCGCAGGCCTCGGCCGGCATCCGGTCGAGCACGTAGCCGATGTTCTCGGCCTCGTTGTAGGCGGGGACGAGGATCGCCACCTTGCCGCGAAAGCGCTCCGGCAACGCCGCCTGGCGGAACTCCTCCCAGGCGAGGCCCTCGAGTACCGCCGAGAGCTGGCGCGAGTTGCGGGCCGCCTGCGAGAGCGCCCGCAGGATGAGCAGGAAGAGGATGAAGATGGCGAAGACGGCGAGGCCGAGGATGCGGCCACCGTTGCCCTTTTCGAAGGAGAAGGCGGAGAGCAGCTTGTCGGTGATTTCGGTCCCCGAGACCAGCGCCAGGCCGAGGCCGGCGACGAGCAGGATCAGCACGTCGGCGTTGCGCAGGGCGCGGCGGCGGATCACCGCGTAGGCGACCAGGGCAAGGCCAAAGAGCAGCCCGGCGCTGCGCAGCGCCGTCAGTTCGGCGGGGAAGATGCCTGCGTAGAGGGCCATTGTCGGTTGGACAATAGGGCTGCCGTCGCCCGGCAGAGCGCCGCGGCGGCAAGCGGAAAGATCAGCGTCATCAGCACCTCGTTGCGGCGGGGAGCCGCCAGCGAGGCCGCGCCGACCGCGGTGACAAGCACCAGCGGCGTCGCCATCGCGAGCAGCTCCCACCAGCGGCGACCCCAGGCGAGCACCCCGAGGCCGGCCAGCGCCAGCAGGACGACGAGGATCTGGATCGCGCGCCCGGCCGTGCTTTCCATCGCTTCGCCGATCCCGCTGCTCCACATGCGCCCGACCTTGCGGGCGGTCATCGCCAGGTAGCCGACAGGGTCTTCGCCGAAGTAGTGGAAGAAGTTCTGCTTGCCGATCTTGCCCAGGGCCGAGTCGCGCGGCAGGTCGGGATAGCGGTCGGCGACGCGGTTGAAGAGCGGCGTGGGGTCGACTTCTTCCAGCGCCTGCGAGTTGGGATCCACGTCCCTGTGCAGGTAGCGGCGGACGAGCAGCGCCTTGACCCGCTGGTATTCGCCGTCGGCGGGAAGGAAGGTGCCGACGTAGAGCGCCTTGCCGCCGCCGGTGGATATTGGCACCGTGCGGTGGAGGGAGACCTCGTTGTGGATCGTCCAGGGGATGATCGGAAGCAACAGCGCTGCGACAAACAGTGCCGCACTGGCGAGGCCCGGCTTCCAGCCGCCTGCGCGACCGACCCGGATCAGTGCCAGCACGGCGAAGGCGACCCCGACAAGTAGGTACTCGGGACGGATCAGTGCCGTGAGTCCGAAAAACAGACCAGGTACCAGCCACCTGGCGCGCGGGTCCTGTCGCGGGGTGAGGGGGGCGCTGCGGGCGGGCCACGGTCCGTCCTCGACCCCCCTCACCCCGCGCCACCCGCGCGAGGGGCGGTTGTCTAGGTCATCGGAGGCCCAGAGGAAGGCGAGGATCGCGGCGGGAAGGGTGAAGATGGCGGGGGTCTCGCTGTAGAGGGCGCCGGTCGAGTGGATGAATGGCGGGTAGACGGCTACCGCGAAAGCGGCGAGCAGCCCCGCCGGCCGACAGTTGATGCGTCGCCCGAGCAGGTAGACGACGACGATCACGGCGAGGCCGAGCAGCAGCTCGACGATCCGGGCGGTTCCTTCCCGTGCCCCACCGGTTGCGTAGAAGCTTGCCGCGTAGAGGAGAGGTGCCCCGGGTGACCAGTCGCTGGCGTTTTCGAAGGTCGGTCCTCCGTAGGTGCCTTCCGTGTACAGGCTCTTGGAGAGGGCGTAGTAGGCGTGGGCGTCGTCGCCGGGCGTCGGCAGCGGCTCGACCACGCGGTAGGCGCGCAGGCCGAAGCCGACGACCAGGATCGCCGCGAGCAGGATCAGGGTCGTGCGGCCGTGGCGCTCCGGGAGAGAGCGCAGCCACCTCGAGGCACGGTCGACCATGGCTGCGCAGGCTATCCCGGTGCTGTACGGGACGAGCGCATCCGACCTTCACCACACTCAGCTGGGGTCAATGTCGGATGCGCGCGCGGAGCCACTCGTAGGCGTAGATCGCTCCGCTGCCGGCGAGGGCGGCGAGGAGGGGGAGGACGACGAGCTCGCGGCGGGGGGAGGCGATCAGCAGGGCTCCCACCGCGGTCATGTAGGCGAGGACGAGGCCGAAGACCACCGCCTCGAAGCGGCGCCGAAAGGCGAGGGCGATGAGGCCGAGCAGGGCGAGGAGGATCACCCCGAGCTGGAGCGCGCGCCAGGGCTCCCTCTCCATCACTGCCCGCGGGGCGTCGGTCCACGTTTCGTAGGCCTTGTCCGCGAGCAGGCCCGCAAACGCGATCGGATCCTGGGTCACGTCGTCCTCGAGGTTCTTGCGGCCCATCCGCCCCAGGGCGGCATCGGTTTCGAGGCCCGGATGGCGCTCCGCCGCGACCCGGCTCAGCACCCGCTCGAGGACGAAGCGGTTTGGGTCGTCGACCGGCCCGCCCCGGGAGAGCTGGGCGCGCAGCGCGGGCCGTTCGGAGAGGAGCAGTTCGCGCAGCTTCGGCCCGTCGCCGTCGGCTTCGAGGTAGGTGCCGATGAAGAGGGCCTTGCCGCCGCCGGTCGAGATCGGCACCGTGCGGTGCAGGGAGACCTCGTTGTGGACCGTCCAGGGCGCGAGGATCAGGGCCGTGCCCAGGAGCGAGATTCCCGCCAGCGCCGCCGATCGCCTGAGCCGCCCGCGCAGGGCCTCTCGGGCGAGCCAGGCCAGCGGCAGGAGGACGGCGACGGCCAGGTACTCCGGCCGCACCAGCGCGAGCGTTCCCAGCAGCGCCCCGCTGCCGAGCCACCTCCACGGCGACGGGCGGTCGGCCGCACAGAGGAAGACGACGAGCGCGGCGCTGAGCAGGAAGGCAGCCAGCGGCTCGGTCAGCAGTAGGCCCTGGTACTGGAGCAGCGCCGGATAGATGGCCAGCGCCGCGGCCCCGATCAGGCCGGCGACGGGTCCGGCCATCCGGTTGCCGAGCATGAATGTGAGCGGGATCGCGCCGGCGCCGAGCAGCGCCAGCACGACCAGGGCGAAGGTCAGGTGGACACCGCCGCTGAGCTCGTAGAGGCCGGCGACGAAGAGCGGCAGCCCGGGGGCGTAGGAGCTGGCCGGCTGGACTTCCATCGACACCCCCGGGGGCCGGGCGTCGAAGGAGCCGTCGCGGTAGAGGTTCTCCGCGATCCGCGCGTAGGCGCCGGCGTCCGGCGGCTGCGCGCCCGGCTGGTCGACGGCGTAGCCGACCCGCAGCCCCAGGCCGGCGATCGCGATCACGCCCAGGACGGCCAGAATCGCGATTTTTCCGCGCCGGGCGGGGGTCTCCATGCCGCGATGCTATGCGCGCGCCCGGGTCCCACTTCCGTTACGCTGCCGCGCCTATGCGAGTGCTCATCCTTGGAGGCGACGGCTACCTGGGCTGGCCGACGGCCCTGAGGTTCTCGGCTCGCGGTCACGAGGTCGCGGTCGTCGACGACTTCTCCCGCCGCCGCTGGCACGAGGAAGCCGGGACCGGCTCGCTGACGCCGATCGCCGGCCTCGAGCAGCGCATCGCCGCCTGGAAGGAGCTCACCGGCGAGGAGATCCGAAGCTTCGTCGGCTCGGTTCAGGACGGCGACTTCCTCGACGGCGTCGTCGCCGAGACCCGTCCCGAGGCGGTCGTCCACTACGGCCAGCAGGCCTCCGCGCCCTACTCGATGGCCTCGCGCGAGAAGGCGGTTGAGACCCAGTACGCGAACGTGATCGGCAACCTCAACCTGCTCTTCGCGATTCGCGACCACGTCCCCGACTGCCACCTGGTCAAGCTCGGCACGATGGGCGAGTACGGCCAGCCCGACATCGACATCGAGGAGGGCTACATCGAGATCGAGCACAAGGGCCGCCGGGACACCCTGCCGTTCCCGAAGCTGCCGGCCTCGCTGTATCACTGCTCGAAGGTCCACGACTCGACCAACATCCACTTCGCCTGCCGCACCTGGGGGCTGCGGGCCACCGATCTCAACCAGGGCGTCGTCTACGGGATCGAGACCGAGGAGACGGCCAGCGACGAGCGCCTGATCACCCGCTTCGACTACGACGAGGTCTTCGGCACCGTGCTCAACCGCTTCTGCTTGCAGGCGGTGATCGGGCACCCGCTGACCGTCTACGGCGCCGGCACCCAGACCCGGGGATTCCTCAACATCCGCGACACGCTCGCCTGCGTCGAACTGGCGGCGGCGAATCCCGCCGAGCGCGGTGAGTTCCGCGTCTTCAACCAGTTCACCGAGCAGTTCTCGGTGATCGAGCTGGCGGCGCTGGTCAAGCACGCCGGCGAGCACCTCGGCTACGCGGTCGAGGTCCAGCACTGCGAGAACCCGCGGGTCGAGAAGGAGCACCACTACTACAACGCGATCCACACCAAGCTGCTCGACCTCGGCCTCGAGCCGACCCTGCTAGGCGAGGAGCTGGTCGAGTCGATGATCCACGCGATCGAGCGGCACAAGGGCCGGGCGATCGAGTCTTCGATCGATCCCAAGACCCGCTGGAACCCCGGCGAGCCCGTTCAGCTGTAGCGGGCGAAACCCCTGGTCGGCAGGCAGGGGTCCGCTGGTAGCATCGCCTTCCAGATGAGAGCAGCCGATGCGCTTATGCAGAGCTTGAAGGCCGAGGGCGTGGAGCATGTCTTCGGGATTCCCGGTGGGGCGAACCTGCCTACGTATGACGCGCTGGTCGATGCGGATTTCCGCCATATCCAGGTCCGTCACGAGCAGGGGGGAGGTCATGCGGCTGAGGGCTATGCCAAGGCCTCGGGCAAAGTCGGGGTCGCCTTCGCCACCTCCGGGCCTGGGGCGACCAACCTCGTCACCGCGATCGCCGACGCGATGCTGGACTCGGTGCCGACAGTCTTCATCACCGGCCAGGTGCGGACCGAGCTGATCGGCACCGACGGCTTCCAGGAGGCCGACATCCTCGGCGCCACCCTGCCCTTCGTCAAGCACTCCTTCCAGGCGACCGACCCGCGCCAGATCCCCGAGTACGTCCACGAGGCCTTCCACGTCGCCTCGACCGGACGGCCCGGCCCGGTTCTGCTCGACGTCCCGCAGGACCTCTCGCGCGCCGACATCGAGTACGTGCCGCGCACCGAGCCGGTCGAGCTGGCCGGCTACAAACCGCCGAGCGCCCCCAACATCAAGCAGGTCCGGATCGCCGCCAAGGCGATCGCCAACGCGCGTCGGCCGATCCTCTACACCGGCGGCGGCGTGGTCAACGCCAACGCCTCCGAGGAGCTGCGCGAGCTGGCCGCGGCCGATCGCTTCCCGGTCACCTCGACCCTGATGGGGCTCGGCTCCTACCCGGCCTCCGGCGAGCAGTGGCTGGGGATGCTCGGCATGCACGGCACCCGCGCCGCCAACTACGCGATGGACGAGGCGGACCTGATCGTCGCGATCGGCGCCCGCTTCGACGACCGGATCACCGGCAAGCTCTCCGAGTTCGCACCGCACGCCAAGTTCATCCACATCGACGTCGACCCGGCGGAGATCTCCAAGAACGTCCCCGCCCATATCCCGATCGTCGGCGACGCGAAGCTGGTGCTGCCGGAGCTGACCCGCGAGTACCGGGCGCTGCAGACCGACCCGTCCCGGCTCGAGGCCTGGTGGAACCAGATCAAAGCCTGGCAGGACGAGTACCCGCTCGGCTACGAGGAGGGCAAGGACGGTGAGATCAAGCCCCAGTTCATGGTCGAGGCGATGCACCGCGCGACCGGGGGCGACGCGATCGTCACCTCCGACGTCGGCCAGCACCAGATGTGGGCGGCGCAGTACTACGGCTTCGACAGGCCCCGCCGCTGGATCAACTCGGGCGGCCTGGGGACGATGGGCTTCGGCCTGCCTGCCGCGATCGGCGCCAAGGTCGCCTGTCCCGACGATACGGTCGTCTGCCTCGCCGGCGACGGCAGCCTGATCATGAACTGCCAGGAGCTGGCGACCTGCGTCAGCCAGGACATCCCGGTCAAGGTCTTCCTGATGAACAACGGCTACATGGGCATGGTGCGCCAGTGGCAGGAGCTCTTCTGGGACGGTCGTTATAGCTCGGTCGAGATGGGTCCGAGCCCCGACTGGGTGAAGCTGGCCGAGGCGTTCGGCGCGACCGGGCTGCGCTGCGAGGACTCCGCCGACCTCGAGCAGACGATGGCGAAGGCGCTGGAGACCGACGGCCCGGTCCTGCTCGACGTGCGCGTCTCGCCCGAGGAGAACTGCTTCCCGATGATCCCGGCGGGTGCCGCCGCAAGGGACATGGTGGGCTGATGGAGGCCGGCACTCCCCAAGTCGTGAAGCTGGAGGAGCTGCGCGTGCCCGGCGCGCTCAGCGGCCGCAAGCACATCCTCTCGATCCTGGTCGAGAACAAGCCCGGCGTGCTGGCCCGCGTCGCCGGCCTCTTCTCGCGGCGCGGCTTCAACATCGACACGCTCGCGGTCGGGCCGACCGACGACGAGAGCGTCTCCCGCATCACCCTCACCCTCGACGGCGCCGTGCACCCGATCGACCAGGTGACCAAGCAGCTGCACAAGCTGGTCAACGTGCTGAAGATCCGCGACATGGAGCCGGAGGAGACGGTCGCCCGCGAGATGGCGATGTTCAAAGTCTCCGCCGCGGTCGAGAGCCGGGCCGAGATCATCCAGTTCGCCGAGATCTTCCGCGCCAAGATCGTCGATGTCTCCCGCCGCACCCTGACGATCGAGGTCACCGGCTCGGCCGACAAGATCGAGGCCTTCGAGCGGATGATCCGCCCCCACGGCCTAATAGAGATGGTCCGCACAGGCGAGATCGCCATAGCTCGTGGTGCCGACTGACACCCTCCTCGCCAGCCTGAGCGAAAGCGTCGAGCGGGCCGCTGCCCGGAGGCGGCGGACGGCCGTCAGCGTCACCGTGCCGGTTGAGGGGATCGATCCCTGCGCGGCGGTTTTTGCCTCGCGGCTGGCGTCGGACCGCTGGTTCTGCTGGGAGCAGCCGGACAGGGGATTCGCGTTGGCGGCGCTGGGTGTCGCTCACGAGGTGACCTCGCGCGGGCCGGATCGCTTTCGCGATGTCGCCCGCGAGTGTCTTGGTGCGGAGACGATCTTCGACGAGCCGCCCGGCTTGCCCGCCGGGGCCGGGGCGGTCTGGACGGGTGGCTTTGCCTTCGACCCGCAGGGTGGAGATTCCTCGCCCTGGTCCTCTCTGGCGCCGGCCTCACTGGCCTTACCGGAGCTATCGATCTGTCGCAGCGGAGGGGAGACGTTTCTCACCGTCAATGCCGTCGTGCACCCCGGCGACGATCCCGATGCAATGGTCGAGGCGCTCGCGGCCCGGCTCGCCGGCCTGCGCACCGATCCCCTGCCGCTGCTCGACCCGCACCCGACATCCCGGGTCGAGATCGACAGCGTCCGTACGCCCGAGGAGTTCGAGCGCTCTGTTGCCGCGGCAACAGAGCGCATCGAGGCCGGTGAGATGTCGAAGGTCGTGCTGGCCCGAGAGGTGTTGGTCACCGCCGGTTCCGCGCATGATCCGGCGGCGCTCTTCGGCGCCCTCCGCGAGCAGTTCTCTTCCTGCTTCTGCTTCTGCTGCGGAACGCCGGAGGCGGCCTTCGTCGGCGCCAGCCCTGAGCTGCTGCTGCGCCGCTCCGGCGCCAGCGTCTCCACCGTCGCGCTGGCCGGGTCCACCAGGCGCAGCTCCGACCCGGCCGTCGACGACCACCTCGGCGAGCAGCTGCTACGCAGCGACAAGGACCGCCGCGAGCAGGCGATCGTCACCGACCGGATCGCCCGGGCCCTGCGCCCGCACGCCGTCTGGGTCGAGGCCGCGCCCGAGCCGGAGATCGTCAAGGTCGCCAACATCCAGCACCTGGCGACGCCGGTCGTGGCCCAGCTCACCGAGCCCCATTCGGCGGTCGAGCTGGCCGGGATACTGCACCCGACGCCGGCCGTCGGCGGCGAGCCCTGGCCCGCCGCCGCGGCGGCGATCTCCGACCTGGAGCAGATGGACCGCGGCTGGTACGCGGGCCCGGTCGGCTGGATGGACGCCACCGAGGACGGTGAATTCTGCGTTGCCCTGCGCAGCGCCCTCCTCCGCGACCGCGAGGCCCGCCTCTACGCCGGGGTCGGCGTGGTCGCCGGCTCCGATCCCGCCGCCGAGCTGGCCGAGACCGAGATCAAGCTCCAGGCGCTGCTGCCGCTGTTGGCGGAGTAGGGTCGCGGGCGTGGCTCGTGCCGTCTCCGTACCCGTCCTGGTACGGAAGCCTGCTGACGTTCGGGTCCTATGGAGAGTGGAGCGGGGAAGTGGTTGCAGTGGCCGAAGCCAACCGTCCTGGGATCCGTTTCTTCAGGCATGCCTCACTTGTAGGCGACCATCCGGTGATGGCGCCGGACGGACGTGTGGTCGCTTATTCGCACAAGGGCTCCGTCTGGCTCCTCAACGTCATGTCGGGCTCGGTGCGGCGACCGCTCCCATCGTGGCCGTCTACGGAATTCGAACCGAGCTCGTTCTCTCCGGATGGCTCGAAGCTCGCCGGGACGGTCGGTTGGCTGGGGAGCAGTGCGGTTGCCGTCGACCTGCGCACCGGCCACGTCTCGCTGCTGGCTCGGGAAGCGTCGGAACCCGTCTATTCACCCGACGGATCGAAAGTGGCCTTCATCCGCTGGAAGAACTGGAGGGCGAGCGCGATCGACGATGGCTCGCCGCCGATCGACGAGCTGCGGGTCACCCGGGTCGGCACCTTCCCTCGATCCCGGCTCCTGCGCCGCAGTCGCAAGTTGCTCGCCTGGCCCAGCTGGGATCCGTCCGGGCAGCGCCTCGCGTTCACCCGCACCCGTGTCGTCGAAAACGGCTACGACGACCCGATGAAAGGCGATGCGCTCATGGCGATCAACGCGGACGGCACCTGCCTGAAGAGGGTCTATTCCGATCCGGAAACAACGCTCTACGGCGCCACCTGGCAGCCCGGGCCGGGACGCGAAGCCGGGCCGATCTCCTGCTAGCCCGGCAGCGCGTCGTGGACCCGGCGGGTGAGTCGACGACCACCTGGGCGAGCAGCTCCTGCGCAGCGGCCGCTGCTGGCGGAGTGAGCCTTTAGCGCGTGGCGCTGAAGATCGGGGCTGGGTCCGGGAGCTGTATGCCAGGCCCTCGTGTGCGCGGCCCGTTGAGGGCGCGGCCGATCGCGGTGTAGCGGACGAAGGCCGCGTAGGAGAGGAAGGTGAGGAGAAGGGTCGTCGCGGTGAGCATGACGAAGGCCAGGCCGGGTTGGACTCCGATCGCCAGGACGACGGCCAGCAGCGGGATGAGGATCTGCAGGTGGGCGAGGTAGATCCAGTAGGAGGAGTCGGCGACGTAGCGGATCGCCGGGCGCTCGGCGCTCAGGTGGCGGTTGGCGAGTCCCAGCAGGGCGTGCAGCGAGGTCCAGGTCGCGATCCCGAAGGCGGTCAGCTGGATCGCGTGGACGGCGGTGCCGGCGCCGCTGCGGTTGTGGAGGGTGAAGAGGGCGAGCGCGACGAGCCCGCTGGCCAGCGCCGCCAGGGCCCAGCGACCAGTGTTGGCGCTCAGCGCCTGGACCTTTTTGGGCGCCGCGAAGAGAGCCGTCCCGAAGGCGAAGAACATCGCGTAGTAGGCGAGCATCGCCGGTTCGATCCGGAAGGTGTCGGTGGGCGCGGTCGGCATCCAGTCCGACTGCCCGAGCAGGAGGGCCGCTGCGGGAACGGTGAGCAGGGCGATTCCCAGGGGCCGGCCGATTGCCCCGGCGAGGAGGTTGCGGATCCGGGTCGCGATGCCCGGCGCGAAGCGGAGCATGAGGATCGCGCTGGCGTCGATGACCAGCAGGTACCAGAGGAACCAGAGGTAGGAAGGCGCCAGCCCGAAGAGGCTCTGCGCCGGGCCGGCCGCGGTTATCGAGACGCCCGTCGCCTCGCTCAGCGCCATCAGCATCGGGACCAGCGTGACGAGGCCGACAGCGAGCGGTGCCGCGATCCGCAGGGACCGGTTGCGGAGCGTGCCGCGCAGCCCCCGCCGCCGCTGCATCAGGGCCAGGAAGTACCCCGACATCGCGAAGAAGAGCGGCAGGCGAAAGACGTGGATGACCCAAACGATGCCGGTGAGGACCGCGCTTGGGTCGCCGTTGACCGCGATCAGCCCGCTCACGTGGGCAGGAACCAACAGCAGCATCGAAGACGCTCGCAACGCGTCCATCGAGTGGATGCGGTCGTTGCCTCCGGCCATCGGGGCAGCGTACTCGCCGTTGCGGGGCCGGGGTGCCGGGAAGAGGCGGAGATCAGGCTGCGCCGGAGACCGCGGCACCAACTCGGGCGGCCAGCTTGCGGTGAAGCTCGACGTTGCCCCGGCGATCGACCTGGACCTCGATCAGGCCGGTGCCGGAGGCGAGGGCGCCGGGCAGGTCGCCCAGGGCCTCGAGCCTGCGGTGCGGC
This sequence comes from uncultured Solirubrobacterales bacterium, assembly GCA_963714665.1. GTDB lineage: Bacteria > Actinomycetota > Thermoleophilia > Solirubrobacterales > 70-9 > VRUE01. The sequence continues at coordinate 1,067,732 of CAVQPE010000003.1, read as the reverse complement.
AGGCCGAAGAGCGCGGCTGCCTTGGCCACGTCGACGCCACGCGGCGTGCCGAGCAGAGCCTCGAACTCCTCGCCCGGCAGCGCCTCGGCTTGGGGCAGGAAGCCGAAGATGCCGCCGCCGTCGTTGTCGATCACGATGATGCGGACCGGCGTCGAGACGTCGCGCAGGGCGGCGAGGCCGCCGACGTCGTGGAGCAGGCCGAGGTCGCCGGTGACGATCGTCGCCGGCCGGCCGCTGGCGTGGGCCGCGCCGATGCCGGCGGAGAGGAGGCCGTCGATGCCGTTGGCGCCGCGGTTGCAGAGGAAGGTGGCGTCGGTGCCGGTCGACGGCAGGAAGGCCTCCTGGTCGCGGATCGGCATGCTCGACGCGGTGTAGACGAGGTCGCCCTCCTGGTGGGCGCGACCAAGGGCGAGGTGAAGGGCCGGCTCGGTGAGCGTTTCCGAAGAGTCGAGCTCGGCCTCCAGGGCGGCCCGTGCGGCCGCCTCAGCCTCCAGCCAGCGCGACGGGGCCGGTCGCTCCTCGCCGAGCCTGGCCGCCCAGCCCGAGGCCAGCTCGGTCGGGTCGGCGCGCAGCAGCGCCGCCGCCCGGCCCGTCGGCTCGTTCCAGCCGCAGCGCGGGTCGACGACGACCTGATCGGCGCCCGATTTGGCCAGCCAGGCGCGCAGCGGCTTGCTCGTCGGCATCTCGCCGAAGCGCAGGACCAGGTCGGGGCGAACCGACTCGCGGAAGCGCTCGTTGCGCAGCAGGTGGTCGTAGGTGGTGACGACGTAGGAGCGGTCGTGGGGGCCACAGCGAACCTGCGAGGTCGGCTCGGCCAGGATCGGGAAGCCAGCAGCCCTGGCCAACGCCGCGAGCGGCTCGCGCAGCTCGGGGTCGAGCTGTCGGCCGGCGACGATGACCCCTGAGCGCGCGCCGGCGATGTGGGAGGCGACCTCGTCGAGGAGGAAGGCCGAAGGCTCCATGTCGATCGGCGTCACCGCGGTCAGCGGTCGGCCCCCGCGCCCCTCCAGGGCCAGCGGGTCGGTTGCCGTAACCGCGCCCTCGACCGGGACCGGGGCGAGCGGCTCGCGCCAGGGCAGGTTGAGGTGCACGGGTCCGGGCCGCTGCTCGCCGCGCGCCGCCGCCAGCGCACGGCAGGCGACCGAGCGGTAGTGGAGCAGCCCGTCGTCGTCGGCGCCGTGCGTGCCGGCTTCGCAGAACCAGCGCACCGAGGAGCCGTAGAGCTTCAGCTGGTCGATCGTCTGCCCCGCCCCGATCCCGCGCAGCTCCGGCGGTCGGTCGGCCGTGAGCGCGATCAGCGGGATCGCCGACTCGTCCGCCTCGCAGATCGCAGGGTGGTAGTTGGCGGCGGCCGTCCCGGAGGTGCAGAGCATCGCCACCGGAAGGCCGGTGGCCTGGGCGGCGCCGAGGGCGAAGAAGGCCGCCGAGCGCTCGTCGAGGATCACGCTCACCTCGATCTCCGGCCCGCGCCAGAGGGCGACCGCGAGCGGGGTCGACCGCGAGCCGGGGGAGACGACGGCCTGGCGCAGCCCTCCCCGCGCCAGCTCCTCGACGAAGGCCGAGGCGAGAGCGGTGTTGGCGTTGGTCGGGTCCACGCCGGAGGGAACCTAGAGGACGGCCTTCAACGGACGTCGAGGCGGTGTCTTGCCAGCGCCGCCTCGTCGATCTCCACGCCAAGGCCCGGGCCCTCGGGTGGGTGGAGCATCCCGTCGCGCAGCTCGCACTCGACCGAGGCGATCGTCGAGGCGAAGAGGCGCTGCGTGGCGAGGCCGTGGGCGAGTTGCGTGCCCTCGTCGCCGCTCACCTCGTCCAGGGTCTGTGCCACCTGCGCGGCTGCCGCGATCCCGACCGGCCCGTCGAGCGCGCTGGAGAGGTAGGACGGCAGCACCTCGGCGATCTCGATCGCGGCCTCGGGCCCACCGACCTTGGAGAGCTTGACGCCGGTCAACGCGCAGGCGCCCAGGGACACCGCCCGCACGGCGTCGGCCCTCGTCTCGACGCTCTCGTCTCCAGCGATCGGAATCGAGGTCGAGGCGGCGACCTCCACCGCTTCCTCGAGCGTCGCCACCGGTTGCTCTGCAAGCTCGACCTCGAGCGGTTCCAGGGATGCGAGCATCCGCTTCGCGGTCTCGACATCCCATGCGGCGTTGGCGTCTACCCGGATCCTCGCACGCGGCCCGACTGCCTCGCGCACCGCGTAGACCTGTCCGAAATCGTCGTCGGCGCCGAGCTTCAGCTTGAAGGTCGAGAAGCCGTCCTCAGCCCAGCGGATGGCATCGGCGGCGACGGCGGCGGGCTCGCCGGCGACCAGGGTGGCGTTGCACTCGATCGGCCGCGAATCTCCATTTCCCCCCCGCGGTCGTCATCCCGGTCGCCTAGCGGTTGAAATGACGACCGGACTGTGGCGGGGCGGCCCGTGGCCGCGGCATGCTTCCCGCGTAGATCCAGCAGCGCGGTGAGGGCGGCGCAGCGCGCCGGGGCAGACAGGCCGGTCATCTCGCTTCGTAGCGTCACCTCGTCGAGCGCATCCCGCTCTCCGAGTCGCTCGAGCTCATCGACTATCCGCGCAAGGCCGACTCCCCCTCGCATGGACAGCGGCACCGCTTCCCCCATCCCGATCAGTCCGTCGTCGGAACGCAACCGCAGCAAGACCATCTCGCGCCGGTCGAGCCGCCCACGCGCGGTCACGTACGGCTCGCGAAACGGCAACGCGTAGGGAATGACCTCGACCGAGGCGATCTTCACACCGAAAGCATCCCACTCGGGCCGAGTCTGCATTTGTACGTGGTGAGGACGTAAAAATGCAGACTCGTCCGTCAGGCCGCGAGGAGCAGGCCGATCGAGACGAGGAGGCTGAAGACGGCCAGCAGGGCGCCGGTGGCGGCGAGGGCGCCGTTTAGGGCCGGGCCGTCGGTGCGGTTGGTCATCGCCCGCATCGGGCCGATCGCCATCGGCAGCGCCAGCAGGCCGATCAGCGGCAGCATGCTGCCGTCCCCGGCCACGAGGGCGATCGGCAGGACGACGAAGGCGCCGAGCACCAGCATCCGGTAGAGCGCCACGGCGTTTTGGCGTCCCATCCGCACGGCCAGGGTCATCTTGGCGGCCCGGCGGTCGGTCTCCAGGTCGCGGACGTTGTTGACGACGAGGATCGCGGTGGCGAGGAAGCCGACCGCGATCGAGAGGCCGAGCGGCAGCGCGTCGAGCCGCTCCAGCTGCACGTAGTAGGAGCCGTTGACGGCGACCAGGCCGAAGAAGAGGAAGACGAAGACCTCACCCAGCCCCGCGTAGCCGTATGGCCGCGGCCCGCCGGTGTAGAGGACGCCGGCGGCGATCGAGACAGCCCCGATCAAAAGGATCACGATCCCAGCCACGGCCGCAAGGTAGATCCCGCAAGCGATCGCGACCCCAAAGGCGATCCAGGTCGCGTTGAGCACCCTCTGCGGCGTCACCAGCCCAGCCGACGTAACCCGCACCGGCCCAAGCCGGTCAGCGGTATCGGCCCCCCGCTTCGCATCCGAGTAATCATTGGCCAGGTTCGTCCCAATCTGGATGAAGATCGATCCGACCAGGGCAGCCAAGAACGCCCCGACCCTGCGGAAGCTTCCCAGCCCATTCGACCGCCGCCGCCGTCCCGACAAGCACCGGAGCAATCAGCGGCAGGCAGCGTCCGAGGCCGAGCAGCCATAACCCAAATCCTCACCGGGCACCCCCCGTCAGCCAAGGCCGAGTCTCGCGCGGGTGGCGCAGGGGGAGGGGGGTCGAGGACAGCCCGTGGACTGCCCGCAGTGCCCCCCTCCCCCTGCGACAGGACCCGCGCGCCGCCCCCGTCACGGTCGCCTCGGAAACTGCCCGAAATCAGGCGCCCGTTTCTGCTTGAAAGCCTCCCGCCCCTCACGAGCCTCCTCGCTGCCGTAAAAGAGCAGGTTGGTGTCGTGAGCCAGCTGCTGGATCCCGGCGTAGCCGTCCTCGTGGGCGTTGAAGCTGGCCTTGACCAGGCGCAGGGCGAAGGGGGAGAGGGCGAGCATCTCGCGGCACCAGGCGACCGTCTCCCGCTCCAGTTCGTCGAGCGGGACGACCGTGTTGACCAGTCCCATCTCCAGGGCCTCCTCGGCGTCGTAGAGGCGGCAGAGCAGCCAGAGCTCCTTCGCCCGCTTGGTCCCGACCAGGTCGCGCAGCAGGGAGGCGCCGAAGCCGCCGTCCCAGGAGCCGACCCGCGGGCCGGTCTGCCCGAAGTGGGCGTTGTCGGCGGCGATCGTCAGGTCGCAGCAGACGTGCAGCACGTGGCCGCCGCCGACCGCGTATCCGGCCACCATCGCAACCACGGGCTTCGGCAGCCGCCGCATCTGCACCTGCAGGTCGGTGACGTGGAAGCGCCCGAGCGCAGGCGCCCTCGGCGACGTAGCCGCTGTCGCCGCGGACCTGCTGGTCGCCGCCGGAGCAGAACGCCTTCGGTCCCTCGCCGGTGAGGACGATCACACCGACCTCGGTGTCCTCGCGCGCCAGCTCGAGCGCGGCGGCGATCTCGACCAGCGTCTGCGGCCGGAAGGCGTTGCGGACCTCGGGCCGGTCGATCGTGATCTTGGCGATCCCGTCCGCCACCTCGTAGCGGATGTCGCCGTACTCGCCGGCGCTCTGCCAGGCGATCGGCGCGTAGAGATCCTGCTCGGGCGGGGCTTCCTTATGGCGTTGGGGCATGATGGGCACGATATCCCGCCGATGAAACTCGACGACTGGCTGGCCCAGAGATCGCAGAGCTGTCCCGACCGCACCGCCCTCGTCGCGGACGGCTCCGAGGTGACCTACGCCGAGCTCGAGGCCGAGGCGACCTGGGTCGCCCGCCGCCTCGCCGCCCACGGGGTCCGCCGCGGCTCGACCGCGGCGATGACGATGCACCCGCGCCGCGAGCAGGTGGTACTGGTGCACGCGCTGATGAAGATCGGGTGCGGTGCTCCTGCCGCTCAGCCCACGGCTCTCTGCCGGGGAGCGGGCCGAGGTAATCGCGGCCGAGGAACCGGCGGTCGACCTCGACGACGCCGGCGAGCTGACCCAGACCGAGGCCGACCTGCCGCTGCTCGGCGAGCACGACATGGACGACCTCGCCTGCAAGGTGATGACGAGCGGCAGCACCGGGACGCCCGACCGGGTCGGCCTCACCTACGGCAACTTCCTCTGGAGCGGCGTCGCCTCGGCCTTCAACATCGGTGTCGAACCCGAGGACCGCTGGCTCTGCTGCCTGCCGCTCAGCCACATCTCGGGGCTGGGGATCGTGATGCGCTCGGTGATCTACGGGACCACGGCCGTGGTCCACGACGGCTTCGACGTCGACCGGGTCGCCGCGGCCCTCGAGCGCGACCGGATCACCGTCGTCTCCCTGGTGACGACGATGCTGACCCGGCTGCTCGACGCCGGCGCCGACCTCTCCGGCCCGCGCGCGATCCTGATCGGCGGCGGCCCGGTGCCGGAGGCGGCGCTGGAGGAGGCGATCGGCCGCGGCGCCACCGTGGTCCAGACCTACGGCCTCACCGAGGCCTGCTCCCAGGTGACCACGCTCGCCCCGGCTGAGGCGAAGCGCAAGCTTGGCTCCGCCGGGCGGCCGCTGCTGACCACCCACCTGCGGATCCAGGACGGCGAGATCCTCGTCCAGGGCCCGACCGTGGCGCCGGGACGGGCCGACGCCGACGGCTGGCTGCACACCGGCGACCTCGGCCGCATCGACGAAGAAGGCTTCCTCTACGTCGAAGACCGGATCGACGACATGATCGTCACCGGCGGCGAGAACGTCGTCCCGGCGGAAGTCGAGAACGTGCTGCTGCGCCACCCGCAGGTCGCCGACGCGGCGGTGGTCGGGCGCGAGGACCCAGAGTGGCAGCAGGCGGTGACCGCGATCGTCGTTCTCGAAGACGGCGCCGAGACGACTCCCGACGAGCTGCGCCGCCATTGCGCCGAGTCGCTGGCCGGGTTCAAGGTGCCGAAGCGGGTCGAGCTGGCGGCGGCGCTGCCGCGCACCCCCTCCGGCAAGCTGATGCGCAGGGCGCTCCGATAGCCTGCTCGCCATGCCCAAGGACATCTTTTACGACTCAGACGCTGACCTCTCCCTGCTCGACGGCAAGACCGTCGCCATCCTCGGCTACGGCTCCCAGGGCCACGCCCACGCGCTCAACCTGAAGGACTCCGGGGTCGACGTCGTCGTCGGCCTGCGCCCGGACTCCTCCAGCCGCGCCAAGGCCGAAGAGGCCGGCCTCGAGGTGCTCGACATCGCCGAAGCCGCCAGCCGCGGCGACGCGGTGATGATCCTGCTGCCCGACGAGAAGCAGGCCGAGGTCTGGGAGTCCGACATCGCCGACGGCATCGCCCCCGGCAACCTGCTGCTCTTCGCCCACGGCTTCTCGATCCACTTCGAGCAGATCGCGCCGCCCCCCGGCGTCGACGTCGGCATGGTCGCCCCCAAGGGCCCCGGCCACCTGGTCCGCCGCCAGTACGAGGAAGGCAACGGCGTTCCCTGCCTGATGGCTGTCCACCAGGACGCCACCGGCAACGCCCACGACCTCGTCCTCGCCTACGCCTCCGGGATCGGCGGCGGCCGCGCTGCGGTGATCGAGACCACCTTCAAGGACGAGTGCGAGACCGACCTCTTCGGCGAGCAGGCCGTCCTCTGCGGCGGCGCCAGCGAGCTGGTCCGGGCGGGCTTCGAGACCCTGGTCGAGGCCGGCTACGACCCGCGCCTCGCCTACTTCGAGTGCCTGCACGAGCTGAAGCTGATCGCCGACCTGATGTATGAGAAGGGGATCCAGGGGATGCGCTACTCGATCTCCAACACGGCCGAGTACGGCGACATGACCCGCGGCAAACGCGTCATCGGCGAGGAGTCCCGCGCGGCGATGAAGGAGATCCTCGGCGAGATCCAGTCGGGCGAGTTCGCCCGCGAGTGGATCGCCGAGAACCGCGCCGGCGGCGAGAACCTCTCGCGCATGCGCGAGGAGGGCAAGTCCCACCAGGTCGAGAAGGTCGGCAAGGACCTTCGCGACATGATGCCCTGGGTGGATCAAGAGTTTTAGGGGCGGGTCCTGGGGGGGCGGGTGGCGGTGCCCCTCTCCGTGAATTGAGGTCGCCCGCGCCTATGGCGCGGTGCGCCGAGATGAGGTGCGCGGGCTACGCCCGCGCGGGAATCGGATTGCATTTCCGCCGCTTCGCGACATTCCCGGAGAGGGGCACCGCCACCCGCCTGCACGCTCCCTGAATCCGCTTGAGTCGAGAAGAGCTTCAAGGCACGAGGCGCTCCAAGACGCCCCTGCCCTTTGAGCTTGCCTGGCGTCCAACGCTGGGTGGCTCGGGTTCTCACCTTGGTTGAGAAGCTTGTGTGTTTCGGGCACTGGTCCCGAGTCTGCTGACGTGCCGAGAGAGGAGCCCGGTCGTCCTCCGTTCGAATGTGGCCGAAGGCCGCGACATGCAATCTGGTGATTGCGCGGCGTAGCCGCGCTCCTCATCTCGGCGCTCCGCGCCATAGGCGCGGGCGACGTCAATTCGAACGGAGGACGACCGGGCTCCTACCCCGCCTGGGGATCAGGCCTCGGGCGGGCCGTCCGCCCCGAACCGCGTCTCGCCCTCGGGCAGTTTGCCGTCCCGCCCGACGTAGCCGTCCTTGCCGCCGACGATCACGTAGACGGCGTCTTCGGAGTCGCTGAGGTTGTGCAGCTTGCGGACGGTCGAGGCGTCTACCCAGGCCAGGCCGCCGGGCTCCAGCTCGTGTTTGGTGCCGTCGCCGAACTCGATCGCGATGTGGCCGCTGTGGAGGAAGTAGAGCTCCTCCTGCTCGTCGTGGTAGTGGCCGCCGGTCGAGTAGGAGGGCGGCAGAACGATCGCGTTGACGCCGAACGCGGTGACGCCCAGCTCCTTGCGGATCTTGCGGAAGCCCGGCCCGTCGCCGAGGTCGCTGAGGTTCGCGACGGCGTAGCCGTCGCCTTTCGTCACCTGCTCTGTCGTCTCGCTCATGGCCGGGGAGCTTACGGGGCGGGCCTGCCTGGGGTCCACCCGCGAGGGTCAATAACCTAGGCCGCCGCGCGTCACTCATCGTTTGCCCAGCGCTCACCTTTCCATGACCTCAGCCACAGGCACAGCCCAGATCCCCGCCGGCCTCAAGCCCGCCGACGGCCGTTTCGGCTGCGGGCCGTCGAAGGTGCGGCCGGAGGCGCTGGAGAGGCTGGCCGGGCAGTCGGCGCTGATGGGGACCTCGCACCGGCAGAAGCCGGTTCGCGACCTGGTCGGGCGCGTCCGCAGCGGGCTCGCCGAGCTGTTCGGCTTGCCCGACGGCTACGAGATCGCCCTCGGCAACGGCGGCACCACGGCCTTCTGGGATGCCGCAGCCGCCTGGCTGGTGCGGGACCGCTCCCTGCACCTGACCTACGGCGAGTTCTCGCAGAAGTTCGCCAAGGTGACGGCCGGCGCTCCGTTCCTCGCCGACCCGATCTTGGTCGAGGCCGACCCCGGCGACGCGCCCGCGCCGGTCGCGGATCCGGCTGCGGACGCAATCGCCTGGGCACATAACGAGACCTCGACCGGGGTGATGGTTGCGGTCGCACGGCCCGAGGGGGCCGGCGACGCGCTGGTCCTCGTCGATGCGACCTCGGGCGCGGGCGGCCTGCCGCTCGACGCGAGCCAGGCCGACGTCTACTACTTCGCTCCGCAGAAGGCCTTCGGCGCCGACGGCGGGCTCTGGCTCGCGGCACTCAGCCCGCCGCGATCGCGCGGATCGGGGAGCTCGACGGCGCCGCCGGCCGCTGGCAGCCCGCCTTCCTCTCGCTGCAGACGGCATTGGAGAACTCGCGCAAGGAGCAGACCTACAACACGCCCGCACTGGCCACCCTGCTCCTGCTCGCCGACCAGGTCGAGTGGATGCTGGCCGGCGGCGGGCTCGAGTGGTGCGTGGAGCGCACCTCGGAATCTTCGGGCCATCTCTACGGCTGGGCCGAGGGCAGCGACTTCGCCAGCCCCTTCGTCGCCGATCCCGGCCAAGCGCTCGCTGGTCGTCGGCACGATCGACTTCGACGACTCGGTCGACGCCGCCGCGATCGCCGCGACCCTGCGCGCCAACGGCATCGTCGACGTCGAGCCCTACCGCAAGCTGGGCCGCAACCAGCTGCGGATCGGCATGTTCCCCGCGGTCGAGCCGGCCGACGTCGAGGCGCTGACCGCCTGCATCGACTGGGTGGTCGAGAACGTGGGGGAGGCCCGCTCGTGAAGGTCCTCGTCAAGGAGAAGATCGCCGACTCCGGCGTCGACCTGCTGAAGCAGAACTTCGAAGTCGACCTCGGCCTGGAGATGTCCGACGAGGAGCTGGCCGAGGCGATCGGCGCCTACGACGCGATCCTGATCCGCTCGGCGACCAAGCTGACCGCCGAGCTGATCGAGCGGGCCGGCAACCTCAAGGTGATCGGCCGCGCCGGCACCGGGGTCGACAACGTCGACATCCCGGCCGCGACCCGCCGCGGCATCGTCGTCGCCAACGCGCCCGAATCGAACTCGGTCGCCGCCGCCGAGCACACCCTCGCCCTCGCCCTCGCCCTCTTCCGCAACGTCCCTCAGGCCCACGGCGCCCTCGTCGACGGCCGCTGGGACCGGGCCAAGTACAAGGGCGCCGAGCTCTACGGCAAGACGATCGGCATCGTCGGCTTCGGCCGCATCGGCCAGCTCGTCGCCAAGCGCGCCCAGGCCTTCGAGATGGACGTGATCGCCTTCGACAAGTTCGTCTCCGCCGAGCGCTTCAGCGAGCTGGGGGTGCACGGCGTCTCGCCAGCTCGGGGAGCTGCTCGAGCGCGCCGACGTGGTCACCGTGCACGTGCCGAAGACGCCGGAGACGATCGGCCTGATCGGCGCCGAGTCGATCGCCGCGATGAAGGACGGCGTGCGGATCGTCAACTGCGCCCGCGGCGAGCTGGTCGACCTCGACGCGCTGCTCGCCGGGCTCGAGTCGGGCAAGGTGGGCGGCGCTGCGCTCGACGTCTTTCCCTCCGAGCCCTTCACCGAGCACCCGATCTTCGCCCGCTCCGACGTCGTCGTCACGCCCCACCTCGGCGCCTCGACCGCAGAGGCGCAGGACCGCGCCGGGCTCGTCACCGCCGAGCAGGTGACCGCGGCCCTGACCGGCGGCGTCGTCACCAACGCGGTCAACATCGCCGCCGTGCGCCCCGAGGAGATGGAGGCGCTGGCGCCCTTCGTTCCCCTCTGCGAAAAGCTCGGCCGGCTCGCCGAGGGCCTCGCCGAGGGCTCGATCGACAGCGTCACCGCCGAGTTCCGCGGCCGCATCGCCTCCCACGACACGCGCCTGCTCGGGATCGCCGTCCTGGTCGGCATCCTCTCCGGCCACACCGAGGAGCCGGTCAACCTCGTCAACGCCCCGCAGATGGCGGAGGAGCGCGGCTTCGAGCTGATCGAGACCAAGGACTCCAGCTCTGAGGACTTCACCGAGCTGGTCACGGTCCGGCTGCGCGCCGGCGGCGAGGACGTCGAGGTCGCCGGTACCGGCGTCGGCCCCCGCAACGAGCCCTACCTGGTCTCGGCCTGGGGCGAGAGCTTCTACCTGCCCTTCGCCGAGCACCTGGCCGTCTTCCGCTACGCCGACCGGCCGGGGATGATCGGCAAGGTCGGGACGATGTTCGGCGAGGAGGGGGTCAACATCGTCTCCGCCGCCGTCGGCGCCGAGCCGGGGGGAGACAGCGCCGTGATGGCCCTGACCACCGACGCCGCCGTTCACGAGGGGACGATCGCCAAGATCCTCCAGGTCGACGGATTCTCCGTCGGCCGCTCTGTGGACGTCTGAGCGGCGCATAGCTGCGTCATCGGTCGCTCGCGTGCAGAGCACGCCACGCTCCCTGCTTCCTTGCTCTGCTTGCTCAGACGTCCACAGCGCATAGTCTTTGCGTGGTGAAGGCGCTGGTACAGACAGGCAATGGTGGGCTTCGATGTGCTCCAGGTGCTTGAGCGCCCGGATCCGCCAGTTGGCCCCGGGGAGGTCCGTATCGCGGTCAAGGCCGCCGGCATCAACTTCGCCGACACGATGGCCCGCCTCGGCCTCTACCCCGACGCGCCGAAACCGCCCTGCGTGATGGGCTACGAGGTCGCCGGTACGGTCGAGTCCGTCGGCGAGGGGGCGAGCGAGTTCTCGGTCGGCGACCGGGTCGTCGCCGGCACCCGCTTCGGCGGCCAGGCCGAGCTGGTCACCGTCCCCGAGGTGCAGGCCCTGCCGCTCCCGGAGCGCCTCAGCTTCGAGCAGGGCGCCGCCTTCCCGGTCAACTACGGCACCGCCTACGCGGCCCTGATCGTGATGGGGAGCCTGCGTGAGGGCAACCGGGTCCTGATCCACGCGGCGGCCGGGGGAGTCGGCATCGCCGCCACCCAGATCGCCCGCAACGCCGGCGCGGAGATTTTCGGCACGGCCTCGCCGTCCAAGCATGACGCGATCCGCGCCCAGGGCGTGACCCACCCGATCGACTACCGCAACCAGGACTTCGAGGCCGAGACGATGCGCCTCACCGGAGGCGAGGGCGTCGACCTGGTCATCGACGCGCTCGGACCGACCTCCTTCCGCAAGGACTACCGCCTGCTGCGCCCGGGGGGCCGCATGGTCATGTACGGGCTCTCCGAGGCGACGAACGAAGGCGGCCGGGACATCCCGGCGATGCTGAAGGGCCTAGCCAAGATGCCGCTGGCGACGATTCCCTGGTGGAAGAGCCTGGCGTTGATGAACGAGAACAAGGGCGTCTTCGGCCTCAACATGCTCAAGTGGTGGGACCGGGAGGGCAGCCTCGACCGGGTCACCGAGCCGCTGATGATTGACCTCGAGGCCGGGCGACTGGATCCGGTGGTTGCCGAGGCCTTCCCCTTCTCGCGGGCGGGAGAGGCGCACCAATTCATCGCCGAACGCCGCAACGTCGGCAAGGTAGTGCTGTTGCCAGAGTAGGCGTCCGCCATCGGCGGAGGCATTTGCGATGAAGAGGGCGATCACGATCCTGCTGGCGATCATTGCGGCGCAGGCCGCAACGGTCGCGCACGGCCAAGCGCCCCCTTCCGCGACGGCCTCCACCGCAGCCACGTACACCGTGGTCCTGGCCGGCGGCTCCGCGCAGAACACGATCCGGATCTGGCTCACGCCGGACGGGCGCAGCTACGTGATCGACTCGGCCGCGCCGCTGGAAGTGGGGGGGGCGGTCTGCGAAAACTCTCCCGGCAACGTCAACGAGCTGGTCTGCAGGGCGCCGATGGTGGCGGGCTTCGAGGTCAATGCCGGTGTCGGCGACGACATCGTGGCGGTGTCGAGGGCGATCGAGATCCCGGTGACCATGCGGGGCGGGGCGGGACGGGACGTTCTCGTCGGCGGCAGCGGGCCCGACAAGCTGAGCGGCGGCGAGGGCGACGACCACCTGATCGGGCGTGGCGGCGACGACCTGATCTACGGTGGCCCCGGCGACGACTTGATCGTCGGCGGCCCCGGCGACGACGTGCTTCGCGGGGGAACGGGCCAGGACTCGATCGACGGCGGGCCCGGGGAAAACAACATCCGCCAGAGCCTGCGCGCCCTCGGTTAGGCCGCGGCGCCTTCTTCCGCGCGCCGTCCCAGCAGCCGGCCGCCGACGAAGAAGAGTGCGACGAGGAAGCCGAGCAGCGAGAGGGCCGCGTCGAGCCGGAAGCCGGCCTGGATGCCGTCGACGAAGGAGCCCTGCGCCGAGAAGACGGTCGTCGTCAGGCCGAGCCCGATCGAGCCGCCGGCGATCTGGAACATGTAGACGATCCCGCCGGCGAGGCTGGTCTGCGACTCGTCGACCGAGGTGACCCCGGCCGTGGTCGCGGTTGGGTAGAAGCTGCCGATCCCGATCCCGAGCACGACCATGCCGGCGACCAGCGAGCCGTAGCCCGAGCGCTCCCCGACCAGCGAGAAGACGAAGGGGGCGATCGCGATGCAGAGGGCGCCGACCGAGGCGAGCAGCTTGGCGCCCAGCCTCTCGTAGAGCGGACCGGCGACGAAGGAGACCGCGGCGAACGTGGCCAGGAAGGGCAGCATGCCCAAGCCCGCCTCCAGCGGCGAGTAGCCGAGCTGGTGCTGCATGAACTGGGGCAGGTAGAGCAGCGCCGCGAAGAAGGTCGCCGACATCAGCAGGATCGCCAGGCACGAGGCGCGGAAGCTCTCGTTGGCCATCACCGTTCGCGGCACCAGTGCGCTGAGGCCGGCGCGGCGCTCGATCGGCAGGAAGGAGGCGAGCATCACGGCGGAGAGGACCAGCAGCCCGATCACGCGCGGGTCGCCGAAGCCCCAGTCGTCGACCTGATCGAGGGCGACGAGCAGGGAGACGAGGCCCACGGAGAGCGTTGCTATGCCCGGGTAGTCGATCCGCTGATCGCCCGTGTCCGGCTCCTCGACCTTGACCAGCCGGTAGGTGACGAGGACGGCGAAGGCCGAGATCGGCACGTTGAGGAAGAAGATCCAGCGCCAGCTCAGCGCGTCGGTCAAGACCCCGCCGATCAGCGGCCCGATCGCGTTGCCGAGCCCCGCCGCGCCGATGATGATGCCGCCCGCCAGGCCCGCCTTGTCCTCGGGCAGCAGGGCGTAGGTCATGCCGAGGATCGCCGGCCACATCAGCGCCCCGCCGATTCCCATCAGGGTCCTGGTCGCGATCAGCCACGTCTCCGTTTGCGCGGCGCCGCCGAGCGCCGACATCGAGGCGAAGATCGCGGTGCCGAGGAAGAAGGCGTTTCGCCGTCCGAACATGTCGGCCAGCCGGCCGCCGGTGACGATCATCACGCCGAAGGTCAGCGCGTAGGCGTTGACCACCCACTGGATCGTGTTGATGTTGGTGTGGAAATCCCCCTCCATCGTCGGCAGGGCGACGTTGATCGCGGAGAAGTCGTTGGCGATGACGACGACGGCGATTCCCATCGCGAAGAGGGCAAGCCGGGTCGAGCGGGGGGTCGCCGATGAGGAACTCTCGCTTGCGATGCGCGCAGCCTACGCTAAGCTCAAGCGACCGAATGACGCACCGGTTCGACAGCCTCGCGCTTCTCCTTCTCCTCCCCCTTCGGGGGGAATAGCGCTGGGCGGCGCGATAGCCGCGAGAGACAAGGTCATTCGAAAGCAGCAGAGAAGGAGGAGGCAACAGTGGCACCGTCATGAAGACGCCAATCGCGTCCACATATTCGACACCACGCTGCGCGACGGCGAGCAGTCGCCCGGGATCTCGCTGAACACGGCCGAGAAGGTCGAGATCGCCCAGCAGCTGGCCCGCCTGGGGGTCGACGTGATCGAGGCCGGCTTCCCGATCACCTCGCCGGGGGATTTCGAGGCGGTCGAGGCGATCTCCCGCAACGTCGAGGGACCGGTGATCTGCGGCCTGGCCCGCACGCACAAGGCCGACATCGACGCCGCCTGGGGGGCGATCAAGGATTCCCAGCGTCCCCGCATCCACACCTTCATCTCCACCTCCGACATCCACATCGAGCACCAGCTGCAGACCGACCGGGAGGACGTCAAGGGCCAGGCCCGCGCCGCGGTCACCCTGGCCAAGTCCTACTGCGAGGACGTCGAGTTCTCGCCGATGGACGCGACCCGCGCCGACGTCGAGTTCACCGCCGAAGTCTGCGCGATCGCGGTCGAGGAGGGCGCCACCGTGGTCAACATCCCCGACACGGTCGGCTACACCACGCCCGAGGAGTACGCGGACTACTTCCGCCGTCTCTACGAGCTGGTGCCGGCGCTGCGCGGGGTCGAGATGTCGGTCCACTGCCACGACGACCTGGGTCTGGCCGTGGCCAACTCCTACGCCGGCCTGCTGGCCGGCGCGCGCCAGGTCGAGTGCGCGGTCAACGGGATCGGCGAGCGCGCCGGAAACTGCTCGCTGGAGGAGATCGTGATGCTCGTTCGCACCCGCGAGGACGCGCACGGCCTGCACACCGGCGCCAACACCCGCGAGCTGGCCCGCACCAGCCGCATGGTCTCGCGCCTGACCGGCTACGCGATCCAGCCCAACAAGGCGATCGTCGGCCGCAACGCCTTCGCCCACGAGTCCGGGATCCACCAGGACGGCGTGCTGAAGGAGCGCACCACCTACGAGATCATGGACGCGACCGAAGTCGGCCTGGAGTCGAACTCGATCGTGCTGGGCAAGCACTCCGGCCGCCACGCCCTGCGCGACGCGCTGGACCAGCTGGGCTTCAAGGTCGAGGGCAACGCGCTGAACGCAGCCTTCAAGCGCTTCAAGGAGGTCGCCGACCGCAAGAAGCAGGTGACCGCGCTGGACCTGGAGGCGATCGTCTCCGACGAGATGCGCGAGAAGGCCGACGCCCACGAGCTGGCCTGGTTCGAGGTCGAGGCCGGCTCGCGGCGCGAGCCGCTGGCCCGGGTCGCGGTGAAGATGCCCTCCGGCGAGGAGTCGGTCGGCGAGTCGAGCGGCGACGGCCCGGTCGACGCGATCTTCCACGCGATCCAGAAGGCGGCCGGGACCGAGTGCGACCTGCGCCAGTACACGGTCGAGGCCGTGACCGGGGGAGAGGACGCCCTCGGCCAGGTGACCGTGATGCTGCGAGCGGCAGGCCGCCTGGCCACCGGCCAGGGCGTGGCCACCGACATCCTCGAGGCCTCGGCCCGAGCCTACGTCCGAGCGCTGTCCAACGCCCTCGAGGGCGCCGCGATCCGCGAGGCCGAGGCGGCAACCGCCGAGGCCGCAGTGGAACGCACCCCGGGCCCGTAAGACGTCACACATCCGCGCGCCTGTACGCACCACACGCGCGCCGGGAGCCGTCACGGTCGGTGCATGTCCGCCGAATCTGCATTTGGGCGTCTTGGGGGCACCCAAATGCAGATTCGCGCCGTGTCCGATCGGGAGATCGCGGATCTGGCGGAACGACAGCATGGGGTGGTTGCTCGGCGACAGCTGCTTGGCGATGGGGTTGGGACGGGATGCGATCAGGGGCCGGGTGGCGCTCTGGCCGGCTGCACCGGCTGCATCCAGGCGTCTACGCCGTTGGCCATCGGGTTGTGTCCCGTGAGGGGCGTTGGATGGCGGCGGTGCTGACCGGCGGCGACGGTGCGGTTCTGAGCCACCGGTCGGCTGCGGCGTTCTGGGGGATCGTGATTTACAGCGGCGCAATCGAAATCACCTCGCCTCGCGATACGCGCTCACGCGGCGCGATCCGTCGGCACTGCACGCTCCTGCCGCCGGACGAGGTCACCGTGCTCGACTACATCCCGGTTACCTCAGTGCACCGGACCCTCTTCGACTACGCCGGTATCTCCTCGGTCGATCGTCTCGAGGCCGCGATCCGTCAGGCCGAGTACCGCCGCCTCCGGGACCGCCTGTCTCTGCCTGCCCTACTTGCTCGCTATCCCGGCGCTCGCGGCAACGTGAATCTGCGCCTCTGCCTCGAGCGACTGGGTAGGACGTCCGGATTCACGCGAAGCGATCTCGAGGAGCTTTTCCTCCCATTCCTGGACCGGTTCGGATTGCCGAGGCCCCGTCTCAACGCTCGGCTCCAGGTGCGCGGAGAGTGGCTGGAGGTGGACTGTCTCTGGAGCAAGGAGCGGCTGGCCGTGGAGCTCGACAGCCGGGCCGCTCACGAAACCCGTGCGGCTTTCGAGGCGGACCGTGAACGGGACCGCGGTCTGCAATCGGACGGTTGGCGGGCGGTGAGGATCACCTGGCGCCAACTCCACGATGAACCAGATCGCATCGCGCATGACTTGCATACCCTGCTGAAATACAAACGTATGTGATAACGTACGCGCATGCCGCGAACCGCGACCAGGGCGGAAACCCCCAGCGCCCGAGTGCCAGCCGACGCCGAGTCGTCGGCGATCGGCAATCGCATCCACGCCCTGCGCGAGGCGATGGGTCTCTCGCTGCGCGACCTGGGGGAGCGCTCCGGGGTCAGCGCGCCGATGCTCTCGCAGGTCGAGCGCGGCGAGACCAGCCCGACGCTGGCGGTCGCCGCGAAGATCGCCGCGGGGCTGGAGCTGACGCTCTCGCAGCTGCTGCGGCTGGACGAGGGCGAGCACGTGGCGGTCAGCCGGGCGGGCGCCCGGCGCAGGCTCGAGCGCGGCGGCCACGGCTTCGAGGAGCTGACCCCGCCGCTGCCGGGACAGCGCGCCGACGTCTCGCTGCACACCCTGGAGGCGGGCGCGACGACCGGCGGCTGGGACGACCCGCCGATGCACGAGCCCGGCAGCCGCGAGACCTCGGTCGTCCTGGAGGGGACGCTGGTGCTGGTCGTCGATGGCACCCGCCACGAGCTGAACGAGGGCGACAGCGTCACCTTCGACGCCGACCTGCCCCACCACTTCGAGAACGAAGGCGAGGAGCCGACGCGCTTCCTCGCCGTGATCGCCGCCGGCCTGAGCCGGAGCTAGGAGGAGCCCGATGCCGAAGACCATGTTCGACAAGCTCTGGGAGGCGCACGAGGTCTCCGACGGCCTGATCTACATCGACCTGCACCTGGTCCACGAGGTCACCTCGCCGCAGGCCTTCGACGGCCTGCGGCTGGCCGGTCGCGGCGTCCGCCGGCCCGACAAGACGCTCGCCACCGCCGACCACAACGTGCCGACCGACGGGACGATGGCGGCGCGGCTGATCGCCGACGAGCTCTCCCGCGTCCAGGTCGAAACGCTGGAGCGCAACTGCGAGGAGTTCGGCATCCCGATCTACTCGCTGGGCTCCGAGCGGCAGGGGATCGTCCACGTGATCGGCCCCGAGCTGGGCGTCACCCAGCCGGGGATGACGATCGTCTGCGGCGACAGCCACACCTCCACCCACGGCGCCTTCGGCTCGCTGGCCTTCGGCATCGGCACCTCCGAGGTCGAGCACGTGCTCGCCACCCAGTGCCTGGTGCAGAAGCGGCCGCAGACGATGCGGATCTCCTACAGCGGCGAGCTGGGCACGGGCGTCACCCCCAAGGACCTGATCCTGGCGACGATCGGACGCCTCGGCACGGGCGGCATGACCGGCCACGCGGTCGAGTACGCCGGCCCCGCGATCGAGTCGCTCTCCATGCCCGGCCGGATGACGGTCTGCAACATGACGATCGAGGGCGGCGGCCGGGCCGGGATGATCGCCCCCGACGAGACGACCTTCGAGTGGGTGCGGGGCCGTCCCGCCGCGCCCGAGGACTTCGAGCGCCGCTGTCGAGCGCTGGCGCGAGCTGCCCACGCGACGAGGGCGCGAGCTTCGACACCGAGGTCGAGGTCGACGCCGCGGCGATCTCGCCGATGGTGACCTGGGGGACCAACCCCGGCATGGTGGTCGAGGTCACCGACTCGGTCCCCGACCCGGCCGCGATGGAGTCCCCGGCCGACCGCGAGTCGGCCGAACGCGCCCTCGCCTACATGGGCCTGGAGGCCGGCACGCCGATGACCGAGGTCGCGCCCGAACGCGTCTTCATCGGCTCCTGCACCAACTCGCGGATCGAGGACCTGCGCGAGGCGGCGGAGATCGTCGACGGCCGCAAGGTCGCAGCCTCGGTGCGGGCGATGGTCGTGCCCGGCTCCCAGCAGGTCAAGGCGGACGCCGAAGCGGAGGGGCTGCACGAGGTCTTCCGCTCGGCCGGCTTCGAATGGCGCGAGGCGGGCTGCTCGATGTGCCTGGGCATGAACCCCGACATCCTGATCGAGGGCGAGCGCTGCGCCTCGACCTCCAACCGCAACTTCGAGGGCCGCCAGGGCAAGGGCGGCCGGACCCACCTGGTCAGCCCGAAGATGGCCGCCGCGGCGGCGATCGAGGGACACTTCGTCGACATCAGGGATTGGAGCTAGAGATGCGACCCATAGACGTCATCGAGGGCAAGGTCTCGGTCCTGGACCGCGCCGACGTCGACACCGACCAGATCATCCCCAAGCAGTTCCTCAAGCGGGTCGAGCGGACCGGCTTCGGCGAGTTCCTCTTCTACGACTGGATCCGCGACGGCGAGATCGAGCTGGAGCCGAACCCGATCCTGGTCACGGGCCGCAACTTCGGCTGCGGCTCCTCCCGCGAGCACGCCCCCTGGGCGCTGGAGGACTTCGGCTTCCAGGCGATCATCGCCCCCTCCTTCGCCGACATCTTCTACTCCAACTGCACCAAGATCGGGCTGCTGCCGGCGATCCTCGACGAGGAGCATTGCCGCGCCGTCGCCGAGGCCGGGGAGGCGCGGATCGACGTCGACGACGAGACGGTCACCTGCGCCGCTGGCGTCTTCGAGTTCGCGGTCGAGCACGACGTCAAGCACCGTCTGCTCAACGGCCTCGACGACATCGGCATCACCCTGGAGAACGCGGTCGCGATCGACGAGTTCGAGGGGTCGGGCGCTGCCGAGCGCGGCCCGGTTACGACGGCGCCTCTGAGTCCGGGCGAGGCGAGGACGGTGAGCGGCGGTCCCGCGAGTGGGACGCCGAGACCTATGACGCGGTCTCCGAGCCCCAGTTCAGCTGGGGAATCGAGGTGCTCGAACGGCTCGAGCTGACGGGCGACGAGACGGCGCTCGACGCCGGCTGCGGCTCGGGCCGAGTAACCGCGGAGCTGGTGCGACCGCCTGCCGGAGGGTCGCGTGATCGCGGTCGACGGCTCCGGGGCAATGATCGCCAAGGCCCGGGAGCGGCTCGGCGAGAGCGTCGACTACCTGGTCGCCGACCTCGCCGAGCTCGAGCTCGACGGAGCCGGTCGACCTGGTCTTCTCGACCGCGACCTTCCACTGGATCCCGACCACGACCGGCTCTTCGCACGCCTGCGCGGGCGCCTGCGGCCCTGGGGGGCGCCTGGTCGCCCAGTGCGGCGGCGAGGGCAACGTCGCCGAGCACGCGCGAGGCGATCGCCGCGGTCGCGGCCCGCCCCGAGTACAGCCGCCTATCTCGAGGATGCCGCCG
This sequence comes from uncultured Solirubrobacterales bacterium, assembly GCA_963714665.1. Classification (GTDB taxonomy): domain Bacteria; phylum Actinomycetota; class Thermoleophilia; order Solirubrobacterales; family 70-9; genus VRUE01. Next base: position 1,047,862 of record CAVQPE010000003.1, on the reverse strand, counting down.
AGCTGCTGGAACTTCGCCGGCGCCGGAGCAGACCGAGGCGAGGCTGCGGCGGGCCGGCTTCGCCGAGGCGCGCTGCTGGCTTGAGCCGAAGCCCGTCGCCCCGGAGGATCCGCTCCGGTTCACGATGACCGCGACGCTCGGGCCGCACCTGGCGCGACTGCCGGAGGAGATGCGCCGCCCCTTCGCCGAAGCGATCCTTGAGCGCTCGCACCGAGCCCCTCGACGCTCGACTACGTCCGGCTCAACATCGAGGCGCGGCGTCTCTGCTGAGCCGCAATAGAGTGCCCGCCGTGCCCAGTGCCCCGCGGATAGTCGTTCTGCCCGGAGACGGGATCGGCCCCGAGATCGTCGGCGCCGCCCGTCGCCTGCTCGAAGCGCTGGGCGAGTTCGAGTTCGACGAGCGCCTGATGGGCGGCTGCTCGATCGACGCCCACGGCACCGCCCTGACCGACGAGGTGCTCGACGCCTGCCGCGCCGCCGACGCGGTCCTGCTCGGCGCGGTCGGCGGTCCCAAATGGGACACGACCGACCCCGACGCGCCCGCCCCGAGCAGGGCCTGCTCGGCCTGCGCAAGGGGATGGGCCTCTACGCCAACCTGCGCCCGGTGCGGCCCAGCCCGGCGCTGGTCGGCGCGAGCCCGCTGCGGCGGAGCGTGATCGCCGGCACCGACCTGCTCGTCGTGCGCGAGCTGACCGGCGGCATCTACTTCGGCGAGCAGCGGCCGCGACGGCGACTCGCGCCCACGACACCTGCGAGTACTCGGCCGAGGAGATCGAGCGGATCGCCCGCGTCGGCTTCGAGGCGGCCCGCCGGCGCGCCGAGGGCCCGATCGCACCCCCCGCGTCACCTCGGTCGACAAGGCAAACGTGCTCGAGACCTCGCGTCTCTGGCGCGAGGTGGTCGGCCGCGTCGCTCCCGACTACCCCGACGTCGCAGCTCGACCACCTGCTGGTCGACAACGCCGCGATGCAGCTGGTCTCGCGCCCGGCCGACTTCGACGTGATCGTCACCGAGAACCTCTTCGGCGACATCCTCAGCGACGAGTCGGCGATGCTCACCGGCTCGCTGGGCATGCTGCCCTCGGCCAGCCTCGGCGCCGAGGGCGAGCCGGGCCTCTTCGAGCCGGTCCACGGCTCCGCCCCCGACATCGCCGGCCAGGGCATCGCCAACCCGCTCGCCACCTTCCTCTCGGCAGCGATGATGCTCCGCCACGGCCTCGACCGCCCCGACGACGCAGCACGGATCGAGTCAGCCGTCGACGCCGTCCTCGACAGCGGCCTCCGCACCCCCGACCTGGCCGGGCCGGGAGGGCCAGCGTCGGCACTGCGGAGATCACCGACGCAGTCTTGGCCGAGCTTTCCGCATAGAGCCGATCCCGGCAGGGGTGGAGCGTCTTGTACTTTTTCGCGAGCGCGGTTCGAGCGCCAGCAGTCCCCGCCCCTCGAAAAAGTTAAGCGGAACCCCTGCCGGGATCGGCTCGGTAAGGCATACTTTCCCGTCATGGAGACAGCGGAGCTGATCTGGCAGAACGGCGAGTTCGTGCCCTGGGAGGACGCCAAGGTTCACGTGCTCGCACACGGCCTGCACTACGGGACGGGCGTCTTCGAGGGGGTTCGCTGCTACGAGACCGAGCGCGGGCCGGCGATCTTCAGGCACGGCGACCACCTCGCCCGGCTGGAAAAGTCTGCTGAGCTCTACTACCTGGAGTTGCCCTACTCGCTCGATCAGATCGGCGAGGCGACCCGCGAGCTGGTCCGCCGCAACGGGCTCGACTCCTGCTACATCCGGCCGCTTGCGTTCCGCGGCTACGGCAGCCTCGGCCTCTACGCCACCGACGCGCCCGTCGACGTGATCGTCGCCGCCTTCCCCTGGGGCGTCTATCTGGGCGAGGAGGGCGCTGAAAACGGCATCCGTGCCGCGGTCTCTTCCTGGCGGGCGATCTCGGGCGACAGCCTGATTCCCCATGCCAAGGCCGCGGGCCAGTACCTCAACTCGATCCTCGCCAAGACCGAGGCCCAGAAGGCCGGCTACGAGGAGGCGATCCTGCTCGACCAGCACGGCCACGTCTCGGAGGGCTCGGGCGAGAACGTCTTCGTCGTCCGCGACGAAGTCCTGATCACGCCCGGCCACACCAACGCGATCCTCGACGGGATCACGCGCGCCTCGGTGGTCCAGATCGCCCGCGACCTCGGCTACACGGTCGAGGAGCGCGACATCGCCCGTGCCGAGCTCTACCTCGCCGACGAGGTCTTCCTCACCGGAACCGCGGCGGAGTTGGTCCCCGTGCGTGAGATCGACAACCACTCGATCGGCGAGCCCGGTGAGATCACCAGGGTGATCCAGAAGAAGCTCGACGACGCCCTGCACGGCCGCGCTGAGGAGTACCTGGAGTGGCTCGACTTCGTCGAGGCTCCGGCCGGGGCGGACCAACCGAGTAAGGTCAGTTCCTGATGCAGCAGCGTTTCGAGGCAATCGGGCGAATTACCGCAGCCGCCTAGCGGCTGGCGCGGCAATGCCGTGTGCGCGGGCCGGAAGGCCCTCACCCCGATCTCTCGAATCGAAAGGCATCAGATGGAACAGGTAAAGCTCTACGACACCACCTTGCGGGACGGCATGGGCGGCCAGGGCATGTCGCTCTCGGTGGGCGAGAAGCTGAAGGTCGTCCACGCCCTCGACGCGCTCGGCATCCACTTCATCGAGGCCGGCTTCCCCAGCTCCAACCCGAAGGAGGCCGAGCTGTTCGAGCTGCTCGCCGGGCTGGAGCTGGAGCAGGCGACGATCGCCGCCTTCGGCATGACCCGTCGCCGCGACCGCCGCGCCGAGGACGACGAGGCGCTTGCCGTCCTTGCCTCGTGCTTCGCGTCGGTGGTCTGCCTGGTCGGCAAGAGCTGGCGCCTTCACGTCGAGAAGGTGATCAAGGTCTCCGCCGAGGAGAACCTGGAGATGATCGGCGACTCGATCGCCTTCCTGCCGCGAACAGGGCAAGCGCCCGGTCTTCGACGCCGAGCACTTCTTCGACGGCTACCGCGACGACGCCGCCTATGCGCTCGAGTGCGTCCGCGCCGCGGCCGCGGCCGGCGCCGAGAACGTGACGCTCTGCGACACCAACGGCGGCAGCCTGCCCGAGTTCGTCGCCGCGGCCACCGCGGCCGTGGTTGCCGACATCGGCGGCGCGGTCGAGATCGGCATCCACACCCACAACGACGCCGAGTGCGCCGTCGCCAACTCGCTTGCCGCGGTCGACGGCGGGCGCGCGCCTCGTGCAGGGCTGCGTCAACGGCTACGGCGAGCGCTGCGGCAACGCCAACCTTGCCTCGATCCTGCCGGCGCTGCAGCTGAAGATGGGCTTCGGGGTCGTCTCCGGCGAGCAGCTGGCGAGCCTGACGCCAACCTCGCACTACCTCGACGAGCTCTGCAACATGACGCCGAACCCCGACCGCGCCTACGTCGGGCGCAACGCCTTCGCCCACAAGGCGGGGATGCACGCCGCCGGGGTGGCCACCGATGCCAGCACCTTCGAGCACCTCGACCCCGCCCGGGTCGGCAACGAGCGCGACATCCTCGCCTCCGAGCTCTCGGGCAAGGCGACGATCCGCAGCCAGGCCGAGCGAGCCGGGCTGGAGATGGACGACGCGGCGGCGGCAGGCGCCGTCGAGCGGCTGAAGGAGCGCGAGCACCGCGGCTACCACTACGAGGCGGCGCAGGCATCCTTCGAGCTGCTGCTGCGGCGCGAGGCCGGGGCCTACGAGCCGCTCTTCGAGCTGGAGAGCTTCCGCGTCGCCACCGAAAAGCGCCAGGGCGGCCGGGTCGAAACGGAGGCGACGATCAAGGTCGTGGTCGACGGCAAGCGCTACGTCGAGGTGGCGGAGGGCAACGGCCCCGTCAACGCCCTCGACAAGGCGCTGCGGGCGGCGATCGGCGACCGCCACCCACACCTCGCAGATATCGAGCTGACCAACTACAAGGTGCGGATCCTCGACGAGGCCCACGGCACCGGCGCCGTCACCCGGGTGCTGCTCGACTCCACCGACGGCAAGCGCGAGTGGGGGACGATCGGCGTCTCGGAGAACATCATCGAGGCCTCCTGGGAGGCGCTGGTCGACTCGCTCGACTACGCCTTCCAGCCGCGCGGCGACGACGCAGCCGGCGGGTAGGGTGCGGCCGGCGATGGATGGCCCTCCCGACACCGAGACGATCCCGCTCGCCGAGCCCGAGATCGGCGCCCGCGAGGAGGAGCTGGTCGCTCGAGGTGCTGCGCTCCGGCCGGCTCTCGCTCGGGCCGATGGGCGAGCGCTTCGAGCGAGCCTTCGCCGAGTGGCTCGGGGTCGCCCGACGCGGTCGCCGTCTCCAGCGGTACGAGCGGGCTGCACCTCGGCGTGCGCGCGCTCGGCTGGGGCCCGGGCGACGAGGTCCTGACCAGCCCCTTCAGCTTCGTCGCCTCCGCCAACTGCCTGCTCTACGAGGGCGCCCGCCCGGTCTTCTGCGACGTCGACCCCGAGACCCTCAACCTCGACCCGGCGGCGGCCGCGGCCGCGGCTGGGCGAGCGCACGGCCGGGCATCCTGCCGGTCCACATCTTCGGCTACCCGGCGGCGATGCCCGAGCTGGAGGCGCTCGCCGCCGAGCGCGGCCTCGGCCTCCTCGAGGACGCCTGCGAGGCGCTCGGCGCGGTCGACTCCGAGGGGCGCGCGGTCGGCGCCCGCGGCAACCTCGCCACCTTCGCCTTCTACGCCAACAAGCAGATGACGACGGGGGAGGGGGGGATGGTCATCCCTTCCGGCCCCGGGATCGCGGCGCGGCTGCGCAGCGAGCGCAACCAGGGCCGGGCGGCCGACATGGGCTGGCTCGACCACGGCGGCCTCGGCTTCAACTACCGGCTCTCCGACCTCGCCGCCGCGCTCGGCGTCGCCCAGCTGGAGAAGCTCGACGCGACTGCTGGCCGGCCGCGCCGCGTGTCGCCGCCCTCTACGCGCGAGGGGCTGGCCGGGATCGACGGCCTGCGCAGCGCCGATCGCCGGGCGCGGTGAGGAGCGTGCGCAGCTGGTTCGTCTACACCGTCGCGCTTCCCGAGGGCACCGACCGCGACGCGACCATCGCCCGCCTCGCCGAGCGCGGCATCGCCAGCAAGGCCTACCTGCCCTGCATCCACCTCTTCCCGCACCTGCGCGAGCTGGGCTACCGCGAGGGCCAGTTCCCGGTCGCCGAAGCGGCCTCGGCCCGCTCGCTGGCGCTGCCCTTCTTCCCCTCGATGACCGAGTCCCAGGTGGCGCGGGTGTGCGAGGCTCTGGCCCAATCCCTGCGCTGATGTCTCGCTTCCGCAAAGACCCCGACCCGCGCTTCTGGCGGCTCAACCGCTCGATCGAGTTCGATTGGCGGCTGGCGCCCTACGACATCGACCAGTCCCAGGCGCACGCCCGCGGCCTGCACGGGATCGGCGTCCTCGACGCCGATGAGCTGGAGCAGATCGACGCCGGCCTGGAGCGCGTGCGGGCCCGCATGGGCGAGCACGGCTTCGAGTTCGACGACGCCGACGAGGACATCCACATGGCGGTCGAGCGCCTGCTCGGCGAGGAGATCGGGCCGCTTGCCGGCAAGCTGCACACCGGGCCGCTCGCGCAACGACCAGGTCGCCACCGACGTGGCGATGGTCGTGCAGGCGCACTCGCTGCGCGCGATCGAGCTGGCCGGCGACGCGATGGAGCGGCTGCTGGAGCTGGCCGAGCGCCACCGCGACTGGCCGATGCCTGGCTACACCCACCTGCAGCGCGCCCAGCCGGTCTACCTCGGCCACCACCTGCTCGCCTACTTCTGGATGCTTGCCCGCGACGTGCTGCGCTTCCAGTTCGCCCTCGACAGCGCCTGCGTGATGCCGCTCGGCTCCGGCGCCCTGGCCGGGGTCAACTGGGAGATCGACCGCAACGCGGTCGCCGACGACCTCGGCTTCGAGCACGTCAGCCACAACTCGATCGACGGCGCCTCCAACCGCGACTTCGTCCTCGACTACCTGGCCGCCGCCTCGACCTGCGCGATGCACCTCTCGCGGCTCGGCTCGGAAATCGTCATCTGGTCGAGCACCGAGTTCGGCTTCTGCCAGCTCGACGAGTCCTTCTCCTCGGGCTCCTCGATCATGCCGCAGAAGGTGAACCCCGACTCGGCCGAGCTGCTGCGGGCGAAGAGCCCCGCGCGTCGCCGCAGCTACGCCTCGCTGCTGGGGACGATGCACGCGCTGCCGCTCACCTACGGCAAGGACATGCAGGAGGACAAGGAGCCGCTCTTCGACGCGATCGACACGATCGAGCTCTGCCTCGACGCGACTCGAGGGCATGCTGGCCGGGATCGAGTTCGACCGCGAGCGGCTCGAGGCCGCCTCGGGCGACGAGATGCTCGCCGCCACCGAGATCGCCGACCTGCTGGTGCGGCGAGGGCGTGCCCTTCCGCGAGGCCCACGGGATCGTCGGCGGCCTGGTCCGCGACGCGGTCGAGCAGGGCAAGAAGCTCTCGGAGCTGACGCCGGAGGAGCTGGCGACAGCGCTCCGAGCACCTCGACGACTCCTTCTACGAGGTGCTGAAGCGCAGCAGCTGGCTGGAGTCGAAGCGGATCGAGGGCGGCACCGGCTCCGAGGCACTGGCCGCCCAGATCGGACAGGCGGGCGAGACCCTCGCCGCGGTCAAGGCAAGGGCGCTCGAAGAGCGGTCTTGATCGTCTCTGCCGCAGAGACGGGCGAGCGCCTCGGCGTCGAGCTTCTTCGATCGCTCGGTGCACGCGGTCGCCCGCGAGCTGATCGGCTGCCGGCTCTTCTACGAGGGCTGCGGCGGCATCATCGTCGAGACCGAGAGCTACGAGCGCGACGACCCCGCCTGTCACGCCTACGTCGGCCTGACCGAGCGCACCGAGGTCCTCTTCGGCCCGCCCGGCCGCGCCTACGTCTACCTCTCCTACGGCATCCACGCCCTCCTCAACGCGGTCGCCGAACCCGAGGGCGAGGCGGCCGCCGTACTGATCCGAGCCCTGGAGCCAACGACCGGGATCGAGGTTATGCGAGAGCGGCGCGGCCCAGCGTCCCGACCACGACCTCTGCTCCGGCCCCGGCAAGCTGACCGAGGCGCTCGGGTATCGGACTCTCTGAGAACGGCGCCGACCTGGCGAGCGATCCATTCCTGCTGCTGCCTCCAAGCGAGGGCTGGCAAGGCGAGATCGTCACCGGCCCCCGCATCGGCATCACCAAAGGCAACCGAGCGCCCCTGGCGCTTCTGCGCCGCCGATAACCCCCACATCTCGAAGCCGATCCGCGCTCAGGACCCATCCCGGTAGGGGTGGAGCGTCTTGTACTTTTTCGTCAAGCGCTCCGAGGCGCCAAGCCCTAATCCGTTCCGTCGAAAAAGTTAAGCGGAACCCCTACCGGGATGGGTCCTACCCCGCGGTAACGCCACCCCCAGTAGCGGGCGAAGCCGGTTCGCTTGGTGCTTCCGGCGTGGCGGGTTCGGCCCCTTCGGGTGCCGTCGGTTCCACCGGTTCGCTCACTTCGGGTTCGGAGGATTCGACTTCGGGTTCGGAGGTAGCCGGCGGCACGTAGGTCGAGCCCGATCCCGAAGATGAGCCGCCGTGCTTGCCTTCCTTCGCTTCGGCTGCGCGTTCGGCCTTGATTTCCTCCCAGGCCGAGATCACGCTGGCCCAGATCAGCGCCGGGAAGGTGCCGCCCATCACCGGGCCGCCGTTGTAGAGGGTCGTCATCGGCGTCGTCGTGTCGGCGTAGCCGACCCAGACGCAGGCGGTCACTTCGTCTTCGATGCCGCCGCAGAACCAGGCGTCGCCGTTGTTCTCGGTCGTGCCGGTCTTGCCCCACTGGCCGGAGGCGCCGATGTTGGCGTGGGTGCCGGTGCCGCTGGTGACCACCGTTTCGAGGATGCTCTTCGCTTCTTCGGCGACGCCTTCGGCGAATGACCTGGGTGTCGATCGAGTCGTTGTCGCCGCCCTTGATCGTGTGGCCGTCCTGGTCGGTGACCTGGGTGTAGGCGACGGGGCTGTCGCCCGGCCGCGGCGCCAGCGTGCCGCTGACCCGGTCGCCGTTGTTGCCGATCGTCGAGTAGGCGTAGGCCCAGCCCAGCGGGGTGACGCCGACTTCGAGACCGCCGAGCACCATCGAGGGGTTGGTCGAGATCGGGTCCTGGTAGCCGGCCTTGTGAATCGTCGCCGCGATCGAGTGGGTGCGGTCCTGGATCGTCTTGCCTTTCAGCGCCTCGAGGCCGAGCTGGGCGTAGATCGAGTTGTCCGAGTAGGTGGTCGCGCAGACGATGTCGCAGGAGCCGAGGTAGGAGTCCTCGTCGTTTTTGACTTCGAAGGTTTCCTGGTTGTGCTTGCCGAAGTGGATGTACTGCGGGGCGGATTCGAACGTCGTGTACGGCGAGATGCCCTCCTCCAGGGCGGTGATCAGCGTGAAGGGCTTGATCGAGGAGCCGGGCTGGCGGTGGCCCTGGGTGGCGAGGTTGAAGGGCTTGGTTTCGAAGTCGGGCCCGCCGACCATCGCCTTGACGCCGGCGTTGTGGTTGTCGAGCACGACTACCGAGGCGGTCGCCGGGCGAGTAGCCGAGGTATGAGTTGACCGCTTCTTCGGCCGCGCCCTGGAGGCGCAGGTCGAGCGTCGACTTCACCTTCAGGCCGCCGAAGAAGGCCTTGGCGGCGCCGTAGCGGTCGACCAGCTGCTGGCGCAGCCAGGCGGTGAAGTAGGGGGCCTTCGAGTCGAGCTTGGGCGGCTCGATGTCGGCCGGGAGCAGGCAGGGCCTGCTGGCGGCCTTCCTCGAACTGTTCCTGCGTGATGTAGCCCTGTTCGTACATCTTTTCGAGCACGAGGTTGCGCCGCATCAGCGAGTTTTCGGGATAGACCTTGGGGTCGTAGGCGGAGGGCGAGGCGATGGCCGCGGCCAGCGTCGCCGCCTCCCAGGGCTCGAGCACCGAGGCGCAGGGCTCGGTCGGGCGTGCCGCAGCCGGGGTGCGCCTCGCCGAAGTAGGTGCGCGCCGCCGCCTCGATCCCGTAGGCGCCCTCGCCGAAGTAGATCGTGTTGAGGTACTCGGTGAGGATTTCGTCCTTGGTCCAGTGGCGCTCGAGCCGGTAGGCCAGCGCCGCCTCGCGGAACTTCTCGAAGATCGTGCGGCTGCCTTCGGCTTCGAGCGCGTTCTTGACGAACTGCTCGGTGATCGTCGAGGCGCCCTGGGCGGCGCTCTGGCTGAGGACGTCCTTGACCAGGGCGCGGACGATGCCCTGGAAGTCGACGCCGTTGTGTTCGTAGAAGCGCGAGTCCTCGATCGAGACCACCGCGTTCTTGATGTTCGGGGAGATCTGGCCCGAGGTGAGCAGGATCTTGTTCTGGTCGCTGGTCAGCGTCCCGATCGGTTCGCCCGAGGCGTCGAAGATCTCGCTGTTCTTCGCCGCCTTGTACTGGGCGAAGTTGTAGATCGCCGGCAGGTCCTGCGAGACAGCGGCCATCATCCCGAAGACCATCGAGACCAGCCCCAGCACGCCGAGCCCCAGAACAACGAAGAGGATGCGTAGCTTCTTGAGGCGCGGCTTGCTGCGTTCGCCCGCCAAGAGAGTGCGGCAGTCTAGCATTGCCGCGCATGGCGGATCTGACGCGCAACGCGGTCGAGGTGCTGCCGGCGGGGATGCTCGAGGAGCAGCTCGCGGCCGGGCGGCCGCTGCGCGTCAAGCTCGGGATCGACCCGACCACGCCCGACATCCACCTCGGCCACACGGTCGTGCTGGAGAAGCTGCGCGAGTTCCAGGACGCCGGCCACCAGGTCGTCCTCATCGTCGGCGACTTCACCGCCCGCGTCGGCGACCCGAGCGGCCGCTCCGCCCAGCGGCCGCTGCCCTCGCCGGAGGAGATCGAGGCCAACGCCGCCACCTACCAGGAGCAGGCGTTCAAGGTGCTCGACCGCGAGCGCACCGAGGTCCGCTTCAACAGCGAGTGGCTGCGGATGGCGCCGGAGGAGCTGCTCGGCCTGCTGGCGCAGACAACGGTCGCCCGCCTGATCGAGCGCGACGACTTCCAGAAGCGCCTCGCCGCCGGGGCGCCGATCGCGGCGCTGGAGCTGCTCTACCCGCTGCTGCAGGGCTACGACTCGGTCGCGGTCGAGGCCGACGTCGAGCTGGGGGGGACCGACCAGAAGTTCAACCTGCTCTTCGGCCGCGACATCCAGTCCGCCTACGGCCAGAGGCCGCAGTCGATCCTGACGATGCCGATCCTGGTCGGGACCGACGGCGCCCAGAAGATGAGCAAGTCGCTGGGCAACTACATCGGCGTCACCGAGGCGCCGGAGGAGATGTTCGGCAAGACGATGAGGATCCCCGACGAGGCGATGCCCGAGTACTACCGGCTCGTGCTCGGCGCGGAGCCCGAGTCCGAGGCGCCGCCCAACGAGGCCAAGCGGGCGCTTGCCCGCGGGATCGTCGAGCGCTTCCACGACGCGGCCGCTGCGGCCGCTGCGGAAGAGCACTTCAACCGCCTCTTCGTCGAGCGCCAGGCGCCCGATGAGGTCGAGGAGCTCGATCTCGGCCCCTTCCTCGGCGACGACGGCGGCGACGTCCACCTGCCGGCGCTGATGGCCGGCGCCTTCGAGATCAGCTCCAGCGAGGCCCGCCGCCTGATCGGCCAGGGGGGCGCAAAGCTCGACGGGGAGCCGATCCCGTCCGGTACGCCTGGACCTCGCGCCGGCCGCGCTGGACGGGCGCGTGCTGCAGGCGGGCAAGCGCCGCTTCCGCCGCCTGCGCGTCCCCGCCTGAGGGCGGCTAGGCAAACCGCCGCCGCAGCGCTATACTCCTTCGTCCTTCTGGGCAAGGCCCGGTGCCTGGCCCATGCGTGAAGAGCGACGAGTCCCGTCGACAAGGCGCAGCGGTCTTTGAAAACTGAGCAGCGTGCACCCCGCGGACATTCGTGTCCGTGGGATGTTTGAGCCCGATCCACTCGGTGCGCCAGCGCGCCGGGTGGTCTGATTTACCCGTCATGCCGGTCGCCGAGTATGTGTACCCGGCGATTTGCAATTTGCCAGGCATGACAGCTCTCTGTAAGAAGTACCTTTCACGGAGAGTTTGATCCTGGCTCAGGACGAACGCTGGCGGCGTGCTTAACACATGCAAGTGGTGCGACGAACCAGGGCTTGCCCTGGGGCAAAGCCGCGAACGGGTGAGTAACACGTGAGTAACCTGCCCCGATGACCGGGACAACCCGAGGAAACTCGGGCTAATACCGGATGTGGTGCACGGGCTTAAGCCTGTGTACTAAAGGAAGCTTCGGCCTCCGCATTGGGAGGGGCTCGCGGCCCATTAGCTTGTTGGTGGGGTAACGGCCTACCAAGGCAACGATGGGTAGCTGGTCTGAGAGGACGATCAGCCACACTGGGACTGAGACACGGCCCAGACTCCTACGGGAGGCAGCAGTGGGGAATCTTGCGCAATGCGCGAAAGCGTGACGCAGCAACGCCGCGTGGGGGAAGACGGCCTTCGGGTTGTAAACCCCTTTCAGGAGGGACGAAGTTTCACCGGTGAATAGCCGTGTGGATTGACGGTACCTCCAGAAGAAGCTCCGGCTAACTACGTGCCAGCAGCCGCGGTAATACGTAGGGAGCAAGCGTTGTCCGGAATCATTGGGCGTAAAGCGCGCGTAGGCGGCCCTGTAAGTCCGTTGTGAAAGTCAAAGGCTCAACCTTTGAAAGCCGATGGATACTGCAGGGCTAGAGTCCGGAAGAGGCGAGTGGAATTCCTGGTGTAGCGGTGGAATGCGCAGATATCAGGAGGAACACCAATAGCGAAGGCAGCTCGCTGGGACGGTACTGACGCTAAGGCGCGAAAGCGTGGGGAGCGAACAGGATTAGATACCCTGGTAGTCCACGCCGTAAACGATGGGCACTAGGTGTGGGAGGTGTCGACTCCTCCCGTGCCGTCGCTAACGCACTAAGTGCCCCGCCTGGGGAGTACGGCCGCAAGGCTAAAACTCAAAGGAATTGACGGGGGCCCGCACAAGCAGCGGAGCATGTGGTTTAATTCGACGCAACGCGAAGAACCTTACCTGGGCTTGACATGTTGGTGACCGCCGTGGAAACACGGTTTTCCTTCGGGACACCATCACAGGTGGTGCATGGCTGTCGTCAGCTCGTGTCGTGAGATGTTGGGTTAAGTCCCGCAACGAGCGCAACCCCTGTCCTATGTTGCCATCATTAAGTTGGGGACTCATAGGAGACTGCCGGTGACAAACCGGAGGAAGGTGGGGATGACGTCAAGTCATCATGCCCCTTATGTCCAGGGCTACACACGTGCTACATTGGCGCATACAAAGGGCAGCAATACCGCGAGGTGGAGCGAATCCCATAAAGTGCGTCTCGGTTCGGATTGGAGGCTGAAATTCGCCTCCATGAAGGTGGAGTTGCTAGTAATCGCGGATCAGCAATGCCGCGGTGAATACGTTCCCGGGCCTTGTACACACCGCCCGTCACACCACGAAAGCAGGTAACACCCGAAGCCGGTGGCCTAACCTTTTGGAGGGAGCCGTCGAAGGTGGGACTTGTGATTGGGGTGAAGTCGTAACAAGGTAGCCGTAGCGGAAGCTGCGGCTGGATCACCTCCTTTCTAGGGAGATTTCTCTAGAACGTCGACCGGGCTCCCCAGTGTCTCTATGGCACTGGGTACGCTGCTCAGTTTTGAGAGACCGCCGACGGCAGTCAGCCGTTGTGCGCGCCTCGGTGGACCTTGAAAACTGCACAAGGCCAATATCGAGATCCGCTTAGGCGGATTTCGAGGGTATTTAATTACGATCTGTACACGTTGTGTATAGGTCGCTCACCGTCAAGATAGTAAGGGCTTACGGTGGATGCCTTGGCACCAGGAGTCGATGAAGGACGTGGACGGCTGCGATAAGCCGCGGTGAGGCGCTGAACAGCCTTTGACCCGCGGATCTCCGAATGGGAAAACCCGGCGCCGGTAATGCGGCGTCATCTCGCGGTGAATACATAGTCGCGAGAGGGCAACCGGGGGAACTGAAACATCTAAGTACCCCGAGGAATAGAAATCAACCGAGACTCCCTTAGTAGTGGCGAGCGAAAAGGGATCAGCCCAAACCTGACAGGTGTAAGCGGGCACGCGTTGCCTGTCGGGGGTTGTAGGGCGTTATGCCCGAGCCGTGCCTGGCTCGGCGGCAGTTACAAAATCAGGTGTTAACCGAAGCGAGTGGAACCTCGCACCACAGAGGGCAATCGTCCCGTAGGTGAAAACACTCTGATCTGCTGATTGACGTTCCTGAGTAAGACCGCACCCGTGAAACGCGGTCTGAATCTGGGGGGACCACCCTCCAAGGCTAAGTACTACCTGGTGACCGATAGTGAACTAGTACCGTGAGGGAAAGGTGAAAAGCACCCCTGAAGGGGAGTGAAATAGTACCTGAAACCGTAAGCCTACAAGTGGTCGGAGCACCTTCGGGTGTGACGGCGTGCTTTTTGCATCACGAGCCGGCGAGTTACTCGTCAGTGGCAAGGTTAAGCGATGAGCGGAGCCGTAGCGAAAGCGAGTCTGAATAGGGCGACACAGTCATTGGCGGTAGACCCGAAACTGAGCGAGCTATCCATGGGCAGGCTGAAGCGGGGGTAAGACCTCGTGGAGGGCCGAACCGACCTAGGTTGAAAACTGGGCGGATGACCTGTGGATCGGAGTGAAAGGCTAATCAAGCTCAGAGATATCTGGTTCTCTCCGAAATATATTTAGGTATAGCGTCGAGTGTTTGCGTTTCGGCCGTAGAGCACTGTTTGGACTAGGGGCCCTACCAGGTTACCGACTTCAGGCAAACTCCGAAGACCGTTACGGTTAGCTCGGCAGTCAGTGTGCGGGGGATAAACTTCGTACGCAAAAGGGGAACAACCCAGACCATCAGCTAAGGACCCTAAGTACTAGCTAAGTGGTGAACGATGTCCGAGTGCATAGACAACCAAGAGGTTGGCTTAGAAGCAGCCATCCTTGAAAGAGTGCGTAACAGCTCACTGGTCAAGTGTTCGGGCGCGGAGAATTCAACGGGGCTCAAGCTAGTCACCGAAGCTATGGGTGTGCAGGCCTGCGGGCTCTGCACGCGGTAGGAGAGCGTTCCAGTTGCGAGAAGCGGATGCGTAAGCCTCCGTGGAGCGGCTGGAAGTGAGAATGCCGGCATGAGTAACGAAAGAGGGGTGAGACTCCCCTCCACCGATTGTCCAAGGTTTCCTGAGTAAAGTTCGTCTGCTCAGGGTTAGTCGGGACCTAAGGCGAGGCCGAAAGGCGTAGCCGATGGCCAACAGGTTGATATTCCTGTACCACGTCGTTTCCGTTATGACCGATGGGGGGACGGGGAAGGGTAAGGGATCCCAGGCGATGGTCGTCCTGGGGCAAGCACGTAGCCAGTCGCTGTAGGAAAATCCGCAGCGGCGTTTTGACGCGAGGTGCGATGCCAGCTGGCTTGACCGCCGGCGAGTCCCCGATCCCATGCCTCCGAGAAAAGCCTCTAGGCAGGATTCGCGTGCCCGTACCGATAACCGACACAGGTGGACAAGTAGAACATACTGAGGTGAGCGAGCTAACTCTCGTTAAGGAACTCGGCAAAATCGTCCCGTAACTTCGGGAGAAGGGACGCCCCGGTAGGGTGAACTCCGTACGGAGGGAGCCCGAGGGGGCCGCAGTGAATTGGTCCAACCGACTGTTTACCAAAAACACAGGCCTCTGCTAAGTCGCAAGACGACGTATAGGGGCTGACGCCTGCCCGGTGCCGGAAGGTTACGCGGACTTGTTAGCGCTTCGGCGCGAAGCAGTGAAGCTAAGCCCCGGTAAACGGCGGCCGTAACTATAACGGTCCTAAGGTAGCGAAATTCCTTGTCGGGTAAGTTCCGACCTGCACGAATGGCGTAACGAGTTGGACGCTGTCTCAACGAGAGGCTCGGTGAAATTAAAGTCTCGGTGAAGATGCCGAGTACCCGCAGCTAGACGGAAAGACCCCGTGAACCTTTACTGCAACTTGATATTGGAGTCTGGGGTATCTCGCTCAGGATAGGTGGGAGACAGTGAACCAGCGGCTTTGGCTGCTGGGGAGTCACCCTTGAGATACCACCCTTGGTAGTCTGGGCTTCTAACACCATGCCGTGATCCGGGTGGTGAACAGTGTCAGGTGGGCAGTTTGACTGGGGCGGTCGCCTCCTAAAATGTAACGGAGGCGCCCAAAGGTTCCCTCAGCACGGTTGGAAATCGTGCGTAGAGTGTAAAGGCAATAAGGGAGCTTGACTGCGAGACCGACGGGTCGAGCAGGAACGAAAGTTGGGCTTAGTGATCCGGCGGTAGCAAGTGGAAGCGCCGTCGCTCAACGGATAAAAGGTACTCCGGGGATAACAGGCTTATCGGTTCCAAGAGTCCACATCGACGAAACGGTTTGGCACCTCGATGTCGGCTCGTCGCATCCTGGGGCTGGAGTAGGTCCCAAGGGTTGGGCTGTTCGCCCATTAAAGCGGTACGCGAGCTGGGTTCAGAACGTCGTGAGACAGTTCGGTCCCTATCTGCTGTGGGCGTTGGAGAGTTGAGAGGAGTCATCCCTAGTACGAGAGGACCGGGATGAACGTGCCGCTGGTGTATCTGTTGTCCTGCCAAGGGCATCGCAGGTTAGCTACGCACGGAACGGATAACCGCTGAAGGCATCTAAGCGGGAAGCCGTCCTCGAGATGAGCTCTCCCATCCCCTTGAGGGAGTAAGACCCCTGGTAGACCACCAGGTTGATAGGCCGGCGGTGCAAGCGCAGTGATGTGCTCAGCCGACCGGTACTAATGGGTCGAGGGCTTGACGGATGTTTTAATTACTTACTCGGTCTTGTGCGGTTTTCAAGCTCCACCGGGGCGGTCTCGCAAAATTCCGGTGGCGCATAGCGAGAGGGAAACACCTCTTCCCATTCCGAACAGAGCAGTTAAGCCTCTCAGCGCCGATGGTACTTGGAGGGCAACCTCCTGGGAGAGTAGGTCGCCGCCGGTTCTTTCTTAACGCGGTCCGCGACGGAGTTAGTCGCGGGCTGCGGCGCCCGATTAGCGGCGCGCTGCGCCCCCGTCGGGCGGCTTGCGTAGCGGTGCTACGCGGCGCCGTCCGACGGGAGCGGATCGCTTGCTACTCCGGCGCCTCGCTCCACGCCTAACTCCGTCGCGGACCGCTGAGATTTTGGTTTAGAAACTGCTTTAGGCGGGCGTCGTAGGAGGAGGGATCTACGTTCCAGGCTTCGGTGTGGCCGCCTATTGGGGTGTGGTGGTAGGTGACCTGGTGGGGGAGGGCTTTGGCGAAGGCTTCGCTGGTGGAGATTGGGACTAGGTCGTCTTCGGCTGTGTGGAAGAGGAGGATTGGGAGGTGGAAGTCCTCTGTGTGGTCTAGGGCGTCGAGGCTGTTCCAGTTGGGGTCGATGCGGGCGTCGATGGTCCATTGGACGGGGAGGCTGAGGAAGCCTGGTAGGCCCATCTGTTCGGCGTTGAATTCGAGCAGGGAGCGCCAGTCGAGGACGGGTGCGTCGAGGACGATGGCGTTGACGCGGCCGGCGAGTGGGGATCGCTCCATCAGCTGGGTGATCAGGGTGCCGCCCATCGAGTAGCCGATCAGGACGATTTTGTGGGCGCCTCGGGCCAGCGCGTAGCGAACAGCGGCAGCGAGATCTTCCCACTCGGTTTCGCCGAGGTGGTAGAGGCCGTCGGGGCTGTTGGGAGCGCCGAGGTCGTTGCGGTAGGAGATCAGTAGGGAGGTGAGGCCCGCCTCTCGCAGGGTGGGGGAAATTCGCAGGTCGTTTTGACGGTTGTCGTTGTGGCCGTGCACGATGATCGCCCAGGTTCGTCCGGCTCTCGGCCGGGTGTCGCGGGCAGCCGGGATCAGCCAGGCCGGCATCGGCCCGAGCGGGTCGGGAATGCCCACGGACCTGAACGGCAGCCCTAGCGTCTCGCCTGGGTCGCCAGAGTAGACGTGGCTATCGAAGCCGACCTTGATTTCCGGCGCCAGGTAGCCGCGGACGTCGCGGAGGCGTCGCGTGACCGTGTTGTCGCCTTCGGTGAGGATCGGACCGACGATCGCGTGGCCGGCCTGCCAGTCGAGCCCGTAGACGCCCGGTTGGCTGCTGTGGTCGTCGCGGGAAAGCACGATGCGACCGGGCTCGACTGCTTCGACGCGGGTTTCCAGCGGCCACTCGGAGTGATCGGGCACCAGCGCGACCGAGGAGAAGTGCCAGCTGGCAGCCACAGCGAGGCCGATTGCGAGCAGCAGCGCGGCACCGGCGACGGCGAGCGCGCGGGCGTGCCGTCGCGGCCAGGCCGCCGCCGTTCGCACGTCAGGCGTGGGTGGCGAAGCGGTCGATCGCCGAGCGCCAGGTGCCTGTGCTGCGGGTACGGGCGGCGGGCCGGTGCCGGCTCTCGCAGGGGCGAGAGGGTGCGTCGACGGGCTCGAGGCCGTACTCGCCGAGGGTGGCAAAATCGATTGCCAGGTCGGCGGCGTCGGCTAGGCGGGTGGGCAGTGATGTCTTTGTCGTATCGAACATAGGTTCGACTGTACGGGGGGCCTCGGATGGAAGCCTGGGATTGCAGGTCTTCTTGCAACCTGCGCCTGGAAATGGCATTCTAGCGCGGTTTCTAGCCGGACTTCGACTTCTTGCACCAAGGGTTCTTCGGAACGTCGGCGCAGGGATTCGGCATCGTCGGCAGCTTCTTGGCCTTGGGCAGGGCGTGCATCTTCACGCTGGTCTTGCGGGGGTATTCGGAGCCGGCTGGGCAGGGCTTGGTGCTGAGGATCTGGGTGTTGCATTCGACCTGTTCCAGCAGGGGCTGGTTGATCTCACCGCTGCCTGTCGTGCCGCATGTATTCGTCAGCAGCGATTCGGGCGAGACGCCATCCGGGAGCTTGTTGCGGCGCAGGCAGTTGACCGGGTTGCCGCCGAAGAAGGTGATCTGGCCGATGTCGCCGTTGGTCGGGTTGCCGAAGAAGCCGTTTTCGGAGAACTGGTTTTCGAAGACCTGGTTGCCCCAGTCGTCGTAGAGGCAGCCGAAGCCGAGCGAGCCGGTCTGCGTGCCGCCCTCGCAGTGGGCCACCGGTGGCGGCGTGTCGGTGTCGGGGAAGGGGACCAGCAGCAGTCCCCAGGCGCCGTTGTGGACGATTTTATTTCCCATCACCGTGTCGAAGCGCCCGCCGGAGATCGAGATCCCGGTGCCGACCGGGCTCGACCCCGCCGCCCCCGATCCAGGCACGTTGGGGTTGTTGTTGTCGTGGATGTAGTTGTCCATCAGGACCCAGCAGGAGACCGAGCTGGTGAGCGGGCTGGTGGTGCCGTTGAGGCAGCTGCCGTCCTGCGGCGAGGGGGCGTCGTCGTTGTTCTGGCTGTTGGTGTCGAAGCCGTCCCTGTTGTGGTCGAACTCCGATTCCTTGACCACCAGCTTGCCGCCCGAGTTCGTCCCCGAGTAGCCGAGGGCGCTGTACTGCGCCCAGCCCTTGCGCATCGTCAGGTTGCATTCCTGGCGGCAGGCGCCCTCGTAGTAGCCGGAATCGTTGAAGTTGCTGGCGTAGGTCTGGGTCCAGCTTCCCGGGCCGCGGGCGTTGCTGGTGAATATCCCGTACCTGGCCGAGACGCTCTCGTCGCCGTTGTAGAAGCTCGAGGTCGTGTTGAGGTAGGCGCCCTTGAACTTCGCCATGCCGATCAGGCCGCTGCCGTCGCCGCCATTCCACCAGACCTCGTTGCCGTTCTCGCCGCCGCCGGCGAGGAAGTTGCAGGACGTTAGGTTTTCGATGCTGACGCCGCTGGCCATGAAGGCGACGACGCCGTTGCGGCCTATCTTGCCCCCGTCCTGCGTGACCCCGAAGTCCTGGGCATTGGCCTTGTGCGAGCAGCGCGAGGAGCCCGGCTTTGTCCCGTCGACCGTGACCCCGTTGCGGTTCATGCCGCGCAGGTGGATGCGCGGCGTGGTGATCAGGACCCCGGCGGGCGGTACTTCGTCCGGGGGGTGGGTCCGGTCGCCGCGTTCGTGGTAGTCGCCGGGCGCGACCAGCACCCAGTCGCCGGGCTTGGCGGCATCGACCGCTGCCTGGATCGTCTTGTACTTGCCGGCGATGTTGTGGAAGGTGCCGACCCGCAGCACGCGCGGCTTTGCCGAGGCGCTAGTTGCTGCCAGAAGAGCCGCTGCCGCGAGCAGCGCCAGCGCCAGGACCGTTACCGGTCCGGCTTTGAGACTGCGGCTGCTGTCTTTGGCGTTGGGTCCCATTGGCTGATCCAGCGCCTCCTCGCGCCTTCGATCCTACGCTCTTGAGCGGTGAGTTGGCAAATCCGAGCAGCAGCGCCGCCGTCTGGGCCGGCTTCTCGACGTTGGGGGAGTGGCCCGAGCCGGCGATCAGCCGCGTCTCGGTCCCCGGGTAGGTCTGGCGGTATTCGGCGAGTGCCTGGGTCGGGTCGTCGACGATCTGCTCCTCGGCCCCCATGATCACCAGCAGCGGCTTGCCGCTTTCCTTCATCCGCTGGTCGAGCGGCTCTTCCTTGGTGTAGTCGTCGGAGCCCTGGGGGGAGTCGTGGTAGGAGCTGTAGGTCATCCGGTTGACGTCTTCGACGAATTCGTCGGGCACGTCGAAGCCGGGCGCGAAGGCGACCGCGAGCCCTTTCCTCACCGCGAAGTCCGGCTTGACGCGCCAGAAGAACTCGCCGATCACCGGGGCGAAGCCCAGCTTCGCGACCAGCCCAAGGCTGCTGCCGGAGTGATCGGGCGGGGTGTCGATGATCATCACCTTCTTCACCAGCTGGGGTGAGCGTTCCGCCAGTCCAACCGCGACCGACCCACCGAGCGAGTGGCCCGCGACCACCGCGTCGCGGACGCCCAGCCTGGCCAGGGCCTGCGCGACCAGGTCCGCCTGGTTGGGGATCGTGTAGCCGGAGGTGGGCTTTTCCGAGCCCCCGTGGCCGAGCAGGTCGACCGCCACCACGCGATGGTCGCGGGCAAGCAGGGGCATCATTTTGTCCCACCAGTTGATCGCGCAGCTGAAGCAGTGGATCAGGACGATCGGGCTTGCGTCTCGCGGGCCTTTTTCGACGACCTCAATTTCGCCGCCGGGCAGCTTGAGCAGCCGGCCGCCGGGTTCGGTCACGGCTGCCGGCTTGGTTTCTCGATCGACGATCACGGTGTTCAGTCCAAGCAGCACCGCCAGGGCGGCGCCGATGCCGATCAGGATCTTCCAGCCTCTCCGCATTGCGGCCGTTACCCTAGCCGGAACCGATGGAGAAATTCGTCATCCAAGGCGGTGTGCCGCTCTCGGGCGAGCTCACCGTCGCCGGAAACAAGAACGCCGCTCTGCCGATCCTCGCCGCCTGCCTGCTCACCGAGGAGGAGCTGCTCCTGCACCGGGTCCCGCGGATCCGCGATACCGAGGCGCAGATCGCGCTGCTGGAGCGGCTCGGGGTGGAGGTTGCGTGGGTCGCCGACAACAGCGTCCGGCTCTGCGCCGCCGGGGTCTCCGCCGCCTCGGTCGACGAGGAGCTCTCGAAGCAGATTCGGGCCTCGTTCCTGCTCGCCGGGCCGCTGCTGGCCCGCTTCGGAGAGGCGCGGATGCCGCCGCCCGGCGGCGACTTCATCGGCCGCCGCCGCCTCGACGCGCACCTCGACGCCTTCAAAGACCTCGGCGCCCGCGTCGATGGCGACCGCTGGATCGAGCTGAGCGCTCCCGCGGGCGGCCTCAGTCCCTGCGCGATCTTCATGGACGAGCCCTCGGTGATGGGGACCGAGAACGCGCTGATGGCGGCGGCGCTGACGCCGGGGCCGACGACGATCTCCAACGCCGCCTGCGAGCCGCACGTCCAGGACCTCGCCCGGCTGCTCTGCGCGATGGGCGCCCGGGTCGACGGGATCGGCTCCAACGTGATGACCGTGCACGGCCGCGACAAGCTCGCCGGCGCCGAGCACACGATCTCGGCCGACCACATCGAGGTCGGCAGCTTCATGGCCCTCGCCGCGGCGACCGGCGGCGAGCTGCGCATCCGCGACGTCGAGCCGATGGACCTGCTGATGGTCCGCCGCCAGTTCCGCCGCCTCGGCCTCAACTCGGAGATCGAGGGCAGCGACATGCTCGTCCCGCCGGGCCAGCGCCTGCGGGTCCAGTCCGACCTCGGCGACGCGATCCCGAAGATCGAGGACGGGCCCTGGCCGGCCTTCCCCGCCGACCTCACCTCGATCGCCCTCGCCCTCGCCACCCAGGCCGACGGTGAGATCCTGATCTTCGAGAAGATGTTCGAGAACCGCCTCTTCTTTGTCGACAAGCTCGTCGCCATGGGCGCTCGGATCACGCTCTGCGATCCCCACAGGGCGATCGTCAGCGGTCCGAGCCGGCTTCACGGCGAACGCGTCGAGAGCCCCGACATCCGCGCCGGGATGGCGATGCTCATCGCCGCCCTGGCCGCCGACGGCAGCTCGGAGATCGGCAACATCCGCCAGATCGATCGTGGCTACGAGCAGATCGACGAGCGCCTGCGCGGGCTCGGCGCCCAGATTGAACGGGTTTCCACAGAGGTCCCTGCCTAGCAGGGCTTTCCCGCCCGCTCTCGTAAGGTCCGGCGGATGATCCATCCCATTCCACCCGGTACGCGCGATGTGCTGCCCGACGAGATGCGGGAGCTGCGCCGCCTCCACCTCGCCCTGATCGACGTCTTCGAGAGCCGCGGCTACGGCGAGGTGTCGACGCCCGCGATCGAGTACGACGAGGTGTTGGCCCGCGGCGACGGCCGTACCGCGGACTCCGCCTACCGCTTCTTCGACGAGCGCGGTGACCTGCTCGCCCTGCGCTCGGACATGACCGTGCCGATCGCCCGCCTCGTCGCCAGCCGCTACGCGAACGCGGGGATGCCGCTGCGGCTCTGCTACCTGGCCAACGCCTTCCGCGCGGTGCGCCCGCAGCGCGGGCAGATGCGCGAGTTCGCCCAGGCCGGGGTCGAGCTGATCGGCGCCCCGGCGCCGGAGGGGACGGCCGAGGTGGTCGAGGTGCTGGAGGCGGCGCTCGACGCGGCGTCCCTCAACCGGGCCGTGATCGGCCTCGGCGACGCTGACCTCTACCGCCAGCTGCTCGCCGAGTTCGGGGTCGAGGCTCCGGCTCGGGACTCGGTGCTTTCCCGGCTCGCCTCTCACGACCTTGTCGGCCTCGAGGTCGAGCTCTCGGAGGTGGAAGCGATCAGCGACGACCAGATTGAGACCTGCATCTCACTCTCGCAGCTGCGCGGGGGCCGCGAGGTGCTCGACGAGGCCCGTTCGCTGGGCGGCGCCGCGGTCGAGCGCGCGACCGCCCGGATCGGCGAGACCTTCGAGGCCCTCGAAGCGCGCGGCGTCGCCGACCGGGTGCAGATCGACCTCGGCCTGCTGCGCGACCTCGGCTACTACAGCGGCGCCATCCTCGAGGTCTACGACCCGGCGATCGGCCACGTCCTCGGCGGGGGCGGCCGCTATGACGGCCTGCTCAAGCGCTTCGGCGTCGACCTGCCGGCGGCCGGCTTTGCCCTGTACATGGAGCGCGTCCACGTAGCCCAGATGGAGGAGGAGTCGCGCACGGGGGGCGAGTCGTGAGCGTCGAGGTCGCCGGCATGGGGCACGCCAAGGCGGAGGGGCCGCTGAAGCTGGCGGTGCCGCGTGGCGCCCTGCTCGGCGAGACGCTCGACGCGCTCGACGCGATCGGGATCGACACCCGCGAGGTGCGCGGCGAGTCGCGCTCGCTGATCTTCGAGGGCGAGGGCATCACCCTGGTGACGATGCGCCCCTCCGACGTGCCCACCTACGTCGAGGCCGGTGCCGCCGACGTCGGCATCACCGGCAAGGACGTGCTGCTTGAGCAGGCCGACCGCGTCGTCTACGAGCTGCTCGACCTCGGCTTCGGCCGTTGCCGCATGGTCCTCGCCGGGCGCAAGGGGGACGAGAGGCTGGGGGAGTCGCAGCGCCGCCTCGGAATGATGCGGATCGCGACCAAGTACCCGCGCACCGCGGAACGCCACTTCGAGCAGACCGGCCGCCAGGTCGAGGTGATCGAGGTCAAGGGCTCGGTCGAGCTGGCGCCGCTGATCGGCCTCGCCGATGGGATCGTCGACCTGGTCGCCACCGGCCGCACCTTGGAAGAGAACGACCTAGAGGTTCGCGAGGAGATCCTCGAGTGCACGGCGAGGTTCGTCTCCAACCGCGTGGCGCACAAGCTGCGGGCACGCGAGGTCGACGAGATGACCTCGAAGCTGCGGGAGGCGATGGCGGGGTGAGGGTGCGGCGCTTCGAGTGGGAAGGAGCGACCGTCACCGCTGCCGCGATTCGCAACTGGACGGCCGAGTCGGCCCCCGAGGTCGACGTGTCTCCGATCGAGCGCGAGGTGCGCGACGGGGGCGACGAGGCCTTGCTGCGCCTGACCGCTCGTTTTGACGCAACCGAGGTCGAGCCGGCCTCGCTGCGGGTCGAGCCCGGGCAGATCGAGGACGCTCTCGAGCGTCTCGATCCGGTCCTGCGGGAGTCGCTGGAGCTGGCCGCAGACAATGTTCGCGCCGTCGCCGAGGCCCAGGTCGACTCCTCGTCTCGGACCGTCGAGCCGGCGCAGGGACAGCGCGTGACGGTGCGCGAAGTCCCCGTCGGTGCCGCGGGCCTCTACGCCCCCGGCGGGCGGGCTGCATATCCCTCCAGCGTTCTGATGTGCGCGATCCCGGCGCGGGTTGCCGGCGTCGAGCGCCTTGCGCTCGCCTCGCCACCGGGCCCCGACGGCACGATCGCCCCGGCCGTGCTTGCCGCCGCCGCGCTCTGTGGGGTCGACGAGATCTACGCGATGGGCGGCGCCCAGGCGATCTTCGCCCTGGCTTACGGAACCGAGTCCGTGGCGCCCGTCGACGTGATCGCCGGCCCCGGCAATTCCTGGGTCCGTGAGGCGAAGCGAGCCGTCTCGGGCACGGTCGGCATCGACTCTCTCGCCGGGCCCTCGGAGCTGATGGCGATCCCGGGAAACCACGACGGCGATGCGGAGTGGGTGGCACTTGATCTCTGTGCCCAGGCCGAGCATGGCGCCGAGGGCCCGCTCGTCGCGGTCTCGACCGAGCCGGTCGTGCTGGATGGCGTTGTGGCCGCGACCGAGCGGGTCGCTGCGGATCGGCCCGGAGTGGGCGATGCTCCGCTCGCCACCGTCCAGGCCCCCGACCTGGGCAGCGCGATTGATCTCGCCAACGCCTTTGCCCCCGAGCACCTCGAGCTCCTCGATGAGGACGCGGCTTCGCTCGCCGATCGGGTTACGACCGCCGGTTCCGTCTTCGTCGGCCGTTACGGAGCGACGGCCTTCGGGGATTACGTTGCCGGCTCGAACCACGTTCTGCCGACCGGCGGTGCCGGACGTTTCTCGGGACCCCTCGGCCCCGGCGTCTTCCGCCGCAAGATCTCCACCGTGGAGGTCTCCGCCGAGGCTGCGGCGAAGCTTGCCCCACACGTCGATCGCATCGCCCGAGCAGAGGGATTCCCCGTTCACGGCGAGTCCGCGATGATTAGGACCAAGCCATGAGCCGCACAGCGACAAGAGAGCGCAGTACCGCCGAGACGCAGGTCAAGCTCTCGCTCGACCTCGACGGGGGAGAGGCGAGCGCGGCGACGGGCGTCGGCTTTCTCGACCACATGCTCGACCTGCTCGCCCGCCACGGCAGGCTCGGCCTGGAGGTCGAGGCGAATGGCGATCTCGAGACCGGGGCCCACCACACCGTGGAGGACGTCGGCATCGTGCTCGGGCAGGCGCTCGACGAGGCGCTCGGCGACCGGGCCGGGATCAGGCGCTACGGCTCGGCTGTGGTGCCGATGGACGAGTCGCTGGCCGAGTGCGCGATCGACATTTCCGGGCGGCCGCTCTGCGTCTTCGAGGCGGACCTGCCGACGACCTCGATCGCCGGCTTCGACACCGAGCTGGCCGAGGAGTTCTTCCGCGCCGTCGCCAACAGCGCCAAGCTGACCCTGCACGTATCGGTCCGCTACGGGACCAATGCCCACCACATGATCGAGGGCTGCTTCAAGGCCTTCGCCCGCGCCCTGCGCGTCGCCGTCTCGGTCGATCCCGGGGAGAGCGGCGTGCCCTCGACCAAGGGGACGCTGAGCGAGTGACCACCCGAATTTGCATCCTCGATTACGGCATGGGCAACCTGCGCTCGGTCGAGAAGGCGCTCGAGCACGTCGGCGCGACGGCGACGATCGCCAACGACGCGGCGACGATCCGCGCTGCCGACGGCCTGATCCTGCCCGGTGTCGGCGCCTTCCCGAAGGCGATGGCGGGCGTGCGCGAGCTGGGCCTCGACGAGCTGGTCGCCGAGCGCCGCGAGGCGGGCGTGCCGATCCTCGGGATCTGCCTCGGCCTGCAGCTGCTCTTCGACTCGACCACCGAGCTGGGCGGGGCCGAGGGACTCGGCCTGCTCGCGGGCGAGGTCGACGTCCTCGACGCGCCGGGCCTCAAGATCCCCCACATCGGCTGGTCGCCGGTGCGCTGGGAGAAGGAGTCGAGGCTGACCGAGGGGATCGAGTCCGAGACCCCCTTCTACCTCGTCCACTCCTTCGCCCCGAGCCCCGAGCCGGGTGACCTGCTCGGCACCGCCGCCTACGGCGCCCGCTTCGCCTGCGCGGCCGAGCGCGACAACGTCTTCGGCGTCCAGTTCCACCCCGAGAAGTCGAGCGCGGCGGGCCTGCGGCTGCTCTCCAACTTCGCCGGGATCTGCGCCGCCGTCCCCGCGTGATCCTCTACCCGGCAATCGACATCCGCGGCGGCCAGGCGGTCCGCCTGCTGCAGGGCGACTACGCCCGCGAGACCACCTACGACGCTGACCCAGTAGACGCGGCGAAGCGCTGGGCAGACGAAGGAGCCGAGTTCCTGCACGTGGTCGACCTCGACGGGGCGAAGGCGGGCGAGCCGCAGAATCTGGAGGCGGTGCAACGGATCGCAGCAGCGGTCGAGTGCCCGATCCAGGTCGGAGGTGGCCTGCGCAACGCCGAGTCGGTCGCCGCGGTCCTCGACGCAGGCGCGGAGCGAGTGGTGATCGGAACCGCGGCCCTGCGCGACCCCGAGTTCCTCGCCGCTGCGCTGGAAGCCCACGGCGACCGCGTCGTCGTCTCCGTCGACGCCCGCGACGGCAAGGTCTCCCTGGCGGGCTGGACCGAGACCAGCGATGTCGACGTCGCCGACGCGGTCACCGACCTCGGCCGACGCGGCGTAGCCCGCTTCCTCTGCACCGCGATCGAGGTAGACGGAACCATGGAGGGTCCGGCGACGACCGAGCTGGCCCGCATCGCAGCCACCACCCAAGCTCAAATAATCGCCTCAGGCGGAGTCGGAGACCTCTCCCACCTCGAATCCCTAGCCCGCGACGCAGACTCCAACGTAGAGGGCGCCATAGTCGGCCGAGCCCTGTACGAGCGCCGCTTCACCGTCGCCGAGGCCATTACTGCCCTTCGGGCTAAATAGAGCCCACCCCGGCAGGGGTGGAACGTCTTGTACTTTTTCGTCAACGACGCTCGCGCGTCAAGCAATCTCCGTCCCACCGAAAAAGTTAAGTGGAGCCCCTGCCGGGGTGGGCTCTCTCCTCTAGCTACGCTCTCAGGATGGTCCTCAAGCGAGTGATCCCCTGCCTGGACGTAGACGCCGGCCGCGTCGTCAAGGGCACCAACTTCGTCGGCCTGCGCGATGCGGGGGACCCGGTCGAGCTGGCCGAGCGCTACGACGCCGAGGGTGCCGACGAGCTGGTCTTCCTCGACATCACCGCCTCGCACGAGAAGCGCGACACGATCGTCGAGCTGGCGCGGCGCACGGCCGACAACGTCTTCATCCCCTTCACGATCGGCGGCGGCATCCGTTCGGTCGAGGACGCCCAGGCGGTGCTCGACGCAGGAGCCGACAAGGTTTCGGTCAATTCCTCAGCGCTGGCGCGCCCCGAGTTGCTTACCGAGCTGGCCGACCACTTCGGCGCCCAGTGCGTGGTGATCGCGATCGACGCCAAGCGCGAGGACGGTGGCTGGGGCGTCTACGTCAACGGCGGCCGCAAGAAGGTCGAGGGCCGCGACGCCGTGGATTGGGCCCGCGAGGCGGTCGAGCGGGGGGCGGGGGAGATTCTCCTGACCAGCATGGACCGCGACGGCACCAACGACGGCTATGACATTGAGCTGCACGAGAGCAGTCGCCGATGCGGTTTCGGTCCCCGTGATCGCCTCTGGAGGGGCCGGAACCCTAGAGCATCTGAGCGAGGCGATCTCGGCCGGCAATGCCGACGCAGTCCTCTGCGCCTCGATCTTCCACTACGGGACTTACCGCGTTCGCGACGCGAAGGAGCGGTTGGCGGCGGACGGGATTCCGGTGCGGTTGTAGGTCACGGGCCTTTCCCGGTAGGGGTTCCGCTTAACTTTTTCGGTGGGATGGAGATCGCTGGACGCGCGGGCGCGTTCGACGAAAAAGTACAAGACGCTCCACCCCTACCGGGAAAGGCCTTTAGCCCGAAGCGAGGTCTTCCGCCAGGCCGGAAACACCGGTCGAGCCGAGGATCTCGAAGCGGGCCAATTCGTACGGCTTGTCCCGCGTCGCGTAGCCCGGTATCTCGGTCGTCGCACCCGTGTATCCGGCCGCTTCGACCGCCGCGATCACGGTGTCGTCGAACTGGCCGGCCGGGTAGCAGAAGTTTGCGACGGGGACGCCGTATTCGCGGCGCAGCATTTCGCGTGAGCCGGCGACTTCTTCCTTCAGTTGTTCGGCGCTGAGGGTGGTCAGGTCGAGGTGGTGGATCGTGTGGGCGGCGAGCTCCCAGCCAGCGTCGATCATCGCTTCGACGTTGCTCGTGTAGAGGTCGGAGCCTTCGGCCTTGAGGTTGAGCACGCCGGGCCAGCTGTGGCGATGAAGCTCGGGGAGGGCGTAGGTGAACTGGGGCCGGTAGCCGTCGTCGAAGGAGAGGACCACGGGCTTTGCGGGCAGCGTCCCGCCCCGGTACCAGGCGTCCTCGACCGTTTCCAGGGTCACCGCCTCGTAGCCGTGCTCGTCGAGC
Organism: uncultured Solirubrobacterales bacterium; assembly: GCA_963714665.1. Classification (GTDB taxonomy): domain Bacteria; phylum Actinomycetota; class Thermoleophilia; order Solirubrobacterales; family 70-9; genus VRUE01. Next base: position 1,019,831 of record CAVQPE010000003.1, on the reverse strand, counting down.
CAGTTCATCTGGCCGTGGAAGTCTGGCCGGGTCACGTATAGCTCGGGGTAGGGAGCGTCCGCGGGCGCGGCCCCGAGCACGTGGTACTCGAGGATCGGGACCGGGCCGGCGTAGGGCTTCCAGCCGGGCTGGGGGGTCGCGTTGCGGACGAGGACGGACGACGTTTCCGCGTGGGCCTTGTCTTGTCCACCCGAGGCGCCCGCTCTCGGCTTGGACGTGATTCCGTGAGTCGACATCCCGCCGACCGAGGCCACGGTGACGGCGATGGCCACCACCGCAATCGCCAGTGCCCCACCGGCAAACCAGCGGCGCTTCCGCAGCTGTCGCTGCTGGGCTTCTCGCCGGGCGAGGCGCTCGGCCCGTCCGTCGTCGGACCACTCGGTGTCGGGCTGGTCGGCCATCCGGAGAGGCGATCATGGTAGGCAACCGTCCCATGGCGACCCCCGATCGACCCCAAGAGAGCCTCGCCGAGGCGCTGGACCGCGTCCACCCCGAGCTCGCCGCCGTGCGCGAGGTGGCGACCGAGCCCGTCTACCTGGTCGGCGGCGCCGTGCGCGACCTTCTCCTCGGCCGCGGGCGGGCCGACATCGACCTCGTCGTCGAGGGCGACGCCGCCGCGCTCGCTTCGAGACTCGGCGCCGATGTCGTCTCCCACGAGCGCTTCGCCACCGCCAAGGTGGCGCTCGACGATCACGAGGTCGACATCGCCACGGCCCGCTCGGAGACCTACCCGCACCCCGGCTCGCTGCCGGTGGTGGAGCCGGCAACCGAGCATCGAAGCCGACCTTGCCCGCCGCGACTTCACGATCAACGCGATGGCGATCACGCTGCGCGGCGAGCCGCGCCTGATCGATCTGTACGAGGGGAACGCCGACCTTGCTGCCGGGTTGATCCGCGTCCTCCATCCCGGCTCCTTCCAGGACGACCCGACGCGGGCGCTTCGGGCCGCCCGCTACGCGGCCCGTTTCGGCTTCGGGTTGGAGTCGCAGACGGCAGCGCTGATGCGAGAGGTCGACCTGAGCACCGTCTCGGCCGACCGCCGCGACACCGAGCTGCTGCGCCTTGCCGCCGAAGACGAGGCGCCGCGGGGGTTTGCGCTGCTTGCCGAGTGGGGGCTGGTGGAGCTGCGCGAGGGCGGAGCCGAGCTGACCGTCCGCGCCTCCGACTTGCTCGCGTCGGAGCCGTGGAGGGACGTGGCGCCGCGCGACCGGGTGCTGCTGCGGGCGGCGTTGGGACCGCCCGGCGGAGAGCAGAGCTTGGCTCGGGAACATCCTCCCGAGCGCCCGTCGCTGGCGGTGGAGCTGGTCGCCGGTCGCGATCCGGTCGAGCTCGTCCTCGCCCGGGCGCTGGGGGCCGAGTGGCTCGACCATTACCTGGGCGAGTGGCGCGACATCGAGCTGGAGATCGACGGTGAGGACATGATCGCCGCCGGGCGTGCCCCAGGGGCCGGCCCTCGGCCGGGGCCTCAAGGAGGCGTTGCGGCGCAAGCTCGACGGCGAGCTCAGTGGACGCGAGGAGGAGCTGGCGGTGGCGCTCGAGGCGGCGAGGAGCGGCGATGGAGTGGCGTGAGGAGAGCGGCGTCCGCTGGCTGCAGGCGGAGCTTCCCGGCGCCACGGCAGCTTTCTCGACCCGCGTCGGCGGCACCAGCGGGCAGCCCTTCGAGAGCCTCAACCTCGGGGTGTTCACCGAAGACGAGCGCGATGCGGTGGTCGAGAACCGCGCTCGCCTCGCCGCCGCGCTCGGCTTCGAGCCGGAGCGGATCGCGATCGGCCGCCAGGTTCACGGCGCCGAGCTTGCAACCCACGGCGGCCCGCAGAGCCCGAGCCCTTTCGCCGAGCCCGGCAGCGCGATCCCCGAAGTCGATGGCCACGTCACCGGCGAGGGCTCACTCGCCCTGCTCGTCTTCGCCGCCGACTGCCTGCCGGTGGCGCTTGCCGGTCCCGGCGGCGTGGCGATGCTGCACTGCGGTTGGCGCGGCCTCGCCGCGGGGATAGTCGCCCGCGGCGCCGAGGCGATCGGCGCGACCGACGCCGCAATAGGCCCGGGCATAGGCCCCTGCTGCTACGAGGTCGGCGAGGAGGTCCTGCGGACCTTCGAGGCGCGCCGACCCCCGCCGACGGGCCGATACGTCAAGGCCACCTTGACGTATCGGCCCGTCGGCCCAGGCTCGGGTGGCGAGCGCGTGCTCGATCTGTCCGAGGTGGCGCGTCGCCTTCTGCGGGAGGCCGGGGTGGAGCGGGTCGAGTCCTGCGGGCTCTGCACGAGTTGCGAGGCGGGGCTCTTCTTCTCGCATCGCCGGGACGCCGGCAGGACGGGTCGCCAGGCGGGACTTGGTCTGGCGCGACCGGGAGGATGGCTGACGTGCCCGGCCTGATCCACGGCCTCGACCCCGCCAAGATCGCCGCCAACCTGGAGCGGGCCCGCGAGGTCGCCGGACCCGGGGTCGAGATCCTTGCGGCGACCAAGTACGTGCCGGTGGAGGAGATGGGCGCGCTCGCCGAGGCCGGGGTGAGGCTGGTCGGCGAGAACCGCCAGCAGGAGCTGGTCGCCAAGCGGGAGCGCTGGGGCGACGCCTTCGAGTGGGACTTCATCGGCAACCTGCAGAGCCGCAAGGTGAAGCAGCTGCTGCCGCTCTGCCGGCTGATCCACTCGGTCGCCACCGACTCCGCCCTGGAGCAGCTCGGCAAGCACGGCGACCCCGGCACCGAGATCCTGGTCGAGGTCAACGTCGCCGGCGAGGAGGGCAAGGGAGGCGTCGTCCCCGACGAGCTGGAGGCGTTCATCGAGCGCTGCCCGGTACGCGTCTCCGGCCTGATGACGATGCCCCCCTTCAGCCAAGACCCGGAGGCCTCGCGACCCCACTTCGCTCGTCTAAGGAAGCTTGCCGAGAAGCACAAGCTTGAGCGCCTCTCCATGGGAACTTCACAGGATTGGGAGGTTGCGATTCAGGAGGGCGCGACCATCGTTCGCTTGGGCACAACGCTGTACATCTGACGCGTCTCCGGGCGGGGGCGCGGTCTTGGGGGACCACCCCGAGGAGGCGGCGAAGCCGCCCCCGCAGCGGGCGGTGGTACCAAGACCGTGACAGGCCCCGCCCGGCCAACGCGCATGGGCCCGCCAGCCATGGGCCATAATCTGTAAAGGAATCGGCCAACAAGGGCCGAAACACGCGTTAACCATGGCCCTACGCGATACATGGCATAGAGCGCTGGTCTACTTCGGCCTTGCCGAGGACCACGACTACGGCCCCGAGTACGAGGACGAATTCGAGCCGGAGACCGGGACCGAAGAGGCCGTCGGCGGCCGCCGCGAGTCGGGCCAGGTCCGTCGCCTGCCCAGCTCCCGTCGCTCGCGCCGCGATGAGATCGACGACATCTTCGCCGACGACGAGCCGATTGCGGCTTCGCGCACGCGCACGCTGCGCCCCGTCGGCAACGGCAACGGGGACTCCGACGTCCAGGTCCACCTCGTCATCCCGCGCAACTTCAACGATGCCCAGCAGGTCGCCGACCAGTTCAAGCGGTCGGTGCCGGTCATCCTCAACCTGCAGACGACCGATCACGAGCTCTCGAAGCGGATGATCGACTTCTGCTCGGGGTTGACTTATTCCCTCGACGGGGGGATGCAGCGGATTGCCGAGAAGATCTTTCTTCTTACGCCGCGGAACGTGGAGGTTTCGGCGGAGGAGAAGGCTCGGTTGCTCGACAAAGGGTTCTTCAACCAGTCTTAGCGTTGGTGTGGGGGACCCTCCCTGTTGGCCGCGGCTAGGCTGCGCTGCATGATCATTGGCTTCTGTGGAGCTGGGAGCATGGCGGCTGCTATGGCCCGTGGCCTTGCGGGGCGAGGTCGATGGCTTGCTGTTCAGCGACAGCGGATCGGGGCGCGCGGCGGAGCTTGCGGCGGAGCTTGGCGGCGAGGCGGTTTCTTCCAATTCCGAGCTTGCCGAGCGGGCTGACGTGGTGGTGCTTGCGGTGAAGCCCGCGAAGGCTCGATGAGGTGGCGGCGGAGCTTGGCGGGGCGAAGGTTGTCGTCTCGCTGCTTGGGGCCACGTCGCTGGAGAAGGTGTCCGCCGTGTTTCCGGATTCGGAGGTCGTTCGGGTGATGCCCAACGTGGGGGTGGAGGTCCGCAAGGGGGTCCTCTGCGTTGCCGGGGAGCCGGATGCGGCGGTTCGGGCAATGCTCGAAGCGCTTGGGCATGTTGTGGAGCTTCCCGACGCCCAGTTCGACGCGGCCACTGCTGTGATGGGTTGTGCGCCGGCCTATCTGGCGCTGGCGGTTGAGGCCATTGCCGATGCCGGGGCTGCCGACGGGCTGGACGAGGAGTTGGCTCGGGAGCTTGTGGTGGAGACGACGGCGGGGACGGCGGAGTTGTTGCGGGTCCGGCATCCCGCCGACGTTCGGAAGGCCGTGGCCTCGCCTGGGGGGAGCACCGAGGCTGGGTTGGAGGCTCTGGACCGGGAGGGGGCGCGGGAGGCATTTGCGGCCGCCGTGCGGGCCTCGTTGGAGAGGATGCGGGGGTGATCGCGCTTGCCTTGACGCGCTTCGACGTGGCCGATTACGTCGGTGCGCTCTTCCTCGTCTACATCATCCTGGTCCTGCTCAACGTGCTGATCTCCTGGGTGCCGCGCATGCCCTACAACCGGGCGCTGCGGGCGACGCTCGACTTCGTCAAAGAGACCACCGACCCCTACCTGAACCTGTTCCGGCGCTTCCTGCCTCCGATCGGGGGCGGCGGCATGGCGCTCGACCTCAGTCCGATGATCGGCACGATTCTGCTCTTCGTCGCCCGTGCCATCGTCGTCGGCCTGATCGAAGGGTGAGCGGCGCGGGCGCCCGCGCCTGGCGCCTTGCGGGCGCCCTCTGCGGCCTGGTGGTCGTGCTCGACCAGGCGGCAAAGGCGCTGGTCGAAGCCCACATCGTCCCCGGCCAGGACGTCGAGGTCCTCGGGCCGGTCGAACTCACCCTCTCGCACAACAGCGGCGTCGCCTTCGGCCTTGCCGCCGGTGGCGGCCTGCGGCTGGTGCTGCTCACCGCCCTGGCCCTGGGCGTCGTCGGCTACGTCTTCTCCCGCGACCCCACCCGGCGCTGGATGTGGGTCGCGGCGGGGCTGCTGGCCGGCGGCGCCCTGGGCAACCTCGCCGACCGCATCCGCGCCGACGCGGTCACCGACTACATCCAGATCGGCAGCTGGCCCGCATTCAACCTCGCCGACGTCGCGGTAACCGCCGGGGTGGCCCTGCTCGCCCTCTCCTACCTGCTCGAGCCATCCGATCCGGAGAAGGTGTCCCAATGAGCTTCCGGTGCGCCTTTTGCGGTCTATGCCCACATAAAGCGCACCGGAACGGGTTGCGGTTGTGAGCGGGGAGCTGCGGATCGTGCACGCCGACGAGGCGCTTGCGGTGGTCGACAAGCCCGCGGGGATGGTGGTCCACCCGGCGCCGTCGCATAGTGGGCCGACCCTCGTCGACGAGCTCGGCGAGCTGCTCGGCGGCGGCTCGGACCCGGAGCGCCCCGGGATCGTGCACCGCCTCGACAAGGGGACCAGCGGCCTGCTCGTCGTCGCCCGCACGGACGAGGCCCACGCGGCGCTGCAGGCCCAGGTCCAGCGACGTGAGGTCGAACGCGTCTACCTCGCTCTGGCCAGGGGCCGGTTGGCTTCCCGCACCGGGACGATCGACGCGCCGATCGGGCGCGCCGCCCGCCAGCGCCACCGGATGGCCGTGTCCGGCGCCGCCTCGCGCCAGGCTCGGACCCACTTCACCGTGCTGGAGCTGCTCGCCGCCGAGTCCTACCTGGAGGCCCGCCTGGAGACCGGCCGCACGCACCAGATCCGTGCCCACTTCGCCGCGATCGGCCACCCGCTGGCGGGCGACGTCACCTACGGCGGCGAGGTCAAGTACGGGCTCGAGCGCCAGTTCCTCCACGCGCACCGGCTCGCCTTCGACCACCCTCAAAGCGGTGAGCGCCTGACCTTCTCCTCCGAGCTGCCGGCGGATCTGGCCGCGGCTCTGGGAGCCGCCCGCGCCGCTTAGTCAAGCCACCCCGTCTACAATCGGGCGCTCGGAAACCGACCCCCGTAAGCACCGACTCGGATCCTGACCGGCATCGCGCCGGGTCCCGGCTAGGGCGACGGGGAAGCAACGCCAAAACAAGGAGCTTCACCCATGCCAGAGGCAGGCCTCAAAGAGCTGCTGGAGGCCGGAGTCCACTTCGGCCACCAGACACGCCGTTGGAATCCCGAACATGCGCCGCTACATCTTCGGCGAGCTGGACGGGATCCACATCATCGACCTCGTCCAGACCGAGGCGCTGCTGGAGAACGCGCGCCGCTTCGTCGGCGAGCTCGCCACCGCCGGCGGCACGGTGCTGTTCGTCGGCACCAAGAAGCAGGCGCGCGGCCCAGTCGAAGAGTGGGCCGACCGCTGCAAGATGCCCTACGTCAACCAGCGCTGGCTGGGCGGCCTGCTGACCAACTTCAACACGATGTCGGCGCGGATCGCCCGCCTGCACGAGCTGACCAACTGGCGCGACGAGGGCAAGCTGGACCTGCTCCCGACCAAGGAGCGGATGGGGATGCAGGCCGAACTCGCCAAGCTCGAATTCAACCTCGGCGGGGTGCGCGACATGGACCGCCTCCCCGACGCGGTCTTCGTCACCGACCTCAAAACCGAGGAGATCGCGGTGCGCGAGGCCGCCCGCCTGCGGATCCCGATCATCGCCCTGGTCGACACCAACTGCGATCCGACCCCGATCGACTACGTGATCCCCGGCAACGACGACGCGATCCGTTCCTGTCAGCTGGTGATCGGCACGATCGGCGCCGCGATCGACGAGGGAGCGAGCGCCTGGCGCGTCCAGGAGGAGCGCCGCATCGCCGAGGAAATGCAGCGGCGCAAGGTGGAAGAGGAAGAGCGCAAGAAGCGTGAGGAGGAAGAGAAAATCCGGGTTGCCGCCGAGGAGGCCGCGAAGAAGGAGGCTGAGGCCGCGCAGGCGGCGAAGCAGGCTGAGGCCGCGCAGGCGGCTGCCAAGGCGCCGGCCCCCAGTGCTCCGGCTCAGGCCCCGGCCGCACCGGCTGCGGCACCGGCCGGTCAGCCCGCGGGTCCTGTCGCCGCAGGGGACCCACCGCCCCTTCCGGTCGCTAAAGCGTCCTCAGGGGCGGTCCCCCCTGCGACGCCACCCGCGGGAGGGGCGGGGAAAGCGGACGCTCACGGGCCCGAGGCGGCTGAGAAGGCCCCGGAGGCGAAGAAAGCTGACGAGACGCCAGAGAAGGCTGGGCCTGCGGCGGAGGAGAAGGCTTCCGAGGCGAAGGCCGAGACGCCCGAGGCCGAGGAGCCTGTCGAGGAGAAAGCTTCCCAGGAGCCCAAGGCCGAGGAGAAAGCTGCTGTTGGCGAGGGGGAGGACAAATGAGCGTTACCGCTGCCGATGTGAAGGCGCTTCGGGATCGGACCGGGGCGGCGATGATGGATTGCAAGGCTGCTCTGAGCGAGTCCGACGGTGATGTGGACCGGGCGATCGAGATTCTTCGGGTGAAGGGGCAGGCCTCTGCCGCCAAACGGGAAGGGCGGGGGACGAACGAGGGCGTTGTCGCCTCCTACATCCACGCCAACGACAAGGTCGGGGCGATGGTCGAAGTCCAGTGCGAGACGGACTTCGTCGCCCGCAACGAGGACTTCAAGGCCTTCGCCTACGAGGTCGCCCTGCACGTCGCCGCGACCGCGCCCCAGTACGTGACGATCGAGGAGATCCCCGAGGAGGAGCGCGAGGCGGAGAAGCGGGTCTTCGAGGAGAAGGCGCGCGAGGACGGCAAGCCCGACAACGTGGTCGAGAAGATCGTCGAGGGCCAGCTCGCCAAGTGGGGCAAGGAAGTCGCCCTGCTCGACCAGTCCCACGTCAACGCCGAGAAGCACGACTCGAAGTCGATCGAGGAGCTGCGCCAGGAGCTGGCGGCCAAGACCGGCGAGAACATCCGCATCGCCCGCTTCGCCTACTTCCGGGTCGGCGAGTAGGCGAGCGGAGAAATCGCAGGTAGGCTCTCCGCGACGCGGAGCGAGTCCGCCAACCCCGATGCCACCGACCCCTCAGTTCAAACGCATCCTGCTCAAGCTCTCGGGCGAGGCCTTGATGGGCGATCTCGAGTACGGCACCGATGCGACCGAGGTGCGCCGCATCGCCGAGCAGGTATCCGCGATCCGCGCTCGCGGCGTCGAGGTGGCGATCGTCGTCGGCGCCGGCAATATCTACCGCGGCCTCTCCGCCGCGGCCGAAGGGATGGACCGGGCGACCGGCGACTACATGGGGATGCTGGCGACGGTGCTCAACGCCCTCACCCTCCAGGACGCGCTGGAGAAGGCGGGGGAGCACACCCGGGTCCTCTCTGCCATCGACATCAAGGAGATCGGCGAGCCCTACATCCGCCGCCGCGCCATGCGCCACCTCGAGAAGGGCCGCGTGGTGATCTTCGCCGCCGGCACCGGCAACCCGTTCTTCACCACAGATACGGCGGCGGCGCTGCGGGCGCTGGAGATCCACGCCGAAGCGATCCTGATGGCCAAGAACGGGGTCGAGGGCGTCTTCGACTCCGACCCGGCGACCAACCCCGACGCCAAGTTCATCGCCGCGATCGGCCACCGTGAGGCGATCGAGCGCAACCTCAAGGTGATGGACTCGACCGCGCTCTCGCTCTGCATGGACAACGACCTGCCGATCTACGTCTTCAACATGGGAGACGCGGGCAACATAGATAGGATCGTCAGCGGCGAGAGGGTGGGCACGCTGGTCTCCAGCGCGCCCGCCGGATGACGAGAACGGGGGCCAAGTGGAGCTGATCGACGAAATGCTCGAAGACGCCAGCGGCCGCATGGCCAAGTCGGTCGAATCGAGCCGTGGCGAGCTGGCCACGGTGCGCACCGGCCGCGCCTCGCCGCACCTGCTGGACCGCATCGTGGTCGACTACTACGGTGCCCAGACGCCGCTCAAGCAGCTCGCCAACGTGGCGACCTCCGACGCCCGCCTGCTCACGGTCACCCCTTTCGACAAGTCCTCGATCGGGGCGATCGAGAAAGCGATCCAGGAGTCCGACATCGGCCTCACCCCGAGCAACGACGGCAACGTCGTGCGGCTGCAGATCCCCGAGCTGACCGAGGAGCGCCGCCGCGAGATGGTCAAGGTCGTGCACGGGGTCGCCGAGGAGGGTCGGGTCGCGATCCGCAACATCCGCCGCGACACGATGCACGACCTGCGCGAGCTGAAAAAGGAGGGCGAAGCCGGCGAGGACGACGAGCGCCGTGCCGAGGCCGCCCTGCAGAAGCAGACCGACGAGGCGATCGCAGAGATCGACGCTCTCCTGAAGGGGAAGGAAGAGGAGATCCTGGAGGTGTGAGTGCCTCCGCGCGGTACGTGGCGATCATCACCGACGGCAACGGGCGCTGGGCCCAGCAGCGGGGATTGCCGACGGTAGACGGGCACCGGGCCGGGGCCGACACGGTCAAGGCGCGCCTGCGCGACGCGGTCGAGCTGGGGATCGAGGAGCTCACCGTCTTCTCCTTCTCGACCGAGAACTGGTCGCGGCCGGCCGAGGAGGTCGCCGGGCTGATGGCGATGTTCGGCGAGCGGATCGACGCCGAGACCCCGGAGCTGGACGCCGAGGGGGTGCGGATGCGCTTCGTCGGCCGCCGCGAGGGCGTGGCGCCGGAGCTGGTCGAGCGCATGGAGTGGGCCGAAGAGACGACCGCCGGCAACGATCGCATCTCCCTCTTCGTCGCCTTCAACTACGGTGGCCGGGCGGAGATCGTCGACGCGGCGCGTGGCTTCGAGGGGGGCTCCGAGGAGGAGTTTCGCCGCCGCCTCTACGCGCCTGAGATGCACGATCCCGACCTGCTGATCCGGACCAGCGGCGAGCAGCGCATCTCCAACTACCTGCTCTGGCAGTGCGCCTACTCGGAGCTGGTCTTTCGCGACGAGCTCTGGCCGGATTTCGGCCGCGAGGCGCTCGAGGAGTGCCTGCGGGAGTTCGAGGCGCGCCGGCGCCGCTTCGGGGCGAGGGCTTAGATGAAGGACCTCTTCGACGACGAGATGTTCGCCGAGGAGCCGGCGCCCGAGCCGCGCCCGCCGCGGGAGCCCAGGCGCCGGGGCCGCGGCGCGGCCGGGGGCGAGACGGCCAAGCGCATCCTCTTCGCGCTTCCCTGGGTCGCCTTCGCGATCGCGATCACGGTCGCCGGCGGGCTGGTCTTCACGGTTGCGATGATCGGCATCGGCGTGCTCTGCCTGCGCGAGTACCTGGCGCTGACAGGGGAGATGCGACCGATCGCCCGGGCCGCCTACCTCGCCGTCGCGGCCCTGATCCTCGCCGCGCACTTCGGCACCGCCTTCAACGTGCTGCTGATTCTTGCCGCTTCGTTTCCGCTGCTCTTCGCCTTTGGCGCCGACGGCCGCCATCGCGAGGGCATCACGGTCTCGATGGGCGTCACCCTGCTCGGGATCGTCTGGATCGGAATCCCGCTGGCCCACGCCGTGCTGCTGCGCGACCTGCCGCACCACGGGGCGGCGCTGCTGGTCGACGTGCTGGTCGGCACCTTCGCCACCGACACCGGCGCCTACGCGACCGGCCGCACCTTCGGCTCGCACAAGATCGCCCCCAGCCTCTCGCCCAACAAGACGCTCGAGGGCCTGATCGGGGGCTTCCTGATCGGCACGATGGCCTTCTGGTTCGCCGGTCTCTACCAGGACTGGCTCTCTGGGGTGGACGCCCTGATCATCGGCGCCGCGGTGGCCGCGATAGCCCCGGTCGGCGACCTCTTCGAGTCGATGCTGAAGCGCGACCTCGGCAAGAAGGACACGGGAACCCTCTTCGGCCCCCACGGCGGCATCCTCGACCGCCTGGACGCCGTCCTCTTCACAGTAGTAATCGCCTACTACCTATCCATCCAGCTCGTCTACTGACGAGTCTGCATTTGTACGTGCCAGAGACGCACAAATGCAGATTCGCGGCCCCGGCTGCCGTCCTCCTTATCCTGCTGTAGATGAAGAAGCTGGTGATACTCGGGTCCACCGGGTCGATCGGGACGCAGGCGCTGGAGATCGTCGCCGCGTCCGATGATCTCGACGTGGTCGGGCTCGCCGCCGGGTCGAGCTGGGAGCGGGTGCTGGCCCAGGCGACGGAGCACGGCGTCGGCGCGGTCGCGTTCTCCGACGCGGGCGCGGCCGAAGCTGCGGGCCGTGCCTGGGACGGGCGGGTCCTCGCCGGCGAGGAGGGGATCCGCGAGCTGATCGTTTCGTCAGGAGCCGACCTTGTTCTCAACGGGATCGTCGGCGCCGCGGGGCTGGGGCCGACGATCGTCGCCCTCGGCGAGGGGATCGACGTGGCGCTCGCAAACAAGGAGAGCCTGGTGATCGGCGGCGAGCTGACGATGGCGCTGGCCGAGGCGACGGGGGCGCGGCTCTTGCCGGTCGACTCCGAGCACTCGGCCCTCTTCCAGCTGATCGGGGCGGAGCCGCCGGGCACGGTCGACCGCCTGGTCCTGACGGCTTCCGGCGGCCCGTTCCGCGGCCGCACCGACCTCGAGGGCGTCAGCGTCGAGGAGGCGCTCGCCCACCCGACCTGGAGCATGGGCGGGCGGATCACGATCGACTCGGCGACGCTGATGAACAAGGGCTTCGAGGCGATCGAGGCGCACCACCTCTTCGGCGTCCCCTTCGAGCGGATCGAGGTCGTCGTCCACCCGCAGTCGATCGTCCACTCGCTGATCGACCTCAACGACGGCGCCACCCTGGCCCATCTCGGCCACCCCGACATGCGGGTGCCGATCTCCTACGCGCTGCACTACCCGGAGCGGGCCGACGTCGACGTGCCCCGACTCGACCTGGGGGCGGTGGGCGAGCTGACCTTCGAGCGGCCGGACCTGGAGACCTTCGCCTGCCTGCGGCTGGCGCTCGAGGCCGGCAGGGCGGGGGGGACGGCGCCCTGCGTCCTCAACGCGGCCGACGAGGTCGCCGTGGCGGCCTTCCTCGAGGGGCGGGTCGGCTTCACTGCGATCCCGGCCGCGATCGAGCGCGTCCTGGCGGCGATGCCTGCGCTGCAACCGACCCACTTCGACGACCTCTTCGCCGTCGACGCGGAGGCCCGCCGCCGCACCGAAGAAGAGGTGGGGGGGTTGGCGAGGGTATGAGCGGAATCGGCAGCTGGCTGCTGGTCTTCCTTGGATTCTCCCTGCTGATCATCCTGCACGAGGCCGGGCACTTCTTCGCCGCCAAGGCAACAGGGATGCGGGTGGAGAAGTTCTTCCTCTTCCTCGGCCCGAAAATCGTCTCGTTCAAACGCGGCGAGACCGAGTATGGGATCGCCGCGATCCCCCTCGGCGGCTTCGTGAAAATCAGCGGCATGAACTCGGAGGAGGAGCTGGAAGCGGAGGTCGAGCACCGGGCCTACCACCGGCAACCGGTCTGGAAGCGAATCGTCGTGATCGCCGCGGGACCGGCGGTGAACATCGCCCTCGCCTTCGCGATCTTCTTCCTCGCCTTCTTCTTCTACTACGAAGGCCCCTCACGGATCGTGGGGGAAACGGTTCACGGCTCCCCTGCCGCACGTGTGCTGAGGCCAGGAGACCGGATCCTCGCCGTGGATGGCAAGACGTTTCCTGCCCTGGACGAAAAAACGCGACTCGAACGTTTCGGCGATCAGGTCAACTCGCATAAGTGTGCCGGCGGGCAGACCGATAGCTGCAGGGCCGCAACCCCCGTCGTCATCCGCATCGACCGCGCGGGGCAGGTCAAGACGATCGCCGTGCGGCCCGAGTACGAAGCGGCGGCCAAGAGGATGCGGGTGGGCTTTGCCTACGGGTCCGAGCCGGTCGAGCTCGGCCTCGGGAGCGCGCTCGGCCACGCCGGCCGGTCGGTATGGCTGGTCACGAGCGAAACCGGCTCCGTCTTCGGTCGCCTGTTCGAAGCCAAACAGCGCAAGCAGGTCTCGGGCATCGTCGGCGTCAGCGATGTCGCCCACCAGGCGATCGGCGTCAGCGCTTTTGCGGCTCTGGTTTTGTTGGCCCTTGTCAGCCTCTCCCTCGGGCTGATCAACCTCCTGCCCATCCTGCCGCTCGATGGCGGGCACATCTTCTGGAGCCTGGTCGAGAAGCTGCGGGGGAGACCAGTGCCGCTGCGCGTGATCGAGCGCGCCACCGTCGTCGGCTTCGCGCTGGTCGCGGTGCTGATGTTCATCGGCCTCAGCAACGACATCGGCCGCCTCACCGGCGGCGGCTTCCACGTCCGCTAGCCGCGGATGACCTTGAAGGCGTAGGAGGCGGGACTCGGATCCAGACCCCCGGAGTCGTCGCGGGCGCGCACCTTGAAGACGTGGCGACCGAACGACAGCTTCTTCGCCGTAAACGGCGAGCGACAGGATTTGTACGGCTTGCCGTCGAGCTTGCACTGGAATGTGACGCCGCGCTCGTCGGCGGCGAAGCGGAAGGTCGGGGTGCGGTCGTGGGTCTTGTGCCGCGGCGTTCGCTTCAGCAGGGTCTGGGGCGCGTTGCCGCTGGAGCCGCCCTGCCCGCCTCCACCGCCTGTGCCGGCTTTTTTGCAGGAGATCTCCGTTGGGACAACCGCGTTGTCGCGTGGGTTTGGTTCCGCTTCGGCGAAGTCGGTGGCGCTGTCGTCGCTGTCCTCGGTCGTCGGCGGATCGAGCAGGGTGGGGCACCCTTTGGCAATCGAGCGGCGCAGGGCCATGCCGGCCTGGACTCCTCCGGGAGAGGCCGGGTTGCCGACTTTCAGCGCGGGGGGCGCGGGAAGGGGACCCGTGAAGGCGCCCCAGGCGACGCAGTCGGGTGGGGCGCCTTCAATCCAGCAGACCGCGCCCCCGGCGGGTGAGAGGTTGAGGCCACCGTCGCTTGCGTCGGGCGCCGGGCGTTCGTCGAACACCACCGGGTAGTTCGTGTCGGCGACCAGGATCGTCGACTGGTTGGCCCCGTTGGCCACATTCGAGGTGAAGGCGAAGTCCTTGACGACGTTGCCCGCGGTGTCGTAGGCGACCAGGTGGCGGCCTTTGACGAAGTTCTGCCCCGATGACCACATCTGCAGCTCGACGTAGCTGGCGTCGTTGGCGCCGCCCGGGTACACCTCGCGGATCGACATCTCGTGGAAGGTGGCCTGGGCCGCTGGTGCCGCCCACATGCTCGCGCCCAGGACGACGGCGACGGTTCCGAGAGTGCGCAGCTTCGCCATTCGGGAGAGCCTACGGCTTGGCTGCGGGAGAGGTTCAATCCGTCCCGGGCCCCAGCCCGGCTCGCTGCCCGGATACCCTTCGCGCATGGCTTCCAAGCGACAGATCTTCGTCGGTGGCGTGCCGATCGGCGGCGGCGCCCCGGTCGTCGTGCAGACGATGACCAAGACCGAGACCGCCAACCTGGCGGCGACGATGGAGCAGATCCGCAAGGTCGCCGACGCCGGCGCCGACATCGTCCGTGTCGCGGTGCCGCGCGACGACGACGTCGAGGCGCTGAAGACGATCGTCAAAGAGTCGCCGATCCCGGTGATCGCCGACATCCACTTCAACCACACCCTGGCGCTGAAGGCGATCGACGCCGGTGCCCACTGCATCCGGCTCAACCCAGGCAACATTGGCGGGCGGGAGAAGGTCGCCGAGGTGGCCGAGCGGGCGACCGCGGCCGGTGTGCCGATGCGGATCGGGGTCAACTCCGGCTCGCTGCCCAAGCACCTGCATGCGCTCGAGCGCGAGAGCCCGGTCGAGGCGCTGGTCGCCGCCGCGGTCGAGTTCGTCGAGCTGATGGAGGGCCTGCAATTCGAGAACTTCAAGGTCTCGATCAAGTCGACCAACGTGCCCAACACGATCGCCGCCAACCGCCTGCTGGCGGAGAAGATCCCCTACCCGCTGCACCTCGGCATCACCGAGGCCGGGACGAAGTGGTCGGGCTCGCTCAAGTCCTCGGTCGGCCTCGGCACGCTGCTCGCCGACGGGATCGGCGACACGATCCGGATCAGCCTCTCCACCTTCCACGCCGAGGAGGAGGTCAAGGTCGCCTGGGAGATCCTCAAGGCCCTGCAGCTGCGCGAGCGCGGCCCGGTGCTGATCGCCTGCCCGACCTGCGGCCGCCTCCAGTTCGACATGGACTCGGTCGTCGCCGAGATCGAGCAGCGGCTGGAAGGCTACGCCGAGCCGATCGAGGTCGCCGTGCTCGGCTGCGCGGTGAACGGGATCGGCGAGGCCTCGCACGCCGACTTCGGCATCGCCGGCGCCAAGAACGAGGGCCTGATCTACGCCCACGGCAAGCCGCTGCGCAAGGTCCCGCAGGCGACGCTGGTCGACGCCCTCTTCGAGGAGATCGACAAGTCGCTGGACCGGGGCGGGGTCGAGTTCGACGAGGATGAGTCGCGTGAGGGGGCAGCGTGGCTGGCGAAGATCGAGGCGGAGAACGCCGGGGAACTTACGCCGGAGAAGATTGCTCGGATGGAGCACGAAGCGGCTGAAAAGGGGGAGTCCGACAAAGTTTTGTTGGATGAGGAGGCTTCTCCTACGGCGGGACGCAGGTTCACCAGGGCCTGACGTTGTTGGCGCGGCGGGTCCTGTCGCGCCGGTCACCCCCACGGTGCTCGCCGCTGCGCGGCTCCGCGCCGCGGGGGACCCCCGCCCGCCACGCCACCCCCCGCGAGTAGCGGTTAGGTTTCTCGCGTGACCCGGCTCAGCCAGACGTTCCTGCCGACCCTCAAGGATGCCCCCGCTGACGCGGAGGCTTTGTCGCACAAGCTGATGGTTAGAGCTGGCCTGATCCGTCAGGTGGGGGCGGGGCTGTGGAGCTATCTGCCGGCGGGGTGGAGGGTTCATAGGAAGGTCGAATCCATCATTCGGGAGGAGATGGAGGGGATTGGGTGTCAGGAGATGCTGATGCCTGTGCTGCAGCCCTCTGAGGCCTGGGAGAAGACTGGGCGGTACTCGATCGATGAGCTGTTCAAGCTGGAGGATCGGAAGGGGGCGCCGATGGTGCTGGCGATGACGCACGAGGAGTGCGTTACCCAGCATGTGGCGAGGGAGGTGCGGTCGTACCGGGACCTGCCTCTGATGCTCTTTCACATGCAGACCAAGGAGCGAGACGAGCCGCGGCCTCGGGCCGGGGTGCTGCGCACGCGCGAGTTCACGATGAAGGACGCCTACTCCTTCGACCGCGACGAGGAGGGGCTGGCGCGGTCCTACGAGCTGCAGAGCGAGGCCTACGCGCGGATCTTCGAGCGCAGCGGTTTGCGCTGGTACCGGGTCGAGTCCGACGTCGGGATGATGGGCGGCTCCGGCGCCCACGAGTACATGGCTCCGTGTGCGGCTGGCGAGAACGAGGTGGCGCTGGCACCGGGCTACGCCGCCAACGTCGAGATCGCCTCGGCCGAGGCGCAGGCGGTCGAGCTGCCACCGCCGTTGAGTGCGCCGGAGGAAGTCGACACGCCCGGCCTGGCCAAGGTCGAGGAGGTGGCCGGGCACCTCGGCTTGCCGCACGGCGCCTTCATCAAGACCCTGCCGATCATGGTCGAGGGCCGGGGGATGGTCCTCGTCCTGCTGCGCGGCGATCACCGTCTCAACGAGATCAAGCTGCGCAACGGGATGAAGACCGACTTCCGCCAGGCGAGTGCCGAGGAGATCGAGGGTCGGCTCGGCCCCGTCGGCTACCTCGGTCCGGTCGACAGCGGCCTGCCGATCATCAAGGACGCGGCGCTGAGCGGCAATTCCTACGTCTCCGGCGCCAACAAGCCGAACACCCACCTGCGCGGCATCGACCCCTCGCGCGACTTCGAGTCATACGAGATGGACGTGCGCAACGTCGAGTCCGGCGACACCGCCCCCGGCGGCGGCGCGATCGAGATCGAGCCGGCGATCGAGGTCGGCAACATCTTCAAGCTCGGCACGCGCTACTCGGAGCCGCTCGGAGCGACCTACCTCGATGAGTCCGGGACCGAGCGGCCGATCGTGATGGGCAGCTACGGCATCGGCCCGGCCCGGATCGTCGCCGCCGCGATCGAGCAGGGTGCCGACGAGCGCGGCATCGCCTGGCCGCGCTCCCTCGCGCCCTGGCAGGTCCACCTCGTCTCGCTGGCCAAGGCCGGTGAGGAGGAGCGCGAGGCCTCCGACCGCCTCTACGAGGAGCTCGTCGCCGCCGGGGTCGAGACTCTCTACGACGACCGCGACGCGGGGACCGGGGAGAAGCTGACCGACGCCGAGCTGCTCGGCTGCCCGCTGCGGATCGTCGTCGGCCGCCGCGGCCTCGCCGAGGGCGTGGTCGAGGCGAGCGAGCGTGCAAGCGGCGCCGAGCACAAGCTGCCCGTGGGGGAGGCCGCCGACCAGGCCCATGCCCTCCTGCAGGGCATCGATGGTTGACACCGCACCCTTCGGCCGCGGCCGCGTGCGCCGCCTCTTCGGGCTCGACCGCAGCGGTCCGCCGCCGCGCCAGACCCGGAAGGGCGAACCGCTCAACCCCTGGACGATTCCCAACGCCGTCGGCTACCTGCGCCTGGCCGCGCTGCCGCTCTTCCTCTGGCTCGCCTTCGAATCCGGCGACGGGCGCAGCGCCCCCGCCGCGATCGTCTTCTGGCTGATCGCCGCCGGCGACTACCTCGACGGCTTCCTCGCCCGCGTCACCGGCCAGTACAGCCGCCTCGGCTCGATCCTCGACCCGCTCGTCGACCGCCTCACGATCCTCTCCGGCGCGGTCGTCTGCTGGCACTTCGAACTGCTGCCGCGCTGGGCGCTGGCGCTGCTTGCGGTCCGCGAGCTGGCGATGCTCGTCCTCGCCCAGTACGGGCTGCGCCACGGGGTCGAGGTCCGGGTCAACTGGCCGGGCCGGATCTCGGTCTTCCCGATCATGGGCGGGATCTTCTTCGCGATGGTCTTCGCCGGCTGGGTTCCCGCTGCCCTCCTGATCGTCGGCCTGGCCCTGGCAATACTCGCCACAGTCCTCTACGCCCAAACCGGCATCCGCGAAGTGCGGGAGGCCCAGGCGCCCGATCGCTGACTTCGCCTTTCTTCGCCATAGCGGCGCACAAAGAAGAAGTCAGCGGTTGCAAGAGGTCGCTCAGGTTGGAGAAACCTTCAACCTTCGGTTGAACCTTGGGGCGGCGGGGTCCTATAATCGCCCGACCGAGGCCGAGGCTTGGCCGAGACCAGCGAACAAGGAGCGAGATGGAGGACACATTTCCCGATCTCGGTTCCCTCAGCGACGAAGAGCTGAAGGACCTGATCGACAAGCTGACGCAGGAGGAGAACGAGATCTCCTACAAACGGCGCGTCCTGCACGGAAAGATCGACATCCTCCGCGCGGAGCTGGTCAACCGGCTGCGCCAGAAGCGTGAGCGCGGCGACACGCTCTTCTCCGGGGACGACGTCGCCCAGCTGACCGAGATCCTGGCCGGCAAGGCGCAGCCTCCCGAGGACGAGCCCGCCGCATAGCGGAGAGGTCGATGGCGATCCACTGTCCCGAATGCGGCTTCGTCAACCCCGAGGGCGCGAACTACTGCCAGAAGTGCGGCGCCTACCTCGGCGGCCCGGCCGAAGGCGGCGAGGGCGGCGATGAGCCGACGACGATGACCTACACCGTCGACGACACCGGCGAGATGCAGCCGGTCGACATCGACGAGACGATCGAGCGCAGCGGTGCGGCCCTGGTGATCCGCGCCGGCGGCGGCCGCGCGGGGGAGAGCTTCGCGCTCGACGAGGACCGGGTCAGCATCGGCCGCAGCCCCGATGCCGGTGTCTTCCTCGACGACGTCACCGTGTCCCGCAACCACGCCCTGCTCGTGCGCCGCCGCGACGGCCTCTACATCGACGACCTCGGCTCGCTCAACGGCACCTACGTGAACCGGCGGCGGATCGAGTCCCACCGGCTTGCCGACGGCGACGAGATCCAGGTCGGCAAGTACAAGCTCAGCTACCTGGAGAAGTAGGGGACCCCGGTGGCAATCTCCGAGCAGCAGGCCCGCCAGCGCGACTCGCGCCCGCGCAAGGCGCTGACGATCGGCGCCGTCTGCAAGATCCTGCAGAGCGAGTTCGACGACGTCTCGATCTCGAAGATCCGCTACCTCGAGGACCAGAAGCTCTTGACCCCGCGGCGCACGCCCGGCGGCTACCGCCTCTATAGCCAGGCCGACGTCGAACGCCTGCGCACGATCCTGCGCCTGCAGCGCGACGAGTTCCTGCCGCTGCGGGTGATCCGCCAGGAGCTGGCGGCCGGTGGCGACATCCTCTCCGCGGCGGCGGGATGGACAAGCGCCCGTCCGGTGGCGCCGTCCGGCGGGCGATCCTGGTCAGCACCTCGCGCGCCTACCTCACCCTGGAGGAGGTGGTCGAGGAGACCGGCGCCCGCGAGGAGCTGATCGCCGAGCTGGAGAACTTCGGCATCGTGCAGCCGGAGAAGCGCGAGGGCAAGACCGTCTACGACGAGACCGACCGCGAAATCATCCGCTCCGCCAACGAGCTCTCGCGGGTCGGGGTCGGCGCTCGCAACCTGCGCGTCTTCCGCTCCTCTGCCGACCGCGAGGCGAACCTGTTGGAAGCCCTGCTCGGGCCGTCGCTGCGCTCGCGCAACCCCGATCGTCGAAAAGAGGCGCTGGAGAGCCTGGAGAGCCTGGCGGCTACGGTCAGCCACCTCAAGCATTTGTTGCTGGTGAGGGACCTCAGGCGACTTGCCGGTGACTGAGAGCCCATCCCGGCAGGGGTTCCGCTTAACTTTTTCGGTGGGGCGGAGTTGGGCTTGGCGCCTCGGTGCGGATCGGCGAAAAAGTACAAGACGCTCCACCCCTGCCGGGATGGGCTCTGGAGCGTGGCGATGCCACGGGTGACTCGCCGGCGGAAGGTTGGGGCGACGACCGCTGCGGTTTGGGAGCTTGTGTCCGATCCATACAGCTTGCCGCGGTGGTGGCCGCGGACGATGCGGGTGGAGAGCGTCGAGGGGGAGGGGGCCGGGGCGCAGTGGACGAAGGTGCTCGGCACTTCCGAGGGGCGCGGCGTGCGGGCTGACTTTCGCTGCACGGATGCGGTCGAGGGTGAGCACATCGCCTGGGAGCAGCTGATCCCCGGCACGCCTTTCGAGCGGCACCTGCGGCACTACGCGATCGAGATCGTGCTGAGCGAGGCCGACGGTGGGACGGGGGTGAGCATCGGGGCCAAGCAGGGCCTGCGCGGCCTCTCCCGCCTCGGCTCGCCGATGATGCGCCGCGGCCAGGGCGCGCTGCTCGACGAAGCCCTGGACGGGATTGAGCAGGCACTAACGTGAACGTGCCGCGGCGGGACTCGAAGTGGTGGGGGTGGGGCGACCCGGCGACGGTCCCCGAGCTGGATGACGCGGCACGGGGGGTCCTGTACGAGCGCATCGGCGAGTTGCGGCCCTCTTCGCGCGCCGCCGAGCTGGACGGCTTCGAGCTGCCGCCGGCGCGAGCCCCTGCCGCAGGCGCTCGTCGACGCGGCCGGCGAGGAGAGCGTCTTCGCCGGGACCGAGGACCGGGTCCGCCACGCGACCGGCTGCGGCTACGCCGACCTTGCCCGGCTGCGCTCCGGTCGCCTCGACGCTGCGCCCGACGCCGTGCTGCTGCCGGCCGACGCCGATGCCGTGCGCCGGACCCTCGATGCCTGCGTCGCCGAGGGTGTCGCCGTCGTCCCCTTCGGCGGCGGAACCAGCGTCGTCGGCGGAGTCGAGCCGCTGCGCGGTTCGCACGGTCGCCTGGTCAGCCTCGACCTGGCACGGCTGCGCGGCGTCGAGGTCGACGGACGCTCGCTCACGGCCCGCCTCGGCGCCGGCCTGCGCGGCCCGGAGGCCGAAGCCGAGCTGGTGAAGCACGGCGTCGTCCTCGGCCACTACCCGCAGTCGTTCGAGTACGCGACGATCGGCGGCTTCGCCGCGACCCGTTCCGCCGGGCAGGCCTCCAGCGGCTACGGCCGCTTCGATTCCCTGGTCAGCTCGGTCCGCCTGGTCGCCCCCGCAGGGGACCTTCAAACCCTGGAGACGCCGCACACCGCGGCCGGTCCTGCCCTGCGCGAGCTGGTGGTCGGTTCCGAGGGTGTATTCGGCGTGATCCCGGACGTGACCGTGCGGGTGCGGCCGGCACCGCGCCAGCGGCGCTACGAGGCCTGGATGGCCGAGAGCTTCGAAGCCGGGGCCGAGATCGTTCGCGCCCTGGCGCAGGGGCCGGGCCTACCTGACGTGATTCGGGTCTCCGACGAGGAGGAGACGGAGGTCTCGCTGGCCCTCTCGGGGCCGCGCGGTGTCGCCGGCAGCCTCTTCGGCGGCTACCTCGGCCTGCGCCGCCGGCGCGGCGGCTGCCTCGTCGTCGTCGGGCTGGAGGGGGACGAGGAGTCGGTCGCGCGGCGCCGGGCGCTGAGCGTGCGCGAGCTGCGCCGCGGTGGCGCCGCCTACCTGGGCCAGTCCGCCGGGCGTTCCTGGGAGCACGGTCGCTACCAGGGCCCTTATCTGCGCGACACACTGATGGAGATGGGGGCGATCGTCGAGACCCTGGAGACCTCACACACCTGGAGCAGGCTCGGCGAGCTGCACGCGGCGGTGGGCACCGCGATCCGCGAGTCGCTCGCCGCCCAGGGCACCCCGGGCCTGGTCTTCTGCCACCTCTCCCACGCCTACGCCGACGGCGCATCGCTCTACTTCACCTACATCGCCCGCGCGCGCGGCGGCGAGGAGGTTGAGCAGTGGCGTCAGGTAAAGCGCGCCGCCTCGGAGGCGATCGTCGCCGCCGGCGCCACGATCACCCACCACCATGCCGTGGGCCGCGACCACGCCCCCTACATGGAGGCGGAGGTGGGGGGGACGGGGCTCGACGTGCTGCGCGCGGTCAAGGAGCAGCTCGATCCGGCCGGGATCATGAACCCCGGAAAGCTCCTCGCCTAACCTCGGCCGACCTGGCGCGGCGCATGCCTGCGTCCTCGGTCGCTTGCGTGCAGAGCACGCGGCGCTCCCTGTGTCCTTGGCCTGCTTGGCCAGGTCGGCCGAGGGGTGCTGCTATTTCTTCGATGCTGCGCCTACGAACGGGCCGGTGATCTTGCCGCGCATCACGTCGGTGCCGGTGTAGGCCGATTCCGTCTTGTTCTTACGGGCGGTCGCGATCGCCGCGCTCAGGGTGGCGTCGGAGGTGCGGGTGAGGTCGATTTCGTCGAAGGCGCTTCGCGCGATCAGGAGCAGCACCGCCGCCGGGATTTCGAACCGCGCGGCGAGGTCGCCTGAGTCGGGAGCCTTCGCCGTGCCCACCGGAACCATCGCCTTGCCGGAGTGGGAGAGCCAGACCGCGTAGGACTGGCCCGACCCCGAGGGTTCGAGGCCTTTTGCCGTCACCTGCAGGAGGACCTTCTTCTTGAAGCGGCCGAAGAGGGCGAGGCCGCTGGCTTCGCCACCGTCGACCGGTTCGAGGATCGCCTGGGTGAGGTTCTGGTTTCCGGCCGTGGCTGGCGTCGTGCCGCCTTCGCTTGCTGCGGTGGTGGAGCTTGAGCCGCCCCCTCCATCGCCGCCAACGATCAGGACGATGACCATGACCAGTACAGCCGCCGCTCCGGCGGCAAGGCCGATCAAGGCGCCACGGTCCTTCGGCAGCTTCAGGCCGGAAAGTCGTGGGGGGCGGTTGCCGGGGCGCTTGGCCGGAGCAGGGGTCTTGGCAGCGGGTTGCGGTGGCGCGGGCGCGGGTGGCACCGGAGGGACGGGGGGTGGCTCTGCTGCCACCGGCTGCGGAGGCTCGGGAGCCGGTGCGGGCTCGGGCTCGGATGGCTCCTCGGCGGCCGCTTCCGGCTGGTCGACCTCGGCGAGCGCCTCTTTGACGCGGCTGCGCACCTCCTCGACGCTGATGCCCATCAGGGCGGCCATGTCCTCGTAGCCCTCTTCGCGCTGCGCGAGCAGCCGGAGCATCGCCTTCTGGTCGTCGGTCATCGCCACGGGCCGGAAGCCTACGCGAGCGACCGAACGGCAGAGCGTGTCTGAGGTTAAGGGTCAAATGCACCCCCAAGCTCAGCCGGCGGCACGCTGCTCGCTGGACGATTCGGGTGTCGAACTTCCACGATCCCCAGAGCGAATCCACTCCCATGTTGCGCGCAGCAGCAAGCCGACGGAAAGGACCGCCGCCTCCAGGAGGATCCCGCCGGCCACGAACATGACGTACAGGACAGGGTCATCGGAGAAGCTGGTGGGGCCGGTGGGATCTTGGTTCCAGAGCGGCACATGGTCGGTCATGTTGTAGAGGTAGACGGTGACGGCGGCAGGCGCAATCGCCGGGAGGAGGGCCCACCACCGATAGACCAGGAACACGCCGAGGACGGCAAGCCCGTAGATCGTCCATTGGTTGACGTCCCAGATGTATTGAAGGACACCGGGCGGGCCGAAGCCGAATCCGCGTCCGTAGGTGGAAACGCCGAGAACGAACGCGGTTGTCAAGACGATGGCTGCGCGGGAGCGGCCGGTCATCTTCATACGGCCCCACCGCGATTCGGTTCTACTCGGGCCAGGGCTCAAGGACCTCACGCTCGCTTCCTCAGTGCAAGCAGGCCGACCGCGCCCAGGGCGAGTGCGGCCAGCGCAAGGGCAGCCGTGACAAGCCCGGATTGCGTGCCGTGAACGAGCGCGTGTCCGGGGGTGGCTCGAAGGCCGCGGTTGGGTGCTCAGGCCCCAACCGACCCTGTACGGCGCGCTCGACCCCGAGGGCGCTCGCCGGAAGGCGAGCGAAGTCATAGCTGGGAGCGTTCGCACGTGGGCTTCCGTAGTAGGCGGTGTAGGGGAGTGGATGCCCGCCCTCGATCAGGAGGGCGCGCGAGCGACTCCATGCTGAGACCTCGATTTTCCGCAATGGCGCGTCGTCGCCGTTGTCGACCTCGATTCGGATGTAGCGGCGATGGGCTCCGATTGAGATCGGCGCTGAAACGGAGCCGGGGAAACGGAAGATCCTGGCTGCCGTCAGCGGTACGAACCGCCGCCGCGAGTTCGAACCGAGGATCGTTACGGGACGCTCGTATCGAGAGGTTTCGGCGGCGATGCGAAGCTCGTCGACCGGGACGTCGCGGAACCCGAGATCGAGGGTGACGATCGTTCGGGTCCCGTCCGGCGCTGCGACACCGACCTGACCGTGCGTCGCAGGAGTTGCGGACGCTCGTGAGCCCCGGACACGCTTGCGCCGACGATGCGGCTAACGCCGGTGGCCCTGACCAGCAGGTAACGGAAGTCGCTCGGCGGGAAGACGGCGACCGTGCTCCGCGCCGTCTGTGCCCCGCGAACGTCATAGATCCCAGTCGCCGAGAGCCGCGTGAAAGGGCCGTGGCGATCGTCGGCTCCGAGGACCTCCGCACGACCGATGAAGTCCCGGTCCGGTACCTTGAGCACTACGCTGGTCCCGGATTCTCCGCCGCGACCCGAGGTCGAGGAGAGCAATCGCGAAACGTCCCTGGCGGCCACTGTTCAGGACCGGTACCGCCTCGGGGGCAGCGCCCGCTCGAAGCCGGCGTGCCGCCATGGCACCTGTCGCCCGCGCGCGTCGGTGACCCGCAGGTCGGCGAAGCCCGGCAGCGAGTGCTCGAAGAGGACCCGTCGGGCTCGACAAGAACGGGCTCGCCCCCGGGTCCCGCTACCAGCGAGCGCTGGTAGCGGAAGTCGGCACGGTCGAGCCCGGCCGCCGCGGCCGGCTGAGCGCCGGCCGCAAGCGACACGAGAAGGGCAAGGGAGACGAGGAGGCGCCTCATCGAGAAACCGCCTCGACCGTCTCCTCTTCGGCGTCGTCGCCGACCCCGACTTGATTCGCTGATAGGCGAAAGCGCCCACCAGCAGGAACAGTCCGAGCGCGATGAACGAGAGCACCCGCGGGAGCTGTTCGAGTTCCGCCAGGTCGTAGGTGTAGACCTTGGCGATTGCGAGGGCGAGCAGCCCCAGCCCGGCGAGGCGGAAGCGCTGGATGTCGCGCAGCAGCCCGTAGAGCACCGCGCCGAGGCCCGCGACTGCCCAGAAGGCCGAAAGCAGGGCCTGCCCGATCTGGCTGCGTGTCACCCGAGTCGGTAACGCCCACCGTGTCGATGATCGTCACCGATCCGAGGTAGAGGAGCGAGCCGGCAGCGACGGCCTCGCATACGTAACTGAGGCGAGGATCGATCTCACGCAGGGCGAACCGGCCATAGAGCGCGGCAGCGGCACAGGCGCCAAGGCCGAGGAGCACTTCGCTGAGGTTTTCCACCCCGACGGCGATCGCGTCGGGCGGAGCCTCGAAGAGAAGCACGTGCCCAAGGGCAAGGCCGAGGGACGCGCCAGCCGCGGCCAGGAGGCGCTGGGCGCTCGATCCGAGCACCCCCGGCTCCCTGCTCGCTCGCGTTGCCATATAGGCGAGCACGGCTGCCTGCATCGCCCAGCCAACCGCGAGGACGGGGCCGTCGAGGGCATCCGCGAAGCCCAGCGCCGAGAGGCCCATGCCGACAGCGATCAGCAGCGAGCCGATCTCGGGATTGAGTGGCCGGCGGAGCGCGAGTGCCCCGAGCAGGATGTGGCCGGCGGCCATGCCGAGGAGCCACGCGGCCGCGGCACTCGGGTGGCCGGTATGTTCGAGCGCGAAGTAGCCGGAGGCCGTGACCAGGACGACGTCGGCGAGCAGCACGAAGAGGGACGAAACCGGGAGCTGATCCCGCGTTCGGGCTCGCAGCTCATAGCCGATCGCGGCAACGAGGTAGAGCACCCAGAAGCCGACCAGCACGCCCAGTGTGGCCGGCAGGTGCTCGTCTTGGTTTGCGCTGATCCAGACCAGAAGCTGCGGCGCCGAGATCAGGAAGGCCCCGAGCGAGAGCCAGTTCCACCGCTGCCAGAGCAGGACCCCGACTGCGGTTGCCAGGGCGATCGCCATGAAAGCGACTGAGACCCCGGTGGTCCCGGTGCCGACCAGGGCCGGCGCCGAGAGTCCGCCGAGAATGCCGATCGCGGCGACGATCACCGATTTCCAGCGAACCGCGATCGCCACGCCGACGACCCCGACAAGGGCGGCGCAGCCAAGGCCGAGATAGGAGGGGATCAGGTCATATACCTGCGTTCCGACCAGGAGCGTTGCGTAGAGGCCGGCGAGGCCGCTCCCCACGGCAGCCAGTGCTGCCTCAGTCTGCCCCTTGCGTTCGTAGAGCCAGAATCCGGCGAGCAGCAGCGAGGTGGAGCCGAGGAAGCCGAGGACGATCCGCATCGACTCGTCGATCCAGCCGCGCTCGATCGCGATTCCAACCAGGAAGACCATTCCCAGCAGGGTCGCGAGACCGCCGACCCAGGCAAGCACGCGCCCGCCGAAAAGCTCCTCGAACCGCTTCAGTTCCGCCAACTGTCGTTTCCTCAGGTCCTGCTGGCTTTCGACTCCCTCTCCGGTCATCTCTTCCTCCTGTTCAGTTTGTTTATTGACCGACGGTCAACAAAGTAACAGGCTTGTCAACCTTCGGTCAACAAGCAGCTACAATTCAGCGCAATGACCAACCCCGCCTATCGACGGCTCAAGGCCGAGGAACGGCGTCGCCAGCTGCTGGAGCGCGGTGCCGAGCTGTTTGCCCAGCACTCCTACGACGAGCTCTCAATGCGCGAGATCGCCCGCAAGGTGGGGATTTCCAAGCCGCTGCTCTACCACTACTTCCCGAGCAAGCAGGCGTTCTTCGAGGCGACGCTCGCCCAGGCGGCCGAGCAGCTGCGGGCGCGGACGGAGCCCGACCCGACCCTGCCGCCGCTCGATCAGCTGCGGGGGAGCCTCGAGGCCTTCCTCGAGCTGATCGACGACAACGCGCTCGCCTACGGCAAGCTGATGCAGAGCCTCGGCAGCGTCCCCGAGGTACGGGAGCTGATCGATGACGTTCGAACCAGGACGGCCGCCAGGATCCTCGAGGGCATCTACCCGGACGGCGCCCCGCCAAAAGCGCGAGCCGCCGTCAGCGGCTGGCTCTGGTTCATGGACGGGGCCTGCCTCAACTGGATCGAGCACCGCGACATCTCGCGCGACGAACTGCGCGACCTTCTGCTCGGAACGCTGCTCGGCGCACTCACCGCCGCCGACGCCATGCCGCTCGAGGCGCCCGGTGGAGAGGCGGCTTGAGTTTCCGCTCGATAGCGAGGTGTCAGGCTACGAAGTAGGCTTAATTCATGGGCAGGACTCGATCGGGACCTTGTGCCCTAGCGCTTAATTCGTGGGTCTCTACAAAATTATTACTCGTCGCGTTAAGTGTGGAATCGCGAGAGCCATTTTGCGTCGCTGGTACCACGACGCGTCCCAGAAGGACTCGGGCCCAGAGGGCTGGAGATGCGCGGAAGTTCGCCGCCATCGATACGAGGTTAGGAGCTATTGCCATCGCAACGAGCACTTGATCGCCTTTAGTCGTTATCTGGCTTAGCTCCAGAGGTTCAGCTCCCGGTGGGCAGGCGGGCGGTCGTCGACGAACCTGACGCCCAAGGTAGATTCCGGATCTGAGAACACAAACAGGAGAGCTGACTTGGACGCATCGACACAACCCGAGCAACCTAACCAGGAGGGGTTTGCGGCATTCGCAGCGCGGGCTGGCGACGGTCTGCCGGTAGTCATGCTCAACCTTCTCGCTTTTCGGGCCGAAGGCGGACGGGAGCGGTACGAAGAGTACGGGGCTGCGGTCGCGCCGCTGCTCGAGAAGGCGGGTGGGAAAATCGTCTGGCTCGGGGTACCTGCGGCACCGCTGCTGGGAGACGGAACCTGGGACCTGGTCGTCCTGGTCGAATACCCGACGCGACAGGCCTTTCTCGACATGGTCGGATCCGAGGAGTATCGGGTGATCGAACACCTTCGCAGTGAGGCCCTGGTCAAGGGCGAGCTTCATCCCATGGACGCCGCTGCGGCGTAGGCCCCACGCGGGCCGCTTCACTCGCTAGGGTCCCTGCTGCCGGCGATGCCGGCGTATCCGCACTCCACCACGGAAGGAAAGACGTTGAACGGCGAAGAGCTCAACGAGATGGGCCCGATCGACTACCTGATCGTCGAGTGGCCGGATCGCCAGCCGACCGGCGAGGCCGCCCCGCACCTGATCGACCTTGTAGATCGCGGCCTTATCCGCATCCTCGACCTGGCCTTCATCGCCAAGGCCGAGGACGGCTCCGTCGCCGTGCTGGAGATTTCCGACCTGGGCGACCAGGTGGAGGCTTTCGCGGCCTTCGAGGGCGCATCGTCCGGGCTGCTGTCGGACGACGACACGGTTGCGGCGGGCGAGGCGCTGGAGCCAGGAACGTCGGCGGCGCTGCTGGTCTACGAGAACCGCTGGGCCGCGCCGTTTGCCACCGCAATGCGCCGCACGGGGGCCCAGCTCGTCGCCAGCGGCCGCATCCCAATCCAAGCCGTGCTCGCCGCGCTCGACGCGGCCGAGGCGGAATCCTGAGGGAGGAAGAATCATGCCGGGACTGCTTCGAGGAGTTGCACGGACGGCGGCAATCGCCGGAACCGCCACTGCGGTGAGCAATCGCGTCTCCAGGCGCCAGGGCGCGCGCTGGGCGCAGCAGGAAGCCGCCGAAGCTCCGGCTCCGGCGGCACCCGCCTCGGCTCCGGAAGCTGGGGGCCAGTCGACGATCGACCAGCTCAAGGAGCTCGGCGAGCTGAAGGCCCAGGGGATCCTCACCGAGGACGAGTTCGCGGCCCAGAAGGCCAAGCTGCTCGCCTCCTGAGCAATGCGGCGAGAACGGTGGCCTACGGCCGCAGCCGCACCGGCAGCGTCTTCAGCTGGTTGAGGAAGGCCGACTCGACGAACTTTGGCCTGCCGTCGATGGCCATCTCGGGATAGCGGGCGAGGGTCTCCTCGAAGAGGATCTTCAGCTCCAGCCGCGCCAGGGCGGTACCGAGGCAGAAGTGGCGGCCGCCGGCGCCGAAGGCCTGGTGCTCGGGGTTGCGCAGGACGTCGAAGCGATCGGGGTCCTCGTAGCGCGTCTCGTCGCGGTTCGACGACGAGTACCACATCACCACCTTGTCGCCCTCTTTGATCTTCTTGCCGTTCAGCTCGGTGTCGCAGGTGGCCGTGCGGCGAAAGTGGGCGAAGGCGGGGAACATCCGCAACGCCTCCTCGACCACGCCGGGGATCAGGCTCGGGTCGTCGATCACCATCTGCAGCTGCTCGCGGTCTTCCATCAGGGCCCGCATGCCGCTGGCGTAGGTCGACCTGGTGCTGTCGTTGCCGGCCGCGACGAGGAGGAAGAAGCCCATCACGATCTCGTGCTCCTCGAGCATCTGGCCTTCGACCTCGGAATGGACGAGGACGCTGGTCAGGTCGTCGGTGGGGTTCTCGCGCCGGGCCGCGATCATCTTGTTGCAGCGGGCGAAGATTTCCGGGATCGCCTTTTCGAGGGCTTCCTCGACGCCGCCCGGGCTGAGGTCGGGGTCGCCGGCTCCCAGGGTCGAGTTCATCAGCGTCGCCCAGGCCTCGTCGTCCTCCTCGGGGATACCCATGAAGCTGCCGATCACGCGCGAGACCGCAGGCTGGGCGACATCGGTCACAAGGTCGCAGCCGTCGCGGCCCTCCAGGCGCTCGAGCACCCCGACGACGATCTCCCGGATCGCCTCCTCGTGCGCGGCGATCCGCTTGGGCGTGAAGCCCGCCTGGAACAGGGCCTTGATCCGGTCGTGCTTGGGCGGGTCCATGCCGATGAACATTGCCCGCGAGAGCTCGATCGGGAAGACCTCGCTGATCGCGGTGACCCCGCCGAGCTCGGAGGAGTAGGTCTGCCAGTCGCGGCTCACCTCGTAGACGTCGTCGGCGGTGGTCACCGACCAGAAGCCGGCCGTGTCAGGGAACTCGGTGACGTGGGAGGTCCAGTGGACCGGGCAGCCGCCGCGCAGCTCCTTGAACAGGGCGTGGGGAGGACCGTCGATCCAGTGCTCGCGCTCGATCACGAGCGCATCCTCGAGTCTGTCTGTGGTTTCCGTCATCAGTTCGGTCCGGCCGGGCCCGCATCCTACTGGCTGTCTGGCCAGTTTAGGGAGTGGCCGCTAAAAACCGGTCTGAGCGCGGCCGCTTCCAACGGCCCCGGCGTCCGAGTCCACGGCAGCAAACCAGCCAACCCAGCCGCCACCCACTGGCCGACGGCCGCTGGCGATGCGAAGATCGCTCCAACGGTCGGCTACGAGAGATAGGAGAGAACGTGTCAGCAAGAGATTCGAGGTGGCTCAAGGCAGGGCGGGCCTGGAAGCTGCCGCTGGTATTGGCGATCGGGATCGCGGCTCTGGTCGCGGGGGGCTGTGGCGGAAGCAGCGACAGCAACAGTGCCTCCTCGGCGGTCGAAAAGGGCGCCGAAGAAGCCAAGAAGGGCCTCGAAACGGCGAAAGAAGAAGTCAAAAAGGGCTTCAAGGAAGCCGAAGAAGCGACAAAGGAAGGTGTCGAAAAGGGAAAGAGCAAGGCCCAGGGAGGTATTGAAAAGGGCAAGACACAGGCCCAGAAAACGATCGAAAAAGCCGAAAAAGAAGCCAAGAAGGGAATCGAAAAGGGCAAGGCTGAAGCCGAACGCGGGATCGAAGAAGCCGAAAAGCAGACGCAGAGGTACGGCTACTGAGGCGCGGGTCCGACTCACCCCGGCGGCGTTCGCCCGCCGCCGGGGCCGGGGATCGGGGTGGCCGAGGGGCCGGTAGGCCATCCTTGGCGGTCCAATGCCTGACGACGGTGACCTCGACGAGTTCGAAGTACTGGTCGTCGACGCGATCGACGCTCTTCCCGAAGAATTTCAAAAGGTCTTGGAAAAGATCGCCGTCGTGATCTCCGATCGCGGCGCCGAGGCCCGAGCCTACGGCCACTACTTCGGAGACGGAGTCGCGCACGAACGCTACGAGGACCGGATCGTGATCTACCGGGACACGCTCGAGCGCGACTTCGGTCGCGACCGGGAGTTGCTGGCCAGGCAGGTGGAGCGAACACTGCGCCACGAGCTCGCGCACCACCTCGGCTGGGACGAGCGCGGGGTGGGGGAGCTGGGATTGTGAGTCGCGCCCTAACGGACCGTGCAGTCGCGGGTGAGCCGGCTCGTCAGTGTCGTCCCGTCGGCAAAGGCAAACGTCGTCTTGGCGAGCTTGTAGAGCGTCCCGGGGAAACCGGCCGGTGCGGCGCAGCTGGCGCTGAGGAAGCTGCGGGACTTGCCGGCGTAGCGGTACCTGCGCCCGATCGTCATCTTGATTTCAGTGACGTAGCCAAGGTCCGAAGCGAGGGTGGGGATTTTGGTCGAGAACACCGTGCCGAACTCACCCCGGCTGCGATGTTCGATCTTGAAGGGCAGGACGAAGGCCGCTCGCACCGGGCTCGACCCGTAGAGGTGCAGCAGCATTCCCGGCTGCCCGCCGATCCTGGCGTTGAAGACGAGCACCTTCCCTTTGGCCGGGATCAGCGGTGCGTTCGGAAAATCGACATTCGCGGCAAAGCTCCCGTGGCCGACCAGGGCGGGGCGACAGAGCCTGAGCGCGGCTTCGCTGCTGGTCTGCTGAAGCTGCGACGCGGCGCAGGCGGGGAGGCCGGCGGTGGAGAGCTTGCCGGCGCGGTTCATCGCGACGGTGATTTCACGCAATTGCGGGGGCCGGCTGCCGTCCACCGTGCCGACCGAGCCATCGAGGCTCACGGTCACGGGGGCCAAGCGTTCGCGCGGGAGGTCGTGAGGCCGGAGGCGACCGTCGAAGGACACCCGCAGGTTTCCTCGCTGGTACACCTCGCCCTGGGCGACGACGGCGACGCCCAGCACGGCGACGGCGACAACGGCTGCGATGGTGAGGCGACGCATGGCTCACTCTCAGTCTAGGTCTGGCACATTGGGGCAGGATTAACCAAGAAGGCACGCCCAGCCTGCGGCTCGATGGCCTTGGCTCCAGGTCAAGGAGCTCGAGCGGAATTTGCACCCCGCGAAGCGACTTTCGTAGAATCGCGCCCGTCCGTCCCAAGTCCAAGCGAAAGGCTGCCAGTTGGAGCGCTGGACACGCGCCGTCATCGCCAACCGCAAGAAGGTCATCGTGGCCTGGCTCGTCCTCTTTGTCATGGGCGGGTACGGGGCCTCGCACCTCGGCGACCTGCTGACCAACCGCTTCAAGGTCCCCGGCTCCGATGCCGAACGGGGGCTGAACCTGCTCAAAGAAAACTTCAACGAGCGCGGCGACGGCGCTTTTACGCTGGTCTTTAAGAGCCGAGAGCCGGTCGTGGTCGCGCCGGCCGCGGCGGCGTCCGGCGGGCGTCCGCGCCTGCTGCGCCCCGCGTTCCGTCGCGAAGCGAGCAGGGCCACCGCCGAGGCCGCCACGGCGGTGCAGGGAGCGCGACCGGGGCCGGTCCTCTACGCCTCGCCGCACGTCGCCTATGCGCAGATCAATACGCCGCTCGAAAACGAGGACGCGGCGAAGAAGACGCCGGACATCCGCGACGCCACCCCCGCGATGCGCGGGGGTCACCACGTACCTGTCCGGCTTCCCGGCGATCAATCACGACACCCAGAAGATCTACAACGAAGACCTCGCCAAAGGCGAGACGATCGCGATCCCGATTGCCCTGATCGTGATGGCCTTCATGTTCGGCACGCTCGGCGGCATCGCTGTCCCCTTCGCCTTCGCCGCGGTGACGATCCCCTCCACGCTGGGGGCGATCTGGGTCGTCGCGCACTTCATGGACATGGCGATCTACGTCACCAACATCGTCACCCTGATCGGCCTGGCGATCGCGATCGACTACTCGATGCTTGTCGTCTTCCGCTACCGCGAAGAGCTCGAGAAACACGACTCACCCCGCGAGGCCCTGGTCGAAACGATGAAGACGGCGGGGCGGGCGACCCTCTTCTCCGGCGCGGTGGTAGCTGTGGGACTGGCGCTGCTGGTCTTCATGCCGGTGCCCTTCATGCGCTCGATGGGCGTCGGCGGCCTGTTGGTCCCGCTCTTCTCGATCGCCGCCTCGGCCACCTTCCTGCCGGCACTGCTGGCGGTGATGGGAACCAAGGTCAACCGGCTGCGGGTGATCCCGCGCAGCATCCTCGAGCACCGCGCCAGCGGCAGGACCGGCGCCTGGACCCGGCTGGCGCGCTCGATCATGCGCCGCCCGGTCCTCTACCTCGTCGTCGCCGGCGGGCTGATGATCGGCCTGGCGCTGCCCGCACTCGGCCTGCACGTGACCAGCGGCGACAACCGCGGCGTGCCCCTGACCAAGGAGTCGACGGAAGGCTTCGAGCTGCTCAGCGACACCCTCGGCCCGGGTGCCCTCGCCCCGAACCAGATCGTGATCGAAACGGGCCGCCCAGGCGGCGCCTACTCACCGGCCACGATCGCCGCCGAGAACCGGCTGGTTGCCCAGCTGCGCCGCGACCCCGAGGTCAAGCCCTCGACGATCCTCTCGCCTTCGGAACTGCCGCTGGGGACCCCGGCCGGCCGGGCGATCGCCGAGCGCAACAGCCTCGTCGACAGCAACGGCCAGATCGCCCAGGTCCGCGTCGCCGGGCACGGCGACTCCGGCACCTCCGAAGCGCAGGACCTGGTCCACCGCATTCGTGACGTCTACATACCCAGGGCCCGATTCGGCAACGACGAAGTCGTCCTCTCCGGTGCCCCCGCCTTCGGTGTCGACTTCGTCGACACGGCTTACGGCGCCTTCCCCTGGCTCGTCCTCGCGGTCCTGATCCTCTCCTACCTGCTGCTCCTGCGTGCCTTCCGATCGCTCGTGCTGCCGCTGAAGGCCGTACTGCTCAACCTCCTGTCTGTCAGCGCCACCTACGGTGTGCTCGTCCTCGTCTTCCAGAAAGGCCTGCACTCGGGGCTCGGTCTCGAGGGAACTCCCCAGATCGAAGGCTGGATCCCGATCTTCCTCTTCGCGATGCTCTTCGGCCTTTCGATGGACTACGAGGTCTTCCTGCTCTCCCGCATCCGTGAGGAGTGGGACAAGCGGCATGACAACGAGGAGGCGGTCGCCTACGGCCTCGAGCACACCGGGCGCATCATCACCGCGGCGGCGTTGATCATGATCGCCGCCTTCTCCGGCTTCACCGCCGGCTCCTTCGTCGGCCTGCAGGAGTTCGGCGTCGGCCTCTCGGCGGCGATCCTGCTCGACGCGACGATAGTCCGCGCGATCTTGGTTCCGGCCCTGATGAAGCTGCTCGGCGACTGGAACTGGTACCTGCCCAAACGAGTGGAGCGAGTCCTCGATCGCACCCGAACGCACCACCCAGCCGAGGCAAGCGCCGAGTAGACGGAATGGGGGCGGCGAGAGAGCCTCGACACGCCCCGATAGACCGGAAGCTCCGAAAGCGGTACCGGCGCTCAGGTCGAAGAAGCTTCAAGCCGAGCAGGGCACCCCACGTCCCTTCCGGTGCGCTTTATGTGCTCATAGTTGGCATAAAGCGCACCGGAAGGGCTTCCGAAGCTTGTCCGCGTTTCGAGAGGGATGGCGGGTGCGCCTCTGCGGGAATGTCGCGAAGCGGCGGAAATGCAATCCGATGTCTGCGCGGGCATAGCCCGCGCACCTCATCTCGTCGCTACGCGCCATAGGCGCGGGCGACGTCAATTCACGCAGAGGCGCACCCGCCATCCCCCCTCCAACCCTCGCCGGGGAACCTCAGTCCGAGTCTCCGCCGGGATGGGTGATCTTTTCGGCCCGGTGGCGTACTTCGTCGGCCGCCTCGCGGGTTGCGGCGAGGGCCTCCTGCTGGACCGCCGCCACCCCCTCACTGGGCTTGCCGCCGACGATGTCGCGGAACGCGTTCTTGAACCGCTCGGTGCGGCGATCAGGTGGGAAGCGCTCCGCGGCGCGCTGCTGCTTCGCCGGGTCGCGCTCGCCGTAGCGCTTGCGGGCCCAGGCCGAGCCGGGCTTGCCCAGTCGCCAGGCGCCGTAGATCGCGATCGGGAAGACGAAGAAGCCGACCGTGCCGTGCATTACGCGGCCCTTGGCGAAGCAGATCGCAACCAGCCCGAAGACGATGCCGGCGCTGATGATGCTGCCGATGACGGCACCGGCCGAGCCGGTCTCGAAGGTGAACGGGCTGAAGCCGAGCAGGAGGAGCAGCATCCCGGCGGCGGCGATCACCGTCGCGTCGATCGAGCTGCGACCCTCCTCGGCCCAGTAGACGTCGTCGAGGTAGACCCAGAGCGCGAACTCGTCGATCGTCAGTCCCGCACCGACGCCGAACCCGAAGGCGCAGATCTCGGCGTAGGGGCTGTGGCCCAGCGCGGCGAAGCCAAGCGTGCCGGCGATCATCATCGTCACGATCCCGAAGACGAGGTGGTGGAGGTGGACGCCGCTGTCGCTGACCACGCTGCCCGGCCACCAGGGCACCTTGGGGCTGCGCATCAACCGGGTGCTCATGCGGATGAAGGCGAAGGAGAGGATGAAGCCGGCCAGGACGAGGAAGATCCCCTGCTCGTCGTGCTCGACGAGGCTGTCCCAGAAGTCGGTGAAGATGGAGGCGACGGCGATCACGGCGACGGCTTCGAGTGTAGTTCGACCGTGCCCCCGTCCACGGACCTGATCCTGTCGACCGTGAGCAGCACGGCAGCGACGGCGTAGAAGGGGGTGAAGGCGACGTTGAAGAGCACGTCGGCCATCCACTCGCAGAGAAGTTCGCTGCCCAGGAGGCCGTGGGTGAGGCTGGTGGCGATGTCGGTGAGCGCGTCGCCGGCGAGCTCGATCGGGATCAGCACCAGGGCGACGACCCAGAACTTGCCGCGGACCAGGCGGGCGCTGCGAGCGAGCGAGGCGCGGATGCCGTGGTGCTCGATCTCGATCACCGGCGCGGCGAGGCCGAGCCAGACGAAGGCGAGCACGCCGGGCACGACGAAGAAGACGAGGCCGACCGCGACCAGCGCGCCGTAGATCAGGTCGACCGCGATCAGCGGCCCATAGTTGACCATCGAGGCGATCTGGCGCAGCGACGGCGGGCGCCCTTCGTGGGCGTGGGTGAGCGAGATCGCGACCGCACCGGTGTAGAAGACCTCGCCGACCAGGCCGGTGGCGGTCAGCGCGAGCAGCGCCGCGGCCGCCGCGACCAGCTTGACGCCACCGCTGAGATCGAACGAGCCGATGTCGGCGTTGATCGTGATCGCGTGGACCAGGCCCAGCGGGACGAAGACGACCACGGCGAGCAGCAGGAGCGAGGGTGCCCACCTGAGATAGGTGCGGCCGATCCGCGCGTAGATCGAGATCAGCTCGGCGTGCCGGGCCACGTCAGCGGTGGCGGCGGCGCCCTGAGGGATGGCGACCGCGCCGCTCCAGCTTGGATTGCCCCGACTCCGAGGTCGGCACCCGCCGCACGTCGCCGAGGTCGCCGACCAGGATCTCTTCGGCGCAGCGCCGGTGCCAGTGGTGGTGTTCGGTGCCGCCGAGGCGGAAGACGTACTGGACGACGACGTGGTCGCTGCCGATCTCGATCTCGCCGTGACAGGCGGGGCAGCGGTAGAGCTTGCGCGAGATCCCGCGGATCAGCCATGCCTCGTCGCCCTCTTCGGTCAGGCCCCGCAGGCTCCAGCGCTTGTCGGGCAGGCCGGCGAGGTTGCCCATCGGGCTAGCGCCTCGAGAGCCAGGCGAAGCCGGCGGCCATCGCCATGTTGCTGACCCCGGCGAGCCGCAGCCCGAGCTTTGCCCCGGGACGGGTGACCGCCGGCGACTCGGCCCAGAGCGCGTCGGTCGCGATCTCGGTGCCGCGCAGCCAGGCCAGCGCCCACCAGTCGCGCTCGGAGCCGCGCCGGGCGGCGAGCGCGTGCGCGGCGGCGAAGGTGAGCCAGATCGGGCCGCAACGGCGGAAGAGATGTTCGGCATCGGGCGAAGGGTGCTCGTGGCCCAGCACCTTCAGCGTGGCCGCGGGAGCGGCGATCGCGGCGCTGCCCAGGATCAGGTCGAAGGCGATCATGTTCCGGTTGGTGAGGCGCAGCGCCTGTTCGAGTGTCATCGCAACGCGCATCCAACCAGATCGGGAAAGCCGGCGTGACGAGCACAGGCCGCGGAAGGGAAAAGGTGGGGTCCGGCGAATCTGACGCCGTGACCAAGACTGCGACCAAAACATCCCCACAGCTGAAGAGTCTTTCCGACTACATCCAGGAGCGCTTCGACGAGTTCTCGCGCTCCCAGAAAGACGTCGCCCGCTACATCGTCGACCATCTCGACGAGGCAGCCTTCCTCACAGCCGAGGAGCTGGCCCGGAGAGCGAGCACCTCGTCATCGACGGTGGTGCGCTTCTCCCAGGCCCTCGGCTTCGAGGGATACCCCGAGCTCCAGCAGGCCGCGATTGAGGAGTACCGCACGGCCGGCCAGGCCGTCAGCAACGGTTCCAAAGCCGGCTCGCTGTTCTCCTTCGATCATTCCGAGCTGGAGGGATCGCTGGGAGCCGACTACTCGAACCTCGAGGAAACTGCCCGCAACCTGACCCGCGAGCAGGTCGACGGGGCGGTAGCCGCCCTCGCCGAAGCCCAGCGCGTGGTGATCGTCGGCGTCGACCAGATGGCCTTCTTCGCCAGCTACCTGCGCCACATGTTGAGCCTGCTCGACATCCGGGCCGAGATCGTCGCCAGCACCGGCGGCGAGTCGCTCCAGCGCCTGGGGCGGATCGACGACGAGACCCTTGTCATCGTGCTCTCCTCCGGTCGCGCACATCCCCTTCTGCTGCGGGCGATGAAGCTGGCGCTGCACCGCAACGCCCGCACGCTCGCGATCTCCGACGCCTCTATGTCGGAGGTCGGAGAGCACGCCGAGCTGACCCTCTACTTCTCCTCCAACAGCCCCTCCTTTGCCCGGTCCAACACCGCGCTGATGGCACTGGTCCAAGCTCTTGCCCACGGGCTTTACGCGCGTGACGAAGACACGCACAAAGATCGCATCCGGGCTTACAAGCTGAAGTAACGCCGTCGCGGCTTCAAGCGCGGTAGGTCCCCTGCTCGTCAACGAGGGGCGAATGCAGAAGTGGACGATTGCAGCGCCATCCACTACGAAGCAAAAAGTGGCAACCCCCAGATCCCGGCGCACGCCGGGATCTGGGGGTTGCCACGCCTAACTTACGTCAGGCGGGTTCTCCCCCAACGTTCAAACAATTTACTCAACTGTTACGATTTCGCCTCTTTCATATAAACCTGTTCGAGGTTCTTCGATTGGAATGTCTTTTTCACATTCGTTAAAAGATTGCTTTCCTTTATATAACCCGAACTTTAATAATGTTCCATAGCACACGAATTCGCCTGCTTTGTGACCTTCGGGAGCCCATACTAACGTGTATTCATATTTGTGTTCGGTTGTTCCGCCGAGCGTTTCGCATTCGTTGTCCGTGTAGATGCCAACCGTGTGCTCGGTTCTAACGCAGTAGCCTAATTCCCTTGGATTTATGTAGATAGGCGATAACGGCGACAGAGTGATGTCTAATTTGGCGGTTTTCGGACAGAAGATGCCGGACTCCTTGGTTAACGCCTGTTCGGAGATCGTGATTTCGCCGTTTTCCTGGGTCGATGTTAACGCGCCTTTGCCGGTACCTTTCAGGCCGACGCCAGTGTAGTTGCAGTTGAGGAAGCTGCCGCATGCGAGGTGGACTAAGAATTCGCCGGTGACTTCCGCCGTTTCGACGCCTGTCTTTAATACTTGGAATTCGGAAGGGCCGTTTTCTTCGGTCTCGGTGCAGTTGCTGCCGCCCAACGTGCATTCCGATAAGGTGAAGGTGCCGCTAATGATGACCGGAGGACCCCATTCTAATACTTCGCCTAAGAATAACTCTTTGCATTTTGCGGTGCCGAGGGTCGTTAAGATTTCCGCGTTGCCGACCGATAATAGGTGAATGTGACGGATTGCCTCGCACGATAATCCTTCTGGTGCGTCGTGGCCGCACAGCTGGAGGGCTTCCGCATTCGCCGAGCCTGGCGCCGACGAATGCCATGGCCATCAGCGCCGCAAGCACGACGAGGCCGAACGTCTTGGTGGCTTTCATTTTGTTCTCCCTTCTCGGGTGAGCTTGTTGAGATCGTTGCTTTGTAGGCCGGGGGTCCCGGATCTCGGTGTTTTTATGGCGGACCGAGGAGAAACGCAAGTTTCTCTGGGGAGATCCGCAGGAATGCACTCGCTTGAAATCAACTGTCGCATTCGCTTTGCCTGCACACGCCGGAACGACTGAAAGGCGCGTGCGCGGCGTTGCGCCCCTCTCGATTTCGCGCAAATGGGCTCTGCGCCTCTTGTTCATAGGGGGACCAGCCACAGTGATCGGTTGCGCCTATCGACCGTTTGCTCGCTCGGCTGCGCGGTGCTCGGGCGGCTGGGGAGCCTGCGCCGACAGGACCTGCTGCGGAGACCGTAGTATTCGGATCGATGGCGGAACGAGCGACATTTCGGGTCAAGACCGGCCTGGCCGAGATGCTGAAGGGCGGGGTGATCATGGACGTGGTAACGCCCGAGCAGGCGCGGATCGCCGAGGAGGCGGGCGCCTGCGCGGTGATGGCCCTGGAGCGGGTCCCTGCCGACATCCGCAGGGACGGCGGCGTTGCCCGGATGTCGGACCCGGCGATGATCAAGGGGATCCAGGAGGCGGTGACGATCCCGGTGATGGCGAAGGCCCGGATCGGCCATTTCGCCGAGGCCCAGGTCCTGCAGGCGCTCGAGGTCGACTACATCGACGAGTCCGAGGTGCTGACCCCGGCCGACGAGCGCAACCACATCGACAAGCTCGCCTTCGAGGTGCCGTTCGTCTGCGGCGCCACCAACCTCGGCGAGGCCCTGCGCCGAATTGGCGAGGGGGCGGCGATGATCCGCTCCAAGGGCGAGGCCGGAACCGGCAACGTGGTCGAGGCGGTGCGCCACATGCGCGAGATCGTCTCCGGAATCAAGCGGCTCGCCCAGCTGGGGCCCGAGGAGCTCGCGGCTGCCGCTAAGGAGCATCAGGCACCCCTGGAAGTCGTCCACGAGGTGGCGGAGCGGGGGCGCCTGCCGGTGCCGCTCTTCTGCGCAGGAGGCATCGCGACCCCGGCCGACGCGGCGCTGATGATGCAGCTGGGCGCCGAAGGCAACTTCGTCGGGTCGGGCATCTTCAAGAGCGGCGACCCGGAGCGGCGGGCGAAGGCGATCGTCGAGGCGACGACGCACTTCAACGATCCCGAGCGGGTGGCGGCGGCGTCGATCGGCCTCGGCGAGGCGATGCCGGGGCTCGAGATCGCCGGGCTGGCCGCTGCGGACGCGCTTCTGCAGGACCGCGGTGCCTGAGCTGCGCTTCGGCGTCCTCGCCATCCAGGGAGGGTTCGAAGCCCACGCGAACGTGCTGCGCCACCTCGGCGCCGACGTCCGAGAGGCGAGGTCGCCGGCGGATCTGGAGGATCTCGACGGGCTGGTGATCCCAGGGGGCGAGAGCACGACGATCGCCAAGGGCATCGAGTCCGCCGGGCTGGAGGAGCCGATCCGGGCGCATCACGAGGCGGGAGGGACGGTCTTCGGCACCTGCGCGGGAATGATCGTCTGCGACGACGCGCACCTGGGCCTGATCGACGCGACGGCAGCGCGCAACGCGTTCGGGCGCCAGCTGCAGAGCTTCGAGGCGAGCCTCGAGGTGGAGGGAATCGGCGACGAGCCGTTGCGGGCAGTGTTCATCCGCGCGCCCTGGGTCGAGCGCCACGGGCCCGAGGTCGAGGTGCTCGCCTCGTATGAGGGCCATCCGGTGGCGATTCGCGAGGGGAGGGTGCTGGCCTGTGCCTTCCACCCGGAGCTGACCGACGATCCGCGCCTGCATGCATATTTCATGGCGATGACGACAAGCGCGCGCGATCGAGCGCGGGAGGAGGCTGAGGCGTGAGGGACCCAAGGGCGCAGAACCTGGCGAAGATCCTGGTCGGCTACTCGACCGAGGTGAAAGCGGGAGACGTGGTCGCGATCGACGGCGAGATCGGTGCCGAGCCGCTGCTGCGCGCCGTCTACGAGGAGGTGCTCAAGGCCGGCGCGAACCCGATCCTCAACGTCGCCCTCGACGGCCTCGCCGCGGCCTACTTCAACCACGCCGACGACGAGCAGCTGGAGTGGATCTCGCCGGTGACCGAGTGGATGGTCGAGAACGCCGACGTGCGCATCGGCATCGGGGCGAGCGCCAACACGCGCGAACTCTCCGCCGTGCCACCCGAGCGCCAGTCCCTGCGCCAGGCGGCGGCGGGCCCTGTCTTGGCGAAGACGATGGAGCGCAGCGCCGAAGGCGAGTTCCGCTGGTGCTACACGCTCTATCCGACCAACGCCTACGCCTCGGAGGCGGAGATGAGCCTCGTCGACTACGAGGACTTCTACTTCGGCGCCTGCCTGGCCGACGACCCGGATCCGCTGACGGCCTGGAAGCGGGCCTCGGCCGAGAGCGAACGCCTGGCCGAGTGGATCGAGGGCCACGAGGAGGTGCGGGTGACCGCGCCGGGAACCGACATCACGCTCGGCATCGCCGGGCGCAAGTTCATCCCCTGCGTCGGCGACCGCAACATGCCCGACGGCGAGTTCTTCACCGGCCCGGTCGAGGACTCGGTCGAGGGCGAGGTCTCCTTCCACCTGCCGGCGGTGATCGGCGGCCGCGAGGTCTCCGGCGTGCGGCTGCGCTTCGAGGCCGGCAAGGTCGTCGACGCGAGCGCCGAGCGCGGCGAGGAGTTCCTGATCCAGCTGCTCGACACCGACGAGGGCGCCCGCCGCCTCGGCGAGCTCGGGATCGGCACCAACTACGCGATCGACCGCGGCACCCGCGAGGTCCTGCTCGACG
This sequence comes from uncultured Solirubrobacterales bacterium, assembly GCA_963714665.1. Classification (GTDB taxonomy): domain Bacteria; phylum Actinomycetota; class Thermoleophilia; order Solirubrobacterales; family 70-9; genus VRUE01. The sequence continues at coordinate 978,186 of CAVQPE010000003.1, read as the reverse complement.
AGAAGATCGGCGGCACCGTCCACATGGCGGTCGGCCGCAGCTACCCCGAGTCCGGCGGCGTCAACGAGTCCGCCGTCCACACCGACCTCGTCTGCGACCTGCGCCTCGGCGGCAAGATCGAAGTCGACGGGACGGTGATGCAGGAAGACGGCAAGTTCGTCGTCTGAGCTACTGATTGGGGATCGGCGATCCCGCGAGCAGGAAGAACCAGATCGTCAGGGCGAGCGCGGCGAGGATCACCGAGCCCATCAGGACCGCCTCGACCACGGTTGTCGTCCCCTGGCTCGCTCGAAGTGTCGCGCATGCTGCGCAGCCAGGTCGGCCGCATCGGGGCGAGCCGGTTGGTGCCGGTGATCTGGATGTAGAGGCGGTTGAGGCGGCCGATCAGCCAGGCGACGATGAGGACCGAGACGATGATCCCGACGGCGACGACGAAGTAGGGGCCGCTGCTCGGGAACTGGGTGTGGGAGACCTTGGAGCCGATGTAGATCCAGCTCAGCGGGATCGCGGTCCAGAGCGAGAGCGCGGCGAGCAGCATCGCGACGAAGACGACCGCCGCGGCCATGCTCCTGGCCGGCCCGTGCGGTGCGATTCGGTGGCCATCTCCACATTCATAGAATGGCAGGTATGTCCGGTCACTCGAAGTGGTCTTCGATTAAGCACAAGAAGGGCGCCGCCGACGCCAAGCGCGGCAAGCTGTTCACCAAGCTGGCGCGGGCGATCACGGTCGCCGCCCGTGACGGCGGCGGCGAACCCGGACGGCAACCGCGCCGCTGGCGACGGCGATTCAGAAGGCGCGCGACGCCTCGATGCCGAAGGACAACATCCAGCGGGCGATCGACCGCGGCACCGGCGCCGGCGCCGACGCCGACGGCGATCGAGAGCATCCTCTTCGAGGGCTACGGGCCCGGCGGCGCGGCGATCCTGGTCGAGGCGCTGACCGACAACCGCAACCGCGCCAGCGCCGACATCCGGCACGCCTTCACCAAGCACCACGGCAGCCTCGGCGAGCCGGGCTCGGTCGCCTGGATCTTCGAGAAACGCGGCGTCGTCGCCGTCGACGGCACCCGCTACGGCGAGGACGACCTGATCGTCGCGATCGACGCCGGCGCCGAGGACGTGCGCGAGGACGGCGAGCAGCTCCGAGTCGTCTGCGAGCCGAGCGACCTCAGCGCGGTGCGCGAGGCGCTCGAGGGGGCGGGGGTAGAGATCGCAGTCGGCCGAGGTCGCGATGGAGCCGAAGAGCACCGTCGAGGTCAAGGGCACCGAGGCGGAATCGCCTGCTGCGCCTGGTCGACGCGCTCGAGGAGCACGACGACGTCAACGAGGTCCACGCCAACTTCGACATCCCCGAGGAGATCCTCGAAAAGCTCGCTGCCTAGCGGAAGTTTCGCCCGGAAGGCATCCGAGGCTCCTCCCAGAATCACTTCCCATGCAAGTCGTGATGGGGATCGACCCCGGCGCAGCCAACCTCGGCTTCGGCGTGGTCCGGGTCGAGGGCAACCGCATGGTCGCCCTCGACGGGGGCGTGGTCGAAACCACGCCGGAGATGCCGATGGAGCGGCGCCTGGAGCGGATCCACAGCGCGCTCGCGGAGCTGATCGCCTGGCACGAGCCGAAGGCGATGGCGATCGAGGACATCTACTTCGGCAAGAACGTCGCACTCGGCGATGGCCGTCGGCCAGGCCAGCGGCGTCGGCGATGCTGGCCGCGGCGCAGCGCGGCGTGCGCTGCTTCACCTACACGCCGCAGGCGATCAAGATGGCGGTCTGCGGCTCCGGCGGCGCCGGCAAGGAGCAGGTGCAGAGGATGGTCGGCACGCTGCTCGGCCTGCCCGAGCCGCCGACGCCCGACCACGCCGCCGACGCGCTCGCGGTGGCGATCTGCCACGGCGGCGGAACCGGGCGCCAGGAAGCGGTCGACGCGGCAACGGGACTGGCGGGCACGGCGGGGGAGAGGCTGGCCGGATGATCGCCGCGGTGCGCGGAGAGGTGATGGTGCGGCGACCCGACCACGTCGTCATCGACGCCGCCGGCGTCGGCTACCGGCTGGCGGTCTCCGCGGAGACGCTGAAGGCGGTCCCCGCCACCGGGCGCGACGCCTTCCTGCACGCCGAGCTGATCGCCCGCGACGACTCGCTCGCCCTCTACGGCTTCGCCTCCGAGGAGGAGCGCGACCTCTTCGGCGAGCTGATCTCGGTCAGCGGCATCGGCCCCAAGGTCGCGCTCGCGGCCCTCTCCGGCGGCCCGGTCACGCGAGCTTCTGCGGGCGATCGCCGCCGGCGACGCAAAACGCTTTCAGGCCGTGCCCGGGATCGGCAAACGGACCTCGGAGCGGATCATCGTCGAGCTGCGCGAGAAGGTCGCCGGCGCGCTGGAGGAGGAGGTCGCCCTGGCGGGCCGCCGACGGCACCGACGCGCGCAGCCTTGCCCGCGACGGCCTGGTCAACCTCGGCTACGCGCCGCTGGAGGCCGAGCAGCTGCTCGACGGCGTCGAGGGCGGCGAGGCCGAGGAGCTGGTCGCCGCCGCCCTGCGCAAGGCCGGCACGTCGAGGAGCAAGGCGTGAGCGCGATCGGCCCCCGGCCGCATTCGTACTCCCGGATCGATCGACGATCTGTCCGCCCGCGGACGAGGTGCGCGTGCACGATGCCCGCGCCGACGTGCCCGACGAGGACCTCGACCGCTCGCTGCGACCGCGGACGCTGGCGGACTTCGTCAACCAGGTCGCAGGTCACCGAGCAGCTGGCGATCTTCATCGAGGCCGCGCGCGGCCGCGGCGAGCCGCTCGACCACGTCCTGCTCGCCGGCCCGCCGGGCCTCGGCAAGACCTCGCTCGCCCACATCGTCGCCGCGGAGATGGGCGTGCCGATGGTGCAGACGGCCGGCCCGGCCCTGGAGCGCAAGGCCGACGTCGCCTCCTTCCTCACCGCGCTGGAGCCCGGCAGCGTCTTCTTCGTCGACGAGATCCACCGCCTCGGCCGGGCGGTCGAGGAGACGCTCTACCCGGCGATGGAGGACGGCGAGCTGCCGGTCGTGCTCGGCCAGGGCGCCGGCGCGCGCACCGTGACGCTGCCGCTGCCGCCGTTCACGCTGGTCGGCGCGACCACCCGCGCCGGCCTGCTGACGACGCCGCTGCGCGACCGCTTCGGCGTCTCGCCACCGGCTCGAGCACTACAGCCCCGAGCACCTGGCCGAGATCGTCGTGCGCTCCGCCGGCATCCTCGGGGTCGAGATCGACGCCGAGGGAGCGGAGACGATCGCCTCCCGCTCGCGCGGCACGCCGCGGGTCGCGAACCGGCTGCTCAAGCGGGTGCGCGACTTCGCCCAGGTCAAGGACCGCGGCGCGATCGACGGCGAGGTCGCCGCCGCCGCGCTGGAGATGCTCGAGGTCGACGCCGGCGGGCTCGACCGCAGCGACCGAGCCCTGCTCGACACCGTCGCGACCAAGTTCGCCGGCGGGCCGGTCGGGCTCTCGACCCTGGCCGTCGCGATCGGCGAGGAGCCGGACACGATCGAGGACGTGCTCGAGCCCTACCTGCTCCAGCAGGGCCTGCTCAAGCGCACCCCGCGCGGGCCGCGTGCTCACGCCCAGGGCCTACGACCACCTGGGCCTGCCGGTTCCGGATGGCGCAAGAAGCCTCTTCTAAAAGCGACTCTCAGTAACCTGCCGGGTGATGCCGTTCTTCATCTGCCCCAACTGCGGCCATCGGGAGGTCAGCGCCGAGCGCACGGCGGGCTTCAGCACGCGCCCGAAGGGCTGCTCGAAATGCGGCTTCGGCTTCGTCTTCGAGCTGCTCGACGACTACTACCCGGCGCCCAACGCCGCCTTCTTCGTCTGCGACCAGCAGGCGCGGGTGATCGACGCCGGCCGCGGCAGCTTCGAGCTGACCGGCCTCACCGACGAGGACGTGATCGGCCGGCCGGTCCAGGAGGTCCTGGGCCTGCAGTGGCGTCGAGCGCGGCGACGGGGACGAGGCCGCCGACACCAACGGCGACGGCGTCACCGACCCGATCGAGACCTCGCTCGAGTGGGGGGTTCGCTCGCTCGGCAAGCGGGTCTCGGTCAACGCCGAGGGCGACCTTCCGGCCGAGGCCGTCGCCGATGTCTTCCCCGCCTATGACGACGACGGCGGCCTGCTGATCGTCCTCACCCCGGAGAGCTGAGCAGATGGGCAGCACGGCGCAAACACCTCTTCGTCCTGCTCTTCGTCTTCGGGCTGGTCGCCGTCTCGGCTCTGGTCATCGCCAGCAAGCCGACGCAAGCTGGGCCTCGACCTCAAGGGCGGCGTCCAGCTCGTCCTGCAGGGCGCGGCCCACGCCTCAGCAGCCGACCATCGACAGCGGCTCGATGAACAGGGCGATCGACATCATCCGCTCCGGCTGCGACCAGCTCGGCGTCTCGGAGATCGAGGTCTCGCGGTCGGCGCCGACCAGATCCAGGTCGGCATTCCCGGGCGCGACCAGTGTCGGCAAGGCGACCGAATGCGCGACCAAGCCGGCGCGGCTCTACTTCTACGACTGGGAACCGAACCTGATCGGCCGCGAGCAGGCGATCGGCGGCCATCCCGGCGCGGAACCGCCGGGACCGGCTGACACGAAGCATCGACGAAGAATGGGAAGAAGCCGGTCGCAGCCCGACCAGCCAAGAGAACCAGCAGCTGATCTTCGCCGGCGCCTACCCGACCGAGTACGCCGCCGCCAAGCTCGCCTCCGAACAGAAGCCGAAACCCGACTGCCGAAGCTGCAGCCAGCCGAGCCACCTACTACCTGTTCGAGAAAGAGCCGCCGCACAAGCTGATCGACGGGCCCGAGTTCACCAAGGACGACCTCTACATCAACCCCAACGGGCAAGAAGCGCCCGCGCAACGCCGGCATCGTCGTCAAGGTCCCGCAGGGGACCGTCGTCGTCTCCGAAAAGCCGACCGACAACAATGGCCAGGTGCTCGAAGAACGCCGAACCGGGCTGGTTCGCGCTGAAGGACGACCCGGCGCTCTCGGGCACCGAAATCACCAACCCGAAGCAGGAAACCGACGAATTCGGCCAGCCCAACGTCACCTTCGACTTCACCGACAGCGGCCGCGAGGCCTTCCAGGAAGTCACCCGGCAGATCGCCCAGCGCGGGCAGCCGCCGGGCGATCGGCCCGTCGGCCAGCCAGCAAGCCGAAGCGCTCTCCGGCCACTTCGCGGTCGTCCTCGACAACGAAGTCAAGACGCGCCCGATCATCAACTTCGCCGAAAACCCCGACGGGATCGACGGCCGCACCGGGGCGCAGATCTCGGGCGGCTTCAACAGCATCGCCGAGGCCCAGGAACTCGCCAGCTTCCTGCAGCGCGGCGCGCTGCCGATCAACCTGAACCTGATCAGCCAGACGCAGGTCTCGGCGACGCTGGGCAGCCAGGCGCTGCACGACGGGATCAAGGCCGGGCATCATCGGCCTCGCGCTGGTCGTCCTCTTCCTGCTCGTCTTCTACCGCTTCCTCGGCCTGATCGCGGCGCTCGCGCTCGGCGCCTACGGGGTGATCTTCTTCGCCCTGATCAAACTGATCCCGATCACCCTGACGCTGCCGGGGATCGCGGGCCTGGTGCTGACGATCGGGGTCGCGGCCGACTCGAACATCGTCATCTTCGAGCGAATAAAGGAGGAGGTGCGGGCGGGACGCTCGATGTCGAGCGCGATCGCGGCCGGCTACAGGCGCGGGATCGCGACGATCATCGACGCCAACGTCGTCACCCTGCTGACCGCCTTCATCCTCTTCGTGCTCGCCACCGCCGGGGTCAAGGGCTTCGCCTTCACCCTCGGCGTCGGCACGATCGTCTCGCTGCTGACCGCGGTCGTCTTCACCCAGGCGCTGCTGGGCATCGATGAGCCGCACCCGGCTGCTGCGCTCGCCCAGCGCCCTCGGCGCCGACGCGGCAGGGGATGCGCTGGCACTTCGACTTCATGGGGGCGAGCCGCTGGTTCTTCACGGTCTCGGGCGTGATCCTGCTGATCGGCGCCTTCGCGCTGGCGACCAAGCAGCTCAACCTCGGGCATCGACTTCGAGTCCGGCACCCGGGTCGAGGTCGCGCTTGAAGAAGCCGACCGACGAGGAAGGGGTGCGCGAAGCGCTCGACAGCGCCGGGGTCTCCGGGCGCCGAGGTGCAGCGGGAGAGCAACCCCGGGCTCGGCGACAACGTCTTCCTGATCCAGTCCAAGACCCTGAAGCCGGGCCAGATCAAAGACCTGCAGCGGGACGCTGGAAGGCCAGTACGGGATCGTGGCGGACGGCTTCGACAGCACCAGCGTCGGCCCGACTTTCGGCGAACACGTGGCGAACAGCGCCCGCAACGCGCTGATCTTCTCGCTGCTGGTGATCTGCGCCTACATCGCCTTCCGCTTCGACCCGAAGTTCGCGGTGCCGGTGCTGATCGCGATCTTCCACGACATCCTGATCACCGCGGGCATCTACTCGCTGACCGGCCGGGAGGTGACGAGCGGAACGGTCGCCGCTTTCCTCACCATCCTCGGTTACTCGCTCTACGACACGATCATCGTCTTCGACCGAATACGCGAGAACATGCCGCGGATGCCGCGGGCTGCCTTCTCGCAGATCGTCAACCGCTCGATGAGCGAGGTGCTGACCCGCTCGCTGGCGACCAGCTTCACGACCCTGCTCGCGGTCGTCTCGCTGCTCGTCTTCGGCGGCGCGACCCTGCAGGACTTCGCCTTCGCGATGATGGTCGGGATCGTCTCGGGTACCTACTCGTCGATCTTCATCGCCTCGCCGGTGCTGACCGCCTGGAAGGAACGCGAGCCCGGGCTTCGCCCGCCGTCGCGAGCGGATCGCCGAGGTCGACGGCAGGTCCCGGCCTTTGCCGACGACATCGAGCTGGCCAAGCTCGGCGACGAGCGAGGCGACCGACGCCGAGGTCGGAGGCAGCGATCGCCGCCCAGGAGGCGAGGCCGGAGCCGAAGGCCGGGGCGGTCGCGACGGTCGAGCCCGAAGGCAGCGGTGCCGGTCCCGCCAGCAACGGGGAGCCGACCGGCGGTCGATCCGGCCACGGTCGCGAAGCGCGAGCGCGACGAGCGCCGGCGCGCGCGACGGCAGCAACGCCGCAAACACGGGAGGAACCGCTAGTCCATGGCACTGCTCGTCTGGTTCACGATGGGGATCGCCCTCTGGCACTTCACCGTCTTCCTGCCCGACCGCTTCTGGCAGGGGATCGTCGGCGCCTTCCTCGGCGCGGTGATCGGCGCGGTCGTCTTCGGCGCGATCGTCGAGACGATCAGCGGCCGCGGCCTTGGCACGACCGACGTGGCAACCGCGCTGACCGCGATCCCGGGCGTCGTGATCGGCCTGGCGATCGTCTACGCGATCGGCGTCCGCGAAGAGCGCGCCACGGATTAACGAACTTCCGCGAACTGCATCAACTTCTACTCCTGCTGGATAGATAAGTTGATGCAGTTCGCGTGGTTGGGCAGTAAATCTGTCCCGCTCGCTTCCTAGCCTGCTGGGGTGGCTGCCACCGCCCATGCCTACAGAGCCGAGCCGTACTCCTATGAGGAGGCACAGGGGCTTTCGGCGGAGCTTGGCCTGAGCGAGCCCGTCGCGATCGCCCTGGTGCGGCGCGGCTACCGGACGCCGGAGGCGGCACGCGCCTTCCTCGCCGCCGACGAGTCACACGAGCCGGGCGCTTTCGAATCGATGGGAGCGGTGGTCGAGCAGGTCCTCGGCGCGATCGAGGACGGCCGGCGGATCACCGTGCACGGCGACTTCGACGTCGACGGGGTCTGCGCGACGGCGCTGCTGGTCGGCGCACTGCGCGAGCTCGGCGCCGAGTGCGACTGGCTGATTCCGGATCGGATCGCCGACGGCTACGGGCTCAGCGCGCGCGAACGTCGAAGGCTGGCGGAGCGGGGGACGCAGCTCGTGATCACCGTCGATTGCGGGATCACCGCGGTCGAGGAGGTCGAGCTTGCCAAGGAGCTGGGGATCGAGGTCATCGTCACCGACCACCACCAGCCGGGCGGGGCCCTGCCGGACTGCCCGATCCTGCACCCGGCGATAGACGGCTATCCCGTTCGAGCAGCTCTGCGGGACCGCGGTTGCTTGGAAGCTGGCTTGTGCGTTGCGTGAGGAGGCGTCCGGGGCGGGGTCCCCGGGCGCGCTTACGCGCGGAGTCCCCGGGGACCCCGCCCCGGACGCCTCTACCGACCTCGACCTGGTCGCGCTTGCGACCGTCGCTGACGTGGTGCCGCTGGTCGGGGAGAACCGGTCGCTGGTCAAGCGAGGGCTGGAGGAGGTGCGGCGCGCCCGGCGGCCCGGGATGCGGGCGCTGTTGGAGGCGGCGAAATGCGAGCCCAGCCAGCTTGACGAGGGCGATCTTGCCTTCCGGCTGGGACCACGGATCAACGCGGCGGGGCGGCTCTACAGAGCCGATGCGGGGGTCGAGCTTTTTCTCACCGAGGACGATCAGCGGGCCGAGGAGATCGCTGCGGAGCTGAGCCGGGCCAACGGGGAGCGGCGGGCCACCGAGCGGGAGGTCGCCAACGCGGCCGAGGCGGCTCTGCGAGAGCTTCCCGAGCGATCTGCGCGATGCGCCTGGTCTGGTCCTTGCCGGCGAGGGTTGGCACCCCGGCGTGATCGGGATCGTCGCCTCGCGTCTGGTCGAGACGCCACCACCGGCCTGTGGTCGTGATCTCGCTCGATGGAGAGGGCGGTGGGCGAGGATCGGGGCGCAGCATTCCGGGCTTCGACCTGCTGGCCGGGCTCGAGGCCTGCTCCGAGCACCTGGGGCAGTTCGGCGGGCACCGGGCGGCGGCCGGACTGGAGCTGAAGAGGGCCGAGAGCTTGACGCCTTTCGCGAGGCGTTTGCCGCCCACGCCGCCGAGGTGCTGGGTCCCGATGATCTGAAGCGAACCGAACGGATCGACGCGATGGTCGGCGGTGCCTCCTCGGGCTCGACCTGGCCGAGGAGTTGAGGCAGCTGGCGCCATTCGGGATGGGCAACCCCGGGGTGCGGCTGCTGGTTCCGTCGGCGCGGGTGCGCGACGTGCGGGCGATGGGCGAGGGCAAGCATGCCCGCTTCAGCCTCCACAGCGGCGCCCACCGTGCGCTCGGCGTTGCTTTCGGTCGCTCGACCTTGGGGTCGGCGAGGAGGAGCCGGTCGACGTAGCGGTGCGGCTGGAGGTCAACCGCTGGAACGGCGCGGTCGAGCCACGGGTCGTGCTGCGCGAGCTCTACCCGCCGTGACGCCGAGGCGAGGGCTCGCTGGAGGCGGGGGAGTGGTGGGGGCGCTTCGAGGCCGAGCTAGCCCGCGATCCCGAGCTCCGCGCCAGGGAATCGGCAGGACGAGGTCCAGGCCATCCGCGCCGTGTCTTGACCAGCGCCAACGCTCCGGCAGCCGTGGCCGGCGAGCTGGCCTCATGCGGCGAGAGCGTCCTCGCCGTCTGCGCCGACGTCGCCCTGCGGGCGGCCATGGCACGCGAGGGCCTGTGCCTGGCCGATTACGCCGAGCTCGAGCGCTCGCCCGACCTGTGCCGTGACTTCACCCACGTCGTCCTCGTCGACCCGCCGGCCTTCGCCGCACATCGAGCGCTGCGCTTTCGCGCTCGACAGGGGAGAGCGGCTACCTGCACCGGGTCTGGGGCGAGGCGGAGTGGCGCTTCGCGCATCAGCGCTCTCGACGAGCACCTGGCCCAGCGCCGACCCTGATCGCAGTCTTTCGCGATCTGCGCGACGCTGGCGAGACGAGCGGCGAGGAGCTGCGCGATGCGCTGCTTGGAAGCGGCTCGCACCCGCGCGGTCCCGAGACCGCGGCACGCTGCTTCCGCGTCCTCGCCGAGCTGGGCCTGGTGCAGGGCGCCCCCGACGGCGGCGCGGGGACGGTCGGGGTCGTATCCTCAGAGAGCACCGACCTGGAGCGCTCGGCTGCGTTTCGCGCCTACAGCGCCCGCCATCAGGAGGCTCGCAGATACCTCGAAGGACAGAGACAGCCGTAGCGCAACCAGGAGCTCCTTGGCGATCTCTTCGCCGTGGTCGAGGAGTTCGACTCCTCGCCGGGCGAAAACGGCGCGACCGACGGCATCGACAATGGGGGCGTCGCCGTGTCGCCGGCGGCGATCGACCGCGCCGCCCTGACCCGCGCCTTCGACTTCGCCTGCGACCGCCACGCCGACCAGCTGCGCCGCTCCGGCGACGAGTTCATCACCCACCCGGTGGGGTGGCGCAGATCTGCGCCGGGATGCGCCTCGACACCGAGACGCTCTGCGCGGCGCTGCTCCACGACACGGTCGAGGACACCAGCGCCAGCCTCGAGGAGATCCGCGACGAGTTCGGCGAGGAGATCGCCCAGCTCGTCGACGGCGTCACCAAGCTGACCGGGATCGACCTTCGAGAGCCGCGACGAGCGCCAGGCCGAGAACTACCGCAAGATGATGGTGGCGATGGCCACCGACGTCAGGGTGATCCTGATCAAGCTGGCCGACCGCCTCCACAACATGCGCACGCTCGGCGCCCTGCCGAAGCAGAAGCAGACTGTCGAAGTCGCGCGAGACGCTGGAGATCTACGCACCGCTCGCCCACCGGCTGGGGATCCACGCGATCAAGTGGGAGCTGGAGGACCTCGCCTTCTCGACCCTGCACCCGCGCAAGTACGCCGAGATCAAGCAGCTCGTCGCCCAGCAGCGCAACGAGCGCGAGACCTACGTCGCCGACGCCGGCAGCTTCCTCGCCGAGGAGCTGCGCGCAGGTCGGGATCGAGGCCGAGATCTCCGGCCGGGCCAAGCACTTCTACTCGATCTACACGAAGATGACCAAGAAGGGGCGCGAGTTCAACGAGATCTTCGACCTCACCGCGATGCGGGTGATCGTCGGCTCGGTCAAGGACTGCTACGGGGCGATCGGCGTGATCCACTCGCTCTGGAAGCCGCTGCCCGGCCGCTTCAAGGACTTCGTCGCGATGCCGAAGGCGAACATGTACCAGGCCCTGCACACGACCGTGATCGGCCCGGAAGGCAAGCCGCTGGAGATCCAGATCCGCACCGAGGAGATGCACAAGCTCGCCGAGTACGGGATCGCCGCCCACGTCGCCTACAAGGAGGGCGGCGTCGAGGACCCGCGGCGGGAGAAGATGACCTGGCTGCGCCAGCTGGTCGAGGCCGAGGGCGAGCAGGACCCGGCCGAGTTCCTCGAGTCGCTCAAGGTCGACCTCTTCGAGGACGAAGTCTTCGTCTTCACTCCGAAGGGCGAAGTGAAGAACCTCTCGGCCGGCTCGACCCCGCTCGACTTCGCCTACGCGGTCCACACCGACGTCGGCCACGCGCTGCGTCGGCGCCAAGGTCAACGGCTCGATCGTGCCGCTGCACTACCAGCTGCGCTCCGGCGACATCGTCGAGGTGCTGACCGCGAAGCAGAAGCGCGGCCCCTCGCGCGACTGGCTGAAGCTGGTGCGGACCAGCCGCGCCCGCAACAAGATCCGCGCCTTCTTCAAGGAGGAGAGCCGCGAGGACGCCGAGCGCAAGGGGCGCGAGGGCCTGGAGGAAGCGCTGCGCAAGCACGGCCTGCCGATGCAGAAGGTCGCCGCCTCGCCGCTGCTCGTCGACGTGATCCGCGAGATGGGCTTCCGCAAGGCGACCGATTTCTACATCGCCCTGGGCCAGGGCAAGGTCTCGACCAAGGCCGTCGCCAACAAGCTGATGCAGCGGCTGAAGGCGGGCGAGGCGGTCGAGGACAGCGACCCGCTCGGCATCGCCGGCGGCCACCGCGAGGACAAGGCGCGGCGCACCAAGGACGCCTCCAACTACGGGATCAGCGTCAAGGGCGCCGCCAACGTCGCGGTGCGGCTGGCGAAGTGCTGCCGGCCGGTACCCGGCGACGAGATCGCCGGCTACGTCTCGCTCGGCCGGGGGATCACCATCCACCGCAGCGACTGCAAGAACGTGAAGGCGCTGAAAAGGGCGCCGGAAAGGTTTGTCGAGGTCGAGCTGGGACGGCGAGAACGAGTCCTCCTACCGGGTCGAGCTGCAGATCGACGCCTACGACCGCACCCGCCTGCTCGAGGACCTCTCGCGCACCTTCTCGGAGGCCGGCATCAACATCCTCGGCGCCAGCTGCACGACCAACCACCCGATGGTGAAAAACAGGTTCGTGATCGAGGTCGGCGACACCGAGCAGCTCAAACAGTGCATCGCCCGGCTGCGCAACGTCGAGGCGTGTTTTCGACGCCTACCGCATCACGCCTGGCTGCCTGAGCGTCAGGAGATGACTGTCAGGGCGCCGGGATCGACCTCGAGGGTCAACTCGGTCTTCTCGCCGATGTAGTCGCCGTCGACCTGGATCGGGAAGGGGCGAGTGACGCCGTCCTTGGTCTCGGAGATCGAGGTGATCGTGGCCCCGGAGATGCCGGCGAAGTGCTCGATCTGGCGGTGGTGGGCGGCCGGGCCGCGCTCGCCGAAGAGACGTGCGATCAGGGTCGGCATGTCGCGCGCGCGGCCCGCTTGAGAACCCCGAGGGACAGCGTCCCGTCGTCGATCGCGACGCCCTCGCAGACCCGCATCGGACTGTTGGCGAAATAGGTGAACGGATCGGAGTTCTGCGCCAGGGCGGTGATGCCCTCGGCCGAGTCGCCGCCGCTGGTCTCGACGCGCAGCCGTACGGCATTGACCAGGTAGGAGCGATAGAAGGCGGATACCGTTGCCCAGGTGTAGTAGTAGGGCCCGGCCCGCGACTTCAGCCGCGGATGCGCGTCGACCCGTTTGACCACGGTCGCGTCGATGCCGACCCCGCAGGAGAAGACGAAGTGGCGCCCGTCCGCCTTGCCGAGGTCGATCTTGCGCGGCTGCCACTCGTCGACCAGCGCCAGCAGGTGCTCGGTCGCGTCGACGACGTCGTTGGGAATACCGAGCGTGCGACAGACCACGTTGGTCGAGCCCCCCGGCAGCACCGAGACAGGCACATCGGTTCCGGCAAGCCCGTTGGCGACCTCGTTCAGGGTCCCGTCGCCGCCGAAGGCGACGACCACGTCGTAGCCGTGATCGCGCACCTCCCGCCCGATCTCAGTCGCGTGGTTCTGCGCCTCGGTGTCGACGGTCTCGACCTCGATAGCGCCCCTGCAGCGCGTAGACCACCAGGTTCTTGCAGCCGATCCGAGACCGTCGTCGCGTAGGGGTTGACGATGATCAGCATCCGCTTCTTGGCGGAGCGCCGAGACATCCTCGAACGCAGCCCGCTGGACCTCTGTGGATTCATCCGCGTGAGGGTATTGCTATCCGGGTTTTGACAGAGTCTTGGAGCCTTGACCGATCGGGCCCGAGGACAATTCGGGCGTATTCACGCAACGCACAATTTGACGCACTCGCGCATCGGTGATCTTCGCATTTGCAGGGTAAAACACCCCCGTCACCAGTGGGTTGAGCCGGGCTCCAGGTGCCTGATTTGGCATTCCTTGACTCTCCGATCGCCACGATTTACAAGAAACTCAAGCCTTGGGCAAGTCCCGAGGAAGCAACGCTCTCAAGCGACACTCCAAATCGAAAGGGAGAATCAAATGAAACTGATCAAGACACTCGGTCTTGTCGCTTTGACCGCATTGGCGGCGATGGCTTTTGTGGGCTCTTCATCGGCGATGGCCGAAGAAACCGCGCTGTGCGTGGAAGACACTGCAGGTTGCATAGCGATTGAACACGTGCACGAAACTACCTTAACCGGCAAAAAGGCCGTACTGAAAACCAGTATCCTAACTGTCGAATGCGACGTCTTATTCTTAGGCGATACGTTAACCGCGTCAGGCTTACCGCTGGTGATCCACGGTACCTTCACCTACACCAATTGCGGCAGTTGCACGGCTACCGAAGAAAATGGTCCTGCCGAAGTCAAAGTCCAAAAGTCAGGACATGAAACCGCGACCGTGACCGGCGAAGGTTTAGTTCACGTCGAATGCAGCGGGCTCAACTGTCGCTACAACGGCGTCGGTCTGAGTGGAACCGCCAAGGGACCGTTATTATCGACCGAGACCAACGGGGAAGTTAAACTCACAGAACAGACGACGAACAAGGAGAGCGGGCTGTTCTGCCCGAGCACCTCGAAATTAACCATTACCACCACTCCGTTAGAAGCGACGTACATTCGTTCGGATCCTTTATACTGGTGTCATGATATTTCGTCTAAACAGGGTAGCTATACAGGTCCCAGGTGCATAGAAAAAGGCATTGAGTTTCACGAATTATATTCGAAGGAACACCTATAGTTTTAACAACTCGGACCGGTGGATAGGGTCGGGATACGGCTATCCCAGGCGACCAGTTTGGTCAAGCAGCCCCCGGACCGTGACAATTGCCACGGTCCGGGGGCTCTATTGAACAGCCTCGTAGCGGGTCACCTTACTGTCATTCACTCCCCTACCCGCCCCTCATTGACCAACAGGTCCGCGTGGCCGATCATCTCGGATAGGGTGAGGAAGGCCTGGGCGACAGCGACGTTGCCCGAGATCGCCTGGGCCAGTTCGTAGGCGTTGCGGGGCTGCTCGGCTATGAGCTTGGATCTTCTCCTTGCGGCGGCCAGATCGAGCGCTTGGTCGGTGCTCAGGCCGCCCTCGACCTCACCGCAGTCGATCTTCTCCTGCTCGAGCCAGTTGTAGAATCTCGGCCATCTTCGCCGCCGGGCCGTCGACCTCGGAGTTGATCTCGCCGGAGATGAAGTAGCGCGAGCGGAACTCGGCCATCATCAGCTCGCCGAGGCTGCGGCCATCGACTGGAAGCAGCTCCAGCTCGGTCGCGTCGATGACGTCGTTGGGAATACCGAGCATCTGATCCAGCAGATTCAAGTCAGAATGGATTCAGCGCATTCGTACAACGCACAAGTTGGCGCACGCACGCATTGGTCATCCCCTCATTTCCAGGGGAAAACATGTCTGTCGTTCAGCCGTTGAGACACCTTATCCGCTACCACATTGTCATTCCTTGACCAGCGCACGGACGAGATCTATAACGACACGGTCCTGGGAATGGCCCAGGGACGCATACAACGAACTAAAGGGAGATCAAAGTGAAACCGATCAAGATGCTTGGCCTTGCCGCGCTGGCGGCGTTGATGGCCATGGCCTTCCTCGGCGCCTCTTCGGCGATGGGGGAAACAACCGCATTGTGCGCCTCGGATGGAGCAGAATGCTTGGCGATCACACATGTGCATGAAACGACGTTAGCTGGCAAAAAGGCAGTGCTGAAAACCAGTCTCCTCACTGTCGAATGCGACGTCTTATTCTTAGGCGATACAAATGAAGAAACAAATGCGCCACTAGTTATCAGTGGCACATTCACCTACACCAACTGCGGCAGCTGCACGGCCACCGAAGAAAATGGCCCTGCGGAAGTCAAAGTGTTAAAGGAAGGACATGAAACCGCTAGCGTAGTCGGCGAAGGCTTAGTCCACGTCGAATGCAGCGGGCTCAACTGTCGCTACAACGGCGTCGGCCTGAAAGGGAGCGCCAAGGGTCCGTTATTATCGACTGAGACCAACGGAGAAGTCACGCTCACAGAACAGACGACAAACAAGGAGAGCGGGCTGTTCTGCCCGAGCACCTCGAAATTAACCATTACCACCACTCCGTTAGAAGCGACCTACATCGTAGGTCCGTTAGCGGTGAACGTCTACACATGCACCATGGTTAACAACACCGGCTTATTTAATGGGTATCCGTGCAACTTGCCTGGACAAGACGTTGGGCTACCGCACAATGGTTTATACGAACGCTTTTACTATGAATAAAGTTCGTACTGCTCAACTATGCGGTCGGGGTGCACAAGTATCCCGGTAGCAAGTTGACTGAGCAGACACCCGGCCGAGGCGATCGCCTCGGCCGGGTGTCTCTAGCTGATCGCTTCATAACTGATCACCTCACCGCCATCGACTTCTCGCACCCGCCCCTCGTTGACCAGTAGGTCGGCGTGGCCGATAACCTCAGAAAGGGTTAGGAAGGCTTGGTGACGGCGACGTTGCCCCAGATCGCCTGGGCCAGCTCGTAGGCGTTGCGGGGCTGCTCGGCTATGAGCTTGTGGATCTTCTCCTTGCGGCGATCGTGCTTGGCGATGCGGTCGTCGATCAAAGACACGTGGTCTGTGATCGGCTCGCCGTGGCCGGAGAGGACTATCTCGGCCGGCATCTCGCGGGTCTTTCGCATCGACTCGATGTAGGGGCGAGCGCTTGCTGGCGCATCGAAGCCGCCGAGCGGGGTTTCACGCAGACTTATGCACGCACAAATTGGCGCACGTACATATCGATAACCCCCGCATTTCCAGCGTAAAGCGGGTTAAGAGCCAATGATCGAGGCAGCCTCTCAACGGATTCATTCGACGTTTCTTGACCCGCTCATGGCCTTGGATCTATAACGCCCCTGGCCCTCTGGCAAAAGCCCCAGGGGGAAACAGCATTCTCAGCGAACTCAAACCGAAGAGGAGAGTCAAGTGAAACCGATCAAGATGCTCGGCCTTGCTGCGCTGGCGGCACTGCTGGCCATGGCCTTCGTAGGCGCTTCATCGGCAATGGCCGAAGAAACCGCGCTATGCACAGCAGACGAAGCAGGATGCGTCGCGATTGAACATGTACACGAAACAACCTTAAGCGGCCATAAGGCTGTGCTGAAAACCAGTATTCTCACCGTCGAATGCGACGTCTTATTCTTAGGCGATGCGTTAACCGCGTCAGGCTTACCGCTGGTGATCCACGGCACCTTCACCTACACCAATTGCGGCAGCTGCACGGCTACCGAAGAAAATGGTCCTGCCGAAGTCAAAGTCCAAAAGTCAGGGCATGAAACCGCGACTGTGACCGGCGAAGGCTTAGTCCACGTCGAATGCAGCGGGCTCAACTGTCGCTACAACGGAGTCGGCCTGAGTGGGACTGCCAAGGGACCGTTATTATCGACGGAGACCAACGGAGAAGTCACGCTCACAGAACAGACGACAAACAAGGAGAGTGGACTCTTCTGTCCGAGCACTTCGAAATTAACCATTGCCACTACGCCGTTATTACCGGTTATAATCTCCAATAATCCATTATTTCGGTGTTACAAAAGTCCGAATAGCACAGGTAGCTATAAAGACGACAAATGTATAACCAAAGGCGTGGCAGGAAAAGAGTTATACATACTCGAACACCTCTAATAAATGACTGGGCTGGTGAATGTGATCGAAACATGGGTTATCCAGGCCAGTTGATCGGCAGCCCGGACCGCGGCATTTGTCGCGGTCCGGGCTCTATTCGACAGCCTCGTAGCGAATCACCTCTCCGTCATCCACTTCCCGCACCCGCCCCTCGTTGACCAGCAGGTCGGCGTGGCCGATCACCTCGGAGAGGGTGAGGAAGGCCTGGGTGACGGCGACGTTGCCCCAGATCGCCTGGGCCAGCTCGTAGGCGTTGCGGGGCTGCTCGGCGATCAGCTTGTGGATCTTCTCCTTGCGGCGGTCGTGCTTGGCGATGCGGTCGTCGATCAGGGCTGCGTGGTCGATGATCGGCTCGCCGTGGCCGGAGAGGACGATCTCGGCCGGCATCTCGCGGGTCTTCTTGCATCGACTCGATGTAGGTGACGAGGGCCTGGGGGCGTTGATCGGAGCCGTCGAGCGGGCGGCTGATCAGTGGGTTGGAGGAGATGTGGGCGATCAGGTGGTCGGCGGCGATCAGGATCTTGCGCTCCTCGTCCCAGAAGACCGTGTCGGAGGGGCTGTGGCCGGGGCGGTGGATTGCCTGCAGCATGCGGTCGCGGAACGGCATCGCCTGGCCGTCCTCGAGCGGCCTCGTCACCTCCGCCCGCGAGCCCCAGCCGCGGAAGCTGCGCGAGACGCTCCGCAGGGCCGCGCGCCACCTCCTCGGGGATGCCGTTGCGCAGCATCAGCTCGACGGCGAAGCGGTCCTCGCGCTCGGCGTCCTCGCTCGAAGTTGGCCAGCCGCTCGGCGGCGATGCCGAGCGCGGCCACCTCGGCGCCGGAGTGCTCGGCGACGATCTCGACCAGGCCGAGGTGGTCGATGTGCTGGTGGGTGACGATGACGCAGCTCGAGGTCGTCGATCGAGTGGCCGCGCTCGGCCAGCTGGGACTGCAGCTCGTCGAGCGCCTTGCCCGAGTTGGGGCCGGTGTCGACCAGCGTCAGCGGCTCGTCCTCGATCAGGTAGCAGTTGACCCGCCCGACCGCGAAGGGCGTGGGGATGCGCAGGCAGTGGATCCCGGCCAGCGCCGCCTGCTCGAGTGCCTGCTCGGGAGTCAGGCTCATGCGCGAATCAGCGCCAGGACCTCGTCCCGCTTGCGCTCCATGTCCTCGCGCGAGACCAGCGACTCGAGGTTGAGGCGCAGCAGCGGCTCGGTGTTGGAGGGGCGGACGTTGAAGTGCCAGTCCGGGTAGTCGACCGAGATCCCGTCGAGGTGGGTCTGCTCGCCGTCCGAGTAGCGCTCGGCGATCTCGGCCATCTTCGCCGCCGGGTCGTCGACCTCGGAGTTGATCTCGCCGGAGATGAAGTAGCGCGAGCGGAACTCGGCCATCAGCTCGCAAGAGCGGCGGCCCTCGACCGAGAGCAGCTCCAGCATCAGCAGGGCCGGGATCGTGCCCGAGTCGGCGCACCAGAAGTCGCGGAAGTAGTAGTGGCCGGAGACCTCGCCGCCGAAGACCGCGCCCTCCTCGCGCATGCGGATCTTGAAGAAGGCGTGGCCGACGCGGGAGAGGTCGGCCCGGCCGCCCTCGGCGGCGACCAGGTCGGGCACGGCGCGGCTGGAGCGCGGGTCGTAGAGGATCGTCGCGCCGGGGTTCTTGGCCAGCGCCGCGCGGGCCAGCAGGGCGCAGACGAAGTCGCCGTCGCAGAACTCGCCGTCGCCGTCGATGAAGAAGCAGCGGTCGGCGTCGCCGTCCCAGGCGATGCCGAGGTCGGCGCCCGATGACCGCACGCGCTCGACGATCATCCGCCGGTTCTCGGGCAGCAGCGGGTTGGGCTCGTGGTCGGGGAACTCGCCGTCGGGCTTGAAGTACATCTCGTCCAGCTCGAGGCCCGAGCCCGTGCAGGATCGGGCCGACCATCGGGCCGCCCATCCCGTTGCCGCCATCGACGACCACCTTCATCGGCTTCACCTTGGCGGGGTCGATGAAGGAGAGGACGTGGCCACGGAACTCGTCCCAGACGTCGACCTCCTCGAGCGAGCCGCCGCCGGGAGCGTGGCCGAGCCCGGCTTCGATCTCACGCCGCACGTCGCCGATGCCGGCGTCGCCGGAGAGCGCCAGCGCGCCCTCGCGGACGAGCTTGACGCCGGTGTAGGCCTTCGGGTTGTGGGAGGCGGTGACCATCGCGCCGCCGTCGAGCTCGCGCGAGCCGACGAGGAAATAGAGCATCTCGGTCGGCGACCATCCCGGCGTCGAGCACGGTCGCGCCCTCGAAGATCAGGCCGTCGCGCAGCTCGGCGGCCATCGCCGGCGCGGTGAGCCGCATGTCGCGACCGAGGCCGACCCGCAGCTCGCTCGGCTGCTTGCCGCGCAGCCGGGCGAGCACGCGGGCGAAGGCGCGGCCGATCGCGTGCGCGGTCGTCTCGTCCATCTCCTCGCCGTAGAGGCCGCGGATGTCATAGGCCTTGAATATCCCCGGCGGCGCCAGGGTCGGCTGCTCGCTCAAAACGCTCCCTTCAGCGCCTCGTAGCTCTGCTCGAGCGTCTGCGGCATCACTTTGGTGTCGGCGATCACCGGCATGAAGTTCGTGTCGCCGCCCCAGCGCGGCACGACGTGCATGTGGATGTGGTGCTCGACCCCGGCGCCGGCGACGCGGCCCTGGTTGAAGCCGACGTTGTAGCCGTGCGGGTCGTAGACGTCCTCGAGCCGGCTCATCGCCCGCTGGGCCAGTCCCATCATCTCCGCCACGGTCTCCGCCGGCAGCTCCTGGATCCGCCCGATGTGCTCGTAGGGAGCGACCATCAGGTGCCCGTTCGTGTAGGGGAAGAGGTTGAGGATGACGAAGCAGCGCTCGCCTCGGTGGACGATCAGGTTCGCCTCGTCGTCGCCCGCCGTCCGGCTTGGCGCAGAAGATGCACTCCTCCTCGATGTCCTTCGACGCGTCCTTCACGTAGGCGAGGCGCCAGGGCGCCCAGATGCGGAAATTGGCCACGGCGGCAGGCTACAGCCAGCCACGCCGGCGGAAGTAGGCGACCATGCCGACGAGCAGGGCGAACATCACGCCGACGATCACCCAGAAGGCGGCCAGGCTCTGCTCGCCGGGCACGCCCGAGTTCATCCCCCAGATGCTCGCGATCAGGGTCAGCGGCAGGACGATGACGCTGATCGAGGTGAGCACGCGGAGGATGTCGTTGACGCGGTGCGAGATCACCGACTCGTTGGTCTCGGCCAGCGAGTCGACCACCTCCTTGTAGTTCTCGAGCATGTCCCAGATCCGCTCGTGGGCGTCGACGATGTCGTCGAAGTAGATCTCCAGGTCGAGGTCGGTGGCGAGGTAGCGCTGCTTGACCTTCTCCAGGTCGCGCAGCACCGGCCGCTGCGGCCGGATCACCTTGCGGAAGTTGATGATCTCCTGCTTGACGTTGGAGATGTCGCGCACGACCTCCTCCGAGCGGCCCTCGAAGATGTCGTCCTCGAGCGCGTCGAGCTTGTTGCCGATCTTGCGCAGCATCGGGAAGCAGTAGTCGAAGCTGTCGTCGACGAGCCGGTAGAGCAGGTAGCCGGAGCCGCGCGAGAAGAGCTGCTCGCGCAGCTCCTCCTTGGCGCGGCAGCGCTCGAACAGGTACTCGACCGGCTGCAGCGGCTGGTTGGGGATCGTCACCAGGTAGCCGGGGCCGACGAAGAGGTCGAGCTCGCCGGTGCCCAGCCGCCCCGCGGCGGGGTCGAAGACGGGGAAGTGCAGGACGATGAAGAGGTAGTCGTCGTAGACGTCGATCTTCGGCCGCTGGTTGCGCGAGAGCACGTCCTCGAGGTCGAGGGCGTGGAAGTCGAAGTTCTCCTCCAGCCAGGCGCGCTCGAGCGCGCCGGGGCGCTCGATGTTGACCCAGCGCAGGCCGGAGGCCTCGATCTGCTCGACGCTCGGCGCCTGCGGCTCAGCCGGGGGTGCAGCGGAGACGAGATCGCCGCGCCGGCCGGCCCGCCGCAGCCTGGCTTCGGAAGGTTCGGCATCGTTCACGCTCATCGTCTCGTCGGGCATGGGTGCACAAGGCTAGACCCACGCAAGGAAATGCGTGGGCGATCGGAACCAGACGTGGACCGTGTCCGCCGGCCAAAGGTTGCCGCGCGTCAGGGTTTCGCTATCGTCACGCTACATAAGCGCCACATCTAGAGGGGTGGAGGGACTGGCCCAGTGAAGCCCCGGCAACCACCTCGGACCATCGGTTCGAGGGGAGGTGCCAACTCCAGCAGGTCGATGTGAAGGCCTGGAAGATGTGGGGAGATGTCCGATCGGACCTCTGCCCCACAAAAGGCGGAGGTTTTTTCTTTGGCTACGGAAAGAAGGATCGGATGGCAGTAGAAAGCCTGAAGTGCAAGGAGTGCGGAGCGAGCTACTCGCTGGAGGCCCATTTCGCCTGCGAGAACTGCTTCGGCCCGCTGGAGGTGGCATACGACCACTCTTCGCTCGACCCGGTCGAGGCGAAGCGGAAGATCCAGGCCGGCTCGCAGGGAATCTGGCGCTACGCCGACTTCCTCCCCTTCGAGGGGCGCCCGGGCGACCCGCTCGAGCCCGGGCTGACGCCGCTGCTGCGCGCCGACCGGCTCGCCGAGCGCCTCGGGCTCGACGCCGAGCTCTGGATCAAGAACGACGCCGCCAATCCCGACGCACTCGTTCAAGGACCGCGTCGTCGCGGTCGCGGTCGCCAAGGCGCAGGAGCTGGGCTTCGACACCGTCGCCTGCGCCTCGACCGGCAACCTCGCCAACGCGGTCGCGGCGCACGCCGCCGCGGCCGGCCTGCGCTCCTACGTCTTCGTCCCCGCCAACCTCGAGGAGCAGAAGCTGCTCGCCACCGGGATCTACGGCACCAACCTGGTCGGCGTCCGCGGCAACTACGACGACGTCAACCGCCTCTGCACCCAGCTTGCCGAAACCCGTCCCTGGGCCTTCGTCAACGTCAACCTGCGCCCCTACTACGCCGAGGGCTCCAAGACCCTCGCCTACGAGACCGCCGAGCAGCTCGGCTGGGAGCTGCCCGACCGGGTCGTCTGCCCGATCGCCTCGGGCTCGCTCTTCACCAAGGTCGGCCGCGGCTTCCAGGAGTGGCTCGACCTGGGCCTGCTCGAGGGGAGCCAGCCGGTCTTCAACGGCGCCCAGGCTGAGGGCTGCAGCCCCGTCGCCACCGCCTTCGCCGAAGGCTGGGACGTCTGCAAGCCGCAGCGGCCGGAGACGATCGCCAAGAGCCTGGCGATCGGCGACCCGGCCGACGGGCCCTACGCGGTCGAGCACGCGCGCCGCACCAACGGCGCGATCGACTCGGTCACGCGACGACGAGATCCGCGACGGGATCAGCCTGCTGGCCGAGACGACCGGGATCTTCACCGAGACAGCGGGCGGCGTCACCGTCGGCGTACTGGCGAAGCTTGCCGAGCGCGGCGACATCGCCGCCGGCGAGCGCGTCGTCGTCTACATCACCGGCGAGGGACTGAAGACGCTCGACGCGACTCGCGATAGGTTCAGCATGCACGAGATCGACCCCGACCTCGACAGCTTCGAGGCCGAGTTCCGCCAGGAGGTAACCGTCTGATGCCAGTCACCGTGAAGATCCCGACCCAGCTGCGCGCCGCGACCGGGGGGGAGGCAGAGCTGGAGGTCGCGGGCTCCACCGTCGGCGAGGTGCTCGACGCGGTCTTCGAGGCCCACGGCAGCCTGCGCGAGCGGATCACCCAGGACGGCGACCTGCGCCGCTTCGTCAACGTCTACGTCAGCGGCGAGGACATCCGCTTCCAGGACGGGTCTGGCTACTGCCATCGACGATGGCGCCGAGGTGACGATCCTTCCCGCTGTCGCTGGTGGTTGAGCGGTCATCCCGGCAGGGGTTCCGCTTAACTTTTTCGGTGGAGTGTTGGACTGCTGGCGCACCGAAGGTTGGAGACGAAAAAGTACAAGACGCTCCACCCCTGCCGGGATGACCGCTAAGCCGACCGTGGTCATTCTCTGCGGTGGGCGTGGGACGCGTCTGCGGGAGCGGACGGAGACGGTGCCGAAGGCGCTTGGTCGAGATCGGCGGCAAGCCGATTCTCTGGCACGTGATCGGCATCTATGCGGCGCAGGGGTTCGAGCGCTTCCTGCTTGCCACCGGTTACCTGGGGAGATGGTCGAGGACTTCGTCGCTTCGCGAAGCGCTGGCCGGAGGGAGTCGAGGTCGAGTGCGTGGACACCGGGCGTCGACACTCCGACCGGGCGGGCGGATCGCGCGGCTCGGCGAGCCGACTCGGCGGCGAGACCTTCTGCGCGACCTACGCGGACGGCGTCGCCGACGTCGACCTCGGCGCGCTGCTCGGCTTCCACCGGGAACACGGCGCCCTGGCGACGCGTGACCGTCGTCCAGCCGACGCTGCAGTGGGGCGTCGCCGAGCTCGCCGGCGACGGGCGGGTCGAGGGCTTCGTCGAGAAGCCGCGCAGCGAGCACTGGATCAACGGCGGCTTCTTTTGCTTCGAGCCTGGCGCGCTGGACTACCTGGACGAGGACAGCGTGCTTGAGCGCGAGCCGCTGGAGCGACTCGCCGCCGACGGCAGCTGCGCGCCTACCGCCACGAGGGCTTCTGGGACTGCATGGACACCTACAAGGACGCGGTCGAGCTCAACGACCTCTGGGCCTCGGGCGACGCGCCCTGGCGCGGCCTTTGCCGATGAGAGAGTTGACCCCGCTCCCAGGTGGGTCAACTCTCTCATCGGCGATCTCGGGGGGATCCCAGTGAGGGCTCTCGTCACCGGCGCCCACGGCTTCGTCGCCTCACACCTGGTCGCGGCCCTGCTCGCCCGTGGAGATGAGGTGCGGGTGCTCGATCGACCCGACCCGCGGCTCGCCGACCTTGGCGGGCCGCGCCGCTCCGGTCTCGACCTGCTCGGGCTGCGCGGGGAGGTCGAGCTGGCCGAGGGCGACCTGCGCGATGCAGAGGCGGTTGACGCGGCGGTCGCCGGTTGCGACTCGGTCTTCCACCTCGCCGCCCAGACGATCGTCGGCGTCGCCCGCGACTCACCAGCCGAGACCTTCGAGGTGAACGTGCGTGGAGCCTGGAACGTCTTCGAGGCCTGCCGCGCACACGGCACGGCGCGCGTCGTCTTCGCCTCCTCCGACAAGGCCTACGGCACGAGCCCCGAGCTCCCTACCGGGAGGATTTCCCCCTGCGTGCCGCCTATCCCTACGACGCCAGCAAGGCCGCTGCCGACATCATCGCGCGCAGCTACGCGCATGCTTATGGATTGCCGCTTGCGGTGACCCGCTTCGCCAACATCTACGGCGGCGGAGACCTCAACTTCTCCCGCCTGATCCCCGAGACCGCGATCGCCGTCCTCGACGGCCGCCCGCCGGTAATCCGCTCCGACGGCAGCCCCGAGCGCGACTTCCTCCACGTCGACGACGCCGTCTCCGCCTACCTTGCGATCGAGGCGAGCCCTTGAGGGCGAGGAGGCGAGGGGGGAGGCCTTCAACGCGGGGGCGAGAGCGGCCGCACTCCGTGCGCGAGGTGGTCGACCTGATCGCGGAGGCCTCCGGCACCGGCATCGAGCCCGAATACCTCGGCGACCGGCACCCCCGAGGGCGAGATCGACCGCCAGTACGTCGACTCGACCAAGCTGCGGAAGCTGACTGGCTGGCGCCCAGAGGTCAGCCTTGAAACCGGCCTGCAACGCACGCTCGACTGGTACGCCGCCCACCCGGAGGCCAGACCCGCAAAGGCCGGTGTATAGCCGTGTGCGGGCGATTCACGGTCACGGCCAAGAACGCGAAGTCCGATCGCCGACCGCTTCCAGGTCGAGCTCGAGAAGGCGCTGGAGCGGAACTCGGCCGGAGACGCGCCGCCGCCGCGGGCCGAGCGGGTCAAAGAGGTCGAAGCAGGGCTGGGGCGGTTCAACGTTGCGCCGACGCAGGAGGTGCTGACGGTCCGCTCCTCGCCCGACCCCGAGGAGGCGGCGCAGGGCGAGCGCGAGGCGCGGCTGATGCGCTGGGGCCTGGTGCCGCGCTGGGCCAAGGACCTCAAAGTCGGGTACCGGATGATCAACGCCAAGGCAGAGAACCTCACCTCAAGCCGCGCCTACTCGCCCCTGATCGGCAAGTTCCGCCACCGCTGCCTGATCGTCGCCGACGGCTTCTACGAGTGGATGGTCGCGGAGGACCCCAAGCAACCGCGCCAGCCCTGGCGCTTCACGGTCGACGGCGGCGAGCCTTTCGCTTTCGCCGGGATCTGCACCCGCAAGGAGTGGGGAGATGAGGAAGACCGGGGCTTCGACGACGGCTGGCTCTACAGCTGCACGATCGTCACCACGACGCCGAACGAGCTGGTCGCCAAGGTCCACGACCGGATGCCCGCGATCCTGCCTGGGCCGGAGGCCGAGGCCGCCTGGCTGCGTCCCGACCTGGAGCTCGAGGAGGCGGTGGCGATGTGCGCAACGCTGCCGGCCTCGCGCATGGACAGCGCCCCCGCCAACCCGAAGCTGAACAAGGTGGGCAAAGGCATCGAGGGACCCGGAGCTCCTCGTCGCCCCCTGAACTGTCAGCCGGGAAGGGCGCCGGCGGTGC
This sequence comes from uncultured Solirubrobacterales bacterium, assembly GCA_963714665.1. Taxonomy (GTDB): domain Bacteria; phylum Actinomycetota; class Thermoleophilia; order Solirubrobacterales; family 70-9; genus VRUE01. Next base: position 952,494 of record CAVQPE010000003.1, on the reverse strand, counting down.
GGACCGTGGCCGAGCCCGCCCCTGTCTCAATCGTGCAGGCCATGCGCGCCGCCGGGGTGACCGTCGTCCGCCAGATCGAGACGAAGGGCAGGCGCAGCGGCGCCTTGGGCTGCCCGGCCGGCAACCCAAGGCGCCAGACCTGCTTGCCGACCCGGTAGGGCCCCCACTCGACGACGATTCCGGGTTCGTCGGTGTACCTGTCCCCAAGCACGTCCCCGATCTCTACCGAGGCCAGTTCTGCGCTGTGTGAGCTGAATTCGACCAGGGAGGTTTCGGACGCGTCCTGTTTGACCAGGTCTTCGCTGGAGCGGGGATACGCGGCCCGGCTCTTCGTCGTTTTCGCGGCTTCCGCACCGGGAGGCACGTGGACCGCGCAGCGCAACCGGCCCTGCCCGACGGCCGAGCCCGCGCCGAGCGTCAGCACCGCGGAGACCCGGTAGAGCGTGTAGTCGCTGATATTGGCTTCGGTCGCACGTATGCCCGCTTCGGTGAGCTGCATCGTGCCTCCGCCGGGTATCGAGGCAACCTTGGAGTCGGGCATCGGCGCCTTTTCCACCCATTCGAGCGTCGCCGCCCCGATCGGCTCGTCGGTGCTGAGCAGGGCGGCGAAGACGGTGGCGAGGAGCCCGGCGGCGATCACGGCCAGCGCTCCCCGTGGCGGGCGGTTCCGCTTCTCGTCGGCCATGGCCGCGACAGTATTGGACGCGGCAGCGGAATCGCGGGCCGCCTGCCGGTCGGAGGCGGCAGCTACCTTTAGAGCGTGGCCGATCGCGTGGAACCGCCTCACCGGGTGGACGTGAGCTTGAGGACGACCGAGCTCCACGGGCGCACCGTCAGCTACCTCGGCGGTGGCGAGGGGCCGGTCCTGCTGCTGATCCACGGGATGGCCGGCACCTCGGACAACTGGCGCAGCGTGATCGAGCCGCTCGCCCACCGCCACACCGTCATCGCCCCGGACCTGCCGGGTCACGGTGCCTCGACGGGCGGCCGCGGCGACTACTCGCTGGGCAGCCTCGCGACCGGCCTCCGCGACCTGCTGCTGACGCTGGGGCACGAGCGCGCGACGCTGGTCGGCCACTCGCTCGGCGGCGGCATCGCGATGCAGTTCGCCTACCAGTTCCCGGAGATGGTCGAGCGCCTGGTCCTGGTCTCAAGCGGTGGCCTGGGACCAGAGGTGAGCCCGATCCTGCGCGCGGCGGCGCTTCCCGGCGCCGACCTCTTCATCTCGGTGACGGCAAGCGTCGGCCAGGCCGTCGGCGGCGTCATCGGTCGGGGGCTGTCGACGATCGGCCTCAAGCCGGGCCCCGACGTGGCCGAGGTGACCCGCGGCTACGCCTCTCTCGCCGAGCCACGGCGCCGCAAGGCCTTCCTCGCAACGCTGCGCTCGGTGATCGGAACAGAGGGACAGCAGATCTCGGCCTCGGATCGGCTCTACCTCGCCGAGGCGGTGCCCGTGCTGATCGTCTGGGGTGCCCGCGACCCGATCATCCCGGCGCGGCACGGGGAAGACGCCCACCGCGCCCTCCCGGGCAGCCGGCTGGAGATCTTCGAGGGTGCCGGCCACATGCTCCAGTTGGAGCAGCCTGGTCACTTCATCGCCGTGCTCGAACGCTTTCTCGCCGAGAACGATCCGGCGAGCTTCAACCGCGCCGAGTGGCTGGCCAGGCTCAAAAAGACCGCCTGAGCAAGACGAGACGCGCCCGGCAGTGTCCGGTTTCAGCACATAGGCGACACCTGTGTCAGGACATAGGAGACACCGAATGAGGGGAGCCTCTCCCGTGGACAAGGCGCGGTATCTGGTCGAGGCACATCTTCTGGAGGGTCGCTCGGTCAGCGAGCTGGCAGCGGCCCACGGGGTCCATCGCAGCTGGATCTACAAGCTCCTGGCCCGCTACAAGGCCGGTGGCTATGGCGCCCTGGAGCGTCGCTCCAGGGCGCCGCGCAACTCGCCGGGGCGGACCCCCGCCGAGACGGTGGCGGCGATCCTCTCCCTGCGCGAGCAACTGAGCGCAGAAGGCCACGACTGCGGGGCCCAGACGATCGCCCACCACCTCGCCCGCCAAAGCGATCGGGTGCCCTCTGTCTCGACGATCTGGCGGGTCCTCAAAAGAGAGGGCCTGGTCTCTCCCCAACCCCAAAAGCGCCCGCGCAGCTCGCTGATCCGCTTCGAAGCGGAGTTGCCCAACGAGACTTGGCAGGCAGACGTCACCCACTGGGCGCTCGCCGGCGCCGGGCACGCGGAGATCCTCAACATGGTCGACGACCACTCCCGCCTGTTCTTGGCCTCCCGGGCCTTCCCGACCGTCAAGGCAGCTGACGTAGTCGACGTTTTCCGCATGGCTATTGCCCTGCACGGCGCCCCGGCCAGCCTGCTTACCGACAACGGTGCCGTCTTCTCAGCCACCCCGCGCGGTGGCAAGGTGCTCTTGCAGGTCGAGCTCGAGCGGCTCGGGATCGCGGCCAAGAACTCGCGGCCCTACCACCCACAGACCTGCGGCAAGGTCGAGCGCCTGCACCAGACGCTCAAGCGCTACCTGGCAAACCAGGCACCCGCGAGGACGCTCGCCGGCCTGCAAGAGCAACTGGACGGCTTCACCGGCTACTACAACGCGACCAGGCCTCACAGGGCGCTGGGCGGGCGCACTCCCCTGCAGGCCTATGGCGCCCGGATCAAGGCCCGGCCATCCGGCCCACCGCATCCCGATACCCACTTCCGCGTTCGCCACGACAAGGTCGACACCGCGGGAACGGTCACCTTGCGCCACGACTCAAAGCTCCATCACATCGGCATCGGCCGAGCCCACAAAGGCAAGCCGGTCAAGCTCCTTATCGCCGACCGCGACATCCGGATACTCGATCCCGAGACGGGTGAGCTGATCCGCCGGCTCACCCTCGATCCGGGTCGCGACTACCAGCCGATCGGTGGCGGTTGAGTGTCTACGATGTCGCGAGACATCTGTCTCCGATGTCCCGAGACATCACAGGACGCGCCCGGCAGGATTCGAACCTGCGACTTCCACCTCCGGAGGGTGGCGCTCTATCCAGCTGAGCTACGGGCGCTCAAAGGTCAGTCTAGCTTCGGCGTACCAATGCGCCCCTTCGCGTAGGCTCGCAGGCCGCATGGACCTCTCGGCGATCTTTCTCGGCACCGGTGGATCGGTGCCCTCGGCGCGGCGCTCGACCGCAAGCGTGATGCTGGTGCGGGGTGGCCGGCGGATGATGTTCGATTGCGGCGAAGGGACGCAGCGCCAGCTGCAGCGCTCGGTCGGGCTGGCCCAGGTCGACGAGATCTTCCTCACCCACTTCCACGCCGACCACATCCTCGGCCTGCCCGGGCTGCTCAAGACCTACGACCTGACCGCGCGCGAGGAGCCGCTGACGATCTACGGCCCGCGCGGGCTGCACGACCTCTTCAAGACCCTGGGGCGGCTGATCGGTCGCACCGATTACGACCTGGACCTGATCGAAATGGACCCCGGGGACACAGTGCCCCACGACGGCGCCCAGGTACAGGCGTTCGCGGTCGAGCACAGCGTGCGCGCCAACGGCTACGCCTTGACCGAGGAGGCCCGGCCGGGGCGCTTCGATCCGGAGGCCGCAAAGCGCCTCGGCGTGGCCGAAGGCCCCGCCTTCGCCGCCCTGCAGCGCGGGGAGGAGGTCGACGGAAGCGCCGGCCCGGTCCGCCCCGGGGACGTGATGGGCGCGTCGCGAAAGGGCCGCACGGTCGCGGTGACCGGCGATACCGCTCCCTGCCACTCGACCGTCTCTGCAGCGGCCGACGCCGACCTCCTCGTGCACGACGCCAGCTTCTCCGAGGAGGAGGTGCAGCGAGCCGCCGACACCGGCCACTCGACCGTGGGCCAGGCTGCCGCCGTCGCCCGCGAGGCCCACGTGAAGATGCTCGCCCTCGTCCACATCTCCTCCCGTTACCACGTCGGCACGGTCCTGGACGAGGCCCGCGACGTTTTCGAGCCGTGCGTTGCCCCTCGCGACTTCGACCTCATCGAAATTCCCTTCCCCGAGCGCGGGGAGCCCAAGCTGGTCCCCAACGGCGCCCGCGAGGACAACGGAACGGGGAACGGGAAGCTTTCGAGCGATGACCCGGCCGAGCCCGCCCAGGAGCCCGAAGCGGCGGAATAGTCCCCACCCCTTGCTACGCTGCCCCCGTCCTTTAACCAGGTCCCGCGAGGCCAGGAAGGAAGCAAAGAGTGTCAGCCAGTGAGAAGGTCGTGCTCGAGCGCGACGACCTGAGGCGAACGCTGCGGCGGATCGCCCACGAGATCGCCGAGAAGAACCCGGCTCCCGACGCTTTGGCGATCGTCGGCATCCACACCCGCGGTGCCCTGCTGGCCCGCCGTCTCCATGCCCTGCTCGGCGAGCTGACCGGCTCCGAGGCACCGATCGGCGACCTCGACATCTCCTTCTACCGCGACGACCTGGGGGCGAAGTCGCCCGCCGCACAGCCGGTCGTGCACGCCTCGCACATCGACTTCGACATCGGCGGCAAGACCGTCGTCCTCGTAGACGACGTGCTCTTCACCGGTCGCACCGTGCGCGCCGCGATCGATGCCCTCTTCGATTACGGCCGCCCGCAGCGGGTGCAGCTCGCGGTTCTCTGCGACCGCGGTCACCGCGAGCTGCCGATCCGCCCCGACTACGTCGGCAAGAACCTGCCGACCGCGCGTGAGGAGCGGGTCAACGTGCGGCTGGAGGAGCTGGACGAGGTTGACGAGGTGACGATCTCCGAACTGGTCGAGGCCGGCGCGTGAAGCACCTGCTCTCGATCGGCGATCTCTCCAAAGCCGAGATCGAGGGGATCCTCGACCGCGCCGAGAGCTTCGCCGAGGTCGGCCGGCGCGACATCAAGAAGGTGCCGACCCTGCGTGGGCGCACTGTGGTCACCCTCTTTTACGAGTCGAGCACCCGCACCAGCTCCTCCTTCGAGCTCGCCGCCAAGCGGCTCTCCGCCGACCTCGTCTCGGTCAAGGCGGCGGGGTCCGCGGTCGACAAGGGAGAGTCGCTGAAGGACACGGTCGCCACCCTTTCCGCCTACGAACCGGCGGCGATCGTGATCCGCCACCCGCACGCGGGTGCCGCCCAGCTGGTCGCCGGCTGGGCCGACGCCGCCGTGGTCAACGCCGGCGACGGCAAGCACGAGCACCCCAGCCAGGCGCTGCTCGACGTCTACACCCTGCGCCGCCGGCTCGGCACGCTCGAGGGCAAGCGGATCTGGATCGTCGGCGACGTCCTGCACAGCCGCGTCGCCCGCTCCAACCTGATCGCCTTCAGGGCGATGGGGGCGGAGCTGACAGTCTGTGGCCCCCCGGCTCTGATCCCCCGCGGGCTCGAGGAGCTCGGCTGCGAGGTCGAGTACTCGCTCGACCGACTGGGGGAGGCGGATGTGGTCTACGCGCTGCGCCTGCAGCGGGAGCGGATGCGGGAGAGCTTCATCCCCTCGATCCGCGAGTACGCGGCCCGCTTCCAGATCGACTCGCGACGGCTCGGTCGCCGCCAGCTGCTCATGCACCCGGGCCCCGTCAACCGCGGCATCGAGCTTTCCGGCGAGGTGATCGACTCGCCGCAGTCGCTGATCTCCGAGCAGGTCGCCTCCGGCCTCGTCGTCCGGATGGCGATCCTCTACGAGCTGCTGGCCGCGGGCGACGAGACGCCGGTCCCCGCCACCGGCGACGGCGCCGGGCAGCCGACCCCGATCGGGCAGCCCGCGTGAGCCCGGCGCAGCTGGAGATGCGCGCCGGCGAGAGTGCGGACCTCGTCCTGCGCGGCGTCACGGTGCTCGATCCCGTCGCCGGGATCGATTCCCAGCATGATCTGGTGGTCCGGGAGGGACGGATCGCCGAGCTGGCCTCTCCCGGCGCGGCCTCGGCCGACGGCCTAGAGGAGGTCGAGGCGGCCGGCCTGCATGCCTTCCCGGCCTTCTTCGACCCCCATGTCCACCTGCGCGTGCCGGGGCACGAGCACAAGGAGGACATCGAGACCGGCACGCGCGCCGCGGCCGCGGGAGGTTTCTGCGGCGTCCTCGCCATGGCCAACACCGAACCGCCCGTTTCCACCCCCGCCGACGTCGAGTCCCTGCGCGAGGCTGCCCGTGCCGCCGCCTCTGTCCGCACCGGCTTCCTCGCAACCGTCAGCAACGGGATGGAGGGGGAGGAGCTGACCGAGATGGCATCACTGCGCGAGGCCGGCGCGATCGGCTTCAGCGACGACGGATTGCCGATCCGAAGCGCCCGGCTGCTGCGCCGCGCCCTCCAGTACCAGCGCCTCTGCGGCGGCACGATCGCCCTGCACGAGGAGGACCCCGACCTCTCCGGAGGCGGCGTTATGCACGAGGGCGCCGTTTCGGCGGCGCTTGGCCTGGAGGGCATTCCCTCGGTCTCGGAGTCGACGATGATCGCCCGCGACGCCGCCCTGGCCGGATACGAGGGCGGACGCATCCACGTCCAGCACCTCTCCGCCGCCGAGTCGGTCGAGGCGGTTCGCGCGGCAAAGGCCGCGGGCGTCCAGATCAGCTGCGAGGCCTCGCCGCACCACCTCTGCCTCACCGACGAGGAGGTGCGCAGCCTCGACCCGCACCGCTTCAAGATGAACCCACCGCTGCGCAACGAGGCGGATCGCCAGGCGCTGATCGAGGCCCTTCGCGACGGGACGATCGACTGCGTGGCCACCGACCACGCACCGCATGCACCCGAGGAAAAGGAGGTTCCCTTCGAGCAGGCGGCGATGGGGGTGACGGGGCTGGAGACGGCGTTCGCCGCGCTCCACACCCACCTCGTCCTGCCGGGGACGATCGAGCTCGGCCTGCTGGTCGAGCGGATGAGCGGTGGAGCCGAGCCCTTCGACATCGAGCGCTCCTCGCTGTCGCCGGGAAGCGAGGCCAACATCGCCCTCTGCGACCTGAGCACGAAGTGGACCGTCGGCGAGGACGGCTACGAGAGCCGCTCGTCGAACTCCTGGTGCGCCGGGCAGGAGCTGACCGGCCGGGTGCTGATGACCCTCGCCGGCGGCCAGGTCGCCTACCGCCTGCGCACCTTCTCAATGGGAGTAGCAGCATGACCCCCGCCGACGTGCGGCCCGACGGGCCGATACGTCAAGGTCACCTTGACGTATCGGCCCGTCGGCGGGGGGAGGAGGGGTTCCTGTTGCTTGAGGATGGGGCTCGGTTTGAGGGGGTGGCCTGTGCCGCCGGTGGCCCGATCACCGGCGAGGTCGTCTTCAACACGGCGATGACCGGCTACCAGGAGTCGGTCACCGATCCCTCTTACGCGGGTCAGATCATCGTCTTCACCTATCCCCTGATCGGCAACTACGGGGTCTCGGCGGCGGCGATGGAGTCCGATCGCATCCATGCCCGCGGCGTGGTCATGCGCGACCCGAAGAACGGCGAGGACGTCGCCACGGCCGAGGGCGGCTGGCTCGACTGGCTCGCCGATTGCGGCGTGCCGGGGATCGGGGGCGTCGATACCCGCGCCGTCGTCCGCCACATTCGCGACCGCGGCGCGATGCGCGGCGGCATCTTCCCAGCTGAAACCTCCGAAGCCGATGCCCGCGAGCGAGTTGCGGCCGAGCCCTCGATGGACGGCGCCGACCTGGCCCGGACCGTGACCCCGCCCGAACCGGTCCGCTTCGAGGGTAAGGGCCCGCACGTCGTCGGGATCGACACCGGCGTCAAGCTCAACATCGTGCGCCAGCTGCGCGAGCGGGGATGCCGCGTGACGCTGCTGCCCTGCACCAGCACCGCCGAGGAGGTCCTCGGTGAGGACCCCGACCTCGTTTTCCTCGCCAACGGGCCGGGTGACCCGGCGGCACTCGGCTATGTCGTCGACACCGTCCGCGAGCTGATCGGCAAGCGCCCCGTTTTCGGCATCTGCCTCGGCCACCAGCTGCTCTGCCGCGCGGTCGGCCTGGAGACCTTCAAGCTGCCCTTCGGCCACCGCGGCGCCAACCACCCGGTCAAGGAGCTGGCGACGGGGCGGATCGACATCACCTCGCAGAACCACGGCTTCGCCGTCCAAGGGCCCGGTGGGGAGCCGCGGATCGAGGCCGACGAGCCGGTCCGCTGGGAGACCGACTTCGGCGTCGCCGAGCTCTCCCACCTCAACCTCTACGACCGCACGGTCGAGGGCCTGGTCCTCAGGGACGTCTCCGCCGCGACCGTCCAGTACCACCCTGAGGCCGGCCCCGGCCCGCACGACGCCCGCCACCTCTTCGACTCCTTCCTGGAGCTTGCCCATGCCTAAGCGCGCCGACATCGAGAAGATCCTGCTGATCGGCTCCGGCCCGATCGTGATCGGCCAGGCCGCCGAGTTCGACTACTCCGGCGTGCAGGCCTGCAAGGTGCTGCTCGAGGAGGGCTACGAGGTCGTCCTCGTCAACTCGAACCCGGCGACGATCATGACCGACCCGGAGTTCGCCACCGCCACCTACATCGAGCCGCTGCTGCCCGGCCCGGTGACCCGGATTATCGAGAAGGAGCGCCCCGACGCCCTGCTGCCGACCCTGGGCGGGCAGACGGCGCTCAACCTGGCGATGGCACTGCACGAGGACGGCACCCTGGAGCGCTTCGGGGTCGAGCTGATCGGCGCCGACCACGCCGCAATCCGCCGCGCCGAGGACCGCGAGGAGTTCCGCCGCACGATGACCGAGGCGGGGCTGCGGATCCCCTGGTCGATGACCGTGGAGGGGCTCGGCGAGGTCGACGCGGCCCTTGCCGACGGTCGCATCGCCCTGCCGGCGATCGTCCGCCCCGCCTTCACGATGGGCGGCCAGGGCGGCGGCGTGGGGAGGACCGAGACCGAGCTGCGACAGGTCGTCTCCGAGGGTCTTGCCGCCAGCCCGATCAACCAGGTCCTGGTCGAGGAGTCGGTGATCGGCTGGGGTGAGTTCGAGCTCGAGGTGATGCGCGACCGCAATGACAACGCGGTGATCATCTGCTCGATCGAGAACGTCGACCCGATGGGCGTCCACACCGGCGACTCGGTCACGGTCGCGCCGGCCCAGACGCTCACCGACCAGCTCTACCAGGACCTGCGCGACCAGGCGCTCGCCGTGATCCGCGCGGTCGGGGTCGAGACCGGCGGCTCCAACGTCCAGTTTGCGGTGAACCCCGAGAACGGCGAGATAGCGGTGATCGAGATGAATCCGCGGGTCTCGCGCTCCTCGGCCCTGGCCTCGAAGGCGACCGGCTTCCCGATCGCCAAGATGGCCGCGAAGCTGGCGGTCGGCTACGCCCTTGAGGAGATCCCCAACGACATCACCCAGAAGACGATGGCCTGCTTCGAGCCGACGATCGACTACGTGGTGACCAAGATCCCGCGCTTCGCCTTCGAGAAGTTCCCCGGCGCCGAGGGGCGGCTCTCGACTCACATGCAGAGCGTCGGCGAGGTGATGGCGATCGGCCGCACCTTCCGCGAGTCCTTCGCCAAGGCGATGCGCTCGCGCGAGCTCGATTCCGAGGCCGAGATTCCGGAGAGCGACGAGGCGCTGCTCGACCTGCTCGAGAAGCCCTGTCCCGAGCGCTTCGACTGGATCCTCGCCGCCTTCGAGCGCGGCATTGACATCGAGGCCGTGCACGAGCGCTGCCTGGTCGACCGCTGGTTCCTGCGCGAGCTGCAGGCGCTGGCCGGCGATGGCGACGGGACCGAGGGCCTGGCCCGCACCTACAAGGCGGTCGACACCTGCGCCGCCGAGTTCGAGGCGGCGACGCCCTACTACTACTCCGCCCACGAGCGCCCCAGCAGCGGTGCCCCGGCCTCGGAGATCCGCCGCGGCGACCGCGCCTCGGTCGTCATCCTCGGCGCCGGCCCGAACCGGATCGGCCAGGGGATCGAGTTCGACTACTGCTGCGTGCACGCAGCGATGACCGCGCGCGAGCTCGACCGCGACGCGGTGATGGTCAACTGCAACCCGGAGACGGTCTCAACCGACTACGACACCTCCGACCGCCTCTACTTCGAGCCGCTGACGGCGGAGGACGTGCTCGCGGTCTGTGAGCAGGAGCGGCCGGAGGGCGTGATCGTCCAGTTCGGCGGCCAGACCCCGCTGAAGCTGGCCCGCGCCCTCGAGGAAGCCGGCGTGCCGCTGCTCGGCACCCCCGTCGACGCGATCGACCTGGCCGAGGACCGCGGGCGTTTCGGCGCCCTGCTGCGCAGGCTGGGGATCAAGCACCCGCCCTACGGGACCGCGCTCTCCGCGGAGGAGGCCGCGGTGATCGCCGAGGAGGTCGGCTTCCCGCTGCTGGTCCGGCCCTCCTACGTGCTCGGCGGCCGCGCGATGGAGATCTGCTACTCGAACGAGGACCTGGCCGCCTACCTGCGCCATCACGTCAAGGCCGACCAGGAGCACCCGCTGCTGCTCGACCGCTTCCTCGAGAACGCGATCGAGGTCGACGTCGACGCGCTCGCCGACGGCACCGACGTCCACGTCGCCGGGATCATGCAGCACGTCGAGGAGGCCGGCGTCCACTCGGGCGACTCTGCCTGCGTGATCCCGCCGATGAGCCTGGGCGAGGAGATGCTCGAGGAGATCCGCGCGACGACCAAGCGGATCGCCCTGGAGCTCGGGGTGATCGGCCTGATCAACATCCAGTACGGCGTCGCCGGCGGCGAGCTCTACGTGATCGAGGCCAACCCGCGCGCCTCGCGCACGGTGCCGTTCGTCTCCAAGGCGACCGGCGTGCCCCTGGCAAAGGTCGCCGCGCGGCTGATGTTGGGGGAGAGGATCGCCGGCCAGGAGCTGCGCGACCCGCCTACCGGCATGGTCAGCGTCAAGGAGGCGGTGCTTCCCTTCGCCCGCTTCGCCGGCGCCGACTCGGTCCTCGGCCCGGAGATGAAGAGCACCGGCGAGGTGATGGGCATCGCCGCCGACTTCCCCACGGCCTTCGGCAAAGCGCAGGCCGCGGCGGGGGTCTCGCTGCCCACCGAGGGCTCGGTCTTCATCACGGTCACCGACACCGACAAGCCGGCGGCGACCCAGATCGCGGCGCGCTTCCACGACCTCGGCTTCGAGCTGATCGCCACCGGCGGCACCGCCCAGGCGATCTCGGCGATGGGGGTCCCGGTGACCCCGATCAACAAGATCGCCGAGGGCTCGCCCAACGTCGTCGACCTGATCCGGGAGCGCCGCTGCGACCTCGTGATCAACACCCCGACCGGCTCCGGCGCCCGCGCCGACGGCTACGAGATCCGCACCGCCGCGGTGCGCCACGGCACCCCCTGCGTAACGACGATGACCGGCGCCTCGGCCGCTGTCCGCGCGATCGCCGCCAAGATCGAAGGCGACGCGGACGTCCGCTCCCTCCAGGAGATCCACGATCTCGAGAGGGCGAAGCAGCCTCGATGACCGCCCCTTTCGGGCGCCGCCTCTGCCAGGTCTCCGAGAGCCGCGCGACGGGGGGCTACCGCCTCTTCTCACTGGTCGACGAGGAGGGCCCTGAGCCGCTGCCCGGCCAGTTCTACATGCTCGCCACCGAGCAAAACTGGGAGCAGCGAGCCCAGCGTCCCTTTCTGCCAAGAGCGCTCTCGGTAGCCGAAACCACTACCGCCGCAAACGGAGTGCGACTGGACTTCCTGGTCGAGGGAATAGGGCCGGGCACGGATCGGCTCTGCGAGCTGGAGCCGGGCGAGAGCGTCTGGCTAAATGGTCCCCTCGGAAACACTTTCTCGACCCCAGCCGAACTGCATCAACTTCTCCATCCAGCAGATAGAGAAGTTGATGCAGTTCGCGGTGGCGAGCGTTCTCAGCGCGCTACCGGTGCGATTTTGGTCGGGGGTGGCATTGGCATCGCCCCGCTGGCCCTGCTGCGCCGCACCTTCGCCGCGAAAAACATCCCGACCCGCGTCCTCCTAGGCTTCCGCGACGAAGCCCACTCCGGCGGCCTCGACGACCTCTTCTCCTGCTGCGAGGTGCGCCTGGCCAGCGACGACGGCCACGTCGGCCACCATGGCTACGTAACCGACCTCCTGGCGGCCATGCTCGAAGGGGACGATGCAAGCTCCGCCGCCGTCTACGCCTGCGGCCCGCCTCAGATGCTTGATGCGGTCGGGGCGCTCTGCCTGGACCGCGATGTTCCCTGCGAGCTCGCCATGGAGTCTCCGATGGCCTGTGGCTACGGCGCCTGCTTCGGTTGCGCCGTCCCCAAGCCGGGGGGTGGGTACTTGCGGCTGTGTGTCGACGGGCCTGTGTTGCGCGCTGGGCCGGCGGGTCCTGTCGCCGCAGGGGACCCACCACCCCCTGCGGTCGCTAAAGCGTCCTCGGGGGTGGTCCCCCCTGCGACGCCACCCCCCGGCAGCCACGGTTCAGAGGAACGGACTACGGCCGTCGAGTTCTGCGGGATCGAGCTCGCGCATCCAGTAGTCAACGCGTCGGGGACGTTCGATGCGGTCGCCGCCCGTCGGGTATATGGCGACCAGCTTCTGAGCGAATTTCCCTTCAGCGCGTTCGTCTCGAAGACGATCACGCCTGAGCCGCGGGCCGGCAACGAGCCGCAGCGGATCTGGGAGACGCCGGCGGGCATGATCAACTCGATCGGGCTTCCCAACAAGGGGCTGGAGGGGTTTTTGGCCGAGGATCTGCCCCAGCTTGCCCAGTTGCCGGTGCCGCTGATCGTCTCCGTGATGGGAACCAGCCGCGAGGAGTTCACACGGCTGGTCGAAGGCGTGGGGGAGAGGGACGAGGTCGCGGCGATCGAGCTCAACGTTTCCTGCCCCAATGTCCACTCCGGACTGATCGTCGGCGAGCAGCCGAGTGAGACCGAGGCGCTGCTGGAAGCGCTGCGGCCGTTGACCGAGAAGCCGTTGATCGTGAAGCTGACGCCCAACGTCGCCAACCCCGCGGACGTCGCCGTGGCGGCGGAGCAGGGCGGGGCGGATGCGGTCTCGCTGATCAACACCATGAAGGCGAGCTCGATCGACCCGGCGACCGGGGAGCCGGGGATCGCGGCAGGGCACGGCGGTCTGTCCGGTCCCGCAGTGCGGCCGATCGCGGTTGCGCAACTGCGAGCCGTGGCCGCTGCCGTCCGGGTCCCGATAATCGGGATGGGTGGAGTCGCAGACGGGAACGATGCGGCCGAGATGATCGTCGCGGGAGCGACGCTGGTCGCGGTGGGCACCGAGAGCTTCCGCGATCCCCGGGCCGGAAGCCGGGTGGCAAGCGAGGTTGCCGTAGCGCTCAAGAAGGTTCGAAGTGCCCGTGCAATCCGTTCAGGTGGCTAAACCTCAACTCGAGGTTAAGGTGAATTTCGGCGCAAATGGGTGGGATGGCCTTGCACGTCGCCATCCCGCGGCTATACTCGCCGCCCACGATGCCTGCTACCCCAGTAAAGACCTCCGGCTCGGCGCCCGAGAGATCGCTCGACCAGCGGATGGACGCCCTCAAACGGGCCAACGACATCCGCACCGCGCGCGCCAAGCTGAAGAAGGACCTGAAAGCGGGCAAGGCCAACATCCACACGCTTCTGCTCGACCCGCCGGAGTACCTGCTGACGGCAAAGGTGTTCGACATGCTGCTGGCCGTCCCCAAGTACGGGAGGGTCAAGACCAACAGGGTCTTGAACCAGTGCCGGATATCGCCCTCGAAGACCATCGGGGGACTCTCGGAGCGGCAGCGCGGCGAGCTGGTTAGCCAGCTCCGCAGGTAGCGACCGCCGCGCCCTTCAGTATCCCGCCGATGGCGAAGGTCTTCGTGATCACCGGCCCCAGTGGTGTCGGCAAGGGGACCCTGATCTCCCGCCTGCTCGAGCGCGTGCCCGACCTGGAGCTGTCCGTGTCCGCTACGACGCGGGAGCCGCGCCAGGGCGAGGTGAACGGGCGGGACTACCACTTCCTCACGCCCGAGGAGTTCGATCGCCGGATCGAGACTGAAGACTTCCTCGAGTTCGCCACCTACAGCGGCAACCGCTACGGCACGCTGCGCTCCGAGGTCAGCCGCCGGCTGGGGGAGGGCCACTCGGTGGTCCTGGAGATCGAGGTGCAGGGCGCCCGACAGGTGCGCGCCGCGATGCGCGAGTCGGTCCAGGTCTTCATCGCGCCCCCGGATCCGGCCTCGCTGCGTAGGCGGCTCGAGTCGCGGGGTACCGACAGCCTCGAGGCGATCGACTCCCGCTTGGAAGTCGCGGAGCAGGAGCTGGCGGCCCAGGGCGAGTTCGCCCACGGCGTCGTCAACGACGATCTCGACCGGGCCGCCGAGGATCTGGAGGCAATCGTGCGCGCCGAGCTCGGCATATCTCTAGACTCCCGGGCCGAATGATCAAACCACGCGTTGACAAGCTGCTCGACCACACCGACTCCCACTACGCGGCGGTCGTCGTCGCCGCCAAGCGGGCCCGCCAGATAAACAGCTACTTCCACAGCCTCGGCGAGGGCAGCTTCGGCGAGTACCCGCCACCGATGGTCGACGTGCCCGGTGAGCGGAATTACCTCTCCCTTGCCCTCGAGGAGATCGCCGAGGGCAAGCTCAAGTACGAGTACCGCTCCTAGTCGCGCTGCCGGCGCGGCCGGAAAGAGGAGACAGCCATGGCCAGAATCCTGCTTGGCGTAAGCGGAGGAATCGCCGCCTACAAGGCGCTTGAGCTGGCACGCCTGGCCAGCCGCGCCGGCCATGGCGTGCGCGTGCTGATGACCGAGGGCGCCACCCGCTTCGTCGGCGCCGCCTCCTTCGAGGGCATCGTCGGCGCCCCGGTGCTGACCTCAGAGTTCGAGCGCGACCCGATGCGTGGCGCCTTCCCCGGCGAGCCTGCGCCTGCGCACGACCCGATCGGCCACCTGGAGCTGGCCGCCAACTGCGACGCCTACCTCGTCGCCCCGGCCTCGGCTAACACCCTGGCCAAGCTCGCGTCTGGAAGCGCCGACTCGATGCTCACCACGTCGTTCCTGGCCTGCACCGCACCGCGCCTGGTCGCCCCAGCGATGAACGACCGCATGTACGCAGACGCGGCCACGCAGGCCAACCTGGCGACGCTGCGCGAGCGCGGCGTCACCGTGATCGACCCCGGCGAGGGCGCCCTCGCCTCCCGCGGCGAGCACGGCAAGGGGCGCCTCCCCGACCCGGCCCGCCTCCTCGCCCTGCTCGAAGCCGAGCTGCCGACCGGCCACCGCCCCTGGGACGGCCTCAGCGTCCTCGTCACAGCCGGCGGCACCCGCGAGCCAATCGACTCCGTCCGCTACCTGGGCAACCGCTCCAGCGGCCGCATGGGCATAGCCCTGGCCGCAGCAGCAGCCCGCCGCGGCGCCGACGTGACCCTGATCGCCGCCAACGTAGCCCTCCCCGAGCCCCCGGGTGTCCGCCGCATAGACGTAGAAACCGGCGAGCAACTTGCCAACGCCGCCCAAACCGAGTTCCCCAGCGCTCACGTCCTTCTGATGGCCGCCGCCCCAGCCGACTTCCGTGCCGCCAACCAAGCCGAGGGCAAGCTGACCCGAGACTCAGCCCTGGACCTCCACCTGGAGCCCACAGAGGACATCCTCGCCTCCTTGACCGCCAACAGAACCGAGCAGCAAACGGTCGTGGCCTTCGCCGCCGAAGCGGGCGAGAACACCGAGCGGGCAAAACAAAAGCTTGCACGTAAGAAAGCGGACCTGATCGTCCTCAACGACATCTCAAACCCCGAGATCGGCTTCGAGAGCCAAGAAAACGCCGTAACCCTGATCGACTCAGCAAACGACACCCCCGTCCCGCAAGCTTCAAAGGACACCATCGCGGACGCAATCCTCGAGAGAGTCGACCAGCTGCGAGAGAAGTCGGCTAGCCAAACTGGCTGACCGGCGGGTGGCGTCGCAGGGGGGACCACCCCCGAGGACGCTTTAGCGACCGCAGGGGGTGGTGGGTCCCCTGCGGCGACAGGACCCGCCGGCCAACCCCGCTGGCCAGTCACGCCTCGCGAGCTATACTCGCCCCAAGCTTTTGTTCGTCCCGTAGTACCCGAAGTGGGCCTGGCCCACTTTTTTTACGCCTCAACGCAAATGCAAGACCTCCAGCAAGACATCCAGCAACAGCTTCACGAGCTCGACGCGGAGCTCGACCTGGTCGCGCTCGAGCAGCCCGGCTCCGAAGCCCTGCGCCTCTTCATCGACCACCCGGAGGGCGTCGACCTCGCCCTCTGCGAACGGGTCACCCACCACCTCAACCACCTGCGGGCCGAGTATGCGCTGGAGGTCTCCTCGCCCGGCCCCAAGTACAGCAATCGCAAGGAGATCCAGTGAGCAAGGAGATCGTCGAAGCAGTCAAGGCACTGGAGCAGGAGAAGGGGATCTCCGCCGACACGCTGATGGACGCGCTCGCCGACGCGCTCCTCTCCGCCTACAAGAAGACGCCGGGGGCGGCCAAATACGCCCGCGTCGATCTCGACCACGAAACCGGCGACTTCCTCGTCTTCGAACTGATCCTGCCGCCCGAGCTGGAGGAGAAGCTGCTGGCCGAGGCCGCCGAGGCGCAGGAGGAGGAAGAGCGCGAAATCGACCCGGAAACGGGGGAGCTGCGCGAGCCCGAGGACCCCGAGCTGGACCCGGAGATGATCGCCCCCTACGAGGACCAGATCGAGACCCGCGACGTCACCCCCGAAGACTTCGGCCGGATCGCCGCCCAGACCGCCAAGCAGGTGATCCTGCAGCGGATCCGCGAGGCCGAACGGATGATGATGTTCGACGAGTACCAGGACCGGGTCGGCGAGCTGATCACCGGGATCATCCAGCAGTCCGACAAGCGCTACACGCTGGTCCAGCTGCGCGAGCGGGTCGAGGCGCTGCTGCCCAAGTCCGAGCAGGTCTACAACGAGCGCTACGACCACGGCATGCGGGTCAAGGCAGTGATCACGGACGTCTCCGACTCGACCAAAGGCCCGGCGATCGTCGTCTCGCGGCGCAGCTCCGAGCTGATCAAAAAGCTCTTCGAAATGGAGGTCCCCGAGATCGCCGACAAGCTGGTCGAGATCGTCGGCGTCGCCCGCGAGCCGGGCTACCGCTCGAAGATCGCGGTGATCTCCCACGCCGACGGCGTCGACCCGGTCGGCGCCTGCGTCGGCCCGCGCGGCTCGCGGGTGCGGATGGTCGTCTCCGAGCTGCGCGGCGAGAAGATCGACATCATCCCTCACAACGACGAGCCGGCCCGCTTCGTCGCCAAGGCGCTCTCGCCGGCGCGGGTGCGCGAGGTGATCGTCGACGACGAGGAGCGCCAGGCGACCGTGATCGTCCCCGACGACCAGCTCTCGCTGGCGATCGGCCGCGACGGCCAGAACGCCCGCCTCGCGGCCCGGCTAACCGGCTGGCGGGTCGACATCAAGTCGGAGACCGAGTTCTCCCAGGAGGACCAGGACGTCGAGTACGAGGGCGAAGAGACCTTCGACGGGCGTTGCATGGCGGTGCTCTCCAACGGCCGCCGCTGCCCCAACGCCGCGATCGAAGGGTCGACCTACTGTGGATTGCCGCAGCACCAGGCGCTGAGCCGCTTCGAGACCAGCCAGATGGCGATCCTCGGGACGGTTTCCGAGACCGAGGTCGAGATCCTCGCCGACCCGGATGCCGACCAGGGGCAGGTCGACGAGATCGTTGCCAAGGCGGAAGCCGGATTCGTCGAGGAGGCTCCTGAGGAGGTCCCGGACGAGTTGGCCGCGGGTCCTGTCGCGGAGGAGGACTCCTCGTCCTCGCAAGCTGCGGGCGAGGAGCCCACCTCCGCGCCACCCGCGGACGAAGCGGATGAGCCTGATGCCGATGCTGGCGACGAATCCGGCGAGGAGCCCGCTCCTGAGCAGTTGCAGGACGAGGCGGGGGAGAGTGCCGTCGAATCGGATGCCGCCGAACCCGTTGCCGAGGAGGCAGAGCAGTCCTAGTGGCTAAGAAGCGGGTTCACGAGATCGCCAAAGCGCAAGGGCTTCAGAGCAAGGAGGTCCTTGCCGCGCTCAAAAGCGCCGGGATCGAGGCAAAGGCCGCTGCGTCGAGCGTCGACGAGGCCGCTGCGCTGAAGGCGATCCAGGCGGCCAAGGGTGACGGTGGGGCTTCGGTTGCTACCGAGGTGAAGCCGAAGCCGGCCGCCAAAGCGGAGGCGCCTGCCAAGCCTGCCGCCCCGCCGAAGCCTCCCGCGAAACCGGCCGCCAAACCGCCGACTGCCTCGAAAGGCCCGGTGCGTCCCGCTGGGAAACCTGCCGGCGCTGGCGCAGGTGGCGCCGCGAGCGGGAAGAAGCGCCGCGTCGTGATCGACTCGCAGGCCGCCCGCCGCGACCAGATGGGCGGGCCGCCGCCGCAGCGCCCGCCGCGCAGGCGCGGGGGACGGCGCCGCCGGCCGATGCTGGAGGAGCCGCCGCCCAAAGCCGAGGCGGCGGAGCCCGAGGCGACCACGGTGCCCTCAGGGGCGACCGTGCGTGAGGTGGCCGAGCTGCTCGGCCTCGGCAGCGCCGAGGTGATCAAGAAGCTGATGACGATGGGGGAGATGGCGACCCTCACCCAGACGCTCACCGACGAGTCGGTGGCCGCGATCGCCGACGAGTACGACCGCAAGATCGAGATCGTCACCGCGGCCGAGGAGGAGTCGGAGGCGCCCGAGTTCGAGGATGCCGAGGAGGAGCTCGTCGACCGACCCCCGGTGGTCACGATCATGGGCCACGTCGACCACGGCAAGACCTCGCTGCTGGACGCGATCCGCGAGACCGAGGTCGCGGCCGGCGAGGCCGGCGGCATCACCCAGCACATCGGTGCCTACCAGGTCCACCACGACGAGAGGACGATCACCTTCCTCGACACCCCCGGCCACGCCGCCTTCACCGCGATGCGCGCCCGCGGCGCCAAGGTCACCGACATCGCCGTGGTCGTCGTCGCCGCCGACGACGGCGTCATGCCGCAGACCAAAGAGGCGATCGACCACGCTCGCGCCGCCGACGTGCCGATCCTGATCGCCGTCAACAAGATCGACAAGGAGGGCGCGCAGCCCGACCGCGTCCGCAACGAGCTCGCCGCCGACGGGCTCACCCCCGAGGACTGGGGCGGGGAGACGGTCTACGTCGACGTTTCCGCCAAGACCCGCGAGGGCCTCGACAAGCTGCTCGAGATGATCCTGCTGGTGACCGAGCTCGAGGAGCTGGGCGCCAACCCCGACGCCCCTGCCTCGGGAACGGTGGTCGAGTCCCAGCTCGATCCGGGTCGTGGCCCGGTCGTCACGATCCTGGTCCAGCGCGGCACGCTCAAGGTGGGCGACTCGCTCGTCGCCGGGCCGCAGTGGGGCCGGGTGCGGGCGATGCACGACTTCACCGGCCAGCGCGTGCAGGGCGCCGGGCCCGGGATGCCGGTCGAGGTGCTCGGCTTTGACGGCGTCGCCGATGCCGGCGAGTTCGTGCATGCGGTCGAAAACGACCGCCGTGCCCGCCAGGAGGCCCAGGAGCGCGCCAACCGGCTCAAGACCGAGGCCCTGGCCCGCCGCCAGGCGCGCAAGGTCAGCCTCGAGGAGGTCTTCTCCCGGGTCCAGGAGGGCGAGATCAAGGAGCTCAACATCGTCCTCAAGGCCGATGTCGCCGGCTCGCTGGAGGCGCTCCAGGACGAGATCGCCAAGGTCCCGCAGGAGCAGGTCGCGATCAACATCATCCACTCCCAGACCGGCGGCATCAACGAGTCCGACGTGATGCTGGCCTCGGCCTCGGAAGCGATCATCATCGGCTTCAACGTGCGCCCGCTGGCCGACGCGCGCCGCGCCGCCGAGCGCGAGGGCGTCGACGTCCGCACCTACTCGGTCATCTACAAAATCACCGAGGACCTGCGCAACGCGATGGAGGGGCTGCTCGAGGCGGTCGAGGTCGAGGAGATCCTCGGCGAGGCCGAGGTCAAGCAGACCTTCAAGGCTTCCAAGGTCGGCCGTATCGCCGGCTGCATCGTCAGCGAGGGCAAGGTCAGCCGCGACGCCAGCGTCCGCCTGATCCGCGAGGGCACGGTCATCTGGGACGGCAAGCTCGGCTCCCTGCGCCGCTTCAAAGACAACGTGCAGGAAGTCGAGGAGGGCCAGGAGTGCGGCGTCGTCCTCGACGGCTACGCTGACGTCAAGGAGGGCGACGTGTTGGAGTTCTTCAAGACAAAGCAGGTCGAGCAGACGCTGGCTTAAGATGGCCACTCCTCGCATGCGCCGCATCAACGAGGTGCTTCGCGAGGTGGTCGGCGCCGCGATCGCCGAGCTGAGCGATCCCCGCATCGGCTTCGTAACCGTGACATCGGTCGAGACCAGCCCAGACCTGCGCGCCGCCAAGGTGCACGTCAGCGTGCTCGGCTCCGAGGAGGAGCGGGCCGAGACGATGGCCGGGCTGCAGTCCTCGCACGGGGTGCTGCAGGCGAAGATCGCCGCCGAGACGCGGATGAAGCGGACGCCGACGCTGCGCTTCGCCTACGACGAGACGGTCGAGCAGGGCATGCGGATCACCCGCCTGCTCGAGGAGGAGGGGAAATGAGCGAGGGAACCGGCCTCGCCACGGCCGGCCTGGAGCAGGTTGCGGCGGAGCTGCGCTCACGCGAGCGCTTCCTGCTCACGGCCCACGAGGGCCCCGACGGCGACGCGCTCGGCTCGCTGCTGGGGATGCACCACCTGCTCACCCAGCTCGGCAAGGACTCGGTGATGTTCATGGCCGCAAAGGAGTTCCCGCTGCCGATCGAGTACCGCTTCCTGCCGCTCGAGGAGGTCTTCCACGAGCCCCCGGCCGACATGGCCGACCGCACCGTGGTCTTCCTCGACTGCGGCAACATCGACCGCATGCCGGTCGAGTTCCTTTCGGCCGGCGACAACTTCCGCATCAACGTCGACCACCACCACGACAACACCCTCTTCGGCGACCTCAACCTGGTCGACACCGCCGCCTCCTGCACGGCGGAGATCGTCTACGAGCTGGCGATCCTGCTCGGCGCCACGATCACCCCGGAGATCGCCTCAGCGCTCTACGTCGGGCTGATCACCGATACCGGCAAGTTCATGTACGAGAACACCAACGCCCATACCCACAGGATCGCGGCGGAGCTGATCGACGCCGGAGTGCAGGTCGACGAAACCTACCGCCGCCTCTACGAGCACGTGCCGATCGAGAAGCTGCGCCTCGTCTCGCGCGCCCTGGAGGGGATAGAACGCTATTGCGACGATCGCCTGGTCGTCGCCTACATCACCGCCGCCGACTACGAGGCAAGCGGTGCAGGCGAGGAGATGACCGAGGGGATCATCGACCACCTCCGCTCGGTGGAGGGAACGAAGGTGGCGGCGTTGATTCGCGACCAGGGCGACCGCGGCCGGGCCGCACGCAAGGTGAGCTTGCGCTCCAGCGGCGGCGATCTCGACGTCTCGGCGATCGCTCGCCGGCACGGGGGCGGGGGGCACAAGCGGGCCGCCGGCTTCTCCACCGACCTCGAGCTCGACGAGCTCGTCGGCTTCCTCTGCGGCGAGGTCGAATCGCAGCTCGACCCCTGATCGTGCCCGGAGATCGAAGCCCGGGTGCGGTGTTGCTCTGCGACAAGCCCGGGGGGATGACCTCGCACGACGTGGTCGAACGGATCCGGCGCGAGCGTCGTTGCAAAGTGGGCCACACGGGAACGCTGGACCCGTTCGCAACCGGCCTGCTGATCCTGCTGCTCGGGCGGGCGACCCGCCTGCAAAGGCACCTGGTCGGCCTGCCCAAGACCTACCTCGCGACCGCGCGCCTCGGCTGGCGCTCCAGCACCGGCGACCCCGACGGCGAACTGACCGAGACCGGCCGCATCCCGGATCGGCTGGATCTTCCAACCGGCCTGGTGCGCCAGCGGGTGCCGATGACCTCGGCGGTGCGGGTGGGAGGAGAGCGCCTCTACCGCAAGGCCCACAGGGGGGAGACGGTCGAGACGCCGGAGCGCGAGATTGAGGTCTACCGAGCCGAGCTGAGCGGGCGCGACGCGGAAACCGCCGGCTACGAGATCGAGTGCTCCACCGGCACCTACGTCCGCACCCTGATCGAGACGCTGGACGACGCCTACTGCTCGGAGCTGCGACGCACCGCGATCGGCCCGTTCCGCGTCGAGAGCGCGGGAGAAGAATTGAGCATAGGCTTGGTCGCAGAGATGATTCCGGCCGTAAAGGACGCGCTGCGGTGAGCATTCAGGTCACGTCGCTCCCCGACGCCCAGCCCCGCCCGCGCCACGTCGCGATCGGCACCTTCGACGGCGTCCACCGCGGCCACCAGGCGGTGATCGCCGACGCCGACACGGTGCTCACCTTCGACCCGCACCCGCTCGAGGTCCTGCACCCGGCGGCGCTGCCGAAGCTGATCATGCCCTTCGGGGTCAAGCGCGACGTGATCGAGGGCCTCGGCGTGCGCGAGCTGGTGGTGATCCCCTTCGACGCCGATTTCGCCAAGCGCAGCGCCGAGGAGTTCATCGAAGGGGTGCTGATCGAGCGGCTCGGCGCAGAGCGGGTCTCGGTCGGCGAGAACTTCCGCTTCGGCGCCAAGGCGAAGGGGGACCCAGCCATGCTGGCCGCTCGCTCGGAGTTCGAGACCCGCGTCGTCCCCCTGGTCGAGGTCGACGGCGAGACGGTCTCCTCGACCCGTATCCGGGCGCTGGTCGCGGCCGGCGACATGGAGGGCACCCGCCACTGCCTCGGCGCTCCGTTCATGGTCGAGGGCAAGGTGGTCGGCGGTGACCAGCGCGGCCGCGAGCTCGGCTTCCCAACCGCCAACATCGTCCCCGACGACCGCCTCGCGATTCCCGGCCATGGCGTCTACGCGGCCTTCGCCAACGGCATCCCCGCAGCGGTCAACGTCGGCGTGCGACCCACCTTCGAGAGCGGTCGCGGCGTCCTGATCGAGACCTACCTGATCGACTTCGAGGGCGACCTCTACGGAACCGAGCTGCGTGTTGCCTTCGTCTCCCGGCTGCGGGGAGAGAAGCGCTTCCCCGGGGTCGAGGAGCTGATCGCCCAGATGCGCGCCGACGTCGAGGACGCAAGGAAGGTCTGCGCCGCCTTCGCTCCACCGGAGGGCAACCGATGAGGCGTGGCGGCCGTGTGGCCCTGCTCGTGGCGCTCGCCGCCATCGCCTGCCCGGCTTTCACGGGCACGGCGGAGGCCGCCGTGGGAAGGGGAGTCGAAATCGCCCTCGCTCCCGGGATGTACGCGAGCGCACTGACCCTTGGGCCCGAAGGGAGCCTCTGGTTCGCGGGCACGCGGCACGCCAACCAGGGCTCTGGCGACGTGGTTGGCCGGGTGACGTCAAGCGGCGACGTGATCGAATTCCCGCTGCCCCCGCATCCCGAAGCCCAGCTCGGCATCTCCTCGATCGTCGCCGGGCCCGACGGCAACCTCTACTTCACCGAGCCGAACGGCGACAGGACCGGCCAGGTCAGCCCCACCGGGCAGATCATCGAGGCGCCGCTGCCGGTGCCGGGAAGCAGGCCGCGCGCGATCACCAGCGCGCCCGACGGCTCCCTCTGGATCACCGACGAAGGCACCGACAAAGTCAGCCGCATCGATCTTGCCGCAGGCATTCTTCAGGAAAGGTCGCTGGAGCCGGGGGCGCACCCGACCGGGATAGCGGCGAGGGCCGACGGGACCATCTGGATCGCCGAGCCGGGGCTCGACCATGTCGCGACGCTGCCGGCGTCGGCCAAAGGCCCGATGATCTCGTATCGGATCCCTTTCGCCAGCAGCCGGCCCAACGCGATCCTGGCCGGACCCGAAGGCAGGATCTGGTTCACGGAGGAAGGCGGTCCCTGGCTCGGTCGGATGGCCGCCCCCGCCGGCGCCCTCAATGGCAAATACGTAAGGCTGACATCCTCATCGTTCGGGCACGGCACGCGCTGGCTCGCGTTCGGGCCCTACGGGGACTTCTGGTTCACGAGTGGCAACCGCATCGGCTCGATATCGGCGGGCATGGCGCTGGGCGAAATCGCGTGCGTGCCGGGCGGCTGCGACCTGCCCGTGACCGCGCTCGCCGTCGGCCGGGAGGGCGACCTCTGGTACGCGACCGGGGCCCGAGAGACAGGAATCGACGACGCGACCTCCGTCCCGGGGACGATTGGGAGATTCCAGCCCCCGCGCATCTTCGCGGCGATAGGCCGGCACACCGGCCGGCTCGCGGGCCACTACGTCAAGATCGAGGTCACCTGCCTGGGCGGAGCCGCCGGCCAGTCCTGTCGAGGGCAACTGCGGATCCGCAGCCGCGGCGGGCCGGCCGTGCTCGGCTCCCGCGGCCTCGATTTCCGCGTGCAGGTCAAGCGCCGTTTTCGCGTCAAGCTCTCGCCTGCCGCCGCGCAACGGCTGCGGCGGGAGGGAGAGCTCAGGGTCAAGGTCGCCCTGACGCTCTCGAGCGGAGGCCACACCGCGAGGCGCCTGGTCCTGCGGGCAAGCGGGAGCGCCAAGGGCCCTGCACGCGGTTGACGGTCTCCGATCGGGGCCTGTGCTAGCTTCCAGCGGCCGTAAGCTCCCCTGGAGCGCGGCACTTTTTTCGAGATGAGCCTGACCAAGGAGAAAAAGAACGAGCTGATCGGCAAGTACGGCCGCGCCGACGGCGATACCGGCTCGGCCGAGGTCCAGGTCGCCCTGCTCACCGAGCGGATCAACGAACTCACCGAGCACCTGCGCACGCACGCCAAAGACCACCACTCGCGCCGCGGCCTGCTGATGCTGGTCGGCAAGCGCCGCCGCATGCTGCGCTACCTCGAGCGCCACGACCTCGAGCGCTACCGCTCCCTCGTCGCCGAACTCGGCCTGCGCCGATGATCGCCGCCGGGGAGCCGGCGCCGGGGTTCACCCTCCGCAACCAGGACGGCGAGAAGGTCTCGCTATCGGATTTCCGCGGCAAGAAGGTACTGCTGGTCTTCTACCCGCTCGACTTCAGCCCCGTCTGCAGCGACCAGCTCTCGGTCTACCAGGAGGTCAAGCCGGAGATCGAGGCCAAGGGCGTGACCATGATCGGCATCAGCGTCGACAGCGGCTTCGCCCACAGGGCCTTCCAGGAGAAGCTGGGCATCGACACGCCGCTGCTCGCGGACTTCGAGCCCAAGGGCGAGGTGGCGCGCGCCTACGGCGCCTACATCGAGAAGACCGGCCACGCCAACCGCTCGCTCGTCCTCGTCGACGAGGAGGGAACGGTGGAGTGGGTGCATGAGTCGCCGACCCCCCTTGAGATTCCCGGCGCGAATCTGATCTTCGACGCGCTCAGCCCTGACGCCTGAGCTGACCAGCGCCGCGGTCCCGCCGGTCGGGCCGGAGGACCATCGCAGGGGAAAGGGACCGGAGCTGATCGTCTATGCGGACCTCGGCTGTCCGCACTGTGCCGCAGCCTGGACAGAGATCGGCGAACGCGAGGCGACCGTCGTCTTCCGCCACTTCCCGGTCGCCGGCAAGCATCAGCGCTCCCCGGCCCTGCACGCCGCTGCCGAGGCCGCCGGCCTGCAGGGCCACTTCTTCGAGATGGTCGACTCGCTCTACGCCGATCGCAGCCACGTCGACGACCCGCACCTCTGGCGGCGCGCCGAGCGCCTCGGGCTCGACCTCAAGCGCTTCGAGGCCGACCGCCGCTCGAACGAGGTCGCCACCCGGGTCCGGCGTGACTTCGAGTCCGGCATCCGCGCCGGCGTCACCAGCACCCCAGCCATCTTTCCCTAAGAAGCGCGGCACCTGTACCCTCTTTGCGAAAGAGAACGCGAGTTCTGAAAGCAGATGGCCGCCAATCGGGCGGCCGGAGGTAGGACAACTAAATGAGCATGTTTGACGTTAGCCGCGTTTCGGCGGACATCGGCGATGGCCAGATTTCCTTCGAGACGGGCAAACTCGCGAAGCAGGCGGGTGGCGCGGTCGTGGTTCAGGCCGGCGACACGATGGTGCTCTGCACCGCAACCGTCGGCAACCTTCGCGACGTGGACTTCCTTCCCCTCACCGTCGACGTTGAGGAGCGGATGTACGCCGCGGGCAAGATCCCCGGCTCGTTCTTCCGTCGCGAGGGTCGCTCCGGCGAGAAGGCGACGCTGACCGCGCGCATGATCGACCGGCCGATCCGGCCGCTCTTCCCCAAGGGCTGGCACTACGAGACCCAGCTGGTCGCGATCCCGATGTCGGTTGACCAGATCAACCCCTACGACATCCTCGCGATGAACGGCGCCTCGGCGGCGCTGGCGATCTCACCGGTCCCCGTCGCCGCCCACGTCGGCGCGGTGCGGATCGGCAAGCTCGACGGCGACTTCGTCGTCAACCCCTCCGAGGAGGACCACGCCGAGCTCGATCTCGACCTGATCGTCGCCGGCACCGACGAGGCGATCCTGATGGTCGAGGCCGGCGCCAACGGCGTCACCGAGCAGGAGATCCTCGACGCCCTCGACATCGCCCACGGCGAGATCAAGAAGCTCTGCGCCGCGATGGAGGAACTGCAGCAGAAGGCCGGCAAGGAGAAGATCGAGGTCGAGGCGCCCAAGATCGACGAGGGCCTGATCGGCGACATCCGCTCTTCCCACGGGCAGGCGCTGGTCGACGCGATCGCCACAGAGGGCAAGCTCGAGCGCTACGAGGCGATCGACAAGGTCAAGGACGAGGTCGTCGCCAAGTACGCGCCCGAGTCCGCCGACGGCGAGACCGACGAGAAGCAGGTGGCCGAAGCCAAGGCAGCCTTCGGCTCGATCGAGAAGGACACGATCCGCAAGGCGATCGCCGTCGACAAGAAACGCCCCGACGGCCGCGCCCAGGACGAGATCCGTCCGATCGAGTGCGAGGTCGACATCTCACCGCGCGTGCACGGCTCGGCGCTGTTCACCCGCGGCGAGACCCAGATCCTCTCCAACGCCGCGCTCGGCACGACGCGCATGGACATGCGCATCGACACGCTCGGCCTGGAGACGTCGAAGAAGTTCTGGCACCACTACAACTTCCCGCCCTTCTCGGTCGGGGAGGCCGGCTTCATGCGCGGCCCCAAGCGCCGCGACATCGGCCACGGCGCGCTCGCCGAGCGGGCCCTGGTTGCGACCATCCCCAACGAAGAGGACTTCCCCTACGTGATCCGGGTCGTCTCCGAGACGCTCGAGTCCAACGGCTCCTCCTCGATGGGCTCGGTCTGCGCCTCCTCGATGGCGCTGCAGGCCGCGGGCGTGCCGGTCAGGCCCCCGTCGCCGGCGTGGCGATGGGCCTGATCAAGGAGGGCGACGACTACATCGTCCTCACCGACATCGCCGGCGTCGAGGACCACCTCGGCGACATGGACTTCAAGGTCGCCGGCACCGCGGACGGGATCACCGCCCTGCAGATGGACATCAAGATCACCGGCGTCACCTTCGAGATCCTCACCGACGCGCTGGAGCAGGCCAACAAGGGTCGCCAGTTCATCCTCGGCAAGATGGCCGAGGCGATCGACGGCCCGCGCGAGCAGCTCTCCCAGCACGCGCCGCGGATCGAAGCGATCAAGATCGACCAGGAGAAGATCGGCGCCGTGATCGGCAAGGGTGGCGAAACCATCCGCGCCCTCTGCGAGGAGTTCGAAGCCGAAATCGACGTCGAGGACGACGGCACGATCCGGATCTACGCGCCGACGGGCTCGCTGGTCGAAGCCTGCGTCGCCAGGATCGAGTCGATGACCAAGGAGGCCGAGATCGGCGACCGCTACAACACGGCGAAGGTCGTCAAGACGACCACCTTCGGCGCCTTCGTCGAGCTGGTCAAGGGCACCGACGGCCTGCTGCACATCTCCAACGTCAAGCCCGGCGAGCGGGTCGACTCGGTCGACGACGTCCTCTCCGCCGGCGAGGAAATCGACGTCACCGTGGTCGAGGTCGACCGCGAGCGCGGCCGGATCGGGCTGCGGCTCTCCGACGACCCCTCGGTCGCCGGCAAGAGCCCGGAGGAGCTGGCCTCGGTCGGCTCCGGCGACGGCGGCCCGCGCCGCAACGGCGGAGATCGTGGCGGCCGCGGCGGCCGTGAGGGTCGCCGTCCCCGCGGCGGCGACCGCGAGCGCCGCGGCTAAGCACGAGCATTGAGCGCACCCCAGCTAACCGAGCAGGGCACGGGCGTCCGGGTCGTCACCGAGGAGGTTCCCTCGGTGCGGTCCGTGGCGCTCGGGCTCTGGGTGCGCACCGGCTCGCGCGACGAGACCCCGGCCCAGGCCGGCCTCTCGCACTTCCTCGAGCACCTGCTGTTCAAGGGCACGGAGCGCTTCTCGGCGATCGAGATCGCCGAGCGCCTCGACGGGCTCGGGGCCTCGGTCAACGCCGCCACGGGCAAGGAGACGACCCACATCCACGCCCGCTTCCTCGACGAGCACACCGAGGAGGTCTTCGACCTTCTGGCCGAGATGCTGCTGGCGCCGACCTACCCCGAAATCGACTCCGAGCGCGATGTCGTGCTCGAGGAGATCGCGATGTATGAGGACGAGCCCCAGGACCGCGTCCACGACATCCTCGCCGGCGCGGTCTTCGGCGATCACCCGCTGGGGCGGCGGGTGCTGGGCGAGGCCGAGGTGATCAGCTCGGTGCCGATCCCCGAGATCGAGGCCTACCGCAGCGCCCGCTACACCGGCCCCGGCATCGTCGTCGGCGCCGCGGGCAACGTCGATCACGGGCAGATCGCCGGCCTCGCCGAGCGACTGGTCTCGCCGCCCGCAGGCTCCTCGGCCAACGGCGCGCCACCGTCGTGCCGGATGCCAAGGCGCGGCTGCGCTTCTATGAGAAGGACACCGAGCAGTACCACATCTGCTTCGGCGCGCCCGGGATCGTCCGCTCCGACGAGCGCCGTTACGCCCTGGCCGTGCTCGACTCGATCTTCGGCGGCTCCAGCTCCTCGCGCCTCTTCGTCGAGGTCCGCGAGAAGCGCGGGCTCGCCTACGCGGTCGGCTCCTACAGCGAGCAGTACACCGACTCCGGCCTGGTCGCCACCTACGTCGGCACCCGCGAGGACAACGTCGAGGAGGCCTGCTCGATCATCGGCACCGAGCTGGCGCGGCTGCGCAGCGAGCCGGTCACCGCCGAGGAGCTCGCCCGCGCCAAGGAGAACGTCAAGGGCCGCCTCGTCCTCTCCTCGGAGTCGACGGCGGCGCGGATGTCGCGAATCTCCCGCGCGACCCTGTTCGACCTCCCGATCGACAGCCTCGACGAGATGCTGGCCAAGATCGACGCTGTCACCGTCGAGGACCTGGAGGAGCTCGCCGCCGAGCTCTACGGCCCCGAGCGGCTCTCCGCCGCCTGCGTCGGCCGTGACGAGAGCCGCTTCCGCGAGGCGCTGGCCCCGGTCAGCGAGGCGCTGGTGGCAGCAGCATGATCAGGGTCGCCGTCTCGGGGGCCGGCCGGCCGCATGGGGCAGGCCGTCTGCGAAACCGTCGAAGGGGCGGGGGACACGGAGCTGGCCGGGAGGGCCGATCCGGCCCTGGGGGTCGCTCTTGCCGAGGTGCTCGGCGATGCCGACGTCGTCGTCGACTTCACCACTCCCGATACCGCCCTCGCCAACGCGGAAGCCTGCCTGGCCGCGGGCGTGCACGTCGTCGTCGGCACCACCGGCTTCGACCTCGACGCGCTCAAGGCCGCCGCCGAGGCGTCGCAGGCCAACTGCTTCGTCGCCCCCAACTTCGCGATCGGCGCCGTGCTGCTGATGGAGGTCGCGCAGACGATCGCCGCGCACATGCCCGAGTGCGAGATCATCGAGCTGCATCACGACAAGAAGCTCGACGCTCCCTCCGGCACAGCCAAGCGAACGGCCGAGCTGATTTCGAGTGCGGGCGGCAACGTCCACCAGCCGATCCACTCGGTGCGCCTGCCGGGCCTGGTCGCCCACCAGGAGGTCATCTTCGGCGGCGAGGGCCAGACCCTGAGCATCCGCCATGACTCGATCGACCGCCGCTCCTTCATGCCCGGCGTGCTGCTGGCGGTGCGCAAGGTGGGGGACCTGCCCGATCGCTTCACGGTCGGGCTGGAGAAGCTGCTTTGACGGCCTCTCGACCGATCTGCCGCGATACCCTGGCGCCATGAAGGAGATTCGTGGCGTTCTCACCGCGATGGCGACGCCGTTCGACGCCGATGGCGCAGTCGACGAGTCCGCGGCCCTGAAGCTGGCTACATACCTGCTCGAGCACGGCTCGCACGGGCTGGTGATCTCTGGCTCGACCGGCGAGGCGCCGACCCTGACCGACGAGGAGGCGCTCGACCTCGTGCGGGCGGTCCGCAGGGAGGTCGGCGAGGAGACGCTGCTGATCTGCGGCACCGGCACCAACTACACCGATCACTCGATCGAGCTGACCCGGGGCGCCGCCGAGGCCGGCGCCGATGCCGCCCTGATCGTCACGCCGTACTACAACAAGCCCAACCCGGCCGGGATATTGGCCCACTTCGAGACGATCGCCGCCGCCGTTCCCGACCTTCCCCTGATCGCCTACAACATCCCCTCGCGGGTGGTGGTCAACGTACCGCCGGCGGAGCTTGCGGAGATCGCCAAGATCGAGAACGTCGTCGCCGTCAAGCAGGCCAACAACGACGACCTGCAGCCGATCGAGGGCATGGAGGTGCTCGCCGGCAACGACGAGATCTTCCTCAAGACGCTGGAAATCGGCGGTGCCGGCGGCATCCTCGTCGCCTCCCACCTGGTCGGGCCCGCAGATGCGGGAAATCTGGGACGCGGCCCAGGCCGGCGAAATGGAGCGGGCGCGTGAAATCGACGCCAAGCTCGGCCAGCTCTACGCCTCTATCGGCGTCACCACCAACCCGATCCCGGTCAAGGCGGCGCTGGCGATGCTTGGCCTGATCCCGAACGACACCCTGCGACTTCCCTTGGTCCCGGCAAACGCCGAGCAGCGCGCCGTCGTGCGCGCCGCCCTTGAGAGCGTCGGCCTCACCCCGGTGAACCCCTAGTGCCCGGTCGGAAGCTCCGCGTGCTGCCGCTCGGGGGACTGGGCGAGATCGGCAAGAACATGACCGTGGTCGAGTACGACGGGCGCATCATCGTCGTCGATACCGGCCTGATGTTCCCGACCGCCGAGATGCTCGGCATCGACCTCGTCCTGCCCGACTTCTCCTACCTGCGTGACCGCGTCGACGACATCGAGGCGATCGTCCTCACCCACGGCCACGAGGACCACGTCGGCGCCCTGCCCTACGTGCTGCGCGAGCTCGGCTCGCCGCCGGTGATCTACAGCGGCCTGCTGACGATCGGGATGGTGCGCTCCAAGCTCGACGAGCACAAGCTCAAAGACGCGCCGCTGGAGGAGCTGCCGGCGGGGAAGAAGGTCCAGCTCGGCCCCTTCGAGCTTGAGCTGATCCATCTCTCGCACTCGATCCCCGACGCCCGCGGCGTCCTGCTCACCACCGAGCTGGGCTCGATGCTGATGACCGGCGACTACAAGTTCGACCAGACCCCGGTCGACGGGCGACCTGCCGACATCTCCCGTCTCGCCGAGATCGGCCGCGACGGCCTGCTGCTGCTCTGCGGCGACTCGACCAACGCCGACCGCCCCGGCGTCGCGCCCTCGGAGTCGAGCGTCGGGCCCGCCCTGCTGGAGACCTTCTCGGGCTGCAAGGGCCGGATCATCGTCACCTCCTTCGCCTCCAACATCCACCGCGTCCAGCAGGTGATCGATGCCGCCGTGAAGCTCGACCGCCGGGTGGCCCTCGTCGGGCGCTCGATGCGCAAGAACTTCAACATCGCCTCCAATCTGGGGATCGCCAACGCGCCCTCGGGGCTGTTCATCCAGCCGCGCGAGATCGAGAGCTTCCCCGACGAGAAGGTCGTCGTGATCTCGACCGGCAGCCAGGGCGAGCCGCTCTCGGCGCTGCGCCGGATGGCCAACAACGACCACCGCGACGTCGAGCTGCATTCCGGCGACACCGTCGTCTTCTCGGCGACGCCGGTGCCGGGCAACGAGCGCGCCGTCAACGAGACGATCGACCGGATCTATGAGATCGGCGCCTCCGTGGTGACCGCGAAACAGGCCCCGATCCACGCCTCCGGCCACGGCTGGCAGGAGGAGCTGAAGCTGATGCTCAACCTGACCAAACCGCGCTACGTGCTGCCGGTCCACGGCGACCACCAGCGGCTGCGCCTGCACGCCGAGCTGGCCCACTCGGTCGGCATCGACCCCGAGAACGTCTTCCAGGGGCGCAACGGGCTGCCGCTGGAGATCGACGAGAGCGGGGCGCGCTTCGGCGAGGACATCCACACGGGCGTGATCTTCGTCGACGGCGTCAACGTCGGCGAGCCCGACGACGTCGCCCTGCGCGACCGGCGTGAGATCTCGGCCGACGGGATCTTCATCGTCGTCGCCACGATCTCCTCGGAGGACGGCCAGGTCGTCGCCGACCCGGAAGTGCTCTTCCGCGGGGTCGCCTTCCTCGAGGAGGCCGACGCCCTGGTCGAGGAGCTGAAGGACGTGGTCGAGGACTCGCTCGAGGACGCCGCCGAGCATTCCGGCACCCGCGAGCTGCACCTGGTCCAGGAAGACCTGCACGATGCGGTGGCTGGGCTGGTTTACAAGAAGCTGCACCGGCGGCCGATGATCATCCCGGTGGTCGTCGAGGTTTAGCGGCCCGACGCCGCACAAAAAAGACCCGCCGGAGAACGTTGGGGAGAGCTCCGGCGGGCCTATGTGTCTCGTCCGCGAATGAAAGTACGGGCGGCTTTTAAAGGAGGGCTTAAGCGGTCGTAATAGGTTGCTTAGAGGTGGTCCTAGGGATGCGGACCCGGAAGAGGGCGCCTCCGGGCTCGGACTCCGCGATCTCCACCGTGCCGTTGTGGGCGGTGGCTACGGCACGGACTATTGCCAGGCCGAGGCCGCTGCCGGGGCCGACGGCGGTGTCGGCTGGGCCTTCACCGCGGACGAAGCGGTCGAATACCTGGGTGCGGATCTGGGCGGGATGCCGGGGCCATCGTCGGCGACCTCCACCACCGCGTCGTCGCCCTCCGAGCGCAGGCGCAACTCGATCCGGGCGCCCGGGGGCGTGTGGCGGGCGGCGTTGTCGAGCAGGTTGAGGACCATCCGGTGCAGCTCGTCGGCGTTGCCCACGACCTGCAATGGGTGATCGTTCTCGATCTCCAGCTCGCGATCGCCCAGTACCGGCGCCACCTCAGCGGCGGCGTTGCCGGCCACCTCGGCGAGGTCGCAGGGGCGGCGGGTGCTGACCCGGCCGGCGTCGGCGCGGGCGAGCAGGAGCAGGTCGGCGACGAGGCGGCTCATCCGCCGCGAGGAGCGCAGGGCCGAGTCGACCATCGCCCTGTCCTCGTCCTGCTGCGGCTGGCGCAGCGAGGCCTGCAGCAGCTCGAGGTTGGCGAGGACGCTGGTCAGCGGGGTACGCAGCTCGTGCGAGGCGTCGGCGACGAACTCGCGCTGCTTCTCCATCGCCGCTTCGCGCTCGGTGCGGGCGGCGTCGAGCGAGCGCAGCATCTGCTCCAGGGTGCGGGCCAGCTCGCCGACCTCGTCTTCGACCTTCGGGTCGGGCATGTGGCGGGAAGGGTCGCTGGTCGCGGCGATCTGGCGAGCGGTCGCGGTCAGGGCGGAGATCGGGCGCATCGCGCGCGCAGCTATCGCGACGCCGCCCAGGCTGGCGAGGAGGGTACCGCCGAGAATGCCCGCGGCGATGAAGAGCCAGAGGCGGTCGACGTGGAATCGACGTGGGCGATGCTGCGGCCGTACTGGACGAACCCGGTCGTGGTGCTCCGGTGTCATCCGTGATGCGGGCTGTCGCGACGCGCATCTGGCCGAAGTCGGAGAGCCCTTCGACCGGCGAGCCGAGCGGCTGGGCGCGAGCGCTGTTGCTTTCTTTCAGCAGGTGGATCAGGTTGCCTTCGACGCTGAACACGCGGGCTGAGGCACCGTCGGGGCGGACGAAAACGTCGAGATCGGGACTGCGAGAGTTCCTCGCTGAACGCGGTGCTGAAGATGTGGCTTTCCGCGGCAAGCGTCTGGGCGGCGCTGCTCACCTGGCGGTTGAAGTCGTCGCGGATGCGGCTGGTTGCCACCTGGCCGATCACGGCGCCGAAGACGAGCAGGATGACGAGCGTCAGCCCGGCGGACACCCCGGCCAGGCGCCAGCGCACGGGCCAGCTGCTGGGGCGCAACCTGCTCGGCCACGAGGCGGCCGCTTTGCCGCAGAGTCCCTTCATCTACTCCTTGAGGACGTAGCCGGCGCCCGCGTTTGGTGTGGAGCAGCCGCGGCTCGCCCCCGGCCTCGAGCTTGCGGCGCAGGTTGGAGATGAAGACGTCGATCGTGTTCGTCGCCGCGGTCGGGTCATAGCCCCAGACGTCGTCGAGGAGGCGCTCGCGGGATACGACCAGTCGCTCGTTGCGCATCAGGTACTCGAGCAGCTCGAACTCGCGGTTGGTCAGCTCCAGCTCGCGATCCCCGCGCTTGACCTCGCGCGTATCGGGGTTGAGGGTGAGGTCGCCGACGGCGATCGAGGCCGAGCCGCGCGGGGGCCGGCGGCGCAGCAGCGCCCGGATTCGCGCCAGCAGCTCGGTGCGCTCGAACGGCTTGACCAGGTAGTCGTCGGCGCCGCTGTCGAGGCCGTCGACCCGGTCCTCGGTCTCCGCCCGTGCGGTCAGCATCAGGATCGGCACGTCGCCCTCGGCGCGAAGGCGGCGGCAGACCTCGATCCCGTCGAGGCGGGGGAGGCCGAGGTCGAGGACGACCAGGTCGGGGACGAAGCCGGTGGCGACGTCGAGCGCGTCGACGCCGTCGGCGGAGGTCTTTACCTCGTAGCCCTCCTGGCGTAGCGAGCGGCGGAGGACGTCGGCTATCTCGGCGTCGTCCTCTACGACGAGGACTCGGCCGGTTACGATTTCGGGGTGGGAAGTGAGCACTGCTACCGATGTTAAAGGCGAAAACCCGGATGGCGCGCGAGTTTTACCTCGGGTTTAGGCCGTCGACAGGGGAATCGGGGGAGGCTTCCACTTAACTTTTTCGGTGAGGCGGGGATGGGCTTGGCGCCTCGGTTGGGTCGACGAAAAAGTACAAGACGTTCCAGCCTCCCCCGATTCCCCTTCCCAGGCGCAAAGGGGGAGGGACGTTTCGCGTCGAAGCGGGCACTCATGTTCGTGCGTAAGAAGAAGACTGCTGCCCGCCGCAAACCGAAGGCCAAAGCGAAAGCTCGGGGGCCCAAGCTTCATCTGCCGCAGGCTTTGGAGCAGCGGCATCTGGATTTGATTGGGCTGTTTTTGATCGCCGCCGGGGTTTATTTGAGCTTTGTGCTCTTTTTTGGCTGGGAGGGAGGCAAGGTCGGCTATGGGCTGGAAACTGCGCTGGTCTACCTGGTTGGGTCGGTTGGGGCTCGGATCTTTACCGTCTTGATGCTGCTGGTCGGGGGGCTGTTGGTTACCGGGACTTCGATCTCGACGTCTGGTTCGGGGGATTGGGCGGGGGCTGAGACGCGTGTTCCTTGGCAGTCGTGGGGTTGCTCAGACCGCCATTCAGAGCCGGCGGGATCGGCCTGAGGAGAAGACCTTTGCCTTCGAGACCGAGCCTGGGCCTACGGATGTGATGAGCGCCTATCCCGAGGAGGACGAGGTCGAGCCGACCGTGGCCCTGATCGAGGAGCCCGAGCAGGCGGTTGACGAGCCCGCCACTCAGGACTTCGACGCGGAGATCGCGGCCATCGAGGCAGAGGAAGATGCGGCGGCGCCTGAGGTCGATCCTGTGGTGGAGCAGATTGCACTTACGCCGCAGGGGAACAAGCGGGGAGTCACGACTTCGGAGGAGATCGACTACCGGCCGCCTCCGGCCAAAGCGCTGGAGCGGGGCAAGGCCGACAAGGGCGTCGACCCAAAGGACCACGAAGCCGTCGGTCGCAAGCTGGTCGAGGCGCTGGGGCATTTCGGCGTCGAGGCGAAGATCGTCGGCATCGTCAGCGGCCCGCACGTCTCCCGCTACGAATTGCGCCTTGCGCCCGGCACCAAGGTCAAGAAGGTGACCGAGCTGGCCAACGACCTCGCCTACGCGCTTGCTTCCACCGACATCCGCATCCTGGCGCCGATCCCCGGCAAGCAGGCGGTTGGGGTCGAGGTGCCCAATACGCGTCGCCGCATCGTCCGCCTCGGCGACATCTACGCCGGCCGGCCGGAGAAGACCTCGCCGCTGGTTGCCTGGCTGGGCAAGGGGATCGACGGCAACGCGGTCTGGACCGACCTGGCCAAGATGCCGCACGTGCTCGTCGCCGGCACCACCGGCTCGGGCAAGTCCGGCTGCGTCAACGCGATCCTCTCCTCGATCCTGATGCAGGCCTCGCCCAACGAGGTTCGCCTCGTCCTGGTCGACCCCAAGCAGGTCGAGCTCAACCACTACGAGAACGTGCCGCATCTCTTGACGCCGGTGGTCACCTCGCCGCGCCTGGCGGCAAACGTCCTCGCCAACCTGATCGGTGAGATGGAGAGCCGCTACGGGATCATGGGCCAGGCGCGCTGCCGCAACCTGGGCGAGCTCAACCGTGCTCGCGCCAAGGCCGGCGAACCGCAGCTTCCCCACATCCTCTGCGTGATCGACGAGCTCGCGGACCTGATGATGGTCTCCCCGGCCGAGGTCGAGGACTCGATCATCCGGCTCGCCCAGAAGTCGCGCGCGACCGGCATCCACCTGGTGCTGGCGACCCAGCGCCCGTCGACGGACATCATCACCGGCACGATCAAGGTCAACATCCCGGCCCGGATCGCCTTCGCCGTCTCCTCCCAGACCGACTCCCGCGTGATCCTCGACCAGGGTGGGGCGGAGGCGCTGCTCGGCCAGGGCGACATGCTCTTCCGCGGCGCCGGCACCTCGAAGCTGCAGCGGATCCAGGGCGCCTTCATCACCGAGGAGGAGATCGCCAGGATCACCGGCCACTGGGCCAAGCAGGGCGAACCCGAATTCGAGGCCGAGCTGCTCGAGGTCCACGGTGAGCAGGGCGTCGAAACCGAGGGCGACTTCGATCCCGACAGCGACGACCTCCTCGACGAGGCGATCCGCGTGGTCGTGGAGACGGAAACCGCCTCGGTCTCGATGATTCAGCGCCGCCTGCGGGTTGGCTATACGCGGGCCGGCCGACTGATCGACATGCTCGAGCGCCGCGGCGTCATCTCCGGCTACGAAGGCTCGAAGCCGCGCCAGGTTCTGGTCACCCAGGCGGACCTCGCGCGTCGTGCGTCCGACGCTGGGGCCGGGGAGCCCGAGACCGAAGCTCCCGCGGCCGTACCCGAGTAACGCGCAGCGACACCCGTTCGCCGGGTGCGACGCCGGGTAGGACAATGGGTTCGATGGCCAACGGAGTCGGCCCAACCCTGCGCGAGGCGCGAAAACGCCGCGAGATCGAGCTCTCGGAGGTCGAGAAGGCGACCCGAATCCGCCCGCGCTTCCTGCGCGCGATCGAGAACGAGGAATGGGACGTGCTGCCAGGCGGCGTCTACACCCGCGGCTTCATCCGCACCTACGCCGCCTACCTGGGTCTCGACGGCGACCGGCTCGCCGAGGACTACCGCCGCGAAGTCGAAGGGACAGTTGGCG
The DNA here is from genome assembly GCA_963714665.1 of uncultured Solirubrobacterales bacterium. Lineage (GTDB taxonomy): Bacteria > Actinomycetota > Thermoleophilia > Solirubrobacterales > 70-9 > VRUE01. The sequence goes on along the minus strand of CAVQPE010000003.1, from coordinate 915,085 downwards.
GCAGGGAGCCTCGGGCCGAGAACGTGCCCGCGGGAGCGGGCCGGCGAGCCCACGCCGATCGGCGGGCAGGGCCGGATGGATCCTCGCGATCGCGGCCGTCATCCTGGTCGCCGCCCTCGCGATCGTCGCCCTGCCGGATGGAGGAGGAGGAGGAGGAGGAGGCGAGGTCACTCGACCGGCCATCCCATGTCGGCGACGAAACCGACGGGGGCGCGAAGCACGTGCAGGCGGCCGAGCCTCAGGCCAGCGGCATGTCCGCTGCGCCTCACCGCGAACGCCGAAGTCTGGGTCTGCCTGCTCGCCGCCTCGGGCAAGCACCTGGTCAACGGCCAGATCCTCGAAGCAGGAGCCGAAGAGGGACCGTTCAACTCCGGTAGCTTCACCGTCTCCTTCGGCAACGGGGAGGTATCGATGCTCATCGACGGCAAGGAAGCTGAAATCCCGGCGACGTCCAGCCCGATCGGCTACTCGATCGACTCCTCGGGCACCCTGACCCGGCTGAGCGAAGCGGAACGGCCCACTTGCGCATGAGCGAACTTCGGGCGGGGATAGTCGTCACCGGGACCGAGGTCCTCACCGGTCGCATCGCCGATCGCAACGGCCCGTGGATCTCCGAACGCCTGGCCGAGCTGGGCGTCGACGTCGCCCACATCCTCGTCGTCGGCGACCGGCCCGACGACCTCGAGGCGGCGCTGCGCTTCATGGCCGCCGAGGGGATGGACCTGATCGTCACCTCGGGCGGGCTCGGGCCGACCGCCGACGACCTCACCGCGGAGATCGTCGCCAGGTTCGCGGGCCGCGCCCTGGTCCTCGACGAGGAGGTCGAGGAGAAGATCGCGGCGATCCTGCGGGGCTTCGCCCGCCGCTTCAACTTCGATCCTGAGGCAGTGCGGGAGGCCAACCGCAAGCAGGCGATGGTGCCGGAGGGAGCGATCGCGCTCGACCCGGTCGGCACCGCGCCCGGCCTGGTCGTGCCCGCGGACGGTCGCCTGGTCGTGGTCCTGCCCGGCCCGCCGCGCGAGCTGCGGCCGATGTGGCCCACCGCGCTGGAGACGGAGCCGGTCCAGGCGCTGCTGGCGCGGGCCACGCCGCTGCACGGATACACGCTGCGCATGTTCGGCGTCCCCGAGTCAGAGATTGCCAAGAGCCTGCGCGAGATGGAGACGGGCGGGATCGCCCTGCCCGAGGTCGAGATCACCACCTGCCTGCGCCGCGGCGAGATCGAGATCGACGTTCGCTACCGCGACGCCGCGGCGGAGACGGCGGAGGCGGTGCGGGAAGGCCTCGCCGAGCGCCACGCGCGCCACCTCTTCAGCCTCGAGGGGGAGACGATCGACTCGCAGGTGGCGCGCCTGCTGCAGGGGCGTCGCCTCGGCCTGGCGGAGTCCTGCAGCGGCGGCCTGCTGGCCGCGCGCATCACGGACATGCCTGGGGCCTCGGCATACATGGCCGGGGGTGTCGTCCCCTACTCGAACGAGGCCAAGGCGGAGCTGCTCGGCGTCGACCCCGGGTTGATCGAGCGGAAGGGGGCCGTCTCCGCGGAGGTGGCCGAGGCGATGGCGCTGGGAGCCCTCGAGCGCTTCGAGGCCGACGTCGCCGTCTCGATCACCGGCATCGCCGGCCCCGAGGGCGGCAGCGAGGAGAAGCCGGTCGGCTACGTCTGCTTCAACGCCCGCCTCGCCGACGGCACCGCCATCGCCCGCGACCCGGTCATCCCCGGCGGCCGCGCCGACATCCGCGAGCGCTCCGCCCTGGTCGGGATGCACCTGCTCCGCATCCTGCTCAGCGGCGAGGAAGCGCCTCTATGAAGAAATGAGTTGTCTGAGCTAAACTCTCCGCAGGAGGGTGAAACAGACAGGCGTGCTGCGGGCGACTGATAATCGCAGCGTTCCGCCCAACCAGCGGGATCCGGTTCAAGTCCGGCGCCCTCCGCAGCTATTCAAGTCGAGGGCGGGATCGAGCGCTGACGTGACTTCGCCATGCTAATCTCGTGGTGATTATCAGTCGCCTGCGGGGTGGTTCCCCGCTTCACAGGCTCGACCCGCTCCGGCGGGTCGTTTGCTTTCTGGGATGGTCCCGTCCTAAAGGGAGACCACTCCACTACCCACCGCTGCGCGCGAAGGGAAATTGACGGTTCCGTCACATACGGGTGTTGTTCTGCGCGTCGCGGCCCCTTAGCGTGGGCGGGGATGGCGAAGGAGAGACTGAAGAGCCCGCGGGCGCGCCTGTTCGTGGCCCTGGACCTGCCCGACGGGCTGCGGGACGGGATCGTGGCCTGGGGGAGGAGGGAGCTGGACGACCCGGCCTTGCGGGTTGTGCCGCGCGAATCGCTGCACATCACCCTCGCCTTCCTCGGCTACCTGCCGGAGAAGGAGATCGGGCAACTTGGGGAGATCATCGAAGGCCTGGAGGCTCCCGCACCTTCGGTCGAGCTGGGCGATCCGGTTGCCAGGCCCTCGCGCAAGCGGCCGCGGCTCTTTGCCTTGCCCGCCAACTCACCCGGCGCCGTTGTCCTACAGGCCGGCCTCGAAGAGCAGCTCGTCGCTGCGCGGCTCTACAGGCCTGAGAGGCGCCCCTTCTGGCCCCACGTCACGGTTGCCCGGGTCAAGGCCGAGGGCCGCGGGTCGAAGCGGCCGCGCCGGGTGGAGAGGGTGCCCGGAGGGCTGCCGAAAGACCTCTTGCAGCCCAGGAATCTTGTCCGAACCACGCTCTACCGTTCTGAAATCCAGCCGCAGGGTGCGCGATACATCCCGCTGGCGCAAGTCGAGCTGTCCGAAGACGGGCGGCAGTGAGGTGAAAGAGATGCCAGAGAAAAAAGGGACTTTGAAAGACGCCTCGGCGAAGGACGCCAAAGCGAAGGACGCGGCCCTGGAGGCCGCCGTGACCCAGATCGAGCGCGACTTCGGCCAGGGGGCGCTGATGCGGCTCGGCGCCGACAGCGCGCTGCCGGTCGAAGCGATCCCCACCGGTGCCCTCGCCCTCGACCTCGCGCTGGGGATAGGCGGCGTGCCGCGCGGGCGAATCGTCGAGATCTTCGGTCCCGAGTCCTCGGGCAAGACGACGCTGATCTACCACATCATCGCCGAGGCCCAGGCGAAGGGCGGGGTCTGCGTCTTCATCGACACCGAGCACGCGATGGACCCGATCTACGCGCGGGCGATCGGCGTCGACACCGACGAGCTGCTGGTCTCCCAGCCCGACTACGGCGAGCAGGCCCTGCAGATCGCCGACCGGCTGATCGCCTCCGCCGCGGTCGACGTGGTCGCCATCGATTCCGTTGCGGCGCTGACGCCGAAGGCCGAGCTGGACGGCCAGATCGGCGACACGACCGTGGGCCTGCAGGCCCGCCTGATGTCGCAGGCGATGCGCAAGCTGGCCGGCAACCTCAACCGCACGAACACCGTCTGTGTCTTCACCAACCAGATCCGCGAAAAGGTCGGGGTCCAGTTTGGCTCCCCAGAGACCCAGCCGGGCGGCCGGGCGCTGAAGTTTTACTCCTCGCAGCGACTCGACATCCGCCGCATCGAGACCCTCAAGGACGGCACCGAGGCGGTCGGCAACCGGGTCCGGGTCAAAGTCGTCAAGAACAAGTGCGCCGCGCCGTTCCGACTGGCCGAGTTTGAGATCGAGTACGGCCAGGGCATCTCGCGCGAAGGCGAGCTGCTCGACTTCGGGATCGAGCACGACATCGTCAAGAAGTCGGGTGCCTTCTTCTCCTATGGCGAGACCCGGCTCGGCCAGGGGCGCAACAACGCCAAGCAGTTCCTGGTCGAGAACCCCGAGGTCGCCGACGAGATCGAGGAGAAGATCCGCACCGCCCTCGGCATCGGCGCCGAGGTCGAGCCGGCCGCCGAGGTCGAAGCGCCTCCGGTCGAAGAGGCGCAGGCTGCCTGACGGAGCCTGCGCCTCAGTGGATAGGATTCCGCTCGCTCATGAGTAACGAAGTTCTCTTCTATGTCTGTGGCGGGGCCCTCGCGGTCTCCGCGGTGTTGGTCAGCCTCATCGGGTTGCGCCTCAAGGACTTCCCCGGGCGCGCCGCGCCACTCGTCGCGCTCTGGTTCGTCGTCCTGGTCGGAGCCAGCACGACCTTCGCCGTCCTGCACGCCAAGGACGAGCAGGCCGAAAAAAGGGCCGAGCTGACCAAGGCCTCCGAAGAGGCCGAAAGCGAGGAGTCCCAGTAGTAAAGAGGGCCGCGGCCCCGGTACGCTGAGCGCATGCCCAGCTACCACGTGACCACGTTCGGTTGCCAGATGAACGTGCACGATTCCGAGCGCATGCGCGGAATGCTCGAGTCTCTGGGCTACGACGAGGCGGCCGACCGCGAAGGCGCCGACCTGATCCTCTTCAACACCTGCTCGATCCGCGAGTCCGCCGACAACCGCTTCATCGCCCACCTCGGCGAGGCGAAGCGGCTCAAGTCCGAAGACCCCGAGCGCGTCGTCGGCGTCGGCGGCTGCTGGGCCCAGTCGGTCAAGGACGAGGTCTTCCAACGCTTCCCCTTCGTCGACGTCGCCTTCGGGCCGGGCCAGATCCACAAGCTGGCCGAGTTTCTCAACTCCGACTCGCTCAGCGCCCAGGGCTACTTCGAGTTCGAGGATTTCTCCGGCCACCTGCCGACGCGGCGGGTGCGCGAGTTCCAGGGCTGGCTGCAGGTCTCCCAGGGCTGTAACTGCAAGTGCGCCTACTGCATCGTGCCCTCGACCCGGGGGCGCGAGGTCAGTCGCGACCCGGCCGAGCTGGCGCTCGAGGCCAAGGCGCTCGCCGCCGACGGGGTGCGTGAGGTGACCCTGCTCGGCCAGAACGTCAACAGCTACGGCCGCGACCTGCCGGCGGATGCGCGGATGAGCTTCGCCGAGCTGCTGGCCCGGATCGACGCCGTCGACGGGATCGACCGCATCCGCTATACCAGCCCGCACCCGAAGGACATGAAGGAGGACGTGATCCGCGCCCACGCCGAGCTGCCGGCCGTCTGCGAGCACATCCACCTGCCGCTGCAGTCCGGCTCCAGCGCCGTGCTCAAGCGGATGCGGCGGACCTACGACCGCCGGCGCTACATGGACCGCGTCTCGCTGATCCGCGAGCACGTCCCCGACTGCGCGATCAGCACCGACATCATCGTCGGCTTCCCCGGGGAGACCGAGGCCGACTTTGAGCAGACACTGGAAGTCGTCGACGAGGTCGGCTACGACAGCGCCTTCACCTTCGTCTTCTCGCCGCGGCGCGAAACCGAGGCGGCCGAGTTCGGCGACCAGGTTCCCCACCCGGTCAAGACCGAGCGGATGGAGCGGCTGGTCGAGCTGGTCCAGCGGCGCGCTACGGAACAGGCGCAGCGGTTCGTTGGGCGCGAGGTCGAGGTGCTGGTCGAAGGGACGAGCAGGACCGACGAGACGCGGCTGCGCGGGCGGTCTCGACACAACAAGGCTGTGAACTTCGAGGGGACGGCGGAGCCTGGGGAGCTGGTTTTTGTCGAGATCGAGTCTGCTACTTCGCAGACGCTGATGGGGACGGAGAAGCTTCTGAGCCGGGTTGGGTAGCGGGAATCGGGGCTACCCCTCTCTCAACTTTTTCGGTGGAGTGGGGATCGCCTGTCGAGGTCGGAGCACCGAAAAAGTACAAGCCGTTCGGGGCAGCCCCGATTCCCGCTTCACGGAGCGCTTTAGCTAGCCGCTGATGGACGTAATCGCGATATTCGGACCTACCGGGGTCGGCAAGACCGGCGTGGCTGTCGCGCTGGCGGAGGAGCTTCGGGGGCGGGGGGAGGATCCGGTGGCTATTTCTTGCGATGCGTTGCAGGTTTATGAGGGGCTTTCGGTGCTTACCGGGGTCGCTACGGCCGCCGAGCGGGAGAAGCTTGAGCATCGGCTTGTTGGGTTTGTGCCGATTACGGAGGTCTTCAATGTCGGGAACTACATGCCGCTGGCGCATGCGGAGATCGATGTGGCGTTGGCGGCGGGGCGGCGGCCGATTGTGGTGGGAGGGACGGGTCTTTATTTGCGGGCCGCGCTGGCGGAGCTTTCGCTGGTCAAGGCGGAGCCCGAAGCTGAGGATTCGGAGCTGTGGTCGCCTGAGACGCGGCATCCGACCGTGATCTTCGGGTTGGACATGGATCGGGCCAAGCTCTACGAGCGAATCGATGCCCGGACCGAGGCGATCGTTGCCGCGGGGGCGCGGAAGGAGGTCGTGCGAGCGGACGAAGCTGGGCCCTCGCGGACCGCGCGCAAGGCGCTGGGCTTCGACGAAGTTCTCAACGGGGAAGTCGAGCTGATGCAGAAGCGCTCGCGCAACTATGCAAGGCGCCAGCTGACCTGGATGCGCAAGATCCCCAATCTCTGCCGAATCGACCGAACTGACCGCTCCGACGCCGACGTGGCCGCCGAAATCGCCACCGCAGCCGCCACCCCGACGCGGTGATGTCGCACTTTCCGCCGCTGCGCGGCGTCAAGTGCGACCGCATCGCAGAGATCCCCTCGGTCACTCCTTGATGTCGCATCTCTGATCGCTATCCGGCGGAAAGTGCGACCGCTGGGGTGAGGAATAGGCTGCGGCCGTGAAATTTGAGAAGTGGCAGGCGCTGGGGAACGACTACCTGATCGTGGAGGCCACCTCGCTTCCGTGGGAGTTGACGGCGGGGCGGGTCAGGTCGCTCTGCGACCCGCACTTCGGGATCGGCTCCGACGGGGTCCTGCTGCTGTCGCGCAGCAACGATCCGGCCTATGTGGCCGAGCTGCGGATTTTCAACCCGGATGGCTCCGAGGCGGAGCTGTCGGGCAACGGAGCGCGAGAGGCGATCCTCTACCTGCGCCGGCACGGCTGGACCGGGGAGGACACGTTCTCGATCCTGACCGCGGCCGGGCCGATCACGCCGACGATCACCTCGGAGCGGACCTGCTCGGTGGCGATGGGGCGGGCGTCGACCTCTTCGAAGGACTTTCCGTCGGGTGCACCGGACGGCGCCGGCAGGCTCGAGTGCGGCCGGCCGCGACTGGGATTTCCAGCACGTCTCGATCGGCAACCCGCAGTGCGCGATCGTCGTCGGCGAAGAGCTGGAGAGCCTCGACCTCGCCGAGATCGGACCGCCGATTGAAGGCCACGAGCTGTTCCCGAACCGCACGAACGTCTCCATTTTCCGAGTCGACGGCAGCCGTGTGCGAGCACGAATCTTCGAGCGCGGGGTGGGGGAGACGCTCTCCTCCGGCACGGGCGCCAGTGGTGCAGCCGTGGCCGCCTTCCTTCGCGGCGCCTCCAGCCCGATCACGGTCGAGCTCGACGGCGGCGAGCTCGAGGTCGAGATATCGCCCGATCTCGACCTGACCCTGAGCGGTTGGGCTGAGCCGATCTGCGCCGGCGAGCTCTCCTTGGAGCTGCTCGCGGCGCTTGCCGAGCTGGACGAATAGATTTCCCCGCCCATGGGGATCTCGGACCCGTCCAAGCGGCTGGAGGCGATGCCTCCCTACAAGTTCCAGGAGCTGGAGCGGACGATCGCCGACAAGCGCGCCGCCGGCATCGACGTGATCAGCCTCGGGATCGGCGATCCCGACGAACCGACCTACCCGCACATCGTCTCGGCGATGCAGGCGGCGGTCGCCGAGAACGACAACCAGAAGTACCCCAGCAACCGCGGCCGGGCCGAGTTTCGTGAGGCCTTCGCCGGGTTCTACGACCGACGCTTCGGGGCGGAGATCGACCCCGAAAGCGAGGTGATCCCCGCGATTGGGGCCAAGGAGTGCATCTACAACCTCTGCTTCGCCTTCCTCGACCCTGGCGGCGTTGCGCTCGCCTCCGACCCCGGCTACCCCGTCTACACCGGTGGCCCGACCCTGGCCGGAGCGACGGCGGAGCTGCTGCCGCTGGTCCCCGAGCTCGGCTTCGCGCCCGACCTGAGCACCATTCCCGCCGAGGTCGCTGCCAAGGCGCGGCTGATGTTCCTCAACTTTCCCAACAACCCCAGCGGCGCAGTCGTTCCCGAGGGCTTCTTCGAGCTGGTCGTCTCCTTCGCCCGCGAGCACGAGATCCTCGTCGTCCACGACAACGCCTACTCTGAGACGACCTACGACGGCTACGTCGCGCCCAGCTTCCTCGCCACCCCGGGCGCCAAGGAGGTCGGGGTCGAGGTCTTCTCCCTCTCCAAGGGCTTCAACATGACCGGCTGGCGCTGCGCCGCGATCCTCGGCAACGCCGAGGCGGTGCAGACCTACTGGCGGCTGAAGACGAACGTCGACTCCGGCCTCTTCGAGGCGGTGCAGATGGCCGGCGTCGCCGCCCTGCAGGGACCCAGCGGACCGCTGGAACGAATGAATGAGACCTACACCCGCCGCCGCGACCTCGTGGTCGGGGCTCTGCGCGAGATCGGCGTCGAGGTGACCCCGCCGAAGGGCACGATCTACGTCTGGGCACCCGTCCCCGAGGGCCACACCTCGACCTCCTTCGCCGAGCTGGTCCTCGAGGAGGCCGCGGTCGTCGTCTCACCGGGCTCGATGTACGGGCCCAGCGGCGAGGGTTTCTTCCGCATCTCGCTGACCACACCCGACGACCGCATCAGCGAGGCGGTCGAGCGGATGCGCGAGCACCTCACTTAAACTTGGGCTGGTGAAGTCTCGGCTGGGGAGTCTTGGCGATCGCGGCGCTGTGCACCGCTGCGGGCGCGTTCGTGGTTTCGACGGCGAGCGCGAACTGGGGGACAGACCCCGCGGTGCGCAAGTGGCCGAGCTGGCCCTATCCGACGACCTGCGGCTACCGGCTTTTCGACCCGGTCTCGATCTTCTCAGCCCCAGCCACCGCCGAGCTCGGCTCGACACCGGCTGAGCGGGCACTGCGGCGTTTTCTGCGCCATCCGGTCATCCCCTGGGTGCCGCGCCACAACTGGCGTCTGCTCTACGAACATGGCCGCAGCGCGGAATTCGTCAGCTCACCCCTCGCAAGCGATCCCAGAAACGCTCCCGAATGGCTCCTCTTCGAACGACGCAGGGGACACTGGAAATGGACCGGATCGGGTCCCTGCATGCCGGCCTCGGTAATCGAAGGGCACCCCGCCGTCTACTGGGACCTGCCCGAAGACCACGCGAAACTGACTCCGGAGACCAGCGAGATCGAAGTGAACCTCGGGCCCGGCGAATGCGCCAGCGGGCGAAGCCAGAACAAACGGGCGCATCCGGTCTTCACCGAAGTCGATGGCAAGCTGCTGTTGACGATCTGGCTCACGCCAGTGCACGGCGGCCAGACCTGCATCGGGATCATCGAGCCGCCGCTGAAGGTGCAGTTGCCGGAGCCGCTGGGCCAACGCGAGCTGTTCGACGGCGGCACCTATCCGCCGCACCCCGCGACGGGATCGTCGCGCTACTGACTCTCCCGCTCCGCCTTCTTTCGCCAGTAGCGATCGAGGCCGCGCCACTGGTACTCGAGCGGGACGCACTGGATCAGCTCCTCCGCCGTCTCCGGGCCTACGCTTTCGACTACGCGTTCGCGATGGTGCTGCTCGTACTCGGGCTCGCTCAGCTCTCGGGCCAGCTCGGCCTCTTCGCGCAGACGCTCCCGGACCTTCTCCAGATGGGGGATCGGGTCCTCGACCGCGCCGAAGTGGGTGAGAGCCAAGCGCTCGGGACGCCAGGACTCGACCATCGCGATCGATTCGAGCCAAGTCTCGATGTCTATGTCGGGAGGTGGCGTGGGAGGGACGATCAGGTCCGAGGGCGGAATGCGCACGGCGGCGACGTCGCCGACGAAGGCCGTGCCGCTCTCCTCGTGCAGGTAGCAGACGTGGTGGGAGGCATGGCCGGGCGCATAGGCGACGCGCATCCCAAGCACGTCCTCGCCGCCGGCCAGCGGCCGGACATTCGCCTCGGGAACCGGCACGATCTCACCCCAGAGCTTCTCCATCGCGTCGCCGTAGAGGCGCTCGGCGCTGGCCAGCAGCTTCGAGGGATCGATCATGTGAGGAGCGCCGCGCTCGTGGACGTAGACCTCCAGGTCCGGCCAACGCCGCACCAGGGCGCCGGTCGCGGCGGCGTGATCGAGGTGGATATGGGTCAGCAGCAGCGCCCGCGGCCGCTCGTCCCCAAGCGCCTCAAGCAGCGTCCCCATCGAGGACTGCGGCCCGGGATCCACAAGCACCCCATCCACCTCCCAGCAGCCGATCACGTGCGGCCGCCCCAGGTGCATGACGTCGATTACACGCATCAAGTTCAGCCTATGGGAGTCGGGGAAGGGCTCGACGGAGCCTCCCCGCTGTTGCTCCGGCGAGCCCTTCCCCGACTCCCTCAAGCGACTGGGGAGGGGAAACGCTCATCCGCCTCCAGAGTCTGTCGCATGCCCTCCTCCATCCCGCGCGGGGAGTAGCCCAACTCGCGGCTCGCCTTCTCATGGCTGGCCCAGAAGGTGACGCCGTCGCCAGAGGAGATCAGCTCGCGCAGGTTCGGCGGCTGGCCCATCAGCTTGCCGACCAGCGGCCCGATCGGCGCCATCGCCTTCATAGCCGAAGTGGGCAGAGCGTGTTTGGGCGCCTTGCGGCCACTGAGGCCGGCGACGACCTCGATCGCGTCGCGCATCGTCGTCACCGGGCCGCTCAGCACATAGGTCTCGCCGACCTTGCCCTTGTCGAGCGCGAGCAGGATGCCGGCGGCGATGTCTTCGACGTGGGTGAGGCAGATGCCAAGCTCCGGGAAGGGCAGCAGCGGCAGCTTGCCGGCGAGGAACTGCTCAAGCAGGTCGGCGACCTGCGAGGTGTCGCCAGGGCCGTAGACACCGCCAGGCTGGACGATTACGCCGGGCAGTTTCTCCTCGGCGATCATCCGCTTGGCGACGCGATGGGCCTCGAGCTTGGTCTCCTCGTAGTAGGAGGTGAAGCCCTTGCCGGGGTGCTCGTAGGCCTCGTCGACGACTTTGCGATGGGTATCGCCGAAGACGCCGACCGTTGAGACGTAGACGACCTTGGCGACGCCGGCCTCCAGGGCCGCACGCAGCACCCGTTCGGTCCCGCGCACGTTCGCCTCGTACATCGCCGGATGCTGCTTGGCCGGGATCCCGACCTCATACATCGCCGCGGCGTGGATGACGGCGTCGCATCCCTCCATGCCCTTGCGGATCGCCTCGGCGTCTCCGAGGTCGCCGCTGACCAGCTCGCAGCCCAGGGCGGAGACCTTCTCGGCCTTCCCGGGGCTGCGCACCAGGCAGGCCACCTCATCGCCGCGGGCGCGCAGCTGGCGCACGACCTCGCCGCCGATGAACCCCGTCCCTCCCGTCACGAAGACCTTCACGGTTGGTAAGCCTATCCAGACCATCCCGTGCCTACACTTGAGAGAGGTGCAACGATCGAGAAACGGGCGCAAGACGCCGACCAAATACGCGTCCGACAACGGCGCCGGCGTCTCCAACCCGCGGGCGCGCCAGCGGGCCCTGGCGATCGGCGTGACCAGCGGCGGCGAGAATGGCGATCCGCTCGCGGAGCTGAAGGAGCTGCTTCGCACCGCCGGCGTGGCCACCGCCGGGGAGGCGGTGCAGCAGCGCGAGGCCCCCGATCCCGACCGCTACTTCGGCCGCGGCAGGCTCGCCGAGCTGAAGGACGAGATCGCCGCCTGCGATGCCAACCTGGTCGCCTGCGACGACGAGCTGGCGCCGCGCCAGGAGCGCAACCTCGAGGCGGCGCTCGGAGTCCCGGTGATCGACCGCACCGCGGTGATCCTCGACATCTTCGCCGACCACGCCCACTCGGCCGAGGGAAAACTCCAGGTTGAGCTCGCCCAGCTCGAGTACAACCTGGCGCGGATGAGGGGGCTGTGGACCCACCTCGAGCGGCTCGGCGGCGGCATCGGCACCAGGGGCCCGGGCGAGAGCCAGATCGAGACCGACCGGCGCCTCGCCCGCGACCGGATCGCGGCGCTGCGCCGGCGCCTGGAACGGCTCGAACTCAACCGCGGAGTGATGCGGGCGCAGCGCGAGCGGTCGTCCCTGCCGCGCGTCGCCCTGGCCGGCTACACCAACGCGGGCAAGTCGACCCTGCTGAACGCGCTGACGGGCGCCGAGGTCGGGGTCGGCGACAGGCTCTTCCACACCCTCGACCCGACCACGCGAAGCCTCGAGCTATCCGGCCGCGACTACCTCCTGACCGACACCGTCGGCTTTATCGAGAAGCTGCCCCACCAGCTGGTCGAGGCCTTCAAGGCGACTCTGGAGGAGACCGTCCTCGCCGACCTGGTCATCCACGTCGTCGACGCGGCCGCACCTGAGGAGCGGATGGTCGCCGATATGCAGGCGGTAGACGAGGTGCTGGAGGAGATCGGCGCCGGCGAGGCGCCGCGCCTGCTGGTCCTCAACAAGGCCGACCTGCTGGGTGAGGACGAGCGGGCCGAGGTGCTGCTCCACCATCCTGGTGCCGTCCTTGTCTCGGCGCTGGCGGGGGAGGGTCTGGACGAGCTGCGAGAGCGGATCGAGGCCGCCTTCGAGGACACCCTGGCCGAGGTCGAGCTGCTGATCCCGTATTCCGAGGGCGGGCGACTCCATGAGCTACACGAGATCGCCGGCGACCTCGACCGGACCGACCGCGACGACGGCGTCCTTGTACGAGCAAAGGTCCCGAGGGCGGAGTTGCATCGCTTCGATGACCTCGTGGTTGTCTAGGGTTAGCCGCCGTGGAGCTTCGAGTCGCAAAGCTGCAAGAGGAGGCGGTCCTGCCCTCTCGGGCGCACGAGGGGGACGCTGGGCTGGATCTGTACGCCTGCGAGGCGGCGCATCTGGGGCCGGGGGAGAGGTGGAGCGTCGGGACCGGGGTTGCCGTAGAGATCCCGGCGGGCCATGCGGGGCTGGTGTTGCCGCGGTCCGGGCTGGCGAAGAAGCACGGGATCGCTCTGGTCAACAGTCCCGGGCTGATCGACTCGGGCTACCGGGGGGAGATCCGGGTGCTGCTGCTCAACACCGACCCGGCGGAGACGTTCCGGGTCGAGCCGGGCGACCGGATCGCACAGCTCGTGATCGCGCCGATCGCGCTAGCCGAGCCGGTCGAGGCCGAGGTCCTTGCGGACTCCGCACGCGGCGACGGCGGCTTCGGCTCCAGCGGCCGCTAGGCCAGCGCGGCCTGGCGGGCCGATTCGTGGGCCGCTTGCTCCAGGGTGTCGTCGAGCGGCTCCAGGTCCGGGCGTGAGCCGTAGCGGCGCTCCAGGGCGAGGGCGATCAGGTGGTCTGCGAGCCAGGCGTTCTTGGGGAGGAGGGGGCCGTGCAGGTAGGTGCCGATCAGGTTGTTCAGCCGCACCCCCTCGGTGCCGTCCTCACCGTTGTTGCCGAACCCCTTGACCACCCGCCCCAGGGGCTCGACGCCGGTGCCCAGGTGGGTGCGGCCGCCGTGGTTCTCGAACCCGGCCACGGTCCGCGGTCCCGTCCCGAGGTCGACCTCGATCGCCACGTTTCCGGTCAGCCGTGGGCCCGGCTTGCGAACCGTCTCCAGGTCGACCAGGCCGAGTCCCGGCAGGCGCTCCTCTCCCAGCTGGTAGCTGTGCCCGAGCAGCTGGTAGCCGCCGCAGACCGCGAGCACCGTGGCGCCGTCCCCGACCGCCGCGGCCATCGCCCCCTGCTTGGTCTCGACCATGTCGGCGGCGACCGCCAGCTGGTCGCGATCCTGCCCGCCGCCCAGGTAGAGGAGGTCGTGAGCGGCCGGGTCAAAGCCGTCTCCGGGCCCCGCGGCCGCATAGGCAAAGCCGATCCCCCGCCACTCGCAGCGCCGGCGCAGGAAGAGGATGTTGCCCCGGTCCGCGTAGATGTTCATCTGCTCGGGGTAGAGGGCCAGCAGCCGCAGCTCCATCAGGCCTCCCTTTCCACCAGCACGACGGTCGAGCCGACGTGCGACTCGGTTGCCGGGATCTCGCGGCGGCCGATCGGCCGCAGGCCCACTTCGACGGCCTCGCGCTCGAGCGTCTCGGCCGACAGCAGTTGCAGCTCGACCTCGTCGGGCTCCTCGGAAAGCTCGCCGTCAGGGCTCACGGTTTGACGCAGGCGCCGCAGGAGCATCGAGTCGCCGCTCACCACGGGCTCGAGCGGAAGGCTCGAGTAGACCCAGCCTTCGATCTGGCGCACGTCGGGGAGCGGGGGGGCCGATCCCCACGGAGCCGCCGCCGGTGGCTCCTCGACGATCGCGAAGGCGGCGCGGCCACCCGGCGCCAGCGCCCCGGCAACGCAGTCCAGGCAGCGAATCCGATCGTCGCGGCCGCCGAGCAGCTGGATCAGCTGCATCGGCGCCAGGATCAGAGAGAAGGGCGTGGAGGGGAAGTTGAAATCGCGCACGTCGCAGAACTCCGCGTCGCCGGTGGTCCCCTGCCCTCTTTCCCAGACCGCTTCGACCAGCTCCTTGTCGCGATCGAGGCCGATCACGAGATAGGCGCCGCGCTCGGCCAGGTGCAAGGTGACCCGCCCGGTGCCGCAGCCGAGCTCCATGATCGGGTCCTCGTCGTCGAGGCCGCCAGCGAGCTCTTCCCAGAGCGGCAGGTCGGCCCTGTAGCCGCCGCACTCGACGTCGTGCCAGATCACCTCGCTCATCGCCAGAACTCCTCCGCGAGGCCGCGGCGCGCCAGCAGCTTGCGCAGCTCCAGCAGCGCGGTGTAGGTGGGGAGGGCGAAGAGGCGGCCGGCGCCGTCGAGGGCCCGGTCGAGCGAGCGCTCGATGTCCGGCTCGACCTCGATCGAGCTGGCGGGCCAGCCCGCGTACTTCAGCCGCACGGCCATCTCGGCGGCTCGGGTGCCGGCGCAGAAGACGCGGCGCACGCGGCCCGCGAGCAGCTCGAAGTCGGCATCCCAGATCCAGGAGACGTCACGCCCGTCGGCGATCCGGTCGTTGAGGGCCAGCCAGAGGTCGAGGCCCTCCTCGCCCGCCTCGAGGCCGAGCGTCCGCAGCACCTCGTTGGCGCCGGCGGGGTTCTTGATCAAGAGGATCGAGAGCGGCGTGCCGGCGACGTCGATCGTCTCCACCCGGCCGAAGGCGGCCCGCATGCCGGCGAGGGCAGGCGCGACCCGCTCGGGAGCCACGCCGAGCCGCAGGGCGGCGGCAACCGCGGCGAGGGCGTTGTAGACGTTGTAGAGGCCCGGCACCGGCAGCTCCAGCCGCATCGGCCCCTGGGGCGTCCGCAGCGAGACCCGCGAGCCGTCCATGCCGAGCAGCTCGACCTCCGTCGCCGCCACATCCGGCCGCGGCCGGCGGGCGCCGCAATGCGCGCACGAGTAGTGGCCGAGGTGGCCGACAAAAGCGCGCTCGTAGGAGTAGGGGTTACCGCAGCGGCGGCAGTGCTTGGCGTCGAATGCGTGCTGGAGCTCCGGCAGGGCCTGCGAGGAGTCCTCGAGGCCAAAGTAGACGACGTCGTCGCGACGCCCTCCGGCCGCATCGCGCCCGAGGTCGGCGATCGTCGGGTCGTCGGCATTGAGGACGAAGCAGGTGCGCCCGGCCCGCGCCTCGACCGTCCCGGCCCAGCCGGACGCCAGCGCCTCCATCTCGCCGTAGCGGTCGAGCTGGTCGCGAAAGAGGTTGCCGAGGACGATCAGGGAGGGCTCGAGCGCGCCCGCCACCTCCGGCAGCCAGGCCTCGTCGACCTCGAAGAGTCCCTCGTGGCCGCGCTGCTCGAGCAGGGCCGTGGCGACGCCCCAGGTCATGTTCGAGCCCGCGCGGTTGTGGACGGGGCTGCGGCCGTCGGCCTCCAGGACCGCCGCGATCATCCCCGCGGTCGTCGTCTTGCCGTTCGTGGCGCTGACGATCGTCGTACCGCGATCGAGGCGCGCGCCGAGGCGGCTCAACGCCTCCGGCTCCCACTTCAGGAGGAGCCGTCCCGGCAGGGTCGTGCCGCCACCGCGCCCGCTCGCCCGGCTGGCGGCGCCGACGGCGCGCGCCGCGGCGAGCTTTGCCCCGAACAGCGGACCGGCCGCGCTTCCGCGCCGATCGTCGCCCTGGGTCAAGGCGGTCAATCCCCGCCCGCGGGCGGGGCGAGCACGCTGAGCGCCCTGGGCAGGATGCGAATGGAGGCGGGCAGCTCGGCGATGTGCTCGCCGTCGGCGTAGACGGGGAAGGGCCGACTCGCGCTCAGCTCCAGGTGCGGGGCGCGGAAGACGTGAACCTCCTCCTCGTTCACGTGCGTGCCCTTGAACACCTTCGGCAGGTTACCCACGAAGCGCAGCTTTCCCACCTCGCCGACGGTGACGATGTCGAACTCGCCGTCGTCGAGCTCGGCGCCGGGGGCGATGTACATGCCGCCCCCGAAGGCCCGGCTGTTCGCGACCGAGACCGAGTAGCCCGTGAAGCGGAAGCGTTCTTCGTCGACCCGGATGGTGAAGCGGCCCGGCTTCCAGGTGAGGAGCGTGCGCAGGGCGGCGTAGGCGTAGACCAGGTTGCCGCGCATGAAGCCCGTCTCGTTGGCGAGGCGGTTCGCCTCGGAATCGAAGCCGACGCTGACGATGCCGAGGAAGCGCTTGCCGTTCGCCTCGCCGACGTCGATCCGGCGGGCCTCTCCGGCGGCGAGCACGGCGACGGCTCCGGCCGGGTCGTCGGGAATGCCGAGCACGCGGGCGAGGTCGTTGCCTCGCCCCCCGGGCACGATCCCCAGCGGCGTCTCGGCGCCCGCCATCGCGCCGCCGACGGCACCGATCAGGCCGTCGCCGCTGATCACAACGGGTATCTCACTGGCCTCGACCGCGCGCAACGCCCGCTCGACGCCGTCCTCGAGCCCGCGGGTGCGCTCGACCCGGAAGGGGATGCGCAGCGCGTCGAGCTCCTGCTCGACCCGGGGCAGGATCTTCAGCGTCCGCCCGTGCGCCGAGTGCGGGTTGACCAGCAGGGTGAACGGCATGCCTTCCATGCCTGTGGCAGCCTAAATGGCAGGAGCGCTTCACTCGTCCGGAGAGAGGCGGCCGACGAAGAAGTTGCCGTCACCGGCGTCGTCGCTGAGCACCGGCTCGATTCCCCGGCGAGCGAGGCGGCGCCGGCGCAGGGCCTCTCGCGCCCCGGGCGCGAAACGAGCTTGCCGCTGGCCGGCCAGCACCAGGTGCGCCCCGGGTCTCAGGACCCGCGCGATCTCCGCCGCGGCCGGGCGACCGTCGAGCTGGACGACGAGGTCGAAGAAGTCGTCGGGGTAGGGCAGCGCGCCGGCCTTGCCCAGCTTGAACGCAACCCGCCCCTCGGGGTCGAGGCCAACCCGGGCGCCTGCCTTCCGCACCAGCGACTCGGATGGATCGACGCCGCGGATCCGTGCCGCAGGAAACTCGCGAGCAAGGAACAGCACCGCCTCACCATCGCCACAGCCGATCACCAGGGCGCGCTCGGGCGCCGGCACGTGAAGGACCGCGGCGGCGAGGGGCGTCAGCGAGGGGGCATCTTGCACACCGTCGATGATCGCAAGCGCGGGCACCCGGGAACGGGTGGGCAAATCGTCTAGGCTTCCCGACCGATGCAGCAGGGGTTCGACCGCCGATTGATCATCCTCGCCGTCTTCGCGCTGGTCGCGATCGGCGTGGTCGCGGCGATCCTGATCAGCCGCAGCGGAGGCAATGACTCGAGCACGACCGCCGAAATCGGTGGATGCAAGGAAGTCGAAACGCCCGAACCCAAGGAAGTCAGCCTGCCGGCGCCGCAGCAGACCGTGAAGCCGGACGAAACCCTGACCGCCGTCGTCGAAACAAGCTGCGGCACCTTCGACATCGCCCTCGCCACGAAGCAGGCGCCGAAGACCGCCAACTCGTTCGCCTACCTCGCCGACGAAGGCTTCTACGACGGCCTCACCTTCCACCGGATCATCCCCGGCTTCGTCGTCCAGGGCGGCGACCCGGAAGGCACCGGCAACGGCGGGCCCGGCTACAGCGTCGACGAGAAGCCCCCCGCGAACCTCTCCTACACCAAAGGCACGGTGGCGATGGCCAAGACCTCGGCCGAGCCGCCCGGCCGTTCAGGCAGCCAGTTCTTCGTCGTCGTTGAGCCCGACGCCGGGCTGCCGCCCGAATACGCCCTCGTCGGCAAGGTCGACAAGGGCTACGACATCGTCGAACGGATCGCGAAGCTCGGCACCCCGGAAGGTGCCCCCAAGCAAACGGTCGTGATGGAAAAGATCACGATCGAAGGGCAGTAGCGATCCACTAGGCTCAAGCCCCATGGCCAAGGTCGACGTAGGCGACGCGGCACCTGATTTCGAGCTGCCGGGGACGGGTGGGCAGACCTTCAAGCTCTCCGATCGCCGCGGACGCAACGTCGTCCTCGCCTTCTACCCCGGCGACGCAACCCGCGTTTGCACCGCCCAGTTCTGCTCCTACCGGGACAACTCGGAGCGGCTCGACCAGCTCGATGCCGAGGTGGTGGGGATCTCGCCGCAGTCGGTCGACTCGCACGAGCGCTGGGCCCAGGAGCAGGAGCTGAACGTGCCGCTGCTGGCGGACGAAGGCCTCGACGTCAGCAAGCTCTATGGCGTCACCGCCTGGCTCGGCCCGCTCGCGCGGCTGACCGAACTGAAGGACACGCCGGGCGGGCGCTACGTCCAGCGGGCGATCTTCGTCATCGACGGGGAGGGCATCGTCCGCTACCGCCACGTCTCACGGACCGGCTCGACCTACCAGTCTGTCGACGACCTCGAGCGGGCACTCGCCTCACTCGTCTGATGCCGGCGGCCGGGGCCGCGCCGCGGGCCTTCACCGCCGGCAGCGGCCCCGCGATTCGAGGTGAGACGGCGGGGGAGGGGCCCCCGATCGTCCTCTGTCACGGGATCACCGCGACCCGCCGTTCGGTGATCCACGGCTCCCGGGCGCTCGAGCGTGCCGGTCACAGGGTGATCGCCTACGACGCGCGCGGGCACGGCGAGTCCGAGCCTGCCCCGGTGGGGGAGGGTTATGGATACCCGGAGCTGGTCGGCGACCTGGAGTCGGTGGTCGGCCGCGGAGGTGGGCGAGGGCCGTTTCCACCTCGCCGGCCACTCGATGGGCGCCCACACGGCGATCGCCTACGCGCTGCGGCATCCCCGAGCGGCTCGCCGGCCTGGTCGCGATCGGCCCAGCCTACGACGGGACGATCACCGCGGAGTCGCTTGCTTACTGGGACGGCCTCTCCGAGGCGTTGCAAGAGGGCGGTGTCGACGGATTCGTCGAGTACATCGACCGCGTCCAGGGAATCGACCCGGCCTGGCGCGACTCGGTCCTGGGCTTCACCCGCGAGCGGATGCTGCGCCACCGCCACCTCGACGCCATCACCGAGGCCCTGCGCGAGGTGCCGCGCTCGCGTCCGTTCGGGACGCTCGGGGAGCTGGAGTCGATCGGCGTGCCGGTGCTGGTCGTGGCGAGCCACGACGCGGCCGACCCCGGCCACCCCTATGCCGTCGCCGCCGCCTACGCCGAGCACCTGCCAACGGCGAGGCTCGCCAGCGAGGCGGAGGGACAGTCGCCGCTCGCCTGGCAAGGCGGGCGTCTGTCGCGCGAGATCGCCGCCTTCGCCGCCGAGCTCGCCGGTCCTTAATTTCCCCGAAGGCGGTTCGACTAGCTTTCCGTCGGTGAAAGCGTCAGCCGAGGGGACACTGCGGGGGATTGCGACCTTCCTAGCGACCTTCGGGATCGGCGTCGCCACCTACATCGCGATCGCCGACTCCGGTGGCGGGGCGCCGGCCTGCATAGCGGGCGGGCACGGCTGCCAGACCGTCGCCGAAAGCTCCTACTCGCACCTGATCGGCGTCAACGTCGCCGTCTTCGGCATCGTCGGCTACGTGCTGCTGCTCGCCTGCGCGCTCCTGCGCGGCGACGGGGCTCGCATGGGCGGCTTCGCACTCTCGCTTGTCGGCTTCGGCTTCAGCCTCTACCTGACCTACCTCGAGCTCTTCACGATCGATGCGATCTGCCAGTGGTGCGTCGCCAGCGCGGTGCTGATGACCCTGCTCTTTGCCACCAACACGATCCGGATGCTCAGGTACGTGGGGACCGACCGGTGAGTGGCAGGGAGGCGCGTCGCGAACAGCGCTCGCACGAGGAAGATCAGGCCGGAGCCGCCGATCGCCGCCAGAAGCTGATCAAGCTGGCCAGCGCCGCGGCGTTCCTGGCGCTGGCGACCGTCGCCGTGCTGATCGTGCTCAGCCAGAGCCAGAACAGCGGCGGGGACACCCAGCTCGAGGGGGTCGCTGAAGTGAAGAAGGCCCTCGCCGGCATCCCGCAGAACGGCATGGTCCTCGGCAAGCCCGGCGCCAAGGCGAGCGTGCTCGAGTTCGCGGACCTTCAGTGCCCCTTCTGCAAGGGCTACTCCGAAGAAGTCCTGCCGCAGGTGATCGAACGCCGGGTGCGCAACGGCGAGGCCAAGATCGACTTTCGCAACTACACGATCATCGGCGCCGGCGTCGACGCCCGCGGGCGCTGCCGCGATCGCCGCCGGCGAGCAGGGACGCGGCTGGAATTTCGTCGAGCTCTTCTACCGCAACCAGGGCACAGAGGGCACCGACTACGTCACCGACGAGTTCCTCACCGCGATAGCCCGGGGTGCCGGGGTGCCCGATATCGGCAGGTGGAACAGCGATCGCAAGAGCAGGCGCGTGCTCGACCAGGTCGCCGAATCGACCCGGCAGGCCGAAAGCCTCGGCTTCACCGGCACGCCGTCCTTTGCCCTCGAAGGGCCGGGCACCTCCGGCTTGGAAGCCCTGGGGACACCGGCTTCCGCCGGCGCGCTCGAATCGGCGATCTCCAGCGCCGGCTGAACGGCCGGCCACAAGCGCGATGGAGGGGGCCGACCTCCGCTCGATTGGACGGAGATCGACCCCTGCCATCACTTAGTTCCCCTTGCCAAGCGACATCAAAGGGACCAGCGGCTCGGTCTTGATCGGCTTCATCGCGCATCACCTCCCTTCGTGCGCGAGAGAAAGTGCCTGCACTGACTAGACCTGACGATTGGTGGAAGAAGTTCCACTAATGCACAAACGTCACCTAAGAAGCTGGAAAAAGCAGAAAACTCGATGGCAAAAGGGGTTTAGAGCCAATACCATGAAGTGCTCCAATTCCCCTAGAGAGGAGCACGAGCATGGCGGTGGACACCCAACGAAGGCGCGCGACCTTGGACCGGTTCAAGGCGATGTCGCACCCGCTGCGCGCGGAACTCCTGATGATCCTCACCGAAGAATCGGCGAGCCCGGCGATGATGGCCCGACGCTTGGGAGAACCGGTGGGCAACGTGAGCTATCACGTCAACAAGCTCGTCAAGCTTGGCTGCGCGGAGCAGGTCGGCGACCGTCCCGTGCGCGGGGCGATTGAGCACTTCTACCGCGCCACCGAGCGCCACCTCGTCGACACGGATGAATGGGAAGAGCTTCAGCCGGAGCTGAAGGAGCACCTCAGCGGCGAATTCGCCCAAAAGATCGTCGACGACATGCTGCTCTCGCTGCAGGCGAGGATCCTCGGCAGCGACAAGAATTTCTATCTCGCACGCACAAAGCTCGTCTTCGACCACGAGGGCCGCCAGCGCGCGATCGAGATCCACGATCGCGCCAGGCTCGAAATCGAGGAGGCGGCGGCGCTCAGCGCGGAAAGAATGGCCGCCTCAGGGGAGCAGCCGATCTCCTGCTCCTCGATCCAAGGCTGCTTCGCCCTGCCACCCAAAGCCTAAGTAGACATAACCACCATTATCGTGCGTTGAATCGGGATCTCGGCCCGGTTCTGCCCCGGTTTAGCGCACGAATGCCGTGATCGCCTTGCCCACCTCGTGGGCCGTCAGCGGCCCGAGGCGGAGCGACCAGGAGCTGTCGAAGCCCTGGATCAGCGAACAGGTCGCGCCAATCGCCTCGAACGCCAGTTGATGCTGTTCGCAGCGCTCGTAGCCGGACGCACCCTGAAAGACCGCGTCCAGGCCGTAGCGCCCGTCGTCGACGGGCCACAGGGTCAGCTTGTCTGCCACTGGCCCCGCCGGGTAAGCGATCTCGGAGTCGTCATCGGGAGACCAACACCGCGCTGCCGCTGATGAGCGGCTTTACCAGCGGCGGCGCCTTCGGCAACTCGCCTTTCTCGACCCGCTCGATCTCAAACGGAGAGGCTTCGATGCCGGCGACGGTGTCGCGGTTGCAGTGACAGCCGTCACCGAGGAAGCGCCAGGGGCCTTCCAGTCGGTCTTGCCAGCGGGCCAGGCCCGGGTCCTTGGAGCGGACGTGCTCGAGGAAGAGCAGCTTGCCGCCGGGACGGAGCAGGCGCGCGGCCTCGGCCAGGGCTGCTGCCGGATCGGGGACCGTGCAGAGGACCAGCGTGAATACCGCCGTGTCGAAGCTGTCGTCCTCGAACGGGAGCTTTTCGGCCGGCGCCTGAACGACGGAGGCCTCCCTGCCCGACCCAGGGACTTTCGAACGAAGCTGCTTGAGCATGTGTGGGTCGGGCTCGGCGAGTACGAGTTCGCTCACCTCCGGTGGGAACAATGGGAGGTTGAGGCCGGTGCCCGCGCCGATGTCGATCGTGCGGCCCTTCGCCCCGGCGAGAACCTCGCGGCGCTTCTCGCGCATGCCGGCCTCCTCGGTCGCCTTCATCGCACGGTCGTAGAAGGCGGTGAAAGCCCTCCCCCACGTCGCGTCGTAGATCCGGCCCATGGGGCCACACCGTAGTCGCAACGCCGTGCGGCGGCAAGGCAGCCTTGACGAAATCTTTACGGCGGGGGCGAGAACCCTTATGCCGCCGTCACGCGGTCGGGTCCAGGCTTGGGAGTCGAGTTCCTATGGCAAGGCTGAAGACACGCGGGCTGCGCAAGACGGTCGGCGTCCCCGGCCTCTTCGCCACCGCATACGGCAACGTCGGCTCCTCGATCTACTACGCGCTCGGCCTGGTCGCCGCGCACGCGCTCGGCCTCACCCCGCTGGTCTTCATGTTCGCCGGCGGCCTCTTCGCGCTCACCGCGAAGACCTACGCCGAGGGCGCGGCGATGTTCCCCGAGGCGGGCGGGTCATCCTCCTTCGCGCGCCACGCCTTCAACGAGATCGTCTCCTTCATCGCCGGCTGGGGCCTCTCGCTCGACTACATCCTCACGATCGCGATCAGCGCCTTCTTCGTCCCCCACTACCTGGCCGCGTTCATCCCGGCGCTGGGCGACCACCCGGGCGACGTGATCGGCGGCGTCGCCGTGATCGCCTTCCTCGCCCTGGTCAACATCCGCGGCCTCGGCGAGTCGGCCAACCTCAACATCGCCCTCGCGGTGCTCGACCTGCTGACCCAGGCCGCCCTCGTCGTCCTCGGGGCGATCCTCGTCCTGCACCCCTCGACCCTGATCGACCAGGTCCACCTCGGCGTCGCCCCCAGCTTCTCGCAGCTGATCTTCGCCGTCTCGATCTCGATGCTCGCCTACACCGGGATCGAGACCGTCTCCAACATGGCCGAGGAGGCGCGCGACCCCGGCGAGCAGGTGCCGAAAGCCGTGAACCTCGTGCTGATCGCGGTGCTCGCCATCTACGCCGGGATCTCGGTCGTCGCCCTCTCGGCGCTGCCGGTCACCCAGGACGCGAGCGGCCACTACGCGACCGCCCTGGGCACGACCTACGCCGACGACCCGGTGCTCGGGATCGTCTCCGCCCTGCACCTGCACGGCACCCTGGCGACCGCCGCGAAGTACTACGTCGGCGGCCTCGCCGCGACGATCCTGCTGATCGCGACCAACGCCGGCATGATCGGCATCTCGCGGCTCTCCTGGTCGCTGGCCGAGCACCGCCAGCTCCCCGGCATCTTCGCCAGGCTGCACCCGCGCTTCGACACGCCCTGGTTCACGATCCTCTTCTTCGCCGCGATCGCGATGGCGCTCGTCCTGCCCGGCAACACCGCCTTCCTCGGCAACCTCTACAGCTTCGGGGCGATGCTCTCCTTCACCATCGCCCACCTCTCGATCATCGCCCTGCGCCGGCACGAGCCCGACCGCTACCGGCCCTACAAGGCCCCCTGGAACGTGCGCTGGCGCGGTGCCGAGATCCCGCTGACGGCGGTGATCGGCGCCATCGGCACCGGGGCCGCCTTCGTCTCCGTGGTCGTCCTGCACCCCGAGGCGCGGATCATCGGCACCGCCTGGATCGGCCTCGGCCTCGCCGGCTACCTGCTCTACCGGCGCCGGCTCGGCATCGACCCGCGCGCCCAGCAGCGCGTGCGCCGGCCGCAGCGCCCGGTCGGCTTCCTCGACGTCTCCTACAAGTCGGCCCTGGTGCCGATCTTCGGCGACGACATCGACGCCGACGCGATGCACCGGGCCGCTGCGGTCGTCGACCCCGATGCCGTGGTCGAGGCCGTCTACGTGCTCGAGGTGCCGCGCGAGCACGACCTGCCGGCGGGCTTCGAGGAGCAGGAATACCAGGCTCGCTGCGCCCTCGACGTCGCCCGCCTGCAGGCGCGGGCGCGAGGGCTGAAAGTGCGGGTGAAGCTGATCCGCACCCGTAACCCCGGCAGGGCGATCGTCGAAGAGGCGCTGGAGCGCGATTCCGACCTGATCTACATCAGCACCGACCACGCGCCGAGCCGTGAGCGGCTGCTCGGCCCGACCGTCCGCTACATCCTCGCCAAGCGCCCCTGCCGGGTGATCGTCGAGGGCGGCGGTGCGGAAGCCCCTCCGCGCCCCGGTGCGGTGACCACCGCTCCCGCGCTCGCCTGACCCTCAGGCCGCGTCGCGCTGAGCCGGTGCCGGCTCTTCGGCCTCGGCCCCGACGCCCGGCTCCTCACCGCGGGCGGTGCGCTCCTCGTAGCTGCGACGGGCGCCGTGGTCGATCTCGGTCATCAGCTTGTCGACCTTCATCAGGCGACCGAGGCCCTCACGCATGCCCCGCGGCAGGTTGGCGACGACTTTGAACAGGACACCGTTGGCTCGCGGCACCCAGACGTCGAAGCGCGGCGCTTCCAGAGCGTCGACGATCGCGTTCGCCACGTCGGAGGCCTCGACCGGCCTGATCAGCTTCTTCTTCTCGACGCCTGAGATCAGCTCGGTGTTGACCAGGGTCGGCATCACGCAGGCGACCTCGACGCCGCTGCCGCGAAGCTCCTGGCGGACGGCCTCGCTGATCCCGACCACCGCATGCTTGGTGCCGGAGTAGGTGGCGATACCCGGGAAGCCGCCCTTACCCGCCTGGGAGGCGATGTTGACGATATGGCCGCTGCCCCGCGGGCGCAGCCGTTCGATTGCCAGCTGGGTGCCGACGATGACGCCGTAGACGTTGATGTCGAGCTGGCGGCGGATCGAGTCGTCGGACTCCTCGACCAGCGGCGTCACCGGCATGATCCCGGCGTTGTTGATCAGCACGTCGACCGGGCCGAGCTCGCGCTCGGCAGCATCGAGGAAGGCGGTGAAGGAGCCGCGGTCGGTGACGTCGAGCGGCAGCGCGACCGTGCCGCCGCCGAGCCCCGCAGCGGTCTCTTCGGCCAGGGCCAGGTCGAGGTCGCCGATCGCGACGCGGCAGCCCTTGCGGACCAGCGCCGTCGCCGTCGCCTTGCCGATCCCCCGGGCGCCCCCGGTGATCGCCACGACCTTGCCGGAAAGGCTCTGTCGCTGCTTCTTCGCCATCGGAACCTCCTCCTCCGGCGGCCTAGGCCGCCGGCTTGTAGACGGTGACCACGGCGGCGCCGCCGAGGCCGATGTTGTGCTGCAGCGCGGTCTTCGCGCCCTCGACCTGGCGCTTGTCGGCCTGGCCGCGCAACTGCCAGGTCAGCTCCGAGCACTGCGCCAGCCCGGTCGCGCCGAGCGGGTGGCCCTTGGAGATCAGCCCGCCCGAGGGGTTGACGACGACCTTGCCGCCGTAGGTGGTCGCTTCTTCCTCGACCAGCTTGTGCGCCTCGCCCTCGGCCGCGAAGCCGAGCGCTTCGTACGTGATCAGCTCGTTGGCGCTGAAGCAGTCGTGCAGCTCGCAGACGTCGACTTCCTCGGCGGCGACGTCGGCCTCGGCGTAGGCCTCGTCGGCGGCCTGCCTCGACATGTCGGCGCCGACGATCTTCATGCAGTCGGTGTCCTCGGCGAAGGTCGAGGAGAGGTCGGTGACCATCGACTGGCCGGCGATCTCGATCGCCTGGCCCCAGAGGTCGTGCTCGTCGACGTAGCGCTCCGAGGCGACGATCGCGCAGGCCGAGCCGTCGGAGGTGGGCGAGCACTGCAGCTTGGTCAGCGGGTCGTGGATCATCCGCGCCGCCTTGATGTCCTCCAGCGAGTACTCGTCCTGGAACTGGGCGTAGGGGTTGTTGACCGAGTGCTTGTGGTTCTTCCAGCCGATCCAGGCGTAGTGGTCGGGGTTGGAGCCGTACTTCTGCATGTGGTCGCGGCCGGCGTTGCCGAACATCTGCGGCGCCGGCGGCGACTGCTCGGGGTCGCGGATCTCGAACATCCGCATCGCGTGCTTGTCGAGCGCGTTGGTGCGGTCGGTGTACTTGACGCCGAGCGAGCCCGGCTCCATCTTCTCGAAGCCGACTGCGAGCGCGCAGTCGACGAGGCCGCCCTTGACCGCCTGGCGGGCGAGGAAGAGCGCCGAGGAGCCGGTCGAGCAGTTGTTGTTGACGTTGACGACTGGGATCCCGGTCAGGCCGAGCTGGTAGAGCGCCCGCTGGCCATAGGTCGAGTCGCCGTAGCAGTAGCCGGCGTAGGCCTGCTCGACGTCGTCGTAGGGAATTCCGGCATCGGCGAGCGCCTTCTCCCCCGCCTCCTTGGCCCAGTCCGGATAGTCGCCTTCCTTGCTGCCGGGCTTCTCGAACTTGGTCATCCCGACCCCGATCACGAACGTGCGGTTGCTCAAAGCCTTCTCCTGTGTCGTCGCCCGCTCCCATGGGCGAGTTTGGCTGCCTGGCCAGGAAATCTACCGGCTTTGTGCCGAATCCCCCTTGAGACCTTCCCCGGGGTTGGGCCAGAGCAGGAAAGCCAGCCCCGCGATGACGATGCCGATCGCCGTCGCCAGGGCCCGCTGGCCCGCCGCGTGCAGAGCCGCCTCGCCGATCGAGTCGGCCAGCAGCACGGCGTAGGTGGTGATCGCGGCGGTGAAGAGGGCGTACTGGACCGTCAGCAGGCCGTAGGCGAAGCCCGTGGCGACGGTGAGCGCGACCGCGATGGCGACGCCGTCGCCGCCCAGCCACTCGGCTAGGGCGGTGGCGAAGACGAGGCCGATTGCGGTGCCGACCGCGCGCAGGGCGAGGCGGTTGAACGTCTCCCCCTCCTCGGGACGCAGGACGAAGAGGATCGTCAGCGGGATCCAGAAGCCGTGCTCGCTCATCCCCAGCAGCCAGTAGGCGGCGACCCCGGCGGCGAGGGCGGCGCCGAAGCGCAGGGCATGGCGGAAGCTGGCCGAGCGCAGGCTGAAGTTCGAGCGCAACGCCGCCAGCGCGGCGGGCGTGCTCCAGGCCTCGGCCTCCCCCTCCCCCGCGCGGTCGCCGGCCGCCCAGGCGCAGAGCGAGAAGACCGCCTGCAGCAGGCCGCCGCCGGTGGCCAGAAGCAGCGCCGGGATCGTGTCCGCAGCGTCGAGCGGCAGGCCCTGGGCGATCAGCAGCGAGAGCGCCACCGAGAGGCCGGCGATCGCGAAGCGCAGCGAGACAGAGAAGCCGTAGCCGGCAGCGGCGCCGACCAGCGCCATCGCCGGCACGGCCAGCAGGGGGCTAGATCCGGTGAGGACGCCGAGCGCCGCCGCGAGGCCGATCAGCGGCGCCGTCGCCGCCTGCCAGCTGGCCCGGGTGCGTGCCGGGGCGTCAAGGCCCGGAAACCCGGCCAGCAGGGCCCCGGTCCCGATTGCGCCCTTGCTGGCGCTGTCCAGCCCCAGCTCGAGCACCAGCGCCAGGCCGACCGGAACCGCGACGAGCGCACCCCTGCGCAGCGCCGGGCCGGCCTTGCTCGGCCCGAATGCGAGGAGCGGCGATGCCTGCAGCCGCCGGGCGGCACCACTCGCGTTGAACAGTTCCACGCCAGGAGTCTCACCGCGGCACCGGCGTCGCTGCAAGACCTATAGCCGCAGCAAAAGCCGCCGGTCGGCAGTCAGGTCCACGGCTAGCCGTGGAAGATGCTTCTTGCGGTAGCAGGGGCAGGGGTTGTCCTCGCAGGCGACGCCGTCGTTGTCCCCGTCGAGGCGGTGCGGATCGCGGCTCGGCCCGCCGTGCTTGAGGAAGAAGATCTGCGCGGCGCGCTGGCTCGGGAAGTCGGCGCAGTCCTTGTCGCCGGCCATTGCCGGCGACGGCAGGGCGGCAAAGAGCAGCGCAGCGAACGTTGCGGCCGCGGCAATTAACGGCAGCTTGCGAATGGACGAAACCATGGAGACTCCTCTCGTTCCGAAATAGAGACAGCCTCACCCTAGGGCCTTTCTCCACCCCGGACAACCGGACAGGGGGCCTGCCCGGGTACCCTGGGAGACCGTGATCCTCGCCGCACTGAGCACCGATCCCGCCGCCGGCGTGGGGGTCTTCGCCGCCCTTGCCGCCGGCGTCGTCTCCTTCCTCTCTCCCTGCGTGCTGCCGCTGGTGCCGGGCTACCTCTCGGCGGTAAGCGGCGTCTCGGCGGCGGAGCTGGAGACCGCCGGCTGGCAGCGCATCCTCGGCCCCAGCCTGCTCTTCGTCGCCAGCTTCTCGGCGATCTTCGTCGCCGAGGGATTGACTGCCACCGCTCTGGGTGCCGCCTTCCAGGACCACGAAGAACTGCTGACCAAGATCGCCGCCGCCCTGATCGTCGCGATGGGCATTCTCTTCGTCGCCTCACTCTTCGTCACCAGGCTGAACCGCGAGTGGCACGTCGACGCCTTGCTGGAACGAGCGGGCAAGGGCGGCCCGATAGTCGCCGGCGCCGCCTTCGCGATCGCCTGGACCCCCTGCCTCGGCCCCACCCTGGGAGCGATCCTCGCCGCCGCCTCGCTCTCCGGCTCCGCCGGCCGCGGCGCCTTCCTCCTCACCGTCTACTCGGCTGGCCTGGCGATTCCCTTCCTGCTCACCGCGATCGCCTTCTCCCGCGCCACCACCGCCTTCACCGTCCTCAAGCGCCATTACCAAGCCATAGTCGCCACCGGCGGCGTGATCCTCATCGCGATGGGCATCCTGATCTGGACCAACCAGCTGACCATGCTCAACAACGAAGCCCAGAGCTGGCTCTCGGGCCTGGGCCTTAACTTCTTCAACGGCATCTGAGCCGACGAAGCGCCGATTTCCCATGTCCAGCATGGAAAATCGGCGCTTCGTGCGTCAGCTGCTGGCCGGGGTGACGGTCTCGAGCTCTTGGCCTACGGCCTCGACCTCTTCGAGCCCTTCTCCGTCGAGGTCGCGGGAGCAGACGATCCGGAACCGGCCGGTCCCGATCGCCCCGTCGGGTACCACCGGCAGGCCGCGGATGTGATCCCAGCCCAGCCGTTCGACCTCGAACGGGTTCATCCGCACCTCGGCAGCCGGAAACGGGCAGCTCGAGTTGTGCTGGTCGATCGCCTTGGAGATCGCCTCCAGGTTCTTCGCCTCGGGGGACGCCATGCCGGAAGTCTACGAGCGCACCCGGGAGGAGTGGCCGTCAGCCCCTCCTGACCCGGAAGCGGAACAGCGCCGGCGTCGGGTCGGCCTTGCCGGCCGAATCGACCGCCTGGACGCGAAAGGCATGACGGCCCGGTCCCACCGTGTAGGCGCGGGGAGAGATGCAATGACGGAGGGGCTTGGCGTCGAGGCGACAGAGGAAGTGCGAGCCGGCCCTGCTGGATGAGAAGCGAAAGACGACGCGGCGGCGCCCGGCAGCGATCACGAGCAGCTTGCGCGGGTGGCTGCCGAGCCGGGTTTGCGGTGGGGGCTTCTGCCGCGGTTTGGAGGCTTCTGGGGTCGTTTCGGGCGGCGGCGTGACCTCCGGCGGCGGCAGGCCGAAGTCGTCGCGATCGGCTTCGATGGTCGTCTCGCATTCGATCGGCGTCGGATCTCCGAATTTCGCGAAGTCGACGATTGCGACATCGGCGTCGCTGCCGCAATCGATGACCGCGTCGGCGTCGGAGGCGTTGGCGAGGATCAGGTCTTCGCCTGCGGCCGCGTGGTAGGAATCGGCGCCATCGTGGCCGAGCAGCTGGTTGCGCCCGGCATCGCCGTAGAAGGCGTCGGGCGAGCCGCTCCCCTCGAGGTCCTCGACGCCTTCCAGCGCGTCGAGTGAGCCGCTCGAGCAGTTGGGGGTTGCCCCCGCCCCCGGTTTCCCCGCCTGTCCGGTGGCGAGGTCTGCCTCGACGCCTTCGTCGAACTTCGCCCAGGAGGCGTTGTCGCGACCTTCGCCGCCGACGATCGTGTCGCCTTCGCAGATCGAGTTCGAGAGGAAGAGATCGTTGCCGGCTTCGCCGAAGAGCGCGTCGTCGCCGGAGTTGCCGAGCACGGCGTCATCGCCACTCCCCCCGTGCAGCGTGTCGTTCCCGGAACCGTCGACGAGGATGTCGTCGCTCTCGTCCCCTCCGGTGAGTTCGTCGCCGCCATCGCCGCCGAGCATCATCAGCGAGGTCGTCGCCGGCAGCCCTTCGGTGCGGAGATCGTCGGCGCCTCCCAGGCCCGCCACCAGGAGTGAGGCGAGCCGGCCCGACAGGGTGCAGACAGCGGTGACAGCGTCCTGCAGCGTGCAGCCGGATGCGGCCGGAGGGGCCTCGAAGGAGTTGCCGCCGGAGAGGTGCACGGTCACCGCCTCGCCGGGGCCACCGCCGGTCGAGTCGACGGTGAGCCCGTCGCCGCCGCTGCTGCCGAGCAGGTAGAGCTCCCAGTAGGCGCCCGCCCCTTCGGTCATCGATCCGACGCTGACCTTGTCCGCCGGGCGGGTGGCCACGGGCCCGTTGCTCGCCGTCGACTCGCAGCCGGAGTCGTTCGCGCCGCCCACGCAGTCGTCGCCGTCGGCGCCGCCGTTCAAGGCGGTCCCGCTGCCGCCGGCGACGAGCACGTCGGCGCCGCCACCGCCGTAGATCGCCTGGCCCGCCTTCGAGCCCTTGATGTAGTCGGAGAAGGGGCTACCGACGATGTGCTCGAAATCGAGGTCCGCGACGTCGTCGACCCCTCCCCCGTTCGGCGCCACGCCGTTGTCGCCGAGGCCTTCGGTGAGGTCGAGGTAGACACCGCGGCCTTCTTCGGTTTTCGCGGGGAAGCCGGGGTTCGACACCGCCCTGGTGAAGCCAGGGCTGACACCGGTCGAGTAGCTGAGCGTGTCCACGTCGCTCGCCGGGCCGGCGTCGCGCAGGTGGTCGATCGTCGCGTCGCCGCGAACGTAGTCGTTCCCTTCTTCGCCGTCGATCGTGTCGGCGCCGAAGCCGCCGATCAGCAGGTCGTCGCCGGGCCCACCCTGGAGCAGGTCGTCGCCGGGCCCACCGAAGAGCTTGTCGTCACCCCCTCCGCCGAACAGCTTGTCGTTGCCGCGCTCGCCGAAGACGACGTCATCCCCGGGCCCGCCTTCGAAGGTCTGGCTGCCGACGCCCAGACGGCAGCCATCCGGGCAGGAAGAGGTCTCGGCGATCGGGCCTGGCACGATCATGTCGTTGCCGGCCCCGCCGTCGACCGAGGCGACGCCCGGCGGGACGACGATCGTGTCCGCACAGGGGGTGCCCTCGATCGCGTCGCCGACCCGTGCGGGACCTTCGGAGCAGCTCGGCGCCGCCGGGGCCGGCGCCGCGCCCGCGTTCGAAGGCGCGACTGCGAGGACGACCAGCAGGGCGCCGGAGAACAGCCGGAGAAAGAGAGGCATCGACTCCATATACCCGGTAACCGCCGTCCGATGTGGTCGGGCCAGGTGCATGGCGAAGATGTTCCTCCCTGCGACGCAGGTCCGCCGAGCGAGAGCGTACGGTTGGTCGGTGATCAGCGTTTGGCCCCGTGTGGTCGCACACCTCGATATGGACGCCTTCTATGCGTCGGTCGAGTTGCGACGGCGGCCGGAGTTGCGGGGGAAGCCGGTCGTGGTCTGTGGCTCGGGGCCACGGGCCGTGGTGACCACGGCAAGCTACGAGGCCCGGAGGCTGGCCGGGATCCACTCGGCGATGCCGGCCGCCGTTGCGCGGCGGCGGTTGCCGGACGCCGTTTATCTGCAGCCGGACTTCACGGCCTACCGCGAGGCCTCCGGGCAGGTGATGGACATCCTGCGCAGCAACGCGGAGACGGTCGAGGTGGTCGGGCTCGACGAGGCCTACATCGACCTGGCCGGGATCTTCTCCCCCAAGGCGACGATGCGGCGGATCGCGGCCGAGATCCGGGAGGAGACCGGGCTGACCTGCTCTGTCGGGATCTCTGAGAGCCGGATGCTGGCCAAGATCACCAGCGAGCTCGGCAAGCCCGCCGGGCTGGTCGTGCTCTCGCGGGCGGAAGCGCTGGAGCGGTTCTCGGGCGAGTCCCCCGGCCTGATCCCGGGGATCGGGCCGAAGTCGGTCGCCAAGCTGGAAGCGATGGGGATCCGCACGCTTGCCGAGCTGCGCGCGCAGGACCCCGTCTCCCTGGAGCAATCGTTTGGGCCGCGGCAGGGGCGCTGGCTGCACAGCCGCGCCCGCTTCGAAGACGAGACGCCGATCAGCGTCTCCCGCGAGACCAAGTCGCAGTCGGCCGAGACCACGTTCGACGTCGACGTGGGCGACCGGGCTGAGCTGGAGGCTCATCTCGTCCAGCTGGCCGAGGAGCTCTGCCGGCGGCTGCGCAAGCGCGAGCTGGAGGGCCGCACGATCGGGATCAAGGTCCGGCTCGACGACTGGACCAACGTCTCCCGCTCCCACACCGTCGAGGCGCCGACCAACGACCCTGCGGTCGTCCGCCCCGTCGCCCTCGACCTGCTGCGCGCCTACGACCCACAGCGGCCGGTTCGCCTGCTCGGCGTTCGGGTCGCCGGCTTCGAGGCAGAGAAGGCCTCCGAGGCTGACGACGCCCCGGAGGGTCAGCTCCAGCTCGGCCTCACCGGCTGAGAGCTCCCGCCGGGGGCGCACCCCTGGCGGGACAGGCCCTTGCTACCGGCTGGCGAGCAGGACGTCGACGCCGGGGAAGCCGAGCCGCTGCTTGGTCGCCTCGGTCAGGTCGAAGTCGCGACCGGCGACGTAGGGGCCGCGGTCGATCACCGGCACGGTCACCGTCTGGCCGTGGTAGCGGAACGTCACCCTGGCGCCGCAGGGCAGCGTCTTGCTCGCGACGCCCAGCGTTCCCGGCTGCAGGGTGCCGCCGCAGGCAACCCCGTTGCCGTAGAGGCCCGGCCCGTAATAGGAGGCCTCGGCCTGGCGGTAGGCGGTGAGCCGGCGCGCGACGCTGGCGGAGCCGCGCACGGCGCGGTCGTGGACCCCGTAGGCGCGGACGCGGTAGGCGCCGGGGCGGCCGGGGCTCCAGCGCACCGCGAAGGAACCGTTCGGCCGCGTCGCCGCCTTGACCACGCCGCCGCCTGACCCGCGCAGCACCAGCTTCACCCGGTGCCGCCCGGCCGGCCGGACCCGGCCCCGGAAGGCGAGGCTGCGGCCGCTCATCGCGCTGTGCCTGGAGACGTGCAGGGATACGTGGGAGGACACCCTGGGGGTTCTGTGGTGCTGCGGCGGCTGGGCCGCCAGGGACGTGCTTGCGGCGCAGGCCAAAGCGGCGGCTGCCACCGTGGGCAGGAGGTATCGCATCGTTCGGTCACTCGCTTTCTCGGCTGCCTACGGGGTTAGCTGACGGGCTCGCGGGTGCCGGCACGGTGCCGGGCAGCCGCTGCGGACGGCTCGCCGTCCGATTCGCCCCCGCCGCGGCCGAGATGTCGGCCGTGACCTTGGGTCCCCCGCTCCCGGCGCGCTCGCGCGGGACTCGGCAGATGGGCTCGTTCTTCGTGGACGAGCCACCGTAGGGACCGCCGGCCGGGGCATCGGTGACCGAAATCACACTGAGGCAATCCCCACGCGATCTTGCAAACCGCTCTGCAAAGCCGATTACAGGACCCTTACAGGCAGCGCCGGGCGTGTGCGAAGATTGGCTTCGTGAGTGCAGACCGTTTGACTGGGCTCGATTCCTCCTTCCTCCACATGGAGAGGGCAGGCGCCCACATGCACGTCGCCTCGACCAGCATCTTCGAGGGCTCGGCGCCGAGCCACGCCGAGTTCCGCGACCACATCGCCTCGCGCCTGCACCTGGTCCCGCGCTTCCGCCAGAAGCTGCGCTTCGTCCCCTTCAGCCAGGGCCGCCCGGTTTGGGTCGACGACCCCCACCTCAACATGGAGTACCACGTGCGCCAGACCGCGCTGCCGGCACCCGGCTCCGAGGAGCAGCTGCGCAACCTGGCGGCGCGAATCTTCTCCCAGCAGCTCGACCGCAGCAAGCCGCTCTGGGAGCTGTGGCTGGTCGAGGGCCTCGACGGCGACCGCTTCGCGATCATCGGCAAGAGTCACCACGCGCTGGTCGACGGCGTCTCCGGCGTCGACATCACCACCGTCCTCTTCGACCTCGAGCAGGAACCGGCCAACCCGCCGGCGCGACCGCCGAAGTGGGCGCCGCGCCCGGAGCCCACCGACCTCAAGCTCCTCGGCGACGCCCTGCGCGAGCGCGCCACCAGCCCGCGCGAGATCGTCCGCGGTGTGCGGGCTGCCCTGCGCGGCCCCCGCCAGGTCCTGAGCGGAATCGGCGACGCGAGCAAGATGGTCGGGGCCGGCATGTCCGCGCCCTCGACGCCCTTCAACGTCGAAATCGGCCCCCACCGCCGCATCGCCTTCGTCCGCACCGAGCTCGACGCCCTCAAGGCGGTCAAGGACGAGCACGGCGGCACCGTCAACGACGTCGTCCTCTCGGTCGTCACCGGGGCGATCGGCAACTACCTGCGCGCCCGCGGCCACGACACCGAAGGGCTGGAGATGCGCGCGATGGTTCCTGTCAGCGTCCGGGCGGAAGAGGAGCACGGCGCGCTCGGCAACCGGATCTCGGCGATGATGGCGCCGCTGCCGGTCTGGTGCGAGGCGCCGGTCCAGCGCCTGCACCTGGTCACCGAGACGATGGGCGACCTGAAGGGCTCCGGGCAGGCGGTCGGTGCCGAGATCCTCACCCGGATCGTCGACTTCGCGCCGACCACGATCGCCTCCCAGGCGGCTCGCCTGCAGCCCGCCCAGCGCTTCTTCAACCTCGTCGTCACCAACGTGCCAGGGCCGCAGTTCCCGCTCTACGTGCTGGGCCGCCGGATGGAATCGATCTTCCCGCTGGTGCCGCTGGCCCGTCGCCAGGCGCTGTGCGTCGGGATCATGTCCTACGACGGGCAGGTTGACTTCGGCCTGATCGGCGACTACGACGCGATGGCCGACCTCGACAGCTTCGGCCTCGACCTCGAGGGGGCGGTCGCCGAGATCGTCGGTGAGACGGCGGCCGGTGGAGGCGCTCAGCGAATCAGCCGCGCCGAGACGCGGAACGGCGCGCTGTCGGTCAAGTAGGCCCAGTCGAGCCGGCGGGCGCTGAAGCCCGAGGCGCTGGTGTCGGCGTTGACCAGCACCGCAGTGAGGCGGGTGAAGCGTCCCGGCCGCGCGATTCGCGCCGCCATCCTGCCGCCGTGCGCCCTGAAGCGCGTCACCTTGACCACGCGCCCGTCGCGCTCGCTGCCGATCCGTCCCACCAGCGCCAATCCGGCGGCGATGCCGCGCGGTGCCACCGCACTGACCGCGAGCGCCCGTCCCCCGCTGGCGTGGACGCGGAGCAACTGGAAGGTCGTGTGGTTGAGCCGGCGCTCGAGGACCGCGCCTCCCGGCGGCAGGCTGCCCTGGCGTGAGACGTCGGGGTAGAGGTTCCCCTCGGGGAAGACCGCGTCGGTGCGCCACTCGGGCAGGTCGGCGGCGAAGCGGCTGAAGTCGCGGCTGAAGTCCGACCCCCCGGCCGCCTCGATCGCCGAGTCGTAGGCGGCGACCGAGAAGCCGCCGGGCCTGGTGTGCACGGCGCGCGCCCAGGCTGAGCGGACGATCGCGCGCCCATAGCGGTGCGCGAGCCACTTGTTCCAGACGGCCGAGCCGTACTCCTTGATCGAGTTGGCGGTCAGCGGCGTGTCGTAGTGCCTCACCCAGCGCCGCACGTAGCGCAGGTAGTCGTTGACGCCGTTGTAGACCTGGTCCTCCATCCAGACCGCGCTCGACTCCGCGAACCAGGCGTCCTGGTAGGCGTCGTAGCCGAACTGGAGGATGTGGTCGTACTCGTGGGCGATCGTCACCTCGAGGTCGTGCAGGGGTGTCGTGCCGGGGAACTCAAACGGGTCGTAGTTGTTGTCGAGGACGAGGTAGCCGTGCAGGTGGCGCGGCAGCCGGTGCGCTTTCGTCGCCTGGCCGCGGTCGGGCGCCGCGTAGCCGAACAGGACACCGCCGATCTCGTCGAGGTAGACGTCCGTCTTGCCGTTGGCCCCGCCCTCGCGGCCGTCGGAGCGGGGCGGGTGCCAGCCGAGCTTCCCGTTCTCGATCGAGTAGACGTGCTCGGCGACCGCCTGCACTCGCTCGACGTAGTCGGGCACCCCGTCGCGGTCTGTGTCGGCCAGGTCGGGGGCGTCGACTCCCTCGGCCACCCAGTGGACGCAGAAGTGCCGCGAGCAGGCGGGCGAACGCGGCGCCTCGGGCACCGTGTAGGCGTTCCGGTTCGGGTCGGGATGGTCGGTCGGACGGGCCGCCGGCGCCCTGAAGACCCACTGGTCTCCGGCGGCGGCAGAGGCGGGGACGAGCGCAAGCAGCGCCACCGACGCCAGCGAAGCCCCTATCAGCCGCCAGCGCGCCCGCACGCAGGGAAATCTACCGCCCGCCCCACCGCGCCCCGCAGGGTGGGTTCGTGTTTCTTCGCCGCTATGGCGAATAAAGGCGAAGTCAGCGCTCGACGGCGATACTTCAGGCGTGACGGCCCTGAGGAACGTGTGCGCGTAGCACTTGCCCAGATCGACCCCACCGTCGGCGACATCGACGGCAACGCGGCCAAGGTCGCCGAGTGGATCGGGCGCGCCCGCGCCGAGGGTGCCGAGCTGGCGATCTTTCCCGAGCTCTGCGTCCCCGGCTACCCGGCCGAGGACCTTTACCTCAAGCGCCACTTCATCGAGGCCGGCCGGCGCGCGGTCGAGGAGCTTGCCAGCCAGGCACAGGGGTTGACGGCCCTCGTCGGCTTCGCCGAGCCGGTCGCCGGCGGAGGCGACTCCCGCCACGCCCACAACTCGCTGGCCGTGCTCGCCGGCGGCGAGGTGCGAGCCGTCTACCGCAAGAACCGGCTGCCCAACTACTCGGTCTTCGACGAGCAGCGCTACTTCGTCCCGGGGACCGAGCCGGCAACAGTCGAGGTCGCGGGGAGGCGGGTCGGCCTGACCGTCTGCGAGGACGTCTGGGCGCCGGGCCCGCCCGCCTCGGAGGAGGCCGCGGCGGGAGCGAGCCTGATCGCGAACCCTTCCGGCTCCCCGTACCACCGCGGCAAGGGCCGCGAGCGCGAAGCGATGCTCGCCGAGCGCGCCCGTGCCTACGGCACCCACTTCGCCTTCTGCAACCTCGTCGGCGGCCAGGACGAGCTGGTCTTCGATGGGCACAGCTTCGTCGTCGACCCCGAGGGAAGCGTGATCGCCCGCGCCGCCCAGTTCGAGGAGGAGCTGCTGGTCTGCGAGGTCCCCTCCCCCGCGCCCGGCCGGCTCGCCGAGCCGCTGTCCGACCCCGCCGAGGTCTACGCGGCGCTGCGGCTCGGCCTGCGCGACTACGTGCTCAAGAACGGCTTCCGCCACGTCGGCATCGCCCTCTCCGGGGGCATCGACTCGGCCCTCGTCGCCCTGCTCGCCGCCGACGCCCTCGGTCCCGGGCACGTCAGCTGTGTGGTGATGCCGTCGCCGCATTCGAGCGTAGAAACACAGGCCGACGCGCGGAATATCGCCGCAAACCTCGGTACGGAGCTGATCGAGATCCCGATCGAGGGGGCGATGGAGGAGTACGGCAACGCCCTCTCGGCGGCGTTCAGGGGCGAACGCGGCGACGGCGACGGTGCGGAGCCCCTGCCGCGCGACCCGACCCGCCCCTCCGAGCCCGACCTCGCCGCCGAGAACATCCAGGCGCGGATCCGGGGCAACCTGATGATGGCGCTCTCCAACAAGCACGGCTGGCTGGTCCTGACGACGGGCAACAAGAGTGAGATGTCGGTCGGCTACGCGACCCTCTACGGCGACATGGCGGGCGGCTTCGCGGCGATCAAGGACGTGCCGAAGACACTCGTCTACGAGCTGGTCCGCCACCGCAACGAGCTCGCCGGCCGCGAGCTCGTCCCCGCCTCGGTGCTGGAGCGGGCGCCCTCGGCCGAGCTGCGCCCCGACCAGCTCGACAGCGACTCGCTCCCCCCCTACGACCTGCTCGACCGCATCCTCGAGTCCTACGTCGAGCGGGACCAGGGACGCGAGGAGATGATCTCGGCCGGCCTCCCGGCGGAAGTCGTCGACGAGGTCGTGCGCATGGTCGACCGCTCCGAGTACAAGCGCCGCCAGGCCGCGCCGGGAATCAGGATCACGCCGAAGGCATTCGGCCGCGACCGGCGATTGCCGATCACCAACCGCTTCGGCGGTTAGTCGGGCTTCGGAAGCGGCCTGACAGCAACTGTCATTTGGGCAAGCGCGCAAAGCTTGCCGTTTGCGTCTGTTACTTCCGCGTCCCATACCCAGGTGGTCCTGCCGCGGTGGCGGGCCCTGGCCTGGACTTCCGCGTGGCCCTCGGTGATCGGGCTGATGAAGTTGACGCCGATCGACTGGCCCATCGCCATCATCCCCTCGTCGAGCACGGCCAGCGCCGTCGCCCGCGAGCAGACGCTCTCGACCAGGCTCGACATCACCCCCCCGTGCAGGAGGCCGACCGGCTGGCGCAGCTCGTCCCGCATCGCCACCCGCACCCGAGCGTGCTCAGGGTCGTCGTCGAGCCACTCCGTCCCGATCAGGGCATCGAAGTGGGAGACCAGTCCGCTCAAATCGTCGGCCATCGCGGTCAGGACACTATCTCCAGAAGCCAGGCGCTTCTATAGGGCGTCTTCCGCCAGCGACGACCTTCTGAATAACGGCCTCCCTCAGCTTGTCGGCACTACGCCGCGATCGGATGGCCGCTTGAGTCGCGCGCCTCGATATGGGCGCGGGGCGGCAGCTGCAAGGTGCCCTGGTCGAGTCGCTTGAAGCGAAGCAGGAGCGCCGCCGCCGCGCGCGACCAGCGCGCGGCGCCATGCGTCTGCTCGGGCTGAACTAGCAGCTCGTGTCCGTCGGGGTAGACGATCACGACGGGATCGCCGTCGAACAGCGCACGGGTCGCCATCTCCCCTTGGTGGGGATTGTCCGCCGAGATGAAGTGCGCCCGATTCGGATAGCGGGCAGCTAGGTCGTCGTCCTCGATGGCGGCGAGAACCCTCTCGGTCGCGGGATCGATGTTGGCGTCCTGACTCATGACGCTCGCCATTATCTCACGATCTCCGGAGCCCCTGCCTTGGCTTTCCCGATCGCTGCAGCCATCGCCTCGTTCGGGGAGCTGAAATCAAGGATGGTCGGTCTCTGCTTACCGCTGGCACGCGTGTACTCGTGCTCGTGGTGCTCATCGACCGTGTCGGCGTTGTCCCAGAGGCGCACGGTTGTCCAATCCCCGTCCTCAAGGCTCTCCAGCGTGATCGCATAGGAAACCGGCGGCGGGGGCTCACCGCGCCGATACCGGATACGAATGTCCGGCTCCACGTCGATGAAGATCTCTCGCTCCGCTGGGACCACAGACAGAGACTTTCAGGGGCCACGGCGGGTGAAATGGGGCCGGCAGGACTCGAACCTGCGACCAACCGATTATGAGTCGGATGCTCTAACCAACTGAGCTACGGCCCCGGAGTCGCAGGCTACTCGTCCGAGCACTCCCCGTCTCCTGGCTACGAGGGCAACTGGGGGGACGTTCTCGGGAGACATTCCCACCGAAACCGCTTTACAAAGGCAAAACAGGGTCCTCCCGCGGATTGGGATTATGAGTCGGACCGGAAGATGTCTATAGGGCGGAATCTGGCCTGATAGGGCCGATCACGTCCAGGGAGTTCGGCTGAGTTCGGTGGAGTCCGAGACGAATTTCGGGACAAAGTTTGAGCCCAAACCCTGGTCATCGGCGAGGCTCGTCAATTGCGTCGAGGACAACACGTGCTCGCTTCCGAGGCGGCGACGTGGATAGTTGCTCTGAACCCTGTGCCCGGTTCAAGACCTGAGCCTTTGCCGCCGGAGAGGCTTTGGCGAGTGCCTCCTCCAGATCTTCGCGCGGAGGTTCCTCCGCCGCCGGATCGAGTTGCTGCGAGGCCAACGTCAGAGCCTCGACATCTGCCTGTTTCTGCTGTTCCAGCTTCGCGTCTACAAGATCCTCGAAGGCACCGCGATCCGCGTGTGCAAATGCCCACTGCAAACGCAACCGCGTATAGAGGTACCCGGCCAGGAACCCGATTACGAAAAAGGCGACGACCACCGCGATACCGAACGACTTACCTGTGTCACCACCCCCGAGGCTCGGGGCAAGTGAATCGCCGAGCTTTCCGATCGACTTGGTGAGTTGTCCGAACTGGACCAAGCTGACGCCGATGATGATCTTCGTCAGCCAATCTGAAACCTGGGTCAGGTTCGTGTTCGGCTGATAGCTCGCTTTGTCCGCAGAGTTCGCCTCGCTTGATCTCGCCAGATACGTCGGAATTCCGAAAAGGAAGCCAAGCGATGCGCCGATCGCAAACGCGCAGACCGCAATGATCCCCGACACCGCGAAGATCGTCCATGAAGCTTCCGCCGCCGCATAGACGGCGATCGCCAAAATAGCTGGACCGACCAGGGCGTACACCACCCGCGTTCCGGGCTGACCTCTTTCTTGATGGACCCCGGCCTTCTCGGCCGGATCCGTCTCCGCGTCTCCCGCAGACATAGGCTTAACCTCGCACAGTGTCGACTCCGAAGCAACGCCGGCTCCCAACGACTCTATGGGGCGGGCAAGAATCGAACCTGCGCTCCACGGATTATGAGTCGCACCAGAACTCGTCTATAGAGCCGAATCTGGCCTGAGAGAGCGAATCACGTCCAAGGAGTTCGACTGAGTTCGGTGGAGTCGGAGGCCAATTTCGGGACCAAGTTTTCGGCGGCCAAATCACGACATCCCGCGCTGCCGTTTTCACGCGAGAGGAGCAGCTCGACGGCTATGAATCTGGCGGCTCCTCATCGGTCCAATAATCCGTCGCCTGCTCTCGCCGGTAGGCCTCCTGGAATCCCTCGCCTGAGGCTCCGGGAGCCCGAGTCGCCGCCATCAACTTGCCGGTATCCGGATAGAGATTCACCTCGGGAGCGATCATCGTGCTGACCACCAGCACGCGGGCGTGTTGAGCGCCTCGATTCTGGAGCTGGTGCGCGCCGTCTTCGCCGACCCGAAACGCGACGACCTCCCCCTCGGCCAGCTCGCGCCACCCATCCGGCGTGCGCAGGTGCGGCTGGCCGCTGAGCACGATGAGCATCTCCTCGTTGGCACTGTGGGCGTGGTACGGAAAGGTCGCCTGGCCAGGCGGGATCTCATAGAGACTTGCTCCGAGTTTCTCGGACTTGGCCTGTTGGCCCAGTTTGGCGCGCCGGTAGGTGAAGCCCTCACGGTCCTGATCCGCATCGAAGTCCGGCTGGTATGCATTTGCCATGCGCGGATTATCTCCCTCTCCACCCGGATTCGTCCCTGGGGCTTCCGCGACATGGCGCTCGCACCCGTTCCGCGCGAACAGCATCTGCGCTCCTAAAGAGAACTGCGAATATCGTTTCGTGAAAATGATCGCTGTCGACTGGTCTGGCAAGGCCAAAGGGCCGGCGGAGTCTCTCTGGCGAGCCGAGGTCCGCGACGGCAAGCTGACTGAGCTGAGAAACGGGCTCGACCGCGGTGAGCTCATCGCGAAGCTTCTTGAGCTTGGTGAGGCCGAACCCAACATGGTTATTGGATTGGACTTCGCCTTTTCGTTCCCCGCGTGGTGGTGCGAGGAGAATGGTTGGTCCAGCGGGGAGGACGTGTGGTCGACGATGGCGCATGGGGGCGAGGATCTGCTTGATGGTTGCGAAGCCCCCTTCTGGGGGCGCCCCGGTAAGCGGAATCCCCATCCGAAAGCACGGCTCTACAGGCGAACCGAGAGCAGCGAGGACGCGGTGCATGCGAAGTCCGTCTTTCGGATCGGTGGTGCCGGTGCCGTGGGCACCGGATCGGTTCGCGGGATGCCGCATCTGTTAACGCTTGCCAAGAACGGCTTCGGCATCTGGCCGTTTTCCGAGGGATGGCCGCGCGTGGTGGAGATCTATCCGCGCGCGCTGACCGGTCCCGTCAACAAGGGCAAGTGGTCGGCGCGACACGACTATCTGGTCGAGCACTTCCCCGAGCAGCCGAGGGACCTTCTCGAGCGGGCCGCCGGCTCCGAAGATGCCTTCAACGCGGCGGTCTCCGCTCTGGTCATGAGCGAACACGAAGCGGAGTTGCGAGCCCTTGGCCCGCTGGCCGACCCCGCCTACGGAATCGAGGGGAAGATTTGGCGGCCTGAACTCCACAGATTATGAGTCCGCTGCTCTAACCAGCTGAGCTACCGCCCCGTTGGCTGAGGAGGGTAGCGCTATGCGCTGAAGAGCTGGGCCAGGGAGCGACCCACGTCGGGGGGCTCCTCCTCGCCCTTGGACGCGGCTACTGCGCCATCGGCTATGGCCTTGGCGGCGTCGGCTATCTGATGGGTACGGCCGCCGCGGATGGTGCCGGATTTCTTTGCTTCGGCGAGGTCGGATTCCATCAGGCCCGCCAGCTCGGCCAGGCGGCGCAGGCCGACGACGCCGGCGGCGCCCTTGAGGGCGTGGGCCTCCATCCGCATCGTCTCGAAGTCGGTGGTCTCGGTCGCCAGGCCGGCGGCGATCACGTCGCAGCGGCGGCGGGCCTCCTCGGCGAAGGAGGCAAGCAGCAGCTCCTCGTCGGCTTTCGTCTTCTCGCTCATTCTCCGGTCAGTCCCTTCACTACGCGGGTCAGTTCTTCGACGCCGAACGCACCCTCTATTACGTTCTCGATCCTTCCATCTCTGCCGATCGCAAACAACCACGGCTCGGTGGGCAGGTGGAAGGCGCGGACCTGCGGTCGCACGTGCTTGCTCGGATCGTTGTCGTTGTAGATCTCCATGTGGATGAAGGCCGCTTTGTCTCCGTAGAGCTGCTTGACCTGCTCGGCCACGTCGACGACCGGGCCGCAGACGCGACTCTGGCAGAACTGGGGGGTCGCGAACAGGAGGACGATCGGCTCCTTGCCCAAAACGTCCGCGTAGTCGACCTTGTTCTGCGTGTCGGGCGGGATGCGGGTGGTGATCTTGGAGAGGTCGCCGCCCACGTCAGCCGGTGTCGGCGTGTGGATCAGGGGCGCCTTCTGCCCCACCTGCGGCACCTTCGAGAAGGCCCCGACTACGGCGCTGGGCAGAAGGGCCGTCGTGAATTTGTCGCCTTCCTTGATCAGGGCGGCGATCCGCCACTCGCCGTCGCTTGGGAAGTCGACCTGAGTCGAGTAGACGACCGCCGCGGCATCCGGGTCGCTGCTGGTCGTCAGGGCGCGGAAGGCGGGCTTGGTCTGCATCGATTCGATCGAGGCGGGGAACGGGCCCTTGGCGGGTTGGTCCAGGGCGCGTTCCTCGGCTTCCTTCGGAGTGAGCGTCCCGGCCTCCGTGCTCGGTTCTGCAGTCGAGCCCTTGCCTTTGACCGGTGGCATCTTGGCGAAGTAGAGCGCAACTTCAGCGTCGGGGACCTGGGTGCGGTCTCGTTCGAAGACGCCGAACGGGTAGCGGTTCTCCCCCTTGCTGAAGACCTGGGCCGCCGGCGAGACCACGAGTTCGGACTGCGTGGCCTCTTCGGTTTCGAGCACCTGGCCCAGCGTCTTGCCCTTGGCACTGGGGAAATCGCTCTTGGGCGGGGCGGGACGGCTCTGCGCGGAGCTCGACGTGGCGCCGGTGGAGGAGCTCGAGCTTCCGCAGCCGGCGAGCAGGAAGGCACCCATGAGGAGGCAGGAGAGGGCGGCGAGGGCTCGGCTCAATCGCATCCGGCGGCATGTTATTGACGGCGATGCGGGGCAGTCGGGCCATCTGGGCACGCCACGCGAGGGCGAGATAGGGTCCGGGCGAACTCGGGCAAGCGGAAGGGGATGGAATGGCGGAGCGGGCGGCACTCATAACCGGGGCATCGAGCGGCATCGGCCTGGCGATTGCGCGGGTTCTCGGCGAGGAGGGCTACGCGCTGACGGTTTCCGCGCGGCGTCCCGACAAGCTCGAGGCAGCCGCGGAGGGCCTGCGAGCGGACGGCATCGAGGTGCAGAGCGTCGCCGCCAACATGGCCGACGAGGAGGACCTGGTCGGCGTCTTCGCCAAGCACCGCGAGGCCTACGGCCGCCTCGACGTCCTGATGAACAACGCGGGGGTTGGGATCGGCGCGCCGATGGAGGAGATCCAGACCAAGCACCTCGACATGCAGCTTGCGGTCAACCTGAGGGCGCTGATCATCGGCACCCGCGAGGGCCTGCCGCTGCTGCGCCAGGCGGGCGCCGAGCACGGCAAGGCGCTGATCGTCAACACCGCCTCGATCGCCGGCAAGGGAGGACAGGCGTGGCTTTCCATCTACGCGGCAACCAAGGCCGCGGTGATCAACTTCACCCAGTCAACCCACCGCGAGGTGGGCGGCGCCGGGATCCAGTGCACGGCGCTGGCGCCAGGGTTCGTCGAGACGCCGATGACGGAGTTCGTCCAGGGGCAGATACCGGGCGAGGAGATGATCCGGCCCGAGGACCTGGGCGAGGCGGTTCGCTTCCTCCTGCGCACGTCCAAGAACTGCCACGTGCCGGAGATTGT
This sequence comes from uncultured Solirubrobacterales bacterium, assembly GCA_963714665.1. Taxonomy (GTDB): domain Bacteria; phylum Actinomycetota; class Thermoleophilia; order Solirubrobacterales; family 70-9; genus VRUE01. Next base: position 870,422 of record CAVQPE010000003.1, on the reverse strand, counting down.
CTTTACAAGACCCGGCGAGGGACTAGATACGCCGTAGTGCGGTCATGACCGCGACGGGGGGCGAAAGCCTGCGCTTTCTCGTCGCCGCGTTCGGCGATCCCGGTCACGTCTTCCCGGCGATCGCGCTTGGGCGGGCGCTGCGAGGTCGCGGCCACGAGGTGACGATCGAGACCTGGGAGGAGCGCCGCGAGGCGGTCGAGGGCGCCGGGCTCGGCTTCGCCGCGGCGGAGGAATACCGGATGTTCCCGCCGCCGGATCCCGATTCGCCGGAGGGCGCCCACGCGGCGGAGGCGGCCAAGGCCCTGCTGCCGCTGCTGGAGGAGATGCGGCCCCACGCGGTCGTCAGCGACATCCTCACGCTCGCACCGACCCTGGCCGCCGAGAAGGCCGGCGTGCCGCTGGCGACCCTGATCCCCCACATCTACCCGGTCGTCGAGCCGGGGCTGCCGTTCTTCGCGGTGGGCCTGCAGCCGGCGCGGACGCCGGTCGGGCGGGCCGTCTGGCGAACGGGACAGCGGGCCCTCAACATCGGCCTCGAGCACGGCCGGCGCGACCTCAACCGGCAGCGGGCACGACTCGACCTGCCGCCGGTCGAGCGCTTCCATGGCGGAATCAGCCCCGATCTGGCCCTGGTCGGGACCTTCCCCCAGCTCGAGTACCCCCGCCGCTGGCCGGCCGGGGTCGAGATCACCGGGCCGATGACCTTCGAGATCCCCCACCCGGAGATAGAGCTGCCGCCCGGCGAGGAGCCGCTGGTCCTGATCGCGCCGAGCACCGCGCACGACTCGGGCAACCACCTCGTCCGCACGGCTCTGGCCGCACTCGCCAACGAGCCGGTGCGGGTGGTCGCGACGACCAACCGGGTGGTCCCGCAGAGCCCGATCGAGGTCCCCGCCAACGCGATCCTGGTCGACTGGCTCAGCTACGGCCAGTTGATGCCGGCGGCCTCGCTGGTCGTCTCCCACGGCGGCCACGGCACCGTCGCCCGGGCGCTTGGCTCTGGTACGCCCGTCCTGATCTGCCCGATCATCGGCGACATGAGCGAGACCGCGATGCGCGTCTCCTGGGCCGGCTGCGGCCTCTCCCTCCCCTGGCGCCTCTGCAAACCGGCACCGCTGCGCTGGGCCTCACGGCGTCTTCTCGGGGACCCCACCTTCACAGGGCGAGCGGGCGAACTGGCCGGCTGGGCCGCGGAGAACGACGGCGCCGAGCGAGCCGCCGAGCTGGTCGAGCGGCTCGCTCGGCGCCGTGCGCCAGCGTAGAAAAAGCTCCGGGGGTGGGATTCGAACCCACATTGAGCGCCTTAACAGGGCGATGCCTTACCAGTCGGCCACCCCGGACTAACACGCCGTGCTAATCCGAATCGCTACCTCGGATCGACATCGGCTTGCCGAACTCTACCGGTAGCTCAGCCACGCCAACCTCCAGCTCGGCGTGGCAATTGGCACACAACAGCACGCACTTCGAGGCCTCCATCCGAAGCCTCTCAATCGAGCGAGTGAGGAGACTATTCGCTATGAGAGAAGAGTTAGCTCGTCCTATCCCCCCACCCGCTCGGTGCGGGCTATGCGCTCGACCAGGGCGGCCCGGTCGCGGCTGAGGGCGGCGCGAAGCTCGTAGTCGTTCTTCTCGCCGGCGGCGGCGATCTCGGCCTCTATGCGGCGCTGCTCGAGCAGGAGGTAGTTGAGCTCCATCGCTTCCGGGGAGGCGGGTTCGTCGTGGGCGAGGATGACCAGCTCGGCGATCAAGCCGGAGAAGCTCGGCGTCGTCACGAGGGAGATCGGATGCCGGGTCCTCGGGGTGCTCGCGCAGCCATTCCGCAGCGCGGAGGCCACCGGACGAGAGGTGCTCTCCGGTGAGGCGGGCCAGGTACTCCTTGCCCTCGGCGGGCAGGGCGATGCACATGGCCAACAGGGCGCGCTCGCGGCGCTCGCGTGAGGTGAGCTCCGCCGTGCGCCGCGGCGCGGGCGCCGGGCCGTTGTGTGCCGCGCCTGCGGACGGGCCGCCGCTCAGCGGACGGGCCGCGACCACCTTGCCCATCACCATCGCCGGCTCCATGTCGAACTTCTCGGCGACCTGACGGATCAGGTCATCCCGGCTCGCCCCCTCCCCCATCCCGGCCAGGATCGGGGCGATCTCCGTGTCGAGGGCACGGTCGCGCTCGGCCGGGCTGGAGGAGTCGGTCCTGGCGATCACAAGCCCGACCTGAAAGGCGGTCAACTCCAGTGCCCCGTCGACCAGCGCCCGAAAGCGCTCGGCCCCGCCCTCCGTCGCGATCATCTCAGCCGGGTCCTCACCCGCCGGCATCGCGGCTACGCGCAGTCGCATCCTGCGCCCGGCCGCCACCCGCTGGGCCCGCAGCATCGCCTCCTGTCCGGCGGAGTCGGCATCGAGCGCCAGCACGACCTCGTCGACCATTCCTGAGAGCGCCGCCACCTGCTCCTCGGTGATCGCGGTGCCCATCACCCCGACCGCCTCTTCGACCCCCGCCTGGTGCAGGGCAAGGACGTCGGTGTAGCCCTCGACCACGACCGCTCGCCCAGCCTTGGCGATCGCCGCCTTGGCCAGGTCGATCCCGTAGAGCATCTGGCTCTTGTGGAAGAAGTCGGTCTCGGCCGTGTTGACGTACTTCGCCCCCTGGTCGGAGCGCATCGCCCGGCCGCCGTAGCCGAGGGTGCGGCCGCGGCGGTCGCGGATCGGGAACATGATTCGCGAGCGAAAACGGTCGTACTCGCCTCCCCCCCGCCCACGCTGCGCCAGCCCGACCCCGCGCAGCTCCTCGACCTTGAACCCCGCCCGCTGACCGCGCAGCAGCACCGTGTCCCAGGCGCTCGGCGCGTAGCCGACCGCGAATGCCCGCAGCACCTCCTCGCCCAGGCCTCGCTGTGCCAGGTACTCGCGCGCCTTACCGGCCTCCTCGGAGTCCCAGAGGTAGGCCGCGTAGAAGGACGCTGTGCGGTCGAGCAGCTCACCGAGACGCCGGCGCTGCTGGCGCTTTGCCTCCGCCCGCGGATCCTCCTTCTCCCGCTCCAGCTCGACTCCGTAGCGGTCGGCGAGCAGCTCGACCGCCTCGGCGAAGCCCAGCCCCTCCTTCTCCTCGACGAACTTGATCGTGTCGCCGCCGACCCCGCAGCCGAAGCAGTGGTAGAGCTTTTCTTGCGCGTCGACCGAGAAGGAGGGCGTGCGCTCCTCGTGGAAGGGGCAGAGGCCGACCCAGCGCGTCCCCTGCCGGCGCAGGTCGGTGTGGGCCGAGATCACCTCGACGATGTCGACCGCCTGCTTGACCCGCTCCAGGCTCTCGGTTGAGATCAGCGCCACGTGGCCACCGTAGCGCCCCGGCGCCCGCTCAGAACCGCGCCTCCTCCGGAACGGTCAGCTCGGCGAACTTGGCGATGCAGTAGCGGTCGGTCATCCCGGCCAGGTAGTCGGCGACGCGCTGGCACTCGCTCGCCCCCGGCTCCAGCTCCGGCGCCTCCCGCGGATGCTCCATGTAGTGGTCGAAGAGCCCGCGCATCGTCCTGTGGACCCGCTCGTGCTCGCCGCGGGCCTGTGGCCCGAGGTAGACGCGGTCGAACATGAACTTGCGCAGCCGCAGCATCGCGCCGCCGGTCTCCTCGCTCTGCACGATGTCCCCGGCTGCGTGCGAGCGCTCGACGATGTCGCGGACCAGGGTGTCGATCCGAGCGGAGCCGGTCGCGCCGAGCAGCTCGATCTCCTTGGCCGGAAGGTCCCCGGCCTGAAGGATCCCCGCCCGCAGTGCGTCGTCGATGTCGTGGTTGATGTAGGCGACGCGGTCGACGAGCTTGACGATCCGCCCCTCCAGCGTCGCCGGCTTGCGCGAGCCAGTGTGGTTGAGGATGCCGTTGCGCACCTGCTCGGTCAGGTTGAGCCCGCGGCCATCTCGCTCCAGTACCTCGACCACCCGCAGCGAGTGCTCGTTGTGCTTGAAGCCGGTGCCGCAGCGCTTGCGCAGTGCCGCGTCGAGCGCCTCCTCGCCGGCGTGCCCGAAGGGCGGGTGGCCGAGGTCGTGGCCGAGCCCGATCGCCTCGGTCAGGTCCTCGTTGAGGCCGAGCGCCCGGGCGACCGTGCGCGCGATCCCACAGGCCTCCAGGGTGTGGGTGAGGCGGGTTCTGTAGTGATCCCCCTCAGGCGCGACGAAGACCTGGGTCTTGTGCTTGAGCCGCCTGAAGGCCTTCGAGTGCACGATCCGATCCCGGTCGCGCTGGAAGGGAGTGCGGACCGGGCTGTCGGCCTCCTCGGCTTGGCGCTGCGCCGGGTAGGACCGCGTTGCCCGCGCATCGAGGAACTCAGCCTCCCAAGCGCGAACCCGGTCCTCGAACGTCACCGTCGCATCCATCCGTCGATCCTAAGGCCCGATCCCGGCAGGGGTGGAGCGTCTTGTACTTTTTGGTCAGCCCGGCTCTCGAAAGGCCACCGCCGACCCGCCAAAAAGTTAAGCGGAACCCCTGCCGGGATCGGGTCTCACGCCGCGGATCGCAACTGAACGTGGGCGTGGTGCTCAAGGGTCTCGCCCACGGCCCGCTCGGCTTGAGCCAGCGCCGGCTCTCTGGCGGCGGGGGCCTCGGCAAGGGGGCTGCCGATCGCGCCGACCATGAAGCGGTGCGCCTCCTCGGAGAGCGGGAAGGAGCCCGCTTCGCAGCTTGCGCAAACGACTCCCCCCGCGGCCCCGGAGAAGCCGCTCAGGTGCTCCGCGTCGCCGCATTGCGCACAGGAGGCCAGCTCGGGCGCGAAGCCGGCCGCCAAGGCGAGCTTGAGCCGGAACGACAGCGCAGTCTCCAGGCTCGCCCCCCGCTCCGCCGTGGGATCGTCGAGCAACGACAGGTAGCGGCAGAGCAGGTTGTAGGCGGGCGGATTCGGCTCGGCCGAGTCGAGCAACCGCAGAACCGCGTCGCAGGCCCGCGCACCCGCGTTCAAGGCCTCTCCCGAGGAACGCAGGCGTGGATAGCCGTCCAGGGTCGAGGCGCTGGTCACCGTGAGCAGCTCCCCGCGCCCCTCGTGCAGCACCAGGTCGAGGCGAAAGAAGGGCTCAAGTCGTCCGCCGAAGCGCGACTTCGGCCGTCGTGCCCCCTTTGCGATCGCCCCGATCCGCCCCCGGGTCTTCGAGTAGAGGTGGAGGATGCGGTCGGCCTCGGAGTAGCGAATGCTGCGCAGCACCACCGCCTCGGTCTTGATTGTCGTTCCGGCCATGGCCGAATTACGGTGAACGACGTGCCGGACGGCGTGGTTTTCGCCGGAGTCGCACTTGGCAGCTTGGGCAGTAGTAGGTCGAGCGCCCCGAGACGACGATTCGCACTATCGGGTTGTCGCATCGCGGGCAGGGCTTTCCCTCTCGGGTGTGGACGAGGAACTCGTCCTGCATCGTGCCCTTCTCGCCGCGGCCGTCGCGGTAGTCGTCGATCGAGGCGCCGCCGCCGTCGATGCCGGCTTCGAGTGCGGCGACGACGGCATCGCGCAGGGCCTCCTGGTGCTCGGGCTTCATCGAGCCCGCCGGAGAGAGCGGGTGCAGGCGGGCTCGGAAGAGCGCCTCGTCGGCGTAGATGTTGCCCACACCCGCAACCCCGGACTGGTCGAGCAGGAACGACTTCAGCGGTGCCGTGCGCCCTGCGGCCATCTCCCCCAGCGCCTCCGGGGTGAACGCGGCCGAGAGCGGCTCGACCCCGAGCTTTGCGAAACGCTCGTCCAGGCGGGAATCGTCGATCAGGAAGGCCTCGCCGAAACGCCGGGGATCGGTGAACCAGAGCTCGCGCCCGTCATTGAGCCTGAAGCGGGCACGCAGGTGACGCTCGGAGACCGAGCGCTCGCCCTCGTACAGCCGCCTTCCCTCGGAGGGGTCGAGCTTGCTCTCGCCCTCGACGAGAACCAGGTTCCCGGTCATCCGCAGGTGCATCACCAGCATCCGGGCACCATCCAGCGCCAGCAGCAGGTACTTGCCGCGTCGCCCCAATCCCTCGATCGTCGCCCCCTCGACGGTGGCCTCCAGCTTGGCGGGTGGCACCGGGCGACACCAACGCGCGTCGAGCACTTCCAACTCATCGATTCTGTGTCCGGTCAGCTCCGGATCCAGCTGCCGGCAAACGGTCTCCACCTCCGGCAGCTCGGGCATCCAAGAGTTTTATCCCATGCGGTCGTAGTTCTTTCCACATAGCGGCGGTAACTGCGACCGCATCAAAGTTTCGACGCGCTTCGTCACATTCGGTCGCAGTTGCAATCGGATAGCGGAAAGAACCACGACCGCTGAGCCTGGGGCTCAGCTTGCGGTGGCGCGGGGGTGGGCCCTGAAGTAGGCATCCTTCAGGTGCTCGCCTGAGAGGTGGGTGTAGAGCTGGGTGGTTGAGATGTCGGCGTGGCCGAGCATCTCCTGGACTGCGCGCAGGTCGCAGCCTCCCGCCAGCAGGTGGGTGGCGAAGCTGTGGCGCAGCGTGTGCGGGCTCATCTGGCCGCTGAGGCCGGCGGTGCGGGCGTTTCGCTGGACGATTTTGTAGAGCCCCTGGCGGCTCAGAGGCCCACCGCGGAAGTTGACGAAGAGCTTGGCCTCGTGCCGCTCGCCCACCAGCTTGGGCCGGCCGCTCCGCATGTAGCCGGAGATCGCGGCGATCGCCTTGCGCCCGAGCGGCACCAGCCGTTCCTTGCTGCCCTTGCCCCGGGCGCGCAGGAACCCCTCGTGCAGGTCGACGTCGGCTATCTCCAGCCCGATCGTCTCCGAGGCGCGCAGCCCGCAGGCGTACATCACCTCGAGCAGAGCCCGGTCGCGCAGCGTCGTCGGCTCGCTCCCGCTGGGGGCGGCGAGCAGCTTCTGCACCTCGGCGTAGTTGAGGACCTGGGGAAGCTTCTTGGCGCGCCGCGGGGCGCTGAGCGCCGCGGTCGGGTCGTCGCCGATCAGCTCGTCGCGGCGCAGCTGCTTGTAGAAGGAGCGCAGGCAGGCCGCCTTGCGGTGGACGGTCGCCGACGAGCAGGCGGGACGGACCTCGCCGGTCGCCAGCTCGGCGAGGAACTCGCTGATGTCGGCGGGTCCAGCGGCGAGCGCGTCTAGGTGATGGGCTGTGAGGTATTCGCCGTATTGGTGAAGGTCGGTGCGGTAGGCGTCGAGCGTGTTGCGCGAGAGGCCTCGCTCCAGCTCCAGGTAGGAGAGGAAGTCGAGTACGAGGGACTCGAAGCGGGACTCTGTGGGCGGAGCGACGGTGACAGCCATGGCCGAGGGGTTCTCGCTGGGTTGCAGCAACCCTTGATTGGCAAGGGACCGTGCGTGACGGCCGCGGGTCCTGTCACGGGGTGAGGGGGGCACTGCGGGCGGGCCACGGTCCGTCCTCGACCCCCCTCACCCCGTGCCACCCGCGGATGATTCGCCCAGGGCCTGACCCGAAGCTAGGGCCGCGGCGAAGAAGAGCGGGTCTTCGTCGATGGTGCGACCCATCGTCCGGGCCGGTAGTCCGGAAGCTTTGTAGCCCCCGAGGTCTGCTGGTGTCTCATGCAGGCGATGGCGTGCCCCGGCCGCTGTGGTGAGAGCAGCGATGGGCAACTGCTCCCCAGAGGGGATCGCTACCTCCACCCCACCCAGCAGCAGTTCCATCACCGTCAGGGTGTGGTGGCTTACGGGGCGGTGGCGCTCGCGGGGGTCGGCGCTGGACAGGCGGGGCGAGAGCAGGGTCGGGAGGCCCAGGGCGAGGGCGGCGTGGGCTGTGTCCAGGGCAGCGAGGCCACCGTGACCGAGGGTCGTGTCGGAGCCGATGATGCCTGGTCCGGGGCCGGCGATGACGGCGTCCCAGCCGAACTTCTGGGCCGCGGCGTCGAGGGCTCCGGCGGTGGAGATCGTCTCGTGTTCGCCGCCGTAGGCGGGGGCCGCGGTGATGTGGCCGCAGAGCAGGTCGCGCTCGGCGCAGCTCGGTTACGTCGCGGCTGAGTAAGCCCGGCAGCGCCCCTCCCCGGTCTGCACGAATCCGACCTTGACCCCCGGCGACACCTGCGCTGCCGCCCAGGCCGCTGGCGCGAGGTGGCCGTGCAGGGGCAGGACCAGGACGGGAATCCCCCCCGAGGCCGTTCCGGTGCGCCTCTTCCTCCTATATCGGGGATAAAGCGCACCGGAAGCTCTGACCGGCTCGACCGCGTGCTGGAGGGAGGTGTAGTTGAGCTTGATTACGTGCTCGTCGCCCGGAGGGCCGCCGCCCTCCAGGCCGCGGGTGAGGTTGACGTGGACCACGTCGAAGCCGCCCGAGCCGAGACCAGGTCGAGGGCCTCGACGTTGACGACGACCTCGTCGCCCTCGCGCATCTCCCCCAGCAGCGCGGTGTCGGCCCAGGCCGGCCGACGCTCGCCATCCACCTCGACCGCCAGCGGCTCCTCGCTGACGACGACCCCGCGCCGCAGCTTCAGCCGGCCGCTCACTCCGGGCCCGCGGCCGCCTCGGCGACGATGCCCTCGCAGACCTCGAGCATCGCGTCGAGGTTGCGGGCGCTGACCGCCTCGTCGGCGGTGTGGTTGGCCTCGGTGCCGTTGGCGAGCAGGACGCAGTCGAAGCCGGCGACGATCAGGGCGTTGGCGTCGCTGCCACCGCCGGTCGAGGTCCGCTCCGGCTCGAAGCCGGCCCGGCGCAGGCCCGCCTCGGCCAGGGCCAGCGCCGGCGACGAAGGCGGGATCTTGTAGCCGCGGAAGAGCTCTTCGATCCGCACGTCGGCGTCGCAGCCGTGCTCGCTGGCGCCCCAGGCACAGGCATCGCTCAGCGCCCCCGCGACCTCGGCCGCCCGCTCGGAATCGAGGCTGCGGGACTCGGCGACGATCTCGCAATGGCCGGGGACGACGTTGCCTGAGGTCCCGCCGGCGATCACGCCGACGTTGGCGGTCGTCTCGTCGTCGAGGCGCCCCAGCTCCATCCGCGAGATCGCGGCAGCCGCCGCGGCGATCGCGTTGTTGCCGTCCTCGGGGCGGATACCGGCATGGGCCTCGACCCCAGTGAAGTCGGCCAGCACCCGCTGCTGGGTCGGCGAGGTGACGATCACCTCACCGACCGTGCTCGGCGTGGTCGAGGACGAAGCCGCACTCGGATCGCAGCGTCGAGGTATCGAACGCCTTCGCCCCCCGCAGCCCCTGCTCCTCGGCAACGGTCAGCACCAGCTCGATCCCAACCGGCGGCGGCTCCGACGCGTGCCGGGCGACAAGCTCCATGAAGACCGCCACTGCCGCCTTGTTGTCGGCGCCGAGGATCGTCTCGCCGGCGCTGCGGAAGACGCCTTCGGCTTCGACCACCTCGATCAGCCCCTTGTGCGGAACCGTGTCGATGTGAGCGCAGAACATCACCCACTCTTCGCTCTTCCCCGGCAGACGCGCAAGCAGGTTCCCGGCCCCCGCTTCCGCCGGGCCGGCGGCATCGTCCTCGCTGACATCGAGCCCAAGCGCACGCAGCTCGGCGGCGATCGTGTCCGCGACCTCACGCTCCTCCCCAGTCGGGCTTCGAATCTCGCAGAACCTCACGAACGTCTCATGCAACCTCTCCACGGCGGACAGGCTAACCGGGCAGCCGAACGATCGCGGGCTCAGGACCTATCTCGGCAGGGGTGGAGCGTCTTGTACTTTTTCGCCAACCCCACCCCGAGCGTCCAGCAGTCCCCGCCCCACCGAAAAAGTTAAGCGGAACCCCTGCCGAGATAGGTCCTGCTGCGGGATAGACGCTCAGCTCGACTGGCGAACGCTTGCTTCGCTGCCCTGCGCTTCCACCTCAGGAAGCTCGCCGCCCTCCGCCGGCCGCTCGCCGGCCTGCCGCGCCGCGGCGCCGACGAACTCGCGGAAGAGCGGCTCGGGCCGGTTCGGCCGCGAGTTGAACTCCGGATGGAACTGGGAGGCGACGAAGAAGGGGTGGTCGGGCAGCTCGACCATCTCGACCAGGCGCTCGTCGGGCGAGGTGCCGCCGCAGACCAGCCCCTCGTCCTCGAGCCGGCGGCGCAGCTGGTTGTTGACCTCGTAACGGTGGCGGTGGCGCTTGTAGATGACGGCCTCGCCGTAGATCTCGCGCGCCCGCGTTCCCTCGTGCAGCTTCACCGGGTCGGCGCCGAGTCGCATCGTGCCGCCCATCTCGGAGACCTCCTTCTGCTCCGGCAGGAGGTCGACGACGGGGAAGGGCGTCTCGGGGTCGAACTCGGCCGAGTTGGCACCCTCCATGCCGGCCACGGTGCGGGCGAACTCGACCACGGCGATCTGCATCCCGAGACAGATCCCCAGGTAGGGGATCGAGCGCTCGCGGGCGATCCGCGCCGCCGCGACCTTGCCCTCGATCCCGCGCTCGCCGAAGCCACCGGGGATGAGGATCCCGTCGGCGCCCTCGAGCCGCTCGGGATCGAAGTTCTCGGAGTCGACCAGCTCGACCTCGACCTCGACGCCGTGGTGGATGCCGCCGTGCTCGAGCGCCTCGATCACCGACTTGTAGGCGTCGGCGAGCTGCACGTACTTGCCGACCAGGGCGATCCGCACCTTGCCCTCGGCGGCGTCGGCCCGGCGCACCATCGCCTCCCACTCGGCCAGGTCGGGAGCCGGCGCCTCCATGCCGAAGTGGTCGAGGACGAGGTCGTCGACGCCCTCGGCGCGGAAGACGAGCGGCACCTTGTAGATGTTGTCGACGTCGTGGGCGGAGATCACCGCGTCGACCGGGAGGCTGGCGAAGAGGGCGATCTTCTCGCGGATCTCGCGGTCGAGGCGGCCCTCGGAGCGGCAGACCAGGGCGTGCGGCTGGATCCCGATCCGCCGCAGCTCGTTGACCGAGTGCTGGGTCGGCTTCGTCTTCAGCTCGCCGGCGTGGCCGACGTAGGGGACCAGGGTCAGGTGGACGAACATGCAGCGCTTCGGCCCGAGGTCGGTGTAGAGCTGGCGGATCGACTCGAGGAAGGGCAGCGACTCGATGTCGCCGACCGTGCCGCCGATCTCGGTGATCACGAAGTCGACGGACTGCGACTCGGCGACGATCCGGATCCGGTTCTTGATCTCGTTGGTGATGTGCGGGATCACCTGCACGGTGGCGCCGAGGTAGTCGCCGCGGCGCTCGCGGTTGATCACCGAGTTGTAGACGGCACCCGCGGTGACGTTTGACGCGCGCGAGGTGTTCTCGTCGGTGAAGCGCTCGTAGTGACCGAGGTCGAGGTCGGTCTCCGCCCCGTCCTCGGTGACGAACACCTCGCCGTGCTGGAACGGGCTCATCGTCCCCGGGTCGACGTTGATGTAGGGGTCGAACTTCTGCAGCTGGACCCGGTAGCCGCGCGAGACGAGCAGGCGGCCGATCGAGGCGGCGGCGATGCCCTTGCCGAGAGCCGAGACCACCCCGCCGGTGACGAAGATGAAACGCGTGTCTCCTTGGGAGGGCCGACTCATGCTCTGCCGAGCGAGTCTAGCCAGCGCAGTGGCGGAACCGAATCGATCGTCGCCGAGATCGAACGCAACTCTCCGTAAATGGTCAGTCCGGCGACGGCGGCGAGGGCGATCAGGCGCGCGTCGGCGCCGAGCGTCGTCAGCAACCAGACACCGGCGACCGCCCCGATCAGGTTCGAGCCCGTGTCGCCCAGCATCGCCCGCTCGCGCAGGGTGAACCAGGCGCCGACCAGGACCGGGCCGGCGAAGATCCCGAGCAGCTCGAGCGGCGCGAGCGTCCAGGCGCCGAGGCAGAGGCCGGCGCCGAGCAGCGCCAGCCCCTTCTCGGCCCGGCCCGGCCGCAGGTCGAGCAGGTTGAAGAGGTTGGTGGCGAGGACCAGCAGCGACCACGTCGGCGAGGTAGCGCCACGATTCGAGCCCGCGACCGGAGACGACGTAGGCCGCCAGCGCCAGCGCTCCGAGTGCCTTGATCGCCCCGGTCGAGAGACTGCCCCCGCGCAGTGCCCGCGCGTGCCCGCGCCAGCCGCGCGGCGCCTCGGGGGCCGCCCCGCGTCCCAGCGAGTCGTCGAGGAAGCCGAGGAAGGCGACCCCGAGCAGGTAGGGCATCCAGCTGCCGCAAGCTCGGGCGCCAAGCAGGTCGAGGTCGGCGCGGTCGTTGAGGAAGGCGAGCGGCGCCAGGGCGACCAGGGCCGCGGTCGCCAGCACCGCTCCCAGGGGAAAGGCGAGCCTAGCGCCGCGGTAGTTCTCGCGAACCAGGCCGGCGTCGAACAGCCCCCGCACCCCGGCGGGGACGACGAGCAGGGCGACGGCGATCGCCGACCGGGAAGCCGACCCAGGTCACGGCTTGCTCGCCCCGGCGCGGGCCTTCGACGCCCCAGCCGATTCGAGCAGGTCGGGCAGCAGCTGGCTCGCCGAGCCCTTGACTCCGAAGCTGCCCTCGGCGCCGAGCAGCGCGAACACGGTCGCCAGCCGGCCGCCGGCAGGTCGACGTCGTCGACGCTGGAGAGGTCGTTGCCGTGGAAGAAGGAGACCGACGAGGGTTCGGCGGTAGAGGTCTCGACCCCGACCGCGGGCGTCCGCGTGCCCGTGATCCCACCCAGCAGGGCCGCTTCCAGCTGGTCGGCGTTGCCGCGCTGGACGGGGCCCATCTCTTCGGGCTGCCGGCGGACGACGATCACCCCGTCGAGGGCGCCGAAGTTGCCGCTGGCGCGCGAGAAGAGGTGAGCCCGCACCCGGTCGAGGAGAGTGCCGCCGAGGACGACCTGGCGGCCGACCCCGGTCCCGAATTCGGTCAGCGCGTCGGGGTTCCGCCTGATGTCGGCGAACCGGGTCTTCGCCAGGTCGCCGGCCAGCGCGTGCAGGTCGACCGGCTCGCGCACGACGCCGACGCCGGCGAGCCGCGCGCCCGTCGGCCCGAGGGCCTCCTCGATCGCCGCCGACGTGTTGCCGGGAAGGTCGCCGAGGGCGAGCACGCCGATCCGCTGCCCGTGCAGCTTGTTGCGCACCAGCACCGGGTAGACGCGTTCGGCGAATTCGTTCGAGCGCCCGAGCTGGCCGCTCAGTTCGTCGGCTCGCGAGCGAGCGTCCTGGAGGTTGCCGGTGAGGCTGTTCTCGAGGTCCTTGCGGGTGTTGGTCAGGGCGTCGCCGCCGAACTCGGCGCCGATCAGGATCCCGATCGCGAGGGCGAGGAAGACCGCGATCAGCGAGACGGCGTGGTATCGGGCGCTGTAACCCATCTGGGGCGGGAAGGCTAGATGCTGGCCGGGCGGGCCACTAAAGGCCGAGCCAGATCTTGATCTTCAGCCAGGCCAGCTGGACGAGGTCGTTGAGCGCGGGAGAGGTGATCACGACGATCGCCAGCAGGATCGTGAAGGCCGCCAGGAAGAGGACGAGGGGGCCGAACGGCGAGCTCGGGTTGTAGAGCCGGCTCACCCCCTTGGCGTCGACCAGCTTCTCGCCGATCCGCAGGCGGGTGAGGAAGGTCGAGGACATGCCGCCGCGCTTGCGGTCGAGGAACTCGATCAGGTTGAAGTGGGCACCGACGCTGACGATCAGCGCCGCGCCCTTCTCGTAGGCCATCAGCATCGCCACGTCCTCGCTGGTCCCGGCGGCGGGCAGCAGCGTGTGCTCGAGGCCCAGCTCAAGCAGGCGCTCGCGGCCGGGGGCGCGGCCGTCCGGATAGGCGTGGACGATCAACTCGGCGCCGCAGCGCAGCGCCTCGTCGCTGGCCGAGTCCATGTCGCCGAGGATCACGTCCGGCTTCATCCCCGCCTCGAGCACGCCGTCGGCGCCGCCGTCGACGGCGACGACCAGCGGGCGCACGTCGCGGACGTAGGCGCGAAGCGCCTTCAGGTCGCGGCGGTGGCGGTCGCCGCGAACGACGATCAGGACGTGGCGGTCGCGGAAGGAGGCCCGTGTCGGCGGGAACTCGACGCTGCCGGTGAGCAGGTCGGTCTCCTGGCGCACGTGGGCGACCGTGTTCTCCGCGAACTCGGCCAGCGCCTCGTCGACCCGCTGCAGCTGCTCGTCGCGTCGGCGCTCCAGCTCCTCCACGCCGAGCACGTGCCCGCGCAGCACCTCGCGTCCGGAGACGAGAACGGCACCCTCGGAGATCGTCACCCGATCGCCGTCGGTGAGCAGCTCGAAGGGATCGCCCTCTTCGACGTCGAGCAGCGTCACTCCGGCCCGGGCCAGCAGCAGCGGCCCGGCGTTCGGGTAGCGGCCGTCAGAGGATGGCGACGCGTTGACGACGACCCCAACCCCGGTGGCGATCAGCTCCTCGGCGGCGATCCGATCGATGTTGACGTGGTCGATCACCGCGACGTCGCCGGGGCCGAGCGCGGACGAGGTGCTTGGTGCGCCGGCCCAGCCGCGCCGTCCCCTCGGTCGCCTCGCTGGCGCCGGCTCCGTTCCGGCGCGAGAGCAGATCGGGGATGCGACGGCGACTGGCGACGGTGGCCATCGGAGCAGGTTATCCGGCCCCGCAAGCGGGGCAAAGCGCTTCAGGCAGCGGCAAGCAGCTCACGGGCGTGGCGGGTGGCGGCCTCGTCGGAGCGCTCGCCACCGAGCATGCGACGAATCTCCTCGACGACGCCCTCGCCGTCGAGGCGCCGCACCCCGGCGGTGGCGCGCTCCCCCGAGATGTCCTTCTCCAGGGTGAAATGCGTCCCGGCCAGGGAGGCGACCTGCGGCAGGTGGGTGATGCAGAGGACCTGACGGCCCTCGCCGAGGGCGCGCAGCCGCTCGCCGACCGCCCGGGCGGTCATGCCGCCGACGCCGGCGTCGATCTCGTCGAAGACCAGCGTTCCGGCCCCGGCGGTCCCGCCGAAGCCGCTGAGGGCGAGCATCACCCGTGAGAGCTCTCCTCCGGAGGCAGCGTCGCGCAACGGCGCCGGCTCCAGGCCCGGGTTCGGCGCCAGGCGCAGCTCGACCGTCTCGGCGCCGTTCGGGCCGAACCCGCCGGGATGGGGCTCCAGCACCACTTCGAGCTTCGCGCCGGGCATCGCCAGGCGCTCCAGCTCCTCCGCCGCCTCGCGTTCCAGCGGCGCCGCGGCCTTGGCCCGGGCCTTGCCGAGCTTTGCGGCCAGCTTTGCGCGCGTCGCCTCAGCCTCGGCGAGGGCGACCTCGGCCCCCGCACCACGCTCCTCGGCACTCTCGAGGCGGGCGATCTCGGCACGGCAGCGCTCGGCATGGGCGAGGACCGCCTCGACGCTGCCGCCGTGCTTGCGTTGCAGGCGGTCGAGCGCCTCGAGCCTTTCCTCGACGGCGGCGAGCCTGCCGGGGTCCGCCTCCAGCCCGTCGAGGTAGGAGCGCAGCTCGGCCGCGACGTCACCCAGCTCGATCGCGACCGCGCCGAGCCGGGCCGAAAGCGCATCGAGGTCCGCGTCGACCCCGCCCACGCCCTGCAGCAGCGACTCTGCCTGGGCGAGCGCCGCCGCCGCGCCGCCGTCCTCCTCGGCTCCGATCGCCGCTTCGCGGGCGCCCCCGGCGGCCTCGCGCAGGCCCTCGGCATGGCGAAGCCGCTCGCGCTCGGCGACCAGCCCCGTCTCTTCAGCCGGGTCGGGTGCCACCTCCTCGATCTCGGCGAGCTCGAAGCGGAGGAGATCCAGGTCGCGCTCCCGCGAGCCGTAGCGCTCGCGCAGCTCGGCCAGCTCCGCCGCCAGCCGCAGGCACTCGCGATGCGCCTCGCGGTATTCCGCACGCAGTTTCAGGTGGGCGGCGCCGGCAAACCCGTCCAACACCTCCATCTGCGCCGCGGAGATTGTCAGCTTGCGGTGCTCGTGCTGGCCGAAGAAGGCAAGCAGCCGCCCGCCCAGCAGCTTCAGGTCCGAGGCAGAGGCGGCGCGGCCGGCGACAAAAGCGCTGGTCCGCCCGCTCGCCGAAACCCGGCGCCCCAGCACAACCTCCTCCGCGCCCTCGGGCAGCCGCTCGGCGATCTCGGCCATCTCCGGCTCGGCCAGCAACCCCCCGGGAAGGTCGAACACCCCCTCGACCCAGGCCTCCTCGGCTCCCGGCCGCACGATCTGCGGCCGGGCCTTGCCCCCCATCAGCAGATCCAGCGAGTGGGCCAGAACGGTCTTCCCGGCCCCGGTCTCCCCCGTAATCGCATTGAGCCCCTCGCCGAGCCGCAGCTCTGCCCTCTCGATCAGCAGCAGGTTCTCGATCCGCAGCTCGCGCAGCACAACCCCTGTGTACCAGCCGACGCGGCGGTGAGTGCCGTCAAGCCGGGACGGGCTCGGCCGCGGTCTCGTCCTCAGGTTGGGCGTGCTGGACGAAATCCCTGGATCGCACGAGCACAAATCCCAGCGCCGCGCCGGCGAACGAGAGCACCGCGGCAATCAGGATGATCTCGTTGAAGGCGCCGACGAAGGCGACGTCGGAAGCGTGGACGACCTCCGGGCGGATCCGGGCGGGGGTCACCGCCGCGGCCGCTCGCGAGCCACCCGAGGCGACGAGTTCGCCGAGGCCGCTCGGCGCATGCGGCAGCAGCTCGGAGAGCTTGGAGTTGACGCTCGACTGGAAGACCGCCCCGAGCCCGGCGACCCCGGTCGCGATCCCGACCTGGCGGAAGGTGGTGTTGATCCCCGATCCCATGCCGGACTTCTCCACCGGGACGACGGCGATCGCCGCCTGCCCGATGCCGGGGTTGGTGATGCCGATGCCGATGCCGGCGACGAGGAAGCCGGCGAGCAACGTCGTCCAAGTCGAGCCAGGCGAGACCCCGTGCATCAGCAGCAGGCCGGCCCCGACCGTGGCGAGCCCAACGCCGAGCAGGACGCGGATCGGGATCTTGTTCGAGAGCGCGCCGGAGATCGGCGCGACGACGAAGCCGAGCACGGTCAGCGGCAGGAAGCGCAGGCCCGCTTCCAGCGGCGAGAAGTCGAGCACGCCCTGCATGTAGATCGTCAGGTAGAGGAACATCGCGAACATCCCCGCCGAGAGGCAAAAGGCCACGGCGGAGACGCCGTTGAAGGCGGGCTTGCGAAACAGCGAGAGGTCGAGCATCGGGTATTTGGAGCGGAGCTCGATCGCGATGAAGGCCGAGAGCAGCACCGCGGCGCCGGTCAGGCAGGAGAGGATCAGGGGGCTGCCCCAGCCCTCGGGGTTGCCGCGGATCAACCCGAAGATCAGCAGGAACAGGGCCAGCGAGAAGGTGGCGAGCCCGGGCACGTCGATCGGTTCCGGGTCCTTGGCGAAGACGTTGACGATCTTGCGCTCGGTCAGGACCATCGCCGTGATCCCGATCGGCACGTTGACGAAGAAGATCCACTCCCAGCCGAGGCTCTCGGTGATCACCCCACCGACCAGCGGCCCGACCGCGACCGCGCCGCCGACCGTCGCCCCCCAGACGCCGAACGCGGTCGCCCGGTCCCTGCCGTGGAACTCCTGGCCGATCAGGGCCAGCGAGGTGGCGAACATTCCCGCCCCACCGACGCCCTGCAGGCCGCGGGCCAGGTTGAGCAGGGTCGGGTCGTTGGAGATGCCGCAGAGGAACGAGGCGAAGGTGAAGATCCCGAAACCGATCGTGAAGACCCGCCGCCGCCCGAGCCGGTCGCCCAGCGAGCCGGCCGTGAGCAGGAAGGCGGCCAGGGTCAGGGAGTAGGCGTCGACGACCCACTGAAGGCTGGAGAGGCTGGCGTGGAGTTCACGCTGGATATCCGGCAAGGCGACGTTGACGACGGTTACGTCCAGCAGCAACATGAACGTCGCGATCGAGGCGAGGAGAAGGGTCCACCACTTGCGCTCCATGCGTCGAAACCCTAAAGAACCGAGTTGCTCGGCTTAGACGGCTAGGTGGCCGAACTTCTCCCTGATTCGGTGGTAGAAGCTTGTGCCGGGGAGCTGGGCCAGCTTGCTGACGGTGTCGGCGAAGCGGACGTCGAGGGAGCTGCCCGGCGCAAGCGTGGTGGCTTGGGCGCCGTCGATCGCGACGTCGACCGGCTCGCGGCCCTCGGCGTTGCCGACGCTGAGCACATCGCCGGGCGCGACGACCAGCGCCCGCGCGGTAAGGGAGTGGGGCGAGATGTAGCTGACCACGTAGCCCTTCACCCCCCAGGCGAGGATCGGTCCCTGGTTGGCGAGGTTGTAGCCGGTGGAACCGGCGGGGGTGGCGGCGACGAGACCGTCGCAGCGCACGTTGCCCACCTCCTCGCCGGCGATCCGGTAGCTCAGCTCGGCGACCCGATCGCGGGGCCGGCGGCTGAAGCTGACGTCGTTGAGCGCGAAGCGCTCCTCGTCGCCGACGTCGATCGCCAGTCCCGGCAGGTCGACCGCCTCGGTCTCCCCCGCAAGGGCGCGCCGGATCCCCTGCTCGGCCTCGTTGCGCTCGACCGCGGCGAGGAAGCCGACGGTGCCGAAGTTGACGCCGAAAACCGGGACCCCGGTGCGGGCGAACTGGCGCAAGGCGAAGAGGATCGAGCCGTCGCCGCCGAGCACAAGGCAGAGATCGGGATCCGAGGGCAGCGAGTCCACCTGCTCGACCCCCGAGGCCGAGTGGTCGTGCTTGGCGACCTCCTCCGCCGTCGCGACCAGGCGCCAGCCCGCCTCGCGGGCGACCGCAACGGCGATTGCGACGGCCTCGGTCGCCGCCGGGGGGTGAGAGTGCGTGATCAGGGCAGCCGTCTTCATCGTGTCGCCTCCGAGTCGGCTTCGGCGATGGCTTGCTCGAGGTCGGCGACGTCCTCCCCCTCGGCGGCGCACCAGACGAAGGTCTCGCGGTTGCCCTTGGGGCCGGGCAGGCCGGAGGAGGCGAATCCCCGCACGGCAAGCCCCAGCCCGCGCGCCGCGAGCGCCACACCGAGGATCGCCTCGCGGCGGTCGCTCACCGAGCGCACGACGCCCTTGCTGACCCGCTCGCGACCGAGCTCGAACTGCGGCTTGACCATCGCCAGGACCTCACCGTGCGGCGCCAGGCAGCGGGCCACTGCCGGCAGCACCTTGGCGAGCGAGATGAAGGAGACGTCGATCGTCGCCAGCGCCGGTGCGAAGGGCAGGTCAGCCGGCACCAGCTCGCGGGCGTTGAGCCGCTCGATCACGGTTACGCGCGGGTCCTTCCGCAGGCCGAGGTCGATCTGCCCGTAGGCGACGTCGACCGCGGCGACGCGAGCCGCCCCGCGCTGCAGCATGCAGTCGGTGAAGCCACCGGTGGAGGCGCCGACGTCGAGGCAGTCGAGCCCGGAGACGTCGAGGCCGAGCGCCTCGAGCGCGTTGTCGAGCTTGATCCCGCCGCGCGAGACGAATCGCGGCCCCTGCTCGACGATCAGCGCCGCCTCGGGCTCGACCAGCTGGCTTGGGCGCAGGGCGACGGGACCGTCCTGGCCCACCCTCACCGCACCGGCCCGCACCGCACCGGCCGCGGCCGTGCGCGAGGGAAACAGCCCGCGCTCGGCCAGAACCGCGTCTATCCGTGCCTTCTTCATCCGCCGAACGGTAGCGGCGGCCAGGTCCTGCCGCTGCCGTTTCTGGCTGCGTACAGGTTTTTAACCAGCCTTTCGCTTTACCTGATTGCATTACGCTGAATCCGGCACTAAACCGGATTGGACAACGATCTGTGATCGGCCTCACATACAAAGCGCACATATGTTCGTATGCTGCTCAAGGATTCGCAGAGGACAACCGATAGAGGGGCAGAACTAGAAAACTTCTTGGCTGGGTCCGGCGCCGCCAATATGGCGCCATCGCTTCCCACGATGACGTTCCGGCGGCACATCAATGGGCCCACCTACCTCCCACGGATCCACATATATAGAGATAAATATCTCTCCTCCCTGTAGTAACCCCAGAACTCGCCTCGGCTCCCCGCCGGGGCGTTTTCTGTTGTGGCGGCTCTAGAAAGCCACATCTGGGCAGGCTCGATTGGAAAGCAGCTGACACCGGGTTGCCCCGAACGGCCGTGGTTCGCCAGTTCGTTCGCCAGTTCTGACAACCCGCCACATGGGACGAGAGCCACGCTGCACTGGACCTGACCCGTTTTCGTGTCCACCGAAACGGGGAGGTCCACGGCTCCCCCGACGCGGTGTTCCTTTTGGGCACTGGCGTCATCGGCCGGACGCCGTCGGCCCATGTGCGCGCTGATGGCTGATCGGCAGCGCCTTGAGCGCGCTGCTCGGCTTGCCGGCCGTCGTCGTGCATTCAGCCATCCGGCGAGAATGGACACGCTGCCCAGTCGTGGCCTGTGCGGGGCGCGGCCGACTCCCTGAATCCTCCTCTGCCAAGGCGATGTCCAGCAACGCATCGGCGAGCTTGGCCAAACGCAGGGACTCGGACGTTGCTCCCTCGGCTTCCCGGATCAAGGTCGCCATGTCCGAGTAGCGCATCGACGCCTCCCACGGTTCAGTCATCCCTTGGAATTGTCTGTCGAGCATTGCCACCTCTCTACTCATGCGTAGTTGCGGTTTATATGTATTTGGTATTCAGTATACGCCTACAATTTGTATTCGCAAGCTGAATTCGCTATCGATTTGCTATTCTGAAGCCATAAGTCCTTGGCCGGTGACGCCTGCCAAGCCCGTCAGGACATAGGAGCGACCCATGAAAACCACGACGATTCGGCTGAACGACGAGTTGGCATTGCTGCTTGATGAACTCGCAGAAACCGATGACAGCTCGGCATCCGCCCTCATTCGAACCGCAATCAGCGAGTACATAGGCAAGCGCGCCACAGAGAGCGAGGAGTTCGGGAAGCGGGTAAAAGCGATCGCGCAGAAGAAGCTCAGCGACCGAGCCGCTGAACTTCGCGACACGTTCGGTCGGGACTCGCTCCCAGACCTCGACCTGATCTCCAATGACAAATAGGGACCAGGCACCCAGCTCTTGGCTGCCGATCCTGCGTCGGCGCGGAATCCCAGTGCTCTTCTACAGCCTGATCAACCAAGGTTACGAAGATCCTTACTACCAGGAGATCTTGGGTGTGCCCAAGGGGCTTGGCCGCCACCGCTACCTCGACGGCTGGGTCATCATCCACTCCGGCGATGCCGAAGTCTTCACGGCCGAGTTCATGCCGCGACTGCGGGAGCGAGGCTACGTCACCTTCTTCCTCGACCAGTGCAGATCGGTGGCAGATGACCTGCTTGCCTTTGGGTCCCGGACTCGCGCAAGTGGCTACCGACGCTCAACTACCTCCGAGCTCCTGCTCGACTTCACCCGGTTTTGCTCCCTGAGCATTCGCATCATGCCGTTCCTGAACACGATGGTCTTCGTGCAGGACGATATTGAGGCACGCCTGAGCAAGGTTCTCAGTCAACACCTGAACCTGCCGGAAGACAGCCCGGACGTGAGCGCCCTCATGCAGACGCTGATGAGCGGCGGTGAGATGGAATCCCTGGCCACTCGCTCGCTGGCAGAGCTCGAAGCCATCGCCACGGAAATCAAATCGCGGTCTCCGGAACTCGCCCGACGACTCAAGGACCGAGGGGGCAACATATCGCGCAAGGAGATCGAAGCGATGCTCCCGACGATCGGCCAACGGGCGGATCAATACCTGGACGCTTATGACTTTTTCGGGACCGACTACTACCTGGGGGAGCCAAGCTCGTTCACCGACTTCATCTCCCAGCTATGCGTTTTTCTCAAGAAAGTCGATCCACAACCGAGATCGAAACTCGATACACCCGATGTGGCAAGCCTGCCCGACGAAGACCTGCACCTGCTGCGCACGGCCCAGACTCTCCAGTTTCTACGTGAGTACCGACTTGAGGCTCTCTTCAAGTCAGGTCGCGACTGCAAAGAGCTTTTTTCTCGCATTGCCGAAACCGTCGGCCTCGGCGACGAGGAGCTCATGTTCTTGACTTTTGGTGAGATCCAAGAGTCGCTGGCCACCGGAACCTTGAGTCTGGATCTTTCTGCCATTCAGCAGAGGGCATCCGGCTACGGTTGTGACGATTCACGAGTGGTCGTCGGCGCCGAGCTCGATGAGCTGCTGTCCCAGCTCCCAGAAGCCGCGCCTTCATCAAGCACGATCACAGGGGTTACGGCTTTCCCGGGCGAGTGCGTGGGCCCGATCGCGTCGTCGACCACCTGGACAAGGTTGGCGAGGTCGAAGTCGGAGATGTTTTGGCGGCGCCGATGACGATGCCCTACCACGTTCCCGCAATGGCCCGATCCGGAGCGATTCTCACGGATGAGGGCGGAATCCTGAGCCACGCGGCGATCGTCGCTCGGGAGCTCCAGGTGCCCTGCATCGTGGGCCTGGGAAGCGCGACG
Source organism: uncultured Solirubrobacterales bacterium (assembly GCA_963714665.1). Lineage (GTDB taxonomy): Bacteria > Actinomycetota > Thermoleophilia > Solirubrobacterales > 70-9 > VRUE01. The sequence continues at coordinate 848,357 of CAVQPE010000003.1, read as the reverse complement.
ACCAGCTTCCCCGACGGCACGCCGGTCAAGGTGCGTGCTCGCGGATCGACCGGAGTAGTCAGCTGTGACGTTGACTAAGACGACCCGTCAAGGGGGGATTTCTGTTCGATGATTGCGGCGTTGCACGACCTGAGGCACCGCGACGCAGAGAATTTCGGCGGCAAGGCCGCTGTCCTTGGGACTATGATTTCGGCTGGGTTTCAGGTGCCCAAAGGTATAGCCATCTCCGTCAGGCATTACGCCACGGCGCTTGACGAAAGCGAAGGCGATCCACGCAGGTTGAATGCGAACGACCTCGCCAAGACAATCTTCGATCGCTTCCCGTGGCTTTCCCAGCAACCCCGTCTGATCGCCCGCTCGTCCGCGACCGTGGAGGACTCCACCGCCCTATCTTACGCGGGTCAGTTCGTCTCTACTCAATGCAAGGCCGACGTCAGCAACCTCGCCCGAGCCATCAAGGACGTTTGGGCGTCGTGTACGGCGCCCAACGTGCGGGAGTACCGAGACGCCTACCGTCGTCGTCATGGGAATCTGCCCGATCACCATTCAGATGTCCAAATGGGCGTGGTCGTACAGTCTCATCTGAATTTCGAGATGGCCGGTCTGCTCTTCACCCAACACCCGACCGTCGCGGTTCGCAACTGGATGCTCTGCGAATATCTGAACGCCCTTCCGGATGAAATCGTAGGCGGCGAAGTCACGCCTCATCGATGCCGCATTGCGGTGTCGTCCGGCAAGGCTGTCTGGGAGAGAAGGGTCCCCGGAGCGCCGGTCCTCAGTGCGGACAGCCTGGGATTGCTGGTGAATGGTGGGCACGGCCTGCGAGAATTGATGGGGGTCGATGTCGATATCGAGTGGGGATTGCATGGCGCAACGCTGAGCTTTTTGCAGTGCAGGCCGGCGACGGTGTCGCCTTCGGAAATCAATATGATTGAAACATTCTGATCTATCTATTTTTTGGGACAATCCAATGGCCATCAAGATTCTCGTTGTAGAGGACTCCGAGTCGACGGGGTCGATGCTCTCAAAGCACCTGACGGATCACCTCGTCAGCATCGCCAACGAAGCAGGCTTCCCGCCTGCGCACGGGGGGAAGCCGGGCGACTGGTCCGGCCATCTCAGGCAGCTTCGGCCGTTTTTGTGGCAATACCAGTATTCAGATTTCGAGGTGAGGCTGCTCCCGTTTTCGATGCTGAAGGATTTGGTCTCGGCGGCATCAAAGAAAAAGAGACTTGAAGAGGAGATGCACAAAGCTTCGGCGGATCTATTCAGCAGCAGCCTTGGGAAGCTCCCCGATGTCATGCTCGTCGACCTAGCCCTCTCACGCGAGGAAACGCAGCGGCTCGTCAGTCAGGGTGGCAACGACGAGCCCAGTCCTACTAATGGGACGCAGCTACGAGACCCGAGGGACACACTGGAGGAACTTGCCGGCTTCCAGATATTGCGCGCTTTCGGCGAGACGATCCCCGTGATCACGACATCCTACGCTCGCAATCCCCTTGTGCGTCAACACTGCATGATGAACGGTGCTTACGGCGCGATCCGAAAGCCGATCGTCGGCCACCACAGCGAGATTGAGGGCGAGAACCACAAGGGCTGGGACATGGCCACTGCCGCGAAAATGCACTCCAGCAACCTGGAAGTAGCCGCCCTTCAGAACCGCGACCCTCTCGCGGTTGTCGTCGGTTACTACATCAATGTCGCGGCCGCAGAAGTCCTGCGAGCGGTTCAATCCCACGTACTGCGCTTGGCAGACAATCACCTGCCCGACGGTTTCTCCAGAGGCCTCCTGACCCCCCCGCCCTCAGACACTACCCTTTAGGTCTCTGCCAGCAGTTAGGCCGAGGCGATGTCAAGCTTGCCGAGATGAAGGGTGCCGAACTAGCGCCACAAAGATTGAGGTGACCTTCACGGAAATGCAGTGGCTAATTTCGAGCACCGGCTTCGGCTCACTGGCGGGGGACTATTCCAGGTCACCTCGGAGCTTCGTAGGCGGTATAGCCGGATACTTCTTGGGTCGGTGTCAATTGGGTCAAGCCAATCGCTAACGACAAGGACGGGACGAGTCGCCTCGCAATCCGAAACATCGCTGATAAGAATCTAGCTTGAAGTCGGGGTGATGTAATCGGCCAAAAATTCCGTAAATGTGCGCTTCGTCAGACCCCGAGTGGGTGACTGAAGACGATGGCTCTGTTGTCCTATCCGCCTCCGAGCAAAGGTCATGTAGAGGAAATGTCGTGCCCGAGTAAGCGAAACGTATAGGAGTCGGCGCTCATCGTCTCGCGCACGCTCGTTCTCAGGCCAGCCGGGCACGGCTCATTCTCGCACGCAGCGACAATTACTGCATCAGCAGTCAAGCCCTTCGCAGCGTGCATGGTCATGATGCGCACCCGATCCTCGTCGCCGCTCTCTTCCTCTTTGTCCCATCCGCTCCGAGCGGCGTGAAGTGCTCCCTCAACGTCAGCCAACGTCGCCTCGTCAACATTTTCTACAAGCTCGACCAAGAGCTCCTTTAGCTGGTCGCGATCCTCCCCGTCGGGGAAAGACGCTGCGCTTAGAACCTCGTCCAAGCCGTCTTCAACAGGTCCGTCTAGCAGCCCGTCCATATTGGCGAGGAGGCCCTTGATCTCCGTCACCTCATCGGCGACCGCTTGACTTCGTCCACTGTCGAGCTCCGAGGGGTCTTTTGCAACGATCTCAAGTGCATCGTGGTAGCGGATTAGCTTGTCGGCCGCATACTCGAAAATGGAGAAAAGTGTGCCACTACCGATTCGATTGTCGCGGAGCTTCAAAAGCTCCCGCCAAGCAAGGTCGTGGTCAGGTTCGTGAAGCAATCTCAGGATGCAGACCAGCTGTCGGCCGTCATCATGATCAAGTCTGGCCAAGGGATCCGACGGAAGTTCTGCGTCAAGTCCGTTCGCCTTCAGTGCTTCAACGATCGGCGTGGAGTAGATCCGACTCGGATCATTACGCAGCAGGATCAGGATGCCGTGGGGAGTTAGCTCCGATGACTCCACAAGCCCCGCCGCGATCTCCGCAATTCCCTTGGCCTCCGCGGAGATATTCGCGAAGCTCAGTGCTTGAATGTGACCGTCATCGGCATCGGGCCGGCACGCGAGATCCTTCTCGATGCGTTTTACGTCTTGCTCGGCAACATTGAGGGCAAGCGCCAAGATGTCGCGATCACAGCGATGGCACTCGGCAAGCTCCTCCTCGGTTGCATCGGGATAGGTAACCCCAAATTCCCGGAGCCCTTGAGGAAACGCCTTCCGGAACCCATAGATACTCTGATCATCGTCACCTGCCGCAAAAAGATACCGGTCATCCCCAGCCAAGCGTTGCAAAACCGCAATCTCGCAGCGGTTCAGGTCTTGGTACTCGTCAACCAGTACCTGCGTGAATGCAGGCTCAAGTTGTAGTTCTGGATCTTCATCGAGGGCTCTCTTTAGCGCATAGACCAACTCAGCGCGCAGCGTGTAGCCATATACCTTTCGATGGCGACGCCACGCCTCAAGGAATTTCGCATTCGGAAAGTTCTTCTCCCACTCATCCTCTTCAACCTTAAGCGTCTCCCAGTCCGCGGCGAGGGCATTCAGTTCCTTTTGGACTTCGCGAATCCCAAAGCCCTTCCCCATTTGCTCCGCGATCTCCTCCATGATGACGTGCCGCTCGTCGAAGTCGTCGGCAATCCGAATCGGCTGTGGAAGCGTCGGCGCAGATCCGTTGAGGAGAAGCTGTCTCAGGGCAAAACCATGAAGAGTCGAAACCGTGGGAAGATCGCCGGTCTCCTCGCCAAGAAGCACCTCCAGCCGATTGCGAAGCTCCCCAGCCGCCGCCCGCGAAAACGTCAGCGCCAGAATCGCGGACGGATTCACCCCTTTGTCTTCCACGAGATATGCCACCCGCCGAGTCATAACTCTCGTCTTCCCCGTACCAGGCCCTGCTACCAAACGAACGACCCGCTCGTCGTGAGACGCGAGTTCTCGTTGCTCCTCAGACAGTTCGTCACTCCAGCCCATTCAGGCCTCTGAGTGTATGCACAACAGCCGACCAAGCGAAGGTCCATGTAGCGACCGAACCGATTCGCTGAGCGTTGCGCGAAGCGCGAGCCGAAGACCGAGGCCCGTCGTCGCGCGGACCGCTGAGGTCTGCCGGCTGGGCCATCTGCCACCGAGTCTCGTAGCCTCTCGCGCGATGATGAACCCCCGGAAGATCCGCAACCACCAGGGTCGTGAGTTCTGCTCAGTGCGCTCTCCAAATCAGACAGACTCCGATGGTGTTCTTAGGATGCGGGTGATGGGTCGTGCCAGCGGAACGGGACGGGGTCAAGGTCGATGAAAGCGTTCAAGACCGTCCGCGATGGCGCCGCCGACCTCTTCAACGGTGGGGTCTCGAAGCGCTTTACCGCCTTGACGATCGTCCTCGGCTTGGTGCTCATAGTGGCCGTCGTATTCGTGGTCGAGATCTGGCCCGGCCTCCAGATAGACGGTTCCGGGCTGAGCGCAAACGAGCAGCTGCAGCGCGAAAACGATCTGCGGACAACTGGCCTTCAGGCATTGGCTGGCGTGGTGCTGGCGCTTGGCGCCGCCTTTACCGCCTACAGCATCCTCAGCAATCGAGAGGGACAGCTCGATGAGCGGTTCTCGCGGGCACTGGAGCTGTTGGCTAAGGGCGACGCGCACAACGTCCGAGGCGCCGCGCACTCCCTCGAACGGATCGCCGCGCAGTCGGTGTTTGACCGCCCGGCCGTCGTTCAGGTGCTTGCGGGCTTCATTCGAGATCGGACTCGAGCAGGGCTGGATCAGGTGGATGACGAGGGGCAGCCTCCGGAACAGCCTCCACCTCTCGAGGTCGTCGAGGCGTTGACCGTTCTCGGTCGTGTCAAGGAACTGCCGAAAAGCCCCGTCCCCCAACTGCAGGAGACAAGGTGGCTAAGGGGCGAACTGGAGAGCATCAATCTCAGCGGCGTGCCTTTGGATGGCTGCAACTTCGAAGACGCGACCCTGACCTATGCGAATCTGAGGGGCGCAACCCTCGTCAGAGCAGATTTGCCCGGAGCCTCGCTCCGCTGGGCAAACCTCTGCGCCGCTGACCTTTCGTATGCGGATCTCGAAGATGTCGATCTGTCCGGTGCGAGGCTCTCTGACGCCAAATTCATCGGAGCCATCTTGACGGGGGCATATGCCGACGAAGAAACCGAGCTGTCCGGCGTGAACTTCACCAAAGCGGACCTCCGCGATTTCAAGATTGACGGCGCTGATCTATCTCGCGCCGACCTATCCAACGCCTTGGTCGAGGGCGCAACGTACAGCGCTGAAGCGAAGTTCCCGCCTGGTTTCGACCCGGTCGAGCGCGGACTGCTGCTGGAGATCTAGCCGCATCACGCCTTATCGTTATCCGCTATCAGTTTCGAGACAATCACATGAACCTTTGCTTGGATACAAGCCGAGCCCTTAAACCGCAGGCTCTGGGAGCACGCATCGAACTCGCGACTCCACGAAATCGGGAGCAGATCAAGGTTTCCGTCACACTCGGTCTGACTCTCGGTTACCGAATCGCGCCCAACAGATAAAGGTTTAAACCCGACGATACGGAGACAGCGGATTGGCGATTAGGACCTACCGCCGTCCGTGTCAACATATGCCACGGTGCGTGAGGATCCTGCAATATCGACCACAACAGAAGAGCCGCGCCCCCCATCAGCGATCATGGCTCTCCCGACGAGCCCTCTCGCCTATCTCCACGATAGGGCGACTCATCCTTGAACGCATCGGGGCATGGATGGTTCGCGTACTTTTCCCCGAAGCAGGTCCCCCCATCACCGATCAGGCTAAAGCTTGGCGAAATAGCTTTTGGGGGGGAGTTGCCCTCGCCTCGGTGTCACGCGAGCCAGCACGACACTTGCTTCCCAAAAGTGAGGACCGTTGGCGAACAGCAACATGGCGCCACTTTCGGTTCGTCCTGATTCGGCATCTGCATATAGAGGGGGCACATAGCCTCGGAGAGCTCGTCCAAGACCCCCCGCAAGTCTTGGGCCTTCCGCTCAATCGGCAGGAGCTCAGTGCAGTCATCGATTCCGCATATCGTCGAGGCGAAGTGGAAGAACTTCAACAGGCAAACGCTCCAGGGCGACAGACGAGATGGATAATCACCGAAAAAGGTCAGAAGGCAACCTCACATTGGCTATCCTGGATGCTCTCTCAGGGAAGCACATTTCGGGTGTGGGTTGCGCCCGTGGCCACCACCCTCTCGGTCTTCGGCATTGGCGCAAGTCAAGTCAGTGGACTGAGCCTCGGGGCCCTAGCGATCTTCAGCGTGCTGATTGGCTTGGCGGTGTGGATTGGAGCCGCAATCCGCTCGGTAACAAGCGGGTATGCGGCTGGTCGGCGGGTGGCTCGAGACTGGCACCGATGGGGAGAAGAGCGACCGAACGCGTATCGACTGGTATTTCGCCCGTTCCCCTGGCGAAGAGCGGCTGTCGGAGTCATTGCCGCGGCTCTCGGCATTTGGGCTTTCCAGGTGAATCAGAGCCTAGGGGTTGGCTTCGTCGCCGTGGGTGCTATTTGCTTCATTACCGTTTTGGCCTGGAAGGAAAGATGGGCGTCCTTGGAAGCCTCAAGCGGCATTACCATTCCGGGTAAGCAAGATGCACGTCCGTAGGAAAACGGAACTCAGATTCCAATGTCAGTCGTCTGGCGCATTGCGAAGTATGCGGGGGTACTGCATGGGGCTATCCGAGCGCGCAGGAAATCTGGACTCACGAATTTAGACCTCGAAATTCCACTTCGCGTGAGAACGGCATCTCCAAGCCATAGTTATAGAGCCTCTCTACAGAACATCAATCGGCTTATTCGGCAGCGGTCTCATTAGAGTCGACCGCGTCGTTCGCCCTCGAAGGCCATGGCCGCAGGGGCGCCCCAGATGCCAGGTAGGAGTCCATCCGCTTGCGCACCTCGTCACGACCGCCCGGAAGCAGATGCCCGTAGATATCAAAGGTCGTCTGAATTTTCGAGTGCCCCATGCACTCCTGGATCGCCTTCGGGTTGGTTTCGCCGTCGATCAGAAGAGAGGCGAAGGTGTGCCTGCAGTCGTGCAGGGTCAGGGGCTTTAGCAGCACAGCCTCGCGCTGGTCCTTCTCGGCGGCCTCGACCTCACGGTCGTTGAATGCTGCCCACGCCCGCTTGGCGCGGTTGTCGACCGTGGAGGAGACGAACGCCTCCGACGCCGTGCGCCCGAATACGAGCTCCTCCCCGCTCCGACCGATCCTCAGCAGGTGCTCATCCAAGACCCCACCAGTCGCCAGGAGGAACGCCATGGCGGAGGCGAGTCGAGCACGCCGAGCGGCTCGGTATTCTCCATGGCATGGCTCAAGCCACCAAGCTCACGAACTCCGACATAGAGCGTCGTCGCGCGGCCGCCGGGCGAATGCGCGGGCTGTTCGCAGACGTAGCCCCGAATGAGAGTTTGGTCGATGAGCTGATCGCGGATCGTCGCGCCGAAGCGCAGGCCGAAGGTCGCGAGCGCAAGGCCTCCAAGCGCAGTGCCTGAAGCCGAAGCGGCAGCGGTTCTCGACGCTTCGGCGTTGATGGCCGTCCTCCACGATGAGGAGGGCGCCGAGATCGTCATTGAGGCGATTGCAGAGGGGGCAGCGATCAGCGTGGCCAACTGGGCCGAGGTGCTGACCAAGCTAGCCGAGCGCGGCAGAGATCCCGAGAGAGCCGCAAGCGAAACCCGAAAAGCCGAGGGGTCAAGGCGAGCGCTATCGATCGAGCCAATGACCGCCGCGGATTGCATCGCAATTGCCCGCTTGCGATTGACCACCAAGGCCCAGGGTCTTTCGCTTGCAGACCGAGCCTGCCTGGCCCTGGCGGAACGACTTGGAGTGTCGGCCGTCACGGCGGACCAGGAATGGGCCAAAGCAGACGTTGCGGCAGAGATTCAGCTCATTCGCTGAGCCGTGCGGTGCCACACTGGTGCCACAGTCAGGCACGGATTCAGCCGGTTACAACCGGGGTCAGCCGGACAAGACTTGGCTCTGAGAGCCGTTTTCCGCTCTACCACACGGCCAGTCGCAGTCCTCTCCTCCTGTAGTAACCCCAGAACTCGCCTCGGCTCCCCGCCGGGGCGTTTTCTGTTGTGGGGGACTAGAATCGATGGAGGAGCTGACTCGTAGTCAGCCCTTCGGTAATCGCCGCAAGTCCCGCCGCGCGCTCAGCGGTCAAGCAGATGGTCAGCCAGCTCCGCCGCGCTGACCCCGATGAACGCACCCGCGAGCACGTCCGCGGGATAGTGGACACCGGTATGGACTCGGGAGTACCCGACCAGCGTTGCCACGGCTCGCAGCGGCGCCGAGAGCATCGGCTGCGCGTTGGCGGCGCTGGTGGCGAAGGCGAAGGCGGAGGCGGCGTGGCCGGAGGGGAAGGAGCTCGAGCGCGGCATTTGGACGTGGCGGCTCGCGAGCTCCTCGGCCTCCTTCCTCGCGGGGCGCCGCCGGGTGGTCAGTGGCTTGGCGACCAGGTTGGCGAAGCCGGAGGCGATGCCGAGCGAGACGAGGCCCTTCCGGGCCGCCAGCCGGCCGCTGGGCCCGCCAAGGAGGGCCAGCGCGGCCGATGGCGAACCAGAGCTTGCTCCGGTCGGCGGCGCGGGAGAGGCCGCGCATGGCGACGTTCAGCGAGGGGGTATCGCTGGCAGCGATCGCTCCGTAGACGGCGGTATCGACCGCCTTCGCCTCGCTGAGCCACTTGGGCATCGGCTCACCACTTCAACTCGATCTCGAGCTCTCGCTCGTCGCTCTCGATCTCCAGCTCGACCTTGAGCTGGACCTCGTCGGGAACGTGCACCGTGATCTTCATCCCGGCCCGTTCGAAATCGATGTCGTTGTGGCGCGCGAGCATGTCGGCGAGGGCGCGAAGACGTTCGGCGACCTCCTCCCGCCTCAGGGTTTCCTTCTGCTCGACCTCGAAGATGTCCATCAACTCTCCTTCCGCTGAGCTTGTGTTTTCGGTGTCCTCCCCATGGCTATCCGCGCCAGGGCGAGAACAGTCTTCCAGGCACCCTCGGGCATCGCCGCGGAGGGAGAGGCTCCGGGGTGTGCGGCGGCGATCCGCACCCGCAGTGCCGCCGGCAGGATCCTGAAGCGAAGCGGCGCATCCAGAGTCACGGCCTCGCCGTCGATGCCCGCGGCGATCGGGCCGTCCGCGTCGACTTCGAAGACTGGAGAGGACCACTCTTGCCAGGGTCGCTCGATCAACCGCTGGCCTCCGCCCGGCGGGGAGGCAACGGCGATCCCCAGCAGCCGGTTGTCGATCCTCGGCCGGGTGCCCGAGCCGACCGCACGCCCGAGCCGGTAGCGATTGTTGGAGACGAGGATCGCCGCACCTGAGGAGTGCTCATGCCCTCCGGGCCCGGTCCAGCGCAGGTCCAGCCCCTTGCCCTCAGGCCCCAGCACCTCGGGCAGCGTGTCGAGGATGGTCCGCAGCTTCGCCTCCCGGTAGCCCTCGCGCTGGACGGCCTCAGCGTAGAGGCCGATCGAGACGTTGTTGACGAATACGCGGCCGTTGACCTCGGCAAGGTCGACCCGCCTTTCGCGGCCGCCGACGAAGGCGTCAAGGGCGCCGGCGACATCGTCGCGGTCGACCCCGAGGTCGAGCGCGAAGTGGTTGCGGGTCCCGGCCGGGATGCAGGCATAGGGCAGGTCCCGCTCGGCGGCAACCATGGCAACGACGGCCTGGGAGCCATCGCCGCCGGCCATCGCCAGCGCGTCGGCTCCGTTGGCGACCGCACCTCGTACGAGCTGCTCGAGGTCGGTGCCGAGCTTCAGCTCGATCGGCTCGATGCCGCGGGCGCGCGCCTCCTCGGCCAGGTGGAACTTTTCGGCCTTCCCCTCGCCCGACTTGGGGTTGTAGAAGAGCACGGGGTGGCGGGGGTCCGGTGCCGGCTCGAGCGGGACGTAGACCCCGAAGGCCGATCGGGTCGCGAGGAGCATCAGCCCCAGGGCCACCACGATCACCAGAGCCTGTACGAAGTGGTCGCCGTCGGCGATCAACACGGCAACGATCAGCGCCACTGCCAGGATCGCGATTCCCGCCCCCAGAAGCCGTGCCCCTCCGGTGCGGGTCAGGCCGTACCAAGCCGCCGCGGACGCGAGCACGAGGCCGGCGAGGACGACCAGCCCCCTTGGGAACTGCGAAATGACGATGTCGAGGCCGAGGATCGCGAGGACTGCCGCGCTCGCGAGAGCCGCAAGCGCGGCTAGCCGGTGCGGGTCGCCCTGTTCAGCCGGCATCGGGGCGGGCTCCCCCGGTCACGAGTAACACCGTTCACCCAGCGAGAGCCCGCTGCTTGATCTGGTCGAACTCGGACTGCGTGATCGCGCCGCCGTCGAGCAGCTCCTTTGCTTTGGCAATCTGCTCGGCGGGGCTCGCCTGGGCAACCGACCTCACGTACTCATCGGCTTGGGCCTTGGCGTCCCGTTGCTTCTCGATGGCCCGTTCGGTCATCCCTTTGTGCTCGGCGATCAGGTAGACGAAGACGCCGAGGTAGGGCAGGACCACGACGAAGACGATCCAGAGGACCTTGACGCCCCCGGACGCATCGTGGCGGCGGAAGATGTCGGCCAGCACGGTGAACAGGATCCATAGCCAGATGACGAAGGCGAAGAAGATCACCATCGTCCACATGACTTCGAGGAACGGGTAGTCGGCAGCGAGGATCATGAGACCGCCCCAAGTAGATTCGCCTCGACCGCGGCGACGCTGCGCCTGCGCTGAGGCCTATCTCTTCCCGACATTGAAATGCTCCTCATCCTCGTGCGATGAAATCGCGGTTGATAAACGAGATAGCGCCCCTACGGCGGCGCTCAGTCCAGCCTAGCCGTGGTGAACCACGGCGACAAGGTGATTGAGTCCTGACGTGGACATCCTCCTGCTGGCCCTCTCGGCCGCATTGAATCCGACGCTGCTTGCCGCAACTACGGTGATGCTGCTGCTGCCGAAGCCGCGAAACCTGATGCTCGGCTACCTGCTCGGGGCGATGATGACCAGCGTCTCCCTGGGACTGGTGATCGTCTTCTCACTGGAGGAATCGGGTGCGGTCGAAGCCACCCAGAACACGTTCAGCCCGGCGGCCGACATCGCCATTGGAGCCATCCTTCTCATCGTCGCGCGGGCCCTCAGCGCCGAACGCGATGCGATCCTCAAGGAACGCCGGGAACGACGCAGGGCCGCAAGGCACAAGGCGAAGAGAGAGAAGGGCCCACCGCGCTGGCAGCGGGCCCTGAGCCGGGGGACCCCGCGCACCACCTTCGTCATCGGAGCGCTCCTTACCCTTCCGGGCGCCTCCTATCTCGTTGCCCTCACCCGCCTGGCGAAGGACGATCTCGGCACTCCTGAGTCCATCCTGGTGGTCGTCGGCTTCAACCTGATCATGCTGGCCCTGCTCGAGCTGCCGCTCCTCTCCTGTTTGCTGCAGCCGGACGCGACGCCAGCGCGGGTGGAGCGCTTCAAGGCCTCGTTGCGCCGGGACGGCAGGCGGATCGCGATCCGGATAGCGATCGTCGCGGGAATGCTGTTGGTCGTGCGTGGCGCAGTAACGCTGATCGCCTGAGTCGCCATGAGTAGCGGCGCTCTCGAAGGAGAGGGCAGCCGCGGCCAGGGGCTCTTAGCTGCCGCCGGGCGGACCAGGCACCGCGACGGGGCGCTCATGGCACCGGCGCGGTCAATGCTGAAGATCCGCAAACGTTCCCTGCGCGCGGACCCGCATACATAGAGATGTCTCTCCTCCCTCTAGCAACCCCAGAAGAGACGTCGGAAGGCTAGCCGATTGAGCCGTTTGGTGCAAGCTCGCCCACTGGATGCGTCGGGTCAGCGCAGGGCGGGCTCGCCCGAACGCAGCGTGGCGAGGACTCGCTCGGCGACCGCGTCGCCGCTGAGGCCGGCCTCCTCGCGCAGGATCGAGGGCTTGCCGTGGGTCACGTAGCGGTCGGGGAGGCCGACGCGCAGGACGCGGGCACGCTCCTCCGAGCCGCCGGAGAAAGCGTCCTCGAGGTGCTCCAGCACGCCGGAGCCGAAGCCGCCCGGCAGCACGTTCTCCTCGATCGTCACGACCAGGTCGTGCTCGAGGGCGAGGCGCTCCAGCAGCTCGCCGTCGAGCGGCTTGGCGAAGCGGGCGTCGGCGACGGTTGCGGTGAGATCGTGAGCGGCGAGGATCCTCGCCGCGTCCAGGGCCACCGAGACGCCGTAGCCGTAGCCGAGCAGGGCCACCCGCTCGCCGCTTGCCAGCAGCTCGCCGCTGCCGATCGGGATCTCCTTCGGCCTCGGCCGGCAACTCGACTCCCTCCGCGGCACCGCGGGGGTAGCGCAGCGCCGCGGGACCGTCGTGGGCGATCGCCGTGCGCAGCATGTGGACCAGCATCGCCTCGTCGCGCGGCGCCATCACGACCACGTTGGGAATCGGGCGGAAGTAGGAGACGTCGAAGGCGCCGTGGTGCGTCGGCCCGTCGTCGCCGACCAGGCCGGCCCGGTCCATCGCGAAGGTGACGTCGAGCTCCTGCAGGCAGACGTCGTGGATGATCTGGTCGTAGGCGCGCTGGAGGAAGGTCGAGTAGATCGCGCAGACCGGCTTCGCGCCCTGGATCGCCAGCCCGGAGGCCAGCAGGACCGCGTTCTGCTCGGCGATGCCGACGTCGTAGTACTGCTCGGGCACCTCGTCGGCGAGCTTCTGCAGGCCGGTCCCCCCCGCCATCGCCGCGGTGATCCCGATCACCCGCGAGTCGCGCCGCGCCTCGGCGACGATCGCGTCGCCGAAGACCTGCGTGTACTGCGGCGGCGCACTCGGCAGCCGGCGGCACCTCCAGCCGCTCCGGCGCGATCCCCTCCGGCGAATCCGATTCCTGCACCCCGACCGGCCGCCGATGGGCCGATACGTCAAGGTGACCTTGACGTATCGGCCCATCGGCGGCGCTGGCGGCGGGGTTTTTGGCGGGGGCGCCGTTGACTATCGAGTTGGGCTTGGCGGCGTGCCATTTCTCCATGCCGGCCAGGCCGCCCTCCTCGGCCGGGGAGAAGCCCTTGCCCTTGACCGTGTGGATGTGGACGATCACCGGGCGGTCGGCCTCGAAGGCCTCGCGCAGGGCCTCGCGCAGGGCGTGGACGTCGTGGCCGTCGATCACGCCCATGTAGGCGAGGTCGAGCTCCTCGAAGAAGAGGCCGGGCGCCCAGTAGGCCTTGATCGCCGACTTGATCTCCGGCCCCAGCCGCTCGATCCGCTTGCCAAGGCCGAGCGGCAGCTTGGTCAGCCGGTCCTCGACCCCCTCGCGGGCGTGGTAGAGGCGCGGGTTGAGCCGAACCCGGTTGAAGTAGCGCGAGAGCGCGCCGACGTTGGGTGAGATCGACATCCCGTTGTCGTTGAGCACGATCACGACCGGCGTCTGCAGGCCGCCGGCCGCGTGCAGCGCCTCGTAGGCGACCCCGCCGGTCAGCGCCCCGTCGCCGATCACCGCCGCGACCTTGCCGTCCTCGCCGATGCCCTTGCGCATCGCCTCCTTCAGCCCGACCGCGTAGCCGATCGAGGTCGAGGCGTGGCCCGCGCCCATGATGTCGTGCTCGGACTCGAAGACCGAGCAGAACGGCGCCAGGCCGCCGTACTGGCGGATCGTCGGCAACCCCTCGCGGCGCCCGGTGAGGATCTTGTGCGGGTAGGCCTGGTGGCCGACGTCCCAGAGGACCTTGTCGCGGGGGGAGTCGAGCAGGCTGTGCAGCGCCACCGCCAGCTCGCAGGTGCCGAGGTTGGCACCGAAGTGGCCGCCGATCTCCCCGATCGTGTCGATGATGTAGGTGCGCATCTCCTGCGCGACCTGCTGCAGCTGGTCGTCGTCGAGCTCGTGCAGGTCCGCCGGCCCGTCGATCCCATTCAGGAGGCGCCCCGCTTCGTCGTGGTCGCTTGCCGCTTTGCCGTTCTCAGTCATTCGTTCCTGGTGAAGATGTAGTCGGCCACTCGCCTCAGGTCCTCGGTCTCGCCCCCGGCCGCGGCCAGCGCCCCGAGCGTCCTTTGCATGGGACTCGGCAGCGAGCTCGCGTGCCCGATCGAGGCCGAAGAGGCTGACGTAGGTGAGTTTGCCATGTCGCTCGTCGCTTCCATGGGTCTTGCCGAGCCGCTCGTCGCTTCCGGTCACGTCGAGGATGTCGTCGACGATCTGGAAGAGGACGCCCAGCTCGCTTGCAAATTGGCGAAAGGGGATTGTCTCAGGTTCGGCGACTCCCTCGAGCACGAGCACGACGCCGACGCTGGCGGCGATCAGCCGCCCGGTCTTCAGCGCGTGCAGCGTCCGCAGGCCCTCCGCGTCGCGCTCCTCGACCGCGACGTCGACGTACTGGCCGCCGACCATGCCGTCGACCCCGGTCGCCGCGCTCAGCTCCCGCAGCGCGGCGAGCACCCGCGCCGGCTCGCCCGGCTGCGCGCAGAAGAGCCGCATCGCCTCGGCGAAGAGACCGTCGCCGGCGAGGATCGCCACGTCCTCGCCGAACCTGCGATGGGACGTCGGTAAACCGCGCCGCAGCTCGTCGTCGTCCATCGCCGGCAGGTCGTCGTGGATCAGCGAGTAGGTGTGGATCAGCTCGATCGCGCAGGCGACCGGGCAGGAAGCGCTCCGGCTCGGCACCGAGCGCCCGCGCCGTCGCCAGCGCCAGCACCGGCCGCACGCGCTTGCCGCCGGCGAGCAGCGAGTAGCGCATCGCCTCCTCCAGGCCCCCGGCCAGTGCCGGGGCGGGAAAGCGCAGCTGCTCCAGCTCGGCGTCGACGAGAGAGCGCAGGTCCTCGGGGTAGCTCACGGGTTGGACGCCGGCCTCGCCCTCGCGGATGCGACGGTTCGCCTCCTCGACCGCCTCGGAGGAGAGCTCGGCAGCCTCGTCGGCGAGCTCCGCGGCGCGCGCGTCGCCGGCGCTCTCGGCCTCCAGCTCCCCGGCGATCGCCGCGAGGCGCTCGGAGATCTCCCGCAGCCGGTTCACCGCACGCCCTCCCGCTCGCGGGCGATCGCGCCGAGCACGCCGTTGACGAAGCCGGGCGCGTCGGCGCCGCAGTACTCCTTGGCGATCTCGACCGCCTCGTCGATCGCAACCTCGGTCGGCACGTCGGCGCTGTGCTCGATCTCGTACAGCGCCACCCGCATCACGTTGCGCTCCAGCGGCGCGATCCGCTCAAGGTCCCAGCCCTTGGAGTGACTGGCGATCGCGGCGTCCAGCTCGGGGCGGTGGGCCTCGACCCCGGCCGCCAGCTCCCGCGTGAACGGGCGCGACTCGGCGACCAGCTCGTCGAGCGGCCTGCCGGTCACGTCGCGCTGGTAGCAGGCGAAGACGGCGTCGCGGCGCTGGTCGGACCTACGCATCGGCCTTCATTCTCGCGCTTTTCGCCGGTCGGGCCCTAGGCGCGCGAGACGTACTCGCCGCTGCGGGTGTCGACGCGGACCATTTCGCCCTCTTCGATGAAGAGGGGCACCTGGATGCTGACGCCGGACTCCAGCGTCGCCGCCTTGTTGCCGCCGCCCGAGGCGGTGTCGCCCTTCACGCCCGGCTCGGTCTGCGTCACCTTCATCTCGATCGCGCTCGGCACCTGCACGTCGCTGGGCCGCTCGTCGACGAAGAGGACGTCGACCTCGGCGTTGGGCACGACCCACTGCATCGCGTCGCCGAGCACCTCGTTGGGGATCTCGATCTGCTCGTAGTCGCGGCTATCCATGAAGACCGCCGCCTCGCCGGAGTCATAGAGGTACTGCATCTTGCGCGACTCGGTGTGCACCGGCCGGAACTTCTCCCCCGCCCGGAACGTCTTGTCCTGCACCGTGCCGTCCTCGATCTTGCGCAGCTTCGTCCGCACGAAGGCCCCGCCCTTGCCGGGCTTGACGTGCTGGAACTCGATGATCCGGAAGATCGTCCCGTCGATCTCGATGTGCGAGCCGTTCTTGAACTGGTTGGTGGAGATCACGGCGGCGAATCCTAGAGAAGCCGAGTCGAACGACGTATGCTTGGGTTTGTCAGGGCATGAGGGGAACTCTTCGAATCGCCGTCTCGATCGCCGCTGCGACGCTTCTGCTCGCGGCAAGCGCCCGTGCCGAAGGGGAAGCCTCGCCGACCCGGGCCGAATACGTCTCGCAGGTGGAGCCGATCTGCGAAGCGAACACGATCGCCAACAAACGGATCCTCAAAGACGTGCGCAAGAAGGTGAAGGCGGGCAAGCTCGATGCGGCCGGCGCGCAGTTCATCCACGCCTCGGCGGCCTTCGGCGCCACCGTCGGGAAGCTCTCCGAAGTGCCCCGCCCCCCCACCGACGACGAACGGCTATTGAAGTGGTTCAAATTCCTCGGCATCGTTAAAACGAACCTGCACAAACTCGGCGTAGCGCTCAAGGCGGGCGAAAAGATCAAAGCGACGCACGAATCGATCCGGGTCGAACGCAGCAGCAACGCCGCCAACAACGTCGGCTTCGTCTTCGAATTCCACTACTGCCGGATCACTCCCTCGCGCTTCACCTGAGTCGCGGCGTCGGCTATTCCGATTTGGCCGCGCGAATCCGGGCCGACTGGAAGATCGGCAACGCCGCCCATTTGACGGCGGCGAGGCCGGTCAGCCCGGCGAGGAATGCCTTGGCGAGATCATCCCTGGTCCCCCAAGTGTTGCTGTAGTTCGTCACCCCGTAGCCAAGGGACACCACTCCGAGGATGGCAAACGTCCAGGCGGTGTCGACCACAGGCCGAAATGTCAGCAGCTCCATCACATAGCCTCGCGGTCCAGGGCGATAGCGCGCCCGCGAGGTCGTGGCCGCCCGGAGACTCAGCTGGCCGTAGCTCGGCGCATCCAGCGTTGCCCAGCCTGTGAACAGGTCCGGGCTTGCGTTCCATTGGTACGGCGCAAGACGGGCATCCGGTGCGCAGTCCTCTGGGTTTGACGGGTAGAGCCTCTCGGGGATGCCAGCCCCATCCTTGTCAGGCAACTGCTCCACAAGCACTTGAAGGCGACCGTCAAGCGCGTCGTATTCATCTGCAGTTCGTGCCCCCGCCGTCTTTTTATCCTCCTTCATGCTTTTGTCGAGCTCCAAGAGGGGCGCCACAAGCCCTGGGGACCGAGCAGCGGCCGCGTCCCACACCGCCGCGAAGGCATGATGCCATCGCGCCTGAAAGAACAGCCGCTCGACAAGATCATCGGCCTTGCTTGGTTCGACCGGCTCTCGCTGGGCCATTTCGAGCAGGGCGAGGGTGTCGATTTGGGTTTGTGAATTCCTCCACTGGTGCGTCACGGTTTCCTTCTTCTTCCCCTTCTTCTTCTGGCCTTTGATCTTGGATGTCACCTTGATGGGGCGGTGGAACAGATCCTCATCGTTGACCGCGGCCAGCAATCGAGCGACGGGCTCGACCCTGAGCCAGCGCTGCATACGCCCGACCATGTTGAGAACCCGCTCGGAGTCCTCGTCCAGGTCCCTGCTCGACCGGGCGGTTTCGATGCTGCGCCTGAGCGCATTAAGGCCTTGGAGCCGCAACCCCTTGGATGCATTCTTCTCTTCGATCCTCCGACTCCACGCGCCTTTGCTCCACTGCCAAAGACCGGTTGCTTCCGGGCGTGGATGGCGCTGCGAGCTCTGAGCGGAATCCGAAGGCGGTTTCAGGCCGAGCAGCTCTTCCAGGCGCCAAGACTTGGTCTCACCGCTGTTCTGCGCGCATCTGTAGTCGGCAAGGCACTCATCCAACGTTCCAAGCAAGAGGCTCC
Organism: uncultured Solirubrobacterales bacterium; assembly: GCA_963714665.1. Lineage (GTDB taxonomy): Bacteria > Actinomycetota > Thermoleophilia > Solirubrobacterales > 70-9 > VRUE01. The sequence continues at coordinate 830,607 of CAVQPE010000003.1, read as the reverse complement.
GCCGTTTCGCAAGGGCCACCAAGCGGGTCGCAAGCCCGCCGATCACGATACCCAGGAAGACGAACAGCGCCAGCACCAGCCAGCTCTTGTGCGAGTGCAGCTCGACGTCCACACTCGGCCCATCCGAGGTCGTGTGGCTCAGCGGCAGCTTTCCCGTGTACTTACCCGGCTTCGGGGTCTCGTCGCTGAGGAACACAGACCCCCTTGCTAAGTCCGGGTTTTGGCTGTTCGCCACGCTCTCGGCACTGGGAAGCCTGGCCGTCGCGATGGTGGTGTCGCCAGCGTCATCGCGCAAGACGGCGGACGTGTTGCCGGCGCCGCGAGACCGAAGAAATTCGACCACGTCGGGGCCAGCAAGCGTCACTTCGGCTGAGGCGTGTCCGGATTCGAATGTGAGTGTCGTTGGATTCACCGAGACCCCTTTGAACTCTCTGGGGGCACCCGTGATCGGAATCGGCGCACCTTCGTCAATGCCGTCGAGGCCCAGGATCAGGCTTCCTCCCATCGATTGCACGGACGCACCGGCGGGGAGCGCAAACCCGAGTCGCAGCAAGATGAATTTCTGTCCTATTACCGAAAATGGCTTGAACCTGCACCCCGCCCCGACCCGGTAGCGGTTGAGAAAGATCCGCGGCTGCTGGTTGCACAGCAGGCTTACGGCACCGCGATCTTCGGGGACGAATCGCGCGTTGAGCAATGGGTCCTTTTTCCCTTGTTCCCCATTTACTCCGAGGCGCACCAGGAGCGTAGTTTCGCCGGCGAGGTGGGCCGCGGATTTCGACCCTGACCGAAGACAGCTTCCGACCAGATCGGACCCAAGGGCCGCCCGCGACGATGACTCCTGCGGGCAAACCGAGAATTCCACGGTGCGCGAGCTTTCACCACTCACAACAAGCGTGTGGTCTGCGTGGGCGGATGCCGAGCCGACCGCGATGGCAAGCACCGCTGCGAGCATGCCGACAATCCACACTCGTCGCCACCATCGGCGGAGCGAAGGAGCGCCAGTATCCGCCGTGGCACGTCGCACTGAAACGCAAGCATACTCCGAATGAAAAAAATAGTAAGTTCGGTTTATGGCAATTACGGCTCAGCGGATTCGGCCGCAGTGCTGGTGGTGAGGCTCGCAGCGGCTCCAGCGGAGAGAACGCGACGAACCAAGCGCGGCGCGAGGATACGGGAGACCGCGGCAAGTGCGTAGGGACGCGGCACGTAGCGCTCGGCCTTTCCCCGCAGGCCCGTGTCGACTATCGCCTCCGCCACCCGCTCTGGCTTCGAGACGATCCAGCGGGTCAGCGCTTTCTCGCGCAGCTCGGTCGCCGGGAAGCCCTCGGTGGCGATGAAGCCGGGCAGGACGAGGCCGACGTGGACCCCGTGGGAGCGCTCCTCGGCGTAGAGCGAGTCGCTCCAACCGATCAGCGCGAACTTGCTGGCCGAGTAGGAGCCGGTTCCAGCGCGTGAGACCCGGCCCGCCGTGCTGGCGATGTTGACGATCGAGCTCGGCGCCGAGGAGCGCAGGACCGGGAGCAGCGCCTCGGTGAGGCGGACGACGGCGTCGAAGTTGAGCTCCATGTGGCGGTGGACGTTGGCGTAGCCACCGTCGCCGAAGGTCCCGCGCCAGGCTCCGCCGGCGTTGTTGACGAGCAGGGTCAGCCGGCCCCCCTGGGCGGCGACGTGGGCACCAACTCGCTCAGGCGCATCGGCATCGGTGAGGTCCACCGCGACGTAGGTCGCCTTGCAGGGCAGCGACTCGGCCAGCGCCCGCAGGCGGTCCTCACGCCGGGCGACGAGGATCAGCTCGGCGCCCGGCTCACGCGCGAGCCGCCGCGCGGTTGCCTCTCCGATACCGCTGGAAGCGCCGGTGACCAGTGCCGTCATGCCGCTTCCGCTCATTGCTCGAACGCTATTGGATCACGACAAATACGGACGTCTGTTCGATTCGACATACTGCCGCACTCGTGAGCGAGACCCCCCGACTACTCGACAAGCTCCTGCGCGTTGCCGCCCCGTCCGGGTACGAGGCACCCGCCGCCGAGCTCTGGCGCGAGGAAGCCTCCTTCGCCTCGCTCTCGGCCGACGGGATCGGCTCCTCGGTGGCCCGGATCGGCGACGCCTCGCCCCTGCTCGCGGTCGTCGGCCACATCGACGAGATCGGGCTGGTCGTCCGCCACATCGACGAGAAGGGCTTCCTCTGGTTCGCCCCGATCGGCGGCTGGGACCCGCAGATCCTGGTCGGGCAACGGGTCGAGGTGCAGGGTCGCGAGGGGCCGGTGCCGGGCGTCGCCGGACGCAAGCCGCTGCACCTGCTCGACGCCGAAGCGCGCAAGAAGGTCGTCGAGCTGAAAGGCCTGCACATCGACATCGGCGCCGCCGACCGCGAGGAGGCGGCCGCGCTGGTCCGGGTCGGCGACCCGGTCGTGATCGCGAGCGAGCCGATGCACCTGGCCGGCGACCGCCTCGTCTCCCGCTCGATGGACAATCGCCTCGGCGCCTACGTCGCGCTGGAGGCGCTGCGCCGCTGCCACGAGGGCGACCCGCTGAGCGCGAGCTTCGCCGCGATCGCCGCCGTGCAGGAGGAGATCGGCCTCTTCGGCGCCCGCACCTCGGCCTTCGCGGTCCAGCCCGACCTCGCGGTCGTGGTCGACGTCACCCACGCGACCGACGCCCCCGGGATCGACGAGAAGGAACTGGGCACTCACACACTGGGCACGGGGCCGGTGATCTTCCGCGGCGCCACCCTCTCGCCAAGGGTGTTCGAGCTGCTGGTCGAGACCGCCGAGGAGGCGGGGATCGAGTACACGCTCGGCGCCACCGGCAACGCCACCGGCACCGACGCCGACGGCGTCCAGTTCGCCCGCTCCGGCATCCCCACCGGGCTCGTCGCGATCCCCCTGCGCTACATGCACTCCCCGGTCGAGCTGGTCGACCTCGCCGACGTCGAGGCGACGGTCGAGCTGATCGCCGCCTTCGCGGCGCGACTCGACAGCGACGTCGACCTCAGCCGCTAGCCCTCAGCGCGCCGCACGCACGAACCTGTCGCGGCCGCCCGCCTTGGCCGAGTAGAGCGCCGCGTCGGCCCGTTCGACGAGATCGTCGGTATCGACGACGCCTGCTCTGGGAGACCGCGACCCCGATGCTCACCGTGACGGCGACGCCGACCGGGCGGCGCTGCGAACCTCCTGCCGCAGGCGCTCGGCGATCTCCACCGCGGCCTCCTCGCCGGCGCCCGGCAGGATGACGAGGATCTCCTCGCCGCCGACCCGGTAGATCGAGTCGCCCGCCCGCAGCGTCGCGCGCATCGTGTAGGCCACGTCCTGGAGCACCGCATCCCCGGCGGCGTGGCCGAGCAGGTCGTTGACCCGCTTGAAGTGGTCGAGGTCGCAGAGCAGCAGGGCGTGCGAGAGGCCCTCCTCCTGGTTCGACGGCTGCCCGTCGAGCTCGGCCAGTCGCTGCTCCAGCGCGTTGCGGTTGAAGAGCCCGGTGAGCGGATCCAGGGTCGAGCGGCGCCGGTGGGCGCGGTCGGACTCGACCAGGGCGCCGGAGAGGATCACAGTGCTGATCACGAGCGCCGCAGCGGCGACCACTTCCTTGTGGTGCTCGGATGCCGTCGCCGCGTCGAGGCCGTAGGTGCTGAGCAGCAGCACCGCGAGGATGTAGGCGGTTCCGGCGACCATCCCCCGCGGCGAGAACCGCGCCCCCAGGGTAACCGCGGGCAGCGCCAGCCACATCAGCACCGGGCTGCCCGCGCCGCCGGTGGTGACGACCGCGTCGCCGAGCAGCAGCGGCAGGATCCCCCACGCGGTCGCTGCCCAGAGCCCGGGATGGGCGCTGCTCTTGCATGAAGTGGTCGGCGACCACGAAGCCGGCGAAGCCGGCCGCCAGCGGCACCAGCCACCACCAGCCGACCTCCGAGGAGACGGAGGCCAGCGCCAGGGCGAGGATCGCGAAGCAGGCGGTCCGGTACGGGCGCAGCCGCACCTGCATGTCGAGCAGGCGCTCGCGTCGGGCGTCGGCGCGGATTTCAGCCAGCGACTCGGGCTGTCGCAGGAGGCCGGCGCCATCGGGGGCCGGGCGCACGGTGCTCGTCGATCTTGGTGCTCGTCTCCACGCGAAGGCATCGGCCGCCGAGTGTGCCCACTTGAGAGCACGGAGCTGCCTCCCATCCAGGCCGCCTGGCTCCGGCTCAATCGACGAGCTGCAGGTCCTTGGGAAGGCCGCTGAGGTTGCGATGGCCGTCTTCGGTGACGACGACCAGGTCCTCGATCCGCACGCCGAGCTCACCGGGCAGGTAGATGCCGGGCTCGATCGTCACCACCTCGCCGGCCTCGAGCACGTCCTCCGAGCGCTGCGAGACGCGTGGCGCCTCGTGCACCTCCAGGCCGACCCCGTGGCCCGAGCCCGTGCCCGAAGCGCTCGCCGTGCCCGGCGGCCGCGATCGGCTCGCGTGCGACCGTGTCGATCGCCTCCGCCGCGCGCCCCGGCGCGGACCGCGTCGAGGGCAGCCTCCTGCGCCTCGCGAACGACCTCGTAGACCTCGCGTGCCCGCTCGCCCGGCTCGCCGGTGGCGAAGGTGCGGGTGCCGTCGGAGCAGTAGCCGTCGAGCTTCGCCCCCATGTCGAAGACGACCAGCTCGCCGGGGCCGATCTCGCGCTCGCCCGGCTCGGCGTGCGGCAGGGCGCCGTTCGGGCCGGCGGCGACGATCGTCGGGAACGACGGCTCGGCGCCCAGCTCCCGCATCCGCGCTTCGGCGGCGGCCGCGACTTCGCGCTCGCTGCGACCGCGCAAGGCCGCGCTCCAGGCGACCAGCGCCAGATCTCGTCGGCGAGCTCGGCGGCGGACGGCGATCGCCGCCAGCTCGGCCTCGTCCTTGACCCGCCGCAGCTTCTCGACCGCCCCGCCTGCGCCGCTTCAGCTCCACCCCCTCCGGCAGCTTCTCTTCGAGCTTCTTCAGGGTGCGGACGGACATCTGGTCGTCCTCGAACCCCGACCTTCCCGTCGAGGTGCGCGGCGATCCCGCCCAGCCAGTCGTCGGCGACGGTGACGACCTCCCAGCCCTCGACCTCGGCCTCGGCGCGCTCGGTGTAGCGGAAGTCGGTGAGGAAGACGCGAGCGTCAGCACCGCAGACGCAGGCGCCGTTGGTGCCGCCGAAGCCCGGTCAGGTAGCGAACGTTGACGAGGTCGGTGACGAGAAGGCGGTCGAGCTCGCGCTCGGCCACCAAGGCCGCGAGGCGGTCGCCGCGCGCCTCGCATCAGGCGGGGTCGGCGCCCAGCTTGGCGGCGAGCAGCTCGAGCGCCTCGCGGTAGCCGTCGGGACCCTTGCCCGAGATCTTCGCCAGGACCAGCCCGTCGAAGACGGAGAGCCTGCGCCAGTCATCGCGCGACTCGACGTCGGAGAGGTGCACCTCGACCGCGGGCAGGCGCGGCGACGTCCAGGGCGTCGGCGATCGCGCGGCTGTAGTGGGTCCAGGCGCCGGCGTTGACGAGCGCCGCGTCGGCCAGCTCGGGCACCCGGTGCAGGTACTCGACGAACTCGCCCTCCGAGTTGGTCTGGAAGAAGATCGCTTCCAGGCCCAGCTCCCGCGCCCAGGCGCCCGACCTTCCGCTCCAGCTCGGAGAGCGAGAGCCCGCCGTAGACCTCCGGGTCGCGGCGCTCGAGGATGTCGAAGTTGACGCCGTGCAGGACGGCGACGCGGTTGTGGGCGGTGGTCATTGGTACAGCTCCTCCACGGCGGCACGGACCTTAGCCGGATCGACCAGCTCTCCAACGCGGGGGGCACCGGGCTCGCCGAGCAGAACGAAGCCGACGCCGTCGGCGGTTCGCTTCTTGTCGCGCTGGAGCGCAGCGAGGGCGCCGTCGATGTCGACGGCCGGGTCGAGGGCGGTGGGAAGGCCGTGCCGCCCCAGGATCGTCTCGACCTGTTCGCGCAGCTCGGGCGCCTCGGAGAGCCGCAGCGCCGCCAGCAGGCCAAGCCCGACTGCCTCGCCGTGGCGGTAGCGGGTGTAGCCGCTCGCCGCCTCGATCGCGTGGCCGACGGTGTGGCCGAGATTGAGAACTGCGCGCCGGCCGGCGTCGCGCTCGTCGGCGGCGACGACCTCGCACTTGCAGCGGGCGCAGGCGAAGACGAGCGGCGCAAGCGACTCCGGGTCGAGCGATTCGAGCGATCTCGCTCGCTCCCAGAGCTCGCCCCCGGCCAGCAGCCCGGTCTTCAGCAGCTCGACGAAGCCGGCCGCGAGCTCCTCCTGGGACAGCGTGGCCAGAGTCGAGGTATCGGCGATCACCGCCGAGGGCAGGTGGTAGGCCCCGGCGTAGTTCTTCCCCTCGGGAAGGTCGACCCCGGTCTTGCCGCCATAGGCGGAGTCGACCTGGGCGACGAGGGTGGTCGGCACCTGGACGACCGGCACGCCGCGCTGGTAGAGGTGGGCGCAGAAGCCGGCAAGGTCGCCGACCACGCCGCCGCCGAGGGCGACGACGTGGTCCTCGCGGGTCATCCCGGCACGGGCCAGCTCCCGCAGGACCCGCTCGGCCTCCGCCATCGTCTTCGCCGACTCCCCCGGCTCGACCTCGACCGTTGCGGCGAGGGGGCCGATGCGCGATGCGTAGAGGCCGCCGACGGTCTCGTCGGTGACGCAGAAGCGGCGCCCCGGCAGCGGCCAGGGCCCCTCTCCGAGCAGGCCGGAGCCGACGAAGACCGGGTACTCGCCGGAGGTGCTCGCCGCCCAGAGCATCTTCGTTCCAGGCGGCAACTGGCCCAGCGCAAGCAGCGACGGCATCGCGCGGGCGACCACGTCGCGGTCCCCCGGCGGAACGATCGCGTCGGCGAGCCGCTCGTAGAGCGGGGTCCGCTCCCCCAGCAGGCGGGCGACGCCATCGGCATCGCGGGCAAGCGGTCGATCGCTGTGGGCGATCCGCCTCCACGCCTCGACCGGCGTCGACCTGGAGCCAGACGACGATGTGGCGGCCGAGCGCGTCGCGGACCCGCTCGGAGAGGACGCTGCCGCCGCCGAGGGCGATTGCGCCGCCGTCGGCCTGCTCGAGCAGCGAGCCGACCACCTCGGCCTCGCGTTCGCGAAACGCCGCCTCGCCGTCCTCCTCGAAGGCGGCCGAGATCGGCTTCCCGAGCGCCTCTTCGACCAGCGCATCGGTCTCGGTCGCCTCCAGACCGGCCTCGCGAGCGGCGGCGAGCGCCGTCGACTTCCCGGCCCCCATAAACCCAATGAAGACCAGGGCGGGCTGCATCACCGAACGAAACGCCGATTTCCCATCTGGAGCATGGAAAATCGCGACCTCACCCGCGGAAGTCGATTCTGCGCTTGTAGGCCTCGACGGCGGCGAGCACGTCGTCGATGTGGTCGCCGCCGAACTTCTCGCGGTAGCAGCGGGCCAGGGTCAGGCAGACCATCGCCTCGGCGACGACCGCCGCGGCCGGCACCACGGTCGAGTCGGTGCGCTCGCGCAGCGCCTGGGCCGGCTCCTTGGTCTCGGTGTCGACCGAGCGCAGCGGCTTGGTCAGGGTCGAGATCGGCTTGATCGCGGCCCGCACCGAGAGCGGCAGGCCGTTGGTCATCCCGCCCTCGAGGCCCCCGGCGTGGTTGGTCTCGCGGTGGTAGCCGCGCTCCTGCGACCAGAAGATCTCGTCGTGGGCCTCGGAGCCCGGGCGGCCGGCGACGTCCCAGGCTTCGCCGATCGAGACGCCCTTGACGGATTGGATCGAGGCGACGGCGCCGGCGAGACGGCCGTCGAGGCGGTCTTCCCAGGAGATGTGGGAGCCGAGACCGGGGACGAGGCCGAAGGCGCGCACCTCGAAGGTCCCGCCGAGGCTCTCGTTGGCCTTGCGCAGGCGGTTGATCTCCTCGACCATCGCCGCGCTCGCCTCGGCGTCGAGGCAGCGGACGGGATCGTCGTCGACGGCGGCGAAGTCCTCGGGACCGAGGTCGGGGCGCTCCGGCGCGGTCACCGAGGCGATCTGGGTGACGTGGCTGTGGACGCTGACGCCCAGCGCGGTGAGGAAGCCGCGGGCGATCGAGCCGGCGGCGACCCGGGCCGCGGTCTCGCGGGCGCTGGCCCGCTCGAGCACGTTGCGGATGTCGTCGTGGCCGTACTTCTGGGCGCCGACCAGGTCGGCGTGCCCGGGCCGCGGCAGGTGGACCTCGTCGACCTCGGCCTCGACCGGCCAGGGGTTCATCCGCTCCTCCCAGTTGGCGTAGTCGCGGTTGGCGACGAGGACGGCGATCGGGCTGCCGAGCGTGCGGCCGTGGCGCAGGCCGGAGCGGATCTCGACCGTGTCGGTCTCGATTTTCATCCGCCCGCCGCGGCCGTGGCCGAGCTGGCGGCGGGCCATGTCGCGGTCCAGCGCCTCGCGGTCGAGCGCGAGCCCGGCCGGCATCCCCTCGACGATCGCGACGAGCCCGGGGCCGTGCGACTCGCCTGCTGTGGTGAACCGAAAGCGCGTGCTCATGGGCGCAAGGCTATAGGCGGCAGGCGTGCGGGGGCATATCCCGGCAGGGGTTCCGCTTAACTTTTTGGAGGATCGGCTGGAGCCGTTCGAGGGCGGAGTTGACCAAAAAGTACAAGACGCTCCACCCCTGCCGGGATATGCCCTATGTCCGCGCCGCGGCGCGCATCACGTCCAGTGGCGGCTCGCATCCCGTCCAGATCCCCAGCGAGAGGGCGCCCTGCTGGACGAGGATCTCGATGCCGTCGACGACGCTGGCGCCCGCGCTTCTGCGGCGCGCAGCAGCGCCGTCGGCTCCCGGCCGTAGACCATGTCGACCACGGTCTGCCCAGGCGCGAAGCGGGCCGGATCCAGCGGCAGCTCCGCGAAGGGGTCCTCGCCGCCCAGGCCGACCGCGGTCGAGTTGACGATCAGCTCGTAGGTCGCCTGGTCGGGATCGGAGACCGGTGCGCCCCCGAGCTCCTCGCAGAGATGGCGGGAGCGCAGCTCGGTGCGGTTCCAGACCGCGACCTCGGCGCCCTCGCGCAGCAGCGCCCAGACGACGGCGCGGGCGGCGCCCCCGGCGCCGAGCACGAGCGCGCGCTTGCCCGCCGGTGGAGCCGGGCAGCGCATCCAGCAGGCCGCCGGCGTCGGTGTTCTCGGCGCGGATCTCGCCGCCGCGTGAAGACGAGCGTGTTGGCGGCGCCGATCTCCCGCGCGGTCTCGGAGAGCTCGTCGGCGAGCGCCAGCGCGGCGCCCTTGTGCGGGACGGTGACGTTGGCGCCGGCGAAGCCCTCGGCCGGCATCGCCCGCACGCGCGCCTCGAAGTCGTCGGGCGCGACGTCGATCGCCTCGTAGCTCCACTCCTCCCCCATGCCCAGCGCGGCCAGCGCCGCGTTGTGCATCGCCGGCGAGCGCGAGTGGCCGACCGGGTGCCCGAGGACGGCGAGGCGCGGCACGGCCCTATTCCCCGCAGCTGTCCGGCGAGTTGCCGCCGGCTGCTTCGCGGGCCGAGTTGTAGCGTTCGACGTCGGCTTCGAATTCGGCTTCGGTCGAGGAGAAGGCGAGCTTGTTGCACGCCCCCGGCTCGGCGACGTAGAAGAGGTAGTCGGCCTTGGCCGGGTGCGCGGCGGCTTCGATCGAGGCGAGGCCGGGGCTGCCGATCGGCCCCGGCGGCAGGCCGGCGTTGGGTGCGCGTGTTGTAGGGCGAGTCGACCGCCAGTTCGGATTCGGTCAGCGGGCGGGTGTAGTTGCCGGTGGCGAAGCGGGTCGTCGCGTCGATCCCCAGCGGCATCCCTTCGTGCAGGCGGTTGTAGATCACCGCGGCGACCAGCTTGCGCTGGCTCGCGACCGCCGGCCTCGCGCTCGATCATCGAGGCGATCGTGACCACGTCGTAGACCGTCAGGTTCTTCGAGTGCGCGTAGCTCATGTCGACGCCCTCGATCCGCCGCTTGAAGTCTTCGAGCTGGAGCTGGACCAGGTCGGCGGCCGGCGCGTGCTTCTTCAGTTCGAAGGTGTCGGGGAAGAGGAAGCCCTCGAGGTTCTTGGCGTCCTTGCCGCCGTACTTGGCCGGGTTGAGGTACTTGGAGTGGACGCTCTCCTTGACGTAGTTGCCCCGCAGGCCTTCCTGCTGCGATCTCCGCGGCCTGGGCGCGGCTGTAGCCCTCCGGGATCGTCACCGTGATCGTCCGGACCACGACCGGCGGCGGCGTGCTGCGGTGGAAGTGGCGGTAGGCGAGGGCCGCGATCGCGGCCACGCCGAGGAAGATCACACCGAGGGCGAGGACGACGCCGAGCCGGTGGCGGTTCGAGTGGGTGGGCCGAGGCTTGGTCTTCTTCGGCCCCTTCGGCTCCTTGGGCTTCGCGGCCTGATGTTCGGTTTTGGCCCGGACTGCGCTCCGCTGCGGCGCGCTTCCCGCTCGCGGCGTCGCTGCTCGCGCTCTGCCGCAGATGGATCGTCACTCATCGTCGCCCTCCTCGACCGCGGCCCGCCCCTCGAGGTAGGCCTGCAGCAGGTGCGCCGCGGCAAGCGAGTCCGGCGCCGCCGAAGCGCCGCCGCGCCTGCTCGCCTCGGCCATCCGCGTCGTCAGGCGCTCGTCGTAGGTCTCGACCGGCACCTGCGAGGATCGCCTCCAGTTCCGCGCAGAAGGAGCGCGCCAGGGCCGCCTGGCTGCCCTCCTCGCCGCTGAGGTGAAGCGGCAGGCCGACGACGACCTGCTCGACCTCGTGCTCGGCGACCAGCTCGGCGACCGAGCGCGGCTCCGGCGGCTCGATCACCGGCAGCGGCGTCGCCAGGGTGCCGCTCGGGTCCGAGATCGCGCAGCCGATGCGGGCGGTGCCGTGGTCGAGGGCGAGCACGCGCATGGCCTAGTCCGGCCTTGCGCTCGACCGCCGCGCCGCGCGGCGGCCAGCGCCTCGTCGAGCTTCGAGGCGTCCTTGCCGCCGGCCTGCGCCATGTCGTCGCGGCCGCCGCCGCCGCCGCCGACGACCGGCGCCGCCTCGCGGACGATCGCCGCGGCGGAGAGCCCGCGCTCGACCGCGCTCCTTGGAGACGAGGACGACGAGCGCGACCTTGCTCGCCCTCGCGCGCCGCCGAGGGCGACGGCCGAGTCGCCGCCGAGCTTCGACTGGACGCGGTTGGCGAGCTCGAGCAGCTGCTTCTGGTCGGCAGACGGGGCCGTGCGACAGCGACCAGCCTCAGCCCGCCGCGCCTCGGCCGCCTCGGCGACCAGCCGCTCCGCCTCCTCGCCGAGCAGCTGCTTGCTGCGCCTGCTGCGCTCCCTCGCCGGCCTCCTGCAGCCGCTCGGCGGCGCGGCGGGCGCCGGCGAGCGGGTCCTGCGGGGAGCCGAGCAGCTCGCCGACCTCCCGCAGGCTGCTCCTCGCGCTCGCGGAACCAGTCGATCGCCGCCGGGCCGGTGAGCGCCTCGATCCGGCGCACGTTGGCGGCGCTCGAGCCCTCGGAGGACGATCTTGAAGATGCCGACCTCGGCCGTGTTGGCGACGTGGGTGCCGCCGCAGAGCTCGCGCGAGACGCCGTCGACCTCGACCACCCGCACCCACTCGCCGTATTTCTCGCCGAACAGCGCCATCGCCCCGAGCTTCTCGGCCTCCGCCCGCTCCATCTCCAGCCAGCGCACCGGCCGGCTCGCCTTGATCCACTCGTTGACCCGGTCCTCGACCTCGCGCAGCTCCTCGGCGCCGAGCGCCTGGCCGTGGGTGAAGTCGAAGCGCAGCTTGTCGGGGCGGACCGCGGAGCCGGCCTGGCGCACGTGGGTGCCGAGCCGCTCGCGCAGCGCCGCGTGCAGGAGGTGGGTCGCGGTGTGGTTGCGCATCGTCGCGTGGCGGGTCTCGCGGTCGACCTCGGCCTCGACGGCGGCGCCCGCGTCGATCTCGCCCGACGGCTCGACCTCGAGCGCCTGGTCTTCGCCGACCCGGTAGACGTCGACCACCCTCGCCTCGCCGCCCGGCCCAGCGCAGCACGCCCGGAGTCGGCGACCTGGCCGCCGCCCTCGGCGTAGAAGGGGCTCTCCTCGAGCTTGACCAGGGCCCGGCCGTCGTCGCCCTCGACCGCGGCGAGGCCGGTGGTCGCCCGCAGCGTCTCGTAGCCGACGAAGCGGGTCGGCGGCGCGCTCGCCGGCGAAGGCGATCACCTTCTCGTGGCGGTCCTCGGACCCGTGCGCGGTGGCGGCGCCGACGCGGGCGCGCTGGCGCTGCTCCTCCATCAGCTCCTCGAAGCCGCCGTCGTCGACCGAGAGGCCCTGCTCGGCGAGCAGCTCCTTGGTCAGGTCGTAGGGGAAGCCGTAGGTGTCGTGCAGCTTGAAGGCGTCGGCGGCGTCGATCCAGGAGGTCTCCGACTCCTTCGCCTCGGCGACCAGCCGCTCCAGCAGCTCGGTGCCGCGCTCGAGGGTGCGGCCGAAGCTCTCCTCCTCGTCGCCGACCCAGCGCGCGATCGTCTCGCGCTCCGCGTGCCAGCTCCGGGTAGGCCTCGCCCATGAGCTCGATCGTGCGCTCGGCGAAGCGGCCGAGCCAGGGCGCCTCGAGGCCGAGCGTGCGCCCCTGCTGGATCGCGCGGCGCATGATCCGGCGCAGGATGTAGCCGCGGTCCTCGTTGGAGGGGACGACGCCGTCGGCGATCAGGAAGGCGGCGCCGCGGGAGTGGTCGGCGACGATCCGCATCGCCCGGGTGACCGCGCCCCCGTCCGCGTAGGACATGCCCGGAGAGCTCCTCGGCGAGGTCGACCAGCGGCCGGACCAGGTCGGTCTCGAAGACCGAGGGGACGTCCTGGAGGATCGCCGCCATCCGGTCGAGGCCCATCCCGGTGTCGATGTTGCGCATCGGCAGCTCGGTGAGCGATGCCGTCCGCGCCGAGGTCGTAGGTCATGAAGACGTGGTTCCAGAACTCGAGGAAGCGGTCGGTGTCGTCGCCGGGGCGCTCGCCGTCTGCGCCGAACTCCTCGCCGCGGTCGAGGTAGAGCTCCGAGCAGGGGCCGCAGGGGCCGGTCGGGCCGGCCTGCCAGAAGTTGTCCTCGCGGCCGAGCCGGACGATGCGCTCGTCGGGCACGCCCATGGCGCCCCAGATCTGCGATCGCCTCCTCGTCGGGGCCGAGGCCGAGCTCCTCGTCGCCGCCGAAGACGGTCACCCAGATCCGCTCCGGGTCCATCCCGAAGCCCTCGGTGGAGAGCTCCCAGCCCCAGGGGATCGACTCCTCCTTGAAGTAGTCGCCGAAGCTCCAGTTGCCGAGCATCTCGAAGAAGGTGAGGTGGCGGGCGGTGTTGCCGACCTCCTCGATGTCGGTCGTGCGGAAGCACTTCTGCACGTCGGCGAGGCGGCGGCGCCGGCGGCTGCTTCGCGGCCGAGGAAGTAGGGCTTGAAGGGCTGCATCCCGGCCGTCGTCAGCAGGACCGAGGGATCGTGGGACCGAGGGCACCAGCGAGGCCGAGGGGACGATCTTGTGCCCGCGCTCCTCGAAGAACGAGAGGTAGGTCTGGCGGATCTCCGCGGCCTTCATGGCTGAGCAGCCTAAGGACTTTCCGGGGATGCAGTCCGGCCCGGCGTCAGGCGGCGGCGGCGATCGTGCCGTGGCCGACGATCGCCTCGCCGGCGAGCAGCACCGCCGTCTGCCCGGGGGAGGCGCCGGCGAACTCCTCGCCCAGCTCGACCTCCAGCTCGGGGTGGCGCCCGGCCTCGCCGCCCCGGTCGACGGCGGCGGGAACGCGGCTGCGAGCGGTAGCGCAGCCGACCGCGTCGACGCTCGGCCCGCCGCGGTGCAGGACGGCGTCGCGGAGCCGCACCGAGCGCGCCGCAGCTCGCGGCGCGCGTGCCGACCGTGACCGTGTTCGCGGCGGCATCGGTCGCGAGCACGTAGAGCGGCTCTCGGCGCCGAGACGCCGATCCCGCGGCGCTGGCCGACGGTGAAGTTGTGGTGGCCGCGGTGGCGGCCGATCGCCGGCCCGAGCGGTCGAGCACCTCGCCCTCGCGCTCGCCGCAGGCCGCCGTGGCGGCGCAGGAAGCGCGCCTTGCCCTGGCCGGCGAGGAAGCAGAGGTCCTGGCTCTCGGGCTTGCGGGCGACCGCGAGTCCGTGGCGGGCGGCGATCTCGCGCACCTCCGGCTTGGTCAGCTCGGTCAGCGGGAAGCGCACCTGCTCGAGCAGCGCCGGCGGCAGCGCCGCCAGCATGTAGCTCTGGTCCTTGTCGCTCGTCGGCGGCGGCGGCGAGCAGCGGGCCGCTGCCGTCGTCGACGATGCGGGCGTAGTGGCCGGTGACCAGATGCGTCGGCGCCGAGCCGCCCGGCGAGGTCGACCATCGCCGCGATCCGCACCTCGCCGTTGCAGACGATGCAGGGGTTGGGCGTGGCTGCCGGCGGCGTAGCCGGAGAGGAAGCTCGGCGACGACGCGGCGGCGGAACTCCTCCTCGAGGTCGAGCGTGAGGTGCGGGATCGCCGAGCGAGTGGGCGAGCGCGCGGGCGCCGAGCACCGCCTCCGGCGAGCAGCAGGCCTTGGCGCCGTCGGTCTCGCGGATCGGCCCAGAGCTTCAGCGTCACGCCGACGACCTCCGCCCCCCGCTCCCGTTCGAGCAGCGCGGCCACGGCGCTGTCGACGCCGCCCGACATCGCGACCAGCACCCGGTCCCCGTCGGCGTCCGCGAGCCGCTCCGACGGACGCGGCGGCGCTCGGCCAGGGCCCGATGCAGGGCATCGGCAGCCAGCTGCGCCGCATGCCGCTTGGCCGGCGTCAGCCCGCCGATCGCCGCATCGACCTCGTCGGTCCCGATCCGAGCCGACGTCGAGCACCGCCTCGCCGTCGACCATCTCGGCCACGGCGGCGGTGGCGGCGCGCGTCGCCCCGCACCCCTCGGCGTCGAAGCTGACCGCGGCGATCGATCCGCTCCTCGATCGCAAGCGAGATCCGCGACAGATCGCCGCAGGCGGCGCCCCCGGCCGCGCCCGTGAAGGCGCCGTCGGCAGCGGGCGCCGCGCCGGCTCTCGTCACGCAGGTAGTGCTCGAACAGCTCTCGATCCATCCGCTAAGGGTAGGCCGTGGCGCCATAGCGCAGCCGATGCGTTCACCGCATGAGCGTGCTCAAGTCGGCGAGCAGCCCGCAGTCGCGGCGAGGCTCGTCGCGCAGCTGCCGCCAGGTGACCCGCATCACCCGCCAGCCATCGACTAGCAGGAGCCTGTCCCGCTCGCGGTCACGCTCGAACGCCCGGCGCGTGCCGTGCGCCGCGCGCCCGTCGAGCTCGACGATCAGCCTCGCTGCTCCGCCCACAGGCAGTCGGCTTCGAAGAATGCGACCGCGCACGGCGAGGTCGGCATTGAGTCGCGGCCGCGGCAGCCCGGCCGTGTCGAGCAGGACGGCGAACCGTCTCCTCGAATTCGTTGCGGGTGATTCCACCGACGGCTGTCTCGTCCGCCAGCAGCGCCCGCAGGTTCGCCGAGCCCACGGCTGCGCGGGTATCGCTCCAGCAGGTCGCGGAATCGAGAGCGGTCCGTGCAGCCCCAGCACTTCCATCTCGTTCGACCACCCGCTCCAGCTGGCGCATCGTCGAGGACGCCGGCCAGGTCGAGCATCGTGCGCGGCGGCGAGGTGACCGGGATCCCGTCCACGATCCGCGCGACCTCGTCGGCGCTCGAGGAGCCCGCAATGCGACTTCGAGATCCCCGGCCGTGCTTGGCACCGGGTCGCCCTGGTGACTTCGAGCAGGATCGACATCTGGCGGCAAGATCCCCAAAGCGAGCCCGCCGATCGGTGGCTCAGCACGGCACCGGGCCCGGCGGCAATGACCGCCGCCATCCAGCGGCCCTCTCGGCTCGTCAGAGCGCGGTGGCCGACGGCATAGACGCCGCAGTGAACGCGCGAGCAGCTTGCCGCGGGCAATCCGTCCTCGATCGCTCCTGCGCCCCAATCCGAGCCGAGCAGCTGCCGCCGTGCGACGACGCCGTGCTGAGCCATCGGCCGAGATCCCCGATCGCGAGGTCACCGACCGGACGAGGCGCCGATTGTTCCACGCATGACAGGGGATCAATCGGCGTTCTCGTCGGGCACAGGCGCCGAGGTCCGTCCCTGCGGCCGACGCGCGGGTGGCGCGCTAAAGGTGAAGTACGTGCGCACGAGAAACGAGGCTCCAGCCCGCCGGTACCGCCTCTGGCTTTGATCCCTTGAAGTGAAGGGTGGGCGCCTCCTCGCAGATCCCACAGGACCGAGAGAGATCGGCTCCCGCGCCGTTTGTGTTGGGTCAAACGGTGAGACGGCTCTCGTACGGGCTCGAGCCTCGGCCAACCGTAGCACCGCACGGCCGTTGCCGCAAGCGATCAATCGTCCAGATTCGAGAGCAGCACTCGGCCTCGCTCCAGTCCGTCGGACTGGACGCGCAGGGCGATGTCGCCGTGGCCGAAGCGGTCGAGCGGCCAGTCGGCCGTGAGCGCCGCCTCGATCCCGGCCTCGACGAGCGCCTGGTGCCAGGCCCTCGCGGTCCGCACGTCGGCGAAGTCGCGCACCGACCTCCCAGCAGTCGAAGCGGGGGTCGCCGACGTGGACCGGGGTCGCGGCCGGGGCCCGGAGGCGGCCGGAAGCGGTCCAAGAAACTCATGGAGCACGGATCCGTCGCACATGAAGCCCGATCTCAGTCGGCCCGCCGAGGCGGCGCTGCGGCGGAGCTGCAGATCCGACCAGTCGCGCAGCTGGCACTCGTCGACCGGGGCCGGGGCGCCGGTCAGCAGGTCGGCGCCCGAGGCCGTCTTGGGAAGGCGATCACGTCGCGGATCGAGTCCGGCGCCGGCAGAGCCGCTGGACGATCCGGTCGACCCCGTAGGCGATGCCGCCGTGCGGCGGCGCCCCGTAGCGCAGCGCCTCGAGCAGGAAGCCGAAGCGCGCCTCGGCCTCCTCGGCGTCGATCCCGAGCGCGGCGAAGACCGCTGCTGCACGTCGGCGCGGTTGATGCGGATCGAGCCGCCGCCCATCTCCTGGCCGTTCCAGACGATGTCGTAGGCGAGCGCCCGGGCCGGCGCCGGGTCGTCGGGGTCGAACTCGCCCGCCGGCGCCGTGAAGGGTGGTGCAGCGGGTCCCAGCGCCCCTCCTCCGCGTTCCACTCCATCAGCGGCCAGTCGACGATCCAGAGCAGCCGTCCTCGCCCTCGGGGATCAGCCGAACTCGCTCCGCCAGGTCGATGCGCAGCTGGCCCAGCACGGCGTCGGCGACCTTGGCGCTCGTCGGCGACGAGCGAGCAGCAGGTCGCCCTCCTCGGCGCCGAGCCGCGCGTTGAGCGCGCGCAGCTCCTCCTCGGAGAGGAACTTCGCGGTCGGCGAGCGCCAGCCCTCGCCCTCGCGGAAGGCCCAGACCAGGCCCTTGGCGCCGAGCTCCTGGGCGCGCGAGATCAGCCCGTCGAGCTCCGAGCGCGGCAGCTCCCGCGCGCCCGCGTTGATGCCGCGCACCGCGCCGCCGCGCGTCGATCACCGAGCGGAAGACCTTGAACTCGGTCGCCGCCCAGCGCCTCGCGCGAGATCGACCAGCTCGAGGCCGAAGCGCAGTGTCGGGACGGTCGGTGCCGAAGCGGGCCATCGCCTCGTCGTAGGGCAGGCCGCTCCATCGGCAGCTCGAGCCGCGGGCCGCCGACCCGCTCGAAGACGTGGGCGAGCAGCCGTTCGTTGACCTCGATCACGTCGTCGACGCTCGACGAAGGACATCTCGATGTCGAGCTGGGTGAAGTCGGGCTGGCGGTCGGCGCGCAGGTCCTCGTCGCGGAAGCAGCGGGCGATCTGGTAGTAGCGCTCGAAGCCGGCGACCATCAGCAGCTGCTTGAAGAGCTGCGGCGACTGCGGCAGCGCGTAGAAGGAGCCCTGCTGCAGGCGGCTGGGGACGAGGAAGTCGCGGGCGCCCTCGGGAGTCGAGCGGGTCAGCACCGGCGTCTCGACGTCGAGGAAGCCCTCGCCGTCGAGGAACTCGCGCATCGCCGCGGTGACCCGGTGGCGCAGGGCGAGCGCGTCGCGCATCTGCTCGCGGCGCAGGTCGAGGTAGCGGTGGCGCAGGCGCGCGTCCTCGCCGACCTCGCCGGAGAAGCCCTCGATCTGGAAGGGCGGCGTCTCGGCGTCGGCGAGCAGCTCGGCGGCGCCGACCTCGAGCTCGAACTCGCCGGTCGGCAGCTCGGGGTTGACCGTCTCCTCGGAGCGGCGCACGACGCGTGCCGGCGGCGCTCAGCACGTCCTCGGCGCGCAGCCTGTGGCCGAGCTCGAAGGCCTCGCCGGAGTCGTCGGGGTGGAAGACGAGCTGGACGATGCCGGTGCGGTCGCGCAGGTCGATGAAGATCAGGCCGCCGTGGTCGCGGCGGCGGTGGACCCAGCCGGCGACCCGCGCCTCGGAGTCGACCCGGTCGCCAAGCACCTGGCCGCACCAGGTGTCGCGGTAGCCGTTGGCCTGCAGGGCCGGGAAGCTCGCTCATCGCTTGTCTCGCTCGCGATGCCTCGTCGAGCAGGTCGGCGGTGTCGATCGCGGGCGCTGCTCGCCGCTCTCCATGTCGCGCAGCTGGGCGCGCCCCGCCGCCCTCGAGGATCAGCACGTGGCGGGCGCCCGATCCGGTCGGCGTGCTTGAGCTGGCCCTTGAGCCGCGGCCGGCCAGGTCGACCTCGGCGGAGACGCCGGCCCGGCGCAGCTCGCGCGCGCCAGCGTCAGCGGCCGCTGCCGCCGGTCGTCCTCGGCGTCGTCGGCGACGATGAAGACGTCGCGCCCGGCTCGCCCTCGCGCCTCCTCGTCCAGCGCCAGCAGGATCCGCTCGATCCCGGCCGCCCAGCCGATCGCCGGAGTCGGCGGGCCGCCGAGCTGCTCGACCAGGCCGTCGTAGCGGCCGCCGCCGCCGATCTCCGACTGGGCGCCGAGCCGGTCGCAGACGAAGGAGAAGATCGTCCGCGTGTAGTAGTCGAGCCCGCGCACCAGGGTCGGGTCGATCCGCGTAGTCGATCCCCGGCCGCGTCGAGCAGGGCCCTGCACCTCGGCGAAGTGCTCGGCGTCCTCGCCCTCGAGCGCGCTCGACGATCGTCGGCGCGCCGCCATCACCGCCCGGGTGCCCTCGTCGTCGGCGTCGAAGGCGCGCAGCGGGTTGGCGTCGATCCGCTCGCGCACGTCCTTGGAGAGCGCCTCCTCGTGCGGCGCGCAGATGCGCCTTCAGCTCCTCGAGGTAGGCCCTGCGCGACGCCGAGCGAGCCGAGGCTGCCCAGCCGCAGCTCGACCCCGGGCACGCCGAGCGTCGGCGAGCAGGTCGGCCAGCAGGATGATCGCCTCGGCGTCGGCGAGCGGCGAGTCGGTGCCGATCG
Organism: uncultured Solirubrobacterales bacterium; assembly: GCA_963714665.1. Lineage (GTDB taxonomy): Bacteria > Actinomycetota > Thermoleophilia > Solirubrobacterales > 70-9 > VRUE01. The sequence goes on along the minus strand of CAVQPE010000003.1, from coordinate 811,375 downwards.
CCTCGACGCCGATCTGGTGGAACTGGCGGTAGCGGCCCGCCTGCGGGCGCTCGTGGCGGAAGAACGGGCCCGACGTAGGACAGCTTCACCGGCTGCGCCAGCTTGTGCATCCCGTGCTCGACGTAGGCGCGGCAGATCGGCGCCGTGCCCTCGGGCCGCAGGGTGACGCTGCGCCCGCCCTTGTCCTCGAAGGTGAACATCTCCTTGCGGACGATGTCGGTGGAGCGGCCGACGCCCGCGCTCGAACAGCTCGGTGTCCTCGAAGGCCGGCGTGGCGATCGGCTCGTAGCCGGCGCGGGCGAAGATCGCCGCGGCGGTGCGCTCGACCCGGCCGCGAGCGCGCGCCGCGTCGCCGGCAGGACGTCGAAGGTCCCCCGCGGTGCCTGGTACTTGCGTCGCCGCCACAGTGCGGCGACCTTACCTGCGCCGGGGACCGTCCGGCTGCCTAGCCGCGGCCAGCTCGGCGAGGAACGGGTTGGTCGCCCGCTCGGCGCCGAGGGTCGTCACTCCCATGTGGCCCGGGATAGACGCTGGTCTCGGCGGGGTGGCGTGTCGATCAGCCCGCGGATCGACGCGATCAGCGTCGGCCCGTCGCCGCCGGGCAGGTCGACCCGGCCGACCGAGCCCTGGAAGAGGACGTCGCCGGAGAAGATCGCCTCCTCGTCGCGCACCGAGTAGGTGACGTGGCCGGGGCTGTGGCCCGGGGGTGAAGATGACGTCGAGCGTCGAGGCCGGCCAGCTCCAGCGTCTCGCCGCCCTCCACCGTCTCGTCGGCCTCGTAGCTCTCGTACGGGCCGAAGCCCTGCCAGGGGACGAAGGCCATGATGTCGGCGAGCACCGGCACCTCGATCTCGGGGCAGTAGACCGGCGCGCCGGTGGCCGCCGCCACCGGCGCGACGGCGCCGATGTGGTCGAAGTGGCAGTGGGTGAGGAGGATCGCCTCGACCTTCATCCCCATCTCCTCGACCGCGGCGAGGATCCGCTCCGGCCTCCTCGCCGGGATCGACGATCAGGACCGCGGTCGGAGCCCTCGCGGCGGAAGAGGAAGCAGTTCTCGGCGATCGGGCCGACCGTGAGCATGCTCGACGTCGAGGCTCACGAGCCCCTCGCTCGCGCTGCGCGCGATCCGGTCGCCCGCTCGCGTCGCCGCCACATCATCGTGTCGATGTAGTAGCCGGCCGGGATGTAGAAGACGAGCATGAAGGCGCCGAGGCCGAGCGCGGCGCCGGCGCGGGCGTTTGAAGATCACCAGCAGCAGCACGGCGAAGATCAGCGGCGGCGACGACGCCGCGGAGTGACCGAGCTGCGCCAGGTCGGCGGGCTGTCGGCTTTCGGGGTGCGCGTTGCCTTGGCTCGGCGGGCGCGGGCCCTGCGCCTTCGCCTCCTCGCGGCTGCGGGGACGGGCAGCGCGGCGGTTGGTGTCGACGCGGCCGCCCTGGGTGCCGCGATGCTTGCGGCGGCGCTTCTTCTTGGTCTGGGCCATGCCCGCCGAATCTAGCGAGTGGCGCCGTTCAGGCGGCGCCGCCAGGCGCGCGCTCGATCGTCTGCACTGGCGGGGTCGAAGCCGCGGATCGGCACGTCCGCCGGATAGCCGGCCAGCGCCGCCTCGGGCACGAGGCCGACGAGCTCGGCCTCGAGCGGGCCGGCGCCGAGCGGCGCCGCCAGCGCCCGCACCCGCTCGACCACCTCGCGCGAGCGGCACCGCGAGCGGGTCGTGGACGTTGGTCGAGACCTGGGCGCGGCCGCCGGCGAGGGCGAGGCCGATCGCCCGCACGCCCGGCAGGCCCCCGCCCGACTCGCGCAGGCCGGCGGCGACGGCGCGCGCGAGCTCGACGTCGCCGCTGTCGAGCTCGACGTTGAAGGCCGCCAGCGGCGGGCGGGCGCGTGACCAGGGTCGCGCCCGCCGTCGCGGTGCGGCAGCGCGCGGGCCGTGGTCGGGGCGCAGCTCGCCGCTCTCCATCCGCAGCCAGAGCTCGGCGAGGCCGCCGTTGCGGAAGTAGGCGCGCTCGGCGCGCTCGGGGCCGGTGGCCAGCTCGCCGTAGAGGAAGACCGGCACGCCGAGGCGCGCCGATCTGCGTCGGCGACGTCGCACCGCCGCGTCACGGGCGCGGTCGCGATCGGCCGGGTCGAGCCAGACGAGCGGGCAGACGTCGAGGGCGCCGATCGGCCGGGTGCAGGCCCTCGTAGGCGGTCATGTCGATCGCCTCGATCGCGGCTGCCGCGCCGGCGAGGCAGCGCCTCGCGCAGCGGCCCGGCGCCGCCGGCGAGGGTGAAGACGGTGCGGTCGTGGTCGGGATCGCGAGTGGCGGTCGAGCAGGGCGGCGCCGCGGGAGAACGCCGTCCTCGAGGGCGGCGATCCGGGCGCCGGTCGCGCCCCTCGGAGACGTTGGGGACGGCGAGGAGCGTCGGCGTCACCGGGTCAGACGAGCAGCTCGCCGTCGCGGACGATCGTCGCTGCCGTCGATCTCCACCGTCGGCTCGAGCGATCACGCAGTCGAGGTGGACGGGGACCTGGACCGTGCCGCCGATCGCCGCCGAGGCGCCGAAGGCGACGTGGGCCGTGCCGAGGATCTTCTCGTCCTCGAGGATGTTGCCGGTCAGCGTCGCCTCTTCGTTGGTGCCGATCCCCAGCTCGGCGACGTTGGTCCCGTCCTCGCCGTGGGCCGTCAAGCAGCTCGAGCAGCGTCGCGCCCTCGGCCGGCCGGTCGCGTCGGTGAGGTGGCCGCCGCGGACCGTCAGCTCGACCGGGGTCTCGACCTTCCCCACGCCGGCGATCGAGCCGTCGACGACCAGCGTTCCCTCGGCCGTCCCCTCCAGCCGGGGCGATGAAGGCCTCGCCGCAGGGCAGGTTGCCGAAGGCGCCCGCGGCGCTCAGGTCGCCGGCGTCGGCGATCGAGCGTGCGGTCCTCCAGCCCGAGCCGCAGGTCGCTGCCGTGGCGCAGGTGATGCGCGCCTCGGCGCCGTCGTCGCAGCGCCGCGGCAGATGCGCGCCGCCGCGCCGCCGCAGCGCCTCGCATGTCGGCGCCCATCACCCGGGCCAGCATCTCCTCGGTGACGCCGGGCATCGTCGCGATCCGCACCCCGGCCTCGCTGGCGGCCTTGCGGGCAGCGGTGTGGGAGAGCGACTGGATCGTCGGCGCCAGCACCACGTCGGAGGCGACCATCGCGGCGGCGACCGCCGTCGGCGGCTCGGCCGCATGGGAGTCGCGCTCGGACATCACGGCCAGCGTCGCCTCGGCGCCCTCGCCCTGGGCCTCGGATCCGCATCAGCGCGCCCGAGCTCCTCGGTGACGGGGTTGCAGATCGACCAGCACCTCCTCGCCCGGCTCCGACCGCCAGGCAGTCGCGAGACACGTCCTCGAACCGCCCTGTCCAGCTCCTCGTCATCGCGCCAAGGCTATTGCCCTGCGCCCCTCGAGCCGAAAGCAACCCGGCCATCGCTACGATCCCGTCAACCCCGCCGGAGTAGCTCAGCTGGTTAGAGCAGCGGAATCATAATCCGCGTGTCGGGGGTTCGAGTCCCTCCTCCGGCATGGCTTGTGGGTCGCATTCCAGAGCGGTGCACGCGATCCCGGCTGTCGCGGTCGACCGTCGGTCGGGGTCGAAGGCCAGCGAAAGTGCCAGCACGCGCCCTCCGTTCGCGGCCACGTCGCCGCGTAGCCTGCAAGGCAATGGGACTCACTGCCGAGCAGCTCCGAATCATCCAGGTCGTCGCCGTGACGCACAGCGGCGACCAGACACCCGAGCAGGCGCGTGGCCTTGCGGCGGCCGACTTCATGTGGCTCTGCCAGCTCGAAGGCATCGCCCCGCCGTCCGCCGCGAACGTCCTCGCCGCCCTCGCCGATGCCTGATCCCGACGCCCAACTGCCCGATGACCCGTTCCGATCCGGCTCGCCGGCCGTCGATTCCTTCACTCACGGGATACGGATTGCCGAAACCCTGCACGAAGCGCGCTCGCGCAGTCGAGAGGAGCTACTGCGCGTGTTCTCGGGCCTCGAACTCGAGGACTTCGCCGCGCTCGCCGACGCGACGATGATCCTGCGGGCCAACGGCCGAGCGGTGGATGAAGAACGGCGGCGACGCGTGCGGCCTTGGACGTGGCGCGTCAACCGCTGGCCGCCCTGGCGGTGAAGCGCAACCTTGCGGTAACGATTATGGAGAGGGGGAAAATGCGACACAGCATGTCGCGTACCCCCAAACCCCCTCTCCCCGCCGCTGAGCGCGTCCGGCGCGACCATGCCATCTGGCAGGCTCGCCTCGAAGGGGCGCCGTGGAAGCAGATCGCCGAGGGATTCGGCGTCAGCCAACGGCAGGCCCAACGCGCGGCCAAGGACGCCTCGCGCGCCGCTCGTGAGGCGATCACAGCCTTGGACGGCATCGAGCCGCTCACGGTGCTGCGCGAGATTATCGACGGCCAGCGCGCAGCGTTCGCGGCCGCCGTCGAGCTGACGACCGCCGCGGATAGCGACAACGGAAGGGTGGGTGCGTGCCGCGCGGTCGGCACTCTCGGCGGAGAGATACGCGCCTCCCTCGTCGGTGCTGGCCTCCTCCCATTCCGTCAGGCGCCTGGACCCGGTGATGCCCTCGCCGTCATCGCCGAAGGCCGAGCGCTGGCCCTACGTCTCGCTCATGCCGCCGAGCACGCTGGCCTCAATGGCGACACGATCCTTGCTGCCGTTGAGTTCGAGCCGGCGGCACTCCCTGCTGGGGCCGAATGACCGAAGGCTCGCCCGACAACTCCAAGTCGCCGCGCGACCAACTCGTCGAAGCGATCAGCTCTCGGATGCTCGCGGCCGGTGCCAGCCTGCGCGCGGCCGTCGCGGTTTCGGCCACCGTCACTGGCTGGGCCAGCGATCACGACGTCCCCGACGGCGACCTACTCGACCTCGCCGAGCGCCTTACACCGACCAGCCCAACCGAAGGAGGAACTCCATGACCACCACCGACCGCGCTGCCGCGCTCGTGCGAAACGTCCGCGCACAGGGCGGCACCATCCTCGAGGCGCGGCGCCTTCTTGAGGCGCTCGCCACTGACGACGAGCAGCGGCTTCGTGAGGCCCGCCAGCGCCGCGAGGACGACCTGCTCGCCATCGACCTCGGATTCGGCTCGGCAGACGCGCTGGGCTTCGCGGTCGCCGAGAGCCACGGCATCGCCAGCGGCGGCGTCTTCCCGCAGGACGCCAGCACGTCCGAGCCGCGCGGCGTCCGAGCCGCGCTGCGCGAGATGGAGTGCGAGCGGCTCGCCGAGGAAGCGAGCGACGACGTGACCGCTGCACTGCTCGTTCACGACGCGCGCGAAGACCACCGGGCCGCCGACCTGGCGGAGTCGCTTGGGGGAACCGCCGACGAACTCGATGCGATGCTCGAAGGAGGACCTCAACTCCATCCCGACGTCGCGCCGGCGCTCTCCGACCGGAAGGACCTCTGCATTGCCGAGACGATCGGCGTCCCCGCGAAGACTCTCGCCGAGGCACTCGACGAAGTTTTCGCCCCCTAGTCGATCCACGCGGACGAGCCACACCCACTCGCAAAGAAGTCAGAGGCGGATGCCGCCTCAACGCTCGTCGGCACGTTCGTATGCCGAGGCAAAATCCTCGATCTTGAGCCCCAAGCCATCGGTGACGATGCGGGTCAGCAGGAGCCAGCCGGGGTTGTTCTTGCCCCGCTCTACGTCGCTGACCTGACTCTCGGAAAGGCCAGCAGCAGTCGCAAGCTCGATCTGCTTGAGGCCGGCGGCTTCCCGCAGCTCACGCACGGCGCGGCCGAGTCGGCGCAACTCGGGAGGCGACTCGTCGTAGTTGGCGCGTGGCATTGCCGGGACACGGTGCCCGTCCTCTCCCGTCCGCACTTATAGAAAGAACGAACTAGAGTTTCCAGCCGTTGCAGAGAAAAAGCCGACGGGAGGCGCATATGTCGAGATGGATTGGCGGTCTGATGCTGGCTGCCATCACTGCATTGGTGATAGGGGCAGCAGGCTGCGGCGGGGGTGACAACGGTCCGACGACGGTAAGCACCGCCGACCTCCATCAAGACGGCGCGTTCTGGCTCAGCCTCGAACCGTCGCTGCGCCGCGAACTCGCGACCATCTGCCACGACCGGCAGGTCAAAGAAGGCCCCACCGAAGGGGCCGAGATCATGCAGGGCCTCGACGTCGATGATTACGTTGCCCTCATCACCCGCGAGTACGAAGAACAGGGTGACGCGAGCGCCAGCGACATTGAAGAAGCCTGCGAGGAAGCCAAGCAGGAACTCCTCGCCGAACAGTTCAACCAGCTCGTGCCCCACCTCCGCGGCGAATGAGCGCTCCGACAGGGACCCGCTCGATGACCAGTCTGCGCCGCCTGTTGCTCGCTGTGGCCCTGCTCACCGTCGGCCTGCCGACGCTCGCCGGGTGTGGCGGCGATGGCGACGAAGCGGCGGTCGCCAACACGGTCGAAACGTACCTCTCGGCGCTCGCCAAAGGTGACGGGCAGGAGGCCTGCGACCAGCTCACCGGCTCGCAAGCCCGCAAGGTCCTCGAGGGCTTCGTCGTCCAGCTCCCCGAGCTTCAAGCCACGAGCTGCGCGGACGCACTCTCAAAGCTCAGCGGCAGCCTCGGCGGGGAAGAGAAAGGCGGGCTCGAAGATGCCGAAGCAACGAACGTGGAAATCCGTGGCGACTCGGCGACAGCCGAAGTCGTCGGCGGCACCCAAACCGTGAGCCTTACCCGCACCGACGGCCACTGGCTCATTTCGGGCGGTCTGAACCTGACTCCATGACCGGCGAGGATCGACACCCGGTCCGAGCCGCGGTACTCCGTGCGCTGGGCGAGCGTCCTGGCGCCCGGCTCTCCCTTCAGCAGATCGGGAGCGCAACCGGCGAGCCGCTCTCACAGGTCAGCTACCACCTAAACGTCCTCGGACGAGTCGAGGTCGTCGGCGAACCGCCGACAGGCGACGACGCGGCGCGCCTCTACCGGGCAACCAACGAGCCGGTTTCCCGCTGAGGCGTCTCCCGGCCCGGTAGAGCGCATGGGCCTATCCTTCGCCTCCTCGTCGCTCCTGCCCCTTCGGGCCAACCTGGCTCGTGCTCGTCGTCGCGGTGCTTCTCCTGATCCCTGTCGCCGCAGACATCGCGTGGCGCCGCTTCAAGCAGGCGCACCCAACCAAGCGATGCCCCGACTGCGCCGAGGGGGTACAGGCGGATGCGAGGGTGTGCCGCTACTGCGGTTGGCGCTTCGCGCCAGAGGCCGGCGCCGAGCAACTGCAAAGCGGCAAGTAGGGCTGCTGACCTGCGGATCATTCGTTCAGGCGTCGCCCCGCTAACCGCTCTGGAATGCGGGGTTACGACAGGGGTGCCAGACGAGTGCCAGCGGGCCAGAGACGGCCCCCGTCCGAGGTGTGATGTAGCTTGGTCGGGCTTGGCTCCAAGGGGCAAGCGAGAGTACGAACCGTTGCGATCGGCGGGCTGCCTCTGGCGGCCCGTTGTCGTTTTGGGCTCCGACGGCAGCCCTATCGTGGCCCCCACATGGTTCGTACTACTCCCCTGAGCGATGGACCCGGCCTCTCGGCTCCCTGATCGGCACGAGGACGAGTCCGGCAGCCTCACCGAGGCTCAGGCGCGCCAGCTCGATCGCCGCGAAAGGGACGTGAGCGAGGAGGATCTCGACCGCCGTGACGAGATGCTCCGGGCGGTCGCAGACGGGGCTCGTGCGGAACAGCGGCACGGCAAGCGCCTCGACGCCTTCGAGCACTTTATGGCCGGCGGCGGTCCCGGCGCCCGGCCCCAGCGCGCACTTGGCCGAAGGGTCGCCCTTCCGCGGAGCCGCGGACGCGCCCGACGCCCACGGAGCTGCAGAGCGAGCGGCTCTCGTCGGACGTCGAGCCGCTCGGCCGGCGGCGGCGACCCCGACCCAGGAGACGAACCCGAGCCGCCTAGCCGGCGGCGGCAGCTTCACCTAGGACCGAGCGGTCAGCTCGCGGGGGGCTTGGCGTGACCCTCGTACAGGTCCCGCCGCAGAACATCGAGGCCGAGGAATCGGTGCTCGGGGCGATGCTCGTCGCTGCTCCCGCGCTGGGCCGCGTGCTCGACGAGGTTGGCCTGGGGCCGCGCGACTTCTACCTCGACCGCCACCGGGCGATCTTCGCGCGATCCGCGCGCTGCACGCCGACGGCAAGCCGGTCGACGAGCTGAGCGTGTCAGAGGCGCTGAGCCGCAGCGGCCAGCTCGACACCGCCGGCAGCAAGCACTACGTCTCCGAGCTGGCCGCCAAGGTCCCGGCCGCGGGCAACGCCCGCCACTACGCCGAGATCGTGCAGCAGAACGCGGTCAGGCGGCGCCTGCTGGCCGCTGGGCAGGAAATCCAGGCCGCCGCCACAGAACCCGGCGAGGGCGGTTCCGAGGCCCTCCTGCGGCGAGCCGATGAGCTGCTCTCGGCGGTCACGCCCGAGCGCGAGCCGACCGCCAGCCGCGACCCTGCCGCCGTCCTCGCCGCGGCCGCGGTGGATCTCGTCGACGTCATCGAGCGCGGTCTACCCGACCGCGCCTTCGTGCCCGGCGGCGAGCCGTGGCTACTCGCTGGCAAGCGCTACCTGCTGCCCGCGCCGGCCGGGACGGGCAAGAGCCTGCTGGCGATCATCGTCGCCGTCGCGGTCGTCGCCGCTGGCGGCACCGTGGCGATCCTCGACGTCGAGAACGGCGCCGACGAGTACGCCCGCCGGCTCGCCGACGTCCTCAACGCGAGGGAAGACGGCGACGCGATCGCCGCCGCCTGCTCGGAGCGGCTGCGCTACTTCGAGTGGCCCGCCCTTCGGGTGACGTGGGGACCCGAGGAGTGGGCAGCGGCGCTCGCCGGCGCTGACCTCGCCGTCTTCGACTCGAGCCGCCTGATGCTCTCGGCGGCGGGCTTGGCCGAGGACTCCAACGACGACTACTCCACTTTCGTCAGCGCACTGCTCGTGCCGCTGGCCCGCGCAGGGATCGCCACCGTCGTCCTCGACAACACCGGCCACGACGGTGATCGTGCTCGCGGCGCCAGCGCCAAGGGTGACCTGAACGAGGTCGTCTACGTCGTCGAGACGGGCGAGCCATTCGACCGCGAGCAGCTCGGTCACCTTCGGCTCGTCCGCCGGCGCACCCGCTTCGCCGAGCTGCCCGGCGAGCTGCACGTGCCGATCGGCGGCGGCGTGTACGGCCCGGTCGAGGAGGCCGAGCCGGCGCCCGACAGCGACGCCTTCCGGCCGACGACGCTGATGGAACGGATCAGCGAGGCGATCGAGCTGGAGCCGGGCCTGTCGAGCACCAAGGTCCTCGACGCCGTAGAAGGCAAGACCGACTGGAAACGGAAGGCGCTGAAACTCCTCATCGCAGAGGGATACGTCTGCGTCGAGCGCGAAGGCAAGCAGACCCGAAAGCACTACTGCGCGCGGCTCTACCGGGCCGCCGAGGACCCGGCGGTGGAGGCCCCGGATGGCTGACCGCGCCCCCGCGCCCCGACCGCGCCCCAACCGCGCCCGGTCGTGGTGGGAACCCGCAGCCTCGCACGCCACCGCCCCTACGGGGCGGGGCGCAGGGGCGCGGTTCGATGAAGCGGTGATCTCGGCGCAACCGCGCCCCTCGCTGCTCGAGCGGGCGGCCGCGCGGCTCCCGAGACCGGGGGTCGCGCCATGAGGCCGACGAACGGCCGAAACTCCCCGTCGACCGGGCCGAACGTCCGCGCCGCGCTGCGGGCGCCGATCGAGGGACGCAAGCGGCGGGCGGTGCTGATCCTGATCGCGGCCTACCTCGACGCCGGCCGCCGCGATCCTTCGGTCGCCGAACTCGCGGGCCGCACGCAGCTCCGTCGCCTCGCCGTGGTGGCAATCGTCGATCGGCTCGAGCGCGATGGTTGGCTCGGCATCGAGCGGGCGCCACGCCGCCGCAACCGCTACACGCTGCTTGACGGGAGGCGGCGATGACGGCGTCGCGTTCTGCCCGCACCGAGCTGGCCGCTGCCCTCGGCCGGCTCAACGACGAGTTCGGGAAACTCTCGCCGGCAGCGCAGGATCGCGCGGTGGCGCGCTGGGGAGGCATCGACGCAGCGCTCGACGGCGAGGGCGGGATGGCGCTCGACGCGATCCGACGCTGGGAGCACCGCCATCTCGTGCTGTTCGACGAGGCCCGCCGCGATGCGGAGGCGTCGCCGTGATCGCGTGGGGACCGTGGCCGTGGTTACCGCCCTGGCCCGAGTGCCCGGCGCCGACTCCGGCAGGGAGCGCGCGCTCGTGAGCGAGCTACGAATAGCCGCACCGCCCGAGCTGCTCGAGGGGATCGCCCAACGCGCGGCCGAGATCCTCGCCGAGCGCCAGAGGGTTGCCGAGCCGCCGCCCTACCTAACGGTCGACGAGGCCGCCGAGTACCTGCGGTGCAAGCCGAAGCGCATCTACGACCTGACCAGCCAGCGCCGCTTGCCGTTCGTAAAGGACGGTTCACGAACGCTACTGCGGCGGGTGGACCTCGACGACTACCTCGAAGCTTCGCGATGATCGCGGCGCGCTGGCACCGTGCTGGCCTCCCCTCCGCGATCACCCACCGGGAGTGGATTTGCGAGGCGACACCCGCCAGACGCATTCGCATGTCGGCTTGCCCTTCGGCGCCTACAGCGTCTAATCTCGCAGAACTAAGACAAAGCGGGCCGCCGCGGCGGGCGAACGCCAACGACGGCCCTAAGCACATGGAGGTGCATCTCCACATGCCTGTAGCCGATCCTACGGTCAGCGCCATCGACGGCGTCTACATCAGGAGCGTCCGCTGATGGCGGCGCGACGCGAGAGAACCCGCTACCCCGGCATCTACAAGCGCGGCAGTCGCTACGTCGTGATCTACCGCGACCCCGAAGGCCGCCAGCGCGAAGAGTCAGCCCGCACGCTCGACGACGCCCGACGCGTAAAGGCGGGACGCAAGGCGGCGGTCGACGCCGGCGAGTTCCACGCCGCCAGCCGGGTCAAGCTCCGCGACTACGCGCTCGAGTGGGTCGAGCGCTACCAAGGTCGCGGCCGCCGCGGCTTCCGCGAGTCGACGCGCGAGGACTACCGCCGCGACCTGCGGCGCTACGTGCTGCCCTACCTCGACGGTCAGCTCCGGCGCCGAGTCGAGCAAGTGACGCCGCGTGACGTCGCCGCCTTCGTCGGCTGGTTGTGCGACGAGGGCCAACAAGGACGACGCGTTGCGCTCGAGCGCCGTAAGCAGCTCGCCGAAAAGCTGGGCGTCGCGCCCGGCACGCTCCCGCTCGAAGTCGAGCCGCTGCACCTCGCCGACGCGACCGTGCGGCGTATCCTCTCGCCGCTCCGGGCCTGCATGGCCTCGGCAGTCGCTGAGGGTGTAATCCGATCGAACCCGACGCTCGGCGTGGCGCTGCCCGCACGCGACGAGCAGCGCGCGATCGACCAGGGCCTCGACATCGACGAGCCGCAGGAGGTCAAGGCGCTGAGCACGGACGAGCTGCGCAGGTTCCTTGCCCTCTGCCCGGAGCGGTGGCGGACGTTCTTCCGCCTCCTCGCCGCGACGGGCCTGCGGGTGTCCGAGGCGTTTGCGCTGCGCTGGTGTGACCTCGAGCTGGACGGCTCAGCACCGCACCTACGGGTTCGGCGTGCCTATGTCCGCGGTCGTTTCGGGCCACCCAAGAGCCGGTACGGCAGGCGGTCAGTCCCGATCGACCATGACCTCGTGATCGAACTGCGCCAGCGGCGCAAGGTGTCTGAGTGGCCGGGCGACGAGGATCTCGTGTTCCCGGCGACCAACGGCGAGCCGCTCCGACAGGAGAACGTCCGCCGCCGCGTGCTCAACCCGATCGCCGAGGAGGCGGGCGTGCCGTGGGCGGGCTTCCACACCTTCCGACACACGTGCGCGACTCGGCTGTTCGGCGCCGGCCGAAACGCTGTGCAGGTGCAGCGCTGGCTCGGCCACCACTCCCCCGCGTTCACGCTCAGTGTTTACGTGGACCTACTCGACGGCGACGTTGGCGAGCCGCTCGAATCGGCCCTGCCAAGTCCCAGCGAGGTGCCAGCGGAAGCCACGGAGACAGCCCGCATTCCCGACACATCCGCGACGACCGGATCGGCGGTGTAGAGCCGTGGGAACCCGACCAGCCCGCACTCTCTCGAAGCCCCCGCGAGCGATCATAATCCGCGTGTCGGGGGTTCGAGTCCCTCCTCCGGCATCGCACTAGCAAGCGGAAAGCCCCCCCCCCCCCCCCGAAGCTCTGAAAAGGCGGCGATTTTTCCCGGAAGTGGCAAGGGTCTGGGGGCGAAACGATCCTCCGTCCTCGCACGGCTCGCCGGTTGGGCTGGCACTTGCGGAGCGGTCTTGCGCGGTCTTTCAACGCGACTTATAGAGCGAAAGCATCGGCATCACGACAGGACACGGCTGGATCGTCATCGAATCTCCTTTTACGCGATTGGGCTTGGTAGGGCCTGGCGTCGTCAGCTTGCCAAGCCCCTTGCTCTCGACCTCATCGGTTCTTGACCAGCGAAAGCGCCGGAATCACGGCCGAACACGGCTTGATCGTCATTTCAGCCAACCTTCCTTCCTTATGTGTGGGCGCGCCGTCCCGACGGGGCTGAATCCCCTGCTCATCGTCGGGATGTTACGGACCAGCACCGACCCCTCCTACCGCCGCAGAACCTCTTCCGCAAACTCGACAAGGTGCTGGGCCTGGCGCAAGGCTCGCTTGAGTTGCGGGGCACTGATGCTGATAAACCCGTAGTGGGCCGTGTCCTTAATGTCGATCAGCTGGCGCAGCTGGCTGGCCGCCCGTTTGCCGCCGGGCGTGATCTGTTCGAGCAGCACCTCGGCGTCGTGATGGTTTTCGGAGCGAGACCGCTTTCCAAGCTCCTGACAGCAGGCGCCATCGGCGGCCGCGATCCCGGCGAGGATGGCGACAGAGGCAGCCACGCTGCCGTACTCCAGCGAGGGGTCGCTTACGTCCGCAGTCAGCTCGGCGACTTCGAGGAAGCTCCTCGCGTGCCCTAGGCGCTGTCGCGCCTGAGGCTCGCCACACGTCTGAGTCCGCCCTCCTTTTCGAGCCATCACAGTCTTCTCAGGAATTTTCGAGTGGCTTCTCCGGCAAGATCGACGGCATCCTCGCCGACCTCCTCCACGACGGGCGGCCGATCCTTGCGCAGACGCGGAAGCTCGCCCTCGGAAACCTCGGCGATGCCGGCGTTGTTGCCAGTCCAACGGCGCACCAGGTCAGCGAGTCGGTCGACCTGTCCGCGCCAGTGCGCGTCGTCGGGGTCGACATCGGTGGGCCGCACGACTAGAAGGTCTATGTCGCTGGACGCATCCCCGTCGCCGCGAGCTGCGCTGCCAAACAGAGAGGCGTGAACCGGCGAAACCTCCCAATCATCGATCGCGTTGCGGAGCCGGCGAACCAACTCGGCACGCGCACCAGCCATCTGCTCGACGGTCGGCGCGAGCAGATGGTCGCGGTTCAGCTCGTAAAGAAAAGTGCGACCGACCTCCTCGCGTTTGACCAGCCCATGCTCGACGAGGCGGTCGAGGACGTGCTGAACGCCAGTGCTGGAACGCCCTGCGCGACGGGCCAGCTCACGGCCGCTGCGGGGCTTGGTGGAGCCCGCCAGCACCACCAGAACGTCGGCGTCGACTCCGGGGGATATGGCCGCAAAGGGTTTCGAGACATCCATCTTCTTAGTTGGTCGCTGTGTCCTAAATATAGATCAAGCGAACTAAATATAGGTCATATGGACGAGATTTGGGTCAACGCCCAATACTGACAGTGCCTGTTCATCACGCCGCGAGCGCGTCGCAGAGGGCGCAAATGAAAGCGCCGACGCATCCCGCAGCGCCGCCGATCGCTTTTTTTCGGCACGTCCACCTGCGGGACGTGGTGGACGTAGATCATGCATCGGCGAGGATCGCGTCGAGCTCGCGCTGGGCGCCCTGCTTGGTCAGGTAGCCCTCGGCAGGCCTTCCCCGCTTCGTCCACACCTTGCCGAGCACGACCTGGTGCTGTCCCTCGGCGTCGCTCCACTTCGCTCATGGTTAGAGCAAATGCGACCCGAGTGAGTCCATCTCAGTCAGCTAGTGAGTGCTCAGACGCATTCGCTGGGTCCACAAGTTGAGAAGGGGATGATGCCGAGGGCGACCAGGATGAACAAGATCAGAGCAATGGCACCCACAGCCAGAACTAGAGCGACAACGGCCCAGAACATCCATCTGATCGCCGCGCCCAGCATCTTCTCGGGGTTCACAACCCATCAGACCGGATCAGTTACAGGCTTCTAGTAGTGCTCCGTTAGGTCTTGCAGGAACTTCGCCCTGAGCAGGCGAACCCTTCCGCGATGGCATCTACGGAGGAGGCAACAATGGGAGGGGTGTCGGGGCTGACGCCGGGGAGACTGAAGAGAGTTCGCACTCGCCTGGTCGAGTTCGCCGAGGAGATGTTCGAGCCGATGGCGCGCAAGGACCAGCGCCGCTGGGGGGAGGTCTACCTGCGCGGCCTGATGCTGGACGGCAAGCGCAAGTCGATCGAGCCGATGGCCGCCCGCCTGGAGGACGGCGATGAGCAGTGCCTGCAGCAGTTCGGTCGCACACGGTTTCCTCACCACGGAGCGGCTGCGGCGTCCTCCACTCCGGGCGGCCGCCTGACCTCGCTGTTCGAGGTCGTCAGGGAGCTGCAACAGCTCCTGGCCTGCTGGCAGGGGACATGCCCCACCTGCCGCCGACGGCTGCCGCCCGACACTCCCTACCTCAAACAGCCTGGATCAACCTAACGGAGCACTACTAGTGTCGTGAACCTCTCGCTGAGAGCGGCCCACGAGTGTCCGCGTCACTCGTCGTATGGAATGTGGCGACGCAGCACGGCCCAGTAGTGGCCGCCGCCGATGCTGGGGCGACCCGCCCCGAGAAATGGGATCTGGATCGTGCTTCTCCAGAGGTTGTGGCCGTGGAGGCGGCGCTTGAAGGTCCCATCGCCACTGAAGGGCCGCGGCGGGTGCGCCGTTGCAGTGCCGGCGGCGTGGTCGTAGGCGAAGGCCGAGGAGCCAACTTCGGAGTACGTGCTGCGGGAGATTTCCATCCCGTCCAGTTCTTCCCGCTGCACGCCGAGGAAGCCTGTCGGCCCACGCCTCTTGGCGTCGCGTTCCGCGTAGACGAGGAAAGTGCAGTTGCAGCTGGCGCTGGAGACGATCAACCACGCCTGCCTTTCGCGGCGCCTCCTGCCGGAGGCGGCAGCCGAGATCCGTGATGCACTCCGCAGGCTCCTCGAACCTTTGCGCCCGGGGCACTGCCACTCCGATTCCCGGTTGACGTTCATTTTCCCGTCGACCCGGGTCTTGTCGAACAGCACGTATTCGCGCTCGCCGGTGAACTTGATCGTCCCGGCAAAGAAGCCTTCGCGGAACATCGTCGGCTCGCCCTTGCATCCCTTGGGCGGGGGCACGGCAAGCAGGGTCCTCGTCGGCGTGAAGTGGACGTCGATCAGCCCGAGCTGTCCGAACTGGGCTTTCATTCCCGTTTCTGTCGATTCGCCCTGCGTCCGGTAGAAGACGACGCTTCCCCCACGTCGGCCTTCACGACGAACCTCGATCTGCACTATGCCGTTTTTGCCGGTGACGTGCACCTTCAGGCCGTTAGCCGCAGCGAGCCGGAACGATGTGTAAGCGGAATGGGCTTCCGGCTCCGCCGTTTCCGCCTGGGCAACGGATGTCGCTGCCGGCAGGCCGCTGATCGCGAGTACCGCAAGGAGGAACGCTGGTCGATTCACTTCAACCCGAGCCAGCAATTTCAGGTGTTCTGGTACAGCGGGCCGTCGCCGCCCTCAGGCGTCGTCAAGCGGCCGCCCTTGGCGGTTATGGCGCCGCACTGGATGCAGTTGGTGTAGTTGACGGTCACGTCTACGTCGCCGGTCTCGGGGGCGTCGTCGGGGATCTCGTAGACGCCTGCCGGGCACATCCACTTCCAGGTCTCGGCGATCTCGCGGGGGACTCGCTTCTGGACGCGGATGTGGTTGGGGGCGTCGTCGCGGGTGGCGTTGCCGGTGATGAAGACGCTGGAGAGCTTGTCGAAGGTGTACTTGCCGTCGGGCTGGGGGTAGCCGTCCTTGCTGTCGCCGACGAACATCGGCTGGGCGTCGTTGCGCTCGACCTTCCAGCGCCCGCCGGGGAAGCGACCCTTGGTGGCGATCATCAGGTTGACCAGCGGCCCGCCCTTGATCAGGCCCTTCTGGAAGGGCTGGCGCGTGTTGCGCTGCTCGTAGAGCTCCTTGCCGATCATCGAGTCCTCTACCGCCTGCTCGTAGGCGGAGAAGTCGTTGCTCTCGGCCTTGAGGCCCTCATAGATGGCCTCGGCGGCGAGGATCCCCGATTTGATCGCGTAGTGGACGCCCTTCAGCGCCGCCAGGTTCATCATTCCGGCCGCGTCACCCACGAGCACGGTTCCCGGCGCGGATAGCTTTGGTATCCCCCAGTAGCCGCTGGCGGGAATCGCCTTTGCCCCCCAGCTGATCCGCTCGCCGCCTTTGAGGATCTCTCGCACCATCGGGTGCGTCTTGAACTGCTGCAGGAAGTCGTGAGCGGAGCTGGTCGCGTCGGCGTAGTCGAGGTCCAGCACCCAGCCGATCGAGACGAGGTCCTCTCCGGTCTTCTCGTCCTTCATCGGGTAGATCCACGAACCGCCGATCTGGTGGTACTTGGCGGAGATCTTCAGCGGCCAGCCGGCGACCGTGTGGATCACCCGGTCGAGCGGCTTCTCCACCTTCCAGACCTCTTTCACCCCGAGCTCCCAGGTCGGCGGCTCGCGCCCCTCATCGAGGCCGAACTCGCCGACGGCGGCGTCGGTGAGATGGCCCCAGCATCCCTCCGCGAGAACGGTCGCCTTGGCGGCGATGTCGGTGCCGGGCTCGAAGTTGCCCAGCTCCTCGCCGTCTTTGCCGCGACCCTTGTCGCCCGAGCGCACACCGGCAACCGCGCCGTCCTCGACGATCAGCTGCGTCGCCGCGGTCTCGGTCAGCAGGTAGGCGCCAGCCTCCTCGGCCTGTGCCTGCATGTAGCGGCAGAGCGCGGAGACGGAGACCACCTCGTTGCCGTGGTTGCGAAGTGGGGGCGGCGGCGGGATGCGGATCTTCGACTTGCCGTTGGGCAGGAGGTAGATCGCCTCCTTCTTCACCTCGCCGAAGGCAAAGCCCTCCTGGCGCCACTGCTCGCGGCTGAGATCGGGAAAGAGCTCCTCCAGCGGGCCGGGCCGCATTACCGCGCCAGAGAGGTTGTGACCGCCGCAGGTCTTCGCCTTCTCGATCACCGCGACCGGCACCTCGCCGAGCTTCTCCATCGTCTCGGGGTCCTCGGCCAGGAGCTGCAGCAGCCGGTTCGCGCAGGCGAGGCCGGCGGTGCCGCCGCCGACGATCGCGACGCCGATCTCGATCCGCTCGTCCTCGCCGTCGAGCGAGCGCTTGACGAACTCCTGGACAGCGTCGACCGGGGGTGGAAAGTCAGCCGGGACGATCTTGCCGTTGGCGCCTGCCATCGGCGAGAATCATATTGACTGACGAGTCAATCAGCCGAGCGTGGCGCCGACGCCGTGCCGGCGGAACTCTTCAAGCATCTCGGTCATTGAGTCGACCTCGCAGGCGACGCCTTCGGCCCAGGGCTTGTCGGGATGCTCGTCCAGCGTCTTGTAGCCGTTGCCGCTGACGATCGCGACCACGGTGTCGTCGGGGCCGAGCTTACCTTCGTTGGCGAGCCTGGCCGTACAGGCGATCGTGGTACCGCCGGCAGGCTCGGTGAGGATGCCCTCGGTGGCGCCGAGCAGGTCGATCGCCTCGAAGATCTCCTGGTCGCTCGCGGTCGCGGCGCTGCCACCGCGCGACATCACCGCGTCGACCACGAGCGGGCCGTCGCCGGGTGCGCCGATCGCGATCGAGTGGGCCGCCGTGTGCGGGGTCTGCGGCTCGATCTCACCCGAGCCGTCGTTGATCGCCGTCGCGATCGGGCTGCAGCCCTCGGCCTGGGCGACGTCGATCCTGACCGCCGAGGTCTCCGCCAGGCCCACCGTCTCGAGCTCGTTCAGCCCCTTGTGCACGCGGGAGGAGAGCGTGCCGCCGGCGGCCGGGATGACGATGTGGTCGGGCGCCGCCCACTCGAGCTGCTCGACCACCTCGTAGGCGACCGTCTTCGCCCCCTCGGCGTAGAAAGGCCGCAGGGTGATGTTGGCGAACTGGATGCCGCTGGCGAGGGCGAGCTCGCGGCAGGCGCGGTTGGCCTGGTCGTAGTTGCCGTCGAGCTGGCAGACGGCGGCGCCGAGCGCGCGGCAGGCGCGTGCCTTGCCGCGCTCCATGTTCGACGGGTAGAAAACGTAGGCGGTGACGCCGGCCTTGGCGGCGAGCGAGGCGACCGCGGTGCCGACGTTGCCGGTGGAGACGCAGCCGATCTCCCCTTTGCCCAGCTCCAGCAGGCGGGCGACCGCCATCGAGACGACCCGGTCCTTGTAGGAGAGGCTGGGACGCGAGGTGCTGTCGTCCTTGAGGTAGAGCTTCTTCAGCCCCAGCTCGGCGCCAAGGCGGTCGGCGTGGATCAGCGGCGTGCGGCCGCTGTAGCGCCCGACGCGCGCCTGGGCCTTCGCGTCGACGATCGGCAGCAGCTCCTCGAAGCGCCAGATGTTGATCTCGCGCTCCGCCGGCGGCACCTCTCCAAGCCGAGCCTTGGCCAGCTCGTAGTCGTAGTCGATGTCGAGCCCGTTGCCGCAGCCCAGGCACTTCGAAGTCGTGTCGAGAAGAGGCAGCCTCCGGCCGCAGTCCCGACAGACCAGTTCGGTTGCGCAAGAGCGGGTGCGATCCTCGGGGCTCAACATGACGAAATCTCCTCCGGGCAGGGTACCGAGCGTCCCCCGGTACTGTCGAACGGCCTTCGCCTCTTGTGCCTGCTCATCGGATCAAGGGGTATAACAGACCCCAAAGCAGCGATCAAGCTTTTCTGTCCATTGACCGGCCGGAGAAAGAGTTGAGCCCGCCCTGTGGTGTCAGCTCCCACGGGACGGGCTCAATTCCTGGCCATATTCGCCAACGCTCGGCCCTACACGGCCACCATCTTTCTCCGGTGACTCTGCTGCCAGAGGTGAGAGGGCGAAGCGGCTGTGGTGCAGGGCAGCGCCACGGGCTGGAGGTGGGGCATAGCCCACGACACCGTCGCCTCCCTATCGCACTCGAAACAGCCGTTGTCTCGACTCATGACTGGACACTCCCATCGCCATCGCAAGGCGAGCCGACCCGTTCCGGGGCCTCCCACCTCTCAGCTTGGTACTCGGTCGTCAGCAGTTCTAGCTATAACAGACTTGCGACAACCGGTCAAGGCTTTCTGCGCAAACCGGGACGGCCGGGCACTGCCGCCGGGCTCGATCCCCCGCCTTACGGGAAAAGATGGGCCATCAGGGCTCTTTCGGGGCCCTGCACGGAGGTCACTTCGGAACGCGATAAACAGCGCAGGAAGAGGCAGGGGCGAGCGGGATCGGCACCAAGGTACCGGCGCCGCTATTGCGGCTCATGTGCTGGACTCTCCCTTTGCCGTGCCAGGCGAGCCTCCTCTTGCGAGGACCCTGCCTCTTCGCTGCGCTTGATCGTCAGCGATTCCATTCATAACAGGTTCAAACAAACCAGTCAAGCCATGCTGCGTAATCGAAGACGCTCAGGAAGGGCTGGCCCCTGGGGCTGCTACGGAAAGTACAAGGGAATCGGGCCAGGCTCCCGGCACGCCGGAGGCATCCTCCCCACCCGCGCGCAGGATCGCCTCTGCCGCATGCGGGGCGAAGGGCGCCAGAACGCGGGCGAGCAGGAGCAGGGCCGTGACCTGCGCTTCGGCGTCGGGGCGACTGAGCTCGCCGCGGCGAGCGACCACCCGCTTCTCGAAGTCCTGGATGCGCTCGAAGAGGCGGGTGACGTTGCGAACGGCCTTGTGCATCTGCAGGTCCTCGATGTCGGCCGTGATGCGCTCCAGGCCGTTGTCGCACCACTTGCGCAACCGCTCGCGCAGGAACTCGGTGTCCGCCGCGGCCTCCTCGTCCGCCGTCGCGCCGGCGGCGGCCTCGATGCGCACGTGGGCGTAATCCCAGACGTTGTTGAGGAAGCGGCTGGCGAACCGCAGCGCCCCGTCGTTCCAGTTCAGCGTCTTCGCCGGCCCGGCCGCGTAGAGGACGGCAAGCCGCACCGTGTCGGCACCGAAGCGCTCGACCAGCTCGTCCGGGTCGACGACGTTGCCGAGGTGCTTGCTCATCTTGCGCCCGTCGGCGATCACCATCTCGTGGAACAGGCAGCCCGAGAACGGCTCGCCCTGCTCGAGGAAGGCGAACGGGCCGATGTCGCGCAGGGCCTTGGTGACGACGCGCTGGTCGAAGACGAAGCCGCCGCTGTCGGCGCCGGCGACGAGGCGCTCGGAGGGGAGCCAGCGGCGCAGGTCGGGGTGGGTGAACATCTCCTCCGCCCGCGCCTCGGGCGGCACCGCCGAGGGAACCCAGAGCCAGAGAGCGTCGAAGTGACAGTCGAGGGTGTCGGTCTCTCGCTTGGCCGGCTGCCCGCAGCGGGGGCACTCGACGTCGACGAAGTCGGCGCGCTCGGCCAGCGGGTTGCCCTCCCCCGTCGGCTCGATGTCGCGCGGCAGCACGACTGGCAGGTCCTGCTCGGGAACGGGCACCGCGCCGCAGTCCTCGCAGTGCACGATCGGGATCGGCGTGCCCCAGAAACGCTGGCGGGAGATCGAGAAGTCCGCGGCCCGGTAGCGGACGGCTTGGCGGGCCTGGGGCTGACCCTCGGAGTCCCCGCCCCCGGACCCCTCCCCCAGGCCGGGCACCCGCGCCGCGATCATCGCGTCCGCCTCGTCGACGGCGGGGATCCCCAGCGCCGCGGTGGGCCCGTAGCGGGCATCGACGATCGGGGAGACCAAGACGGGCAGCGGTCCTCCGGCCCACGGGACCTCGGCCGTGGCCCCGGTATCGACCAGCGGCACCGACCTGGCGTCGCGGGCGCTGCGCTCCCAACCGCCCGAGCGCAGCTCGTCGAGCTGCTCGCGCACCGCCGGCTCCGTGGCCCAGGCCTCCACGTCGGGGTGACGGGGAGAGACGAGGACGAAGGACGCCTCCGCGACTGAATCGCCGTGCGGGGAGAAAACCGTGAGCTCGGCGCCCTCCGGGCCGGTCACGTCAACCTCCACCCCGTCGCTGCGACCGAGGATGTAGCGCTGGGTCGAGAGCGAGATCTCGTCCCAGTCCGCCAGGTCGGGGAGGCGCCGGTCGTTCTCCTCCAGGTAGGGCGTGATGCGCAGGAACCAGGTCGGGCGGCGGATCAGGCGGACCTCGTTGTGGCAGCGCCAGCAGGTGCCGTCCTCGACCTGGAGCGAGGCGAGCGTCGTGCGGCAGTGGTCGCACCAGTCGACCGTCGTGTCGTCGCGGTAGATCAGGCCGGCCTCGAGCAGGGTGATGAAGAGCCACTGCGACCAGCGGTACTGGGCCTCGTCGGAGCTGTAGAAGACGCGGTCGTAGTCGAAGGAGAAGCCGAGCCGCTTCATCTGGCCAAGCATGCGCTCGCCACAGCCCTGCACCCAGTCCGCCGGGGTCACCTTGCGCTCGATCGCCGCCATCTCGGCCGGCAGGCCGAAGGCGTCGAAGCCGAAGCCGAAGAGCACGGCGTCGCCGCGGGCACGGCGGAAGCGGGCGTAGGCGTCGCCGATCGCGTAGTCGCGGACGTGCCCCATGTGGAGGTTTCCCGAGGTGAACGGGCTCGAGGGCTTGATGTAGACGCCCGCCTGGCCATCGGACGGAACCGGGGTCGCGAAGGCCTCCTCCCGCGCCCAGGCGGCCTGTCGCTCGGCCTCAATCGCCGTTGCGTCGTAACTCGATCTTCCGCTGCTCATCTTCGTGGCCTTCCCATGCGCTTCCGTGCTCCCGGGTGCGTCGCAAAGAGATTATTTGACCATTGAGCGGCGGGCGCTTATTGTCTTCAGGCGAGTCTACACGCGCAAACTCTCAAAAGGCGACCCCGGCGGTGCTTGCGACACCCCGGGGCCTTGGCCGAGACCTAAAGAGGAGGTCCCAACATGACAGAGGGTAGAGCAGTCTCCGCGGTTCTCGACGGCCGCTTGGACGAACGACTGGTGGAGCGGGCCCTCGAGGCCGCCGCCGATGCGCCACCGGCACTCCAGATCCGCGATGCGGTGGAGAAAGCGATCGACGTCGCCGAATCCGATCCGGCGAGAGCGCGGGAGGCGCTCTGGTCCCTGCGGGGCGATCGCGTGACGATGGAGCGCCTCGAGGCGCACCTGAGCTTGAGCGCCAAACGGGCGACCCTTGCCCTGGGGGCCGCGCTTCAGGTCGCCGGCGCCGAGCTTGCCTCGGCCGATCCCGACCTGCGCAGCCGCGCTCCGGAGCTCCTGTACTGGCTGGAGAGCGCCTGGTAGGGCTCAGGCCTTGCGGCCCTCGACGAAAAGCTCGAACTGGCTGTCCTTCGGGGGGCGGGGCTTACCGGTCCCCCGAAAGACGTTGGCGAGGGTCATGCCGACGGACTCGTAGAGCTCGGCGAGCTCGTCGACCGAGTAGAGGCGCTGGCGAAACGGAATCGGCGAGACGCCCTCGAAGACGTCGCCGAAGTGGATCGGCGTCGTCGTGCCTTCTAAGTAGCGGCTGCCGGCGTCCCAGCGGTGGTCGATCAGTTCGATCATCGAGCCGCCCTCGATCCAGGTTTTCTGCGGCAGGTGGGCTTCCGCATAGAGGACGTTCGGCAGCTGCATCAGGTGGCCGCCGCCGGCGCGCAGCGCCCGTGCCACGACCTCGAAGGTGCGGCGGTTCTCCTCCTCGGTCTCGAAGTAGCCGACGGCCCCGTCGTTGAGGCTGAGAACCAGGTCGAACTCGTCCTCGAAGTCCAGCTCGCGCAGGTCGGCTTCGAGGAAGGTGGCCTCCAGCGACTGGTCGGCCGCGTCGCTTTCGGCGATGTCGAGAAGATCCCTGGCGATGTCGACGCCGACCACGGAGAAGCCGCGCTGGGCGAGCTTCGAGCGCGTGCCTGCCGGTCCCGCAGGCGAGGTCCAGCACCCGCTCCGACCCGGACGCGCGCAGCATCCCGAGCGCACGATCGACTTCGGCCTCGGTCCTGTCCGCCCAAGGCCTCCTCGTCGTCTCCTCCGCGGGAAACGCCCTCCGGTACCAATCCGAAGGAATCTCGGTGGCTGCACCCTGCTCCATCGCTCAGAAATATTAACGGTTATCGGTTGTGGGAGCCCTGGCGGGTGCGCCTCTGCGGGAATTGACGTCGCACGCGCCTATGGCGCGTAGCGCCGAGATGGGGTGCGGGGGCTACGCCCGCGCAGGCATCGGATTGCATTTCCGCCGCCTTCGGCGACATTCCCACAGAGGCGCACCCGCCAGGGCTCTCGAAGCGGAGTAGAGCTTCGGATCCAGCGCCCGAGGCGCTGCCATTTGGCTTGAAGCTCTCTCAAGTTTCGGAAGGCTGGTCGTACTTTCGAAGCTTCTTTCCCGCCTGAAGCTCCTCTAGCTTCCAAAGTTGAGTCTCGGTTTCGGGAGCTTCCGTATATCGGGGCCGTGTCGAGGGGAGCCTGGCCGCCCTTCTGGCGAATGTCGCGAAGCGGCGGAAATGCAATCCGGTTATTGCGCGGGCATAGCCCGCGCTCCAGGTTCACCCCATGCGCGAAGCGCATGGGGTGTCAATTCGCCAGAAGGGCGGCCAGGCTCCCCTACCCCACCCCCCAGCGGAAACAAAATCGAAACCTAGGCGAACGCCCAGAGCTTGTTGCCGAGGAAGTTGAAGGGCATCGCGACCGCGACGGCGATCGCCTGGGCCGGAAGCTCGCCGACCGAGGCCCAGGTGACGAGCAGCTCGAGAACAGCCAGGTTGATCGCCAGGGCGGCGACGCTGATCGTGAAGAAGCGGGCCGCCTGGAAGCCGGCATGGCCGTCGCCGGCCGCGAACGTCCAGTGCCGGTTCCAGAAGAAGTTGCTGCTGACGGCGACGCAGAAGGCGCCGACGGCGGCGAGCGAGTAGTGGACGCCGAGACTGTCGTTGAGCAGGGCGAAGACGGCGAGGTTGATCACGTAGCCCGAGGCGCCGACGAGGCCGAACCTGAGCAGCTGCCACCAGCTCGCCGGGCGGCGAGCAGCCGCGCCCAGCCGGTAGGCGAATTCTTCGATTGGGCTCACCGGCCGGCTCCGCTCTGGCCATCGACGACGACCGCGTCGTCGCCGAAGCCGGTCCGCACTCTTTTCAGGGCGTAGAAAGGAACCTGGCGAGCTGCGGCTCGAGATGTAGCGGGAAAGTGTCAGCCGTTCGAACCTTACCCGTCCGGCCGGGTGGAAGCTCGATGGCACGCCGGTGACCGGCCTCCCTTCTGCGCGACTTGCCGATCACGTCGATCTCGCGCAGCGGAGTCTCGCCGCTGTAGATCCTCACCGAATGGTCGTGCAGGTAGAAGCGGACCGGGTCGGCGGCGAGCTTCCAGGTGACGATCGCCCGCGGCCCGTGCGGCGGCCCGAGTCCGTCGGTCAGTTCGCGGAAGTCGGGGCGCTGCAGGTTCGGCGTCTGGGTGACGTGGACGTCGAAGGCCGACCAGTAGGCGACGAGCACGACCGCGAGCAGCAGGCCGAGGCGCCGAGCCCCGTCGGCTGGCAAAGCCGATCGCGCCGCGCGACCGCCAAGCGGCACGAGGGCGGGAAGCAGGTTGCGCTCGACCACGTAGTCCTTGCCGATCGCCGCGGCCAGCGCCGCAAGGGCCACCACGCCCAGCCCGACCACCGCGCCGAGCAGCGCTCCGCGCCGCTCCGCCCGCGTCCCCCGCACCGCGACCAGCAGGAGGGCCACGCCGATCAGGATCGCGGGCAGCAGGGCGTAGCGCTCGCGCG
This sequence comes from uncultured Solirubrobacterales bacterium, assembly GCA_963714665.1. GTDB lineage: Bacteria > Actinomycetota > Thermoleophilia > Solirubrobacterales > 70-9 > VRUE01. The sequence continues at coordinate 786,512 of CAVQPE010000003.1, read as the reverse complement.
GCGGCTCGGCGATCACGTGGCCGGTCTCGCCGACCAGGAAGCTGACCCCGGTCTGGAAGAGGCGGGAGGAAAGCGGGCTGTGATCGATCCAGCCGATGTGGGTCGGGTTGACCTGGGCGGAGATCAGCGGCACCAGGGCCAGGCCGACGATCGCCGACCCCCGCGACCGCGGGCAGCACGGCCCGCCAGCGCGAGCGCAGCGCGACGAGCAGCCAGAGCGCCTCGATCCCCACCGCGAACACGGCGAAGTAGTGGCTGCAGAGCGCCAGGGCCGAGGCGAGCGCCCAGAGCGCCAGGTCGCGCCCCTCGCGGGTGCGCAGGGCGCGGGCGAAGAAGAACAGCGAGGCGGCGCCGAAGAAGACCAGCAGGGCGTAGGAGCGGGCCTCCTGCGAGTACCAGATCAGCATCGGGTTGACGGCGACGAGCGCCGCCGCGATCAGGCCGGCGCGCCGGCTGGACAGCTCACGGGCCGCGCAGTAGGCGACGCGGGACCGTGGCCACGCCGAACAGGGCCGAGAGCGAGCGCATCGCCACCTCGCCGGTGCCGAACGCCTTCGCCCAGCCCCAGGCGAGCACGTAGTAGAGGGGCGGGTTGGACTCGCTCCCCTTCACCTGGCGCAGCATGTCGGTGAAGCTGCCGGGGATGACGCGGGCGACGGTGATCACCTCGTCGTGGTGGTAGCTCTGCAGGCCGAGCGTGGCGAAGCGCACCGCGGCGCCGAGCGCGATCAGGCCGGCGAGCACCCAGAGGGCGCCGTTCGAGACGGGGCGAGGGTCACGGCGCGCAGCTGTCTCTCGGCATCTGCCGGTGCGGCCCGAAGGACGGCGGCGCTGCAGTGGCGGAGGTCCCCCAGCTGCGGTTCGGGTAGGGGCCGAGCTGGAAGGAGAGGTCTGCCCCCCGCGCCAGAGCGCAGTAGGTGGTCCACGGCTTTCCGTAGGCGTGGCCGTTGAGCTGCAGCGAGCGGATGTAGGGCGCCGCCGACGGGCTGAGCGCGACCCGGCGGGCTTTCGGCCGCCTTGCCGTGCCCGCTCTTGTGCCGTGGATCGCCTGAACGTGTAGGCGCTCGGCAGTGATCGTCGCGCGCCGGTGGTGCGGCAGCGCGATCGAGGCGCGCCCGAACAGCGGGCTGCCGATCGCCAGCAGGCCGACGCCGGGCACCTCCGGGTAGAGGCCGAGGGCGCCGAACACGTACCAGGAGGAGAGCGTGCCGAGGTCGTCGTTGCCGGGGTAGCCGTCGGGGGCGGTGCCGTAGAGGCGCGAGGGCCGCGCCGCACCGCGGCCTGCGTCCCGAAGGGCCGTCGCGTCCAGTCGTAGAGCCAGGGCACGTGCAGCGTCGGCTCGTTGCCGAGCAGGGCGTGATCGGTGTGGGTCCCGCCGGTGCCCCCGTTGAGCTCGACGCAGAAAGCGGTCAAGCCGCTGCGAGGCCGTCACGGCCCTCCCATCCGGCGGAAGAGCCCGGCCGGGTCCTGGGGCACCATCCAGGTGTACTGGGAGGAGTTGCCCTCGACGAAGCCGCCGCCGTCGAGGTTGTCGTATTTGGCTGGAAAGCTGCCATTTTCGTAGCGTGGCTCGACCTGGCCGCTGGCTGGGTCGAAGAGCTTGCGCCAGGTACCTGAACGCTGCATAAAGCGGCCATATGCGGCGCGATCGTGCAGGGCGCGGGCGGCGAACTGGGCGATCGCGAAGTCGTCGACCCCGTACTCGAGCGAGGTGGCCGCCGAGCCCCAGACGTCGTCCGGGCTGCCGTAGATCGAGTTGGCGTTGCGGACGTTGGTGTCGAGGTCGTAGGGGACGTAGCCGAGCCTGAGGTAGCCGGCGAGGCCCTGGCGCTCGAGGTATTCGCCGTTGGCGCTGCGGCAGGGCTGCGTCGGCACCCTTGACCATCGCCGCGAGCGCCGCGCGCGCGGTCGAAGCCGTGGCGCCGAAGGCCGCGGCGGAGGCGATCGATCGGGTCGGCCGAGTCGCCGACCATGGTCATGCTCTGGCCGTTGGCGTAGGGCCAGCGCGGCAGGCAGCCGCTCTGCGCCGCGTCGGCGAGCAGCGAGCGGACCATCTCGCCGGCCCGCCGCGGCGCCAGGATCGAGAGCAGCTGGATCTGCGTGCGGTAGGTGTCCCAGCCGGAGAAGTCGGCGTACTGGATGCGGCCGCGGGCGCGGTGGACGAGCCCGTCCATGCCGATGTAGGCGCCGCCGACGTCGCTGAAGGTCCGCGGCGCCAGGAAGGCGTGGTAGAGCGCCGTGTAGAAGGTGTCGAGCAGGCGCCGCGGGCCGCCGCTGACCCGGATCCGCCCCAGCGCCTTGTTCCAGTCGCCTTCCGCGCGCTTCGCCGACCTCGCCGAAGCCGCAGGCCCGGGTCTTCGGCGGCGAGGTTGGCGCGGGCGTCCTCGACGCTGACGAAGGAGAGGCCGACGCGGGCGAGCGACGACCCGGTTGCGGCGGGTATCGAAGGTCGCGTAGGCGCCCGCGTCGGCGGTCGTCGCCGGGTTCGCGGGCGGCGCTCTGGCTGCGCTCGCCGTGCTCGAGCCGGGTGCGAGGCCTGTTGCCTTCCCAGGTGCCGTAGGCGTCGAAGCGGCGGTTGAAGACGGCCGCGATGTAGACCCTGTAGCGGGGGCGCTGCCCGCAGAAGAGACCGCTCGAGGCGGTGCCGTCGATCTCGCGGCGCGCCGGGTCGACCTGCACCGCGGCGAAGTCGTCGGGCTGGGCGCTGCCGCCGGCGTTGACCAGGACGCTGGAGTGAGGGTTGCGGGGGAAGGTGAAGCGGGCCATCCCGGTCCGGGTCGTCGCCGTCAGCTCGGCTTCGATCGCGGCCCCGTCGACCGGGTTGAGGCGCACCGAGTAGTAGCCGGGCCGCGCCGCTCTCGTGGGCGTGGGAGAAGCCCGGCTGGAATTCGCCGTCGAGCGAAGAGCCGCGGGCGGCGGGCGAGGAGCTCAGCGGCTCGGTCGTCGGCAGGAAGGGAAAGTCGCCGTAGAGCGAGCAGCCGGCGCCGGCGAGGTGGGTGAGGCTGAAGCCCTTGATGTGGGAGTCGCGGTAGTCGTAGCCGCCGCGGCCGTTGGCGTCGGCCGGGGTCGTGTCGGGGCTCCACTGGACCATCCCGAACGGCACGGTCGCGCCGGGGAAGTTGTGGCCGCCGCCGAAGGTGTCGGGACCGGGCCGGGTGCCGGCGAAGACGTGCACGCGACCGGCCAGGCCGGCGCCGTGGGCAGCCGGAGCCGCGAGGGCAAGCGGAGACGAGCGCTGCCGCGGTGGCGATGCCTGCGCTTCGGATCAAGGTGTGAACGTTACGGCGCTGCGCTTAGTGTTCCCGGCTCCATGCCTTTCAGAACCGCCATATTCGTGGTCGGTGCGGCGGCCGCGGCCGATCCTCGCCGCGGTCCTGGCGCTGGGTGGGGGCAAGGAAGACGCCAGCGAGCGCGCAAGCGCGCCGGCCCGGCGCCCGGGCGAGCCGAGCGTCGCAGTCGATCTCCCCCCGCAACGGCGCCCGCCAGTCCAGCCACGCGGTCGTGGTCAAGGTCAAGGTCCACAACTTCCAGCTCGCGCCCGCGGCACTTCGGCGGCGAACCGCAGCTCGGCGAGGGCAACATCCGCTTCGGCCTCAACCGGGTCCCCGACTGCGTCGACCCGGTCGAAGCTGCAGCGGGCGATCGACAGCCCGTTCGGCAACGGCCGCCTGATCGGCGCCTCCTTCGACTACCCCGCATACGCCGGCCCCAACGGCGTGCTCGCCGAACGGATCGGCGTCGGCCGGCAGCTACTCGCCGGCGACCCGGCCGGAGATCTACTACCACGACCTCAAGCCGGGCTTCTACCGCCTCGTCGTCAACCTGGCCCAGAACGACGGCGCCACCACGCCCGTTCCACGCCGTCACCAACTTCCAGATCCTCTCCAGCCCGGGCCACGGGCCCGGAGCCTGCAAGGGCGGCAAGGTGCCGAGCGCCAAGGCCGCGCCGCGCTCGTCGCAGCGCCGAGCCGCCAATACTTCACTTTGTATAGTCAGGTCTGATGCGGACCTACCGCCGCCTGATGGGCTTCCTGCGCCCCTACCGCCGCCAGCTGTGGGGCTCGCTGGCCTTCGCCTGGGCGGCGATGGGGATGACGGTGCTGATCCCGTGGCTGATCGGGCGCGCCGTCAACGCGATCCAGAACGGCGACAAGCCCGACCTGCTGCCGCTGGCGCTGGCGATCGTCGGCGCCGCGATCCTGCGCCTGGGGCTGACCGTGGTGCGCCGGGTGGTCGCCGGCAAGGTCTCGCTGGCGGTCGAATTCGACCTGCGCCAGCGCTTCTACGCGCACCTGCAGCGGCTCGAGCTCGGCTTCTTCGACTCCCAGCAGACCGGGCAGCTGATGTCGCGGGCGACCGTCGACCTGCAGTCGATCCGCTTCTTCCTCGGCTACGGGCTGATCTTCATCACCCAGAACCTGCTGACGATCGTCCTCGCCAGCGCCGTGATGATCGCGATCAACCCGCTGCTGGCGCTGATCGCGCTGCGTCCCGGCGCCGTTCGTCGTCTACACCGCCTCCCGCTACAACCGCGTCTCGCGCCCGGCCGCTGCAGGAGGTCCAGCAGCGGATCGCCGAGCTGACCGCGGAAGCCGAGGAGAACATCTCCGGGATCCGCATCGTCAAGGCCTTCGCCCGCGAGGAGCACCAGCTGCACCGCTTCCAGCGCGCCGTCGCCCGGGTCTTCGACCAGAGCATCTACTCGACCCGCCTGCAGGCGTTCTTCTCGCCGCTGATCGGGCTGCTGCCGCAGATCGGCATCGCGCTGGTGCTGCTGGTCGGCGGCCGCGAGGTGATCGACGGCAACCTCAGCCTCGGCAACTTCACCGCCTTCTACACCTACCTGGTGATGCTGGCCGGGCCGATGCGGATGCTCGGCGATGGCGATGGGGATGGCGCAGCGGGCGATCGCCTCCGGCAACCGGCTGTTCGAGATCCTCGACCGCGAGCCGCAGATCGAGAGCCCGCCCGGGGCGCCGGCGCTGCCGGCCGGCGGCGGCGGGGTCGAGCTGCGCGGGGTGACGCTGCGCTACGACGGCGCTCGCGCAGCGCATCCGAGATTGACCACACGGAGGGGTCGAAGTCGGATGCGGCCTGGCGAGGTCGACCTCGAGGTCGAGGCCGGGAGCACGGTGGCCCTGGTCGGGCCGTCGGGCTCGGGCAAGACCAGCCTGGTGGCGCTGATCGCGCGCCTCTATGACCCGAGCGAGGGCGCGGTGCTGGTCGACGGCGCCGACGTGCGCGAGGTCGACGTCGACCTCGCTGCGCTCGGAGATCGCCTTCGTCGCCGACGACAGCTTCCTCTTCAGCGCCAGCGTCGCCGAGAACATCGCCTACGCCCGCGCCGACGGCGAGCCGCGAGGAGATCGAAGCGGCGGCGCGGCGCGCCCAGGCCGACGAGCTTCATCGCGCGACCTGCCGGGCGGCTACGACACCATCGTCGGCGAGCGCGGCCTCACCCTCTCCGGCGGCCAGCGCCAGCGGGTCGCGATCGCCCGCGCCCTGCTCGCCGATCCGCGCATCCTGATCCTCGACGACGCCACCTCCTCGGTCGACGCGACCACCGAGGCGGCGATCAAGGCCGGCCTGCGCGAGGCGATGGCCGGCCGCACGACCTTCGTCATCGCCCACCGGCTCTCGACCGTCTCCCTCGCCGACGAGGTCGTCGTCATGGACGGCGGCCAGATCGTCGACCGCGGCACCCACGAGGAGCTGCTCGAGGGCTGCGGCTTCTACCGCGAGATCGCCGAGCACGGCCTCGCCGACTCGGTCTTCCTGCAGCGCGACCTCGAGCAGCGCGAGGAGATGGCGCGGCTGTGAGCGAGGACCGGCAACCGCCTGCGCAACATCTTCCTGCTCTTCGCCGCGCTCTGGCAGCTGGTCCGCGGCCAGGACCAGCGCGGGCGCAAGGTGCGCTGGATGATCGGCCTGCTGCGCCCCTACCGCGGCCGGGTGGCGCTGATGTTCGTCGCCCTGCTGGTCGCGACCGGCGCCGGCCTCGCTCCCCCCTACCTCGCCGGCCAGGCGATCGACGCGGGGATCGTCACCGGCGACGTCGCCGCCCTCGACCTGATCGTCGTCGCCTTCCTCGTCGTCGCCGTCGCTCTACGCCGCCGCCACCTACCTGCAGACCTACCTGGTCGGCTGGGTCGGGACGCGGGCGCTGCAGGACCTGCGCGAGCGCGTCTTCGCCCACCTGCAGTCGATGTCGATCGGCTTCTTCACCCGGCGCAGCCCGGGGGTGCTGATCTCGCGCATGACCAACGACATCGAGGCGCTCAACCAGCTCGTCACCGAGCGGCGTGGTGACGATGTTCTCCAGCACGCTGACCCTGGTCGGCGTGGTCGTGATCCTGCTCGTCCTCGACGTCAAGCTGGCCCTGGTCACCTTCCTCACCTTCCCCCTGCTCGCCGTCGCCAGCGTCGTCTTCCGGATCGTCTCCCACGGCGCCTACCGGGCGACCGCGCGAGCGGATCGCCGCCGATCACCGCCTACCTGCAGGAGACGCTGAGCGGCGTCCGGGTGGTGCGCAGCTTCGGCCAGGAGCCGCGCCACGCGGCGGCGATGACCGAGCTCAACGAGGCCAACCGCGACGGCCAACATGAAGACCGTCTACCTCAACGCCTCCTACTTCCCGGCGGTCGAACTGCTCGCCGCGGTCGGCGACCGCGGTGATCCTGCTCTACGGCGGCAGCCAGGCGATCGACGGGCGCGATCCAGATCGGCGTGATCGTCGCCTTCGTCGGCTACCTGCAGGTCTTCTTCGAACCGATCCAGCAGCTCTCCCAGCTCTACACGACCTACCAGCAGGGGATGGCGGCGCTGGACAAGATCTTCGACCTGCTCGACACCGAGCCCGGACATGGTCGACGCCCCCGGCGCGATCGACCCGGGCACGCTGCAGAGGCGAGATCGAGATGCGAGGGCGTCTGGTTCTCCTACTCGGAAAACGAGGACGACGGAGGACTGGGCGCTGCGCGACGTCGACCTGCACGTGCCGCCCGGGCCAGACGCTGGCCCTGGTCGGCGCGACCGGAGCCGGCAAGTCGACCTTCGCCAAGCTGGTCGCCCGCTTCTACGACCCCCAGCAGGGGACGGTGCTGGTCGACGGGCACGACCTGCGCGGGGTGCGCAGCAGGCGCTGCGGCGCCAGCTCGGGATCGTCCCGCAGGAGGGCTTCCTCTTCTCCGGCAGCGTGCGCGAGAACATCGCCTTCGGCCGGCCCGAGGCGACGCTGGAGGAGATCGAAGACGCGGCCGCCGCGGTCGGCGCGACCGAGTTCATCGCGGCCCTGCCGGAAGGGATCGAGACCCAGGTCGGCGAGCGCGGCGTCCAGCTCTCCGCCGGGCAGCGCCAGCTCGTCGCCTTCGCCCGGGCGCTGCTGGCCGAGCCCCGCATCCTGATCCTCGACGAGGCGACCTCGAACGTCGACGTGCGCACCGAGAAGACGATCGAGCGCGGCCTGGAGCGACTGCTCGCCGGCCGCACCGCGATCGTCATCGCCCACCGCCTCTCGACGATCCGCCGCGCCGGCAAGATCGTCGTCCTCGAAGGCGGCCGCATCGCCGAGGCCGGCACGCACGACGAGCTGATCGAGGCCGGCGGCCCCTACTCCCGCCTCTACGGCGCCTGGGCAGAAAGTTCGGCTGCCTGACGGCCTCGGGGGCCCTTCCCCAGGCCGCTTCGCGGGAGTTCCTGGGAAGGGCCCCCGAGGCCGTCTTGGGGTCAGGCTCCACTCAGCCGGGGCCGATGCCGCCGGAGCTGCCGCCGCCCGTCCCGCCTGCTTCGCCGCCACCCGTCGTGCCGCCGCCTTCGGGCGCACCGCCGGCGCCGCCCGTTTCAGGGGCGACTTCGGGGGCCGCTTCGGCTTCAGGTTCGACCGCTTCGACTTCCGATTCTTCCGGCGCTTCCGCTGACCGGTCCCGCCGGCCTCGGGGGTGCTCGTGGTGGGCGCGCTTGGGCCTTCGGCGCATTCTTCGAAGCCGTATTCCTGCGCGGCTTCCTGGAACGAGGCAAGCGCCGAAGAGGCATTCGATTCGGCCGCTTCCAGACCGGCGGTGTCGCCGCGCTCGGAGGCGAGTTTGACTTCGCCCTCGGCGGTCGCAAGTTCGTCGGCGGCGGCGGTGAATTCGGCGTATCCGGCGGCTCTTCCTGGGCGCCCCTAGGTCCTTGAGGCTGGCGACCATGCCGCTGTAGAGGTCGGCTGCCTGGGCTGCCGGGCTGCCGGTTTCGGCGCTGCTCGCACCGACCGTCCCGACCGCCGCGTTCACCTCGGCGCAGATCGCGTCGCCCTGTTCGATCAGCTCGGCTTTCGTCAACGCCGTCGTCGTCGCGGCCGTGGTCGTCGGAGTCGATTCCGTCGAATCGCCGCTCCACCGCCACAGCCGGCGACGAACAGCGCAGCCCCAAGCAGCGCGGCGATCGATGTCTTGCGAGAGGTCACGGGTGCGGCGAAACTAGCAAAGCGATTAGACGGTCATGCAGGGATTTCTGACTGCGCCCCAGGGACTCGAACCCCAACTTCCAGTTCCAGAGCGAGGCGTGTTGCCATTACACCAGGGCGCAAAGACGAGAGGCGAAGAATACTCGCGGGCGCGAGATGCCGCCTCAGGCACCGAGCCCGGAAAGATCGCTGTCGGCGTCGGCGATCAGATCCTCGGCGCCGGAGACGTCGACGCCGATCGGCAAGCAGGCGGCGGGCCTCGGCCAGGTCTTCGGAGCGCTCGACGCTGAGGGCGCCGGCGACGCGACCGTCCTTCAGGTACCAGACGGAGAACTCGCCGCTGTCGCGGTCGCCGCGCCAGATCTCCTCGTCCCAGTCGCGGGCCGGGCCGACGTACTCGAGGCTCGCCCAGTCGGCGAGGTCGCTGAAGAAGTAGGGCACGACCTCGTAGTCGCGTCGTCGCCGAGCATGTTGGCGGCAGCGTGCATCCCCTGCTGCATCGCCACGTCCCAGTGCTCGACCCGCAGGCGGCGGCCGTGGACGACGCTGTCGTAGGAGCAGCAGTCGCCGGCGGCGTAGATGCCCTCGGCCGAGGTCCGCAGCTTCGAGTCGCAGAGCGATCCCGTCGTCGACCTCGAGGCCGGCGCGCTCGGCCAGCATCGTGTCGGGGCGCACGCCGGCGCCGACGACGACCGCGTCGCACTCGACCGCTAGGCCGCTCTTCGTCAGCACCGGCCTTGACCCGGCCGTCGCCCTCGAAGGCCTCGAGCTCCTCGCCGCCGTGCACGGTGACGCCCTTCGACTCGAGCAGCTCGTGGAACCAGCGGCCGGCGTCCTCGCCGAAGGTGCGCGAGAGAGCCATCTCCTCCATCGTCACGATCGTGCACTTCGTCCCCCGCGCCGTCAGCGAGGCCGCGACCTCGGTGCCGATGTAGCTGCCGCCGATCAGGACGACGTGCTCGGCCGCCTCGGCGTCGGCCCGGATCGCGTCGGAGTTGCCGAAGGCGCGCAGGTAGTGGATTCCCTCGTTCTCGGCGCCCTCGACGCGGAGGATGTTGACCATCGCCCCGGTGGCGATCAGCGCCTTGCCGAAGCCGACCTCCTCCCCGCCCTGCAGCTTCGCCGTGCGCGCCTCGGGATCGAGCGACATCACGTTGACGTCCGCTCAGCAGCTCGACGCCGTTCTCCTCGTACCAGGAGGGCGGGTTGACGTAGGCGTCGGCGCGCTCGGCCTCTCCGCGCAGGTACTCCTTGGAGAGCGGCGGGCGTTCGTAGGGCGGCTCCGGCTCGCGGCCCGCCAGCAGCACCGAACCCTCCGCGCCGCGCCTGCGCAGCTCCGCCGCGCAGTGGGCGGAGGCCATGCCGCCGCCGACGAGGAGGAAGTCGACCTCGCGATCAGCCACCGTTGCCCGTGCCGTTGCCGCCCGGCCCGAAGAGGACCTTGAGCTCGCTCCTCGTGGCCGGGGTCGAGCACCGCGAGCACCTCGTCGCCGGCCTCGAGCACGGTGTCGGCGGCCCGGCACGAAGCCCTTGCCGTTGCGCAGCACGGAGATCAGCAGGCTTCCTTCCGGCATCTCCAGGTCGCCGACGCGGCGCCCGGTCACCCCGGAGTCCTTGCCCAGCAGCATCTCGATGATCTCCAGCTGCTCCTCCTGCAGGTCGAGCAGGTGGACGAGGCCGTACTCGGGCACCTCGTGCTCGAGCAGGCGCAGGATCAGGTCGGTGGCCGAGACCGAGGGCTTGATCCCGAGCAGGTCGAAGTGGGGCTGTTGCGAGGGTTGTTGACCCGGGCGATGATCCGCTCGACCGCGTACTTCTCGCGCGCGACCTGGCAGATCAGCATGTTGTCCTCGTCGTCGCCGGTGACCGCGATCACCATGTCGGCCCGCTGGATCCCGGCTCGCTCCAGAACCCAGAGCTCGGAGGCGTCGCCGTAGGAGACGTTGTGCTCCAGCTCCTGCTCGACGGTCAGGTAGCGGCGCCGGTTGCTCTCGATCACGCGTCACCTCGTGGTCCTTTTCGAGCAGCTCGCGGGCCAGGTTCCAGCCCACCTTCCCCGCTCCGACGACGATGATGTACACGCTGCCCGTCGCCTCTCCTACGCGGCTTCCGCCGAGCCGTCCGAGGGGCCGGCGCCGCGCGCGGCGCCCTCGCGAACGGCGCTCTCGAGCATGTCGATCGCGACCCGGGTCGGGACAGACCGTGTGCAGGCCCTGGCGCTCGTACCACTCGGCCCGCAGCGGGTCGAGGATGCGGGCGATCACGGTCGGCACCTCGTAGCGGCGCTGGGCGATCTGGGCGATCACGATGTTGGTGTTGTCGCCGTCGGTCGAGGCGATGAAGGCGTCGGCCTTCTCGATCCCGGCGGCGACGAGGGCGTCGGTCTCCAGCCCGGCGCCGACCGTGAACTGGCCGCCGAGGTCCTCCCAGCCCTTGTCCAGCCCGACCTCGAGCCGGGCGTGGGACTCGGGGTCCTCGTCGAGGCAGGAGACTTCGTGCCCCTCGCGCAGCATCGCGCGGGCCACGGAGGACCCGACGCGGCCGCAGCCGACGATCAAAATGAACATGGCGTCACCACGGGCTGGATACTAGTCCGCCGCGATCGGGTCGGTCAGCGGCTCGGGCGATGCTTCCGGGGGCGCCTCGGGGGCGCAGTCAATAGGACCCGGCACGGCGCCTTCTTCAGCACGTACTCGGTAGCGGCGCCGATCTCGGCCGGCTTTGCGGCGCCGATCCCGCCGAGGGTCGCCCCGCCCTTGATCTTGCTCGGGGGCTCGCCGCCGATCACGATCGCCTCGGCACTGCGCCGCCGCGCCGCATCGACGATGCCGGCGCCGACGTCACGGGCGCGCACCACCTCCGCCCTCCACCCTGACGTCCTCGTACTCCTCGCCCACCTCGCTGGCGCGCTCCAGGGCTCGCTGCGCCTCCTCCTCGACCTCGGGCGGCAACTCGGCGTCCAGCGGCAAGGCCAGCGGGACTTCGAGCACGTAGACGAGATCGAGCCGCGTCTCCCCATCGCTGCCGCCCGCCTCCTCCTGCTCGGCCGCGGCAAGCCGGCCGGCGGTGGCGACGATGTCGTCGTCGAGCTTGGTGCCGAAGACCGGCACGAGGATGTTGCGGAAGGCGACCTCGGGCACCTGCTTGGTCAGCGCCTTCTCGGTCACCGAGACGCGCTTGGTCAGGGTCGTCCCCTCGAAGACCTTGCGGTAGACGACGTAGAAGAGGAGGCCGAAGGCCATCCAGCCGCCGCCGACCCAGCGGGCGCCGGTCGTGGTAGGCGAGCACGCTGACGAAGGCGAGGCCGCTGACGAGGGCGGCGAAGATCGCCGGGGCAGGCAGGCGGGCGCCGCGCCAGGGGATGTCGAAGGGCACCCGGAACGGCCGCGGGCGCTCGGGGTCGGTGATCCGCAGGCGCACGATCGAGAGCTGGGCGATCGTGATCGCGAGGGTCGCGCCGAAGGCGTAGATGCCGGCCAGCAGCTTGACGTCGGTCGGCGCGACGAGGCCGATCGCGATCACGCCGGAGATCGCGATCGCCACGTGCGGGGTCGCGTGGCGGCTGTTCGAGCTTGCCCAGCCAGCTCGGGATCTGGCGGTTGATCGCCAGCGTGTAGATATGCCGGGAGACACCGAGGATCGCCGTCGTGGTCGCCCAGAACAGCACCGGGGTGGCGATCAGCGCGACCAGCCAGCGCATCGTGTGCGAGACCCAGACGGGGTGGTAAGCCGAGACCACGCCGAGCACCGGCGCCTCGACGAATTCGTGGCCGAGCGCGGTTTCGGGCCCGTGCGGCCCGGCGACGACCGGCACCGCCATCAGCGCGATCGCCGCCATCCCGGCGTAGACGAGGGGCACCGCGAAGGCGCCCAGCGAGACGATCCGCTTTAGGTCGCGGGGCTCGACGTCGATGTCGGGAGCGAGGTCGGAGGCGGCCTCGATCCCGGCGTAGGCGAGCATCGCGACAACCGCCGAGTAGACGATGTCGCGGAAGCTCGGGCTGGTGAAGAGGTGGACCTGTTCGGTCAGCCGGTCGGGATGCAGGACGGCCAGCAGTCCGACCACGATCACCGCCAGCTGCAGGGCGATGTCGGCGAGCGCGAGCACGGCCAGCGGGCGCTCCCTCCCCCGGCCGGTGATGTTGAGGACGTTGAGCACGCAGGCGGCGACGATCACGGCGCCGGCGATGCCGATCTCCCAGCCGGCCTCGGAAAGGTCGGACGAGATCGGCTCCAGGTAGTGCGGGACCGAGATCGCCGCCAGGGCGGCGACGATCAGGTAGTCGATCAGGATCGCCCAGCCGGCGATGAAGGCGATCAGCTCGTTGAAGGCGTGGCGGGCGAAGCTCGAGGAGCCGCCGCGCTCGCGGAACATCGCCCCGCCCTCGACGTAGCTGAGCGTGGTCAGCACGAAGAGCAGGCCGGAGACGAGGAAGATCAGCGGCGTCAGGCCGAGACCGCGGTCGGCGACGACGCCGAGCGCGAAGTAGATCGAGAAGCCGACGGCCGAGTAGACGGCGACGAAGAGCCCGGGTACGCCGAGGCCGCGCCGCAGGAACGGGTCCAGGCGTTGCTTCTGAGGCTTCTCGGGCTCGCTCACGTTCGCGCCGAAATCCAGAGCCGCCCGACCCCGACCGCGAGGAAGGCGACGCCGAGCAGCGTCCCGACCGAGAGCGGGCCGCCTCCCCTGGCGAACGTGCTGACGAGGAGCGCCAGGCCGAGAACGACGAAGACGAGGGAGAAGACGCGGACGGAACCGCTGTAGATCCGCTCGGGAGACATCAGGGGGCGATTCTAGGCCAGGGCCGGCGCTGGATCGATCCCCCGCTGGGCATCCTGTTCGGAGACGACGATGACGCGGCAGGGGCGCTCGCCGAGCACCGTCTGCAGCGTCTTGTCGTAGAGCGGCCGGCCGTTGCGGTAGCGCAGGCCGACGACCACGGCGGCGGCGTCGATCAGCTTCGCCTCGTCGGCGATCTCATAGCCCGCCTGGCCGGGCCGGACGCGCTCGACGTGCCCGGTCACCCGCTGGCCGCCGATCAGCTTCGCCTGCTCGATCTTGCTCTGCGCCTCGGCTTCGGACTCGGGCAGCGCCGCGTTCAGCGGCAGGTGCGTGGGCACGGTCAGCATCGAGTGGACGTGGATGCCGCGGCGGCGCTTGGAGGCGAGCTTGACCGCGGTCGCGACCATCTCCTCGGAGAAGGGCTCGCCGTCCTCGAAGGCGACGAGGACGCTGCGGTACTCGATCTCCTCGACCCCGAGCGGCTCCGGCAGCAGCACCTTCACCGTCTCGGTCAGCGGCAGCCTCTGGTTGCGGCGGTAGAGGACGTAGACGCCGATCCCCAGCGCCATCCAGGCGGTGCCGACAAACAGCGTGCGCGGGTTGAGCGCCATCACCACGATCCAGGCGGCGAAGGTGCCGAGCCCGCCGAGGACCGCGGTCAGCGGCACCTCGGTGCCGAACGCGCGGATGTTGAGCGGCGGCTTCCAGGGCCGCTCGACACCCGCATGGCGCCGCCGCAGCTGGATCACCGCGACGTGGGCGATCGTGAAGGAGAGCATCGCGCCGAACGAGTACAACGTCGCCAGGAAGTCGGTCTTGCCCGGCAGCAGGGTGACGATCGCGACCGCGGCGAAGATCAGGATCGCGATGTAGGGCGTGCGGTACTTCGGGTGGACCTGGCGCAGGATCTCCGGCAGCTGGCGGTGCTGGCCCATCGAGTAGGTGAGCCGGGAGACCCCGATCAGGCCGGCGTTGGTCGCGATCAGCAGGATCACGGCGGCCAGCACGCCGACGTAATAGCGGAGGATTTCGGTCGGGCCCGAGGAGAGCCCGAGGTTCTCGACGATGCCGAGGATCGGGTCGTCGGCGAAGGTCGACCCGAGCGCCGTCGCGTAGTGGCCCGCCGAGTCCTTGACCACCGGCATCGCCGAGAGGGCGACGACCGGGATCAACAGGTAGAGGCCGAGCACGGCGACCACGACCAGGCCGACGCTGCGGGGAATCGTCCGGGCCGCGTCCTTGGCCTCCTCGGCCATGTTGGAGATCGTCTCGATCCCGGTGTAGGCGATCATCCCGACCGCGATCCCGAGCGCGAAATCGCTCCAGGTCGGGGCGACGCCGAGGTGGACGTTGTCGACCAGGACCTGGGGGCTGAAGACGAGGACGAGGCCGATCCCGACCAGCACCACCTGGGTCGCGAGGTCGGCGATGGCGAGAACCAGGTTCAGCCGCGCCGACTCCTCGGTGCCACGGATGTTGATCAGGGCGAGGGCGACGATCAGGACCGCGCCGCCGACGATGTCGCCGGGGCTGTTGCCGAGCCAGGGCCAGAAGACGGCCAGGTAGTGAGGCACGAAGAAGGCCGAGATCGCGACCGTGATCGTGTAGTTGAGCATCTGCCCCCAAGCGGCGATGAAGCTGACCAGCTCGTTGAAGGCGTGGCGGGCGAAGCTCGATGAGCCTCCCGCCTCCGGGAACATCACCGTGGCCTCCGCATAAGTCGCAGCGGTGGCGGCGAAGATCAGGCCCGAGATGACGAAGGCGACCGGCGTCAGGCCCAGCGCAAACGCAGCCGTGACCCCGAGCGCGTAGTAGATCGAGGAGCCGACGTTGCCGTAGGCAGCGGCGAACAGCGCGCCGACGCCATGGACGCGGCTCAGCGATTCGTCACGCGGGATGCGTTGGGCCATCGGGCTCGGGTGGCGTCGTCATTTGGCCCCGAATATACGGACGGGGAACGCCGCACGGCGTGGGCTGCGGCAAAACCGCGGGCACCTGCGAAGGCGCGCACCTCGCGGCCCCCCTGCCCTAAGACCCAAAAGGCATGGGCGACTGAGGTTGCCGCGAGGGTCCTGGCCAGGGAAATACCAGGACTGGCACCGTACGTGAAACCGATCTTCACTGGTACCTCATGTTGCACGCCACAGGGAGAGAGCAGCGCGTAACTTGGTTCAAGTATCGGCGCCTTGAGTCACATCGTCAAGGTAATTAACTCGATGTTTTCTAGCCGGTTTTAACTAAATGTTTTCTATCTACGTGTGTTGCTTGCTCATGGCGGATGGCTTGTGCCGCAGCGGGTGCACCCACCGCGGGTGCGGTCGCAAGGAAGGCGAGGGACGCGGAGATGCTTGGCAGGCGATGTGCCTGTCCGTGGACTACCTGGTGATGCAGGACGCCCCAAACGGCGCCAACCGAGGCTTCGGCCATGAATGGGTCCGGACGCTGGCCGGGCGGCGCGCTTTCGCGGAGCAGCTCCGCGGTCGTGCTGACCAACTGGGTCCTGCGCTGGATGGCGACGGGCCCTGGGGCAAATGCGTCGACGAAGGCGAGCCGGGCGAAGGCCTCGTCTAGTGCGATATGAGCACAAAGCGCGGCTATTCCTCTATACACGCCCCCTATCCAAGTCTTGCCCGCGCTGTGCGCAGACACCACCTTGGCCAGGGCTTCGCCAGTGCGTAACTCCAATGCGGCGAGGAGGCAATCGTCGACGCCGTCGTAGAGCGCGTCGAACGCCCTTCGAGAAACCCCTGCCGCAGCACGAATACGAGGTACAGTCAGAGTCTCGTAGCCGTCGGCAACCGTGAGCTTGGAGATCGCCGTGAGGATGAGGGCACGATCGTCCATGGGTCCTCCCCACGCCCCCTGGTCGCCGGCAGTCGCATATTCGGCGGCGATGCGCTGGGCACCTGGACGGCTATCGAGTCGGTTGAGGACCCCGATGGACTCCCAACGGTAGGACAGCGCCCACTCCATCAGCGCTCCGGCCAAATCCGACAACTCCTGCTCGTGCTCGGCGAGCAGCCGGTCGCGGACGACGCGACCCACGCCGCAGACAATCCCCTGAAGCACCAAGGGTGGCATCTCCACCCCGCCTGGCGCCCGGGCAAAGCTCTCTCCGATCATCTTCTCGAAGATCCCTTCTACGCTGCGCATCTTTTTCAAGGCCAAGGTGCCGGCGGCAAGAACCTCTACCAGCGCGACCCGTGCGACTTGCGGCTCGCGCTCGATCTCAACTGCGAATGCCTCGAACGCCAGCCTGAGCCGCTCGAGCCAGTCGCGCCCGTCCTTCTGCGACTCGACGACCCGCATTGCCGCCCGCCTCACGGCCAGCTCATAAGTGCGAAGGAAGCACTCTTCCTTCCCCTCGAAGTGCTCGTAGAAGGCTCGGGTCGAGACGCCGGCGAACTGCGCCAGGTCCCTAATCGTTGCCGCGCTATAGCCACGCTCGGCGACGAGGACGATCATCGCGCTGTGGACCCGCGCCCGCTGGTGGGACGCCACCTCTCGGGCGGATCTTCCGGGCCCCGGGCTCAACTTGCCGTACAACGGCCGTGCCTCGGTCATGGGAAAGCTCCGCCCTCCGAGGCAACCGCCTCGTGACTCGGACCTCTGCCTTGCAGGGCTGACGACCGCTGCATACCGGAGTAATACCCATTAAGTTCCTATTCAAACTGGCTAACTCATACATCCGGCTACCGTCGGAGGTGCGGCGTGCCCAAGTCGGCTGGAGAGGCACAGCCGCACAAGGCCAATGCGAGCTCCAGCTCGGCACGAAGCAGCTCGAGCACGCGCCGCGCGCCCAGCTCTCCTCCAACCGCGAGCCCCCAGAGGGCCGGCCTTCCCACGAGCACCGCGTCGGCGCCGAGCGCAAGCGCTATCGCCACGTCGGTGCCACGCCGCAAGCCACCGTCGACGAGAACGGCGCCACGGCCCTCGACCGCATCGACGACCTCGGGCAGGGCATCGGCCGTGGCCACCGCGCAGTCGAGCTGGCGGCCCCCGTGATTGGAGACGACGACGCCGGCGGCTCCGTGCTCCATGGCAAGCGCCGCGTCCTCCCCCGCCAGAACTCCCTTGACGAGTACGGGCACACTGCAATCGGACGCGATCTTTTCCAGGCTGGACCAGCTCAGCCCCGGGTCCATCAGGGCAAAGGTCTCCTCGATCGTAACCGCGCGCTCGGAGCCAAGCGCGGCCTGGACGCTGGGCACGCCGAGGCCCTCGGGAATTTTGAAGCCCGTGCGCAGGTCGCGCTCACGCCGGCCTCCGCGCGGTGCGTCCACAGTGACGACGATCGCCTCGAAGCCCGAGCCGATTGCCTCGTCCAGCAACGCCTGGGTCACCCCTGCGTCGTGGAAGCAGTAGAGCTGGAACCAGTGCCGCCCGTCCGGTGCCGCCGCCGCGACCTCGGCCGGGCGGGCCGTGGCCAGGGTCGAGAGGCACATCACGGTTCCGGCCGCGGCAGCCGCCCGTGCCATCGCCGCCTCGCCCTCGGGATCGACGAGCCCCTGGTAGGCGACGGGAGCCACGAAGATCGGCATCGAGACCTTCGCCCCGAGGACCTCGGCCCGCGTGGTCCACTCGTCGTGCCCCGCCAGCACCCGGGGTCGCAACCGCCGCTGCTTCCAAGCAGCGACGTTCTCCCTGAGCGTCACCTCATCGCAAGAGCCGCCGAAGAAGTAGCCCGCGACACCGGCATCGAGCCCCTCGGCCGCCACCCGCTCGAAGTCAGCGACGTTGATCAGATCGTCGATCACCTTGGTCGCGACCCTAGCGGCCAGTCGCCCCGTAGCGAAGAAGGATTGCCATCGGGGGCGAGCGCAATGGCGAGTGACCGGCTCACTGAGCCGAAACCGCACTCTCGTTGTCGTCTATGACATCCCACCAGGACGACTCAACCGCAGCGCCACCTCGACATCCACCGCAGACGCCGCATAGCCGCAGCGAGGACAAGCTACGCCTCGAGGAGCCTTCCGGTCATCTCCAGGGACGACTCCCCTGGACCTTGCAGAGGGGCGCGATGTCCCTCCCAAAAACACTCAAGCGCGGCTCAGCCGCGTGTTTTTGGGAGGGACATCACGCCCCTCCCAAACGCTCAGCCCTAGAAGTGGACGATCGGGATGATCAGGATCGCGACGATGTTGGCGACCTTGATCATCGGGTTGATCGCCGGGCCCGCCGTGTCCTTGTAGGGATCGCCGACGGTGTCGCCGGTGACCGAAGCGGCATGGGCCTCGGAGCCCTTGCCGCCGTGGGCACCGTCCTCGATCAGCTTCTTCGCGTTGTCCCAGGCGCCGCCGCCGGCGGTCATCGAGACCGCGGCGAAGAGGCCGACGACGATGACGCCGATCAGCAGGCCGCCGAGCGCGTCGACGCTGAGCAGGCCGACGATGACGGGGACGACGATCGGGATCAGCGCCGGCAGGATCATCTCCTTCTGCGCTGCCAGGGTGACGATGCTGACCGTTTTCGCGTAGTCGGGCTTTTCTGTTCCCTCCATGATCCCCGGGTGCTCGCGGAACTGCTTGCGCACCTGTTCGACGACCTGGCCGCCGGCCCGGCCGACCGCCTCGATCGCGAAGGCGGCGAAGAGGTAGACCATCATGCCGCCGATGATCAGCCCGATCAGCACGTCGGGGCTGGTCAGGTTGAAGAGGCTGTTGAGGTCGAAGTCCGGCCGGCGCCTCGCCTGCGAGTTCGCTCTTGAAGGCCGCGAACAGGACCAGCGCCGCGAGCGCCGCGGAGCCGATCGCGTAGCCCTTGGTGACCGCCTTGGTCGTGTTGCCGACCGCGTCGAGCGGGTCGGTGACGTTGCGCACCTCCTCGGGCAGGTCCGCCATCTCGGCGATGCCGCCGGCGTTGTCGGTGATCGGCCCGAAGGCGTCGAGGGCGACGATCAGGCCGCAGAGCGAGAGCTGCGCCATCACGGCGATGCCGATGCCGTAGATGCCGGCCAGCTCGTTGGCGCCGAGGATCGCCAGCGCCAGCACCAGCGCGGGAGCCGCGGTCGACTGGAAGCCCTGGGCGAGCCCCTGGATGATGTTGGTCGCGTGACCGGTCTCCGAGGCCTTGGCGATCGTCTTCACCGGGCGGAAACGGGTCGACGTATAAAATTCGGTGATCACGAAGAGCAGCGCGGTGACCGCGACGCCGATCACGGCGCAGAGCCAGAGGTCGGTCGTGGTAACGGCCTTGGCAGCCGGCGTCTGAGGCCGAGTCGCACCGGGTCGCTCATCAGCCAGTTGGTGATCGGGTAGAAGGCCGCGATCGAGAGGATCCCGGCGACGATCAGCGCCCTGGTACAGCGCGCCCTCGACCCGGTCGGTCTTGGTCCGCACCAGCAGCGCCCCGACGATCGAGGCGATGATCGCGACGGCGCCGATCACCAGCGGGTAGATCGCGACCTCGCGGGAGAATTCTCCGTCTGCGCCGGTGAAGGTGAGCACGCCGAGCAGCATCACGGCGACCGAGGTGACCGCGTAGGTCTCGAAGAGGTCGGCCGCCATGCCGGCGCAGTCGCCGACGTTGTCGCCGACGTTGTCGGCGATCACGGCCGGGTTGCGCGGGTCGTCCTCGGGGATCCCCGCCTCGACCTTGCCGACGAGGTCGGCGCCGACGTCGGCGGCCTTGGTGAAGATGCCGCCGCCGAGCCGGGCGAAGACCGAGATCAGCGAGCCGCCGAAGCCGAGGCCGATGAGCGCGTCGACGGCCTCCTTGTCGGAGCTGCCGGTGATGACGAGGATGCCGTAGTAGCCGGCGACGCCGAGCAGCGCGAGGCCGACGACGAGCAGGCCGGTGACCGAGCCGCCCTTGAAGGCGACGTCGAGCGCCGGCGGCACTCCCCCGCGCGCCGCCTCGGCGACGCGCGCGTTGGCGCGAACCGAGACGTTCATGCCGATGAAGCCGGCCGCGCCCGAGAGGAAGCCGCCGAAGACGAAGCCGATCGCGGTCTTGTAGTCCTGCAGCAGCCAGAGCACGATCGCGATCGGCACGGCGACCGCGGCGATGATCGTGTACTGGCGGTTGAGGTAGGCCTTGGCGCCTTCCTGGACCGCGCCCGAGATTTCCTGCATGCGGTCGTTGCCTGGCGACTTCGCCAGCAGGCGCTGGGTGACGATGATTCCGTACAGGACTGCCGCCCCGGCGCAGGCAAGCGCGACGACGACTCCGTATTCGGTCAAGAAGCTGGTCAAGTTAGGTTCCTCCGGCTGGGTTCTAAGCGGCGCGGGAGTCTATCTACGCGCGCCGACATCGGCGGTGTAGGTGCGTTTGGTCTCCGCCACGGCGTCGCGGTAGACGTCCTCGACCGAGACTCCGGCGTCGATCGCCTGGCGCGCGCGCTGGGCGCCGTTTCTGGCCGGCAGCTCGACCTCGATGCCCAGCCGGGAGCGCGCAGGCTCGGTCCAGGCGAGCAGCGCGTCGCGCGCCTCGGTTGCGTCGACCTCCACCCCGCGGCGGAAGTCGATCAGCCGGCCGCTCATCCCGTGGCGGATCGCCCGCCAGAGGTTCTCCTCGATCTCGCGGTCGGCAAGCGGCCTGCCGGCGCCGTCGTAGCCGCGCTCGTCGTAGTCCAGCGCCGTCTGGGCGATGCAGGCGGCGATCAGCCCGGCCAGGGCAAACGACTCGTCGCCCGCGGGTCTGGGCGTCGCAGATCCGCACCTCGACCGTGCCGAAGGAGTGGTGCGGTCGCACGCTCCACCACAGCTGCGTCGACTCGACAACCGAGCCGGTCCGCTGGAGCATGCCGATGAACTCGGCGTAGCGGTCCCAGTCGACGAAGGGGCTGGGGACCCCGCAGCGGGGGAAGGTGCGGGTGAAGATCTCCGTGCGCACGGTGTGCAGGCCGCTGTCGCGGCGGTCGAGGAAGGGCGAGTTGGCAGAGACGGCGAGCAGCAGTCGGCAGCAGCTCCCGCAACCAGTCGCAGACCGCGATCGCCCGGTCGGCGCCGCGCACCCCCATGTGCACGTGCATGCTCCAGGTGTTGTTGCGCTGGGCGACGTAGCCGAGTTCGTGCCGCAGCCGGTTGTAGTGCGGCGTGTCGATGATCCGCTGGTCCAGGTAGTTGGCCCAGGGATGGGTGCCCATCGCCCCCAGCGCCAGGCCCATGCCCTCGACCAGCTCGAAGAGCCGGCCGCGGCGCTCGCGCTGCAGCGCCGTCGCCTCGGCGAAGGTCGCGGCGCGCCCCGAGCGGATCTCGATCTCCGAAGCGATCAGCTCGCCGGCGGCGGACTCGGCCAGGAGCTCGTCTCTCTGGCAGGCCGCGTAGACCTCCTCGAAGCGGTGCTCCAGCTCCAGCGTCGCCGGGTCGAGGATCGCGAACTCCTCCTCCAGCCCGATCGTGAAGTCGGTCGAGGACTCGAATCGTCTCCCGAGCGAGGTCGAGGTCCAGGGACAAAACCAGTCCTCAGGTCAGGTAGAAGTAGAGCGCGTAGAGCAGGTCGACGGCGGGGCTGGAGGTGTGCACCGTCACCTCCGGCGGCACCTGCAGCAGCTGCTCGGAGTAGTTGAAGATGATCTTGACCCCGGCCTCGACCAGGCGGTCGGCAACCGCCTGGGCGGCGGCGGCCGGGACGGCGAGCACGCCGACGACGATCTCCTGCTCGGCGACGATCGCGCTCAGCTCGCCGAAGTCGCGCACGCGCAGGTCGCCGACCTCGCTCCCGACCACCTCGCTGTCGACGTCGAACATGGCGACGATCTGGAAGCCGTGGTCGGCGAAGATGTCGGAGCTGGCGATCGCCTGGCCGAGGTTGCCGGCGCCGAAGAGGGCGATGTTGTGCTGGCCCGAGGTGCGCAGGATCTTGCGGATCTCCGAGACCAGCGAGTCGACGTTGTAGCCGACGCCGCGCTTGCCGAACTTGCCGAAGCCGGAGAGGTCGCGGCGGATCTGGGTCGGGTTGATGTGCGTGTACTCGGAGAGTTCCTGCGAGGAGATCGTCTCGCGCCCCATCTTGCGTGCCTGGGTGAGCACCTGCAGGTAGCGCGAGAGACGCGCCGCGACGCCGAGCGAGAGCCGCTCGCCGTCGACGATCAGCCCGCCGGGCACGTCCTGCTCTTCGATCGTCGCGCTCACGCCCCCACAGTATCGAGCCTCGCCCGCACCGCCGCCTCGTCGAAGAGCAGCTCGGAGACGACCACGCCGTCGATCTCGACCACCGGGATCTTCTCCAGCATGCGCCGGAGCAGCAGCTCCTCGCTCTCGATGTCGACCTCGTGCAACGAGAACCGGTAGCCCTCTCCGTGCAGGGCGACGAGCGCCTCCACCGCCTCCTCGCAGAGGTGACACCCCGGCCGCGTATAGACGGTGACGACACTCATACCGCGGCCGACGGGCCGATACGTCAAGGTGACCTTGACGTATCGGCCCGTCGGCGGGGCTTTGGCTGGTGGGGAAGGCGTCGTAGTCGAGGTAGGCCGGGTACGGAATCGGGGTTGCGAAGCGGGCGGCGGAGCCGATCATCGCGGCGTTATCGGTGCAGAGCTCGCGGGCGACGAGCTTCAGCTGGGCGCCGCGGCGCTCGCAGAGGGCCGCAACGGCCTCGCGCAGGGCGCCGTTGGCGGCAACGCCGCCGCCGAGCGCGACCGCCTCGCCACTCCCCCCGCTTCAGCGCCCGCTCCAGCTTGGCGACGAGCTGGCCGACGGCGGCGGCCTGGAAGCTTGCGGCCAGGTCGGCGCGGCGCTCCGCGACCTCCTCCGGGCCGAGGTCGCGACAGAGATAGACGAGCGCCGTCTTCAGGCCACTGAAGCTGAAGTCGAGGCCGGGGTCGCGGCTCATCGCCACCGGCATCTCGAACGCCGCCGGGTCGCCGTCGCGCGCCAGCTTCTCCAGCGCCGGTCCCCCCGGGTAGCCGAGCCCGAGCAGGCGCGCGACCTTGTCGAATGCCTCCCCGGCGGCGTCGTCGAGGGTCTGGCCGAGCAGCTCGTAGCCGGCGTGGTCCCGCACCGCCGGCAAGCAGCGTGTGGCCGCCGCTGGCGACGAGGCAGAGGAACGGCGGCTCCAGCGGCTCGGGCTCGAGGAAGTTGGCGGCGACGTGGCCCTGCAGGTGGTCGACGGGGATCAGCGGCAGCCGGCGCGGCGCGGCGATCGCCTTCGCCGTGCTGACGCCGACCAGCAGGGCCCCGATCAGGCCCGGGCCGGCGGTCACGGCGACCGCCTCGACGTCGTCGAGCGTCGCGCCCGCCTCGCTCAGTGCAGCCTCGACGACCGGCGTCGTCAGCTCCAGGTGGTGGCGCGAGGCGACCTCGGGCACGACGCCGCCGAACTGCGCGTGGGCGGCGGCCTGCGAGGAGATCGCGTTGGCGAGCATGCGCGGCCCGTCCAGCACTGCCGCGCAGGTGTCGTCGCAGGAGGTCTCTATGGCGAGGATCAACATGAATGTTCCGGCGTCGCTCCGCTGATATGGACGCGAGCTCCGCGACGCCTCACGGGAGCCACATGATCAGCGCGTCCTCGCCGTTGTCCTGGTAGTAGCGAGGGCGCACCCCGGAGGAGCGGAAGCCGAGCCGTTCGTACATCGCGATCGCCGGCCGGTTGGAGACCCGCACCTCGAGCGTGAACGGCAGCCTGCCGCCCCCCTCCTCGACCAGCTTCGAGATCAGCTCGCGCGCGATCCCGGCACGGCGGCGCTCCGGCGCCACGGCGACGTTCATCAGGTGCCAGACCTGGTCGTAGCGCGAGCAGACCAGGTAGCCGAGCAGCTCGTCGCCCTCTGTCGCCGCCAGGCAGATCCCCGAGGGCTTGGAGAGCTCGAGCACGAACATCGCCAGCGACCAGGGCGCCGGGAAGGAGCGGCGCTCGATCGAGATCACCGCTGGGCAGGTCGCTGTAGGCGAGGCGCCTGATCGCGGTCGCCCCGGCCACCTCACTCGGCTGTCTGGAAAGTGTCTCGCTCACGCCATCGCTGCGCATCGGGAGGCCTCAGGTAGATCGGGTCGAGCCGGCCGTCGCCCCCGCTCATCCCGGCCTCCGCGAGGGCGCAGATGTGCCGCGCGGCGACCCGGTGAACGGGGTCGGCGTCGTCAGGAACGTCGGCTCCCCGACTCGCCAGCTCTTGGCGAAATCGTACCGCGCCCGACCCCGCGGCCAGCGGTGCCTCGGAGAGGCCGGCAACCCGGTCGGCAAGCTCGGACGGAGGAACGACGAACGGCTCCCAGAGGCGCTCTCCGGTCGCAGAGTAGAGGGCAGCGAACGCCTCGCCCCGGCGTGCGTCGAGCACTGCGAGGACGCACCGGCGCGGAGTCCGCCGCCTCGCCGATCCCCCGGCCGAGCGCGTCGAGGGTGCAGACCCCGGCGACCGGCAGGCCGGTGCTGGCGGCGAGGCCGCGGGCTGTGGCAAGGCCGATGCGGATGCCGACGAAGGAGCCCGGGCCGAGGCCGACCGCGATCAGCCCGACGCCACCCCAGCCACCGGCAGCCGCCGCCGCCCGCTCGACCTCGGCGAGAAGCGCGGTCGAGTGCCGCGGGCTGCCATCGGGCGCGAGCCCGAGCAGCTCCTCGTACAGCACCTCGCCGCCGCGGCCGGCGCAGACGGCCGTGTCCGCGGTCGCCGTGTCGAAGCCGACGACCGTGATCGCGTCGCCACCCGGGTCAGCTGGTGACCGTGAAGAGGAAGACGCCGACGCGTTTGCCTTCGACAAACCAGGTGACCCGGTGCTTGCCCGGGATGGTGGAGGTGATTTCGTTGAAGTAGAGGATGCCCGGTTCCGCCGGCTGGGATTTGGCGCAGATGTTCTTGCCGGTTGGGAACTTGACGCAGACGCTGTAGTTGACTTCGTCCTTGAAGCTCTTGAAGAAGGCGCCCTTCTTGCTTTTCTTCGAGCAGTGGTGAGAGGGCTTCGCGCCTTCGGTGACGCCGCAGGCGACGTAGTGCCTGTAGGTGACCGTTCCCGCCGAGGCCGGGACGGCGCTCGCGAGCAGCGCGGACCCCAGCAACACCACGGCCAGCGTCTTCAGTCCCTTCATCGGGGGCGTCCCTCCAGTTCGCATTCGACTTTCGCCCGATGCTACATGCACCGGCTCTCTCTCGAACACGCCTATTTGCGGGGGGATGCGGCGGGCAGCTCGATCGCGCGGCTGTCGCCGCCCGCGTGACTGAGTCGCACGGCCACGACGCGACGGCCGGACAGCTGCGGCTCAGCCACGGCCGGCCACTCGACGAAGGAGACCGCGCCTGGGGAGAGGTAGTCGTCGAGCAGGGCCGGGTCCTCGTCATCGAGGCTGCCGAGGCGGTAGAGGTCGAGGTGGGAGACCGGCAGGCGGCCTCCCTCGTAGCGGTGCCCGATGGTGAACGTGGGCGAGGTGACCGGGCCCTGGACCCCCAACGCCCGGCAGGCGCCGCGGATCAGGGTCGTCTTGCCGGCGCCGACCTCGCCGCTGACGACGACCACGTCGCCGGGCCCGAGCCGTTCTGCGAGCTGAGCGCCAAGTGCCTCGGTCTCGGCGGCGGAATGCGTCTCGACACTCACCCGAAGAAGTCGAGCTGGTCGGCGGAGGGCTCGGGGGCCGGCTCGACGTCCTCCTCCAGCGGCTCGTCGCCCGGCTCGGGCCCGGCGGGCGGGCCCATCGAGAGCAGGTCCGGCAGCGTGGCGAAGTCCTGGCGCAGGGTCTCCTTCACCGCCGGCGTGCGCAGCGCAGCGGCCGGGTGGAAGAGGGGCAGCAGAAAGACGGTGCGCCCGCCCAGCTCGTGCACCTGCGGCGCCCCCCTCACCTTGGTGATCCCGGCAGGGTTGCCGCTGAGCAGCTTGGTGGCGAAGTTGCCCAGGGTGCAGATCACGGTCGGCTCGATCAGGCGAACCTGGTCGAAGAGGTAGGGGCGGCAGGCCTCGATCTCCAGGGGCTGGGGGTCACGGTTTCCGGGCGGCCGGCTCTTCAGCACGTTGGCGATGAAGACCTCCTCGCGGGAAAGCCCGATCTCTTCCAGCATCTGGTTGAGCAGCTGCCCGGCACGACCGACGAAGGGCAGCCCCTGCCGGTCCTCTTCAGCCCCTGGCGCCTCGCCGACGAACATCAGGTCGGCATCGGCGTCGCCGGCACCGAAGACGGCCTTGGTCCTTGTCTCGTGCAGAGGACAGCGGGTACAGGCCTGGACCTCTTTGAAGAGGGCGACGAGCTCCTCGCGCCTCTCCTCGGCAGTGGCCATCAGAGATCCCCCGTCGCGCGCTTGCGCTTGGTCTCGGCAAGCCGCTCGCCACGCGCCGATTCTCGCTCTCGCCGCCGCGATTCGTCACTCCGCACCCCTGCGCCACGGGGCTGCCGACCTGCGGGCGACACTGGCGACAGCAGGCGGCGAGTCCGTCCTGATCCGCACTCGGGACAAGTAAGACTGCGCGTATCGCTCGAGGTCAACTCCTCGAAGCGGTTGGCGCACTCCTCGCACTCGAACTCATAAACGGGCATCGGCCCGCCAATCGTAGATCGAGTCGCGGGTTAGGGGAGCGGCTCCCAGTCCCAGGCCTTGGCCGACGTCAGGCTCTCCTGGTCGAGGTAGCGGCGCAGCTCGGCCAGCTCGGCGGGCTCCACCCCGTAGACGTGGTCGGGTTCGGGGAAGTGACCGGTGCGGACCTCGTCGACGTAGCGGCGCATGCCGCCGACCATCTCTCCGTGGACGTCGGCGTAGCGCTTGACGAATTTGGCCATGCGGCCGGTGGTGATGCCGAGCAGGTCGTGGAAGACGAGGACCTGGCCGGAGGTAGCCGGACCGGCGCCGATGCCGATCGAGGGGATCTCCAGCTTTTCGACTATCGCCTCGGTGACTGCGGCCGGGACGGCCTCGAAGACGATCGCGAAGCAGCCGACCGCCTGCAGCGCCAGGGCGTCCTCGCATAGCTGGATCGCCTGCTGCGCGGTCTTGCCCTGGGCCTTGTAGCCGCCGAGCGCGGTCGCGGTCTGGGGCGTGAGACCGACGTGACCCATCACCGGGATGCCGGAGCGGACGATCGCGCGGGCGCGCTCTACCGAGATCCCCCCCGCCTCGAGCTTCACCGTCTGGCAGCCGGTCTCCTTGACCAGGCGCTGGGCGTTCTGGATCGCCAGCTCGTTGCTTGACTCGTAGCTGCCCATCGGCATGTCGCCGACCATCAGCGGCGTCTTCAGCCCACGGCGCACGGCCTTGCCGAGGACGATCATCTCCTCCATCGAGACCGCCTCGGTGCCGGAGTGGCCGAGCACGACCATCGCCGCCGAGTCGCCGACGAGGACGATGTCGGCACCGGCCTCCTCCGCCACCTTCGCCGAGGGGTAGTCGTAGGCGGTGACCATCGCGATCGGTTCGCCGGCCGCCTTCATCTCGGCCAGGCGAGGCAGGTTCACCGGCTGGCGGCCCTCGGCCGGCGCGGTGTGCGAGCGGGCGCCGGAGCTCACTAGGCCATCTCCGCGTCGGACGCGTGCGTCGGCTCGGTGAGGAGCACCTCCGGATGGCTGTCGGCGGCGACGATCTCGTTCTCCTCGTCGACGTGGACGACGAGCGGCGAGTAGGTCTCGAGGTCGCTCTCGTCGTAGGCGCCGAAGGAGGCGACGATGATCTTGTGGCCGGGCCGGGTCAGGTGGGCGGCGGCGCCGTTGACCTGCATCGTGCCCGAGCCGGGCTCGCCGTCGATCACGTAGGTGACGAAGCGGGCGCCGTTGTCGATGTCCCAGACGTGGACCTGCTCGTTGGTGATCAGGTCGGCGCTGGCCATCAGCTCGGTGTCGACGGTGATGCTGCCGATGTAGTCGACGTCGCAGTCGGTCACCGTCGCCCGGTGGATCTTTGACTTGAGCATCTGTCTCTGCATCAGATAGTTGCCTCCCGTGTCAGCTCTCAGTGGTTGAAGGGTCAAGGGGTTGGATCAAGACGTTGTCGATCAGCCGTGCTCCGCCGACCTCGGCGGCGACGGCGATCAGGACCGGCCGTCCGTCCGGCTCGGCCACTGGGATCAAGCTCTCCGCGTCGCGTGCCTCCAGGTATTCGGGCTCGACGCCGGCGGCGCGCAACTCGGTCCGGGCAGCCTCGAGGGCAGCGTCCAGGCCCCCGGCGACCGCGGTCGTCTCGGCGGCACTCAGCGCCCGGGAGAGCGCCGTCGCCTGCTCGCGAGCGCGCGGGTCGAGGTAGGCGTTGCGCGAGCTCATCGCCAGCCCGTCCGCCTCGCGAACGATCGGCAGCACCTCGATCCGCACCGGGATGTCGAGGTCGGCGACCATGCGGCGGATGACCGCCACCTGCTGGGCGTCCTTCTGGCCGAAGTAGGCGACGTCGGGCTGGACGGTGTTGAAGAGCTTGGCGACGACGGTGGTGACGCCGCGGAAGTGCTCGGGGCCTCGTCGGGACGGGTCTCCGTCGAGGACGGCGGTGAGACCTCCCTCGACCTCGACGTGCGTTTCGAACCCCTCCGGATAGACCTCATCGACCGGCGGCGCATAGACGAAGTCGACTCCGGCCTCGGCGGCGAGGCGCAGGTCGCGCTCTTCGTCGCGGGGGTAGCGGTCGAGGTCCTCGCCGGGTCCGAACTGGGCCGGGTTGACGAAGAGGCTCATGACGACGAGGTCGCACTCGGCGCGGGCCCCGCGCAGCAGCGAGAGGTGACCCTCGTGCAGGTATCCCATCGTCGGGACCAGGCCGATCGAGCGTCCCTCGCGACGCGCGAGAGCAAGCGCGGCCCGAAGCTCGGCCTTGGCGCGAGTGAGCTTCACGTCACCTTGTACGTGAGGGGATTCGACGAGTTCGAGGAGGTTCATGGGGTCCATGCCCTTCGGGTCACGGCCGTACGCGGATTATAGGCATCTTCCGGCGCCCTTAGATCGACTTGATCACAGATGCGGGAGCGCCTGCCGCGATCGTGCCCGGGGGCAGGTCGTGCGTGACCACGGAGTTTGCGCCGATAACGCAGCGATCGCCGATCGTGACCCCGCTGGTGACGACGCAGTTGGCTCCGAACCAGCAGTTCGAGCCGATCCTCACCGGCCCCTTGGAGGTGAAGCCCTGGTGGGTGATCGGCGTCTCGGGGTCGTCGAAGCGGTGGGACGAGTCGCCGACGAAGCAGCCGTTGGCGAACATCGTGTGGTCGCCGATCTCGATCAGGTCGAGCGCCGCCAGCATCGTGTTGCGGTTGAGGAAGCAGCCCTCACCGATCTCGATCCGGGCCGTCGGGCGCCAGGGTCAGCCAGCAGCCCGGCTCCAGCAGCGTCCCTTCGCCGATCCGCAGCCGTCCCTCGTCCAGCCCCTCCAGCACCTCCCCCTCGACCGGCCGGCGGATGAAGAAGCCGCCGCGTGCCGCGTGGCGAGCGAGGCGCCAGCGCCGACCTAGCGGCGGTTCCGCTCATACCAGCGCCGCTTCACCCACCAGATGCGCCAGCCCGTCTGATCATCGGCCACGCCTCTAGCTTTCCAGAGCAGCCGCCAGTAGGGTCGGCCCGCAACCTGCCAAGGAGGAAGCCCGCAATGGGAATGTTCGAGATGAGCGCCGATCAGGTCGCCGAGTGGCGACGACAGTGCCTGGAGCTGGTCGAGTCGCGCGTCAACGGCGAAAAGGTGCTCGCGGCCGCGGGCTTCCGCCAGGGCGGCGCCAGCGCCAACTACGTCGCCTCCAAGGCGCAGATGGGAGGCCTCGTCTACGCCGGGATCAAGATGATGCGCAAAAAGAAGGCGGGCGGCCTGCCGGACAAGGTGATGCTTGCCGTGACGCCCGAGAAGCTCTACGCGTTCAAGCTCAGCGTCGGCCGCAGCTACAAGCTCGGCGACGAGGTCGGGCTCTGGGAGCGCGCGGGCCTGAAGGTCGGCGCCGACGCAAGCAGCGGCATGACGGCGCTGACGATCGAGTCGCCCGCCAGGGCGAGAAGGCGACCCTGGTCGGCATCAGCGTCAAGGACGATCCGGTCAGCCAGGAGCTGATCGGCGTGCTGCAGAGCACGGCGGCGGCGTGACGATGGCCGGCGGCGAGCTGCGCGGGGGCATCGACCTCGGCGGCACGAAGATCCAGACCGTGATCGTCGACGCCGGCGGGCAGGTCCTCGGCGAAGCGCGCCATCCAACGCCGACCTCGGGCGGCCCGGCCGACGTGGCACGGGAGATGGAGGACGCGTTGCGAGAGGCCGCCTCGGCCGCCGGGGTGAAGCCGGAGGCGCTGCAGGGCGTCGGGGTCGGCTCGCCGGGAGATGCCGACGGCAAGACCGGCGTCGTCTCCGGGGCGCGCAACCTTCCCGGATGGGAGGGCAGCTTCCCGCTCGGCGAGACGCTGGCGAAGGCGCTCGGCACAGAGGTGCGGCTCGGCAACGACGTCCAGGTGGCGGCCGAAGGCGAGTACCGCCTCGGCGCCGGGCAAGCCCTACGACTCGCTGCTCGGCGTCTGGTGGGGAACCGGGGTCGGCGGCGGCCTCATCCTCGACGGCAAGCCGTGGCTCGGGCGCGGCGCGGCCGGAGAGATCGGCCACATCGTGGTCAAGCGAGGCGGCGCGCGGTGCCCCTGCGGGCGGCGCGGGTGCATGGAGGCCTACGCCGGGCGCGCGGCGATGGAGGCGAAGGCGCGGCGCGAACACGAGGCCGGGGTCGAGACCGACCTCTTCAAGATCATGAAGAAGCGCGGCAAAGACCGGCTGACCAGCTCGGTCTGGGAGCACGCGCTGCGCGAGAAGGACCCGCTGACCGAGAGCCTGATCCGGCGCGCGGTGCGCTACCTCGGCACCGGCATCGCCTCCGCCTGCAACCTGCTCGACGTCGAGGCGGTGGTGATCGGCGGCGGCCTCGGCGTGCGCTTCGGCGAGCGCTACTCGGCCGAGATCGAGCGCGAGATGGGCAAGCACCTCTTCGTCGCCGACGATCCGCCGAAGATGCTGATCGCCGAGCTGGGCGACCTGGGCGGGGCGATCGGCGCCTCGCTCCTGTTTTCTGCGTAAGAACCCGTCCCGGCAGGGGTTCCGCTTAACTTTTTGGCGGGTCGGGGGTGGCCTTTCGAGAGCCGCGTTGACCAAAAAGTACAAGACGCTCCACCCCTGCCGGGACGGGTTCTAAGCGGCGACCGGCTCGCGGCGCTTGCGCGCGGCGGTGCGTTTTGGCTTTGCCGGCTCGACCAGCTCCGCTAGGAAGCGGCCGGTGTAGGAGCCGGGGACCGCGGCGACCTCCTCGGGAGTGCCGGTGGCGACCACCTCTCCCCCCTCCTCGCCGCCCTCGGGGCCGAGGTCGATGAGGCGGTCGGCGGTCTTGATCACGTCGAGGTTGTGCTCGATCACGACCACGCTGTTGCCGGCGTCGACGAGGCGGCCGAGCACGTCGAGCAGGCGCTGGACGTCGGCGAAGTGCAGGCCGGTGGTCGGCTCGTCGAGGATGTAGAGCGTGTTGCCGGTGGCGACCTTGGAGAGCTCGGTCGCCAGCTTCACCCGCTGCGCCTCGCCACCGGAGAGCGTCGTCGCCGGCTGGCCGAGGCGGATGTAGTCGAGGCCGACGTCGTGCAGCGTGCGCAGGCGGCGGGCGATCTTCGGCACGTTCTCGAAGAAGTCGACCGCCTCCTCGACCGACATCTCGAAGCACGTCGCCGATGTTCTTGCCCTTGAAGCGGACCTCGAGCGTCTCGCGGTTGTAGCGCTTGCCGTGGCACTGCTCGCAGGGCACGTAGACGTCGGGCAGGAAGTGCATCTCGATCTTGATCTGGCCGTCGCCGCGGCAGACCTCGCAGCGGCCCCCCTTGACGTTGAAGCTGAAGCGGCCTGGCTTGTAGCCGCGCGCCCGCGACTCCTGGGTCTGGGCGAAGAGCTGGCGGATGTGGTCGAAGACGCCGGTGTAGGTAGCCGGGTTGGAGCGCGGCGTGCGCCCGATCGGCGACTGGTCGATGTTGATGATCTTGTCGATCTGGCTGAGCCCGTCGACGCCGTCGTGGGCTCCGGGGCGCAGCTT
The DNA here is from genome assembly GCA_963714665.1 of uncultured Solirubrobacterales bacterium. Taxonomy (GTDB): domain Bacteria; phylum Actinomycetota; class Thermoleophilia; order Solirubrobacterales; family 70-9; genus VRUE01. The sequence continues at coordinate 754,423 of CAVQPE010000003.1, read as the reverse complement.
CGCCTGGTGCAGGCGGTTGGCGACCGAGTGGTGCAGGGTCTCGTTGACCAGGGTCGACTTGCCCGAGCCGGAGACGCCGGTGACGCAGCAGAAGACGCCGAGCGGGACGGCGACGTCGATCCCCTTCAGGTTGTGTTCGCGGGCGCCGCGGACGCGCAGCGCCCCGCTTGGCTGGCGTCGCTCCTCGGGCAGCTCGATCCGGCGCTTGCCGGAGAGGTACTGGCCGGTCAGCGAGGCCGCGTTTTTGGCGACCTCGGCGGGCGTGCCGGCGGCGATCACGTGGCCGCCGTGTTCGCCGGCGCCGGGGCCGAGGTCGACGAGGTGGTCGGCGGCGAGCATCGTGCCCTCGTCGTGCTCGACCACGATCACCGTGTTGCCGAGGTCGCGGAGGCGGTCGAGGGTGCCGATCAGCTTCTCGTTGTCGCGCTGGTGCAGGCCGATCGAGGGCTCGTCGAGCACGTACATCACGCCGACCAGGCTGGAGCCGATCTGCGTCGCCAGGCGGATCCGCTGCGCCTCGCCGCCGGAGAGCGAGCGCGCCGAGCGCCCCAGCGAGAGGTAGCCGATGCCGACGTTCTCGAGGAAGGCGAGCCGTTCGGAGATCTCGCGCACGATCAGGCGGGCGATCGCCCGCTCGGTCTCGGTCAGCTCCAGCGAGCCGATCCACTCGGCGGCGCCGCGGGCCGACATCTCGCTGTAGTCGGCGATGCTGATCCCGCCGACCTTGACCGCGAGGCTCTCGGGGCGCAGGCGGGCACCGTCGCAGTCCGGACAGGGCTGCTCGGCCATGTAGCCCTCGATCCGCTCGCGGTTGATCTCGGAGTCGGTCTCCTCGTAGCGGCGCTGGAGCTGGTTGACGATCCCCTCGAAGCGAACCTTGTAGGAGCGGCGACGGCCGAAGCGGTTGGTGTAGGTGACCTGGTGGCGCTCGCCGCCGGTGCCGTGGAGGAAGATCTCTTGCTCGGCTTTCTTCAGCTTCGACCAGGGCTTCTCGGCATCGACCCCGTACTCCTCGGCGACCGCAGCGATCAGCCGCCGCCAGTAGGCGGTGACGCCGCGGTTCCAAGGCTGCAGTGCCCCCTCGGAGAGCGAGAGCGTCGGGTCGGGAACGACCAGCTCGGGGTCGATCACGCGCTGGAAGCCGAGCCCGTGACAGCGCTCGCAGGCGCCGTGGGGCGAGTTGAAGGAGAAGATCCGCGGCTCCAGCTCGGGAATCGAGGTGCCGCAGTTGAGGCAGGCGAACTGCTCGCTGAAGAGCAGGGCCTCGCCCGCCTTGGCGTCGACCATCTCGACTTCGACCAGGCCCGCAGCGAGGCCCGCGGCGGCCTCGACCGACTCGGAGAGGCGGCGGCGCAGGTCGGGCTTCATCACCAGCCGGTCGACGACGACCGAGACGTCGTGTTTGAACTTCTTGTCGAGGACGATCTCCTCGTCGAGCCGGCGCAGCTCGCCGTCGACCTTGACCCGCGAGTAGCCCTCGAGCCGGAACTGCTCGAACAGCTTCCCGTACTCGCCTTTGCGCCCGCGCACAACGGGCGCCATCACCATGAATTTGAGGCCCTCCTCGAGGGTCATCAGCCGGTCGACGATCTGCTCCTGGGTCTGGCCGGTGATCTCCTCGCCGCACTCGGGGCAGTGCGGAACGCCGATCCGCGCCCAGAGCAGCCGCAGGTAGTCGTGGATCTCGGTCACCGTGCCCGACCGTCGAGCGCGGGTTGCGCGAGGTCGTCTTCTGGTCGATCGAGATCGCCGGCGAGAGCCCCTCGATCGAGTCGACGTCGGGCTTCTCCATCAGCCCGAGGAACTGGCGGGCGTAGGCGGAAAGCGACTCGACGTAGCGCCGCTGCCCCTCGGCGTAGATCGTGTCGAAGGCGAGGCTCGACTTGCCCGAGCCCGAGAGCCCGGTGATGACGATCAGCGCATCACGAGGCAGCTCAACGTCCACATCCTTGAGGTTGTGCTCCCGAGCACCCGAGATGACGATCCGATCAGAAGCCGCCACCGCGGCCGATTCTACGCACACGAACAGATGTTCCCTCATCCTTCCCCTCCCGAGATGTCGCACTTTCCGCCGGTATGCGACGGAAAGTGCGACATCAAGACCCGACGGGGGGAGAATTCGCCTCGCTGTCGCCCTTACATCCGTTATGCGGCGGGAAGTACGACCTCACGGGGCACTGGCGAAATTGGCGACAGCCCAGCACGGCATCGTCTCGCAGCACCAGCTGACGGAGTTGGGCTATTCCGAGGGCGCGGTGGCGCGCGCGGTCCGATCCGGGCGACTCCACCGGCTGCATCGAGGCGTCTATGGAGTCGGTCACCTCGCCATCTCAAGGCACGGCAGGTATCTCGCCGGGGTCCTCGCCTGTGGCGAGGGGGCCATGATCAGCCATGGGTCCGCAGCCTGGGTATGGGGGCTCAGCCCCACATGGCCGCAAATTCCGGAGGTTACGGTCCCTTCCCGCGGTCACAATCGTGCCGGGATCCAAATCCATCACTCGACGATCCTCGAGGATGAGGATCGATCCGAATTCGAGGGCATTCCGGTGACCGCCGTACCGCGAACCCTGCTCGACTCCGGAGCGAAGCAAAGCGACAAGCAGCTCGAACGGATGGTCGAGAAAGCTGAGCGCATGGGGCTCCTGGACATCGGTGCGATCGACTCGCTGATCGTGCGCAGCGGTCGTCATGCGGGTCGTAAGCGCCTGCGCCGAGCAATGGCGCTCTACCTCGATCCAGTCATCTCGCGAGCCCGCACTGAACGGGCCTTCCTGGACATCGTGAAGCGAGCGAAGCTGCCCCGGCCCGCCATCAACGTCTTCGTCGCCAGCCACGAGATCGACGCGTACTGGGAACAGGAGCGCTTCGCCGTTGAACTCGACGGATGGGAGACCCATCGCACCCGCGCTGCGTTCGAGCGCGATCCCCTGCGAATCGAGGACCTGAAGCTGGCCGGCATCGATGCGATCCGAATCACCGCGCGTCGCATCGAACAGGAGCCCGATCAGGTCGCCCAGCGACTGCGAGCCCTGCTCGAGCGCCGACGGCGAGCCCTGCGCCTCCATATCTAATGGCTTCAACACCCAGGTGTCGCATTTCTCTCCGCTACGCGGCGGAACCTGCGACCACAACCGCTCCGAGAGCTGACACGAAGACCGGTGTCGCACTTGACGCCGCTATGCGGCGGAAAGTGCGACCGCAGTGAATGCGGGTCGCAGAGGGCGGTGGCCGCTCTCTCAGCTCGCCTCGCCGACGTCGATCGCCATGCCCGCAGATTAATTAAGGCGCCTTGCGCACGGGCCCGGTCGCGAGTAGCTTGAAGCGGAGGCAGGGCCCCAGCACTCCAAAGGAGGAGAGATGTCGAATCTCGACACAGCCCGGTCCGCCTACGAGGCCTTTGGTCGCGGTGACCTGGAAGCGCTGAAGGAGATGATGGCCGAGGACGGCACCTGGCTCACCTCCGACGAGCTGCCGCTCGGGGGAGAAAGCCACGGCCGCGACGAGATCATTGGGAACTTCGCCCAGATCCCCAACCACTGGTCGTCGTTCAGCGTCGAGCCAGAGGAGTTCATCGACGCCGGCGACTGGGTGGTGGTGCGGGGAACCCAGCGAGCGGGTCACAACGGCGGCAGCTTCGAAGCGCCGTTCGCCCACCTGATGAAGTTCGCCGACGGCAGGATCGTGCGCGGCGAGTTCTACGCCGACAGCGCCAAGGCAGCGAAGGTCCTGGCCTAGGGAGCGCTCGGCGGGGTGCCGCGAGCCGTGCCGCGGCGCCCCGCCGGACAGGTCAAGCCCTGACAGGATCACCGGCGAGGGCGAGCCGCTCCTCGACCACGGCGCGCTGCTCGGCAAGCGGGCGCCCGCAGGAGCCGGGCTCGGCGCCATCGACGACTCGGGTCGCGCCATCGCGCAGGAGGATGCGCAGGCGACTGGGAAAGGTCATCCGCAGCGCGGCGGTGTCAAGACCCGTCAATACCGTCGTCCACCCCGCCGCCGCCCGCCAACCGCTGCCGCAACGAGCGGCCGAGATGGCGACGCAGGCCGCTGTCGGCCCGCAGGGCGCGCAGCACGGCCGGGCCCGGGTTGGCCTCGGCCATGTTGGCGTCGCCGAGCCGGCGGCGGATGCGCAGCAGGTCGCGCAGGCCGAGGTCGGGCGAGGCACCCGCGTCGAGTGACCCCCGCATGGTCTTCGCGGTCAGCACCGGGTCGTGACTGACGGAGATACGGCGCGGCGAGGGCGCGGATCTCCGGCTCGTGCTCGGCCAGCCAAGCGGGATCCAGCTCGGCCGGGGTGAACCTGCCGGCGAGCAGCGCGACCGCCGTGGTCAGGGTCGCCGAGAAGTTGACCCGGATCGGCGTCAGGTCGGGACCCCTGCCCAGCTCCTCCATCTCGCAGGTGAGCCAGCCCGCCTCGATCTCTATGCCCGCGACCTCGCTCGGCCTCGACGCCGGAGGCAAGCGCGGCCTCACCGACCGACTGCAGGTACGCGCAGCCGGGCAGGCGCTTGAAGGCGAGCGTGTCGGTAAGCCAAACCGTTCGCCGAGCGCACCGAACATCGAAGGCCGCGGAGCGAAGGAGAGGCTGGCGAGAACGCCGCGGGGGTGCTCGATCACATCGAGGGCGCCGGTTACGCCGTCGGCCGCCAGCAGCGCCGCCCGCGCACCCACGGCTGCCGGCTCGGCCGCGGTCAGGAGCTTGCTCTGCGGGCCCATGAAGCCGGGCCACATTCCGTAGGGCGGCTGGTAGAGCGCGATCGCCAGCGCGTGGGCGGCTTGCTCGGCGTCGAGTCCGAGCCCGACCGAAGCGGCGACCGCGGCAGAAGCACAGTGGATCGAGGCCCAGAACTGGCCGTTGTGGGGACCGAGGAAGAGCGCCGCTCCAAGGCGTCCAGCCACCTCGTTTGCCGCAACCTGAGCGACCAGCGCCCGCTCAGGGTCAGCCGCAAACGCAGCGGCAGCCGGCACCGCCGAGTGGCCGGTGTGCCCCATGAACAGGTAGTCGTCCCAGTCATGGGCGATCGAAGCCGCCGCAGAGCGATAGACCTCGCCGACCGGGCCCTCCGGAGCAACAGCGGCAAACGGCGCAGCAGCCTCCTCTCCCGCGGCACGACCGGCGGCAATGCAAAGCGCCTGCAGCTCAGCCCGCTCGCGGACGGTCGGGGGCAGATCGTCAATCCGAAGCCCGACCGCCCACTCGGCAATCTCCTCGCAGATGGCCACGTGCTCGATGCTCTCACGAATGCGGAAAAGGCGATCCCGGTAGGGGTGGAGCGTCTTGTACTTTTTGGTCGACCCCGCCCGAGCGTCAGCAGAATCCGCCTCTCCAAAAAGTTAAGCGGAACCCCTACCGGGATCGCCTCTACGCCCCGGCCCTCATTCCATCGAGGTCGCGCCGCAGCTCCCTCAGCTCGTCCCGCAACCGCGCCGCCTCCTCGAAACGCAGGTCGTCGGCGGCAGCCAGCATCTCCTCCTCGAGCGAGACGATCGCCCGCTCCAGCTCATCCGAGTCGGCGAACTCGGCCGCCCGCTTGCCACGGCGCTTGCGCGGCGCCCTGTCCTCCATCGCGAGGAACTCGCTCATCTCGGAGATCCCCTTGCGCACCGTCTCCGGCGTGATCCCGTGCTCCTCGTTGTAGGCGAGCTGGATCGCCCGGCGGCGGTCGGTCTCGCCGATCGCGGCGCGCATCGAGTCGGTCTCGCGGTCGGCGTACATCAGCACCCGGCCGTTGACGTTCCGCGCCGCCCGGCCGATCGTCTGCACCAGGCTGGTCTCACCGCGCAGGAAGCCCTCCTTGTCGGCGTCGAGGATCGCGACCAGTGAGACCTCGGGCAGGTCGAGCCCCTCGCGCAGCAGGTTGACGCCGACCAGGACGTCGTACTCGCCGAGTCGCAGGTCGCGGACGATCTGGATCCGTTCCAGGGTGTCGACCTCGGAGTGCAGGTAGCGGACCTTGACCCCGTACTCGAGCAGGTAGTTGGTCAGGTCCTCGGCCATCTTCTTGGTCAGCGTCGTGACCAGGACGCGGTCGCCCGCCTCGGCCCGCGCCTTGATCTCGTTCATCAGGTCGTCGATCTGGTTCTTCGTGGCGCGCACCTCGATCTCGGGGTCGACGATCCCGGTCGGGCGGACGATCTGCTCGACGACCCGGGTCGACTCGGCCCGCTCGAACGGCCCCGGCGTCGCCGAGACCATCACCAGCTGCGGCACCCGCTCGAGGAACTCGTCGAACTTGAGTGGCCGGTTGTCGATCGCCGAAGGCAGCCGGAAGCCGTAGTCGATCAGCGTCTGCTTGCGCGAGCGGTCCCCCTCGTACATGCCGCCGATCTGGGGAATCGTCTGGTGGGACTCGTCGACGAAGACGACGAAGTCGTCGGGGAAGTAGTCGATCAGGGTGTGCGGCGGGCTGCCCTGCGGGCGGCCGTCGAGGATGCGCGAGTAGTTCTCGATCCCCGAGGTGAAGCCGATCTCCTTCAACATCTCGATGTCGTAGGCGGTGCGCTGGCGCAGCCGGTGCGCCTCCAGCTGCTTGCCCTCGGCCTCGAGCTCGGCGGTCCGCGAGCTCCAGTTCGGCGCGGATTTCATCGACGGCGCGCTCCAGCGTCTCGTCCCGGGTGACGTAGTGCGACGCCGGCCAGACCGAGACGTGGTCGATCGTGTCGAGGACCTCGCCGGTCAGCGGATCGAAGTGCTGGACCCCCTCGATCTCGTCGCCGAAGAGGGCGATCCGGTACGCCGACTCGGCGTAGGAGGGCATGATCTCCAGCACCTCGCCGCGCACCCGGAAGCTGCCACGGCCGAGAACCTGGTCGTTGCGCTGGTACTGCATCTTGACCAGCTTGCGCAGCACCTCGTCGCGGTCGATCTCCTCGCCGACCTTGAAGAGCTGCATTTTTTCGTTGTAGACCTGCGGCGAGCCGATCCCGTAGATGCAGGAGACCGAGGCGACGATGATCACGTCGCGGCGGGCAAAGAGCGCCGCCGTCGCAGCGTGGCGCAGGCGGTCGATCTCGTCGTTGATCGAGGAGTCCTTCTCGATGTAGAGGTCCTGGGCCGGAACGTAGGCCTCGGGCTGGTAGTAGTCGTAGTAGGAGACGAAGTACTCGACCGCGTTCTCGGGGAAGAACTCGCGGAACTCGTTGCAGAGCTGCGCCGCAAGCGTCTTGTTGTGGGCAATCACCAGCGAGGGCCGCTGCACCGCCGCGATCGTCGCCGCCATCGTGAAGGTCTTGCCCGTGCCGGTCGCGCCCAGCAGGGTCTGAAAACGCTCCCCCTCGCCCAACCCTTCCGCCAGGCCCGCGATCGCCTTGGGCTGATCCGCGGTCGGCGTGTAGGCGGGGTTGAGCTTGAAGTCAGGCATTTCGACTCACGATAGGGCCTGTGCCGGGTGGGGCGCCGGGCGCAGGGTCTCCGGGAACTCCCGGCGAAGCCGGCCCGGAGACCCTGCCCCCGGCGCCCTCTCGCGCCTGAAGCCCCCTAGACTGGGCCGCTCGATGAGCCGTTCGCAGAGAGCTTTGGCGGGATTCTTCTCCTTTGCGGGGGCGATGCATTTCGTCGTCCCGCGCAGCTACGAAGCGATCATGCCTCCTTCGCTGCCGAAGCACCGGGAGGCGGTCGTGGTCAGCGGAGTTGCCGAGATTCTCGGCGGTGCGGCGATGCTTTCGCCCCGGACGCAGCGCTTCGGGCGCTGGTGGCTGCTGGCGCTGCTGGTCGCGGTCTTCCCCGCCAACGTGCACATGGCGATCAACCCCGAGCAGGTCAGGGGACTCGACCTGCAGCGGATACCCCGCTGGGCGCTCTGGGCACGGCTGCCGCTGCAGCCGCTGGCGATGCTCTGGGTCTGGCGCGCGACGCGCGACTGATTCATATATAAACGTGCAGTTTTGTCTGTAGGTGTTTTGGCTGTAGAGCTTCTGTCTTGGCAGACAGAGAATTGCCGAATGAAACCACGCGAACGATTTGCCATCAACCTGCGCAAGGCGCGCAAGAAGAAGGGCATCTCACAGGAGGAGCTCGGCTTCCTCTGTGACCTGCACCGCACCGAGATCTCCCTGCTGGAGCGCGGCGGGCGCGAGCCACGGCTCGGCACGATCGTCAAGCTCGCCGGCTCCCTCGGCACAACGCCGGAAGAACTCTGCGAAGGAATCGCCTGGCTTCCCGGCAAGAGCCGGTACCAGTTCAAGAAGTAGTCGCCCGACTGCAGTCGCTAGGGCAGGAACTGTTCGAGCAGGCCCTGGGCGGGGCCGAGGAAGCTCTGCGCTTGGTCGAGCAGGGATTCGGCGTCGTTGATCAGTTCGATCGCCTGGTCGAGGGGGATGTTCCGCAGCGTTTGCGCGCAGCGGCGCGGCAGGGAGCGGGCTCAGGGCGCCCGCCTCTTCGGCGTCGTCGACCGCACGCAGCAGGCCGGCGCGGATCGCCCGCGCCAGCTCGGCGTCGTCGATCCCGTAGCGCTCGGTGAAGCGTTCGCGCGCCTCCGGCGTCGCCAGCGCCTGGGCGAGCGTCTCCCGGCTCACCCCCAGCTTGCAGGCAGCCCCGTCGAGAGCCGAGAGCGAGAACTGCTGGGCGATCTGTTCGAGGCCTTCCGGGTTGCGCCAGGGCCGGTGCTTGCAGGGGTCCTGCGTCTTCGCCGGCGCGTAGGACGAGCCCCCCGCAGCGAGGTAGATGCCGACCAGCGCAACGGCGGCGACGACCGCCCCGCCGACCAGAATCCGCCCTCTCAACACCGGCGCTCACAGGTCAACCCTCCGGGCCAGTCCGATCGGGATCAGGGCAAGCAGGCCGAGGAGGGCCGCCAGGCCAAAGGAGGGACTGAAGGCGTGGGTCGCGCCGCGGTTGAGCTGCTCCTGCAGTTCATCGCGCAGTTCGACGACCGCTTCCCGTTCTCCGGGATCGCCCGGCAGCGGATCGAAGGCGGAGCCGATCGTCGGCACCCTCCCCTTCTCTTCTTCCAGGCGCGACTCGATCCGCTGCGCCAGGTCGATCTTGAGCAGTGGGCGGAACGCGCGAGTCGAGGATCGCGGCCGTGCCGGCGTCGATCGCGTCCTGGCGCTGTTCGGCGATGTCGGCGGTGAAGATCGGGGTCAGGGCGAGCAGGCCGATGACGACGCCGGCGTGGCGGGCGGAGATCGTCCAGCCGCCGTGGATCGCCTGCGGGGCGCGGCCCGCCAGCGCCGTCTCCGTCAGCGCCGAGAGGACCAGGGCCAGCCCGATCCCGACCATCACCTGGGGCGGCACGGTCAGTGCCACCTCCGCCTTCGGCAGCAGCGCCAGGCCGCCGAGCCCGCCGGAGACGAGGATCGCCCCGGCCGCCGCGCGCGCCCGGGCGCTGGGCACGAGCCGGCCGATGCGGCTGCCGAGCAGCGCCGCGAGCGGCATCACGCTGACGACGATCGCGGCGCCGATCGGCGTCAGGCGCCAGCCCTCGATCAGCAGCAGCACGAGCAGGAAGAGGGCCGCCGCGATCGCCGCCGAGACCATCGCCAGCGCCAGGTTGGCGAGCAGGTGCGGGCGGCCGGTCTGGCGCAGCTCCGCCGAGAGAACCCCGGTCGCCGCCTCGTGCCTGGCGACGGCGAGGATCGGCACCGCGGCCGCAAGCGCAATCGGCACCTGGATCAGGAAGATCGACTGCCAGGAGACGAGCTCGGTCAGGACGCCGCCGACGGCCGGGCCGAGCGCTGCGCCGGTCGCGCCCGCGGTCGCCCAGATCGCCGTCGCCCGCCGCTCCGAGCCGACCGTCGCCGGCAGCAGCTCCAGCACCGCGGTCACCGCCGCGGCGCCGCCGAGCGCCTGCACGCAGCGGGCGGCGATCAGGGTGCTGAGCGTCGCCGAGGCAGCGCAGGCGAGGCCGGCGCCGGCGAAGACCGCGAGCCCGACCGCGGCGGTGCGGCCCGGGCCGACCCGGCGCGCGAGGTGGGCGGCGGGCACGGCGGCCAGCGCCATCACCAGGTTGAAGGAGACCAGCACCCAGGTGACGCCGGCGACGCTGGTGTCGAGCTCGCGGTAGATCTCCGGCAGGGCGAGGACGACGATCGAGGAGTCGGCCAGCACCAGGCCGACGGCGAGCGCCAGCGCCGTCACGCGCGGTCGGGGGGCCTCGGGGCTCAGTAGCCCAGCTCCTTCGCGTACTTGTCGCGGTAGGCGCGCTGCTTGTCGAGCACCTCTTCGACGTAGGCGCGGGTTTCGGGGAACGGGATCTCCGTCGACGCTGAGGTCGCTGCCGCCCCACTTGTCGACGTTCCCGGGCCCGGCGTTGTAGGCGGCAAGCGCGGCGACCACGTCGCCGTCGTAGCGGTCGAGCAGTTCGCGCAGGAGGAAGGTGCCGTAGCGGATGTTGATTTCGGGGTCCCCGAGGTCCCCGAGCTTGAAGGTCGTGCCGCCGCTGTGCCGCTCGATTTCGTTTGCCGCTCCGGGCGTGATCTGCATCAGGCCACGCGCCCCCGCGCTGGAGGTCTGGTCGCTGAACTTCGACTCCGCGTAGATCACGGCGGCGATCAGCGAGGCGTCGACGTCCTTTTCGCGAGCCTGCTGGCGGATGATGTCCTCGTGGCGAAGGGGCAGGGTCAGCTCCTGGATCGCCCGGTCGACAATCCCGCTCAGAAGCAAGAAGACCACCGCGGCAGTTGCGGCTACGACCGCGCCGCCGAAAACCAGGCGCCGCCTCGCTCCGTGTCGTCACCGGGCGGTTTCGTGCCGCGCTCATCCCTCCAGTTTCACGATGAGGGCGGATAGCGCGCCGCTCGAGGTCCTCGAGCGTGCCGTCGTTCTCGATCACGTGCTCGGCGTGGGCGGCCTTCTCCTCCTGGGAGAGCTGGCGAGCCTCGCGCTCGCCGACCAGGGCGTGCCCGCGCGCCTCGGCCCGGGCCCGGCGGACCTCATCGGCGGTGACGACGGCGACGGTGGTGTCGAAGACCGGCGCCATCTCGCCCTCGAACAGCAGCGGCACCTCGACCACAGCGATCCCGACGTCCGCCGCCCAGCGAGCCGAGCCAGGCCCCGATCCTCTCCCCCACCAGAGGATGGATCTGCCTCTCCAGCCACCTCAGCTCATCCGGATCGGCAAAGACGATCTCCCCGATCCGGGCTCGATCGACCCGCCCCTCGGGTGCCACGTCCTCCCCCCACCGCTCCGTCACCCGGCCGAGCAACGGCTCGGCGTCGAGCAGCTCGTGCACGACCGCATCGCTGGAGATGGTCGCCGCCCCAAGCCGCTCGAAGGCAGCGAGAGCCTCGGACTTCCCAGCCGCAATGCCACCGGTCAGCCCGATCGTCAGCGGCACAGCAAACTAAGACTCGGAGGGGGCCTCAGGCGACTCAGCGGGCGCCTCGGCCTCGGCGGCCGAATCAGTCTCGGCAACAGGCTCCTCGGCCTCAGCAGCGGGCTCCTCAACCTCAGAAGCAGACTCCTCCGCCGGAGCCTCAGCCTCAGCAGCGGGCTGCTCCTCCGCAGCCGGAACCTCCTCAACCTCCGGAGCCACAGCCTCCTCGACGGGCTCCTCCTCCGCAGCGGGCTCAGCCACCTCGGCAGCAGGCTCCTCAACAGCCTCAACCGCCTCTTCCGCGGGTGGCGTGGAGGAGGGGACGTCGCCCGCAGCTTGCGAGGACGACGGGTCCTCCTCCGCGACAGGACCCGCGGACTCCGCGTCCGAGACTCGTCGTCAGAAGTACCTTCAGCCTCGCCCGCAGCCTCGATCTGCTCACCGAGGTCACCCATCGCCATCTCTGCCCTCGGCAACCTGCTTGATGCTGAGCGAAAGCCGTCGGCGCTCCTCGTCGATCTCGAGGATCTTGACGTTGAGCTTGGTTCCCGGCTCGACCACCTCGCTGGGGCTCTCGACGTGGTGGTCGGCGAGCTCGGAGATGTGGACCAGGCCCTCGACCCCGGGCAGGATCTCGACGAAGGCGCCGAAGGCGACCACCTTGGTCACCTCCCCCTCGAGCACGTCGCCGGGCCGGTGGGCGCTGATCACCCGCTGCCACGGGTCCTCCTGGGTCTGCTTCAGCCCGAGGGAGATGCGCTGGCGGTCGCGGTCGATGTCGAGCACCTTGATCCGCACGGTGTCGCCGATCGCGACCACCTCGGAGGGGTGGTTGACGTGGCTCCAGGAAAGCTCGGAGATGTGGATCAGGCCGTCGATCCCGTCGAGATCGACGAAGGCGCCGAAGTCGACGATGTTGGAGATCTTGCCCTCGACGACCTGGCCGGCCTCGAGGCGGCCGAGGATCTGCTCGCGCACCTCCTTGCGCTCTTCCTCCAGCACCGCGCGGCGGGAGAGCACGACGTTGTTGCGGCTGCGGTTGAGCTCGATCACTTTGCACTCGAGCGTCTGGCCGGTGAACTCCTCGAGGTTGTGGACGCGGCGGATGTCGACCAGCGAGGCGGGCAGGAAACCGCGCACCCCGAGGTCGAGGATGAGACCGCCCTTGACGACCTCGATCACGCTGCCTTCGACCGGTTCGCCCGACTCGGCGGCAGCCTCGATGCGGCGCCAGGCCTTCTCGAAGCGGGCCCGCTTCTTGGAGAGGACGAGGCGACCCTCGCTGTCCTCCTTGGTCATTACGAGCGCGTCGACCTCTTCCCCCTGCTCGACCTCGTCCGCCGGGTTTACCGACTTGCGGATCGAGAGCTCGTGCGAGGGGATAACCCCCTCCGACTTGTAGCCGATGTCGACCAGGACCTCGTCCTTGTCGATCCGTACCACGCGACCCTTGACGACGTCGCCCTCCTCGAAGGAGACCATCGTCGCCGCGTAGTTGGGGACGATCTTGCCGTCGATTTCGAGCAGCAGGCCGCCCGAGCCCTCCACCGGCGAGCCGGCGGGAGCCTCAGGAGCAGGGGTCAAGGTCGTATCGGTCACGGACACAGCGGGGGATAATTGCAGGTGGATACTCTCTGCGTCGTGCCGATCCGGGCGACCAAACGCGGTGAGGAGCGGACTCCGCTCGACGGCAGCCATGACGTACTGATCTGCGGGGCCAGTTTCGCCGGTCTCGCGGTGGCCCGGGAGCTGGCCGGTTCGGGGGCCGACGTGCTGATCGTCGACCGCTACGAGATCGGCGAGCGCCAGACCTCGGCCTGCGGCATCCCCACCGAGTGGCTGCGGGCGATGGGACTGATGGCGGCAGAGCGCCAGCGCTTCGACTCGCTGCTGATGCACACCCCCCACGGCGATTCCCGCTTCCGCCTGCCCTGGACCTTCTCGACCTTCGACTACCGCGAGCTCTGCGAGCTGCTCTGGCGCGACTGCGACGCCCGCTTCGAGACGGCGAAGGTGAACGGGAGGGCCAGCCCGGCAAACGGCGACGGTGCGATCGCGGTCGAGACCGACCGCGGCATCCTGCGCGCGCCGCTCGTCGTCGACGCCCTCGGCTGGCGCCGGGTCCTGGCCGGCGGCGACGGCTACCAGCCGCCCGACGCGCCGCTCTCGCGCGGGCTCGAGGTCCATCCCGAGGGCAAGGGCAAGGACCTGGAGGTCTGGATCGACCGCCGCTACGTCCCCGCCGGCTATGGCTGGTCGTTCCCGGCCCGCGACGAGCTGCGAATCGGGGTCGGCTCCTTCGACCCCCGCTTCCACGTCCGCGCCACCACCGAGCTTCTCGCCAAAGACCTCGACGCCGACCGCGTCCGCTACCAGGGCAACTGGATCCCGCACAAGCTGCGCCGCGGCACCGAGGGCGGCGTCTTCTTCGCCGGCGACTCGGCCGGCCACTGCCTGCCGCTCAGCGCCGAGGGGATCCGCACCGCGCTCTACTTCGGAATCGCGCTGGGGCGGGAGCTGAGGGGAGTGGTCGACGGATGGCAGGACCGCGAGAGCGCCGCGGCCCGCTACGCCGAGTTCAACGACTCACACGGGTGGAAGTTCCGCTGGATGCTGCGGGTGCAGCGCCTCGTCCCGAAGGTCCCGCCGCGAGTGCTCGGGCCCCTGGTGCGCCTGTTCGGCGCCAAGCGCTTCGTCGACTGGTCCTTCGGCCACTACCTGCAGATCGCGCCGCCGGAGTTCGCGGCCTCAGCGAACGACCATGACCGTGCCGATGAGCAGCAGGACGACGCCGACCACCCGCTCGGGGCCGAGCGACACCTGGTCTAGCCCGAAGAGGCCGAGGCGGTCGATCGCGACCGACGCGATCAGCTGGGCCGAGACCGTCATCGCCGCCACGCCCCCGGCCCCGATCGCGGTGACGGCGACCAGCGCGGTGGTGACGTAGACGGCCCCCAAAAGGCCGCCGAGCAGGTAGTACCAGCTGACGTCGAAGGTCGAGCCGAGCCCGCCGGCCTTGCCGCTGAAGACGACTATCGCGGTAAGCGCGACCGTGCCGACGAGGAACGAGACCAGGGCCGCCGGCAGGCTCCCCGTCTCCTTTCCCAGGCCGGCGTTGATCGGCGCCTGCAGGGCGATCAACCCACCCGCGATCGCAGTCAGTAGTACGGCCAGTCCCCTGTCCATAGCCCAACGGTCATATCAGGCCAGGAGGTAAAAGATGGTCCTGGGTTCACCTCTTATTAACGGTATGCGCGAATAAAGCGAACCAACTTCAAGCATCCAGATCGCGGCCTGGTCACATACACCGCCCCGCGTGATCTTCATCGCTCGCCCGTGTTGCACCGAATAGGCACGGTCGATTGAACCGACCCGCTGCCGTACCAGTAACACGAACGCCATCCTCGACCAGATGCCACCGCCAGCAGATGGATTCGCCGCCCGCCTCATCCTTGGCCCGGCGCTGCGGACGCAGCCGGACCGGCGCCTGGTTGCTCTCGTGCGCGACGGCTACGAGACGGCGTTCGACGAGATCGTCCGCCGCTACGGCGGTCCGCTGCGCCGCTATGCGGCGACGATCGTCGGGGGTCGGTCCGAGGACGTCACCCAGGACGCCTTCTCCAAGGCGCTGCTGGCGCTGAGAAGGGGCGGCGCGGAGATCGAGCTGCGCCCGTGGCTCTTCCGGATCGTCCGCAACACGGCGCTCAACGACCTCCGCGACGCGCCCCCCTCTCCGGAGGTGCTGGCGGAGGCACTCGCCGGCGGGCGCAACCCCGCCGAGGAGCTGGAGCGGCGGGAAGAGCTGGCTGAGTTGATCGAGCGCCTGCAATCCTTGCCGGAGCCGCAGAGGGCAGCGATCGTGATGCGGGAGCTGGAAGGCCTCGGCCACGAGGAGATCGCGGCCGCGCTGGGCCTCAGCGGCGGCGGCGCCCGGCAGGCGATCTACCGGGCCCGGCAGGCGCTGCGCGACGGCTTCGGGATGCTGCTCCCGGTGCCGCTGCTGAAAGCGCTGCTGTCCGGAAGCTCCTCGGCGTCGGTCGAAGCCGCAGCCGCCGGAGGCGCGGGGGGTGCCGGCGTGGCGCTCAAGGCGGCGACGGCGACGGTGCTGGTCGCCGGAGCCGTCGGGGCGGGCGTCGCCATCGACCACGGCCATCGCCACGAGAGACCGGCCTCCCCCGGCGCCGGGCGCCTGAGTGCCGACGACCCCTCGCGGGTCGTCGCCTCCGGCCCGCGGCCTGACACGGCGGGCGACGGCAGCTCCGCCGAGACCGGGCAAGGAGCCGGCCCCGGGAGCCCGGATGACCGACACGACGCCGGAGGGCAGCGCGGCTCGACCCAGCAGGACGGCGGGCACGGGGGACGCGAAGGACCCTCGACGTCTCCCGCCGAGCAGGGAGACGTCGACCGTGGAGGCAAAGACGCAGTGGGGCCGACCAACCCAGGAGACGAGGGCGGCGGCTCGTCCGGCCCGAACGAGAGCCCCAGCTCGGGCGATTCGGCAGAGGGGTCGTCGGGTCCCGGCGGGGGCTCCGGAAGCGGCGGGGACGGAGGTGGAGGCGACAGCTCCGGTCCCGGAGACGGCACGACCGCCCCCACCAGCGACGACGAAGCCCCGGACACCGAGAGCTCGAACAGCGGTCCAGATTCGGGCGACGACGGTGCAGGACGGTCGTCGGGTTCCGATGACCAGCGTGATCCTCACGGCGCCACCGTGTTCTCCGTGCAGGAAACGCAACCGTAAGGAGGACCGATGAAACGCAGTCACAGCCTCGGGCTCTTGCTCATCGCGATCGGCCTGCTGGCCATGCTGTCGGTGCCGAGCATCGCCGCCGCGAAGCAGCACGACCGCAACCACGACGGCATCCCCGATCGCTGGGAGAAGCGCCATCGACTCTCGACGAGGGTCAACCAGGCCCGCCGCGACCAGGATCGCGACCGCCTGCGCAACCGCGCCGAGTTCCTGGCCGGGACCAACCCCCGCAACGCCGACAGCGACGGCGACGGCATCCCCGACGGCGAGGAGAACGCCGGCACGATCGCCTCCTTCGACCCCCCTCCGGGAAGCTGGTCATCAACGTCTTTGGCGGCGAAACCGTGAGCGGCCTGGTCACGGAAGAAACCGAGATCGAGTGCCGGGGCCAGAAAGAGGGGGCATCGGCCTCCGACTCCGGTGAGGGCGAGGAAGGCTCCGGGGACGAACAGCAGGGCGAAGAGCCCGGCGACGACGAGGGGGGCCAGGAAGAGCCGGGGGACGATGAAGGCGATCAGGAAGAGCCCAGCGACGATGGCCAGGGCTCCAACTGCACCGCCGCCGACCTCGAAGTGGGCGCCGTCATCCACGAGGCCGAGCTGCAGGTCGAAGAAGGGGGCGCGGTGTTCGAGAAGGTGGAGCTGGCCGGCTGAGCTACTTGGCGTCGAGCCAGTCCTCGCCGACGCCGATGTCCACCTCCAAGGGTGGGTCGAGCTGGTAGGCGGCGCACATCTCGCGCCGCACCAGCTCGACCGCGCCGTCCATCTCCTCCGGCGGCCCCTCGAAGAGGAGCTCGTCGTGGATCTGCAGGACGAGCCGGGTCTCGGTCCCCGCCTCGTGCAGCGCCCGCCGGCAGCGCACCATCGCCACCTTGATGATGTCGGCGGCGGTGCCCTGGATCACGGTGTTGACGGCGAGCCGCTCGCCGAGGCGGCGGGTGTTGGGGTTGCCTGAGCGCAGCTCGGGGATCGCGCGGCGCCGCCCCATCAGGGTGGTGACGTAGCCCTCCTCCTGGGCCCGCTCCACCACCTGCTCGCGGAAGGCCCGCACCGCTGGGAACCGCTCCAGGTAGCGGGAGACGAATTCCTCGCCCTCTTTGCGCGGGATGTTGAGCCGGTCGGCGAGGCCGAAGCCGGTCAGCCCGTAGACGATCCCGAAGTTGACCATCTTCGCCTTCGAGCGCTGGCCGACGTCGACCTCCTCGCGGGAGATGTCGAAGACCTCGGCCGCGGTCGCCGCGTGGACGTCTTCCCCGGCGCGGAAGATCTCCTTCAGCACCTCCTCCTCGGCGACGTGGGCGAGCACCCGCAGCTCGACCTGGCTGTAGTCGGCGGAGAGCAGCCGGGCACCCGGCTCGGCGACGAAGCAAGCACGGACGGGACGGCCGATCTCGGTGCGGATCGGGATGTTCTGCAGGTTCGGGTTGGTGCTGGAGAGGCGGCCGGTGGTCGTCGCCGCCTGGTTGAAGGTGGTGTGGACACGGCCGGTCTCGGGGTCGATCAGGTCGGGGAGCGAGTCGAGGTAGGTGTTCTTCAGCTTGGTCAACTCGCGCCAGGACTCGATCTTCTCGACGATCGGGTGCTCGTCGCTGATCTGGGCGAGCACGCGGGCGTCGGTCGAGTAGCCCGTTTTGCCGCGGCGCTTGCGGGTCAGGCCGAGCTCCTCGAAGAGGATGC
This sequence comes from uncultured Solirubrobacterales bacterium, assembly GCA_963714665.1. Taxonomy (GTDB): domain Bacteria; phylum Actinomycetota; class Thermoleophilia; order Solirubrobacterales; family 70-9; genus VRUE01. Next base: position 736,744 of record CAVQPE010000003.1, on the reverse strand, counting down.
GGCCGACCTGCTGGGGCGAGCCGATCGTGAACTCTTCCCCGGCGAGCTCGTAGATCTCCTTCTCCAGGGTCGCGATCCGCTCGCCGAAGCCGGCGCCGACCTCGGCCAGCCGCTCGGCGTCGAGCTTCAGCCCCTCGCGCTCCATCGCGGCGAGGACGTGGACGAGCGGCAGCTCGACCTCGCGCAGCAGCTGCTCGAGTCCCAACTGCTCGATGCGGGGGCGCTGGGCCTCGGCCAGGGCTGCGACTAGGCGCGCTTCCTCAGCTGGGTCCAGGCCCGTCTCGCCGTCGCCTCCGTCGAGCGAGAGCTGGCCGTCGTCGGCGTCGGCTGCCGGCGCCGCGTCGGCGGCGATGCCGATCCCGGCGTCGGCCGCCAGCTCGGTCAGCTCGTAGGTGCGGCGCTGCGGCTCCAGCAGGTAGGCGGCGAGCATCGTGTCGTGGTCGAGCTGCAGCTCGATGCCCTCGCGAGCCGCGGCGGCGAGCAGGCCGTGGCGTCCGCCCCCGAGCGACTTGGCGTCGTGGGCAGCCAGCGGGCGGGTGGCAACGGCGACCGCGAGCTCGTCGAGCGTCGAGGCACCGGTGAGGATGCGCTCGCCGTCGGCCGCGGCCCAGCGGTCGCCGTCGATCGCGACCGCGACCGGGCCCTCGCCCTCACCGATTTCGGCGGGAGTCCCCTCCTCCGCCTCGACCGCCAGCTCGGTCTCGACGCTGCGCCCGGGCACGGCCTCCCCCTCGGGCAGCGCCTCTTCCAGCCGCTCGAGCACGGCCCGCAGCTCGAACTCGCGCATGAAGTCGCGCAGGGCACCGCGGTCGGGCTCGGACGCCATCGCCGCCGCCAGGTCCACCCCGGTCTCGATGTCGTATTGGAGCGTCGCCAGCTGCTTGGACATCCGCGCGTCCTCGGCGTGCTCGACCAGGTTCTGCTTGCGCTTCGCGCCGCTGATCTCCTCGACCGAGGCCAGCACCTCCTCCAGCGACCCGAACCGCTGCAGCAGCTGAGTCGCCGTCTTCTCGCCGATCCCCGGCACGCCGGGGATGTTGTCGGAGGTGTCGCCGCGCAACCCCATCAGGTCGGTGATCAGCTCCGGCGGAACCCCGTAGCGCTCCTGCACGGCGTCGCTGTCGTAGATCTTGGTCTCGGTTATCCCCCGCGACGTGCTCATCACCCTGATCCCGTCGCCGACCATCTGGTAGGCGTCGCGGTCGCCGGTGACGACCATCACCGGGATCTTCTCCTCGCGCGCCTGACGGGCCAGCGAAGCGATCACGTCGTCGGCCTCGTAGCCCTCGACCTTGACGTTGGTGTAGCCGAAGGCCTCGACCAGCGGCATCAGGTGAGGCCACTGCTCGCGCAGCAGGTCCGGGCGGGGTTTGCGCTGGGCCTTGTAGAGGTCGTAGGTCTTCTCGCGACCCGACATGCCGGCGTCCCAGGCGACCACCACGCCCGGCGGGCCGGTGCTCGTCGATGACCTTGACCAGCATCGAGGCCAACCCGTAGATCGCGTTGGTCGGCCGCCCGTCGCTGGTCCCAATCGACTCCGGCAGCGCGAAGAACGCCCGGTAGGCGAGCGAGTTGCCGTCGATCAGGAAGAGCTCGTGAGTCCTTTCGCCAGCCATCGACGCCAACTCTATGTCGCGCACAGGGCGCCCTTCGTGACGGCGGTTCGAACCAGAGCCAGGGAACCCTAGAGGGAGCCCTTGGGGGCTATCCACTCGCAGGGCTGGCCGGTGACACCGGCGATCAGGTCGAAGTCCTTGTCGTAGTGGAGGACCCTGAGGCCGGCACGCTCGGCGGCCACGGCGACGATCGCGTCGGGCAGCGAGGGAGCGCGGTGCAGCGAGCCGCCTTTCTCGGCCAGCGCCTGGCATATATCTAGTGCCCGCCCCCAATCCGAGGCGCCGAAGGGCGCTTGATCCAAGCTCCCGAGATCCTCTCGCAGCGCCTTGAATGCGGTGCCGTTGCTGGCGCTGTGGAGAAGCTCCCACTGCACCGGGCCGCAAATCGCGATCTCGCCTGCAGCTATGAGGCCGGAGAAGAATCGGCGAACCTCAGTCGGCGCGCCCTTCCGCCTGGCTATGCCCCAAGCGCTGGTATCGGCCAGATAGGTCGCCACCGGTCAGTCGAAGAGCTTCCGGGATTCACGCATCCGCTTCAGCTGGTCCATGAAGTCCTCTGGCAACTCCAGCTGCGCAAGACGGTCCAGACGCTCCTGTCGGACGGCACGCTCAAGTGCGGCGCGGACCGTCGCGGTTGGCCCTTTCGTTCCCAGCATCGCAGCCGCTTCCTCCATGAGGGCGGGGTCGACGATCAGCGATGTACGCTTTCCCATGCGAACATCATACCGTTTGATTGGCGGAAAAGTGCGTACCTTAGGCGGTAGCAACTGCGTATCAGAAGCGGGGCTCTGGCTGGTCATGGCTTTATAAGGCCTGCGAGGGCAAAGTTCTCCCCCCTGATCGCCGCAGCCGGGCGTGGGCAGGCGGCCCGAATCTGATTCGATAGCCGTCCATGGCAGTCAGCGCCCAGTACAGCGTCACGATCCGGGTCGAGCTCGACGCGCGGCAGGAGCCGCTCGGGAAGCTGACCGCTGCGATCGCCGAGGCCGGCGGCCAGCTGCAGGGCGTCGACCTCGTGCCGGGGGCAGGCGGCGAGGGCAAGCGGGTGCGCGAGTTCACGATCGACGCCCAGGACCGCGAGCACTGGGAGCGGATCCTGCGCTCGATCGGCTCGACCCGCGGCGCCAAGGTGCTCGACTACGTCGACCGCACGATGCAGATGCACCGCGGCGGCAAGATCTCGGTCGAGAACAAGTACCCGCTGAAGACCCGCGACGACCTCTCGATGGCCTACACGCCCGGCGTCGCCCGCGTCTGCCAGGACATCCACGACGACCGCTCCAAGGCCTTCGAGTTCACGATCAAGAAGAACACCGTCGCCGTCGTCTCCGACGGCAGCGCCGTGCTCGGCCTCGGCAACATCGGGCCCGAGGCAGCGATGCCGGTGATGGAGGGCAAGGCGATGCTGTTCAAGGAGTTCGCCCAGGTCGACGCCTTCCCGATCTGCCTCGACACCCAGGACGCCGGGGAGATCATCAAGGCGGTGGAACTGATCGCGCCGACCTTCGGCGGCATCAACCTCGAGGACATCTCCGCCCCACGCTGCTTCGAGATCGAGGACCGGCTGAAGGAAACGCTCGACATCCCCGTCTTCCACGACGACCAGCACGGCACCGCGATCGTGACCATGGCGGCGCTCTTCAACGCGCTGAAGATCGTCGGCAAGCCGATCGAGGAGCTGCGGGTGCTGATGGTCGGCCTGGGCGCGGCCGGGGTCGCGGTGACCAAGATGATGCTCGCCTGCGGGGTCACCCACATCGTCGGCTGCGACCGCCAGGGCGCCCTTTCGACCGACCCGCGCCGACTATGTCTCCGGCGAGATGAGCGGGATCAAGCGCTGGTATGCGGAGAACTCGAATCCCGAACAGCTGAGCGGCGGTCCCAACGAGGTGATCGAGGGCACCGACCTTTTCATCGGCCTCTCCGGCCCCGGCCTGATCGAGGCCTCCTCGCTGGGCAAGATGAACGATGACGCGATCGTCTTCGCGATGGCCAACCCGACCCCCGAGGTGATGCCCGAGGACGCCGCCCCCTACGTGCGGATCATGGCCACCGGGCGCTCCGACTATCCGAACCAGATCAACAACGTGCTCGCCTTCCCGGGCATCTTCCGCGGCGCCCTCGACGCCGGCTCGCCCAGCATCACCGAGGAGATGAAGCTCGCCGCCGCCAAGGGAATCGCGATGGCCGTCTCCGAGGCGGACCTCTCCGAGGACTACATCATCCCCAGCGTTTTCAACCGCGAAGTCGCGCCGAAGGTCGCCGAAGCGGTGGTCGAGGAGGCCAAGCGCGAGGGCATCGCCCGCTTCAGCGAGGAGACCGGCACCTTCTCGACGGTGGAGGCCACCTAGCCCGTGAAGGTCCTCGTCACCGGTGCCAGCGGCTTCATTGGGTCCGCCCTCTGCGACTCGCTGCTGGTCCGGGGCGACACCGTCGTCGGGCTGGCACGCGACCCGAAGCGGGCGCGGCAGACCAACCCGCGGGTCGAGTGGCACGCCTGGCAACCGACCCTGGAACGCCCGCCGGCCAAGGCCTTCGAGGGCGTCGACGGCGTCGTCAACCTGCTCGGCGAGAAGATCAACCAGCGCTGGACCGACGAGGCCAAGCAGCGGATCATGGAGAGCCGCCGCACCGGCACCCACAACCTCGTCGGCACGATCGCCGGCCTCGAGCGCAAGCCGCGCGTCCTCGTCAGCCAGTCGGCGATCGGCTTCTACGGCAACCGCGGCGAGGCGATCGTCGATGAGTCCAGCGACTCGGGCGAGGGCTTCGACGCCGAGGTCGTGCGCGAGTGGGAGAAGGCCGCGCACGAGGCCGACGGGACGGGAGTGCGCCTCGTCGTCGTCCGCACCGGCCACGTGCTCGACCCGCGCGGCGGCTTCCTCGGCCAGCTGCTTCCCCCGTTCAAGCTGGGCGTGGGCGGCCCGCTCGCCGGCGGCGCCCAGTACGTCTCCTGGGTCCACGTCGACGACGAGGTCGGGCATCCTGCTGTGGGCGCACGACAACGAGAGGGTCGACGGCACGATCAACTCCACGGCGCCCAACCCGGTGACCAACAGGGTTTTCTCGAAGGCGCTGGGCAAGGCACTCGGACGGCCCGCCGTGGTGCCGGTGCCCGGGATCACGCTGGACCTGATGTACGGCAAAGAGTTCGGGGCGGTCCTCCGCGGTGGCCAGCGTGTATTGCCGAGGCGAGCGCTGGACCTTGGATACGAGTTCCAACATCCCGAGCTGGACGAGGCGCTGGAGGATTTGCTCTAGCGGGGTGAGGGGCCGGGTGCCCCCTCCCAAAACGATCGGCCGAAGGCCGATCTTGAGTGTTTTGGGAGGGGGCACCCGGCCCCTCTATGCCGCTCGAAAAGCTCCGAGCCTCGCTACGCCTCGCGCAAAGCTTCTCGGATCGAAGCTCGGAGAGAGCCCGGGCCTGAGGCTTCGATGAGCTTGAGCAAGCGCGCCATCGCAGCTTTGCCCGAGCTTCCTGAGATCCAGGGGATCTCGGCGGTTTCCAGGATCGGGTGGGTGAACCGTGACGCTCGGAGATCGGAAGCTTCCAAATAAGCCACCGTGGTCGAGTCCTCCGTAGCTTCGCGAGCATTGGCGCCGAGCGTTGAGAGCTTGAGCTTGTCCTGGCTTCGGGAGTTCTGAAGACAGATGGCCCGTACGTGAAGCTCGCCGGCGCGGTCGCCTTTCTTCACAAGCTCTTGCTTGGCTCCGGCGCAGAGCGAAGCTTCGACGTAAGCGGTGACGGTGGCGTCCTTGGATACGCCTTCTCCGCCACCGCAGCCAGCTACAGCCGCGAGCAAGCCACAGACGGCTGGGGCCAAGGCCTTACGCAAGACGTAAGAGGAGCGGGTGCCCCCTCCCAAAACACTCAAGCGCGGCTCCTGCCGCGCGTTTTGGGAGGGGGCACCCGCTCCTCTCGCCGCCTAGCCAAAGAAAACCTCGGCCTCGGAGTACAACGACTCGGGAACGGTCTTCAGCTCGGCCGTCGCTTCGCTGAGATCGACAAGCTGGATATCCGTCCCCCGCAACGCGGTCATCTTGCCCCACTCACCTGCATCGACCGCATCGATCGCATGCAGGCCGAAACGGGTAGCCAAAACGCGGTCGAAAGCTGTCGGCGTGCCGCCTCGCTGAACATGTCCGAGAACCGTGGCACGGGTCTCCTTGCCGGTTTTGCGCTCGATCTCCCCCTCGAGCCAATGGGCGATACCGCCGAGGTGGACGTGGCCGAACTCATCGAGCTTCTCGTCCTGCGCCGCCGGCATCCCTCCCACCGGCTGTGCCCCCTCGGCGACGACGAGGATCGGCGCGTAGTTGCTCTCGAAGCGGTGGCCGACGAACTCGCAGACCTTCTCCAGGTCGAAGGGAAGCTCGGGGATCAGGATCACGTTGGCGCCGCCGGCGAGGCCGGCGTGGAAGGCGATCCAGCCGGCGTGACGGCCCATCACCTCGACGATCAGCACCCGGTGGTGGCTGTCGGCGGTCGTGTGCAGGCGGTCGATCGCCTCCATCGCGATGTTGACCGCGGTGTCGAAGCCGAAGGTGTAGTCGGTGGCGCCGAGGTCGTTGTCGATCGTCTTCGGCACGCCGACGACCGGCACGCCGTGCTCGCCGTGCAGGCGCGCCGCCGCCCCGAGCGTGTCCTCGCCACCGATCGCGATCAGGCCGTCGACGCCGTCGGCCTCGAGGTTCGCGGCGAGCAGCTCGGCGCCGCCGTCCTGCTTGAACGGGTTGGTCCGCGAGGCGCCGAGGATGGTGCCGCCGCGCGGCAGGATGCCGCGTACCTCGGGTACACCCAGGGGACGGCTGTCGCGCTCGAGCGGGCCGCGCCAGCCGTCGCGATAGCCGACGAACTCGTGGCCGCAGTGTTCGACCCCCTTGCGGACGACGGCGCGGATGACAGCATTCAGACCCGGGCAATCCCCTCCGCCGGTAAGCACGCCGATTCGCATGCGGTCAGATTATCCCTGCGCGCCGAGCGCAAACGCGTTAGGTTCGCCCCACCCAACGAACTGCATCAACTTCTCCACCCGGCAGATAGACAAGTTGATGCAGTTCGCGGGAGAACGGAAGAAGGGAGCGGAGATGAGCGACGCGGTTGATCTGCAGGCGCTGCGCGAGGCACAGCTGAGGACCTGGTCGGAGGGCGACTTCGCGGTTGTCGCGGCGATCGTGATGATGGTTTCCGAGGAACTGGTCGAAGCCCTCGACGTGGTTCCCGGCGAGCGGGTGCTGGACGTTGCCTGCGGCAGCGGCAACGCCGCCATCGCGGCGGCGCGACGCACCTGGGGAGGCGTGGTCGGGGTCGACTTCGTGCCCGCCCTGTTGGAGCGCGCCCGCGAGCGCGCCGTGGCCGAGCGCCTGGACATCGAATTCGTCGTGGGCGACGCGGCCGATCTGCCCTTCGCAGAGGCCGAGTTCGACGTCGTCACCTCTGTCTTCGGCGCGATGTTCGCTCCCGACCAGGAGCAGGCGGCCGCGGAGCTGCTGCGAGCCTGCAGGCCGGGCGGCCGCATCGGCATGGCGAACTGGGTTCCGGACGGCCCGGTCAGCCAGCTCTTCGCCATCGTCGCCAAGCACGTCCCGCCCCCGGCGGGATTCACGCCGCCGGTTCTCTGGGGCACCGAGGAGCGGGTCCGCGAGCTGTTCGGCGACGGCGTCACCGACCTGCGCTTCGAGCGCAAGGCGTCGCGGCAGCCGTTCAAGTCGATCGACCACTACCTGGAGATCTTCCGCAGCTACTTCGGTCCGATCAAGCTGGCCTTCGACCGGGTCGGCCCCGACGGGGAAGCGGCGCTGGAGGCAGACCTGCGCGAGCAGCTGGCCAAGGCCAACACCGGCGGCGCCCGCGCCTTCGTGCTCGAACCCGAGTACCTGCAGGTGACCGCGACGCGCGCCTAGCGGCGTCGCGTCAGGAGGTCGGGCGAAAGACGCGGATCGTCGCGCCGATCAGCATCACGGTGCCGAAGATCAGCCCGGCGACGCCGCCGCCCTGGCCGAGCACCGCGTAGGCGACCGTTGTGGTGGCGAGCGCCAAGAAGAGAGTTACGACCATTCCCATGCGGCGGGAATCCTAACCACCGAGGGCGACGCGCGTCTCGCGCAGGAAGGAGCCGACGGCTTCGCCCGCATCCTCGGGGCTTCCAGCCTCACCCGCAGCGCGAACCAACCGGCTGCCGATGATCACCCCGTCGGCAACCTCTCCAACCTGAGCGGCCTGGGCCGGCGTGCCGATTCCGAAGCCGACGGCGACCGGAACCTCGGCGTCCTCCTTGGTCGCGACGACCAGATCGGCGAGCTGCGGCGGAATCTCATCCCGCTCCCCAGTCGTCCCCACGGTAGAGACGACGTAGACGAACCCCCGCGCCGAAGCGCAGATCCTCGCCCGCCGCTCCGGCGGCGTGGTCGGCGCGACCAGGGGAACCAAAGCTAGGCCCGAATCGTCAAAGGCGACCCGCACCGGCTCGGCTTCCTCGAGCGGCAGATCGGGAACAATCGCCCCCGCGGCCCCGGCGGCAAGCGCCCGCCGAGCGAACTCCTCGACCCCTCCATGGGCCAAAACCATGTTCGCGTAGACCATGAAGACGACCGGTATCTGCCCGGCGATCTCCTCGCAGAGCTCGAACGCGGTCTCCAAAGTCGTGCCCGCCTCCAGCGCAGAGGTCGCGGCCGCATGAATCGTCGGCCCATCGGCAAGGGGATCGGAAAAGGGCACCCCGAGCTCGACCAGGTCCCCCGACTCGGCGTAGGCCTCGGCCACCGCCGATGACGCCTCGCGACCTGGATACCCGGCCATCATGTAGGGCATAAGCGCCGCCCGGCCTTCCTCCTTGGCCCCGCGGAACGCCGCCGCAATCCGCTCCGCCCCAGAAAGAGCCCCGCGACGGGAGCCGGGGGATGACTCGATGGAGCCTCCCCGCTGTTGCTCCAGCGAGTCATCCCCCGGCTCCCCCCTCCGTCCGCTCGAGAACCTCAGCCAGATCCTTGTCCCCCCGCCCCGAAAGGCACAGCACGTCGTACCCCTCGCCCCCGCCGTTCTCCAGCAGCCAGGCGATCGCGTGTGAAGACTCGAGCGCCGGAATGATGCCCTCCAGCTTGCAGAGATCCGTAAAGGCAGTCAACGCCTGCGCGTCAGTGACCGCGAAGTAGCTCGCCCGCCCCGTATCGCGCAGGTGCGCATGCTCGGGGCCAACCCCCGGATAGTCCAGACCCGCCGAGATCGAGTGCGCCTCGAGGATCTGGCCCTCGTCGTCGGCGATCACGGAAGACAGCGAGCCGTGCAGGACGCCCATGCTGCCCTTGCCCAGAGAGGCGCCGTGACGCTCCGTGTCCAGCCCCTCTCCAGCCGCCTCAACGCCGATCAGCTCGACCTCGGCGTCCGCGATGAACGGCGTGAAGATCCCGATCGAGTTGGAGCCGCCGCCGACGCAGGCGATCACCCGCGCCGGCAGGGAGCCCTCGGCGGCCAGGGCCTGCTCACGGGCCTCGACGCCGATCACGGTCTGCAGATCGCGGACAAGCGCGGGGAACGGCGCCGGACCGACGGCGGAGCCGATCACGTAGTGGGTCGTCTCGACGTTGGCGACCCAGTCGCGGATCGCGGCGCTGACCGCCTCCTTCAGCGTCCGTGCCCCCGCCTCGACCGGGACGACCTCGGCGCCGAGCAGGCCCATCCGCTCGACGTTGGGCCGCTGGCGGCGGATGTCCTCGGAGCCCATGTAGACGACGCACTCGAGCCCGAGCAGGGCACAGGCGGTGGCGGTGGCGACGCCGTGCTGGCCGGCGCCGGTCTCGGCGATCACGCGCGGCTTGCCCATCCGCTCGGCGAGCAGGGCCTGGCCGATCGCGTTGTTGATCTTGTGGGCGCCGGTGTGGGCGAGGTCCTCGCGCTTCAGGTAAACCGTGCGGCCGGCCCGCTCGGAGAGCCGCTCGGCCCGGTAGAGCGGCGTCGGCCGGCCGATGAAGTCGCGGTGGAGCAGGCGCAGGCGCTCGTCGAAGGCCGGGTCCTTGCGCGCCTGCGCCCAGGCCTCGGTCAGCTCGTCGAGCGCCGCGATCAGCGTCTCGGGGACGTAGCGGCCCCCGTAGGGACCGAACCGCTCTTCGGCAGCGCTCATGGAGCGGGAACGCTAGCCGCCTTGGCGGCCTCGAAGAAGGCCGCCATCGCCGCGTGGTCCTTGCGTCCCGGCTCGGCCTCCACCCCGCTCGCGACGTCGACCGCGAACGGGTGGGTGACGGCGATCGCTTCGGCGACGTTCTCGGGCCGCAGCCCGCCGGCGACGATCGCCGGGATCTCAGAGCGGTGCTCGCGCAGCAGGCCCCAGTCGAAGCTTTCACCGGTTCCACCCCAGAGACCTTTGCCACGTCGATCGAAGAGATGGAAGTCAGTCCGGAACGCCTCAGCCCCGTGCACCTCCGCCCCACTGGCGACGTGAATCGCCTTGATCACCTTGACCCCGGTCCGCCGCGCCACCTCGGCGCAGAACTGAGGCCCCTCGGCCCCGTTCAGCTGCACCATCGTCAGCCCGGCCCCCTCCACAGCCTTCGCAACTTCCTCCAGCTCCGGATTGACAAAGACCCCAACGACCTCGCACTTGCGCCGAAAAGCCGCACAAATAGCCGCCGCTTCATCCGCAGCACAGGCCCGAGGGCTCTTCTCGTAATGAATCAGCCCAATAGCCCAGGCCCCAAGCAGCACAGCCTCAGCCGCATCGTCCAAATTGGTGACACCACAAATCTTGACTCTCACAAGCTCCAGAGTACGGGAACCGTCCCTGCGTCCCCGACCCTCGGGCGGGTGGCGCGATGGCGGGGGTCCCCCGCAGCGGAAGGCGCCGCGTAGCGGCGTCTGAGCATGTGGGGGAGGGCCATCGCGACAGGACCCGCCCGCCAGCGACTATTTGGCCGTTGCAGGCCGGTTCCCCAACGTCACGTCGATTTTCTTCGTTTCGCCGTGCCGCAGAACCGTAAGTTCCATCTGTTCGCCGGGCTTGCCGGCGTTGACCGCGTCGATCACGTCTTCCATCGAGGAGACCGGTTCGCCGTCGACTTCGGTGATGATGTCGCCGCCGAGCTGGAAGCTCGCGCCTTCGATCGTCGCTTCGGTCGAGCCGCCCTTCAGGCCCGCCTTGTCGGCCGGGCCGCCCTTGACGACTTCCGCGACCAGGACGCCTTTTTCGACGGGCAGGTTGACGGCCTTCGCCAGCGCCGGCGTGATCGTGCCGCCGTTGATGCCGAGGAAGGCGTGTTCCACGCTGCCGTTCTTCTCGATCTCCTTGGCCACTTCGCGAGCGGTGTTGATCGGGATCGCGAAGCCGATGCCGACGTTGCCGTTGCCCCCGCCGCCGGTCTCGATCTGGGAGTTGATCCCGATCACCTCCCCGGCGGAGTCGATCAGCGGGCCACCGGAGTTGCCTGGGTTGATCGCGGCGTCGGTCTGAATCACGTGGTTGATCGAGAACCCGCTGGGGGCCTGGATCTGGCGCTGAAGGGCGGAGACGATGCCGCTGGTCACGGTGCGGTCGAGACCGAACGGGTTGCCGATCGCCACCACGGGATCGCCGACCCGGACCTTGGAGGAATCGCCGAGGACAAGCGGATGCAGCTGGTCGGCCGGGGCGTCGACCTTGAGCAGCGCGATGTCGCTGGAGGGGTCCGTGCCGACCACTTCTGCCGTGTGGGTCGCGTCGGAGGAGCCGAGCTTGACCGAGATCTTCGTCGCGCCTTCGACCACGTGGTTGTTGGTCAGGATGTGCCCTTCGGAGTCGATCACGAAGCCAGACCCGGTCGCGATGCCGCCACCGCTCGATTCTTCTTCGCCGAAGGGGCTGAAAGGCGATGCCGTTTCTTCCGGCGCCTCGGTCGCTTCGATGAAGGCGACGCCCTGGCCGTCGTGACGGTAGATCTGGTTGACGACGTTCGTGTCTTCGCTTTCCTTGCTGGCCACTGGCGTCGACAGCGACTCGGGGGCCGACGTGGTCGTTGAGCCCTTGGATTCGATCCAGCCGGCCGAGACGGCAACGGCGAAGAAGGCCGCGACCACCGCCCCGCCGATCAAGGCCGAGCCAAAGGATCCGCGAAAGAAGCTTCGTGCTTTGCTCATCGGCGCAACTGTAGAGACGCTTCTTCAGCGCTCCCTAAAAGCCCCTCAAGCAAATCTAAAAAGTTCGGTCGCTAGGGCAGGCGATGCTCGCGGGTGCCCTCGTCGGTCCCGGTCAGCTCGCGCGTCTTGCGCTCCGGGTCGGCGGCGCCCATCAGCGCCCCGCCGATCAGCACCGCGTCGACCCCGACCCGCTCCAGCTCTTCGAGCTCGGCGCGCGAGGAGATGCCGCTCTCGGCGACGACGGTCTTGCCGGCCGGCACGTCGGGCATCAACTCGTACGTCCTCGAGACGTCGACCGACCCCTCGTCGAGGTCGCGGTTGTTGATCCCGATCACGTCGGCGTCCATCTCCAAGGCCCGCTCCAGCTCCTCCGCGTCATGCACCTCGACCAGGCAGTCGAGGTCGAGCCCGCGCGCCTGCTCGTACATCGCCCGCAACTCGCGGTCACCGAGGGCACGGACGATCAGCAAGACCGCATCGGCCCCGTTGACCGCCGCCTCGTAGAGCTGGTAAGGGTCGACGATGAAGTCCTTGCGCAGGATCGGCAGGTCGCAGGTCTCGCGCGCGGCGCGCAGGTCCTCCAGCGAGCCGCCGAAGTGACGCTCGTCGGTGAGCACCGAGAGCGCCGCCGCGCCGCCGCGCTCGTAGGCCCCGACCTGGTCGGCGACGACGGCGGAGGCGGAGATGTCGCCGGCGCTCGGCGAGCGCCGCTTGAACTCGGCGATCAGCGAGAGGCCCGGCCGCACCAGGGCCTCGTTGAAGGGGCGGTCCTCGTCACGGGCGGACAGGCGTGCTTCCAGGTCCGCTTGGGACACCTGGCCACGGCGCTCCTCCACCCCTTCGCGCGCCACCGAGATCAGCTGCTCGATCATTGCCACTTGCCAGGCGAAGCCTAGACGGAGAGCGCGGCGGTCGTTGCGACAAGGCGCCCAAGCAACTCGGCAGCGGCCCTGGAATCGACCGTCGCAGCCGCCTTCTCAACACCATCGGCAAGGCTCTCCGCCGCGCCGCCGACGTAGATGGCGGCCCCCGCATTGAGCAGGACGAGGTCGCGGCGCGGGCCGTTTTCGCCTTCCAATACCGCGCGCACGGCGACGGCATTCTCTTCTGGCGTCCCCCCGGCGACCTTCTCCAGCTCGGCCTCGGCGAAGCCAAAGTCACCTGGATCGACGAAGTGCTCCTCGGTGCGACCCTCGACGACCTCGATCAGCCGCGTGCGCGAGGAGATCGATATCTCATCGACCCCGTCCTCGGCCGTGACGACCATCGCGCGGACACTGCCCAAGCCGACCAGGGCCTCGGCGATCGTCTCCTGGTAATGGCGGTCGGAGACGCCGAGGAGCTGGCGCTGCGCCCCGGCCGGGTTGGTCAAGGGGCCGAGGAAGTTGAAGATCGTGCGGACGCCGAGCTCCTTGCGCACCGGTACGACGTGGGCCATCGCCCTGTGGTGGCGCGGCGCGAACATGAAGCCGAAGCCGAGCTCGTCGATGCAGCGGCCGACCTGCTCGGGCTCCAGCTCGATGTTGACGCCGAGCGCTTCGAGCAGGTCGGCGGAACCGCACCAGCTGGTGTTGGAGCGGTTGCCGTGCTTGGCGACGGCGCAGCCCGCCGCGGCGGCGACCAGCGCGGCCGTGGTCGAGACGTTGAAGGTCGAGGGCCCACCGCCGGTGCCGGCGGTGTCGACCAGATCGGTGCGGGAAGTGACGACCGGGGTAGCAAGCGAGCGCATCGTGCGGGCCAGGCCGACCAGCTCGGGGACCGTCTCCCCCTTCGCCCGCAAGGCGATCAAGAAGGCAGCCGGTCTGGACCTCGCTCGAGCGACCCTCCATGATCTCGGCGAGGACGGTGGCGGCGTGGTCGGCCGTGAGGTGGTCGCCGGCGCAGACCGCGTCGATCGCCCGGGTCACGACGTCGTTGGGGGTCACTGGCCGTTTCCGAGGAAGTTTGCGAGCAGGTGCTTGCCCTGGGGGGTGAGGACCGACTCGGGGTGGAACTGGACGCCCTCGGCGGGCAGCTCGCGGTGGCGGGCGCCCATCACCACGTCGCCGAGGCTGGCGCTTAATTCGAGCTCGTCGGGCAGGTCGGGATCGGCGACGAGCGAGTGGTAGCGGCCGGCGACGAGTGGGCTCGGCAGTCCGGCGTAGACCGTGCGGCCGTCGTGCTCGATCTCGGCCTCCTTGCCGTGGACCGGCTCGCCCTGCACGGTGCGGCCGCCGAAGGCCTCGACCAGCGACTGGTGGCCGAGGCAGACGCCGAGGACCGGCGTGCCGGCCTCGGCGAAGCGGCGGATCGCCTCGACCGAGATCCCCGCCTCGGCCGGCGTGCAGGGGCCTGGCGAGACGACGAGGCGCTCGGCGCCGCGATCCAGCAGCTCGTCCACCGTGGCCTTGTCGTTGCGGACGACATCGAGTCTCGGCGCCCAGCTCACCCAGGTACTGGACGAGGTTGTAGGTGAAGGAGTCGTAGTTGTCGACGATGAGGACGCGCATCGCTAGGCCCAATCCGGCTGTTCGCAGGCCATCTCGACGGCGCGGAAGACCGCCCTGGCCTTGTTGACCGACTCGTTGTACTCGTAGGCGGGCTTGGCGTCGGCGACGGTGCCGCCGCCGGCCTGGACGTGGATCTGGCCGTCCTTGACGACGACGGTGCGGATGTGGATCGCCGTGTCGAGGTCGCCGTTCCAGGAGAGGTAGCCGATCGCGCCGCCGTAGGAGCAGCGCTTGACCGGCTCCAGCTCGTCGATGATCTGCATCGCCCGCACCTTGGGCGCGCCGGAGAGCGTCCCGGCCGGCAGCGCGGCGCGCAGCACGTCCATCGCGCCGACGCCCTCGCGCAGGGTTCCGGAGACCTGGCTGACGATGTGGAGGACGTGCGAGTAGGTCTCGACCACCATCAGCTCGTCGACCGAGACCGAGCCGTACTCGCAGACCCGGCCGAGGTCGTTGCGGCCGAGGTCGACCAGCATCACGTGCTCGGCCCGCTCCTTCGGGTCGTTGACGAGGCGCTCGGCAAGGCGGCGGTCCTCCTCCTCGTCGCTGCCGCGGGGGTAGGTGCCGGCGATCGGCCGCGTCTCCACCCGGCGGCCGCTGACCTTGACCAGCGGCTCGGGCGAGGCGCCGGCGATCTGGAAGTCGCCGAACTCGAGGAAGTACATGTAGGGCGAGGGGTTGACCGCGCGCAGGCCGCGGTAGACCGAGAAGGCCTCGACCGGGGCCGGTGCGCTGAAGCGCTGGGAGGGGACGACCTGGAAGGCGTCGCCGGCGTGGACGTACTCGACGATCCGCTCCACCGCGGCTTCGAACTCCTCGCGCTCCATGTTCGAGGCGAACTGCGGGGGGCTCGGAGATCGCCGGGTGCTCTGGCGCCGGGACGGCCCCGCGCAGACGGCGGCGCGCGTCGGCGATCGTCGCGGCGGCGCGCTCGTAGGCGGCGTCGATGCCCCCCTCGTCATCCGCGAAGGCGCAGGCCATGATCGTCAGCTCGTGGCGCAGGTGGTCGAAGACGAGCAGCAGGTCGGTGACCATCAGCGCCATGTCGGGGAGGCCGAGCGGTGTCCGGGTTGGGCTCGCCCAGCGGCTCGACGGTGCGGACGAGGTCGTAGCCGAAGAAGCCGACGGCACCGCCGCTGAAGGGCGGCAACCCCTCGACCGGAGCCGGCCTTAAGTGCGAAAGGTGCTCGGCGACGGCGGCGTAGGGGTCGGCGGCGTCGCGTCCCTCCCCCCCGTCCTCGCTGAGCACCCCGTCGCTCCAGCGCAGCACCGAGCGGGGGCGGAAGCCGACGAAGGAGTAGCGGCCGACCTGGCCCTGCTCGGCCGACTCGAGCAGGAAGCAGGGTGCGCCCTCGGGCTCTCCGGCGCGCAGCTTGAGAAACGCCGAGACCGGCGTCTCGCAGTCGTCGAGCAGGCGGGCGCGGACCGGCACCACGTTGCCCTGCTCGGCCAGGGCGCGAGCCTCCTCGAGGCTCGGCTCGAGCCTCAGCTCGGAGTCAGCGGCGACGGCCATCGAGCACTTCCATCGCGGCGGACTGCGGCACCTCGCGCGAGGCGAGCAGGACGGCCAGGTGGTAGAGCAGGTCGGCCGCCTCTTCGGCAACCCGCTCGTCGGTCTCTTCGCGCGCCGCGCGCACCACCTCCTCGGCCTCCTCCTCGACCTTCTCGCCGATCAGTTTCGGGTCGTCGAGCAGCTGCACCGTGTAGCTGCCCTCGGGCCGCTCGGCAGCACGGCTGCGCAGGGTGCGCTCCAGCGCTCGCCAGCATTTCGTGTAGGGCGGGCTGTGGCAGCAGCCTCGCTCCCAAGCTCTCGGTAGAAGCAGCTCCGCTCGCCGGTATGGCAGGCGGGCCCGGTCGGCTCGACCAGGGCCACGATCGCATCGCCGTCGCAGTCGTAGCGAAGCTGTCGCAGCTTGCAGCACGTTCCCCGAGGTTTCCCCCTTGCGCCAGATCTCCTCCCGCGAGCGGCTGTAGAAATGAAGCTCTCCGGTCTCGACCGTGAGCCGCAACGACTCCTCGCTGGCATAAGCCAACGTAAGCACCTCGCCGCTCGCATAGTCCTGCGCCACGATCGGCACCAGCCCCCGCTCGTCGAATTTCACCTGCTCGAACATGCAGCAATCGTATGGCAGGCAATGCCGAGCCGGTAAGCGTCTTGGGGAGATGGGACACCCCCGAACGGGCGGATACTCAAAGCGCCGAGCTAATTAGCTCGGCGCTTGGACGTCCGGGGGTGTCCCATCTCCCCCACTCGCTCTCCAACGCCTCACTCGATTCCGAGCCGATCCAAGAGGTCCTCGTCGCGTCGCCAGTGGCGGCGGACCCGCACCTGGAGATCGAGGTGAACCTTCGCCCCCAGCTCGGCTTCGAGCGAGCGGCGCGCGCCGGCGCCGATCTCGCCCACCTTGGCGCCGCCCTTGCCGATCAGGATCCCCTTCTGCGACTCGGTCTCGGCCCAGACCTCGGCGCTGACCGTGACCAGGCCGTCCTCGCGCTCGTCGATCTCCTTGACCGCCACCTCGACCGAGTGCGGGATCTCCTCGCGGGTGCGGTTGAGCACCTGCTCGCGGATCAGCTCGGCCAGCAACAGCTCGCTCGACTGGTCGCTGTGGTCCTCGGGCGGGTAGAGGTAGTGGCCCTCGGGGACCAGCTCGCCGAGGCGCTCGATCAGCGCCTCCAGGCCCTCGCCGCTGCGGGCGCTGATCGGGAAGACCTCGTCGACCCCGTCCAGCTCCGCGGCGGCAGCGAGGACCGGGACCAGCTCGTTCGGCCCGAGGCGGTCGACCTTGTTGACGGCGCAGATCGTCGGCAGCTTGGCGCCTGCGCCGAGCAGGGCGCGGGCGATGAAGCGGTCGCCCGGCCCGACGCCCTCCTCGCCGTTGATCACGATCAGGGCGAGGTCGGAGTCGGCGAGCTCGCGCTCGACCCGCTTCTGCATCCGCTCGGTGAGCACGTCGCGGGGGCGCTGCACGCCGGGAAGGTCGACGAGGACGAGCTGGTGCCCGGCCTCGACGTCGGTGCGGATGCCGCGGATCGCCCGGCGCGTCGTCTGCGGGCGCACCGAGACGATCGCCACGTGGCTGCCGACGATCGCGTTGACCAGGGTCGACTTGCCGACGTTTGGGCGGCCGGCCAGCCCGATGAAGCCCGAACGCGTCACGCCAGCCCTTCCAGCACCCGGGCCTGAAGGGTGAGCATCTCGCCGTCGTCGGCCTCGTGGTCGTAGCCGCAGAGGTGGAGGACGCCGTGGACCGCGGCCTCGGTCACGTCGGTGCAGTGCGGGCGGCAGATCGCCACGTCGCCGAGCTCGCGCGGGCCGGCGGTCGGACCGGCGCCGTCGACAGGGAAGGCAAGTACGTCGGTGGGGGCGTCCTTGCCGCGGTGGTCGCGGTTCAGCTCGCGGATGCGCCCTGCGTCGACCAACTCGACCGCGAGGTGCCCGTCGGAGACACTCGCCGCGTCGAGCGCCGCCGCGACCGCATCGCGCAGCTCCGCCGGCACGTCGCTCAGGTCAACCGTCACCGGTGGATGCGGACTGGCGTTCCGCGTGTTCGCCGTAGGCGGCGACGATGCGCTGGACGAGCTTGTGACGGACTACGTCCTCGCCGCCGAAGTGGACGAAGGAGATGTCCTGGACCGATTCGAGGATGTCGCGGACGACGACCAGGCCGGAGCGCTGGTCGCTGGGCAGGTCGATCTGGGTGACGTCGCCGGTGACGACCATGCGCGAGTTGAAGCCGAGCCGGGTCAGGAACATCTTCATCTGCTCGGGGCTGGTGTTCTGCGCCTCGTCGAGGATCACGAAGGAGTCGTTGAGCGTGCGGCCGCGCATGAAGGCCAGCGGCGCCACCTCGATCACGCCGCGCTCGAAGTAGCCGTTGACGCGGTCGGGGTCGAGCATGTCGAAGAGGGCGTCGAAGAGCGGCCGCAGGTAGGGATCGACCTTGGCCTGGATGTCGCCGGGCAGGAAGCCGAGGCGCTCACCGGCCTCGACCGCGGGCCGGGTGAGGATGATCCGCTGCACCTTGCGTTCGGCCAGCGCCGCCGCGGCCATCGCCACCGCGAGGAAGGTCTTGCCCGTGCCGGCCGGACCGACGCCGAAGGTGATCGTGTGGTCGCGGATCGAGTCGACGTAGCGCTTCTGGTTGAGCGTCTTCGGCGCGACCTTGGTGTTGCGGTGGCGCCAGACGACGTCGTCGAGGATCTCGGCCGGGCTCTCGTGGGCGTCGATCGCGCCGGTGACCGCTTCGATCGTCCCCGGCGCGACTTCGTGGCCCTGCTCGATCAGCTCGACCAGCTCGTCGACCACGGTGGCCGCAGTCTGCACGTCGTCGGACTCGCCGTCGAGGGTGAGCACGTTGCCGCGCAGGTGGAAGTCGCAGTCGAGGTGCCCGCGCAGCGCGCTGCAGCACCGCGTCCTCGGAGCCCGCCAGCTCGGCGGCGACGCTGTTGTCGAGGGTCAGCTGCCTACGCGCCAAGCCGCTCACGCACCGCCGCGCTGACCCGCTTGCCGTCCGCGCGCCCGCCCAGCTTCGGCATCAGCGCACGCCATCACCTGACCCATCTGCTTCTGCTCGCTGGCACCGGTCTCGGCGACCGCGGCGTCGACCAGCTCGGCCAGCTCCTCGTCGGAGAGCTGCTGGGGCAGGTAGCCCTCGATCAGCTCCGCCTCGAAATTCTCGGTCGAGGCCTGCTCGGCCCGACCTGCCTCTCCGTAAGCCTCGGCGGCTTCCAGTCGCTTCTTGCGCTCGCGCTGAAGCACCGCGACCTCGTCGCCCTTGCCGAGCTTGGCGTCCTTCTGCAGGGCGTCGACGACCATCCGCAGGGCGCCCGCCCGCTCGCGGTCGCCCGCCTTCATCGCGGTGCGCACGTCTGCCTGAACCTGCTCGAGAACGCTCATCCGGACTAAGGGTAGTCGGCGGCGTCGGGTGCCACGGCGAGGCCCTTGGAGACCAGGTCGGCGATGTCGGCGCTGACCAGGGTCCAGCCGTTGCGGCGAGCCGCGGCGACGTAGGCAGCGTCGTAGGCGGTCAGGCCGTGCTCGGAGGCGATCTCGAGGGCGGAGCCTGCCAGCTCCGCGTCGGCCGAGACGACGCGATCGCGACAGCAGGCGAGCAGCAGCCGAATCACGTTGGTGGCCTCGCGGACGTTGCCCCGCTTCACCCCTATCGCGTTGCCGACCTCGTGCAGGGTGAGGTCCAGCGCCGCCAGCGACGTGGCCTGGTCGCGGACCAGGGCGATGGCATCGCCGTGACGCGGGTCCTCCGGGTCGACCAGCAGGACCCAGACACTGGCGTCGATCAGGAGCACGTCAGTGCGATTCGCGGTCTTCGCGGATGAGCTGCGCGGCGCTTACCCCGCCGAGATCGACTGGGCCGATCTCGCTCAGCAGCCGGTCCACCTCATTGCGCATGTGGCTGCCAGCGGACTCCAGCTCCCGTTCTGCCAGGCGGCGCAGGAAACCGCTGCGCGTCTCGCGACTGGCGCGGGCTTGCGCGTCGAGTCGATCGAGCAGGCTGTCGGGTATCGAGATCATCACCTTTGCCACGGGATGAGTATATACGGTATTGCCAGATGGAATTGCTGCCGCTGTCGTCGTCATGGGGAACAGCCTTCCAGGACCCGACGCACGCGTGTGTGTACGAACGTGCCGAAAACGTGACTTCTTCGGGCGCCGCTCAGTTGACGGCTGGGATCGTCACGCGTTCGACCTCGCCCAGCGGCATCTGCAGGAAGCGGGTGCCGAGGTCGCAGAAGGAATCGACGTCCCCGGTGCAGAGGAAGCGGTAGGCACCTTCTCCCCCCGAGGCGCGAGCTGCTCCGCGCCGCTCCAGGGTTCGCTGGACAGCCGCAGCAACCGCATGCCCACCGCTGACCAGACGCACGTCGCGGCCGAGGATGCGCTGCAGCATCGGCGCCACCAGCGGATAGTGGGTGCAGCCGAGTATCAGGGTGTCCACCTCGGCCCGCTTCAACGGCGCGCAGTAGGCGCGGGCCATCTCCAGCACGCCCGCGTCGAAGGGCGATCCGTCCTGGATGAAGGGGGCGAGGTCGGGGGCCTCGACCTCGGTCACCTCGAGGGACCGACGCTGGCCTTCGAGAGCACGGCGGTAGGCGCCGCTCTCGACCGTGTTCGGCGTCGCCAGCACCCCGACCCGGCCGCTGTCGGTGATCGCGGCGGCGATCTCGGCCTGCGGCTCGACCACCGGCACCACCTCCACCCCGTGCGCACTCCCGACCTCACGCGCGATGTCCTCGCCGATCGAGGTGGCGGTGTTGCAGGCGATCACCAGCAGCTTCGCCCGCCCGCCGAGCAGCAGCTCGGCGATCGCCCGAATTCGGTCCCGCAGGGCCTCGGGATCCTTGACCCCGTAGGGAAACCACTCCGTGTCGCCCAGGTAGACGAAGTCCTCCTCGGGCAGCGAGACGAGGCACTCGTGCAGGACGGTGAGCCCCCCGACCCCGGAGTCGAACATCGCGATCGGGAGCGAGGGATCGAGTTGGTGGCCGGAGGCGGACAGAGCCGTCAGGGCTGGACGACCATGAAGAAGATCGTGATCGCGACGATCGCGCCGGCGATCTTGCCACCGGTCTCGAGCTTCTTCGAGACGGCTTCGTACTCGGGGCTGAGCGTCTCGCCCGACTTCGAGGTCGCGTTCGGCAAGCTCCAGCGCTTTCCTCGTGTTCGGGCGGAAGAACCCGTGGGCCATGCCGAAGAGCATCGACGATCGCAAGGAAGCCGACGCTGACCCAGGACTCGCCAGCCGAGATGTCGGCGTCGATCAGCATGTAGATGCCTGCCAGCAGAATCACGATCAGGCCGGGACTGACCAGAAAGCGATCGATCTGAAGGATCCCGCGCAGCACCGCCGGCACGCTGCGCGGTTCGCTCTGTTCCGCGGAGCCGATGAAGAAGGCGTACCCGAACGTCGGCCCGAAAGCGAGCACGACCGCCAGCACGTGGATGAACAGGCCGATGCTGAACCCAGTGATCGTCGCAAGCATCGGCGGAACCATATTCCACGCGGCGGCAGAAGCACGAATCTGCATTAGGCGCCTCTAGCACGCACAAATGCAGATTCGTGCTTCTACGTTCAGCTGCGACGCAGGAGCAATGCGGCCCAGTCGCCCTCGACGCGGCGGTCGGCCTCGATCAGACCGGCTAGGGCGAAGGCGGCCGCGGTCTGATTCGAGCTCCGAGGGAGGAGGCCCGAGCAGATCATCGTGGCGGGGATCGGGGGAGGGCTCGCCGGAGCAACAGCGGGGAGGCTCCGTCGAGCCCTCCCCCGTCCCCGTTGCCGGCGAGCTGCTCAGCCACGGCCCTCAGGACCGGGGCGGTCATGTTGGCGACCACCGTCGGCGCGAGCGCCGGGCAGCCCTTCGCGCAGGTTGACGCGCTCGAGC
Organism: uncultured Solirubrobacterales bacterium; assembly: GCA_963714665.1. Classification (GTDB taxonomy): domain Bacteria; phylum Actinomycetota; class Thermoleophilia; order Solirubrobacterales; family 70-9; genus VRUE01. The sequence goes on along the minus strand of CAVQPE010000003.1, from coordinate 715,133 downwards.
TCGACCGCGACCCCGTTGGCCTCGGCGTTGGCAGCCGCCGCCTCGATCGCAGGCGCCTCGTGGTCGTAGCCGCGCACCGGGCCCCAGCCGAGCTTCGCGGCGGCGATCGCGAGGACCCCGGAGCCGGTGCCGAGGTCGGTGAGCGGGCCCGCGCCTCCCCTGCCTCGGCCAGCTCCAGCAGGAGCTCCAGGCAGAGGCGGGTGGTCGGGTGGGCGCCGGTGCCGAAGGCCTGGCCGGGATCGACGACCACGTCGATCGTCCCTCGCGCGGCTCCTCCCAGGAGGGGCGCAGCCAGAGGCGCCCGCCGACCAGGAGCGGCTTGTGGAAGTCCTGCCAGCGGTCCGCCCAGTCGTCGGGGACCTCGGTCGCGACCACCTCGACCAGGCCGTCGCCGGCCGCCGCCTCGATCTCACCGAGCTCCGGCAGCTCGCCCTCGCCGCCGTAGATCGCGTACTCGACGTAGCCCGGCCCGCGCTCCTCCTCGACGCCGTTGGGAGCGAGCACGGTCAGCTCGGCGAGGACGATCTCGGCCTGCTCGGGCGTGCAGCGGACGGCGAGGCGGATCAACCGAAGGCCCGGCGCACGCGGGAGAAGAAGCCCTCCTCGTCCTGCTGAGAGCGCAGGTTGCGCGGCTCGAGCGTCTCCTCGAGCTTCTCCGCCAGCTCGCGCTGCTCCTCGGAGAGGTCGCTGGGGACGATCACGTGGACGACGATGCGCAGGTCGCCGGGGGGGCCGCCGTTCGCGCCCGGCAATCCGTGGCCGCGCGAGGGCGAACTGGGTGCCGTGCTGGATCCCGGACGGCAGCTCGATCTCGCGCTCGCCCTCGTGACTGGGGATCTTGATGCTGGCCCCGAGCATCGCGTGAACGGCCGAGATCTCCACCGCGTGGATCAGGTCCTGGCCGCGCATCGGGCCGCGCCGCACCTCGAAGCCGAAGCCGCCGCCGAAGAACGCCCGGAGCATGTCCTCGATCGAGCCGAAGCCGGCGCCGCCGCCGGGGGGAAGCCGCCCGAGCGCAGGCCCTCGTGGCCGTAGGGGTCGTAGGCCCGGCGCCGCTCGGGATCGGAGAGCACCTCGTAGGCCTCGGCCGCCTCCTTGAACTTCTCCTCGGCCTCGGGGTCGTGGTCGTTGACGTCGGGGTGCAGCTCGCGGGCGAGCCGGCGGAAGGCCCGCTTCACCTCCGCCTCGGTGGCGTCGCGCTGCGACGCCGAGCACCTCGTAGTAGTCGCGTGGCATCGGGTGCCCGTCAGCCGTCGTAGACCGTCTCGCAGTAGCGCGACAGCTCGCGGGCAGCGCCGCGCACGGAGGCGATCGCGGTCGCGTAGTCCATCCGCAGCGGCCCGACGACGCCGACCGCGCCGAGGTTGCGGTGGGCGAGCCCGTAGTTGGCGCCGACGACGCTGACCGAGCGCAGCTCCGGCTGCGGGTTCTCGCCGCCGATCCAGAGGAAGACCGAGCGCTGGTCGAGGGCCGAGCGCAGCATCGAGAGCAGCGAGGCCCGCCCCTCCAGCGCCGTCATCAGCTTGTCGGCGCGGGGCAGGTCGGCGAAGTGGGCTTCGGAGAGCAGGCGCGACGCGCCGTCGGTGTAGAGGGTGTCGCCGGACTCTCGTGTTCGAGCTCGGTGAAGGCGGCGCCGAGTGTGGCGACGAACTCCGCCTCGACCGGCCCCAGCTCGGGATCGGCGAGCCGGTCGGCGATCATCCGCGCACCCACGCCCATCCCCGCCAGCGACTCGTTCAGGTAGCTGGAGGCCCACTCGACCAGGCCGGGATCGACCGGCGCCGGTCGAAGTCGAAGACCCGCTTGGCGACGGCCCCGTTGGAGGCGATCGCGATCACCATCACCTGGTGCGGCTGCAGGCGCAGCACCTCGACCCGGTGGATCGTCGCCGCCGACGGTCTCCGGCGGCGCCGTCACCAGCGCCATCAGGTCGGTCACCTGGGCCAGCGCGGCGGTCGTCTCCCGCATCGCCTCGTCGATCTCGCGCCGCAGCTGCGAGAGCTCCAGCTCGACCTCGGCTCGGCGGGCCCGCCGGTCGGCCATCATCAGGTCGACGTAGTGGCGGTAGCCGGACTCGGTCGGCACCCGGCCGGCGGAGGTGTGGGGATGGGTCAGGTACCCGGCCGCCTCCAGCGCCGCCAGCTCCGCGCGCACGGTCGAAGGCCCCCACTCGACCTCGGTCCGCTCGGCGATCTCCTTCGACGGCACCGGCTGTCCCGACGCCAGATAGGCGTCGACGACAAGCTTGAGGATCAGCTCTTGTCGCGGGGAAAGCACGCTTCGAATCTAGGAGGAGCGCCGAGTGGCCCTCCCAAGACACTCAAGCGCGGCTCCCGCCGCGCGTTTTGGGAGGGCCACCCGGCGCTCCCGCCGCCCTACAGCTCGAACTTCCGCCTCGGCGTTGCGGATCGTCTGGTTGTCGCCCTGGGCGGCGACGGTGTCGATCGACGACCGTGTCGCCTCGACCGACTTCACCGTGCCGGTGACGACGATCTCCGTCTCCGGCGCGCCCATGCCGCGGAACTGGACCGAGAGGCGCTTGAGCGCGCGCGGGATCGCCGCCGGCACGGCCGTTGCTGGCGCGGGCGACCAGCCCCATCATGTAGAGGCCGTGCAGGATCGTGTTCGGCAGGCCGACCGCCTTGGCGAACTCGGGGTCGATGTGGATCGGGTTGAAGTCGCCCGAGGCGCCGGCGTAGCGGTGCGGCAGGTACTTGTCCGGCGTCACCCGCAGCTCGGGGATCGCGTCTCCGACGTTCAAATCAGTCATCTCAGACCCCCCTGACGATGTTGGTCCAGGTGCCGCTTGACGACCTCGTCGCCGTCCTGGTTGACCGAGCGCGTCTCGAAGACGTAGAAGCCCTTGCCGTCCTTCTCGTAGATCTCCAGGCACTTGGCGCTGGTCGTGATCTCGTCGCCCGAGCAGGCGGGCTCGCCCCACTCGAACTCCTGCCGCCGTGCACCATCGCCGCGAAGTTCATCCCCACCTCGGGGTCGAACATCGCCGGCGCCAGCGCCGGGGCGCTGTAGACGACGCAGAACATCGGCGGCGCGACGACGTCGCGGTAGCCGGCCGCCCTCGCCGCCTCACGGTCGAAATGGACCGGGTTGTCGAGCCCGATCACCGCGCGTACTCGCCGATCTTCTCCTTGCCCACCTCATATGTCGTGGCGGGCCATTCCTTGCCGATCGCTTCGGTCTGGCGCGCATCTAGCGCTCCATGGTCGTCTGCAGCAGCGTCTCAGGGGTGGCCTGGCGGCTGTACTCGCATCCGATCTCGAAGGCTCGCCGCCACCGATGGCGGCAGGCTGACGCCTACTCCTACTCGTCGATCTCCAGCACCGCCAGGAACGCCTCCTGCGGCACCTCGACCCGGCCCACCGGCTTCATCCGCTTCTTGCCCGCTTTCTGCTTCTTCAGCAGCTTCTGCTTGCGGGTGACGTCGCCGCCGTAGAGCTTCGCGGTGACGTCCTTGCGCAGCGCCTTGACCGTCTCGCGGGCGAGGATGCTGGAGCCGATCGCCGCCTGCACGGGCACGTCGAAGAGCTGGCGCGGGATCGTCTTGCGCAGCCGCTCGACCAGCCGCTTGCCCTGCTCGTAGGCGAATTCGCGGTGGACGATGATCGAGAGCGCGTCGACCTTGTCGCCGGCGAGCAGGATGTCGACCTTGACCAGGTCGGAGGCCTGGTTGCCGATCGGCTCGTAGTCGAGCGAGGCGTAGCCGCGGGTCGAGGACTTCAGCAGGTCGAAGAAGTCGAGGACGATCTCGGCCAGCGGCATGTCGTAGCGGATCTGCACCCGCTGCGGGCTCAGGTAGTGCATGTCGACGTGGGTGCCGCGGCGCGCCTGGCAGAGCTCCATCACGGCGCCGACCTGCTCGGACGGGCGATGATCGTGGCGCGGATGTAGGGCTCTTCGATCGTCTCGATCGTGCCCGGGTCGGGCAGGTCGGTCGGGCTGTGGACCTCCTTGCGCTCGCCGTTGGTGAGGTGGACCTCGTAGCGCACGTTGGGCGTCGTCGCCAGCAGGTCGAGGCCGTACTCGCGCTCCAGCCGCTCGCGCACGATCTCCATGTGGAGCAGGCCGAGGAAGCCGCAGCGGAAGCCGAAGCCGAGCGCCTCGGAGGTCTCCGGCTCCCAGGAGAGCGCGGCGTCGTTGAGGGCCAGCTTCTCGAGCGCGTCGCGGAGGTCTTCGTAGCGGTCGGTGTCGATCGGGAAGAGGCCGCAGAAGACCATCGGCCGCACCTCGCGGTAGCCCTCCAGCGGCTCGGCGGCCGGGCCGATCGAGCGCGGTCAGCGTGTCGCCGACCCGCAGCTTGGCGACGTCCTTGATGCCGGTGATCAGGTAGCCGACGTCGCCGGCCTCCATCCCCTGCACGCCGGTCATCGCCGGGCGGAAGAAGCCGATGTCGTCGATGTCGGCCTCGGTCCCGTTCTGCATCGCGAGGATCCGGCTCGTGCTTGCGGAAGGAGCCGTCGACCATCCGCACGTAGGCGATGACGCCGCGGTACTGGTCGAACTCGGAGTCGAAGATCAGGGCGCGCGGCGGGGCCGTCGGCTCGCCCTCGGGCGGCGGGATGCGGGCGACGATCGCCTCCAGCACCTCGACCACCCCCTCCCCGGTCTTGGCCGAGATCGCGCAGCGCTTCGCCGGGGTCGCCGCCGAGCAGGTCGGCGATTTCGGCCGCGACCCGCTCCGGCTCGGCGCCGGGCAGGTCGACCTTGTTGATCACCGGGATCAGCTCCAGCCCGTTCTCGATCGCCAGGTAGGTGTTGGCGACGGTCTGCGCCTCGACCCCCTGGGCGGCGTCGACGACGAGCAGGGCGCCCTCGCAGGCGGCGAGGCTGCGCGAGACCTCGTAGGAGAAGTCGACGTGGCCGGGCGTGTCGATCAGGTGCAGGTGGTAGGTCTGGCCGTCGGCGGCCCTGTACTCGACCCGCACCGCCTGGGCCTTGATCGTGATCCCGCGCTCGCGCTCGAGGTCCATCGAGTCGAGCATCTGGGCCTGCATTTTCTTCGGGTCGACGGCGCCGGTGATCTCGAGGATGCGGTCGGCCAGGGTCGACTTGCCGTGGTCGATGTGGGCGATGATCGAGAAGTTGCGGATGTGGTCCATCGGCGGTGCCGGAGTATGGCCGCGGGTCGTCGGCCGGCGGGTCCTGTCGTCGGGGTGGGGGCCGTCCTTGCGCTGCGCGCTGCTTCGGGCAGAGGGATACTGCGGTGCGCGAGAATCCCGCCCTCAGCAGCCTCCGCGCGGCGGAGACCCCTACCCCCGACGCCACCCGCCGCGAGGAGACGGCTGTCGGCGCAGCCACCGGCACGCCGATGGATCGAGCGGGCCCGTGAGCTTGAAGACGACCGTGGGGGGCTTGCGCAGGACGACTGTGCGTGCCGGGGCCTTCGGTCCAGCGGGCCGTGGGTGGGTATGGGGGCTTGCCGGGTTCGATGCGGTCGCGGGTGGCGATGACGTAGTCGTAGTCGCCCTCGTCGAGGAGGCGGCGCCAGGCGCGGCAGGTGTTGGGGGCGACGAAGCCGCCGTGGGGCTGCTCTTCGCCGACGTAACTCGACGCGGTTGGAGAGGTCGGTGCCGAAGAGCGGGTACTGGCGGGTGCTGGTGGTGGCGATGCGGGCGCCGGAGATCGCCGCGCCCACTTGAAGGCGGCATTGAGGCCCGGGGTCGTGAAGTCGGGTTCGCGTAGCGGTTCTCGCAGGTAGTGGCGCTGGACCGGGTAGCCGACCAGCCGCGACCAGGACGCAGCCAGCCAGCGCAGCGAAGCCGCCCTGCCCCGGCCGATCGCGAACGCCGATTTGTCCGCGCTATGCTGGCGAACCGACTGCGCTCCGCTCGAGCGCGGCGATCGAGGCGGTCGCGCAGCGGCGGCGTAGTCGGGCAGCAGCGCGAGGCCGAGGACCAGGGCCGGGGCGAGGTAGCGCAGGCCGGACTCGAAGCCGTGCGGCATGCCTCGGGGCCGGAGGCCGAGGTCGGGGCGACAGCCAGGCCAGGGCCGCGGCCAGGCCGACCAGGCGCCGCGACGCGCAGCACGCGGCTCGGCGCCGGCGGCCGAGGCAGAGGAGCGAGGCCGGCCAGCGCGAGCGGCGACCGAGCAGCGGCCAGAGGACCGTCGAGGCCGTGGTGGAGGCCGGGCAGGAACCAGTCCGACCAGACCGAGCCGTCGGTCAGGTAGCCGAGGACGCTGTGGCCTTCGCGGCCGCCGAGAGCCTGCTCGGGCGCCGGCAGGGAGATCGGGCCGAGGTGGTCGAACCAGGGCAGCGGGTTGCCGGTGTGGGCGAGGTTGCGCAGGTACCAGTAGCCGCCGCCGGCGAGGGCCGCCAGGCCGGCTGCGGCGAGCGCCCGCCACCTGCCGCCCGCGGCGCGATCGACGACGCAAGCCCGACCACGAGAACCGCGGCGGGCAGCAGGAAGTTGAGCTTGGTCCCGGCCGCCAGGCCGCGGCCAGCCCGACGACGACCAGCGCCCCGATCGGCAGCGCCGTCGCTCGCCCTGCCGGCGCCGCGCCGGCCGCAGGCGTTGAGGGCGACCGCAACAGCAGCGAGCAGGAAGAAGATCCCGACGATGTCGTTGCGCGCCTCGCCCGCCTGGTCGCGACAGCGCGGGCACGCTCAGCGCCACCGCTGCCGAGCGCCAGTGACCATCGGCGCCACCCGTACGGCCGCCCGATGCACCAGCACGCAACCAAGCAGCCGACGAACCAGCCGAGGTTCAGCAGCGGCGAAAGGATGTCCCGGTCGAACGCCAGCATCCCCACCGCGTGGAAGATTTCCGCAGTTCGCCGGGTAGAACCAGGCCAGGAACTGCGGCGCGATGAAGTGCAGGTCCCAGGTGTCGCCGCTCTGGAAGAACCCGCGGCGAACGGCCCGTGGTACCAGGTCGAGTCGAACCCGGTCATGCCTGTGGACAGCTCGGGCTTGACGTCCAGCCGCGAAATGGACGACCGCCACTGCCGCGATCACCAGGGCAATCAGAGTCAGGCCGGCGACGGGCCGGCCGGCGGGTCCTGTCGCGGGCGCAGGGGCGTCCTGCTTTGCGCGCCCGAGCCCGTCCGCCGACCACCTCAGACTCGCCCGGCGAACCACCCGCGAGACGGAGCGACGCCGCACCGCCCATCAGCGCCCGAGACCGAGCGCCACAGCGACCACGGCAGCCAGATACGGCACCGGCCTCGAACAGCCCAACCGTCCCAAGCACCTCCGCGACCCAGATCAGGAGCGCAAGCGCCAGCACCGCCGTCGCGAGGTGGGCCGGCGCGCCCGCGAAGCTCGGGCAGCAGGCGCCTGCGCACCGCCGCCGCCCCGAGCCAGGCGAAGCCGACGAGCAGGACGACCTCGGCGACGCCCAGCAGGTAGCGACCGGGGCCGAGCATCTAGCGGCGGCGCAGCGAGCCGCATGATCTGCTCGAGCTCGGCGATCCGCAGCAGCTTGCGCGAGCCCGAGGTAGGTCGAGGCCGCCGAGGCCGAGGCCCGACGCCGAGCGAGACGATCTGGCCGACCAGGCCGCGCCCGAGCGCGTCGTCGAGCACGTCCCAGACGCCCGAAGCGACCGCGGCCAGGGCGGCCGACGCGATCGTGATCTTGGTCGCCGTGTCGCGAACAGCCGCCCGAGCTCGAGGCCGTCGAACTCGCGGCGCAGGACCACGCCTGGGCGACGACGCGGCCGTCGTCGCCGATCCCGGTCGCCGGCGACGATGCCGCCGACGCCGAAGGGCTTGTAGAGGGCGAAGGCGGCGAGGGCCGAGACGACCAGGTCGAAGCCGGCGAGGCCGGTCGCCATCCAGGGCCGCTGGAGGCTGAAGAAGGTCCGGGTCTGGAGCAGGTAGAGGCCGTTGGTCGGCAGCGAGAAGGCGAACCAGAAGAGGGCCGTCGCGACCAGCGTCGTCTGCTCGGGGGTCGAATTCGCCGCGCTGGTAGACGAGGCGGATCATCGGCTCGGAGAGGACCAGCACCGCGGCCGCGGCGGGGACCAGGACGAAGAGGATCTGGCGCATCCCGTTGGCCATCGTCGCCCGCAGGTTCTCGATCTCGCCGCGGGCGGCGAAGCGGGCCAGGGTCGGGAAGAGCACGGTCGCGATCGCCACCGAGAAGATCCCCTGCGGCAGCTGGTAGATGCGGAACGCCTTGTCGATCGCCGCCGGCGCCTCGTCGCTGACGAGGCTGCCGAAGAGGCTGTTGATCAGCATGTTGAAGTTGATCAGGCCGAGGCTGATCGTCACCGGCAGCATCAGCAGCAGCACCCGGCGCACGTCGCGGTTGCGCCATTCGAAGCTCCAGTTCGAATTTGAAGGGCGTGTTGCGCAGGTCGAAGGCCGGGATCAGCAGCTGGACCAGGGTGCCGACCAGGATCCCGATCGCGTAGGCGTAGATCCGGTTCTGGCCGTGGAAGAGCGGGGCGAGGACGACCAGTACCGCGATGATCGTCAGGTTCCAGAACAGCGGCGAGATCGCGAAGGCGCCGAAGCGGTCGTAGCTGTTGAGGATGCCGACGACGACGCCGCTGACCCCGAGCAGGATCAGGATCGGGAAGAGGACCTGGGAGAGGGTGATGGTGAGGTCGAGGAGCTCGCCTTCGAAGCCGGGCGCGAAGAGCGGCATGACGACCGGCGCGAGCAGCACGAAGAGCGCCGTGATCACGCCCAGCACGAGCGTGACGAGCAGCAGCAGGGTCGAGGCGAGGCGGAACGCCTCGCGGTAGTTCTTCTTCTCCAGCTGCTCGGTGAAGATCGGCACGAAGGCGGGCTGCAGGGCGGCGTCGGCGAAGAGGGCTGCGGACCAGGTTGGGGACCTGGAAGGCGATCGTGAAGGCCGACATCGGCCCGTTGACGCCGTAGTAGCTGGCGGCGACGATCTCGCGCACGAGGCCGGCGATCCGCGAAGCGGCCGTGGCGATCGAGAAGAACGCGGTCGAGCGGGCGATCCGGCCCGCCTGGCGCCCGGGCGCCGGCTCGCCGCCGGTTCCTCGCCGGGTCGAAGGCCTCGGCGGCCCGCAGCGGCGGCGTCGGCAGCATCGCCGCCTCCTCGCGATCGGGGCTGTCGGGTGCCTGGGCGTCTCCAAGCTGGTTCTCAGTCGCTATAGTCGGCGGCCGCCCGGAGCCGGCTCGGCGCCCGCTCAGGCACTCGACTCATGGCCAACATAGCCTCACAGAAGAAGCGGATCCTACGCAGCGAGCGCGAGCGCACGGAGAACCGCCTGCTCACCAGCACGGTGAAGACCTACTTCCGCCGCCTCGAGAGCGCGGTCGAGGGGGGCGACGCGAGCAGCGGTCGCGAGCGAGCACCGCGCGCTGGTCTCGAAGATCGACAAGGCCGTGCAGAAGGGCGCCATGCACAAGAACACCGGCGCCCGCAAGAAGTCCAGAGCGGCCCGCATCGCCGCCAGCGCCGCCGCCGAAGTAGCCAGGCCGGGACCCCGGCGGCTTTGTCGCAGCGCCAGCGTCAGCGCCAGCTCATCGCCGTAGTCGGCGCCCCCGCGGCACCAGACCTCGAGGTCGGCAAGGGCGATCGGTCGCCTCGCGGAGGTCGCCGAGGTCGGCCTTGCCGAGCCGGCCGACCAGCTGCTGCGCCGCGTAGGGGTGCATCCCGAGGCTGGACTCGACCTGCTTCGGCGGCACGCCCTCCTCCAGCTGGGCGGCGGCGGCGCAGGCCTTGCGCAGGCGCGAAGCGAGGCCGTAGATCAAGCCCGGTGACGTTCTCGCCCTGGGCGATCAGCCGCTCGCCGATCTGACAGCGCGCGGCGGCGTCGCGTTCCAGCAGGGCGTCGGACAGCGCCCAGACCGCGGCCTCGGAGGTGTCGGCGACCATCTCCGTCGAGGTCCGCGGCACCGACCTCTCCCCCCTCCCCGGCCCAGAGCGCGAGCCGCTCGAGCTCGTTGCGCAGGCGCACCGGGTTGGCGCCCATGCGGTCGACGAGGACGCGGGCGGCGGCCGGCTCGAGGCGAAAGCCGAGCCGCTTCGGCCTCGGCCGACCAGCAGGCGCGGCATCTCCCGCGCCTTCGGCGCCTCGAACTCGTGGATCTCGCCCTCGCCGCCTTGACGGCCTTGCGACCAGCTTCGCCGGCGCCTTGGCGCGGGCGATAAGGACCACGGTCAGGTCCGGGGGCAGGCCAGCGAGCGCTGCGACGACCGCATCGAGCTGCTTGTCGCGCCAGCGCTCGACCCCGTCGGCGAGCAGGTAGCGCGCGAGTCTCGGTCAGCGACATCGCCGGGATCGCCGCCAGCAGCGCCTCGTGGTCGGGCGCTCCCCTGCCCTCGCTCGGCTCGAAGACCTCCAGCGCGCCGGCCCCGCCGTCGCCTTCGGCCCTCGCCCGCAGCCGGGCGCGGGTCGCGTCGATCTTCGCCTGGTCGGTGCCGGCGATCAGGTAGAGCGCTGCGCATCTCCTCGGCCATCGCGGCCGAGTCTAGTGATGGGACGCTGTCCGGCCTGCCTGGCCGTGCCCGGACTTCCTTGCCGTCGGCTTCCGGCGGCGTCCTTTGGCGCCGGTTCCGAGGCGGGGGTGCGCCGGCGGCCTTCGAGGGCGGTGGGCGGCCGAACTCGGCTCGGCTTGCCCGGCGAACCGTTGGAGCGGCTTCATAGGACGCGCCGGAGTGCTGCTTCGGCTTGGCCGGAGTGGTGATCCTGCGACCCCCCCGACGAGGACGCGTCGGACTTGCTGTCCGCTGTCGCCTTTGCCGTGCCCCGCGAGTGGTTCCCGGCTTCACCTTTGACTTCACCGGCGGCGCGCGGTCTCGGACCGAGCGGACGAAGCCGGCTTGGTGAGCCGGGCGCCGGAGGTCGGTGCGGCAGGTCGCGGCTGCGCGGTTCGGCGCCACCGGCTCCGGTACGGGAGCCGGCGGCGGGTTGCGGCTTTGAAGGCGGTTGCGTGGCAGGGCCATGCCGACCTGATCCGAGCCGCCGAGGCCTGCGACCGGCGAGCCGCGGTCCGGTGCACCCGGCGCGCCGGCCGTCGACGCGGGAGCCAGGGCCGATGGCGCCGGCCGGGTGACGGCTCGCCAACGGGCCGGCCGCGCGACGGGCGATCGCGATGTGCGAACGGCGCCGGTCTCGGTGGCGCCGTGCGGGATCGGGCTCCCGTCGAAGACACCGGCAACGCCTGACTGGGAGACGAGGCGACCAGGCCCAGACCGACCGCAGCGACCATGCCGAGCAGCGCGAACGTCGTGCTGCGCACCGCTCGAGCAAGCTGTCGCCGGCGACGCTCGAGCCTGAGCTTCGTCGGGCAACCAGCTGTCCGGGATCTGGAGAGCACCAATACGTCCATCGGCCGCCGTTGCCATGCGCGAGAGAAGTTGCACCAAAAACACCCAGTTTCGATTCGGACATACGTTGAGCGCTACGGCGCTCAGCGCTCGAGCCGACCTCGATCGAGGCGCGGCTGACGTCGAGGACGATCGTGCCATCGCGGTCGGTGCGCAGGACGCGGACTCCGTGCGCGGCGAGGGTCGCCAGCGTGCCGGCGGTCGGGTGGCCGTAGGGGTTGTCCTCACCGACCGAGATCACGGCGAGCCTCGGCGCGTCCGTTCGAGCAGACCAGCGAGGCCGGCGTCGTCGCTGCCGTGGTGGGCGACCTTGAGCACGTCGATCGGGCCGGGGTCGATCGGCATCGCCTCGGCCTCGGCGTCGGCGCGTCAGCAGCATCGAGAAGTCGCGCCAGCGGGCGAGCATCACGAGCGCGCAGGCGTTCGGGTCTGCGTCGCCGGAGCGGGCCGCGAAGCAGCTCGGGCGGCGGCCAGAGGACTTCGAGGCGCAGCGCGCCCGAGCGCAGCTCGTCGCCCTCGGCGAGCCGCGTCTGGAGCCGCACCCGCCGCTGCGCGCCTCGCCGCGCAGGCGTCCGAGGCTGAGCCGGCCGTACACGAGCCGCGCCGACCGGGAAGCGCCCGAGCAGTTCCTCGATCCCGCCAGCGTGGTCGGACTGATCGTGGGTGACACCGCGGCGCCGAGCCGCCCGACCCCGGCGCGCGCAGCTTCGCCGCCAGGCCGTCGCCCGGCGGGCCGCCGTCGACGAGGACCGCCGGAGCGCCGGCCGGCTGGAGCAGGATCGCGTCGCCCTGGCCCACGTCCAGCACCGAGACCCGCAAGCCGGCGGCGGGCCCTGCCGCATCGGCGCCCCCGCCCGCCGAGCCGAGAGCCCAGACCACGGCGCAACGGCGACGAGCGCCGACGGCCACGAAGCCAACCGCCGCCGCACGGGCCGACGGCGACGGATACCGCGGACGTCGTCGGCCCGTCGGCGAGTGCTGCTGGCGTCGCAGGGCGGCGATCCGCCGGTGACGGCGCCCAGGCGTGGGAGCGACCACGGTCGCCGCGGCCATCGCCGCGTAGGAGGCGACCAGGCCGGCCGCGCCAGCTGCACATGGAGGTAGGCCCAGCGCGGGCCGGCCGCACCAGGCCGCGACCTGGGCGATGTAGGCGAGCAGCGGGGCGTTGACCGCGTTGAGCGGCTCGACCGGGAAGCCGGGGACCTGGCGCGCCCGCCGCGCGCGAGCATCCCCAGCCACATCGCCGGCGCCACCGCCGGCATCGCCAGCAGGTTGGCGAGCGAGCGTCGTCGTCGAGAGGTCGCCGAAGTGGAAGGCGATCAGCGGCGCCGTGGCCAGCGTCGCGGCGATCGTCATCGCGGCGCCCTCGGCGAGAGCGCGCCGCGCCAGCCCCGGAGCCGATCCGCGACGGCGAGCGCTGCCCGCAGCGGCGCGGCCAGCAGCGAGGATGCCGAGGACGGCGGCGAAGCTGAGCTGCCAGCCGACGTCGGCGCCGATGCCGGGATCGATCGCAAGCGTCACGACCGCGGCCACGGCCAGCGCGTAGAGGCGCGAGGCCCGCCGCCCTGCCAGGGTCGCGAGCACGCTCAGCGCGCCCATCACCGCCGGCACGCTGGATCGACGGCCCGGCGCCGGCAAGCGGAACGTAGACCGCGATCAGGGCGAGGACCCAGAGCAGCCGGTCGCGCAGCGGCATGCCGAGCGCCGCCAGCAGCGGCATCGCCAGCAGGGCCAGCAGGGCCACGTTCTGCCCGCAGACGGCCAGCAGTGGCTGAGGCCGGAGCGGCGGAAGTCTTCGACCGTCGCCGGCGTCGATCGCCGTCGTCCTCGCCGAGGACGAAGCCGCGCGCCAGCTCGGCCTCGCGGGCAGGCATCCCGCGCCCGAGAGCCGCGCTCGGCCCGCGCGCGGATCTCGCCGCTGTGGGCGAGGGCGAGCGCGGCCACCGCGGCGATGCCGAGCAGGACGACCAGCGCCGATGGCCGCCCGCTCCGCATCGCGAGGCTCAGGGCTGCAGGCGGGCGCGCAGCGACTCCATCGTCGCCGGCCCGATCCCGCTCACCTGGTCGAGCTGGTCGACCGAGGAGAGGCCGCCGTGCTGGTCGCGGAACTCGACGATGTCCTGCGCCGTCACCGGGCCGATCCCGTCGATCGTGTCCAGTTGCTCGACCGTGGCCGTGCCGAGGCTGATCGGCCCTTCTTCGCTCGCCGCGCCGGCCGCTGGCGCAGCGGCGCTCCGCCGGGGCCCTGCTTCGGGCACGACGACCTGCTGGCCATCGGCGAGCCGAGCCGCCAGGTTGATCGCTTCGAGCAGCGCGCTCGCCGGTCGCGCCCGCCTGCCCGCTGGACGCGCATCGATCACCCGGGCGCCGCCGGGCAGCCGGTAGACGCCGGGCCGAGCGACAGCGCCGGTCACGTCGACGACGACGTCGCCGCCCGACCGCCGCTGTCAGGGTGAAGCCGCCGCCTCCCGCCGCGCTCGAGGCGAGCGCCGCGACGGCAGCCGGCGCCGCCGCCCCCTCGGCCCGGATCGCCCGCGCCCCGAGCAGCAGCAGCGCCACGGCGAGGGCGCCGTAGACGAGCGCCTGCGATCTGCTCAGCTCGGGCATCGAGCCCGAAGCCGTGCACCGAGGCCGGCGCGCGCGTGGCGCGCACAATCAAACGATTTCGAGCTACAGAATCTGTCGTCGTCGTAGCCGCGACCTCGGCCATCTGGTCGCTGTAGAGCTCGGCGGCCGCGACCGGCGGCGACTGGACCGAGACGCAGGCCAGCTCGGCGTCGCCGTCGTTGGCGATCGAGTGGTCGGTCGCCGGCGGGACGAGGATCAGGTCTCCCTCGGCGACCCGCTGGGTGTCGCCGGCGACCGACATCGTGCCGGCGCCGCGCACGACGACGTAGACCTGCTCGGCCTCCTCGTGGGAGCGCAGCGTCTGCTCGGCGCCGACCGGGATCTCCAGCCAGGTCACGGAGAGATTGCGCGACCGAGTTCGCCCGCGTCCATGAGCACATGGGAGCGAAGCCGGTGCCACTCCTCGACGGGAGCGTCTGCGAGCCGCCTGACGAGCATCGGCGCGCTTTGTACCAGAATGTGGGCGGCGGTGCCGCGGGAAACTCAGCGGACGACCAGGTTGACCAGCTTGCCGGGAACGACGATCTCCTTGACGACCTCTTTGCCGTCGAGGTGGCGGCGCACCTTCTCGCTCTCGCGGGCGAGGCCAGCAGCTCCTCTTCGGGGGCGTCGGCGGCAGCCTCGATCCGGTCGCGCAGCTTGCCGTTCACCTGGACGACGAGGGTGACCGTGTCGCTGGCCAGCAGCGCCGGGTCGGCCTCGGGCCAGGGCTGCTCCCAGACGCGGCCGCCCGTCGAGGCGCTCCCAGATCTCGGCGCCGAGGTGCGGCGCGAAGGGGAAGATCAGCGAGGCCGCGGTCGCCGCGGCGAAGCGCACGGCGGCCGCGTCCCGCCGGGTCGCCGTAGAGGCCGTCCTTGAGCCGGTAGGCGTCGTTGACGAGCTCCATCACCGCGGCGATCGCGGTGTTGAACTGGAAGCCGCGCTGGAAGTCGCGCGTCGACCTTGTCGATCGCCCAGTGCGCCTTGGCGAGCAGCTCGCGGGCGTCGCCCTGCGCCGCTCCGGCGTCGAGCTCGCTCGCCGGCCTCCGGTCCTCGACCTCCTCGCAGAGCCGCCAGAGCGCGCAGAGGAAGCGGTTGACTCCCTCCACCCCCTCGTCGGCCCAGTCGCCGCCGCGCTCGGGCGGGCCCATGAAGCAGACGTAGGTGCGGGCGGTGTCGGCGCCGTAGCGCTCGACGTACTCGGCGGGGCTGACCGTGTTGCCCCTCGACTTCGACATCTTCGCCCCGTCGCGGGTGATCATCCCCTGGGCGAAGAGGTTGGCGAAGGGCTCCTGCACGTCGAGCTGGCCGAGATCGGCCAGCGCCTTGGTGAAGAAGCGCGCGTACATCAGGTGCAGGATCGCGTGCTCGACGCCGCCGATGTACTGGTCGACCGGCAGCCAGTGGTCGGCGGCGGCGCGGTCCCAGGCGGCCTCGTCGTTGCGCGGGTCGAGGTAGCGGATGAAGTACCAGGAGGAGTCGACGAAGGTGTCCATCGTGTCGGTCTCGCGGCGCGCCTGCCCGCCGCAGCGCGGGCACTCGGTGGCGACCCACTCCTCGGCGGCGGCCAGCGGGCTGCTGCCCTGCGGCGCGTAGTCCTCGATCTCCGGCAGCTCGACCGGGAGCTGGTCGTCGGGGACCGGGACGATCCCGCACTCCTCGCAGTAGACGACCGGGATCGGCGCGCCCCAGTAGCGCTGGCGCGAGACCAGCCAGTCGCGCAGGCGGTAGTTGACGCGAAGCCTCGCCGCGCCCCTCGGCGGCCAGCCAGGCGACGATCTCCGCATAGGCCTCGCGGTTGTCCTTGCCGTCGAAGCGCCCGGAGCCGGTCATCGGGCCGTCGCCGGGGTAGGGCAGGCCCTCGGCGTCGTGCGCCACCTCGGGGTCGCTGCCCTCGATCACGCGGCGGATCGGCAGGTCGAAGGCCTTGGCGAACTCGTAGTCGCGCTCGTCGTGGGCCGGGACGGCCATGATCGCGCCGGTGCCGTACTCCATCAGCACGTAGTCGGCGACGAACATCGGGATCTCCTCGCCGTTGACCGGGTTGACGACGCTGCGGCCGAGCGGCACGCCGGTCTTCTCGCGGTCCTCGGCGCCGCGCTCCTCGGCCGACTCGCGGGCGACGCGGTCGACGTACTCGCGCACCGGCCTCCTCGGCCGGCGTGCCGGCGACCAGCCGCTCCAGCTCGGGATGCTCGGGGGCGAGGACGAAGAAGGTGGCGCCGAAGAGGGTGTCGGGCCGGGTGGTGAAGACGGGGAAGTCGAGGTCGAGCTCCTCGCAGCGGAAGGTCACCTCGGCGCCCTCGGAGCGGCCGATCCAGTTGCGCTGCATCGTGATCACGTGCTCGGGCCAGGACTCGAGCAGGTCGAAGTCGGCGAGCAGGCGCTCGGCGTACTCGGTGATCTTGAAGAACCACTGCTCGAGCTTTCGCTGCACGACCTCGGTGCCGCAGCGCTCGCAGCGGCCGTCGATGACCTGCTCGTTGGCGAGCACGGTGGCGTCCTTCGGGCACCACTGGACCGGCGCCTCGGTCGCGGTAGGCGAGGCCGTGCTCGAACAGCTGCAGGAAGATCCACTGGGTCCAGCGGTAGTACTCGGGCGTGTGGGTCGCCAGCTCGCGCGACCAGTCGATCGAGATGCCCCACTCGCGGAACTGGCGCTGGAAGGACTCGATCGAGCGCTCGGTCGCCGACGCGCGGCGGCTCGCCGGTCTTGATCGCGTTGTTCTCGGCCGGCAGGCCGAAGGAGTCGTAGCCCATCGGGTGGATCACCTCGAAGCCGTGGCGGCGGCGGAAGTGGGCGATCGCGTCGCCGACCGCGTAGCACTTGAGATGGCCGACGTGAGGCTGCCCGGAGGGGTAGGGCAGCATCTCCAGCACGTAGGACTTCGGCTTGTCGGGGTCGAAGCCGGGCTGGCCCGGGTTGGCGACCTCCCAGGTCTTCTCCTCGGCCCAGACCTGCTGCCACTTTCCCTCGATCGCTTTTGGGTCGTAACCGGCCATGGGGCGCGATCTTACGAGCGCGCCGCGGCCGGGCGTCAGACGACCGGCGAAAGGGCCCGGAGGATGTGGGGCCAGACGTAGACCTCGACCGTGGCCGCGAAGATGAGGGTGGGGACCGCGAGCAGGACCGTGACCAAGGTGGCGGCGAGGAGCTGGTTCCACTCGCCGCGGCGGCTGGCGATCAGCCAGGCGGCGAGTGGCAGGAAGAGCGCGGTCAGCTCGGGGATCGCGTGCGGGAGGACGCTGAGCAGCAGGATCCCGAATCGGGATGTGCAGCTGGCTAGGCAATCGTCGAGCCCTGGAAGCCCAGGTAGAGAGCCTGGGTCGAGAGCGAGAAAAGGGTGACGGCACAGACGAAGAGGATCGCCAGCTCCCCGGCCTTGACGTGGATCCATTGCGAGAAGCCCTTGCGCTGTGCGGCGGCGATCGGCATCGAGGCGCCGGCGATGAAGCCGGCGACGCAGGCGGTCGCGTGCAGGGCCAGGACCAGCGAGTTGCGCCAGAGGATCGGCAGCAGGTCGCCGGGCTCAGAGGGTTCGGTCAGGCCTGGTAGGTGGATCGGCGTGAGGTCCGGGGTGAGCAGGCCGGCGACGACCCAGACGGCGCCGAGCAGGGCCAGCGCGATCGCCAGGCTGAGCGCCGCCCAGCCGCGCAGAACCTTCCAGTGCCCCCCGCTCCAAGCGTCCAGCGCTTCCCGCGTGTCCTGCATCCCATGCGAGAAGACGTGCTCGTTGGCCGTATTCATCGCTCACTCATCGGCAGCCGAACGCCGCTATTTGAGCGCCGCAGGCCCGAGGCGTGCGACGGGTTTGCCCCAGCGTGTCACGAGAGTCTCGTCTCCGGCCTCGGCACGGCGAACGTACTGGGCGAGCTTGGCGTAGAACTCGTCCATGCCGACCGTCTCGTTCAAAGCTGCAAAGTGGTCCCGAATCTGCACGCAATCCGGGAGTGGAGCTGGAGGGATTCGAACCCTCGGCCTACGCGCTGCCAGCGCGTCGCTCTTCCCCTGAGCTACAGCCCCAAGCTCGTAATTCACAGCGTAGTTTATCGCGACTCGCTGGTTGTTCCGTGGCGCTGACGTCCTCAGATGGACCATGTATCGCCCAGCGACCATCGAGACGGGAAGCAGATAACAGCGGTCGAGATCTGCGCAATAAGCACCGAGCGCGTCAATCTCGTCTTCCCGGTAGGTGGTCCGGATATTTCCGCGGCGGTTGGTCCGCGACCGGGCTACGTGGATCTGGACGACATCGCCGTCGTGGCTGGCCCACTTGCACTGAACCCTGAGCAGCCGCCCGTCGAGTCCAATCGCGAGATCGTATGGCTCATGCTCGGTCAGCGGCTTGAGCACCGAGAGGCCGAGGCGTGCGGCCTCGGTGGCGATGGCGAGCTCGGCGACGTTGCCCTTGTGGTTGGGATTGTCCACGCGGCAGATCCTTCAGGACCGGCCAGGGCCGATCAAGGCTCAGGTGTGCCAAGACTGCAACGAAACCGTGACAAGTTCGGGCCGCTGGGACCCTGAGTAGAGTGCCTACCAATGGCGACAGATCCATCGGGGCTGCCCGACCACGCGGTATCCGAGCACAAGAGGGGCATGCCGGACGAGGGCAGCCTGGTCGATCGGATCGCCAACATGACCGTCACCGTCGTGCCCCTGGTCCTGGTCGGCTACGCGGCCTGGCTCGCCTGGGGCGGCATCCTCGACTGGCAGGCGGTGCTGATCTTCTTCGCCACCCTGATCCCCTTCGGGCTCGGGATCACGGTCGGCTTCCACCGCCTCTTCACCCACCGCTCGTTCAAGACCTCGGCGCCGATGCGGGGGCTGTGGGCGGTGCTGGGCTCGATGGCGCTGGAGGGCCCGGTGATCGAGTGGGTCGCCTACCACCGCCGCCATCACGCCTTCTCCGACGAGGAGGGCGACCCGCACAGCCCCCACGTCGGCCACGGCGACGGCTGGCGCGGCGCCGTGCGCGGCCTCTTCTACGCCCACGTCGGCTGGGTCCTGTTCAGCACCGAGCCGGCCGAGGAGGAGCGCTACGCCCCCGACCTGATGCAGGACCGGGTCGTGCGCTTCGTCGACCGCACCTTCGTGCTCTGGGCCGTGCTCGGCCTCGTCATCCCATTCGGCCTGGGCGTGGCGCTGACCGGCACGATCTATGGCGGGCTGCTCGGCCTGCTCTGGGGGGGCGCCGTGCGGATCTTCGTCCTCCACCACATCACCTTCTGCATCAACTCCCTCTGCCACTTCTTCGGCAGCCGCGACTTCGTCACCGGCGACGAGTCGCGCAACCTCGCCCTGTTGGCGCCATTCACCTTCGGCGAGGCCTGGCACAACAACCATCACGCCTTCCCCACCTCGGCGCGCCACGGCCTGGGACGCGGTCAGCTCGACCCCTCGGCGGCGCTGATCTCGGCAATGGAGCGGGTCGGCCTCGCCTGGGACGTGGTTCGCGTCAGCCCCGAGCGGATCGCCTCCAGGGCCGCCGGGTAGTCCGTCCCGGCGTCAGCCCTGGGCAGGCCCGATCACGCGGAAGCCCATCCCCGCGCTCTGCAGGCGGGCCAGAAGCGCGTCGCCCATCGCCTGCGCGGTCGTGACCTGGCCTGCGGTCTCGGGCAGCTCGTCGAAGGCGAGGCAGAGGGCCGACTCGGCCAGCATCTTCGCCGTCTCGTCGTAGCCGGGATCGCCTCCCGAGACCTCGGTGACGACCCGCTCTCCCCCGCCCTCGCCGACGAAGGTGACCTTGAACCAGCTCTTCGCCCGCACCGCCTCGCTCGGCCCTTCGCCGGGCGATTTCGCCTTGAGCAGGAGCTTGCGGGTCGGCGGCAGCGGCGCGAGCAGGGCCGCTGCACCGACGCCGGCCGCGCCGCCGGCGAGCGAGTGCAGGTGCTTGGCGACGATGTTGTGGCCGTAGGTGAAATCGGGGCCGTAGCGCTCGAGGGCCGCGGCGGAGCGGCGCACGATCGGCCCGTCGATGGTCGGGAAGGCCGCCGTCCAGCCGCCCAGCTTCGGGTCCCGGCGCAACCGGGGCGGCGCCGAGTGGACGTCGCGGCCTGGGGGGCGCTGCTCGGCCTGGCGCCGCTGCCGGGCGGCGGCGACGGTCTTTCGCCCGCGGGCGAAGGCGTTGATCGCCGAGTGGAAGGTCCCGCCTGAGAACTGCGCGCCCATGCGGACGTAGCCGTTGACCGTCAACGGCACTCCCTCGGGCAGTCGATTGACGGTGAAGTAGGCGCCGAGGTCGTGGGGGATCGAGTCAAAGCCGCAGCAGTGGACGAGCCGGGCACCGCTCTGCCGGGCTCGCTCGTGGTGGTCGAGCCACATCCGGTCGACGAACTCGGGCTCACCGGTGAGGTCGACGTAGTCGGTCCCGGCCGCAGCGCAGGCGGCGACCAGCGGCTCCCCGTAGAGGGCGTACGGCCCTACGGTGGTGGCGACCACCTTCGCCGACCCCGCCACCTTCGCCATCGCCTCGGCGTCGGTCGCGTCGGCCTCGATCAGCTCCGGGACGGAAACCCGCAGGCTGAGGACGTCCTCGAGCCCGGCCCGGACCGCCTCGAGCTTCTCCCGATTGCGACCGGCCAGCGCCCAGCGCAACTCCACCGGCCCGTTGGCAGCGAGATACCGCGCGGTCAACCCGCCGGTGAATCCGGTTGCCCCGAAGAGCACAAGGTCATATCGCCGCCCGGCCGTCACCGCCGGCATTCTGCAGCATGGCGCCTCTCCACGATGCCTTGAGCCCAGATCGCTCCCGGTCGGCTCCGACTTGATGAACCCGCACCGCGAGCGCCGGGAGGTCCCAGCGCTCGCGGCAGCGGCCTCCTGGCGCCCTACGGGCGTTAACGCCGGTCAGTCTGTTTTCGGCGGCAAGTTCGACCAGTTCCTTGACAAGCGGTGGCGATTCTTCAGGTGGAACGAGACGGCCAGCTCCAGTTGACCTTCTCTCGCCACCGATCACCCCTGAGCCGGATCGGAGGGTGGTGGCGATGCTCGTGGCCGCTGAGAGTGCAGAATCCGCCGCCATGACGAGTAAGAACACCGAACCGCTGGGCGCGATCTTCATCCGTTTCCTGAAGTTCGGCCTGCTCGCCTGGGGCGGGCCGGCTGCGCAGATCGCGATGATCAAGCACGAGTGCGTCGACGAGGAGCGCTGGATCAGCGAGGCGAGCTTCAAGAAGCTGCTGGCGGTCTACCAAATCCTTCCCGGCCCCGAGGCGCACGAGCTTTGCGTCTACTTCGGCCGCCTGCGCGGTGGCAAGCTCGGCGGCTTCCTCGCTGGCCTCGGGTTCATGCTGCCGGGCTTCATCCTCATGCTCGGCCTCTCGATCCTCTACGTCGAGGCCAACCTCGCCGGGCACCTGCACGGTCTCTTCTACGGGCTGACCGCGGCGGTCGGGGCGCTGGTCGCCTGCGCCCTGGTCCGGCTCAGCAAATCGTTCATCAGCGATGTGCCACTGGCGATCATCGCCCTGGTCGGTTTTGCCCTGACCCTCTGGGTGGGGATCACCTTCGTCCTGGTCCTGCTAGGTGGCGGCATCGCCTACGAGCTGTGGACGAACGGGCGGCGCTGGACCCACCGGGCGAACAGCTTTGCCATCACCCCGATGGCGGCTGTGGCGGTCGCCACCGGGGCGATCACCGTCTCGTTGACGGCGGCGATCTTCTTCGAGGGCTTGAAGGCGGGCCTGCTCACCTTCGGCGGTGCCTACACCGTAATCCCCTTCCTGCGCGAGGCCGCTGTCGAAAACCACCACTGGCTGACCAGTGGGCAGTTCAATGACGGCCTGGCGATGGGCGGCATCCTGCCGGCGCCGCTGATCATCTTCTCGACCTTCGTCGGCTACATCGCGGGAGGACTCGGCGGTGCCCTGGTGATGACGCTCGGCATCTTCCTTCCCGCCTTCGTCTTCCCGATCTTCCTCCACCGCCAGCTCGTTGCAGTCTCCGAGAACGAGCGCTTGCATCCCTTCCTGCTCGGAGTCGCGGCGGCGGTGATCGGGCTGATCGCGGCGGTCACGGTGACGATCTTCGAAACCAGCGTCACCGATGTCTACACGGCCTTGATCGCACTCGGTGCCTTCGCCGCTCTCAACCGCTGGCACTCGAAGCTCACCGTCGTCTATGTGATGGGCGTCGCCGGAGTCGTCGGCGCTGTCCTTCAGCACACGGTCGTTTAAGGGCGCGATCTACATCTCTAAAGTGAGCCGATGGACACCGCGCTCGACTACGCCGCCCTCGGCGGCGATCGCCACCGCCATGGCGCCACGGTGCATTCCCATCCCCACCGCGGCCCTCACGCTCATCCCGAGCACGGCCACAGCCACGACGACGGGCACCGCCACCACCACGACGATCATCTCCACGGCGAGCACGGCCACAGCCACGGCCTGGTCGACCCGAGCATCAAACGCTCGCGCGAGGGCCTGCGCGCGGTCGGGCTCTCGCTCGCGATTCTGGGAGTCGCCGCCCTGGCGCAGCTGGCGATCTACTTCGCCAGCGGCAGCGTCGCCCTGCTCGCCGACCTAATCCACAACTTCGGTGACGCGTCGACGGCGATCCCGCTCGGCGTCGCCTTCCTGCTGCGCTCAGAGCGAGCCGAGCGCGGCGCCGGTCTCTTCGTCGTCCTGGCGATCTTCGTCTCGGCCTGTGTGGCCGGCCTCGAGGCGATCTCGCGCCTGATCCACCCTCAGACCCCGACCGACCTGCTCGCCCTGGCCGCCGCCGGCCTGATCGGCTTCGGCGGCAACTGGCTCGCGGCGATCGTCCGCAGCCGCGCCGGCAAGCGCCTCGACAGCCCGGCGTTGATCGCGGATGGCAACCACGCCCGCGCTGACTCCTACGTCAGCTTGGCGGTCATCGCCAGCGCCGTCGTCGTCGCGCTGGGCTTCCCGATCGCGGACCCGCTGATCGGCTTGGGGATCACCGCGCTCATCCTCAAGATCACCTGGGACTCGTGGTGGACGGTTCGTGGTGGTCACCACCACCACTGACTCGCGGGGCGGGTGCTGGCCCGGCCCCTTGACGCTCGCAGATCGCCGCTGGGGCCATGCCAGAGCTCACCGCCCCTCACTCGCGGCTGTCGGGCGAATTCCGGCGGGGAGAGATATCCGCATGTGCGGATAGGTGCCGATATGCAGCGTTTCGGGCACTCCGCGTCATGAGTGCCCGAAATCAAAGAGGCCGGGTTTGATTGGCTCGGGGCCCCGGGTCAGCAAGCAATCACAGAGTTCCGGCTGGGGCGAGCCAGACACTCTCGAAGCTCAGGCTCGTGTGCTCGGCGATCAGGTCGTAGTCGCGGTCGTAGTGGAGAACACCCGCGCCGACCTCGTGCGTGCAGGCAGCGATCATGACGTCGATCGGCGCTAGGCGGTGATGGCCGCGGGCAGCCAGCTCCCGTTGGGCCAGCAAGGCCCGATCTTCCATCGCGGCTGCTATCTCGACGCGGGGAAACAGCAGATCGAATTCATCCATCATCTCCTGGTAATCGACGCTTGCGCGAGCCGAGTAACCGGCCTCGAGCAGGAAGGGCAGGCAGATCGCGAGCTGACGCTGTTCGAGCCAGCCGGCCACCGTCTCGGCCCGGTCGTCTGGAAGCCCCCCAGCGACCACCCGCGACCAAGCGGAGTTGTCGAGTAGCAACACGCTAGGAGTCGTAGTTGGCGATCAGACCGAGGCGCTTGACCTCGTCGGCAGCCTCTACATCCACGGCATAGCGAAACGAACCGGTGCGGATCATCTCGGCCAGACTCCTACGGGCTGTGGCCGCGGCAGCGTCCTCTGTAGCCATCCGGCGCGCCTTGACTTCGGCACCGAGCGTCACGAGCTCGGCAAAGTCGATCCGCTCGTCCCCTCCAAGCCTGTCCCGCAACGCGTCGAGCGCCGCCTGAACCGGTGGGGTCTCGGTGATCGTATGGCGAGGGCGGGTAGTCGGCACGAGACAAGTGTAGCACGGTGCTGCACTCGCGCTCCGAATCGTTACACCTTTTCGCACCCATCCGCCCCCGGGTGACAATCGGATGATGGCAGAGGTATTCAGTGGACTCGGGGTACCGAACTGGTGGCGATCGGACACTGGCCTCATCCTGCCTTCTTCAGTCCGGGACCTCCACGTCCAGCCGACTCCCGACGGCAGCGAGGTCCGCTTCGAAGGCCTCCTCACCGCCGAGCGTCACAGGCCTTTGGGCAACGTCGGGCGCATCCGCGTCATTTGGGGCAATAGTGCCCAAAATGGGGGCGATGTGCGGGGATGGTTTGATCTTGCTTCGGCGATCCACGCCGACACCAACCCGCCCACATGCAGGGCATTCCCGAAAAAGCGGCTGATGGGATTCGAACCCACGACCTTCTGCATGGCAATTACGCCGGTCATCTGGCGAGTGCGGTACTAGAACCTGCCGATTTGCAGGAGATTCTCAGATGGCGCGACCGGCGCTCGTCGCCGTCAATACGCGGGGATGTGCGCCGATATGCGGTATTTCGGGCACTTCTGGTCAGAAGTGCCCGAAATCAAGGCGACCGGTTCCAATCGCTGCATTTGCGCTCAGCGGCCGAATGCGGCGCGTGCTTTGCCGGCGAATCGCGCCGCCCCGGCGCGCTCGATCGCGGCAAGCAGCTCGTCGATCGATCGCCCTCCAGCCCAGTCCGCCGCCTGCCGCTCGAGCAGATCGAGGAATCCCTCAGAGGCCTCATCGAAAGCTGCCGTGAGGAACGAGTCTGGGGCGGTCACCTCGACGCCGTGCACTTGAAGAGCCGAGCGTAGGTAACCGCGATCATGTGTGAAGAGGTAGGCGGCGCCCGAGGCAATCGCCAGCCGGCAGATATGGTGGTCGTCTGGGTCGTCGGTGAGCGTGCTGAGGTCGACGCTCGATGCCGCACCGGTGAGGTCGGCCTCCCCATCGGGAAAGTTCTGCGGCAGGTAGCCGACCCAGCGCGCCGCGGCATCCTCGGAGAGCCCCTTCTTCTCGATAAGCGATCTCCTTGCCTCCGCCAACAGCTCCTTGCTCCAGACGAGATCGAGCAGTTCCAGGCGCCTGGCGACACGCCCCATGGCTCGTGAAGGACGCGCGAGAAGACGATGTCGCTATCGAGAACAGCCCGCGGCGGACCAGTGCGGCTCACTCAGCCGGAGCGCCCATTGCGTCGAGATGGCGAGACCACTCAGCGGTAAGGCGGTCGCTCTCGGCGCGGCGCTCTTCAAAGGCAAGCACCGACGACAGCGGAATCTTCCAGTAGCTCGACCCTGGAAGCTTGCGTGCTTCAAGCTTGCCGTAGTCAATCAGGCGCCTAACGTGCTGGCGAGAGAAGCCAAGCCGACGTGCCGCCTGCTGAGGAGACAAGAGCTCCTGCTCCTCGGCCACGGTCACCGCGACCTGCTTGCCTTCGCGCAGCAGCTTGTCGACCTCCTCGGCAACCGAGGCGGCCTGATCACCGGCTGTTGGATCGAGGTGCAGCGTCTTCATCGTGCCTGACGATAGCAGACAACCTGTCCTACTTGCACATAACAGTGCGACTCGGCGCGGTGTTTCTCACGGATCTCAACGGCATCCTTAGTGCGCCAAGCGTCCTCGAACCGGGGAGGCATCTTGCGCCAGAGAGTTTGTCAGACGATCCAAGCCGCGCCAGAACAACCAGAACCCTCACGTCGACATCGAGCGGCTTCGTGTGCTTCGTCGAACGTTGCCATGAACCGCTCGTCGCATTCATAGTGCCCAGCGGTCACGCCTTATTTGATCCACTCATCCGGGATCAACTTCCTGCCATCTCGCCAGTTGTGGCACACGGAGTCTTGGAACCATTTCTCGGGCAAGTTCGCGTGGTCGCAGACGATGATCTGGAGCCCGGGCGCGAGCTCTTGGACCACGTCGCGCATCAGCTCGAACATCCTGCGCACGGCGGCACGATCGTTCTCCCCCTCCGGGACCCCCTCCTGCTGCTCTACATCCGATGGGTAGTACGCCTGCGTCGGCTGGTCCAGCATCAGGAAGCTGGGAACCGGTCGATCATGAAGGATGAAGTAGCGATGAAGGGCGAGGTGCGTCGCAAGGTGATAGCCGATCCAGTTCGCCGCGCTCCCCACCCGAAACAGCGGAGCGGCTCCCTCCTCGGTATCGGTCATTACCGTGAGTCGCTGCAGATCGAGCCACACGGCGCCCGTGTGCTCCAACTCAAGGCGTCGGCTGTACTCAGTGATGTCGCTGGCCACCACGGCGAGGCGGCCTGCGAGCTCCTCCCTAATCGCATCGGGATCAAGTCGCTCTTCGAGCGCATCAACGGCGCGCTGTCGGACCCTCACGACATCCGCGAGACGCTCAAGTTCGGTGCTGTCAGCAGCAGCAGTCGTATCCAGGAAGTGTTGGATCCGACCGCGGGTGAAGGCCTGTGACTCTGCGGCAGAGCGCGCCAAGCCGATCGTCTCATCCTGCTCAGCGAGACCCTCGAGGGCGTCCTCGGTCGCGCGCAGCTTCTCTCGAAGTTGGTCGATGGTCGCACCGATCTCCTCAAGCGCCTGTCCCCGCCGGGGTCGAATTTGCTCGACACCCTCTAGCTGAGTCGTCAACTCCTCCACCACCTGCTGTAGAGCAGTAACAGCCGGATCCGTATGTGGCAGTTTCTGATTGCAGACCGGGCAGGCATCAGGACCCTCGTCTGCGCCGAGCAGCTCGATGCTCGAGAGGCGGGAGATCTGCTGACCGACCACACCTGCGTAGGAATCCTCGTCGGAGCCCATGGAGCGCAATAGCTCCGCCTGCTCACCTGCCGCACGCAGGGCAATGCGCAGTTCGCTCCTCTCGCGCTCCAGTGCCTCACGGCGCCCTGCGGTGATGTCATCGGACCCCGACGTCGGGGCACCGGGGGCATCGAGAACAGAGCCGAGAGCGGCGAACATCTCGGCCCGGCCGGTGTACTCGACCTTGGCGAGCAGATCGGCGCCGACCGCCTCGCGAATCATCGCGAGCAGACTGACGTCGATCTCCTCATTCGCAGCCCTGGCACGATTCAGGTCGGCGTCGGCACGGCGCAGGTCGCGGCGGGCGGCGGTCAATTCCTGACGAAGAACGCCTTGGTCGCGGGGAACGGCGCCGAGGAAGTAGGGCAGAGTGTCACGTAGGGCAGAGGCAATGCCTTCCTCTCCCTGCCGGTGGAAGAGAAACTCGCGGTTGCCGATCTCGCTCTGCCGTTGCAGACATAGCATCGTTGCGTGGCCTAGGTTCGCTTCCAAGCCCGACTGCAGCCACGGCACCGGCGCCTCCCCAGCGTTCTCATCGATCCCGATCAACCGTCCGACCTCGTCCCGGATGGAGGTCGTGTCTGAATTGATTTCGAGGTCACTGAAATCGAGGGGCTCGATCATCGCGCCGATCTCAATCATCGCTTTCTGGGTGCTCGCCCGCCCCTCCTCGGGAGCTGGCCGGGCGATGAAGATACGCGTGCCTTCATGCTCGATGAGAAGTCCGTACCAGGCAACCGTCGTCGTGATGGGACCGACCGGCATGACGAGGGTGTTTCGTCCAAGGCAAAACTCCACGATGTCCAGCAGGGCGCTCTTGCCGGTGGCGGAGACCCCAGTCACAACATTTAGCGCGCCCGACTCGAAGTCGACGACGCGGCGCTCTCCGGCCCCGTTGTAGAGGGTGATCGAGACGAGCTGCATCTACGGTCTCACTCCCAACAATGCGAACGCGCTGCTCTGCTGGTGCAGCTTGGTGAGCCAGCGGCCGACAAAATACGCACTCTTGAGAATTTCGTGGAGATCTCCGTCCTCGTCTGGAACGGAGAGCGTCCCTCGAAGATGTCCATCCTCGAGCGCGAGTACGCCCGTACGGAGGCCAAGCCGCAAGCCCTCGCGGGTTAGCGGTGCGAGGCGTTGCGCCCGGCCGGGAAAGCCGGCCCGGATGACCGGCTCACGCCCAAGCCAGGTCGGCAGATGACTGGAGACACGTTTCGGCAGGGCTTCGCGGGTCGGTCGATGCAGTACGAGAGGAGGCAGGAGAAAGGTCAGGGGCCAACTCATGAGAGCCTCCGACCGAGACTCGTACCCCGCGGCGGCGACGGAGAGAAGTGACGCGAAGAGTGCCGGGTTGAGGAGGGTCGCCTCGACCCGTGGTCGCTCGGTCCAGGGTTTCATTTCTCGATCAGTTCTTTGACTCTATCTTCAAACTCGGGGTGCCATCCCAGTCGACCCACGTTGGCGAAGCTGTGGAGTTGACCTCGGCTGAAGAACTGCTCGGCGTAGCGCTCACGTACCTTGACCACGGTCTGGTTCGAGACCTGCTGAAACAAGGCATGACCTGCCTTCTGTTTGGTGTCCTCGTCGGCCCCATCCCCCAGCCCTATCAGCATCGCGTCGAAAGCACGCTCCCACTCGTCCAACAGGTTCTCCTCGAAGCCTTCGAGCTCCCCAATGCCGATCAGGTCGCGGTCAACCCATGCCGCTCGCTGTACGTAGGCGCGATAGTAATCAACCATCGCCTTTTGCAGGGTGGTGACGGTATGGGCGATCCACCTGAGTTGCTCGACGAAGACGTAATCGCCATAAGTCTGCTCCAGGTCGATCGTCACGTCCTCGCGCTCGACGAGCGTAGGAAGGTTGTCGGGCTTGTAACCGTCAGCGATCGCCTGGACCTTCATTCGCACGTCCATACAAGAGACCGTCGTCTGGTCCTTGCGCAGGAGGGCAATCGCCTCGCGGTGCCACCAACCCCAGAGTTGCTCCAGGAATTCGTTCTCGCGCCCGAGCGGCAAGGCAAGGATCAGTGCCGCCCGCACTGCCTCTTCCAAGGAAGGTCCGGCCGGCGGCGCCGCATCGAGGACGTAGATCCGGCCGAGGAAGACATCGCGGTCCGCCTCCTCGAGTTCGAGGTACTGCTGACGACCTGCCGCCGTGGTGGCGTTATCCGAGTCCCTGGCAGCCGTGTCCAGGAGCTTTCGGGCTTCCGTCGGAGAGCGAGTCATTGGTCGAAGGTGTGCCGCCGCACTTCCCTCGGCGGCGACGCTGGTCGTGACGAGGGTCAAGATCGGGCCCATCGGGTCGGCCGCCGGATGCACATCCATCCAGACGGCGAGCGTCTTCCACAGATCGACGCTCATATCACCGATACCGCCTTGCCGTCCAATGTGATGCTTGAGCTGCAGCAGCTCGGCTGGGGTTCCGTCCTCCTCCCAGCTCACGTCGTCGTGGAGCTCCAAGCTAAGGCCGAGGTCCGGTTGCTCACCCGCACGGCGGATTAGCTCCAGCAGAGGCCATTCCGATTGGTACAGATATCCGACCGCCGACTGCGCGGCATCATGCGTGTCAGGCGCCATCTAGCACTCTCCCGGAGGGCAAGCTATCCACTGGGGCGGGCCTGCTGCAGTGCGACCAAGCCTCGGCGAGAGAACCTCACGCGTCAGTATCGAGCGGCTTCGTGCGCTCGTCCAGCGCGGCCAAGAACTGCTCGTCGCCCTCGTAGCGCATAGTCCTGCTAGCCGCGAGGTCTTCGTCCGCCTCGCGCTCCCGCTGCTGCCACTCGTGCGTCCAGAACCAAGCCTGCGCAGGATCGATCCGCCCGTCGCTCATCTCACGGAGCAGAGTCGCAGCTCGATCAACTGCCTGGCCTAGAAGGCGATCGACCATCCGATGAAGAATCGAGCAAACGCCTGATCGACGCCTCGGCGTCGATCAGCTTGCCCTCAGGCGACTCGACAAGGCCATGGGCGCGGACCCCAAGATCGCTCAGCCTCGATTCAACTGCGTATTCGGACGCAGCGAGGATGTCTTCGGGTTCGAGATAGGGGAAGTCGCTCAGCAGCTCGTCGGTGCTTGCACCAGCATCGAGCTGACCGACTATCGCGCTGATGGTGACCCGCGTGTCGCGGATGCAGGGCAGGCCATGCATCCGGTTCGGATCGACCGTGATCCGCCTCTCGGTCATGGGTTGAGGATACCTCGCCCGTTGCGGGCTACCGACCCAATGATCCAAATGCAAGCCGGAATCGGGGAAAATCGCCGTTAATCCCTGCGCATCCGCGTCGTTTTGGGCACTAGTGTGCACGGACTCCAAGATGTGCCGACACCCACGGCTCACCTGACCTCCATCTTGCGGGCACCGTAGACGATGTCCGCTGGGATCTGACCGGCTGTCAACCGGCCGTGGTGAACGCGATCGAAGTTGTAGAAGCGCAAGTACTCATCGAGATCGCGCCTCAGGCTGGAAAGCGCAGGGTGCAGGTAACGGGCAAGGGAAGGCCGCCAGCACTCGTCGAGGATGGTGCGGTGCAAGGCCTCGACGTTGCCGTTGGTCTGCGGTCGCCCGGCGTGGATGCGGGTGTGGCGCACCTTCAGCCGTTTGGTGGTCTTGGTGAAGTCGCCCTTGAACTCGTTGCCGTTGTCGGAGAGAAAGCGCTCCGCTCGCCAGCCCGCCTCCCGCAGGTCCTTGGCGACGCGGCGGGCGAGCTTGGAGGTCTGTTTGGCGTTCGGATTACTCGGCTTGCCTTCCTTGCAGACCACCAGCTCAGCCCAGGCATAGGAGGAAGCGACGTCGATCGCGGTGAGCTGCCAGATCGAGCCCTCGGTTCCCCGCAGGCGACCGACGAAGAAGCAGTCGATGCCGACCAGCTCGCCCGGCCGGGAGACGTCGATATGGCGCTCTGGGCCTGGATCCCTGGGCGGCTCATAGGGAGCGGCGTAGCCGGCGATCAGTCCCAGGCGCTTGGCGCGGGTATTGAGGCCGTGACGGCAGAGCACCTTCCAGACGCCGTTGGGCGAGACGACGATCCCGCCCCACTTGGGGCGCCGCAACTCGCCGGAGACTCGCTTTGGACCAAGGCCTGGATGGCCCAGTGAGAAAGCGACGATCCGCTCCTCGACCATCTTCGAGAGCTGGTTGGGCATCCGCGGCACCCGGCGCTCCCTGGGCCGCAGCATCTCCAGGCCGTGGCGGTCGACCTGGCGCTTCCAGGCGTAGTAGGTCGAGCGGTGCACCCCGAAGCGCCGGCAGGCCTGCGCGACACTGGTGCGGGTGGCCTCGGCAAAGAGCGCTTGGCGGTAGCCGAACAGCACGTCATCCTTGGTCATGCGACTCCTTTTCTGAACTTCATTGGCGTGAAGCCAGGAGCCTGAGTCGCAGCACGGACAGCCCCCGACCCAGCTGGGTCGGGGGCTGTCTTGCTTGAAGAGCTATCGATCTCCCGGGAAGTGTCGGGAGAACTTGGAGTCAGCGCACACTAGTGCCCAAAACGGAGACGATATGCGGGGATGGTTCGATCTTGTTTCGGCGACCCGCGCCGAGCCCAACCCGCCCACGTGCAGGGGATTCGCGAAAAAGCGGCTGATGGGATTCGAACCCACGACCTTCTGCATGGCAAGCAGACGCTCTAGCCAGCTGAGCTACAGCCGCACGGAGGGGGATTCTAGCTTGGCGCTTCGGTTTCCTGCGTTCGGCGACGGGAGGGCCGCTCGTCGTGATCCGCGCTGCCGATCGGTTCCCTGTCTATTCCCTGTCTAATCGCGACGAATCACGGTGATCCTTCCAGGTGCCGCAAGTTCCGGTGATACCTAATTTTTGGTAGGGTTGTTCGACCCCGGCCGGACGGTCGCCGGGTCAGCGAGACAACTAGGGGCTCAAGCAAATGAAAGTGCACCGCCCGTTTCGTTGCTCGCGGCGCTACCGGACAAGGCGGTCCCTCCCTCTATCGCCTCGGCCCAGGCGCCCACCGGCTCGGCGACCTTCCATCCGGGAGTCCAAAGCCCTCGCCGAAAGGGTTCACTCCAGCTCGGCGAGCAGGTTCTGCACGTCCAGCGGCCGCGTGTACATCTCGACCTTCTGGCCCGGCTGCGGAGCGGGCCAATCCTCCTTTGGCCGGTCCCAGTAGAGCTCGATGCCGTTGCCGTCGGGGTCGCTCAGGTAAAGGGCCTCGCTTACGCCGTGATCCGAGGCTCCCTCGATGCCAACGCCGGCGCTTGCGAGCCGGCGCAGGGCGTCGGCCAGGGCGGCGCGGGTCGGGTAGCGGATCGCGAAGTGGAAGAGGCCGGTCGTGCCCGGCGGCGGCGGGGCGCTGCCCTTCGAGTGCCAGGTGTTGAGACCGATGTGGTGGTGGTAGCCGCCCGCGGAGACGAAGGCGGCGTCCGCGCCGTAGCGCTGCTGCAGCTCGAAGCCGAGCACGCCGCAGTAGAAGTCGAGCGAGCGCTCGATGTCGGCCACCTTGAGGTGGACGTGGCCGATGTCGACCCCGGGATCGATCGGCTCAGCCATCCAGCGCCTCGTTGACGAGGCGGTCGGCCTCGGCGTTTTGCTCGCGGCGGACGTGGCGGATCGACCAGCGGTCGAAGGCACGCAGGGCCTCCTTCACCTCGGCGTGGAGCTTGCGCATGTTGGCGTCCTTGACCTTGTACTCGCCCTTGACCTGCTTGACGACCAGCTCGGAGTCGCCGACCAGCTCCAGCTCCGGGGCGCCCCGCGCCGCCGCCAGCTCGATCCCCAACAGCAGCGCTTTGTACTCGGCGACGTTGTTGGTGGCGTGGCCGATCCGCTCGCCGTGCTCCTCCAGCACCTCGCCCCCGGGTCCCTGCACCACGGCCGCGATCGCCGCCGGGCCGGGGTTGCCGCGGGCGCCGCCGTCGACGTTTACGACCAGCTTCTCGGGCGCCTCAGCCACGCGGCCCTCCGTTCGCGGCCGCTGCCAAGCGTGCCTCCGCCCAGCGAGAGCCGCCCGTCCTCGCCCGCCTTGGCGTTCCACTGGCGCGCCGAGCGGTCGAGCTGGTCGACCTCGTCCCCCCTGCCGATCAGGAAGACGGGCCGCAGCTCGTCGGCGAGGTCGACCCCCCACTGGTACCAGCAGAGCTGCCAGGCGACGGTGACCCGCACCTCGCCGGCGGAGCCGGCCGCCGCGCCCACCGACGCCCGTGGCCGCCCCATGCTCCGGGTCAATCCGGCAGCCGTGCGGGCCGCTTCGCTCGCGTTGAAGCGCGCGACGGCACGATCGAGGCGCCCATCGGATGGGCCGCGCCTCCGGCCGACGTTGGCACCCGGGGCCGCAGGGTCACGCTGATAGATGCTCACTCTCGAAACCTAGTCCACCGGAGGGCGGATCACCCCGCGGTGACGACCTTCGAAGCAAGATGTGCAGGCACCTCTTCGTAGCGGTCAAACTCGACCTCGAAATCCGCCCGGCCGCCGCTGATCGAGCGCAGGTCGGGGGCGTAGTCGAGCACCTCGGCCATCGGCACCTCGGCCCTGACCTCGGTCGCAGTGCCCTTCGGCTCCATCCCGAGCGGGTGGCCGCGGCGCGAGTTGAGGTCGCCGATCACGTCGCCGACGACGTCGCCGGGGCAGCTGACCGTGAGCCGCACGATCGGCTCCAGCAGCACCGGGTCGGCGGCTTCCATCGCCTCCCTGAAGGCCATCGCACCGGCGATTTTGAAGGCCATCTCCGAGGAGTCGACGTCGTGGTGCTTGCCGTCGACCAGCCGCACCCGCACCCCCTTGACCGGGTAGCCGGCGACGGTCCCGTGCGCCATCGCCTCTTCGACTCCCTTCTCCACCGCCGGGATGAAGCTGCCGGGGATCGAGGCGCCCTTGATCTTGTTGACGAACTCGAGGGCGACGCCGTCATCGGCCGGCTCGATCTCGATCTGGCAGTCGGCGAACTGGCCGCGGCCGCCGGACTGCTTCTTGTAACGGGCGTGGGCGCTCGCCGGGCCGCGGATCGACTCCTGGTAGGGAACGCGCGGCGGGTGCAGCTCGATCTCAACCCCGAAGCGCCGCTTCATCCGCTCGACGATCACCTCGACGTGGACCTGGGTCAGCCCGGCGATGATCTGCTCGCCGGTCTGCGCATCGCGGTGCACGTCGAGGGTCGGGTCCTCCTCGGTGAGCCGGCGCACCGCGGTCGCCGCCTTGTCCTCGTCCCCCTTCGACTTCGCCTCGTAGGCAAAGGCCATCACCGGCGCGGGCAGGTCCAGCGGCGCGAAAGCGACCTCCTCCTGGCCGGCGCAGAGCACATCCCCGGCGCGGGTCTCCTTCAGCTTGGCGACGGCGCCGATGTCCCCCGCGCCCAGCTCCGCCACCGGCCTCAGCTCCTTGCCGTGGGGCTGGCCCAGCTGGCCGATCCGCTCCTTCTCCCCCCGGGTCACGTCGAGGACATGGGAGTCTGAGCTGCAGGGTGCCCCGGTAGACGCGGAAGAGGTTGATCCGGCCGGCGTAGGGATCGGCGAGCGTCTTGAAGACGTAGGCCACCAGCGGCCCGCCCTCGTCGGGCTCGATCTCGATCTCCTCGCCGCCAGCGCCGGTCGCCGCCACCGCGCCCCGCATCGCCGGCGAAGGCAGGTCCTCGACCAGGGCCTCGAGCAGGCGGCCGGTGCCGAGGTTGCGCGTCGCCACACCGCAGGTGACCGGGAAGAGCCGCCCCGCCGTCACCCCCTGCTTCAGCGCGCGGGCGATCTCGTCGTGATCGATCTCCTCGCCCTCGAGGTAGCGCTCCATCAGCTCGTCGGAGTTCTCCGCCACCTCGTCCATCAGCTTCTCCCGGTACTCCTCAACCCGGTCGCCCAGCTCGGCCGGGATCCCCACCTCTTCGGCCGCGCCCGGTCCCGTCCCCTCGTAGGCGAAGGCCCTGCGGTCGATCAGGTCGACCACGCCGCGGACATCCTGCTCGGTGCCGATCGGGATCTCGGTGGCGACGACGTGCGGGCCGAAGGCCGCCTTCAGCGAGTCGAGGACGCGGAAGAAGTCGGCGCGCTCGCGGTCGAGCATGTTGACGAAGACGAGGCGGGCCAGCCCGCCGGCATCGGCCCGGCGCCAGAGCCGCTCGGTGTGCACCTCGACCCCCATCACGCCGTTGACGACGACCACGGCCGCATCGGCGACCCGCAGCGAGGAGATCGCGTCGGCGACGAAGCTCGGCTCCCCCGGGGTGTCGATCAGGTTGATCTCCCTCCCCGCGTGCTCGAAGCAGGCGAGCGAGGCGTCGATCGACATCCCGCGCTCCTGCTCGTCGGGCTCGTGGTCGGAGACCGTGGTCCCGTCGGCGACCGTGCCGAGGCGGCCGACCGCGCCGGCCTCGAACAGCATCGCCTCGTGCAGGCTCGTCTTGCCGCAGCCCCGGTGCCCGATCAGGGCGACGTTGCGAATCCGGTCTGCGGCCTTGTGAGGCACAAAATGAAGGTACACCCGGAACGGCTCAACTCAAACCGCTCAGTCTCCTTTGAGTGAATCAGTCGACCTGGAGGCCGGACTTCAACCGCATCACTGCCTTGGTGTGGAGCTGGGAGACACGCGACTCGGTGACGCCGAGCACCTCGCCGATCTCGCGCAGGGTGAGGTTCTCGTAGTAGTAGAGGGCGACGACGAGCTGCTCGCGCTCAGGCAGGGAGGAGATCGCCTCGGTGAGCCGGTCCTTGATCTCGCTGGTCGCGAGCGACTCCTGCGGGTCGGCGGCGCGCGGGTCGGAGATCGTGTCGAGCAGGGAGACCTGGTCGCCGGAGGAGTCCGAGACGGTCCAGAGCTCGTCGAGCGCGTAGACGGAGGAGTTGGCGATCTCCAGCAGCGAGGTCTGCAGCTCCTCCTCGCTGACTTCGAGTTTCTTCGCCAGCTCTGCCTCGCTGGGCGCCCGCTGCAGTTCGTGCTCGAGCTTGGCCTGGGCCGCCTCGATTTCGCGGGCGCGGGAGCGCACCGAGCGCGGCACCCAGTCCAGTGAGCGCAGCTCGTCGATGATCGCGCCGCGGATGCGGGTCATCGCGAAGGTCTCGAACTTGATCCCGCGCTCGGGCTCGAAGCGCTCGATCGCGCCGATCAGGCCCATCAGGCCGTAGGAGATCAGGTCGGCGTCGTCGACGTGCGAGGGAAGGCCGGCGCCGAGCCGTCCGGCGACGAACTTGACCATGGGCGAGTAGGCGACCACCAGTCGCTCGCGCGCACTGGCATCGCCATCGTCCTTGTAGCGGCGCCAAAGATCGCGCAGCTCCACCTCTTTTACGCCTGTTTCCATGGCCTTTTGCTCGATTCTATGGTCACGGGCAGCTTATTGGGGATCATGCGCGGGGATGGGTGGCAGCGTACGCGTCGCGCAGGCGGGCCGCGTCGACGCGAGTGTAGACCTGGGTGGTCGAGATCGAGGCGTGGCCAAGCAGCTCCTGGATCGTGCGCAGGTCGGCGCCGCCCTCGAGCAGGTGCGTGGCGAAGCTGTGGCGCAGGGAGTGCGGCGAGACGCCCGCGGCCAGAGCGGCCTCGCGGACCCAGAGGCCGAGGCGGCGGGTGACGTCGGAGTTGGAGAGGCGGCGGCCGCTCTTGGAGAGGAACAGCGCCCGCTCGCGCGGATCGCCCGCGAGGGCGTGGCGGCCGCGCTCGCAGTAGCGCTGCAGCGCCTTCTGGGCTGGCTCCCCCACCGGCAGCATCCGCTCCTTGGAGCCCTTGCCGAGCACCCGCAGCTGCTCGGTCTCGAAGTCGAGCGCGCCGAGGTCGAGGTTGACGATCTCCTCGCAGCGCAGCCCGCAGGAGTAGGCCAGCTCCAGCATCGCCCGGTCGCGCAGCTCCAGCGGCGTGCGGGCCGGGATCCCCTCAAGCAGGGCGCGGACCTGCTCCGCCGAGAGGACGCGGGGAAGCTTCTCCTCCCGCTTCGGGCTGGAGACAAGGTCGGCGGGGTTCTGCCCCACCCGCCCGGTGCGGACGAGGAAGTCGAAGAGCCCCCGGATCGCAGCGAGCTTGCGGGCGACGGTGGCCGGGGCGGCTCCACCGGAGGAGAGCCCGGCTGCGTAGCGCCGCACGTCACGGTGGCGAATCTCACCCGGCGCCCGCTCTCCGGCCCACTCGACGAACTGGCCCAGGTCGACGCCGTAGGCGCGACGAGTCCGCTCGGCCGCGCTTCTCCCCTTCAGGTCTCGGTCGTATGCAGCAAGCGCCTCGTCCCAGGTCATTGGGGGAGGTTCGCCGCGCGGTGACGCGAGCCTCTACCCAATGTAAATAGGGGTTCCGACTTCTACTTGCGGATACAGTTCGATCACGTCGGGGATCGACATTCGCACGCAGCCGTGCGAGGCGGCGGAGCCGAGCGATTCGACCTCTTCGGTGCCGTGGATGCCGGCGCCTTCGAAGATCGCCATCCAGCGCGCCTTGATCGGGTCAGCCGGGCCTGGCGGGATCACCTGGCCGGCCAGGAGCCGGCCCAGGCCGAGTTCGGCACGTGCCAAGAGGGATTTTCCTGCTTTTCCTGGATGTGGTAGAGCCCGGCGGGCGTTTCGAGGCCTTCCTGCCCGACCGCGACCGTGTACGTCTTGGCCAGCTTCAGGTGCTTCCAGAGCCGCAGGGTGAAGGTGGAGCGGTCGAGGGTGAGGTAGGACGGGTAGGCGGCCGCAACTTCCTTCGTCGTGACTTCCGGTTTCGTGTAGTGGGTGCGGGCGGCGATCGTGTGGTCGGCATCGGCGTTCAGCACCGCCGCCTCGAGCTGGCGGGTGAGCAGCTTGTCGCGCAGCTTGCGGCCGTTCTTGGCCGGCACGACGCTGAGCGAGTCAGGGCCCGGTTCGACCGTGGCGTCCTGAGCGTCTCGGCCGACCGCGCGAGCGACCCGACGCACGAAGCGGTTGATCGCCGGCTGCGAGTAGGTGACGTCGGCGGGGATCGCCTTGTCGAGCGCTGCCGCCGGTGACGTAGCGAACCAGGCGTCCCGGCAAGACTTCGTCGCGACTGGCGGCGAGCGCTTCTTCGACCGCAGTGTCGACTTCTGCGTGAACCTTAAGCCTCTTGCCGGGCAGCGCCCAGCTGTGGCCGTCGTA
Source organism: uncultured Solirubrobacterales bacterium (assembly GCA_963714665.1). GTDB lineage: Bacteria > Actinomycetota > Thermoleophilia > Solirubrobacterales > 70-9 > VRUE01. The sequence goes on along the minus strand of CAVQPE010000003.1, from coordinate 677,515 downwards.
GCCGACGCGGAGCGAGTGGCGAAGCGGGCCGAGCAACTGGCGGCGCACCGCCTGCGTCGCTTCGGATTCGTCCATGCCGCCGACATCGACGCCGCCGACCGTGACGCCGTCGGCGATCTTGTCCTTCTGCGTGGTGTCGTAGGCGTAGCCGACACCGGCCACCAGAAGAAGCAGCGCAACCGCAGCGACGATCGCGATCTTGGCTCCACGCCCCATCGCTGAGGAGTTTAGGCACACGCTCCGGTCGTTCCGGCGGATATCTTTCACCGCGATGCTCTCCAAGGACGAAGTCCGCAAGGAGGTCTGGAAGGCGATGGACCGCGCGGGCGTGTCTCGCTTTCCCGGCGCCGAGGGCCGGATTCCCAACTTCGCCGGGGCCAAGCTGGCAGCCGAGAAGCTCGCCGGGCAGCGGGTGTGGAAGCGGGCCCGGGTGATCAAGGCCAATCCCGACTCGCCCCAGACCTACGCTCGCCGCATCGCCCTCGAAGAGGGCAAGGTCGTGGTCATGGCCGTGCCGCGGCTGCGCGACCCCCATCCCTTCCGCGTCCTCGACCCGAAGAAGCTCTCCAAACGCGCGGTCAAGGAGGCGGCGACGATCAAGGGGGCGCTCAAGCACGGCCGGGTCACGGCGCTGGACGAGCTGCCGGAGATCGACTTCGTCCTCTGCGGCTCGGTCGCGGTCAACCTCAGCGGCGCCCGGGTCGGCAAGGGCGGCGGCTACTCCGACCTCGAGTACGGGGTCCTGATCGACGCCGGCAAGATCGACAGCCACACCACCGTGGCGACGACGGTCCACCCGACCCAGGTCCTGCGCCGCCACCTGATGATGACCGCGCACGACCTGCCGGTCGACATGATCGCCACGCCGCGCGCGGTGATCGAGGTCGAGCGCCAGTACGAGCGGCCGCGGGGCATCCTCTGGGACCACCTGCAGCCGCCGCAGATCCGCGAGATACCCATACTCGAACGTATGGGTTATGCGTGACGACTACGGCAATCCCGATCCCGACTGGCTGAAGCTCGACTGGCGGCCGCACCTGCACCGGGTCGAGCTGCCCGGCGCCACGGTCAACTACGCCGAGATCGGCGAGGGCGCCCCAATCGTCTTCGTCCACGGCATCACCAGCTCCTGGCAGGCCTGGCTGGAGAACATGCCCCACTTCGCGAGCCGGGGCCACCGCGCGATCGCCCTCGACCTGCCCGGCTTCGGCGCCAGCCCGATGCCCTCCTGGCCGATCGACATGCCGACCTATGGCCGCCTCCTGCACGACTTCTGCAAGAAGCTCGGCCTCGAGGGCGGCATTACCCTGGTCGGCAACTCGATGGGCGGCCTTGTCGCCGGCGAGACGGTGCTCTCGGACCCGGCGCGCTTCGAGCGCCTCGTGCTCGTCTCTGCCGCGGGCTTCATCAACACCTGGCTCCCCCACCAGCGAGGCAAGGCGACCTCGCTGGCATGGGACACCTTCGGCCGCCCCTTCGGTTCAGCCGCGCGCTTCGTCGTCAGCCACCGCCGCGCCCGCTACCTGATGTTCCGCTTCGCGATCCGCTACCCGCACCGGCTGCGCAAGGAGCTGCTCTGGGAGCAGATGGCCTCCGGCGTGCCCTGCCCCGGCTTCGCCGACGCACTCGACGCGGTGATCGAATACGACGCCCGCGACCGGCTCGAAGAAATCGAGATCCCGGTGATGATCGTCTGGGGCACTGACGACTGGGTGATCCCCTCCGTGGCCGCGCACAGCTACCAGCGCCGCATCCCCCATGCCCGGCTGGAGATCTTCGAGCAGACGGGGCACGTGCCGCAGATGGAGCGGCCTGAGAGATTCAACGCTCTGCTTGACGAGTTCCTCGCCTGACGGGCGGGGCCAGGGGGTTCCGCTTAACTTTTCGGTGGGGCGGATTAGGGCTTGGCGCCTCGGTGCGGCGGGCGAAAAGTACAAGACGCTCCACCCCCTGGCCCCGCCCGTCAGCCCGTGATCGCGCCCTGGGAGGCTGAGGAAACCGTGGCGGCGTACTTGGCCATTACGCCGCGGCCGAAGGGGGATTCGGGGGGCTTGTAATCCGCCAGCCGCTTTGCGATCTCCTCGTCGGAGAGGTCGACGTCGATGCGGCGGTTGTCGATGTCGACTGTGATCTGGTCACCCTCGCGTACAGCCCCGATCGACCCGCCCCTGACTGCCTCCGGAGAGACGTGGCCGATCATCAGCCCGCGGGTGGCGCCTGAGAAGCGCCCGTCGGTGATCATCGCGACGCTTTGCCCCAGGCCCTCGCCGACTATCGCTGCGGTGACCTGCAGCATCTCTCGCATGCCAGGTCCGCCGACCGGACCCTCGTTGCGGATAACGACGACGTCGCCCGGCTCGATCTGCTGGCTTTTGACGGCACGGAAGCATTCCTCTTCGGACTCGAAGACGCGGGCAGGTCCCGTCTGCTGGGTCCGCTCGGTGCCGGCGAGCTTGACTACGGCCCCTTCAGGCGCAAGGTTGCCACGCAGAATCGCCAGGCCCCCTTCGGCCTTCACCGGATCGTCGAGTGGGCGCACGACTTCCTGGCCAGGGGCTTCGGTCGCCTCGGTCGCCACCTCGCCGACCGTCTTGCCGGTAACCGTTACCGCGTCCACATGCAGATTGCCGGATTCCGCAAGGCGCTTGAGAATCACTGGCACGCCACCGGCCGCGTAAAGATCGGTGGCGACGAAGCGCCCTCCCGGCTTCAGGTCGGCGAAGAGCGGCGTCGCACGAGAGATGCGCTCGAAGTCATCCATCTCAAGCTCGATGCCCACCTCGTGGGCGAGGGCGAGCAGGTGCAGGACTACGTTGGTCGAGCCGCCCGAGGCGCAGGCGCAGGCGATCGCGTTCTCCAGCGAGTCGCGGGTGATCACCCGGCTCGGGCGCAGGTCCTCGACCAGCACGTTCATCACCAGCTCGCCGATCTTCTCGGCGACCGTGCCCTTGTCGTCGTCCTCGGCCGGGACCATCGCCGAGCCGCCGGGGCTGATCCCAAGCGCCTCGAAGGCGCAGGCCATCGTGTTGGCGGTGAACTGGCCGCCGCAGGCGCCGGCGCCAGGACTTGCGACGCCCTCCAGCTCGTGCAGTTCCTCGTCGCTCATGTCACCGGCGGCGTGCGCCCCCATCGCCTCGAAGACGTCGAGGATGGTGACGTCGCGGCCGTGCCAGTGGCCGGGCGCGATCGAGCCGCCGTAGAGCAGCACCGAGGGCACGTCGAGGCGGGCCATCGCCATCGCTCCGCCCGGGATCGTCTTGTCGCAGGCACAGAGCACGACGATCGCGTCGAACTGGTAGCCGCGCGCCATCAGCTCGATCGAGTCGGCGATCACCTCGCGGCTGACCAGCGAGGCCTTCATCCCCTGGGTCCCCATCGTGATCCCGTCGGAGATCGCGACCGTGTTGAACTCCATCGGCGTCCCACCGGCGGCCCGCACTCCCTGCTTGACGTGCTCGGCGAGGCCGCGCAGGTGGAAGTTGCAGGAGTTCGCCTCGGCCCAGGTGTTGGCGATCCCGATCGTCGGCCGGCTGAGCGCGTCGTCGTCGAAACCGACCCCCTTCATGTAGGCGCGGGCGGCGGCCCGGTCCGGACCGTCGAAGACAGCGCTGGAGCGGGGGCGGGGAAGCTTTGTCGTGGTGGCGCCGTTTGAGCTCATGCCGGAAATCTACTCACACCTGCTTGAAGGGTTTTAGGCGTATTGCGCAGGCAACCCTTCAACGAAGGCCGAAGACGTCGACCGGACCAGGGCCTTCGCCGATCTCGCGCAGGCCGGCGGCGACGGCCGCGGATGCCACCACGCGGGCCTCTCGCGCCGCCTCCAGCGGTGTCTCGCCGAGCGCGAGGAAGGCGGCCAGGGCCGAGGAGTGGGTGCAGCCGGAGCCGTGTGCGGCTCCGTCGGGATGGCGCTCACCGGCTATCTCGGCCGACTCTCTGCCGTCGAAGAAGACGTCTACAACCCGCTCGCTGTGGCCGCCGGTAACGACGACCGCGCGCGGGCCGAGGGCGAGGACCTCACGGGCCAGGTCCTCCTGTGAGTCGCGCTCCTCGGCTCCTGACAGCGCCCGCGCCTCGGGAATGTTCGGGGTGACCACCGTGGCCAGCGGCAACAGCCGCTCGATCAGCGCCGCCCGGGCATCCTCGTCGAGAAGCACGGCACCGCTCTCGGAGACCATCACCGGGTCGATCACCACCGGCGCCTCGCCGACCAGGCCCAACGCCTCGACCACGGCGTCGACGGTCTCCGCTGTTCCCAGCATCCCGATCTTCACCGCGTCGACCCCGATGTCTTCGGCCACCGCACCGACCTGGGCGATGATCGTCTCCGGCGAAACCGCCTCGACCGCCTCGACCCCGACCGTGTTCTGGGCCGTGATCGCCGTGACCGCGGTCATCCCGTGCACGCCGCAGCGGGCGAACGCCTTCAGGTCCGCCTGGATACCGGCGCCGCCACCGGAGTCCGAGCCGGCGATCGAGAGCACGGCCGGGATGCGCTCTGCCTCCATGCCGCGCAGCCTAGCCGCGCGGCTAGGCACCGGGCACCGCCAGCAGCGTCCGCGAGTACACGCCGACCAGGGAGCAGGTGACGTAGCCGAGCGCCTCGAGCGTGGCGAGGGCGGACGCTGCCTCCGCGCCGCCGAGGTCCAGCTCGGCGGCGATGGCGTCGCAGGTCTCCTCTCCCCTCTCCACCGCTTCCAGCACGTCGAGCAGCGGGGAGTCGAGGTGCGGGCCCGCGCGCTCGACCCTGCGAACGCCCGGGCCAAGCATCGCGTCAAGCACGTCCTGAGCGCCGCGGACGAGGCAGGCACCGCCGGCGAGCAGGTCGTTGGTGCCAGCCGAGCGCGCGCGAGTTGACCGGGCCGGGCACGGCGCCGAGATCGCGGCCGAGGTCGGCGGCGAGGTCGGCCGTGATCAGCGAGCCGGAGCGCTGCGCGGCCTCGACCACGACCGTCATTCCCGCCAGCGCCGCCATGATCCGGTTGCGAGCCGGAAAGGTCCAGCGCCAGGCGCCGGTTCCCGGGGGCAGCTCAGAGAGGACCAGGCCGCGCTCGCAGATCTGCCGCCAGAGCGAGCGGTGGGAGGCCGGGTAGGCGACGTCGGCACCGCAGCCGAGAACGGCGACCGTCGTCCCGGTGTCCAGGGCGCCCCGGTGCGCGCAGGCGTCGATGCCGAAGGCGAGCCCGCTGGTGACCAGCAAGCCCGGCGGCGGTCAGCTCCCGCCCCAGCTCGCGCGCCACCTCGCGACCGTAGGCACTGGCCCGCCTGGCGCCGACCACGGTGACCGTGCCGTCGGGCTCGAGCCGCTCCAGCAGCGCCGGATCGCCCCGCCCGATCAGCACCCAGGGCGCATCGGCAGCGTCGTGCAGCCCAACCGGGAAGCCAGGGTCGTGACGGCAGCAGGCCCAGCACTGGGCCGCGGTCAGGTCGGCGGCGAGGCGATCCTCCGGCACCGCCGCGACCTGGGCCAGAACCTGCGCCGCGATCTTCGGCGCCACGGCCTCGGCGAGGTCCTCGCTGGAGAGGCGCAGCAGTTCGGGCGAGCGCGATCCCGGCGATCCCGGTGGCGACCTTCTCGATGTAGGGAGCGAGGTGGGCGAGCAGCCGCGAGCGGCGCAGGCAATCGGGACAGGCGCGCGGCTCGCTCATTCCCGGTCCCTCCTCCGCAGCTGCAGGGCCTGGGCCATCTGCTCGCGGCCGATCGTCTCGTTGCCGGCCAGGTCGGCGACCGTCTGCGCCAGCCGCAGCACGCGGTCGTGGGCGCGGCCGCTGAGACGGCGCCGGGCGTAGGAGTCGGCCAGCAGCGAGGCCGCGGCCTCGTCGAGCGCGCACTCGCGCACCTCCCCCGGGGTCATCGAGGCGTTGCAGCGACCCGGCCCGAGCCGGTGTTCCTGGCACTCGCGCGCGGCGGCGACCCGCTCCCGCACCGCGGCCGACGGCTCCCCGGGTGGCCCGCCGATCTCCTCCGCGCTGGGCTGGCGGATCGCCGCGAGGACGTCGATGCGGTCGGCGAGCGCCCCGCTGAGCCGCGCCTGATACCGGCGCACGGCCAGCGGCGCGCAGCTGCACTCCGGATCGGCCTCTCCTCGACCACAGGGGCAGGGGTTGGCCGCGGCGACCAGCATGAACCGGCAGGGAAGACGGCGCCAGGCGCCGGCGCGGGCGATCGAGACCGAGCCGGTCTCCAGCGGCGCCCGCAGCGCCTCCAGGGTGTCGCGGCGGAACTCGCAGAGCTCGTCGAGAAAGAGGACGCCGCGGTGGGCGAGCGTCGCCTCGCCGGGACTGGGTGGGTTGCCGCCTCCGACCAGCCCCGCCGGGCTGACCGTGTGGTGTGGCGCCCGGAACGGCCTGCCTCCCGACCGCTCCTCGCCGAGGCGACCGCAGGCGCTGGCGATACGGGCAACCTCCAGTCCCTCCGGGGCCGCCAGCGGCGGCAGGATCGAGGGCAGGCGACTGGCGGCGAGCGACTTGCCGGCGCCGGGCGGACCGACCATCAAGCAGGCTGTGCCCGCCCGCGGCGGCGACCTCGAGCGCGTAGCGGAGGTGGCGCTGGCCGCGCAGGTCGGCCAGGTCGTGGCCCGTGTCGACAGCGCTGAGGCGCAACGGCATCGGCCGCGGCCGCTCCGGCACCCACTCGCCAGCGGCGAGGGCCGAGAGTTGGGCGACGCTGTCCAGGCAGATCACGCCGATGTCGCCCGCAAGCGCCGCCTCGGGACCGTTCTCGGCCGGGACGACGACCGCCTCCGACGCCTCGCTCCCGGGCGGCCTCGGCGATCGCCAGCACGCCCGGAACGGGACGGACGGAGCCGTCGAGTGCGAGCTCGCCGACCATCGCCAGCTTCGGCAGCCGCCCGAGGTCGAGCTGCTCCGACGCGGTGAGCAGGGCGGCGGCGATCGCCAGGTCCAGCCCCGGCCCGGCCTTGCGCAGGCTGGCGGGGGCGAGGTTGGCGACGATCCGCCGCAGCGGAAAGTCGAATCCGCAGTTGACCAGTGCCGCTCGCACCCGCTCCCGCGCCTCCCGAACCGCCGCGTCGGGCAGGCCGACGACCGAGAAGGCGGGCAGGCCGCGATGGACGTCGACCTCGACCCGGACCGGGCGGGCGGAGATGCCGTCGAGGGTGAACGTCTGCGTCGTTGCGAGCATAGAGGCCACGCTAGGGAGCCAAATCCGACGCGTGGCGCGCACTTGCTCGCGGCTCTGAAAGGCCTCTCGCACGGAAGGCGCGCAACGCCTTGGCCGGACGCGATCAGGGCCTAGTGTCGACCGCGATGACCGTGCAGCGACAGCGCATCGGCCGCGCCGCGGAGGACCTGGTGGCAGGCCGTCTCACCCGCTCCGGCTGGGAGATCGTCGAGCGCAACGCGCGCACCCGTTTCGGCGAGCTCGACATCGTCGCCCGCGACGGCCGCACCCTGGTCTTCGTCGAGGTCAAGGCAGGCCGGACCGGCTCGGCCTACGGCCCGGAGCGCCCAGTCCTCGGCGTCGACAACCGCAAGCAGCAGCGCGTCCGTCGCCTCGCCACGGCCTGGATGGGCGAGCGCCGCGACGCGCCCTACTACGCCGAGATCCGCTTCGATGCCGTCGGCGTCACCTTCGACCGCGCCGGCCGCGCGATCGACGTCGAGCACATCCGCGGGGCCTTCTAACCGGCAAGCTCGAGCTGCGAGTACGCCACAGACTGGAACGAGCGCCTGTGCAGCGGCGAGATGCCGATCCGCTCGATCGCCTCACGGTGCTCGGGGGTCGAGTAGCCGACGTGCTCCTCGAAGCCCCAGCCCGGGTAATCGCGGCCGGCGCCGTGCATGTAGCGGTCGCGGGTGACCTTGGCGATCACCGAGGCGGCGGCGATCGCGGCGCTGGTGCCGTCGCCTTCGATCACTGCCCGGTGCGGGACCTTGCAGTCGCGCAGCGAGAAGCCGTCGACGAGGCAGGTCGCGCTCTCGTCCGGGCGCAGCCGCTCAAGAGCAACGGACAGCGCTTCGATGTTGGTCACGTGCAGGCCGCGGCCGTCGATCCCCCGGGCGCCGCGGACGACGACGCTGACGCGCTCGGCGGCGCGCAGCACGCAGGGATACAGCTCGGCCCGCTTCTCGGCGCTCATCTGCTTGGAGTCGTGCAGGCCGGCCAGGGCGCGGCGGTCGGAATGGGAGAGCGCCTCGTAGTCGATCAACACGCCCGCGGCAACCAGCGGGCCGGCGAGGCATCCCCGGCCGGCCTCGTCGGCGCCGGCGACGAGGCGGCTGCCTAGGCCCCGGTCGAAGGCGAACAGCTTCCGGGTCCGCGCCAGGCGGCGCTGGTGGGCCTTGCCCTTTGCCGGGGCCCTAGAGGGTGCCGATGCGATCGGGAGGCCAGTAGGTGGCGAAGGCCTTGCCGATGATCCATCCGCGGGGTACGGGTCCCCAGAAGCGGCTGTCGTCGCTTTCGCCACGGTTGTCGCCCATCATGAAGTAGTGGTCGGGTGGAATCGTGATCGCTTTCGGCAAATTGCAGACGGCGCACGTGGTCGACGGGCCGTATGTAGGGCTCGTCGGTCTTCTCGACGCCGTTGACGACCGGGTGCCCGTTGCGGACGGCGAGCGTGTCGCCGGGCCCGGCGACGATCCGCTTGATGAAGTTCTGGCTCGACTCGGCGGCGGTCGGGCGCGGGCAGGCTTCCTTCGGCCCGTGCGGGACGCCGCATTCGGCTCCGCTGGTCGGCTCCGGCAGGCGGGTGGAAGACGACGATGTCGCCGATGCCCGGGTCGGTGAAGTGGTAGAGGAAGCGGTTGACGAGGACCCTCTGGCCGACGTCGAGAGTCGGCTCCATCGACTGCGAGGGGATCTGGTAGGGCTTGATCAGCCAGGCCTGGATCGCCAGGGCAAGGCCCAGGGCCAGGGCGACGATGACGACAAGCTCTACGAACCCGCCGCCTCGAGTCTTCGGCTTCGGGATCGAGAGTTTCAGGCCGGGTCTCCGCCGGAGTCGCCGGGCTCTTTGTCCGGCTCCTCGTCCTCGGCATCCTGCGCCGCGGCGTTGTCCTCGGTCTCCCCCGCCTCGGGCGCCGCAGCGTCCGTGTCTGCTCAGCCGTCTCACTTGAAGCCTCAGGCTCAGCCTTCTCGGCGGCATCAGCCTCACCGCCCTCGGGCTGATCGCGCCTGAGCCGCCGCGCTCTTCCTCAGTCTGACTGACCCCCTCGGCGTCAACCGCCTCGGGCTCGGCAGCCGCCGTCGGCGTCGAGATCAGCTCCTCGTCGATCCCCCAGCGCCGCTCGGCGACGCGGGCCGCCTTGCCGATGCGACCGCGCAGGTAGTAGAGCTTCGCCCGGCGCACGTCCCCGCGCGCGGCGATCTCCAGCTTCTCGATCTTCGGCGAGTGCAGCGGGAAGGTCCGCTCCACGCCGACCCCGAAGGACTGCTTGCGAACGGTGAAGGTCTCGCGCACGCCGGAGCCCTGGCGCCGCAGGACGATCCCCTCGAACACCTGGGTGCGGCGGCGGTTGCCCTCGACGACCTGGAAATGGACGCGCACGCGATCGCCGGCGTCGAAGGAAGGGAGTCCCTTCCTCAGCTGACTGCGCTCGATGTCTTGGATGACGCTGCTCATGCGAAAAAAGACCGCCGGGCCCGACTGGGCGCCGCGCGGTGCCGGGAATCGTACCTACTTGCGGCCTTGTTCGAGCTGCTCCGCCCGCGCCCTGCTCTGCTCCGCCCTCCAGAGCCGCACCCGCTCGTGATCGCCGGAGAGCAGCACGTCCGGCACCCCCCACCCCCGGTAGCTGGCGGGGCGGGTGTAGTGCGGGTACTCCGGCGCCCCCTCCAGCACCTGGCTGAAGGACTCCTCGACGGCGCTGCGCTCGTGCCCGAGCGCGCCCGGCAGCTTCCGCATCACCACGTCGGCCACCACCATCGCCGGCAGCTCCCCCCCGGCCAGCACGTAGCGCCCAATCGAGACCTCGTCATCGGCAAAGTGCTCATGCACCCGCTCGTCGAACCCCTCGTAGCGCCCGCAGAGCAGAGCCACGTGCGGCTCCGCGGTCAGCTCATCCGCCAGCTCGTCGTCAAGCAGTCGCCCGGTCGGAGAAAGCAACACAACCCGAGGCCTCTCCCCGTTCGCATAAGCCGCCTGCAGTGCCGCATCGACGACGTCGACCCGGAGCACCATCCCGGCTCCCCCGCCATAAGGCGCATCGTCGACCTGCCCGGCCCCCAGCGGAGTCGTATCGCGGTAGTTGAACAGCCGAAGCTCGTTCCCTTCGGCGACCGCGTTCTGCACCGACCGCTGCGACTGGAACCAGTCGAACGCCTCGGGGAAGAGAGTGAAGACGTCGAGCTTCAAGCTCTAGTCGAGGATGTCGACTATGACACGCCGATCGAGCCGCACGGCCGCAGCCTTGGCAATCGTCCGGATCGCGTTGGCCACGCGCCCGCCCTTGCCGATCACCCGGCCGAGGTCGTCCTCGGCAACGGTGATCTCGTAGACCAGGTCGCCTTCCTCTTCCAGCTCCTCGACCACAACCGCCGAGGGGTCCTCGACCAGCGACCTGACGAGGAACTCCAGGAGCTCGGTCACGTCAGGCTCAGCTGCCCGAGGCGGCGATGCCCTTGGTGCGCAGCAGGGTGGCGACGGCCTCCGACGGCTGGGCGCCGTGCTCGAGCCAGTGCCTGGCGCGCTCCTCGTCGAACTCGATGATCGAGGGCTCGGTCTGCGGGTTGTAGCGACCGATCGTCTCGATCGTGCGGCCGTCACGCGGCGAGCGCTTGTCGGCGACGACGATCCGCCAGATCGGGTTCTTCTTGGACCCGACGCGTCTAAGTCTGATTCGGACTGCCATGGACTGCGGCAGGTTAGCGCCTGCGTATCTTCGGGCGCGGCGCGGTCCCCGTCATCTGGGCAAGCTGCTGCGGGTCGGGCATCTTGCCGGAGGCCATGTGGCGCATCATTTTGCGCATCTGGTCGAACTGCTTGACTAGCTGGTTCACCTGCTGGACCTTGGTCCCGGAGCCGTTGGCGATCCGTTTGCGCCGCGAGCCCTTGATCAGCGCCGGGTTGGCCCGCTCTTCCGGCGTCATCGAGAGGATGATCGCCTCGACCCGGTCGAGCTCGGACTCGTCGACGTTGGCGTTCTTCAGCTGCTTCATAGCCCCCATCCCAGGCATCATCCCGAGCATGCTGCTGATCGGGCCCATCTTGCGCACCTGTTTCAGCTGCTGGAGGAAGTCTTCGAGCGTGAACTGGTTGCTCTTCAACTTCTGCTCGAGGTCGAGCGCCTGCTTCTCGTCGATCTGCTGCTCGGCTTTCTCGATCAGGCTGAGCACGTCGCCCATGCCGAGGATGCGCGAGGCCATGCGATCGGGGTGGAAGCGGTCGAAGGCATCCAGCTTCTCCCCGGTCGAGGCGAAGAGGATCGGCTTGCCGGTCACCGCCTTGACCGAGAGCGCGGCGCCGCCGCGGGCGTCGCCGTCGAGCTTGGTCATCACGACGCCGTCGAACTCGGCGGCCTCGGCGAAGGACTCGGCGACGCCGACGGCGTCCTGGCCGGTCATCGCGTCGACGACGAGTAGCACGTCGTGGGGCTTGACCCGCTTGCGGATCTTCGCCAGCTCCTCCATCAGGTCCTGGTCGATGTGGAGGCGGCCGGCGGTGTCGACGATCAGCACGTCGCGGCGCTCCTCGCGGGCGCGGTCAAGCGCCCAGCCGGCGATCTCGACCGGGTCGGCGTCGGTCCCTTTCTCGTAGACATGGGCACCGACGCGCCCGCCGACGGTGACCAGCTGGTCGACGGCGGCGGGGCGGTAGACGTCGCAGGCGGCGAGCGCCGACGTCCTTCTTGCCGTTCTCGCTCAGGAAGCGGGCGAGCTTGGCGCAGGCGGTCGTCTTGCCCGACCCCTGCAATCCGGCCATCAGGATCACGGTGGGGCCGCCGGAGGCGTAGGCCAGCTCGCTCCCGGTCCCGCCCATCAACCCGGTCAGCTCCTCGTTGACGATCTTGACCACCTGTTGGCCAGGATCGAGGCTCTCCAGAACCTCGGCACCGAGGCAGCGCTCCTTCAGCGTCGTAGTGAAGGATTTGACGACCTTGAAGTTGACGTCGGCCTCGAGCAGCGCAAGGCGGATCTCCCGCATCGCCGCATCGACGTCGCCCTCGCTCAGCTTCCCGCGCGAGCGGACCTCGGAGAGCGTCGCCTGCAGCCGGTCAGAGAGTTGGTCGAACATTGCGCCATCAGCTTAGAGATGGAATCGACCAGCGCCCAGCGCCCTGGCTCCCGGCTTGAGTTTTGGAGCACTGGGATGACTGTTCGATCACCACCGCCGGACTCGGATCCGCAAGGCCCGCAAGCTTTGCAGCGCCAGTGATCGGAGGGGTCAGAACCGCGACGGTCAAGAGGAGGATCGCACCGATGTTCTTGCCGTTCCTGATTGGCGACTCGCGAGGAGAGATCCTCACGCGTCCACTCTGAGACAGCATCTGGACGAGGACGAAGACAACCGCAAGCACCAGGCACACCCCCACATCGATCCAGACGACGGGGGAAACTGTTCCCGTCGCCGCCCCGGCTCCGGCAAACAGCAGGCCGCCGGTGAGGGCTATCAGTGCCAGCGCGCCCCAAGTGACTGGCGGTCCCTGGCGGCCTCCCTCGCCGCTCATGACGCCATCACCTGACAATGCCGGTGATTCCTATTCATGTTTTCTCCTTGACTCTTCCGGATGAAGAAGTCCGAGCCCCGGTCGGGACTCCAGGCTTTCCCTTGAATTCGAGCATGCTCCACGATCACCCCACCCGGGGTGTTTTAAGTCTGTGAAAGCTGAGCGCCTACTCGGCGAGGAGGGCGTTGGCGAAGTCGGTGGGGTCGAAAGGGCGCAGGTCCTCGAGCGACTCGCCAGTGCCGATCAGCTTCACCGGGATCTCCAGCTCCGCAGCTATCGCCAGGACTATTCCGCCCTTGGCTGTGCCGTCCAGCTTGGTCAGGACCACGCCGTCGACCTCCGCTGCCTCGGCGAAGAGCTGGGCCTGGCGCAGGCCGTTCTGGCCCGTGGTCGCGTCGATCGAGAGCAGGGTCTCGTTCGGGGCGCCGGGGAGCTGCTTGGCGATTACGCGGCGGACCTTGGCCAGCTCGTCCATCAGGTTGCTCTGGGTGTGCAGGCGCCCGGCGGTGTCGACGATGACCACGTCGGCGTTGCGGGCGCGGGCGGCGGCTACAGCGTCGAAGGCGACCGCGCCTGGGTCGGCTCCCTCTTCCCCGCGGACCAGCTCGGCGCCGGCCCGCTCGGCCCACTCGGCCAGCTGCTCGGCGGCGGCGGCGCGGTAGGTGTCTGCCGCCCCGAGGACGACGGAGAGGCCGAACTCCTTCGAGAGGTGCCAGGCGATCTTGCCGATCGTCGTCGTCTTACCGGTGCCGTTGACGCCGACCATCAGCAGCACCGCCGGCTCGCCGCTGAGGTCGATCGGGGCGCGCGCGGTGGAGGCAACCTCGGCGAGGATCTCGATCAGGCGCTCGCGCACGGCCTCGCCGTCGGCGGCGACGCTGCCGCTCTCCACCTCGTGCTCCAGCCGTTCGACCACCTTGGCCGTGGTCGGCGCGCCGACGTCGGCGAAGATCAGCGCTTCCTCCAGGCGCTCCCAGGTCTCGTCGTCGATGCGCTCGAAGAGGCTGGCCGAGATCTCCTCGGTCAGCGCCTGACGACTCTTGGAGAGGCTCTCGCGCAGGCGGCGGAAGACGCCGCGGCGCTGCTCGGGGCTCTCAGCCGCCGAGGCGTTCGCGCTCTCGCGCGAACCGAGGTCGAATATCTCCCGCCACTCCGTCGCCATCCGATTTCCCCGTGGAGGCTATCCGGGCGGCGGCGAGAAGCTCGTCCACGGCTTCCCGCAGGTATGCGGAGATCCGTTCGAGATCGGGCATCGAGGCACGGTCGGCGAGGATGCCGAAGCCGACCTTGCCGTTGTAGCTGACGATCGCGATCGCCAGCGCGTGGCGGCGGGCGAGGAAGCCGATCGGGAAGACCCCCTCGACCTCGCGCCCAAGCAGGTAGAAGGGGATCTGCGGCCCGGGGAAGTTGGTGACGAGCAGGTTGAAGAGGCGGGTCGAGAAGTTGATCGCTGCGGTCGGGCCCAGCAGCAGCGGGGGCGCGAAGTCCCGGAACCAGTCGTTGAGGCCCCAGATCGCTTCCGCTCCCAGCGGCTGCTTGGAGTCCTTCAGCGCCTCCATCCCCGCGTGGACGGCGTGCAGGCCCTCGACCGGGTCGGCGATGCCAACCGGCAGGGGCCCGCGCATCGCCGTCAGCCGGTTGCCCAGCTCGCCCTGCTCGTTGACGGTGCGAATCGAGACGGGCACGAGCGCTTTCAGCTCCAGGCCGTCGGCGGGAACATCGCGGTCGCCCAGCCAGCGGCGCAGGGCGGCGGCCGTGGCAGCGAGGATCACGTCGTTGACGGTCACCCCGAGCGCGTTCTTGATCAGCTTGAAGTCGGTGAGCGGGAAGTTGGCCCAGGAGAAGCTGCGGGCGGGACCGATCTCGACGTTGAGCGGCACCTTCGGCGCCGGCTTGGTCAGCGCCCAGGTCACCTCCCAGAGGCCGGCGATGCCATCGGCGGCGCGCTTGCCCGCCCGGTGAGGCCGGCGGATGGCGCCCGCGAGCCAGCTCGCCATGCGCCGCGCGGTCGCCCAGATGCCGGCGAGGGCCCGGCCGGCGAGGTCGAGGCTGGAGGGCGACGGCTGCGGGCTCCAGGGCTCCTCGTCCCGCGAGGGCTCCGGATTCGGCTCCGGATCGAAGAGCAGGGCGCCGATGTCCACCGCCGAGAACCCATCGGCCATCGCGTGGTGGGTCTTGTAGACGACCGCGAAGCGGTCGTCGTCGAAGCCGTCGACCAGAACCAGCTCCCAGAGCGGGCGCGAGCGATCGAGCGGCGGCGAGAGGACCTCGCCGACGAGGTCGTGGAACTGAGCGTCATCGCCCGGAGGCGGGAGACTGGCTCGGCGAACGTGGTTGACGAGGTCGAACTCGGGATCGTCGATCCAGAAGGGCGTACCCAGGCGCATGGGGGGAAAGACGAGCCGCTGCCGCAGGCGTGGCAAGAGATGGACGCGACTGCGGATGTGGGTCTCGAAGTCCTCCTGGCTCGGCGGCGCGCCTCCGCACATCAGCACGGCGCCGATCGCCATGTGCCCGTTGGACTTCTCGTTGACCAGGAACGAGGTGTCGAACGAAGTGAGCCTGTCCATGTGGCTTTGGGCCACCGTTCTCCTTTCCTTCCCCGCGGAACAGCGTAGCGTGGGCCCCGGTCCAGGAACGTTCGGTTTTCTTTAAGGGCGACGGGCCTCGGCCGATGGGCCGATACGTCAAGGCCACCTTGACGTATCGGCCCATCGGCCCCCTAGGTTCAGGCGGCTTCGACCGAGCTGGGCGGCTCCGCGGAGGCCGCCGGCTCCTCGCCGATCAGGCCCGGGCCGGAAGCGGCCTCGGTGTCGCCGTGCTCGGCCGGCTCGTCGGCCAGGCCGGCGAAGGGCGGCGGCGCGGCGGCCGCGGTGCTTGCCCCGGCGTCGTCGTCCTCTTCGCCCTCCTCGACTTCGCGGGGCAGGCGGCGGGAGACGACCTTGGTCACCCCGTCGCCGCCCATACTGACCCCGTAGAGGACATCGGCGGCGTCCATCGTCCGTTTCTGGTGGGTGACGATGACGAACTGGGCACGGTCGGAGAAGCGCCGGATCAGCTGCAGGAAGCGGTCGATGTTGGCGTCGTCGAGAGCCGCCTCGACCTCGTCGAGGATGTAGAAGGGGCAGGGCCGGGCGAGGAAGACGGCGAAGACGAAGGCGATCGCGACCAGCGACTTCTCGCCGCCGGAGAGCAGTGAGAGCTTGCGGGTCGACTTGCCGGCCGGGGTGACCTCGATCTCGACCCCGAACTGCTCGCGCTCCTCCTCCGCCTCTTCCTCATCGCCTTCCACGGCGACCTCCGGCCCCTCCGCCTCGGCGTCGGGAACCGCGCGCAGGCTGACCCGGCGCAGGCGGCCGCGGCCGCCGGGGAAGAGGTGCTCGACCATCTCCTCGAAGTTCTTCGCGGTCGCCTCGAAGGTCTGCTCGAAGGCGCGCTCGATCTCGCGGTCGATGTCGCGGATCAGAGCCTCCAGCTCACGCATCCCGCGCTCGGTGTCCTCGCGCTGGGCCTGCAGCGACTCGACGTGCTCGCGCGCCTCCTCGTACTCGCGCTCGGCCAGCGGGTTGACCGGGCCGATCTGGGCGCGGCGGCGCTCCAGGCGCTCGAGGCGGCGGTCGATGTCCGCCCTCTCCTCGTCGCTGAGCGGCTGCGTCGCCGCCTCGACCTCCTCGCCGAGGCGCTCGGCGATCGAGGCCAGCTCCTTGGCGGCCTCGGCGCGGCGGTCGCCGAGGTGCGCGGCCTCGACCTCGACCTCGGTCAGCCTGTCCGAGGCCGCCGTCATCTCTGACTGCAGCTCGTACTCGCGCTGGGAGCAGGCCCGCATCTCCTCGGCGATCTCGTCGCCGTCGCCCTCGCCGCCGACCACCAGCTGCTCGATCCGCCCGACCCGGGCGCGGATCGCGGCTTCCGCCGCCGAGGCGGCGGCCGCGGCGGCGCGAACGTCGTCGAGCAGTTCCTCGCCCGCAGCCAGGCGCTTGCGAAGCGCCTCTCGGTGGCGCTCGCCGAGCAGCCCCTCGGCCCTGCGGGCGTGACGGGAAGCCCGCTCGGCACCGCTGCGCACCGCCCCCAGGGCCGCCTCGCGCGCGGCCTCGCTGGCGTCGGCGGAGCGCGCCCTGGCGAGGCCGTCGGCGGCGCCCGCGAGGCCGGCGTCGATCTCCCCCAGCTCCTCCTCCAGCTTCCGGGCCCTCTCGCCCGGCGCGGCGCCGTCGCCGACGTCGAGCGTCAGCGGTCCGAGCTCGGCCCGCAACGCGTCCAGCCCGGCGTGCAGCTCGCCCTCGCGGTCGCCGAGGCCGGCGGCTCGGACGGCGACGCGCTGCTGGTCGCCGCGCAGCTTGGTCAGCACGCCCCAGGCCTGGGTGCGCTCGCGATCACGGGCGGCAAAGCGCTCCTCCGCCGCGCGGCGCTTCTCGCTCACCTCGGCCAGGCGCTTCTCGATCGCGGTGCGCTGCGCGCGCGCCTCGACCGCCGCCTTCTCGGCCGCCTCGGCCCGGTCGGCGCCGAAGCGCAGTTCCTCGGCGACGAGCTGGCCGCGCAGCCCCAGCTCCTCGCGCTCGATCCGTGCCCCCAGCTCCGCCGCCTGGGCCTGGCGCTTCAGCGGCCGCAGGCGGGCGCGCGCCTCGCGCTCGAGGTCGAGGGCACGGTCGAGGTTGTCGCGCGCGGCGCGCAGCTTCAGCTCGGCGCGGCGGCGGCGCTTGCGGTGCTTGCCCAGCCCGGCTGCCTCCTCGATCAGCAGTCGCCGCTCACGCGGTTTCGAGTGCACGATCGACTCGACCCGGCCCTGGCTGATCACCGAGTGCATCTCGCGGCCGAGGTTGGTGTCGGAGAGCACCTCGACCACGTCGACGAGGCGGCAGCGGGCGCCGTTGAGGCGGTAGCTGCCGTCGCCGGAGCGGTCGAGCGTGCGCTTCACCGCGATCTCGGAGAGCTCGGTGGCGGCGCGGCCCTCGGAGTTGTCGATCGTCACCTCGACTTCGGCCATGCGGCGCTGGCCGACGCCCTTGCCGCCGGCGGAGATCACGTCCTGCATCGAGGCGCCGCGGATCGCCCCGGGGCTCTGCTCGCCCAGCGCCCAGAGCACCGCGTCGGTGATGTTCGACTTGCCTGAGCCGTTGGGACCGACGATCACGCTGACGCCGGGCGAGAACTCCAGCCTCGCCCGCTCGGGGAACGACTTGAACCCCTTCATCTCGATCGATTTCAGATACATCTCTTCAGTCCCTCGGCCCTTGGTCGCACAGGCTCTCGTTTGAGTCGGACGGGATGGCCACAGCTAGCCGCCGAAATGCTTCAAAGCCTGCTCGGCCGCGACCTGCTCGGCCGCCTTCTTGCTCCGGCCCACCCCCTCGCCGACCCGCTCGGAGTCGACGATCGCCGCGACCTCGAATTTACGCCGGTGCGGCGGGCCGGATTCGGCGATCACCTCGTAGCTTACGTGCGAGCGGCGGCGCGCGAGCATCTCCTGCAGCGCCGACTTGAAGTCGATCGTGGTCGCGGCGACGTGCTCGATCCGCGACTCGAAGGCGGCGGCCACCGCCCCGGCGATGCGTTCGAACCCGAAGGCGAGGAAGCAGGCGCCGATCAGCGCCTCGGTCGCCTCTGGAACCGGCCGCGCGCCGCCGAGCAGGACCTCGGCCGGGATCCCCACCTCCATCTCCTCCGGCTCGCTGGCGCGAAGCATCTCCGGCACGCCGAGCCGGCGCCCGACCTCGGCGCAGGAGACCCCACTCACCGCCTGGTTGTGGATCTTGGTCAGGCCGCCCGCGTCGACCTCCGGGAAGCGCTCCACCAGGTCGCCGGCGACGGCCAGGGCGAGCACACTGTCGCCGAGGTAGGCGAGGCGCTCGTAGGACTCCTCGTCCTCGGCCCAGGAGGAATGGGTCAGCGCCTCGCGCCGCAGGTCTTCGGGAAGCTGCGCGACGAGGTCTGCGAGCGCCGCGACGCTCACGCCGGAGAGTGCTCGAGCACGAACTGGACCGCGTCGCCGACCGTCGCGATCTTCGCCGCCTGCTCCTCGGAGACGGAGATCCCGTAGGTGTCCTCCAGCTCCATCACCAGCTCGTAGAGGTCGAGCGAGTCGGCGTCGAGGTCCTCCTTGAAGCGGGTCGCCTCGCCGATCTCGGCCGCGTCGACCTCGAGCTCCTCGGCGAGGTGGTAACGGACCATGGTGAGGACTTCCTCGCGGGTCATCGCCGGGTTCCTATCACGCCCCGCCCCGCTCGGCCCGATCGGCGGCAAGCTCGCCCCGGCCCGCGCCACCCTCGCGAAGCAGCGCTGCGGTACGGCCGACCGCGTCGACCTCGGCGCAACGGGCCGCGAGGCGCACCGCGTTAGCGATCCCCTCGGCGCCGGAGCTGCCGTGGCCGACCACCGCGATGCCGCGCAGCCCAAGCAGGATCGCACCGCCGGTCGTGTCCGGGTGCAGCTCGCGCCGCAGGCCACCCAGCGCCGGGCGCATCAGCATTCCCCCGATCGCGGCGAGCGGATTGGAGCGGGCCGCCTCGCGAATCGCCGCGGTGACCGTCTTCGCGGTCCCCTCCATCAGCTTCAGCGAGACGTTGCCGGTGAAGCCGTCGGTGACGACCACGTCGGCGGCGCCCGCAGGCAGGTCGTTCCCCTCGACGTTGCCGGTGAAATCGATCCCCTCGGCGCGGGAGAGAACCTCGTGGGCGGCGACGATCTCCTCCCGCCCCTTGCCCGCCTCCTCGCCGACCGAGAGCAGGCCGACCCGGGGTCGCTCGACGCCGAGCACCGCAGCGCTGAAGGCGGCGCCGAGGAAGGCAAACTGGACCAGGTGCTGGGCACGAACCTCGACGTTGGCGCCGACATCGAGGAAGAGCACCGGCTTGCCGGGGACGGGAAGCTGCACGGCCAGCGCCGGCCGCTGCACGCCCTTCAGCCGCCGCAGGCCAAACGTCGCCGCGGCCATCGTCGCCCCCGTCGAACCGGGGCTGGCCATCGCATCGGCGCGACCCTCGGCGACATCGGCGGCGGCGCGGACGACCGAGGCCTCCTTCTTCGCCCGGACCGCGGTCACCGGATCCTCGTCGTTGCCGATCCACTTCGATGTCGGCACGACCTCGATCCCCTCGGCCCCGTCAAGTCCCAGCTCCCCGGGCGGGCCGAAGACGCGAACGCGAATCCCGTCCGCCGCCGCCATCCGGGCGCCCTCGGCAAGCACGCCAAAGCCCTGCTCGGCCCCGAACCCATCCAAGGCCACGGTCACACCGTGCCCGGCCGCCGTCACTCCTGGGCGTCGGAGGGCGCCGCCGTGGGATCGACGACTTTGTGGGCGATCACCTCACGGCCGGCGTAGGTGCCGCAGGTAGGACAGACCCGGTGCGGCAGCCGCGGGCTATGACAACGCGGGCACTGGTTCAACCGTGCCTTGCCGGCTTTGTGCTGCGCACGCCGTTTGTCGCGCCGCGTGCTGGAAGTTCTCTTCTTAGGGACAGCCATAAGCAGTGGCGCATGGTAGCGGGTCGGAGAGGAGGCCCGGGCACCCCTCCCAAAACACTCCAGCGCGGCTCCTGCCGCGCGTTTTGGGAGGGGTGCCCGGGCCTCCCATACCTAATCCAGCTTCAGCTCCTTAAGCTTGGCCCAGCGCGGATCGATTCCACCGTCGTGCTCGTGGTCTGCCGGGTCGGCGTCGTTGAGCGACTCGCCGCAGGTGGGACAGAGCCCGGCGCAGTCCTCACGGCAGAGGAAACGGGCCGGGATGGCCAACACGGCTGCGTCGTGAGCCCAGCGCCCGAGGTCCAGCTCCTCGTCCTCGACGTAGGGGCTGAGAAGCTCCTCGTCCTCCGTGTTTTCCTGGGCGACCTCGCGGGCGTCGACCCCGGTCTCGAAGGCCGCGTCCTCGAGGCAGCGCATGCAGGGACCCTCGATCCGGAGCGGGAATCGGAGGCGGAAGGCGTAGCCACCGCTAGGGCGGGAGACGTCGAGGCGGGCCTCGACGGCATCCGGCGAGACGGCATAGGTCTGCCCCGCCAGCTCCAGCGACTTCAGGCGTACGGGCAGGTCGAGCCGGCGTCCCTCTCCGTGTGACAGGGACAGTCGCGCGAGGTCGATGATCGTGGTCGCTTGGGACATGGAGCGCTCCTCCGCTTCGGCCGGGCTTACGATGGCAGCCTCAGACGAGATTACGGAATGAATCGATTCGACTGGACACCAGAGGTCTACCTGGAGCGGATCCGCTCGCAGATCCCGCGCTACGACGAGCTGCAGGAAGAGGCAATCGCGGCGATCCCGTTCCCGCCCGAGCGCGTGCTGGAGCTGGGAATGGGCACCGGCGAGACGACCCGGCGCCTGATCGAGGCCCACCCTGACGCCTGGGTGATCGGCCTCGACGCCAGCCCCGACATGGTCTTCCGCGCCCGCCAGTCCTACGACGACGTCCAACTGGCCCGGATGGAGGACCCCCTACCCGACGG
Source organism: uncultured Solirubrobacterales bacterium (assembly GCA_963714665.1). Classification (GTDB taxonomy): domain Bacteria; phylum Actinomycetota; class Thermoleophilia; order Solirubrobacterales; family 70-9; genus VRUE01. The sequence goes on along the minus strand of CAVQPE010000003.1, from coordinate 656,459 downwards.
CCCCTGGGACCTGGTCATCTCGGTCCTCTCCGCAGGCGATCTGGACGACGACCAGCTCCAAGCCCTCTGCCGCCGAGTAAAAGAGCACTCCCGTTCCCTCGTAATAGGCGACACCTTCGAGCCAAAAACGCTCCAAGACCTACTCACCTGGTCAGGCGGCCAAATCACCTGGCAAGCAGACGACCTCGCCGTAGTAGCAGCGACCTACTGAGCGAAGGGGCGGGCACCCCTCCGAACGGCTTGTACTTTTTCGTCGTCAACGCCCGGGAGTCGCCGACGCGGCCCCACCGAAAAAGTTGAGAGAGGTGGGGTGCCCGCCCCTTCGCCCGGCTGCCTACTGCTGCTCGTCGAGCTCGGCGACGGGCTGCTCTTCGTCCCGCCCAGCCAGACGATCGCGGCCACGCTGTACCGCCGCGAGGAACTTCTGAAGGTTGACCTCGAGCGTGTTGAGGATCTCGTCGGCGTAGTCCTCGGCGCCGAGGCGGATCTCACGCTCTCGCGTACGAGCGTCCTCGACGATCTCGTCGGCAGCGCGCTCAGCCTGCTTGGTGACCTCCTCGTCGGAGATCAGGCGGGCCTGCTGCTCGCGCGCCTCGCGCACGATTCGCTCGGCCTCGCGCTTGGCCTCGGCCAGCATCTCCTGGCGCTCCTTGACGATCCAGCGCGCCTGCTTGATCTCCTCGGGGATCGTCGCCCGCATCTGGTCGAGCAGGTCGTAGATCTCCTCGCGATCGACGCGCACCTGGTCCGTCAGCGGCACCGGGCGCGCGTTGTGAACCACATCGTCGAGCTTGTCTATGAGAACGAGAACGTCCATCAGCAGATCGTAAGCCTACGTGTCGGAGGCATTTTCGGTGAGGAAGCCGTTATTTCCTCGTCTTTTTGCAAGCTCTCGCCCACTCCCCTCCGCACCGGGAAAGCCTACCTCTCGCTGAAGCGATCTGCCATCGCGGTCGCGACGGGGCCGGGAACGAGGTCGGATACGTCGCCTCCAAAGGTGGCCATTTCCTTCACGCCGGTGGAGGAGAGGAAGCTGTAATGGGCCGAGGCAATCACGTACATGCTCTCGATGCTGGGGTCGAGCTTGCGGTTGAGCTGGGCCATCTCGAACTCGTACTCGAAGTCGGAGATGGCGCGCAGGCCCTTGACGACCGCTTTGGCGCCCAGTTCGCGGGCGAACTCGACCAGCAGGTTGGAGAAGGTCCTGACCTCGACGTTGTCGAGGTGCGAGGTCGCCTCGACGATGAAGGCCTGGCGCTCCTCGGCGGTGAAGAGGGTCTTCTCCTTGCGGATCGGGTTGTTGACGACCCCGACCACGACCCGCTCGAAGACCGCGGCCGTGCGGGTGATGATGTCGAGGTGGCCGTTGGTGACCGGGTCATAGCTCCCCGGGCAAACGACCGTGCCGTCGCGCTCGGCCATCAGCCGTCCTCTCCATAGATGGACACGTCGGCGACGCCGTAGCGACGCTGTCGCAGCCGCGGCAGCGAATCGATGCGCAACGGCCGGCGGGCGCCGCTCTCGACGATCGCCCGCCCTCCCGGATTGAGAAGGCGCGACAGATGAGTATCCAGTTCCTGCCCCACGCGGTCGGCGAGTTTATAGGGGGCGTCGACGAAGACGAGGTCGAAGCCCGGGGCGTCCTCCCCCGGCCGGCCTGCCAGCCAGCGCGAGACGTCGGCGCGGACCAGCTCGACCCGCTCGGCGAGGCCGAGATTCTCGACGTTGCCGAGCGCCGCGCGGGTGTCGCGGTCGACCAGCATGGCCTGGGCCGCACCGCGGGAGAGCGCCTCGATCGCCAGCGCACCGGTCCCGCAGTAGAGATCGAGCACGGTCGCGCCCTCGACCCTGTCACCTAGGACCGAGAAGATCGCCTCGCGCGCCCGGTCCGAAGTCGGCCGCACCTTCCAGCCGCGCGGCGCCACCAGCTTCCGCCCCCCCAGATCTCCAGCGATCACGCGCACGTCACAGTGGTATCGGGTCGGACGCACCGGCGCCGAAGCGGCGGCGAGCGGCCTCCAGCAGAGGGCCAAGCTCGGGGGCGTCGAGGGAGCCGTAGTTGCAGAGCAGGGCGAGAACTTCATCTCGGGCCGCCTCAAGCGTCCGTTCGTCCTCGGGCAGCTCGGCAACGGCGAAGCGGGGCAGGCCCGACTGGCGGGTTCCGAGCACCTCACCCTCACCGCGCAGCAGCAGGTCGACCTCGGCGAGCTTGAAGCCGTCGCCCTCACGCTCAACTGCTTGCAGGCGGCGGCGCGCCAGCTCGCCCGCCTCTTCCGGGAAAAGGAGGCAGATCGACTCATGCTCGCCACGGCCGACCCGTCCGCGCAACTGGTGCAGTTGGGAGACCCCGAAGCGCTCGGCGCCCTCGATCAGGATCGCGGTCGCGTTGGCGACGTCGATCCCGACCTCGATCACGGTGGTCGCGACCAGCACGTCGGTGGTGCCGGAGGCGAACGCCTCCATCGCAGCCGCCTTCTCCGCCGAAGGCATCTGGCCATGAATGACGCCGACGGCGAACTCGCGCAACTCGCCCGCCGCCAGCCGCTCCGCCTCGACCTCGGCCGCCCGGCCCTGCAGCTTCTCCGACTCCTCGACCAGCGGGCAGACGACGTAGGCCTGCCGGCCCTCGCGCAACTGACCCCGGATGAACTCGTAGGCGCCCTCGCGCTCGTCCTCCTCGACGATCCGGGTCGTGACCGGCTTGCGCCCCGAGGGCAGTTCGTGCAGCGCCGTCGTGTCGAGGTCGCCGTAGGCCGTGAGCGAGAGCGTGCGCGGGATCGGCGTCGCCGTCATGTGCAGCACGTGCGGCGCCATCCCCTCCACCCCCTTCGAGTCGAGCGCCCGGCGCTGGCGCACGCCGAACCGGTGCTGCTCGTCGACCACGCAGAGGCCGAGCCGGGCGAACCTCACATCAGGCTCGATCAGAGCGTGGGTGCCGACGATCAGGCCCAGCTCGCCGGTGGCCAGCCGCTCAAGCGCTTCCTTGCGCCGAGCCGCTTTGGTCGATCCAGTCAGCAGGGCGAACGGAATCGCCTCTTCTGCCAGCAGCTTTCCGAGCGTAATCGCGTGCTGCTCGGCCAGCGTCTCGGTCGGCGCCATCAGGACCGCCTGGAAGCCAGCTTCCAGCGCCCGCAGCATCGAGTAGACCGCGACGACGGTCTTGCCCGACCCGACCTCCCCCATCAGCAGCCGCTGCATCGGCTCGCCCGAGTCGAGATCCGCATCGATCTCGTCGAACGCCTTTAGCTGATCCCGAGTCGGCTCAAACGGCAAGGATTCGATCCACCGCCCAACCTGCTCCCCGGGCCTTCCGAGTCGCGGTGCCGGCCGCGACGTTCGATGAGCACGCTTCCTGCTGGCCAAAATCGCCTGGTAGAGGAAGAGCTCTTCGAACCGCAACCGCTCGCGCGCCGCCTCCGCTTCCTCAACCGCCCTGGGGAAATGCACCGCGGTGACCGCATCGGCAACGCCAGCGAGCCCGTGTCGCACTCGCACAGCCGCCGGCACCCCGTCGATCAGGTTCGGCGCCAGCCCAATCGCCTGCTCCAACCACTCCCGCACCTGCTTCGCCCGCAACCCCTCGGTCAGCGGATGCACGGGAACCAACCCCGCCTCTCCCGCGGGTGGCGGAGGGTGAGGGGGGCCGAGGACAGCCCGTGGACTGCCCGCAGCGCCTCCCTCACCCTCCGACAGGACCCGCGGGCCAACCGCATCCGTCCCGGTGAACTCGTATTCCGAAACCGTGAACCCCCGTTTGCCCACCGCCCCGGTCAGCAGCAGCCGAGTCCCGGCGGTCAGCTTCGGGGTCAGCCATGGCTGGTTGAACCAGGTGGCCCGCACGGCCCCACTCTCATCGCCCACCTTGGCGCTGAGAATCGACAGGCCCCGGCGCCGGAAAGGCCGCCCTGCGTCGGCGAGCACCTCGACCGCGATCGTCGCCTGCCTTTTCAGCTCCAAGCTCGCAACCGGGACAATGGTCAAGTCGCGGTGCCGGTGCGGGAAGCGCAGCAGCAAGTCGCCGACGGTCGCGATGCCCGCAGCCTCGGCCACTTCGGCCGTCTTAGGGCCGACGCCCTCAAGGGCTTGAAGCGAGACATCCAGCACGCCGGGTCTTGGCCAGTGCACTGGGGCGTCGCGGAGCTGGCCGTCCGTTAGCTCAAAGGCTCCGGCAAAAGCCCGCACTACTGGGCGGCCAGCAGCCACCACCAGCTTGGCTGGCCGCCCTCGTGGGTCTCGATCTCGACGCCGTCGGGAACGTGGGTGTCGAGCTCCTCGAGCGCGATCGGGGCGCCGTCGCCGGCGATAACGGTGACGATCTCGGCCTCCGCTGCGAGCTTCTCGATCGTCTCGGCCAGGGTCGACCCCGCCCCACCCCAGGCGACGATCTCGTCGCCGACGAAGCCGACCGCGTCCCCCTGGCGGAAACGACCCTGGGCGTCGTCGCGGGCCGCGGGAGCCACACCGCCGCTGATGACCTCGGCGAGCGCCTCCTCCAACCGCCCCGCGTTCTCCTCCGCCGACGCCGCCGGATCGAGCTCGACCAGGGTGAGCAGGCTTTCCTGCAGCGAGGTCGCAGGCACCACCCGCGCCGGCTTCTCCGAAAGCTCGCAGGCCCGCTCCGCCGCCATCACCACGTTGGAGGAGCTGGGAAAGACGAGCACCTCCTCGGCGGGGACCTCGTGGATGCCCGCGAGCAGCTCGTAGGTCGAGGGGTTGAGGGTCTCGCCGCCGGGGACGACGTGGGCGCCCAGCTCGGCGAAGAGGCGCTCCAGACCCTCGCCGGCGGCGACCGCGAGGGCGCCGGTGCGGCCGCCGTTGAGCCGGGCGCGGCGCTCGGCAATCTGCTCGCGCATGTCGGCGACATCGAGGTTGGTCACCGTGCCGGCGTCCTCGAAGAGGGCGACCGCGGCCTCAGGGTCGTCGGTGTGAACGTGGACCTTCAGCGTCACCTCGTCGCCGACGACGAGCACCGAGTCACCGAGTCCCTCCAGGCGCGGCAGGAAGTCGCGCCCGCTGAGCCCGGTCCCGGAGACGATGAAGTTGGTGCAGTAGCTGAAGCGGCTGTCCTCATGGTGGGGCCGGCTGAGCCGCGGCGCCTCGTGATGGGAGACCTCGGGAACCGGAGCACCGTCGCCGCGCAGGCCGGCGACGACCCCGGCGAGGATCAGCACCAGGCCGTAGCCGCCGGCGTCGACGACGCCGGACTCGCGCAGGACGTCGAGCTGCTCGGGCGTGCGTTCGACCGCGCGCTGGCCGTCGGCGATCGCCCGCTCCAGCACCTCGGCCAGGATCGCGTCCTGCTCCTCTTCGGCGACGCCGCGGTCGAGCCGCTGCTTCTCCGCGTCGAGGCGCGAGAGCTGGCGGGCGATCGAGTGCGCCATCTCGCGGAAGACGGTCAGCATCGTCCCCTCGGCCGGCTCGCGCACCGAGTCGTAGGCCGCGTCGGCGGCGCTGGCGAAGGCGGAGGCGACCAGCACCGGGTCGATCAGCTCGCCCGGGCGGCTGGACAGCTCCTCGGCAGCGCCGCGGACGATCTGGCTGAGGATGACTCCGGAGTTGCCGCGCGCCCCCATCAGCGCCGCACGCGCCAGCGCCTGCACCAGCTGGGTCCGCCCGACCTCGTCGACCTCGAGACCGTCGAGGCGATCGAGCTCTTCCATCACGGCCCGCATCGTCATCGCCATGTTGTCGCCGGTGTCGCCGTCGGCGACCGGGAAGACGTTGAGGTCGTTCACCTCCTGGCGGCGGGCCTCGAGGTTGGCGTAGGCGGAACCGATGACGCGCCGGAAGCGGACGATCGAGGGGTCGGGCATCAGGCCGAAATCTAGCTGCCAGGCCCGGATGGGCCGCCGCGGAAAGCCCGACAGCCCGGTTCGCTACGGTGCGACGCTCGATGAGACGCTTCGCCACCTGGACCACCGGGCACCGCAAGACCGTGATTCTCGGTTGGATCGTCGCCCTGGTCGGAGTCGGAATACTCGCCGGCTCGGCGGGCTCCGACTTCACCGAAGAATTCAACCTGCCCTCCTCCGACTCGGTGGAAGCGCTCCACCTGCTCGAAGACCGCTTCCCGCAGCAAGCCGGCGAGAGCGCGACGATCGTCTTCAGGGCGCCGGGCGGGGTCTCCTCGGAACCGGTCCAGGGCAAGATGGAAAGCGTCTTCGCCAAGGTCGCGAAGTTCCCGCACGTGAGCGAAGTGAAGAGTCCCTACGCCGAAGGCTCGGGGGCGGTCAGCGAGGACGGCACGATCGCTTACGCAACGGTGCAGTTCGACGTCACCAACGACAAGGTCGACAAAGCCAAGACGCGGGAAATCATCGCGACGGCCCAAGCAGCTGCCGGCACTGGCCTGCAGGTCGAGCTCGGCGGTCAGCTGATCCAGGAAGCGACCCAGGAAGAAGGCGGCGACTCCTCCTTCATGATCGGGCTGGCGGCGGCGATCGTCGTCCTGCTCCTCACCTTCGGCTCTGCCGTGGCGATGGGCCTGCCGCTGCTCACCGCACTCTTCGCGCTCGGCGTCGGCATCGGCCTGGTCACCCTCGGCACCCACGTCTTCGACACCGCCAACTTCGCGCCGCAGCTGGCGGCGATGATCGGGCTCGGCGTCGGCATCGACTACGCCCTCTTCATCCTCACCCGCTTCCGCAACGGGCTCGACGAAGGACTGGAGCCGCAACCGGCTGCGGTCGCGGCCGTCGACACGGCGGGCCGCGCGGTCCTCTTCGCGGGCATCACGGTGATCATCTCGCTGATGGGGATGCTGCTGCTCGGCATCAGCTTCCTGGTCGGGGTCGCGGTGGCGGCCGCGCTCGCCGTCCTCTTCACGATGATCGCCGCGCTGACCCTGCTGCCGGCGCTGCTGACGATCGTCGGCCACCGCGTCGACCGGCTGCGCATTCCCGGCCTCGGCGGCCGCTCCAACAGCGTCGCCGAAGACAGCCGCTGGTTCCGCTGGAGCCGTGAGATCCAGCGCCGCCCGGTGCTCTCGGCCCTGCTCTCCGGCGGCCTGCTGCTGCTCCTCTGCGTGCCGACCCTGTCGCTGCGCCTCGGCTCCAACGACGCCGGAACCGACGCCGCGGGCACGACGACAAGGCAAGCGTATGACCTGCTCGCGGAAGGCTTCGGCCCGGGGTTCAACGGCCCCTTCCAGATCGTCGCGTCGCTGCCTCAAAAGGGCGACGACGCCGCCCTGGTCCAGCTCAGCAAGAAGCTGGAAGGCGAAGAGGGCGTTGCCGACACGACGCCGGTCGCGCTCAACCCGGCCAAGGACACGGGGGTCTTCCAGGTCTACCCGACGACCTCGCCGCAGAGCGTCGACACCACCACCCTGCTCAACCACATCCGCGACGACCTGATCCCGCCGATCGAGCGGCAGACCGGGGCGGCGGTCCACGTCGGCGGCATCACCGCGATCTTCGAGGACTTCGGCGACGCGATCTCCGAAAAGCTGCCGCTCTTCATCGGTGTCGTCGTCCTGCTCTCGGCGCTGCTGCTGATGATCGTCTTCCGGTCCGTGCTGGTGCCGCTGAAGGCGATGGTGATGAACCTGCTCAGCATCGGCGCCGCGTTCGGGCTGATCGTCGCCGTCTTCCAGTGGGGCTGGGGCGCCAGCATCATCGGCGTCGACGGCACCGGCCCGATCATCTCCTTCTTCCCCGTCTTCCTCTTCTCGATCGTCTTCGGCCTCTCGATGGACTACGAGGTCTTTCTGATGTCCCGCATCCACGAGGAGTGGGAAAGCAAAGGCGACGCTACGCTCGCCGTCACCCGCGGCCTCGCGCTCACCGGCCGGGTGATCACCGCGGCAGCCGCGATCATGATCACCGTCTTCGCCTCCTTCATGCTGGGCGAAGAACGGATCATCAAGCTCTTCGGCCTCGGCCTCGCCTCTGCGGTCTTCATCGACGCCGTGATCATCCGCTCGGTCCTGGTGCCGGCGATCATGCAGCTCTTCGGCAAGAACGCCTGGTGGATCCCGGCCTGGCTCGACCGCATCCTGCCGAGGCTTCACGTGGAGCCCGCCGAGGGCGATCCCGCACCGACGGGCGAGCACCCAGTGGTCGCTTCTGCTGACTAAGCGGCCTTAACTACCTTGTTGGCCTTTAGGCAGCGCGTGCAGACGTAGGTCCGTAGGCGACGTCCGCCCTCGACGATCCGCACCTTCTGCAGGTTCGGGTCGAAGCGTCGCTTGGTGGCGACCATCGAGTGGCTGCGGGACTGGCCGAACGCCGGTCCCTTGCCGCAGCTGTGGCATACCTTGGCCATCGGGTCGAGCATGCTACCGTGATCGTTGTCTAGCTAAGTAGACTAAGCATGGAATTGCTCGTGACTTTCGTCCAGAGGGGGGAGAGAAATGGCTGCTGAAGACTTGGACAGCGTGAACATGCACTATGCGAAGACGCACCTGTCGAAGCTGGTCGCCCGGGTCGAGGGCGGCGAGCAGATCATGATCACCCGCGCGGGCAAGCCGGCGGCGAAGCTGGTGCCGATGCCTCAGGAGAAAGCTGGGAAGCGCAAGCTCGGCGGATGGGAGGGGAAGTTCGACGTACCGTCCCTGGAGGAGTGGGCAGAGATGAAGCGGGAAACCGCGCGCGAATTCGAAGGCGAGATCTTTCCGAATGACGAAGACCTATTGGGAAGCAATTGAAGCTGCTGCTCGACACCCACACGATGATCTGGGCCTTTTCCGAACCTCGCCTGCTGTCCGCCCAGGCCAGGGACGCCATCTCCACCACAGAAAACGATGTCTTCGTCAGCGTGATCAGCCCATGGGAGATAGCAATCAAGCGATCCAAGAAAAGACTTCGCGCGCCCGAGGATCTCGGCGACGCCATGGAGGGTCAGCAATTCCGGTTGCTTCCGGTGCTGCTTCGCCACACCAAGGCGATCGGCTCAATGCCGAACCACCACGGCGATCCCTTCGACCGAATGCTCGTGGCCCAGGCGATCACCGATGGACTGACGCTGGTCACGTCCGACCGCGTTCTGCGCCGCTATCCGGTCGCAACCCTGTCGGCAAGCTGACGAAGTCGCTGATGCCCGCGATCAGCCGTCGCGGACCTGCCAGCGGTACGGGTTGACCTCCTGTTTCAGCAGGGCCATGCGGGCGACGGTCAGGGCGGCGTTGCGGCCCTGGTCCCGCTTGCCTCCGCCGGCGCGGGCCAGGGCCTGCTCCATCGTGTCGCAGGTGATCACGCCGAAGGCGCAGGGGACGCCGGTCTCGAGCTGCACGTCCTGGATGCCGCGGGCGGCCTCGGCGCAGACGAAGTCGTAGTGGTCGGTCTCGCCGCGGATGACGACGCCGAGGCAGGCGACCCCGGAGAAGCGTCCCGTCGTGGCGTGTAGCTTGGCGGCGAAGGGAAGCTCGTAGGCGCCGGGGACGGAGACCTCGCTGACCGAGGACGCGGGCACCCCGGCCAGCTCGAAGCCTTCGCGGGCGCCGCTCAGCAGCCGTTCGGCGAGGTCCTCGTAGAAGCGGCCGACGCAGACGGCGAACTCGCGGCCGGCGAGGGTCTCCCGCTCCTCCTCGCTGAACGCCTCGAGGAAGGCGGTCGACTCAGCCACCCGCCGCCTCGCTCTCGCCGGCGGCGTCGCGCTCGTCCTCGTCGCGGATCATCTCCTCGTCGAGGGCGAGACCCTGGTGGTGCAGCGAGTGACCCATCTTGTCGCGCTTGGCCCGCAGGTAGGCCTCGTTGTGGGCGTTGGGCGAGGACTCGATCGGCACCTGCTCGGAGACCGAGAGGCCGTAGCCCTCGAGGCCGACGATCTTCTTCGGGTTGTTGGTGAGGATGCGGATGCTGGTCAGGCCGAGGTCGCCGAGGATCTGGGCGCCGATCCCGTAGTCGCGCAGGTCGGCGGGCAGGCCAAGCTTGAGGTTGGCCTCGACCGTGTCCGCCCCCTCCTCCTGCAGCTTGTAGGCGCGCAGCTTGTTGAGCAGGCCGATCCCGCGGCCCTCCTGGGAGAGGTAGAGGAGGACGCCGCGCCCCTCGTTCTCGATCTGGGTCAGGGCGGCGACCAGCTGCTCGCCGCAGTCGCAGCGCATGCTGTGGAAGACGTCGCCGGTGAGGCACTCGCTGTGGACGCGGACCAGAACGTCCTCGACTCCGTCGACGTCGCCCTTGACCATCGCCACGTGGTGCTTGTCGTCGACCAGGGAGCGGTAGCCGACCGCGGTGAAGTCGCCGAACTCGGTCGGCAGCGCGGTGTCGACGACCCTCTCGACCAGCTTCTCGGTGCGGCGGCGGTAGGCGATCAGGTCGGCGACGGTGATCATCTTCAGGCCGTGGCGCTCGCAGTAGGGGATCAGGTCGGGGACGCGGGCCATCGTGCCGTCGTCGTTCATCACCTCGCAGATCACCCCGGCGGGGGTCAGCCCGGCGAGGCGGGCGAGGTCGACGCTGGCCTCGGTGTGGCCGGTGCGCTCGAGCACGCCGCCCTCCTTGGCCCGCAGAGGGAACATGTGGCCGGGGACGACGATGTCGCGCGGGCCGGAGCTGGGGTCGATCGCGACCTGGATCGTGTGGGCGCGGTCGTGGGCGGAGATGCCGGTGCTGACCCCGCCAGCGGCCTCGATCGTGACCGTGAAGGCGGTCTGCAGGGGCGCCTCGTTCTTGGCGGCCATCAGGTTGAGGCCGAGCTTCTCGCAGCGCTCTGCGGTCAGCGCCAGGCAGATCAGCCCGCGCGCCTCCTTGGCCATGAAGTTGACCGCCTCGGGGGTGGCGAACTGGGCCGCCATCACCAGGTCGCCCTCGTTCTCGCGGTCCTCGCCGTCGCAGACGACGACCATGCGGCCGCGGCGGATCTCCTCGATCCCCTCCTCGATCGTCGAGAACGGGCTCTCCCCCGCCTCTCGACCCGCCTTGCCTGTCCGTTGCGTCTCCGTCATCTGGCTCACGCCTGCTCCTCTCCGGCGAATGGTGTCATCAATCGCTCCACGTACTTCGCCACCACGTCACACTCGACGTTCAGCTTGTCCCCAGGCGCGGCTTCGCCGAGGTTGGTCCGCTCCAGTGTCTCGGGGATCAGGGAAACCTCAGCCCAAGAATCCCCCAAATCCGCGATCGTCAGGCTGACGCCGCTCAGCGCAATCGAGCCCTTCGCGATCGTGTATCTGATCATCTCGGGTCCGAGGGCCACTCGCAATCGCCGGGCAAACCCGTCGTCCTCGACCGAGACGACCTCTCCGACTCCGTCGGCGTGCCCCTGGACGATATGGCCGCCAAGGCGATCGGAAGCTTTCATCGCCAGCTCGAGGTTGACCCGGTCGCCGGCCTCCAGGCTGTCGAGTGACGTTACGGACAGCGTTTGATTCATGGCCTCTGTCTCGAAACCACCGGGGACGCGTCTATTCGCCGTCAGACACACACCGTTCACGGCAACGGAATCCCCAGGAGCTATCTCGTCCTGAAGGGGGGTCTCTATATGCAGCCGAGCGCCATCGGCGTCCTGTTCAACCGAGTGGATGCGGCCAACGTTCTGGATCAGACCCGTAAACACCTCACCACTCCTTGAACCGGACTGTGATCAGGACATCATCGCCCACCTGCTCAACGCCATGGGACAGGGGCTCTCGGCGCGCGGGTCCTGTCGCCGCAGGGGACCCCCACCCTCCGGTCGCTAAAGCGTCCTCGGGGGCGGGCTCCCCTACGGCGCCACCCGCGCGAGGAGCGTCTGACTTATTGCCGATGAGGATCGGCGCGACGAAGATTCGCGCCCCGTCCAGCTGGTCGACGGCTTGGAAGGCCGCGGCGAGGGTCCGGCCGCCCTCTAGGAAGAGGCTGGTGATGTTGCGGCGGCCGAGGTCGGCGAGTGCCGCTTCGATGCCGTCGGCGACGAGCAGCTCGGCTCCGGCGTCGCGAAGGGCCGCGGTCCTGGACGCGTCGGCTTCCGGGGAGACGACGACGAGCACCGGCGACCGGTCGAGCGTCCGCAATAGCTGCGAGTCGAGCGGCAAGCGGGCCTGGCGGTCGAAGACAACGCGAATCGGCTGACGCAAATCCGTTCCGGTGCGCTTTATGTGCTCATGGATGGCATAAAGCGCACCGGAACGGGTTGGGAGGCGGGCGGTTAGGAGGGGGTTGTCGGTTAGGACGGTGCCTATGCCTGCGGCGATTGCGTCGGATTCGGCTCGCCACTGGTGGACTAGGGCGCGGGACTGCTCTCCGGAGATCCAGGGTGAGTCTCCGGGTGCGGTGGCGGTGCGGCCGTCTAGCGACATCGCCAGCTTCAGCGTCACCAGCGGCAACCCGGTGCGGGCGTGCTTGCGGAACGGTTGGTTGAGCAGTCGCGCCGCCGTCGCCTCCTCGCCAGCCGCGAACTCGACCTCGACCCCACCGTCGCGCAGGATCCCCGGACCCCGGCCGGCAGCCTTCTCGCTGGGATCGTCGGAGGCGATCACGACCCGCGAGATCCCGGCCTCGAGAATCGCCTCCGTGCAAGGCGGCTGCCTGCCCTGATGCGCACAGGGCTCAAGCGTCACGTACATCGTCGCCCCAGCCGGATCCTCGCCCCGAGTGCGACAGTCCTCAAGGGCCGCCCGCTCGGCATGCAAGCCACCCAATTCGGCGTGAAAGCCCTCGCCAATCACCCCACCGTCCCGGACCACAACAGCTCCGACAAGAGGATTGGGACTGACCCGCCCACGCCCACCCTCCGCAAGCTCCAACGCCCGCGCAAGATGGCCCCGATCCGTGCCTGTGAGCTGCGAATTCATAGAACCGATTGACAAGTCAATCAGCCCAAGCCTACTCCCCCAAGGCCAGGGTTCCGGGAACCTCGTCACACGCCCCTCCCGCGGGTGGCACAGGGTGAGGGGGGCCGAGGACAGCCCGTGGACTGCCCGCAGCGCCCCCCTCACCCTGTGACAGGACCCGCGGGCCGACCACTATTGAGCCGACCGCGCGGATACCCTGGACCGTCGTATGAAGCTGATCGTCCAAATACCCTGCCTCAACGAGGAGAAAACCCTCCCGGCAACGATCGCCGACATCCCGCGCGAGATCCCGGGCATCGACACGGTCGAGTTGCTGGTCGTCGACGACGGCTCGACCGACCGCACGGTCGAGGTCGCCCGCGAGCACGGGGTCGAGCACATCGTCCGGCTGACCAACAACAAGGGCCTCGCGGCGGGGTTCCAGGCCGGGCTGGACGCCTGTCTCAAGCTCAGCGCCGACCTGATCGTCAACACCGACGCCGACAACCAGTACCGCGGCGCCGACATCCCCAAGCTGCTCGCGCCGATCCTCGCCGGCGAGGCCGACATGGTCGTCGGCGATCGCCAGGTCGCCCAGATCGAGCACTTCTCCGGCTCCAAGAAGGCCCTGCAGAAACTCGGCAGCTGGGTCGTCAGCCGCCTGGCCGGGACCGAGATCGCCGACACCACCTCGGGCTTCCGCGCCTACAACCGCGAGGCGGCGCTCGGGCTGCTCGTCGTCGACAACTTCACCTACACGCTGGAGAGCCTGATCCAGGCCGGCAAGATGCTGGTCGCGGTCGAGGGGGTCGAGATCGGCACCAACCCGCAGACCCGCGAGTCGCGGCTCTTCGACTCGACCGGCGGCTACGTGCGGCGCAACGCGCTCTCGATCCTGCGCATCTACGCCCGCTACGAGCCGCTGCGCGTCTTCGCCACCGCCGGCCTCGTCGTCGGGATCCTGGCCCTGCTGGCCTGGCTGCCCTTCCTGCTCGACTGGGTCCTCAACGGCGACAGCACCGGCCACGTCCAGTCGCTGATCCTCGGCGCCGTCCTCTTCATCGCCGCGATCCAGCTGCTGGCTCTGGGCGTGATCGGGGACCTGCTCGCCGGACAGCGGGTGATGACCCAGCGAGTCTTCGAGCGGGTGCGCCGGGTCGAGCTGGCGCTCGACGTGCCGCCCTCGCACTACGAGCCTGGCGCCGAGCGCTGATGCGCCTGCCTGGCAAAGGATCGGGCGCCCCAGCGGACGCCGCCTCAAACGGCGCCTCGGCGACCGCCGACTACGGCAAAACCGCCAGCTTCCTCGCGATCGGCGTCGGCCTCACCGGTGTCATCACCTACGTCTACTTCTTCATCGCCTCGCACGTCCTGTCCAAGCCCGACTACGGACAGATCACGGTGCTCTGGTCGGCCGTCTTCATCACCATCTCCACCCTCTACCGGCCGGTCGAACAGCTGCTCTCCCGCCACATCTCCGAACACCTGGTCAAAGACGAGCCGATCGGCGGCACGACGCGAAACGCCGCGACGATCCAGGTCGGCCTGGCGCTGCTCTTCGCCGTCCTCGCGCTGGCCCTGCGCGGGCCGATCCAAAACGACCTGCTCGAGGGCAACGAAACCCTCTACTGGGTCTACTTCTCGGCGGTCCTCTTCTACGCCGCCAGCTACTTTGCCCGCGGTTTCCTCGCCGGCCAGAAGCGCTTCGGCCTCTTCACCGCGCTGATCCTCTCCGAGTCGTGCTTCCGCACCCTGTTCGCGGTCCTGGTCGCGGTCAGCCTGCTCGAAGGGCAGTCGGCGGTGGCGATCGGCATCGTCGCCGCCCCCTCGCTGAGCCTGATGGTGGTGCCGCTCGCCTTCGCTCGCCAAGCGCGGACCGCGACGCCTCCCCCGCCCCAGGCCGGCGGTGAGGACGCCGCCGTCTCGATGGCCCACGGCACCGGCTTCGCCGCGGCGGTGCTGGTGATCATGTTCAGCGAACAGGCGTTTCTCAACGCCGGCCCGTTGATCGCCCGCAGCCTGCAGGACGCCGCCGCGGCCGGGTTCATCTTCAACGTGCTGATGCTGGCACGAGCGCCGCTGCAGCTCTTCCAGGCGGTCTCCACCAGCATCCTTCCCCACCTGACCGGCCTCCACACCAGCGACGAGCCGGGCAGCGAGGACGAATTCCACCGCTCGGTGCGGATGGTGCTGCTCGGGATCGCCGCCTTCACCGCGCTGATGGCACTGGTGATCCTGGTGGCCGGCCCGGAGCTGATGCAGATCGCCTTCAGCAAGAAGTTCAGCTACGACCGTGCCGAACTGCTCGTGGTCGCGGCCGGGACCGGGCTCTACCTCTGCTCGGTCACGGTCAACCAGGCCAGCGTCGCCCAGGGCCAGGTGCGGCGGGCAGCGGTGCGCTGGATCGCCTGCGCCGGCTTCTTCATCGCCTGGAACTTCGTGCCTCTGGTCGAAAACGAGTTCCACCGGATCGAGATCGGCTTCACCCTGACCGCCGGCGTCCTATTCGCGTTGCTCTACCTGATCTACCGCCGCCCCCACGAGCGGGCCGAGGACGTGCCGGCGCCGGGCTCGCCGGAGGAACTCGAGCTGCGCCTCGCCGCCGTCGACGAGAACACCTAGGAGTTGCTGTGGGAGGACACGACGCCGAGCTGATCCTGGTCGCCGGCGCCCTGCTCGCCGCCGGGATCGTCGGCGGCCTGCTCGCCGACCGGATGCGGATCCCCGGCCTGCTGCTCTTTCTCGGCCTGGGGATGCTGGCCGGTTCGGAGGGGGTCGGCGGGATCGAGTTCGACAACGCGGAGCTGGCCCGGACCCTCGGCACCGTCGCGCTCGTCCTGATCGTCTTCGAGGGCGGCCTGACCGCGGGCTGGTCGGAGATCCGGCCCGTACTCGGGACCGCGGCCTCGCTGGCGACGCTGGGCACGATCCTCACGGCGCTGGTCGCGGGCTTCGCCGCGAAGCTGATCTTCGGCATCGGCACTCTGGAGGGGATGCTCGTCGGCGGCGCCGTCGCCGCCACCGACTCGGCAGCGATCTTCGCCGTGCTGCGCCGCTCGAAGCTGGAGAAGAAGCTCGCCCGCTCGCTCGAGGGCGAGTCGGGGATGAACGACCCGGTGGCGCTGCTGCTCGTCGTCGGCTTCGTCGAATGGATTCAGCAGCCGGGCTATGGCGCTGCAGACATGGCCGGCCTGCTGGTGCTGAAGCTGGCGGTCGGGGCGGCGATCGGGCTCGCCCTCGGCCGGCTCGCAGTGGGGGCGTTGAACGCCGTGCGCCTGCCCACCGACGGCATCTACCCGGTGGCGACGCTCGCGATCGCCGGTATCGCCTTCGGCGTGGCCGAAGTCGCGCACGGCTCCGGCCTGCTCTCGGTCTACCTGACCGCACTCGCGCTCGGCTCCGGCAACGTGCCCGCCCGGCGCACGATCGCCGCCTTCCACGAGGGAGTTGGCGAGGTCGCCCAGATCGGCCTCTTCATCCTGCTCGGGCTGCTCGTCTTCCCGAGCACACTCGGCGACGTCGCGCTCGAAGGCCTGGCTCTCTCGGCGGTGCTGATCCTTGTCGCCCGGCCGCTTGCCGCCCTCGTCGCCACCGCCCTCTCCCCCTTCGACCTGCGCGAGCGGGCGATGCTCGGCTGGGCCGGCCTGCGGGGGCGACGCCGATCTGGCTCGCCACCTTCCCGGTCGTCGCCGGGGTCGCCGGCGGCCACGAGCTCTTCGCGATCGTCTTCTTCGTCGTCGTCACCTCGACCCTGGTCCAGGGGGCGACCTTCGAGCCGCTGGCCAACCGGCTCGGCCTGACCACAAACGAGCCGGCCCTGCCGCGTCGCCTGCTCGAGTCGGGCCGGATCCGGCGGATGGGCGGCGACGTCGTCTCCTACCGGCTGCGCCCGGGAGCCGCGGCGGCGGGTCACCTGGTCCGCGAACTGGGACTGCCACGAGACGCGCTGCTCAACGTGATCGTGCGCGACGGCCACGCGATCCCGCCGCGCGGCTCGACCGAGGTGCGCGAGGGAGATGAGCTGCACATCCTCGTCCGCGGCGAGCTGCGCGAGGAGGTCGAGGAGCTGACGAAGCGCTGGCACGAGGGCCCGATCGGCGCTCCGAAGCCACCGCGCCTGCCCCAGCGCGGCGCCCCGCAGATCTTCTCGGTCGGTCCGGGGGGGAGATCGGGGATCCCTCGGCGCCGACGGAGGTCAACGGCATCGCCGTCGCCTCGGTGCTGCGCAGCCGCCGCGACAGCTCAACCGCCCTCGTCGCCCTGGCCGACGGCCGCTACGCGCTCACCTCGGACGCGACGGTGGCCGTGGGGGACCGCCGCTCCCTGGCGCGCTGGTGCGAGCGCCGCGCCCAGCGCATCGGCGACGACCCGGCGGAGCGGGCATGGTGGCAGGAGGTGATCGGGGCGCTGATCGCCCGAGGCTAAGCCGGGGCCTCAGCGGCCGGGAGAACCTGCCGGAGGTGTTCCGGGAGGAGGAGCCGGTCCCCAGCTCGCGCGGCCGTCGCCTTCGATCGGCAGCGGCGGGCCTCCCACGGCGGGGGTGTCGAAAGCAACATCGGCAACAGCCTTGACCCGGGAGAGGACCTCGCGAACGTCGCTCTTGGCGCCCTGGATGCCGTAGGAGTGCAGGTCCGCGGTCAGGCCGGTCGCGTCCAATCCCGCGGCTTCGGCGAGGTAGAGGGCCCGCGGCATGTGGAAGCCCTGGGTGACGATCACGGCACTCTTCACCCCGAAGATGCTGCGCGCCCGGACCATCGTCGCCCAGGTGTCGAAGCCGGCGTGGTCCTCGAAGATGACGCGGCCGGGGACGCCGTCGCGCACCAGCGCCTTGCGCATCGTGTCCGGCTCGTCGTAGGACCAGGCGTGGTGATCGCCGGAGACGAGGATCCGATCGACCTTTCCGGCACGCCAGAGCGCATCGGCCCGGCGCACCCGGTCGGCGAGCATCATGCTCATCCTGCCGTCCGGAGTGACCCCGGCTCCGGGCACGATCGCCACCTGCGCGCGGGGGACGCCGGCGACGCTGCCGGTCGCCTCACCGCCGGCACTGAGCAACACGTAGGCGTTTGCCAAGCCGACGATGGCGACGATCAGGCCAAGGCCCACCAGCGCAGCGCGAGAGAGCCGCGGCCAGCGCCGCAGCGGACTGGTGATCATGCGCCAGAGCCGATGCATGGCGGCGCACGGTACCAAGGCACGATTACGCTTCCGCAAGCTTGAGCCCAGCGCGACCCTCGCGGAGGCAGGTCCAACGGAGGCGCCGAGTCGCGGCCTTCGTGCTGGCGCTCGCGGCGATCGCGGCCGTCTACCTGGCCCTGGCCGCGACCGTCTTCGCACCGGCCGACACCCACGGCGCCAAGGCGACCCGCATCGCCGTCCACAGCAGGGCCGTCGGCAGGGACCTCGACGTCGGCGTCGTCGAGCCCGCCGGATCGGCCGAAAATCCCGCCAGGCGACCGCTGCTGGTCTTCCTGCACGGCAGGAGCGGGACCGTCGACACCTACCTCGAAGACGAAGCCTTCTTCACGGCCCTGGCGACGCTGGGGCCACGTGCTCCCGTCGTCGCCTTCCCCGAAGACGACGGCGACAGCTACTGGCACGACCGCGAAACCGGCAACTGGGGCAGCTACGTCGTCGACGAAGTCATCCCGCAGGTCGCCCGCCGCTTCGATCTCGATCCGCGCCGGGTCGCGATCGGCGGGATCTCGATGGGCGGCTTCGGCGCCTACGACCTGGCGCTGCAGAACCCGGGACGCTTCTGCGCGGTCGGCGGCCACTCGCCGGCGCTCTGGCTGCGGGCCGAAGACACCGCCCCGGGGGCGTTCGACGACGCCGAAGACTTCGAAGGCAACGACGTGATCGGGGCGATCCGGTCCGACCCCGGCGCCTTCGGCCCGATCCCGATCTGGAACGACGCCGGCGACGAAGACCCCTTCCTGATCTCCGACGTCGCCCTCGACGAAACGCTGGAAGCCGCCGGGGCCGACCTCACCGCCCACACCTGGCCGGGCAAGCACGAGCACGACTACTGGGACCGGCACTGGAACGCCTACCTGCGCTTCTACGCTGCGGCGCTGGCCGACTGCGCCTGATCGGAGCGGTGCGCTCAGGCGGCGCTGGCCGCGGCGGCGATCTCGGCGTAGGCGGCAGCAGGGTCGGCGGCGCCGAAGACGGCCGAACCGGCGACGAACAGCGAGGCCCCGGTCGCGGCGACCGAGCCGGCGGTCTTGGCGTCGATGCCGCCGTCGACCTCGATCTTTGCTTTGCCGACCAGCGGCTGCAGGCGCGAGACCTTGTCGGGAGACCCCTCGATGAACGACTGGCCGCCCCAGCCCGGGTTCACCGTCATGCAGAGGACTATGTCGGCGAGGTCGCCCAGCTCCGACACCGCCTCGACCGGCGTGCCGGGGTTGAGGGCAATGCCGGCCAGGCAGCCGAGGTCGCGGATCGCGGCAAGGGTGCGGTTGGCGTGCGGCGTCGCCTCCTCGTGGAAGGTGATCGAGTCGGCGCCGGCCTCGGCGAAGGCCTCGATCTGGCGCTCGGGCTGCTCGATCATCAGGTGCACGTCGATCACCCCGCCAGCGGCGTGGACCCGGTCGGCGATCGAGGCCGCGACCAGCGGCCCGATCGTGATCGGCGGCACGAAGTGCCCGTCCATCACGTCGAAGTGGATCACCCGCGCCCCGGCGTCCATCACCTCGTCGACCTGGGAACCCAGGCGGGCGAAATCCGCCGAGAGGATCGATGGCGCGACCCGCGGCGAGGCGACGATCTCCGCCATGCGCTCGCTCATACAGGCCTCAGCATCGAATCTCCACACATCTGGCAGGTCATGTCCTCGGTCGTGCTCATCCGGGCGATCGTCTGGTGTTCGCCGCAGTTCGGGCACTGCGACACGAGCTCGAAGCGGCGCAGACAGTACACGCAGCGGAAGCGGCCCGGGAGCTGCGTCGGGCGCAGCCAGGGCTCGCCGCAGCCGGGGCAGGCCGCCCGGCGCATGACGCCGAGCTTCCTTGTCGTCCGCCTCACTCATCGGGACCATCATCCCTGCTCAGGCGGCAGATGAAGAAACCGGTCGTGCAATCGCGGTCGGGACGGATCTGCAGGCAGCGCGGGTCGACGGGCGACGCGAGGCCCGGCGCGAGCGCCCCGAGGTCGTCGACGCTTAGCGCCGGGACCTCCCCAGCCTCGGCCGCGGCGACCAGGGCGGCAACCTGATCCTCGTTCTCGCGACGGGAGACCGTGCAGGTCGAGTAGACGAGGGTGCCTCCGGGGCGCAGCGCCTCCACCCCACGGCGCAGCAGTAGCGCCTGCTCCCCGGCCAGGCGCTCGATCGCCTTAGGCGACTTGCGCCAGCGCGCGTCGGGGCGCGAGGCGAGCGCGCCGAGGTCCGAGCAGGGCGGGTCGACGAGGACCCGGTCGAAGCCGGGCGCCATGCCGGCCGCACCGGCGTCGGCCTCGATCACGGTGACGCTGCGCAGGCCGAGCCGCCGCGCCTGCTCAGCGACTTCCTTGGCTCGCTCGGGATCGTTCTCGACCGAGATCACCTCGCCGCGGTCGCCCATCCGCGCCGCGATCTGGCCGGTCTTGATCCCGGGCCCGGCGCAGAGGTCGAGCACGTGCTCGCCGGGGCGGGGATCGAGCAGCTCAACCACGGCGGCGGAGCCGCGGCTCTGCGGAGTCAGCTCACCGGCCATGACCAGCTCCGGGACCGCGGCGCCAGTTCGGCCGGAGATCACGATCGTCTCCGGCACCGCGAGCGCAAACTCGCTTCCGGTGCGCTTTTTCCCCGCCATAGGGGGATAAGGCGCACCGGAAGCGGCTGGGGTGGCGTCTATGCCGGCGCCGCGCAGCTTGGCCAGCACGGTGTCGCGATCGGTGGTCAGGGTGCTGACGCGGAAGGCGTGCTCGGCCGGCTCGTTGCAGGCGGCGAGCAGGGAGCGGGCGGCCTCGGGGCCGAGCTCGCTCCACCACATCTGCGCCAGCCAGAGCGGCGCCGAGTGGGCAACGGCGGCGGACTCGGGGGTCGAGTCGTCGCCGAGCAGGGACTCGGCCAGAGCCTGACGCTCGCGAATCGCACGGCGCAAGACCGCATTGACCAGGCCCGAGGCGTGCGCAGCGCCTGCCCGCTTGGTCAGCTCCACCGCCTGGTCGACCGCGGCGTGATCGGGGGTCCCGTCCGAGAAGATCAGCTCGTACATCCCCAGCCGCAAGGCCGCCAGGACCTCCGGGTCGAGATCGCGCAAAGACCGGTCGACCAGGCGCGAGAGCGCCGCGTCGATCGTGCCGCGCCGCTGCACGGCCCCGTAGGCGAGCCGCTGTGCCTGGGCGCGCTCGCGGCCGCCGATCCGGCGGACGTCGGCCGCCCGGCGGAAGGCGCGCTCGGTGTGCGCGTCCTGCTCGAAGGTCGCCCGGATCGTCTCGTAGGCCAGCAGGCGGGCCGGCGAGATCACGGCAGCTTCGGCAGCGAGTGGCCGCGCAGGTAGGCGTCGGCGGCCATCGGCTTGCCCCCCGGCGGCTGGACGACCTCCAGGCGCAGGGCGCCCTGGCCGCAGCCGAGCAGCAGCGCCCCCCACTCGGCCCGGATCTCGCCGGTCTTGACGCCAACGTCGACGGGGCGCGCCTTGCGCACCCCGAGCCGCTCGCCTCCGCCGGTCTCCAGGTAGGCGCCGATGTGCGGGGTGAGGGCGCGGACGACCCGGGCCAGCTCGCCCGCCGGACGGGCCGGGTCGAGCCGGCGCTCCTCCGGCGCGACCTTCGCGGCGTAGGTCGCCGCGTCGTCGTCCTGCCCGGCGAACTCCAGGCTGCCCTCTCCGAGGAGATCGAATGCGCGCACCAACAGCTCGCCGCCCAGCGTGGCAAGCCTCGATGAGAGCGCCTCGAAGTCGTCCTCGGGCCCGATCCCCATCTCCTCGCAGAGGGCGACGGGCCCCGAGTCGAGGCCCGCGGTTACCTGCATCACGCAGACGCCGGTCCGCTCCTCGCCCGCCATGATCGAGCGCTCGATCGGCGCGGCGCCACGCCAGTGAGGCAGGAGCGATGGGTGGACGTTCAGCATCGGCCAGGTCGAGAGCAGCGGCTCGCGGATCAGCTGCCCGAAGGCACAGACGGCGAGCGCTTCGGGGCCTCCGGCGCGGATCCGCTCCAGCGCCGACTCGTCGTTGACGTCCCCGGCCTGGAGCAGGTCGAGCTCGAGCTCACGGGCGGCCTCCGCGGCGGGCGGGGACTGGGTGCGGCGACCGCGCCCCTTGGGCCGGTCGGGAGGCGTGACCACGAGCAGCGGCCGGTGCGCCGACTCGGCCAGGCGGCGCAGGACGGCCGCGGCGAACTCCGAGGTGCCGAGATAGACGGTCCTCACGCGTCTGTACGGGGCTCGCGATGCTCGTCCCCGGAGCCGTCAGCGTCCTGTTCGGCCAGCGACGGGCTGTAGCTGCCGCCCTCGCGCAGGGCGCGCAGGGCGGCCTTGCGCTGCGGGCGGGGCGCGCGGTCGAGGATCAGCACGCCGTCGAGGTGGTCGAGCTCATGCTGGAGCACCCGCGCCTCCAGCCCGGCCGCCTCGATCCGGACCGGCTCACCGTCGACGTCGAGGCCCTTGAAACGCACGAACAGGGGGCGCTCGACGTCCATCGAGACGCGCGGCAGGCTGAGACAACCCTCCTCGGCGACGACGACCTCGTCCGAAGCCCACTCGACCTCCGGATTGACGAGGGCCGTGGGCTCACTGTCGTGGCCGGCCTGGAAGACGAGCAGGCGGCGCAGGATGCCCACCTGGGTCGCGGCCAGGCCCACGCCCATGCCGTCCCGCATGATCCCCATCATCCGCTCGGCCTCCGCTCGCAGCTCGGAGCCGAATTCGCGAACCGGGGAGGCCTTGCTCTTCAGCACCGGGTCGCCGAACTTGACCACCTGGGCAAGCGCGACCTCGCGACGCTCCAGCAGCTCGGCTTCGAGCTCCTCGCGCTCCTGCTCCCCCAGCTCGGTCTCGGCCTCCTCGCTCACGAGACCGATTGTATGGATCGAATCAGTGCGGATGACTTCGGTGGCGACCCTGGATCCAAGGCTCGAAAACGATGCCCATGATCATCGCAAGCGAAACAACCGCGGCTACGTATAGGAAGAGACCAAAGCCATGCACCCCGATCATTCCGCCAACCGCCCCAAGGACGATGGCGGTCAACGAGGACAGAATGCGCCTCTCCCACATGGACGGCATTTTACCCCTCCAATCCACTGGAGACCCAAGCAGCAAAGACGACCAGAGCGCCGATGAACATTCCCTCTCGCCATCCATCTACGGTCAACTCACGTCCAAACAGGGGTGCTATCCGAACCGCAATCTCACCGAGCAGGCCGCCGACCATCGCCCCTGTTCCAATGTCGGTCAACGCGATCCGACCGTGGGCAAGTTCGGCCGCGACAACAGCAATGAGCCTGGCTCCCATGCCTGACTAAGGCTCTGGGGTCCGAAACTCTCCCCCTTGACGACGTGGTCCAGGCCTCTGTCACTGGGGGTCGACGTCAACGCTGATCGCGACGTCGCGGAGGGAGCGGTCGGCGGCCAGGCGCTCGACCGTCTCGCGGACCGCGGCCACGGTCCCCTCGCGGTCGGCGGCCTTGAGCAGCAGGCGCCGGCGGTGGCGGTTGCGGACCCGGAACATCGGGGCGGGGCCGAGCAGGTCGGTGTCGTCCGGCAGGGCCGGGATGAGCGCCTCGGCGAGCTCGCGCGAGGCCTTCTCGAGGCGGGGCTCGGACTCGGCTTTGAGCACGATCCGGGTCAGGTGGGAGAAGGGCGGGTAGCGCAGCGCCCGGCGGCGCTCGACCTCCTCGGCGAGGAAGCCGGCCGAGTCGTGGCCGGCGGCGTGGACGATGCTCGGCGCGGCCGGCGCCAGGGTCTGCACGATGACGCTGCCGCCGGCGGCTCCGCGACCGCTGCGGCCGGCGAGCTGGGCGACCATCGCGAAGGTCCGCTCGGCGGCGCGGAAGTCTGGGAAGCGCAGGGTCGCGTCGGCGTCGAGGATCGCGCTCAGGGTCACCTCCGGGAAGTCGTGTCCCTTGGCGACCATCTGCGTCCCGACCAGGACGCCGCCCTCCGCCTCGCCGAAGGCGGCGAGGATGCGGGCGTGGGCGCCCCGACCGCCGGCGGTGTCGGCGTCGAGCCGGAAGACCGGCATCGGCGCCAGCCGCTCGACCAGCAGCGCCTCGACCTGCTCGGTGCCGACGCCGGCCTGGGAGAGCGTGGTCGAGCCGCAGTCCCCGCAGACCGCCGGCAGCGGCTCGGAGTGGGCGCAGTGGTGGCAGACGACCCGGCCGCTGTGGCGGTGGACGATCAGCGAAACGTCGCAGTTGGGGCAGTCCCAGTGCCTGCCGCAGGAGCGGCAGGTGAGCCAGGGGGCGAAGCCGCGCCGGTTGACCATCACGATCGCCTTCGCGCCCGCCGCGCGCACGCCCTCCAGCGCCGCCCAGGTCTCGGGGTGCAGGGGGCCGGAGCGGGGGTCGGCCTCGCGCATGTCAAGCACCCGCACCGGCGGCATCGGCCGCCCGTCGACCCGGCGCGGCAGCTCCAGCCGCGGCAGCTCCAGCCACGACTCCGGGCGCGGCGTCGCGGTGCCGACGACGAGCACGGCACCGTTCTCCGCGGCCCGTCGCCGGGCGACCGCGCGGGCGTCGTAGCAGGGGTCGCCCTCCTGCTTGTAGGAGGAGTCGTGCTCCTCGTCGATGACGATCAGGCCGAGGTCGCGAAGGGGAGCGAAGACAGCGGAGCGGGGGCCGACGCAGACGCTCGCCTCGCCATCGCGGAGGCGGCGCCATTCGTCGTAGCGCTCGCCGTCGGGCAGGGCCGAGTGCAGGACGGCGAAGCGGTCGCCGAGCCGGGCCCGGAAGCGGGCGACCGCCTGCGGCGCCAGGCCGATCTCGGGGACGAGGACGATCGCGCCCTTGCCGCGGGCCAGGGCCGCCTCGACCGCGGCGAGGTAGACCTCGGTCTTGCCCGAGCCGGTGACGCCGTGCAGCAGCACCTCGCGGGCCGCCCCGGCCTCGCCGTCGAGCGCGGCGACGATGCCCTCCACCGCGGCCGACTGCTCGGCGAGCAGCTCGGGGCGCCCGCCGGGTGCGCCCACCTCGGGGTGGGCCGAGCGCCGCCGCACCCGCGAGCTGCGGGTCGCGATCAGGCCCCGCTCCTCGAGCCGGCGCAGCACGGAGCGGTCGGAGCCGACCGCGGCCGCCAGCTCAGCCGCCGACATCTCCCCCGCCCGCAGAGCCTCAAGGACCGCACGCTGCTTCACGCCAAGCCGCTCGGAACCGCTCAACGCGGCCTCGCCGGCGGCGGCGATCTCGGCCCGCAGCTCCAGCCGCGAGCGGACCCGCTGGCCGGCGGCGCCGGTCCCAGGAGGCAGCACGAGCTGGAGCCCACGCGAGGGAGTCGAGCAGTACTCGCGGGCGATCCAGATGCCGAGCCTGACCAGCTCCGGCGGGGCTCCTGCCTCGAGCGCCTCGATCGGCTCCGCCAGCTTCTCCGCGGGCAGGTCCGAGACGTCGGCGAGACCGACGACGACGCCCAAGAGGCGCTGCCGGCCGAAGGGAACGCGGACGACGCTGCCCACCCCCAGATCGGCCATCGCCTCGGGCAAGCGGTAGTCGAACGGCCCGCGCAGGGCACGGGCGGTGGTCAGCGGCTCGACCTTCGCGATGGTCACCGACTCACGTTATGGAGACCCGCGGACGGCGAGGGTATGCTGCGGCCCGATGAGCCTCAACCTCAGTCCGGGAGAGCGGGTGATCTTCCAGGGCCACCCCTCGTGGCGGGCGATCCTCGGCTTCTACCTGAAGGGGATCCTGGTCGCCGCGATCGCCGGCGTGATCTTCAAGCTCTTCGGCGCCGGCAGCGGCACCGTCTTCCTCGTAGTCCTCGTCATCGTCGCCGTGACCGTCCTGGCCGGCTTCATCAGGCGCGTCGCGACGACCTACACGATCACCGACCGCCGCCTCAACATAAAACGCGGCATCGTCTCCCGCGAGGTCCAGGAGACCCGCCTGGAGCGGGTCCAAAACGTCAACTACAAGCAGTCCGTCTACCAGCGCATGGTGCAGGTCGGCGACGTCGACTTCGACACCGCAGCAGGCGACGACTACAACTTCGTCTTCTACGGAGTGGCCAGTCCAAGCGACGTAGTCCACCGTGTCGACCAAGCGACCGGCGCCAGCGAAGCCGGTTCGCATGGGCTCGGCGAAGCGCAGCCGCCGAGCTAAGAGCCGCAGAGATGGGGCCCCGGGCGGGGCACGGTTGAAGCCAAACCCTGAATGGGCGTAATCGCGAAAGCACGGCTTCGCGCACGTGCCGACCGGGTGTCTCGGCATTTACAGGGACAAACGCGGCAGTCACACAACGATCGCCGGCAAATACGCAAAAGTAAATTTGCATCGTTGCTACTCCATTTATATAGGTGGGCTCGGAATCCCCGAGCCCAAGACCGATCGATCTCGGCGGGAACCGCCGGGAAGGGAGAGCAAAGTGAAACTCATCAAGATGTTCGGCCTCGCCGTGCTCGCGGCGTTGATGGCGATGGCATTCGTGGGGACCGGCTCGGCGATGGCGGAATCGACCTCGCTGTGCACAGAAGACCCGGGCGAAGGCAAAGCCTGCCCCGAAGGCAAATCGCTCACGCACCTGCACGAAACGACGGCGGCCGCGCGCCGGCAGTCATGAAAACCAGCATTCTTACCTTCAAATGCGATGTCTTATCCTTAGGCAACATGGTGGAAGAATTAGGCGAACCGCTCGAAATCGAAGGCAACATCACAGTCAGTAATTGCAGCAGCGGATGCATAGCAAGCGAAATCAGCGTCCAGCTCCTAGCCAAAGTCTTAAAGTCAGGACACGAATCAGCGGATGTCGAAATTGAAGTCGAAGGGAACGTGCATTGCGGGCCGCTCCTCAACTGCAACTACGATGCCAGCGGCGTGCTGGGGCACACCACAGGCGCCTTATTATCCTCCGCGAAAAACGGGGAAACGAGCTTCGAGGAACAGACGCTGCATAAGGTCAGCGGCATCCTCTGCCCGAAAACGGCTGAACTCAGTGTCTTAACCAGCCCGTTAAGCGCCTTTTACGTCACCGCATAATAGTTTCAAGGCAGCCGCCGAAAGGCAGGCAAAGCAACCGCCCCGGAGGGGTTTCTGGGGCGGTTGCCACAACTTTCCACCGGTACAGCCGGGCTCAGCTAGTGATGTAGGCTGGTTCTAACGGCGTAGCAGCGACGGTTAATTCAGAGGTGGAAGGACAAAAGAGACCACTCTCCTTGCTCAACGACTGTTTCACGAGAGAGCCTTCTCCGTTTGACTCAGTCGATAATAACGGGCCCTTGACTGTTCCTTTTAGACCAGCACCTTTGTAGCGGCAGTTGAGACCGCTACAGCTGATGTGTAGTAAGACTTCATCAACCACGCTTGCTGTTTCGTGACCTTCCTTTAAGACTTCGATTTTGGACGGGCCATTTTCTTCACTTACAGTACAGTTACCACTGTTACAGTTCGTGTATGTGGCTTGGGTGTGTATTAGAATTAGCCCGGAGAGTTCTTTAGTAAGTTTTAACACTTCGCCTAAGCCTAAAGCGTCGCATTCGACAGTAAGCACATTTGTGTTGATCACGAGCTTATGTCCCGCTAAGGTGCTCAGGTGGATGTGTGTGATCTCGTGGCCTTCTGAGCAGGGGTTTTCATCCACCTGGCACGGCGTAGTTTCTTCCGCCATGACCGAGCTGGCGCCGACAAATGCCATTGAAATCAGTGCCCCCAATACAACGAGGCCAAACGTTTTGCTCGGCTTCATTGGCTTCTCCAATCCTCGGGTTCTCCCGAATAGACCTGTCTTCTCCCGCGTTCCGGGCTTCCCCACCTCTACCGGCGGGGCCATGTAAGTTCAAGCTGCTGAGTGGATTGCCTCAGTGATCAGCCCTGAGGTAGAAGCCGGACATAGATTTCGCCTGCAAATGCCGGGATGACAACCCGACAAGCGCGCGGAGTGGCGTCTTCGCAAAAGCGCTTGAGGAGGGTGCCCAAAGGCACCTGTCTCAGGGTTCGTCAGGCAGGCGCCGCTTCGAGACCAGCAGCCATTTTGAGCGCCTCAGCCCGGTCCATCCGCTCCCAGGTGAAGGCGTCGCCCTCGCGGCCGAAGTGGCCGTAGGCGGCTGTCTGGCGGAATACCGGGCGGTGCAGGTCCAGGTAGCCGCGGAAGGCTCCCGGGCGGAGATCGAACTCAGCTTCTACGAGGCGGGAGATCTGGGAGTCGGGGAGCTTGCCGGTGCCGAAGGTCTCGACCATCAGCGAGATCGGGCGGGCCACGCCGATCGCGTAGGCGACCTGGACCTCGCAGCGCTGGGCGAGGCCGGCGGCGACGACGTTCTTGGCAACGTAGCGGGCGGCGTAGGCAGCCGAGCGGTCGACCTTGGACGGATCCTTGCCGGAGAAGGCGCCGCCGCCGTGGCGGGCCATGCCGCCGTAGGTGTCGACGATGATCTTGCGGCCGGTGAGGCCGGCGTCGCCAACCGGGCCGCCGATCACGAACTTGCCGGTCGGGTTGACGAGGAAATGGTGGCGCAGCTCGGCCTCGTCGAAGAGGCCCGCGGCCTCGGCGCCGAGCACCGGCAGGACCACGGCCTCCCAGAGGTCGGGCTTGATCTTCGACTCCGACTCGACGCCCTCGGCGTGCTGGGTCGAGATCAGCAGCTTCTCCACCCGCACCGGGCGGCCGTCGGCGTAACGGACCGTGACCTGGGTCTTGCCGTCGGGGCCGAGGTAGTCGAGGCTGCCGTCCTTGCGCACCGCGGCGAGCCGCTCGGCCAGCCGGTGGGCGAGGTGGATCGGCATCGGCATCAGCGCCTCGGTCTCCTCGGTCGCGTAGCCGAACATCATTCCCTGGTCCCCCGCACCGGCGACCAGGAGCTCGTCCTCGACCGACTCGGTACGCGTCTCATAGGCCTTGTCGACGCCCTGGGCGATGTCGGGCGACTGCTTGTCGAGCGAGACCAGGACCGAGATGTGGTCGCAGTGGTAGCCGTAGTCGCCGTGGTCGTAGCCGATCTCGCGGATCGTCTCGCGGACCAGCTCGGGCACGTCGAGGTGGACGTCGGTCGAGATCTCACCCGAGACCACCGCCATGCCGGTGTTGACCAGGGTCTCGCAGGCGACGCGGCCCTCCGGATCCCCGGCCATCACCGCGTCGAGCACGGCGTCGGAGATCTGGTCGCAGACCTTGTCGGGATGGCCCTCGGTGACGGACTCGGAAGTGAAGAGGTACTCGCCCTCGGCGAGCGGCTGTGTATCGCTCATAGACGAAAGCCTAGCGTTGACTTGTCGAGGACGCCCAGGTGCCTCGGGTCACTTATTGCCGCGGCGGGTGCCGGAATGCGGAACGAAGTCGATCACCAGGGGAACGCCCTCCAGCGCGTAGGTCTCGCGCAGGCGGTTCTCCAGGTGGTAGGCCCAGTCGCGGATAATCAGCTTGCGGTCGTTGACCTGGATCGCGATCCGCGGCGGCCGCTCGCCCACCTGGGCAGCGTAGTAGAGCCGCAGGCGCCGGCCGCGGCGCGACGGCGGCGGCGTTTTGCCGACCACGTCGGCGACGAAGCGGTTGAGCTCGGGGGTCGGGATCCGCTCGCCCGCCCGGTCGGCGAGCTCCAGCGCCTTCGGCAGCAGGTTGGCGACGTTGCGCCCGCGGGTCGCCGAGCAGGTGACGACCGCGGGACGGAGGCGCAGCTTGCGCTCGACCCGGGCGCGGGCGTCGTCGATGTCGGTCGTGGTCACGTCCCACTTGTTCATCGCCAGCAGGGTCGCGCAGCCCGCCCGCATCGCGATCTCCGCCACCCGCAGGTCCTCGGCGGTGACGCCCTCGGAGGCATCGCAGACGACGAGGGCGACGTCGGCGCGCTCGACCGCGTGTTCGGAGCGCAGCTGGGCGTAGTAGTCGACCGTGCCCGCGACCTTGGAGCGGCGGCGCAGGCCGGCGGTGTCGACGAGGATGACGCGGCGGCCGTCGACCTCGACCTCGGTGTCGATCGCATCGCGCGTGGTGCCGGCGCGGGCGGAGACGATCACCCGCTCGGAGCCGAGGAAGGCGTTGACCAGCGATGACTTGCCCGCGTTGGGACGGCCGATCACGGCGACCCGTACGGCGTCGTCGGGCTCGCCCGGCTGCGCCCGCTCGCCGAGCAGCTCGACCACGCGGTCGAGCAGGTCGCCGCTGCCGAGGCCGTGGGTGGCCGAGACCGGCAGCGGCTCCCCCAGCCCGAGCTTGTTTAGCTCCGCCGTCATGTGCTCGTCCTCGGGCCGGTCGAGCTTGTTGGCGACGACGACGACTGGGACGTCCGCCCCGCGCAGGGTCTTGGCCAGATCGGCGTCGCCGGCGCGCACGCCGGCGCGGGCGTCGACGACCAGCATCACGACGTCGGCCTCGGCGATCCCCAGCCGCGCCTGCTGCTGGATGTCGCGGGCCAGCTCGGACTCGTCCTCGATGTCGATGCCGCCGGTGTCGAGCAGCTCGAAGGCGACCCCGTTCCACTCGCAACGCACCCGCTTGCGGTCGCGAGTCACGCCCGGCTCGGCGTGAGTGACGGCCTCCCGCCCGCCGGCGAGACGGTTGACCAGCGTGCTCTTGCCGACGTTGGGAAAGCCGACGACGGCAACGATCGGCAGCCGGCTCATAGAGCCACCTTCCGGTGCGCTTTATCCAGGAATAGAGGGGAAAAGGCGCACCGGAAGCTCATGCGAGCCCTCGGTCGCGGGCCAGGGACTCGATCCGGTCGACGACCTCGTCGAGCGCTAGGCCGGTGGTGTCGATCTCGACCGCGTCCTCGGCCGCGCGCAGGGCGCTGTGCTCGCGCGTCTCGTCGCGGGCGTCGCGTTCTTGCTGGGCGACCAACACTGCAGCCGGGTCCTCCCCGGTCTGCTCGGCGCGGCGGCGAGCACGCTCCTCGGGCGAGGCGGTGAGGAAGACCTTCAGCGGCGCCTCGGGGCTGACCACGGTGCCGATGTCGCGGCCCTCGGCGACGTAGCGGCCGGCGGCGATCAGCCGGCGCTGCTCGACGACCATCGCCTCGCGCACAGCGGGATGGACCGAAACCAGCGAGGAGGCGTCGGTGACTCGCGCCTCGCGGATTGCCGCGCTGACGTCGCGACCGTCGAGCTCGACCCGCTCGCCGTCGAGCGCGATCGCCAGCGAGCACGCCACCTCCCCGACCGCTGCCCCGTCGCCGAGGTCGGCGCCGCGCTCGAGCGCCGCCAGCGCCACGCAGCGGTACATCGCCCCCGAGTCGAGGTAGGTGAAGCCGAGCCGCCCGGCGACGGCGCGTGCAACTGTTGACTTGCCGGCCCCGGCAGGCCCGTCGATCGCGATGACCATCGGGGCAGCGTATGGCCGGCGGTAGATCAGGCGCTGCCAGCCAGCAGCGAGGCGAGATCCGACTCGAAGCCGGGATAGCTGACCGCGGCCGCGTCCATGCCCTCGACCTCGACGCCATCGCGCGAGGCGATCCCCGCGACGGCCGCCAACATGGCGATGCGGTGGTCGCCGTGGGAGCGGACGGCGCCTCCCCGCAGGCTCCCGCCGCCCTCGATCCGCATCCCGTCCTCGGCCGGCTCGACCTCGGCGCCGAGCGCGGCCAGCGCCTCGCAGGTGGTGGCGACGCGGTCGGACTCCTTGCGCCGCAGCTCGGCGGCATCGCGGATCGTCGTCGGGCCCTCGGCGAAGCAGGCGGCGAGTGCCACAAGCGGCAGCTCGTCGATCGCCAGCGGGATCTCCTCGCCGCCCACCTCGGTGCCGCGCAGCTCCGAGGCCCGGACGCGGATCGTCCCCACCGGCTCGCCCCCTTTTTCCCCCTCGACCTCAACCTCGACCTCGGCCCCCATCCGCTCGAGGATGCGCAACAGGCCGGTCCGGGTCGGGTTCGTGCCGACGCCCGCCAGCACCACCTCGCTGCCGGGCACGAGCAGCGCCGCGACGATGAAGAAGGCCGCTGAGGAGAAGTCGGCGGGGACCGCCAGCTCGCCGGGGTCCAGCTGCTTGCAGGTCCGCACCTGGACCCCGCCTCGGAGCCAGATCACGTCGGCGCCGGCGGCGGCCAGCATCCGCTCGGTGTGGTCGCGGCTGCGCGACGGCTCGGCGATCCAGGTCGTCCCCTCGGCGAGCAGGCCGGCGAAGAGCAGGCACGACTTCACCTGGGCGCTCGCCACCGGCATCTCGTACTCGATCCCGTGCAGGGGCGCGGCCTCGACCTCGAGCGGGGGCAGGCGGTCCTCGCGGCAACTCAGCCGGGCGCCCATCCGGCCCAGGGGTTCGGCGATCCGGTCGACCGGACGCCGCCGGATCGAGTCGTCGCCGTCGAGGGTCCAGCGACCCGACGGCTGCCCCGCAAGCCAGCCCGGCAGAAGTCGCAGCAGGGTGCCGGCATTGCCGACGTCGATCGGCGTCGCGATCGCGCGTCGCAGGCCGATGCCACGGATGCGGATCGTCTCCTCGATACCGCCGGGGCCTAAGCCTTCAACCCTGGCACCGAGCGCCCGCACCGCGGCCAGGGTCGAGCGGGTGTCGGCCGAGTCGAGGTAGCCCTCAATCGACGTCTCCTCCTCCCCCATCGCCGCGATCAGGGCGGCGCGGTGGGAGATCGACTTGTCCGCCGGCGGGCGCATGCTGCCGCGCAGCGGTCCCGATGGGTCAAAGCGGGTTGCCACCGGCTACTCGCCTTCGGCTTCGCCGACGATGCTGGCCGTGTGACCCAGCTCGCGCACCAGCTTCTCCGCCCGCGCCGCCTGCCCCTCGCCGGAGACCCAGAGCGAGACGGCGCCGGAGGTCATGTCGGGCGCCGGGTAGAGCGCCATGTCCTCGATGTTGACCCCCGCGTCGCCAAGCGCCAGCGCCAGCTCGGCGACCGTGCCCGGCCGGTTGGAGACGACGACGCGCAGCTCGCTCAGCTCGCCGCCGGTGAGCTCGGTCTCGAGCAGCCGGCGCCTGTCCGCGGCCGCCGCCGCGTGCCACTCGGTGACCGCCTCGCGCTCGCCGCCGCGGATCAGCTCAGCCGCCTCGCCCAGCCGCCGCGCGACCGCATCGACCGCGTCGGCGACGGCCTCGCTGTTGCTGGCGAAGATGTCCCCCCAGATCGCCGGGTTGGCGCCGGCGACCCGGGTCGTGTCGCGAAAGCTCGGGCCGACCTCCGGCATCCGCTCGGAGTCGCGCGTCAACTCGGCAGCGGCCTGGCCGACCAGGACGTTGGCGACCACGTGCGGGAGGTGGCTCACCGTCGCCATCAGGCGGTCGTGGGTCTCGGCGTCGATCGCCTGCACCCGCGCGCCGAGCCCGGCGACGGTCCGCTGGAGCCGGTCGTAGAGCAAGCCGCTGGAGCGCTCGGATTTCGGCGTCAGGTACCAGCGGGCGCCCTCGAAGAGGTCGGCGCGGGCGTTCTCGACCCCCGAGGTCTCCGCGCCCGCCAGCGGGTGGCCGCCGATGAAGCGCTCGTCGGAGCCCAGCGCGGCGACGATGTCGCGCTTGGTCGAGCCGACGTCGGTGACGACCGTGTCGGGACCGCAGGCCTCCAGCGCAGCGGTCGCGAGCTCGGTCAGCCCGGCGACCGGGGCCGCACAGAAGACGACCTCGGCGCCCTCGCAGGCCTCGCCCACCGAACCGGCGGCGACGTCGATCACTCCCTCCTGGACCGCGCGATCCAGCGTCGCCCGATCGGGATCGAAGCCGGCCACGCTCGCCTGCGACCGCGCGCGGGCGACGAGGCCGATCGAGCCCCCGATCAGGCCGACGCCGAGGACTGCGATCCTCATCAGCCGCGCCGGGCCACTATCGCCGCGCCGAACTGTTCCAGGATCGAGACGGTCGAGTCCCAGTCGATACAGGGGTCGGTGATCGACTGCCCGTAGACGAGGCCATCGCCGTCGCCGAGGTCCTGGCGGCCCTCGACCAGGAAGGACTCGAGCATGACGCCGACGATGTCGCGGTTGCCGTCGGCGATCTGGTCGGCGATCTGGCTGGCGGCGACGAGCTGCATCCCGGGGTCCTTGTTGCTGTTGTCGTGCGAGGCGTCGACCACTACGCGCTCGGGCAGCTCGGCGTCCCGCAGCAGCATCAGCGCCGCGGCGACCCCTTCGGCGTCGTGGTTGGGAGCGCCGCGGCCGCCGCGCAGGATCACGTGGCCGTCCGGGTTGCCGGTCGTGTAGAGGATCGCCGGCGAGCCGACGTCATCGATCCCGGCGAAGGCATGCGGCGCCGCGGCGGCGCGAACGGCGTCGACGGCGACCTGGATGTCGCCGTCGGTGCGGTTCTTGAACCCGATCGGCATCGAGAGGCCGGAGCCGAGCTGGCGGTGGATCTGGCTCTCGGTCGTGCGCGCCCCGATCGCCCCCCAGGAAACCGCGTCGGCGATGTACTGCGGCGTGATCGGGTCGAGGAACTCGGTGCCCACCGGCAACCCGAGGTCGAGCACTTCCAGCAGCACCTGGCGCGCCATTCGCAGGCCGGTGTTGACGTCGAGCGAGCCGTCGAGGTGCGGATCGTTGATCAACCCCTTCCAGCCGGTCGTCGTGCGCGGCTTCTCGAAGTAGACGCGCATCGCGATCAGCACCTCCTTGCTCAGCTTGCGAGAGAGTTCGGCCAGGCGGCCGGCATAGTCGAGCGCCGCTTCGGGGTCGTGGACGCTGCACGGCCCGACCACGACCAGGACCCGGTCGTCGGTGCCGTCGAGCACGTTGCCGACTTCGCCGCGGCCGCGGACGACGGCTTTTTCCCGCTCCTCTCCAAGGGGCAGTTCCTCCAGCAGCTTCGCCGGCGAGACCAACTCCTCGATCCGCTCGATCCGCTGGTCCCTGACCCGGTCTCGGGTCTCGCCCTGCATCCCGATCATCATTTTGCCTTCACCTTCCTCCACGCTCAAAAGCCTACTTCCGGGTTGGCCTCGGCGCACAAGCTGTCGCGCCAAAGGCGGAATCTGTCCGACGCCCGGCCAAAACGCTTATGTCTCGCGGCTCTTGCCGCGGGGCCGGACGCCTAGCTAAATCGCCAGAAATAGACGAAGCGAGCAGGAAGGGACGCAACGGCGGCGCTGCAGGTGCACGTCGTGTCGGCAGAACGCTTCATCTCCAGACTTTGTAGCAGGCCGTGACGGCAGAGACAAGGACAAACCCCCAGGCAAGCCCGCCGTCAGACGCGGACGAAGGAGAATTTCGGAACAATCGCCTCGTTGAATACCTTCCCCGGCGACTCGTCATCGACGAGCGCTTTGTAGACCTTCTTGGGGACGTCGAAGTACTGATAGCGCGAGCCGTCCACAAGCTCCAGCTCGAGAATCTTCGGGCCCGCCAGGTAGGCGGCTGAGGAAATAACCGATGACTTGAGCTTCTTGCGCATCACCTGCCGCCTTTCAGAGGGCCCCCAGCGAGCGACGATGGTCGAGAAGGCGGCGCGGTTGCAATCGCGCAGCCCGGACAGGTCTGGGTCGACTCGAGCCCATCTCGCCAGTCGTTCGCGACGATCGCTGGACGAGTCCGACAGAGCGCGTTCGAGCTGAGCGGCCGCGCTCGAGATGAACGAGTCCCTTGCCTTCTTGTCTTTCCTGTCGTCAGCCTCCGCTCCCAGTTGTGAGAGAAGGCAGGCAAAGCTGTATCGAGCGCGCGGTGCCGGATCGAGGGGGGCGCGGTACTGCGTGCGTCCGAGGCGAGCCACGACACGAGCATGGCGGCGGGTATCCACCTGCTGGTCCGCCAGGCACCCGCTCATGTAGTCCAGCGCCCACTGGTCGGAGTCAGCGCTCGTAAGGGCACGGCGGTCCACCGGTCGATGATCGCCACCGCTTCGCTCCAGTATCGCGGCCCTGAAGCGCTTGTAATTTTTTGGGTCGTCCTCGGCAAGCCAGGCCGCGCAATAAAGCGTCACCGCGGCCGGCTCGATCACTTGACTGAGAAATCGGGTCAGCTTCTCGTCCCCTGCTACCGGCCGTGTTTGCTTCCTTCTCGCTAGCCTCCGTGACCGGGAGTCAAGCCTTTTTGCCCAGGAGAGATATCTGGGTGGCTTGCGGCCAACCCAATGCCAACCCGCGTCATCCAACACTGACGCAACCGTTACGAGCAATTCACTCGCGCGTGTCTTCGCTGCGGCGAGGGCCTCCTTCGGGGATTGCACGGGGCCCTGATCTTCGAAGAGGCCGATAAGCAACTCCCGGGTCTCAGGGCTGAATTCACTTTTCCAGGCACCCTTGCCGTTTACGGACATGTTCTTCGGCCAGCCCGCGGCCTTGTCCTCACTGCTCTTGTCAGCCATTGCGATCTGCAGGCACCTCACCGCCTGCGCGTAACAGACCCGGTACCAGGTGGGATCTCGCAACTGGCTATCTTCCCCATCCCCGGGGGACACCGGGCTTTCCGACCCGTGCCGGTCGGCAAGGGCCCCCGCAGCCCGCACGAGCAACAGGGCGGCCGGCGCGTACAGGCCATGCTCCCGGGCCAGTAGCTGGGCCAGGTTGAACAGCGCGGCAACGTTGTCGGGGTCGTGCGCAAGGGCGCTGGAATAGGCCGCTCCCGCGTCACGAACGTGACGCTGCCGTTCCCGAGCGAGGCCGATGCCTACCAGCGAGAAGCTTGGCGCGCTATTCGTCACAAGAGAGACGTTCGAGTCGAGCACCCGGGCCGCCTCGTACTGGACCCACCACGCCGCCGGCGCAGCCAGGCCGTAGTGCGACGAGGGAGATTCCCCACCAGAAGACGGCGTGAGCTTCTCTGGCTTCCCCGACTTTGCCTGCTTGGCGCTTCCCCCTTCCCTGGGGAACCACATGTTCACTTCGTGTTCCCACAGCGAACTGCGCGCCGTCAGGCGATTGCCCTGATACAGGGCAATCGAGACGCCTGCCCCGTCAGCTCCAGCCGGCAGCAGTTCTCCCGCTGCCGAGAGTCCACGCGAGGGAAGGAGACGTTCCATCAAGCTCACCACGGCCACCACGAGCTTGAGCTGGGGAACATCTGCCAAGCGCTCCATTGCCTTGGCCAAATCGTTGTCCTCGGCCAGCAGCTCGATGTCGATGGCCGCCTGGTCAAGGTCATACCCATCGTCAACCCGACCCTTCCGGCGCAGCGCGCCAACCAAGCGCTCCTCCACCAATGACGCCACCCCGGGACCTACCTTCACACCAACCGCGCTATCCAGAAATGGTCGCACCACCAGAGACGCCCGCATTATGCGTCGCGACATAGTCACTACAAGCATGACGAGGGCGATAACCACACAGCTCGATACAAGCAGGACCGCGGCAGCCTCTGCGATCCGCGGCACGATCTGCGCCCCGTCATTGATCAGGTCACCGAGGTCCTTTCCTCCACCACCCGACGACCCCGGGACGCTAGTGCCACCATTTGCGGCTGCGACCCACCACCCAGAGCTTGCAAAAGGCATGCTTGGCTACTTTATATATTAAAAATCCTGTTCATACTCACGGGTTGCCACAGTCACTAAACGACGCACACCGCGGACGGGCCTAGAGCAGCTCGGCGATGGCCGCGAGGAAGCGGCCGTTCTCCTCGGCGGTGCCGTAGGAGACGCGGATGTGGCCGGGATCGCCCAAGGGAGTGCCGGGACGGACGGCTATCGAGCGCTCGGCCAGGCCGGCGACCACGTCGGCCTCGACCGCGTCGCCGAGGTCGATCCAGGAGAAGTTGGCGTGGGTGTCGGAGGTGTTGAGGCCGAGGGCGCGCAGGCCCTCCTCGACCCGCAGGCGCTCGGCGATCGTCCGCTCGACCCGGCTGGATACGTCGTCCTGGTGCAGGATCGCCTCGGCGCCCGCCGCCTGGGCGAGCGCGTTGACGCTGAAGGGCTGGCGCACAGCGTCGATCGCGGCGCGGAACCGCGGCGCGCCGAGGGCGTAGCCGACCCGCAGGCCGGCCAGCCCGTAGACCTTGCTGAAGGTGCGCAGTACGACCAGGTTGGGCAGCTCGGCGAGCAAGTCGACTGTGGCGTCTGGGTCGTCGTGGGTCTGGAACTCGACGTAGGCCTCGTCGAGGATGACGGTGACGTGGGCCGGCAACGCCTCGCAGAAGGCCGCCACCTCGGCCGCGGGGCGGTGGGTGCCGGTCGGGTTGTTGGGGTTGCAGACGAGGACGAGCTGTGTCGCCGCCGTCACCTCCGCCGCCATCGCGTCGAGGTCGTGGACGTCGCCCTCGGCAAGCGGCACCCGCACCTCGCGCGCCCCGGTCAGCGCCGGCAGGTACGGGTACATCGAGAAGGCCGGCCAGGAGTAGAGGATCTCGGCGCCCGGCTCGCAGAGCGCCTCTGCGGCGGCGAGGAGGATCTCGCAGGAGCCGTTGCCGACGGCGACCCGCGAGGGGTCGGTGTCGTAGCGCTCAGCGATGCGCCGGCGCAGGAGGGTGGCGTCGGGGTCCGGATAGCGGTTCATCGCCCCGGCGGCGGCCGGCGATCGCCTCGACCACCTTCGGGTGCGGCGGGTAGGGCGACTCGTTGGAGGCGAGCTGGGCAATGCCGCCAGCCGCGATCGCCTCCGGCGCCTGCCCGGTCGGCACCCCGGCCTGGTAGCCCGGCATGCGGGCGAGCTTCTCGGCGAAGGTAACGCTCATCGACTCATTGTGCCGAAGGAGCCTCTACTGGGCAGCGTGCAAGTCGGCCCGCAGCTCCTGCGTCGCGCCTAAATACACGTGGGCGGGCTGGTGGCCGACGGGCGCGTAGTAGTGGACCATCGCCCGGATCACGCGTGGCATCGCACCAGGGACGTCGATCTCGCGGGCGCAGATCAGCGGCACGGTGTCGAGCCCGAGGCGACGCGCGGCCACAGCCGGGAACTCGGCATCGAGGTCCTCGGTGGTGGTGAAGAGGCAGCTGACCATCGCCCCCGGGGTCAGCCCGTTGCGCTCGACCAAATCCTGCAGCAGGGTCTCGGTCGCCGTGAGGATCGCCTCGGCCTCGTTGACGTCGGCCTGGACGGCGCCGCGGACCGCGAAAAGTCGCTCCTCACTCATTCCGGCGCCGAATCTTCCCAGAGCCGGGCGATGTCCTCCTCGCCGAGCCTTCGCCCCTGCCCCTGCGGCAGCGACCCGAGCTCGATCGGACCGAAGCGGACGCGGACCAGCGAGACCACCCGGTTGTCGACAGCCTCGGCCATGCGGCGCACCTGCCGGTTGCGCCCCTCGCGCAGGACAAGCTCGATCTCACGCTCGCCAACCCGCCTAACCTCGGCCGGCGCGGTCCGGCCGTCATCCAGCTCCACCCCGCTCGCAAGCTTGCGCAGATCAACCTCCGAGGGCGGCCGACCCAGCTCCGCCCGATAAGTCTTGGCGACCCCGTACCGGGGATGAGTGAGCCGGTTGGCCAGCTCGCCGTCGTTCGTCAACAACAGCAACCCGGTCGAGTCAGCATCAAGTCGGCCGACCGGATAAAGCCGAGCGACCGAGTCGACCAGCGAGACCACAGCAGGCCTCTTCCCCGGCTCCCGCGCCGTCGACACCACGCCCGCCGGCTTGTTCACAGCCCAAACCTCCCGAGGCTCGGTCCCAACCGGACTCCCATCGACCCTCACGTCGTCTCCAGCTCCAACATCCCTGGCCGGATCGGTAACGACCTCCCCACCCACCGTGACCCGCCCCCTGGAAATGATCAGCTCAGCTTTCCGCCGGGAAGCAACACCGCCATGCGCGAGGAACTTGGCGAGCCTCACAACGACGCAAGAGGGGCCGGGGGAGGGCTCGACGGAGCCTCCCCGCTTTTGCTCCGGCGAGCCCTCCCCCGGCCCCTCCGGCACTCCACGAACCTCAAGGCTCGGATCTCTGCTCCCCCGCTTTGAGCAGCCGCTCCCGCAGCTCCCGCTCGTCCTCGGGGGTCGGGTCAAATCGAGAAGGATCGGGCAGCTGGTCCAACCCGGCCAGCCCAAAGAGCCGCTCAAACAGCTCCGTGGTCTTAAAGATGGCCGCGCCGAACTGCGAGCGTCCAGACTCCTCGATCAACCCCCGCTCAGCCAGCGTCTGCACGGCCGACTCGGAAGTGACGCCGCGGATGCGTGCGACCTCGGGGCGGGTGACCGGCTGAAGGTAGGCGACGATCGCCAGTGTCTCGGCCTGGGCCTGGGTCAGCGGCGGCGTGCGGGGCTTGGCCAGGAGGCGGCGTGCGGCGGCCTCACTAGCTGGGTCGCTGGCCAGCGAGAAGCCGCCGGCCACCTCGCGGAACACGACCCCCCGCTTGCCCTCGCCGAGGTCCTCGCGCAACAGGTCGATCGCCTCGGCGACCTGGCCCTCGGTCGCCTCGGTCGCCTCGGCCAGGTCGCAGGCGCTGACCGGCTGCGGCGAGAGGAAGAGCAGCGCCTCGATCGTGCGGGCGAGGTCGCTCACAGAACCCCCTTCCGGTGCGCTTTATGTGGGCATGGACCGTAAAAGGCACACCGGAACGTCATGGTGCCGTCTCCCTGGCCCGAATCGTGATCGGGCCGAAGGCCTCGGTCTGCTCCCAGGTCGCCTCGCCCTTGCGGTAGAGGTCGAGCAGGGCAAAGAGGGTCACCGCCTGGGTCAGCCGGTCCTCGCCACCGAACTGCTCGTCGAAGTCGATGCTGGCGTGGTTGCGCAGGGCGTCACGCAGGGCTCGCAGCCGCTTTTCCAGCGAGACGGTCGGGCGGATGTGGTCGAGGTTCAGCTCCGGCGGCGTCGCCAGCAGGTCGCCGAGGGCGGCACCGAGCCGATCGGGGTCGTAGACGGCGGTCGCCGCCTCGATAGCGACCTGGCGCAGCTCCACCGGCAGCGGCGCCGAGCGGTAGAGGTAACCGCGCGCCGCCTCGAAGCTCCGCTCCAGCATCGCCGCGGCGTCGCGGTAGCGGCGGTACTCGAGCAGCCGCGCGACCAGCTCCTCCACCGCCTCCTCCGGCGTCACGTCTTCCAGCCCCTCCTCTTCGCCCGGCAGCAGCAGGCGCGACTTCAGCTCCAGGAGGGAAGCGATCAGGACGAGGAACTCAGTCGCCACGTCGAGCTCCAGCTCGTCCTCGCGCTCGAGGTGCTCGACGTAGGCGACGACGATCTCGGCCAGCGAGACCTCGAGCAGGCTGACCTCCTCGCGCAGGACGACCGCCATCAACAGGTCGAACGGCCCGGCGAAGACGTCGAGGTCGAGATCCAGCTCGGCGACGGTCACCCCGGCACCGTAACGCCCCGGCGGGATGGCGACTAGGCCGGGCCGATGCCCATGCGGTCGCGGACCTCGGCGAGGGTGCCGGCCGCGATCGTCGCGGGCCTTCTCGGCGCCGGCGGCGAGGGTCGCCTCCAGGGCAGCCTCGTCGGGCCGCAGCTCGGCGTAGCCCTCGTGAACCGGGGTGAGAAAGTCGACCGTGGCCTCGGCGACGGCCTTCTTGAAGTCGCCGTAGCCCACCCCCTCGAACTCGCGCTCGACCTCGGAGGGATCGATCCCGCGGGCAACGGCGAGGATGTCGATCAGGTTGGCGATCCCCGGCTTGTCCGGTGCGCGGACGATCTCGCGGCCGGAGTCGGTGACGGCGCTGCCGAACTTCTTGCGAATCGCGTCGGGCCCGTCGAGGACGTAGACGGTGCCGGCCTTGGTCGCGCCCGTCGTCGACATCTTCCTCTCCGGCTCCTGCAGGTCCATGATCCGCGCCCCGACCTCGGGAATGAGCATCTCCGGCACGACCAGGGTCTCGCCGAAACGCTCGTTGAAGCGACGGGCGATCTCACGCATCAGCTCGACGTGCTGGCGCTGGTCGTCACCGACCGGCACCTCGGTCGCCTTGTAGGCGAGCACGTCGGCGGCCATCAGCACCGGGTAGAAGAAGAGCGCCGCGGATGCCAGCTCACGCTGCTTGCCTGACTTTTCCTTGAACTGGTGCATCCGGTTGAGGTCGCCGTGGGCGGTGACCGAGGAGAGCAGCCAGGTCAGCTCGGTGTGCTCGCGCACGTCGGACTGGCGGAAGAAGATGCAGCGCTCGGGGTCGAGGCCGGCAGCAAGCAGGATCGCGGTCGTGTCGTAGAGCCGTTCGCGCAGCTCGGCCGGGTCGAAGGCGACCGAGATCGCGTGCAGGTCGACGATGCAGAAGATCGCCGGGTCGCCGCGATCCTGGCCCTCTACGTACTGGCGGATCGCGCCGATGTAGTTGCCGAGGTGCTTGCGGCCGGTCGGTTGGATGCCGGAGAAGACGATCGGGGCGGTCATGGCCGGAGCCTATTTCAGGGGGCGGAAGAGGGGTGCCCCTCTCGCCCGTCCAAGTGCCGCCCTAATGAGGGCGGCACTTTGAGTATCCGCCCGTCCGAGAGGGGCACCCCTCTTCCGCCCCGCTCAAGCGGGTTCGGTGGCCGGCTCTGCGGGCGAAGAGTCAGCTTCGGCGCCGTGGCCGCACTCGCCGGCCGCGGCGGCACCGCGGGTGGGGACAGCTTCTGCCCGGCCGCGGTCGACATCTCGTTCGCCCACCGATTGAAATGGCGACCGCGGGTGGCGGCGCGGGTTCTCGATGCCGACCGCCGACACAATTCCGCCGACGATCATCAGGATGCCGGCGATGCCGATGCCTAGATGGAAGGCCGAGGTCGAGGCGTCGGCCGAGGCGGTGCTTACGCGAGCCGCCTGCGTGGGGGAAGCTTGTTGGTCTTCGGGACCGCCAGCGGTTGCGCCTTGGCGTCGGAGACGATGTGCTCGGCTCTGGGGCCGAGGGGGCGGTTGCCTAGGTTGCCGTCGAGGGTCGAGCCGAAGTAGGCGGAGATCACGGCGCCGAGGATTGCGATCGCGAGCAGGCCTGCGACCCGGGCGACTCCGTTGTTGACGCCGGAGGCGATGCCGACGTGGCGTTCCTCTACCGAGTCGAGCACGGTTGCGGTCAGCGGTGCGACCGTGGCCGAGAGGCCGAGGCCGAAGACGAGGATCGCCGGCAGCACTTCGTTCACGTAGCCGGCGCTCGCGCCGACCCGCAGGAGCAGCAGCAGGCCAATTCCACCGACTATCGGACCGGCCGTCATCGGCAGCCTCGGCCCCGTTCCCGAGGCCAGCTTCCCCCAGCGCGGCGAGAGGAAGAAGAGGATCAACGAGATCGGCGTCGTCGCCAGGCCGGCCTGGACCGGCGTGTAGCCGGCAACCTGCTGGAGGAAGAGGCCGACGAAGAAGAGGCCGCCGATCAGCCCGGCGTAGGCGGCCAGGGTGGTCACGTTGGCGACCCAGAAGTTGCGGATGCGGAAGAGCGAGAGCTCCAGCATCGGGTGGCGGGCGCGGGCCTCGTGCAGGACGAAGAGGGCGAAGCAGGCGATGCCGGCGACCAGCGGCACCCAGACGACCGGGTCGCTCCAGCCGCGGGTCGGCTGCTCGATCAGGGCGAAGACCGGGCCGCCGAGACCCGCCGCCGAGAGCCCGATCCCGGTCCAGTCGATGCCGCGGAAGGCGTCGGGGTCGCGGCTCTCGCGCACCGAGTGCAGGGTCAGGGCGACCGTGACCGCAATCAGCGGCAGGTTGACCCAGAAGACCGCCCGCCAGGAGAGCGCCTGGACCAGCACCCCTCCCCCCGCCGGCCCGAGCACGGTCGCGATTCCCGTCCACGCCGTCCAGGTGCCGACCGCCTTGCCTCGCGCCGCCCCCTCGAAGGTGGCAGCGACAATCGCCAGCGAACCGG
This sequence comes from uncultured Solirubrobacterales bacterium, assembly GCA_963714665.1. Lineage (GTDB taxonomy): Bacteria > Actinomycetota > Thermoleophilia > Solirubrobacterales > 70-9 > VRUE01. Next base: position 613,142 of record CAVQPE010000003.1, on the reverse strand, counting down.
GGACCAGCAGCGCCCCGGCGACCCCCTGCAGCGCCCGCGCCGCGACCAGGAACTCGACCGAGGGGGCGACCGCGCAGAGCGCCGAGACGGCGCCGAAGGCGATCAGGCCGGTGACGAACATCCGCCGTCGCCCGAACTGGTCGCCGAGCGAGCCGCCGACCAGCAACAGCGAGACCAGCGTCAGCATGTAGGCCTCGACCACCCACTGCTGCCCAGCCAGCCCAGCGTCGAGGTTCCCGCCGATAGCCGGCAGCGCCACGTTGACCACGGTTGAGTCGAGGAAGACGACCGTAGACCCAAGGATCGTCGCAACCAACGTCAGGCGCTGTTGGCGTGTCACCCGCCCGAGTCTAGGACGAGGCGCCGATTTTCCATGCACTACATGGGAAATCGGCGTTTCGTGAGGCTTCAGGGCTCGCGGAGTTGCTGAGCCGGCGTGAAGAAGTTGCGGTAGGCGAGAGTTGTGGCGACGAGGCCGGCGATCGCGACGCTGCCGAGCAGGGCGTAGAGGAGGATCAGCTGCAGGCGGACGGCGTCGGTCGGGTTGGCTCCGGCGAGCAGCATGCCGACCATCGTGCCGGGGAAGAAGATCAGGCCGGTGGTCTTGGTCGAGTCGACCAGGGTGATCATCCCCGAGCGCAGGGCACGGCGGACGAAGGGCGCCGCCGCCTCCTGGGCGGTCGCGCCGAGCGCCAGGGTCGCCTCGATCTTGCCGCGCGAGTCCGCCATCTCGTCGCCGAGGCGGTTCAGCGCCACCGCCGAGGCGGTCATCGCGTTGCCGATCACCATGCCGCCGACCGGGACCAGGTAGCGCGCGGTCGGTTCGAAGACGCCGAGGGCGACGACGAGGCCGAGGGTGGTCGCGCCGGCCGTCGCCAGGGCGATCAACAGCGGCCAGAAGGCGTCCGGCACCTTCTTGGCGCGGCTGCGGGCGGTGAGCGCGCCGAAGGTGACCATCACGGCCAGCAGGACGAAGACGAGCCAGATCGTGTCGGCCTCGAAGATCAGCTTGATCACGTAGCCGATCGCGGTGAGCTGGATGAAGGAGCGCAGCGCGGCGATCCCGATGTCGCGCTCGAGGTCTGCTTTCCGCCAGAAGGAGACCGCCGCCGCCAGCGCGACCAGCGCCAGGGACGCCGCGACCTGGCCGGCGGAAACGTGGATCGAGGTGGTCAAGCTAGGACCTCCGCCAGCGGGCCGGCCTCGATCGCGCGGCCGTCCTCGAGCCGGACCACCCACTCGCTCAGCCGCCGCGCCTGCTCGGGGTCGTGGCTGACCAGGACGACCGAGATCTCCAGCTCGCGGCGCAGCTCGGCCAGCGTCGCCTCGATCGCGTCGCGGGCGGCGTGGTCGAGCGCCGAGGTCGGCTCGTCGAGCAGCAGCACCGCCGGCTCCTGGACCAGCGCGCGGGCAAGCATCGCCCGCTGCTGCTCGCCGACTGAGAGCTTGCCGACGTCGCGGCCGGCAAACCCGGGGTCGAGGCCGGCGAGGCGCAGGCAGCGCTCTGCGTCGGCCCGCTTGCCGGCGAGCCTCGCCGCGTACTCGATGTTCGAATCCACCGTGCCCTCGAGCAGCGCCGGCAGCTGCGGCACCAGCGAGACCTCGCGGCGCAGCGCCAGCGGGTCGTAGGAGTCGAGCGGGCGGTCCCGGTAGGAGATCGTCCCGCCGTCCGGGTCGGCGAGTCGGTTGAGCAGGCGCAGCAGGGTCGACTTGCCCGCCCCAGAGGGACCGACGATCGCCGTCGCCCCGGCCGGGATCCCGGCGCTGACCGAGTCGAGGACCCGGCGCTCACCGCGGAGCAGGCTGACGTCGCGCAACTCGAACAGCACCGCCGCATGATCGCGCACCGCCCGCAAGATGCCTCCCGCCCCCGATCCGCGCTTGGCGACACCGGTGGGGTGCTGGAAGAATCGGGTAGGTGAACGCCGATGGCTAGAGCGATCTGGAGCGGCTCGATCAGCTTCGGGCTGCTCAACGTGCCCGTGAAGCTGTACAGCGCGGTTGCCCGCCGCGGCATCTCGCTGCGCGAGATCCGCGAGTCCGACGGCGCCCGCATCCGCCACCGCCGGGTCGCCGAAGGGACCGACGAAGAGGTTCCCTACGAGAAGATCGTCAAGGCCTTCGAGATCTCCAAAGACCGCTACGTGCCGCTGGGCAAAGAGGAGATGGCCTCGCTGGACCCGAAGAAGAGCCGCGCGATCGAGGTGCAGGACTTCGTCGACCTCGCCGAGATCGACCCGATCTACTTCGACAGCCCCTACTACCTCGGCCCGGCCGAGGGCGCCGCGAGGGCCTACTCGCTGCTGGCCGAGGCGATGGAGGGCTCGGGCAAGGTGGCGATCGCCCGCTTCGTCTTCCGCAACAAGGAGCACCTCGCCGCGATCCGCCCCGCCGGCGGCGTTCTGACCCTGACCACGATGCGCTTCGCCGACGAGGTCGTGCCGCCGTCGGAGCTCGACGACGTGCTGCCGGCCGAGAAGCCGGAGGTCGCCAAGCGCGAGGTGCAGATGGCCGAGCAGCTGATCGAGTCGCTGACCCGCAGCTTCGACCCAAGCGCCTACCGCGACGAGTACCGCGAGGAACTGCTGGCGATGATCGAACGCAAGGCGGCCGGCGAGGAGGTCGTCGCCGCGCCCGAGGGCGAGGAGCGCGAGGCGACCAAGGCTCCAGACCTGATGGCGGCGCTGGAGGAGAGCATCGCCGCGGTCAAGGGCAAGCGCGAGGGCAAGGCTGCCAAGAAGCCGACAGCGGCAGCTAAGAAACGCGCCAGGCTCGCAGGGCCGATCCCGATAGGAGTTCCACTAACTTTTCGTGGAGCGGAATGCTAAACGCGCGCAAGGCCAAAATCAAGCCTCCAACTCTACGGGATGGCCACGGCAGTCGGCAGGTCGAGGTCGACGGGCGTGAGCTGAAACTCACCAATCTCGACAAGGTCCTCTACCCGGAGACCGGGTTCAGCAAGGGCGAGGTGGTCGACTACTACGCCAAGGTGGCGCCGGCGATCGTTCCCGCACCTGCAGGGCCGGGCGCTGACACTGAGGCGCTTCCCCGAAGGCGTTGACGACACCGACGCGGCCTTCTTCGAGAAGCGCTGCCCAAAACACCGGCCCGACTGGGTGAAAACGGCTGCCGTGGAAGCCGGACCCCACGCCGGGATCATCGACTTCTGCGTCTGCGAAGACCGGCCGACCCTGGTCTGGATGGCGCAGCTGGCGGCGATCGAGCTGCATCCCTCGCTCTCACTGGCGGCGGAGCCCGACCGGCCGACGGTGCTCGCCTTCGACCTCGACCCCGGCCCGCCCGCCGACGTGCTCGACTGCTGCCGAGTGGCGCTGCGCCTGCGCGAGCTTTCGGCCACTTCGGCGTCCAGTGCTTTCCGAAGACCTCCGGATCGAAGGGCCTGCAGGTCTACGCCCCGCTCAACGACGACACGGTCACCTACGAGGCCGACGGCAATGACGGCCAGGGCACCAAACCCCTCGCCCGCGCGATCGCCCAGCTACTGGAGAAGCAGACCCCCGACCAGGTCGTCTCGAAAATGAAAAAGGTGGAGCGCAAGGGCAAGGTCTTCGTCGACTGGTCCCAGAACCACCGCCGCAAGACCACGATCGCCGTCTACTCCCTGCGAGCCCGCGAACACCCCACGGTCTCCACCCCAGTCACCTGGGACGAGGTCGAACAAGCGGTCGAGAAAGAGGACGCAAGCTCACTCGTCTTCGAAGCCAGCGACGTGCTGAAGCGCATCGAGCAGCACGGCGACCTCTTCGCCCCCGTGCTCGAGCTCAAACAGAAGCTGCCGGAGCTCTGAGAGCCAACTACAGCGGCTGGCGGACAACCGGCCTCGGGTCGCCTTGACCTCGTCGAGGCGCCGCACCGGCGTCGTGTACGGCGCGGACTTGGCGACCTCCGGGTCCCGCTCGGCCTCGGCGAGGATCTGCTCGATCGCCTCGGCGAAAGCGTCGAGGCTCTCCTTGGTCTCGGTCTCGGTCGGCTCGATCATCAGCGCCTCCTCGACCAGGAGGGGGAAGTAGACGGTCGGCGGGTGGAAGCCGTAGTCGAGCAGGCGCTTGGCGAGGTCCAGGGTCGCCAGGCCGAGCTTCCCTCTTCATCGGCTTGCCGGAGAGGACGAACTCGTGCATGCAGTGGCGGTCGAAGGCGACGGGCAGGCACTCGCCGGCGCGTCCCTCGGCGAGGCGGGCCTTCAGGTAGTTGGCGTTCAGGACCGCGGTCTCCGACGCCTCGGCGAGACCGTCGGCACCGAGGCTGAGGATGTAGGCGTAGGAGCGGACGAAGACGCCGAAGTTGCCCTGGAAGCCGCGCAGGCGGCCGATCGACTTGGGCCGGTCGAGGTCGAGGTCGAAGACCGGGCCGCCGCCGTTGTCGCCCTCGCGCCGCACCACCTGCGGGCGTGGCAGGAAGGGCTCGATCCGCTCCGAGACGGCGATCGGGCCCGCCCCCGGGCCGCCGCCGCCGTGCGGCTGGCTGAAGGACTTGTGCAGGTTGACGTGGACGATGTCGAATCCCATGTCGCCGGGCCGCGAGTGGCCCATGACCGCGTTGAGGTTGGCGCCGTCGTAGTAGAGCGTCCCCCCCGCCTCGTGGATCAGCGCGGCGATCTCGGCGATGTTCTCGTCGAAGAGGCCGAGCGTGTTGGGGTTGGTCAGCATCAGGCAGGCGACCTGGCCGGGGTCCTCGTCGATCTTCGCCCGCAGGTCGTCCATCTCGACCCCGCCGCGCTCGTTGGTCGCGACCTTGACCGCCTCGTAGCCGGCCATCGTCACCGAGGCCGGGTTGGTCCCGTGCGAGGTGTCGGGCGCCAGCACCTTGCTCCGCTCTTCGCCGCGGTCGGCGTGGAAGGCGCGGGTCAGCAGCAGGCCGGCGAGCTCGCCATGGGAACCGGCCGAGGGCTGCAGGCTGACGTGGGGCAGGCCGCAGATCTCACCGAGGCTCTCCTGCAGCAGCCACATCAGCTCCAGCGCCCCCTGGGCGCGCTGCGGGTCCTGGGCCGGGTGCAGGCGGGCGTGACCAGGCAGGGCGGCGACCCGCTCGTTGAGGCGCGGGTTGTGCTTCATCGTGCAGGAGCCGAGCGGATAGAAGCCGGTGTCGAGGTCGAAGTTGCGCCGCGAGAGCCGGTTGTAGTGGCGGACGATCTCCGGCTCGGCGACCTCGGGGAGGCGCGGCGGCTCAGCCCGCAGCAGCTCGGCCGGGATCAGCTCCTCCAGCGGCGGCTCCGGCACTTCGGCGTCGGGCAGGACAGCGGCGCGCCGTCCGGCCTTCGACTTCTCATAGATCGTCTGCGCACGTTCGCGCTGCATCGGAGTCTCGCTCATCGCCATCAGCGCGCCTCCTGTGGCGTCTTGTCGCTATCCGGCGACGAGGTGCCGCGCGCGACTTGGACCGCGGCCCCGATTGCCTCGGCGAGCTCGTCGATCTGCTTGCGGCTGCGGCGCTCTGTGATCGCCACCAACAGGCCGTCCCCGTACTCGGGGTAGTCGCGGCCGAGCGGGTAGCCGACGGCGATGCCGCGCTCGGCGCAACGCTCCAGCACCAGGTCGACGGGAGCGTCGAGGCGCAGGGCGAACTCGCGGGCGACCGGCGCCTCGTGCAGCAGCCCGACCCCTGGAACCGCAGCAAGGCGCTCGCGCGCGTAGGCGGTGCGCCGAACCAGCAGTTCGCCCAGCTCCCGGTAGCCCTCCCGCCCCAGCCAGGCGAGGTGGACCATCGCCGCCAGCGCGTTGAGAGCCTGGGCGGTGCAGATGTTGTGGGTCGCCTTCTCGCGGCGGATGTGCTGCTCGCGGGTCTGCAGGGCGAGGACGAAGCCGCGGCGGCCGTCAACGTCGTCGGTTTCACCCGCAATCCGCCCCGGCATGCGGCGGATCTGCTCCTGCGTCGCACAGAAGAAGCCGAAGGAAGGACCGCCGAAGTCGAGCCGGTTGCCGAGCGGCTGGCCCTCGCCGAGGGCGATGTCGGCGCCCTGCCCTCCCGGCGGCTTGAGCACGCCCAGCGTCATCGGGTCGGTGGCGACGACCAGCAGCGCGCCGTGCTCCTTGGCGCGCGGCGCCGAGCTCCTGCACCGGCTCGACCGCACCGAGGAAGTTGGGGCTCTGCAGGAAGACGGCAGCCGTGTCGCCGTCGATCGCCCGGGAGAGCTCGGCGGCGTTCGTGCGCCCGTCGGCGAGGCCGACTTCGACCACCTCCGCGCCGTAGCCGACGGCATAGGTCTCCAGCGTCTCGCGGCTATGCGGGTGCACGCCGCGGGAGACGACGAAGCGCCTGCGCCCCGTCGCGGCCATCGCCAGGTAGCCGGCCGAGGCGACCGACGACGGTCCCTCGTAGAGGCCCGCGTTTGAGATCGGCAGCCCAGTCAGCTCCGACATCGCCGTCTGGAACTCGAACATGACCTGGAGACCGCCCTGGGAGATCTCCGGCTGATAAGGCGTATAGGGAGTCAGGAACTCCGAGCGCTGCGTAATCGCGTCGACGATCGCCGGCACGTAGTGGTCGTACATCCCGGCCCCGACGAAGCAAGCCTGCTCTTCGGCGTCGGCGTTGCGAGCGGCGAGGCGGCAAGCCGCTCGAAGACCTCGGCCTCGCTCATCCCCGGCGGCAGCGCCAGCGGGCGACGCAACTTCGACGGGATCTGCTCGAAGAGCTCGTCGATCGAGTCGACCCCGATCGCTGCGAGCATCTCGGCCCGGTCTCCAGGCGTCGCGGATGTGTAGCGGGTCACCGCGTGAAGGCTACGGAAGCTGCGGCGGCGGGCTCAGCCACGTTCCAGCATCTTGCGATATTCGGCAGGGCCGAGCAGCTGCATGGACCTCGTTAGGGGCGCTCAGCTTGACCTTCACCAACCAGCCCTCCCCGTAGGGGTCCTGATTGATCCGCTCCGGGAAGTCGGCGAGCTCCTCGTTGACGGAGACGATTTCGCCCGACATCGGCGCGATCACGTCCGACACGGCCTTGACGGACTCGACCTCGGCATAGCCAGAGTCCTTGTCCACGGCTCCCCCCACCTCGGGAGGGTCGTAGAAAACCACCTCTCCGAGGCTGTCCTGCGCGTACCAGGTGATCCCAAAGGTCGCCACGTCGCCCTCGATCCGAGCCCAGTCGTGCTGGTCGTGGTAGAGCAGATCGTCGGGGTAATTCGCTTCGGCCAAAATCAGCTCGCTTTCCGGTAGAGGGGCTTGGAAGCTACCCGGGCTGACCGTCGTTTGCCGCGCACGTCGATTTCGACCTCGGTCCCTGGGATCGCAAGCTCGCTGTGCACGTAGGCCATCCCGATCCCGATCCCCAGGGACGGCGAGAGCGTGCCCGACGTAACCGCGCCGACCCGTTCTCCCTCGCGGAGCACCGGATTGCCGGGGCGGGGAATGCCGGGACCCTCGATCTCGAACGGCGCCAGCCGTTCCGCGGTCCCCTCTCCGCGCGCCTCCAGCACCTCCCCGGCGCCGACGAATCCGGTCCACTCGGCACAGCACCAACCGAGCCCAGCTTCGATCGGGTTGCGATCTGGCGTCAGGTCGTTGCCGTAGAGGTGAAAGCAGGCCTCGAGCCGCAGCGTGTCCCTCGCCCCCAGCCCGCAGGGGACGACCCCCGCTTCGAGCAGCTCCACCCAGATCGCCGGGGCCACGTCCGGATCGACCAGCAGCTCCACCCCGTCCTCGCCCGTATACCCGGTACCGCAAACCAGGCCCGGGCGGCCGCCGATGCGCATCTTGGCGACCCGCATCCGTGCCGGCAACTCGATCGCCAGCGCCCGGCTGACGATGGCGCGTGCGTGCGGTCCCTGCACGGCGAGCATCGCGTACCGGTCGGCAACGTCGCGGACGGCCACGTCGAACTCGCGGCTCCAGCCACCCAGCCATTCCATGTCGGAGGCGTGAGTGGCCGAGTTGACCACCAGCAGGTAGCGGTCGCCACCGAGCCGGTAGGCAAAGAGATCGTCGAGGACGCCGCCGCCCTCGTCGCACAGCAGCGAGTACTGGGCGCCACCGAGGTCGATCGCGGCGACGTCGTTGCTGAGAACGCGCTGGAGAAACGGCAGGGCGCCGGGACCCTCGATCTCAGCCTGGCCCATATGAGAGACGTCGAACACCCCGGCATGGGTGCGCACCGCCGCATGCTCGACCCTGATCCCCTCGTACTGCACCGGCATCTCCCAGCCGGCGAAGGGCACCAGCTTGGCATGCTGCTCGACGTGCTGCCTGTGGAGCGGGGTGTGCCTCAGCGCCGCTTCGATCATCACGCGGCGCAGCGTAGTAAAGCGACCGGTTATTCCTTCAAGAAACCCGGAACGTCGATGTCGTCGTCCGACACCCGAAGTTTGCGAATGTCGGTGTCCTCAGCCGAGATCCGCGGCTTGCTCTCGTAACGCCGCCGCACCCGCTGCGGCGAGCGGGCCAGCAGCTCGAAGCCCTCGAAGCCGGTCGCGATCACGGTGACCCGGACCTCGTCACGCATCGACTGGTCGACGACGGAGCCGAAAATGATGTTGGCGTTGTCGTCGGCCTCGGCCTGGACCAGCTGGGCCGCCTCGTTGACCTCGAAGAGGCCGAGGTCCTCGGGCCCGGTGATGTTGAGCAGCATCCCGGTGGCACCCTTGATCGACTCCTCGATCAGCGGCGAGGTGATCGCCGCCTTGGCCGCGTCGAGCGCGCGGGCCTCGCCGGAGGCGGAGCCGACGCCCATCAGGGCCGAGCCGGCGTCGCGCATGATCGTGCGCACGTCGGCGAAGTCGAGGTTGATCAGGCCGGGGATCGTGATCAGGTCCGTGATCCCCTGCACTCCCTGGCGAAGTATGTCGTCGGCCTGGCGGAACGCCTCCAGCACGCTGGTGCGCCGCTCGACCGCCTGCAGCAGCTTCTCGTTGGGGACGATGATCAGGGTGTCGACGTTGTTGCGCAGCTTCTCGATGCCCTCGAGCGCCTGCTGCATCCGTCGCTTGCCCTCGAACTCGAAGGGCTTGGTGACCGCGCCGACGGTCAAAGCGCCGATCTCTTCCTTGGCGATCTCGGCGATCACCGGCGCCGAGCCGGTGCCCGTGCCGCCGCCCTCGCCGGCGGTGACGAAGACCATGTCGGCGCCCTTCAGCGCCTCCTTGATCTCGTCGCGGCTCTCCGCCGCTGCCCCCGCCCCGACCTCGGGGTTGCCGCCGGCGCCGAGGCCGCGGGTCAGCTCCTGCCCGATCGAGAGCTTGATGTCGGCGTCACACGCCTGCAGCGCCTGAGCATCCGTGTTGACGGCGACGAACTCGACGCCGCGAATGCCCGCGTCGACCATGCGACTGACGGCATTCGTACCGCCGCCGCCGGCGCCGACCACCTTGATCACCGCTAGGTATGTGGATTCCATCTCCCGATTTCTCCAGCCACCGAACCTGAGGGGTCGGCGTTTGAGTTGAGCCTTTGTACCGTCCGACGCTACAGCAATGCTTGAAGGTTCAAGGTTACGCTGCAACCACGGAAATTGCGCTCAACGTAGGGCATTGGGCGTTGTCTGTCAAACGGCGGGGCAGCATCGTGCAAGGCAAAACCTTCAAGTCCTAGTTGAGGGTTTTGCCAACCTAACCCTGTGGTCGAGAGTTTAGGGAACTGGCGGAAGCGCATGCCCAGAGCCACCTGCGTCGGGGTGGCTGGGTGCATGCAGGTCTACATAATCGAGCGCCGTGATCGAGGGGTCGGCGAGCACGGCGGCCGCGGCTCGCCACTTGCGCGAGGCCTGGGTGGAGTCGCCGAAACGCAGTTCGACCCCCGAAGTGAGGTTGACGTCCACCCCGCTTTCCCCGTAGTAGCTGCCTTCGACGTAGGGGCGAAGTGCCGGCGGCGTGGCCCCCAGGACGCGGGCCTGTTCGAGCGCCGGGCCCTGCAGCCGGGGTCCCTTGGGCGGGGCGTCGAGCGGCAACCTGGGCAGGTCGCCTTCTTCGGGCGCCGGCAGCCAGGCCAGGATCGTCCCGTCGCCCGCAACCGCAACAGCGCTCGAGCCGCTGCCGATCGCGGCGACCGGCTGGGAGGAGACCAGGCGGGAGGAGACCGTGGACCCGCGCAGCAGGAACAGGTAGGCGGCCACGGAGAGGACGGCCACGGCGGCGAGGACCAGCAGCGGCCGCCTTACAGATCCCAGCCGCTTGGCCACTCGACCTCCCCCAGTATCTGGACCTCGGGCTCCAGCACGACGCCGGTGCGCTCGTGCACCCGGCGGCGCCCCGCCGCCATCAGCTCGAGCACGTCGGCGGTCGTCGCACCGTCCTCGTTCTCGACGAAGTTGGCGTGCTTCTCTGAGAAGCGGGCGCCGCCCTGGCGCAGGCCCTGGCAGCCGGCGGCCTCGAGCAGCTGGCCCGCGCTGCGACCCTCGGCCGCCGCCTCGTCGGGGTTCTTGAAGGTCGAGCCGAAGGTCTTGATCCCCGAGGGCTGCGCCTCGCGGCGCTTGTCCCGCATCGCCTCGAGCCTCTCCCTGATCGCCTTGGGATCGTCGGGGTGCAGCCGGAACGAGGCCATCGAGACGACCTCGCCGGGAGATAGGTTCGAGTTGCGGTAGGCGAAGCCGAGTTGCTCGGGCACCCTGCGCTCACGACCCGCCGCAGAGCAGACGTCGACCCACTCCAGGATCTCGGCGAGCCTGGCCGCCGTAGGCGTTGGCGTTCATCCGCACCGCACCGCCCGCGGTGCCGGGGATGTTGACGCCGAATTCGAGACCCGAGAGGCCCCAGCTCGCGGCCTTCGCCGAGGCACTGGGCAGCCGGGCGCCACCGCCGCACACGACCCGCTCGCCGTCGCGCTCGATCGTCGCCAGCTCGCCGCCCAGCTTGATCGCCAGGCCGCGGAAGCCGTCGTCGGCGATGAGCAGGTTGGAGCCGGAGCCGATCGTGCCGATCGCCAAGCCCTCCTCGCCCGCCCAGGCAAGCAGCTCGAGCAGCCCCGCTTCCGAACGGGGGCGTGCGAACCAGTCCGCGCTGCCACCGGTGCGGACCGTGGCCAGCCGTGCCAACGGGAAATTGGGCTGCAGGCCCTCGGGAGCCGGACTCATCGGTCGCCTGCCCCGACCAGCGCCTCGCCCAGCCTGAAGACGTCCCCGGCGCCGATCGTGACCAGGACCTGGCCCTCGATGCCGAGCGCCTGATTGCGGTCCAGGAGGGAAGCGAGGGCGCGCTCGGCGCCTCCGGCCTCGGGCAGCCACCTGACCGTCCTCCCCCCCATCCGCTCCGCCGCAGCCTGGGCGACCTGCAGCCCGCTGACCCCGGCCAGCTCGCCGGCCGGCTCCTCGCGCGCCGGGTAGACGTCGAGCACGACGGCTTCGTCGGCCAGGGACAGGGCGGCGCCGAAGCCGTCCGCGAAGGCCTTCGTGCGCGAGTAGAGGTGCGGCTGGAATACCGCGATCAGGCGGCCGGGTTCCATCTCGCGCAGGGCCGAGAGGGCGGCCCGAACCTCGGTCGGGTGGTGAGCGTAGTCGTCGTACACGCGCGTGCCGGCGCGCGAGCCCTTCAGCTCCAGGCGCCGCTTCACCCCGGGAAAGCCGGCGAGCGCCGCGGCCGCCCGCGCGACGTCGACGCCGGCCGCTCCCAGCGCCGCCAGGGCGGCGCGGGCGTTGAGCAGGTTGTGGCGGCCGGGGACCGCCAGGTCGAGTCGCTCCGGCCCGGGGGCGCAGGCGTCGAAGCCGGAGACCTCCTTTCCTTCCGTGACTTCCCCGAGGCTGTCGCCGGCCGGGGCGACCACCCTCGCGGCGGGTGCGACGAACTCCCTGAAGGCGGCGCGCAGCTCGGCGACCGACCCCCAGCGGCTGTGGTGGTCCATCTCGACGTTGGTGACGACGGCGATCTCCGGCTTCAGGTCGAGGAAGCTTCCGTCGCTCTCATCGGCCTCGGCGACGACCCACTCGCCGCCGCCCCAGCCGGCGTTTGCAGCCTGGCCGTTCGCGCCGAGGCCGGGCACCTCGCCGCCGACGAAAAAGGCCGGATCGGCACCGAGCGCGCGCAGCGCCCAGACCAGCATCGCCGTCGTCGTCGTCTTGCCGTGCGTGCCGGCAACGGCGATCAGCCGCTTCTCGGCGCAGAGCTCGGCGAGGAGGACGCCGCGGTGGATCGGCTCGATACCGCGCTCGCGGGCCAGCGCCAGCTCCGGGTTGTCGTCGCCGATCGCGGTCGAGACGACCACCTCGGCGCCGTCGGGCAGGTTCGCCGCAGCGTGGCCGACGACGGGCTCGAGCCCCGCGGCCCGCAGTCGCTCCATATAAGAGGAGTCGGCCCGGTCGCTGCCGGTCACGGTCGCGCCGAGCTCGGCGCAGACCAGCGCCAGTCCACTCATCCCGGCGCCGCCGACACCGACGAAGTGCAGCCTACGAGAGGCCCAATCGCGCGATGCGTCCCCAGGGCTCATGAGCCCCCTCCGCCGACGGGACGAAATCCTCGCCCATGCCGCGGATTTCGTCCCGTCGGCGGCCGAGCGGCAGCCAGGACCTCGCCGGCGATTTGCCTCGCTGCGCCGGGGCGGGCCAGGGTCGCCGAAGCCTGCGACATCACGGCGAGGCGCTTCTCGTCCGCGAAAAGGCCGGTGACTCGCCGGGCGAGCAGATCGGCGTTCAGCGCAGCGTCCTCGATCATCTCGGCCGCTCCGGCGTCGACCATCCAGGCGGCATTGGCGGTCTGGTGATCGGCGGTCGCGTACGGATAGGGGACGAGGATCGCCGGCCGGCCCGCCGCCGCCACCTCGAAGATCGAGCCGCCCGCGCGGGTGACGACCAGGTCGCAGGCGGCGAGGACGTCGCCGAGGTCGGGCTCGTACTCGATCAGGGTGCAGCGCTCGGCGTGCGGGGCCGAGGCGAGCCGGGCCGACAGCTCCCCATGGTCGCGCGAGCCGGACAGGTGGAGGACGTGGAAATCGCGGTCTCCCGCCCCGTCGGCCTCGGCGAAGGCCTCGATCGCGGCCAGGTTGACCGAGCGTGCTCCCTGGCTGCCGCCCATGACCAGGAGGCAGCGTGCCTCGGCCGGGATCTCGAACCGGGCCCGGGCCGAGGCGCGGTCGGCCCTCAGCACCGCTTCGGGAACCGGCCGCCCGGTGACCAGGTAGCGCTCTCCCTCGCGGCCGGAGACCGGGAACGAGAGGCAGACGCGGCGCGCCCGTCCCGCCAGCAGGCGGTTGGCGAGCCCGAGATGGCTGTCGGCCTCGGTGAGGACAAGCGGTGTCCGCGACAGGACCGCCGCCATCCCCGCGGTGCCGGCGACGTAGCCGCCGCCGCCGAGGACGGCGTCGGCACGGCGCTCGCGCAGCGCCCGCCGGGCATCGCGTACCCCGCCGAGCGCCTTGCCGACGGCGACCGCCGCCCGCACCGGGTTCCGCCTGTCGATCCCGCGCACGTCGAGGAGGTCGATCCCATAGCCGGCCCGCGGCACCAGCTCGGCCTCCGGCTTACCGCGGGCGCCGAGGAAGGAGACCTCGGCGCCGCTAGCCCGAAGCTCGGCGGCGACGGCCATCGCTGGCACGACGTGGCCGGCGGTTCCCCCCGCTGCCACCACGACTCTGGGTGCTCTTTCCACGGCTCGGTCGGCTCCTTTTGGCGGCAGGCGAACGCCCGCCCTCGACGACGCGCAGTTTGCCAGCGCGGGCGGTCCCCCCGCGGGCGACGTTGAGGATCAGGCCGACGGCGAGAAGGGTGACGAGCAGGCTGGAGTTGCCGTAGGAGACGAAGGGCAGCGGCACCCCGGTCAGCGGCGCCAGGCCCATCACGGCGAAGAGGTTGATCGTCGCCTGGACCATGATCAGCGAGGTGAGGCCGGCGACGAGGAGCTTCGAGTAGCGGTCCCTGGCTTTCTGGGCGACGCGCAGGCCGGCGTAGCCGAGCAGCGAGAAGAGGCCGACGACCCCGAGGATGCCGACCATGCCCAGCTCCTCCCCGATCACGGCGGAGATCATGTCCGTGTGGGCCTCGGGCAGGTAGTAGGCCTTCTGCACGCCGTTGCCGATGCCAACGCCGAAGAGGCCGCCGGAGCCGAGCGCGATCTTCGCCTGGGCGGCCTGGAACCCGGCCCCTGCGGCCTCCGAGCCCGGGTGGAGGAAGCCGGTCAGGCGTTCCATCCGGTAGGGCTCGACCACGGTCATCAGCAGCGCCAGCGCACCCAGCCCGAGCGCGATCTTGCCGAGGTCGACCGGGCGCGCGCCGGCGGCGAGCAGGGTCGCGCCGACGGCGAAGGCGACGACCATCGCCGTGCCGAGGTCTGGCTCGGCGACGATCAGCAGGCAGGCGCCGCCGGCGACGAGCAGGACCGGCATCAGGCCGGAGAGGTCGCGGACCCGCTTCGGCTCACGGGCCAGCAGGTCGGCGGCGTAGAGGATCAGCGCCAGCTTGGCCAGCTCTGATGGCTGGAACTGCAGCGAGCTGGGGCCGAGCCAGCGGCTGGCGCCGTTGGCGCTGGATCCGGCGACGAGGACGACGAGGAGGAGGAAGAGCGAGCCGGCCAGCAGGGCCGGGGTGAGGCGGCGGATCGCGACCAGGCCGTGACGCGCCGCCAGGTGCATGGCGAGGAGGCCGACGGCACCAACCATCAGGGTCCGCTTCAGGTAGAAGGCGCTGTTGGCGAGGTTGCCGTCGCTGAGCACCTGCGTGGTCGAGCTGGCGGAGAAGACCATCACCGCGCCGAAGGCGAGCAGGCAGAGGGTCGCGGTCAGCAGCAGGTTGTACTCGGTCGGGTGGGCGACGGCGCGCGATTTCTTCTTCGTCTTCTGCCTGGCTTTTGCCTTGCCGGACTTCCCCTTGGCGGGCCTGGCCACGCGACCGCCGGTGAGAGCACGAGCGCTCACGCGCGCAGCTCCCCGACGATCTCGCGGAAGCGCTCGCCCCGCGCCTCGAAGTCCTCGAAGGCGTCGAAGCTGGCGCAGGCGGGCGAGAGCAGCACGGTTTGCCCCGGGCGGGCCGCGGCGGCCGCGGCTCGCACCGCCTCATCGAGGTCGGCGCAGCGGTGCATAGCGACCCCGGACTCGATCGCCGACGCAAGCTCCTCGGCAAGCCGCCCGGCCGAGGCGCCGGTCAGGTAGCAGGCGACGCAGCGCTCGCGAACCGGTTCGAGCAGCGGGCCGTAGGGCTCGCCCTTCTCGCTGCCGCCGAGGATCGCGTGGACGCCCCCCTCGAAGGCGCGCAGGCCGACTGTCGCCGAGGCGACGTTGGTCGCCTTGGAGTCGTTGACGAAGCGCACGCCGCCGATCTCCGCGACCTGCTCGAGCCGGTGCGGGACGCCGCCGAAGCTGCGCAGTCCCTCGCGCACAGCGTCGCGGTCGATCCCCATCGAGAGCGCCGCGGCGGCCACGGCCATCGCGTTGGCGGCGTTGTGCTCGCCGAGGATGCCCAGCTCCTCGACTGCGAGCAGCGGCTCCCCGTCGCAGAAGATCGTCCCCTCGGCGAGGGCGATCTCGCACTCGGGCCCGGCACCGTGGCAGAAGCCGACGCGGCGCGCACAGCCGCTCAGGTCGACGCCGGCCAGGGCCGGATCGTCGGCGTTGTAGACGGCGACGTCGTCGTTGCCCTGATTGGCGAAGATCCGCAGCTTGGCCTCCAGGTATGCGCCCAGGTCAACGTGTCGGTCGAGGTGGTCGGGCGCCAAGTTGAGGAAGACCGCACACTCGGGAGCGAAGGCGGCGCTGTCCTCGAGCTGGAAGCTCGACGCCTCGCAGATCACGGTCGCCTCGGGGTCGACCCCACCGGCCAGGGCCGAGAGCGGCGTGCCGACGTTGCCGGCCACGGCCACAGGCTCCCCGGCAGTCCGGTAGACGTGCCCAAGCCACTCGACCACGGTCGTCTTCCCATTGGTCCCGGTCACGGCCACGAACCGGTTCGGAATCGCCCGCCAGGCAACCTCGAGCTCCCCCACCACATCGATTCCCCGCTCCAGAGCGGCAGCGATCACCGGCGCCCCCCGAGGAACCCCGGGACTCTTGACCACAGTCCGCACCCCCTCCAGGAGCGCCAAGCCATCTGCATCCAAAAAGACTTCGACACCGACCCCCCGAAGCCCTGCAACCCCATCGGGCCGCCCAGAATCGACCCCGATCACATCACCGCCAAGCCCAGCCAGCATCCGCGCCACGGCACACCCAGAACGAGCCAACCCGACAACGAGATAGGGACCCGGAGGAAGCTCCGGGCGGAGCTTGCTAGGCGGCGGCGCAGTCATCAGGAATAGCTTCGAGCTACACCCAGCCGACCCTGTACGGCTGCTGACAGGGGAGCCGGACGCCCCTCCCCAAAACACTCAAGCGCGGCTCCCGCCGCGCGTTTTGGGGAGGGGCGTCCGGCTCCCCGCTCACCTACCGCCCAATCGACTGCTGATAAAGCGTGAACCCAATCCCGGAACAGACAGCGGCGACGATCCAGAAGCGAAGCATGATCTTGGTCTCCGACCACGCCATCATCTCGAAGTGGTGGTGCAGCGGCGCCATCAGCAGGACGCGGCGGCGGAAGGCCTTGAAGGAGAAGACCTGGATCGCGACCGAGAGGGCCTCGATCACGAAGATGCCGCCGATGATGATCAGCAGCACCTCGGTCTGGGTCATCACCGCCAGGGCGCCGATCGCCCCACCGAGGCCGAGCGAGCCGGTGTCCCCCATGAAGATCGAGGCCGGAAAGGCATTGAACCAGAGGAAGCCGATGCAGGCGCCGACCAGGCAGGCGGAGAGCAGCGCCAGGTTCTGCTGCTCGTTGGTGACGAAGGAGATCGCCGTGTAGGCGAGCAGGACGATCGCGCAGGAGCCGGCAGCGAGGCCGTCGAGGCCGTCGGTGAGGTTGACCCCGTTGGAGGTGCCGGCGATCACGAGGAAGACGAGGACGAAGTAGAGGACGGGGCCGAGGTCGATGCTGGCGTCGCCGATGCGGAAGTAGAGGATCGGCTCGAGGCCGACCTCGTGGCGCGCCACCCACCAGAGGCCGAAGGCGAGGATGACCTGGAAGAGCAGCTTCCAGCGGGCCGACAGCCCCAGCGAGCGCCGCTTGACGATCTTGATGAAGTCGTCGGCGAAGCCGATCGCGGCGCAGCCCATGGCGACGCCGAAGACGGCCAGGCTCTGCGCGTCGCGGTCGGAGAGGACGAGGTAGGGAACGCAGATCGAGGCGAAGACGATCAGCCCGCCCATCGTCGGCGTGCCGGCCTTGGCATGGTGCTCCTGCGGCCCGTCCTCGCGGATGTGCTGCCCGAACTCCCTCACCCGCAGGAACTCGATGAACTTGGGGCCGAGGAAGATGCAGATCAGCATCGCCGCCATGCCGGCGATCAGGACTTCACCCATCGAGCAGCTCCTCCAGGGTCTCGGCAACGGCCTCGAGGCCGGCCGAGCGGGATCCCTTGACCAGGACCGTGTCGCCCGGCTCCAGCTGCGCCGCCAGCAGCTCGGCCGCCTCCTCGGGCGTACCGACCAGCTCGTCCGGCCCGTAGTCGCGGGCCGGCTCGCCGACGCCGATCAGCAGCCCGACTTCGGCGGCCCGGGCGCGGTCGCCGACCTCGCGGTGGAAGCCGGGCGCGCCGGGGCCCAGCTCCGCCATCTCGCCGAGGACGGCGATCCGCCTGCCCTCGCCGATCGAGGCAAGGTGGCTAAGCGCGGCGCGCATCGAGACTGGGTTGGCGTTGTAGCAGTCGTTCACCAGGACGATCCCGTCGCCGATCTCGAGGCGCTCGCCCCGGAAGCGGGAGAACCCTATGTTCGCAACGCGGTCGGCCATATCGGCGAGCGGGACGCCCAGGGCGACCCCGACGGCAACGGCCGCCAGGGCGTTCTCCAGGTTGTGCGCCTCGGCGAAGGGGAAATCGAAGGCCTGGCTCCCGCCGGGGGTGCCGATCAGGGCATGGGTGACGCCGTCCTCGACCCGGCTCTCGATCGCCTGCACATCGCCGCCGGGACCGAAGCGGAGCAGGTTCGGCGCGTCGGCCAGATGCGGCTCCAGCGCCCCCGCGTCCACTGGGACGATCGCCGTCCCTTGGCGCGGCAGCGTCGCCAGCACCTCGGCCTTCGCCGCCGCGATCGCCTCGACCGAGCCCAGCAGCTCGACGTGGACCGGGCCGACGTTGGTGATCACGGCGACTTCGGGCTCGGCGATCGCTGCCAGCTCGGCGATCTGGCCGGGGCCGCGCATCGCCATCTCGAGGACGAGGGTCTCGGTGCCCTCTGGGGCTTCGAGCACCGTGAGCGGCAGGCCGATCTCGGTGTTGATGTTCTCGCGGTTGGCGTGCACGCTGCCGGGCAGCAGGGCCCGAGCGATGTCCTTCACCGAGGTCTTGCCGACCGAGCCGGTGATGCCGACGACACGCGCACCCAGGGCACGGCGCCAGGCGCCGGCAAGCCCCTGCAATGCGGCGAGCGGGTCGGCGACGACGAACACCCACGCACCATCTCCCCCGCGGTCGTCATTTCGATCGCTGAACGGTTGAAATGACGACCGCGCAGTGGGGTTGACGACCACTCCCCAGGCACCGGAGTCGATCGCCTCGGGGGCGAACCGGCTGCCGTCAACGCGCTCACCGCGGAGGCCGAAGAAGAGGTCCCCGGGCCCGGTATCGCCGGAGTCGATCGTCGCCCGTCGCGCCGCCCCCACACCGCCTTCGGCGACGATCTCGGCGCCGATCGCGGTGGCGATGTCCGCCGCATTCATCTTCATCCGGTGCCGACCAGCTTCCGCAGCTCTTCGCGCGCCACCTCGCGGTCGTCGAAGGGGACCTTGCGGCCGTTCTCGAACTCCTGGCCCTGCTCGTGACCCTTGCCGGCGATCACGACCGTGTCACCGGCAACGGCCTCTTGCAGCGCCCGGGCGATTGCCGCCCGGCGGTCCTGCTCGACCTCGTAGGAGGCACCGTTCCCGATTCCGCCGACGACTTCCCCGATGATCGCCCCGGGCTGCTCGGAGCGAGGGTTGTCGGAGGTGACGATCGCCAGGTCGGAGCCGGCCGCGCCGGCCCGGCCCATCTTCGGCCGCTTGTCCCGATCGCGGTCCCCCCCGGCCCCGAAGACCGAGATCACCCGCCCCGCGGTCAACCGCCGCGCCGCCCGCAGGACGTTCTCCAGCGAGTCCGGCGTGTGCGCGTAGTCGACCAGCACGGCGAAGTCCTGCCCCTCGTCAACCGGCTCGAACCGCCCGGGAACCCGCTCGGCCCGCCCCAGCCCTTCGGCGGCGATCCCTGGATCCACCCCAAGCGCATTGGCAGCCGCAAACGCCCCAAGCGCATTGGCCACGTTGAAATCGCCCGGCAACCCGGTCCGCACCCGGGCCTCTCCGCCGACGGGACGAAATCCTCGCCCATGCAGCGGATTTCGTCCCGTCGACCCCCAGGTCGCGGTGAACCGGGCGCCGGCGGCGTCGAAGTTGACGTTGCTCGCGGCGAAGTCTGCGTCGGCGCCCTCGGCGGAGAACGTCACGCACTTGAATTCCTCGGCCAACCTACGTCCATAGGAATCGTCGACGTTGACGATCGACGCCTTCGGTCCCATCTCGAAGAGCAGGCGCTTCGAGCGGAAGTACTGCTCCATGTCGCCGTGGAAGTCGAGGTGGTCCTGGGTCAGGTTGGTGAAGAGCGCCGCCTCGAAGTGGATCGCGTCACAGCGATGCAGGGCCAGCGCGTGCGAGGAAACCTCGATCGCGCAGGCCCGGTCCCCGGCTTCCAGCATCCGCCTGAATGTCGCCTGCAGGTCGATCGCCTCCGGCGTAGTCCGCTCGACCTCCTCCTCGGCCCCACCGACCACCTGCCGCACCGTCCCCATCAGCCCGCACTGGACCCCGGCCGCCTCAAGCACCTCCCGGATCAAGAACGCCGTCGTCGTCTTCCCATTCGTCCCGGTAACCCCCACGACCCGAAGCTCCGAAGTCGGGTCCCCCCAGAACCGAGCCGCCAGCGGCGCCATCGCAACCCGCGCATCAGCCACGACCACCTGCGCCACATCCAAATCCAGCTCCCGCTCAACCACAAGCCCCACCGCCCCAGCCTCAACGGCAGCAGCAGCAAAGTCATGCCCATCGACCTTCTCCCCGGGCACGCAGAAAAAAAGCGTCCCGGGCTCAACCTTCCGGCTGTCATAAGCAAGAGACCCAACCTCGACGGCGGAATCCCCAACGATCCGGGCCTCAACAGCTCCCGCGACAAGCGAGTCCAATCTCACGCCGCGAAGTCTAAGAAGGCCGCCGGGCACCCCTCCCCAAAACACTCAAGCGCGGCTCCCGCCGCGCGTTTTGGGGAGGGGTGCCCGGCGGCCCCACCCCTATTCAGGCGCAACCCCGAGATAAGGCAACGCGTAAGCCGCGATCTTCCCGAACGCCGGAGCGGCAACAGACCCGCCGTAGATGTCCCCCTGCGGCTGGTCGACGACAACCCCAACCAGCAGCTTCGGATCCTGCGCCGGGGCAAAACCGATGAACGAGGCCACGTACTTCGTTTCCGAGTAAGTCCCGTTTTCCGCCACCTGTGCCGTCCCGGTCTTCCCAGCCAGCGTGTAGCCCGGCACGCTCACCTCCGACGCGGTTCCGCCGGCGGCCAGCACTCCCTCGAGCATTTCCCGCACCTGGGCGGCGACGGCGGCGTCGATCACGCGGCGGCCCTTGGGCTCGTGCACGGTTTCTTCGCCGACCTTCTCGACCAGCTGCGGCCGCCTCAGGATGCCGCCGTTGGCGATCGCCTCGTAGCCGGCCATCATCTGCAGCGGGGTCACCGAGAGGCCCTGGCCCATCGGCAGGTTGCCCATCGTCGAGCCCGAGTACTGGTCCAGCGCCGGCACGATCCCCTGCTCCTCGGCGGGGAACTGCACCCCCGTCGGGCGGCCGAAGCCGAAGCGGTCGATCCAGCGGCTGAAGCGCTTGCTGCCCAGCTCCAGCCCGATCGTGACCGCACCGACGTTCGAGGACTGGGCGAGGATCTGGGCGACGCTCAGGGTCACGGTCGGCCGCGCCTCGGCGTCTTCGATCACGCGATCGGCGACGTGCAGCGCCGGCGGCAGCGTGAAGGTCGTTTCCGGCGTCACCAGTTTTTCCTCGAGGGCGGCGGAGACCGTGAACGCCTTGAAGGTCGAGCCTGGCTCGTAGGTGAAGCCGGTGGCCCGGTTCATCAGGTCTTCGGGGCTGGCGGCGGCGAGGTCGCTCGGATCGACCGGCGGCCAGTTGGCCATCGCCAGGATCTGGGAGCTGCGCGGGTCCATCACGATCGCCGTCGCGCCCTTCGGCGCGTAGGTTTCGCCGACTTCGGCCAGGACCTGTTCGGTCTTGGCCTCGATCGCCGGGTCGAGGGTCAGCTTGATGTCGCTGCCGTCTTCGGCTTCGTGCGCGGTTTCCAGGCGGATCGGTTCGCCCTTCGCGTCGGTGACGATCCGCCTTTCGCCGTCGGTGCCGTGCAGGACGGATTCCTCACCGGACTCAAGGCCGGTCAGCCCTTCGTCTTCGGCCCCGACCGCGCCGATCACCTGGGCCGCCAGATCCCCCTGCGGGTAGGTGCGACGGCTGTCGGGGTCCTCCCCTATCCCCGCCAGTTCAAGCCGTTCGATCCGCGCCGCCGTCGGCAGGTCCATTTTGTGGGCGAGCGCTACGTAGCTTGTTTCGGCCGAAATCTCACTCAGCACCTTGTCAGCGGAAAGTTCGAGGATCGGCGCCAGTTTTTCGGCCGTGCGGGCCGGCTTCTCGACTTCGGCCGGGATCGCGAAGATCGTCGCTGCCTCTTCGGAAGAGGCGAGGGCGTTGCCGTGCCGGTCGAGCAGGCTTCCGCGCAGGCTGGGCAGCGGGATCGACTGGGTCTGCTGGCTGATCGCCTCGGAGGCGAGCTTGGACCCCTGCACTCCCTGCAGCCAGAAGGCACGGCCGGCGATGACCAGGAAGCAGAGAAGGAAACCGGCAAAGAGGAGGCCGATCCTTCGCTCGATCACCTTCATCCGCGGACCTCTAGTAGCCCGTGCCCGCAGCGGCGAGGCGCTGGGCGGCGACCGAGACGTCGTGCGGGCTCGCCCGCACGTAGCCGATCTGGTCGGTGGTCGCGGTCACGAGGCCGAGCGCGGCGGCTTCGTGGCGCACCCGCGCCACGCCATAACGCTGCGCGACGCGACCGCCCAGAAGAGAGTTCTCCGCTTCGAGCGCCGCGATGTTGCGGTCGATCTGCCCGGCCGAGGCGGAGAGGCTGAGGGTGACGACGTTGATGGCGACAATCCCGGCCAGCAGCACGCCGAGGACGCCGATCCAGGCGCGACCGCGCGTCATCCGAACCATCAGGCTGGAGTCGGGCAGGTGGCGGACCGCGGTTGCAGTGCCAACCGCGATCGGGATCAGCTGCCCCCCCGGACGGCGGACGGGCGCCCTTGAGGGCCGCGGGGCGGTTCGGGCCGGTGCTGACTTCGCCTTTATTCGCCGTGGTGGCGAAGAAGTGCGAACTCGGCGCGCGGGGGCGGGGGCAGCCGCTCGTCGTGCGGTCGCCGCGGCGGCCATCAGGCCTCCGCCCCGGCGTACTCGCCGACCTTCGTCGCCGCACGCAGGTGGGCCGACTTGGAGCGCGGGTTGGCGGCAACCTCGTCGGGGCCGGGAGAGACGGCGCGACGGGTCAGCAGTTCGGCTTCCGGCTCGCGGCCGCAGACGCAGACCGGCAGCTCTGGCGGGCAGACGCAGCCGCGGGCGCGCTCGGCCAGGAAGCGCTTGACCCGGCGGTCCTCCAGTGAGTGGAAGGAGATCGCGGCGAGGCGGCCGCCGATCGGCAGCATGTCCCAGGCGGTCGGCAGCGCGTCCTCGAGCGAGTCGAGCTCGCCGTTGACGGCGATCCGGATCGCCTGAAAGGTCCGCTTGGCCGGGTGGCCGCCGCCGAAGCGGGCCGAGGCCGGCATCCCTGCCTTGATCGCGTCGACGAGCTCCGAGGTCGTCGTGAGCGGGCGGCGGCGGGCGATCTCGCGGGCGATGCCCCCCGCGTAGCGCTCCTCGCCGAAGCGGCGCAGCGCCTGGGCCAGCCGCGACTCGGGCCACTCGTTGACGATGTCGGCGGCGCTCAGCTGCTGGCGGGTGTCCATGCGCATGTCGAGCGGCGCGTCATAGGAGTACGAGAAGCCCCGCTCCCAGGCGTCGACCTGCATCGAGGACATTCCGAGGTCCATGTAGATCATCTCTGGGCGGATGCCTTCGCCGCCCAGGGTGCGAAGCCCTGCCGCGAAATCGGCGCCCAGGAAGCGGGTCGCGCAGGGAGCCTCCTCGGCAAAGGGCTCGAAGCGGGCCTCGGCGGCAGGGTCGCGGTCGATGCAGATCAGCGTCCCGGTCGGCCCGATCGCGGCGGCGATCCGCCGCGCGTGGCCGCCGCCGCCGAAGGTGCAATCGACCGCGGTCTGGCCGGGCTCGGGCGCGAGCAGCTCGGTCAGCTCTGTGGCGAGGACGGGCTTGTGCTCGGTGGGCATGAAGAAAAGGTTTGCGCGATCTAGGGACGCGGTCGCGGGTGACGGGGCTCGCTGCGCTCGGGCGGCCATCTCACTCAGGCGCTCCGTTCGCGGCCAGGCCCTCGGCGATTTCCGGTGCGGAAGCGTCGAGCTCGGTCCTCCTGCTTGGCCCAGTCCTCGGCGTTCCAGATCTCCAGGTACTCCCCCGCCCCGATCACGACGCAGGAACCGGTTAGCCCGGCGTGCTCGATCAGCGGCTTCGGCACACGGATGCGACCGGCTGAGTCGAGCTTCTCGTCGAAGGAGCCGCCGTGGAAGCGGCGGCGCAGCTGGCGCGCGTCGTGGCCGAAGGGGCTGTGCGGCGAGAGAAAGCGGTCGGAGAGCTGCTCGAACTCCTCGGTCGTATGCACCCAGACGCAGGGGTCGAAGCCCTTGGACAGAACAACCCCGTCTGACAGGGCTGCCCTGAACCTGGAGGGAACAGTGAGGCGATCCTTTGAATCGAGACTGTGCTCGTAGAGGCCCCGAAATGCCACCGCGGGTTCCTTTCTGGCCTGGGAAGTGAGTTAGGACCGGAGTGATGAGGTGGGAGGAGCCTCACCACCCCGGTCCTGGGCTTCAACTCGCGGGCACTGTATCCCACTTTCCCCCACTTTGCAACACGACACCGTCATGCAACCCCATTTGCATCCCCGGCACCCCCGGTCCCACGAGGCGTGTCTGACCTCGAGCGTCCATATGGCCCCCTAAGGTCAGACACGCCTTGGACAGACCTGACGACGCCAACGACCTGCGCGGCTTCCACTTCCGGCGGCTGCTGCGCAAGCCCGCAACCTGGATCGCGACGGGGGTCGCGGTCATCGCCGCAGGCGTTGCGGCGGCCGTCTTCCTCGGCGCGGCGATCGGCGGCGCTGCCGCCGGCGGCGTCTTCCTGGCCTCACTGCTGATCGTCTTCGCGATCGCCGACTCGAAGGCCGAGGACGACTTCTTCCAGACCTACGCCGCGCAACGCGGACTGGCGCTCTCGGGCAGGGGGCCGCTGCCGCCGGCGACGCCGCTGCTGTGCAAGGGCGACGACCGCTACGCCGAGCGCGCTCTGGCCGGCCCGCTGGCCGACGGCGTCGACGGGATCCTCGCCCTCTATACCTACGAGGACGAGACCACCGACAGCGAGGGCAACCGCCAGACCAACTACTACCGCTACACGGTCGGCCTGGTCGAGGTGCTCGAGTGCGCGCCCCACCTCCCCGAGCTCTTCTGCCAGCGCAAGTTCGGGCTGCGATCGCTGGAGAAGTTCGAGGACGCCTTCCGCCGCTCAAAGCAACGGGTGAAGCTGGAGAGCGAGGCGCTCGACGAGCGCTACGAGATCTTCGCCGGGCCCGACCAGGACCAGGTCTGGCTGCGCCGTCTCTTCTCCCCCACCTTCGTCGTCTGGCTGAGCGAGGAAGCGCCGAAGAAGTTCGCCTTCGAGCTGGCCGGCGGGACCCTTTGCTGCTACGTCAGCGGCCACAAGGAGAACGCTGCCGACCTCGACACCGTCCGCGCCGCCTCCGCCACCGTCGCCAAGCGGCTGCGCGAGGAGTCGCTCGAAACGAGCTAGCCGAAGCCGCCGAGCAGGACGTCGGCGTTGGCGATCAGGGCGGCGGCGATCATCAGCAGGACCGAGGGGACGAGGACGAGGGCGACGACTAGCTGGATCTTCGGGGCGGCGCGGGCGGCGTGCTCCTCGACCAGGCGGCGCTGGTCGCGGCGCAGGGCACTGGACTGGCGGCGGAGCTGGTCGGCCAGCGGCGAGCCGTAACGGCGGGAGCGCTCGATCGCGGCGCAGAGGGTGGCGACCTCGCTGCCGGGGACGCGGGCACGGAGAGACTGAAGCGCCTCGGCGAGCGGACGGCCGCACTCGAGCTCGGCGACGGTCATCCGCAGCTCATCGGCCAGCGGGCCGACGCCGGAACGGGCGACCTCGGCAAACCCGGCGGCCGGGCTGCGGCCAGAGGCAGCCCCGACCGCAAGCAGGTCGAGGGCGTCGGGCAGGGCGGCGACAAGACGGCGGCGACGCAACCGGGCCCGCCTCTCCGACAACGCGTCCGGAGCGAAGAACCCCGCCAGCGGCATGCCGATCGCGACGAGGATCGAGAGGTGGCCGGGCGCCGCTGGCGCGGCTAGGAGCGCAGCAACCCCGGCGGCGCCGGCACTGCCGAGCTTGGCGGCGATCGGTGGCGGCTTCACTCGACGACCCGGGAGAGGCGCCGGATCGCGACGAAGCCGAGCAACTGGAGCGCCGCGGCCATCGCGAGCAGGACGGCGGAGGCCGGGGCCGCCAGCACCTTGACCAGGAAGCCGGGCTGAATCAGCTCGGCGAAGAGGGCGCCGCCGCTCGGCATCGCGACGACGAGCAGGCCGGTGAAGCGCGCCTGCGAGGTGGCCGCCCTGGCGTCCTCGGCGACCCGGTCGCGCTCGGCCGCCCCCTCCGCAAAGCGGCGCAGCAGCGCGGCCAGGTCGCCGCCGGCGAGGCGCTGGCTGAGCAGGGCGGCGGCGAAGGCGTCGACCCGCGGCGAGCGCATCCGGCCGCGCCAGGCGGCGATTGCCTCGGCGGTGGGCGAGCCCAGGTGGAGATCGGCGCCAAGGCGGGCGAGCTCGACCCCCGGCGGGCCGTCGAGAGAGGCCGAAGCGGCGGGGAGCGAGGCGCGCAGCGAGCGGCCGGCGGTGAGCGAGTCGGCAACGGCGAGGGCGACGTCGGGAAGAGCCCGCTCGACCGCGCCGCGATAGCGCTTCCTGCGAGCGTTGATCGCAGCGGCCGCCAAAGCCGGGCCGGCAACGGCAAGCGGCAGCGCCAGGGTCGCCCCCGCCACAAACCAGCCGCCGGCGATCGCCGCAAGGGTGCCGAGCGCCGCGAGCCGGCGCCGCTCCGGGACCGACGGCGAGTACCCCTCGCGCCCGGCGCGCCGCAGCGGCTCCAGCGCCACCTGCACACAGCCCGCCAGGGCCGGCGTCGCCAGCACGGCCTCGCGCGCCGCGACCGCGGCGAGCCCCCCGGCCGTGGCCCCGACCAGGGTCACCGCCAAGCCCGGGTCGCCGCTCATCCCGCCGCGGAGAGGTCGAGGGACCGCACCGCCGTGGCCCCGGCCGCCCGCACCGCCTCGGCGATCTCGGTGACGCGCCGGGCGCCGTCCCTGCCCCGCTCGAGGTGCACGACCAGGTCGACCCCCCGCTGCACCTGCTCGGCGACCGCCCCGTGCGGAAGCCCCAGCCCCGCCATCAGCGCAAGCGTCTCCAGCCGGCTCAAAGCGTCCCCAGGAGAGTTGGCGTGCACCGTCGAGAGAGCCCCGTCGTGCCCGGTGTTCAGCGCCGTCAACAGGTCCAGCGCCTCGGGCCCGCGCACCTCGCCGATCACGATCCGGTCCGGCCGCATCCGCAGCGCGTTGCGAAGCAGGTCGCGCACGGTCACCTCCCCCCGCCCCTCGACGCTCGCCGGCCGGCTCTCCAGGCGGACCACGTGCGGCTGCTGCAGGCGCAGCTCGGCCGCGTCCTCGATCGTCACCACCCGTTCGCCCGGGGCGATGAAGCTGGAGAGGGCGTTGAGCAGCGTCGTCTTTCCCGACCCGGTGCCGCCGCTAACCAGGACGCTGCGGCGCCCGGCGACGGCGCCTTCGAGCAGCTCGCACTGAGCCGGCGTCAGCGTGCCGAGCTCGACCAGCTCCCCGGGCCCCGGCCTGCGGGCGCCGAAGCGGCGGATCGAGAGCGCAGGCCCGTCGATCGCAAGCGGCGGGATCACCGCGTTGACCCGGGAGCCGTCGGCAAGCCGCGCGTCGACCATCGGGCTGAGCTCGTCGATCCGCCGCCCCAGCGGCGCCAGGATGCGCTCGATCGCGTTGCGCAGCTCCTCCTCGTCGGGATAGGAGACGCCGGCCGGCTCGATCCGACCGCCGCGCTCGACGTAGACGCTGTCGGGGCCGTTGACCATGACCTCCTCGACCGTGGGATCGGCGAGGAGCTCCTCGAGCGGGCCGAGGCCGACCGTGTCGCGAACGATGCGCGTCTCGATCGCGGCGCGGTCCGCGGCACCGAGCAGCGCCGCCCCCTCCGCGACGAGGTCGCGGACCTCGTCGGACAGCTCCGAGGCGGGGGGTCGCCCGGCCGCCGCCTCGACCCGCCGCCGCTCGATCAGGCGCAGCCGCAGCGAGGCGGCGAGCTCTTCGACCTGCCGCTCCCGCGCCGCCATGCTCAGCCCTCGGGCAAGAGCGTCAGCTTGCGGGCAAAGCTTTCCGCCGCGATCAACCGCAGTGCCTGCCGCTTGGTCAGCCCCAGGGTCGCGGCCGAGGCACCGCCTGGGCCGGGGCCATCGGCCCCCGGTCCCAGCGCAAGAAGCGGCACCCCGGCCGCGGCTACGTAGGTGCGCCCGGGACCGGAGCCGGTGGGTTCGGTCGTCACCACCACGTCGACCTTCGTTCCCTGCGGCGCCGCGCCCGCGGCGAGCAGCGCTTCGGCGCCGCTGACCGAGATCTCGACCGGACGGCGCCTGTCCCCCAGCAGCGGCGTCGCAGCGGCGTCCCGGCGCCGCGGAGGACGGAGCTGAGCGGCGAGAAGGTAGGAGCCTGCCGGCAGCGCCGAGACCGGTGCCAGCCCGAGGGCGTCGCTCGGGGAGACGAGCGCGCCGGGTGGGACGAAGCGCATCGGCACGCGGCGAACCGCCAGAGCCGCGGCGACTCCCCCGGGGTCGAGCGGCCGCCCCGGGGGCAGGGCCCGCGTCAGCACCACGACCGGCCGCAGCGGCCCGTAGCCCCTGGCGACGCTCGAGCCATACCCGTCGGCGATCGCCGCCGCCACCGCGGCCGCAAGCAGCGCGAGGGTGAGGAAGGCGACAGCGCGAGCTCGCCTGCTCATGCTGCCCAGTCCGCTTCGTCGCCGGCCAGCGGCAGCTCGAGCACGGCGAGCGTTCCCCCCGATGCGCGATCGAGAACGAAGCGACCGCCGTGCTGCGAAGCAATCCGCCGGACGACGTTGAGGCCGTGGCCGCGGCGATTCCGGCCCGAGAGGCGCGCGACAACCTCCGCGGGGTTGTGGCGGCGCGAGCGCGGGCGCAAGTCACGGCCCGAGTCGACGACCGCGATCCGCAACCGGCCGTTGCGGCGGCGGGCGGCGACGACGATCGTCGGCCCGCCGTGCTCGATCGCGTTGACGATCAGGTTGTCGAGCGCCTGGGCAAGCGTGCGGCGATCGCCGTTGACGATCGCCCCGCCGGCATTCCAGCGCAGCTCCAGCACCCCGTCGCAGAGCTTGACCCTCGCCTGCCACCGTCCCACCGCAGCCAGGACCAGTGTCCGGGCGTCGACAGCGCCCCACACCGGCGCCGGCTGGCTCCCGTTGATCTCACTGTCGAGCCTTTCCAGCGCTGCCGCGGCGAGCCCGATCGGGTCGTCGCCCTCGCCCGAAGCGGCCGCCTGCGGCCCGGCCGCGAGGGCGACGACCTGCAGCGGCCGGCGCAGCTCGTGAAGGGCCTCGTTGAGAGCCGATCGCCGCCGGCCGTTGCGCAGGCCCTGGGCGGCAACGGCGGTCGCCATCGAGAGGGCCAGGGGCCAGCCCGCGACTATCTGGGCCAGCTCGGTCATCCGTCGATCAGCCGGTAGCCGTAACCCCAGCAATTGATCACGAAGCGACCGTGCTCGGGATCGAGTTTGCGCCGCAGGCGGCTGGCGTGGGAATCGAGCGTCCGGGTACGAGCGGGGCTGCGGTAACCCCAGACCGCCTCAAGCAGCTCCCGCTTGGTGAAAACCCGCGAGGGGTCGCTCACCAACACGCGCAGCAGGCTGAACTCCTTGTTGGAGAGATCGACCTCGCGATCCCCGACCCAGACCTTCCGCCGCGCCGGGTCGACGACGATGTCCCCGGCGCGACAGGGACCCTCGTTGTGTCCCATGCCCCGCCTCAGTACCGCACCGATCCTTGCTCTCAGCTCTTGGTAATGGAACGGCTTCACGACGTAGTCATCCGCGCCGAAGTCGAGCCCGCGCACGCGGTCGGTGTCGGCGCCCCGCCCGGTGAGGACGATCACCGGCAGGCCGGGATCGAAGCGCGAGGTGACCCCGTCGGCGTCGCGGATCTCGCGCAGCACGTCGAGCCCGGACGCGTCGGGCAGGGTCAGGTCGAGCAGCAGCAGGTCGGGATGGTTGTAACGGCAGAGCCGCAGCGCGTCGGAAGCGCTGGGGGCGGGCATGACCCCGAACCGGTCCGCCGCCAGGTTGTCGCAGAGCAGCTCCAGGGTCGCCCTGTCGTCCTCGCAGACAACCAAGCTCGCGGTCTCTCGTCGCTGGGGAAGCATGTGCCCCCTCTAAGGCCGCGGAGACGAAAACTCTCCCCCCTCTCCCGCGGGAATCTCCAAAACAACGCTGGCGCCACGGTGGGAAATGACGCGCCGTGCGGGGATTTCGCGGTGGACGGCAAGAAGAGCGAGTTCCTCGTCGAGGAAGTAGAGGTCAAGGGCAAAGCGCATGCCGAACGTGTGCACGCTGGAGCACCCAGGGATGAGCAGACCCGCACCGACCCTGTCGCGATCGAGATAGGCCAGACCGAGCAGGCGGGCGCGGAAATTCGCTGCGACCGAGACCCGTTGGCCCAACACGGTGTCAACCGGAAGGCGACGCAGGCGAGAGGCAAGAAGGCAATCCACCATGGACCTACACAAGCCTCCCCGGCGGCAAATTCTCCCCACCCCACCCGCGTCCGGGACAAAACCCCGCCCGCGGCATGACCTGCTCTAAACGCCTACAGCAGACCGACCAGGTCGGCGTCGACGAGGTGATGCCACGTCTTATCTGCGTACCGGCAACGTGCCGCATCGCAGCTATCGCATATTCGCTCCCGGCTTCGCCGCCGCTACCCACTCCAGCAATAGATTCGCCAAGAGCTAAGCAGGCGTGTGTCGGGTTTCGTTTGGTCAATCAAGGACAGTCGGAGCAGACCGGCCTATTTGACTGCAATCAACTGCGTGTGAACCCATCCCACTTCCGTTGTCGGCGAGACATACACACCACAGTAGCCTTTCTTTGGCTCTGGGGCCTGGGCAAAAAGAACCACGGCATCCTCTCCGGCGATGTTGACATCGAACGGGCTCGCGTCCCGGCCGACCGCCATAAGGTGTCCGTTTTTCGGCCACAGCAATTCTCCTTCCGCGTTGCGGATGCCCACGTAGCCGATCGACCCGCTGGAGCACGGTTCGGACGAGACCCCGACCCGCCCCCGAATGATTTGAAAGCGGCGGTTAGCTGGAATTGTGAACGCGCCGGATCTGTAAGCACCGCCAACTTCCATGCGAATGCCGAGCGGGTCGATGACACCGCCGACGGTCACTTGTTCATAGGCAACGCTGTCAGTCTCCAGATATTCGACTTCTCCCGATTCGATGGAATCGCTCAGGTAGGTGATACTCGGTGAAGGAGGACAACCGTCTCCTGTTTGGGCCGGTTTGCTCGGGCAGCGATCCAACGAGTCGATAACTTCATCGCCATCGCCGTCAGGACATCCGCTCGGTTCGATCCCGGACTCACTCGGACATTCGTCTTCAGCATCGAGTACGCCATCTTCGTCGGAATCTGGATTGGCTTCCGTTGGTTCGGTTGGAGTTTCCGCGACCGGCACGGCTGTCGAGCTCACCGAGCTGCCTGAATTGCCCTGGCCGATGATCAGGCTGATGATGGCTACCGCCACAATCAAAGCCGAACCGGCGAAGCCGGAAAAAAGCTTGTGCTCTCGCGCGAACTCCCCGAGACTAAACTGCTTCCTTTTTGGAGGAGGCAGATTGTCCATTCTTACCCCCACTCGCTAACCCTCCCCGCTGCGCCAGCATCATCAACCGCTTCGAGCTGCTCAGTCTCAATCCAGCGCGCGTCCTTGGTGATCAGCCAGCTCAAGACCGCAGATAGGCCCGACATTGCCACGAAGGGCACAGCGGTCACGTTAAAGCCCAAAACCGAACTGGCGAACAAGAGCACTGCGAGCGTGGCCACGGCGACGACCAAGCGAGCCAACCCTATGATGATCACGCCGAAAGCCTCGGGGCCACGTTGCCTAATTCCCCCGACCAAGGCATCGTTCAACTCCGTGCGTATCGACCCTGCCGGTGGAATCATTCAGGCCTAGCTCACTTCGACCTCGGCATCGCGCTTAGCTGCTGCTCGCAATTCCGCCAACGCCTCCCGGCCGTCATTGGTAGCTCGAAATCCCTTATCTCCCACCGAGATCAAATTTCGCTTATCAAGTTCGCGGAGCCTTTCCCTCAGCGCTGACGGAGTCATGAGTGGGCCGCCCCCAGCCTCAATCCTCTCTCGTACAGCTTCCATCGTCTTCGGCTGGTGGAGCACGATGGCTTCCAAGAGAACCTTGTCGATCTCGTCCAGGCTGTCGCTCCGTATTAGCTGCTGAATCCGCCCGACACTTAGATCGGTAATCGCCCGAGCCTCTTGCCTGGTCATCGCCTCTGAGTAGCGACGCAAAACTTCGGCGCGCAAATTGGCAGCGAGTTCGAGTGCCCGGTCGGCTTCTCGATACCCCCGCTCAGCCTCGGCCAACTCTCGTTCGGCCTTGTTCGAGCTGTGCTCTGGCGCAACAATCGCTCCGGGAATCCGGTCGTGTTCGTTCCACAGCGCTATCGGGACGAATACCTCGACCAACCTTCCGTCTTCTCGAATCGGTGTGCCCTTGACAAGACACCATTTCAAGAGGTCTGGAGCCTCAGCGATTTTGTCCGCAGAGACAACCACCCGCTCGATCTCGTTGTCAGCGGAGACAATTAACTTCGGATGAAAATGCTCAGTCAATGTCAGATCGCGGGCACCAGGCACCTTGATCCACGAATGCGCGTAACGCCAGGTTCCATCGTGTTCGCGCACATACTGAACGTCGCCAACATGGGCGGTCTCCAATTCGAGGTCACCGCCATAGAACTGCACTTTCTTTAGCTTGTCGCTGGTCATTATTTTCAGTCAACTGAATATCAGTTTACAGCATATATGCACGGAAATAGAATACCAATAGAGTTCCTTCCCATATTCTGCTTGCTAGAGCCATTTTTTAGCCCCCGACAATAGTGGCCTCCAGGGGCAGCCGGCAAGCGTGGGTCGCAATCAGCGATGCAAAGAGTCCGAGCGCCAGCTAGCCTCTGACCATTACCCCAAGTGCAAAGATCGCGGTATTTGGGCCGCACCCGATGCTCTCGATCACGGTCGAGCCGCTGACCGCCGACGGCGGCGACGACATCCACGTCCACGCCGCCGGCCAGGGGGTCTGGGTGGCGCGGATGGCCGCCGAGCTGGGTGCCGATCCCGTCCTCTGCGGCTTCATTGGCGGCGAGACGGGAACGCGTGCTGCGGCCCCTGCTGGAGCAGATGGACGTCGAGCTGCGGCTGGTCGAGACCGCCGAGGCCAGCGGCTGCTACCTGCACGACCGCCGCAGCGGCGAGCGCGAGCCGATCGCCCAGAGCGCCGCCATGCCCCCCTCCCGGCACGAGATCGACGAGCTCTTCTCCGAGCACCGTCGCCGCTGCGCTCGACTCCGGCGTGCTCGCCATCTGCGGCCCCTACCCGAGCGAGGCGCTGCCGCTGGAGATCTACGGCAACCTGGTCGCCGACGTGAAGGCGAACGGGACGCCGGTCCTCGTCGACCTCTCGCCGCCGCGCCTCGACAGCGCCCTTGAGGGCGGGCCGGACCTGGTCAAGATCAACGACTGGGAACTGGCCAAGTACGTCACCGGCCCGGTCGACACCGAGGAGCGGATGCGCGCCGCGGCGCAGCGGCTGCTCGACGCGGGCGCCGGCGCCGCGATCGTCACCCGCGCCGAGGAGCCGGCGATGGTCCTGCGCGGGGACGAGGCCTGGGAATTGGTCCCGCCGCGCTTCGAGCGCGGCTCGCGCGAGGGTTGCGGCGACTCGATGATGGGCGCCCTCGCCGCCTGCATGGCCGCCGGCGCCGAGTGGGAGGAGACGCTGCGCACCGGCGCCGCCGCGGGCGCCGCCAACTTCCTCCGCCACGGACTCGGCAGCGGCTCGCGCGCGGTGGTCGAGGACCTGGCGCAGCGGGTCGAGCTGCGGCCGCTCTGAGATTCCACCCCGGTAGGGGTTCCGCTTAACTTTTTGGATGATCGGCTGGGGCCGTTCGAGGGCGGGGCTGACCAAAAAGTACAAGACGCTCCACCCCTACCGGGGTGAAATCTCGAACGGGACTGAGAGTTTTTGGCCGGTGACAATCGCTCTCGGCGCCACGTCGCGCATCCACTCGAGGTGGGGGCGACCGGCTCGATCCGGGCAAGGCGCTCGAAGGCCTCGCGCATGTGGACCGGGCGACCGCCGTGGGAGGAGTGGGCGTCGCTGCTCAGCACGTGGACAGGCCCGCCTCGGCCAGGGCCACCATCCCGGCGGCGGTCCGCTCGCGGAGGAAGAAGTCGGCCGTCGCCTGGACCAGGGCGCCGGCGGCGACCAGCGCCGCGATCCGCTCGTACATGTCGGCGGAGAGGTGGCGCTCGGGGTGGGCGATCAACGCCCTGTGGCCGCGCTCGGCCAGGTGCTCGACCCGGCGCAGCAGGCTGTCGCCCAGCGGCCCCGGCGCCGGCTCGAGCAGGATCCACTCGCCCTCCCCCAGCGCGACCCGCCCGAGCTCCTCCTCGCTCGAGGCCCTCGACCGCGGTCTCCGCCACCTCGCCGCCCTGGAGGACGGTGACCGGGATGCCCCTCGTCGCGCAGCCGCTCGTTCAGAGCCTCGACCCGGTCCGCGATCTCCTCGATCCGCACGTCGTGGTCGTGGCGGATGTGCGGGGTGGCGCAGATCGCCTCGATCCCGTCGTTGACGGCCTGGCGCCCCATGCCGAGGCTGTCGCGCAGGTCGAGCGAGCCGTCGTCGACCCCGGGGAGGATGTGGCAGTGCAGGTCGATCACGCTCGTCGCCGAGACACCCCGTGCTCGTCACGGCGGCGGCCGGTGCAAACCCTGTTTCAGGCACGGCCGCGGGGCACGGGCTACGATGACCGGCATGATCCAGCACCAGCTCTCGCAGGGCTTGCGAGGGCCGATGGGCTTCAACCGTGGATAAGAAAACGACCCGCAGAGGGAACTACGAGTCTGGCTCCGATTACGTGCTCGAGTACGGGGAGCTGCGCTTTGCCTTCAACGAGGAGGACTTCGGCCAGCGGGTCGAGCAGGCCGCGGTGAAGCTCGGCTTCGTCGACCAGGGCCTCAGCCCCGAGGAGCTCGACGACCTGCTCGACCTCGCCGTCAGCGGCGAGATCGCCGAGCCCAGCTCCCGCCTCGGCGAGCACATCAACGAGAACTGGGAGGACCTGGTCGGCCCGGCCAACCGCAGCCTCGTCCACTGGCTGCGCCGCCTCGTCTTCCGCGGCGCCTGGCTCGACCAGCGGGTCAAGGAGGGTGAGCTGGACGTCGTCTTCGACGAGCGCACCCAGACCTTCGGCTACGTGCAGCCGGATCGCAGCTCCGACTTGATCGAGCTCTCTAAAGAGCCGTCGCTGGCGCCGTATTGCTTATCGGCGGTGAGCCGAGGCGCGGGGCAGGGGTTCCGCTTAACTTTTTTGGTGGGTCGGCTGAAGCCTTTCGAGGGCGGGGTTGGCAAAAAAGTACAAGACGCTCCACCCCTGCCGCTCGGCGTCAGACCGTCGGGCGTCTCGGCTTCGGAGCTTCGGTTGGCGCTCTAGGGCCGCTACGACGGTTAGGGAGCCGTTGGCTTGGCCTAGGCCGCCGTCGAAGATCTGTTTTGCTGCTTCGGCGGTCCTCTAGGCGGCTCAGCGAGTCGACCAGGAGGATCACGTCTTCGCCGCTCTCGGCGCGGCGGCTCGGCTTGGGCCAGGGCGTCGCTGGCGTGGCGGTCCTTGCTGGCGGCGACGATCTCGGCGTCGGGGGCCTCTCGCCTCCAGTCGGCCAGTTCCTCGGGGGTCGGGTCGATCAGGAGGGCGATCGGGTCGGGGCCGTTCGAGGCCCCCGGCGAGCTCACCGGCGACCTCGCGCAGCAGCGCGGTGCAGGCGGCGCGGCTCTCGCCGTAGACGAGGGCCTGGCGGCCGGGAGGCGGCAGCAGCAGGTCGTGGACGCTGAGACCCTTGCTCTTGCGGCCGAAGCGGCGGCGGCGTTTGCGGCGCGGCCGCTCGGGCCTCGGCCCCGGCGGCGGGGACGGTCGGCTCTGCCGCGGGTGCGGCCGGCTCGGGCTCCGCGGGCGCTGGCGGCTCGGGCCGCGGCCTCTTTCGCCGGGCGCTCCCTCGGCGGGCGATCCCTGGGCGGCCTGTCTCCCGAGGCGCCTTCGCGGCGGCGGCGCGGCGGCCGCTCGCGTTTCGGCGCTCTCTCGGCCCTCGGCGCCCGACTCGGCCTGCGCCGGCTTGCCGTCGCTCAGCTTCTCGATCAGCTCCTCGCGGCGCAGCATCCGGTATTTGGGCACGCCCGCCTCGGCGGCGAGGGCGTGCAGCTCGGCGATGTGCTTGGACTCCAGCTCGGCTTTAGTCATCGGTGCGGCAGGTTATTGCAGCCGGCTGCTCACGGCCGCGGTGGCTGCCCGCGGGGTCGGCGCCGGCCTCGGCCAGCGGCCGCGGGCCAGGCCTCGGCGGCCTGCTTGACCCGGCGCCGCGACCAGCCCAGCTCGTCGCCCATCGCCGCCGCGACCGCCCGCGCCGGGCCCGCGTCGCGCAGCTGCGGCGCGGCGAGGAGGCCGAGGCGGGTGCGGCGCAGCAGCACGTCGGCGACGCTTCGCGCCTGCTCGTGGCGGGCGGCGACCACCGCCTCGGCGAGCAGGTCGGGGCGGCCGGGGACGATCGGCGCCGCCAGCTTCGGGTCCTCCCGCGCCAGCGCGAGCACGTTCCGCGCCGCGTGCCCGTAGCGGAAGGCGAGCTGGGCGATCGCCTCCTCCCCCACGCCCTCGGGCGCCTCCAGGTCCTCCGGCCGCGCCTCCATCCCGAGCGGGATCTCGGCCGTGTGGCAGGCGGCCTCGCGCCCCTCGCGCTCGACCAGCCGGTCGACCGTCTGCTTCGCCATCCGCCGCCAGGTGGTCAGCTTGCCGCCGGTGATCGTCAGCATCCCCGACGAGGTCTCGTAGAGCTCGGCCTTGCGCGAGATGTCGACCGACTTCTTCGGGTCGCCGGTGGCGATCAGCGGCCGCACGCCGGCGTAGGCGCCGACCAGGTCGCGCTCGCCGAGCGAGACGCCGAAGAACTCGTTGACCGCATCGAGCAGGTAGGCGACTTCATCCCCGGCCGGGCGCGGATGGTCGATGTCGCCGTCGAAGTCGTTGTCGGTGGTGCCGACCAGGGTGCGCCCGTACCAGGGCAGGGCGAAGATCGCCCGCCCCTCGCCGGCCGGGACGATGCAGGCGGCCTCGCCGGTCGAGAGGTCGGCGCGGTCGACCAGCACGTGGGTGCCGCGGCTGGGCGAGATCCGCGGCACGTCCTCCTCCTCGACCACCTCCTCGGGGCGGATGCGGTCGGCGAAGACGCCGGTCGCGTTGACGACGTTGTCGGCCCCGACCTCGATCCGCTCGCCCGACTCGGCCTCGACGAAGGCGACCCCGGTCGCGCGGCCGTCGCCGTCCGAGCCGTCACCTCGGTCACCTCGGCGCCGTTCAGCATCGTCGCGCCGAAGCGCTCGGCCTCGCCGAGCACGGTCAGGACGAGGCGCACGTCGTCGGTCTGGCAGTCGTAGAAGAGGTAGGCGTCCTTGGGGTCGCGCGGCTCCAGCGCCGGCATCAGCTCGAGCACCTCGTCGCGGTCGATCGTGCGGTGGCGGTCGGGCGACCAGTAGTAGTCCTCGTCGGCCTCCTTGGAGGAGCGCATCTCGCGGCGGCTGCGACCGACCCGCGTCGTCGCCATCACGTCGTACATGTTGAGGCCGATGCCGAGGCCGCGCTGGCGGCGCTCGTCGCCGAAGGCGGGAACCAGGAACGGCGTCGGGTAGACGAGGTGCGGCGCCAGCTGGACCATCAGCTGGCGCTCGAGCAGCGCCTCGCGGACCAGGCCGAGGTCGAGGTTCTGCAGGTAGCGCAGGCCGCCGTGGACCATCTTCGAGGAGCGGCTCGAGGTGCCTTCGGCGTAGTCGCCGCGCTCCAGCAGCGCCACCGAGTACCCGCGCGAGGCCGCGTCGAGCGCGACCCCGGCGCCGGTGATGCCGCCGCCGATGACGACGACCTCGAAGTGCTGGCCGGCGATCGCCTCGATTGCGGCCGCGCGGGAGAGCATCAGTCGAGGAAGACGGTCGACTGCTCGACGGGCGGGCGCTCGGGCGGCTCCTTCTCCTGGCGCGGGCTGGCCGAGGTGCAGGAGGCCGACGAAGCGCTCGTTGTCGGGCAAGCCCGACGGCCGCGCGACCCTCCTCGAGCGCAGCAGGGCCGGCGTGCGCCAGTAGCCGGCGAGCCCGCGGGCGTGGGCGCCGAGCAGGACGATGTAGGAGGCGACCGCGGTCGCGTGCAGGTCCTCCTCGTTCTGGATCGGGTCGCCGCCGAGCGCGCAGGAGACGACGATCAGGGTCGGGGCGCGGTCGAGCTTCGCCGCCCCCTCCGGCCCGGCGGCCTGCTTCAGGCGCGCCAGCGCGGCCGGACCGACGACGCGAAAGCGCCAGGGCGCGGTCAGGTGGTGGTTCGGCGCCCAGCGGGCCAGCTCGAGCAGCTCGAGGATCTCCTCGCGCGCGAGCGGCTCCGGCCCGAAGGCCTTGTGGGTGCGGCGCGTCCGGATCGCGGTCTCGACGTCCACCAGCGGGAACATAGCCGCCGCAGCCGTGCCGCCATGCCAGGCGAGCCGAAGCACGGAGCGCCGGCCGGGCAGCCGCGATCCGTCGATCGGGAGCGCGGGCTACCAGCCGTAGCGGCGGCCGAGCCACCACGGCACGGCTATCGCGAGGCGCGGCGGCGGCCAGGCCGATGCCGAGGGGCATCCAGGGCGACGGGGCCGTGCCGGTCGCGGGCACCGGCTCCGAGGCGAGCGCGCCCGGCACCTGCCCGCCGCGTCCCGGCGCCGCCTTCGGGCGGCTCGCCGCCGCCCTTCGCGCCCGACGGCGGAACCGCGCCGCTCGGCCCGAGCGGCGAGGGCGCGCCCGGTGCGACCGCCGCTGCCGCCGCCCGCTTCCGGCGAGGCGCGCGGGACGGCGCCGGGGAGCCGGACCCCATTCCCGACGCGGGGTGTGCCGCCGGTCGAGCGATTCCGCCTTCGGCTTCTTCTTGCGGGGCGGCGGCGAGACCGGCAGCGCATCGCCGGCGGCGGCGACCAGCACCTCGCCGGTCACCCAGACCGGCGTCTGGTCGCTGGAAGCCGAGTAGCGGAAGTGGCCGTTGCCTGCCTGCCGGGCGATCAGGTAGTCGAGCGCGCTGTTGCCGTCCGACGCGATCCCGGCGGGTCGGCCCCGACCGCGATCATCCCCTGGACCGCCCAGGCGGTCGACTGGGAGTTGACCCCGCCCGAGCCGCCCAGGGCGAAGCCGCCGTTGGAGCGCTGGTGCTTGCGCAGGTAGGAGAGGCCGCGCTGCGCGCCGCCGCCGTGTCCGGCATCGCCTGCATCGCGGCGGCGGTGACGTCGGCGTTGCTCGGCTGCCCCGGCTCGTCGCCCCAGCCGCCGTCGCCGTTCTGGACGTTGCCCGAGCCAGGACAGCGTCTTGTCCAAGCCGCCGGTGGCGCCCGCGGTGCGCAGCGCGATCACGCTGTAGGCAGGTTGTCCCGGGCCAGCCCTCGAAGGAGCCGTTCTTGGCGCGGCGCCGCCTGCAGCTCGTCGACCAGGTCGTGGCCGCCGAACGAGCGCGGGTCGACCCCGGCGCCCTCGCAGGGCGAGGATCGTCCGGGCGAGGTCGCCGCTGCTGCTCATTTCGTCGACGTGCGAGCGCAGGAAGTCGACCGGGGTGGTGCCGCCGCGGGAGACGTCGAGCGGGTTGCGGCCCGCCGCCTCGAGCCCCAGCATCGCCCAGCCGGTGATCGCGGCGCCCGAGGGGTCGCCCGGGCGAGGAGCCGAAGCCGCCGTCGGAGTTCTGCACCGATTCGAGCCAGTCGGCGGCACGGCCGGCGCTCGGCGGCCCGAGCCGAGCCGGGGACGATCGCCGGCAGCAGCAGCGCCACCAGCACCGCCGTCGCCACGGCCGGCGGTGCGCCACTCGAAGCGCTCGCGGAAGCGGACCAGCATCCGCACCATCGCCGGCCCGGCGAGCAGGGCGAAGGCGACGTTGCCGATCGCGTGGGCCAGGTCGAACGGGATCGGCACGGGCCTCCAGCGCGAGGAAGCGCTGGATCGAGAGGTCTCCGCCGTAGGTCGCCATCAGCGAGAAGTTCAACAGCAAACCGTAGGCGATCCCGGCGAAGCCGCAAGCCGCGGCGAGGGTGAGGCGGCCGGCGTTGCGGGCGCCGAGCGCGAGCGCCGCGCCCATCACGCCGCAGAGGCCCCAGCCCGCCATCTGCCACGGCGTCCAGGGGCCCTGGCCGAACCAGAAGTTGGAGACGAGGCCGGCCAGGGCGCCGACCGCGAAGCCCGGCGCCGGCCCGAGCGCGTAGCCGGCGAAGACGACGATGTCGGTGGTCGGCTTGACGTTGGGGAAGGCGGCGAAGGCGATCCGGCCGGCGATCGCCAGCGCCGCGAGCGCCGCGACCAGGGCGACCACCTGCGACGGCGGCCGCGAGCGCTCGTACCAGGCGAAGCCGCCGACCAGGACGGCGCCGAGGATCAGGAAGCTGGTCAGCTGCCAGGACATCAGCCCTTCCCCCGTCGCGGTCGACCTTTCTCCCGCATGCCGGTTGAAATGGCGACCGCGTCGTCGCCGGCGATGGCAGCGGCGCCCTGCTCGGGGGTGATTACGCCTGGCAGGTCGAGGACGCGGGCGACCTCGGTGGCGAAGTACCAGCCGCCGGAGAGCACCTCGGTCGCCGGGCCGTCGGCGATCACGCACGCCGTCGCCGAGCAGCACGACCCGCTCGGCGAAGGCGGCGGCGAACTCGACGTCGTGGGTGGCGACGAGGAGGCCGGCGCCGCGGCCGGCGAGGTCGCCGATCAGGTCGACCAGGTCGGCCTTGCGGGCGCGGTCCATACCGCGGGTCGGCTCGTCGAGGGCGACCAGGCCCGGCAGCTCGTCGCCGTCCATGCGGCCCGCCAGGGCGATCGCCAGTGCCAGCCGCTGGCGCTCGCCGCCGGAGAGGTCGCGCGGGTCGGCGTCGATCGCGTGCTCCAGCCCGACCAGCCGCAGGGCCGCGAGCCCGGCATCGCCCGGGCAGCTCGTCCCCTACCCGCTCCCGGACCAGGATAGTCGCTTGGGTTCTGGGTCAGCAAAGCGATCCCGGCCGGGGCGCTCGACCTTGCCGCGAACCGGCTCGATCAGGCCGGCGGCGGTCTTCAGCAGCGTGCTCTTGCCGGCGCCGTTGCGGCCCATCAGCGCGACTCGTTCGCCCCGGCGCACGTTCAGATCGATGCCCTTCAGGACGTCGCGGGGCGTGTCTCCCTGGGTCAGCTCGACCCAGAGATCGCGTTGCCGTGAGGGTTGGGGTTGAGGGGAGGCGGACCCCCTCCTCTCTCAACTTTTTCGGTGGGGCGGGGATCTGCTGCCCCCGGCCGGATGACGAAAAAGTACAAGCCGTTCGGAGGGGGTCCGCCTCCCCTCTGCCAGCGGCCTCAATTGACGCGAGGGTGCGGCGCGCATCGCGGACTCCGACGGGCAGGGGTTCGATTCCGGCGAGAGAGAAGAGGCGCGCGGCGGGGGTCTCCAGGGCTGTGTCGGACTCCTGCGCCCAGGTGAGGAAGTCGCGGGGTCGGCCATCGAAGGCGATCGAGCCCGAAGCCATCGCGATGACTCGGTCGGCGGCGGCCAGGCAGCGCTCCAGGCGGTGCTCGGCGAGGAGGATGGTCACCCCCCACTCCTCGTTGAGGCGGCGCAGGAGCCAGATCAGCTCGTCGCCGGCAACCGGGTCCAGCTGGGAGGTGGGCTCGTCGAGGAGCACGAGGCGCGGGCGGGTGACCAAGGCCGCCGCAAGGGCGACGCGTTGGAGCTCGCCGCCGGAGAGGGTGTCCACGGCTCGGTCGAGGAGGTGCGGAATCGCCAGGGCGAGAGCGACCTCCTCCACGGCTCTCGCGCGGGAGCTTGGTGGGTCCCCTCGCATCTCCAGCGGCAGCTCTATCTCCGCCGCGACTGTGGTCGAGACGACCTGGGTCTCGGGGTCCTGGGCGACGTAGCCGACCGCTGCGGCCAGCTCGCCTGGGCCCTTGGCTATCGCGTCGATGCCCGCTACCTCTATGCGGCCCTCGATCTCGCCGCCGTGGAAGTGCGGGACGAGGCCGCAGGCGGCGCGGAGGAGGGTCGACTTGCCGCAGGCGGAGCGGCCGGCGAGGAGGACGAACTCCCCGGAAGCCGAGCTGGAGATCGACGTCGCGCAGGGCGGGCCGTCCGGCGTTGGGATAGGCGTAGGTGAGGCCGTCGATCGCCAGGGCCGGGACGGCGCGCGCGGGAGTGGCGAGGTCAGGCACCGGAAGCGCCTTCTGCGTGCACCGTTTGGGCTCTCTGGGCGCCCGAACGGAGCACGCTTCGGGAGCGACGCGGGCTCCTGCGCAGCGGGGCCAGTCCGCTGAGGACGATCAAGGCCGAGACAGCGAGGACCGTCGGGCTCGTGCCGACCTCGACCGTCGGGTATGCGGCGAAGGAATCCGCGCCGAGGAGCTTGCCGGCGATCGCGACGGCGAGCACCGCGGCGCCCGCCGCGTAGAAGCGGCGGTCGTAGCGGGAGCGCCGCGCGAAGGATCTTCGGTTCCTCAGGCCCGGAAAACCTTCGCGGAGACGCCCTGAGGATCGCGGGGCCTCCAGGCAGTAGCCGCGCAGCTCGAGCGTTGCCGCGACGTCGACGGCGCGGTCGAGCGAGCCGGCGAGCAGGCGCCGGGCCAGAGGGGCGCGTCCAACCGGGGCCGCGCCCGGGCCGCGCAGGCGGGCGGCGTCGCGCAGTCGGGCGGCGTCCGCGGCGGCGACTGGGACCAGGCGGGAGACCAGGGTCGCGGTCAGGGCCGAGCGGCCCGCCAGCGGGCGCAGGGCGCGCAGGACCCGGTCGGGGTCGACGCAGGCCGAGTAGACGGCGAAGGCGACCATCACGACCGCGGCGCGCAGGCCGAGCACCGCGCCGGCGGCGATCGCCTCGGCGGTGACGTCGACCTGGCCCAGCAGCGGCCACTCGCCGAGCCGGGCGAGCACCGTCTCGCCGCGGCCTGACGACCAGGGCGTTGACGACGACGATCAGCAGCGCCAGCGTCAGGC
Source organism: uncultured Solirubrobacterales bacterium (assembly GCA_963714665.1). Lineage (GTDB taxonomy): Bacteria > Actinomycetota > Thermoleophilia > Solirubrobacterales > 70-9 > VRUE01. The sequence continues at coordinate 570,566 of CAVQPE010000003.1, read as the reverse complement.
CCATCCACAGCGCGGCGCGGACCGCCGCGCGGGCGCCGGCGAGGCGGCCGGCGAGGACCAGGGCGACCCCGGTCGCGGCCAGCACGAGCGGGTTTGAGTAGAGGAAGGCGCAGGCGACCAGCGAGCCGAGGTAGGCGACCGCGGCGGCCGGCGAGGCCGCCTGCAGCGGTCCTGGCCTCGGGATGTAGGCGAACGGCGATCTCATCGGGCCGGGAGCGGCGTCTCCTCTCCACCTTCGACGGCGACCGCGTAATGGTCGCGCAGGCCGGCGGCGTCGAGCAGGCGGGCTGCGGCCCCCACCCCGGCCAGGGCCGGGCCGGTCACCACCCAGACCGGCGGCGCGTCGTAGCGGCGGGTGGCGGCGACCAGGCCGGCGCCGGGGCCGAACGTCCGGGCCGGCTTGCCGTCTTCGTCCGAGGCCCTCCAGCGCGTAGCCGCCGCCCGGCGCGGGCCGGAAATCCGCGAAGACTCCGCTCGCCTGCGGCCCGCTCTCGATCTGGGCCGCAGCGGGGTCCTGCCGCACCCGCGCCCAGGGGCCGACCAGCACCCGGATCGCCCCATCGGGAGAGCCGCCGGCGACCGCGACGCCGGCGGCCTGCAGCCGCCCGCGCACCGTCGCGCAGGCCGCGCCGCCGCCGAGGCACTCGACCGCGACCGGGCGCCGACGCCCGTCGTAGCCGCCGAGGAAGGGCTGCGGCCAGGAGCCGACCACGGCCGGGACCCGCATCGCCGCGCTCCAGTCGCGGTAGTCCCACCAGACCGACTCGCCCCCGCGCAGGGAGTAGTCGGCGGCGCCGACGGTCGACTCGACCCCGTTGACGTAGAAGAACCAGTCCTGAGAGCGGTCGACGCTCTCCTGCGCTTCGAGCCCCTCGATCGACTGCACGAAGCCGCCTCCGTAGCGGGTCCCGATCTCGGCGTTGCGTTCGAGCACCCGCATCACCGTGTCGGATTCGGTCACGTCGCCGAGCTCACGGTGAAGCATCGGCACGGTCCCGTAGTCCCGCGTCACCGTGAGCTCGACGTCGCCCACCCCGCTGCCGGGGCCGAGGCCGCAGCCGGCGGCCGCGAGCGCTGCCAGAAGCAGCGCGATCGCGACCGCCGTGCCGCGGCCCGCGGTCATCTACCGGAGCTGCCGGGGCACTTCCCGCCCACGCAGACGGCCTCGCGGCCGGAGGGGATCTCACCGGCGCCGCGGGCGATCAGCTTCGCCGGCGCCGCCAGGGTCACCGTCGCCTTGCCGGCGGCGTCGGTCGGGCCCGAGGCGCCGCTCACGGTCACTCCCGAGGCCGGCGTCTTCTTGCCTTTTTCGTCGTAGGAGAAGACGCGCACTCCGAACGGCTTGCCCGCCGCGACTTTGCCCGGCGCGACCAGGGAGAGCTCGCCTGGGTACGGGTAGGACGGCGCCAGGTCCCAGAGCACTTCGTCGCCGGCATGCAGCTTGACCGCTTCGCCGCCGACCGAGGGGCTCTTGTGGTTCACCTTCAGGTACCAGGACGCTTCGCCCTTGGCCACCGAGCTGCCGATCCCGCAGAGAGCAAGCCCGAAGTCGAAGTGGTCGGAGACCAGCAGCGGCTTCAGCGAGGCGGTGAATTCGGCCGCCCGCATCAGCATGCCGAGTGCGGTCGCGGCCTTGACCTTCGCCTTTTTGCCGCTGCCGCCGGTGCCGGCGCCGAAGCAGGTCGCCTTCGGCGAGGTCGCGACAGACGCTTCGCCGGCGACCCCGAAGGAGTCTTCGGCGAGGACCTTGCCGCCCTTGCCGACCACGCGCAGGCTTGCGACCGGGCCCTTTGCCGCCGCCGTGGCGACGAGCGAGAGAGTGAGTATGAGAGCCAGCGCGCACGCGGCGGCCAGCCGGAATGGAACGAGTCTTGGCATTTAAGCCACCCTTTCCTCGAGGGTTGTCATGGCTGGCCGGGGACAGGTCTCCTGGCTTCCGGGGTTTGTCGGCCGCGCCTTCCCGGGGAATCGGTGTCCTCCCCAGTGGCCGGCGCCGTAGCGCCCGCGACTTCCTTGACCCGGTCACAGTGGCGGGACCGCGCCGGCTTCTCACCGGACTTCCCTTGACCACCGACCGTATTTACGCGGGCGAGTCTATCCCGCCCCGGAGGCCCGTGCGCCCGGCCCCTCTTGGCGCCCTCAACCGCGATACCGGTCGACGCTTCATCATCGATCAATAAGAGTTAGTCTTTTCTGTGACGTACTTGTACGCGGGCCGACGGCGATCCCGCCGGTCCGTGGGATCGCAACGCTTGGGAACGGGGGAGGCCGGGATGGCCAACGATCTGCCGCAGGAACACGAGCTGCCGCTCTGCATGGAGGCGGTCGTGCTCGAGGCCCTCAAGAACGGCAGGAGGACTCGCGAGGAGTGGGAAGCCCTGCGCGGCGAGGACGAGCCGCCGATGAGCGAGTTAGACGTCGTCCTCGAGAACATGGTCGGCGAGGTGGAGCGGCACGGGAAGCTGCTCGCCCAGCTCGCGGTCGTCCCGCAGACCCGGGCCCGCCTGATGGAGAGCGCCGAGGGCGCCGTCGACCGGATCCCCGCCTGGTTGGACGCGGCGGTCTACGGGCCGCCGCTGATGACCCCGCGCCTCTTCATGCGCGGCCTGGCCCAGCTGCTCGCCGAGCAGCGCGAGGGCTTCGAGGCCGTGATCGAGGACCAGGTGATCGAGGCCGAGCCACTCGAACGGGCCTTCGAGGAATCCCCGGTGCCCGAGGGGAGCGACGACGAGCTCGACAGCGAGCTCACCCAGGGAGTCGGACGGGCGATGACCGCCCACGTGCAGGCGCTGCTCGACATCGCCCACGACCTCGACGAGCGCATGCGGGCGCTGCCCGGGCAGGACCCGGATTCGCCCTACCGCTGAACGTTCGTCCAGCGTTCTTGGCCCCTCCCCCGGGCCGGTCTAGGCTCGCCGCGAAAAGCCGGTCCTAGTTAAGGGGGAGAAAGATGAGGCAGGGGAAGCGACTTCCGTCGCCCGGGTTCGCGATCGCGGTGCTGGCGCTGTTTTTAACGCTTGGCGGCACCGTCTACGCGGCCCAGAAGGCAAAGATCAGCGGTCGCGCGATCAAGGTGAAGTCGCTGCCGGGAAACCGGCTGAAGCCAGGCACGGTCGCCATCGACCGGCTCAGCCCAGCGGCGATCTCGTCCCTCCGCGCCCAGGGTTCGGGCCCAATTACCGGCGCCGAAATCGACGAGCTCAGCCTCGGCCAGGTGCCCGAGGCAGCTCACGCTGAAACGGCCAACACGGCCCAGAGCGCCGTCGATGCCCAGACCGCCCTCAACGCCGTCAACGCAGTCAACGCCACCACCGTCAACGGCCACGAAGCCGGCTGCCTGCCGGGCACTCAGCCCTTCGCCGGAGCCTGCTGGCAGAGTTCGGCGAGCGAAACGGCGCTGAACGCCCCGGCCGCTGCCGCCTCCTGCGCGACGCAGGGCGGCACGCTGCCCGAAGCGCTGCAGCTCTCGGCCTTCGCCCAGCAACCAGGGGTGATCCTCGACAAAGGTGATGAGTGGTCGGGTGACATCCCAGTAATTAGCGGGATGGATGTCTATGCAGTTGTAACTGTTTCGGCGGCAGGAAATATCAACTCTGCGGCATTCTCAAACACCCGAAAGTTCCGCTGCGTGATCCCGCTCCTGCGCTGAGAGCGACTGCAGCCTAGGTCTCGACCAAACCACGCTCAAGCGCATAACGCACCAACTCGGCACGGCTGGACAGCCTCAGCTTCTGCTGGATATGTGCCCGGTGGCTCTCCACGGTGCGAATGCTGATGTAGAGCTGCTCGGCGACCTCGGCGTTGGTGTGGCCGAGGGCGATCAGGCGCAGGACGTCGCGCTCGCGCTCGCTCAGCTCGTCGGCCTGGCGGACGTCGGCGCCGGCGGCGAGGCGGGCTCCGAGCGCCGGCTGCAGGTAGGTGTCCCCGGCAGCGGCGCGGCGCACGGCCTGGACCAGCTCGGCGTCCGCGGCCTCCTTCAGCACGTAGCCGCGCACCCCCGCCTGCAGGGCGCGGCGGGCGAAGGCGGGCTCGTTCTGCATCGTCAGCACGACGATCTCGGTCGCGGGCGAGGCCTCCTGGATGTCCGGCACCGCGTCGAGGCTCGAGCGGCCGGGCATGTTGAGGTCGAGGATCAGAACCGTCGGCTTGTGCCCGCGCACGTAGCGGACCGCGGTGTCGGCGTCGCCGGCCTCGGCGACGACCTCGAAGCTCGCCTCGGCGTCGAGCAGCATGCGCAAGGCGTTGCGCACCACGGTGTGATCGTCGGCGAGGACGATCGTGATCGTCTGCTCACCCGCGTCTGGCGCCAATTCGGGCTTCACCGCGACGAGGTTAGCGGCGCCGGCGGGGCCGTGACTCGTACTCATGGGGTTATCTAACCGGGCCGCGGGACCCGCGCCATCGGGGTTTTCCCGCGATTCTGTGTATATCAACAAGGTTTGAGTATCAAAGCGACCTCACCGGTAACCGGCTAGCATGAGAAACCTGGATTAGCCCGGAGGTGAGTTGAGTGTCAAAGGGGTACGACAGCGGCGCTCTCGATGAACCCCGCCTGCGCGATCTGATCGACGTCGGGCGCAGCCTCGTCGCCGAGCTCGACCCGGAGGTCATCTTCCGCCGCGTGCTCGAGGTCGCCTGCGACCTGACCGGCGCCCGCTACGCGGCGCTCGGCGTGCTCGACGAAGACCGCCACGAGCTCGAGCGCTTCATCACCCACGGCATCGACGAGGAGGGGCGGCGCGCAATCGGCAACCTGCCGCGCGGGCGGGGCGTCCTCGGCCTCTTGATCGAGCAGCCGCGACCGTTGCGGCTCGGCAACGTCGGCCGCCATCCCCGCTCCTACGGCTTCCCCCCGGGCCACCCGCCGATGGCCACCTTCCTCGGGGTCCCGGTCGTGATCCGCGGCCACGCCTGGGGCAACCTCTACCTGACCGAGAAGGACAGCGGCGAGTTCGACGAGGCCGACGAGCAGTCGGCGGTGATCCTCGCCGAGTGGACGGCGATCGCGGTCGACAACGCGCGCCTCTACCGCAGCGTCCAGACCCGCCGTGACGAGATGGAGCGGGCGATTCACCGGCTTGAAGCGACGACCGAGATCTCCCGTGCGGTCGGCGGCGAGACCGACCTCGATCGGATCCTCGAGACCGTCGTCAAGCGCGGCAGGGCGCTGGTCGAAGCGCGCTCGCTGCTGATCCTGCTCCGCGAGGGCAAGGAGCTGGCCCTCACCTCAATCGCGGGCGAGCGCAAAGCCGGCCTGGGTGAGCCGCAGATCCCGATCCGCGGCTCGATCCCGGGTCAAGTCCTGGAGGCGCGGGCGCCCCGCCGCGTACAGGACCTCGACCCGAGCCTGATGGCGCGGCCCGCCAGCCCCGACACTGGGATCGCGGCACTGCTCGTGCCGCTGGTCTTTCGCGGCCAGGCCCTAGGCACCCTGGTCGCGCTCGACCCGCTCGGTCGCGACACCGGATTCACCGACGAGGACGAGGAGATCCTCCTCTCCTTCGCCACCAGCGCCGCGATCGCGGTCGCGACCGCCCAGTCGGTCGCCGAAGACCGCACCCGCGACAGCATCGCCGCGACCGAGCGCGAGCGGGGCCGCTGGGCGCGTGAGCTGCACGACGAGTCGCTGCAGAGCATGGCCGGCCTGCGGGTGCTGCTCTCCGCCGCCCGCCGCGGCGAGCCCGAGGAAGTCGACCGCCTGCTCGTCCAGGGAATCGAGCAGGTCGACGGCGCGATCGCCGAGATGCGCCGCCTGATCGCCGACCTGCGCCCGACCACGCTCGACGAGCTCGGCCTCGGCGCCGCCCTCGAAGCCCTTGCCGAACGCCTCGCCGCAAGCGAGATCATCGAGGTCGAGATGAACGTCGATCTCGACGACCACACTGACCGCGATGACCTGCGGCTCTCCCGTGAGATCGAGGACACCGTCTACAGGCTGGTCCAGGAGGCGCTCAACAACGTGGCCCGGCACAGCGGGACCGACCGCGCCACGGTCGACGTGACCGAGGACGGCAGGATGCTGCGGGTTCGGGTCGCGGACAAGGGGAGCGGGTTCGACCCGCGGATCAGAACGGAGGGCTTCGGCCTGACCGGGATGCGCGAACGGGTCACCCTGGCGGGCGGAACCCTCGAGCTGGAGAGCGCCCCCCGCAAGGGCACGACGATCGTCGCCTCCCTGCCCATCCGCCGCCGCGAGGAGTTCGACGAACGGCTGGGTAAAACCGCCTAAGCGCCCAGCATCGCTCGGTAGAAGCTGTAATCGCTGCGGTCGGGACGCAGGTTGGAGGCGAGCGCCAGGTGGTGACGGGCGCGCTCGGTCTCCCCCGTCTTGGCCAGCGCCCGGCCGAGGCAGAAGTGGGCGTAGTCGTTGACCTGCTGGCGTTCGACGACCGCCCCGAACTCGACCGCGGCAGCGGCGAAGCGGCCGGAGCGGAAGTAGGCGCGCCCCAGCGCCTCGCGGACCGAGGCCTTCTCCGGCACCCGCCGCGCCGCCTCCTCCAGCGGCGCCGCCGCCTCCTCGAAGTCCTCCTCCTCAAGCAGCTCGATCCCGCGCCGGTAGAGGGTGAAAGTCGAGTCGGGATGCGGCTGCGACGGCATCGGTCAAGTGTAGGAGGCGACCCGGCCCGGCCCCGCCCGTCTTCACCAAGGGCGGTAGGCTCGCGCACCGGGATGGGGAACGAGGGGTGAAACTCGTGACCGGCATCGTCCGGCCCGAGAAGGCCAACGACGTTCTGGAGGCGCTCTACCGCGCCGAAGTGCGTGGCGTCTCGATGAGCCGCGTGCAGGGGCACGGCGGCGAGCTGGAGCGGGTCGAGACCTACCGCGGCACGACCGTGAAGATGGACCTCTCCGACCCCTACGTCACCGGCGAGGGCGCCGTTCTGGTGATACCCGCCGACGGCGACGAGATCGCAGTCCCGGTCGCCGACCCAGCCTGACTGGCGAACTGCATCAACTTGTCTATCCGGCAGATAGACAAGTTGATGCAGTTCGGTGCTGGACGTGCCGCGCTGTGAGCTACGCAGGCGGAATCTCTACGCCGCCGCGGCGGTCGAAGAGGGCGGTGTCGAGGCCGACGGGCCACATCGCCAGGGTCGCGAGCAGGCCGACTGAGATCAGGGCTGTGGCCACATAGGCGCCGGCCTGGAGGGTGTATTCGTCGTCGAGGCCGGCAAGGTGGCTGAGCAGCAGGACGAGGCCGACAGCCCAGAGCGTCAGTGCGGCGCCGAGGCGAGCCCGGTAGTGGCTGGTGTAGGCGACGCGGGGCCTGCGGTGGCGGACCAGCGGCAGGGCGATCAGGATCAGGGCCGGGCCGAAGAGGTAGCCGAGCTCCGGCTTGGAGATGCCGTGGGGGCTGTTGGCGAGGTCGAAGACGGCCGAGTGGTGGTCCCAGGTGAAGATCGAGCCGAGCACGCCGGCGAAGAGGCCGGCGGCACAAACCTGGGCGACGATGCTGGCCACGTAGACGCGGGTGCTTGCCAGGTAGACCTCGCGGCTCTTCATCTAAGCCTAGGCCTGCACGGCACCGGCCGGGGCGGCGAGCGCCTTGCCGTGGCGGATCAGGTCGGCGGCGCGCTCGGCGATCGCGATCGTCGGCGCGTTGGTGTTGCCGCGCGGGACCGTCGGCATCACCGAGGCGTCGACGACGCGCAGCGCCTCGAGGCCCTCGACCCGCAGCTCGGCGTCGACGACCGAGCCGATCGCGCAGGTGCCGACCGGGTGGTAGACCTCGAAGGTGGTGCGGGCGATGTGGGCGCGCAGGGCGTCCTCGGAATCGCCGGCGGGCACCGTGAACGGGTCGGCGCAGTAGGGCCGCATCGAGGGCTGGGCGCAGATCTCCTGCGTCAGGCGCATCGCGTCGATCATCCGCGCCATGTCGGCCTCGGCCTCGTAGAAGGCGTTGCGGACGATCGGCTTCGCGGTCGGGTCGGCGGAGCCGAGCCGCACCGAGCCGCGGCTCTCGGCCGTGAGCAGGCAGGGCGAGACCCAGACGCCGTGGGCCTGCGGGTCCCCCATCCCGTCTTCGACGATCTGGATCGGAGCGACGTGGAACTGCACGTCGGGGGCCTCGGCACCGGCTCCGACGCGGGCGAAGCCGCCCGACTCGGCCAGGTTGGAGGCGAAGGGCCCGGTCTGGGAGGCCTCGAACTCGGCCATCGCCTCCGGCTCCAGCGCTGACAGCAGGCTCTCCGGCTCGGGCGTGGTCCAGACGCCGTAGGTGGCGGGGTGGTCGCCGAGGTTCTCCCCCACCGCCGGCTGGTCGAGCAGGACCTCGACTTCGCGCATCGTCAGGTGCTCGGCCGGGCCGACGCCGGAGAGCATCAGCAGCTGCGGCGAGTTGTAGGCGCCGCCGCAGAGGATCACCTCGCGCTCGGCGCGCAGCTCCTGCACCTCGCCGAGCCGGCTCGCCTCGACCCCGACGGCGCGGGTGCCCTCGAACAGCACGCGGTTGACGTGCATGTAGGGCATCACGGTCAGGTTCGGCCGCTCCGTCGCCGGGTGCAGGTAGGCGACGGCGGCGCTCGCCCGCATCCCGCCCCGCTGGGTCAGCTGGTACATCCCGACCCCGTCCTGCTCGGCGCCGTTGAAGTCCTCGTTGCGGGCAAGGCCCGCCTCGACCCCGGCCTCGACGAAGGCGGGCGTGATCTTGTTGCCCGAGCGCTGGTCCGACACCGGCAGCGGCCCGCCGACCCCGTGCCACTCCGAGGCGCCGCGCTCGTTGTCCTCGGCCTTGAGGAAGTAGGGGAAGAGGTCGTCCCAGGCCCAGCCCGGCACGCCCCACTCGTCGTAGTCGCGGCGGTTGCCGCGGATGTAGACCATCGCGTTGATCGAGGAGGAGCCGCCGAGGACCTTGCCGCGCGGCAGCGAGACGCGCCGGTTGTCGCAGTTGGGCTCGGGCGCTGTGGCGTAGTCCCAGTCGACCTCGGTGCGAGCCAGCGAGAGATAGCCGAGCGGCACGTGGATGTTCTGGTTGACGTCCGGAGGGCCGGCCTCGAGCAGGAGGACGCTGGTGTCGGGATCCTCCGAGAGGCGCGCCGCCAGCACGCAGCCGGCCGAGCCCGCTCCGACGATCACGTAGTCGTACATACCTCTCCCTCCATTCGCTCACCGACACCCGATCAGGCTGGGTTGAGTGTACGCGGATACCGGCGGTTGCAGGGCCAAATGCGCGCGACTGCTACGGTTGACAGGTCGGGTTTGGCGCATTCGCCACCCGAGAGGTTCCGTTCCCTCCGTGCGTTGCGTTGCATTTAGGGGTCGCTGGATCTCCCTGCATCGCACATAAGAAGGAGCAACATAATCGTGTCTTTTGCCGACCTCGGCATCTCCAACGCCGTGGTGCGCGCGCTCGCCGAGCGCGGCATCGCTCAGCCTTTCCCCGTCCAGCAGCTGGTCGTGCGCGACGCGCTCGCCGGCCACGACCTGCTCGTCCAGTCGCCGACCGGGTCCGGCAAGACGCTGGCCTTCGGCATCCCGATGGTCGACCGGGTCGAGCCCGACGAGGGGCGCCTCTCCGCCCTCGTGCTGGCGCCCACCCGCGAGCTGGCCAGCCAGATCGTCGACGAGCTCGACTCGATCGCCCGCGCGCGCAAGCTGAAGATCGCCGCCGTCTACGGCGGCGTCGGCTTCGGCCCACAGGTCAAAGCGGCCCGCCGCGCCGACATCGTCGTCGCCACGCCGGGGCGTCTCGAGGACCTGATCGAGCGCGGGGTGATCTCGCTGAAACGGATTGGCGTCCTCGTCCTCGACGAGGCCGACCGGATGCTCGACATGGGCTTCAAGCCGGCCGTCGCCAGGATCGTCGCCCAGACGCCGAAGCAGCGCCAGACCCTGTTCTTCTCGGCGACCCTGGAGGGCGCGACGGGCCAGCTCGCCGCCGCCTACACGCGCGATCCGCGCCGCCACACCCAGGCCGCGCCGGAGCGCACCGAGGCCGAGATCGAACACCGCTTCGTCCACGTCGAGTCCCAGAGCGCCAAGCTCGACCACCTGGCCGGGCAGCTGCGCGGCCCCGACGGCGGCCGCACGCTGGTTTTCGTCCGCACCAAGCGCGGTGCCGACCGGCTGGTCAAGCGCCTGCGCAGCGTTGAACTGGAGGCGGTCGCGATGCACGGCGACAAGAGCCAGGGCCAGCGCGAACGTGCCCTCGCCCGCTTCGAGCGCGGTGACGTCGAAGTGCTGGTCGCGACCGACGTGGCTGCGCGCGGGATCGACGTCGCCGACATCGCCCACGTGGTCAACTTCGACGTCCCCGGCGACCGCGACTCCTACGTGCACCGGGTCGGCCGCACCGGCCGCGCCGGTCGCAGCGGGGCCGGGACCAGCTTCGTGCTGACCGACCAGGCGACCGAGATGCGCCGCATCGCCCGCGACCTCGGCCTCTCCCGCGAGTTCGACCAGAGCCTCGGCCACGTCGCTCCGGAGAAGCCGGCGGCGCGGCCGGGAGGAAAAGGGTCCGCGAAAAGCCGGGAAGCGGAACCGGCGCAGGCGGCGCAAGGTGCCCGCATGAGCCGCGCTCGAGCCCTGGCCAAAAAGTGGACCTGCGACGGTTGCGGCGTCAGCGCCGGTCGCATCGACGGGGAGCCGGTGGAGATGCCGGAGGCGTGGGCAAGTGTGACGGAGGGCCTTTTCTGCCTGATCTGCCGGCGCGAACGCGCGGCAGAGGCGGCGCTCGACTCGGCCCCCAGCGACAGCCCTGTCGACGCCCGCGCCAAGCTCCGCCGCGCCGCCCTGATCGAGTTCGAGGTCAGCCGCACGCCCGACCATGCGGACGGGCAGATCGCCCGCGCCTGCCGCACCTCGGTCTCCGCGGTGACGCGGGCGCGCCGGCGTCTCGAGCTCCCGGACCCGCCACCGCACTCGAAGGCCTCGCGGCGAGCTAAGCAAACAGTCGCGTGAGGCCGATAGGGAGTTGGTGGTGACCTTCGCGTGCAGCTAGGGATCGGCCTCGCCGTCATCGCGGCGCTGACGGGGAACCTCGCCTCGCTGCTCAAGCACCGTGGCTGCCATCGGGCCGCTCCGGTCCACATCCGCAACCCGCTCCGCAGCGCCCGGGGGCTGGCTTCCTCGCCGTGGTTCGCGGCCGGCTGGGGCCTCGCTGCGGTGGCCTGGCTCGTCCACGTCGCCGCCCTCTCGATGGCGCCGATCTCGATCGTCCAGGCGGTCCTGGCCGGTGGTGCCGTCACCCTCGCGGTGATGGCCCAGCGCGTCTTCGGCGACCCGGTCGAGCGGCGCCAGTGGTTCGCGCTGCTGCTCGGCGGCTCCGGCCTCGCCCTGCTCGTCCTCACCGTCCCCCACTTCAGCGGCAGCCACTCCGGCTTCTCGATCGGCGCGATGCTCGGCTTCGAGGGCGGGCTGGCGCTGCTCGCCGCGGGGCTCGTCACCGGCCACCGCTCCGGGCGTCTCGCCCGCCACGGCGGCGTCCTGCTCGCGGTCATCGCGGGAACCCTCTTCGCCCTCGCCGGGGTCGCGATCAAGGGCCTGCTGGGAGCCGGAGAGATGTCGATCGCGGTGATCGCCCCCTGGGTCCTGCTCATCCTGCTGGCCGGGATCCTCGCCCAGTACGCGGCCGCCGCGGCCCTCCAGCGCGGTGGCGCGATCGAGACGATCGGGCTGATGGGCCTGGTCGCAAACGCGGCGCAGATAGTCGGCGGCGTCCTCGTCTTCGGAGACCCACTCTCCACCGACCCGCTCGGCCTGACCCTGCAGGCGGCCGCGTTCGCGATGGTCTGCGCCTCGGCCCTGCTGATCCCGGCGCGGGAGAGCGGCACGAAGCCCCTGGCCGTCGCGGCCTGAACGGCAGGCCGCGGCCTGCCCACGAGCCGCGACGCTACTCGCCGGGCTTCTTCGCGGTCTTGCCGGGCAGCAGGGTGAAGGCGGCGACCATCTCCGAGCCGATCACCAGGTCCTCGCCGTGGGAGTTGAGGCTGACCTTGCCGTGCGGCCCGGGCGGGATCGCCGGATCACCCTCGACGAGGAGGCCGTCCACCCGATGCCCGGTGGTCGCCTCGACCCTGACCGGGATGTCCCCCTCCCGCTCCTCCCGAATCCCGACGAGGACGTCGTGGAACCACGACGGCGGCTCCGCAGGGGGGCGCTCGTAGCGCGTTCCGATCTCGAAGGTCGCCATTGCCTTGGGAAATCTACCCATGCGAACCCGAGTCGGCTCTCGACTTAGGCGCCTTGACTGCTGCTTGCGTCACGCAGCCGCGGCGGTCGTCGGACTTTCAAATACGTCGCAGCCGGCGCTCGGTAGGGCGCATGCGAGGCGGTTGACCATCGAAAAGGCCGCGCTTCGGTCCTCAGCCGTGGCGCTTGCGCCCACACCGGCCTTCACCACCAACACTCGATACACGCGTCGCCCGCGCAGCAGATAGAGGTCCTCCTGCACGAAGCCATCGGGATTGCGCCACTCCAGATCGCGCCCACCCGGTGGAAAGGATGCGACGACAGCCGTGCTCGCCGGCCGGCACTTGGAGCTCGATGCGCGCATGAAGTAGTCATGCGCCCGCCTCGCGTCGGCGAAGACCCAGACGTCGGCGCCCACGTCATCCCGGCTCCGCATCCACCAGCGCATCTCATAGCCGGCCTGATCGCTGCTGCGAGGCAGGGCGCTACTCGTCCCAGGTTCGCTGTCGGACCAAGCCGCGATCGAGCCGATCGGGCCCAGTTCGTAGGGCCGCAGGCCACGTTCGAAAGACACGACACGGCGGATGTCGCGTCGAAGCCCGACGAGCTGTCCGCGAGGGACGGTGGCGGCAGAAGGCGCGCCCGCGACCGGACAGTCCCCCAATATGACGATGTCATCCGAAGGGCCATCTGCGAGCCCCAGCGCACCGGTACTGCTTGCAACGAGATACACGACGAGCGCCGCCAGGAGCGCCAGCAACAAGACGAGCCGAACACGCTCGTCGCTCAACCACCCAAGCCCGGGGCTCATACGTCGTCATCGGTCGATCCGCGGCCTGGCTTGAAATGACAGATGCAAATGCCGGATGGGAGGCCTCGTAGCGCGTTCCGATCTCAAACTCGGTGATGGATCCGCGTCACGAACCGACACTCGCCGCCGGCGGCTGTGAAGATGTGGGCGTGGACGACTCCGAGGCGAAACCGGTCTACGCCCTCAACCTCTTCGACGTCGCCGATCGCGACGAGTACGCCGCCTACTCGCGTCGCTCGGCGCAGGAGGTGGCCCGCCACGGGGGGAAGGTCCTGGCCCTCGGCAAGTTCTCTGACGCGATCAGGGGGGAGATCGAACCCCGCCAGGTGCTGATCCTGGTCGAGTGGCAGAGCCGAGCCCACTTCGACGCCTACCGCGAAGACCCCGAGCTCGCGGACCTGCACTCCCACCGCGAAGCCGGTGGGGGCAACTACGTCTGGCACCTCTTCGACAAGCTCGACGACCTGCGCCCGTTGCTGAAGTAGCTGCCGGTCAGCCCGCTTGCATGGAAACGCTCGGCCTCAGCGGCAACAACCTGTTGCCGAACCGTTGCCCCGAAGAACTGGAAAAACCCCGGTAAGACCGAATCGAGTCAGGAAGCAGAGCCACCCGAGGCATGTGAGGACCCTTGCCGCAGGAGGAATACGGCACTGAGCGCAAACATGCCGGCAGTGCTCGCGTGAAGCAGCCGGTTGTCCGCCGACATGACCGCAAAAGCCGCATCGGTAAGGGCCATCAGCAGGTAGAGCGAAGCGATCCACCGCCTTTGCCGGGGAGAGAGCGGACGACGCCTTCGTTCACCATCAGCTGGCCCGCGTGCCGCGTTAACCCACTCCGAGGCCTCTCCAGGTCGCGGCAGCCAATTTCTGGTGGTATCAGCGAGTTTGCGTCGCAAGCCCAGGCCGACGACTGCGACGCCGAGCGTAATCGCGACGATCCATGCAATGAGATCGCTGCTCATCGATGCAACATATCGAGGGCAGACGGAGGTACCCCCAGCGGCACACAAGGCGAATCACGCTGCGCGGATTCGCACCGACCCTATTTCGCTGCACGCCGGAAAGGGGTCAAGAATCAGATTTATCTGATACCGTCAGTACCATGATCAGTCTGACCGCAACGGAAGTCTCCAGAAGGTTCTCGCAGGTGATCAGCAGGGTCGGCGCCGGCGAAGAGGTTGAGGTCGTTCGCAACGGCGTCCCCGTCGCCCAGATGCGGCCGGCCCGAGGCCCCCAGGTCGTCTCCGCGGCACGCTGGCGCGAGCTGATGGACAGCGCACCAGCCGTCGACGAGAACTTCGAGCACGACATCGAAGCGAGTCGTGAGACCATCGGCCCGCCGGACCCGGCTTGGCCGTCCTGATCGACACCTCTGTCCTGGTCAACGCGGAGCGACGCGGCCTATCGCTTGAGCGTGCCCTCGGTGAGGAAGGCCGGGCAATCAGCGTGATCACGGCCAGCGAGCTTCTGCACGGCGTCCACCGTGCCAAGGGTGACGGCGTCCGAAGCCGACGACAGGCCTTCGTGGAGCACTTGATCTCCTCGATCGAGCCATTGCCAGTCACGACCACTGTCGCCAGGACTCACGCCGAGATATGGGCTGGACTGGATCGACGCGGAGAAGTGATCGGCGCGCATGACATGTGGATCGCGGCGACCGCCCTGAGTCATGGCATGGCCGTCGCGACCGCGAACGCAACCGAGTTCGAACGAGTCCCCGGCCTCGCGGTCGTCGCGCTCTAACAGACGGTAGCCGCTCGACAGACAATACACTTCAGACAGCGTAGGGTGGGCGTACGAGTGAGCAGCGTCGAGACCCCACGCTTCCAGGTCGGTCAAGAGGTTCTGGTCGATCAGGGCCTACCCGGAGAGGTCACGGCCGTCAAGCGGGGAACGGTTCCCGGCGTCTTGGGCCTGCCTCCGCTGGACACTTGGCTCTATACGGTCGAGCCCGAAGCCGGCGGCGAGCCGCAAACCAATGTCCCGGAGTAGAACTTTGTCACCCGCGCGGACTTGGGCTGGCCTCTCCCCTGATTGGCCGCACGCGCAACAGTCCCTACTTCGACCACCGCAACGAGCAGTACCGCTACGGGGATTCGAACCCCGGTTTCCGGACTGAGAATTGGCTCTAGCAAGCCGTTTTCAGCCGACTTGTGCCTGCTGGGTCCAAGGAGATTGGCTGAGTTCGGCCTAGATCGGTGGAGTCGGGGACAAATTTCGGGACAAAGTTTGCTTTTGGGCTTCCACCGCTCAACAGAAGCGGCAAAGACTTCGCTAGCAGCAGCCTGATCGAGGAATCGCATCTGAGAAGGCCGCAAATTGCGAGCAAACGCGGTGACCTTGCTGTCCGCACCCCCCAAGAGGATCGACGATTGTCCCAAAGCGGGACCACTCCCACTCGGGGATTACGGCAATCTAGTAAGGCGAAAGGACGGAAAGATGGCAGTGAGAAGCGTGCAGGAGGCATTTATTGAGTTCGAGCGCGAGAAGGTTCGGGTGCCTGCATGGCAGAACGAACAGGCTAAGAAAGTCCACCCCCGGGTCCGAGGCGCCATAGAAGCGGCCCTGGGGGAAATCTTCGCGCGGGCCTACCTGGCAGGTTCCTACCGACGCAAGGTGCAGACAGTGCGACTCAACGACGTCGACATCATCGTCGTGCTGAACGATCCGGAGCAAGCGTTCGCAGCCTCCGCTCGGGTGGCGCTGGCAACGCTGAAGCAAGCGACTGCGGGCTGCGATCTCGTCACGGGCAGCGAAACCAGCGTGCGAGCGGTGAAGTTGGAGATCGAGGGCGTTGAGTTCACGGTCGATCTGGTGGCGGCGCTGGAGGATCCGAGCGGCGAGGTGCTGCTTGCACGACACATTCCGGAGGAGGGCCTGGACGACTGGACCGCTGCGCGACCAGAGGGACAGACCCGGGCGGCAGCGCACAAGAACGAAGAGACCGAGGGTTTGTACGTGCCGGCGGTGCGGATCGTCAAGTACTGGAACCAGCGGCTGGGCGACGGCGAAAAAAACCTGCTGCCCTCTTACTTGATCGAGGCGATCATGCACCACGCGCTAGCGGGTCCCTGCGAGTTCGACGACGCCTGTACGGTCTTCTTCAGGCTCGCTGCGGACCACCTAGCCAACGCACTGCCAAGCGTAACCTGCCCCGGTGACCCGGAAAACTTCGTTGACGAGCGGCTAGAGCAGCAGCGGCGTCTACAGGGACTGGCGAGCGTGCAAGAAGCGCTCGAGCATGTGGCCGAAACGCAGGCAGCAAGCAGCGTCGGGGAGGCGCTCGATGCCTGGGCGAAGGTGTTCGGTCGGGCGTTCCCTGCGCCCAGCACGGACGCCAGTAAGCTGGCTTCGACGCTGCGGGGCGAGGTCGCCCTCGCAGGAGACCGAGGAATCGCTCAGGACGGGAAGGGTCGGCCAGTAATCCCGGCGAGGTCATGGAGGCGCTGAAGAACCCTGACCGCCAACGAGTGCGATGGTGGGTTGGCAGGTTTGAGCTGCTGAACCGGCTCGAGCAGCCAAGCATGGCACTGGACGAGACGATCCATAGACTGACACCGAGAACATTGCGGCGCCACCCCGACCTGGCCCGGTGGCTCAGTTGGCTGAATGTGCCGGCCTGGGACCTGCTCGCCTACGAAGCTACCGCCGAAGACGCCTATGGCAGGGTGCGTTTCGCCGCCTTGCTGCCGTTCTCCCCTTTCGAGGGCGAGAACCCGGCGGTCTTCGCGCTCGACGGCGAGCGGCGCTCGCTACACCGCAACCCACCGTTCGACGACGGCAAGCAAGGACACAGCGCTCATCTCTGCCTCTACTTCGAACGCGACCCGGAGGAGAGGCGGTGGACAGCCGAGTACGGCCTGCTGGAGCTGTTCGACATCGCGAGGCGACACCTGCTCGCCGAGCACATCTGGAGACAGACAGGCAATTGGCCGATTGGCGAGGCGGCGCATGGGGAGGCGGCGCGGCCAGCGCGGCCGAGGCCGGAGCTGAAGGTAAGGCCGCTACGGGACACAGCGAGGCAGGCGTGAGCGCGAGGCCGTTCCTCAGTCACAAGCGTGAGGACGCCTCTGACCTAGAGCTGCTGCGTGCGGAGTTGGCGTTGCGGGGGGCGGCGGGTTGGCAAGACGTGCATGAGTTGCGGCTGGGCGAACGCTGGAAACGGCGGTTCCTGCTGGCGATCGGGCGCGACACCAACGGCTTCATCTGGTGGGGAACGAGGCGCAGCCTGAGCTCCACGACAATCTGCAAGCTTGAGCTGCCGAGGGCACTGCGGCGTGCCCGGCCGCGCTGGTACCGCCGTCGCACCTACCCGGTGGTGCCGCTATTCGTTGACCTTTCGCCGAACGCGGATCGAGAGGCGATCGCGAAAGCGTTGGGTGCGAAGCGGGCGGCGCAGCTGGGGAACCTACACGGGGTGGTACGCGAACAGGAGGAGCCGATCGAGCGGTTCGCGCGAAGGGCGGCACGCCAGTACATAAAGGACGTGGTGCGAAGCCGACCCACCGCGCCGCTGCGAATAGAAATCAGCGGCGGCCGACAACCGACCCTGAATAGTGATCTGGCGCTCGACTGGCGGGATCTACTGGACGAGCGGGGAGATCCAATCTCGGAGACAGCAGTGGCGGTCTTGACCGAAACCCTGGCCGACATTCGCGAGGCGGCCCAGGGGTCCGCTCGTCTCCCCCACTTCGTGGTTGAGCCACACTTGCGGGTCCCACTAGGAGCACTAGTCGGCTGGGAGTGGAACAAGGTGCGTCCTGTGAAGCTTGACGTGGTGCAGGTAGCGACGGCGGGCAGCTGCCTTGTGAGTGACGAGCACCTAGAGAAAGTGGAGCTACCCGAGGCTGAAGCTAACGAGCTGGGCGGCGAGGGCCCAGGTGTGGTGGCGATCTCGGTGGGCAACTCGCTAAAGCAAACGCTGGTGCGCTACGGAGAGGAGACCGAGGCCCGGGAGACCATCCACCTGCACTTGCCGCTAGAGGAGGGGCGACTGCTGAACGGGCCAGAGATCGTCGCGGGTGGCGCCTGGGCGGTCCAAGAGCTTGCACGGCTGCATGACCACGGTAGCGAGAAGCACCTGATCGTGCTGGGCCCGGTGAGCATGGCCGTTTGGATCGGAGCAAACGCGCACGGCACGGGGAAGACGTGGGTGCCGTTCTGGGACGGCGAGTCGGGTTACTCAGGAGGGATCGAGATCGGCGGTTCGAGCCTGCGAGGAGCAGCAAAAAGTAGGCGAGCTCGGCATCCTTAGAGCGTGGAGATCATTCGCTGTTGGCCACTCTATCGGCTGTTATTCGGTGGAGCCGTTACTGCTCGGAACTCCTGGCGGGATCGCTCAGATGACAATCTTCATACACTCCGGGCCAGCGCTCGCGTACTGTATCGAACTAAACCTCGCCGCACACCCTATCGACAATCAAGCGATCTAAAACGTGGGGCGAATTGCACGCCGCCATTTCAACGATCCACAACTGGCGGCACCTGCTAGATGCACTTGCAGAACACGCGCCGGAAGCTATTTGGTTGGAGCTTGCCTTCTCGTCATGAGCACCGCCGCTGCGTAAGCACCGAGACTTGCGAACGCCACCTCCACGCTTTTACGACTGCCGTGAGACCCGGGCTCTATGCACGCGAAGTGGTGCGAGTGCCAATCACATCCAAGTCCCTCGACCTAGCAGCAACCGTGGCGTTGATATAGGTCGTCGACAATGTCATTTCCGCGCTCAACCTCCCGAAGTTTGAGCCCACGCTTGCGACAACACTTCTTGGCCTTCGTACTCCCATCGTGACCAATACGGCCGGTTACACAATAGACGATATCCGATCTAGCCTGGAGACCGTCCAAGGCATTCAAATTGAGGCGGGCGCCTGGCTCGGCACCAATCCAGCGAATACTCTTGCGCCCAACCTCAAAGCGATGTTCTAGCTGAACATAAACCTGCTCCGCAGGAACCCCCCCGACAATTGTCAGTCGCCGATCGGCAAGATAGCCCGCAACAGAACGATCCGCCTCCTCTGCCGTCCTGCTGCCAGGTTCGAAAAGCAGCTCAAGCGACTCCGGCGGAGGAGGATCGAAGCGCAACGTATTAACCTCTTCCTCCCAATGTTCGGTATCGGTAGCCATCCCGCAGAGGCCACTCTGATGTAGAGCAACAGCGTCACTGCCAATTGCCCGTTCACCCATTGGGTGAGCACGATAGGAGGGCGAGAGAGATGGTGGCGTGAACTCGTAATTGCTCTCCTCAGCAACAGAGACTCGATGCAACATAGTTGCCAGGGCACGGTAGGCTAGTTGACCGAAACCGGGCGGATAATTTGCTGCCTCGCGTTCCGGCCAGCCAACCGCACCAAGGAGATCGAGCACCATCTCATGGCCAGCGGGACCGAGTCGGAGGCGATGATCAGCCGACCATTCGATCAATCGCCTCCAAAAATGCACCGCACTCTCGGCATCCTCGGGGGGCGGCATCACCAATGCCGGGTCACAAAGCACAAAGATCGCCATTAGGATTTTTGCGTATCTCGATTCTCTTGCAGTCTGCTAGCAACTGCTTGAGCCAACTCAACCGAGTCATTGTCTAGGGAATCAAAGAAACCCTCCGGCCAGTGATGAAAATCGCCGAGTTCGTCTATATTCAGATGGTCAAATTCAGTATGCAGAGCTTTACCGCTCTTATCCTCCGAATCGGGCAACTGGGTTGCAAAGAGAACCGCGAGTTCATCACGATCTAGTTTATTTTCGGCAATTCGTAGGCGCAGCCGGGTGAGTAGATACTCACTGTGGGTCTCGACGACGATCCGAACGTTTCGCCTTGCGTACGCAAGGAAATCGGCCAATCGCGACTGCACTTTAGGATGTAGGTGCAGCTCCGGTTGCTCAAGCAAAATAACAGAACCCTGTGGAGCCCCTAGCACCATTACGATCACCGGCAAGAGCTGACTAGCACCAACGCCGATTGCGGTAGGATCACGATCCTGCCCTCCAACACGAAGCCCAAGCTCGTGACCGAGCTTTCCGCGAGCAGTAACCTTAATTTGCTCTGCGATACCTAGGTATCCGCACCAACGGTTGACGGCGTTAGGCAATAGGTCAGTGGCGTCAACACCATCTGGTCCTCCGTACTGCACACGCTCACGTTGGTTCTCACGCAGATAGGCCGCTGTGAACTCGCCCTTCTCGCCGACGGGCAGAGTGCGAACAGTATGCCCAAGTGGATATGCGACTCGGGGATCATCTCGTAGGGGGCCGAGATAGAGGACGGCGGCCGCAAGGCGCTCTACCTGCTCTAGACCCCGTCCAATATCTCTTCCAAGATAACTAGCGTCAATTCTGCCCTGAGTCTCGGCTGGTGTGCGTAGATAGGGACGGGCCTTGCTCATTTGAGCTATAGATTCACTGATCCATCCCGATGGCGCCATCATTTCACGGTAAGCATCGAAAAGAAGTTTGCGGTCCTCAGCAGAAAGCTTTTGTGGCTCCTTATGAGCACCTTGCTGAACTAGCTCCCTCAGGCGATCAAAAGCCGACTCATCACTAGAGGTTGAGAGTGCGATGCGAAACAACTCATCTATTGGCCAGTGACTATCTTTACCGTCCAATACACGCTGGAAATCGGCGCTTAGCTCATTGTCGTTCGCCTCATAGACTATGCGCGACGGGGTTATGCCAGCCACAGTAAGGTAGCTTTGCTCGGGAAGGTTGAATTGTGCTGGCTCGAAAATGCGAAGTGCCTGCTCTTCGCCAGCCAACGGCAGACTTTTTGGGACCTCGGTTTCAACAGCCTTACAGACGCAAGTATCTCCACGCCACAGTGAAAACTCGTTGGCAACTAGCGAGCGCCCCTGTTCGCGGGAGGCTAGTGTAAGCCGAAGGTTGCGAGCTGATTCCACAGGAGCCTCGGACTCATCCCTGCTGATCTCGGGATATATGAACTCAAGAGTGGTCTCCTCCATCCCATCGCGAATTACGTCGCTAGCCTCGCCGAGACGAACGAGATCACCGTTGATTACGGGAGTCGGCTCTCCAAAGGACTGAGCCGCAAAAAGCAGGGCCTGCAAGAGCGAGGACTTACCGGAGGAGTTAGACCCAGCGATAATTGTCAACCGTCGAGGCTCAAGCTGTGCAGAAGCGATCGACTTGAAATTGACGACACCGAAGGTAACGCGGCCAGCGCGCCTGCTTGGATGAACAGCAGCTCCAGCCGGGGGGCGTGCTGGGCGTACAGGTCGACGAGACATTTGCACGCGAGGACCCTATCTAATTTGAAGTGCTTGATACGTTCGGGTCCTAGCTGGGTACTGGTCTTGCAGGTGTTGTGGCGCTTGCAAAGATGGCGATTAGCTTCGGGGCCGCCATCAGGTTCATCCTTTCGTGAACCGCCCGAGCCGCGTCCCGCCGGGGTCCCAGCCCATCCCGTCGAGAAGTTCTTCGGGCGGGATGCCGAGGGAGCCGGCGAGCTTGACTACGGTGTCCACTCGGGCCACCCGTTCGCCGCGCTCCAACTGTCCGACCGCCGTCCGGTGAAGGGAAGCACGCACCGCCAGCTCTTCCTGGGAGAGCTTCGCCCGCCTGCGGCAGTAGGCGAGGTTGTGGCCGAACTGGTCCGCGACCTTCATCCCTCACCCCGCTCCACAAAGCCGCCCGGGCGGTAGTCGCCGGGGGACCAATTGATCCCGGCGAGCAGATCGTCGGCGGAGACTTCGAGGGAGCAGGTCAGCTTGATCAACGTGTCGATGCGGCAAAGGCGCAGCCCGCGCTCCAACTGGCTTATCTCAGTCCGGTGCAGCGAGGCGAGGAAGCTCAGGTCCTCCTGGGAGAGGTCGGCGCGCTTGCGGTGGCGGGCTAGGTTGTCCCCGAAGCGAGCGGCGAGGTCGATCATCGCCTCTCCCCTCCCCCGAGCTGCGCGTGCAGACTGTGCAGCGCTTCGTGCTCAGCGATCACCCGCTTGTACTCGTTGGTGTCGTCGATGATCTGGGCGAGGTCGCCGACCAGATCGCGCACGTCGCGCGTCAGGGACGATCACCAGCTCGTCTAGCGCCGCGAGGAGCCGACCGTAGGCGGCCACCTCGCGGCGCAAGTGGTCGGGGTCTTTGAGCTGGTCGGGGTACTCCCTCAGCTCGTCCCTGACGGCCGCGCAGGCGCTCGTGAAGATGCCGCGCATGAAGCGGACGTGATCGACGGGGAGTTTGAGGGCGACGGCTTTGCCGCGACCCGTAGGGTTCTCGTCAGCCATGAGGAGCTCTGCCTCCTTGTGGTCAGGCCCTCGGTTGGCGTTGACGCGCCGCCGGGGGCCGCTTCTTGGGGCCGGTACCTCGATACCGTTCCGCTGCGGCGGGGCGAGAGACCCTTGACCCGTCGCCACGGGGCCGGTGTCTTCAGCACGCGGCCCCACTTATGTTTAGGCCGGGAGCGTAGCAGGAATATATGGCGAACCGTAAACATAAGACCGCGCATAGGAATCTGCCGCAGCCTGCCCTCGGCACGGCGATCCGCGAGCTACGTCAGAAGCGAGGCGAGACGCTGAAGACGCTCGCGCCGAAAGCTGGCGTCACCTGGGGCACGCTTGGAGTCATTGAGCGTGGTGAAGCCAACCCGACCTGGGGCACCGTCCAAGCGATTGCGACAGCGCTCGGCGTCCGGGTCTCCGAACTGGCGAAGGCTGCGGAGAGATTCGAGGGTTAGTCGCGAAGGCGACGGTGCGCGATCCCGTAGACGGTCTCGGCGTTCGACTCGGGAGGGTGATGGCGAACGCCAAAAGCAATGAAGCGCAACTGGCCACGGCCAGCGACGATCTCCACCTGGAGCACCATCCCAAAGCGGCCGGCCGGAGGCGGCAGGTAGACCTTGAGGCAGTGGGGCAATTGGGCGCCTTCAGCTCCCTCGGCTTCGCATAGACGCAACTCGTCGCGCGGTGCGCCTTCCCCCTCGAAGCGCTTCCGTGCTGCGTGGGCGGCCTCTGCCCCAGCCTCACTCGCCCGTTCAATGTCCGCGTCAAACAGAGCGTCGTCAAAGACCACCGGTGCGGGCGGCCGCCCCTGCGTCAAGCTTTACCCCTCGCCGTCAGGCGGGAGGAACGGCCCGTGCTCAGCCTCAAAGGCAGCGAACTCCTCGTCGCTGGCCTCACGAGCGCCTGCGCGCTCGCGAATCTCCTTCAATGAGGGACTGGGCTCACGCGTGATGACGAACTCGTCTCCACCGCGCTCCTCGGTGACAACGAAATCGCCCTCCAGGCCACCGCTCACCTTGATGTGGAGCTGCTGCTTCATCGCAGAAATCATCGCAGAGCCTGCGGTCAGGGTCGAATCCTGATCCGCCACACCCATCCCGTCCCCGACCCACCCGCAAACCCAGCACCGCGCTCGCGCTTGTCAAGGCGCGAAGCGCCGTACCCCCGAAGGGGGTTGACCAGCGCGAGCGCGGTGCTTCAATCCCAGGGGTCGGGGGCGCTCACATGCTGATGCCTCGACCGCCGCGCTCGATGTGCCTCGCCTTCTCCCTCGCTTGCGCGAGCTGGCGCTCCAGGCCGAGCCTTCGCTGAGACTCCCGCAGTCTCCTCTCGGCGGACTCCCTCCTTGCCCGCTCCGCTCCGGTCTTCGGTTGCAAACCAAGAGCGCTTTGCCTATCGGTAATGCCGTTCTCCTGGCGGTAGCCCTCGATCCCTTTGACGCTGTTATCCCACGCCTTCGCCTTGACCGGATCGGTGGGCCTCTGCCCCAGCTCTTTGACGATGTAGTCGGGAGGTGAGATTCGCATCGCGGTCATCATTCGCTCCTCCCTCTCCGCGAGGACCTGGCGGGCAATCGCCTGCTCGTGGCGGGCGTCGTAGGTGGGTGGCTGCACCTTGCGCTGCTCCCGTAGCGCCAGTTCATAGCTTGCCCGGCTGTATTCCTCGCGGGCCTGGGCATTGGGCAGCTCGCGCTTTCGCTCCTTGCGGCCCAAGCACCTCGCGGCTTCGAGCCTTGCGATTGCCTCCTCGTGGCCCGCGCTCGTCTGCTCTACGGCCTCCTGCACCCGCTTGTATTGGCTCTCGGCGTTCTCCTCATGCCGGGCGGCGCGGTCGAGGCCGTCGTGTCGGGCCTCGACCTCTTGCGTCGGCAGCCTGGAGAGTTCGGCCCGAAGCGCCTCGTCGTGGGCTGCGGTCTGGGCCCGGTCGCGCTCGCGGCTTCGGCGACGTGGCCGATGGCGTCGCGCTCGGGAGGCATCGGGCGCATACTCCCGACGCTCGGCCTGGATCTCCGGCGTCGCGTAGAGCCAGGTCTCCTCGCGGCTGCGTGAGGTAGCGACGTAGAACTCCTGCTTGTCCATCGAGGGGTCGGCCATCACGTAGGCGCGGTCAACTGTGGTCCCCTGGGCGCAGTAGGTGGTGACGGCATAGGCGTGCTGGAGGGCATCGACGTCGCCGCCCAAGGTGGTCTGCGCCAGGTAGTCGGGGCCGACTTCGACCTGGCGGGGCTGGTCGATGCCCTCAAGGACGACGCTGTCGCTTCTCCGCGTCGACCTCTGCGACCTCCCAACGCTCGCGGTTGTAGATCTCGTTGGCCCGGTCGTTGACGCGGGTGATGACCTGATCGCCGGCGGCGAAGCGGGCCTCCCCCACTTCGATCTCCTCCTTGCCGAGCCGGCCTTCTGCGCGCATCACCTCCCGGGCGATGGCGTTCAGCTGCTCGACCTCGGCGTTTCGCTGGGAGATCATCAGCGCGTCCTCGCCCTCGCGGAAGGAGCGCCACCAGTCCTCGACCATCGCCTCCCGTCGCTGCTCTGCGTCGGGGGCGACCGTTACCCGCTCTGCGGAGCGGTAGAGGCTGAGGGCATCGCGTCCTTCGCCCTCGCGTATTCGCTTGGCCGCTTCGCGGTCGAGATCGTGGTTGTGGCGGATCACTTCGTCGAGGAGGATCGGTTCGGTGCGGTCGGCGAACGCGCGAGAACAACCCGCCCGCCTCGATCGCGCCGAGCTGCTGGGGGTCGCCGATCAGGACGAGCTTTGCCCCGGCAGTGTCGGCATGGCCGATCAGGGCGGCCATGTCCTCGGAGCCGACCATCCCGGCCTCGTCGACCAGCAGGACCGAGCGCTCGGAGAGGCGGCACTCGCCGCGCTCAAGGTCGCGA
Organism: uncultured Solirubrobacterales bacterium; assembly: GCA_963714665.1. Taxonomy (GTDB): domain Bacteria; phylum Actinomycetota; class Thermoleophilia; order Solirubrobacterales; family 70-9; genus VRUE01. Next base: position 545,518 of record CAVQPE010000003.1, on the reverse strand, counting down.
AGCAGCCCGGCAACGGTCGTCGCCTCCAAGCCCCTCGGCTCGCAGCACGTTCGCCGCCCGCCAGGTCGGCGCCGCGACTCGCAGCTCATACCCGGCCTGCGCCCAGCCTTCGGCTGCGGCGACGGTGGCGAAGCTCTTGCCGGTCCCGGCCTCGCCGATCACGACGACGATGCCCTCGCGGTCGGCGAGCAGGCGGCGGACCATCTCGCGCTGGTCGGGCTTCAAGGTCGGGCGGGCGCTGGATCACCCTGGCGGCGATCAGCTCCCCGGCCTGACCGCGCGGCTCTGCCGTCATCCGCGCCGCCTTCTGCCAGCGCTTCGCGCTCAAGCTCCCAGATCCGCCGGGTGGTGAAGCGCTCGCCTTTGGGCGTCCTCGGATATCGGGACCACCGCCTCGAAGGCGATGAAAGCGTCGGCGACGCTCTCGACCTCGGGCGCAGGTGCCCCGTTGGGGAGCAGGTTCGCCACGGCCTGGACGGCATCGCGGCGGTCGAAGTGGGAGGCGTGGGCGGTCACCTCGCGGTCGAGCCGGTCGACGGTCAGTTGGGCCTGCAGATCGACCTCGGCGCCGAAGGTCGCCTCGATTGCCTCGCGGTCAAGGCCGATCTCGCTGGCCCGCGTCTGCCAGCGCTCGCGCATCGTCTCCGTGGTCAGCTCGCGCTCCTTGGCCTCGCGGGTGGTCAAGGTGGCGATCTGGCGCGCCCGGGCGGAGGCATCGGGACCGGCGGCCTCGAGGATTTCCGCCCGGCGGGTAGAGAAGGTCCGCAGCCACTCGTCGGTGAACCCCTCGATCTCGGCGATGCCCTTGCGGACCTCCTGCCACTCGATGCCGAGGCGGCGGCTGAGCTCGTGGCGCAGGTTGGCCTCATAGAGGTAGGAGGCGGTCTTGGCGTGGTCATAGATCGCCGGGTGGTAGAGCCGGGTCCATTTGCCGTCCGGTCCCTTGGTCGCGTTGGCGATCAGGACGTGGGTGTGGAGCTGGGGATCGCCGTTTCGCGAGGAGCGATGGCGGTAGGCGGCGGCGAGGTAGCCGTTGCCTTGGACGAACTCGGCTCCTCCGGCTCCCCGGCGGGTCCAGCAGGCGTTTCGCTGCATGTAGGTGAGGGCGGCTTCTACCGATTGCTGGTGGGCGGCTGCCACCTCGGCGGCTGCCTCCGGGCCTCCCAGCGCCCAGGTCAGCGATACGGACTTGGGGGCTGAGAAAGTCAGGTCGAAGCCGGGGACCGGACCCCTGCCGCCGACCTCTCGCAGCCCGAGCGGCTCGCCCGTTGTCGGGTTCATACCGGTGAGCATCGCCGTCAGCTGCTCTGGCTCGATCTCGCCGGAGAGGCCAAGGTCTTCTAGCCGCGTCGCCGAGCCACTGGCCCTCGTCCTCTCCCTCGCCGGAGTAGTAGTCCTCGGCGCCTTCGGCGACCTTTTCGAGGTAGTAGCGCTCCTGGCCTGTTCCGAGCTTGCCGATTGAAAGCATCTGCCTCCGTTGTCAAAGTCGGAGGTTTTTTGCGTCGGGTCGGGGCGAGAAATACATGCGCCCTTAACGTCCGGGGAGGAGCCGGAGTGCCCCCGGAAATCACTGAGAGTGATAGGGCGTGAGGGTGGTGCTGTTGCTGTTGAGGGGTGGCTGGATGGCTGGCATTCATGGCTGCGTTGCTGCCTTGGATGGCCTGGCTCTTGGCTTTTGCCTGACTGGCTCTGCTGGCTCAGTCCTGGATGGTTGTTGGCTGGCTGACTTGGCTGGGTGGCTTTGGCTTTGGCCGATACATTTGCCGCCCACACTGGACAGGAATGCGTGAGGCTCGTGGACAAGGCACCCGCGCTCGCCCCGTACGGTGGGAACTTTCGGGGGCGTTTGTGCCTCCTGATCTGACGTACCCGACGGATTGGCCGCCCATATCTGACTACAGAGGTAGAGATGGCAGACCAAGATCTACTTGCCGAACCACTGCTCGACGCTCGTGAGGCCGCCAAGCTCCTCCACGTCCCCCGCAGCACGCTCTACGAGCTGGTCAGGTCGCGCGGGCTGCCCCATGTGAGAATCGGGCAGCGCGGGCTGCGGTTCACGCGAGCCGACCTCGCGCAGTGGGTCGGGGAGAACAGCTCTGGGCGTTAGCGAACTCCGGGCCTTGAAACACGCGTCCCAGGAAGACCCGGGCTAGACAAACTAGCGACGAACAAACGGCGAAAGAGCCCGGCTACGAATCCCTGCTTGGCTGATCGGCAATACGGAAACCGCAGAATCTGCAGACACGAGCATCGGAAGGGATTTCTGACTTGCAGTCTGCGCAAATCGAATGGGGGCCCTGGGGAAAGTAGGTCGGTCAAGAACGCGATCACCGATCCTTAGCTCTTTGACCTGATCCTCCCCTTGCGCATCGGCCGCGATCTTCGGATTGGGTTTGAATACTTCCGATCTGATTTTGCGCCCTGACATAAGCTCGACGACCGCGACGATCTCGACTGGCAGACCCCCGCCGCCGATCAATCGGGATAGGAGATTGAATTCTGATTCGAATCTCTGCCGAGGTGGAAGATCCCGGTCAAGGCTGGGATTGCGGACCAGCTCCGGCGAGTGAAAGAACATGCGCCGGTTGTTATCGCGCTCGTACGTAGCCTCGATTTGCACGTCGCCCACCCACTCCCGCGTTCCGCCATCATTCGATACCACGACTCGGATTGGATAGCGGCCTCCACCAACTGCAGCACCCACATGGACGATACTCGCCCTGACTGCAAATCGACGCTCTCGCCTCCAGGTGAAAATCTGCCAGCCAACGCTGACTGCGGAAAGTCCAATTGCGAAGCATCCAACGATAAAGGCGGCGACCTCCATACTGCGAGCTTAGTCCGGGTGTTCGTTAGCTCGATGTCGCAGTCGACTCGGGTGCAGATTCCTTAAACGCATCAGAGATTCGACGCGCGGCGTCTCGGCGTGGCTTGAACTGGAGATAGCGCTGCGTCGTAGCGAGGTCCTGGTGGCCCATCCACTCCATGACCTCCCGAGAGTCGGCGGCGCGGATGGCATGGGTGCCAAAGGTGTGCCGGAGGTCGTGGAAGCGCAGTTCACGCAGGCCCGCCTTCTTCAGCGCCGCCTTGTAGCGGTCGCGGAGCTTGTGGCCAGCGAGGTGGCCGCCCTTGGCGCCGCAGAAGACGAGGTCGTCGTCTCCGGTGTACTCGTCGCGCCGCCCGAGCTTGGCGAGGGCCTCGGCGACCTCGTCCGCCATCGGAACCACTCGCTCCTGGCCGCTCTTAGGCGTGTCCACGCGCCCGTTGGTGAAGCTCTGGCGGACGTGGATCGCGCTGTTGGAGAAGTCCACGTCACGCCAGCGCAGGGCGAGCAGCTCGCCGAGGCGCAGGCCGGTAAAGGCCGCCGTCAGGAAGATGGTCCCGTCCTGCTCGGAGGCGGCGGCGCGAACGAGGGCGAGCACCTCCTCGCGCGAGAAGACATCGATGTTGCCGCGCTTCGCGTGCGGACGCCGCTCGACGTTCGCCACGGGATTCGCTGGCAGCTTGTGGCGACGCTGCGCCCAGACGAACAGCCCGTGCAGCACGGTCAGGTACTTGTTGACGGTGCGATCGGCGAGGTCTTCGGCGACCAGCGCGTCGCGAAAGCCTTCGACCATCTCGGGGGTCACGTCCTCAAGCTTCACGTGGGCCCCGAATTTCTCGCCGAAGACCTTCTTCATCCGGTCGACCATGTGCTCGTAGTCGATCTGGGTCGAGAGCTTGACCTTGCGGTCGCGCTTGTAGTCGAGCCAGTCGTCGCAGGCGGCGGCGAACGTCGTCCCCGTTCTGATCATCCCCGGCAGCTCGCCCCGCCGAGCCTTGGCGAGCGTGTCGTCGAGCCATGCTCGCGCGCTCGCCTTCGTGTAGTTCCCGACGGGCGGCGCCTGCTTGCGGTCGGACCAGTGCGGGCCGATCCGCGTCTGCACCTGGCGCCCGTCCGGCAGCCGGTACTTCGCGTACCAGACCCCGCCACGCTTGCCCTCGCGCTTGAAGACGTGGCCGCTGATCGCCCGTCTCGTCTGCTGTGCCATCGCGCTCACCTGCCTCTCGCTCAAAACTTTGTCCCAACATTTCTAGCACGGACTCGGGACAAACTTTGGGACAAACGAGTGATCTACACGGCCTCTGGGCAAAGAAAAACCCCGCATTTGCGGGGCTTTCGTAGAGTACCGCTACGGGGATTCGAACCCCGGTTTCCGGACTGAGAATCCGGCGTCCTAGTCCCCTAGACGATAGCGGCGAGGAGGTGGCAGTTTAGCGATATGGGCGATTGGCCTTCGGCTGGGGGGCGTCCGAGCGTCGCGCTAGCTTTACGAACGTGTGTTCGTATTATCAGCAGCCCGAGGACTTGTGCCACCCGGTAGATTGCAGGGGCGCGCGGCTGTGGCGAAATGGCAAACGCGCATGGTTCAGATCCATGTGGGGGAAACCCCTTGGAGGTTCGACTCCTCTCAGCCGCATTGGGAAGGCGCGTTGCATAGCCAGGAGACGGTCGCCGAGGCGCTGCGACTGCAGCGATAGGCTGGCTTGGGTGCGCGACGGGTTCGCACGACAGCTGGGGCTCCCGCGTCCGACGGTTCGCGACTGGCACGCCGGGAAGTTGCCGCGGCACTCTTGCGCCAGAGCCACTGCTCATGGGAGTGGCGACCATTGGCCCGCCCGTCCTGCCGGCGCCGCGGCACTGAGGAACACCGGTTCGGGGGCTCTCAACCGCCTACGTCTATCTACTCGGCCTGTATCTGGGCGACGGCAGCATCTCGACCATCCCCAGCGACGTCTTCGGCTCCGGGTCTCGCTCGACAAGAAATACCCGAGGATCATCGAGGAATGCGCCGCCGCGATGCAGGCGGTTGTTGCCTGGAGCAAGGTCCACCGCCTGCCGACGCCCACGAATTCGTTGATCGTCTGCCTACTCCAAGTCCTGGCCTTGCCTGTTTCCCCAGCATGGCCCGGGAGTAAGCACGCGCGGAAATCGCGCTTACGGCTGGCAGCAGGAGCTGGCAGTCGATCTCGCCCCAGACCTTCTGCTTCGCAGGCCTTATCCAGTCTGACGGCTGCAGTTTCATCAACACCGGAAGCGGTGGGTGGCGCGCGCCGCACTACTCGTTCACAATCTCTCCACCGACATCAAGCGCATCTTCTGCGAAGCCTGCGACTGGCTTGGGCTCCGCTGGACGGCGCCTTTCGGCATCCGAGCGCGAAGTCCGTCTACGTCTCCCGCAAGGCAGACGTGGCGAGACTCGACGAGTTCGTCGGGCCCAAGCGCTGAGGCTCAGGCAGCCTGCTCGACCCGCGCCCGCCGGCCGGCCCGGGCGGCGTTGTCGGCGATCTCGTCGCTGAAGATCGGCCAGAGGGCACGGGGCAGGTCGTGGCCCATGCCCTCGACTATGCGCAGGCGGGCGTTGGGTATGGCTCGGGCGGTGGCGCGGCCGCCGCTGGGACGCACGAGGAGGTCGCGGGTGCCGTGGATAACGGTCACCGGCAGGCGCAGCTTGCGCAGGGCCGGCGTGCGGTCGCCCGAGGCGGTAATCGCGTGCATCTGGCGCAGCACGCCCTTGGGGTTGTGCGAGCGGTCGTACATCCGCCCCGCCATCTCCCGGAATCGGGGCTCGTCCATCGGGTAGGCGGGAGAGCCGACGACCCTGAAGGTCTTGACGATTCGCTCGATGTAGGCATCGCGTCCCCGCGGCGCCTCGGCGAGCATGATCCCGAAGGCCTTCAGCGTCGGCGTGCCCACCCAGCGATTGCCGGTCGTCGACATGATCGAGACCAGCGAGCGGACCCGGTCGGCGTGCTCGATCGCCAGCGTCTGGCCGATCATCCCGCCCATCGAGGCGCCGACCACGTGCGCCGACTCGATTCCCAGGTGGTCCATCAGGCCGATCGTGTCAGTGGCCATGTCGGAGAGCAGATAGGGCGCGGTCGCACGGCGGCCGAGGAAGAGGTCCGCCCGCTTCGGCACGCCGGCGCCTTCGACCATGGTCGAGTGGCCGATGTCGCGGTTGTCGAAGCGCACGACGCGGAAGCCCCGCTCGGCGAGCAGCTCGCAGAACTCCTCGTCCCAGGCGAGCATCTGCGTCCCCAGCCCCATCACCAGCAGCAGTGGGTCGCCGTCGGGGTCGCCGACCTCCTGGTAGGCGATCTCGATGCCGTTGCACGGCGCCAGGCGCTCTTCGCTGAGACCAGCCATCCGGCCGAAGTCTAGCCAGACTGGCTGGGAGAAACAGCCAAACCCGAACGGCCGACGCGGTAGTTGCATCCCCGATGCGCACCGCGATCGTCTCCGACCTCCACCTGGGCAGCGCCGACGGCGAGGACCTGGGGCGCGACCCGGCGATGCGCCGCGTCTTGCTCGACGAGATCCGCGATGCCGACCGCCTCGTCCTGCTCGGCGACGTGCTCGAGCTGCGCCAGCTGCCGATGGCGCGCGTGCTCGAGACCGTCCGGCCCTTCTTCGAGGAGCTGGGCGAGGCGATGGCCGGCCGCCGGATCGTCCTCGTGCCCGGCAACCACGACCACCGCCTTGCCGAGCCGCTGCTGGACGAGGTGGCGCTCGCCGGCGACGCGCTCGGCCTCGAGCACCGCGGCCTGCCCGCGGGCGAGCCGGCGACGCGGATCGCCGGCTGGCTCGGCAAGGCCGAGCTCGGGATCGCCTACCCCGGCGTCTGGCTGCGCGACGACGTCTACGCCACCCACGGCCACTACATGGACTGCCACATGAGCCTGCCGCGGCTGGAGTGCGTCGCCGCCGCGGCGGTCATGCGGGCCGGTGGCGCCCAGCCGCCGGACCCGGCCACCCCCGCCGACTACGAGCGGGTCGCTGCGGCCGATCTATGGCCTCGCCTACGCGCTCGCCGAGACCGGCCTGGCAGCCCGGCGCCACCGTGCCCTCGGAGCGAGCCTGGCGCGCGATCTCGGGCCGCCATCGCAAGGGCGGCCGGGCCCGCAAGGCCGCCGCGAAAGCGGCCGTCTCGGCCGGCGTCCCGAGCAGCGTCTGGCTCCTCAACCGCCTCTTCCGCGCCGGCTTCGACGCCCAACTTCTCCCCCGCCTCGATCTCCCGCAGCGGCATCGACGCGGCGACGGAGATGTCGCGACGGCTGCGCGATCGAGGCCGCCCACACGATCACCGGCCACACCCACCGCGGCGGCCCCGAAGAGAGCGAGGCCGAGTGGCCGCTGCCCGGCGGCGGGCGCCTCCACAACACCGGCAGCTGGGTCTACGCGGACGCCTTCCACCACCCCGGCTCCCCGCCCGGTCCCTACTGGCCGGGAACCGTCACCTGGGTCGAGGACGAGGGCGCGCCGCGCCGCGTGCGCCTGCTGCTCGACCGGCCGCGCGAGGAGCTGCGGGCCGCGGTCCGCCGCACGGCTCAAACTCACCCATCGACGGGCCGATACGTCAAGGTGGCCTTGACGTATCGGCCCGTCGACCCCGGCGGTCGAGCGGGCTACAGCCACTCGGCGATGACGCGGCCGATCTCCGCCCCGCGTCCTCCTGGAGGAAGTGACCGGCGTTCTCGATCGGGCGCGGCGCGGGAAAGTTGAGCTGCTCGGAGACCCGCTCGCCGACCGAGAAGGGAAGGATCGGGTCGGAGTCGGCCCAGAGCACAAGGGTCGGCCTGTCGTCCTCGCGCAGGGCATCGGCGACCCGCTTGCCCTCGGCGGCACCCGGCGCATCGGGCTCGGTCGGCAGGATCAGCGGGAAGGCACGCGCTCCGGCCTTGGACGCGGGGCTCGGGTAGGGCGCGTCGTAGGCGGCGATCACCTCGTCGCCGGGGTCGTTCTTGCAGCCGCCCCGCACCAGTACCCCGATCGGCACGTCGGCGGTCTCGCGGACGAAGTCGCGGAACGCCAGCCAGGCGTCGCTCATCCGCTGGTGGCCGGTGAACGGCCCCGTCTCCATGATCACGATGCGGGAGAAGCGATCGGGATGCTCGACCGCGAGCCGCAGCCCGATCGGCCCACCCCAGTCGTGGACGACGGCGGTGGCGTCGCGCACGTCGAGCTCCTCCAGCAACTTCGAGATCAGCTCGACGTGACGGTCGTAGGTGTACCACCCGAGGTCGGTGGGCTTGTCGGAGCGGCCGAAGCCGGCGTAGTCGGGCGCGATGCAGCGAAAGCCGGCGTCGCGCACCGGCGGGATCACCTTGCGCCAGAGGAACGACCAGGTCGGCTCGCCGTGGAAGAAAACGACCGGCCTGCCCTCGCCCTCGTCGAGGAAGGCGAGCCGCAGCCCGTCGATCTCGCGGTAGCTCGACTCGAAGGGAAAGTCGGGCAGCCCCTGCAGGCTCTCCTCCGGCGTGCGCACCACGTCCATGGCCGCAGACCCTAGATGACGGGCCCGAACCGAGAGCGAACGGCTACGGCAGGCCGGCCAGGAAACGACCGATGGCCGCCCCGAAGTAAGGCGAGTAGAGGCGTGAGTGCTGGCGCGTGTAGCCATAGCTCGTGACACCGTCGACGTAGCGGTCGTCGACGATCCAGGCGCCGCCGCTGGAGCCTCCCGCCATGTCGCATACACCGGGAACGGTGGGCGGTCCCGGGAAGCTGTTGGTGAGGGGGTCGCTGCCGAATCCCCGGGTATCGCAAGCCCGCAGCGACTCGCCCTGCAGGGCGCCGGCCGGGTAGCCGAAGATCTGAAAGCTGGAGAAGCGCGACCGCCCGGTCGTCCATTCGCGGGAGCCGACGACGTCGCCGAGCATCCCGAGCCGGTTCGGCTTCACCCTGATCGCGGCGACGTCGAAGTCGGGATCTTCGTTGCGGCGCCACTCCTTCGTCGTGTAGACGGCGCTGGCGTGGAAGGTCCCGAAAGGCCGGGTGCCGTGGTCGTAGGCGGGGACGAAAACGATGTCTCGGCCCCAGTGGCCACCCTCGGCCACGCAGTGACCGGCGGTGAGCACGATCGAACGGCTCGGCGTGCTCAGCGCGGTTCCCGAGCAGGTGTAGCGGCCCTCGACCGGATCCGTGCCGAAGATCTTGCCGTTGGTCCGGGTTTCCACCGCGGCCGTGTCGGTGACCCGCAGGCTGCTGGCGCCGGCGACGGGCGCCGAGGCCACTGCCGCCGTTGCAGGACCGGTCAGGGCAAAAAGCACCAAAAATGCCGCTCGCAGGAACAGCTTCCCGGACAGCGAAGCCGCTCCTAGTGTCAATCTCGCTTTATCCAATTTGGGTGTCAGAAAGGCTAAGCAATGAATGAGGAGAGCACACTACTGAGCGGCTGGTGGGTATTCGCCGGCATTCTTTTGTTGGTGGCCGGAGTCCTGAACATCATCTACGGCATCGCCGCGATCGGCGATTCGAAGTTTTTCACGGAAAATGTCACGTACGTCTTCAGTGGGCTGCACACCTGGGGATGGATCCTCCTGATCATCGGCGTGCTCGAGCTCGTCGCGGCCTTCTCGCTCTTCTCGGGCGGTGAATTCGGTCGCTGGTTCGGCATCTTCATCGCATCCCTGAACGCGATCGGCGCACTGCTCGCGATCGGCGGCGCCTACCCCTTCTGGTCGCTGGCGATCTTCGCCCTGGCGATCATCATCATCTACAAGCTCGCCGAGGGCCCGGAAGGCTCGGTCAGCTAGAGGACGGACCGGCAACATGCTGCCTGCGAAGGCCCCGGGTTTCCGGGGTCTTCGTCGTTGAGGGGGCCTCCGTCGCGATCGCCTCGGGGTCTTCGAGGCGCGACCACGGCGCGAGCCTGCGCTCGTTGCCCTCGTAGAGGACGTCGACCCCGCTGAGCCGGTCGTCCCAGGCCCGGCGCCGCTCGTCGAAGAAGATGCCGAGGAAGCCGAGTCCGAAGGCCATCGCCGCCAGCGCCATCCCGACCAGGCGCCGCACCGAAAGCCCGAAGCGCAGCCCGCGGCCCTCGACGCCGAGCCTGATCCCGACGAAACGCATGCCCAGCGTCTGCCCGGCGAGGGACCAGAAGCCGACCAGGTAGACGGCGCCCAGCGTCAGCCAGGCCGTCGTCCCCACCGCCAGCACGAGGTCGGAGACCCCGTTGCCGTTGCCGGTGAAGGCGGAGGCGATCAGCGCCGCGACGGCGGCGATGCCGGAGAAGGCGAGGTTGATCAACAGCGCGTCGAGCCCGAAGGCGACCCCGCGGGTGACCGCGCCGGCGCGGTCGGTCGGCTCGGCTCGCCGCTTCCGGAACGTGACCCTCCGCACCACGCCCTCGGCGGTCCCGTCCAGGCGCTGGGTGCCCCTGCCGATCGTGTGGCCGACGTCCTCGATCATGCCCACGCTCTGGGCGCTGATCGCGGCCCGCAGCTCCGGTGCCTCGGCGATCCGCTCGACCAGCTGCTGCGCCTCGTCGCTGGCCAGCAGCCGCCGCCAGACCTCGTCGACCAGCTCGCTGTCTAGTGCGTCGATAAGGGCGTGCTTCACCGCGTCGCTGTCGAGCGCGCTGTTCATTGCCTCTTCGACCACCGGGCCCTTGAGGACCCGCGCCAGCGCCCGTTCGACCGCCTCGCTCTCGACCGCGGCGACCATCGCCTCCTCGGCGGCGCTCTCCACCGCCCGGTCGATCCCGGCGGCCTTGCTCACACTGCGGGCGCTGCGCACCCCGGCGCCGAGCAGCCGCACCGAGAGCGGCAGCGGCCTACCCGAGGGCCCGTCCCCGGGCGGGGTCGAATGCGGTTCGGGTCCGTCAGCCATCGCCTCGCGAGTATAGGTCGCCCTGCGAAGCGTTACCCCGGAAATGCATGGATAACGCCTTGCGCCAGGCTATGAATTCGCGGCGAGGCGATCGAGGAAATCGGCCTGGGCAGGGTTGATCTTCTCCCTCGCCTGCTCGAGCCCGAACCACTCCGCCCGGTCCACCTCGGGGAACTCGCGCTCGAGGCCGGAGCGCGGCGGCCACTCCATCGTGAAGGTGTTGCTGCGCAGGCCGGCAGGGTCGAACTCGCCCGGCGCCGCCCAACAGTGGACGACCTTGCCTCCCTTCTGGCGCACCGAGCCGAGTTCGATCAGCTCCTCTGGGGCCAGGAAGAGAGGTGCGCCCAACTCCTCCTCGATCTCCCGCAGCGCGCAGGCGAGCGGCTCCTCCCCGTCCCCCACCTCTCCCTTCGGGATCGACCAGGCGCCGGCATCCTTCTTCGCCCAGAACGGCCCGCCCGGGTGGACGAGCAGCACCTCGGCCGCGTCCCCGGCGGGGCGGAAGAGCAGGATCCCGGCGCTGGTCGAGGGCACGGGTTGACGCTAGCCGACCGCTGGACCTGAGAGGGTCGAACAGTCCAGACGCCCAGAACCGCGCCCGAAAGGAACCACCCGTCGTGCAGAACAAGCTCCGGATCGCCGCGGCACTCTCCCTCCTCAGCCTTGGCCTGCTCGCGGCAGGCTGCGGCAGCTCCAGTTCCGACAGCGACTCCGGCACGTTCCGGGTCGGGCTCGAGGCGCCGCTCTCCGGCGAACAGTCGGTCCTCGGCGAGGGGATGCTAAAGGGGGCCGAACTCGCGGCGACGCGGCTGAACGCGGGCAAGGGGATCCTGGGCAAGCAGGTCGAGATCGTCCCGATCGACGACGCCGCCGATCCCGAGACGGGAGTGAAAGCGGCCAAGGCCGCCATCGCCGACGGGCTCGACGGCATCGTCGGCCCCTACAACTCCGGCGTCGGAGTGGAAACGCTGCCGCTCTACATCGAAGCCGGCCTGGTGCCAATCAGGCTCACCTCCGACTCCTCGACCAACAGGCTCGGCTTCACCCTGCAGCCGATGACCTACCAGATCGCCCCTGTCGCCTCGCAGGCGCTGACCGGCTGGCTCGGCGCCAAATCCGTCGCGATCGCCTACGACCCGACCCAGAACTACACGGTCTCGGTTTCCAAAAAGCTCAAGGGATCGCTCGAAAGCGTCGGCGTCAACGTCACCGCTTACGAGAAGGTGCAGCCCGGCAAGAAGTCCTACACCGGCGTGGTCGAAAAGCTCGCCGCCGGCAAGCCGGACGTCATCTACGCCGCGGTCTACTTCCCCGAGGGCGGCCTGATCGCCAAGGAGATGCAGCAGGGACAGGTGAAATCGCAGTGCGTCGCCGACTACGCCTCATACGACACCGGCTTCGTCGAAACGGCGGGCGTGGCGGCCGCCCGGGCATGCCCGGTGGTCGGCGTGCCGGCGCCCGGAGACTTCGCCGGCGCCGCCCCCAAGGTCGCCGAATACCACGACGAATTCGACCAGGACCCCGGCACCTGGAGTCCCTACACCTACGACTCGCTCAACTTCCTCGCCTACGGTGCCAAGAAGGCCGGCAGCACCGCCGCCGCCAAGCTCACCAAAGCCCTCGACGGTGTCAAGGGCTGGCAGGGCTGGACCGGCTCGATCACGATCGACCCCCACAACGGCAACCGCCAGCCTGCAACCGTGGTGATCGTCGACACCGACAAGAACGGCCAGCTCCATGTCGACGAGAGCTGGGCCAAAGCCGTCGGCGCTCCTTATTAGTCGATTCGTCCTCACGCTTTGACAGGCGTCCGCTCCAGCGGCGAAGATTTGGGCTTTCTTGGCTCAATTGGGCCAAGAAATCCAAAAGCTAGGAGAACTGGATGAAGAAGATTCGCCTGCGACACCCCTCCCCCCGCGCTGGTGATCAGCGTCTTGGCGCTGTTCGTCGCGCTGGGTGGGACCGTCTATGCAGCATCGAAGATCAGCGGCAAGTCGATCAAACCAGGGTCGATCCCCGGCAACCGGCTCAAGAAGCACACACTGACCGGTAAGCAGATCAACCTGAAGAAGCTCGGCACGGTCGCCAACGCCACCAACGCGGTCAGCGCGGCACATGCCACCACGGCCGGCACCACGGAACAGATCAAAACCTGGTCCGCCACTGCGTCGGTGGGTCAGACGGTGACGCTGTTGACGATCGGGCCGTTCACCTACACGGGCGATTGCACTACAGGCCCCCATGCCCAGACCTATGTCTCAACAAGCCAGGCCAACTCGGCAGCTGACAGCTACGCGGACGAAAGCGGCTACACATCGAGCAGCCAGCAATATCCGTTCAACCCTGGCGACAAACTGTCGGTTGGATACGGCTCCGACGAGCATCAAACCGACGGGGTTCCGCAGTGGGTCGGCCCGTACGACGGTTCCGACACGCAGATCTCCGGCGATGGGCACACCTTCGTGAACACGTTCGCATCGGTCGGAACGCAAGTCTTCGGCGCCGAATGCATCTTTATCGGGCACGCACTCACGTTCACCCGGTAACGCGACGAAGCATCTCGTTGTAGACGGCAGGCACAGCTTCGATGGGAGCTGTGCCTGCCGTTGTCGTTAAACCCCGGGCCGGCGCAACTTCCGCCTCGGCCGTTGTTCGAATCGGTATGCGACCGCTCGCCATCGCGCGGCGGGGCTTGGCCGTGACCGCGCTCGTTCTGGCCAGCCTGCTTGCCTTCCTTGCGCCCCGGTCCACCGCCTACGTTCCCGCCGACCTGGATCGGCTCTTCGGCGCGAGCGGTCTCATCGTCTCCCCCGCCGGCAGCCTCGACCTGCCCACCAAGCACAGCCTGCTCCGAGATCGCGGCGGCGCGCCCATCGGGGCCTTCCGGCGCCTGCTTGCAGCCGGCGCCTGCGACTACGCGATCCAGCTCGACCGGTTCGCCGCCAACGACGGCTCGCTCACCGGCTCCAGCGAGATCCCCGTCGGCGCGCCCTGTTCCCCTCCCCTCGGGAGCCAGGTGGCCATTGGCCAGGACAGCCTCGGCGACTTCTACGTCGCAACCGGCGAAGGGGCCTCGATCCGCCTCACCAGGCTGCTGCCGGACGGGACGGTCGACCCGAGCTTCGGGATAACCGGCACGAAGGCCATAGCCACAACCCAACCGGTGGCACCGGAGCAGTTGAAAGTCGGGCCGGAGGGAGAGCTTTCGCTCACGGGCGTGGCCTCGCCGGTTGCGAATGCCGGCCCGACTGAGATGTTTCTTGCCCGGATCACGCCGGAGGGAAACCTCGACCCGGCCTTTCGCGGAGGGGGAATCGGGTTCTTCGACATCGGCCTCGGCGAATCGACCCCCGAGCCCTCCGCGCTCGAGATCGGCCCCGACGGTGAGACCTACCTGGCCGGACCGATCTCCAGGTCCACCGCCGGCCACGTCTGGACACCCGCCGGCGTGTGGGCCTTCCTTCCCGACGGCCAGGCCGACCGCCGCTTCGGCCGCTCGGGCTTCGCGAGACTGAGGGGGAACGAGGCGCCCGCGATGACCCTGTCGCAAGGGCGGTTGCTGGTGGCGACCAACGGGGATGGCCCGCGAATCGTTCGGCTGACGCGAGCCGGGAAACTCGACCGGAGCTTTGGAAGCGACGGCTCCGTGAGCCTGCCGGCCAAGCAGGACTTCCGCGTGGCGGAGATGGCACTCGATCCCGCCGGCCGGATCGTCCTCGCCGGCACGACCGGATGCTGCATCCCCGCGCGGCGGAAGAAGCTCGCCGTACGCCGCCTGGAACGAGACGGCGAGGCGGACAGGACCTTCGCCGGAGGAGGCTTCTTCTTCCTCCCCCCGTATGCCGAACCCCAGGAGGCGATCTCGGTAGAAGGCCTCTACCTCAGCTCGGGTAACGCCGGGGGAGGAATAACCGTGTCGGGATCGATCGCCGAACGGTGCCCTCCGAACTGCCCGGCCGCACTCACCTCGACCGTGCGGTTCCGGCTCGAAGGACAGAGCAGCCACGAGCGATGCCAGGGTCGCCGCGCCACCGTCGTCGGCACCTCGCGGGGCGAGACACTGGTCGGCACCGACCGCGCCGACACAATCGCCGGCCTCGACGGCAACGACAGGATCTTCGGTCGTGGCGGCAACGACCTCATCTGTGGAGGCAAGGGCGTCGACAGGCTCAGCGGCGGCCCCGGCCGCGACAGGGTCACTCAGTTCTAGGGCGGCTCACGCTAGTCGAAGAACCAAACGAAGAAGCCCGCATTTGGCAACGTGGATCCCCCGTTCCCAGTAACCACGCCGGCTTGGGTCCCAGATCCTCCCGTCCCGAACTGGCAGTCGAGCGGGTCTCCCACCGCCACCTGCAGGGTGACGTCCTCGCTGCCGACGTCCCTGGCATCGATGTTGGCCTGCAGGGATTTGAAGGCGAAGCCGAGATTCTTGAAGCAATACTCGCCGTCGCCATAGGGCTCGACGATGTTCGCCTGGGAAATGCCACGGCCGGCGACGAGGGCACCGTCTTTGCTGACCTGAGCCCAGGCGACCGGACCACTGGCGACGGTGGCATTGACCGCGTTCGTTGCGTTGGTGGCGTTCGTCGCGTTGGTGGCGTTTGCCGCGCTTGGGACGGTGCCCAGGGTCGACTCCTTGACCTGGGTGCCGGTTACCGAGTTCTTCTTGATCCGGTTACCGGGCAGCGAGTTCTTGATGATCGTCTTGCCGCTGAGCTTGTTGGCCGCATACACGCTGCCACCCATCGCGACGAACAGTGCGAGCAGCGCCACGACCATCGCCGGGGAAGGCCATCGGATCCTCAACTTGCCGCCCATCGAATCCTCCTCATTAGTTCTTCGAGCAACCGCTCACACTTAGCAAAGCAAGAGACTCAACTCTGAGGAACCTATGGCCTCCGCGGGGCAGCGTCAAGACCCGCTTCGCGACGCAACGGCGTCCGGCTCGCGCGCGGCGAGCTGCACTATCGGGATCGTCCGGCCCGCCTTTGCCGCTTCCCGGCGGTACGCGGCGTAGGGCGCGAAGACACGGTCGGCGAGGCCCCAGAGCCGCCGGCGCTCAGCCTCGTCGCCGATTACCGTCGCCCGCATCGGGATGCCACCGAAGGTGACGTCGGGGTGCGCCTGGAGGTTGTGAAACCAGGCCGGGTGGGTCGGCAGCCCCAGCTTCGAGGCGACGATCGTGACCCGATCCCCATCGTGGAAGTAGATGACCGCGTTGCGCCGCACCGCTCCGCTCTTCGCCCCCCGGGTTTCGAGCAGGGCGGTCGGCATCACGAGCCCCATCCCGAGGCGCCCGCGGGTCAGCCGCATCAGGTACGGATCGACCCTCCAGACGAAGTGGACCGACATGAACCGGCCCAGCCGGGTGTTGGCGAGCGCGGCATACGCGCGGCTGAACAGGCCCGGTGGCCGGTTGGGATCGACGTACTTGAGTCGAGCAGGCAATTGCCGATTCTCCTTCGTCGAGCCGGACGGCCCGCGCGGAATGTCCAAGTTCTGCATCAAGCCTTCCGTCGTCATACCTGGCTCGATCTCCGGCTAATCTAGACCAGTGCAAACTCGCACCAGAGAAGCCGGACACTGCGTGTCCCCTGGGACGCGTTCATTTGCAGCGCGACCCGGTCGCCGAGGGCCAATTCGCCGAACTGCCGGTGATTTCGATCTCGGCTTGGAGCCAACGGGTGGGTCCAGTCACAGCGATGAGGCGATTGAGCTAGCAAGGCAGATCACCTTCGTATTCGGCCCCCAGAACATGGCCGTTCAGCATTACGAACAGCTATTTGGGTATGCCCCTGTACGAGACTTGTGCGCGCTGCGAAAAAGGGGCGCGATCATCGTCATGACGCCAGCGATTCCCTATTGGCTATGCAGTGAGGAGGCGAAGGAGCGTCGCGGCCGACCCCTTACAGATGAGGAGCAATCTCAAGTAGAGCGAGAACATGGCCCGGAGACCGGCACGGCCGCTGTCTACGACCCCCAAACCGACAGCCTTGTCCTACCGACCGGCGAAGTCAGTCCTGACCCTCTCCATCCGGTCCTGCATGAGCTTGGGCATGCTTTGACGTTGGATCGCGTTTGGAAAGACTTCCGGAGCCTCCGCCGACTTCTCGACGATCTTCCGCAACGAATACATGATCATCTCGCCAGCGGATACCCGCGGGGGAGCGACGAGGACTCAGTTCGCATCCAAATCGCTGAGGTGTTCGCCGAGGCCTATGCGATGGCACTCGCGGGCCGCGACGCAGAGCTAACTCCCAACTTGGCATCCGCTCTTGTCGGCATCCTTACTGACATGGGTCAGCAAGGCACTAGCTCAGGCGGGAGCATCGATCCCGACAGTGGACGGACTGCGACGTACGTACCTCGGGATACCATGGTCCGCGAAGGCGGAATCGGCGATCAGACCGAACCTCGGCAGCCACAGCTCACAAGGGCTGGGGATCATCGGTTGCTCAGGCGCAGGGCACGTCGTTGGCCTCCGGATGCGAAGTAAACGCTCCTGAGAGAGCGCCTCGGCAAGTTGTAGCGAGCCCCGTCCGTCAGGCCGAGGCTGCCTCCGGCTCGGGATCGGGGCGGATGACCACGGTGTCGACGACCTCGAGGATCTCATCGGCGGGCATCCCGACCCGCCCGGCGTGATCGCGAACCGCCTCGTCCCCGCTCGCCTGGTAGATGCAGACGGTGCCGAGGGTGCCGCCGGGCTCGCCGATCACGTAGCTGCGAATCCAGCGGATGTCATCGGGGAAATCGCTCTCGGCGACCTGCTTCGATTTCTCGGCTGCCGCTTCCAGCTCCTCAGGGCTCTGCCAGGCCTTCTCACGACGAATGACGTAGGTCTTCATTTCGCTCCTCCGGTTGCACTATTTACAGACTGATAGTCGGTAACATACTCCGATACTCGTGCCCGTCAAGACCCTCAAAGCGCGAGGCCGCCCCAGCGAAGGAGCGCGGGAAGCAGTGATCGAGGCCGCCCGCGACCTATTCATGGAGCGTGACTACGACCGCGTCTCGATCGAGCAGATCCTCGAGCGCTCGGGCGTTAGCCGCGGTGCCCTGTATCACCACTTCCCCACCAAGCTCGACCTGTTCGTCGCCGTCTACAAGGCGAGCGAGATGCGGATCATCGGGAAGCTCGCGTCACAGATGTCCGCTTCGGCGAGCCCCTTCGAGGCGCTGGTCGACAGCGCCAGGGCCTACCTGCGACTGTGCGAGGCCGACGAAGAACTCCGGCGCATCGGCCTGACCCAGAGCCGTGCCGTTCTCGGCTGGGAGGGCTGGCGAGCCGTGGCGAACGAGCTCGGGATCGCGGTCGTGCTCGCCCTGGTCAGCGCGGCGATCGAGGCGGACGAGCTACCCCCCCACGATCCGGAGACGATCGCCCAGATCCTGCTCGGCGCCCTGATCGAGGCGGCGATGCTGATCGTCGTGGCCGAGGACCGCAGCGCCGCGCGCGAGCGCTCGGAGTCGGTGATCGTCGACCTGATCGAGGGCCTGCGCAAGGCCGGGTCTTAGCCGAGCGCTCTCAATCAGTGGTGGCCGCCGCCGTGTCCACCGTGCCCGCCTCCACCGCCATGTCCACCGTGCCCGGACACGGGGTTGTAGTGGTGATGGGAAGCCCCACCCCCATCACCGTCGAACCCCCCTGAGAACCACGGCGTCTTCCAGCGCGCGGCGAGCGCATCGCGCTCGGACTCCGGGAAACCGGTCAGGAAACGGTGGAAGCCAAACCTCCTCACAACCACCTCGACCGTGCGGCCGGTAGCGGCCACTTCTTCCGCCCAGCCGGTTACTTCCTCCGGGTCACTGAAGCTCTCCTGCCATTTTCCGTCGAAACCGACGATGTATCTCGCCATTGATCCGCCGAATAGTAGGCCGCCCTCAGGTCAAGGGTGCCGACATTGTGATGTATGCTTATACATCGTGAATCGAACACAGATCTACCTCGACGACAACCAAACGGCTCGCCTTGATGAGCGCGCTGCCGCGGCGGGTACCTCTCGCTCCATGCTGATCCGTCGGGCGGTCGATGCATACCTCTCCCACGAGGAGCAGAACGCCGCGGCGTGGCAGGCACAGTGGCGGAGAACGATCGAGGGTACCGCCGGCATTGCCCCCTACCTCGAAGAGGGGGCAGGTTACGTCGAGGACATTCGTCGCGAGGACGCCGAGCGGCTATCGCGGCTTGGGCGTTGAGCGTAGTCCTCGACACCAGCGTCCTGGTTGATCATCTCCGCGCCTCGGCTCCGGCTACCGAGTATCTGGCAAGCCTCGATGGTCGTCCTTCGTGCTCGGAGATCAGCCGGATAGAGGTGATCCAAGGGCTGCGATCCTCGGAGCGGCGAGCGGCCGACAGGCTCTTTGCGCTGATTGTCTGGGTTCCAGTGAGCGAAGCCGTGGCACGCCGCGCCGGGGAACTCGGGCGCCAGTGGCGCCGCAGTCATCCCGGCATCGGAGTCGCCGATCTCGCAATCGCAGCCACGGCCGAAGAGATCGGCGCCGACCTCGCCACACGCAATCTCAAGCACTTCCCAATGTTCGAGGACCTTCGCGCGCCGTACTGAGGCCGGCCAGTAAAGACCGAGGGCGCTGGACAACCGCCGCACCCCCTGCGCAGTAGCCCGAAATCTCGATATTGGTTCTGAATGGCTTCGACTTCGACTACTTACTGCGTGCTGCCGAACCGTTTTCACGGGACGAGTTTTCAGACTGAGACGAAATGAAGGCTGCGGAGATTGAGACGGCGGCGGCAAGAAGCGTGAGGACTACGACAATCTCCTTGGCAAGACTTTCGGAGAGAGAGCGCATCACTAGATAAACCAGAAGTACCGTCGCGAGAACGGTCGCAATGACCCCAATGGTCCCGCTGATCACTTCAGTCAACAGAAGAGCAGACGCCGTGGCAGCGATAATGGCCCCCAGCGCGATTGCACCACCGTTGCGACGGAATTTTGCCCTCTTTTCGGCTTCCTCCTGAACCGTGCTGAGAAGAGATCGTTCGCGCTCTTCGGCTTCCTCGCGGGCCTGCCTTTCCCCTTGTTCTCGTTCCTGCGTTTCTGCAACCGTCCTTTGCAGATCTGATTCGTTCTCCATCGCACGCACTCTCTCCCGCTCCGCATGAACGGCTCTTTCCTCCGCTCGGCGTGCTGCCTCCTCGGCTTGTTGGCGGAGGAGGAGCGACTCATCCTTTTGCATAGCAGCCGCTTCTGCGCGCTCTTCGGCTTCCTCGCGAAGACGATCAGATCGCACCTTCTCAGAAGCAGTTTGATCGAGCCGTGTGGACAATTCTTCTGCCTTCTTGGTGAGGCTTTCATCGACAAGGCGGTCGATCTCCGGTCGGATCGGTCTCCCCGGCGATCTTCCGAGACATCGCGTCGTCATGAACCAGTGCAACGGCAACAGACGCGGGCACATCCCGCAGTGCATCGATGCGAGCAACTGCCCGCTCTATCGCCTTGAGTTGATCTCCCTCCGCTGCCGGCTTGAAGCCCACATATGGCGAAGCCATCAATCCGACAATCATGTCGTTGAGATCATCCGTCCGAGGGACCAACGCTCGGACAATCTGCGCCCAACTCGAGGACAGAATGCAGAACGGGTGACGGGGTCTCCATGTCTGGTTGATCGGAATCCGCGCATACGCGGGGAGGCGGGTGCTCTCGGTGAGGAACCAAAAGCCGACGTCGAAGAAACCGCCGTTCTGCCGCTCCCCTCTCAACCTCTCGACCAAGAGTCGCATCTTCGCATCGTGCTCAATGACCACCCGCTCCTTGGTTCCCGGCCCGTAGAGGCCCTCCAGGGGCGATGCATAAGCACGTATGGCTTCAAGATCAGTGTCAATGTCTGAGCAGCCCTCGGGGTGCTCTTTGATGCCAAGCTCTTCTAGGAATCGCCGGAAGTGTTCGAACTTCCCAAAAAACGTCCCGAAGTCGACGTTGTTGTCCCTGCGCTCACGCCAATAAGCAGAAGCGAATCCCTTTTCCCCGCTCACCTGCGCCATCACTTCTGCCGCCTTGCGCGATTGCGTCACATTGCGAGCATCGGCTCGGCTCTTCGCGATGCTTGTCCCAAGCTCTTCAATCGTCCAAGGAGTAACGCGAAGGTTGTATCCAAGGTCTCGGCAGAGTTCCATCAGTCGCGTAGCGGAGCGGGCTTCGGTGCCGCTTCCGACACCAAGAAGGGCGTAAAGGAAATTTGTATCTAGGTAGAGGGTGGTGTTCTTAGCCTCTGCCTTTACCAAGTGGCGCGCTTTCGGATCCAGGCTCAGCACAGTCAAATAGAAGCCCGTGTTGAGGAGGCGCCCTAGGAACTCTCGCTGGGTGGCGGTTGGCTGGCGAACCAACATCCAAAATGCCGCAGGCCGGATGGCCTTCAAGCGCTCGCCGCAATCTGGCAGGAAGCTGAGCTTCGCCGAAGCGATTGCCTGCCCAAGCGCCTCTCGTCGCGCATGGTTCGGATAGAGCAACAACCCAGCTTCGGCTCCGTGCCTGGCGATGACGTGGTCTAGCCAGGGGCGGACCTGTTCGCGCAAAATCCTGACCTCGGAATCGTCAAGGAACGGATACTCCTTCAGGACCGCCGCCTCCCACTCATCGACTGCGGTCGCCTCAGCCTGCTCCCATCGTGCACGCTGCCCCTCCAGGTCTGCAGAAGCGGCGGACGTGAGCTGCAGCGCACCGCCATTCCTCTCCAATCTTCCCTCTTGTTCAAGGCGAAGCTTGGCGGCTTCGACCTCGTCTATCTCGAGGTCGGTATTCCATTCGCGCTGAATGAAGTCTCGACAAGCACGCGATGTCTGGAAGGGGCCGCCTTTCGTCTTGCAGGCGACTTCAACGAGTTCTGCATGAACAACGTCCTTTCGCGCGGCTTCGCCCTCGAAGGGACGGAACTGGGCCAGGTTCCTCAAGGAGTCGGAGTTAAGCTCCCCACGCTCGGTGCGCTCAGTAGTCTTCACGCCGCCAGCATATTTGTTGCGGCGGTCAGCAAATCACAGTGTTGATTCACCAATTTGCTGCCCGCCTCCGCGTCACGTGCATCACGCTGGCATCACATTGGCCCTCCGCGTTGGGCCTACCAGCGCCGCTGGCATATGTGAGGCCACGCGGGGACATGCAGACTTGAGCATCGCCCTTAACCGAACGGTATTTAACCGCGTTTGTGCGCTGACAGAGCTTGACTGCTCCGCCACGCGTCCGGATTAGGCCGAGTCGCGCGACTGGAGTTGCTCGGCTTCGAACAGCTCGTGGACGAGCCTGATCGCGATCGAGCCCTCGCCGACCGCGGAGGCGACACGATTCATCGACCCGCGGCGAACGTCCCCCGCGGCGAAGACGCCGGGCATGCTGGTCTCGAGGGAGAACGGGCCGCGCTCTTCGAGAGGCCAGTCCCCGTCGCTCTCCAGCTCCATCCCGGTGCGGATGAATCCGCCGTCCCCTCGCGCGAGCTCCGCCGGCAGCCACTCCGTATTCGGGCGGGCTCCGATCATCAGGAAGAGCTCATCGGCCTTGACCGTCTCCGTCGTCCCATCGGCACCGGAACGGAGGACCAGGCGCTCCAGCCAGCCGTCCCCGCCTCCACCCCCACCGACGACCTCGGTCCCGAGGCGCACGTCGATGTTGGGCGTGGCTTCGATTTGCCTCACCAGGTAGTGCGACATCCCCCGATCGAGCGACTCGGCCCGCACCACGAGCGTCACCCGGCGGGCAAATTCAGCCAGGTGCAGCGCGGCCTGACCGGCGGAGTTGGCGCCACCGACGACGTAGACCTCCTCATCGACCGTCGTCGGCGCCTCTGAGGCAGGGCCGCTGTAGAAGACCCCTGCCCCGACGAGAGCCTCGACCTCAGGGACGCCGAGCCGGCGATAGGTGGCGCCTGTGGCGAGGATCACCGCGGGGGCGCTGACCTCGCCGCCGTCGGAGAGCGCGATATGGAGGCGGTCGCCCGCGCGCCGGATCGCGGTCGCGTCGTGCATGAAGGCGAACTTGGCGCCGAAGACCCAAGCCTGCTCGTAGGCGCTCTCCGCCAGCCGACGCCCACTTACTCCGCGCGGAAAGCCGAGGTAGTTACGGATCAGCGAACTCGAGGTCGCCTGGCCGCCGACGCCACCGTCGTCCACGACCAGTGTCCGGAAGCCCTCAGAGGCGCCGTAGACCGCCGCCGAGAGGCCGGCCGGCCCGCCGCCGACGATGATGACGTCGTACTCGCGCCGATCGGGGTCGATGGTTGCCCCAGCGGCACTCGCCAGCTCCAGGTTGGTCGGGTTTGCGAGGACGGTACCGTTCGGGAAGACGACGAGGGGAAGCGGCTCTCCGTCACCCGACTCCGCCACCAGCGCCCGGCCTTCGGGTGAATCGGCAAGCAGGAACGAGTGCGGCACCGCGCAGCGGCCGAGGACCTCTTTCAGCTCGCAGGCCCTGCCGGTCCAGGACTCGCTGACAATGTGGACGGTGTGCGGCGAGACCCGCCGCGCGTGGGCCCACTCAAGCAGAAAGGTCGAGACCGACTGATGGAAGAGCTCGTCGGGCGATCGCGAGGGCCTGATCACGTAGTACTCGATCTGCCGCCGCCCCATCGCCTGGAAGATCTCCTCCGCGGTGCGGCCGTCACCCCAGCTTCCCCACTCAATCAGCAGCCCACGTTGAGCGTGCGCGTGTAGATCCCGCACCTTGCCCAGCAGCTCGCTCCCAGGCTCGCCCCCGAGCGATTGCGCGGCAAGAACCAACGCCACGTCTTCCCCCGCCGCCGCCAGCGCCTGGAGCCGCGCCATCGCCTCCTCTGCCGAGGACACGCAGACGACGCGGTAGCTCCGCGAATAGCGGTCGACCAGCTCGCGTTCGACGTTGCGCAGCGAACGCTCGTCTTCGTCGATGGCGAACAGGACGGGATCCACTACATGAAAATAACGGCCCCCTGATAGAAGTCGCCTCATGCCAGTCTGGGTCTGGGTGCTTCTAGGTCTAACCGCCCTCGGCTTCGTTCTTTGGTTGCTCGATGACAGGATGGGGCTGGACGTGACCGAGAGATTCGGGAGGGCCCTCGCGATCCTGTTCATCCTGGCCGTGCTCGGCGGCCTCGTGCTCAGCCTTGTGACTGCGGATTGGCGGTGATTCAAGCGCGGGCGTCCCAGTGCGCGGTCGGGCCCGACGTTTGAGGTTGCAATCTGCGACCTCAAAGCCACTGCCTCCTCTCTGCTCAGCTGGAACATGAAGACGACGAAGATCCGCTTCTCGATCGCGGGGGCCTCGATCAGCCCCAGCGAGCCGGGCAAAGGCACTGCGCAAGCTTCATTAACCACCACCCTGAGCGGCCGGTCACATATCGTCCGATGATCGACGGCTCTAGCGGCAAAACCCCGCGCCACGGTTTTTTGGTGGTTTCCCGTACGACCCGATGGCGCCTCGCCCACGTGGAGGGCAAGAGGACCGAGTGGCTGCCGAAAAGGGAGGCCGACGAGTTGCTGGCGAAGTGGGACGACGAGGCGGCGGGGGGGCTCAAAGAGGCGACGGGGCGGGTCGAGAAGGCACGTGAGAGGTTCCTCGCTGAGACGGAGCTTGAGATCGTCTCCGTCCCCAATCAGAACCCCTTCCAAGCCGACGACCGGAAGCCCACGGTCACCTTTCCCGACGGATCGACGATGCAGTTCGAGGAAGGTGCGCCGGAGAAGCAGATTCGACAGGCGACGGAGGAGGCCGCGCGTGAGGTGCATCCCGACCCAACCCTCAGCGAGCTTGGCGAAAGCCGCCCCGAGCTGGAGAGCCGCTCGGTATGGGAGCTGGAGTTCCTCGCCAACCAGAGTCGTCGTTCTCTCTCCGACATCTCGAGCTGGGACCATTTCTTCCCGATGGCAGGGGTGATTGAAGCGCTCGACGAACTCTCACGCGAAGGCTGGTCCGTCCTGAGCGCTTCCGAGGACCGAGGTCTGGATCCGGAAAACGCTTCGGTTCCCCTGCGTGTGCGGTATTTGTTGGTGCGAGATATCAAAGCGGATTCCATGCCACGACAGGAGTTCACCGATGTACAGCTATGAACATCCGTGGCATGGTCTTGCCCCACATCCCTGGGACGATCCTCTCGGGCCTTGGGACCCCCTTAACCCTCGCCCGGATGCCGAGCTTGCGGCGCTCGGCGGAACCGGCCCGAGACCAGAGGACTTTCCTTTCAACTGGAAAGGAAAGGGTGACTACTATGCCGCCGTCAGGGCAGAGGTCCAAAGGCGGCAGCAAGCGCTGCACATGCAACGTATGAGGGAGGCGGAGGAAGAGGCCACCCATCGCGCGACGGTGCTGCTTCTTCTCTCATAGGCGTCGTCGATGAACGTAACGGACCGCCGCCCGGACCGCCAAGCCTGGCCGAGATTAGTGCAAAGTCGGCCTAACTGGACGACATTTGAACCGGGTCAAGAGGTGGGGGCGCCTTGATTGGTGATCGGCGCAAGCAGCCGTGATATACCGACCGTGGTGGCGACTTTCGGGCTCCTCCACGGCGCATGGCACGACTCTTCCTGCTGGGAGCCGCTGACCAAGTGCCTCAAAGCGCTGGGGCACTCCGCCATCACTCCCGAACTTCCGCTTCACGATCCCAAGGTCGGGTACGAGCAGCGCGCCCGGGCGGCGACCGAGGCGCTCGCGAAAGCCGATCGCGAGGTGATGGTCGTGGCCCATTCGCAGAGCTCGGGGTTGGGAACGCTGGTGGCGGCGCGACCGGTCTCGATGCTCGTGTATCTCTGCCCCCGCATGGGCGGCTTGAAGCTGCCGGACGACGCTCCTGCCCCCTTTCGCGAGGGGTTTCGCTTTCCGCCCGACCTGCCGGACGGAACGTCGGAATGGGACACGGACAGCGCCTGCGAGGCGATGTACCCACGACTAGATGGTTGATTCCTAATCAGCACCCGTAGGCAGCGAAGTGCCTACCCGGTTCATCCAGCTGCCAGTTGTGCCAAAGGCCGGCAGAGAGGGCAAGCAGCCGCAGCCCAACCCGGGCGAAGAGCCCGGGCAGGGTGCGGGCGCCGTGGCGCTCCAGGCCGAGCTGGCCCTTGCAGGTCCAAAAGACCGACTCGATCCGCTGGCGCACGGTGCCGAGGGAGCCGAAGCGCGGCGGCTCGTTCTTGCGGTCAGGCCGCAGGAAGGTGGCGCCGCGCTCGGCCATGAAGGCCTCGAAGTCGCGTCCGGCAAAGCCCTTGTCTGCGATCACGGTGAAGCCTTCCAGGCTCACCCGTTCCAGCATCTCCGCGGCGACCTCGCGCTCCGGGGCGTTGGCAGGGGCCAGTTCGAAGGCGATCGGGGTGCCGTCGGCGGCGCAGAGCAGGTAGAGGCGGAAGCCCCAGAAGTAGCGCGAATGGCTTCGGCAGTAGCCGTAGGCGGCGCTGCCCGCGAACTCTGAGCGCTTGACCGTCTCCCGCGAGGCGCCGCAGGGAACCGGCGTTGAGTCCAGCAGGCGCAGGCTGTCGAAGATCGAGGGCGAGACGTAGGCCAGGTAGTTGACCGCTCTGACGATCTGCGGGGCCAGCGCCCGCAGGCGCTTGTTGTAGCCAGGCTGTTGGGGCAAGTAGGGGAAGAGATGCCCGAGTCGCCAGATGGCAAAGCCAAGGAACTGGCGATCGTTGGCGACGCCGAGGAAGACCTGGGCGATCGCCAGGGTGATCAGCTCGGCGTCGGTGATCTTGGGCTTCCTGCCCGGCCCGGTTCGCTCGGGCAGGAAGTCGTCGAGCAAGACATAAATTGACGTCAGAAGGGTGTCGAGGTCGGCGCGCACGGGGCCTCCTTGGTCGACGTTGCGGTTAGCAACGCCTGACTTCGGCGCCCTTCGCATTGCTCCCCTCGCCGCTGGTGGTCCCAGGCGGCTCGGGTCAATTAGGAATCAATCATCTAGCGCCCGAGAGAGCGCGGGCGCTGGTGCAACACCTGCGCCCGATGGCGATGCCGCCCGACGACTACCCGCTCGACGAGCATCCGGATGTGCCGACCGCCTTGATCTACGCAGCCGACGACGAGTTCTTCGAGCCCACGTTCGAGCGCTTCGTGGCCCGCGAGGTGTTGGGCATCGATCCGATCGAGATTCCAGGGGGCCATTTCCCGATGGCCGAGGACCCTGGAGGCCTCGCGGACCTTTTTGATCGCCTCGCCCGCGGCAGCGAACGGGCGTAATGCACCGCTACCGCGATGGCCCTCTTACTCCGTAGAACAACCGGAGAGCATCTCGACCTTGAACCAAGAGATTCGCAAGCGGATCGAGGTGCTACACATCGCCGCCGCGCCTACTCTTCGCCTTCCGGCGCCCTGAACCCGACCGGGCGCTTCGGTCGGGCAGGCGGGGCGATCAGCTGCCGTAGCGTCTTGAAGATCTGGTGCAGTTGCTCGTCATGCCCACCCAACTCCCGCTCGATCTCTTCAAGCTTCGTCTCAATCGCGGCGTAGGAGCTTGCGACCCGCCGAAGCTCGACGAACGTCCGCATGATCTCGATGTTCACGGCGATAGCGCGGTCGCTGCGCAGGACGCCTGAGAGCATCGCGATGCCCTGCTCAGTAAAGACGTATGGCGCGTAGCGGCGACCTCCCCGACCCTCGTTTGAGATCACAATTTGTGATCTCAAAACTTCTGCCTCGGCGCTTGTCAGCTGGAACATGAAGTCCCCCGGGAAGCGCTTCGCGTTGCGCTTGACCTGCTGGACGAGCACCCTAGTCTCGACGCCGTAGAGATCGGCCAGATCCTCATCGAGCATCACCTGGCGCCCGCGGACGACGAAGATCCGCTTCTCGATCGCGGGAGTCGCTATCAACTCCAGCGAGTCGTTTTCCTCTGTCGCGTGAGCCATCCGGCCAGCATGCCAAGCGGGCCGGATGCTTTTGTCTGCGACATCAACGCTTCGGTCGGGCGGCGATCTCTAAGCGAGGTTGTCGAGTCGCCTGCCATCCGAATCGCTCTCAAGTGGAAGCGGGAGTGAGCGCTCTACCGTTCTTCCAATTCGCGGAGAGCATGCGCGGTTTCTTCGGCCTGTTCCCGTTTGAGGACTTCTTCGACTTCTTCGACTTCGCCTTCGACTTCTTCGGCGTGTTCTGCTTCTTCCGCCGCTTCGAGGCTTCCGTATTCGGCTTCCTTGAGGTCGTTTTCGGATTCCACGAGTTCATGCTTCGACTTCTGGTTTTCCACGTAGCAGGCGTGGCTGGCCTTGCCGTTCTTTTCGGCCTTTTCGCATGCGCTTTCCGAACAGCCACTCACAAGTAGCGCGACGGCCCCAACCAACAGCAGCACCCCGACCAACTTCCTCATCCGTTCTCCCCTTCCGTGAGTCGCCTGAGCGCCTAGAGGGTATCCCGGCGTACCAGAAACCTGCTCGGTACTTTTTGCCATAGGCACCCCCTTACCTGGCATACGGCCTTGGGGCCAGAGAGATGGAGGCGGCGGATCTGAAACCTGAGGGAAGAACGAACGTCGAAAAGTCGGGGTTGCTCTCGCTGATCGGCGGTGGAAGCCTGGCAGCCTTCCCCTCGCCACGGTTGCCGGGTATCGCGCCTTCGCCCTCCTGTCGCGGCTGCCGCCGCCGGGTTCGCTGGCCGACCGAATCCGATCCGGGTCCGGGTATGCCGTGAGGCCGGGGTTCGCCCCCCGCCGCCCCTCGCGGGCCATTTTCCCCTGGCCTATGCTTCGGCCCACCTCCTCGCTGCCCGAGACGGCGAGAGAAGATTCCGCGAAGCCGCCCCCCGTAGGGCGGCTTCATCGTTGTCAAGGCTTCGGGTGGTAGCAGCGAGCCTGCTACGGGCCGCCCAGCTACCAGCCTGCTACCGATTCCGGCCCAGGGTGCCCGATCTAGGCACGAATCCCGCCAACGCCCGGAAACCCCGGCGGCGCGGTGGGAACCGCTTTGTGAAGCCGTCCTGTCGCGATTCGTCGCATCCTGACGGGGCGCTTCACCAAATCGGCCTAACTGGACAGTATTTGAACCTTGAACAGAAGCAGACAATCGGCAACCTGCACCGAGTTCTCGCCTACGGCTGCCCACCACCGGCTAAGGGATCCAGAGCGGTCCAGGATGTCCCGCCTCGGTAGCCCTGGGACCAAAGGCTCCTTCCACCTCATGCAGGAGCCAGTAGGGCGACCTACGAGCCACCCTCTTGACTCTCCGCCGCTCCATGACCTCCCTCGCTGCCGCCGCGATTGCAGGCGCACTGGTCAGACCCGCAAATAGGGGATCTGGATTCAAGGTTCCTGCGGCAAGGGCCAAAAAGGACGCCGATCCACTTGCCACGGTCACTGGACTGGATGCCATGCGGAGCAGACTTGGGATGGCATCAAGCTCACGGAGGCTTTCGTCGATCTCCAGCCTTGCTGGAGCCACGATCCGGCGATGCAGATCGTCCAGCTTGCGTTCATAGTCCGTCACTTGAAGACCATCAAGCTCTTCTGCGAGCTGGACTACAGCTGACCTAAAACGGACACGGGCGGGGGAAATGCGATTTCGCACGTCAAGAAGAACATCGACTGGCGCATCCGGAAACGCCGATACCGACTCAAGGAGAGCGTGGGCCGCGTAACCCTCGGCCAAACGGGGACTGGGCTGCGCTGAATATGCATTCAACGCCATCCAGTCATCAACGATTGGCAAGCCCCCGGATCCCCCTTCTAGAACCCCGTGGATCGCATTGATAGAGGCAAAATAGTCAAAGATTCGCGGCTCACCGAACTTCAGCAGACCTGCTTTAGCAGCGGGACCCAGCTCGCATAGAGGCGCGATTTGAGCGAGCGCCAATGACAGCGAGCGCACCCAATCGCTTGACGACGACAGATCAATATCGAAGTGACCGACAGCAGGCCCAAGCAGGACGCTAGCCAGATGTGATTCGGCGTCTCTGGCTCCACTGCCCAACTGACCGGACCCCGTTCATCGGTCCACCCCGTATGAGAGTCCGGGGTTGGTCTGTGTTGAGTATCGCTCCTGATCGCCGCCTCGCGTAGCGAGCCCGGAGGGCGAGCGCAGCGAGGCGGCGAAGCGCTCGGGCGACATCATCCCGAGCGCCGAGTGGGGATGGTTGGCGTTGTAGCCGGCGCGCCAGTCGGCGGCCAGCACCCGGGCCTCCTCCAGGCAGGTGAACACCTCCGTGTTCAGCAGTTCGTCGCGCATGCGGGCGTTGAAGGACTCCACGTAGGGGTTCTGCCAGGGCGAGCCCGGCTCGATGTAGGCGGTATCGGTCTTGCCCAGGCGGCACCATTCGCGCAAGACGGCGGCGGTCAGCTCAGGGCCGTTGTCGGCGCGGAGGTTGGCCGGGGCGCCGCGCTCGGCTGCGAGGCGCTCGAGGACGGCCACCGTCTCCTCGGCGTCGATCGAGCGATCGACCTCGATCGCCAGGGCCTCGCGGGTGAACTCGTCGACGACGTTTAGGAACTTCAGCTCACGGCCGTCGTCGGTGGCGTCGTGCTGGTAGTCGAGCGCCCAGACGTGGTTGGGGCGCTCGGCCTTGAGCCTGTCGGCCGCCGTGGTGGAGACGCCCAGGCGGCGGCGCTTCTTGGCCTTGGCGGGCACGCGCAGGCCCTCCTCGCGCCAGATCCGCTGCACCCGCTTGCGGTTGACGCTCCAGCCTTCGGTGAGGAGGTGGCCGTGGGCACGGCGGTAGCCCCAGCGGGGGTAGTCGGTGGAGAGCTTTCGCAGCCGCTTGCGCAGGGCGGCGTCGTCTGGGGCGACCTGGGGGCAGTAGCGCTGGGTAGAGCGGTTCTGGCCGGCGAACCGGCACGCCCGACGCTCGGAGAGGCCGAGGCGGTCCACCAGCATGCGGACCGCCTTGCGCCTCCGGGACGGGCTCAGAAGTTTCCCTTGGCGATCTCCTTCAGGGCGAGGTTTTCGAGCTCCTTGTCGGCGACCAGGCGCTTCAGCTGGCCGTTCTCGCGCTCCAGCTCCTTCAGCCGCTTGGCATCGGCCGCCTTCATGCCGCCGTACTGGTTTCGCCAGCGATGCAGGGTCTGCTCGGAGACCTCCAGGGCCTTCGCGGCCTCGCCGATCGTCTTGCCCTCCGAGAGCATCTGCTCTGCGGTGCGCAGCTTGCGGATGATCTGCTCGGGACTGTTCCTTTGCCTCTTCACCTGCTTGCGTCCTCCTTTGCCCATTGTCGCGGGCGGGAAGGACTCTCAAACAGGGCGGACCGAATTCAGGGGGTCGGGCCACAACAGCTCCTCGGCACTGAATTCCCGCTCATCGTTCAATCTGGCTCGAATGTAGTCGTCGAGTGGGGTCTCGCCCTGCTGGATGTGCTCGGCTTCGGAAACGATCGAGCTGCCGAGGAGCTGCAAGGTAAAGCTGAAGAGCTTGACCTCGTCGGCGTAAAGCAATCCTGCCTTCGCCAGGCGGATCTCCTTACCCACTGGGAACGGGCCTCCAACGACATCCACAGAGAGACGGAAGGGATCCGAAGTCAATGAGTGATCAAGAATAATTCATACTTGGAGGCAAGCGATCCGCATGAAGTCGCGCGGAAACTGACGGGTCGGTGCATAGCGACTGGTGGGAGGCCGGTTCGAATGAGAGCCTTCGGCTCCTGGCTGATCGGCCTAACTGGACTTATTGAACCGGATCAAGCCGTTGATCCAGGCTACATATCGAGCATACGCTTGGCCCGATCCAGAACATGGTCGTAGGTCATGATCGAGAGACTGTGGTAGCCCGCATTGAGCACGCGGAACGCTTCCCGCTGCTCTGCGCTCCAGTTGTCTGATCGTCCGTAGATCAAGACGCACCTCGGCTTGATCGCTTTGACTCCCCCGAGGCGCTCCAGGAACTTCACGCTGTTGGCCTCGCGCTCAATCTCCAAGAGGTAGGTGGAGGCCTGAGTGATGGCCTTGATCAGGTCGGAGTGGGGAACGTAGTTTCCGTGGTCCAGAGCATCGGCCCAAAATTTCAACTTCCCTTCGGGCCGCTTGATCTCGACAAGGTCGAGGAATCCGTCATATGCCTGCATGAGGAAATCGGCAATGTTCTCGACGTCGATCGGCCGCTCCTCTAGAACCCCGACGAACTCCGTGCCAAGGACCCAATCGTTGTTTTCGAACCACTTTTGCCACGGTCCCTCGGTCCGGTCCTCAACGAGCATCGCCTCGAGCTCCTCCACCGCTCGGCAGCGCGCGCTGAGCTCGATCATCTTCACGAGGTCCATCGGCAGGATGTCATGATCATTGAGGAAGTTCGCCATCGATCTCCTGTCTGGAGCCGAGAACAGCACGCGAAATTCCTCGATCTCTTCCGCCCCCAGCGAATCAAGAGCCCGAAGTGCCGCCACGATGCTCTCCGGGGAAGCGGGTCCCTCCACCTCGTCCTCTGCCGCCACCATCTCCCGCAGCGCATCCAGCCTGTCCGGGTTTGCGGAAGCCCACCGGGCAACGCCCTCAGTGGTGAGCTTTTCGTCGAGGAGTACCGCAAGCTCTTGAGGAGTCAGATTCGCAATCCCATCGAGTTGGCTGATCCTGGTCAGTCCAGCGCCAAAAGAGTCTCCGAAGTAAGCAGCGGAAGCGTCGGCGTTTGCTTCCTCCAGATATCGAGGGAGGTTGACCACGACCACATAGAATCGCTCGGTCTCGAACGAACGTCGCTCTACTTTCTCCCGGTTCGTAAACAGCAGCGCGGGCTCCTTGTCATCCGGACACTCACGCAGAACGCGACGCGCGAGGCAGAGGCCGTTTGGGAACTGCATCTGAGAGTGGCCAACCACTTCGATCCAATCGAAGTCGAAAAAGAGGTCGATCCCGAGCATGTTCGATGGAGCGCCCTTCCCGTGATCGAGCGGAACGTCCCAATTGAGGTCACCGACCATTCCCAAAGGCTAGGCTGCGGTGCCGACGCTCTCGAAAAGAAGGCCTGGGAATCTCCCTACGTCGACAGAGCCGTGAGGAAGTGGGCCTCACGAGTCTCCCCGCTCGGAAGCCTGGCCTCTCGGACCTCCATGTGCGCGGTGCAGGTTTGTCCGAAAAGCAGCTCCAGGCTGGGGAGTGCGTCCTCCGCAACCTTGCCAGCAATAAGACTCTGTTCCTCGCCCGCTGGCTCCAGCTCAAACGTTCGATGGACAAGGCTTCCTCCGACCAGGCGGCCCGTCGCTACCACCTCGCGGGAGTCCTCTTGAACCGCGTCGAGAGTCTCCCCCAGTGCCCGCGAAGCAGATCGACTAAAGGTTGCCTCGCTACGGCAATGCGCTGAGTTCCATGCGAGCGAGACATTTGCGTCTGCCTCATTCAGCGCCTTCGTCAAGTCCTGTATATGTGAGGTGGTTCGCGGGCCTACATAGGCCAAGTCTTGGAGCAATTCCTCGGTATCGCCAGGCGCTCGTCCAAGAAGACCAATGAGGCGGTCAACGCTGCGATCGAGCAGCGGCGCTTCTTCCTCGTCCTCTCCCTCTTGAGAAGCCTCGGCAGGCTCGAGCAGAGACGTCTGAGGCTGCCCAACTTCAATCTCGGGATGAGCCGGAACGAGCTTAAGCTGGAGCGAGCCGGGCGCGGTAGCGGCTATGCGTAGCGAAACAAGATCCTTGATCGCGCTCGGAATGAGACCTCGTGAAGTTGGCTCTCCCTCCAAGACCTGCCCGATTGATGCCAGGCTCTCCTGAAGCGCCTCAAGTACTCGGGCGACCAATGAGATCTCATCGCCCGTCGTTCGCGGATCATCGCTGCTCAGAACTAGGTCAAGGACGCCTGCGGCTTCGTTGACAATCGCTTCCCGCTTCCGGACCAGGCTGTCTCGCATCAACTGGACCCCGAAATACTCGGAGGCCATCTGCTGAGGAGCCGCTGCTAGGGCAGTCTCAAGGTCATTGAGTTCCTTTTCAAAATCTCTCGTCATTCCGCAATCTCCAAGAAGCCCTTCGGATCGCCAGCTCGATCATGTCCAAAGAGGTCTTCCCAATATTGACGCGTAGCCTGGTATACGGCGTGTGCCGGATGCCCCTCCGGGTAGGCCACGAGCAAAAACGAATGGCACGAATGAAGCTCGCGCGATATCTCTTGTGCGACAAGCCCCAACAAGAGCGCCCGCGATGGCTCGTCAAGCCCGTCGATGTCTGCAGCGCCGCAGATCGTCAGCATGTCAATGTCGTCGGGCTCGTCTTTCTTGGTTACGTAGCTGCCGTCGAGCCAATCAGAATCCACGGCGGTGACGCGCCTGATCGCTTCGCGAACGGCTATCCAGCGTTCGAAAAGGGGGCGACGGCGAGCTGAACCGGGGAAGCCCTCCACCAGAGCCGCCTCGACTTCCTCAACCGTTGCCGCGTGCCTGCCCGGCGAAAGGACGCTCTGTCCGTCTTGAAACTCAATTGCCATAGGGGTAATCAGATCAAATAAGGCCACCCGGCTACGTTGCCGTCTTACCCTGAAAAAGAGCTGCCATCCATCATCGACGTAGACCGAGCCTCGTCGGGCAATCTCTCCGCAAAGCCGTTTGCGATTTCTCGAGGGCCGAGGCAGGTAGCGGAGCGACCCATTCCAGGGTACTCCGCACCTCCCTGTGGCCTGCGCCTCGGCCCTCGAGAAATCGCAACGGTGCCTGGCCTCCTTACCTGGGCGTCTCCTTGGTTGCGTAGCGGCGCGGGCGTTGGTTGGCCTGGCGGACCTTCCCGTCTTCGGCCAGGCGCGTAAGGCAGTTGGCGACGGCACCGGCAGACCGCCCACCGAGACCCTTGGCGATAGTCGTGGCGGTCAGCGGGCCTTCCTTGCGGTGCCCTTTCACGTAATCGAGGACGAGGCACTCGAGCTGGCCGGGGCGCAGCCGTTTCAGCTTGGTGGTGGCCATTGCGGTCAGCCCCTCTCGCCGTCGAGCCTGGCGAGTAGCTCCTCGCAGGTGTCCATTGCTCCTTGATAGAGCGCCTTGGCCCGCTGCTCCTCTTCCCGCTGGAGGCGCGTACAGGTCGTGCCGTCGAGCACGCCTTCGGCTTCGCTGCGCAGGCGGGTGAGCAGTTCGGTCAGGTCGTGGGGCTCCATCGTCAGCTCGACCGCTTTGCGTTTGTCCTCGGGCTCCCAGCCGAGGTCAGCCAGCAGGCGGAAGTCTTCGCCGAACTCGATCCCCATTCGCTCGGCGAGCATGTACTCGCCGTCTTGCTCCAGGGCGATCCAGATGTCGCCGATCCCGCCCAGGTGATTGCGGACCAGCTCGTATAGGCCGTCGCGTTGCTCTCTGTCGATAGTCGTCGTGGTGCCGGGCACGGTGCCCCTCCTTTTCGGTAGGGCACCGAAGGCCTCCGCGATGCCTCGCCGGGAGTACTTCGGCGAGTAGCGTTTCGCTTGCATCGAAGGTTCAGTCTTCGGTGCCGGCCCCGGGGCGTGTCGAGCGCCGCCGGGGCATTTCGATTTTCGCGACTGTAGCTCGGCCGCCGAAGCAAAGCGAGTAGCCATTTTGCGCGGCGATATGCGGGGATGCGCGGCGATTACGGAGCCGTCGAAAGTCCGACTGGACTTCTGCGCGCGACGGAGCTATTGAAGATGGCATGAGCTTCGATCCGGCTTCTCCTCGCACTTCCACAAGCCCTTCCGGAGGCCCTTCCGCAAGCCCTTCCAGCAGCCCTTCCGCTTCGAATTCGAGCCTGCGCGCGCGATCCCAAACACGGTGCCGCATGCGCGCTTCGAGGTTTGCCGACATCTCTGCGGATCGCCGTAGTTGGTCAGGCATCTCCACGTTCTCCTCGCTCTCGATCTCCTACGCGCCCTTCGCTCCCGGCGCCATCGCTATCGCCTCCGCGCTGGCTACGCAACGCCTCCTCATGCAACCGCCCGGCCGCCGACTCGCGGCCGCTTCGTACGACCCGGTCGAGGCTTGCCAGGTGACGTTTGGACGTCGTCCGTGCGGTCGCCTGTGCGGTCGCCCGTCAGGTCGTCCGTGCGGTCGCTTCGCGCTCGCGCCGAAGGCCAGGTTTTCGCGAGTGCACTGCGGGTTTGCGGGCTTTCGGTTTTGCCGACATATCTACGTCACAACAAGGTCGGTGCATGAGTTGGATGCGCCGTCGTCGTTCTCGTCTGTTCTTCGCCGCCCGTCCCGCCGCCCGACCATCGCCTCCGCGCTGGCTACGCAGCGCTTTCTGGTCGAACCGCGCAGGCAGCGACTCGCGCCGATTGGGTGCGGCGCGGACGTGGGAGATGCCCATGCCGAGTAGACGCGACAGCTGCCAGCAGACGCGACGTGCGCGCGGCAGGGCGCACTCAGCGCGGGTCGTAGCCGTCCACCGCAAGGAGGCCGACCTTGACCGCTTCGTCGCCGCGTTGCTGGCGCTGGCCACCGATCCCGGTTGCCCGTATTCGGGGCGCCGCCATAAAGCGACTGGAGAGTCGCGGGTAACGGAGCGAACATGTCGGCGATGAAGCGGGCGGCGATCTATTTGCGGGTATCGACGGTCGCTCAGGCGACCAGGGGCCGCGAGCCGGAGGGCTACTCGATCCCCGCCCAGCGGGAGGCTTGCCAATCGAAGGCCGCCGAGCTGGATGCCGAGGTCGTTACCGAGTACGTCGACCGGGGGGAGTCGGCGAAGACCGCCGACCGGCCCGAACTGAAGGCGCTACTGGCGCGCCTTGAGGAGAAGCGCGATCTTGACTACGTGATCGTCCACAAGGTCGACCGCCTCGCCCGCAATCGCTACGACGACGCGACGATCACCTACGCGCTTCATGAAGCTGGAGCCGAGCTGGTCTCGGTCACCGAGAACATCGACCGCACCCCGGTGGGGGCCTTCATGCACGCCATCGTCGCCGCCAATGCCGAGTTCTATTCGGCCAACCTTGCGGCCGAGGCGAAGAAGGGTCTCGTCCAGAAGGCGAAGTCAGGCGGGACGCCGCACCGCGCTCCGCTCGGCTACCTCAACGTCCGCAAGCTGATCGAGGGACAGGAAATCCGCACCGTCGAGGTCGACCCCGAGCGCGCACCTCATATTCGCTGGGCCTTCGCCGCCTACGGCTCAGGTGCCTACACGCTCGACACTCTGCTTGCGGCCCTGACAGAGCGGGGCCTGCAAACGCGGCCCACCGCGAAGAAGCCCGAAAGGCCTCTCTCGCGCTCGCAGCTGGCCACCCTGCTCCAGAACGGCTACTACGTGGGCACCGTCCGCTACGCCGGGGTCGAATACGAGGGCCGTCACGAGCATCTGATCGACGCCGCCACCTTTGCCAAGGCCGGGGCCGTCCTCGCCGCCCACAACCACGCCACCGAGAAGGACCGAAAGCACCACCACTACCTGAAGGGCTCGCTCTACTGCGGGCGTTGCGGCTCGCGAATGAGCCTGATCCAGGCAAACGGCAACGGCGGTCGCTACCCCTACTTCTTCTGCATCGGACGAATGAAGGGCACGGGCTGCGAGCAGCCCTACGTACCCGTCGATCTGATCGAGACGGCGGTAGAGCGCGCCTATGGCGAGGTTCGGGTGCCGCGCGAGCAGGCAGCGGCGGTACGGGAGAAGCTGAACAAAGCTCTCGCCGGAATGCGAACACAGGCCGAGGCCGAATCCACCCGCCAGCGTCGCCGCATCGCCAAGCTGACCGAGGAGCGCGAGAAGCTACTTCACGCCTACTACGTGGGGGCAGTGCCAATCGACCTGCTGCGTCAAGAGCAGGACCGGCTGACCGCCGAGACCAACCAGGCCGAGCGGCAGCTCGAAGTCGCCGAGGCATCCTTCACCGACATCGAGGACACGCTGGGCAAGGCGCTCGACCTGCTGGCCGACTGCCAGAACGCCTACCTGGCCGCGCCCGGGCACCTGCGGCGCCAGTGGAACCAAGCGCTCTTTGAGCGACTCCTCGTCTACGACGACGACATCGAAACGGCAGAGGTCGCCGAGCCCTTCGCGACGCTGGCTGACCCTGAACTCCCTGTCCGGCTGGATGGTGAGGCCACCACGCAAACCGCCGCTTCTTCTGGCGGCGGTTCAAATGAGGGTCTTCTCATCGGGGAGACAGTGTCCGGTTTCAGCACATAGGCGACACCTGTGTCAGGACATAGGAGACACCGAATGAGGGGGAGCTCTCCCGTGGACAAGGCGCGGTATCTGGTCGAGGCACATCTTCTGGAGGGTCGCTCGGTCAGCGAGCTGGCAGCGGCCCACGGGGTCCATCGCAGCTGGATCTACAAGCTCCTGGCCCGCTACAAGGCCGGTGGCTATGGCGCCCTGGAGCGTCGCTCCAGGGCGCCGCGCAACTCGCCGGGGCGGACCCCCGCCGAGACGGTGGCGGCGATCCTCTCCCTGCGCGAGCAACTGAGCGCAGAAGGCCACGACTGCGGGGCCCAGACGATCGCCCACCACCTCGCCCGCCAAAGCGATCGGGTGCCCTCTGTCTCGACGATCTGGCGGGTCCTCAAAAGAGAGGGCCTGGTCTCTCCCCAACCCCAAAAGCGCCCGCGCAGCTCGCTGATCCGCTTCGAAGCGGAGTTGCCCAACGAGACTTGGCAGGCAGACGTCACCCACTGGGCGCTCGCCGGCGCCGGGCACGCGGAGATCCTCAACATGGTCGACGACCACTCCCGCCTGTTCTTGGCCTCCCGGGCCTTCCCGACCGTCAAGGCAGCTGACGTAGTCGACGTTTTCCGCATGGCTATTGCCCTGCACGGCGCCCCGGCCAGCCTGCTTACCGACAACGGTGCCGTCTTCTCAGCCACCCCGCGCGGTGGCAAGGTGCTCTTGCAGGTCGAGCTCGAGCGGCTCGGGATCGCGGCCAAGAACTCGCGGCCCTACCACCCACAGACCTGCGGCAAGGTCGAGCGCCTGCACCAGACGCTCAAGCGCTACCTGGCAAACCAGGCACCCGCGAGGACGCTCGCCGGCCTGCAAGAGCAACTGGACGGCTTCACCGGCTACTACAACGCGACCAGGCCTCACAGGGCGCTGGGCGGGCGCACTCCCCTGCAGGCCTATGGCGCCCGGATCAAGGCCCGGCCATCCGGCCCACCGCATCCCGATACCCACTTCCGCGTTCGCCACGACAAGGTCGACACCGCGGGAACGGTCACCTTGCGCCACGACTCAAAGCTCCATCACATCGGCATCGGCCGAGCCCACAAAGGCAAGCCGGTCAAGCTCCTTATCGCCGACCGCGACATCCGGATACTCGATCCCGAGACGGGTGAGCTGATCCGCCGGCTACCCTCGATCCGGGTCGCGACTACCAGCCGATCGGTGGCGGTTGAGTGTCTACGATGTCGCGAGACATCTGTCTCCGATGTCCCGAGACATCACACTCATCGGGGAGACAGGATTTGAACCTGCGACCGCTCGGCCCCCAGCCGAGTGCGCTACCAGACTGCGCCACTCCCCGTGGCTGCCTTACATTCTTACGAATCGCATGCGGTGGTAGCTCAACGGTAGAGCCTCGCCCTTCCAAGGCGATGATGCGGGTTCGATTCCCGTCCGCCGCTTTACCCCTCAGCCCTTGGCCTCGACGGCGATCTGCCTCGCCGCTTCGGAGCCGAGGTAGGGGGTGAGGGCGAACTGGACCGCGTCGGGGACGAGGGCTGGCAGCTCGCTCGTCCTCCCCTGGTCGACGCGCTGGGCGACTAGCGTGGCTATGCCGCTGGCGATGGCGTACTCGAGGATCTCAGGCAGTAACGCGCCCTCGGGGCTCTCGTTGCGGCCGGGAGCGAGTAGGCCCGCGGCGTACTCGATGAGGCGGTGGTAGCGGGCGATGCCGTCGCGCCCGTGGGCGAGGGCCTCGTTGGTGAGGAGGTTTGCCGCCCCGGGGTCGGCGGCGGCGAACTCGAGGCCGGCGCGGATCGCCGCGGCCACCTGGGCCGGCCAGGCGGCTCGGGAAACATAGGCCTCTTCGACTACGACCTGCAGGCGGGCAAAGGCGGCCTCGAAGGCGCGGGGAAAGTCGTCCTGTGGGGAGCTTTGGGGCACCAGGCCTGCCTGACCGAGCCCTTGCGCGCGCAGGCAAGCCACCGTGACCGCCCGTCCGGCGCAAGGCCAGTACGGGCGAAGACTATAAACATGAATGTCTAGGGATGCGCCGGGGCCGTCAAGTGGCTTGAACAGCGCGCCGCATCTCTTCCGTCGCCGCCGCCGGGCCGATGAAGGGAACGAGCATCGCGAAGAGCAGGTCGGGCATCAGGGAGGGAAGGTTCGCCGTCCGCCCCGCCACCAGCTCGTCGAAGATCAGGCCGGAGACGGCGCCGGTCGCCATCACCGAGATGTGCTTGGGGAAGCTCGCCGCCGGGGTCGAGCTCCCCTCGCCCGTCTTCGAGGTACCCGGTGAAGCGGGCAACGGCGTCCCAGTGGCGCTGACGGGCCTCGGCACCGGCGACCGCGACCTCGACGACCGCGGTCCGCGCCAGCTCCGGCTCGCGGGCGAAGATGCCGATCAGGGTCGCCAGCCCTTTGCGCACCCGCGAGAGCCAGGGCTGCTCGCCGTCGCATTCGGCGACGATGGTGTCGAAGACGCGCTCGACCAGCATGTCGTAGGCGGACAGGAAACAGTCGTGCTTATCGTCGAAATGCTTGTAGAACGTCGTCCGGGAGGTGCCGGCCTCCTCAATCACGTCGGCCACGGAAGTCGCCTCATAGCCCTTGCGGCCGACGACTCGGACCATCGCTTCGAGGAGGCTGTCGCGGCGGGTTTCGGTGATGGCTGGCATCCGTGAGGAGAGTTGGAAACTTGCTTGTCTTTCCATGATAGCGCTAATGTACGATCCCGTTTATCTCTCCCCCACCGTCTCGGCGGCGGCGGCAGGCCCGACGTAGGGGACGAGGCTGGCGAAGAGGACCTCCGGGAGCATCTCGGGCAGCCGCTCGGCGCGGCCCGCCTCGATCTCGTCGGAGACGAGGCCCGTTACGGCGCCGACCACCATCCGCGACGTGTTTGCCGGCAGCCTGCGCCCGCCGGGGGCGAAATCGCGTCCCTCGTCGAAGAACGGCGTCATCCGCTGCAGGGCGGCGCGGTAGCGGCGCTGGGCCTGCGGGCCGGCCGAGCCGACGTCGACCAGGGCCAGGCGGGCGATCTGGGGCTCCCCCGCCAGCGACTCCAGCAGCGCCGCCAGGCCGGCGCGAACCCGATCCGGCCAGGCTTCCTCTGTTTCGAACGCGGCGCCGATTCGCCGGGCGAGAACGTCGGCGGCAGTGTCGTAGGCCGCGAGGAAACAGGCTTCCTTGTCCTCGAAGTGCTCATAGAAGGTGGTGCGAGAGACACCAGCCTCCTTGGTCAGGTCGGCGACCGTGGTGGCGGCGTAACCCTTCTCGGCGACGACGTCGACGGCCGCGTCGAGCAGGCGCTCGCGCTGGGAGCGAGCGACCACCTCGGGCGGCAGCCGGTGGCGCCCTCGGGGCGGCCGCCAGCGCTCGCGTCTCGGGCGCCCCGCCTCAGCCGCCAACTCAGCCGTCCGTGGGGAGTTCCCTCTCGGCCTCGCGAGCTTGGCGCAGCGCCTCCTCCTGGCCGAGGTAGGGAACGGTCGTGATGTAGACGATGTCGGGCAACAGCTCCAGAAGCCGGGTGGTGTTGCCGGTGAGGATCTGGCCGACGATCAGCGACTCGGCGGCGGAGAGCGCGGCACGGGCGGCGCTGGACGGGATCGCCTCCTCCTCGAGCGGGTCGTCGCGACCGCGTTCGAGCAGGGCCTGCAGGACGCGCTTGCCGGAGGCGTAGAGCTGGAAGGCGCGCTCTCCCGAGGCGGGCGCCTCGATCATCGCCATGCGGGCGAAGGTCGGCCAGGCTCGCCAGCAGCCCGAGGAAGGCCGCCGTCCCTTCGCGGACCATCGTCGCCCAGGGCTTGTCCGGCGAGTAGACGGAGACCATCGTGCCCATTGCGTCGGCAAGGGAGAGCTCCATCGCGGCGTGGAAGCAGTCCTCCTTGTCCTTGAACAGCTCGTAGAAGGTCGCCCGGGACACGCCGGCGGCGGTGCAGATATCGGCGATCGTGGTGGCGCCGTAGCCCTTCTCCGCGCAGCTTTTCGCCATCGCCTCGAGGATGCGTTCGCGCTGGGAGTGGGCGACGGGGGGCTCGAGAAGCGCATCGCGACCGGCCGGCAGGCTCTCCTGCTCGATCAGGTCGCTGAGTTCGACGGGGTGGGAGCGGGACGCGTTGCCATTTGGTGAGGAGGTGGAAGGCATATATGCTGCTCCTAAGGCAGACAGCGGTGTTTAACGTAAACACGATTGTACACCCCTGGCCCGGGTTGTGTGGACGGCGTCGTACCGGACCAGGACGGCGATATCGAACCGCCGCCAGTCCGGTGCAACCAGCCAGTGGTCGCAAAAACCGACTGATCTGCCGCCGTCCGGGCTGCTAAATACCCCCCATGGAAGGGGAGCCTGACGGGACGCTCTTCAACTGGGGCGACATTGCCACTTCGCACAAGTGGGACACCCTGCTGCTCGGCAACGGGATGAGCATCAACATCTGGGAGCCGTTTGGGTATCGCAAGCTGTATGACCGCGCAAAGTCCGGCGATCTCTCAACACAGGATCTAAGGCTGTTCTCTTCTACCCCGAACTTCGAGCGGGTGCTCGCCGATCTTCTAACTGCGATCAGGGTCAACAGCGCCGTCGACCTCGACCCCAAACCCCTGCTTGAGCGATATCGCAACATCCAGATGGCACTCGTCCATGCTGTGCGAGAGGTCCACCTCAAGCTCAATCGCGCTCCCCAAGCAACCCGCAAAATCATCAGCGACACGATGGAGCAATTCGAGTGGGTCTTCACGACGAGCTATGACCTGCTGGTCTACTGGGCGATGGCGACAGGAGGATTCGAGCCTTTCATGGATCACTTCCGCTATCGAGGTCGCTGTGAGTTCGACCCCGCCAGAGCCAGCGTCCCTGACAACCGGATTCCGGTCTACTTCCTCCACGGGGCACTGCATCTAGTCGTCGGCAGCTCAGGCGCGACCTGGAAGTTGCGACAAACCGACCTCGACACCATCCTCGATCAATTTGGAAAATCAATCACGGGCGATCCTCGGGCACGGCCCCTCCTCGTCACCGAGGGCTCCGCCTCCGACAAGCTCGCCGCCATCGAGGACAACGTCTACCTCTCCCACGCCCACGACCGCCTGCGTGAACGAGATCTCCCCCTCGTCGTGTTCGGCAGCAGCCTGAGCGAGCACGACTCCCATCTAGCCGAAGCTTTGAGCGAGAATCACGATCGACCAGTTGCAATCTCGATGCTTCCTGCGTCAAAGAAAGAGCTCTTGGCGAAGCAGGTCGACATCTCGGGGCGCCTTGAGGCGAACTCTCTACTCTTCTTCGACGCAACTTCACATCCGCTAGGCGACCCTGCTCTGACGGTTGCGGGGAATCCTTAGGCTATGCCGCGGCTTGCTTCCTTGGCCGCGCGACCTTGCTCGCATCGACGACCTTGCCGGTGCGATTCAGGATCCGTATCTCCCCTCCACCTTCCTGACGGGTCAGCTCGCGCGCGGTCTTGACGGCA
Source organism: uncultured Solirubrobacterales bacterium (assembly GCA_963714665.1). Classification (GTDB taxonomy): domain Bacteria; phylum Actinomycetota; class Thermoleophilia; order Solirubrobacterales; family 70-9; genus VRUE01. Next base: position 502,511 of record CAVQPE010000003.1, on the reverse strand, counting down.
TCAGCCTTCGTAGCGCCGTGCGCGGTCGCACGCCGATGGCCCTCCCTGACCACATCCCAGCCCCTTCCGCTGCTGGCCTTCTTCACGTAGCGCGTGTTTTTCATCCGGATCTCCTTGTGGCCATCTTCCTGCGCTGACCTTACGTTAGCCGTCGGCGGATCCCGCGCAGGCGACCACCCTTCGGTAAGTCGAAGCAAGCGGGGCAGCCAGGACTCGAACCTGGAATCGCCGGTTTTGGAGACCGGTGCCTTAGCCAGTTGGGCCACTGCCCCGAGGAGGGCCATGCTAGCCGGGCCGAGGCGCTGATCGCGCTTCGGTAGGCAGGCTGGAAATCATGATGCGGGCGGAGGGACTTGAACCCCCACGGGCCGAAGCCCACCAGGACCTAAACCTGGCGCGTCTGCCAAATTCCGCCACGCCCGCGTGGCGCCCTCTTCGGGCTTAACGCGCGACCAATGCCGCGTCGTCGCTCCTAGATTCTATGATCGTCGGGTGGCGGTTGGAGAGGTCAGGCCCGGGTATGAACTTTGGCGGCCGAATCGGGAGAAGGCCGAGTCGATCACGACCAAGTTCGTGCTCGTCTTCCTGCTCGCGGCGACGGCCGCGATCGCGGGGCTGGTGACGATCGCCGGCTTCTCCTTGATGACCGGCGGCAGCGGCATGGGAATCGTCTGCATGATCTTCGCCGTGCTCTACGCCTTCTTCGCCTTCCTCGTCGCCCGCTGGAACCGCGGCATCCTGCCTGTCGCCGCCGCCCTCTCGATGATCCTGGCGATCCTCTGCGCGGTCGGCGCCGACAGCTGGTTCGCCCGCGACAAGGCCGGGTTCGAAGACGCGCTGATCCCGGTGACGCTGATCGGCCTGCTGGTCGTGATCCTGGCGATCCTGCAGCTGATCCTGATCGCGGTCTCCCTCTACGCCTTCAACCAGAACTGGCACGTGGAGGAGGAGCGCCCGATCGGCTCCGGCGAGGACTACGGCGCCGGCGCCTCGCCCGACGACGGCGCGCCGTTGCCGGCGTAGGTCGCGTCGTTAAGCACCTGCGCCAATCCTGTAACGAAAGGCGCCCTACGGCCAGTTTGAGTGTCGCCGCGACCACCCGTTGACGTAGTGTCGGGTCTAGAATGACCGAGCAAGCGGCGGTGTCCAAACTGGTAAAGGAGGCGGTCTCAAAAGCCGCTGCCCGCAAGGGCTTGTGGGTTCGAGTCCCACCCGCCGTATCGGGGCTATGAAGCCAACCTGGCAGGTCGAACGGGCGCTCCGACTGGCCGACGCCGGCAAGAACAATTGCGAGATCTCACGGGAGCTGGAGTCAACCGCCGCACGATCAGCGATTGGGTTCATGGTCGCACCCGAATTCGCAGGCCCAATCACACGTATCGGGACCCCCAAGTCCGATACAGAGGGACATGCCCAAGGTGCTCCGGAGGGAAGGTGTTCGCGCCAGAGGTGCCGCCGTACCCCTACGCATATCTTCTCGGTCTCTATCTCGGAGATGGCACGTTGTCGGCCAATCCGCGCGACGTGCACCGCCTCCGAATCTTCCTCGATCGAGCCCATCCGGTGATCGTCGCTGAGTGCAGCGCGGCCATGAGCTTGGTGATGCCGGCAAACAGGGTCGGCGTCCTTCGACACAAGGAGGCCTATATGGATGAGGTCTACTCCTACTCGCAGCACTGGCCGCACCTCTTCCCCCAGCACGGCCCCGGCGTGAAGCACAAGCGCAAGATCGCGCTGGAGCCCTGGCAGGAGCGGATCGTCGAGCGCTATCCAGGGCGGCTCCTCCGCGGCCTGATCCATTCCGACGGCTGCCGAGTGATGAACAGGATCCGCCATCCGAAGAAGACCTATGTCTATCCGCGCTACCTCTTCACCAACCGCTCGCTCGACATCCAGCTGATGTTCTGCGACGCCTGCGATCGGCTCGGGATCGCGTGGCGGCAGGACGGCCCCTGGAACATCTCAATCGCGCGCCGGGAGGCCGTCGCGGTCATGGATCGCCACGTCGGGCCGAAGCGCTGAACCCGCATAGACTGCCCCCGGGCATGCGCATCCACCACCTCAACTGCGGGTCGCTGTGTCCACACGGGGCGCGGCTGATCAACGGCGAGGGCGGCCTCTTCGAGGCGGGCAGGGTCGTCTGCCACTGCCTGCTGATCGAGACTGACGACGGCCTGGTCCTGCTCGATACCGGCTTCGGCACCGAGGACGCGCGCAACCCCCGCCAGCTCGGGCCGTTCTTCGCGATGATGCGGCCGCGGGCAGAGATCGGCGAGACGGCCCTGAGGCAGGTCGAGGGCCTCGGCTTCGCCGCCGGCGACGTACGGCAGATCGTCACCACCCACCTCGACCCCGACCACTCCGGTGGCCTGCCCGACTTTCCCCAGGCCGAGGTGCACGTCTTCGGGCCGGAGCTCGACGCGGCGCTGAACCCGCGCCTGCGCGACCGCCCCCGCTACCTCGCCGCCCACTGGAAGCACAGCCCCCGCTGGGTCAGGCACGACGGCGAAGGCGACGAATGGTTCGGCTTCGAGGGCGTGCGGATCCTGCCCGACCTCGGCACGGAGGTGCTGCTGATCCCGCTGCCGGGACACTCGCTGGGACATACCGGCGTGGCGATCAAGACCGGCGATGGCTGGCTCCTGCACTGCGGCGACGCCTACTTCCACCACGACGAGGTCGCCTCTCCCCCCGCCTGCCCGCCCGGCCTGCGCTTCTTCCAGCTGCTCAACGCCGCCGACGGCAAGCGGCGCAGGGCGAACCAGGAGCGACTGCGCGAGCTCGTCGCGCGGCACGGCGAAGAGGTGCGCCTGCTCTGCTCGCACGACCCGCACGAGCTTGACCTGGCGCAAGCGGCCGGCGCCGCGACCGCGGCGTGAGCGGCGGGGTCCCCGAGAAGCTCTGGGAGCCCTCCGCGGAGCTGGTCGAGCGCTCGCGCCTGACGCGAGTACATGGGCTGGCTCGAGGCCGAGCGCGGGCTGAAGCTCAGCACCTACGACGAGCTGTGGCGCTGGTCGGTCGTCCGACCTCGACGGCTTCTGGGGCTCGATCTGGGACTTCTTCGGCGTCCAGGCCGACGGCGGCTTCGAGCAGGCGCTCGGCAGCCGCGAGATGCCCGGCGCCGAGTGGTTCTCCGGCACCAGCCTCAACTACGCCGAGCACGTCTTCGCCGGCAAGGACGACGGTGACGAGGCGGCGATCCTGCACGCCTCGGAGCTGCGCGAGCTCGGCGAGCTGAGCTGGGGCGAGCTGCGTGCCCAGGTGGCCGCGACCGCCGCCGGGCTGCGCGCGCTCGGGGTCGAGCGCGGCGACCGCGTCGTCGCCTACATGCCGAACATCCCCGAGGCGATCGTCGCCTTCCTCGCCACGCGCGAGCATCGGCGCGACCTGGTCGAGCTGCTCGCCCGACTTCGGCCCGGCCAGCGTGATCGACCGCTTCGCCCAGATCGAGCCCAAGGTGCTCTTCGCGGTCGACGGCTACCGCTACGGCGGCAAGGACTTCGACCGGCGCGAGACGCTCGCCCAGCTGCAGGCGGCGATGCCGAGCCTGGTGCGCACGGTCGTCCTCCCCTACCTCGACCCCGACCCCGACCTCTCCCCCCTGCGCGACGCTGTGCGCTGGGACGAGCTGCTCGCCGGCGGCGAGGGAGCCGAGCTTGGCATTCGAGCGCGTCCCCTTCGACCACCCGCTCTGGGTCCTCTACTCCTCCGGCACCACCGGCCTGCCGAAGGCGATCGTCCAGTCGCAGGGCGGGATCCTGCTCGAGCACTTGAAGAAGCTCCACCTCCACGTCGACGCCCACCCCGGCGACCGCCTCTTCTGGTTCACCACGACCGGCTGGATGATGTGGAACTTCCTCGTCTCCGGCCTGCTGACCCGGGCCGCGATCGTCCTCTACGACGGCAATCCCGGCCACCCCGACATGGGCGTGCTCTGGGACCTCGCCGAGCGCGCCGGGGTGACGATGTTCGGCACCAGCGCCTCCTACATCGCCGCCTGCATGAAGGCGGGCGTCGAGCCCGGGCGCCGGGCGCGACCTCGGCCGCCTGAAGGCCGTCGGCTCGACCGGCTCCCCCCTCTCGCCCGAGGGATTCGACTGGATCTACGAGCACCTCGGCGCCGACACCTGGCTCTTCTCGACCAGCGGCGGCACCGACCTCTGCACCGCCTTCGTCGGCGGCGTCGCCCTGCTGCCCGTCTACCGCGGCGAGCTCCAGGCGCGCGCGCTCGGCGCCGCGGTCGAGGCCTGGGACGAGGACGGCAACCCGGTGATCGACGAGGTCGGCGAGCTGGTCGTCACCGAGCCGATGCCCTCGATGCCGGTCTTCTTCTGGGGCGACGACGAGGCCCGGAGCCGCTACCGGGGCAGCTACTTCGAGCACTACCCGGGCGTCTGGCGCCACGGCGACTGGATCGAAATCACCTCGCGCGGCACCGCCGTCATCTACGGCCGCTCGGACTCGACGATCAACCGCTCCGGCATCCGCATGGGGACGAGTGAGATCTACCGCGCGGTGCTCAGCCTCGACGAGATCGTCGACGCTCTCGTCGTTGACATCCCCCGCCCCGGCACCGAGGGCTGGATGCCGCTCTTCGTCGTCCTGCGCGAGGGCAACGAGCTCGACGACGCACTCGTAGGGAGATCGCCAAGCGGATCCGCAGCCAATGCTCCCCACGCCACGTCCCCGACGAGGTCTTCCAGATCGCCGAAGTCCCCCGCACCCTCAGCGGCAAGGTCCTCGAGGTCCCGGTGAAGCGGATCCTGATGGGCACCGAGCCGGAGAAGGCCGCCAGCCGCGACTCGCTAGCCAACCCCGCAGCGCTCGACTACTTCGTCGAGCTGGCAGGATCGCTTGACGAGGGCCCTAGGCCGGAGTGACCGGATTGCGCCGCTCGGCGAACGAGCGGTCCTTGCTCGTTGCCATCGCGAAGCGCTTGATCAGGTCGTCGCGCAGATCGGCTGGCTCGACCACCGCGTCGACGACCAGCTCCGAGGCCAGGTGGAGGATGTCGATGTCCTCGGCGTATTCCTCGCGCTTCTGGGCCACGAATGCCTCGCGTTCTTTCTCGTCCTCGATCGCCTGGATCTGGTTGTAGAAGACGGCGTTGATCGCCGCCTGTGGCCCCATCACCGCGATCGAGGCGCTGGGCAGGGCGATGCAGCAATCGGGCTCGAAGGCGGGCCCGGCCATCGCGTAGAGGCCGGCACCGTAGGCCTTGCGCACGACCACCGAGATCTTCGGCACGGTCGCTTCGGAGACGGCGCTGATCATCTTCGCGCCGTGGCGGATGATTCCGTGGCGCTCGACCGCGGTGCCGATCATGAATCCCGGCACGTCGGCGAGGAAGAGCAGCGGCACGTTGAAGGCGTTGCAGGTCTGGATGAAGCGGGCCGCCTTGTCGGCGGAGTCGACGAAGAGGACGCCGCCGGTGTGCTTGGGCTGGTTGGCGACGATCCCGATCGCGCGCCCGTCGAGCCGGCCGTAGCCGACGATCAGCTCCTTTGCCCAGCGCTTGTGGACGGGCAGGAAGCTGTCGGCGTCGAGAAGCGAGTCGAGCAGCAAGCTGCATGTCGAAGGGGCGGTTCTCGTCCGGCGGGAAGGATCTCGGCGATCGGGGTGTCCGAGGCCGGCGCGGCTGCGCGGCGCTGCCGGCGGCTCCTCGCGCCAGTTCCCTGGCATGAAGGAGAGGTAGCGCTTGGCGAGGTCGATCGCCTCCTCGTCGCTCTTGACCAGGAAGTGACCGCAGCCGGAGACGCCGGTGTGCATCTTGGCGCCGCCCATCTCCTCCAGCGTCACCGTTCTCGCCGATCACCATCTCCGCCATCCGCGGCGAGCCCAGGTACATCGAGGCGTTGCCGTCGCGCATGATCACCACGTCGCAGAAGGCCGGGATGTAGGCGCCGCCGGCGGCGCTCGGGCCGAACAGCAGGCAGACCTGCGGCACCTGGCCGGAGAGCCGCACCTCGTTGTGGAAGATCCGCCCGGCGCCGCGGCGCCCGGGGAACATCTGCACCTGGTCGGTGATCCGCGCCCCGGCCGAGTCGACCAGGTAGACCATCGGCACCTGCAGGGAGAGCGCCCGTTCCTGGATGCGGAGGATCTTCTCCACGGTCTTCGGCCCCCAGGAGCCGGCCTTGACCGTCGGGTCGTTGGCCATCAGGGCGACGCGGCGGCCGTCGATCGCCGCCAGGCCGGTGACGACGCCGTCGGCGCCGAGACCCTCCTTGTCCCAGTTCGCCAGCGCCGCCTCCTCGGCGAAGGAGCCGGTGTCGACAAGCCGCGCGACCCGCTCGCGCACCGGCAGCTTGCCCTGCTCGGCGGTCTTCTCGTGGTGGCGCCGCGGGCCCCCGGCGAGGGCCGCCTCGAGCGCCTGCTGGAAGTCAGACACGCGCCAGCAGCCTATTCGGACCGGCGCCTATCCGAACTGCATCAACTTCTCCACCTGGCAGATAGAAAAGTTGATGCAGTTCAGCGGTGCCAGTCGACGGGGCCGGCGCGCAGCACGTGCGAGCCGAGCGGGCGGCCGAGCGCCCCTGCGCTGCGCGCGACGCCTCGACCAAGTCGCGGAAGGTCGATCCCCGTCTCGACCCCCATCTCGTGCAGCATCGAGACCACGTCCTCGGTCGCGACGTTGCCGGTGGCCCCCGGCGGCACCGGGCAGCCGCCCAGCTCGCCGAAGCTCGACTCGAAGGAGTCGACGCCCTGCTCCAGCGCGGCCAGCACGTTGGCAAGACCCTGGCCGCGGGTGTTGTGGAAGTGCGCGGTCAGCTCCACCTCGCCGAGCCGCTCTCGCGCGGAAGCGAAGAACTCGCTGCACCTGGCGCGGGTTCGCCATCCCGGTCGTGTCGCCGAAACCGATCTCGGCGCAGCCCGCCGCCGCCAGCCGTTCGGCGATCCCGAAGACGCGGTCCACCGGCACCTCGCCCTCGTAGGGACAGCCGAAGGAGACCGAGATCACCCCCTCGCAGCGCAGCCCCGCCTCACGCGCGGTCTCCAGGGTCCGCTCCAGCCCGTTCAGCGACTCCTCGATCGAGCGGTTGACGTTCTTGCGGTTGTGGGTCTCCGAGGCGGAGACGAAGACGTTGACCTCGTCGAAGCGGTCGCGCAGCGCCAGCGCCCGCTCCAGCCCCCGCTCGTTCGGGATCGAGGACCGAGAAGGCGACCCCCTCGCGGTCGCTTGATCCCGGCCAGGACCTCCTCGGCGTCGGAGAGCTGCGGGATCACCTCGGGCCGCACGAACGAGGTCACCTCGATCCGCTTCAGCCCGGTCCGCGGAGAGCATGTCGACGAGCTGGATCTTCTCCGCCGTCGGGATCGTCTCCGGCTCGTTCTGGAAGCCGTCGCGAGGCCCCACCTCGCGGATGCGGACGTTGCTCGGCAGCGGGTTCATCGAGACGAGGCTACGCGGTCGGCGGGCCGGCCTGGCCCACCACGCGCCGCTCGTGGGTGCCGACGCCGATCGTGCGCTCGCCTTCGGTCACCTCGACCTCGAAGCGGAGCTTCCGCCCTTCGACGACCTCGCGCAACGTCGCGCGCGTCCGGCAGGTCGCCCCCTCCGCGGCCGCCGCCACGTGCTTGACGCAGACCTCGAAGCCGACCGTCGCCTTGCCCTCAGGCAGGTGCTCGTAAGCGAGCATCTGGGCGCTGCCCTCCATCATCCCGATCATGCCCGGCGTCGAGAGCACGCCGGTGCCGATCGTGCCGCCGACGTTGGTCACGAGCGGCGGCGCGACCGTGAACTCGTCGCTGCGCTCGATCCCGGGAACGAGCCCTTGCGCCATCTCGGCCATCAGACCATGCCCAGGCCGCCGCTCACGCCCAGGGTCTCGCCGGTGACGTAGGTGGCGTCGTCGGAGACGAGGAAGGCCGCGGCGGCGGCTACCTCCTCGGGCTGGCCGAGGCGACCCATCTGGGTCGAGGACCTCATCGTCTCGATCACCTTCTCGCCGATCTCGCCGAACTCCTTGGCGCCCATCAGCAGCGGCGTCTCGATCGGGCCGGGTGCGATCGAGTTGGCGGTGACGCCGTAGCGGGCGTTCTCGCGGGCGATCGCCTTCATGAAGGCGACGACGCCACCCTTGGTCGCCGAGTAGACGGCGGAGCCCTTGGAGCCGACCCGCCCGGCCTCTGAGGAGATGCTGAGGATGCGACCGTATTTCGCCGCCTGCATGCCAGGCAGGGCCGCGTGGGTGCAGTTGAAGACGCCGACGAGGTTGATCCCGATCAACCGCTGCCACTGCTCGGGGCTGGTGTAGGTGAAGAAGCCGAACTCGTCGGTGCCGGCGTTGTTGACGAGGATGTCGAGCGTGCCCGTCGCCTCGACTGCGGCACGGGCGGACTCCAGATCGGTCACGTCGAGCTCGAGCGCGTGGCCATTGACCTCGCCCGCGACCCGCCCGGCGCCCTCGACGTCGATGTCGCCGACCCAGACCTCGGCACCCTCTGCCGCCAGGCGCGCGGCGATCGCGGCGCCAATGCCGCTCGCCCCGCCGGTGACCAGCGCCTTTCGTCCCTCCAGCCTCATTCGCCGGGCAGCATAGACTCACGCGCTCGTGACGGACCTCCCCACCATCCCGATCGTCGGCGGCACCGGAGCGCTTGGCGCCGGTCTTGCCCTGCGCTGGGCCCGGGCGGGGGCCCCGATCGCGATCGGGTCGCGCTCGGCGGAGCGCGGCCGAGGAAGCGGCGGCAAAGCTACGCGAGAAGGTGCCCGGCGCCGAGGTCGAGGGGCTGCTCAACGAGGAGGCGGCGAAGCGGGCCGAGATCGTCTTCCTCACCGTCCCCTTCCGCAACCAGTCGGAGAACCTCAACAACCTGCGCGAGGCGCTGCGGCCGGGGCAGATCCTGGTCGACTGCACCGTCCCGCTCGCCGCCGCGGTCAGCGGCAAGGCGACTCGCTCGCTCGGCGTCTGGCAGGGCAGCGCCGCCCAGCAGGCCCAGGAGATGGTCCCCGACGGAGTCACGGTCGTCGCCGCCCTGCACACGATCGGGGCGCCCACGCTCGCCGACGGCGACGCCGAGCTGGGCGAGGACGTGCTGGTCTGCGGCGACCGCAAGGCCGACAAGGCCCGGGTCGCGCGCCTGATCGAGCTGATCCCGGGACTGCGCGCCGTCAACGCGGGGCCGCTGGAGATGGCGCGGATCGTCGAGCAGCTGACCCCGCTGCTGATCTCGGTCAACGTCCGCTACAAGGCCCACGCGGGGATCCGGCTGACCGGCCTCCCCGACGGCGACCACTGGGAGTAGGCCGGACGTGCGGGTCGCGCTGCTGGCGGGCGGCACCGGAGGCGCCAAGCTCGCCGCCGGGATGCAGGAGGAGATCGGCTCCGACCTTGCGGTGATCGCCAACACCGGCGACGACATCGAGACGCTCGGCGTCCACGTCTCCCCCGACCCCGACCTCGTCACCTACTGGCTCAGCGGTGAAATCGACGAGGAGCGCGGCTGGGGGCTGAAGCGACGACAGCTTCACCGTCTTCGAGCGGCTGGCCAAGCTCGGCGCGCCGAGCTGGTTCGGCCTCTCCGACCGCGACCTCGCCGCCTGCCTCTACCGCCGCGAGTTCCTCGACGAGGGCGGTCGCCTCACCGACGCACAGGCGCAGATCGCCCGCGGGCTCGGGGTCGAGGCGCGGGTGCTGCCGATGTGCGAGGCGCCGGTGCGGACCAAGGTCCTGACCGCGGCCGGAGTGCGCGCCCTGCAGGAGTACCTGATCGTCGACCGCGGCGAGCCGGAGGTCCAGGGGGTCGAGCTGGAAGGGATCGAGGCGGCCGAGCCGAGCGCCGAGGTGCTCGACGCGCTGCGCTGGGCGGAGGCGATCGTGATCGGCCCCTCCAACCCGGTGATCAGCATCGGCCCGATCCTCGCCGTCCCCGGGATGACCGAGGCGATCTCCGGCCTCCAGCGCCCCGGTCCTCGCCGTCAGCCCCTTCGTCGCCGGCACAGGTCGTCAAGGGGCCGACCGAGCGCTTCATGCAGGCCCTCGGCCGCCCCTCGACCGCCGCCGGCGTCGCCTCCCTCTACGCCGGGCTGATCGACGCGATGGTGGTCGACGAGGGCGATCCCGACCCGGCGCCGACGGAGATCCCGACCCTCGCCGCGCCGACCCTGATGGAAGGCCCCGCCGGACGCGCACGGGTGGCCCGCATCGTCCTCGACTACGCCGCTAGCCTCGACGGGGCTTGAAAGCGACCGCAGTCCTACCCGTGAAGCGCTTCGGCGCCGCCAAGCAGCGGCTCGCCGCCGACATCGATGACGAGCGCCGAGCCGAAGTGGTCGCGGCGATGCTCGAGGACGTGCTGGAGGCGATCGGCGAAGCCCGGTCGATCGAGCGGACGATCGTCGTCACCGGCGAGCCCTTGGCCGCGGAGCTTGCAGCGGGCGCCGGAGCCGAGGTGCTCCCGGACCCCGACGAGGGGGGCCACTCCGGAGCAGCCCTGGTGGGGATAGCTCGCGCGCGCGAGCTGGGCGCCGGCTGCGTCGTCCTCCTCCCCGGCGACTGCCCGCTGCTCGACCCGCGTGAGCTCGAACGCCTGCTGACCGGGATGCCAGAGCGCTTCGTCGCGGTCGTCCCGGACCGACACGGGATGGGCACGAACGCCCTGGCCCTGGCACCGCCGGAGGCGATTCGCCCCGCCTTCGGCGAGGGCAGCCGCGCCCGCCACGTCGCCGCCGCCCGCGAGGCCGGCGTGCCCTACGCCGTCGAGGAGCTCGCCTCGCTCGGCCTCGACCTCGACACCCCCGCGGACGTGGTCGCCCTCACCCGGGTGCTGGCAGAACGGCCGGGACGGGCGAGGCGAACCGCGAAGGCTCTTGGGATATGAGCGAGCTGCGGGTTCTTGCGGTCGAAGGCCTGCCGGAGATTGAGGCCGGGACGAATCTCGGTGAGCTGATCGCGGCTCACGCCAAGCCGCGCAACGGCGACGTCGTCGTCATCGCCCAGAAGGCGGTCTCCAAGGCAGAGGGCCGAATCCGCCGTCTCTCGTCAGTGAATCCCGGCGAAGAGGCAAACCGCCTCGCGACCGCCCTCGACAAGGACCCCGCGCTGGTCGAGCTGATCCTGGAGGAGAGCACCGAGGTGCTGCGGGCCGAGCGCGGCGTCCTGATCACCGAGACCCATCACGGCTTCGTCTGCGCCAACGCCGGCATCGACAGCTCCAACCTCCCCGAGGAGGACACCGTCTGCCTGCTCCCCGAGGACCCCGACGCCTCGGCCCGCAACCTCAGAGCACAAATCATCGAGGCCGTTGCAAAGGGGTCGGGGGTGGGACTCGCCGGACACTCAGCGCGAAGCGCGTCCGCCGAGTCCCACCCCCGACCCCCATACAGCATCGGCGTCGTGATCAGCGACAGTTTCGGTCGCGCCTGGCGCCTCGGCCAAAGCGAGGTAGCCATTGGGTGCGCGGGGCTGGTGCCACTGGACGACTGGCGGGGACGGGTAGACGCTCAGGGCCAAAAGCTCGAAGCCACCCTGATCGCGATCGCCGACCAGGCCGCAGCAGCTGCGGATCTCGTCCGCGGCAAGGACAGCGGTGTCCCAGCCGCGATCGTCCGAGGCCTGGACCGATTCGTGACGACGGACGACGGCCCAGGGGCTATAGCGCTACGCCGGCCCCAAGGCGAGGACCTCTTCCGCTGAGATCGTTAAAACGCCGATTTCCCATCTCTGACATGGGAAATCGGCGTTTCGTTCCCAGCGACACGAAGCACGGCGGCACCTTTGAGGCTGCCGTCGCGGATCGAGGCCAGTGCCTCGTTGGCCTCCTCCAGCGGGCGAACCTCCACCTCTGTGCGAATGGGAATCCGAGGCGCCAGCGCCATGAACTCCTCGCCGTCCTGCCGGGTCAGGTTGGCAACCGAACCAAGGATCCGCTCGCCCCACAGCTCGGCATAAGGAAAGCTCGGGATGTCGCTCATGTGGATGCCGGCGCTGATGATCCGCGCCCCCTTGGCGCTGGCGCGCAGGGCCGTCGTCATCAGGGAGCCGACGGGAGCGAAGACGATCGCCCCGTCGATCTCCTCGGGGGGCGCCTCCTCTGAAGATCCCGCCCACTCCGCCCCCAGCTGCCGCGCAAATGCCTGCCCCTCCGCATCGCCCTCGCGGGTGAAGGCGAACACCCGGCGGCCCTGGTGCGCGGCGACCTGGCAGAGGATGTGGGCGGAGGCGCCGAAGCCGTAGAGGCCGAGCCGCTCGGCCTCGCCGGCCAGGCGCAGCGCCCGGTAGCCGATCAGACCGGCGCAGAGCAGCGGCGCGGCCTGCTCGTCGGGATAGCCCTCCGGGACCGGGAAGCAGAAGCGCTCGTCGGCGACGGCAAGCTCCGCGTAGCCGCCGTCGACGTCATAGCCGGTGAAGCGAGCCCGGTCGCAGAGGTTCTCCCGGCCGCTCGTGCAGTAGCGGCACTCGCCGCAGGTCCAGCCGAGCCAGGGCACCCCGACCCGGGCGCCACGCTCGAAGCGCTCGGCCCCCTCCCCCGCCTCGACCACCGTGCCGACGATCTGGTGACCGGGGACGAGCGGCAGCTTCGGCTCGGTCAGGTCGCCGTCGACGATGTGCAGGTCGGTGCGGCAGGCACCGCAGGCGCTGACCGAAATGAGCGCCTGTCCTGGGCCGGGTCGCGGATCCGGCAGCTCGGCGAGCCCCAGGGGCTGCCGCTGCCTCTCCAGGACCATGGCTCGCATCCGGCTAGGGCAGAACCGGCTCCAGCTGTTCTTCGACGCTCGCCGTAGCCGTCGGTGGTTCGGAGGAACCGTCGTTCGGCTCTTCCCCGCCGGCCGGCTCGACCCTGACCGCCACGCAATCGTCTTCGGAGACGACGTTCTCGAGCAGGTCGCCGACGTCGCCGAACTTCCCTTCGAGCTGGATTTCGCTTTCGTCGCCGTCGAGCCCGACGCGCCGGATCACGATCTCGACTTCGGCCTCGTCCGAGGGGACCGCCTCCGCCACGAACTTGATCGTGACTTCGTATTCATCCCCTTCGCAGCCCGGTTGGGGTTCGACTTCGACCACCGCCGTGCTCGGGCCACCCGCGCTGTCGCCGCCGCCGGCGATCACCGTCTGCGGGGGTGGCGGGGCTTCGGGCGCGGGAGTCGGTTGACTCAAGGCCGGCGGCTCGGGCTCCGACGTGGTCGGGGCGGGAGGTGGGGTCGCAACTGTGCTCACAGCCCGGGCCTGGGCGACCGCCAGGGTCGGCCCAGTCCTGTCCGCCCCAGGCACCCGCTGCACCGCCGGAACGGCACGGGCAAGGCCCTCTCCCCCTGTGCCGGCCGGGCGAGAGGACGGGTCGGGCGCGACCGCCACCGCGTCGCCGACGGCCGCGGCACCAAGCGCAACGCTGAGATGAGGATTGACGGAGTCGGCCTCCCAGGGCCGCAGCCCCGCCAGGGCGACGAGTGCGAGCAGCAGCGTCAACCCCAGCAGCGAGAAGACCGCTAGACCAGGAAATCCCCCATCCCCAACTGGCGAGCGCGAAGCGATTGCCGAACGATAGCCGCTAAAGGCGCAGGGTCAATAGGTCTCGACGATCTCGTACAAAGTCGTGCGCTGGGCGGGCTCGCGACCGCCGGCGCGGGCGGCCGCAATCAGCTGCTCCGGCTCGAGCCGCACCCCGTGCTGGGAGCCGGCCATGCGGGAGATGTTCTCCTCCATCAGGGTGCCGCCGAGGTCGTTGACGCCCCAGCGCAGCGCCTCGGTCGCTGCGTCGAGGCCCATCTTCACCCAGCTCGCCTGCATGTTGCGGACGGTCCTGCCCAGCGCCAGCCGGAAGGCGGCGGTGTGCTTGAGGTTCTCGTCGGACGAGATCTCCTCGATGCCGTGGGTGCGGCCGAGCATCGTGTTGAAGGGGATGAAGCTGAGCGGGACGAACTCGGTGATGCCGCCGGTGCGCTCCTGCAGGGCGCGGACGACGCGCATGTGACGGGCCAGCTCCCGCGGCTCCTCGATATGGCCAAACATCACGGTCGAGGTCGAGCGCAGGCCGGCCCGGTGGGAGGCCTCGATGATCTCGACCCAGCGATCGACCGGCAGCTTGTTGGGGGAGATCCGCTGCCGCACGCCGTCGTCGAGCACCTCCGCCGCGGTCCCGGGGGTCGAGCCCAGCCCGCACTCGATCAGGTACTCGAAGACCTCGTCCGGCCCCTTGCCCGAGCGCTCGCACATGTAGTCGACCTCCATCGGCGAGTAGGCGTGCAGGTGCAGCTGCGGCGCTACCTGCTTCGCCAGCCGCAACCACTTGCCGTACTCCTCCAGGGTCAGGTCGGGATGGATCCCCCCCTGCATGCAGATCTCCGTCGCCCCGAACTCGACCGCCTCGCGAATCCGCGCGGCAAACTCCTCCTCCGACACTTCGTAGGCGTCCGGCGAACGCCGCCCCTGCCCGAACCCGCAAAAGGCGCAGCCGACCACGCAGATGTTGGTGAAGTTGATGTTGCGGTTGACGACGAACGTCACCCGGTCCCCAGCCAGCTCCGCCCGCAGCTCATCCGCAGCAACCCGCATCTCCTCGATCACCTCGGGCCGCGTCTCGGCAAAGAGCGCAGTCAGCTCGTCCTCGCTCAACTCCCCCCCGGCCCGGCCCTTCTCAATCGCTTCGGGGGCAAGCTTCCCGTCCAGCGACTCTTCCGACCGGCGCCCCGACCCCCGCCGCGGGAATAAAGCTCCAGTACTTCAGCTTGATCACGTCGAGGACCCCCTGCTCCATCCACTCCGAGTCCATGTACTGGGGGTAAACGCAGAGCCTCTCGGTCAGCGCGAAGCCCTTCGGGGCCAGCTCCTTCCTAACCTCATGGGGACTCGGGAATGCGTGCTCGGGAGAGATGTGATCGCCGTTTGCAGACAGCCCGCCCAGGTCTGTAGCACCCGCTTCCACAAGCTCACCCCAGGCGTCGGAAAGATTCGGCGGCACCTGCACCCCGACATCCGGCATCAATCGCTTGCACTCGGAAATAACTCGCTTGATGTCGTCGACGGATATCTCGCTGGCCCAGGCGGGGTGGGACGACGGGACCCCCTCCTCCGGAGCAACAACCTGGGAGGCTCCGGGGAGGAGGTCCCGTCGTCCTTCGCAGGCACGGCAAGAGGCGCCGGGGACCCGTCTGGCGGGACTCGCGGAGCGAAAGCGGAGCCCCGCCAGAGGGGTCCCCGGCGCCCCCCCACCGCTCGCAGCGACGCCCTATCGGCGATATCCGCCACTTCCGCCCCGTAGTACTTCGGATGCGGGACGAAGTTCTGCAGGATCACCTCCTGGATGTGCCCATAGCGCCCGTGCAGCTCGGCCAGCGCTTCCAGCGACGCGACCTGCTCCTCCTCGGTCTCGCCGATGCCGACAAGGATCCCGCTGGTGAACGGGATCTTCAGCTCTCCGGCGGCCTCGATCGTCGCCAGCCGCTGAGCCGGATGCTTGGTCGGAGAGCCGGCGTGGACGGTCTCCATCAGGCGCTCCGAGACAGACTCCAGCATCAGGCCCTGCGAAGCGGTGACCTCGCGCAAGCGGGCCAGGTCGGCCCGATCCAGCACGCCGATGTTCGTGTGGGGCAGCATCCCTCGCTCGAGCGCCCGTTCGCAGCTCCAGACGACGTAGGAGGTGAAGTCGTCGTGGCCCCACTCGGCCAGCTTGGCAGCGACGACGGGGTTGACCTCGGGCCGCTCTCCGGTGAGCACGAGGAGCTCCTTGGCGTTTCGCCTGAGCGCCTCGTCCAGGAGCTTCTCGACCTCCTCGGGAGAGCGGATATGCGCCTGGTGAGTGGCGAACGCGCAGTACTTGCAGTAGCACTGGCAGGTGCGCGAGAGGGAGAGCGTGTAGTTCCGCGAGAAGGTGACCCGGCGCACGCGGGAGACGCTACCGCACGCGCCGTCTAGGTCCGGCGCGTGCGGCTTGGGAAGTCCTTAGGAGACTGAAGCCGAGGCGGGCTTGACCCGCTCGGGCGACTCGGTCGGGGCCGGGCCGCCGGCCTCGAGCACAAATCTGAAGACGACAGCGGCAAGCAGCGAGCCGACGATCGGGCCGAGCAGGTAGGGCCAGACGCCGCCCCATTCGTTGCCGACCAGGGCCGGTCCGAACCAGCGCGCCGGGTTGAAGGCGCCACCGGTCAGCGGGCCGCCGACCATGACGATGAAACCCAGCGTGGTGCCGATCGCCAGCGGCGCCCAGTCCTTGAAGCTCTTTTTCGAGAAGACGGCGGCGAGGATCACGAGCACGAGGCAGAAGGTGCCGATCGCCTCGATGATCATGCCTTGGAGGTCGCCGGCGAGCAGGCAGCTCACGCTGGCCGCCCCGTAATGGGTCGCGCGGCCCTCGTCGAGCAGCAGGCCCTTGCAGAGCAGGGCGCCGAGGACGCCGCCCGAGAACTGGGCGAGCATGTAGATCACGCCGTCGATCGCCGAGATCCGTTTGATCGCCATCGCCGCGAGCGTCACCGCGGGATTGAAGTGCCCGCCGCTGACCACGCCGAACATGACGATCAGGCCGAAGAGCAGGAAGGCGTGGACGAGCCCGATCACCGCGAAGTCCGTCCCGAACTGGGCCTGTTCGCCGGTCGAGAGGAACAGCACGATGACGGTGGTGATGAAGAACACCAACAAGAAGGTGCCGATCAACTCAGCAAGGTATGCCGCAAGTCCTCGTTCCTGCACTGGTCTTTCCTCCTAGATCCCGTAATTCGACTGGGGCGGCGCCAGTCTACCCAGATTGACCGAATGAAATAGGTTCCCGCCTCGATGAAGTGGGTTGTCGCGCTGCTGGCGGCCGCCCTGCTGCTCACCGGCGCCGCCGGTTGCGGCGGGGACGGCGCTGAACCGGGCGCGCCTGTCGGCGCGACGCTGGTGCTCGACTTCACGCCCAACCCGGCCCACGCCGGGATCTACTCGGCCCAGCGCGAGGGTTACTACCGCGACGCCGGGGTCGACCTGGCGATCCGCCAGCCCGGCGAATCGACCGACGCCCCCAAGCTGCTGGAGGCGGGCCGCGCGGACTTCGCCATCCTCGACATCCACGACCTCGGGATCGCCCGCGAGCGCGGGCTCGACGTCGTCGGCACGATGCCAATCGTGCAACGGCCGCTTGCCGCGGTGATCGCCCATGGGGGCAACGGCGTCAACCGGCCCCGCGACCTGCAGGGCCGGACCGTGGGCGTCACCGGCCTGCCCTCCGACGAAGCGGTGGTCGACTCCGAGGTCAGCGCCGACGGCGGCGACCCGGCGAAGGCGAAGCGGGTGACGATCGGCTTCAACGCGATCTCCTCGCTGGCGGCGGAAAAGGTCGACGCGGCGACCGGCTTCTGGAACGCCGAGGGCGTGACCCTGCGCCAGCAGGGCGTCCCGATCAGGGTCTTCAAGGTCAACGAATACGGGGCGCCGCCGTATCCCGAGTTGGTCCTGGTCGCCTCGCGGGGGACGATCGATCGGGACCCGGACCTGGTCCGGTCGGTGGTCGAGGCGACCAAGCGGGGCTATGGATTCACGGTGGACCACCCGCAGCAAGCCTTGAACGATCTCCTCGCCGAAGTGCCCAGCCTCGACCGGGCCGACGAGCGGGCGCAGCTTGCGGCCCTCTTGCCCGATCTGCATCCGGCTCCGTTCAGTCAAGCTGTGCTGCGGGCTTGGGCTGCTTGGGATTTGAAGCACGGGTTGCTGGAACGGGCCTTGGACGTGGATGCTGCATTCGCTGAACCTTGATCGGGGAAGGGACCGGGGGTGGCCTCGCCTGCTCGCTGGGTTCTTCGCCGCAGCGTTGGGTTGCTCGCTGGAGGGGATAGGGCGAAGAACATGACGCCGCGTGCAGGCGAGGCCACCCCCGGTCCCTTCCGAGGTACGCTTCGGCTCGTGAGCTTGGCCAGTGACTTTCAGCAGGTGCTTGACTCTCTGCCGCCGGATTGGACCGATCTGGAGCTGGATCTGCGGATCGAGGACGAGAGCCGGTATGTGGATACTGCGGTTGCTCTCAGCCAGATCAATGCTCAGCCCTACTCGCAGGCGGATTGGGACTGGCGGCTGCTTGTCGCTCACAGCTTTGGGCACGCTGCTGCTGCCGAGACGGTCAAGGGAGTGCTGGCGAAGCTCGATGCCGACGGCATTGCCGGGGAGATGGCCGTGCGCGAGGTTCGCGAGGGTCGGGCGGAGGTAGTGCAGATGTGGGGCCGCCCCGAGAGCGTTCGCGAGGAGTTCCGCGAACGCCGCTCGCTCTAGTGGAGGGCCGGCGCTAGTGGCCAAGATCGTCGCCATCGTCACCGACCTGATGCTGGCAAGCCGAGTCAGCGAGAGCCTGAGAGCAGCCGGCCACGAGGTCTCAGTCGTGTCGGCACTGCCCGACCCCCTGCAGGCCGAAGCAATCGTCTGCGACCTGGACACCGCCAACCTCGACGCAGTAGCCGCCGCCCCCGTCCCAACCCTCGGCTTCTACTCCCACGTAGACGTAGAGACCAAGCAACAAGCAGAAGCAGCAGGCTTGAAGCTCGTGGTCCCCCGCTCCCGCATGGCCCGAGAGCTTCCAGCCCTAGTAGACAGCCTGCTCAACCCTTCCAAGGAATAGCCGTCCCGGAGAGGAGCGCCGAGGGGTCGCGCCCGGGGGCGGCGTCATGTTCTTCGCCCCTAACCCTCAGCGAATTCACGCCACGCTGCGGCGAAGAACCCAGCCCCCGGGCGCGACCCCTCGGCGCTCCAACCCCGCCACGAATCACCCGAAGAAAACCTGCTGAAGCAGGAACACGTTCAGCGCAATGATCATCGCCGCCAACGCCCCGGCAAACACCGGTCAGCCAGCGCGGATTGACCAGCTCGCCCATCACCTCCCGCTTCGCCGCGATCATCAGCAGCGGCACCAGCGCGAACGGGATCCCGAACGAGAGCACGACCTGGCTGGCGACGAGGGCGTCGGTCGGGTCGAACCCGATGCCGAGCACCACCAGCGCCGGCGCCAGGGTGATCGCGCGGCGCAGGAAGATCGGGATGCGGCGGCGGATGAAGCCCTGCATCACCACCTGCCCAGCCATCGTCCCCACCGAGGAGGAGGCGAAGCCGGAGGCGAGCAGGGCGATGCCGAAGACGGTCGCGGCGTTGACCGAGACAAGCGACTTCAGCCCTTCGTAGGCGCTGTCGATCGAGTCGATCGCCGGACAGGCCGCCTTCGTGGAAGAGCGCGGCGGCGACGATCATCATCGAGAGGTTGACCACGCCGGCCAGCGACAGCGCGATGACGACGTCGACCTTCTCGAAGCCGAGGATCGCGCCGTTTCTCGTCGTCGTTGCGGCCGACGATCCGCCGCTGGGTCAGCGCCGAGTGCAGGTAGATGACGTGCGGCATCACCGTCGCGCCGATGATCCCGGTGGCGAGCAGGATGCTCTCGGTGCCGGCGAAGCCGGGGACGAACAGGTGCTTGGCCGACTTCCCCCCCATCGGGGTTGGCGTCGAAGAGCTCGAAGACGAAGGAGGCGACGACGACGCCGACCAGGGCCGTGATCGCCGCCTCCAGGCGGCGGAAGCCCATCTGCTGCAGGGCGAGGATGCCGAAGGCGCCGGCGCCGGCGATCACCCCGGCCGGGAAGAGCGGGATGCCGAAGAGCAGGTTGAGGCCGAGCGCGGCGCCGACCACCTCGGCGATGTCGGTCGCCATCGCCACCACCTCGGCCTGCAGCCAGAGGCCGATCGAGGTGCGCCGCGAGAAGCGTCTCGCGGCAGAGCTCGGCGAGGTTCTTGCCGGTCGCGATCCCCAGCTTCGCCGACTGGGTCTGGACGACCATCGCGATCAGGTTGGCGGCGAGGACGACCCAGAGCAGCAGGTAGCCGAACTTGGCGCCGCCGGCGATGTTGGTGGCGAAGTTGCCGGGGTCGATGTAGGCAACGGCGGCGACGAAGGCGGGGCCGAGGAAGGGCCAGAGCCGGGAGAGGCCGCGGGCGTGGCCGTCGAGCGAGCGCCGGGCGGCGCGGGCGACCGCGGCCTCGCCGGGGAGGACGTCCTCGACCGTGGCCTCGGGCGCGACGACATCCGCCGGGGGACTCGGCGACCGGGGGCGGCGGCTTCACCGGCCGCTTCCCCCTTCGACCGGCGGGCGCAGGTCGGGGCCGGGGATCGGCGTGCCGTGCGGGTCGTGGCTGGGTTCGCCGAGCTTGGCCGCGATCAGCAGCTCCAGCTCCTCGGAGATGTAGTGCTCGAGCACCTCGGCCTCCTCGTGGACGCGGTCCTCCGGCATCCCCAGGGCCTCGGAGAGGTAGGCCTCGATCAGCCGGTGGTGGCGGATCACCTCGAGCGCGACCTTCTCCCCTGCCGGGGTCAGGGTGACGCCCTTGTAGGGGCGGTACTCGACCAGGCCGAGCTCGCCGAGCTTCTTCAGCATCGAGGTCGCCGTTGCCGGTGCGACGCCGAGCCGGGCGGCCACCTCGCCGTTCAGGACCGGGCCCTGGCGCTGCTGCGAGAGCGCGTAGATCGCCTTTGCGTAGTCCTCTATCGCCTCGGAAGATTTAGACACGTCGAAAGAGTTTAGACATGTCTAAAAGGTGGGGTGAGGGGCGACGGGGATGGCCCCGGACAAGCAACAGCCTGGGAGGCTTGTCCGGGGCCCTCCCCGTCGCCCCAGACAAGCGCTTCCTAGTATTGGCTCATGGCCGAGGCGGTGACAGTCGAGTTGGACGCGCAGTACCGGCAACTGCGCGAGGAGTGCG
The DNA here is from genome assembly GCA_963714665.1 of uncultured Solirubrobacterales bacterium. Lineage (GTDB taxonomy): Bacteria > Actinomycetota > Thermoleophilia > Solirubrobacterales > 70-9 > VRUE01. The sequence goes on along the minus strand of CAVQPE010000003.1, from coordinate 481,862 downwards.
GGCTGCTTGATCGGTCCGAGCGGGGCAAGCTGGTTCTGAGGGGAGCCGAGGCTGCGGAGTATCTGCAGGGGCAGCTGACCAACGACATCGAGGCTCTTGAGCTTGGCGAGGGCTGCTACGCGGCGCTGCTCGATCGCAAGGGGCACATGCAGGCCGATATGCGGGTGCTGCGGACTAGCTGAGGACGAGATATGGGTCGATATCGAGGCCGGGGCGCTGGAGGCGACCCGGCGTCATCTCGAGATGTACAAGATCGGGCGCGACGTGTCGGTCGAGGACGTGAGCGCGGAGCGGGGGCTGCTTTCTCTGATCGGGCCGCGCAGTGCCGAGATCGCCGGCTGCGCCGCCGCTTCCCGAGCACGCTTGCGAGGCAGCTTGCCGTCGGCGGCATCGAGTGCCTTGCGGTGGGCACCGCTGCGGGCATCGACCTGATCTGCCGCGGCCGATGAAGTCGAGCGCCTGCGCGGGGCTCCTCGGCGGCCGGGCGCGGTCGAGGTCGGCCCCGAGGCGGCCGAGATCCTGCGGATCGAGGCGGGCACGCCGCGCTTCGGCGCCGAGATGGATTCCGCGACGATGCCCGCCGAGGCCGGCATCGTCGAGGCGGCCGTCGACTTCGAGAAGGGCTGCTACATCGGCCAGGAGACGGTCGCCCGGCTCCACTACAGGGGCAAGCCGAACCGCCACCTGCGGGGCCTGCGGCTGAGCGCCACGGTGGCGACGGGAACGCCCCTGAGCCTCGGCGAAAAGGAGGTCGGCCGGGTCGGCGGCAGCCTGCGTCTCCCCCGCTCCACGGCCCGATCGCCCTGGCGATCCTGCGCCGCGAGGCGGAGCCCGGCGCGGAGCTGGCCGTAGGTGAAGATGGCGTTACGGCTCGCGTAGTCGACTTGCCCTTCGGCTAGATTCCGCCGGGATGGGTCGTGGGAGAGGCAGACTGGCCGCGGGTTGCGCCCTCGCCGCGCTGGCGCTGGGCGTGACCGGCTGCGGCAGCCGAAGAGACCGCCAACGACCCGCGACCGCAGCCGCCGAGGCATGTCAGCGTCACGGTCACCCCGCGGGCGATCACCGTGCAGCCGCCGCGGATCGCGATCGGCCCCGAACCGACCCAGCAGATCCCCCAGAACCAGCACGCGGGGCAGCCGCCGGTCCGCTCGAACGCCCCCGTCGTCGTCGTCTTCGTCACCGCCAACCTGACCGACTTCGACTCGAAGCTGGAAGTGCGCGGGCCCAGGGACGCGGAATCCGGGCCGCTGGTCGCCAACGGCAACGCCTCGCTGCAGACGGAGCTGCCGACCGGCGTCTACACGATCAGCGCCGCCGACATCCCGAGCGCCAAACCGGTGCGCTTCGTGGTCGGCCCCTACCGCACCTCGTCGCAGAACGACGTGCTGCTGCCCTAATAGCGAGGTTCTTGGGCATCCCGGTCCGTCTGCCGGTCTCGTCACCATCGGTCGGGTGACGATCGTTCTCGCCATAGCCGTGCTCGCGCTCGCCGCGGCGCTCGTCTATCTCGCCGCCCGGCGTCCCGAGCAGCAGACGCCGCTCGACCACGGGCCGGCGATCCAGGAGGCGACGTCGAAGGCCGTCGCCGACCTGTTGCGGGTCAACGAGGAGTCGCGCAAAGTCGACGCCCAGACCGCCGAGGCGGCGTTGCAGAAGCGCGAGGCCGAGTTCCGTCGGCTCACCGAGCCGATCGGCAAGAACCTCGAGCGGATCGAAAAAGAGGTCTCGACCCTGAGCCGCGACCGCAGCAAAGCGGACGTCGCGATGAAAACCCTGCTGGACGAGATGAAGGTCGGCCTCGGCGACCTCGGCACCCAGACCGGCACCCTGGTCAAGGCGCTGCGCCAGCCCCAGACCCGCGGCCAGTGGGGAGAGGTGCAGCTGAAGCGCTGCGTCGAGATCGCCGGCATGACCGAGCACGTCGACTTCGAGCTGCAGCAGACGATGAGCGACGGGGAGTCGGTGCTGCGGCCCGACGCGGTGGTGATGCTGCCAGGTAACCGCCGCGTCGTGATCGACTCCAAGGTGCCGCTCGACGCCTACCTCGAGGTGCTCGAGGCCGAGGATGACGCGACCCGCAAGGGCGAGATGATCCGCCACGCCCGCCAAGTGCGCGACCACATCACCAAACTCTCCTCGAAGCGCTACCAGGACCAGTTCGACAGCGGCGAGTCACCCGACTTTGTCGTCTGCTTCATGCCCTCGGAGGCCGCCCTGCACGCCGCCTTCGAGGCCGAGGCCAAACTCTACGACTACGCGCTCGAGCAGAAGATCCTGATCGCCACGCCGACCACGCTGGTCGGCCTGCTGCGCACGGTGGAGCTCGGCTGGCGCCAGGAGCAGATCGCCGAGCAGGCGCAGGAGATCGCCTCCGCCTCACGCGAGCTGCACAGCCGCATGGGCGCCTTCCTCGAACACTTCGCCAAGGCCGGGCGGCAGCTCAACTCCGCGACCAAATCCTTCGACGACGCGGTCGGCTCGCTGGAGAGCCGGATCATGCCGCAGACTGCGCCGGATCGAGGAGATGGGCGCCGCCTCCGGCAAGGAGCTGGAGGAGCCGAGCCCGCGTCGATCGCGCCGTTCGGCCGGTCCTCGCCGAGGAGCTGCAGGAGCTGGAGGCGGCCGCCGAGGCCGAGACTCTCCGTGCTCGATCTAGGATTCGCCGCCCGATCCCGAGACCCGCGGAGGAGCCACAGTTGGCCGTTGACACAAGCGCAGTCGCGAAATTGGACGTTGAGCCCGGAACCCTGCCCGAGACGATGGCAGCCTGGGTGATCCGCCAGGAGCGGGAGGGCGAGCCCAACGACGCTTTCCAGCTAGAGCAGATCGAGGTTCCCGAGCCAGGCGCCTTCGAGGTGATTGTCCGCGTAATGGCGGCCGGAGTCAACTTCAACAACGTCTGGGCGGCGTTGGGCAAGCCGGTCTCGGTCTTCGGCTACGGCGACCACCCCGAGTACGGCCACCACATCGGCGGCTCCGACGCCTCGGGGATCGTCTGGAAGGTCGGCGAGGGCGTCACCCGCTGGAAGCCCGGCGACGAGGTCGTCGTCCACTGCAACCAGGCCTCCTACGAGGACGTCGAGGTGCACGGGCTCGACCCGCTGGCGGCGCCGAGCCAGAAGATCTGGGGCTACGAGACGACCTGGGGCTCCTTCGCCCAGTTCACCAAGGTGCAGGCGCAGCAGCTCCTCCCCCGCCCCCAGAACCTCTCCTGGGCCGACTCCTCCGCCTACGGGCTCACCTACTTCACCGCCTACCGGATGCTGATCGACCAGTGCAAGCTGCAGCCCGGCCACAACGTGCTGATCTGGGGCGCGGCCGGCGGCCTCGGCGTCTTCGCCGTGCAGCTCTGCAAGGCGGCCGGCGCCAACGCGGTCGGCGTCGTCTCCTCCGAGGAGAAGGGCGAGCTGATCAAGCAGCTCGGCGCGGTCGACTACATCAACCGGGCCGAGTTCGGCGAGATGATGCGGACGCCGGAGAACCTCGTCGACAAGGCCGCCGACAAGGAGCGCTTCAAGGCCTCGCGGGGCTTCGCCAAGCGGGTCAAGGAGATCCTCGGCGACGCCCCCGACATCGTCTTCGAGCACGTCGGCCAGGCGACCTTCCCGACCTCGGTCTTCGTCGTCAAGCCGTTCGGCAAAGTCGTCATCTGCGGCGCCACCTCGGGCTTCCAGCTCGACTTCGACGTGCGCTACCTGTGGATGCGCCAGAAGCAGATCATCGGCTCGCACTTCGCCAACGCCTACGAGTGCATGAAGGCCAACCAGCTGATGGCCGAGGGCAAGGTCCGGCCGGTGATCTGGAAGACGATGGGCTTTGACGGCGTCGCCGAGGCGCACCAGCTTCTGCATGAAAACAAGCACCTCGGCAAGATCGCGATCCTGGTCGGGGCCGAGTCCGAGGAGGACGGTCAGAACGTTGACGGCCCGGGCGCGATCCGGGCGGAGGTGGGAGCCTGATGAGCGAGGTATGCGTACTTGAGTGGCACATCGCCCCCTTCCGGGCGGACCGCTGGCTCGACCTCTGGGAACCGGCGGCGGAGCGGATGCCGGCCTTCGGCGCCAAGAGCTGGTCGCTGACCCGCGCGGTCGACGACCCGCTCTCCTTCCGCCAGTCCTCGGTCTGGGAGAGCCGCTCGGACTTCGAGCGCTACTGGTTCTCGGAGGAGATCGAGGCGGCCCGCACCGCGATCGTCGACCTCTACGACCTGCCGCTGCTGCCGGCCTGGCACACCCTGCTCGCCGCCGAATAAGGCGGCAACGAGGAGTGTCGGTCAGCGGACCTTCCAGGTGAAGGTCGCCGGGGTTGTGTCGCGGTTGCCGGCCGGGTCGATTGCGTAGACGGCGAACGTGTGCCGGCCCGGCTTCAGCTTGCGATAGGTCTTCGGCGAGCGACACGGACGATATGCACCGCGATCGAGCTTGCAGAAGAAGTGCGAGCCGCTCTCGCTGGAGCCGAAGGCGAAGGTCGCCTTCCTCGCGCGGGTCGACTTCGGGGGATGCTTGGGGACCTTCGTCTGCGGACTCGGCTGCTCCTCGGGTGGCGGGGGGTTGCTGTCCTCCGGCGTGGAGTACCTGGCTCGGTAGGCGCCGGATTCGTCGGCCACGACGGTGTGCGCGCGGGCACCACCGTCCGACCAGCCCTGCCAGGTGTAGGTCTTGCCGTCCAGCTGGACTGCCTGGGGAGCGGAGATGGCCACGTGGGAGCCCTCGATCACGGTCAGCGAAAAGGGTGCCGGACCCACCGAGACAGGCCGGCCGTGAGGGGGATCCCGGGCGGGTCGGATTCGATCTCCAGATCGGCCGTGTGCGGGTCGATCCGCACCGTTTTGCTCGCTGAGAGACCGCGCTCGTCGGTCACCCTCAGGGTGATTTCGATATAGGAGGGATAGTCGTGTTCGGGCGCCAGGAAGCTCGCTTCGGGGACGCCGGCGAAGACCTGCAGCGGGTGCTTGTGGCAGTTTTCCGGCCCGGTCGGGCAGTGGGCCAGGCGCACGCTCCAGTAGCGGCCGAGGCCGGAGACGTGTTCGCCACCGAATTCGATCGCCGAGCTGACCAGGGTGATTTTCTGGCCAACTTTCCAGGTGAACGCCGGTGTGGGCGCCTCGATGACCGGTTCCGGCGGTTCGTCGCCGGGGTACAGCGTGATCCTGGCGACGCTGCTCAGTTTGCCGTCGCTGACGCGCACCGCCACCGTCCGGTTCAGCTCTTCCCCTTCTTTTTCCTCTTCTTCCAGCTCCTCCGCGGTGAATTCGAGTTTCTGCGTTTCGCCGCCGGGCGTCTCGAACGTGCCGTTCCCGTCCAGGTCCCACTCGAATGAGAGCGGGTCTTCGTCGGGGTCGCTGGACGCGCTCGCGTCGAGCGTGACTTTCAGGGGCCCGCCTTCGACCGAGCCCCACGGGTGATCGGCTTCGAGGCGTGCGGTCGGGGCGCCCGGGGCATAGGCGATCCTGTGGATCGCGCCGGGGCCGAATTCTTCGTCGCCGAAGAGGCTCGCGTAGTAGAGCGCCCCGTCCGGCCCTTCTTCGATGTCGACGCCCGGATAGATCTGGCTCTCGCGCATGAACCTTTCGACGGTGAGCGGATCGGGCTTGCCGTCTTCACCGGGATACATCACGTAGAGGCACCCCCGCACCGGATCGGAGAAGAAGAGCGCGCCGTGGTAGGCCGGCGGGAAGTCTTTGCCCTCGTAGAAGGAGATCCCGCCGAGCGCCGAGCCGTTGGCATAGGGACATTCGTCCCCGTTCGCGACCTCCAGCTTGTGGCTGTAGTAGAAGAACGGCTGCGAAGTCGAGTCGGGCTCGCCCGCGTAGAGGTTCTCGCAGACCGTCAGCCCGAGGGGAGCGAAGAGGGGCTGGCGCACCGGCCCCTCGTAACACGGCCAGCCGGAGTTGTAGAGCGTTTTCGGCGGCGCCGCGAAGCGGTCGATCTCCTCGAAGTCCGACGCCCCGACGTTGTCGCCGTAGATCTCGCCCGTATTCGGGTCGATCGTGAAGCGGAAGGGATTGCGGAAGCCGTAGGCGACGATCCGACGGGTATTCGGGTTGAGGCTTCCCGCCAGGGGGTTGTCGGGCCATCCTTCTCCGCTGGCGGGATCGACGCGGATGATCTTGCCGCTCAGGTTCGAGGAGGTTCTGGGAGCGCAGCGAACCGCCTTCGGCACTCGGTGGCGTCAGTTCCGTGCCGGCGGGCCCAGGCGGGTCTCCGCACGGGTTGGGCGGCGTGCCCAGTTGGCCGTAGTCGAAGCCGGTGAAGCTCGCGCCGTCGCCTCCGCTCGCGTAGAGGGCTCCTTCCGGGCCGAACTGGAGGTCGCCGATCGAGTGCGACGAGAACTGCTGGCACCAGCCTTCGGCGAGGACTTTTTCTTCTGGGGAGCCTGCCGTGGGAAGGGCGTGGTTTTCGCCTTCGGCGGCGGTCAGCCGCACGAGGCGGCCGCTGACGACGCAATCGTCGGCGCCTTTGAGGTCGGGGCATTCGTCACCGACGGTTTCCGGGGTGCCCCACTTCGGCGGCGGTTCTTTGTCGCCGAGGATGTGGTCGTAGGTGTAGAGCGCGTAGACGTAGGGGGTGTCCGGGAAGTCCGGGTCGAGAGCGAGGCCGAGCAGGCCGCGGTCGCCATGGTCATAGACGTTGGTGCGCAGGTCGGCGAAGACTTCGGGTTCTTTGTCTTCCAGGCTGCTGTAGACCTTGATCAGCCCCCCCTTCTCGGCGACGAAGACCCGGCCGTCGGGCGAGAAGCGGAAGGTCGTCGGCTGTTCGAGGCCGTCGAAGGCGATCGTGTCCTGAAAGCCACTGGGCAGCGCCGGCTCAGCCGGCGCAGAAGCCGGCAGGCAGAGCAGGGCCAAGCCGCAGATAAGGCCCAGCGCCAGGGTCCGGTGGCGCGCCTCGATCAAGCCCGCTCCAGTGGGGCCATCGTCAGGCCCGCCGAGTCGAGCTGCCCCCAGTAGTGCTCGGCAGTCTCGCGCGGGCCGGTCCAGACGATCGCCTGGCCGGCGTTGTGGATCGTGTCGGCGAGCTTGTGTCCCTGATCGAGGCCGACGCCGGGGAGCACTCGGGCGAGCGTCTCGGCGACGTGATCGAAGGTGTTGTGGTTGTCGTTGCGGACGATCACCCGCCAGTCCCCACCAAGTCCCGCGCCCGGCCCGCCCACGCGTGGCCTCTCCACCGTCGTAGTCGACACCCCTGCATTATGCGGAAACTCAGCTGACCGGGAAGGCACCGTTGAGGGCATTTCCGGCGCCGGGTTAAAGCAGACTTAACTACTCAAGATATCTATGGCCTAGACTCCGCCGAACTTTGCAAACCAGTCTGGAGGATCGGTCCAATGCAGCGGCGCCCAGTTTCAATCGACCGGCAACTCGCCAAAGCCCTGTCAAGCGACCTGCGAGCACAGGCACTCACCCTGATCGCGGAAGGCATCGCCAGCCCCAAACTGATCGCAGCCGAGCTCGGTCTCGACCTTCGCAACGTCGCCTACCACGTGCGCGTGCTGAAACGGCTCGGCTGTATCGAGCTGGTCGACACGGAGAAGCGCCGCGGCGCGGTCGAACACATCTACCGGGTAACCGGCCGGGCACTCGGGGAGGACTAGAAAGGACCTGGAACGCGGACGACGACGTCGTCGAAGCTTGCCTGGGCGCCCTTGGCCGGCTTGGCGGAGCCGACCGAGAAGCCCGATGCACGGCCGGTCAGTTCCCCGGCGCCTTCATCGGTGACGTCGCTGACGAGCTTGCCGCCGACGTAGGCGAGGATGCGGCAGTCGCCCTTTTCGTCGCCTTCGGTCACGTTGAAGGCACGGAGGCGGAGCTTGTTCGCTTTGTCGATCCCCTCGATGCCGGCGACGTCCTTCTCGATGTCGAGGTAGACGACGCTGCCATCGCTGAGGATCTTTCGCACCTGGGCCTTGCGCTGCTTCGGGTAGACGGCGAGCTGGTAGCGGGCGCCGCCGCCGGAGCGCAGGTCGAGCGCCAGGTAGGCGGAGCCCTGCAGCGCCTTCGGCGTCTTGCTGAGCAGGCTCTCCGTGGCGGCGATCTCCAGGTCGCGACCGAGCACCGGCGTGCGATAGGAGCACTCCTTGGTCTGCTTGCCGACGACGATCAGGAGGGCGCGGCCGGAACCGCTGCGGCCGCAGCGCGCTCCCGAGAGCTTGGCGACCTGGGCCAGCTGGCCCTTGCTCCCCATCCCGTTGCGGTAGATGCCGACCAGCGACGCCCCCGCGGTGGAGGCGAAAGCCAGCGTGGCGGCAAGCAGAGCGCCTATCACGGCTGTGCGTAGCGGTCTCACGATCCTGGCAGCCTAAACACAGGCAAGGGGGAAAGATGCGGCCCGGGAGCGGTGAACGGCGGATTTCGGGGTCCGCCAAATATCATTGGAGGCGTGAACGAGCACCGACTTCCCGAGCGCGACCGTCCCTGGGTGATGCGCACCTACGCCGGGCACTCCGACGCCAGGCGCTCCAACGAGCTCTACCGGCGCAACCTCGCCAAGGGCCAGACCGGCCTCTCGGTCGCCTTCGACCTGCCGACCCAGACCGGCTATGACCCCGACCACGTCCTCGCCCGCGGCGAGGTCGGCAAGGTCGGCGTCTCGATCGCCCACAAGGGCGACATGCACCAGCTCCTCGACGGGATCCCGCTCGACGAGATGAACACCTCGATGACGATCAACGCGACCGCGGCCTGGCTGCTCGGCCTCTACGTCACCGTCGCCGAGGAGAACGGCGTCGATCGCTCCCAGCTGAAGGGCACGACCCAGAACGACATCATCAAGGAGTACCTCTCGCGCGGCACCTACGCCTTCCCGCCCGAGCCCTCGATGCGGCTGATCGCCGACATGGTCGCCTTCACCGTCAACGAGGTGCCGAGCTGGAACCCGACCAACATCTGCAGCTACCACCTGCAGGAGGCCGGCGCGACGCCGGTGCAGGAGATCGCCTACGCGCTCTCCACCGGGATCGCCGTGCTCGACGAGGTGAAGGCGCGCGGGCCAGGTCTCCGACGCCGACTTCCCCAAGGTCTTCGGCCGCATCTCCTTCTTCGTCAACGCCGGCATCCGGCTGATCGAGGAGATCGCCAAGCTGCGCGCGATGGGGCGGCTCTGGAACGAGATCGGCCGCGAGCGCTACGGGGTGACCGACGAGAAGATGCTGCGCTTCCGCTACGGCGTCCAGGTCAACAGCCTCGGCCTGACCGAGGCCCAGCCCGAGAACAACATCCAGCGCATCGTGCTGGAGGCGCTGGCGGTGACGCTGAGCCGCGACGCGCGCGCCCGCGCGATCCAGCTGCCCGCCTGGAACGAGGCGATGGGCCTGCCCCGCCCCTGGGACCAGCAGTGGAGCCTGCGCATCCAGCAGGTGCTCGCCAACGAGACCGACCTGCTCGAGTACCCCGACCTCTTCGAGGGCTCGGTGGTGATGGACGGCCTGGTCGAGGAGCTGATCGCCGGCGCCCGCGCCGAGATGGCGGTGGTCGAGGAGCACGGCGGCGCCGTCGCCGCGGTGCCCTACATGAAGGCCCGCCTGGTCGAGTCCCACCGCGAGCGGGTGGCGCGGATCGAGTGCGGCGAGCAGAAGGTGATCGGCCAGAACAGCTTCACCGAGACCGAGGACTCGCCGCTCACGGCCGGTGCCGACGGCGGCATCCTCACCCCCGACCCCGAGGTCGAGCGCGAGCGGATCGAGGCGCTGGAGCGCTGGAAGGCCGAGCGCGACGAGGCCGCGGTGCGGGCGGCGCTCGACGAGCTGGCCCGCGTCGCCGCCGACGACGGCCAGAACGTGATGCCGGCGACGATCGCCGCCGCCAAAGCCGGGGCGACGACCGGCGAGTGGGCAGAGGTGCTGCGCGAGGCCTTCGGCGCCTACCGGGCCCCGACCGGCGTCGAGCGGCGCCGCGCCGCCGGCCGACCGCGAGCAGCTCGAGGCGATCCGCGCCAGGGTCGACGAGGTCTCCGACCGGATCGGCCACCGGATCAAGATCCTGGTCGGCAAGCCGGGCCTCGACGGCCACTCCAACGGCTCCGAGCAGATCGCCCTGCGCGCCCGCGACGCCGGCATGGAGGTGATCTACCAGGGCATCCGCCTCACTCCCGAGGAGATCGCCGAGTCCGCCCTGCAGGAGGACGTCGACGTGGTCGGCCTCTCGATCCTCTCCGGCTCGCACCTGGAGCTGATCCCCGAGGTCGTGCGCATGCTGCGCGACGAGCGCGTCGACGTGCCGGTCGTCGTCGGCGGGATCATCCCCGCGGCCGACGCCGAGCGCCTGCGCAGCGCCGGCGTCGACGGCGTCTACACGCCGAAGGACTTCGACATCAACAAGATCATGGGCGAGATCGTCGAGCTCGTCGCCAGCCGGGCCGGCGCTGCGGCAGCCGCCTGAGCGCTTCGGCGCCGCGCCAAAGCCAGCTCCGCGCCACAATGAGGCGATGAGCGAGCTCAACGGGGAGCGCTCGGCCTGGCTGCGCTGCTACCGCTGCTGGTCCCAGAACCTCGAGATCCAGATCCACTACGACGCGATCCGCCGCGTCGACCCCGACAGCGGCACCCTTGCCGAGGGCATCGACGAGGTGCAGGAAGCGCGTCGTCCAGTGCCTCGACTGCATGCACGACCAGCCCCACCTGACCTTCCAGGACGACTACGTCGTGCCGATCGAGGACCGCTGGGAGCGGATGGTCGCCGGCACCCCCTGGGTCGCCTCCTGCACGGTCACCGTCGACCAGGACCGGGTCGAGACCTGCGCCGGCCCGGAAGCGATCGAGTTCCTCACCTACGGCGCCTTCGGCGAAGCCGGCGTGCGCGAGTTCTTCACCCACGTCCGCTTCCACAAGCACGACGAGGACCAGATAGTCGTCCACATGCTGGTGGAGCTCTACGCCCGCTCCGCCGAAGAGGCGACCGAGGTCCTGGAGGCAGCCGCCCACGGCCCCCTGGAGATCACCTCGCTGGCCGAGGAGTCCAGGCCCCCAGCCCACGCCTCCGACGAGGCCCATTAGAACCCCGCCCGCACCGTGCCCAAGCGAGGCAAGCGCGAACTGCATCAACTTGTCTATCTGCTGGGTGGAGAAGTTGATGCAGTTCGGGGTGGGGGTGTGTGGGAGCGAGCCACATGGCCCCGACACTGGCGAACCTCGGCGCACTTGTGATGCGCAGAGGCCGTCGAACCTGTGACCGAATCCGCGCGGATGCGCGGATTCGGGGCTACCCGGCGTCGGTCGCGGGCTAGGAAGCCTCGCCGGGGTTCTTGCGCGGCACCAGCACCAGGCGCTTGAACTCGGCGACGAGGACGCCGTCCTGGTTGAGGACCCGGGTGTGGACCCTGACGACGCCGCGGTCGGGCTTCGATTTGGAGGGCTTGACCTCGAGCACCTCGGTCTCGCAGAAGAGGGTGTCGCCGTGGAAGACCGGGTTGGGGTGGCTGAGGTCTTCGGTCGCCAGGTTGGCGATCGCCTTGCCGGAGACGTCGCTCACCGACATGCCCAGGGCAAGGGAGTAGACGAGCGGGCCGACGACTACGTTTTGGCCCTGCTGGGAACCCGCCGCGTAGACGTCGTTGAGGTGCAGCGGGTGGTGGTTCATCGTGATCAGGCAGAAGAGGTGGTCGTCGGACTCGGTCACCGTCTTCGCCGGCCAGTGCTTGTAGACGGCGCCGACCTCGAACTCCTCGAGGTAGCGGCCGTAGGCGTGGGCGCCGGACGCCTCGCGCTCGGCCTGGTCGGTGGTCAGCTCGTACTTCTCGTCGCTCATTTGTCGTTCTCGTCTCCTGTCGGGGTGCGGCGCGGCATCCTATAGAGCGTCGCATCTTGCCCGCGCCGACGGGAATAGACTCCCGTCGATGAAGATCGGAATCATCGGCCTTGGCTACGTCGGCCTGCCGCTTGCCGTCGCCTTCGGTGAGTCGGGACACGACGTGGTTGCCCTCGACGCGGACGCCCGCAAGATCGAGAGCCTCGAACGGGGCACGAGCTACATCGAGGACATCCCGGACTCCGCCCTGGTCTCGATCGCCGAGCGCCTCCACCCCACCCCGCGCCAGGCCGACCTCGCCTCCTGCGACGCGGTGATCATCTGCGTGCCGACGCCGCTCACCGGCTCGCGCGAGCCCGACCTCACCTACCTGCTCGACGCCGGGACGGCGCTCTCGGGAGTGCTGCAGCCGGGGCAGCTGGTCGTGCTCGAGTCGACCACCTACCCCGGCACGACCCGCGAGCGCCTGGCACCGATCCTCGAGGAGTCGGGACTGTCCACCGGCACCGACTTCCACCTCGCCTTCTCGCCCGAGCGGATCGACCCCGGTCGCACCGACTACACCGTCCGCACCACGCCGAAGCTGGTCGGCGGGATGACCGAGGCCTGCTCGCAGCGCGCCCGCGAGCTCTACGAACTGATCTGCGAGCAGGTCGTCGTCCTCTCCGGGCCCGAGGCGGCCGAGCTGTCGAAGCTCCTCGAGAACATCTTCCGCTCGGTCAACATCGCCTTCGTCAACGAGCTTGCCCAGCTCTGCGACCGGCTCGGGATCGACGTCTGGGAGGTGATCGACGCCGCCTCGACCAAGCCGTTCGGCTTCATGCGCTTCGACCCGGGCCCGGGCATGGGCGGCCACTGCCTGCCGATCGACCCTTTCTACCTCGCCTTCAAGGCCCGCGAGCACGACTTCTATCCGGAGTTCATCGAGCTGGCAGGCAAGATGAACCAGGCCCAACCCGTGTTCTGCGTCGAGCGCATCGAGCGGGCGCTGAACGACGCCGGCAAGCCGGTCAAGGACTCGAAGATCCTGATCCTCGGGATGAGCTACAAGGCAGGTGTCGGCGACACCCGCGAGTCCCCCGCGCTGAAGATCGCCACGCTGCTGCGCGACCTCGGCGGCGACGTCTCCTACCACGACCCGCACGTACCTGAGCTCGCCGAGCTGGACCTCAGCTCGGTCGACCTCGATGAGGCGCTGGACACCTCGGACGTGGTGGCGATCGTCACCGCGCACCCGAGCCTCGACTACGAGGAGGTGGCCGCCAAGGCGACGCTCGTGGTCGACTTCCGCGGCGTCACCCGCGGCATCGACGCGAAGAACCTGATCCGGCTCTAACCGGCCTCAGTGGGCCTTTTTGAGCCGGGTGCGTTCCTCTTGGCGTTCGACCACCTGGGCGATCAGCTTCTTCACGTTGGAGTCGCCGGTGGCCTTGATGTGGCCGGTCTCATAGGCCTTGCGGTAGCTCTTAAGGGTGCCGTTCTCAGCCAGGTCGTTGAACTGGGGACGGTCGATCTGGACCAGCACCCGCTCGTCCTGGGCGAGGTCCTTCTTGATCGTCGGGCCCGGCACCTCGACCCGGTAGAGCTGGATGTCGTGCTTGGCCTTCAGTTCCAGGCCGAAGACCAGTTTCAGTTTCGCCAGCGCCGGGACCTCGGCCTGGAACCGCTCGACCGCGGTCTTGATCAGGTCTGGCGTCGAGGCCAAGGGGTCTGTTCGGGGGATTGCAGGGCAATCAGCGAGTGGAGTCGGCAGTAATAGGCAAACGCCGGCGGACTCGCGATCGAGTAGCGATCCGTGCTCGAGCCCGAGTTGGAAACGAGCTTCGGCCCTGCCGACAGGGGGCTGAGGCCGGAGAGCGCGACGGATTTGGCCGCTTTCGATCCCGCTTCGTAATGAACCCCGACCCGCGCCGGGCCAAGCGCGCCGGCATAGACGGCGACCTCGTCGATCGTGCCGTTGAAGTCCTCCGCGCCTTCGCTCCAGGAGCCGATGTCGAGGGCGTTGGTGTTGGTGGTGATCGCCCCGGTCAGAGCTGCGCTGGCGACTTCGGCGCCGTTGACGTAGAGGCGCTGGGTGGTGCCGTCGTAGGTGCCGACCACGTGGTAGGCCTGGCCGGTGACGATCGCCCCGGCGGGAGCCTGCAGGCGCCTGCGGGCCTTCGACTGCATGATCGTGAACTCGAGCCGGGGCCCGTTGAACTGGATCGAGTAGGACTCGGGCTTGCTGGCGACGCTGGCGAAGTTCCCCGTCGTGGGCAGGGCGTTGGGCTTGATCCAGGCCTCGACCGAGACTTTCGTGGCCGGGCTGAGGGCGCTGGAGCTGGGGATGGCGACGAGGTCGTTGGTGCCGTCGAAGCGCACGGCGGTGTTGGCGCTGTCGCCGGCCAGCAGGCTGGGCTGGGCGAGCAGGGCGCCGTTGCGGTAGGTGCCGGGGTCGGCGGCCTTCTCATCCACCGCGACGGTCCCGCTAGCCTCCCCCAGGCGCCAGTAGCCGACGGGTTCGTCGGCGATGACCGCAGAGCGGTATTCAGGTGGAGGCGGTGGCGGAGTTGAGGTGAGCGTGGTCGCGTTGGCCGTGTTCGAGTAGCCCGAGCTGTCGGTCGCGTTCCTCGCCCGCACCCGGTAGTAGTAGGTGGTCCCCGGCGAGAGGCCAGTGTCCGCATAGCTGGTCGTGTTCGCCCAAACGGGCAGGATCACCGGCGATTCGAAGCTCGGGGAAGTGTCGCGCTGGATCAGGAATTCACCCTCGTTGGTCGAGTTGTCGACCCATTTCAGGTCGATCTCGCTTTCGGAGGCGGCGGTCGCGCTGAGACTGCTCGGGTCTTTGACCGTCGGGTCAGGCGGAGCTGCCCCGGACCCCGCTTCGTAATGAGCCCCGACCCGTGCTGCCGAGAGCGCGCCGGCGTAGACGGCGACCTCGTCGATCGTGCCGTTGAAGTCTTCGGCACCTTCGTTCCAGGAGCCGATGTCCAGGGCGTTGGTGTTGGTGGTGATCGCCCCGGTCAGAGCTGCGCTGGCGACTTCGGCGCCGTTGACGTAGAGGCGCTGGGTGGTGCCGTCGTAGGTGCCGACCACGTGGTAGGCCTGGCCGGTGACGATCGCCCCGGCGGGTGCCTGCAGGCGCCTGCGGGCCTTCGACTGCATGATCGTGAACTCGAGCCGGGGCCCGTTGAACTGGATCGAGTAGGACTCGGGCTTGCTGGCGACGCTGGCGAAGTTCCCCGTCGTGGGCAGGGCGTTGGGCTTGATCCAGGCCTCGACCGAGACTTTCGTGGCCGGGCTGAGGGCGCTGGAGCTGGGGATGGCGACGAGGTCGTTGGTCCCGTCGAAGCGCACGGCGGTGTTGGCGCTGTCGCCGGCCAGCAGGCTGGGCTGGCCGAGCAGGGCGCCGTTTTTGTAGGTGCCGTTGTCCCCCCCGGAGGTATCGGTGGCGGTCGTGCCGCTTTTCTCTCCCAGGCGCCAGTAGCCGACCGGGCCGTCCCCCATGACCGCGTTGGAATAGGCCGAGGATCCCCCACCGCGGTCGAGGACGATCGAGTCGCTCTCGGGTTCCGACAGCTTGCCCGAGGCGTCCTTGAACTGCACGTAGACGGTCTTCGTCCCGTCGAAGTTGTTGCCGCCGTAAGCGGAGTCCGTCAGGTTCCAGGCGATCGCCTGCGCAGTCGATTCTTTGCCCGTGTACGCCTGGAAGCTGGACCAGGTGTTCCCGTCGTTGGAGAGCCTCAGCTGGGTCACCTCGCTGATGTCGTCGCGGCCCAGCACCCTCACGGTCACGTTCGGGGAAGAGGTGCTGGCGTCGATGTTGTTGACCCTCACCGAGCCGCTCGGCGGGTTGCTGTCGACGAGCTGCCCTTTCGAGACGCTGAACATCGTGATCGCTTCGTTGTCTTCCTGGCCCTCGCGGGTCACGTCGGCCTTGTTCGGGCTCTCGTAGATTTTGTTCTGGGGATCGACCACCGAGCGCAATACGTACTGACCGTCGGCCAGCGTCCCGGCCGCACCGAGGTCGATCCACTGTTCGAAGCGGAAGTAGTCGTAGGTATCGCCCCAGCCAGGCGAGATCCCCTGCAGCATCTTCCCCTGCGAGTCGGGGAAGCACCCTTCCGTGCCGTAGACCGGCGGGTAGGGCTGGTTGGGCACGTTGCGGATGAACTCCTCGTCGGTCATGCAACTGGTCGTCTTGGCTCCAACCGTCGGATTGCCCACGGTCCTCCCACTCGCAAGCCAATTTTCGTAGCCGGCCTTCGTCCAGAGCTCGTAGCGGCCCCAGTTGTCGTAGTGATAGTGCTGGTGCGCGGCGTGGTAGTAGAAGCTGCCGGCCGGAAAGTCGGTGAAGCCTCCGCCGTCGTCGTAGACACGCTGGGTGGCGGGGCCGGTCTTGGTGGTCGGATCGATCAGGCCGCGCATCTCCAGCCGGCCCGGGCCGGTGTCCCAGACCGTGTTTGAGAAGCGCAGGACGTTGTGCATCACGGTGGGTTCGCCCGCATCGACGTCGGCGTTGTCGAAGCGCAGGTCGCGCGGCGCGAGCGTCTTCAGGTTCGGGTACTGGAGAGTGGCCGCGTGGGCAGGCACGGCGGACAGCCCGAGCAGTAGCGCTGCGAGCAGCAGCGAGGCGAAGGGGCCGCGCTTCCGCCCGGCGACGCTTTTCCGAAAACCGGAGAGCACCGCGTGAACGTTACCGCTATGAGCAGGAACGTCCCGCTCAGCAATTCGTCTAGAAAAGGTGCGGCGGGCTAAGCTCAAATTTTGTGCCGCTGCAGCAGCTTCTTGCCGATCACCATGCGCTGGATCTCCGAGGTTCCCTCGCCGATCAGCAGCAGCGGCGCGTCGCGGTAGAGGCGCTCGATCTCGTACTCCTTCGAGTAGCCGTAGCCGCCGTGGATGCGGAAGCACTCCTCGACGCACTCCTTGCCGGTCTCCGAGGCGAGCAGCTTGGCCATCCCGGCCTCGAGGTCGGAGCGCTCGCCGGCGTCCTTCATCCGCGCCGCCTTGCGGGTGAGCAGGCGGGCGGCCTCGATCTTGGTCGCCATGTCGGCGAGCTTGAACTGGATCGCCTGGTGCTGGGCGATCGGCTTGCCGAAGGCCTTGCGCTCCTGGCTGTAGCGCAGGGCCAGCTCAAGCGCGCGCTGGGCGATGCCGACGCCGCGGGCGGCGACGTTGACGCGGCCGACCTCGAGCGCGTCCATCATCTGGATGAAGCCCTCGCCGACCCCCGCCTCCTCGCCGCCGAGCACGCGCTCGGGCGGGCAGCGGTAGCCGTCGTAGACGAGCTCGGTCGACTCGACGCCCTTGTAGCCCATCTTCTTGATCTTGGGCGGAACGGTCAGGCCGGCGAAGTCGCCCTCGTTGACTTCCCTCCAGGGCTCCTTCTCGGTGATGAAGCAGGTCATGCCTTTATATGGGGGGTCGGCCTTGGTGTCGGTCTTCATCAGGACGAAGACGACGCTGGAGCCGAGGCCGTTGGTGACCCACATCTTCTGGCCGTTCAGCTCCCAGTTGCCGTCGTCGCCCTTCTTCGCGGTCGCCTTGATCCCCTGCACGTCGGAGCCGACCTCGGGCTCGGAGAGCGAGAAGGCGGCGCGGATCTCCCCCGTCGCCATCTTCGGCAGGAAGTAGTCCTTCTGCTCGTCGGTGCCGAACTTCATCAAGAGGTAGGAGCCGATGAAGTGGGTGTTGACGACGCCGGAGATCGAGATCCAGCCGCGCGAGAGCTCTTCGACGATCATCGCGTAGGTCGTCAGGTCGAGGCCCATGCCGCCGTACTCCTCGGGGATCGTCACCCCGAAGAGACCGAGCTCCTTCATCTGCTCGACGATCGGCTCCGGGAAGGAGTCCTCGTGGTCGAAGTGCTCGGCGTTGGGGATGATCTGCTCGTCGGCGAACTGCCGGACCATCTCGGTGATGTCGCGCTGAATGTCGGTCTGCTCGCTGTAAGCGGTCTCTACGGCCATGGCTCCTGCTCGGGTCGGTGACGGGGGCGCAAAGGTTATCGGCGCCGCGCCGCCGAGTGCCCGCAGGAGCCGGCGGCGCCTGGCCCCAAAACCCGCCGACCGCCGGACTACGCTTGGCCGCCTCAAGCGCCGATACGGCGCGGCCCGCAACCCGAGGAAGGCGAGATGGAGAAAGAGAAGCCCAAAGGCAAAGCCAGCCCGAAGAAGCAGGCGACCCTCGGCATCGCCCTGGGAGCCGTAGTCCTGGTTGCGCTGGCTCTGGTGCTGGTCTTCTCCGGCGAGGACAACTCACCCGGAAGCTCGGACGGGGCCGAAGTGCTCAGTGCCGCGGTGCTCCGGGAAGCCGTATCAGGACCCGGCACGCCCGTGTACTGGGCCAGCGAGCGGAAGGGAACCGAGCTGGAGCTGCGCCGGCCCGAAGCCGGCCGCACATACGTGCGCTACCTGACCGGCGATGCCAAGGCGGGCGATCCGCGCCCGATCTTCCTCACCGTCGGCACCTACGACCGGCCGCACCCGGTGCAGGAACTGAGACGACAGGGCAAGAGCGAAGGGGCGGTGTTGGGGGAAGCCCCCGGCGGAGCGGTCGTCTACTACGACCGCAGGAGCCCGCAGAGCGTCTACCTCGCCTATCCGGGCGTCAAGGCCCAGATCGAGGTCTACGACCCAAACGTGAAGCAGGCGCTGACGCTGGTCAACTCGGGGCAGATCGTCCCGGTCGGCTAGGCCAGAACGACCGCCGCCCACCCCGCGAAGGGTTGGCGGCGGTCGTAGGACCTTTTCGAGATTCCGACTAGCCGAAGTTGAGCCGGAAGAACATGTTCCGCGTGTTCGGACTGCCACTCTCCGTCGCGAGGATCGAAACCGCATCCCCGGCTTCGAATACCACCGAGTGCGTGGTGTCTTCGCAGCTGGTAGCGGAGCTGCCGGATATAGAGCAGGTGATGGTCGTGTTGCTCGGGCCGGTCGCACCGGCAGGATCCCTTCGAACCGTGAACGTGTAGGAATCGCCTGAGCCGGCATCACCGGTGAGGAATACCCGGAATTTGCTGAGCGTGCCGCCGGTGAGCAGCACTTCCTGGATCGAGGTCTCAGCAGTGGTGCTCGTGTCGATCGCCGTACCGAAGTACCGGCTTTCCATTTCGTTGAACACCGACGAGCTGCCGCCGCCGCCGCGGAGCTCGTGAGAAGCCGCCGCGCCTTCCGGGCCTTTTTTACCTTCCGGACCCTGTTTGCCTTCGAGGCCTTGTTTGCCTTCGAGGCCCTGTTTGCCTTCGAGGCCTTGTTTGCCTTCGAGGCCTTGTTTGCCTTCGGGGCCCTGTTTGCCTTCGGGGCCCTGTTTGCCTTCGAGGCCCTGTTTGCCCTGGACTCCTTCTTTGCCCTGGACTCCTTCTTTGCCCTGGACTCCTTCTTTGCCCTGTTTGCCTTCCGGGCCCTGTTTGCCTTCGGGGCCTTCTTTGCCTACTGGACCCTGCGGACCTTCGGGGCCTTTGACACCTTCCGGACCCTGTTTGCCTTCTTTGCCTTCTGGGCCTTTGTCACCCGTGGGGCCTTTGTCGCCTTCAGGACCCTGTTTGCCTTCAGCGCCTTCTTTGCCTTCTGGGCCTTTGTCGCCGGTCGGGCCTTTGTCGCCTTCGGGGCCCTGTTTGCCTTCAGCGCCTTCTTTGCCTTCGGGGCCTTTGTCACCCGTGGGGCCTTTGTCGCCTTCAGAACCCTGTTTGCCTTCTGGGCCTTTGTCGCCGGTCGCGCCCTGCGGGCCTTTGTCGCCGGTCGGGCCTTTGTCGCCTTCGGGGCCCTGTTTACCTTCAGCGCCTTCTTTGCCTTCGGGACCCTGTTTGCCTTCAGCGCCTTCTTTGCCTTCAGGACCCTGTTTGCCTTCAGCGCCTTCTTTGCCTTCAGGACCCTGTTTGCCTTCAGCGCCTTCTTTGCCTTCTGGGCCTTTGTCGCCCGTGGGGCCTTTGTCGCCTTCAGAACCCTGTTTGCCTTCTGGGCCTTTGTCGCCGGTCGCGCCCTGCGGGCCTTTGTCGCCGGTCGGGCCTTTGTCGCCTTCGGGGCCCTGTTTGCCCACTGGACCCTGGTCGCCTACCGGACCTTTGTCGCCGGTCGCGCCTTTGTCCCCTGTTGGGCCTTTATCGCCGATCGGGCCTTTGTCGCCGACCGGACCTTGCGGGCCTTCAGGGCCTTCGTCTCCAACCGGGCCCTGGTCTCCCACGGGGCCCTGCTCGCCGACGAGGCCTTTTTCGCCCTGTTTGCCGGGTTCGGATTCGATCACCACGCCGTTCGGACCCGAGCTGGCGACGAGCAGTACGCCGCGCTCGGATTTCCTGCAGAGCGTTTTGCCTGAGACGAGGCGGATGGTGCCACGGCCGGGGTTCGTCTTCTTGACGCAGAGGTTCACCGCGCTGAGCGTCGTCGCCGCCTGGGCGTCAATCGCACCTGCGGAGAGAACGAGGGTGAGACTCGCCACGACGGCAAGTGCCAGCCGACGGGCGGAGAAAGCAGATTGCATTCGTACGGTCATTGCGGTGAATCTCCTTGGAGTTGAGAGAGGCCCCCTCGAGGAGAGCCCGGAGCAAAACACGCAAAATTTCTTATGCGGTCCGCTCGTCAGTCGGTTTGATCCGACAGGGGCAGCAGTTCTGCAATCACCTGTGCAAACCGACGCGGCGAGAGTGCGGCAGCCTGCGCCCTCGCCTTCAACAGCATCTCCTTGAGCTCGTCCTCGGGATCCGACTGGGTGACGATCGCGCCGCCGGCGCCGATCGAAGCTGATCCTCCATCGAGCACGATCGTCCGGATCGCGACGCTCAGATCGCACCCGCCGCCAAGCCCCAGGTACCCGATCGCGCCCGAGTAGACGCCGCGGGCCTCGCCCTCGAGCTCGTCGATGATCTCCATCGTCCGCACCTTCGGAGCGCCGGTCATCGATCCGGGCGGGAAGCAGGCGCGGACGCACTCGGCGGCGCCGACCTCCGCGCGCAAGCGGCCGCGGACGCTGGAGACGAGCTGGTGCACGGTCTTGTAGGTCTCGACCCGCATCAGCTCCGGCACGCTCACGGTGCCGACCTCGCAGACGCGACCGAGGTCGTTGCGCAGCAAGTCGACGATCGTCACATTCTCGGCGCGGCTCTTCTCGTCGGCGCCCAGGTCATGCGTCAGGTGCGCATCCTCCTCCGGCGTCCCCCCACGACGGCTGGTGCCCTTGATCGGCCGTGCTTCCGCCCAGCCGTTGCGGTCAACAGCGAGGAAGCGCTCCGGCGAGGAGCTCGAACACCGCGAGGTCGCCAAACCTCAGATAGGCGGCGAACGGCGCGGGGTTCGCCCGACGCAGCGCCCGGTACAGCTCGATCGGATCTGGGCTGGCGTCGGCGACGAGCTTGTTCGTCAAGCAGATCTCATAGCTGTGCCCGGCGGTCAGGTAGCGCTTGCAGGCTTCGATGTCATCCCGATAGTGCTCGGGCGAGCGGCGCAGGCGCAGCTCGACGGGCTCCGGGCCGACCGCAGGCTCGGCAAGCGACGGCAGCGAGGCAAGGCGCCGGCCAGTCCCCTCGATCCACCGCTCCGCCTCCGCAGCGACCCGAACTGCATCAACTTGTCTATCTGCCGGGTGGAGAAGTTGATGCAGTTCGGGTGGGGCGTCGGCGAGGGCGACGAGGTAGGTGCAGCGCCGCTCGTGGTCGAAGGCGATCAGGCGGTCGGCGAAGACGAAGGCGGCGTCGGGGGTGCGGGCGCGATGGGCGGCAACCCCTTCGCAGTCCGCCTTCAGCTCGTAGCCGAAGTAGCCGGCGAAGCCGCAGTCGAAGTCGAAGGGCAGGTCGGCGGTGAGCGGGCGCAGGCCACGCAGCGTCCGGTCC
This sequence comes from uncultured Solirubrobacterales bacterium, assembly GCA_963714665.1. Taxonomy (GTDB): domain Bacteria; phylum Actinomycetota; class Thermoleophilia; order Solirubrobacterales; family 70-9; genus VRUE01. The sequence continues at coordinate 460,320 of CAVQPE010000003.1, read as the reverse complement.
AGGTAGTCGAAGATCGATTCCTCGCGGACCTCGACCTTCCCACCACGCTGCACCCGGACCTGTCCGTCACCGACGTCGCAGGAGATGACCGCGCCAAGCGGGCCCCCGCTGTCGCCGATGAAGGAGAAACGCCCCCGCTCCCCGCGGGTGACGCTGTCGAGCCAGAAGGCGTTCTGGCTCTCTCTATATATAGAGACGAAGGCGCGCTCGGCATCGGGCAGCATCTCGAGCCGGCGCACCAAGAGCCGGCATTCGGCCGCTGCCGGGAGGCTTGTATGACTTGCCGCGGCCATCGCGTCAAGATATCCGGGCATGCGTGTCTCTCCCCACGCAGATCCCGCCAAGGGCGTCTTCGAGACGATGCTCGTCCTCGACGGCCGGCCGGTCGAGCTCGACGCTCATCTCGAGCGGCTCGCGGCCAGCCTCGGCGCCCTCTTCGGCGCCGAGCTGCCCGGCGCCGCTCGCGAGCTGGTCCTCGAGCGCGCCCGCGGACTCCAGCACGGGAAACTTCGCCTTACCGCCGTGCCCCGGGAAGGCCGCCTGGGCACCGAGGTCACGGCCTCCGAGGTCGAGCCCGCGGAGCTGTTCCCCCCTCCCGACCGGGGTATCGCCCTGCGCAGCTTCGTCGTCGTCGGCGGTCTCGGCGCCCATAAGTGGGCAGACCGTCGGCTGCTCGAGAGCGCCGCGGCGGCCGCAACCGGAGAGCTGCCGCTTGTCGTCGACGCGGACGGGACGGCGCTGGAGGCTTCGCGCGGAAGCGTCTTCACGGCCAGGGAGGGAAGGCTGGCGACGCCTCCGACCGACGGGCGCATCCTGCCCAGCATCGCCCGGCGCCAGGCGATCGAGGTGGCCCGAGCCGAGGGAATCGAGGCCCGCGAGGAACGGCTGACCGTGGACGACCTGCGCCGCGGCGAGGTGTTCCTGGCCGGCTCGGTGAGGGGCGTCGAGCCGGTGAGCTCCCTCGACGGGGTCGAGATCGCCCCCCCTGGCGAGATCAGTGCCCGTATTGCGGCCGGCCTGCGGCGTCGCTGGCTGCGGGTGCCGCAAGGGGAATCCGTTGCAGTTGTCGCAAGCGTGCGACGAGCCGATCCGCCCGCTCGCTGAAGTCCTTGAGGCTCGCGTCCCCCGGGGCGGGCCTGGACGCCGCCGGCGAAGGCGCAGCTTCGGTCGCCGCGGTCGCCACCGCGGCCGGTGCATCATCGGGCCCCTTGGAACCGGCAACCATCGCGCTGGCTCGCTCCGCCAGCTCGGCTGCGCGCCGCGCCTGCTCGGCCGCGTCGAGCGCCGCGGCGCCGACCGTCATCACCGCCGCCTCGGAGGCCCGTGCGGTCGCCAGCGCCTCGTCGATCCGCCGCTCGAGCTCGCCGATCAAGGGCGGGCGGGAGCGCTCGGGCAGCAGCCAGTTCAGCCTGGCGTCGTGGGTCGCGGCGTCCATCTCCCCCAAGGTACGGCGGCGGGCGGCGAAGTCCTCCGCCCCCGCCCCGAACGCGCGTTTGGCTAGATTTCCCCGCGACGAGAGAACCGAACGACGCGAGGAGCAGTGTGAGAAACCCCAGAGACTTCTTCCAGCCGCAGGCGATCGGCGCCCCCGAGCCGCTGCGCGAGATCCCGGTCAAGCCCTCGCGGATGATCCACTTCCTCGACTTCTCCAACGAGAAGATGGTCGAAAAGGCGGCCGGCATCGCCGAGAAGACCGACATCCTGCTCGGCAACCTCGAGGACGCGATCCCGGTCGACCGCAAGGAGGCCGCTCGCTCCGGCCTGGTCCGCGCCGCCAAGGAATCGGACTTCGGCCAGACCGCGCTCTGGACCCGGGTCAACTCGCTGGAGAGCCCCTGGGTGCTCGACGACCTGACCACGCTCGTGACCGAGATCGGCGACCAGCTCGAGGTCGTGATGGTCCCCAAGGTCGAGGGCGCCTGGGACATCCATTACGTCGACCGGCTCCTGGCTCAGCTCGAGGCCAAGGCCGGGCTCGACCGGCCGATCCTGATCCACGCGATCCTCGAGACCGCGCAGGGAGTTGTCAACCTCGAGGAGATCGCCGCCGCCAGCCCGCGCATGCAGGGGATGAGCTTCGGCCCCGCCGACCTCGCCGCCTCGCGGCGGATGAAGACGACCCGCGTCGGCGGCGGCCACCCCGGCTACCGCGTGATGGAGGACCCGGCCGACCCCGAGAACCCCGAGGCCGACCGCGTCAGCGCCCAGCAGGACCTCTGGCACTACTCGATCGCCCGCATGGTCGACGCCTGCGCGGCGACCGGCATCCTCCCCTTCTACGGCCCCTTCGGCGACATCAAGGACACCGCCGGCTGCGAGACCCAGTTCCGCGCCGCCTTCCTGATGGGCTGCGTCGGCGCCTGGTCGCTGCACCCGGTCCAGATAGGCATCGCCAAGAAGGTCTTCAGCCCGCCGCCCGAGGAGGTCAAGTTCGCCAAGAAGGTGCTGGAGGCGATCCCCGACGGCCGCGGCGTGCACATGATCGACGGCAAGATGCAGGACGACGCCACCTGGAAGCAATGCAAGGTCATGGTCGAGCTGGCGGAGATGCTTGCGGCCAAGGATCCTGAGCTGGCGGCGTCGTACGGCTTGTGAGAATGTTTACGCAGTAATTTCGAGACAATCGATTCTCCCTGCGGTCAATAAAGCTGCTCCCGTTCCGTAACGGGACCGTTACAACACGCAACTTCCCTGGACCGTTAACGTGGATGCGGGTAGCTGCCGATAGGGGGGAGGACTGGAATCAGCATCCTCAAATCTGGAAACCGTCAAGCAGAAACGCCGTGTCTAAGACTCCCTCCCATGCATAGCTCCACGGACGCCCCACTAGACGCCCGCATCCCTGCCGGCACGCAACGCAGCGAAGCTGTCGTCCAGGACCGGCCGACCCTCGGCACGATGCCGCGCACAAGGCGCGGCGCCGCCTGGTGGCTTCTCCCGGCAGTCGACCTCGCCTCCTCCTCGGTCGCGCTGACCGCCGTTGCGCTGGCCAGCGGCTCCCACCTCTTCCCCGCCCTGCCGCTCTCGCCGCTGCTCCTCGTCCTCGTATACGGCATGTTGGGCGTCTACGGCGCCAAACCTCAGCGCGGCGGCCTCGGCGGCGGCGACGACGGCGTGGCGTGGCCGGTGATGCGCCTCCTGGTCGCCGCCCTCTTCGCCTGGTCCTCCTCGCTCCTCATCCCCCTCGACGGGGGCGCGCAGCTCGCGCTCTGGGGGGTCTTCGTGGCCCTCGACGCGGCAGCCCGCGCCGTCTGCATCCCGCTCGTGCACCGCGTCGATCGCGGTGAGCGCTGGGTGCTCGTCGGCGACGAGACCACCGCCGAGCGGCTGAAGGCCTACGAGCCGCTGCGGGCCTTCGCCACCGTCGTCGCGACGGTACCCCCCAGCGAAGGCGACTCGGGAGACTCCGGTCGCGTCGCGGCACTGCAGGTGGTCGATCGCTACCACGCCGACCGCGTCGTGATCGCCAGTCGCCACGCCGACGACGAGGGGCTGCTCGATCTCGTCCGCGCCTTCAAGTCGATCGGCGTGCCGGTCAGCCTCCTGCCGCGCCCGCTCGACCTGCTCGAGGCGCCGGTGGTGACGCCGAGCCAGGTGGGCGGGGTTCCCCTGATCGAGGTCGAGGCGCTGGCCACCCGCAACTCGGTCCCCTACGCCGGCCCCGATCGCCGGCAGAGCCGCAGGACCCTGGTCAGCATCGTCGTGCCGGCGATGAACGAGGAGAAGAACATCGGCCACGTGCTGAGCCAGCTCCCCCAAGAACTGCACGAGGTGATCCTCGTCGACGGCAACTCGCGCGACGAAACGATCGAGGCGGCCCGGCGGGCCTACCCGACGATCCGGGTGCTGACCCAGAGCGGCCGCGGCAAGGGCGACGCCTTCCGCACCGGCTTTGCCGCCGTCACCGGAAATCTCGTCGTCATGCTCGACGCCGACGGCTCCGCCGACCCGGCCGAGATCCCCCGCTTCGTCGAGGCGTTGGAGGCGGGCGCCGACTTCGCCAAGGGCTCGCGCTTCCTCCCCGGCGGCGGCAGCGCCGACATCACCAGGCTGCGCAGCCTCGGCAACACCTGCCTCAGCGGTACCGCCAACCTCCTGCACGGCACCCACTTCACCGACCTCTGCTACGGCTACAACGCCTTCTGGGCGCGCTGCCTGCCGTTCATCTCGCTCGACGTGCCCGGCTTCGAGGTCGAGACACTGATCAACCTGCGCATCGCCGGCGCCGGGATGAAGATCACGGAGGTGCCGAGCTATGAGGCCGACCGCATCTCCGGCCAGAGCAACCTCAACACCTTCCGCGACGGCTTCCGGGTGCTGGGGACGATCCTCGGCGAGGCCCGCAGGCGCCGCACGATCCACAACGGTCGCCAGCACCTGGAGCCCGCGCAGGCCCGCGAAGCCGAGACGGCGTCCGCCACCTGAGCTTGCCGTCAGGCCGTCGCCCTGCCGCCCGGGAAATCGAGCGCCGGCGCCGAACTACTCGACCACGGTGAGAGGAGCAGCCCATAACAGCGTCTCGGTGATCGTCCCGGCCTGGAACTCGGAGCGCCGCGGAGAGCTCAAGCGCTGCCTGCGCGCGATCGAGCGGCAGACCCTCGCCCCCGCCGAGACGATTGCGGTGATCGACTACAACCCGGAGCTGCTCGCCTGGGTCAAGGACACCTTCCCGGCCGTCAACGCGGTCGCCAACCGCCACGGCCGCGGCGTCGTCGGAGCCCGCAATACCGGCGTCGAGATCGCCGGCGGCGACATCGTCGTCCTCACCGACGACGACACCGAAGCGGAGCCGGCCTGGATCGAGAACCTCGCCTCCTGCTTCGACGACCCCGGGGTGGTCGGCGTCACCGGCGAGCTGCTCCCCAACTGGGAAGGCGCCGAGCCACGCTGGTTCCCGACCGAGTTCTACTGGGTCTTCGGCTGCAGCTACACCGGCCTGCCGACCGAGATCGCGCCGGTCCGCAACCCGATCGCGGCCAACATGGCCGTCCGCGGCGAGGCGCTGCGCGAGATCGGGGGCTTCCAGCAGGGCGTCGCCCCGCGTGAGATCAAGTACCGCGGCACCGTCATCGCCGGCGGGCATGCTTTGGAGGACACCGAGCTCGGCATCCGCATCGGGCAGCGGTGGCCTGAGATGAGCTGGCTTTACCAACCCCACGCAACCGTGCACCACATGGTCACCGCCGAGCAGGCGACCCTCGGCTACCTGATGCGTCGCAGCTTCGAGGAGGGCGCCGGCAAGGCCGAGCTGGCCCAGGCCATGGGCGCCCAGGAGGGCCTCAGCTCCGAGCGCCGCTACGTCTCCGTCGTCCTGCCGCGTGGCGTGGCACGGGGCCTGCTCGACCTGCTGCGCGGGGACCTGTCCGGCCCGCTGCGCGCGGGGGCAATCGCGATCGGGGTACTGACGAGCGGCCTCGGCTTCCTGATCGGGAACCTCGCTCGCCTGCGACGGAAACAGCGATGAGCAAGGACTGGAGCGCCAGCTGGGAGAAGGCATCGCCCGACTTCGCCCCGGTGCTGATCGCCGACGTCGAGATCGGCGAACCGCTTCCCACCCTCCGCGCCGGCGGAGGACCCGGCGGCACATATACGGAGGCGCTGTGCCTTGTCCGCCTTCACGGCGCGCCACTCGGCTCGGTTCGCGCCGAGCTGCCCCCGGGAGGGCTCGACCCCGAGCGGCTGGCCGGGCAGATCTGGGCGGAGCTGAGCGGCGGGATCGGGGCTCACCTCCACGGCGATGGCATAGGCGACGTCGCCACGCTCGGCAAGGAGGGGATCCAGGCGACGGGCCGGCCACCGTGCGTCGCCGCTCTCGACGAGTTCCTGCGGGACGCGCCCAGCATCTCGGTGGTCATCCCCACCCGCAATCGCCCCGCCTTCGCGGTCGAAGCCGTAGGCGCGGCGCTGCGCTCCAACTACCCGAGCGACCGCTTCGAGGTGATCGTCGTCGACAACGGGTCCGGTGAGGACGATCGGGTCGTCCTTCCCGATTCCCAGACGAACGGCGACGTCAAGGTCAGGCTGCTGCAGGAAGAGATCCCGGGCGGGTCCAACGCCCGCAACGCCGGGCTTCACGCCGCCGAGGGGGAGATCGTCGCCTTCGCCGACGATGACGTCCTGGTTGACCGCAACTGGCTGGCGTCGTACGCCAAGGCCTTCGCCCGCGGCGACCGGGTGGGGGGCGTCACCGGGCTGACCGTGCCGCGCGAGCTGGAGACACCGGCCCAGGTCTGGTACGAGGGATTCGCCAAAGCTGACCCGGACTTCGAGCCCCGCGTGTTCGACCGCCGCGACCCTCCCCCGGATCGACCCCTCTTCCCGTTCACGATCGGCGACTTCGGCAGCGGCGAGAACTTTGCCTTCCGCCGGGACGTGCTGATCGGGCTGGGCGGCTTCGACTCGGCCCTGGGGACAGCCACGTACACGCTCGGTGGCGAGGACGTCGAGGCGATGCTGCGAGTTCTGCTCGCCGACAACCAGGTGATCCACGAACCGTCCGCCCTCGTTCGCCACTCCCACCCGCGCGAGTTCGCGCAGTTCGAACGCCGGGTATGGGGCTACGGCGTGGGCCTCACCGCCTGCCTGAGCAAGATCCTGGTCCTGCACCCGCGGCTGCTGCCCGAGCTGACCCGCAAGCTCCCCGGGGGGCTGGCGTACGCGCTCTCGCCGAGCTCGGAAAAGAACGTGAACAAGCCGGGCGACTACCCCGCCCGCCTGACCCGGCTCGAGCTGCGCGGCATTGCCTACGGACCGCTTGCCTACGCACGCAGCCGCCGGCAGCAGCGCAGGCTGCGCCGGACCCGGCGGAAAGCCCCGGCGAGCTTCTCCCCCGCCCCGCTGCGGGCGCTGATCGTCACCGACTCCTACTGGCCGCTGATCGGCGGCGCCAACCGCAGCATCGAACTGCTCGCGCACAACCTTGCCCGCGGCGGCCACACGGTGGCGGTCGCGACCGCCTGGCAGGAGGGCGTGCCGACGGTCGAGGACCAGGGCGAGGTGCGCGTCCACCGCCTGCGCGACCTGACCAGCCGGATGCAATGGATCTCGGAGGACCCCTACAAGCACAACCCGCCCCCGTTCCCCGACCCCGAGGCCGTCCTGCGGCTGCGCCGCCTGGTCAAGGAGTTCAAGCCCGACATCGTCCACGCCTACGGCTGGCTCACCCACTCGACCGCCGTCGCCCTGCTCGGCAAGAGGGTCCCGATGCTGATCTCCGCCCGCGGCTACGGCAACATCTGCGCGGTGAACAACCTCTCGCGCAACGAGGAAATCTGCGAGGGCCCGGCGCCGCTGAAGTGCCTGGCCTGCTCCGCTCACACATATGGGGTCGCGAAGGGGACGGCGGCGGTGGCGGGAGTGTTCGGCTCCGGGCCGGTGCTGCGCCGCAAGACGACCGCGATCCACAGCGTCAGCAGCTTCGTCGCCGAGAAGATGGACCGCTTCCTCCACGTCGAGGGGGCGCGCGACGTCGTCGTCCCGAACTTCCACGAGGACGTCTCCGACCGACCCGTGGACGAGGAGATCCTCGCCCGCCTGCCGGAGGAGCCGTTCGTCTTCTACGTCGGCGCCTTCAGGAAGATCAAGGGGATCGAGGAGCTCTTCGCGGCCTACGCGCAGCTCGAGAGCCCGCCTCCCTTGGTCCTGGCAGGGACCCCCGCTCCCGACACGCCGAGCGAGTTCCCCGAGGGGGCGATCGTGGTCGAAGACGTGCCGTACCCGACCCTGCTGGCGATGTGGGAGCGAGCGATGTTCGGGGTCTTCCCGACCAGGATCCCGGAGGCGTTGGGTAACGTCGTCCACGAGGCGATGAGCAAAGGACGTGCCGTGATCGGAACCAGGCCCGGAGGCCACGAGGACATGATCGAGGACGGCGTCAACGGCCTGCTCGTGCCCGCCGGAGATGCGGACGCACTGGCGCTGGCGATGGCCAGGCTCGCCGGCGACGCCGCGCTGCGCGAGCGGCTCGGCGCCGCCGCCCTCGAGCGAGCGCGCGACTTCACGCCGGAGGTGGTGATGCCCCAGATGGAGCAGCTCTACCGCCAGACGATCGCCGACTTCCACGAGGCGCGCCGATGAACAAAGCGAGCGGGGCACGCTCGCGCGACCTCACCCGGGTCACAGTAGCCTCGCTCGCCTCGCTGCTCCTGATCTTGCTCCCCTTCGGCGGCCTGCCGAAGGAGCTCGCGCTCGTTCCCCTCGTCCTGATCCTGCCGGGCTACGCGATCTCGGCGGCGATGTTCATGCCGGGGTCCATCACCCGCGGCGAGCGACTCGTCTACACCCTCAGCCTCAGCGTCGGGGCAGCGACGATCGGCGGCCTGGCCTGGCAGCTATTCTTCGGGCTCAGCCGCGCCAGCTGGGCGCTCGTGCTGGTGGCGATCGTGCTGGTCGCGGCAAGGATCGCGAAGGGCAGGCGTGCGGCGACTTCGCCCGACCCGGCCGAACGACGCTCCCGCCTTCCCCGCCTCGGGCTGCCGAGCGCCCTGGCGATCCTCGCCGCCGTGATCCTCACCGTCGTCGCCGTCGACGGCGCGATCGAAGGCCTCCGCGACCAGAGGGCCGAATCCCACTTCAGCTCCCTCTGGGCCCTTCCCCACGGGCCCACCGAGGAAGCGGTCGAAATCGGGGTGCAGAACCACCAGGGATCCGTCTACACCTACCGGCTCAGCGTGGACCGGGCCGGCATCCCCGTGTGGCTGTGGGAAGGGCGTCTCGGCGCGCACAAACTCAAGCAGGTGGTCCTCGGCCTCGACGAAATCCCCGGCTCCGGGCCGCTGGACGTGACCCTGTACAAGTCGGGCATCCCGTACCGGCGCACCGAGGTTCAGCCCGGGAGCGGAGCTTGACGCAAGCGGCAGCCAAACGCGGTGGTGCCCGCTCCGCCCGCAAAAAAGGGAAGGGGAGCAAAACGACGAGGGCCATCAACGGCCCGAAGCAAGCGCGCCTGGAGTCGTTCGGCGCCACCGGCGTCTTCGCCCTGATCGTCGGCATCGGGCTGCTGCTGATCGCCCACGGCAACAACGCCGCCCGCGAAAGCGCCGGGGAAGCCCAGCCGCTGTTCTGGGGCGGCCTGGTGCTGATCTACGCGCCGATCGCCTTCCGCCTGCTCTCCCCCTCCACCTCGCGGTCCGAGTCGCTGGCGCTCTCGGTGCTGCTCGGCGCCGGGCTGTTCATGGTCAAGGTCCTCTACAACCCGGTCGGGTTCATCCCGCACGACGAGATGGCGACGCTCCGCCAGACCTGGGAGCTGCTCGAAACCGGCCACTTCTTCTCCGCCAACCCGATCGTCCAGGGCTACGCCGGCTACCCCGGCGTCGAGGCCATAACCACGGCGATCTCGCAGGTCTCGGAGCTGAGCCCCTACGTCTCGGCGATGATCGTGATCGGCGCCGCGCGGACGATGCTGATGCTGGCGCTGTTCCTCTTTCTCGAGCGGGTCAGCGGCTCCCACCGGGTGGCCGGCTTCGGCGTCGCCGTCTACGTCTGCAATCCCAGCTTCCTCTACTTCGACTCGCAGTACGGCTACGAGTCCCTGGCCCTGGCGATCGCGGCCGCGATGCTGCTCCTCGCCCTGCGCTGGACCAGGCTCGACCTGTCCGAGCGCAGCTCGAAAGCGACCGGCCTCGTGGCCGGCATGGCGGTGCTCGCCCTGACCATGGTGATGACCCACCACCTCACCTCCTACGCCGTGATCGCCTTCCTCGGCGTCTGGGCGCTGGCAATCGCCTACGGGAACCGCAGCCTCGAGCTGCTCAGGATCCCCGCCCTGTACAAGAAGGCGCCGGTATCGAGGTGGTTCGAGGGTCCCGCGCTTCCTGCCCTCTTCCTCGCCGCGGCGGGCGCGATCTGGTTCACGCTGGTCGCGGGCGACGTCACGACCAGCGAGCTCGGCAGTGTGTTCACGGAATCCTTCACGGCGATCGTCCACCTGATCACCGGCCAGTCCGGCTCCAAGAAGCTGTTCGAAGCGGGCACCGAAGTGACAAACACGGCGACGGCCCGTGCCCTCGGCGTGGCCTCGGTCATCCCGCTGCTGATCGTGATCCCGTTTGGCCTCTGGCGAACCTGGACGAAGAAAGACTCCAGCCCGGTCTGGCGCACGCTCGCCCTTGTCGGCCTGCTCTACCCCGTCACCCTCGGCCTGCGCCTCACCCAGGCCGGCACGGAGACCTCGCAGCGGGCCTCGGAGTTCGTCTTCGTCGGGCTCGCCTTCCTCGCCGGGCTGCTGATCGTCGAGGCCGCCGGGCCGGACAACCCGCTGCGCCGCACGGTCAGGAACCTGGGGATCGCGGTGGTGGCGACTGTCGTCTTCCTCGGCGGGTTCATCGTCGGCGAATCGCCGCTCACGCGCCAGCCCGGGCCATACCTGATCGCGGGAGAGTCGCGCTCGGTCAGCCCGCAGATCCTCGCCGCCGCCGAATTCGCCGACGAACACCTCCCGCCCCGCAGCCGCATCCTCGTCGACCGCGTCAACGCCACGCTGATGGCGGCCTTCGGCCACCTCGACCCGGTCGTCGGCGAAATCAACGGCATTCGGGTCTCCCACGTCTTCTTCAGCAAAACGTATGACCAGGAAGACCAGGACGTGATCAGCGAAGACGCGATCGACTACATCGTCGTCGACCGCCGCTTCGCCGAAAAGGAGCCCGCCTCCGGCTTCTACTACGAACACGACGAGCCCTCCGGGGGGAAGCCGATCAGCAGCGAAGCGATCGAGAAGTTCGCCGCCCTCGAAGGCCTCGAACGAATCTACGACAACGGGGCGATCGCGATCTACGACACCGCCCCGTTGAGGTCCCTGCCGTGACTCTCCGCCAGCGAGCCGGAGGCCTCCTCGCGCGCGCGCGGACCGCCGCCGAGGAGAACCGCTCGCTGCTCTCCAACGCCGGCTCGATGGTGGCGACGGCGGTGGTCACGTCCTTCCTCGGGGCGGCCTTCTGGTGGGTGGCCACCCACTACTTCACCCAGGACTCGGTCGGCCTCGCCAGCGCCGCGATCTCGGCGATGACCCTGCTCGGCTTCATGTCAACGGTCGGGCTCGGGACCCTGCTGATGGGCGAGCTCCCTCGCCTCGACAGCGGCCACCGCTCGGTGATCAACGCCGCCCTGGCGACCACCGGGTCGCTCGGCGCCGGCCTCGGCGTCGCCTTCGTCCTGATCGCGCCGCTCGCGTCCTCGAACTTCGACCCGCTGAGCCAGACCTGGGAGGCGGCCGTGGTCTTCGCGATCGGGGTCGCCCTGACCGCGCTCACCTTCGTCCTCGACCAGTCCCTGATCGGGCTCCTGCGGGGCGGGCTGCAGCTGCGCCGCAACATCGTCTTCACCGTGGTCAAGCTGATCGCCCTGATCCCGGTCGCCGCGGTGGTCGCCGACGCCGGCTCGCAGTGGATCTACGGCACCTGGACCCTGGGGATCGCCGTCTCCCTCGTGGTCATGGTGCGGTTCTTCCGCGACCGCGACGGCGACTCGCTGCGCCCGAACTTCGCCCTGCTCAAGGACATGCGCGTGCACGCGATCACGCACCACGCCGTCAACGTCGCCCTGCGCACGCCGGAGCTGGCGCTGCCGATCGTCGTCGTCACCTTCCTCTCGGCCTCCGCCAACGCCAGCTTCTACATCGCCTACATGATCACCGGCTTCATGTTCTTCGTGCCGCTCTCGCTCAGCACCGTCCTCTACGCGGTCGGCTCGGGCGAATCGGAGCGGCTCGCCAGCCGCTTCAGGCTGACCGTCTACGTCTCGCTCGGCTTCGGCGTCCTCTCCAACCTGGTCCTGCTGGTGCTCGGCACCCCCCTGCTGGAAATCTTCGGCGCCAGCTACGCCAGCGAAGCGTCGAGCACCCTGCACGTCCTCGCCCTCGACATCTTCCCCTCGACGATCCTCACCCACTACGTGGCGCTGCGCCGGATCGAGCGGCGACTGGCCACGGCGCTACCGGTGATCTGGGGCGGCGCACTGCTCCAGGTGGGCGGCGGCGTAATCGGCGCCCAGCTCGACGGCCTGGTCGGCGTAGCGATCGGCTGGGTAGCGGGCGCCACGATAGAGGCGATGATCATGGGTCCCGAGGTATTCCGGGCCCTCAAAGCCAAAGCCATCGACGCCCCGCCGGAGGAGAACCCCGAGGAAGACGCGGCGGAGGCCCTGGCGGCCTTCGAGACCGCCACGACCGAGCGGTTCTGAGCAAGGCGGACACGCCCAGCGCCTCATCGAATCCGCTTGGCCCTGCGTCGACCTGGCCCACATCGAGGCGCCGTCGAGCCCTGATGCTAGGGAGTGCCAGTGCGCACGAACAGCTTGCGCTCGAGACACCGTGGCGAGTTGGAATCGAAGTATTCCGAGGTCCAATCCTCCGATTGCTTTTTGAGGCGCAGCGGATCGGATTCAGTCGCCTTGTGCTGGACAGCCCGGAAGCGGTAGTGGTCGATCAGCTTGATCGCCTCCACGGCATAGCTCGATGCAATAGAAGGGTCTTTGAACTCGACCAGGTTGTCGCCGTTCTTTGACTCGCCTCCTCCGGCCAGGTTCGAGGAACCCGCATAGGCCACCGGGTTCACCCCGTTGAAGTCACAGACGACGAACTTGTGGTGGATCGTCATCCCGCCACCGCCGCTGTACTCGGCCTTGAAGGGCGGCGGCGCGTTCTTGCGCAAGTAGTCGAAGGGAATGAATGGCGACTTTGGGTCCATCGGGGTGGTCGCTTTAAGGTCGCCCGAGAGGGTCTGCGTCGTGCCAAATGCGTAGAGGCCTTTGCGATGGGGGAGCTCCTCGATCCGTTCCATGACCGGCCCGCTTGCCTTTCCGATGTCCATGATCGCGAAGAGCACCGAGCTTTCGGCTTTCTTGATCGACTCGGCCACCTGATCCAGGGAGAGCCCCGGGTCGCTGTGGGGAGCGAAGCTCACCGTCGCATCGGGCAAGCCGTTCCCGGAGAGCGAGAACCACTCTTTGGCGAGTGGACTCGAACCGAAGCCCTTCGGGTTGTCCCAAACCGAATCGAATACGGCCGAGTAGCGCTCCGCCGGGCCATCGCCCTCGAAGGCGAACACGGAGTTCGATTGGGCACAGAGACCGCGAACCGAGAAGTTCGCCGACCCGGAGAGCACCTTGCGGGTGCCGTCGCCCCTGGTGAGGATGAAGATCTTGTCGTGAGCGAGGGCGCCGAAGTGACCGACTTTGACGTTTTTCTCGCCTGCCGATTTGACCAGTGCCTCCCCTGCCCCGACCTCCGGCGGATCTTCTTTGCCTGGGTGATGAACGTGTGTCTTCGAATTGTCGAGAAAGATGCGCAAGCGAGAGCCGAGGCTTTGGAGCCCTCGGATCAGATCCGGCTCGTCCAGGTCAAAGGCAAAGACGTCGAGCCTCGCGCCAGCGTCGTTGATCGCTTCTTCGAGCACTTCGAAGACGAGCTCTCGCGCCCGGAACCCAAGCCAGCGCCAGCGGTCTACGTACAGGCCGCTGGAGAAGTCGAAGGTTTGAGGGTCGGGGTACAGAGGGGCGTTGTCAAACAGGTCCGTGTATGCCTGAGAAGAAGCCTCACCACGGGTGAAAGCCACCTCGAAGTTGGGGAAGGTGTCTTCCTTCAGGTCGATTTTCAGGCTGGTTTGCGGCCCTGGCTCGATTTTGTCCCCCGACCCCCCGCTGAACATCATCGCCGTCGCTGTGTAGACAAACTCGCCCGGCGGAACGCGGCGAGGAAAGTGGACCCAGTGAAACTTCTGAAGAGGGGCCTGGTCGGTCGGCGTAATGATCTTGTGACGTTCGGCCGGCGTCGTCTCCGCGGTAACGGGCTCGGTGAACGTCAACCGATTGTTGATCGTGAACTCTTTTCCCTCCGGAGATAGATAGCGCACCGCAAAGCCCGCAAGGTTCTCCTGGAGAGAATCCTCAATATCGAAGGCCAGCAGGGCTGAGCCCTCGCCACGGTGCGCGGCAAACGTCAGGCCTTCTTTTGAGCTGACGACAGAGGCCACATGCCGACCTTACTAGACTTCTTAAGTAATCGGAAAGATCACCCATGGGATGGCTGCTCATGGCCTCGCTCCGACCTCCAAGCGCATAACCGCGAGCTTGGCGTCGGCGCCGTCAGGCGCGAGAGTCGCGGCCCAAGCCGCTGAAAGCCGGAGAGCTACTTCTTCGGCGGGACGATGTGGAAGCCGTGGCGGCGGGGATGAGAGCGCTTGCCGGTGGGGCTGAAGGCGACGACCGAGACGCTGTAGCGGCCGCGGCCGAGGTGACGCTTGCCTACGAGCTTTGCCAGCGGGACGCGCTTGTGGCCGGCGTTCTGTTCCGCGCTGAAGACGAGCGGGCCGGCGTCGCTGCCGCGCCGGTGCAGGGCGACCCTGACCGTTCCGCGATGGGAGAGCCGGTAGGTGACCCGGCCTCGCAGCGTGATCCCGCGGTGGTGGTGATGTGAGCGCTTCGGCTTTTCAGGAGCCGGGGCCGGGGCGGGAGTGGTTTCGGGAGCCGGAGCTGGAGTTGTTTCTTCAGGCGCTGGAGTTGTTTCTTCAGGCGCCGGGGCCGGAGTGGATTCTGGTGCCGGGGCTGGAGCCGGTTCTGGCGCCGGGGCGGGCGCTGGGGCCGGAGCAGGAGCCGGTTCTGGCGCGGGAGCCGGGGTGACGACCGGGGTTACCTCGAGTTCTTTCACGACCGGGGGGGCTTCTTCGGTGCCGGGGAGGGGCTGCGTGCCGCCGTAGAGGCTGGAGGCAACGACCTTGCGGTAGGCGTCCAGCGAGGACTGGGAGGACTCGACCCTCCAGTCGCGCTCCTTGTTGTCGTTGAACCAGATGACGCCGGCGACGCGCGGCATTTTCTGCGGGATCGTCTGGAAGTAGGTTTCTTCGATCCACGCGGCCTTGTTGCCGCCGGTCTCGCTCGCGGCGGTCTCGGTGATGATCACCGGCTTGCTGCTGAGCTGGGTGATCGTCGCGTAGGACGAGGCGAAGATTTTCGCGAACGTCTGGAAGGAGCCTCCCGAGGAGGTGCCCCAGTTGTAGCCGTCGAGCGCCGTGTAGTCGACCCATTCGTCGCCCGGGTAGAACTGGTTGAAGGGGCGTCCGCCGTAGTCGACGTTGGGCGCCCAGACCCACTTGACGTTGTTGGCGCCCTCCGTGCGGAAGACGGTGACGATGTGCCGCCACGCTTCGACGTAGCCGGCGGCGGTGTTGCCCATCTTGCCGACGGCCCAATCGCTGCTGAGCAGGTTCATCTCGTGGGCGAAGCGCACCATCACCGTCATGTTCAGGCCACGGATCGCGTCCGCTTCTTTCTTGAAGTAGCTGTCGTACTTGCCGGCGGCGATATCGGCGAAGGAGGCCACGCCACCGGAGATGTAGGGCTCCAGGGTGACGACCGGCGTCTCGCCGCGAGAGCGCAGGTTGGTGATCTCGCTGGAGTAGAGCATCGGCCCGCCCATGTTGCGGAAGACCAGGAAGAGATCCGGCTTGCGCCCGACCATCGAGGCGTAGTTGTCGAGGGTGCTGGCGCTGCCGCCGCCGCCCGAGAGGTAGGCGCCAAGCTGAACCTGGGCCTGGGCGGAAGCCGGGACGGTCGCCGCGGCGAAGAGGGCCAGGCAGAGGGCCAAAAGGGCGAGGACGGGAGCGAGTGGGCGTCGGGCTGAAGTGGTCACACCCATCACTCGGCCCAGCCGCCATCGGTGGGAGCGATGCTCGGTGCAACTGGACGTATGTATGAGGGCCTGAAACCGCCCTCCGGGAGCGGTTCAGGCGCCGGTTCGCACCGGCTCTAGCCCAGATGGCAAGCGGGATTCAGGCCAGCGAGGCGTACGCCCGGGAGACCCGGATCCGGCGCACGGTGCGAGCGGTCTTGGCCGCGAAGACCGGCCACCCGGTCGAGCGGTAGATCGCCTCGCGGGGGACCTCGAGCCGGCCGCGGCCACGCAGGGGCGCGGCGATCCGCTCGTCCAGGGTGACGGCCGCCTCGTAGCCCGCGGCGGCCACCAGGTCCATCACCCCGCGGTCGTAGCTGCCGAACGGGTAGGCCAGCGAGGCGCAGGGGCGCTGCAACGCGTCCTCACAGGCGGCACGAGAGGCGCTCAGCTCGGCGGCCGCCTCCTCCCCGGCGACCTGCGTCAGGTGGGGATGCGAGCAGGTATGCGAGCCGATCTCCCAGCCCCGATCCGAAAGGGTGCGCAACTGATCCCACGACATGCAGCGCAGCTCGTGCTCGTGCTCGGTGCCGACCCACTGGCGCAGCTCCGACCAGGTCATCTGTCCGGCGTCGGCGGCGGCGTCGGTGGGCACGAAGACCGTCGCCGGCACCTCGAGCTCGTCGAGCACGGGCAGCCCCGCCTCCAGGATCGAGAGGTAGGCGTCATCGAAGGTGACGGCCATCGCCTTGCGAGGAGCATCCTCGGCGAGAGCCGCGGAGAGGGTCAGGGGCCGGTAGCCAAGCCGCAGCAGGAACCGCAGCTGAGCGCGCAACCTGCCGGGGGAGATCGCCGCCGGGCTCGGCCAGCCCTCGCTGACCGCGTGGTAGCAGAGGACGAGGAGCCCGGAGACACGACCGGCCTCGGCGTCCGCGCCGGCGCTTACTTCGCCGCCCCGCCCGTCGCGGCCCGGCGGGCGCGGGCCCGGCGGACGCCCAGCGCCAGCGCCGCGGCAATTCCGACGATCGCCATCCCGATCCCGATCGCCAGGACCAGGTACTTGCCGTGGAGCTTCAGCCTCTGCGCCTCGAGGAAGGAGGGAGCGCCGTAGCCGCTGTCGGGCGGCGACGGCGCGGGGTCGCCCTCGGGCAGGGAGGCGGGGGTCGCCAGCAGGGTCGCGCGGGTGCCCCCGTAGTGCGGAGGAGCGATCGCCTTCCTGAAGGCGGCCAGCGAAGCCGGGCTGCTGTCGACCCGGAGGTCGGCGTGCGTGTCTTCGTCGTTGAACCAGACCAGGGCCCGGATGTGCGAGAAGGCCGGCGCCTCGCTACTGAGGGCGCTCTCGATCCATTCCGGCTTGTTGCCGCCCTCTTCCCCCACCCCGGTCTCGGCGATCATCACCGGCTTCGAGGTCAGGTTGACGATGCGGTCGTAGGTGCTGCCGAAGATCGTCGTGAAGGAGGGCCAGCCGATCGTGCCGCCCCAGCAGAAGCCGTCGATCCCGACCCAGTCGACGAACTCGTCGCCTGGGTAGAAGACGGCGAGGCCGTGGCCGCCGCCGGCGTCCTCGTTTGGGGCCCAGACCCACCTGACGTTGGCGGCGCCGTGGTTGCGGAAGATCCAGAAGACGTGGTGCCAGGCTTCGCGGTACTGGGTCGGGGTGTTGCCGTCGACGCCGGCGCCCCACGGGTACCAGTCGCCGTTCATCTCCTGCGCGAGGCGGAGGAAGATCGGCTTGCCCCAGGCCGCCGCCGCTTCCGCCGACCGGCGGATGTAGCGGTCGTAGCGGCCGGCGACGATCTCGCGCAGCGGGATGCCTTCTTCGGAGGCGGTCTGCGGCTCCCAGGTGACCATCGGCACGGCGCCGTCAGCCCAGACGTGATCCAGTTCGGGCGGGTAGAACGGTTCGATGCTCCAGTTCTTGTAGGAGACGACGATCGCCGCTGGCGACCGACCTGGCGCCCGTAGGCCGAGATCACGCCCGGGTGGTCGAACACGTCGGGGACGAAGACACCGAGGGCGACCGGCGCCCCCTGTGCGGCGGCCGGAAGGAGCAGCAGGCAGGCCAGCGCGGCGGCGAAGAGGCGCCCGGCCCTCGGCGCCCGCGGGCGCCTCACCACGCGGGCCGCAGAGACGCCCTGGCGAGTTCGCGCGAGAAGCGGCGCGGCGTCTTCAGCAGGATCTTGCGGCTGGACGCGTAGAGGGGCGCGCTGGTCCAGCGGCGCAGCGACCTCAGCGCCGAGCCGGACGTGTCCACCTGCAGGTCCCCCTTGGTGTCGTCGGAGGCGTCGTACCAGACCACCGCCCGGAAGTGCCTCATCCGCGGCAGGTCGCGGCGCAGCATCAGGCGCAGCCAGCGGGCCTTGTTGCCGCCGTACTCCCCGCAGCCGACCTCGCCGATCATCAGGGGCCGGTCGGTGAGGTGGACGAGGTCGCGGTTGGAGCGGGCGAAGAGCTCGTGGAAGGACTTCCAGGCGAACTTCCCTCCCCAGTTGTACCCGTCGACCCCGGCCCAGTCGACGTAGCGGTCGCCGGGGTAGAAGCGCTTGAAGGGAAGGTTGTTCGCGGTCTCGACGTAAGGGGTCCAGACCCACTGGACGTTGTCGGCCCCGGCGCGCCGGAAGACCCTGACGATGTGGCGCCAGGCATGCACGTAGGAGCGGGCCGAGTTGCCGAAGGCGGGCGACCACGGGTACCAGGAGCCGTTCATCTCCTGGCCGAAGCGGATCATCATCGGCTTGCCCCAGTTCGCCGCCGCCTCGGCGGCATCGTCGATGTAGCCGTCGTAACGCCCGCGGGCGATCTTGGAGAGGTCGATCCTTCCTTCCGAGGAGGTCTGCGGCTCCCAGGTGACCATCGGCACGGCACCGTTGTTGTGGATCCCGTCGAGCTGGGGGTAGTAGACCGGCGCCTGGTCGAAGGTCTTGAACGAGGTGACGATCAGCGGGTCCCGCCCGACCTCCGCCCCGAAGGAGGGGATCAGCGAGGGGTTCTCGTCGGCATGAGGGATGTAGGCGCCCAGCGACACGGGCGCCCTCTGCGCGCCGGCACCTGACGGGGCGAGCGAGCAGGCGAGGGCCACGAGGAATGCGAGCAGGCTCACGCGCTTCATCGGTTGGCTATCGGCACTCCGGTCAGGGCAGATGAGGTTAGCGAGGACGGTGGGCGGCTTCGGCACGGACATTGCATGTCGAAACCCGCCGCCTACCGCGCGAGAGCGCCGGTCGCAAGGCGCCACGGCCGCGAGTCCCTCGCTCTCCTCGCGGCCAGGGACGTCTTTGCCGCGAACCTCGCCCAGCCGTCGTCGCGATAGATCCCCGACCTGAGCAGCTCGAACGGATCGGTTCCCCCACCCCCCGGCCGGCTGCCTTCCGGGATGGCCAGGTGGTTGTCCAGGATGGCCGCCGTGCCGTAGCCGGCCTTCCCTCGCCATCGCCTTCACCCGCGCGTCGTAGGCCGAGAACGGGTAGGCGAGCGCGGTGCACGGCCGCTGCAGCTCGGCTTCGCATTCCTCGCGCGAGCCGCGCAGCTCGGCTTCCACCTCGGCATCGCCGAGCGAGGTCAGGTCGGGGTGGGAGCGCGAGTGCGAGCCGATCTCCCAGCCGGCGGCGGCGAGCCGGCGCAGCTCCTCCCAGGACATGCAGTCCAGCTCGGGCTCGAACGGCGTGCCGAGCCAATCCTCCATCCCCGCCCACGCCATCGGCTCCTGCGAGGTGGCGAAGGCGCTCGGCACGAACATGGTCGCCGGCACGCCGAGCCGCTCCAGGACCGGAAGGCCCTCGCGCAGGACCGACCGGTAGGCGTCGTCGAAGGTGACGACGACCGTCTTGCCCGACGGGGGGCCCTCGATCGCGGCGGTCAGCGTCGCCGGCCGGTAGCCGCGCCGGAGCAGGGACCCGACCTGGGACTCGAGCCGCCGCGGCTCGATCGCGAACTCGGTCGGCCAGCCGGGGCTGACCGCGTGATAGCAGAGAATCAGGAGGTCGTTCACCTAGTGCGCCACACGATCGTCGTCGCCGCCGAAGCCGCCGAAGTATGCCAGTACGCTGCCGCTTCCGATGAAGCCCGGAGTTCTCCTCACGGATGCGCACGCGCGCTCCGCCGCCGCGACCTGCGGATGTCTCGGCCGCCACGGCTACCGGGTCGGGGCGGCCACCAGCGACCCGCCCGCGCCGGGCCAGTGGTCGCGCTACGTGAGCGCGCGAGCGCGGGTCTGCGACCCGCGCGAGGACCCGCGGCTCTTCGCGGAGCAGGTCGCCGAGGCGGCGACGACGGGTGGGTTCGCCACGGTGCTGCCGGGAAGCGACGCCTCAGTGCTGGCGATCTCCAACCACCGCGACGCCTTCGGCGAGCGGGTGCAGCTCGGCATGCCGCCCCGCGAGGCCGTCGACCGCTGCGTCGACAAGGCCGCGCTGGGCGATTACTCCGCGCGAGCCGGCATCGGCTCGCCCGAGACCGTGGCCTGCGCAAGCCCGGACGAGGCGAGCGCGGCCGCCGCCCGGCTCGGGTATCCGGTGCTGCTGAAGCCGCGCCAGACCGTCTTCGACGACCGGGGCCAGACGAAGCAGCGCCAGAGCTTCATCGCCCACGACGAGGAGGCGCTGCTGGAGGCCGTCCCCGGCTTCGGCCTGCCCTGCCTGCTGCAGCGCTTCGAGCAGGGCGACCTGGTCTCGATCGCGGGCGTGGCCGCCGGCGAGCGGCTGCTCTCGATCGCCTTCTCGCGCTACATCCGGACCTGGCCGCCGGATGCGGGGCCGGTCTCCTTCTCGCGCACGGAGGTGCCGCCGCCCGACCTGGTGCAGGGCGTCTCGGCGCTGATGCGGTCGCTGGGGTGGCAGGGGATCTTCGAGCTCGAGCTGATCGAGCGGGACGGGGGGGGCTTTGCCGCGATCGACTTCAACCCGCGCCTCTACGGCTCGATGGCCCTCGCCGTGCGAGCCGGGGCGCCGATCCCGGCCGTCTGGTGCGACTGGCTGCTGAAGGACGAGGCCACCACGTGCACCGCGAAGGCCGGCGTCTACTACCGCTGGGAGGAGGCCGAGGCCCGCAACGCCCTGCGGCGGATGCGGGAGGGGAAGCCCGGCGAGGCGCTCTCGGTGATCCGCCCGCGTCGCGCGCCGGCTCGCGCCTACCTGAGCTGGTCCGACCCCGGGCCTGCCCTGGGAATGCTCGTCCGCCTGTTCAGGAGCCGCTGGGCGGATATGCGCTCGGCACGGGCCGCACGCGCACGGGGCGGCTGAGCGCGGCCCTGCGCCGGTCGAAGCCGCGCCGCGCCGGTGCAGCGAGGGCGGCCAGCGCCAACAGGGCGGCGCAGGCCGCGTACGGCAGGGCGACCGTGGCCTCGGTGAGGGGCCAGAAGAACGGGACGCCGGGGCCCGTTGCGAGGTCGCGAAAGAGGTGGGCAGCGACGCCGAAGGCGAGGCCGTAGGACACCTGGCGCGCCGTCCCGCGGGAGGCGAGGCCGAAGCCGGCGAGCAGAAGGACAACGAGCAGGCTGTGCGAGTACGGTCGCGGCAGGGTCCCGGTGAGCCCGTTCCAGCCGAGGTAGGCCGGGATGTGATCGACGTCGATCGCGAAGCTGGCGACCAGGGCGGCGACGACGAAGGGCAGCGAGGGGCGGCGGCCCGAGATCGTCACCACGGCGAGCAGGGCGACCAGGCAGGTCGCGATGTGGGCGGGCTCGTCGACGAGCCCGTAGGCCATCGCCCCGGTCGAGCCCTCGGCGAGGTTCCAGAGAAGGTCGATGCAGGCAATCGCCCCGACCAGGACGATCGCCAGCCGGGTCGGCTCAGCGCGGCGCGTTGCCAAGGGGAGAACGATAGCCGCCGCCCAGCGCGGGCGACGGCCGTCGCGGCCTATGCCTATCCGAGGCGCTGCTCGAGATCCGCCAGCTGCTCGTGCAGCTCGTCCGGCAGGTGCTTGCCGAAGCGGGCGAAGTGCTGGTGCATCCCAGGCAGCTCGACCTTCCACTCGGCGGGGTCGACGGCGACCAGCTCCGCCAGCGCCTCCTCCGAGATGTCGAGGCCCTCGACGTTGAGGGCGCCAGGCGCCGGCACGTATGCCGATCGGGGTCTCCTCGGCCTCCGCGGTTCCCTCGCAGCGGCGGAAGACCCACTCGAGCACGCGGCTGTTCTCGCCGAAGCCCGGCCAGAGGAAGTTGCCCTCCTCGTCCTTGCGGAACCAGTTGACGTAGAAGATCGCGCGGCATCTGGGCGCCCTCGCTGGCGCCGACCTTGAGCCAGTGGCCGAAGTAGTCGCCCATGTGGTAGCCGCAGAAGGGCAGCATCGCCATCGGGTCGTGGCGCAGCTTGCCGACCTCGCCGGCGGCGGCGGCCGTCGTCTCCGAGGACATGATCGCGCCGAGGAAGACGCCGTGCTCCCAGTCGAACGCTTCGCGGACCAGCGGCACGACCTTGGAGCGGCGGCCACCGAAAAGGAAGGCGTCGATCGGCACCCCAGCCGGGTCCTCCCACTCCGGGCGCGATCGCCGGGCACTGCGCTGGCGGGCGTGGTGAAGCGGGCGTTCGGGTGGGCCGAGGGTTTGTCGGAGTCCGGCGTCCACTCGTTGCCGTGCCAGTCGATCAGGTGATCGGGCGCCTCCTTCGTCATCCCCTCCCACCAGATGTCGCCGTCGTCGGTCTTGGCGCAGTTGGTGAAGATCGAGTCGCGGGCGACGGTCTCCATCGCGTTGGGGTTCGTCTTCTCGCCCGTCCCCGGCGCGACGCCGAAGAAGCCGGCCTCGGGGTTGATCGCGTAGAGGCGGCCGTCGTCGCCGAACTTCATCCAGGCGATGTCGTCGCCGATCGTCTCGACCTTCCAGCCGGGCAGGGTCGGGATCAGCATCGCCAGGTTGGTCTTGCCGCAGGCCGAGGGGAAGGCGCCGCCGACGTACTTGACCTCGCCCTCGGGCGAGGTCAGCTTGAGGATCAGCATGTGCTCGGCGAGCCAGCCCTCGTCGCGCGCCATCGCCGAGGCGATCCGCAGCGCGAAGCACTTCTTGCCGAGCAGGGCGTTGCCGCCGTAGCCGGAGCCGTAGGACCAGATTTCGCGCGTCTCGGGGAAGTGGACGATCCACTTGTTCTCGGCGTCGCAGGGCCAGGGAACGTCCTCCTGGCCCTCGGCGAGCGGCGCGCCGACCGAGTGCAGGCAGGGGACGAACTCGCCGTCGGTGCCAAGCACGTCGAGGGCGCCCTTGCCCATCCGGGTCATGATCCGCATGCTCGGCGGCGACGTAGGCGGAGTCGGTCAGCTGCACGCCGATGTGGGCGATCGGCGAGCCCAGCGGGCCCATCGAGAAGGGCACGACGTACATCGTGCGGCCGCGCCATGCAGCCCTCGAAGAGGCCGCGTCAGCATCGTCCGCATCTCGGCCGGTTCGCGCCAGTTGTTGGTCGGGCCGGCGTCGTCCTCGTCCTCGGAGCAGATGAAGGTGCGGTCCTCGACCCGGGCGACGTCGCCGGGGTCGGAAAGGGCGAGATAGGAATTGGGGCGCTTAGCGTCGGAGAGGCGCTCGAAGGTTCCGGCCTCGATCAGGGTCTGGGCGAGGGAGTCGTACTCCTCGGCCGAGCCGTCGCACCAGTGGATGGCGTCGGGCTGGGTCAGGTCTGCGATCTCCCCGACCCAGTCGAGGAGCTTTGCGTGCGTGGTCGGCGCTGCGGCCGCAATGGTTTGGCTCATTGGCGGGACTTTATTCATTGACCCTGCTGGCTTGTCCCGCTGAGGTGGATCACGCTGACATCGGCGTCCTTGTTGCGGATCTTCAAGGTCGCCGTCCTCGTCTCGCCGCTGGAGAGCTTCACGCTGCACGTAAACGTGGCGCCGGCTTCGACCTCCTGGCCGGATGGGCAGTCGACGGAGGAGACCTTTTCGTGCAGCGATTTCGACAGGCTCGCCTGCAGCTGTTCCTCGGTCTTGGTGGTGTCCAGCACCGTGCCGCCGCAGCCGGCGAGGGGAAGTGCCGCCAGGGCGAGGACCAGAGCCGCCAGGACAGGAGCCATGCGAGAAGTATCCCAAGCCAACTACAGGCCGGGCCGGCCCTCGTTGACCCAGGTGGCGAGCAGCGGATCGACGAGGCGACAGCCGCTCGCGGCCTCGGGGTCCCCGGCGATCTCGCCACGGTCCCGAAGTGCCTCCACGGCAGTGCGCACCGCCCCTCCTCGCGAGCCGCCCTGGCGCCTCCCGGCCGCGTAAAGGCCCTCGCGATTCTCGGCGATCGCAGTGAGGACCCGCCGCTGGGACGTCGGCAGCGAGGACCACGCCGCGCGCAGCTCGTCGCGGACGTGATGCATGACCTCGTCGAAGGCCGACAGCCAGAGCTCCTCGGTGACCTCCTCGCCCTCCTCGGTCAGCTCCCAGAGGACGTGAGCGAGCAGCATCGTGCGCTGCGGGTGACCCCGCGACGCCCCGAGCAGCGGATCGAGAGCGACGCCGAGCTTCCGGCCGTCGACCTCGAAACGCTCCGACACGTACTGGGCTATGTCGCCGGGGGACAGCGGGGGGAGATCGACCGGGCCGGCCTGGCCGTAGAAGGCGCGGCGACGGTCCGAGAAGAGCTCGCGCATCATCCCCACGTGCGAGCCGGCGAAGACATAGCTGGCCGCATCGCCGTGGTGCTGGATCTCCGAGCGGATCACCGCGTCGGCCCGCTCCTTGGTCGCCAGGATGTCCTGGAACTCGTCGAAGACGACAAGGGTGCGGGTGCCGTCACGCTCGTGGAGCCGGGCGGGAAGCGCCAGCCGCTCCAGCAGGGGAGGCTCCGCCTGGGGGTCGACCGTCACCTCCACCCCGACCGGGACCGGCCCGCCCCCGAGGCGCAGCGTCGGACGCAACATGCGCCGGAAGCCCGCGAACCACGTCGCCGAGCCGCCTTGAAGCTGCTCGGCGTAGGCCCGCTCGATCCGCCGAGCGATGTCGTCCAGGGTGAGCACGCCGAAAAAGTCGACGTAGACCGCGTGCCAGCCGGCCCGGCCGAGCATCCTCCACGACGCGATTCAGAAGCGAGGTCTTGCCGTAGCGCCGGGGCGCGACAAGACGACTGTTGTTGCCACCGTCCGCCCTCTTCAGCAGGAGGCGCGTCTCGTCCTCGCGGTCGAGCAGCTCTCCGGCGGGCACGGGCTCGCTAAAGCGGAATGGATTTCTGCTCTCATCCATAGAGCAATTCTGCTCTCAACTATAGAGCAGACCGGATCCTTGTAGGGTTCCGCGCCGCGATGAGGTTCTTCGAGTACGAGGCAAGGCAGATCGTCGAGGCGGCGGGGATTCCCGTCACCAAGTACGGCTTCTGCACGAGCGCCGAGGACGCGCGCAAGGCCGCCGAGGAGATCGGCGGCCCGGTCGTGATCAAGTCGCAGGTGCTGAGCGGCGGGCGGATGAAGGCCGGCGGGGTCAAGTTCGCCGACACGCCCGAGGAGGCCGCCGCCCACGCCGAGGACATCCTCAAGCTGGAGATCAACGGCCAGATGCCCCGCGGCGTCCTCGTCGACCCCAAGGCCGAGGTCAAGCAGGAGTACTACGCCGGGGTCGTCTGGGACGGCACCGCGAAGAAGCCGCTGATGCTGTTCAGCGACATGGGCGGGATCGACATCGAGGAGGTCGCCGAGACCCACCCCGACCACGTCGGCCGCGGCCACGTCTCCAACCTGCTGCCGATCGCCGACTTCGAGGCCAAGCAGGTCGTCGCCGCCACCGGGGTCACCGGCTCGCAGCTGAACCGGGCGACGCCGGTCCTCGCCCGCCTCGCCCGCCTCTTCCGCGACAACGACATGACCCTGGCCGAGATCAACCCGCTGGCCGAGCTGGCAGACGGCAGCTTCGTCGCCCTCGATGCCCACATGGAGATGGAGAACGAGGCGGTCGGCCGCCAGAAGGGCCTGCTGCGCAAGCGGCTGGAGATCGCCGAGGACGACACCCGCGAGACCTACGAGCCATCCGACTTCGAGCGCCACGTCACCGCGATCGACGCCGCCGACCACCGCGGCGTGATCCAGGGCAAGGACCACGGCTTCGAGGGCAACCTCGGCCTCGTGATCGGCGCCGGCGGCGGCTCGCTGACCCTGACCGATGCGGTCCGCAGCCAGGGCGGCAAGCCCGCCAACTACTCCGAGATCGGCGGCAACCCCTCGGTCGCCAAGGCCTGTGGCCTGGCCAAGGAGGTGCTGGAAAAGGACGGCGTCGAGAAGATCGCCGTGATGATGTCGATCGTCTCCAACACCCGGGTGGACATCGTCGCCCGCGGTGTGATCAAGGCCTGCCTCGAACTGGGCAAGGACCCCGGCGAGACGATCGCGATCTTCCGCATCCCCGGCGCCTGGGAGGACGAGGGCTTCAAGATCCTCGAGCGCTACGGGGTCGAGTACTGCGACCGCTCGGTCTCGATGTGGGAGGCGGCGGGACGCGCCGTCGCCAAGATCCAGGGAGCCCCCGCATGAGCATCCTGCTCTCCAAGGAGACGACCTTCATCGTCCAGGGGATCACCGGGCGCGAGGCGGTCAACCTGACCCGCGAGTGCCTCGACTACGGCTCCAGGGTCGTCGGCGGCGTCACCCCCGGCCGCAAGGGCCGCGAGGTCCACGGCGTGCCGGTCTTCGACACCGTCGCCCAGGCGGTCGAGAACCACGGCGGCCCGATCGACGGCTCCGTCGTCACCGTCCCCCCCGCCTTCACCAAGGACGCCGTCCTGGAGGCGATCGAGAACGGGATCGAGCTGATCGTGATCGTCACCGAGCGCATCCCCCGCCGCGACGTCGCCCAGATGGTCGAGCTGGCCAACCTGCGCGGGGCGCGGATCATCGGCCCCAACTGCCTTGGCCTGATCGTTCCCGAGGTCTGCAAGATGGGCGGCATCGGCGGCCCGGCCAAGGACGCGGCCAAGGCATATGCGCCCGGCCCGGTCGGCGTGATGAGCCGCTCCGGCGGGATGACCACGGAGATCTCCTCCTCGCTAACGCAGGCCGGCCTCGGAGTCTCCACCGCGGTCTCGATCGGTGGCGACGCGATCATCGGCTCCACCTACGCCGAGCTGATGCCCTACTTCGAGGCCGATGAGCAGACCCAGGCGATCGTGATCTACACCGAGCCCGGCGGCCGCATGGAGGCGCAGCTCTCCGAATGGGTCAAGGACAACGACTCGCGCCTGCCGATCGTCGCCTTCATGGCCGGCAAGTTCATGGACGACGAGGAGATGAAGGGGATGAGCTTCGGCCACGCCGGCACGATCGTCGAGGGCGTCGAGGACACCGCGACCGAGAAGATCGCCCGCCTCGAAGCGGCCGGGATCCGCGTCGTCGAGCGGATCGACGAGATCCCTGACGCGGTCAAGCAGAAGCTCGGAGTGGCCGCCTGATGGCCGGGGCGCTGAGCAAGGTCTTCATCGACGTCGAGGTCGACGCCTCGGTCGCCGGCGACGCGGCCCTGGCCGCGAAGCTGGAGGAAGTCTGCCCGGTCGACATCTTCAAGGCGACCGACTCCGGTGTCGAGGTTGTCGAGGGCAACCTCGACGAGTGCGTGCTGTGCAACCTCTGCGTCGACGCCGCCCCCGAGGGCAGCGTCCTCGTCGTCAAGCTGTACGAGCGGTAGCGGCGGCGGCCACCGCCTCTGCGCCTTCGCGCAGGTGCTCGGGCAGGACCACCATCTCGCGCAGGGCCTCGAAGACCGCGTGGTCGCCGGATATCTCCACTCCCGGCACAAGCTGCTCGCCGACGATCAGCGCCGCGAGGACCGGCCGGGGCGGGCCCGACATCGTCAGGTCGGGAGCAGCCGCCTCTCCCCTTTCAGCGGCCACCCGGCCGCCCGCGACCTCGACCCGAAAGGCCTTGCCCTCCGAGCGCAGCTGGATCGTGATCGCCGCGTCCACCGGCGGCTGCAGGACGATGCGCAGCGAGTTCGGCAGCCAGGACGGTTCGAGGTCTTCGGCGTCGCCGGCCTCGTAGAAGTTGAGGCCCCAGCGGCCCAGCTCGAGCAGCATCGGGTCCAGCTCGAGCCCTAGCTCGGTCAGCTCGTAGGCGGTCGCGGAGGCGGGCGGATCGAGCTCGCGGCGGGCCACGATGCCGTCGCGCTCGAGGTCGCGGAGGCGTTTGGTGAGGACGTCGGTCGGGGCACCGCCGACCGAGCGGGCGAGATCGGAGAAGCGCATCGGCCCGAGCAGGAGCTCGCGGACGATCAGCAGCGACCAGCGCTCGCCGATCCGGTCGAGAGCATTGGCGACGCTGCACGCCTGCCCGTAGTGCCTTCTCGTCATAACTCGATTCTATCAGTGTAATTGGTTAATCAAAGTGCTAACTTTGAAATCTGGTACGGTCCGCCGGATGCCCCGTCTCACGTCCCCAGCCCGCGATCCGTTGAAACCTCGATGACCCGGGTCGCGAACGTCACCTGGAAACACCCGAAGCTCGTGCTTGCAGCGGTCGGCTGCTTCGCGTTGCTCTCGGTTGCCATCGGGCGCAACGTCGAGCACCACCTGAAGGCGGCTGGCTTCACCGACCCTGCCTCCGAGAGCGAGAAGGCGACGAACGTCCTGCGCGACTCGCTCGGCTATGACCCCAACCCGGCGATCGTCCTCGTCGTCCGCTCCCCCGGCGGCGGCCGGCTGGACCTGTCCAACCCATCCGTGCGCCGCGAGGTCGACCGGCTCGCCGGCGGCATGGCCAGGGTCGAAAACGTCGGCCGCGTCGTCAACCCCCTGCGGAGCCCGCGTGCCGGCGCCGGGCTGATCGCCAAGGACGGGCAATCGCTGGCGATCGCCGGCTACCTCTCGACCAGCGACATCGAGGACGCCGGCGGGATCGCGGCCGAAAAGGTCAAGACGCTGGTCGACGCGAGCCCGCTCGACGTCGCCGAGGGCGGCTTCGCCCAGGGCTTCAACGAGACCAACGACCAGACCCGCACGGACCTGACCAAGGCGGAGCTGATCGCCTTCCCGGTGCTGGCGCTGCTGCTGCTCTTCGTCTTCCGCGGCGTCGTCGCCGCCTCGATCCCGCTGCTGATCGGGGGCATCTCGATCGTCGGCACCCTCTTCGTGCTGCGGATCATGTCGACCTTCGTCGACACCTCGGTCTTCGCCCTCAACATCGCCACCGGGCTCAGCCTCGGCCTCGCCGTCGACTACGCGCTGCTGATGGTCTCGAGATACAGGGAGGAGCTGGCCGCCGACGGGGCGACCCGCGAGGCTCACCGGCGCACAGTCGTGACCGCCGGACGCACCGCGGTCTTCTCCGGATTCACGGTCGCGGCGGCGATGGCGGCGCTGGTCTTCATGCCGCAGCGCTTCCTCTACTCGATGGCCGTCGCCGGCGCCTCGGTCGCGGTGCTCTCTTCCGTGATCGCGATCCTCGTCGTCCCGTCCCTGCTGGCGCTGCTCGGGACCCGCATCGACGCCCTCTCGATCCGCCGCGGGCCTGCCGTGTCGGACACCTCCGACGGCTGGTACCGGCTGGCGCGCGGGGTGATGCGGCGGCCGGTCGCGGTGGCGGTGGGCAGCTCGGCGCTGCTCCTGGCGGCGGCAGCGCCGCTGTTGTGGACGACCCTCACCGGGCCCAGCGCCGAAGCGGTACCGCCGAACCAGCCCTCCTACGACGCCTACCGCTACCTGGAAGCCCACTACCCGCGTGACCTCACGGAAGCGGTCACCGTCGCCGTCGACGGCAGCGCCGGCGACGCCCAGCTCGCCGCCTTCCACCGGCGGATCGACGCAGCCGGAGACGTGGTCCGCGGCACCCCGTTCGTCCGGGCCCCTGGCAACGTCGCCTATGCGAACTTCGCCCTCTCCCAGCCCGCCCTCTCGGGCGACTCACAGGACGCGGTGCGGGAAATTCGCGACCTCACTCCCCCGGGCAACGCGACCGTGCTGGTCTCGGGCAACTCGGCCCGCTTCATCGACCAGAAGCAGAGCCTGCTCGAACACGCGCCGCTGGTGGTGGCGATCATCGCCCTCACCACCGTCGTCGTCCTCTTCCTGCTCACCGGCTCGGTGCTGTTGCCGCTGAAGACGCTGGTGATGAACTCGCTGACGCTCGGCGCCACCCTCGGCATCCTCGTCCTCGCCTTCCAGGCCGGCTGGCTCGACGGCCCGCTCGATTACACCGGCCCGGCCGCGGTCGAGGTGACCAGCCTGGTCTTCCTCTTCGCGGTCATCTTCGGCCTTGCCACCGACTACGCGGTGCTGGTGATGGCGCGGATCAAGGAGCGCCACGACCTCGGCGACAGCAACGAGGAGGCCGTGGCGGTCGGCATCGGCCGCACCGGCCGGGTGATCACGGCCGCCGCCGTCGCGATCGCGATCGTCTTCCTCGCCTTCGGCGTCAGCACCGTCTTCTTCGTCAAGCAGATCGCGATCGGCATGGCCTTCGGCGTGATGATCGACGCAACCATCGTCCGCGCCCTGCTTGTCCCCTCCTTGATGCGCCTATTTGGCGAGTGGAACTGGTGGGCGCCGAAACCACTCCGCCGCGTCTACGCGCGCCTCGGCTTCTCCGAGGCCTGAGCCGACACGTCCCCGCCGCAGGTGTGTGGGGCTGGTCACGCTCACGTTGACATCGATCGATGTCTCGTTAACCTGTACATCGATCTCTGTAACGAAAGGTTGAATTTCTTGATCGATAAACCGCGCCGGGTCGCCATTGTCGGCGGCAACCGGATTCCGTTCGCGCGCTCTAACTCCGTCTACTCGCGCGCTTCCAACCAGGACATGCTCACTGCCGCGCTCGACGGGCTCGTCGCCCGCTTCTCGCTCGAGGGGGAGCGGATCGGCGAGGTTGCCGGTGGGGCCGTGCTCAAGCACTCGCGCGACCGCGACCTTACCCGCGAGAGCGTGCTCGGTACCCGGCTCGCGCCCGAGACTCCCGCCTACGACGTGCAGCAAGCATGCGGCACGGGGTTGGAGACGACGATCCTCGTCGCCAACAAGATCGCCCTCGGGCAGATCGACGCCGGGATCGCCTGCGGCGCCGACACCACCTCCGATGCCCCGATCGGCCTCAACGAGGACCTGCGCGGGGTGCTGCTCGACGCGAACCGGGAGAAGTCGAACCTCGGCCGCCTCAAGCAGCTGACCCGGGTCCGCCCCAGCCACGTCGTGCCCTCGATCCCCCGCAACGAGGAGCCGCGCACCGGCCTCTCGATGGGCGAGCACTGCGCGATCATGGCCTCGGAGTGGGAAGTCGGCCGCGAGGAGCAGGACGAGCTCGCCGTGCGCAGCCACCACAGCCTTGCCGCCGCCTACGAGCGCGGCTTCATGGAGGACCTGGTCAACCCCTACCTCGGGCTCGAGCGCGACCAGAACCTGCGTCCCGACTCCTCGGCGGAGAAGCTGGCCAAGCTCGATCCCGTCTTCGGCGGCGAGGAGGGGACGATGACCGCAGCCAACTCGACCCCGCTCAGCGACGGCGCCTCGGCGATCCTGCTCGCCAGCGAGGAGTGGGCGAAGGAGCGCGACCTTCCCGTCCTCGCCTGGTTCGCCGACGGCCAGACCGCGGCGGTCGACCACGTCCACAAGCGCGAGGGGCTGTTGATGGCGCCGGCCTACGCGATGCCGGCGATGCTCGACCGGGCCGGCCTCTCGCTGCAGGACTTCGACCTCTACGAGATCCACGAGGCCTTTGCCGCCCAGGTGCTCTGCACCCTGCGCGCCTGGGAGGACGAGCGCTTCTGCCGGGACCGCCTCGGTCGCGAGAAGCCGCTCGGCGCGATCGACCGCGAGAAGCTCAACGTCAACGGCGGCTCGCTCGCCGCCGGCCACCCCTTCGCCGCAACCGGCGGGCGGATCGTCGCCAGCCTCGCCAAGGCGCTGCACGAGCGCGGCTCGGGCCGCGGCGCGATCAGCATCTGCGCGGCCGCCGGCCAGGGCGTCGTCGCCATGCTCGAAGCCCCCGGGGGTGCCTCGTGAGCGACCTCTACTCGCAGATCGTCAACTCGCCGCCCGGGCGCTTCCTGGCGCCTCGGGTCGGCCTGCCCAGACCGGCGACGTTGGACCGCCACGCCCCCGGTGTGCCGGTCGTCTCCGGCGCCGTCCTCTTCGGGGCCGCCCCGGGCGGGCGCCTCGGCAAGCAGGTGGAGCGCCTGCTGGGCGAGATCGGCGCTCCCCGCCCGGAGAAGTCCGACTCGCCGGTCAAGGCGCTCGTCTTCGACGCAACCGGGATCGCCGACTCGGCCGAGCTGGTCGAGCTGCAGCGCTTCTTCCACCCCAATGTGAAGCGGATCCAGGCCTCGGGCCGCGTCGTCGTCCTCGGCACGCCGCCGGCCGGCCTGCCGGCTCGGGCCGCTACGGCCCAGCGAGCGCTGGAGGGCTTCACTCGCTCGCTAGGCAAGGAGATCGGCCGCGGCATCGCCGTGCAGCTGGTCCACGTCGCGCCGGGCGCCGAGGAAGAGATCGCCTCGACCATGCGCTTCCTCCTCTCGCCCCGCTCGGCCTACGTCTCCGGCCAGGTGATCGAGGTCGGTGCCGCGGTCGCCAAGGCCCAGGCGATCGACTGGAGCCTGCCGCTCGACGGCAAGATCGCCCTGGTCACCGGCGCCTCACGCGGCATCGGCGCGGCCATCGCCACCACCCTGCACCGCGACGGCGCCGGGCTGGTCCTGCTCGACGTGCCGGCTCTCGCACCGGACCTGGCAAAGGTCGCCAAGGAGCTCGACGCCGAGACGATCGAGCTCGATATCACCGAAGAGGACGCGCCGGGGCGGATTGCCGACGAGCTCTCCAGCGGCGTCGACATCGTCGTCCACAACGCCGGGGTCACCCGCGACCGCACGATCGCGAAGATGCCCGAGGACCGCTGGGCCTCGCTGATGGAGATCAACCTCTCCAGCGAGGAGCGGATCAACGACGAGCTGCTCGACCGCAAGCTGCTGCGTGAGAACGGGCGGATCGTCTGCGTCTCCTCGATGAGCGGAGTTGCCGGCAACTCGGGCCAGACCAACTACGCGACCTCGAAGGCGGGCGTGATCGGCATGGTCGAAGCGCTGGCGCCGGAGCTGGCGGAGCGCGGGGCGACGATCAACGCGGTCGCTCCCGGCTTCATCGAGACCCAGATGACGGCGGCGATGCCGGTGACGATCCGCGAAGCGGGGCGGCGGATGAACAGCATGTCGCAGGGCGGGTTGCCGGTCGACGTCGCCGAGACGATCGCCTGGTTCGCCAGCCCGGCCTCGACCGGGGTCAGCGGCAACGTCGTCCGCGTCTGCGGCCAGAGCCTGCTGGGGGCCTGATGGAGACCCGCACGCTGCAGAGCCCGCCCAGCATCCTGCCGCTCTACGCTCGTGCCGCGGCGCCGATGATCCCCGGCGCCTCGCTTCTTCCCTTCGTCCCCGGCCGCGGCAACGAGATCCCCGAGATCGAACTGGAACTGGCGGGCGTGCGGCCCGACCCCGAGAAGGTCGCCGCCTACGCCCGGGTCTGCGGCTTCGCCCTCCGCGATCACCTCCCCCCCACCTACCCGCACGTGCTCGCCTTCCCGCTGCACATGGCGGTGATGGCAGACGGGGGCTTCCCCTTCGGCGCGGTCGGCCTGGTCCACGTCGAGAACCGGATCGTCCAGCACCAGCGGATCGGGATCGGCGAGGAGCTGACGATCCGCGTCCGGCCGACAAAGCTGGAGCCCCACCCCAAGGGCCGCACATTCTCCCTCGTCACCAAGGCAAGCGTAGACGGCGAGACGGCCTGGGAGAGCACCAGCACCATGCTCCGCCGCGGCAACGGTTCCACAACGCCGAGCGCGGACCCCAAGAGCAGCGACAAACCCGAACTGCATCAACTTCTCCACCCAGCAGATAGACAAGTTGATGCAGTTCGGGGGAGGGTCCGGGCGCGGGCGTTGAGTGGAGGCTTGGCGGGGACTTGGGGCGGCGATATGCCGCGGTGTCCGGGGATCGCAACCCGATCCATATGCACTCGCTCAGTGCCAAGGCGCTTGGGTTCCCCCGGGCGATCGCGCACGGGATGTGGACCAAGGCTCGCTGCCTGGCCGCGCTGGAGAGCACGCTGCCCGACGCCTTCGCCGTCGAGGTGCGCTTCCGCAAGCCGATCCTGCTCCCCGCCAGGGTCGAGTTCGCCAGCGCGACGGG
Source organism: uncultured Solirubrobacterales bacterium (assembly GCA_963714665.1). GTDB lineage: Bacteria > Actinomycetota > Thermoleophilia > Solirubrobacterales > 70-9 > VRUE01. Next base: position 426,668 of record CAVQPE010000003.1, on the reverse strand, counting down.
CGACGGGGGAACCGACTTCGCGGTACGCGACGCAAAGCGCGGCACACCGCACCTCGAGGGCCGCATCGAGCCACTCTGGGATCAAGCCAAAGACGACGGGAGGAAGTAGAGATGCCCACCGCCACAGACGACAAGGGCGTGGCCGAGCGCAGCATGGGCCTCGGCCTGCGCTGGCTGAGCCGGCTCGCCGGCTCGGACCTGCTCGACCGCATCCGCATCCGCAAGCAGGTCGAGCGGGCGCTGTTCACCGGGACCAAGAACGGCTTCCGCTCCGCGACCGCCGCGGGCCGCACCTTCAAAGCCGCCCAGAACCTGACCGGGCCGGCGCGGCAGGCGCCGGGCAAACCGCGTGCACTCTTCGACCTGACCCCCGACGACGAGCAGCAGATGCTGAAGGAAGGGGTGCGCGACTTCGCCGAGGCAGAGGTGCGACCGGTCGCCGGCAAGGCCGACGCCGATTGCGCAACGCCGGCGGAGCTCCTCGCCCAAGCAAACGACCTTGGCATCAACATGCTCGGCGTGCCGGAGGAGCTAGGAGGCGTCGTCCACGAGCAGGCTGCCGTGACCAGCGTCCTGATCGGTGAGGCCCTGGCCCACGGCGACATGGGGGTCGCCTACGCGGCGCTCGCTCCCGGCGCGGTCGCGACCGCGATCGGCCACTGGGGCACGCCGGAGCAGGAGGCGACCTACCTGCCCGCCTTCACCGGTGAGGACACGCCCGCAGCGGCGCTGGCGATGCTTGAGCCGCGGCCGCTGTTCGACCCACTCAAGCTGGAGACGACCGCGCGCCGCGACGGCGGCGACTGGGTCCTCGACGGGACCAAGTCACTCGTCGCCCGCCCCGGGGAGTGCGAGCTCTTCGTCGTCGCCGCCGAGGCCGACGGCCTAGGACCGGCCCTCTTCGTGATCGAGTCCGGAACTTCGGGGCTCTCGGTCGAGCAGGAGCCGGCGATGGGGCTGCGACCGGCCTCGACCGGCCGCCTCGTGCTCGAGGGCGTGCGCCTGCCCGGCACCGCGCTGATGGCCGAGGGCAAGCGCGAGGCCTACGTCGAGTGCGTGCAGCGGGCGCGGGTCGCCTGGTGCTCGCTCGCCGTCGGCACCGCCCAGGCCGTCCTCGACTACGTCATCCCCTACGTCAACGAGCGCACCGCCTTCGGCGAACCGGTTTCCAACCGCCAGGCGGTCGCCTTCGGCGTCGCCGACATCGGCATCGAGAGCGAAGCGATGCGCCTCACCACCTACCGCGCGGCGAGCCGTGCGGACCAGGGCCAGGACTTCTCCCGCGAGACGTCGCTGGCCCACCGGCTCTGCTCCCGCAAGGGGATGGAGATCGGTTCCGAAGGCGTGCAGCTGCTCGGCGGCCACGGCTTCGTCAAGGAGCACCCGGTCGAGCGCTGGTACCGCGACCTCCGAGCAGCGGGCGTGATGGAGGGCGCCCTGCTCGTCTAGAGCGAAAGGCAGACGATGATCAACCTTGAGATACCGAAGAAGTTCAAGCCGCTGGCAAGCCAGGCAAACCAGGTCGCGACGGAGGTCTTCCGCCCGATCTCCCGCAAGTACGACGAGGCCGAGCACTCCTACCCGAAGGAGCTGGACATGCTCGCCTCGCTGATCGACGGGATGAACGAGGGCTCCGACATCGGCGGCGCCGGAGCCGCCGGGGTGCGCCGCGAGTCCAGCGACGGCGACGAGGGCAACCGCAACGGCTCCAACCTCTCCACCGTGCTCGGCATCATCGAGCTCTGCTGGGGCGACGTCGGCCTGCTGCTCTCGATGCCGCGCCAGGGCCTCGGCAACTCGGCGATCGCCTCGGTGGCGAGCGACGAGCAGCTCGAGCGCTACGGCGGCAAGTGGGCGGCGATGGCGATCACCGAGCCCGAGGCGGGCTCGGACTCGGCCTCGATCCGCACCACGGCCGAGCTCGACGGCGACGAGTACGTCCTCAACGGCGAGAAGATCTTCGTCACCTCGGGCGACCGGGCCGACCTGATCGTCGTCTGGGCCTCGCTCGACCGCGACAAGGGCCGGGCGGCGATCAAGTCGTTCATCGTCGAGCGCGACAACCCGGGCCTGAAGCTCGACCGGCTCGAGCACAAGCTCGGGATCCGGGCCTCGGACACAGCTAACTTCACCTTGCAGGACTGCCGGGTGCCAAAGGAGGCACTGCTCGGCAATCCGGAGATCGACGTCAAACAGGGTTTCGGCGGCGCGATGCAGACGTTCGACAACACGCGGCCGCTGGTCGCGGCGATGGCGGTCGGCGTCGCCCGCGCCTCGCTGGAGGAGACTCGCAAGCAGCTCTCCGAGGCGGGGGTCGAGGTCGACTACGACATGCCGGCGCTCTCGCAATCGGCGGCGGCGGCCCGCTACCTGGAGATGGAGGCCGACTACGAGGCCGCCCTGCTGCTCACCCTGCAGGCAGCCTGGATGGCCGACAATGGCAAGCCCAACTCGCTGCAGGCCTCGATGGCGAAGGCGAAGGCGGGGCGCACGTGCGTCGATGTGGCGCTTGGCTGCGTGGAGCTGTGCGGCAGCGTTGGGTATGGCGAGAACGAGCTGCTCGAGAAGTGGGCGCGGGACGCGAAGATCCTCGACATCTTCGAGGGAACGCAGCAGATCCAGCTGCTGATTGTGGCCCGGCAGTTGCTCGGTAAGAGTTCAGCCGAACTGCGGTAGGGAGGGCGCGATGCCCCTCCCCCGGACGCGCGGCAGGAGCCGCGCTTGAGTGTCCGGGGGAGGGGCATCGCGCCCTCTGCCACAGGCATCGGGGAGACTGGCGGCGTGAATTTCGTTGAGTTGATGGAGGGGTCGCCGGCTTCTCGGCTTGGGATCGTCGCCGTGGACTCCGAGGGGAATCGGCGAGACTGGTTCTTCGGCGAATTGATTGCTTGCTCGGCTGGGCTCTCCGGTGCGTTTGCTGCGCGGGGGGTGCGGCGTGGGGACGTCGTGATGATGCTGGTTGGGAACCGGATCGAGTGGGTGCTTTCGCTGCTTGCCTGCTGGCGGATGGGGGCGGTGGCGCTGCCCTGCAGCACGCAGCTGCGGCGGCATGATCTGGAGGTGCGGGTGGGGGCCGCGGATCCCAAGCTCTGCGTTGGTGAGGAGACGCTGCTTGCCGAGTTGCCCGGTGGGGTCGCGACCATGAACATGGACGAGGTTGCCGCTGCCCTCGATGAGGACCGGCCGCAGGAGACACCAGCTGCGGTGGAGGAAATGGATGCCGAGGACCCGGCGTTGATCGTCTTCACCTCCGGCACGACGGGGGAGCCTCGCGGCGTCGTTCACGCCTACCGGTATTTGGAGGGACAGCAGGGCCAGGCCGAGCACTGGCTTGGCTCGCGCAAGGGTGAGTTGGTCTGGTGCACTACGGCCACCGGCTGGTCCAAGTCGGCTCGCAACGTCTTCCTCGCTCCCTGGCTGACTGGTGCCGCCGCTGTCATCCACGAGGGGCGCTTCGACCCCGCGGAACGGCTAGACCTCGCCGAGTCGCTTGGGGTCAACGTCCTCTGTCAAGCGCCTACCGAGTACCGGATGCTCGCCAAGCGCACCGCGCTTCGCCCCCTCCCCTCTCTGCGGCGCATGGTCTCGGCCGGCGAGCCGCTGGAGGCGGAGACGATCGCCGCCTTCCGCGAGACGATGGGCCTGGAGCCGGCCGACGGCTACGGCCAGACCGAGACCGGACATATCAGCGGCAACCTCGCCGGGGACCCGGTTCGGCCAGGATCGATGGGCAGGCCGCTGCCGGGACTAGAGACGCGGATCGTCGAGGGCGAGCTGCAGCTCCGCGCCGCCTCCTCCCCCACCTTCTTCTCGCGCTACCTCGACGGCGAGCGCTTCGAGGGCGAGTGGTGGCATACCGGCGACCTCGTCCGCGAAGACGACGACGGCTATCTCCACTTCGAAGGCCGCGGCGACGACATCATCCTCTCCTCCGGCTACCGGATCGGCCCGTTTGAGGTGGAGTCAGCCCTCCTTTCCCATCCGGCAGTAGCCGAGGCCGCCGCAGTCGCCGCCCCCGACCCAGAGCGCGGCGCTGTGGTGCGCGCGATCGTCGTCCCCCGTGACCGCGAGCCTGGCGAGGATCTGGCCCGCGAGCTGCAGGAGCACTGCAAGCGGGAGACCGCGCCCTACAAGTTTCCCCGCATCGTCGAGTTCGCGAGTGAGCTTCCGAAGACGCACAGCGGAAAGATCAAGCGAGCCGAGCTGCGTCAGGGGTAAAGCGGTAGTCCCGACCGGCACGGGAAGGGCGACGGGTGCCCCTCCCCAAAACACTCAAGCGCGGCTCCCGCCGCGCGTTTTGGGGAAGGGCACCCGTCGCCCCCTCTACGCTTCGCTCGTGGACCAAATCGACCGCAAGCGGATCGCGGCGCTGACCGAGGCGCAGCAGGAGCGCTTCCGCAACAACACGGGCGCCTCGGCGAAGACCTTCCAGCGCGCGGTGAAGGTGATGCCGAACGGGGTCCCCTCCTCCTTCCAGGAGAACGACCCGTGGCCGATCTACATCGAGCGCGGCCAGGGCAGCCGTGTCTGGGACGTCGACGGCAACGAGTACACCGACTTCCACAACGGCTTCGGCGTGATGTGCATCGGCCACGCCAACCCGACGGTCGGCGCCGCGGTCAAGGCGCGAATCGACGAAGGCACCCACTTCGCCGCCCCGACCGACGGCTCGATCGCCGTCGCCGAGGAGCTGGCGCGCCGCTTCGGCCTGCCCCAGTGGCGCTTCAACAACTCCGGCACCGAGGCGACGATGGACGCTGTCCACCTCGCCCGCGGCACCACCGGCCGCGACACGATCCTCAAGATCGAGGGCTCCTACCACGGCCACCACGACACGGTGATGGTCTCGGTCTACCCGCCGCTGGAGGCGCTCGGCGCCCGCGACGACCCAGTCAGCGTTCCCTACGGCGGCGGCGTCCCCGAGGCGATGACGGCGCTCACCCGCGCTGTCCCCTTCAACGACGCCGAGGTCCTGCAGAGCGTGCTGGAGAAGATCGGCGACCAGGTCGCCGGGCTGATCATGGAGCCGGCGATGATGAACATCAACATCATCCCGCCGCGCGAGGGCTACCTGGAGCGGGTCCGCGAGCTGACCGCGGAGCACGGCGTCAAGCTGATCTTCGACGAGGTCAAGACCGGCGCGACGATCTCCCCGGGCGGCGCCACCGCCCGCTTCGGCGTCGTCCCCGACATGATCACCCTTGCCAAGGCGAGCTGCGGCGGCTACCCGGGCGGGGCGATCGGGATGAGCGAGGAGCTGGCGGCGATCGTCGCCGACGGCACGGTCAAGCAGTACGGCACCTTCAACGGCAACCCGCTGGTGATGGCGGCTGCCGAGGCGACCCTTACCGAAGTCCTCACCGACGACGCCTACGAGCGCTTCGAGGCGACCAACAAGCGCCTGCTCGACGGCTGCCAGCAGATCATCGACGGCTACGACCTCCCCGCCTACACCGAGGGCATGGGCGCCAAGGGCTGCGTGATCTTCTCGCCGACCCGGATGCACGAGTACCGCGACTACCTCTCCAAGGTCGACGACGACCTCTCGACCCTGGCCTGGCTCTACCACATGAACCACGGCATCTTCATGACGCCGGGAGTCGAGGAGGAGTGGACGCTCTCGATCGCCCACAGCGACGAAGACCTGCAGCGCTACCTAGACGCCTTCGAGTCCTTCGCCCGCGACGTAACCGCATAACCACCCGCCGACGGGCCGATACGTCAAGGTGGCCTTGACGTATCGGCCCGTCGGCGGCGAAAGCTAGGCGGCCAGGGCCTCGTCTACGTCCACGGGGCGGCCTAGGTGGTAGCCCTGGGCCATGTCGACGCCGTATTCGCGCAGCATCTGGGCCGTGACGTCGTCCTGGACGAACTCGGCGATCGTCGTCTTGCCCAGCCCGCGGGCGATCTGCACGATCGCCTGAACCGTCAGCTGGTCGGCGTCGCTGTTGGGCATGTCGCGGATGAACGAGCCGTCGATCTTGATCAGGTCGAAGGGGATCTGCTTCAGGTAGTGGAAGGGGCCGAAGCCGGCGCCGTAGTCGTCGATCGCCACCTGGCAGCCGAACTCGGTGAGGCGGTCGGCGAACCCCCCCGCCGTCTCGTAGTCGCGGACGCGCGCGGTCTCGGTGATCTCGAAGGTGCAGCGAGACGGGTCGGCATCGCCTTCGTCGAGGCGGCGCTCGATGAATTCGATCACGGAGAGGTCGGAGACCGATGCGCCGGAGAGGTTGACGTGCAGGGAGACGGGGCTTCCCTCTCGCTCTCGCCTGGCAAGCAGCTCCAGCGCGCGGGCGACGACCCAGCGGTCGAGCTCCTGAACCATGCCGGAGCGCTCCGCCACCTCGATGAACGAAGCGGCGGGCAGAAGCTCCCCGTTCTCGCCGGTCATCCGCAACAGCAGCTCGTAGCGCTCGATCCCTCCGGAGGCGAGGCTGCGAATCGGCTGGGTGTGAAGGCTGAGGCGATCCTGGGTGAGCGCGTCGCGGATCCGCGCGCTCGTGGTCTGCCGGCGCTCCTGCCGGCGCTGCGGCTCGCGGGGGTCCTGGAAAAGCGCGATCTGGTTCCGCCCATCCTCCTTAGCCCGGTACATCGCCTGGTCGGCGGCAAGAAGGACCGCCTCGGCCCCGATCTCGCGCTCGCCCCCGAACATCGTGATCCCAACGCTGATCGTGGCGCTCTCGGCATCGGTCGCCGGCACCGCGCTCTCGGCGACCTGGGCGCGCAGGTCCTCGCCCAGCTGCAGCGCGCCGGCGGTGTCGGTCTGCGGCATCAGCACGGCGAACTCGTCTCCGGAAAGCCGGGCGACGATGTCGGTGGTGCGCACCCGCTCGCGCATGATCGCGGCGATCAGGCGGATCAGGTTGTCGCCGGCGTGGTGACCGTGAGCGTCGTTCACGGCCTTGAGGCCGTCGATGTCGATGATCATCACCGCGCCCTGGCCGCCGTAGCGGGCACTGAAGGAGACGTGCTGGTCCAGCTCGACCCGGAAGCGGCGGCGGTCGAGCAGCCCCGTGAGCGAGTCGTGATCGGCGATGTAGCGAAGCTGCGCCTCAGTTTTCTCGGCCTGCGTGAGGGCCTCGGAGACGACCTTCCGGTCCTGGGGATCGAGCTTGGCGAGCACTGACTCGATCTCCGGATTGCTCTGGGTGGGAAGCTCTTCGTTGGCCACTCAGTGAAGTTAGAACTTTCGGCGACCGATCGGATCGCAGCCCACGCACGGGTGCCGACAATGCGTCCAAGTTTCGTCTACTCCCAGACACCAATAATGAGCGTCCAAGCGTCCGCGGGTAGTGTCAGCCCATGGCCAATCGACTAGCCCGCGAGAACAGCCCGTACCTGCTCCAGCACCGCGACAACCCGGTCGACTGGTACCCGTGGGGAGAAGAGGCGCTCGCCCGGGCCAAGGACGAAGACCGGCCGGTCCTGCTCTCGGTCGGCTACTCGGCCTGCCACTGGTGCCATGTGATGGAGCGCGAGTCCTTCGAGGACGCCGAGACGGCGGCCTACATGAACGAGCACTTCGTCAACGTCAAGGTCGACCGCGAGGAGCGGCCCGACGTCGACGCCCTCTACATGGAGGCGGTGCAGGCGATCAGCGGCCAGGGCGGCTGGCCGATGACGGTCTTCCTCGACCCCGAGGGCGTCCCCTTCTACGGCGGCACCTACTTCCCACCGGACGAGGGCCGCGGGATGCCGAGCTTCCGAATGGTGATGGAAGCCGTCGTCGACGCCTTCGAGCACAGGCGCGAGGAGATCGGCGAGCGCGCCCCGGAGATGCGCGCGCGGCTCGGGGCGATCGGGCAGGTCGAGCCCGCCGCGGAGCCTCCCGAGGCGACGATGCTGGAAGAGACGGTCAAGCGACTGCTGATGGCAGCCGACCCCGAGCGCGGCGGCTTCGGCGGCGCACCCAAGTTCCCGCCGGCCTCCGCCCTGGAGCTGCTGCTCGCGCGCGGCGAGCGCGAGCCGGCCGAGCGAACCCTCGACGCGATGCTCGGCGGCGGCATCTACGACCGGCTCGGCGGCGGCTTCGCCCGCTACTCGGTCGACGCCGCCTGGCTCGTCCCCCACTTCGAGAAGATGCTCTACGACAACGCCCTGCTGGCCCGGACCTACCTGCACGGCTGGCAGGCGCTCGGCCACCAGCGCTACCGACGGGCCTGCGAGGAGACCCTCGACTGGGCGCTGCGCGAGATGCGCGGCCCCGAGGGCGGCTTCTACTCGGCGCTCGACGCCGACTCCGAGGGCGAGGAGGGCCGCTTCTACGTCTGGACGCCCGACCAGATCCGGGACGTCCTATCGCCCACGGAGCCGGACGACGCGAACTGCATCAACTTCTCCACCCAGCAGATAGACAAGTTGATGCAGTTCTACGGGGTCAGCGAGGGCGGGAACTTCGAGGGGCGGAACATCCTGCACCTTGCCCGGGGCTGGGACGCCGAGGAACCGGAGGGGCTCGACGAGATGCGGCGGGCCCTCTACGAGGCGCGCAGCAAGCGTGTTTGGCCCGGCCTCGACGACAAGCGCCTCGCCTCCTGGAACGCTCTCATGGTCGCCGCCCTGGCCGAGGCCGGCGCCGTCCTGGAGCGCGACGACTACCTCGACGCCGCCCAAGCCTGTGCCGAGTTCATCTGGAACGAGATGCGCGACCCCGACGGCAACCTCCTGCGCACCTACAAGGACGGGCGCGCCCACCTCAACGCCTACCTGGAGGACCACGCCTACCTGCTCGAGGCCCTGCTCACCCTCTACGAAGCGACCTTCGAGCAGCGGTGGTTCGAGCGCGCCCAGGAGCTGGCCGAGACGACGATCGCCCGCTTCGCCGACCCCGACCGCGGCGGCTTCTTCTCCACCTCGGACGACCACGAATCCCTCATAGCCCGCCGCAAGGAGATAGGAGATCACCCGATCCCGTCCGGCAATTCATCGACCGCCTTCGGTCTCCTCCGCCTCGCGGCCCTGACCGGCGACCGCACCTACAAGCAACAAGCCGAATCCGTCTTCCGCCTCTTCGCCAAACCGGCCACCCAACACCCCGAGTCCTTCGCCCACCTCCTAAGAGCGATCGACTTCCACCTAGCCCCAACCAAGGAGGTAGCCCTGATCGGCAACGACCTAACCGAGCTGGCCAAGGTAGTCCGCTCGAAGCACCGCCCCCACCTCGTCCTCGCCGGAGGTCCAGAAGGCACCGAAACGCCGGAGCTCCTCCAGAAAAGGCCGGCCGTAGACAACAAGCCCACCGCCTACGTCTGCGAGCACTTCACCTGCCAGGCCCCGGTAACCGACCCGAAGCTCCTCAGCGACCTTCTCTGACGCTGGCATGGGGAGGGAGGGTGCCCTCTCCAGGGCGCGGCGTCCTGTTTTTCGCCCTAACTCCTTCAGGATCGCGCCAAATCCCTGTGGCGAAAAACCCAGCACCCTGGAGAGGGCACCCTCCCTCCCCAACCCAACCGCTAGAGAACCGGCAAAAACTGTTCGATCTCGAACGGAGTCACCTGGACGCGGTACTCGTCCCACTCCTGCCGCTTGATCTCGACAAACCGCCGAAACGTGTGCTCGCCCAGCGTCCGCAATACAAGCTCGGAATCCGCAGCGACCTCGATCGCCTCGCCAAGCGTCGCCGGCAGCTGCTCGATCCCCTGGTGCGAGAGCTCCTCAGGCGAGAGGTGGTAGAGGTTCTGCTCCATCGGCTCGGGCAGCTCGTAGCCCTTCTCGATCCCTTCCAGCCCCGCCTGCAGCATGCCGGCAAAGCAGAGGTAGGGGTTGCAGGCGGGGTCGGGGCAGCGCAGCTCGGCCCGGGTCGCCCCCTCCTTGCCGGGGTGGTAAAGCGGCACCCGGATCAGCGCTGAGCGGTTGCGGCGCGACCAGGCGAGGTAGACCGGCGCCTCGTAGCCGGGGACGAGACGCTTGTAGGAGTTGACCCACTGGGCGAAGAGCGGTGAGATCTCACGCGCGTGCTTGAGCTGGCCGGCGATGAAGGCCTTCGCGGTCGGCGAGAGGAAGTACTGGTCGTCGGGGTCGAAGAAGGCGTTCTTGCCGTCCTTGGTCAGCGACTGGTGCACGTGCATCCCGGAGCCGTTCTCGCCGAACAGCGGCTTCGGCATGAAGGTCGCGTGCCAGCCGTATTTCATCGCGTACTCCTTGACCACGATCCGGTAGGTCATGCAGTCGTCGGCCATCGAGAGCGCGTCCTTGTAGCGCATGTCGACCTCGTGCTGGGAGGGGCCGACCTCGTGGTGGGTGTACTCGACGTGGATGCCCATCTTCTCCAGCGCCAGGACGGTGTCGCGGCGCACGTCGGAGCCGGCGTCGAGCGTGGTCAGGTCGAAGTAGCCGCCCTCGTCGAGCACCTCGGGCACGCCGCCCTGCGGCTTGGCGGAGCGGAAGTAGAAGAACTCGAGCTCAGGGCCGATGTTGAAGGCGTCGAAGCCCATCTCCTCGGCCCGTTTCAGGGCGCGCTTCATGATCCAGCGCGGGTCGCCCTCGTAGGGCTCGCCGCCCGGGACCTGGACGTCGCAGAACATCCGGGCGACGGCGTTTTCGCCCTCCGGACGCCAGGGGATCAAGGCGAAGGTCGAGGGATCGGGCATCGCGATCATGTCCGACTCCTCGATCGGGTTGAAGCCGGTGATCGAGGAGCCGTCGAAGCCCATGCCCCCGTCGAAGGCGTCCTCGAGCTCGGCAGCGTTGATCGAGAAGCTCTTCAGCTGCCCGAGCACGTCGGTGAACCAGAGGCGGACGAAGCGGACGTCGTTTTCCTTGACGATCTGGGAAACGTCCGCGGCACTGCGGGGTTGGTCTGCCATTCCTTGCCTCCTGGGATCGCGCTTGTCCGCTCTGGAGGCGCAACGATAGGCGAACTGAACCGCGCGGGTAGAGGTCCCCGTATACGGGTAGAGAGGCAATGCCCCGGCGCGGGGACCCAGGCAACCCGGGGCAGCTTGCACGGCAACCGAAAAGCAGGTATAACTTACTGGACGTAAGTAAATGGCTGAAAGTAAAGTAAAGCCCATCTAAAGGCTCTGTAAAGCGGAATCTCCCCCCAACTAGAGCCGGAGGCGGATGCAAGTGACAGTAAAAACAGACGTGAGCAGGTTCCAGATCCACGACGAGTTGACCGCGCCCGACGAGAGCGCGCCGCTGATCAAAACGATCCAGGCCACCGGCGGCGCCGTGACCAAGTTCGTCGGCGTGCTGGCCGGCGCGCCCGCCGTGCTGCGCGCCTACACCCGGATGCGCTCGGAGCTTCGCGGCGGCGTCCTGCCGCGGGCGACCCGCCAGCGGATCGCCCTCGCGGTGGCCGAGTACCGCGACGACAGCTACAGCATCGCCCAGCACGCGAAGACCGCGCGCAGCGCCGGCCTCGGCCTCGACGAGGTCTCGCGAGCCCGCAGCTTCACCTCCTCAGACCCGAAGGAGGCAGCGCTGCTCGAGTACCTGCACGGAGCGCTCGAGGCCAACGGCCACCCCCCTCTCCACCTCCACGAGGAGGCACGCGAGATTGGCTGGACCGATGAGGAGTTGCTCGAGGCGGTCGCGCACCTCGCCCTCAACGAGTTCCAGAGTCTCATTGCCGGCGCAGCCGAGCTGCCCAAAGACCAGAGCGGTCCCCGGGTTCTTCCTTCGGTCGCCTAAAAACGGCTGGGGAGAGAAGCGGGTGCCCCCTCCTCAAAACGATCGGCAGAGCCGATCTTGAGTGTTTTGAGGAGGGGGCACCCGCTTCTCTTTCAACAGCTAGAGACAATCGGAGGTCGCCGGGCCGCCCGTGGGAACGGCAGCTCATCTTTCCCGCATGTGCTTTGAGCTTCCGCGGGCGACGCGGGCGACCTGGTCAGAGAGCTTGTAGAGAGGCCGGGCGCCCCTTCCCAAAACACTCAAGCGCGGCTCCTGCCGCGCGTTTTGGGAAGGGGCGCCCGGCCTCTCCCCGCTCCCAGATTCTTAGTCCTCGACGACGGTAACCGTGTAGAGCAGCCTTGCCGTGCTGTAGCGGCAGCCATAGGTTGCCCGGCGGCCTACCTTCTGTTGCGGTTCGCCCTGGCGGACGTCGGTTGAGTTGATGCACTTGCCGGGTTCGCGGCTTGCGCGCCAGGCGTTGTTTGAGGGCAGTCCCTGGGCGAAAGCCGGGGCCCAGGTCGGCACGGTGATGCCGACGATGTCGTTCTTTTCGACTTTGAGCGAGGCGCCGAACTTGACCGTCTGGCCAAGGTAGGGGCTGAGCACGTGGATCGAGCCCTGGGCGCGCAGGTTGTAGCGAGGCGGGTTGGTGCCGGGGACGCGGCGCAGGATCGCCAGGCGCGCCTCGGGGGGCGTGCCGAAGAAGCCGTTGAAGAAGGAGCGCTGGCTGCTGGTCGGCTGGGAGAGCGTCAGCGTCCAGGACTTGATCTTGCCGCTCCTGCGGACGAGGAAGGGGAGCGAGCCCTGGCTGGTGCTGACCTGGAACCCGGTGACGCTGCCGATCGCCTGACAGGGCGACTCGGGGCAGGACGGGTCCGGCATCGTCGCCGTGTTGCCCAAGACCACCGTTGTTTTGGACGTGGTCGCGGCGCCGGCGTTCGCCGCCAGCGCGATGAGGAGAGCGAGGCAGCCCGCCAGCCCGATTACCAGCGCCAGGCGACCGCGACCTCCAGTCAAACCGGCGTTGACAACTGCTTGCGAAGACCTCGACATTGCCCATGCTCCTCTCGTTGGAATCCTGCCCTTGCGGGCAGATTAGCCACCAGAGCGGCAAATCCTGCTTTGCTCACGCTCTAATGGGAGGGCAGGGCGACCGCGTAGTGCACCTGGCCAACCCCTTCGAAGCCGAGGGCGCGGCGAGCGCCGTTGGTGAGGTCGAAGGCGTTGCCGTGGGTGTAGGGGCCGCGGTCGATCACGCGCGTGACCAGGGAGTGGCCGTGGTAGACGAACTTGATCGTCGTCCCGCAGGGCAGCGTGCGGTGGGCGACGCCCACGGTCCCCGGCTGCAGGGTCTCGCCGCAGGCGGTGTGGTTGCCGTAGAGGCCAGGTCCGTACCAAGTTGCCCCGGCGGACCGCATCGGGCTGCTGAACACGGTGCTCCCCCCGGCGCTCGCCGCCGATTCGGAAGAACCGGAGCCGAGGCCGCCGGTCCCAGCCTGGGCAGGGACCGCGCCGAGGGCGAATGAGACGAGCACGGCTACTGCCGGCGCTGTGCGCATGCGCCTGCCGCGACGCCTGTCGGCCACGCGCGCTCGCCCTGAGTGATCTTTCCGCCCGTGGCGGTTTCCGTCTGCCTTCATTGCTCTTTGCGACGCTTACGGGGTTAGCTGACGGGCTCGCGCTGAAAGAGCTGCGCTACGCGGCAGATGCCGGCGATTCGCCCCAACTTTTGGGTCCCCCGCTCCCCGCGGTATGTAGGCGGGGATTCAGCGGAAGTTGGCGGCAGGTTAGCAAACGCTAAGACATGAAAACGTGAAGAGGTTGGGAAAGGCCCCCTTTCGGGGGCCTTTCCGTTAGCGGGCCTGTAAGCCGGATCCTGTCGTGAGCGACCATCTGTCTCCCGGAGCCGGAGCCCCGGGGGGCCGCCGAAGCGGCCCTGCGGCCTACCTGGACCTCGCCGGGCAGGGTCGACGGTCCTGCTTGGCCTTGCACCGGGCGGGGTTTGCCTGGCCGCCGCGTCACCGCGACGCCGGTGCGCTCTTACCGCACCATTTCACCTTTGCCTGTACGCGACTCACGTGTGGCCGCGCCATCGGCTGTGTATTTCTGTGGCACTGTCCCGCGGGTTTCCCCGGGTGGGCGTTACCCACCGCCTCGCCCTTCGGTGTCCGGACTTTCCTCGAGGGGTTTTCTCTCCCCCCGCAGTCGCTCGGCCCGCCTGGCGATGGTAGCGCGAGGCCCGTGGCCCGCTCGCTTGCGCTGGATGACGGTTGTCGGCGCCAGCGGCCCAAATCCTTCAACGAATACCCTGCGGGCTATGCCGACGGCGGTCGTCACAGGAGCGGGCGGCGGCCTCGGCCGCGCGATCGCTCTCGAGCTGGCCCATCGCGGCTACCTCGTTCACGCCACCGACGTCGATGCGGACGCGGCGGTCCGCACGGCGACGGAGATCGGCGCCGGGGCGCGGTCGACGGCGCTCGACGTGCGCGATGAGGCTGCCTGCCGGGCCGTTGCCGCCGAAGCCGCGACGCGCGGCGGAGCGCTCGACCTCTGGGTCAACAACGCCGGCGTCCTAGTCACCGGGCCGTCGTGGACGCAGGACGAGGCGACGCGCAGGACGATGCTCGAGATCAACACGCTGGGGACGATGAACGGGACGATCGCCGCCCTGGAGCCGATGATCGAGGCCGGTCGCGGACAGGTGATCAACGTGATCTCGCTGGCCGGCATCGTCGCCGCGCCGGGCGAGGTCAACTACTCGGCGAGCAAGCACGCGGCGATCGCCTTCACCCTCGGCACCCTCTTCGACCTGCGCCGCGCCGGCATCGGCGGGATCGAGCTCTCGGCGGTCTGCCCAGACGGCATCTGGACGCCAATGCTCGAAGACAAGCTCGACGACCCCGACGCGGCCGGATCCTTCTCCGGGAGCCTGCTCGCGCCCGAGCAGGTCTCCGCCGCAATCGGCAAGCTGACCGAGCGGCCGCGGCCGCTGCTGATCATGCCCCGCTGGCGCGGCCTGCAGCTGCGCCTCCTCGATCTCTTCCCCCGCCTCACCCTGCGCCTGCTGCGCCTGGCGATGAGCGACGCCCGGCGCAAACAGCGCCGCTACAAGAAGCTGATCGAATCGGGCGCCTGGCCCAAGTAGCCGGCGTCAGACCTTGCGGAATACGCCGACGACTTTGCCGAGGACGGTTGCCTCGGTGGTCCGGATCGGCTCCATCGAGGCGTTCTCGGGCTGCAGGCGGACGTGGTCGTCTTCGCGGAAGAAGCGCTTGACGGTGGCCTCCTCACCGATCAGGGCGACGACGATCTCGCCGTTGACGGCGTCGTCGGCAGGGCGCACGATCACGTAGTCGCCGCCCAGGATCCCGGCTTCGACCATGCTGTCGCCGCGCACGTTGAGGATGTAGTCGCCATCCTCGCCGCCGATCACGTCGGGGACTTCGATGTACTCCTCGACGTTCTCCTCGGCCAGGATCGGCTCGCCGGCAGCGACCTGGCCGACCAGCGGCAGCCCGCTCTCCGGCCGGATCGTCCGCTTGGCCTTGTCGAACAGAAGCTCGATCGCCCGCGGCTTGGAGGGATCGCGCCGCAGCAGGCCGATTTTCTCCAGGTTGGCGAGGTGCGCGTGCACGGTCGAGGACGAGTGCAGGCCCACCGCTTTGCCGATCTCCCGCACCGTGGGCGGGTAGCCGGTCTTGGCGGCGTATTTGCCGATGAAGTCGAAGATCTCCTTCTGCCTCTTGGTCAGATCCAGCTCCACGCTCACTGCCCTCCCAAGTCCGTGCATCTGTTCTTGTTATGTCCGAACACTTGTTCGCAAGCGTAGCGTGCCCCTCGGATACGCGCAACCGAAAACGCCTCCCGGGCGCAAACATCTAGAATCGTCGCCCCTCGAGCGGCTGTGGCGGAACTGGTAGACGCGCAAGGTTGAGGGCCTTGTGCCCCTTACGGGGCGTGATGGTTCGACTCCATTCAGCCGCACTCGGAAGCCCCCGCAAATCGGGGGTTTCTGCGTTGTAGAGCGGCTCAGCGGGGATCGTCGGGTGGTGCTGGTGCGCCGGTCAGCCCGCCCAGAGGCCGGACCCGGTCAGACGCCCGCGGTGATCGAATACAACACCTCCTGCACGAGAGCAAACAAACTCATGGGCACGTTTTGAGAAGAGGTCCTCTGGGCGACCATGGAACAATCGAAGAGAATGGGGAAGATGCGAGAGATCCTTTGGCGTCGCAGGGAGGCGAGCATCTTTGGATGGTTGATGCTGGCCTCCGCCGTCACGCTTGTACTGGCCGCGTCCGCCGCGGGCGCCCCTTTGCGTGCCAGTTTTCACAACTGCGGCGACATTGCGACTCTCACCAGTTGGGAAATCACCGCAAAGCGAGTTAATTGCCCCAAAGCCAGACAGGTAGTCCGCGCCTATAACTCAGCAATCGGGAACGGGGGCGGCTCCACGCAAGACGTTCTCGGCTTCCATTGCAAGCTCGTCGGCTCTTACGGCGACGGGGGCATCTATCGCTGCACTGCCTCTGGACATCGGATCGTTCGGTTCGAAAGAGGTGGGTGAGCAGATCTCACAGCAGGTGCCTGATCCGATTCTTCAGGGCGTCTTCAGCTGGATGCTCAGTCAAGATCTCTCCCAAGACTTTCACCCAGAGCGGGATCGATGCCTTGTTGCGGGGCATGGTGGAGTCGCTGGTGAAGATCAGGCCGTAGTGCTCTTCGCCGGCGGCCAACATCTGGTTGTGGATCAGCTGGAAGTCGAGCACGTCGTTGGTCACAAGGGTTCGCTGCTCGGCGGCGATGCGGCGGACGATCTCTCGATCGGCGACAGCCTCCAAACCGGGCCTATCGCCCTTGATCGCCTGCACGTCGAAGTCCCCCCTGCCCCGTAGCTCGCGAGCGATCTTCGGCGAGATCATCTCGTCGAGCAGGAGCTTCACGCAAGGGCCTCGTGGCCCCGGCGCCAGCGCTCGCGCTCGCGCTCGCTGGCGACCCGGGCGCGCTCGACCAGCTCGTCCAGCTCGTCGGTGTACTCGCCGTAGTAGCGCGCCGCGGCCTCCAGCTGCTCGACCGGGATCTCGAGGTAGGAGGCGGCCTCCTCGACCGAGCCGTCGTTCTGGCGGATCGTCTCGATCGCCTCGGCGACGTCTATGCGAGAGCCGAGCAGGGCCGGCCGGCGGCCGGCGGCCCCCTCCCGGAAGTAGATCAAGGGATGCTCGTCCTGGCGGATGCCCTCCTCGATGTAACGCTCGGCAAGCGCCGTCTGGCCGGCGCCCGCATCGGCGGCATGGTCCTTGAGGCGTCGAACCGTGATCGGGTCGAAGCGGAAGCTGACGCTCTGCTTACCTTGCTTGCTTTGTTTGCTGGCCACAATGCACTCTCCGTATCGTCGCGTATTGCGAAGTATAGCGAGGGAGGCCCGGGCCCAATTGCACTCGTGCTCAGGTGGCACGCCGATCCGTCAAGGACTCGCCGGGCGCCGCGATCGTTCTTCCCACGCATACGCCATCGCGATCCTCTGCATGACTGTTGGGTGGGTGCCGTAGAGGGCGTAGGCCCAGCCCGGCGGGTCGGGGGCGCTCAGGCTGGTTGTCGTCAGGTGGCGCATCAGGGCGCGGTCGATGGCCGGTTCATGCGTCGCGTTGAGGGCTGCCCAGTCTGCCGCCGCCTCCTGGCGACGCGTGACCATGTTGAACAGTGGCGTCGTGAGCAGCGTCAGCGCCACCATTACGAGGATGGCGACCGGTACTGCCTCCGGGCGGGCGAGGCCGCCGCGACTGCGGGTGAGGAGCGCAATCAGCGCGGTGGCGGGGATCAGGAAGAGCGCCAGCCACCCGACTCGCTTGAGGGCGTCGTCGTTTGCGAGGTGGCCGAACTCGTGGGCCATGACGAGGCGAATTTCGCGGTCGTTGAAGCGGCCGTCCAGCAGCGTGTCCCAGAGGATCACCGTGCGGGTGGGGCCGAAGCCGGTGGACTCCGCGTTTGGCGCACTCGTGAAGCGGTGCGCTTCCTGGACGCGCACCCTCGTCTCCCCCACTCCCTCGCTGCGTTCGAGCGCCTTCGCGTCGGCCAGCAGCTGCGGATCGTGGACCGCCGTTGTGCTTGGAACCAGATAGGGACTGACGAACGTGGAGAGCAGCGCCAGCCCGACGAAGATCGGGGCGGCGACTGCCCACCACCAGCGCCGGAGCACGCCCGCCAGGCCCATCGCGATCGCCAGCGCCAGCGAGATGAAGAGGAACTCGGAGCCGAGGCTGAGGAAGCTGTCGATCACCCACGCGACGTAGCCCCGGTGCGAGACGCCGTGACGGCGCTCCCACCAGAGCGCGACCAGCCCGAAGGGGAGCTCGGCAAGCCACACCAACCCAAAACCGAGCATCCCCAGCAGCATGCCGGTGCCGATGCGACCCGCCGCCGACTCGCGCATCAGGCGGTGCCCGCGGCGGGCATACAGCGCAAGGACCGCGAGCAGCGTCGCCCAGGCAAGCAGGCCCTCGATGTCGAGGAAGCGCTGAAAGGAATCGCTGCGCCGAAGGAACGAGGCGCTGAAATAGCGGCTCTCGTCGAGGTGAGGCAGGTGCACCGACGCGGGAACGGTGGAGGCCCAGAGCGCGTGCGCTGCCCATATCCACAGCGCGACGCCGACGAGCAGTGCCAACGTGGCGGGGCGCGCCAGGCGGCTGAGAGCCGGCGGTCGCAAGCCCTTCCCCTCCCCTGCCAGGGCGGCCAACCGCTCCACCCTCAGGCGGCGGGCGGCAATGCAGTCGGTTCGGGCAGCGGGGGCGCCGGCCGAGGCGTGTGGCAGGGCCCGCTGTAGGGATAGGCGCCGGTCAGGAGGAAGAGGTAGCCATAGGTCTGAGCCGAGTAGCGCAGCGCCAGGGCCCCGGCGTTGCGCAAACCGAGCGGCATGCGGCCGGTGAAGAGGGACGCGAACCAGCCGAGGACGGCAATCACGAACACAAACGACCCGTAGGCGCTCGCGAGCAGCAGCGCCGGCAGCGCGAGCACCAAGCGGAAGAGGACGGTCCAGCGATTCTGGCGAGCACGGTCGGCAACGCGCAGCTCGATCGGGTAGCTCCCCTCGGCCCCGGTGAAGCCCGGAAAGGGGTTGCCGACCAGGTACAGGTAGGCGACCACGTGGAGCTGGTAGCGAACGTAGGCGGCGAGGAAGCGGTGCAGGAACTGGGGCGAGGCGCCGGCGACCAAGGTCGCAACCCAGTTGACGATCGCCGCGAGCAGCGCGACGATTCCCCACAGCGTGAGCCAGACCAGGTGGGGAAGCGCGAGCAGCAGGCGGAAGAAGACGGTCAGGCGGCTGCGCCGCAGGTCGTCGTCCACATCCATCTGCACCGGGTCGTCGCGGGTGGGGAGCGGACCGATCGCGGTGAGCGGGTCGCTGGAGGGATAGCGGTCGGTGAGCACCAGCAGGTAGGCCCAGAGCTGTGCCCCGTAGGAGAGCGCGTAGGCGATCAGGTCGCGCAGCCCACGCGGCATGCGCCCACGCGCCACCGCGAAGAACCATGCGAGAAAGGCAGCGGCCCCCAGCAAGCCGATGCCGTAGCTGCCCGTGCGAGAGAGGTAGCGGCCGGGGCTGTTGGTGGAACCGAGAAGAACGGTTGCGAGGAGCAGCGCCGGAACGGCGAGGACGAGTCGGAAGGCGACGCTCCAGCGGTTCTGCCGAGCAGGCGGGTCGATCTCCAGGTCGATCGGGTAGCCCGGCCTGCCGCCCACACCGGGAAAGGGCTCGGCAGCGAGGTTGAGGAATGCGTAGACGTGGGTCGCGTACCTGACGTACCGCGCCAGGAACCCATGCAGGTGCCGATCGGGGCGACCCGCCACAAGCGTCACCGTCCAGTTGAAGATCCCGGCGAAGAACGCCGCGACGGACCAGATCGCGAGCCAGAGCAGGAACGGCAGGGAGAGCAGGAAACGGAAGAAGACGCTGGCCCGACCGCGCTTGAGGTCATCGGAGACGCTGAGGCGAACGGGTCGCTCATTCACAGTGCTATCCCTATCCCCGGCCTCGGACACCATCGGTCGCATATCGGCAGCGAGCGACCCGACTGTAGACCGGAATCAATAAGCCCGCGCGAGCTCCTGCCACGGCTCGATGTCCCAGAAACGGCGCGCCGCGCCGGAGGTGGAGGGAAGGACCCAGACCGCGGCGCCCCCGATCCGCTCCGGCTGAAGGCCGTAGCCGACCGACCGCTCCAGGGCGGCGCGGGCGGCGTTCTTGCCGTTGAAAGCGAGGTTCCCGGGTTCGGCGTCGGCGACTCGGGCTTCGAGGCCGGAGACGTCGAACTCAACCGTTCCCACCTCCAGATCGGAGCCATGAAGAACCTTGCAGACGTCCGTCAGCCCGATGCCGAACTCGGGCAGTCGCTCGAACTCGGATGGCGATAGCTGGACCGGGGTCAGGCCGGTCGAGTGCAGTGTCGCCCAGAAGGCGTTGCCGGGACCGGCGTAGTAGGCACCCGCACGAGCCGACGCGGAACCGGCGGCGGTACCGCAGAAGACGATCCTCAGGCCGGGGCGCAGGATGTCGGGAAGAACGTCAGCGATGGCCAACACGCTACATCGAGAATGCCCGGCTCAGGCGCTTTGCACGATGAAATGTCTTGTCTTCAATTTTCCGCCGGGCGCGCCCGCTACCATCGTTTGCGATGGAGCCGATCCGAACCGACTTCAAAGGCTATGAGGGCAAGTTCGTGGCGCTCGACGCCCGGACCGGCAAGATCGTGCTCGCCGACAAGGATCCTCGCGTCGTGCTCGAGAAGGCAAAGGGCCGCAATCACGTGGTTGTCCATGGCCGAGTTCCACATGTAGATGAGCCGATCTATGTCGGCCTTGGCTGAGCATCCCCTGCCGTGGCTCTACGCCTACCGGGAGGACGCCCAATCTACGCGCCTCGAAATGCCCGTTTACCGACCGTTCGTGCCGGTTTCGCTTGTCCACAACGGCCGGAGCACTTGGCAACTCACGGGACTGGTTGACACCGGAGCCGACTCCGTCTTGGCCAGCGACCTCATCGCCGACCAACTTGGCGTTGACCTTGAAGACCACGACGGCACGGTGACTCATGCCGTCGGTGGACGAACCATCACCGCCCACTACAAGACGGTCGGCCTTCGCCTGCACCCGCGCGACGCCAAAGAAGACGAATACGTCGAGTGGGAGACCCAGGTCGGGTTCGTCGAAGGCTGGCACAGCGACGGTCTCGTGCTACTCGGCAGCGTCGGCTTTCTCGATCGCTTTACTGTCACCGCCAGCCGCTTCGCCCAGGCCGTAGCGGTCGAAGACCAGGACGCCTTCGACAGGCGCTTCGGGATCGTTCCTCCGGCTTGATCCACTGAGGTCAGCCAATATCCGCGCTCTTGCTGTGCACGGGCGAGGCGGGATGATCTTGGCGTGGAGCTGGCGCTTGCCATTGCCTTCTCAATCGCCTTTGCGCTGACGAACGGGTTCCATGACGCCGCCAATGCGATCGCGACGCTCGTCGCCACCCGGGGCGCGCGGCCGGGGCAGGCGATCGTCCTCGCCACGGTCTTCAACATGCTGGGCGCCCTGCTGGTGGGGACCGCGGTGGCGGACACGATCGCGGGGATCGTCGAGGTGCCCGCCGCCGAGGCGGTCGAGGTGATCGGGGCCGGGGTTCTCGCCGCGACGCTGTGGAACCTGTTGACCTGGTGGCGGGGACTGCCCTCCAGCTCGGCGCACGCCCTGGTCGGCGGGCTGGTCGGCTCCGCTATCGCCGAGGCTGGGATCCACGCCGTCCAGTGGGGCGGGCTGGAAGGCTGGAAACCCGTCGGCGTCTTCGGGGTGCTGATCGTCCTCGCCGTCTCGCCGCTGCTCGGGCTCGGCTTCGGGCTCGCCTTCGCCCGCATCGACATGCGCCTGCTGCGGCGCGCCACCCAGCGGGTGAAGGCACCGATCCGCGGCGCCGAGTGGGCGATGTCGGCCGCCCTCTCCTTCGGCCACGGCGCCAACGACGCGCAGAAGGCGATGGGGGTGATCGCGGCGCTGCTGCTCGCCAGCGGCCACATCGAGACGCTCTCGGTGCCGCTCTGGGTCAAGCTCGTCTGCGGGGCCGCGCTGACGCTCGGCACCGCGATGGGCGGCTGGCGGATCATCCGCACGATCGGGCGGCGCATCTTCCGCCTGGCGCCGATCGACGGCTTCGCCAGCCAGAGCGCCTCGACGGCGGTGATCCTGCCCGCCTCCTACCTCGGCGCGCCGGTCTCGACCACGCAGGTGGTCGCCTCTTCGGTCGTCGGCGTCGGCGGCGGGCGCCGGCGCTGGCACCACGTCCGCTGGACAGTCGTGCGCTCGATCGCCTTCGCCTGGCTGCTGACGCTGCCGGCCTCGGCTTGCATCGGCGCGATAATGCTGGTGGTCTGGAGGGCGGTATGACAAAGCGGATGCACTGGTTCCTGCCGCAGGCGCCCGACGTGCTCGGGATGCTGCGGCGGCAGGCGGCGATCACGGTCGAGGGGACTGACGAGCTGGTCGCCTGGGCCAGGGGCGACGCCGGGGCGGCCGAGCGGCTGCGCGAGCACGAGCACAGCGCCGACGACAGCAAGCGCGAGCTGCGCGAAGCGCTGACCGAGGCGTTCTCGACGCCGCTGGCGCTCGAGGACATCTTCGAGCTCTCCCGCGGAATCGACGAAATCATCAACGACGCCAAGAACCTCGTCGGCGAGGCCGAGGCGATGCGGATCGAGCCCGATGCCGCGATCGCCGAGATGGCGGGAGAGATCTCGGCCGGCACGAGGCAGCTCGCCCACGCCCTCGAGCTGCTCGAGGCCGGCGACCGCGCCGGAGCGACCGCCGCCGCCGACCGTGCGGTCAAGGACCAGCGCCACCTCCAGCACACCTACCGAGCCTCGATGTCGGCCCTGGTCGAGGTGCAGGACCCACACGAGCTGGCCGCTCGCCGCGAGCTCTACCGCCGCCTGGCCCGCACCGGCGACGAACTCGCCAGGGTCGCCGAGCGGGTCTGGTACTCGGTGTTGAAGGAAAGCTAGGCGGGGACCTCCGCCACTTCGATCCGGCCGTCGGCGGCTGCCGCCTGCAGCTCCTCGTAGTCGCTCTGGTTCTGGTCGGCGTAGGTCTCGGCGAAGGCGGCGATCGCCTTGTCGAAGGTGTCGCTCTTGCCGAGGTAGGAGGCGATCGCGATGCGGTCGCCGCTGCGGGCGTGGGCGTGGGCGAGGGTGGTGCCGCAGATCTGGGCGTAGGAGGCGAGGGCGGCCGGGTCCATGTTCTCGACCTTCGCCGAGCCCTTCTGGTCCCAGAGCTGGCGCACGTAGAAGTCGCGCTGCTTGCCGTCGAGGCCTTTCGCTTTGACCCAGCCGAGCAGGATGTCGCTGGCCGACTGGGTCAGGCGCTGGCCCTGCACAACCCTCTCACCCTGGTTATCGAAGGCACTCGGCTCCGCATATGGCTCGAGCACGGAGCGCTGGGCTTCCTTGACCTGGAGGAAGAGTGGGTCGCCGCTGTCTCGCCCCAGCAGCAAGGCGATGAAGGCGCGGGTGCCGACGCTGCCGACCCCCACCACCTTGAGCGCCGCGTCGACGAAGCGGTAGCTGTCGAGCAGGACCCGGCGATCCTCGGAAAGCGTGTCGCGGTAGGCGGCGAGGACCTCCAGCACCCGTGCTTCCACGTCGTCACGGGTGTCCTCGACTAGCTCGCCCATCGGCACGATCAGCGGCGGTTCGCTGACGATCCGCAGCTCGCCATCGACCACGCGGGTGAGCTTGGAGAGGGCGCGCATCCGGTCCTTCGCCTGGGTCTTGGCCAGGTTGCGCCGGAAGGCCTCACGCTCTTTCTTGCCGGCCGCGGCTCCCCAGCGCTCGGCGACCGTCGGCACGTCCATCTTCGTGTACCAGACGTCGAGGTTGCCGATCTCGGCCAGGCGCCGCATCGCCCCCCGGTACTCCTCGGCCATCGCGGCGACGATCGCCTGCCGCTCGCGCCTTTTGAAGGCGCTCGCCCGCCCGGCGACGGCGAAGCTCGCGGCAAGCCGCATCACGTCCCACTCCCACGGCCCCGGCAGGGTCTCGTCGAAGTCGTTGACGTCGAAGAGCAGCTCGCGGTCGGGCGAGGCGAAGGCGCCGAAGTTGGAGAGGTGGGCATCGCCGCAGAGCTGCACCGTGAAGCCGCTGCGCGGGGTCCCGGCCAGGTCCGCCGCCATTACCGCCGCGGCGCCGCGGTAGAAGGTGAACGGCGAAGCGAGCATCCGCCCGTAGCGCAGCGGAACGAGCTGGCCGACCCGCGAAGTTGCCTGGGCCTCGAGCAGCTCGACCGGGTCCGGCCGGTCGCTTGCCGGCGCCCACTCACCATGGCTCGAGCGCGGCGCCTCGGTCCGCGCCGCTTTGCCGGCGGCGGCGCGCTCGTCCGGAGATTGCGAACTCTTCAGCGGGTCGAACATCAGGCGATTGCGGGTTCGGGTTCGGGCCCCGGCGGATCGGGCCCCGCCTGCAGTTCGTCGAATCGTTGCACGGGGAGGCGCCTGGTCATCCAGAACGAGGCCAGCGTCAGCATGGCGGCGAAGAGGAAGGCGGTCTTCAGCGCGTTGATCTGGGCGTCTTCGTAGTGTTCGACCAGGGCGTCGGTGGTCGCGGCGTCGACCCCGGCGGCGGTCGCCCCCGCCCGGACCTCTTCGGAGGAGACGAAGCTCCCGCCCGCGCTCAGCTTCACTTCGAGCTGGCTCTGCACGTCGCTGGAGATGCGCGCATCGCTGGCGACGTTGGCGGTGAAGGCGGCGATCAGGCCGGTGATCACAATCGCCCCGAGCAGCGCGGTGCCGAGCGAGGAGCCGAGCTGCTGCGATGTGCTCTGCAGCCCGCCGGCCTCGCTGCGGTCGTCGTCGCCGACGGCCGACTGGACCACGTTGCCGAGCTGGGAGACGATCAGGCCCATCCCAATCCCGAGCACGCCCATGGCGACGAGGAAGGAGCTGTTGTCGAGTTCGGGCTCGATCGTCCCCAGCAGCATCAGGATCGAGACGAAGACGATGGCCAGGCCGGTGCGGACCAGCGGCCGCGGGGCGAAGCGCTTTGCCAGCGCCGAGCCGGCGATCGCGGCGAAGAACAGGCCCGCCGAGGCGGGCAGCATCCGCACCCCGGTTTCGAGCGCATCGAGGCCCTGGACGACCTGCAGGAAGAGCGGGATGGTGAAGAAGACGCCCATCAGGATCAGGTTCTGGGCGAGGAACATCGCGACCCCGCCGCGTAGCTGGGGAATGCGCAGCAGCGGCAGGTGGACGAGCGGTTCGAGGCCCTTCTCTTCCCGGCGCCGCTCCCAGGCGACGAAGCCGGCGAGCAGCACCCCGCCGGCGGCGATCACGAACGGGGTCAGCGAGAAGCCGAAGGGCTCGATCGGGGAGTTGCTCGGCCGCAGCCAGCCCCAGTTGCTCGCCTGCAGGACGCCGAGCACGACCAGGGACAGGCCCGAGGCGGAGAGCACGCTGCCGACCCAGTCGAGCCTGGGGGCGCTCTTCTCACGCGCCGGCTCCTTTATCCACCGCGTCCCGATCAAGATCCCCAGCGCCACGACGACCTCGCCGACGAAGACCACCCGCCAGCTCAACTCGGTAGTCGCCCAACCGCCGAGGATCGGACCGACCGCGATCCCCGCACCGGCCACTCCCCCCAGCACGCCGTAGGCGATCGCCCGGTCGGCGCCTTTGTAGTTGCCGGCGACGAGGGCGATCAGGGCCGGGATCACGAGCGCCGCACCGATGCCCTCGAGGATCGACCAGCCGAACATCAGCGAGGGCACGCTCCAGGAGGCGGCGGTAAGCGCCGAGCCGGTGCCGTAGATGACGAGGCCGATCATGAAGGCGCGCCGCCGTCCCCAGATGTCGCCCAGCTTGCCCCCGGTCAGCATCAATCCCGCCATCACCAGCGCGTAGAAGGCGATCACGGCCTGGATCGTGGTCACGGTGGTGTCGAAGTCTTCGACCAGCTGGGAGATCGCGACGTTCATCACCGCCTGGTCCAGGACCATCAGGAACTGGGCGGCACTGAGGACGATCAGGACTCCCCACTTGGCCATCGTCAGCTCACCAGCTCGATGATTCCACGGGTTATCAGGAGCGCGCCAAGCACGGCGGCGACGATTATCCCGGCGCGGCGACCGTTGCGGGAGAGCCAGGCGCGGAAGCCGTTGACGGCACCCTGGGTGCGCTCCGGTGCCACGAAATAACCGACCAGCGGCACCTCAAGCAGGGTCTGCTGCATCAGGCAGAAGCCTATGACCAGCAGGGCGGTCGGGACGGTCGCGGCTTCGAGCTGGTCGATGCGGCTGAGCGCCGCCAGGTAGGAGACGCCGGGGAAGCTGAGCAGGAGGCCGACCACGAACGAGATCCGCGGCGAACCGCGCCCGAGCAGCCGCATCGGCAGCGCTTCCTTTTCCTCCCCCCCGTTCTTCGCCAGCTTCTCGCTCTTGCGCCGGGCTTTGCGCTCGCGCAGGCCCTGGTCGCGATCGGTCGCCAGGACGAAGGCGACGACCGAGAGGAGCAGGCCGATGACGATGTCCTCGGCGGGGCTGATCGTCGTCTTGCTGGCGCTGGCAAAGCCCGAGTCCTCCAGGGCGAAGACGATCACCAGGCCGAGGGTCATGCTGGTCAGGTAGGCGCCCATCAGGTAGCCGAGCATCAGCCGCTTCGGGCTGGGCATGAGCAGCATCAGGGTGACGGCCGCGAGCAGGGTCGGGTTGAACATCGCCAGCAGGCCGAGCAGGAAGATCTCGCCGAGGTCGCTCATGCACAGCGCTCGCAGGTGCCGCGCAGGACGACGTCGTGGTCGGTGACCTCGAAGCTGATCTCGTCGGAGAGCCGGTCGATCGCGCGCTCCAGCGAGGGGTCCTCGAAGGGGACCATCCGCCCGCAGCGGCGGCAGATCGCGTGGTGGTGGTGCTCGCCGCCGGGCTCGACCCGCTCGTAGCCGGCGGTGCCGCGGGTCACCTCGAGGCGCTGCACGAGGCCGAGCTGCTCGAGCTGCTCGAGCGCCCGGTAGACGCTGGCGCGGCCGACCGCGGGCCTGCGGCGGCGCAGCTCGTCGTCGAGGTCGAGCGCGGTGACGGCGCAGTCGTGGCCCGCCAGCGCCTCGACCACGGCGGTGCGGGCGCCGCCGCGGCGGTAGCCAGCCTCCTGGAGGGAGGCGAGCGCGTGCTCGGCCCAGGTGCTGTCGACCTTGGTCGGCATCTCAGGTGACTGTAGCCCTCACGGGGACGGGCGGCCGATTCCGCAACGCGTGCAGCCGGGCGGCCGGAATGGAGAGGACGTAGACGGCGACGATCGCCAGTGCCACCGAGGCCCCGCCCGCCGTCCCCGCGTAATAGGAGAGGTAGAGGCCGGCGACGCCGGCGAGGACGGCGAGTGCGGCGGCAAGAGCCATCATCGGCAACATGCGGTCGCTGAGCCGGCGCGCCGCCGCAGCCGGGCCGACGAAGACCGCGACGACGAGCAGGTTGCCGAGGCCCTGCACTGCGACGACGATCCCGGCGGCGAGCAGGACCAGGAGGGCGGCGTCGGCAATCGCTGGAGAAACTCCTAGCGATCGCGCCGTGCCGCGGTCGAAGCCGGCGATCAGGAGCCGGCCGTGCAGGAGGCGCAACGCCACGGCGACGAGCACGGCGAGCCCGGCAGCGGCCGCCAGGTCGGCGTCGGTGACGCCGAAGACATCGCCGAAGAGCAGCGACTCGATCCCGGGCGGCGACTGCGGCGAGAGCGCCAGCAGCACGCCGAGACCGAACATCGTCGTCACCACGACCGCGACCGCCGCCTCGCGGTCGATCCCGGCGATCCTCGTGGCGAGAGCGATAGCGAGGGCAGCGAGAACGATCGCCGGCACCGCGCCGAGCAGCAGGGGGACGCCGGCGATGGCGGCGAGAACGAGGCCGGGGAAGATCGAGTGGGAGAGCGACTCGGCCGCGTAGGAGAGGCGGTAGAAGACGACCCAGCAGCCGAGCGCGCCGCCGGCGACGCCGAGCAGGATGACCTCGGCGAGGGCGCGCTGCATGAACGGCTCTTGCAGGGGGGCGAGCATCTCAGTGGTGGTGATGGTGCGGCGGCAGGATCGCCCGGCCCCCGGTACCGGGGATCTCGACGATGGCGCCGCCGTAGGTCGCTTCGAGCACGCCGAGGTCGGCGAGGACCTCGGCGGGCGGGCCGCAGGCGATCTGGTGCTTGTTGATGCAGAGGACGAGGTTGCAGCCGCGCGCCTGCTCGAGGTCGTGGGTGGCGATGACGACCCCCCTCCCCTCTCCCGCCAGCTCTGCGATCAGTGCTTCCAGGCCGTCTGCGCTGGGCCGGTCGAGACCGGAGAACGGCTCGTCGAGCAGCAGCACTCCCGCGTCCTGGACGAGGGCGCGGGCGATCAGGACCCGCTGGCGCTGGCCGCCGGAGAGGCGGCCGAAGGTCTCCCCCGCGAGCGCCCGCAGCCCGACCCGGTCGAGCGCCCGCCCCGCCGCCTCGCGCTCTCGGCGACCGGGTCGCCGCCACCAGGGCAGGCCCGCGATCGTCCCCATCGTCGCCACGTCGAGGGCTGAGACGGGATAGTCGAGGCGCGAGCGCTCGGTCTGGGGCACGGTTCCGCAACCTCGCCCGGGCGCGGAGCCTCCCCTCAACCGGGCGCAGCTCGCCGAGCACGGCCCGCAGCAGGGTCGTCTTGCCGCCGCCGTTTGGGCCGAGCAGCGCCAGGGTCTGGCCGGGCAGCAGCGCGAACTCGACCCCCGAGATCGCCGGCGCCGCCGCCGTAGCCGGCAGCGAGCCCGGTCGCCTCGATCAGCGGCTCAGCCGGCATCCCTGCCTCCCCCCGGTGAAGCCGCGGACCATCGAGTCGGCGTTGGCCGCCTCCATGCGCAGGTAGGTGGCGCCGTCGGATCCCTCCGGCCCGAGCGTGTCGCCGTAGAGCGTGCGATCCGCGGAGGCGCCGGTCTGGCTCGCGATCGCTTCGGCGACCTTCGGGCTCAGCGAGCTCTCCGGGAAAATCGCCTTGACGTGCTCGCGTTCGATCAGCCCGGCGAGCGTGCTGAGGTCCTTCGCCGAGGGCTGGGCCTGGGTGACCTGGGAGGGGATCACGGCACCCACCACGTCGATCCCGTAGCGATCGGCGAAGTAGCCGAAGGCGTCGTGGTCGGTGACGAGCTTGCGCCGTGAGGGCGGGACCGAGGCCATGCAGCGGGCGATCCCGGTGTCGAGTGCGCGCAGCTTGGCGAGGTAGGCATCGGCGTTTTGCTCGAACAGGTGCCGGCGCGAAGGGTCGGCGGCCGCAAGCCGGCGCTCGATCTCCCGCACCGCGGCCTCGGCGTTGCGCGGGTCATGCCACCAGTGCGGGTCGTAGCGCGACGCCTCGGCCCCGCTCGACTCGCCCGGCAGTCGCTCGGGAACGCTCGCGCCGAGATTGACGACCTGGGCGTCGCTGCCGCTGTCGGAGACGACCTGGCCGATCCACTCGTCGAGGCCGTCGCCACTGGCGAAGACGAGCTTCGCCGCCGCCGCGCCGGCGATGTCGCTGGGGCGCGGCTCGTAGGAGTGCGGGTCGGTGTTGGGCTGCAGGATCTGGTCGACCGCGACCGCGTCGCCGCCGACCTCGTGGACGAAGTCGCCGATCTGGGTGGTCGTCGCCACAACCTCGATCTGGCCGTCGCGGGCGACTGGAGCGCTGCCGCAGCCGATCGCGATGAAGGCCGCCGCGGCCAGGGCGGCGGCGGCGAGAGACGGAGCGCGCGGGATTCGTGCCAGCGCCCGCGCGCCAGCGGCGAGGCCGAAGACCGCCCCGGAGACGACGGCGATCGTCCCTCCGGGCGGCGCATCGGTCTTGACCGAGAGCCAGAGCCCGACCGTGCCCTCGAGCGCGACCAGGGCGACGCTGGCGAGCTGCCAAGTCCGTATCCGCTCGGCGAAGAGGCGAACGGTGAGCGCCGGCACGACGAAGAGCGCGGCGACGAGCAGGGCGCCGACCACCGAGAGCGCCGCCGTCGTGGCGAGCGCGACCAGGCCCAGCAGGGCAATGTCGAGAGTCCGGCCGCCTGCGCCCCAGCGAACCCGCCGCCCCGGGATCGAAGCCGGCCGCGAGCCAGCGGTGGCCGAGCAGCAGCGAGACGACGACGGTGGCGCCGGCCGCGGCCGCGGCCAGGGCGATGTCGCCGCTGTCGACGAGCAGCAGGCTGCCGAAGAGCAGCGTCTCGACGTTCGCGCCGGAGCCGAAGACGTCGCTGGCGAGGATCACCCCCGCGGCGAGGCAGCCGACGAGGACGATCGCCACGGCGCTGTCGCGTCCCTCCTCGTCGCGGCGCCCGAGCAGCGAGGCCCCGGCGCTGAAGACGACCGCCGCGCCGAAGGCGCCCAGCGGCGCCGCGAATCCCAGCCCGTCGGCCAGCACCAGGCCCGGGAAGGCCGCGGTGCCGACCGCGTGCGAGAAGAAGGCGAGCCCGCGCAGGACGATCCAGGTGCCGAGGAGTCCGGCGGGGACGGCCAGGATCAGGACCTCGATCAGGCCTCGCTGGACGAACGGCAGCTGAAACGGCTCAAGCACCAGGGGCGAAGTAAATCAAAATGAGATCCATTTTTATTTTCTCGGCGTGCCTGGCCGAACTGCATCAACTTCTCCACCTGGCAGATAGACAAGTTGATGCAGTTCGCTAGTAGCGTGGGCGGCGTGCGACGGAGATCCCGATGAGGGCGCTGGTGCAGCGGGTGAGCCAGGCCGCAGTCGACGTCGAGAGCAAGCGGGTGGCGCAGATCGGTCCCGGGATGCTCGTTCTACTCGGGGTGCGGCGGGGCGACACCGCCGAGGACGCCGACCGGCTGGCAGACAAGGTTCGCGCGCTGCGGATCTTCGACGACGCCGAGGGACGGATGAACGAGCCGCTCGGCGACCGCGAGATCCTCTGCGTCAGCCAGTTCACCCTCTACGGCGATGCCCGCAAGGGCAACCGTCCCAGCTACGCCGAAGCCGCTCCGGCTCTCGAGGCAGAACCGCTCTACGACCGCTTCTGCGAGCGACTCGGCGCCGCCAAGGGCGTCTTCGGCGCCTGCATGGGCGTGGCCCTGGTCAACGACGGCCCGGTCACGCTGCTACTCGAGTCCTGACCTGAAAGTGGCGTCGGCGGCGGGCAAAATGCTGCGGCCCACCGCATTCGATCGGCGTAGGATTGGGCCATGGCTTCCCGCCCCCGCACGCTGCTCGAGCCCGGCCATGAGGCCGAGTGGGCTCGACTCAACGCCGAGAAGCGCAAGGCCTTGACCCCCCCGCCCGATACGCCGATCGGCGAGTTGCTGCGTCGCGGCCAGGCGCTCTCAGCCCAGGCCAACGGACTGCTGCGTGCGGTGGATCGCGCCAGTGAGCACCCCCGACCCTGAGCTCGACGTCGCCGTCGCGGCAATGGCCGCCGAGGGTGCGCGCTTCGTCGTCGTCGGGGGCTTTTCCGTCATCGCCAACCGCTTCGTGCGCGCCACGGAGGACATCGACTTCCTGGTTCCCGACGACGCCGGCAACGACCGGCGCGTCCTGACAGCGCTCGCGGCACTCGGCGGCACCCGCCTTCGCGATGACACACCGCTCGATGA
Organism: uncultured Solirubrobacterales bacterium; assembly: GCA_963714665.1. Taxonomy (GTDB): domain Bacteria; phylum Actinomycetota; class Thermoleophilia; order Solirubrobacterales; family 70-9; genus VRUE01. Next base: position 395,481 of record CAVQPE010000003.1, on the reverse strand, counting down.
CAAGCACCTGATCGACCAAACGCACCTCCGCGCCAGGACGAACGCCGGAATCATCGACATCATCCGCGGCGGCCTGCCGCCGCTCGACTACGACACGGTCGCGGAACGCGCGATGAGCGCCGACTACGGCGGGATCGAATTCCTCGTCGCCGGCTTGAGCAGCATCGTCGGCTTCAAGCGCCTGGCTGGCCGCCCTCGAGATCGAAACGACCTGATCGGCCTCGAAGAAATCCACGGCGAGCTGCCCATCGATCCGATCCCCGGGCTCGACTCGTAGGTCAGGGGTCCAGCGGCACGCTCGCGGTTGACGCCGCCTGACGCGTCGCGAGCCAGCCGACCAGGGCGAAGGCAAGCGCCGTCGCCTCCAGGACGACGATCGCCGGGGCGCAGATGGCCGAAATGCGGGGCCAGGGCTGGGTGATGTGGCCGGAGAGGATCAGGGCAAGGGAGACGTTCTGGGCAAAGTCGGCCATGGCGGCGATCGGGCCGAACCAGACGAGCACCGTCGCGGCCCGCTGCAATCGCGGCTTCCCCGCCGCCTGCGCCCGCCGGGCCACGGCGGCGCAGGCGGCGGCCGCAAAGAGCCCGTAGGCGAGCAGGAACGGGGTGTCGAGCGCGAGCTGCCACCAGGCCGCCCGCTTGCCCACCTCGCCCCAGGCGGTGACGACCTCCTCACTGCGCTGCACGCCGCCGGCGGTCTCGAAGGCGATTACCGAGTCGCCGCGATCGGCCATCGTCTTCATCGCCGGCAGCATCGCGGCGCCGGAGACGAGCGCGATCGCGGCCAATGCCAGCAGCCGGCGCGGCGTGCTCAAGGCGTGAAAGAAGGCTGGAATTCCGGGGGGCTTCGCAACCATGTTGAATTACTATCACCATCCAAGTTATATTTGTAATCTGAATGTCCGCCAAGCCGAGACGCGAGACAAGGGCCGAGAGGCAGGCCCGCACGCGTGCCGAGCTGCTCGCCACCGCGGCAAGCGTGTTCGGCGAGCGCGGCTACGACGGAGCCTCGGTCGAGGAGATCGCCGAGCGGGCGGGGTACTCGCACGGGGCCGTTTACTCCAACTTCGCCGGCAAGGAGGACCTCTTCCTCGCCGTCTTCGAGGAGTACATGGCGGCCCGGGCGCGCGAGCTGGCCGAGACCCAGGCGGGCCTCGACGCCGATGCTCCTCTGGAGGCGCGCGCCCGCGCTCTCGCCGACCAGTGGATGGAGCGCTTCGCCGCCGACCGCGAGTCCTTCCTCCTGCACCTGGAGTTCCTCGGCCGGGCCGGGCGCGAGCCCGGGATGGCCGAGCGCTTCGGCACCCGCTCGGCAGCCCTGCGCGAGGCAGTCGCCGCCTACATCGCGCACTTCCAGGCGGAGGAAGGGGTCGAGGCGGCCCTCCCCCCCGCCGACTTGGCGATGGTGCTGCGGGCGCTCGGCATCGGCCTGGCGGTCGAAGCTCTGGTCAGCCCCGAGGCGGTGCGCGACGGCCTCTACGGCGACTTCGTCGAGCTGCTGGTGACGATGCTGCGCGAGCAGGGCTCCGGCGCGATGGGCCAGACGCAACCGAGGAAGTCGAGCTCGTGAGCCAACCCACCTACAACCGGATGGGCGTCAACTACAGCGACTTCCGCCGGCCGGACCCGCGGATCGAGGCAGTGATCTGGAACGCGCTCGGCGACGCGCGCAGCGTCGTCAACGTGGGCGCCGGCGCGGGCTCCTACGAGCCCGGCGACCGCGAGGTCGTCGCGGTCGAGCCCTCGCCGGTGATGATCGCCCAGCGGCCGGCGGGAGCGGCGCCGGCCGTCGAAGGCGTCGCCGAAGCCCTGCCGCTGGACGACAAGAGCGTCGACGCGGCGATGGGGGTGCTGACGATCCACCACTGGGACGACCTCGACGCCGGCCTCGCCGAGATGCGCCGCGTCGCCCGGCACCGGATCGTGCTGCTTACGCTCGACACCGACGTCATGGCTCAGGGCCTGGATCCTGTCGACGACTACTTCCCCGAGACCGGCTGCCATGGACCGAGCGACGTGAAATGCCGTCGATGAAGGCGCTCCGCACCAACTGCCGGGCGCCCGCCATCGAGGCCTGTTCCGGCGCCGCAGCGGCTGCCTCGACGAATTCACGATCGCGCTCTGGGATCAGGCCAGAGCTCTTCTCGACCCCGAGGTCCGCCGCGCCAGCTCGATCTGGCACCGGATCCCGCCGGAGGTCGACCGAGCCGGGGCCGGAGCGGCTGCGCTCCGACCTCGAGAGCGGGCGCTGGGACGAGAAGTACGGCCACCTCCGCACCCTGCCCGAGCTGGACATCGGCCTGCGCCTGGCCTGCGAAGAGCTGTGAGCGACGAAGGGCTCATCCGCGAGGCGAATGACGCAAGACGGCGCCGCGATCGTCGATCTCTGGACCGAGGCCTATTTCACCGAAGGCGAGGGCGGCCGGGACGCGCCCTACGAGCTGGCCGAGTTCGAAGCGACGGCCGCGTCCGCGGCGCACCTCCTCGTCGCCGAGCGCGACGGCGAGGTCGTCGGCGTCGTCGCCCTGCTTGGTCCCGAGGAGCCCTCCCGCGCCGTCGCCGCCGAGGGCGAGGCGGAACTGGCGCGGCTCGTCGTCGGCTCGGGCGCCCGCCGCCGCGGCATCGGTCGCGCCCTGGCCGAGCGCTGCGCCGAGCTGGCCCGGGCGGGGGACTGGCCCGCGATCGCGCTCTGGAGCCGCCCCTACCAGGTCGCCGGCCACCGGCTCTACGAATCGCTCGGCTACGAGCGGGACCCTGAGCGCGACACGGTCGACGAGACCGGCCTCGGCCGACTCGTCTTCCGGCTGTCGCCCTGCGACGCCGCCGGCTTCGGTCTTGCCGAGAATGGCCGCCGTGGAAAACCTGACCGCACGGCTCGAGGGATCGATCGTCACGCTCGATCCGCTGCGGGAGGAGCACGCGGAGGAGCTTTGGGAGGCGGCGCAGGCGCCGGAGATCTGGGCCTGGCTGGCGAACCTGAACCAGCGGGAGCGCTTCGACATCTGGATGCGGCTGACCCTCGAAGCCATGCAGGCAGGCAGCGAGGGTCCCTTCACCACCCGCGACGCCCGCACCGGCAAGGCGATCGGCAGCAGCCGCTACCTCAACGTCCGCCCCGCCGACCGCGTGGTCGAGATCGGCTGGACCTGGCTGAACCCGAGCGCCTGGCGCAGCGGCGCCAACGTCGAGGCCAAGCTGCTGATGATGCGCCACGCCTTCGAGATCACTCGATTGCGTCCGGGTCGAGTTCAAGACCGACGCCCGCAACGAGCGCTCCCGCGCCGCCCTTTCCGCCCTGCCCGCCAAGTTCGAGGGCATCCTCCGCAACCACATGATCGTCCCAGACGTCGGCCAGCGCGACTCCGCCTACTTCAGCGTCATCGACACCGAGTGGCCCGAGGTCCGCGAGAACCTCGAGCGACGCCTTGCTCGGGCGCAGCCCTAGCTGCCCAGCGCGCGGTCTATGAACGGGCCGAGCAGGTCGCCGGCCTGGGCGGCGGTCCTCTCGGGGGAGTCGCTGGGCGCCGTGATGTAGCTGATCGCGAGGCGGACAAGGGACTCGGCGAGAAGCCTCACGTCTGCGTCCGGCGCCTGGGGCCAGCCCTCTTCGATCGTCACCGTCAGGCGGGCGGTGGCCCACTGGACGACGGGCATGCCCTGGGTGGTGACGAAGGGCAGCATGCCGCCGGTGCCGTCGTCGCTGAGCAGGATGCGGACGAGGGGATCCTCGCCGGCCGTGCGGAGGAAGGTTTCGAGCGCGGCGCCGACCGCCGCGCGGGGATCGTCGAGGTGCTCGCGAACGGCGGCATCGACGCCGTCGAGGAAGCGTTCGCCCTCGTGGATGACGAAGGCCTGGCCGAACTCGTCGCGGTTGCCGAACTCCTTGTAGAGGGTCTGGCGGCTGACACCGGCCGCGCCGGCGATGTCGGACATCGTGATCTCCGACCAGGACCGGCTCTGCAGCTCGTCGCGGGCGGCGCCGAAGAGCGTCTCGCGCAGCAGCTCTTTGGCGGCCTGAGGGTAGGGGGTGCGAGCGGTGGCCACGGCGGGAATCGTGCCAGCCGACGCGGTCACGCGACGCCGTCCCCCTCGTCGGGCTCGAAGTCGACCTTGTCGCGCACGCCGCAGTCGGGGCAGGCCCAGTCGTCGGGAACGTCGCTCCACGGCGTGCCGGGCGGGAAGCCCTCGCGCGGGTGACCGGGCCCCTCGTCGTAGACGTACCCGCAGCCGGGGCAGCGCCAACGGCTCACGCCGCCCGCTCCGTAGCGGGCGAGGATCGCGACCAGCCTTGCGCGGCTGGATGTTGGCGCGGGTGACGTCGCCGCCGTAGTGCTCGAGCAGGCGCGGGTCCATCACCCGCCGCCACAGCGGCGGGAACCAGGCGAGCACGATCATCCCGGCGTAGCCGGTGGGCAGCTGCGGCGCCTCGTCGACGTGGCGCAGCGCCTGGTAGCGCCGGGTCGGGTTGGCGTGGTGGTCGCTGTGGCGCTGCAGGTGGTAGAGCAGGACGTTGGAGGCGACGTTGTTGCTGTTCCAGCTGTGCTCGGGGAGGCAGCGCTCGTAGCGGCCGTCCTCGCGTTTCTGGCGCAGCAGGCCGTAGTGCTCGAGGTAGTTGACGACCTCCAGCAGGGTGAAGCCGAGAGCCTGGATCAGCAGGTAGGGCAGGACCACCCAGCCGAAGACGGCGACCAGCGCCCCGAACAGCACGACGGTCATCGCCCAGGCGCCGAGGATGTCGTTGCGCAGGGTCCAGTGCGACTTGCCCATGCGGTCGAGCCGGGCGCACTCGATCCCCCAGGCCGAGGTCAGGCTGCCCTTGACCGTGCGCGGCAGGAAGGCCCAGAAGCTCTCCCCCAGCCGCGAGCTGGCCGGGTCCTCGGGGGTGGCGACGCGGACGTGGTGGCCGCGGTTGTGCTCGATGAAGAAGTGGCCGTAGCCGGTCTGCGCCAGCGCCACCCGGCTCAGCCAGCGCTCGGTGCCGTCGCGCTTGTGGCCGAGCTCGTGGGCGGTGTTGATCGCGATCCCGCCGACGACGCCCATCGTCATCGCCAGGCCGAGCGACTCCAGGATCGAGAGGTCGCCGCTTGACCAGAGCCAGCAGGCGAAGACGAGGCCGGCGTACTGGACCGGGATGAAGAGATATGTGCACCAGCGGTAGTAGCGGTCCTGCTCGAGCCACTTGAGCACGCTGTCGGGCGGGTTGGTCGGGTCGAGCCCGATCGCGATGTCGAGGATCGGGAAGGCGACGAAGACGAGCAGCGGCCCGAAGAACCAGAAGAAGCTCGAAGCCGGTCACCTCGACGCTGGCCCAGGCGATGAACGGGCGCGAAGGGGACGACCAGGCCGAGCAGCCAGGCGTAGCGCTTGGCGTCGCGCCAGCCGGCCGGGTTCAGTTCGATCGCGGGCCCGTGGTCGTGGCTATGGGTTGCAGCCTCCATCGGCTCCTCCTTGTCAAATCCCGAACAGACGTCTTCTTGGTTGACAAGATAGCGATCTTTGTAAATCAACGCAACAATCGTTCTCAACCTGTCGAGGACGGCAGCCCCGCTCGCCCGCTACCATCCCGCTCGTGTCCACCCTGCTGGGAATCCTCCAAGTGATCATCTCCGTGGTGCTGATCTTCCTGATCCTCCTGCACTCGGGGAAAGACACCGGCCTCTCCGGCGCCTTCGGCATCGGCGGCGGGGGCAGCTCCTTCGGCGGTGGCTCGATGGTCGAGCGCAACCTCGACCGGGCGACGATCTTCTTCGCGGTGCTGTTCGCGCTCAACACCATCGTCCTGCTGAAGATCTAAGCCCCATCCAGGCAGAGCGGGTCCTGTGAGCCCATCCCGGTAGGGGTGGAGCGTCTTGTACTTTTTCGTCGACCGTCTCTGGGCGCCAAGCCCAACCCCGATCCACCGAAAAAGTTAAGCGGAACCCCTGCCGGGATGGGCGGTCGAGGATCTCGACCGCCTCATTGCGCAGCTCGGCATCGAGCAGGGCGAAGTCCTCGTCGGAGAGCTTGCCGGCGGCGTGGTCCAGCTCGGCGTCGCGGATCTCGCGGTACTTGGCTTCCTTCAGCGCCTCCAGCTCGGAGTCGGCGACCAGGGCGCGCGCGGGTGCTGCGGGCCGGCCAGAGGCCGATCAGCGCCCCGGCCAGGGCGATCAGGCCGCCGATCCACATCCAGGTGACGAGCGGGTTGACGATGACGCGGAAGGTCGACGGTGTGCCTTCGGCGACGTAGCCGGCGGCGATCTGCTTCGCGGTCTGCAGCTGCAGCAGTTCGATCTTCGCCAGCGCCGTCGGGCGCAGGCGCGGGTTGGCGAGCGCGGCGCGCATCAGCGCCCCCACGGCCCGGCACTGGGGAGGCACTCCCGGCCCGCCCGCCAACGCAGCGCTTGAAGCCGAGGTCGGCGGCGCGCGCATGGCGCTGCACGCCCGTGATGTCCGGCTGATTGGCGGTCCAGAAATCTTCTCTGAGCCCCGCCTTGAGCCCGATGTCGCTGTCGGATTCGCCGGCGAAGTAGCTGGAGATCCCCCCGCCGGGCTGACCCGGTCGGCCGGTAGAAGCGACGCGTCGGGTGCAGCGTGAAGTCGCTTCCCCCATCCTGGACGCGCAGCACCGCCCCGGCGGTGAAGGCGAGCTTGTCGACGCTCGCGGTCGGCCGCACGTAGGTGACCTTGCGGCCGTCGACCACCGCGCTCTCCCCCGGCCGCAGGACGACGTCGCGCTTGGTCTGGAAGCTCGAGGAGGCGGCGATCCCGATCAGCAGCACCGCGATGCCGATGTGGACGATGTAGCCGCCGTAGCGGCGCCGGTTGCGCGAGACGACCCCGACCAGCGCCGCCGGCATCGAGCCGCCCTTGAGCGTGCGCCGCGCCTTCGCCCCGCGCCAGAACTCCTGCGCCAGGCCAACCAGGGCGAAGCCGGCGAAGACGAAGAGGGCGAACGCCCAGGGCTTGTGCGCGCGTCGGTGAAGAGCGCGAGGGCGACCCCGACCACGGCGGCCGAGATCGCCGGCACGAGGAAGACGCGCTTCGCCGTCGCCCAGCTGACCCGGCGCCAGGCGAGCAGCGGCCCGATCCCGGTGAAGAGGACGAGCAGGATCGCCAGCGGGGTCGTGTAGCGGTCGAACCAGGGCGCCGCCAGGGAGGACTTGGTGCCGGTGAACAGTTCCGAGATCAGCGGGAAGAAGGTGCCCCAGAAGATCGTCGCGCAGAGCGCCACCAGGAGCAGGTTGTTGACGATGAAGACGGACTCGCGCGAGGCCAGCGAGTCGATCCGCTTCTCGCTGCGCAGGTCGTCGAGGCGGGAGACGATCAGCGCCGTCGAGCCGATCAGGACCACCGCGATCAGGCCGAGGATGTAGGGGCCGACGGTGCTGTCGCCGAAGGCGTGGATCGACTGCAGGACGCCGGAGCGGACGAGGAAGGTGCCGAGCAGCGCCAGCGAGAAGGTGGCGACGATCAGGCAGGCGTTCCAGACCTTCAGCATGCCGCGCTTCTCCTGGACCATCATCGAGTGCAGGAAGGCGGTGCCGATCAGCCACGGCATCAGGGCCGCGTTCTCGACCGGGTCCCAGGCCCAGTAGCCGCCCCAGCCGAGCTCGGTGTAGGACCAGCGGGCGCCGAGCAGCAGGCCGAAGCCGAGGAAGGCCCAGGCGATCAGGGCGAAGCGGCGGGTGGCGCGGATCCACGAGGCGTCGAGGCGGCGGGTGACGAGGGCGCCGATCGCGAAGGCGAAGGGGATCGTGAAGGCGACGTACCCCGAGTAGAGCATCGGCGGGTGGATCATCATGCTCGGGTGCTGCAGCAGCGGGTTGAGGCCGATCCCGTCGGGCGGCGCCGGGCTCAGCTTGGCGAACGGGTTGACCCCGCCGGCGAAGAGCATCAGCCCGGTGAAGAAGCTGGCGATGCCGGCCATCACCGCGGTCGCGTAGGGGACGATCTCGCGCAGCCGGTTGCGGGTCGCATACAGCGCCAGCGAGGAGGCGATCGAGAGCACCCAGGCCCAGAGCAGCAGCGAGCCTTCCTGGCTCGACCACATCGCCGCCAGCTTGTAGAAGGTCGGGGTCTCGATCGAGGAGTGCTGCTGGACGATGTTGAAGGAGAAGTCGTCGCGAGGCGAAGGCGATCTCGATCAGGACGACGCAGAGGGTGAGCAGGCCGCAGGCCACGTAGACGGCGCGCCGCGAGACGAGGACCCAGCGCTCGCTCCGCCGCTTGCGCCCGAGCGCAGGGCGCGCGGCGACGGCCGCGAAGACCATCGTCGCGAAGGCCAGCGCCAGCACGGCGCTGCCGAAGCTAGCTGTCATTCGTGGTGAACTTCGACGGGCACTTGGTCACCAGGGTGTCGCGGCTCGCCGACGAAGACGCCGTGCGCGACTTCGCCGGTGAGGACGATCTCGCGACCGCCGCGGAACGGGTCGGGGACGGTGCCGCTGTAGGTGACCGGGAGGCTGGGCCCGCTGCCATCGCGGTCGACCACCCGGAAGCGCAGCCCGTCGCCCCGGTGGCGGATCGACCCCGGCACGACCTTGCCGGTCATGTCGTAGCTGGTGCCGGGCGCGGCGCCGATCAGCTGCGAGGGCTCCTTCGCTTCGCTCGCGGCGCTGAAAGACGTGTAGACGAGCGCCGCCGCGAGGAGAACGGCGACGCTGAGGGCGACCACGAGCCGGATCTTCCGCTTGCGCTGGGGGTCCACGGGCAGCGGGATTATCGCAAGGTGGTCGAGGGAGCGAGCCCGCGGGGGTCGGCGGACGCGCTTCGCGCTGAGTGTCCGCCGACCCCCGCACACTCGCTCCGAGCCGAGGCTGAGAGAATCGCGATCATGACGACGACCCAGTGCTGCTGATCACCGGAGCTACCAGCGGTATCGGTGCCGCTACCGCGCGGGCTGCGGCTGGGAGGTACCGGCTGGTGCTGGCGGCTCGGCGGCTGGAGCCGTTGGAGGAGCTGGTTGCGGAGCTTGGCGGTGAGGAGCGGGCGCTTGCGGTGCGCTGCGACGTGACCGAGTGGGACGAGGTGCGAGGCGATGGCCGCGGCCGGGATCGAGCGCTTCGGGCGGATCGACGCCGTCTTCGCCAATGCCGGCTTCGGCGCCACGCGCGGCTTCCTCGAGGAGTCGCCCGAGCACTGGCGCTCGATGGTCCTGACCAACGTCTACGGCGTCGCGCTGACGATCCGCGCCACCCTCCCCCACCTGCTCGAGCGCGGCGACGGCCACTTCCTCGTCACCAGCTCGGTGGCCGGGCGGCGGGCCCTGCCCGGCTCGCTCTACTCGGCGACCAAGTGGGCGGCGACGGCGATCGGCGAGGCGCTGCGGGCCGAGCTGCGCCAGATGCACGAGAACCGCGACATCCGCGTCACCCTGATCGAGCCGGGGATGACCGACACCCCGTTCTTCGACAACCGCCCCGGCGAGTGGGCGCTGCGCGACGACGACATCGCCAAGGCGGTGATCTACGCCCTCGAACAGCGGCCGGGCGTCGACGTCAACGAGATCCTGATCCGGCCGACCAGCCAGCCGATCTGAGCCGCATAGCTAGTGCCGGTGGCGGCGCCCGGCGCCTTTCTTCTTGCATGGGCGCCCGCAGCTTCGGCTTCTGGTTGGCTTTCTTGCCGTTCTGGCCGGTGAACTTGGCGATCACCCTGTACTTGCGGGCGCAGAGGTTGGTCGAGTTTTCCAGCAGGCCCTTCTTGCCGCCCCGCACCGTGAGCGATGAACTTCGAGACCGGCACGTCGGGGACGACGTCGAACGTGTTGCGCATGCGGCCGTTGACCTGGTCGATGCGGCCGTCGCAGGTCGACCTCGACCTGGCCGCGAAGCGCCGCGACGAGGTCCGGCAGGGTGTTGTCGGAGGAGCGCAGGTAGACCGGGCCTTTCAGCGGCGCGTCGAGCAGCGGAGTCTCCGCGGTCGCGTATCCGTAGATCGACTTCGCCGGGCATTCGTGCGCGGCGAACTGGACCCGGGTGCAGATCTTGGCGAGGCTGCTCTGGCCGAGGAAGAACGGCCGCGGCAGGGTGACCGCGGCGCGGCCGATGTTGGCGTCGCCGTCGCGGGCGATCGAGGGTCGCCGCGCAGCTTCGGGCTTTTGCCGCGACGGGTGCCGCCGAACACGCGCATGAACAGCTTCGGCTCGAACCCGAGCGCCGTCGCAGCCTGCCGACCTGGAACGGGGTCGAGACCGGGAAGGAGCTGAAGGCGGCCGGATCGAGCGGGTTGGCGCCGCCGCCGTGCAGGGTGCCGCCGACCGCCATCGGCGCGCAGTTGGTCGGGTTGAGCGAGAACTGCTTGCGGTCGAGCGTGACCGCGACCGAGCGGAGGTCGAGCAGGGCGCCGCCGAAGACGTGCGGGATCGGGTCGGAGACGGCGTGGACCTGTGCCGTCGCCGGGTCGACGAACAGCGCCACCCTCACCACGACCGAGCCGAGATCGAACGGCCCGGCCGTGGCGGGGGTGATCACTGCCAGGGAAATGGGAGCCCCGTGGTAGGGGCCTGCGAGGAAGGCTTTGCCGTCGATGTGGAACGGTTCGGGACCGCTGCCGGCGGCGACCGAGGCGCTGCCGACGAGGCTCGCGGAGGGGCAGCTGGGGCTGGCGGCCTCGGCCGCGCCGCTGTTGGCCGCCGCGGCCGCGATCGTCGCCTCCGGGCAGTAGCGGACGCCGGCCAGCTTGGCGGTCAGGCCCGGCGGCAGGTCGACGTCGACGCCCTTCAGCTCCTGGCTGCCGTCGGAGCGGGTGATGATCGACCGCGAAGGGGCTGTACGCGCCCCCCTTGGGGTTCGCGGTGTGGGCGCCGAAGGCCGGCGCGAAGGGGCGCTCGGCCAGCGTTTTCGCGCAGGCGCCGCCGCCGGGCGCTTCGGTGAGCGTGAATTCATCGCCGGGTTCGGCCGGCGGTTCGTCGACGGGCCGCCTTCTTCCCCCGGCGGGACCGAGCCTAGCGCGGTCGACCACGGGGTCATCTGCGACGTGGTCGCGTTCGGCCCGCAGGTCGGCGGGCTCGTCAGCGGCGCCCGCGGCCCGTCGTTGAAGTCGAGGGTGAAGGAGCTGAACGGGACCTGCGGGTTCTCGGCGAAGGTCGTGGTCAGCTGCCCGGTCTGCGGGTCGGCGCTGACGTTGCCGACCAAGCGCACCGAGATGCCGTAACGAGCCGACTCGACGTCGACGAAGATGCGGTACTCGCTGCCCCGACGCCGGGTCGCGGCTGAGCTGCTGCCCGAGGTAGACGTTGCCGGTGATCGGCCCTTCCGGCAGCGGCGAGGTCTCGATCGAGACGGTGCCGATTTTCGAGGCGGCCGGGCAGGCCACCGGATTCCTCGTTCCCTTGCCGAACTGGGCGTCGCTGCAGGCTTCGAGGCCGTTGGCGGCCGAGGGATTCAGGCCCATCCCGGCCGGCAGCGTCACCTTCGCGGTGCGCAGGTGGGAGCGTTTCCTGATCGCCGCCTTTGCTTTTGGTCTGGTGCGGGAGGTCCACCTCGACCGCCGGCCGGACGGGCGAGTCGGTTTCGGCGGTGTTCGGATCGACGGCGACCGAGGGTTCGAAGGGAATGCTCTCGCATTCCTTCGGGGAGGTCCCCGGCGGGATCGTGGACTCGAAGCGCGGTTCGGCGTCGGCGGGGAATTCGTATCCGGGTTCTTCTTCTTCGCCGAGGGAGGCGGCAAGCAGCCAGGTCGAGTAGACGTGTTCGAATGCCGGCGCCGATGCCGGCCCGAGGCAGGTGCTGGGGGTGGTGATGAAGGTGCCGTCGCCGGAGCGGCCGTCGAAGACGAGCCTGTTCTTGAGCACGACCCCGTTTTCGAACAGCGGCAGCGAGGCGAAGGGCGTTGCCGGCACGTCGATCGTGAAGCCCTCGTGGTAGTCGCCGTCCCAGTCCAGGTCGGCTCTGCAGGTAGACTTGTTGCCAAGCAGGTTGAGCCCGAACCGGGCAGGTTCCCCGTTCGGGCGGGACGATGTTGTAGACGGTCGGCGCTTCCGGCAGTGGGGTTGCGATGCCGAGCAGCGCGGCCGTGACGAAGCTTTTGCCGACGGCGGAGCCGGCTGGACAGGTGAGCGGGAGACGCTTCGAAGGTCGCCAGGGGGCACTGCGGCGTCGCCCCGGGGTTGACGCTGAGGCCGACGGGGAGATCGACGCGGACGGTCTTCAGTTCGTCGACCGGGGTTTCGCCCGGTGCTTCTGTGCTTGACGATGAACTGGGTGAAGCCGACGGGCGGGTGCCCGGCGGCCTGTTCGAAGAACTGGGCCGGCGTGGCGACGCTGCAGGTCGGCGTGTCCACGGTGCAGGTACCCGCCTGCCAGCCGCTGTCGGCTTTCGGGTTGTTGGGATCGGAGGGGGCGATGATGCCGGCGGTGTTTGCCTCGGCGATCGAAGCTCCGCAGGCGAACACCAGCAGCACCGCGGCGATGCCGCCAACTGTTTTGAAAATCCCTGTTCCCATGCCCATTTTCCCTGCTCCCATGCCCATTCGTGTCTCCCTTTCATAGAGCATCCTTGGAGGATCATACCCGATTTTAATGATCTATATCAATATTTTTTGGTATCAATTACCCTACAAGTTGGTATTGATCACTCGAATGAGACGGAGGAGTCCTCAATGAACTGGCAACTTCTGGCCCGGGCGAATACCCACCCACTGCGAATCTCAATCCTCGAAGTCCTCGCCATCGACGGTGGGCGCACCCTCTCCCCCAGTGACCTTAGCTTCGAGCTGCGAACGCCGCTCAGCAACGTCAACTACCACGTCACCGAGCTCTGCCGCACTGGCCTGGTGGAGCTGACCGCGCGAACGCCCGGTGCGCGGCGCCACCGAGCACTTCTACCGCGAGAAACGAGGGGCCGGAGTCGAGCGGGTGGCGGTGGGCGCAACCTGAGCCGGCCGAGAAACAAGCCGGTTAGGGTCCGTCCATGGCAATGGCGGAGCCCAACCCCGGAGTGAGGCCGGCCACAGAGGACGATGGCGGCCGTCTTCGGCACCCGCCTCCCCCTGGCGACCTGGACCCAGCTGCGGCTGGAGCGCCGGCACCCATCCGCTTCCGAGCACTGGTACCTCCACTACCTGGGGGTAGAACCGCGCCGCCAGGGACGGGGCCTCGGCGGAGACCTGCTCAGGCCGGTGCTCGATCTGTGCGACCGCGAGGGAATCCCCTCCTACCTGGAGTCGAGCACGGAGCGAAACCGGGTCCTCTACGAACGCAACGGCTACAGCCTGACCGGATCCTTCCCGATGCCGGCGGCGGGGCCGAAGCTTCACGAGATGTGGCGGGACCCGATCCGCTCCGCCTAACGAAGACCCACTGCCCAGCGCTCGTTACGGAAGAAGTCCGGGCCGCTGAACGGGCTCAGGGAAGCTGGCCTGCGGCGCCTATCAGCGACCCGGTGGAGTGACCACAGAGTCGCTGATATATCTGGATGGCGGCTGCCTCGGTGAGACCGGCGATCAGGTCGATGACAGCGCGAACCCGCGCCGGGTCGGTCTCGGCAGCCTCAAGCCGCTCCACATATCCGGGCGGGAAGAGCCGATACTCCTTGTGCTCGATCCCGTCGCAATAGCGCTCAAAGAGGGTGCTGACGATGCGTCGTTGTCCCTCCTGAATGATCGCCAAAGAAGGCCGGTCGATGACATAAAACCAGGTGAGCTGCTTGAGCATGCCGACCTCGCTGACGAGTGCATCGGGCACGGTAAAGAAGACCTTGTCGTCGTCCTCGATGACGCCGACCGACTGGACGTACCGGCCGATCAGGCCACCGCCGGCAGCGCGCAGACCGGCGCGCTGCTCAAGGCGACCCTCGTATGGGTCGGCAATCCCTAGCCCCAGCTTGTCTTCGTAGAGCTTGTCGGCGGCTGTAATCAGCTCTGCCTCGAGATCCTTTCCGTCCATGTAATCGCGAAAGCGCTGCAGCTCATCGCGGTCGCTGCGCAGGCGATCGAGCGGAATGAGGCCGGCACGGTAGAAATCGTCCACATCGTGGACGGCATAAGTGACGTCATCGGCCCAATCCATGATCTCTGCCTCAATCGATCGGGCGGTGCTGTGCTCGGTCGGCCACTCAGTACGAACCCAACCCAGATAGTCACTGTCGGGCGGATAAGCCCCCCACTTATCCTTGCGATCCGGGTCCTCGGCATTTCGCAACCAGGGGTACTTGAGAGTTCCATTGAGCGTGCGGCGGGTGAGGTTGAGCCCGGTGGATTCCGCGGAGAAGGGCCCGGCGGTTCCCAGTCGAGTAAGGATGCGAAAAGACTGGGGATTGCCCTCGAAACCATCGAGCTCGGCACCGACCGCGAGCCTCTTCAGCTCCTGCTCGGCGACATGACCAAAAGGTGGGTGACCCAGGTCATGGGCGAGTCCGGCCGCCTCGACGGCATCGACATCGAGGGCGCCGAGAATCTCGCCAACAGGGCCGGCGGGAGGCGCGTTCCCCTTCAGGCGTTGTGCGATGCGCTGCGCAACCTGCGCAACCTTGACCGAGTGGATCAATCGGGTGTGAAAAGCGTAACCGCTCTCTGGCGGGCTTACCTGCGTTATCCCCCCCAACCTCTGTAGCGCCGACGAGTAGAGAACTCGATCACGATCTCGCTGAGCCTCAGTTCTCGCCTCGGGAGAATCCTCCGAGAGGCGGCGTTCGTCCAAAAATGCGCTGTCGCCCGCCGGGGGCGTCAACTCTTTGCGCATGTGAGGGGGTGATTAGTCCTCTGCTTGCACGCGAAGAGCGTCGTCTACTCGAAGCACCCGCTGGTTTACCAAGCTCCAAAAAGCGATCGCCATGACAGATGGCGACCAACCGTTGCGGGCACCGGCTTGAACCTCCCCAGGAGTCTCCCCAGGGTGCTCATGGACATAGTCTCGAATCGCGCCCTCGGCAGCATCCACCTTCTCGGCGAGCTTGGCTCGTGTCGGCTCGGACTCGGTTACAGGCTCAGGCATTTGTCTAGCGTGGCGCAAACTTCGGACGGAACCAGACGCTACGCGAGTATCCCGCAAGCGGCAAGCGCATGGCGCCGTGGTATTTCAAAATCCTCTGCGCCGATCCCACGAGATTGCGAAAGCCGAAAAGCGGACGACGGGTCTCGAACCCGCGACCTCGAGCTTGGGAAGCTCGCGCTCTACCAGCTGAGCTACGTCCGCGTGGGGCTGATTCTAGGGCTGCCGGGCGGCTGTCGGAGGCGGGCTCTATCTAGAGTCCCTCGCTCGTGAGTGTGCGCTCGTTCTTTGCCTTCCTTGCCGTGCTGGCCGTCGTCGGCCTGCTTGCCTTTGGCCTGCTGAGCAAGGGTGACGCGAAGATCGCCGTCGGCGATCCGGTTCCCGACAAGGTGCTGCCCGCGCTGCCCGGCCCCGGCCACGGCTCGATCGCCGAACATCGCGGCAAGTGGGTGCTGGTCAACCTCTGGGCCTCCTGGTGCGTCCCTTGCCGCGAGGAGGCTCCGGTGCTGGAGCGCTTCTACCGCCGCTACCGCCACCAGGGCACGACCGTCGTCGGCGTCGACGTGCAGGACAACAGCGACGACGCCGTCGCCTTCCTTCGCGACCACCCGACCACCTACCCGCAGCTGCGCTCGACCGGCAACGAGCGCAGCGCCGCCTTCGGCTCGATCGGGGTGCCGGAGAACTTCCTCGTCAACCCGCGGGGCCGCATCGCCCTGATCTGGCGCGAGCCGGTCGACGATCGCATCCTGCGCGAACGCTTCGTCCCGCTGATCGAGGGACGGCAGTGAGCCGGGCGGCGACGCTTTCCGCGCTCGTGCTCGGCCTGCTGGCGCTCGCCCCCGCGGCGGGCGCCGCGCCGCAGGCGAGCGTGACCGAGATCGAAGGCGAAGTGATGTGCCCGGTCTGCGGCACCCTGCTCGAGCTCTCCGACTCGCCGCAGGCCCAGCGCGAGAAGGTCTACGTCGCCAGGCTGGTCGCCGCCGGCAAGACCAAGGCCGAGATCAAGGATGACCTCGTCGCCCAGTACGGGCCGGCCGTGCTGGCGCTGCCGAAGGCTTCGGGGTTCGACCTCACCGCCTACCTGGTCCCGGTGCTGGCGATCCTGGTCGCGGCCGGCGCGCTGGCGTTCAGCGTCGCCCGCTGGCGGCGCGACGGGATCCGCCCGGCGTCCGGGGGTGCGAGGGCGGCGCCGCAGGGTGAGGACGCCGAGCGGCTCG
The DNA here is from genome assembly GCA_963714665.1 of uncultured Solirubrobacterales bacterium. GTDB lineage: Bacteria > Actinomycetota > Thermoleophilia > Solirubrobacterales > 70-9 > VRUE01. The sequence continues at coordinate 379,352 of CAVQPE010000003.1, read as the reverse complement.
AGGCCGACATCTCCCGCTACGACCTCTGACCCCAGGGTCAAGCGAGCAGGACGAGCCCGTCGACGGGGATCGGCAACCGCTTCGGGATCTCCGCCTTGCCGCCACAGGCGATCGTCGTGTCGGCGTGTTCCGACAGCGCCTGCAACGCGTCGCGGTCTTCCGCCAGCGGCGGGCCGTCGATCACCAGCAGGTCGTAGGCGCGGCGCAGGTCCTGGATCGCGCGGTCGCAGCGCTCCGAGTCGAGCAGGGCCACCGGCGCGGCCTCGGGCCTCCCGGCGACGATGCAGACGAGCGGCTCGCTCGCCCCTCCGGAGGCCGGGCCCGCAAGCACCAGCGGCTGGAGGATCTCCGCCGTGTCGACCTCACCGCCCAGGAACTCGTGCAATCCCGGCGCCGCGGACAACCCGAGCCGCTCGGCAAGCACGGGGGCGGCAAGGTCGCACTCGAGCAGCGCCACGCGCCGTCCCTCGGCGGTCGCCGCGGCGGCGAGCCCCATGGCGACGAGCGACTTTGCCGGCCCGGTCGCCAGGACGGCTCGCGAGGGGGCGACCGACGCCGCCAGCTCGGCGTACGCGTCCAGGCCGGCCCGGTTGAGAGCGCCAGGGCGCGACGCCCCCTCGGGGGCCGGAACCTCGACCAGCACCCGCTGCCTCTGCCGCCGGCGCAGCATCACATCTTCTCGGGGGCGGAGATGCCGAGCAGGCCGAGCGAAGCGGCGATCGTGCGCATGGTGAGCAGGGCAAGGGCCAGGCGCGAGTCCTCCACGCCCTCGCCCTCGGCGCCGACCACCTGGCAGTCGCGGTAGAAGCCGTGGAAGTCGGCGGCGACCGAGGTCGAGTAGGTGCAGATCCTGTGGGGGGCGCGCCGCTCGGCCGCCTCGCTCACCTCGCCGGGGAACTCGAGCAGGCGCTTGACCAGCTCGCGCTCTGCCGGCTCGAGCGAGGTGTCGGGTGTGGCGATGCCGGCTCCCGCGGCCGCCTGCCCGGGGTCCCGCCCGGCCTTGCGGAGGATGCTGGCGATGCGGGCGTGGGCGTACTGGACGTAGTAGACGGGGTTGTCGTTGGACTGGCGGCGGGCCAGCTCGAGGTCGAGGTCGACGGTGGTGTCGTGGCTGCGCCAGAGCATGAACCAGCGGACCGCGTCGACGCCGATGTCGTCGAGCAGGTCGTCGAGGCTGACGAAGTCGCCGCTGCGCTTCGACATCTGCGCCCGCTCGCCGCTCTCGACGATGTGAACCAGGCGCATGATCAGCGCCTCGAAGCGGTCGGGATCGGCGCCGAGGCCGGCGATCGCCGCGCGCAGCCGGGGCACGTAGCCGTGGTGGTCGGCGCCGAGCACGTTGACCAGCCGGTCGAAGCCGCGCTCCAGCTTGTCCCAGTGGTAGGCCACGTCGGCGGCCAGGTAAGTCGGTTCGCCGTTGGCCCGGATCAGCACCCGGTCCTTGTCGTCGCCGAAGGTCGTGGTGCGCAGCCAGAGGGCCTCTTCGCTGCGGTAGGTGTGCCCCTCCCGCTCGAGCTGGGCGAGCGCGGCGTCGACCTCGCCGCGGCTGTAGAGGTCGCGCTCGGAGAACCAGTTGTCGAAGCCGACGCCGAAGCGGTCGAGGGTCGCCCTGACGCCCTTGAGGACGAGCTCGACCCCACGCCTGCCGACCGCGCCGAGGTCGTCGGCGCCGATCCCCTCGGCGGCGATCTGCTCTCCAAGCTCCCCCACATAGGCGCCTTCGTAGCCGTCCTCGGGGATCTCTTCGCCGCGCATGCGGGCGACGATCGAGGCGGCGAAGCGGTCGACCTGGCCGCCCGCATCGTTGACGTAGAACTCGCGCTTCACTTCGTGGCCGACCGCCTCCAGGAGGCGGACCAGGGCATCGCCGTAGGCGGCGTGACGGCCACCGCCGACGTGCAGCGGCCCGGTCGGGTTGGCGGAGACGAACTCGACCAGGATGCGCTCGGGCGAGGCGACCGGCGCGTGGCCGTGGCGATCCCCGGCAGCGGCCAGGCTCGCCATCGCGCCCCGGTACCAGCCGTCGGCGAGGAAGAGGTTGACGAAGCCCGGGCCGGCGACCTCGATCCGCTCAACGTCCTCGCCCAGCTGCTCCTCCAGCACCGCGGCGAGCCTGGCGGCGACGTCGCGTGGGTTTTCGCCGAGCGGCGCGGCCAGCAGCATCGCCGCGTTGGAGCTGTAGTCGCCGAGCTCCGGCTTGGGCGGGCGGTCCAGGGTCGGCTCGGGGCCGGTCGGCTCGCCGTCGCGCAGGGCAAGTGCCGCCCGGCCGACAGCCGCGCGCAGCTCGAAAATCGGATCGCCGGTTGCGTTCATCGCGGGCATCGTATGGAGGGGCGGGCGCCGAAGTACGCTGGCTGGCGTGCGGATCGCTGCGATCACCGACGTCCACGCGAACCTGCCCGCGCTCGAAGCCGTCCTCGCGGCGATCGACGACGCGGGGGTCGAGGAGACCTGGTGCCTCGGCGACGTGGTCGGCTACGGGGTCGAGCCCGACGCCTGCGCCGACCTCGTGCGCGAGCGCTGCGACGTCTGCCTGGTCGGCAATCACGACCTGGCCGTCCTCGGCGCGCTCAACATCTCCTCGTTCTCGGAGGCCGCGGCCGAGGCGGTCGAGTGGACCCGCGGCAGCATCGAGGAGCGCACGCTCGAGTTCCTCGCTGAGCTGGAGCCGAACGGCGAGCGCCAGGGAATCGGCCTCTTCCACGCCTCCCCTCGCGATCCGGTCTGGGAGTACGTGCTCTCCGGCGAGCAGGCGGATGACGGCATGGACGCCAACCCGCACCGCATCGGATTGATCGGCCACTCCCACGTCGCCCTCTTCTTCTCCCGGCCGGAGGGGGACGAAAGGGGCGAGATGCGCGGCGGCCAGGCCGGCGACGGGGCCCTCCTCGACCTCGGCCGGGGCAGCTGGCTGGTCAACCCCGGCAGCGTCGGCCAGCCCCGCGACGGCGACCCGCGCGCCGCCTGGCTGGAGCTAGACACCGAGGCGGAGACCGCCTGCTTCCACCGCGTCCCCTACGAGATCGAGCGCGCGGCAGCGCCGATCGCCGCCGCCGGGCTGCCGGGCCGGCTGGCCGACCGCCTCTACGCCGGGCAGTGACAGGTGACGCTCAATTGCAGGTAAATCTGCCCCGCGGGACGTTCTCTAGACTCGCAGCGATGCGTCGACCGGCCGCATTCGTCCTCGCCCTCTCCCTCGCCGCCGCTACCGCGGTGTCGCTCGCCTCCTGCGGCGGAGGCGAAGACGCGAAGCTGCTGCCCGGCTCCACCGCGCAGGAAATCACCGAAAACCTCGACCTGGTCAAGCAGTATGCGGAAGAAGGCGAATGCGTCGGCGCGGCCGACGCGGCCGGGGAAGTGAGCACCCAGGTCGAAGCCCTGGGCGGGGTCGACCCGAAGCTGAAGGAAACGCTGCAGCGAGGCGCGGCGAAGCTCAACGAAGTGGTCGCCGGCTGCGAAGAAACGAGCACGGAAGCCGTGGAACCGCCCGGCGAAGACACGACCGAAGGCAAGGAACCGCCGGGACAGGAAAAGAAGGCCGAAAAGGAACGGGAAAAGGAAGAAAAGGAGCAGGAAAAGCAGGAACCGCCGGACACCCCGACCGAAACGACGCCTGAAGAACCGCCGGAACCGCCCAGCGAAAGCGGCGGCACCGGCGCGCCGGGCGGCGTCAGCCCGGGTGCCCCGGCCGCGCCGGGAGGCGAATGATGGCGAGCGGAATCCTCTCCGGCCGCTACGAGATCGGCGACCGGCTCGGCTCCGGCGGCATGTCGAGCGTCCACCAGGCAACCGACCTGATCCTCGAGCGCACCGTCGCGGTCAAGATCCTCGCCGAGCACCTCTCCGACGACGAGCGCTTCGTCGAACGCTTCCGCCGCGAGGCGCTCGCGGTCGCCAAGCTGATCCATCCCAACATCGTCCAGGTCTACGACACCGGCCTCGACGAGGGGCGCCACTACATCGTGATGGAGTACGTGCAGGGGCGCTCGGGGGCGCAGATCCTGCAGAAGCAGGGACCGCTCGACGGGGAGACGACCGCCGAGATCGGCGCCCAGGCCTGCGCCGGGCTCGACTACGCCCACCGGCGCGGGATCATCCACCGCGACGTTAAGCCCGGCAACCTGATGATCGTCGGCGGCCCGGTCGGGGGCGGCGAGATGACGGTGAAGCTGACCGACTTCGGCATCGCCCGTGCGGTCGAACAGACGCGGATAACCCAGGTCGGCTCGGTCGTCGGCACGGCCGCCTACCTCTCCCCCGAGCAGGTCCGCGGTGAGGAGGCGACGCCGGCGACCGACGTCTACGCGCTCGGCGTCGTCCTCTACCAGTTCCTCACCGGCCGGCTGCCGTATGAGGGGTCGACCCTGGCCGAGCTGGCGGTGCGCCAGCAGAACGAGCGCCCGCTCCCGCCCAGCACCTACAACGACGAGGTTCCCGAGATGCTGGGAGCAGCGGTGCTGCGGGCGCTCGAGGGCGACCCGGCGCGCCGCTACGCCAGCGCCAGCGAGCTCGCCGGCGGCCTCCAGCTCGGCCTGCAGGGCGAGGACGTGACCCTGCCGCCGGGCGAAGGCGCGACCCCGACCCGGGTCCTCGGCGGCGAGACGGCAACCCGCCGCCTCGACCGCACCGCCCAGACCGAGTACCGCCCGGCGCCCTCGCAGACGCGGCGACCGGCCGCCCGCGCGCCCCAGCCGCCGCTCCCCGCGCCGGCACCGGTCCAGGTCCAGCAGAAGCGCGGCGCCTTCTCCCGCTTCGCCCGCTTCGTGATGGCCCTGGTGGCCCTCGTCCTGATCGCCGCCGCCGTGGCCGCCGCCGTGATCTACTCGACCGACAAGGCGACCGGCGTAAAGGTCAAGGAAGTGACCGGCGACACGATCGAAAAGGTCGTCGAAGAATTCGAAGGCCTGATCAAAAAGAACACGGAATAAGAGGTGGGGTAGCCGGGGCGAACCCAATCACGGATTTGGCCCTGTCACCCGCCGCGGGGGCGCCTTCATTGCCTCGTCGGGGTGCTCCCTCAAATCTCCGCCGCCCGTTACAAGACGCTGCCTGTCGCGATCCTTACGCGCTTTTTCCTCCCGTTCTGCAAGCGTGCTCCAGACGAACGACGAGAGGCCGATGACGAAGAGAGACCACCAGCCCGCAACAGTGGAGCTCCAGCCAAGGAAACGACCGGCCTCGAATACCGGCGCGAAGAGGACCAGCGTCAGGCCAAGGGCCATGAGGAAGGGGCGGCTCACGAACCTGCTCATGAACCGAGCACACCCAATCCGTTGGCAACGATGTAGACAAAAAGTGCCATAGCCGTGCCATTGTAGCTCCAGTCAATCGCGGCATGGGTCTGTTCATCGCGATCGGCACCGCGCCGGCGGGCCGCGAAGCTTCCGTAGAAGGCTCCAACCGCGGCGCCGAAGGCAACCACCGAGGGTTCGGCTGGATTGGGAAGCGAGGCGATCGGGAGCACCCGGCCACCGTAGGAGGGAGATTCGACACGTGGCGCGCAGAATGCGCCGCGAGTGTGAACTCTTGCGCCTCAGGTTTGCGCAGCCCAGGGAGCCGTGCCGGCCAGGACGGAATCTGCGTACCCCTCGAAGGCCCGATCCACGATCGAGGCGCGGGCTCCGGCCATCAGCTCGTGCAGGTAGGTGAGGTTGTGCAGGCAGAGGAGGCGGACTGCGGTCAGCTCCTCGGCTCGGGAGAGGTAGCTGAGGTAGTCGCGGTCGTGGTTGCTGGCAGGCGGGGCAAGGGCAACCATCGACGATCGGGTTGCGGTCGCCCTCGTGGCCGGCCTTGCGCAGGTCGAGGCGGAAGCGGTTGTCGGGGTCAGGGACGAGGGCGACGCCGTGGCGGGCCAGGCGGGTCGGGACGGCGCAGTCGAAGACGTCGAGGCCGAGGGCGATGCCGGCGAGGAGGTCGTCGACCTCGCCGATGCCGAGCAGGTGCTTGGGCGCCTCGCTCCGGCAGCAGAGGCGCGGTCATCGCCAGCACCTCGCGCATCTCGGCCTTGTCGCGGCCGAGGGTGCCGCCGATCGCGATGCCGTCGACGCCGGCCGCCGAGACGTACTCGGCCGACTCGCGGCGCAGGTCCTCGTGGACGCCGCCCTGGACGATCCCGAAGACCGCCTGTCGCTCGGGCCCCTCCTCCCCATGCCAGTCGAGGCAGCGGTCGAGCCAGCGGTGCGTGCGCTCGGTCGAGCGGGCCGTGTAGTCGCGGTCGGCGTGGAACGGCGTGCACTCGTCGAAGACCAGCGCGATGTCGCGACCCCAGCGCCGCCTGCACCCGCATCGAGACCTCGGGCGAGATGAACAGCTCGGCCCCGTCCCGGTAGGAGCGGAATCGCACCCCCTCCTCGCTCGATCGAGACCACCGAGCCGTGGTCGCCCCCCGGCCGCCCGCTGCCCTTGACCTCGTTCGGCCACCCCGCCGTGGGCCAGCGAGAAGACCTGGAAGCCGCCGGAGTCCGTGATCAGCGCCCGCTCCCAGCCCATGAACCCGTGCAGGCCGCCCGCGGCGGCGATCCGCTCCGGCCCGGGCGAGACGAACAGGTGGTAGGTGTTGCCGAGCACCATCTCGTAGCCGAGCCCGGCCACCTCGCGAGCCTCCAGGCCGCGCACGGTCCCCTTGGTCGCCAGCGGAATGAACGCCGGGGTCTGGACCGGTCCGTGCGCGGTGTGCAGCGTCCCGGTCCGCGCGGCCCCGTCCCGCGCCTCGATCTCGAACCTCAGCCTCTCCGGCTCGACCCTCATGCGACGAGTGGCGAGTTGAGCGCACCTATGGTGTGCATAACTCATCAATCGATTTGGTCGGCGATCAGGGAGCGGCCGGTCATCGCGTCGGGCTGCGGGATGCCGAGCAGGCTCGAGGGCGGTCGGGGCGACGTCGGCGAGGATGCCGTGGTCGCGCAGGCTCCAGCCCTCGGCCGTGACGATCAGCGGCACCGGGTTCAGCGAGTGCGCGGTGTTGGGCGAGCCGTCGGGCTCGAGCATGTGGTCGCAGTTGCCGTGGTCGGCGGTGACGATGCAGGCGCCGCCCGTCGCGGTCGACCGCCTCGACCACGTCGCCGAGGCAGCCGTCGACCTCCTCGACCGCCGCGACCGCCGCCGGGATCACGCCGGTGTGGCCGACCATGTCGGGGTTGGCGAAGTTGATGATGCCGAAGCGGTAGTCGCCTCCGGCCCAGTGGCTGACGAAGGCGTCGGCGGCGGCGCGGGCGCTCATCTCGGGCTTGTGGTCGTAGGTCGGCACGTCGCGCGGCGAGTCGACCAGGTGGCGCTCCTCCCCCTCCCACTCCTGCTCGCGGCCGCCGTTGAAGAAGTAGGTGACGTGGGCGTACTTCTCGGTCTCGGCGACGTGGAGCTGGCGCCCGCCCGCCTCCGAGATCACCTCGGCCAGCGTCGTCTGCGGCCGCGCCTCGGGGAAGGCGACCGGGTAGGGCCAGCCCTTGCGGTACGCGGTCATCGTCGTCAGGTCGAGCAGCGGGCCGCCCGATCGCGAGAAGCTCGTCGAAGCCGGGCTCGGCCAGGGCGCGGGTCATCTCGCGCGCCCGGTCGGGGCGGAAGTTGATGAAGATCGCGACGTCGCCCTCGGCGACGCCGTCGTAGTCGCCGATCACGGTCGGCTTGACGAACTCGTCGGTCTCCTCGCGCTCGTAGGAGGCCTCGATCGCCTCCTCCGCGCCGCCGGCGTGCTGGCCGCGGGCGTGGACGATCGCGTCGTAGGCGAGCTTGACCCGCTCCCAGCGCGTGTCGCGATCCATCGCGTAGTAGCGGCCGCTGACCGTGGCGACGCGGCCGGCGTGGCGCAGCCAGCGCTCGAGCTCGTGCCAGGTAGCCGCGGCCGCCGTGCGGCAGCGTGTCGCGGCCGTCGGTGAAGGCGTGGAAGACGACGTCGGGGACGCCCTCGTGGGAGGCGAGCTCGATCGCCGCCTCGATGTGCTCCCAGCCGGAGTGGACGCCGCCGTCGGAGACGAGGCCGAGCAGGTGCAGGCGCCCGCGCGGGCTGCGCCGGGCGCGGTCGCAGGCGGCCAGCAGCGCCTCGTTCTCGAAGAAGCTGCCGTCGGCGATCGCGTCGTCGATCCGGGCCAGGTCCTGCTTGACGATCGCCCCGGCGCCGAGGTTGAGGTGGCCGACCTCGGAGTTGCCCATCTGGCCGTCGGGCAGGCCGACGTCGCGGCCCTGGGCAGAGAGCTGGGTGTGGGGGTAGTCGTCCCAGAGGCGGTCGAAGACGGGCGTCTCGGCAAGCGAGATCGCGTTGCCGGGCCCGGGCTCGGCCAGCCCCCAGCCGTCGAGGATGACCAGCGCCAGCGAGGGGACCGTCACGACAGCTCCTCCAGTGCGCTTATCCAGAGAGGAGGCGCACCGGAGCTCATGCTGCGTTCGACTATGGCGGCGAAGTCCGCCGGGTCGAGGCTGGCGCCGCCGACCAGGGCGCCGTCGATGTCGGGCTGGGAGAGCAGCTCGGCGGCGTTGCCGGGCTTGACCGAGCCGCCGTAGAGGATCCGCACCGCGTCGGCCGCGGCGCCGCGCTCGCGCAGCATGTCGCGGATGAAGGCGATCGCCTCCTGGGCCTGCTCGGGGGTCGCGGTGCGCCCGGTGCCGATCGCCCAGATCGGCTCGTAGGCGATCACGACCTCGGCGAGCTCGACGTCGCTCGACCGTCCGCGAGGTCGGCCTGCAGCTGGCGCTCCAGCACCGCCTCGGTCTGGCCGCGCGTCGCGCGCCTCCTCGCTCTCGCCGACGCAGAGGATCGGCTCCAGGCCGGCGGCGAGGGCCGCCGGGACCTTGCGCGCCAGCGCCTCGTCGGTCTCGCCGAAGAGCTGGCGGCGCTCGGAGTGGCCGAGGACGACGGCCTCGACGTCGAGCTCGACCAGCATCGGGGCCGAGACCTCGCCGGTGAAGGCGCCCGACTCCTCCTCGTGCATGTTCTGGGCGGCGACCTTGACGGCGCTGCCGTGCGAGCGCTCGACCACCGCGCGCGAGCGCGGGAACGGCGGGCAGATCACCACGTCGTGCTGGGTCGCCGCGATCCGCGGCAGCAGCGCGTCGACGAACTCGGCCGCCTCGGCGACCGTCTTGTGCATCTTCCAGTTGGCCGCGAGGTACGGCGTCCGCTCAGGCATCGCAGCAGCGCCTCCACTCCCGGCAGCTTCTTTCCCTCCAGCAGCTCCAACGATGCTCCTCCTCCGGTCGAGAGCCAGTCCACCTTGTCACCGAGGCCGAACTGCTGCAAGCGCCGCGACCGAGTCGCCGCCGCCGACCACCGTCGTCCCCGGCGCGGCCGCGACCGCCTCGGCGACGGTGCGCGTGCCCGGCGGCGAACGGCTCCAGCTCGAAGGCGCCCATCGGGCCGTTCCAGAGCACGGTGCCGGCGGCGCCGATCGCCTCGGCGTAGGCGGCCGCGCGTGCGCGGGCCGATGTCGAGGCCCATCCAGCCGTCGGGCACCTCGACCCCGTCGCTCTCGCGCACCTCCGTCGCCGCGTCGAAGCTCTCGCCGAGGACGAGGTCGACCGGCAGTCGCAGCTCGCAGTCGGAGCCCCCGGCCCGCTCCAGCGCCTCGGCCGCAAGCGTCACCCCCTCCTCCTCGACCAGCGAGTCGCCGGTCGCGATCCCCTGGGCGCGGAAGAAGCTGAAGCACATCGCGCCGCCGATCAGGATCTCGTCGGCGACCTCGAGGAAGCGGTCGATCACGCCGACCTTGTCGCGTGACCTTGGCGCCGCCGAGGACGACGACCAGCGGCCGCTGCGGGGACTCGACCACGCGCGTCAGCTCGGTCACCTCGCGCTCGAGCAGCAGGCCGGCGTAGCCCGGCAGCAGGTGAGCGACGCCCTCGGTGCTGGCGTGGGCGCGGTGGGCGGCGCCGAAGGCGTCGTTGACGTAGAGGTCGGCCAGCCTCGCGAGCGCCTCGGCGAGCTCCGGGTCGTTCTCGGTCTCGCCCGGCTCGAAGCGGACGTTCTCCAGCAGCAGCACGTCGCCCGGCCCGAGGCCCTCGGCCATCGTCTCGACGTCGCTCGCCGACGACGGCCGGGCGCCTGGTGCGACCGGTCGCCGCCGAGCAGCTCGGCGAGGCGCTCCCCCACCGGCGCCATCGAGAGCGCCGGGTCGGCCTTGCCCTTCGGCCGGCCCGAGGTGGGAGACGAGCACCAGCGCGGCGCCGCGCTCGCGCAGCAGCTCGATCGTCGGCAGCGCCGCCCGGATCCGCGTGTCGTCGGCGACCCGGCCTCCGTCCAGCGGGACGTTGAAGTCGACCCGGACGAGCACCCGCTTGCCCGCGACCTCGGCGTCGCGGACGCTTGCCTTCGAGAACCGCTCACCGCGTCCGGCCCGGCCGGGATCAGAGGACCTTGCCGGCCAGCTCGACGCAGCGGTTCGAGTAGCCCCACTCGTTGTCGTACCAGGCGACCGCCTTGATCATGCTTGCCGTCGCCGATCGCCATCGTCTGGCCGGCGTCGAAGATCGAGGAGTGCGGGTCGCCGACGATGTCGGTCGAGACGATCGGGTCCTCGGTGTAGGCGAGGATGCCCTTCAGCGGGCCCTCGGCCGCCGCCTTGACCGCGGCGTTGACCGCGTCGGCGTCGGTCGGGCTTGGAAGGGGTGAAGACGAGGTCGACGACCGAGCCGGTCGCGACCGGGGCCCGCACCGAGAGGCCGTTGAGCTTGCCGTTCAGCTCCGGCAGCACCAGGCCGACCGCCTTGGCGGCGCCGGTCGTGGTCGGGATCAGGTTGAGCGCCGCGGCGCGCGCCCGGCGCAGGTCCTTGTGCGGCATGTCCTGCAGGCGCTGGTCGGCCGTGTAGGCGTGGATCGTCGTCATCAGGCCCTGCTCGATCCCGAACTCGTCGTTCAGCACCTTGGCCAGCGGCGCCAGGCAGTTGGTCGTGCAGGAGGCGTTGGAGATGATGTCGTGGCTGGTCGCGGTCGTAGTCGCTGTCGAAGTTGACGCCGAGGGCGACGGTCACGTCGGGCTCCTTGGCCGGGGCGGAGATGATCACCTTCTTCGCGCCGGCCGCGAGGTGCTTGGCGGCGTCGTCGCGGGCGGTGAAGAAGCCGGTCGACTCGATCACGACGTCGACGCCGAGATCGCCCCAGGGCAGCGCCGCCGGGTCGCGCTCGGAGAGCACCTTGAGCTCCGTGCCGTCGACCGAGATCGAGTCCCTCGCCCGGCTCGACCTCGCCCGGGAAGCGGCCCAGGATCGAGTCGTACTTGAGCAGGTGGGCGAGCGTGCCCGGGTCGGTGAGGTCGTTGACGGCGACGAACTCGAGGTCGGCGCCCGCCGCGTGCGCGGCGCGGAAGACGTTGCGCCCGATCCGTCCGAAGCCGTTGATGCCGACCTTCACAGCCATGAAGTCAATCCCTCCTGGAGTCGTTGTGGAGATATCTCGATGTTATGGGCGACGCGTCGAGTCGCGCCGCTCAGTCGGACCCGATCGTGATCTCGATCTCGTACCCGTCCGGGTCCTTGAGGAACGCCGAGTAGGAGCCGGAGCCGTGGGAGCGCCGCTCGCCCGGCTCGGCAGACGCTTCGTACCGCCTGCGCTCACCCCGCCTCCCAGGCGGCCTTGACGGCGACGATCCCGAGCCCGGAGAAGCTGAGCAGGCCGAAGCCCGGCTTGCGGCTCGTGGTGGGCGGCGATGAAGAAGACCGGCTTGGCGATGCCCCAGCCGATCGTCTCGTCCTCCTCGAAATGGCGCCGCCAGCCAAGGGGCGCGAGCAGCGCGTCGTAGAACGATGCGCTCCGCTCGAGGTCGGAGACCTCCAGGAGGACGTGGTGCAGCATCGGGCGGCAGGCTATACGGGCCGCCGGAGGTCGGCCGGCTCAGCCGCCGCGCGGGGTCCAGCGGAAGAAGCGGATCGCGAGGACAGGCCCGCGACGCCCCAGACCGCGACCACCGCGAGGTTGCCCCACGCCAGGCCGGCGCCGGCGCCGCCGGGGTCGTAGGCGTCGAAGAAGGCCTCGAAGAAGTGGCGGATCGGGAAGGCGTCGGCGAAGTGGATGACGCCGCTGGGCAGCTGGTCGTCGGGGATGAAGACGCCGGAGAGGAAGTAGAGCGGCAGCAGCAGGGCGTTGACGATCGGCGCCGCCGCGTCCTGCGAGGGGATCGCCGCGGTCAGGGCGATGCCGAGACAGCAGAAGGCGGCGGCGCCGACCACGAGCGTGACGACGATCGCCGGCAGCTGCTCCCAGGGGATCGCGACGCCGTAGAGGACGCGGCCGATCGCCGGCGATCAGCGCCAGCATCAGCAGCGCGACCACGATCGAGTTGCCGACCCGGCCGGCGATGAAGACCCAGGCGGGCATCGGCGTGCCGCGGCCCCGCTTCAGCCGCCCGTCCTCGCGGGCGATCACCAGCGACATCGCCAGCGACTGCATCGTCGCCGAGATCACCGACAGGGTGATGATCGCCGGCACGTAGTAGGTCGTGGTCTTGATCCCGCCGCGCACGTTCACGGTCTGGCCGCCGAAGACGGTGGCGAAGATCAGCAGCAGGATCACCGGGAAGGCCACGGTGAAGAAGACCGAGGCCGGGTTGCGCCAGAACGCCTTCTGGTCGTAGCGGAACTGGTGAGCGAAAAGCGCCAGCCCGCTCACGGCCGGCCCTTCCGGTGCGCTTTATGTGGGTATAGACCGTAAAAGGCGCACCGGAAGCTCATCCGTCGGCCTCCCCGTCCTCGGCGGTCAGCGAGAGGTAGACGTCCTCGAGGTTCGGGCGGGTCACTTCCAGGCCCTCGAGGTCGAGACCCTGCTCGAGCGCGCGGCTAGTCAGCTCGTGCAGGTCGGCGACCGGGGTCGTCGTCTCCACCGAGACCTCCTCGCCGCCGAGGCGGTAGCTGATCGTCGTCGGCAGGCTCTCGCGGTCGCCGAGGTCCTCCGGCGTGCCGCTGGCGACGATCTCGCCGCGGGAGATGATCGTCACCCGGTCGGCGAGGCGCTGCGCCTCGTCCATGTAATGGGTGGTGAGGAAGACGGTCTTGCCGAGGTCGCGCAGGCCGGCGATCGTGTCCCAGGCCTGGCGCCGGGCCGAGGGGTCGAAGCCGGTGGTCGGCTCGTCGAGGAAGAGCAGCTCGGGGTCGCCGACCAGCGCCATGCCGACGTCGAGCCGGCGCTGCTGGCCGCCGGAGAGGCCGCCCGTGCGGGCGTCGGCCTTGCCTCCCAGGCCGACCAGCTCGATCACCTCGTCGACCGGCCGCGGCGCGCGGTAGTAGCCGGCGTAGAGCCCGAGCGACTCGCGCACGGTCAGGTAGGGGTCGAGCCGGCAGCTCTGCAGGACGATCCCGATCCGCTCGCGCCAGCCGCGCCCGGCGCGCTCTGGGTCCTCGCCGAGGACCGAGACCTCTCCCCCGCTGCGCTTGCGGTAGCCCTCGAGGATCTCGACGGTGGTCGTCTTGCCGGCCCCGTTGGGCCCGAGGAAGGCGAAGACCTCGCCCGCCGGAACCTCGAGGTCGATGCCGCGCACCGCCTCGAAGTCGCCATAGCTCTTGCGCAGACCGCGAATGGAGATGACTGGATCGGCCAAAGCCCGGGCGATTCTAGTGGACGGGCTTAGCGCTGAGCGGGCGCTCAGTCCAGTTCGACGTCGCGATGCTTGACGCGTACGACGACATCGTCACGCCCTTCCAGGTCGCGGCGGATGCGGTCGGCCACGGTGATCGAGCGGTGGCGGCCGCCGGTGCAGCCGACGGCGATCGTCAGGTGGCTCTTGCCCTCGGCCACGTAGGCCGGGACGAGGAACTCGATCAGCGGCAGCAGGCGGCCGTAGAACTCGCCCGCCTGGGTGCCCGCCTCGACGTACTCGCGCACCCGCGGTCGAGCCCAGTCAGCGGGCGCAGCTCGTCGACGTAGTGGGGGTTGGGCAGGAAGCGGACGTCGAGGGTGAGGTCGGCGTCGCGCGGCGGCCCGTTCTTGAAGCCGAAGGTGAGCAGGGTCAGCGCCATCTTGCCGCCCTCGTGTTCGCCCAGCATTTCCTCGGCGATCCGCCGCCGCAGCATCGCCGCCGGTCAGGTCGCTGGTGTCCATCACCACGTCGGCGCGCTCGCGCAGCGGCGCCAGCAGCTCGCGCTCGGCCCGGATCCCGTCGACGATGCGGCCTTCGCGGCGCCAGCGGGTGGCGGCGGCGGGTCTCCTTGTAGCGGTCGACCAGGGTCTCCTCGTCGGCCTCGAGGAAGAGCACGGTCGGCTTCAGCCCGTCGGCCTCGAGGTCGTCGAGCACCTGCAGCAGGTCGTCGAAGTAGTCGCCGCCGCGCACGTCGGAGACGACCGCGGCGCGCTCGACCCCGCTGCCCTCGTGGCGGAAGAGCTCGCCGAGGCTGCCGATCATCCGCGGCGGCAGGTTGTCGACGCAGAAGTAGCCGCCGTCCTCGAAGGCGGCGATCGCCTCCGACTTGCCGGCGCCGGAGTGGCCGGTGATCAGGACCAGGGTCATCTCACGGTCGGCCGCCTGGCCGTCGCGGTTGGCCCCGGGCCCCTCGGCTTCTTTGGTCTTCGCCATCAACCGGTCCTGTTCAGCTGCTCGTGGATCTCACGGGCTACTTTGCCAGGCACGCCGGGCACCATCTCCAGCTCCTCCCGGGTGGCGGCGACGAACCGCTCTGGAGAGCCGAAATGCTGGAGCAGCGCCCGCTTGCGCACGGGCCCGACGCCCTTCAGCTCGTCGAGCACCGAGCCGGTCATCGCCCGGTCGCGGCGGCCGCGGTGGTGTTCGATCGCGAAGCGGTGCGCCTCGTCGCGCACCCGCTGCAGCAGCTTCGAGGCCTCGGAGTCGGCGGGCAGGTCGATCGGTGCCCGGCGGCCGGGGACGTAGACCTCCTCCAGCCGCTTGGCGAGGCCGATCACGGTGACGCCGCGCTCGATGAACGGGCGCAGCGCCCGCATCCCGGCCGAGAGCTGCCCCTTGCCGCCGTCGATCACGACCAGCGAGGGCAGCGAGGCGAAGCTCTCGTCGCGCTTGCCGTCGTGCGGCGAGAGGTCGGCCTGCTCCAGGTAGCGGTTCATGCGACGGCCCAGCACCTCTTCCATCGAGGCGAAGTCGTCGGGGCCGGAGCCGCACCCGTCGCCGTTCTCGCCCCGCACCCGGAAGCGCCGGTAGTCGGCCTTCTTCGTCGCACCCCCCTCGAACACGACCATCGAGGCGACGGTGTGCTCGCCGCCGAGGTTGGAGATGTCGAAGCCCTCGATCCGCACCGGCAGCTCCTGCATCCCGAGCGCCTCGCGCAGGTCGGCCAGCGACTCGACCCGGCGCTGGCGGCGGTGCTCGCGGCGCAGCCGGTCCTGGTCGAGGGCGAGGCGGGCGTTGCGCTCGGCCAGCTCGCGCAGGCGCCGCTTGTCGCCGCGCTCGGCCACCCGCACCTCGACCGCACCGCCGCGCCGCTCGCCCAGCGCCGCCTCGAGCACCGCGGCCCGCTCGCGCAGGTAGGGGCCGACGACGATCGTCCGCGGCACCGCCGGCGAGGCCGAGTAGTACTGGCCGATGAACTCCTCGGCGACCTCGGCCAGCTCGCGTTCGGCCTGGTTGTCGAGGTAGAAGCTCTGCCGCTCGGCGAGGATCCCGTCGCGGACCTGGAATACCTGGGCGTTGGCGTCGGCACCCTCGGCGGCGATCGCCGATCAGGTCGGCGGTGCCGACCGAGCCGCCGGCGACGCGCTGGCGCTCGAACAGCGACTGGATCGCCGCCAGCCGGTCGCGGTGAAGGGCGGCGCGCTCGAACTCCCGCGCCGCCGCGGCGTCCTCCATCTTCGCCTGCTCGTCGGCCTCGACCTGGCGATAGCGGCCGGAGAGGAAGTCGACGATCGCGTCGATGTTGCGCCGGTACTCCTCGCGGCTGACGTAGCCGACGCAGGGCGCCCCGCAGCGCTTGATGAAGTAGTCGAGGCAGGGGCTGCCGGAGCGGCGGCCGGGCTCGGCCCCCTCGCAGGTGCGGAACTGGAACAGCTTGCCGAGCAGGTCGAGGGTCTCGCGCACCCGCTTGGCGCTGGAGAAGGGCCCGAAGTAGGCGCGGCCGGCGCGGTGCTTCTCGCGGGTGAAGTAGACGCGCGGGTAGTCCTCGTCGAGGCTGACGCAGACGTAGGGGTAGGACTTGTCGTCGCGCAGGCGGATGTTGAAGCGCGGCCGGTGGCGCTTGATGAAGCTCTGCTCGGCGAGCAGCGCCTCGGCCTCGGTCGAGGTGACGAGGCACTCGATCCGGTCGACCCGCGAGGTGAGCCGGGTGTCGCCGCCGGAGAAGTGCGAGGCGACCCGCTTGCGGATCGAGCGGGCCTTGCCGACGTAGAGGATCTCGCCCTCGCCGTCGTGGAAGAGGTAGACGCCGGGGGAATCGGGCAGCTCGCGGCGCTGCTGGGCGACGCGTTCCGCCCGCGAGAGCCCCGCTCGGTCGTCGCCTTCGCTCACAGGCCAAAGAGTAGGCTCCTGGCCACCCGGCCAACTTCACGCCCGATACGGAGAGCGAGATGACCACCGAGACCCTGAGCAGCCCCCCCGAGCTGAAGACGCTGCGGATCGAGATCGACGGCGAGATCGGCACCCTCACCCTCGACCGTCCCGACGCCTTCAACGCGATGAGCCCGGAGATGATCGGCGAGATGACCGTCGCCTTCCCCTGGCTCGCCGACCAGGCGCCGCTGCGGGCGCTGATCGTGACCGGCGCCGGCAAGGCCTTCTGCTCGGGCGGCGACGTCAACTGGTTCAAAGAAGGGGTCGCCTCCGAGGAGATCGACCTGCCCGCGCAGGTGCGGCGCGGCGCCGAGGCGCTGCACATGGCGATCGTCGACTTGCGCCGCATCCCCTACCCGGTGATCTGCGCGGTCAACGGGCCGGCGGCCGGCGCCGGCTTCTCGCTGGCGCTCGCCTGCGACATCCGCATCGCCTCCGAGACCGCCTTCTTCGCCTGCGCCTACGGCCGCATCGGCGCCTCGCCGGACGGCGGCATGACCTACTTCCTGCCGCGCGTCGTCGGGCCGAGCCGGGCGCTGGAAATCCTCCTCAACGACCCCAACATGACCGCCGCAGGACGCGCTGGCCGAGAAGACTCGTCTCCGAGGTCGTCGCGCCCGAGGAGCTGATGGACCGGGCACGGGCAAAGGCCGAGAAGCTGGCGGCAAAGGCCCCCCACTACGTGCGGATGGCGAAGATCCTCGTCGGCCAGAGCATCGAGAACAGCCTCACCGAGCACCTGCAGCTGGAGCGCCACGGGATCGCCGACAGCATGGCCACCGAGGACCTGCGCAACGGGGTCGAGGCCTTCTTCGGCGGCGGCACCCCCGAGTTCAAGGGGCGCTGAACCGCGCACCGCACGCCGGCCGTATGCGGTTACAGTTTCCCTGAGCGGTTCTTCCCCAGGAAAGGATTCCCAGCCATGAAGAAGGTCGTCGCCCTACTCGCCCTCGCCCTCGCAGCGGTTGCCCTCGTCGCCTGCGGCAGCAGCAGCGACAACAGCAGCTCGAGCACCACCGAAGCCACCAGCGGCGGCGGTGAAACCACGAGCGGTGGCGCCGGTGGCGGCGGCAAGGAAGAAGGCGGTGGGGGCGGAGGCTCGACCGTCAAATTCGAAGCCGACCCGGAAGGTCAACTCGCCTACACCACCACCGAAGCCACGGCCAAGGCCGGCAAGGTGACGGTCGACTTCAACAACCCGCAGGGCCTGCACCCACGACGTCGCGATCGAAAACTCCAGCGGCGAAGAAGTCGGCGAGACCGAACTGATCGCCGAAGGCACCGACTCGACCACGGTCAACCTCAAACCCGGCACCTACCACTTCTTCTGCACCGTGCCGGGCCACCGCGAAGCCGGCATGGAAGGCACGCTGACCGTCAAATAGGCAGGTCGCACATCGGGCTGGGACAGCCCCAGCCCGATGTGCGGTGGCAAGGATCTACTTGCCCAGCTTTACGCTCACCTTGGAACCCGGGACCAGGGCCTTTCCTGCCTTCGGGCTCTGCTTGACGACCTTGCCCACCTTCGACGCGGGCCCGGCGACCTTCTTGACCTTGCCGAGCTTGCAGTTGGCCTGCTTGAGACTCTTCTTGGCCGCCTTCAGGTGCTTGCCCGCCAGCTTGGGAACGACGCAGGCGGTGTAGTTGAACCTGTCGGATCCCACGTTCGGGCTGCTCCCGGCGAGCGTGGTAACGGTTACGTGGACCTTGCCGGGTTTCTTGCTCGACGGCGACGTCGCGGTGAT
This sequence comes from uncultured Solirubrobacterales bacterium, assembly GCA_963714665.1. Lineage (GTDB taxonomy): Bacteria > Actinomycetota > Thermoleophilia > Solirubrobacterales > 70-9 > VRUE01. The sequence goes on along the minus strand of CAVQPE010000003.1, from coordinate 361,183 downwards.
CTGGTTGTCGTTGTCGACTTTGAAGCTGGCGGCTGGCTTTTCACCGAATTTGACTTCGCTGGCTCCGTTGAAGTCGGTGCCTTTGATCGTCACCGTGGTCGCGCCGGCGATCGAGCCCGAGGCGGGAGCGAGCGCGGTCACTTCGGGGGTGGGCTGAATTTCGGCGCTGAGCTCGATCTCGTGCCCGGATTCGGTGCCGCTGGGAGCAACCGTCGCCCCGTCGAACGGCGGCGGGAAGATGAAGGCAAAGCTCGCTCCCGATACCGCCGCGACGCCGATTTCGTCGGTCCCGTTGCTCGGGTCGACGCCGATCAGGTCGCCGGCTCGAATCGACATGTTGGTCGTAAACGTCTGCAGCCCGGTTCCCGACGGAGTCGCGGGGCCGCTGGTGCCAGAAGCCGAGTAGGCACCCGTACCGTTCGGGTGGAGCACCCGCAGGAAGAAGGGGCCGCCTTTGGCTCCCTGCACCCGCCAGCGCACGATCACGCCGTTCGTCGGCGAGACGAGGTTTGCCCCTTTCTCCGGCAACACGGTGTTGAACTGTGTCCGCACTTCGTTGAAGGCAGTGGAAACAGGAGACGGGGGCAGGACGCTTCCGACGGTCACGGTCGACGCCTGGGCGCCAGCCGCAAGCAGTGCGAAGGCACCCGCCGCGGCGATCGCCGTCAAGACCGGCCCGACGTGCCCTGTTAGGGCTCCTGCGAGTTCCTGGGCGCGCGCTGCCTCCGTGTTGCTCTCGATCCGTCATTCATCTTCTCCTTGAGTAGTCATGGCACATGGCATCCTGCTCAATTCCGAATGGCGTAAACATATGGTTCGTTCGAAGTTGCGGTATTCGGCACCGATTCGTGTCGCAGTCTCGATACCCAAGGCGACCTCTGAACGCGGTTGCCCTCGGGGACCTGGGAGGCTCAACATCTGTACAGTCAGAGACTGAACATGCGTTCAGCAAAAGGCAGGAACTCGATCGTCCAGGCTGCGCTTCGCCTCTTTGGAGAGCGCGGAATCGGTGCAACATCCCTGCGAGAGGTCGCCAAGGCCGCCGGTGTCTCCCCCGCCCTCGTGGTCCACCACTTCGGCGGGAAGGAGGGCCTGGTCTCAGCAGTTGACGAGGCCGCCCTGCGGGAATTCGGCTACGCCTATCGCTCCGGGGAAGCGGCCGAGGGACCCGAGCTGCTGCGCCTGGCGCGCCGAACAGACCGCCCGGGTCATGCGAGAGCGCCCCGAGGTCTGCGCCTACCTCGGTCGAGTCCTGGTCGAAAGAGCTCCGGGCAGTGCCCGCCTCTTTCGCCTGATGATCGAGGGAGGCCGAGCCGAGATCGACGCGCTCTCCGAGAAGGGCGCCCTGCGCGAGGGAACCGACCGGACATGGGCCACGCTTCAGCACTTCTTCCTGATCTGGGCTCCGCTCAGCTTCATGCCCCTGCTGCAGGAGGTGCTTGGCGGATCGCTTCTGGAAGAGGCGGCTCTGGATCGCTGGGTCACCGCAAACGTGAAGCTGCTCGAGCAGGGGCTCTACGGGTGAGTCGGTGGGAGACGACGAGCACGCTGGAGGCCGACGTCTCACCGATTGCCGTCTGGGAGAGGGCCTACGCGAGCGCGGAGGCGTGGCCAGAGTGGAACGCCGAGATCAAACGCGCCAGCCTCAATGGGCCGCTCGCCCTCGGCGCCAAGGCGAAGATCGTGTTCGGCACCGGCCTCCGCCTGCGCTTCCGCGTCGTCGAGTGCGAGCAAGGCCGCCTCTTCACCGACGAGACGCGTCTGCCCGGCGCTCGTATGGGCCACCGGCACCTGATTGAGCTGACCGGGAGCTGAGCTCGCGATGCCGGGCGTCAGCCAGCGGGCGCCATTACGCGGGTGACGCTAGTCACCCACGAAGCACGGCTTCTCGTTGCCCTCGACTTCGAGGGTGAAGCGGGTCACCGCCTCCCACCAGCCGCCGCCCTTCTCTTCGATCGAGAGGATCTCGGCCTTGGCGCGGACCTTGGAGTCAACCGGCACCGGGGCAGGGAAGCGGATCTTGTTCCAGCCGTAGTTGACGCCGAGGGCGAAGCCTGTGGAGCTGATCAGCTGGGTGCGGAAGCCGTCGACCAGGGAGAGGGTGAGGTTGCCGTGGGCGATCGTCGTCCCGAAGGGGCTCTCCGTCTTGGCGCGCTCGACGTCGACGTGGATCCACTGGTCGTCGCCGGAGAGGGCGGCGAAGGTATCGATGTCCTCCTGGGTGACGGTGCGCCACTCGCTCGGGCCGATCTCCTGCCCGACCAGGGACCGCATCCCCTCGACGCCCTGTACCTCGACGGTTGCCATCGGGCCGCAGTCTAGACAGGAGGCCACAGCCGGGTGGGCGCCGCGCTCCTACTTTTCGACTTCGTAGATGAAGTCGTATTCGGTTTCGGCTTCGTTGCGGGCTTCGAGCTTCATCTGGCCGCTGGCGTCCTTGTATTCGCCGGTGCCGCCAGTGATCGCCAGCTTCGAAGCTTTGCCCCCGTCGTAGAAGGGGCCCTCGACCGTCATCTGCCCGCCTTCGAGCGAAACGGTCCAGATGCACTCCCAGGCCTTGCCGACGGCGGTGCGGACGCACTGCCCGTTGTCGGTCCCGGCCTGCTTCTTGTTTTCGGAGTCGAAGACTGGGTTGGCGAAGGCGAGCACGTCGCCGACCGAGTCTTCCTCGCTGGCCGGCCCGATGTGGCGCACGGTGTCGGTTTCGGCGTGCTCGATCAGCTTGATCGTGGTGGTATCCGAGCCATCCCCGCAGCCGGCGAGCAGGCCGACGGCGAAGATGAGCATCGCTGGGACGAGAAAGGTGGCCTTCATGTGTCTCCCCTCGGCTGGGAATCGCGGCTGAGTCCTGAGTGTCGCCACCGCCGGCGAACTGCGTCAACGGCCAAGGCGGCCAACGACCTACGCAGCCGCGAGCCGCAACGGCGCATGGCGGGCGATAACGTGGAAGTCCGCGTCCTCGCAGAGCAGCTCGGCCTCGTTGCGGATTGCGACGGCGGCGATCAGGCAGTCGGTCAGCTTGCGCGGCGTCTCTCCCCCGGCGGCAGATTCGGTACAGCCCGGCGGCGCTCTCGTAGTCGGCAGGGCCCTCCACCGGGAGGAACTCCTGGCCGTAGAGAAGGCGGCGCAAGCGGTCGCGGTCGGCATCGTCACGAGCGCCGGCGAGGATCTCCATCGCGACGGGGTCCGTGCACGCCAGAGGGCCGCCATTCTCCAGCTCGGAGCGAACCCGCATGTGGGCTGGACTGCCGGTCGAACGGAGAAACTCCACCCAGGCCGAGCTGTCGACGAGGATCATCGACCCGGGATCTCTTCGGGCGAACGGATCTCGGCAAGGTCTCCGGCCCAACCGCTGCCCTCGGCAGCGAGGATCTCCTCGCGGCTCATCGGCTCGCCGACCAGCTTGCGCAGGGCCAGGTCGACGGCCTCGCGCTTGCTGCGCAACCGATAGAGGCGCATCGCGCGGCCGACCAGCACATCGTCGATCTCGATATTCGTTCGCATAGACTGAGAATACACCCTGTGGTGTATGGATACACGAGACGCGTTGGAGGGAGTTGCTCGCGCGCCCGGTGCCATCACGCCACCAGCCTCACTTCGAAGCTCGGGACGACCAGCGCCCCCGCTCCGCCGAGCAGGGCGAGGATGCGGCTCACGTAGGCCGTCGTCTCGGGGATCGCGGGGACGCAGTGGCAGGCTTCGACCGGGGCCGGGCCGGCGTTGTAGGCGGCGAGAGCCAGCTGGGGCGAGCCGAACTGGCGGATCAGGTCCGACATCAGGTGGGCCTGGGCGTCGATCGCTTCGACCGGGTCGAAGGGGTCGCGGAGGCCGTAGGCGGCCGCCGTGGAGGGGATGAACTGGGCGATGCCCTGGGCGCCCGCCGGAGAGCCGGCGAAGGGGTTGAAGTTCGACTCAGCCATCAGCTGCGCGGCGAGCAGGGCGCCGAGACGTTCCAGCGGGCCGCGGCCCGGAGCAGCGGCGCCCGGAAGCGGGCGGGCACGAAGGCGGGAAGGCCGATGGCGCCGGAGAGTTCGCCGTCCGCTCGCCGCCGGCGCCGGGGCGCGACGGAATTCCCTGCCGCCGAACACGGCGGAGGACCGGCGTCGAACCCGAAATGCCAGGCCTCCCAGGTGTAGCGCTGGACGAAGCCGAAGCGGCTCGCGTTGGCCGCCAGCCAGCCGTATGCGGTTTCGGGACCGAGGTCGAACTCGGTGGCGCAGCGGTGCAGCGAGTGGCCCGGCGGCGCCACCCACTTCGGGTCGGGGTGGGCGGCGAAGAGCGCTGCCTGTTCGGCGTCGGAGCGGAAGCCGGAGACGACCAGGAGCGTGAGCCCGCCGGCTCGCGCCGATGCCGCCATCCGGTCGAAGGCGGCCGCCACGTCCGGCCGCATCCCCTCTCCCTGCCTGTAGACGAGCGTGCCGCTGTAGCCGCCGCCGCTCGCGGTCGCCGGCATCGACCCCCCGAGAGCCCGCGGCAGCGCCGCTTCGGCGACCGCGGAAGCTTCTGTGCGGGCTCGCCCGTCGCCGACGTCGATCGCGCGACGACGACCGCCTTGGCCCGGACCGGAGCGAACGAGCTCGCATCCGGGAACGCGAGGCGCAGGCGATCGGCGCCGACGCCGTTTGCCCGCGCGGCGTCGAGCGCCGCGGCCCGGGCCCGCGCAAGGTACGCGGCCTTGTCGATGTGGCTCGGGTTCGGCAGGCCGTTCGGCAGCGCCGGGGGCGAGAGCAGCCGCGGCAGGTCGTCGCGCATCGAGCGCGCGGCCGAGATCGCCGCCAGGTCGGCGGCCCGCTGCACCCTCCCCTTCCCGGTCACCGCGCCGGCGATCGCGACCAGCGCCAGCGCCGCCGCGATCAGCGCGAAAGCCCCGCCGAGCGCCAGCGGCAGCGCCTGCCCCTCCTCGTGCCTGCCTCCCATGAACCGCACCTTGCCGGGCGGCGGCGCACACGTGGTGCGCGGAATCGATCAGATTCGAGCCAATTCCGCGACCGAACCTTTTCGGCGCCCCGCCCGTAGACCCGGCCAGCGACCAAACCGAGCCGAGGAGGCCCAATGCCCCATCTCCGCACTTCCCGCTCCTGGAGCACAAGTCTCGCCTCGTCCTGCTTGCGATCTCGGCGATTGCGCTGATCGCGGCCGGCGGCGCCGGCGCCATCGCGCAGGCCAGCAAGCGCGTGGTGAAGAAGGCAAGCAACGCAACGCTCGGCAAGACCGTCCTCACCAACATCAAGGGCCGCACCCTCTACAGCCTCAGCGCCGAGACCAACGGCAAGTTCATCTGCACCGGCTCCTGCCTCTGGGTCTGGCACCCGCTGGTCGTCGCGGCCGGGGTCAAGCCGACCGGCCCGGTCAAGCTCGGCACGATCAAGCGGCCCGACAAGGCGGCGACAGGTGACCTTCAACGGCCGGCCCCTCTACACGTTCGACGAAGACGAAAAGGCCGGCGACGCCAAGGGCCAGGGGATCAAAGACGTCGGCACCTGGCACGCCGCAATGCCCTAAAAACCCCGCCGACGGGCCGATACGTCAAGGCAGCCTTGACGTATCGGCCCGTCGGCGGGAATCGGGGTCGCCCGGCTCCGGCCAGGGCGTCAGATCTCCTCCGGGACCATCTCGATCGCCCCGCACGGGCACTCGGCGACGCAGAGGCCGCAGCCCTTGCAGAAGTCGTAGTCGATCTCGTAGCGCTCGCCCGGCTGCCCGAGCTTGATCACGGCGTTGTCGGGGCAGACGCCGTAGCAGTTGTCGCAGGAGAAGCAGTTGCCGCACGACATGCAGCGGCGCGCCTCGAAGAGGGCGTTCGACTCGTCGAGCCCGCTGACGACCTCCTCGAAGGTGGACGTGCGCCGGCGCACCGCCTCGAGCCGCGGCTGCTCGGCGCGCGGAGCGTCGGCGTAGTACCAGGTGTTGAGGGTCTCGAACTCGGCGATCGCGTGCTTCGGCGGGACGCCGAGCCTCGGCCCGCGCAGCCAGCGCGTCGATGTTGCGCGCCGCCTTCTTGCCGTGGCCGACCCCGACCGTTACCGAGCGCTCGTCGGGGACCATGTCGCCGCCCGCGAAGACCCCCGGGCAGCCGGTCATCATGTTCGGGCCGACCGCGACGACGCCGTCCTCGACCTCGAGCCCGGGCACGCCCTCGAGCAGCGAGAGGTCCGTCTCCTGGCCGAGCGCGAGCACGAGCGAGTCGGCCTCGAGCTCCTCGATCTCGCCGGTCGGCTGGGGGAAGCCGGTCTCGTCGAGCTCCATCCGCTCGATCATCAGCTTGCCCTCGTCGACCTGCTTGATCGTCGACAGCCACTTGATCAGCACCCCCTCCTCCTCGGCCTCCTCGACCTCGGACTCGTGCGCCGGCATCCGGTCGCGGTTGCGGCGGTAGACGACGACCGCCTCGGAGGCGCCGAGCCGCTTCGCGGTGCGCGCCGCGTCCATCGCCGTGTTGCCGCCGCCGTAGACCGCGACACGGCGGCCGAGCAGCGGCCGCTCGTCGCCCTCCATGCTCTCGCAGCATCGAGACTGCGTCGAGGACGCGCGCGGCCTCCCCGGCGGGGATGTAGGCGCGCTTGCCGATCTGGGCGCCGACCGCGAGGAAGGCGGCGTCGAAGCCGCCCTCCCCCATCGTCGCGCGCACGTCCGTCGACCTTGCGGTTCAGCTCGAGCTCGACCCCGAGGTCGAGGATCCGCTGCACCTCGGCGTCGAGCACGTCGCGCGGCAGACGGTACTTGGGAATCCCGAAGCGCATCATCCCGCCGGCCATCGGCCCGGCCTCGCGGATCGTCACCGCATGGCCGCGCCGCGCCAGGTGGTAGGCGGCCGAGAGCCCCGAGGGGCCGGCGCCGACGACCAGCACCCGCTTGCCGCTCGGCTCCGCCTCGACCTCGACCCGCCAGCCCTCTCGATCGCCTCGTCGCCGAGGAAGCGCTCGACCGAGTTGATGCCGACCGCCTCGTCGAGCTGGCCGCGGTTGCAGGAGGTCTCGCACGGGTGGTAACAGACCCGCCCCATGATCGCCGGGAACGGGTTGTCCTCCACGATCTTCCGCCAGGCGCGCTCGTAGCCGCTCGCCGCCCTCCTCGGCCTCGTAGAGCCACGCCTGGATGTTCTCGCCGGCCGGGCAGGCGTGGTTGCAGGGCGGCAGCCGGTCGACGTAGACGGCGCGCTCGGTCCGCCAGGAGCCGGTCTTGTTGGCGAGGCTGGAGCCGACGTCGAGGGTGATCGCGAACGGCTTCTCCATCATGCCGCGCTTCGACTCCTCCACGGTGGTCAGTCGGAGCGCTGGCATCGACTCCGGCAGCAGGCCGAAGCGCTGATGTTGCGGTCGGCGCTCGCCTGCAGGCGCTCGACCACTCGGGGCGCGCCGGCGTCGCCGAACAGGTGCGCGTAGCGGCGCTGCAGCTTCAGATACTCCTCACCGGCACGCTGGCGGCGGATCTTCGAGACGCCGTGACCTCGCCGTGCTCGGCCTCGAAGACGGGGAAGAGGCCGGTCTCCTTGACCAGGCGCGCGATCCGGATCGTGTCGCGCGCGGCCGAGCCCCAGCCGAGCGGGCAGGGGACGAAGACGTGGATGTAGCGGGCGCCGCGGAGCTCCATCGCCCGCTCGACCTTGTGCTCGAGGTCGCGCAGCTCGGCGACGGTCGCCGTGGCGACGTAGGGGATCTCGTGCGCCATCGCGATCAGCGGCACGTTCTTGCCCTGGCCGAAGACGTTGCCGGGCTCGTCGCCGACCGGCTTCGTGTTCGCCGTCCGGGCCGCCGGCGGGGTCGCCCCGGAGCGCTGCACGCCGGTGTTCATGTAGGCCTCGTTGTCGTAACAGACGAAGAGCACGTCGTCGTCGCGCTCGAACATCCCCGAGAGGCAGGCGAAGCCGATGTCGACGGTGCCGCCGTCGCCGCCCTGGCCGACCACGCGGACGTCCGTCGCGCCCCTTGGCCTGCAGCGCCGCGGCGACGCCGCGTGGCGACCGCCGGCGCGTTGCCGAACAGCGAGTGGATCCAGGGCAGCTGCCAGGACGACTCCGGGAACGGGGTCGAGAAGACCTCGAGGCAGCCGGTCGCGTTGGCGGCGATCAGCTTGCCTCCGGTGGCCCGCATCGCGGCGTCGAGCACGTAGCGGGCGCCGAGCGCCTCGCCGCAGCCCTGGCAGGCGCGGTGGCCGGAGGTGAGCGTGTTGGAGCGGTCCATGCGCGCCTGCACGGAGCGCTCGCTCGGGGTCGAGCAGCCGATTGCCGACCGCGAGGTGCCCGCCTGGTAGAGCTTGATCTTCGGCTCGTGGCGCACGATTGCTGCGGTCCGTCACTCAGTGCGACCCGCGGCGACGGTGCCGATGTCGCGGAGGATGTTCTCGGCGTGCGGGCCGGGCGGCCGCCCTCGCCGCATCCGCTTCAGCTCGCGCTCGACCACGCTCGCACTCCAGGTCGAGGAAGTCAGCGCGCTCCAGCCTGTCGGCGAGCGGCGTCGGCGAACAGCGCGGCAGCGATCGCTTCGTGATCGGCCGCCCGCCGAGGCCGGCGATCACGTGTAGCCGCGCGAGCTCGAGCCCCGGAGAGCGCCAGCCGCACGTTCTGGCCGACGATCCCGCCGACGCCGACCGCGAAGGCCTTCTCGAGACGACGACCCGCTCCGCGCCGCGCGAGCGCCGCGCGCACCTCGTCGAGCGGGTAGGGCCGGAAGCACTTGATCGCCAGGGCGCCGATCTGCATCCCCTCCTCGCGCATCTCGTCGATCGACGTCCTCGATCGTCCCCAGCACCGAGCCGAGCGCGACGACGATCGTCTCCGCGTCCTCGGTCCGGTAGCCGCGCAGGAGGCCGCCGGAGGCGCGGCCGAAGGCCGCGGCGAACTCGCGCGGCGATCTCGGGGATCGCGTCGAGCGCCTGCATCTGCTTGGCGTGCATCAGGTACTTGACCTCGGTGAACGCCTCCGGCCCGACCATCGCGCCGATCGTCACCGGCTCGGCCGGGTCGAGCACCTGGCGCGGCTCGAACGGCGGCAGGAAGGCGTCGACCTGCTCCTGGGTCGGGCACGTCGACCTGCTCGTAGGCGTGGGTGAGGATGAAGCCGTCCATGCAGACCATCACCGGCAGCGAGAGCCGCCTCGGCGAGCCGGAACGCCTGCACGTGCAGGTCGACCGCCTCCTGGTTGGTCTCGGCGTAGAGCTGGATCCAGCCCGAGTCGCGCTGCGACATCGAGTCGCGAGTGGTCGTTCCAGATGTTGATCGGCGCGCCGATCGCCCGGTTGGCGACCGTCATCACGATCGGCAGCCCGAGGCCCGAGGCGTTGTAGAGCGCCTCGGCCATGTAGAGCAGCCCCTGGCTCGCGGTCGCCGTGTAGGTGCGCGCGCCGGCCGCGGAGGCGCCGATGCACGCCGACATCGCGGCGAACTCCGACTCGACCATCATGTACTCGCACGGCTCGAGCTCGCCCGGTGCGAACGAGGTCGGAGAGCCCCTCGACGATGTGAGTCTGCGGCGAGATCGGGTAGGCGGAGATCACCTCGGGGCGGCAGAGCGCGACCGCCTCGGCGACGGCCTGCGAGCCCTCGAGCTGCTCAAGCATGCGTGCCGCCTCCGGCTGCGGCCTCGACCGGCTCGAAGCCGCGCCGCGGCCGCGGCGATGTTGCCGTCGCCGACTCTTGCCGGGAACCGCTCGCGGATCGCTTCGACCACCGAGTCGATCGAGACCGCCCGGTCAGCGCGGCGAAGCCGCCGAGCAGGACCGCGTTGGGCAGCGGCCGCCCGAGGTGCTCGCGGGCGATCTCGGTCGCCGGGAGGGTCATCAGCCGCCCTGGCGCGAACGCCGCCGCGAACTCGCCCATGCCGAGCTCCTCGAGGCTCCGCGCCGTATTGATCAGCATGTAGCCGTCCGGCCGAGGCCGGCGAAGAGGTCGACCTGGTGCAGCAGGGTCGGGTCCTGGACGATCAGCGCATCGGGCTCGGCGATCGGCTCGCGGATCCGGATCGGCCGGTCGTCGATGCGGCAGAAGGAGACCACCGGCGCCCCGGTGCGCTCCGAGCCGAAGGTCGGGAAGGCCTGCGCGTGGCGGCCCTCGTCGAACGCCGCGACGGAAAGCAGCTCGGCCGCGGTGACCACGCCCTGGCCGCCGCGGCCGTGTATGCGCACCTCGAACACGCACCAACCGTACGTAGCCCGAGCGGCGCTGCCATCCGGGGCAGCTACTGATTCACACGCCGCGGGCCGATACGTCAAGGCTCTTGACGTATCGGCCCGTCGGCGGGTTAGCGGGCGCGGACGGCTTCGATCGTCTGCTTCAGGGTCTCGCGCGCGTCGTAGTGCGGCATCCAGTGCAGCTTGCGGCGAGCGCGTGCGGTGTCCATCAGGACCGGTCGCCGGACGGCCTCGATCCAGGCTGCCTCGTCGGGCAGGAACGGCATCAGCGCCACCGCCTCGGCAGCAACGCCGACCGCGAGGTGCGGCGCCGGAACGGCGTGCCAGCCGAGCGCATGGGCCAGGTCGGTGATCGTCAGCTGGCCCGGCCCGGCGAGGTTGTAGACGCCCGGTTCGCCGTCGCCGATCACCGCGGCGCAGAGAGCCGCGGCGACGTCGTCGTGGTGGACGAGCTGGAAGGGCACGCCGGGATCGGGCAGGACCGGCCGCAGCTCGGGCACCCTGCCGAGCGCCCAGCGCAGCGGCCCCGGGATCCGCTGCCCGATCGCGAGCAGGGGGATCAGGTCGAGGAGCATCGTCGCCTGCGGGCCGGCGACGATGCAGGGGCGGAAGACGTAGGCGTCGGTCGCCGAGCCCTCGAGCGCCTCGGCGAGCTCCTCCTCGACCGCGGCCTTGTGCGCCGAGTAGGGGTGGCGCGAGGCGCCGCTTGACCGGGTCGTCCTCGCAGAGCAGGTCGGGCATGCCGCGGCTGAAGCCGTAGGCGGCCACCGAGGAGGTGTAGACGAGGCGCTTGGCGCCGGCCGCGGCGGTGGCCTCGAAGACGTTGCGCGAACCGGTCAGGTTGATCTCGCGGCTCTCGTCGCCGCCCGCGACGATGACGAAGGCCAGGTGGACGACGACGTCGGCGCCCTCGACCAGCTCCTCGACGGCCTCGCGATCGAGGATGTCGCCACGCCGGTACTCGGTCTTCTCCCATCCGTGCCCGGCGAGGTCGAAGGGGCGCCGCGCCATCCCGATCACGCGTCGACCTCCGGCGCCCGCTCCAGAGCGGAGATGAAGGCCCTGCCGATCTCCCCGGTGGGGCCGGTGACTGCGACGGTCAGCATGCCGCGATTCTCGCGGAATGAGCCGGGCGGCGGCGCTACGCCGCCGCCCGGCGTCCGGAGCTACTTCTTCGCCTGCTTCAGCTTCACTGTCGAGGCGCTGACGCCGCTGCCGCTCGTCTTCGCCTTCAGCGTCTTGCCCTTGGCCAGTTCCTGCTTGGCCGGGCCGGAGAGCTTGACCTTGAGAGTGGTGGTTGTGCCCGCGGCGAGGCTGAACGAGGCCTTGCCGATTACCAGGTTCTTGGTCTTCTTGCCCTGCTTGACCTTGGCCTTGAGCTGCAGGGTGCCTTTGCAGGCCCCGCCCGAGCAGGTCAGCTTCAGCGAGGCCTTGCCGCTCTTTACCGTGGCCGATGCCGCGGCCCTGGCCTTGCCTTCGGTGGGCGGCGGCGGTTTGACTTCTTCTTTTTTGGCTTCTTCTTTGGGGGCGGTGAAGGTGGCCGTGACCGTAGTGTCTTCTTCGATCGTGACCACGCAGCTGCCGGTGCCTGAGCAGCCTGCCCCGGTCCAGCCGGAGAAGGTCGAGCCAGAGGCCGCGGTCGCCGCCAGGGTCACTTCTTCGCCTTCGGGGTAGGTGGCGGCGCAGGCGCCGCCGTCGCAGGTGACCGAGCCCGAGCCGGTTCCGGCTTTGGCGATCGTCAAGGCGAATTCTTCGGGCCCGGGTTCCAGGTCGAAGGTGGCCGTGACCGTGCTGTTGGCTTCGAGCGTGAAGGCGCAGGGCGAGGTCGTGCAGGCACCGGCCGAGCCGGTGCCGGCGCTGAAGCCGGAGAATTCGGAGCCGGCGTTGGCGGTGGCGACCAGTTCCAGTTCCGTTCCTTCTGGATTTTGGCCGCGCAGGGTTCGGCGGGTTCGCTTTCGACTTCGCATTCGACTTTGCCCGTGCCGGTGCCGGCTTTTTTACTTTGAGGGTGAATTTGGGCGTCGGTTTGAGGTTGAAGGTCGCTTTGACCGTCTTGTCGGCGTCCATTTCGACTTCGCATTTGTTGCCGATGACGTTGTCGCATTCGCCGCTCCAGCCGCCGAATTCGGAGCCGGCTTTCGGTTCTGCGATCACGGTTATTTCCGTGCCTTCTTCGTATTCGGCTTCCGGGTCGCATGCTTCGGCGGGTTCAGCTTTCGACTTCGCATTCGACTTTGCCTTCGCCGGTGCCGCCGGTTTCGATCGTCAATTCGAACGGCGGTTCGGGCGCGAAGGTGGCGGTGACGCCGAGCGGTTCTTCGACCGTCAGTTCGCATTCGACTTCGACGCCCGAGCAGTCCCCTCCCCATTCGACGAATTCGGAGCCCTCTTCGGCTTCGGCATAGAGGGTCACCGCGGTCCCGTAGGGATAGGTTTCGGCTTCCGGACAGGTTCGTAGGGTTCGGTTTCGACCTGGCATTCGACGACGCCTTCGCCCTTGCCTTCGGTTTCGACCCTGAGTTCGAATTCTTCGAGGTCGAAGACGACTTCGATCGTCTTGTCGGCGTCGATTTCGACTTTGCATTTGCCGCCGGCAACGGTGTCGCATTCGCCGTTCCATTTGACGAATTCGGAGCCCGGTTCAGGTTCGGCGACCACCGTCACTTGTTTGCCTTCTTCGTATTCTTCTTCGCATTCTTCGAGCGGGCCGCGTTGACCTTGCAGCCCAACCCGCCTTCGCCGCTGCCCGTAATGCTGACTTCCAGGGCGACTTCGGCGGCGGCTGCCTGAGCCGCCGGAACGAGCAAGAAGGCCGCGGCCACGAGGGCGAGCAGGAAGAGCCGGAGACGGGCCGACCACGGGCGGCTCCCGGGGGCGGCCTGACAAGGGTTCGAACTGATGGATGAAGTCATTGGATCTCTAGGCCCTTTCCCGCTCGGATCGACTCGTCATCAGACAAACGCGACTGTAAAACGCGACTGTATCTAAGAAGTTTCGACGGCGGGGTGAACATCCCGTGCGCATCGTGCAACCGTCCATGCGGAGGGTTGCGTCGTCCTCAGGCTCCAGCGCCGACGATCTCGACCAGGCCGGCACTCGCCGGGCCTACCATGAGCTCTGCCACAATCTGACCCCGCTTGCGGGGCGCAGCTCCCCGACCGGCTTAACGTCGCGCGTCACGATGAAGTCCTCGCCACTGTCGAGTGCTCGCATCACCTCGCCACTGTTGTTGCGCAGCTCCCGCTGGGTCAGCCTTCGCGTCATCGTGTCCAACGTAGCCCGCGTGCGCCGCTGTAATTTCTCTCTCCAAGAGGGATCGGCGCAAGGAACCCGGCAGGCCACCCGGAGCCGCGGGCGGCATCGCGCCGAACAGCGCCCGCCTGGCGGGGACCCAGGCGAGCGGCCGCTTGAGGACCGCCACGCGAAGGCCACGGTCAAGCAGGTCACGGACCGCGAGGGCCGCCAGAGCGCGGTCGGTGTCGAGGTCGGCGCGCAGCAGGACGCCGGAGGGGCGGATGCCGGGCTCCCCCAGCGCATCCTGCAGGCGTGCCGGGGAGAGGTGGACGACGACCACCGCCTCGCGTACGAGCGGCAGCGCCGCCCCTACCGCGTCGAACGCGCTCGGGTCGTCATCGATCGCGAGATGGCAGGCCTGCCCTCGCGAGGCGGCTCGCAGCCGCGGCAGGTGGGCGGCGAGCCGCTCCTCGAGCTCGCAGGCCCCGTCGAAGAGACCAGCGTCGGCCGCGGCGCGCGACCGCCGACGTCGATCAGCAGGCCGGGGCGGTCGGGCTCCGAGCCGGCGCAGGCGAGCGCCGCAGCCGCCGCCTTCGAGCCGCTCGCCCCGCCGACGGCGCTCACCAGGACCACCCGGCCGTTCATCTCCCGGCCGGCCTCACGAACGCGGTGCTGTCGACGGCAAGGGCATCGCCGATCGAGGGGAGCAGCGACGGCGGCCTCAGCCGCAGGGTGACCTCTCCCCCGCGCACCGAAACCTCGGCTTCGTCCCTGGCCCAGCCCGGCAGGGCCTCGAGTGCCGCTTTCTTGGCGGGTTGGCCGGCGGCCAGCGCCAGCGCCCCCGCCTCCGCCGCCCCGTCAGACAGCGCCAGCGCGTAGCCGGCGAGGAGGAGCTGCAGGGCGATCGACCCAGCCAGCAGCAGCAGCGGTACCGCGGCGACCGCTTCGACCGTCGCCTGGCCGCTCTCCCTACCCATCGCCCAGCCCGCTCTCTGCCCCGACCGTCAGTCTTGGCAAGCCCGGCAACAGGCGCGGGATCGCCACCCGCACCGAGACCGCGCCGGAATCGCTCACGCGGGCGCCCGGGCGCAGCGACGGCGGCAGCGCCCGCCGCGCCGCCGCCGTCGCGTCGCCCCCCACCAGCGCCGCACGCGCCCCGGCCCGGGCCGCCACGCCCGCCGACCAGAGCGCCTGGCCGGCGAGGCCGAGCTGTGCCGCCACCAGGACCGCCAGCAGCAGGAACGGGACCACCGCGATCAGCTCGACCGAGGCGGTCCCATCCTCCCTGTGGCCTGCGCTGCTGGCGATCCGTGGCGGCACCCCGCGACCGTCGCAGCCGCGAGCGCGCGCGTGGCGCGCTCAAGCGCACAGAACAGTGAATTCTTTGCCGCGGAGGACGCTCAGTAGGAGTTGGCGTCGATCCAGATCCGCCAGATCGCGGCGACCGAGACACCGAGCAGGAGGATCCAGGCAAGCGTTCCGCCGCCGCTGGAGGTCATCTCGTCGCTGCCCGCGATCAGCAGCGCGATCATTCCCAGGGCCGCGTAGAGGATCGCCCGGCGGGAGTCGGTCAGGGTCGCCAGCGTCAGCTGGTTTTGGCGCCCGGTCACGAACACCATCCAGGCGATCGCGGCCAGGAAGCCCATCGTGATCGCGGTCAGGATCGCTTCGGCGACGTTGCCGCCGGTTGGCGTGAAGGCGACCGCGAACGCCAGCAGCAGGACGATCGCGACGTTGCGCAGGGTTCGCACCGGAAAAATTCTACGCGCTGGCGGCCGTCCGGCCGCGGCCTACTTGCTCGACATGACGATGATGCCGAAGACGACGGCCGCCAGCGTGACCAGCACGGCCAGGCCGGCCAGCGCCGCCGCCGCCCCGGCCGCCAGCGGCCGTTCGTTGCGGTTGAGGTCGGCGAAGCGAGCGACCCCCCAGATCGCGACCGAGAAGACGACCGTAAGCCCGACGCCGGCGACCAGCGACGCAACCACGGTTTCCAGCAGCTCCCTTGTCTCGACCACGACCGCCATCGCTCAGCTCACCGGGACCGGACCGCCCTGGCGCGAGCGCCGAGCGAACACGGCGAAGATCAGCGAGAGCGACATCAGGGTCACCAGGACCGGGCCCAGGGCGCCGCTGCCGAAGATCCGCGGTCGCCCCGTAGGCGAGCGCGCCTATCGCCGCCGCTGCCGGCAGCGTCAGCAGCCAGGCGGTGACGATGTTGCCGGCCACCCCCCAGCGGACCGCCGAAACCCGCTTGCCGGCACCGGCGCCCATCACGCCGCCGTTGATCACGTGCGTGGTCGAGAGCGGGAAGCCGAAGTGGGTCGAGGCGAGGATCACTGTCGCACCCGCGCCCTGGGCCGAGAACCCCTGCGCCGCGTCCATCTTGATGATCCGGGTCCCGGTCGTGCGGATGATCCGCCAGCCACCGCAGTATGTGCCGAGGGCGATCGCGGTCGCCGAGGAGACGATCACCCAAAGCGGCGGGTCGGCATTGGCGCCGAGGGTGCCGTTGGCGACCAGGGCCAGGGTGATCACGCCCATCGTCTTCTGCGCGTCGTTGGTGCCGTGCGCCAGGGCCAGCATGCCGCCGGAGACGATCTGCCCGTAGCGGAAGCCGCGTGTCACCATCCCCGGGCGCTGCCGGCCGACGACCCGGTAGACCAGCCCGATCGCGATCCCGGCGACGACGAAGGCGAGGATCGGCGCGATCACTGCCGGGATCAGGACCTTGCCCACCAGGCCGTCGGCGAGCACGGCGTCGAAGCCGGCCGCGGCGACCGCCGAGCCGACGACGCCGCCGATCAGGGCGTGCGAGGAGCTCGACGGCAAGCCGAAGGACCAGGTGATCAGGTTCCAGGCGATCGCCCCGATCAGCCCGGCGAAGACGATCGTCGGCGTGATCACTTCCGCGTTGACGACGTCGTTGGCGACGGTCGCCGCGACCGAGATCGAGATGAAGGCGCCGATGAAGTTGAGCAGCGAGGCCATCCCGATCGCCACCGACGGTCGCGCCGCCCCGGTCGAGATCGAGGTCGCGACGACGTTGGCGGTGTCGTGGAAGCCGTTGGTGAAGTCGAAGGCGAGGGCGGTGCCCACCACTATCACCAAAATGACGTCAGAAGACACGATGACGACCGGGGCGCGTCATGAATTCTTGATCACGATGCCCTCGATTATCTGAGCGGCGGTCTCGGTCGCGTCGATCGCGTTCTCGAGCACGGCGAACATGTCCTTCCAGCGGATCACGACCATCGGGTCGATTCCGTTGGAGAACAGCGAGGCGACTGCGTCGCGGGAGATCCGGTCGCCCTCGTTCTCGAGGCGGTGGATTTCGATCCAGTACTTGTCGAGGTCCTTGAACTCCGGCAGGTGCTCGAGTCCCTGCGCAAGCTGCTCGCATGACTGCGACGAGCACTTTGGTCAGCGCCTGGGCCTGCGACATCGGCGCCTCGATCTTGTAGAGGCCGAGGAAGTCCGCCGCCTCCTCGGTGTAGTCGACGATGTCGTCCATCTGGGTCGCCAGGCCGTAGATGTCCTCGCGGTCGATCGGCGTGACGAAGGTCGTGTTGAGGCGCTTGATGATGTCGTGGGTGATCCGGTCGCCCTCCTGCTCGGCATTGACGATCTCGCGCGAGAGGCCGCCGTCGTCGGGCCAGGAGCCCATCATCTGGTCGAGCAGCCGGGCGGCATGCAGGCTGTTCTGCCCGGCCTCGATGAAGAGGTCGAAGAAGGTCCGGTCGCGGGGCAGGAGCGAGAGGCGCCACGGCCCGGCCATCCTATTGATCGACGCGGGCGCGCTCCGCTCAGCTTGCGCTTGCGCGCGAGCTGCTCGGCGGCGCGAGCCGCGTGGCGCTCGCGCAGCTCCTCCTGGACGCTGCGCCGCTGGCCGTTCGGCGGGACCCGAGCCGGGCCCAGTTGCCCTCGGCGTCGAGTTCCCAGGCGTTGGCGTTCTCGGCGAAGCAGCGCTCCAGCACGTCGAGCAGCTCCGCCCGCAGGCCGGGTCCCCGACCGGCGTCGACCAGCTCGACCCGGCTGTCGAGGTTGCGCGGCATCAGGTCGGCGGAGCCCATCAGCACGCGGGTCTCCTCGCCGCGCTGGAAGGTGTAGACGCGCGAGTGCTCGAGGAAGCGGCCGACGATCGAGATCACGCGGATGTTCTCCGAGACCCCGGCACGCCGGGCCGCAGGCAGCAGATCCCGCGCACGTTGAGGTCGACCCGCACCCCCGCCCGCGAGGCCTCGTACAGCGCCTGGATGCAGGCGGCGTCGACCAGCGAGTTCATCTTCAGCGCGATCCGCGCCTCTTCGCCGGCGCGGTGCGCGTCGACCGTGGTCGCGATCTCCTCGAGGATGCGGTCGCGCATCGTCGTCGGCGAGACCAGCACCTTGCGGTACTCGGCCGGACGGCCGTAGCCGGTGAGGAAGTTGAACATCTCGGCGACGTCGGCGCCGATCTCGGGGTCGGCGGTGAAGAGCCCGAAGTCGGTGTAGAGGCGGGCGGTCTTGGGGTGGTAGTTGCCGGTGCCGATGTGGACGTACTCGCGCACCCGGTCGCCCTCGCGGCGGGCGACGACGATCGCCTTGACGTGGGTCTTCAGCCCGGGGATGCCGTAGACGACGTGGACGCCCGACTCCTCCAGCGACTTCGCCCAGTGGATGTTCGCCTCCTCGTCGAAGCGGGCCTTCAGCTCGACCATGCAGACCGCCTGCTTGCCGCGTTCGGAGGCGCGGATCAGCCCCGGGACGAGCGGCGAGTCGTCGCTGGTCCGGTAAACCGTCTGCTTGATCGCCAGCACGTCGGGGTCGGCGACGGCCTGCTCGACGAAGCGCTCGACCGAGGTCGGCGAAGGAGTCGTAGGGGTGGTGGACGAGGATGTCGTCGTGGCGGATCGCGGCGAACATGTCGACCGGCTCGTCGTCCTCGCCCTGCAGCCGCGGCTGCGTCACCGGCGTCCAGGGCGAGAAGCGCAGCTCGGAGTGGCCCGGGACGTCGGCGACGTCGGTGAGGTCGGCGAGGTCGATCAGCCCGTCGACGTCGTAGACCTCGCGGTCCTCCAGCCGCAGCGCGTCGATCAGCTGCTGGCGCAGCTTCGGGTTCATCCCGGCGGCGATCTCCAGCCGCACGACCTCGCCGAAGCGGCGGCGGCGGATCTCGTCCTGGACCGCCTGCAGCAGGTCGTCCGCCTCGTCGGAGACGGTGAAGTCGGCGTCGCGGGTGACGCGGAAGTAGCCGTGGTCGATGACCTCGGTGCCGGGGAAGAGCACGTCGAGGTTGGCGGCGATCGCCTCCTCCAGCGGCACGAAGGACTTGCCGCCCTCGCCGACCGGCAGGAAGCGGCCGAGCAGCTCCTTCGGCACCTTGACCCGGGCGATGATCTCGGTGCCGCTCTCGGGATCGCGCAGAAGCACGCCGAGGCTGAGCGAGAGGTTCGAGATGTAGGGGAAGGGCCGGCCGAGGCCGATCACCAGCGGCGTCAGCGCCGGGAAGACCTGCTCGTGGAAGCGGGCGTCGATCTCCCGCCGCTCCTCCTCGCTGGCGTCCTCGAGCGAGACGATGCGGATCCCGTGCTCCTCGAGGGCCGGCCGGAGAGTGCCGTTGAAGCAGCTGTGCAGGCGGTGGTCGAGCTCCAGCACCCGGGCCTGGATCGCGTCGATCTGCTCGCCCGGCGCGTAGCCCGTCGGGACCGCGCGCGTCGATCCCGGCGTCGATCTGGTCGAAGAGGCCGGCGACCCGGACCATGAAGAACTCGTCGAGGTTGGAGGCGTAGATCGCGCAGAAGCGGACCTGCTCCAGCAGCGGCACGGCGGGGTCCTCGGCCAGTTCCAGCACCCGCTGGTTGAAGTCGAGCCAGGAGAGCTCGCGGTTGAAATAGAGAGCCGGATCGTCGATCCGCCCATCGTACTGACGCACCCGCCGCCGTTCCCGACGTCTTAGACCTGTGAACGCGCTGTGAACACCCGGCGACGACGCGAAGCGCCGATTTCCCATGTCAGGCATGGAAAATGTGCGTTTCGTTCCTACAGGGCGGCTTCGAGGGCGGCCCAGGTGCCCTTACTCGCCTCGGCCTGCCAGAGCGTTACGAAGTCGTGGAAGAGATGCTCGCGACGGTCGCTCAGGATCGCGGTCAGGGACGCGATCCCCTCGATCTTCGGCAGCATCAGGTCGCAGTCGTGCAGGTCGCCGAGCACCGACTGGAGCTCCTTCGCCGCCCGGTGCGCGGCGCGGGCCTCCTCGCCGATGCAAGAGCCGACGATCTCCAGCGCATAGCGCAGCCGCTTCGCCGCGATTCGCATGTCGTGCTGGGCCGCGCCGGCATCCGGCGCGAGCGCCTCGTCGGCGAAGCCGCGCAACTCGTCCAGGCGCGTGCGGACGATGCGCGCCGCATTGGGTCGCAACGGTCCGCCGGGATCGAGCCCCTCGACCGTGCGCGCCTTCACCGTTCCGCCTCCTTGACGAGCTTGGCGAGGCGACGGCGCAGCTTCTTCAATCGCTTGGCGGCGACAAACGGCGCGAGGTCCTCGTTGGCCTGCCGTTGACGCGCGCGCAGATCTTCGATCAGCGCGGCAAGCGCATCGCGATCCTCGCCAGCCACCTCTGCCTCGAGACCCCCGAGCAGCTCGATTTCGACATCCAGGTCTCGGCGCTCGCCCAGGGCATCGGCCAAGGCCTTCACCCGCTTCAGCGCCTTGCGGTGCCGCTTGCGGGGAAAGCAGGGCTCGAATATCTCGATCGCCGCGCGCAGGCGGCGGGTTGCCACCCGCATGTCGTGGACCGGCTCGACGTCGTCGAGATCGAGCACGCCGGCGGAGTGCTCGAAGACCTCGGCGGCACGCACCTCGACCACCTGAGCCGCGGCCAGGCCGAACGGCGCCTCGCAATCCAGCTCGACCTCGCGCGCGCGTGCCACGCCCCGAGGCTAGACGAGCGCGGCGGCCACGCCTAGGCCGCGATGCGGACCGGCGAGCCGTTGATGCTGCCGTTGAGCATGTCGAGGACGACGCCCTCGCGCAGGCCGCCCTTGCCGATCTGCAGTGGCTGGCCGAGCAGCTCGGAGACCTTCTCCAGCAAGAGCACGCCGGTGGCGAGGATGCGGACCCGTTCCGGGTCGAGCTCGAAGCGGCGGGCGACCTCGGCAGCGGGGTCGCCGCAGAGGACGCGGACCCCGCGCTCCAGGGTCTCGTACTCGAGCACCGCGCCGACCAGGCGGCGCAGCGATGTGGCGCTGCCGCCGACCGCGACGGCCTGCGCCGGGTGCTCGATCTCGACCCCGGCGAAGATGTCGTCGATGCGGTCGCGGACCTTGCGGATCTCGGCCGCCGAGGGAGGGTCGGAGGAGATCAGCTCGTCGGCGAGCACTCCGGAGCCGACCCGCCAGGAGAGGACCTCGCTCGCCCCGCCCGGGACCGTCCCGAGGATCACCTCGGTGGAGCCGCCGCCGACGTCGACCACGCCGACCCGGCCCGCGGCGGGATGGCCCAGCGTCTTCGTCGCCCCGATGAAGGCCAGCCGGCCCTCCTCCTCATCGCTGAGGACCTCGACCCGCACCCCGGCCGCCTTGCCGATCGTCGCGGCCGCCTCCTCGCCGTTGGGCGCCTCGCGAACGGCCGCGGTCGCCACCGCCCGAATCTCCTCGGCCCCCAGCTCACGAGCTAGCCGAACCTGCGTCGAGACGACCTCGCCCACTTCGTCGACCTTCCCCGCCAGGATCGCCCCGTCCGAGTCGAGCGCCTTGTTGATCCGCGTATAGGCCCGCTGCTCCATCACCTTCTTCAACTGCCCATCGACAGGCTCCGCCACGAGCACGCGTGTCGTATTCGAGCCGATATCTATGGCAGCGCAGAGCACCCCGGGCCTCTCCTCCATGTTGGCAAACGCCGCGGATCTCACCCGGAGCGCGTTCGTCAGCCGGGGTCGGGCACCACTCCCCGCGGCTTGTACTTTTTCGGTGCTTCGATCTCGAAAGGCCAACCCCCGCCCCACCGAAAAAGTTGAGCGGGGAGTGGTGCCCGACCCCGGCACACCTACCCCGCCGGATGCGAAGCGTCCTCGAACTCCCGAAAGAGCCCGGTAACCACGAACGCGACCTGCTCGCCGATATCGACCGCGTTGTCCGCAATCCGCTCGATCGCCCGCGCCCCCAGCAGCATCGTCATCGCCCATTCGCGCCGGTCGGCGTCGTCGCCGATCTCCAGAGCGAGGCGGAAGCAGTCGCGGTTGAGTTCGTCGACCATGTCGTCCTGGATCACCAGGTCGCGGGCCAGTTCGACGTCGCGGCCGGCGAAGGCGCGCTTCGCCTGGCTGATCAGCGCCCGGGCCTGCCCGCCCATCGAGAGGATCAGCTTCACCATCCCCGGGTCCGCGGGTGGCTCGTTGCCCGAGAGCGGGATCATCTTGCAGATGTTCACGCACTGATCGCCCATCCGCTCGACGCTCTTGAGCACGTGCAGGAGGGCCGAGATCAGGCGCAGGTCGGTCGCCACCGGCGACTGGGTGGCGAGCAGCGTGATCAGGCTCTGGTGCACCTCCAGGTAGCGACCGTCGATCCGGTCGTCATCGGCGACGACCAGCTGCGCCAGCTCGACGTCCTGCTGCTCGACCGCTTCCAGGGTCCTCTGCAGCGCCGTGCTGGCCATGTCGAGCCCCTCCAGCGCGCTTGCCTCGAGCCGGTCCAGCTCCTCCTGGTACTGGGTCCGGGTCTCGGCCGGGCCATCAGCCGAACTTCCCGGTCACGTACTGCTCGGTGCGATCGTCGTCGGGGTTGGTGAACATCTTGTCGGTCGGGCCGACCTCGACCAGCTCGCCGCTGAGCATGAAGACCGTGGTGTCGGCGACGCGCGCCGCCTGCTGCATGTTGTGGGTGACGATGACGACGGTCACCCGCTGCTTCAGCTCGCCGATCAGCTCCTCGATCTTCAGCGTCGCGACCGGGTCGAGCGCGGAGCAGGGCTCGTCCATCAACAGCACCTCGGGCTCGACCGCGAGCGCGCGGGCGATGCAGAGTCGCTGCTGCTGGCCGCCCGAGAGGCCCGCCCCGGGAGCCTTGAGCCGGTCCTTGACCTCGTCCCAGAGCCCGGCCCCGACCAGCGCTTCGCGGCCGCGGTCCTCGAGCTCGCCGCGCGAGGCCCCGGTCAGCCGCAGGCCCGCCGTCACGTTGTCGATCACCGACATCGTCGGGAACGGGTTCGGCTTCTGGAAGACCATCCCCACTGCCCGGCGCACGGCGACGACGTCGATCGCCTTGTCGTAGAGGTCGAGGCCGTCGAGCAGCACCTGACCGTCGGCACGGGCGCCCGATATCTCCTCGTGCATCCGGTTGATGCAGCGGACCATCGTCGACTTGCCGCAGCCGGAGGGGCCGATGATCGCGGTGACGCGGTCGGCGTCGAAGCCGATGCTGACGCCGCGCACGGCGTGGTTCGTGCCGTAGTAGGCATCGAGGTCCTTGAGCTGGACGTTGCCGACATCGCGGTGCTTCTTCAGCGGCCGGGGGACGCCCGAACCGGCGACCGAGATCGCCGGGCCCCTCTGGGGGGCGCTTGCCTGGGGCTCTGGATTGGGCTCGGTCATCGTCTGGCTCGGGGTCGTGTGTCTGCTGTCCATCCTAGGACTCCTCGGGTGGCGGGCGGACGCCTGGGGTCAGGCCCCCATGCGCTTGCGGGAACGGGCGTAGAAGGCGCGGGCGACGACGTTGAGGACGAGCACGAAGGCGATCAGGACCAGCGCCGCCGCCCAGGCCTGGGTGTGCGCCTCGGGGCTGGGCGACTCCGAGGACTGAAAGATGAAGACCGGGATCGAGGAGAGGGGTTCGCTCGGTTCGGTGAGCACACCCTGGCCGAAGATCGAGCAGACGAGGATCAACGGCGCGGTCTCCCCCGCCACGCGGGCCACCGCGAGCAGGGCGCCGGTGAGCAGTCCGCTGGCGGCGGTCGGCAGCGTCACCCGCAGCAGCGTGCGCCAGCGGGCGATGCCGAGCGCGTAGGCCGCCTCCTTCAGGGTGCCGGGGACGAGGGCCAGCACCTCCTGCGCGGTGCGGGCGACGATCGGCAGCATCACGATCGCCAGCGCCACCGCACCTGCGTAGCCGCTCTGGCCTCCTTGGGGCACGACGATCAGGCCGTAGACGAAGATGCCGGTGATGATCGTCGGCACGCCGTTGAGCAGGTCGAGCACGAAGCGGACCGGGTGGGCGACCCGCTCCGGTGCGAACTCGGAGGTGAAGATCGCAACCAGGAGGCCGACCGGGATCGCCATCAGCGCCGCCAGGCCGACGATGATCGCGGTGCCGACGATCGCGTTGGAGATGCCGCCGCTGGTGTCGCCGAAGAGGCCAGTCGGCGTGGTCAGGAAGTGGATGCTGAGGGCGCCGATTCCCTTCGAGACGACCGAGCCGACCACGATCAGCAGCACGGCGACGGCGAGCAGCGCGGCGACGGTGGAGACGACCTCGACCACCCGGTTGACGCGGTTGCGCCGCTTCAGGTTGCCGCGGTCGAGCAGCAGCGCGTGGTCGCTCACAGTGCCTCGACCTCGGTCGGGGTGACGGCGGTGTCCTTCAGCTTGCCGCGCTGGACGATCAGCCGCGCGATCAGGTTGACGATCACCGAGAAAGCAAGCAGGATCAGGCCGAGGTAGGCCAGGGAGGGCTTCTGCAGCGCCCCCGGCGCACCCTGGAACTGAGCGGCGATCTGGGCCGCCATCGTGCTGCCGGTGTGAAAGAGGGAGACGTTTATTCCGGTGGCTCCGCCGATCACCTGGGCGACCGCGATCGCCTCGCCGATTGCCCGTCCCAAGCCGAGAATCGAGGCGCCGACGATTCCAGCGCGCGAGTAGGGCAACACGACCTGGCGGACCATCTCCCAGCGGGTCGCGCCGAGCGCGTAGGAGCCCTCCTTCAGCTCACCGGGCACCGTCTCGAAGACCTCGCGGGTGACGCTGGTGATGATCGGCGTGATCATGATCGTCAGGATCACCGCCGCGGTGAGGTAGCCGAAGGCCGAGGGGTCACCGCTGAAGATCGGCAGGAAGCCGAAGGCGCCCTGCAGCGCCGGCTCGACCGTGTCGTGCATGAAGGGACCGAGGACGAGGATCCCCCAGAGGCCGAGGATGACGCTGGGGATCGCCGCCAGCATGTCGACCAGGGTCGCCACCGGGCGCCGTACCCGGCTCGGGGCCAGCTCGGTGAGGTAGATCGAGATCGCGACCGAGAGCGGCGCCGCGAGCAGCAGCGCAATGCCCGAGGTGACCAGCGTTCCGTAGATGAAGGGGGCGGCGCCGTAGCGTTCGGTGACCGGGTTCCAGTCGTTGGTGGTGACGAAGCCGATGCCGAAATGCGTGATCGCCGGCCAGGCGAGGTGGGTCACCTCGTAGACGATCCCGGCGAGGACGGCAACGGCGAGCGCTGCTGCGAGGCCGGAGAGGCCTCGCAGCAGCGGGTCGCCGATGCGGTCTATGCGGTTGCGCCGGGCCCGCAGCACTGGGTTGCTGAGGGCGCCGGCCTCCACCTAACCGCCGATCTTGGCGATCGCCGTCTTGGCCGCGGCGACGACCTGCTTCGGCAGCGGCGCGAAGTCGAGATCGGGGCCGTATTCCTGTGCTTCCTTGCCGATCGCGTAGGTGATGAACTTCTTCAGCGCTTCCGCCTTTTCGCTTTCGAGCGGCACGATCACGTAGGTGTAGGTCGAGATCGGGTAGGCGCCCTTGGCCGAGGCCGGCAGGTCGGCGAGCGAGATTTCGTTGTTCGGGCCGACCTTGCTGACCGCGTCGGCGGCTGCTTCGACGCTTTCCACGCCCGGTTCCGGGAAGTTCCCGGCCGAGTTTTCGACCAGCGGCATGCTGAGTTCGTTGGAGAGCGCGTAGGCGAGGCCAACGTAGCCGATCGCACCGTCGGTCTGGCCGATCGCCGCGGCGACGCCGTCGTTCTTTTCAGCGCCGACGCCGGTCGGGAACTTGACCGTGGTCGAGGTGCCGACCGTCGACTTGAATTCAGGGCTGATCGTCGAGAGGTAGTTGGTGAAGGCGTAGGTGTCGCCGCTGCCGTCGCTGCGGTAGACGGGCGTGATCTTGGTGCTCGGCAGGCTGGCGCCCGAGTTGAGCTTGGCGATCGCCGGATCGTCCCACTGGGTGACCTTGCCGAGGTAGATGTCGGCGAGGACTTCGCCGTTCAGTTTGAGGTTCTTGGGGGCGCCGCTGACGTTGTAGGCGGGCACGGTGCCGCTCAGCGCCCAGGGGATCTGCTCGACGCCGTCGGCTTCTTCGAACTGTTCTCGGCGTCAGCGGAGCGTCGGAGGCGCCGAAGTCGACCGTGCGCGAGGTGATCTGGTCGATCCCGCCGCCACTGCCGATCGCGCCGTAGGTGACCGTTTCTCCGGACTTGCTCGAGTAGTCGGACTGCCACTTCGACATCAGCGGAGCGACAAGGGTGCTGCCGGCGCCGACCAGCGGGGAGCCGGATGAACCGCCGCTGCTGTCCGACGACGAGCTGCCGCAGGCGGCGACGCCGACGGCGAGTGCCAGGGCCACGCCAACGGAAAGAAGTCTCTTGGTCACGCGAATCTCCTTAGATTTGGGTACCGGTTTAAGCGTCGGCGCCACCCTCGCAGCGGCTTTTCGGCAGCTTGTTACCTGCATGTGTCAAAGATGTAAAAAAGATGTAAAAGACCGCTGGATCGGCCGGAAAACCCGGCATCTCAGCCGTCGGGCGAGAAGCGGTAGCCGATCCCGCTGTGCGTGTGGATCAGGCTCTGGCCCGGCAGGCCTGCTCCAGCTTCGAGCGCAGCCGGCTGACGTAGACGTCGACCGAGCGGTCGTCGTGGCGGGGCTCCCGCCCCCAGACCTCGGCGTAGAGCTCCTCGCGGGTGAGGATGCGCTGCGGGTGTGCCGCCAGCGTCGTCAAGAGCTGCAGCTCGCGCATGGTCAGGCTGAGCGGGCCGACCGTCGACCAGCGCCGCGTGCTCCTCGGGCCGTATCTCCAGCATCGACGACGAGGCATCCGCCGTCGCCGTCGCGGCAGCCCTCGGTTACGCGGGCGTGAACGACCTGTGAACTAGTTGTGAATCCGCAGCCGCTGGATCCTTCTCGGCGGCGGCCTCGGAGGCGGAGCCGCGCGACGCCTCGGGATCGAAGCGGTAGCCGACGCCGAAGTGGGTGTGGATGTAGCGCCAGCCCGGCGAGCGCTTCTCCAGCTTCTGGCGCAGCTTGCGGACGAAGACGTCGACCGAGCGGTCGCCGTGGGCCATCGCGTAGCCCCAGACCCGCTGGTAGATCGCCTCGCGCTCGAGCACCTGGCCCTTGGCGTCGGCGAGCAGCTGCAGCAGCTCGAACTCGCGCCGGGTCAGGTCGAGGCTGCCGTCGCCGACGAAGGCCTGGAACTGATCGGCCCGGATCTCCAGCTCGCCGGCGACCAGCGGGCCGGTCTCGACATCGGCGCGACTGCGGCGACGGCGACGGGAGACGGCCTCGATCCGGGCCATCACCTCCTCCGGATGGCAGGGCTTGCCGATCCAGTCGTCGACCCCGAGTCGCAGTCCCCGCACCCGCTGGGCGACGGTGGAGCGGCCGGTGCAGACGACCACGCCGAGGTCGGGCAGCATCCCGCAGACTCGCTCCAGGTAGCCCCAGGCCTCGTCGCCGAGAACGGTCGAGGTCGACCAGCAGCGCGTTCAGCTTCATCGCCACCAGCTCCTCGGGCGGGATCGCGCTGCTCAGCACCCGCTGCTGCCAGCCCGCCGTCTCGGTGCGCTTCGACAGCACGGTCACGAAGCCGCTGTCGTCGTCGATTACCGCGAGCCTGATGGTCTGCTGTGAGTTCAAGTGCCGGGCGCCGTGGTTGGCGAAAGAGAGCCCATGCTTCAAGACGGCAGGATTGTATGCGGCCACGACGACGATGCGCCACCCGAAACCCCTGCGTTCACAGGATTTTCACAGGTCAGGCGCGAACTCCCTGCTCTTTGCGGGACTTTCGCCGGGTCGAAATGGACGCGAGCCAGCGTCCGGCTTCTCCGGATGTTCACCACGGGCCACCGGGGCCGCGGCACAATCGCTCTCACGAGACTCCTCTCTCGTCACCGCGAACGGCCCACTGCCCCGGGCCGTTCGCTCTTTCTGGACCACGAGTTTGCATTTACCCGCCATATAGACGGGTAAATGCAAACTCGCCGGCTAAAAGGTCGCGGGGCGCAGGCCGGTGGCGATGATCAGCAGGATGGCTGCCCCGGCGACGTAGCGGTAGTAGACGAAGGGGCGGTAGCTGGTCGTGCGCACCAGGCGCAGGAGGAATGCGATCGAGAGATAGCCGGAGACCGCGGCGGCGATCGTGCCGACGATCATCGGGCCGGCGACGCCACTCGGCAGGCCTTCATGGATGACGCTTGCCGCCTTGAAGACTGTGGCTCCGGCGACGGCGGGGATCAGCAGCAGGAAGGAGAAGCGGGCGGCGGCGTCACGGTCGAGCCCGAGGTAGCGCCCCGCGGTGATCGTGATCCCCGACCGCGAGGTTCCCGGCGCCAGCGCCAGCACCTGCGCCAAGCCGATCTTCCAGCCGTCGCGGATCGTCGCCCCCTCGAGCGGCTTGCGCTGCGGCAGGCTGTCGGCCCAGAGCAGCACAGCGCCGAAGACGATCAGCTGGATCGCGATCATCCAGGGCTCGCCGAGGTGGTCTTCGATGAACTTGGCGCCGAGGCCGCCGGCGATCACCGCCGGGATCGTGCCGACCGCGATCGCAACCGAGAGCCGCTGGTCGGCGGTCTCGATCGCGCGAGCCCTTACCGCAGCGATGAAGCCGCGCGTGAGCGCGACCACCTCGCGGCGGAAGTAGGCGACCGCGGCGACCAGGGTCCCCGCGTGCAGCGCCACGTCGAAGGTCTTGTTGAAGCCCGGGTGTTCGAGCAGGAAGGTGTAGTCCTGCAGCCAGGGGACGATGATCAGGTGGCCCGAAGACGAGATCGGCAGGAACTCGGTCAGGCCTTGGACAATGCCCAGCAGCAGGGCCTCGAGCGTCCGACATCGGCGGCGCATCCTACGCGAGCGCCCGGAGAAGGGGACGAAGACGATTGGCGCCGTCGGGGTGCGCTAGATTGCCGGGCGTGAAGGCCCCCTCGCGCCGAACGGGAATCGCAGCGGCTCTCCTTGCCGCGCTGCTCTCGACGCTGCTTGCCGCGCCCTTCGCGCTGGCCGAGAACGGAGTCGGCCTGGCCGGCCCGACCACCGACAAGACAGTCACCTTCTTCTGCTTCGGCGTGATCGCCTTCTTCGCGATCCTCGTGATCGTCCTGTCCCTGTTCCAGGAACGCTCGAGCGCGCAAAGAACGGCGCAGGTATGACCTGGAGCGTTACGGCTAGTCCGGCTCAGTCGAGCCTGAAGCCGCTCAGCAGTCGTTTCTCGGTCTCGCCCTCGATCTTGGCCACCACTTCGACCTTGCCCTCCAGCGGGCGTGTCGCGGATCTTCGTCGCCAGCAGGTCGTCGACCTGGAAGATGCCGGCCGAGTTGTTGAGCTCGATCTCGATCCGCACCGGCCGCTCCTCCCCCGCCTCGATCCGGACCTCGTCGACCGCCGCGGCGGAGATCGAGTGGATGCCCTCCTGGCCCGCTTCGATCGGCAGCCGGGTGCGGCCCTGGGCCATGTCGAGCGCGTCGGCGACCCGGACCACCCCGGCCTCCAGCGTGTAGGGCTCGCCGCGGCGGCGGTGGCCGATGATCGCGTGCAGGATCTCGGCGGTGACGATCGCGCGCTCGGGCTGGCGGTAGGAATCGGCGAGCAGGCGCTCGAGGGCGCCGTTGGCGAGGAAGAGGCTGTAGGCCTCGTGGTCGGCGCGGTGGATCGACATGCCGACGTCGTGCAGCAGGGCACCGCCGGCGACGACGACCTCGGCGTCGCGCGGCGACATCCCGTGGTCGGCGACGACCGCCGGCTCGACCCCCGCCTTGACCAGCAGGCGCAGCAGCCGCAGGGCGATGTTGAGCACGATCTGGGTGTGGACCCAGGAGTGGTCCGACATCCCCAGCCGCTCGGCGTGGACCTGCGCCATGTACCACCAGGCCCGCACCTGCTCGTCGCCGTTGACGGCGTCGAGGAAGCCCTCCAGCTTGCGGTTGCCCCGGGTCGGGGCGCGGACCTTGGCCTCGGCGATCGCCTCGCGGGGTGGCTTTCGAGCGGGTCCTTTGGGTCCGGAGTTGGGACTGCCTCGCTCATTGTCCGGATCGTAGGGGAAGGGTCGGGCACCCCTCCCGGCTCAACTTTTTCGTGGGCGAGAGCGCCGGTGCCGGCGCTCTCTGTTGGACTCGGCTTGTTGCTCAGCCGCAGACGGGCCAGGGACTGGAGCCCGAGGCCGAGTAGAGCAGCGCGGCACGGTAGTCCTGCTCGGCTTCGGGAGCTGCTGCCGGGTCGCCGGTGCCGCCCACCGATTCCCAGGTTCCGTAGTCGAACTGGTACTTGCCTCGGTAGGTGCCGTCGGAGGAGACGGCTGTCGGGTCGCCACCGGACTCGCAGGCTCCGATCGCGTCGAGGGTCGCTTGGGAGACGCCGCCGGGGAGGGAAGCGAAGGCTCTTGCCTTTCGCGGCGTAGCTTGGCGCGACGGGCCGCTTCCATGTGGTGGAGGGTGATGCGGATCGTCTTGTGGAAGCGCGCTACCGGTCGCTGCAGGAATCCAGCCTCGGCCGGCACCGCGTCGGCGACGCCGATCCGTGGCGGTGGAGAGTCGCTGCTGCCGGCCGCGAGGGCTGCTGCGGGGAAGGCGATGCAGGCGATTAGGACGGGAATGAAATATGTGCGTTTTGTAAGCAAGCGGGTGACCGTGGCGGTATTTCCGGCTTCGGAACGTGACCGCGCGCACACAGCAAGGGAAGTTGGTAACGATTGACACCTGCTCAGGCACGAGCGCCGGGCGGCCGGACGAAAGATGAATCGCTCTTTTGCAGGCGCTCAGTCGGTAAGGGCGCGCAGGGCGTTGAGGATTACGGCGACGTCGATCCCCTCCTGCAGGAGGGCGCCGCCGATCGGCTGGATGTAGCCGCAGGCGGCGAAGCCCATCGCGACCAGGCTGAGGCCGATGCCGAAGATGACGCTCTGGCGGGCTATGCCAAGGGAGCGGCGGCCGATCGAGACAGCGGTGGCGACGCGGTCGATCCGGTCGACGGTGATCACGGCGTCGGCGGTGTCGGAGGAGACGGTCGCCCCCGGTCCTCCCATCGCGATTCCGACGTCGGCCAGGGCCAGGGCGGGCGCGTCGTTGACGCCGTCGCCGACCATCACCACGGGGGACAGCTCGGGGTCCGAACGCATGCTGCGGACGACCGCGAGCTTCTGCTCAGGCGACTGCTCGGCGTAGACGCGGTCGAGGCCGGTCTCGGCGGCGATCCTCTCGGCGACCGCCTGACGGTCGCCGGTCACCATCGCCACCCGGCTCACGCCGGCAGCGCGCAGCTCACTGGCCAGCTCGCGGGCGTCGTCGCGCAGCCGGTCCGCCATCACGACGACGCCGGCGAGGCGTCCGTCGACCCCGACCAGGACCTTGGCCAGGCCGGCCTCGCCACCGCCGTCCCCAACCCGCTCGGCGTCGCCGACCTCATAGCCGCGCCCGCGCAGCCAGGCCACGCTGCCGACCGCGACGCGGTGGCCGTCGACGCTCCCCTCGATGCCCTGCCCCGGCTCCTCGACCGCGTCGACCGGCTCTGCCAGTGCCAGGCGCCGTCTCTCGGCGTCGTGGACAAGGGCCTCAGCGAGCACGTGAGCGGAGAGCTGGTCGACCGAGGCTCCCAGGCGCAGGACCTCCTCCGCCCCGAAATCGCCGAAGGGCACGACCTCCTCGACCGCCGGCTCGCCGAGGGTCAGGGTGCCGGTCTTGTCGAGCAGCACCGTGCGCGCCTCGCCGAGGCGCTCGATCGCCGCCCCACCCTTGACGATCACGCCCGCCCGCGCCGCCCGCGAAACGCCGGAGACGATCGCGATCGGCGCCGCCAGGATCAGCGGGCAGGGCGTCGCCACGACCAGCACCGCCACGGCCCGGACCGCGTCGCCGCTGGCGATCCAGGCCGCGGCTGCGACCGCCAGGGCCAGCGGCAGGAAGATCGCCGCGTAGCGGTCGGCGAGGCGGATGAAGGGCGCGCGCTGGGTCTCGGCGGCGCGCACGAGGCGGACCAGGTTCGCGTAGGCGCTCTCGGAGGCGAGCCGGGTCGCGCGCAGCTCGAAGGCGTCGCCGGCATTGGCGACGCCGCTCTGCACGGCGGCGCCGCGGGCGCGGGTCACCGGCAGCGACTCTCCCGTCAGCGCCGACTCATCGACCACCGCTTCGGCGCTTTGCACGTCGCCGTCGACGGGGACGAGCTCGCCCGCCCGGACCAAGACCACGTCGCCCACCTCCAGCCGTGCGACCGGGACCTCCTCCCAGCCCCCGCCCCCGCGGCGGTGGGCGATGCTCGGCATCCGCTCCAGCAGCGCGGTCAGCTCGCGACGGGCGCGACGGGACGCCGAGGCCTCGAGCGCGTTGCCGCCGGAGAGCATCAGCGCGATCACGGCACCGGCGAGGTACTGGCCGATCGCCAGCGCCCCCACCATCGCGATCAGGGCGATCGCATCGACCCCAATCCGGCCCTGGGCGAGGGTGCGGCCTATCGACCAGGTCAGCGGCACCAGCATCAGGGCGACGGTCGCCGCCCAGACCGCGTTGCCGGCGGCGGTGGCACCGAGCAGGCTGAGGGCACCGCCGAGGGCGATCAGGAGCAGGCAGGCAAGCGCCAGCAGCCGCGGCCTGGCGTCGACAGCCGGTATGTGTGCGAACGAGGGCATGGCGCGATTCGATCGCTCAACCGCCATCATCCCCGCATCGACGGCGACTCCCCCACAACGCGGCTGCTGCTCGCCTGTCCCGACCGGCCGGGCCTGATCGCCGCGGTCAGCGGCTTCCTCGCCGAGGCCGGCCTCAACATCGTCGACGCCGACCAGCACTCCAGCGACGAGGGCCGCTTCTTCATGCGGATGGTGTTCGACCCGGCTCCCGAGGACGAGCGGGAGGAGCTGCAGCGTCGCTTCGAGCAGGAGATCGCCGCGCCGATTCGAGATGGACTACCGCTTCGCCGAGTCGAGCGAGCGCAAGCGGGTGGCGATCATGGTCTCGCGCGAAGACCACTGCCTCTCCGACCTGCTCTGGCGCTGGCGCAGCGGCGAGCTCGGCGCCGAGGTCGTCGCCGTCGTCTCCAACCACGCCGACCACGCCGACCAGGTGGAGTCGCTCGGCCTCCCCTTCCACCACGTGCCGGTCGACCCGGACGCCCGCGACGAGGCCGAGGCGCGGACCCTGGACCTGCTGGCCGGCGTCGACCTGCTCGTCCTCGCCCGCTACATGCAGGTCCTCTCCGCCGGGTTCCTGGAGCGCCTCGGCGCCCCGGCGATCAACATCCACCACAGCTTCCTGCCCGCCTTCGTCGGCGCCGACCCCTACCGCCGCGCCCACGAGCGCGGGGTCAAGCTGATCGGCGCCACCGCCCACTACGTCACCGAGGAGCTCGACGCCGGCCCGATCATCGACCAGGACGTGACCCGGGTCAGCCACCGCGACGAGGTCGGGGACCTGCAGCGGATCGGCCGCGACATCGAGCGCCTCGTCCTGGCCCGCGCCGTCCAGGCCCACATCGACGACCGGGTCCTGCTCGACGGCGACCGCACGATCGTCTTCTAGCTTCCCAGTCCACTACTGGCTGTCTGGCCAGCCGATTATTCCTCTATGGTTGCGGCGAATGGAGCAGGCGACGATCCCGCACGCACCGACGACCGCACCGGCCCGGCGCCGTCTGCCTCCGGGCTCGCGGCTGCCCGCCCTGCTCCAGGCGCTGCGCTACGTGCGCGAACCGCTCGGCTTCCTGATCCGCCTGCAGCGGCGCCACGGCGACATCTTCAGCATGACGTTCCCGTACTTCGGCCGGCTCGTCTACGTCGCCAACCCCACCCTGGTCAAACAGCTCTTCACCAGCTCGCCCGAGCAGCTGCACGCCGGCGAGGCGAACGCGACCGTGCTGGAGCCGGCGCTGGGGCCGAACTCGGTCCTCACCCTCGACGAGGCGCCCCACATGCAGCAGCGCAAGCTGCTGCTGCCCCCCTTCCACGGCAAGCAGATCGACCGCTACGGCGAGCTGATCCGCGAGGCGACGCGGGAGGAGATGGAGAGCTGGCCGGTGGGCGAGCCGTTCGCGCTCCGTCCCCACACCCAGCGGATCACCCTGGCGGTGATCATGCGCGCCGTCTTCGGCGTCCACGACCGCGAGCGGCTGATCCGCTTCGAGCGGCTGATCGAGGCCTTCAGCGCACGGGTGAGCGCGGTGATCGCCTTCCCGATGCTGCGCCGCGACCTCGGGCGCTGGAGCCCCTGGTCGCGCTTCCTGCGCGCCCGCGCGGCGCTCGACGAGTTCATCTACGAGGAGATCGCGCTGCGCCGCGCCGAGATCGCCGCCGGCGAGGAGGGCCACGACGACGTGCTCTCGCTGCTGCTCGAAGCCAGCCACGACGACGGCAGCCCGATGAGCGACGAAGAGCTGCGCGACGAGCTCGTCACCGTGCTCGGCGCGGGCCACGAGACGACCGCGACCGGGCTCGCCTGGGCGATGGAGCGCCTGCTGCGCACGCCCCGGGTGCTGGCGAAGCTGCGCGACTCGCTGGCGGCGGGCGAGGACGACTACCTCGACGCGACGGTCAAAGAGACCCTGCGGGCGCGGCCGGTGATCGTCGACGTCGCCCGCAAGGTCACCGCGCCGGTGCGAGATCGGCGGCTACGAGCTGCGACGCCGGCACCTATGTGATGGCCGCGATCGCCGCCGATGCACTACCGCGAGGACCTCTTCCCGGAGCCGGAGGAGTTCCGGCCCGAGCGCTTCCTCGAGGGCAAGGCCGACAACTACGCCTGGATCCCCTTCGGCGGCGGCGTCCGCCGCTGCATCGGCGCCGCCTTCGCCGAATACGAGATGCGCCTGATCCTGCGCGAGATCGTCGAGCGCGCCGATCTCAGCGCCCCCGACCCCAAGCCGGAGAAGGTCAAGGTCCGCAACATCACCCTCGCCCCCGGCCGGGGCACCCGGGTCAGGCTGGATCGCCCGCTGCGCTGACGGCCCAGCTATGAAGCGTCTCCGGTGCAAGATCGGCACCGTTGGGCCAGACGATAGTCCCCATCTCGGTGTCGACCTTTACCCGGCTGAAATAGCTGGGGTCCCGGAGCGGCTCGAAGACCCCCCGCCATTTTCGGGCAGAGAAGTCCACCTCTCCTTCGACTCCGTCCTCGAAGCCAAGACGAAGTCGATAGTCGGCAACCACCTCAACACTGGTGACATGGACGATCCCGGTCATGTGGAACAGATATTAGGTCAGGGAAGCGGGTCGATTCCAACCAGTGCCTCTTCGCGCCGCGCGCGTTCCCAATTGTCCTGGAGGGCGTCCGTGTGAATGCGAGCCCATTTGCGCACCAGCGTCAGCTTTGCGCGTGGAAGGGAACCCTCTAGGACGCGCAGGCCGTCGATCTGTATCGACCCCGTAGAAAGCGCTGATTCTTGGCACCGGCCGAACGTCCCAGAATGGAGCGCGCGCGTGGCGCGCACTTTGTGCCGCCTCTCGAGCAATTTGCAAATGCGCCCGGGTCAGGCTGGATCGCCCGCTGCGCTGACGGCCCTTTCGGCCTCTTCCCAGCGCTCGTAGAGCTCGGCGAGCTTGCGCTTCGCCTCCTCGTGGCGCTCGCTCGCCCGCTCCGCCTTTGCCGGGGTCGACCAGGCGGCGGGGTCAGAGAGCTCCTCCTCGATCTCGCGCAGCTCGGCCTCGGCCGCCTCGATCTTCTCGGCCAGGCGGCCCGCCTTGCGGGCGGCGGTCTTCGCGGCGGCGCCCGGGCGCGAGCGCTTGCCCCCTTTGGCCGAGCGCTTCGCGGCTGCCGCCTCGGTGGCGGCGGCTTCGCGGCGTTCGTCGCGGTCGCGCTGGTAGGTGGCCCAGCCGGTCGGGTGGCTGCCAGCCGGCCGTCCTCGCAGACGAGGGTGCGGGTGCCGACGGCCTCGAGCAGGGCGCGGTCGTGGGAGACGAGGACCACCGCGCCCTCGAAGGCCTGCAGCGCGTCCTCGAGCGCCTCGCGGCTCTCGATGTCGAGGTGGTTGGTCGGCTCGTCGAGGATCAGGACGTTGGCGCCGGAGGCGACCAGGATCGCCAGCGAGAGCCGCCGCTGCTCGCCGCCGGAGATGTCGTCGAGCGACTTCTCCGCGTCGGAGCCGGAGAAGAGGAAGCCGCCGAGCAGGTCGCGCGCCTTCTGGGCGCTGAGGCCGGTCTCGCGCTGGGCGGCATCGAGCACCGTCCCCTCCCCCGCCGCGCTCTCGGCGTGCTGGGAGAGGTAGCCGAGCTTGACGTTGTGGCCGGTCCGGACCGAGCCGGAGGCGGGCTCGCGCTTGCCCGCGAGCGTCTCGATCAGGGTCGTCTTGCCCGCCCCGTTGGGGCCGACGAGGACCGCGTGCTCGCCGCGTTCGAGTTCGAGCTCGGCGCCGTCGAGCAGGGTCCGTCCCGGCACCTCGATCGTGCCTTTGACCAGTTTCAGCACCACCCGGCCGGGCCGCTCCGGCGCTACGAAGGAGAAGCGCAGGTTGCGCCGGTCGCGTGCCTCGGCCTTGACCCCGTCGCGCTTGACCTTCTCGATCATCTTCAGCCGCGACTGCGCCTGGCGCGCCTTCGTCGCCTTGTAGCGGAAGCGCTCGACGAAGCGCTCCATCCGCTCGATCTCCGCCTGCTGGCGCTCGATCGCCTTGCCGCGGGCGATCTCCCGCGCCGCCTGCTCCTTGCGCCAGGCGTGCCAGGGCCCGGCGAAGAAGCGTCCGCGCTGGGCCTCGATCTCCAGCACCGAGGTGCCAACCGCCTCGAGGAACCAGCGGTCGTGGGCGACGAGGACGACGGCCGCGTCGAGGTCGACGAGGTAGCGCTCCAGCCACTCCAGCGAGGGGATGTCGAGGTGGTTCGTCGGCTCGTCGAGCAGCAGCAGGTCGGGGCGGGTGGCGAGCGCGCGGGCGAGCGAGGCGCGGGTCAGCTCGCCGCCGGAGAAGGTCGAGAGCCGGCGCTCGGCCGCCTCCTCGCCGAAGCCGAGGCCGGTGAGGACGGCGAGCACGTCGTCGCGCCAGCGGTAGCCGCCGCCGGCTTCGAGCCGCTGCTGCGCCGCGGCGTAGGCGCGCATCGTCTCCTCGTCGGGCTCGCCCCGCCCCATCGCCTCCTCCAGGCGGCGCCAGCTCGGCCTCGGTCTCCTCCATATCGGCGCGGCCGGAGAAGACGTACTCGCCGAGCGAGATCTCGGCGTCGCGCGGCGGTCGCTGGTCGTGCAGGGCCACCCGGGCCCCCTTCTGCAGGGCGATGCTGCCCGAGTCGGGCGGTCGCTCCCCGGCGAGCACCCGCAGCAGGGTCGACTTGCCGGCGCCGTTTCGCCCCGAGAGCGTCATCCGCTCGCGCGGCTCGAGCTTGAAGGAGACGTCGGCGAAGAGCAGCTTGCCGCCCGCGTAGAGGTCGATTGTCGTGGCTGTGGCGATCGCCATGGGCGGGCCTGACATTACGCGGCCGGCGCCTCGCAGGCGTAAGCTCACCGGCGTGGATCGCGAGCGGCTCCAGGCCATCCAGGCTCCGCTGAAGGAGCGCTACCGCGACGACCCCGGCACCGCCGTCGTCACGCTCTCGGCCGGGGGCCAGTTGGGCGAGGGCGTCTCGTGCTCCGTGCAGACGGGACGCGCGATCGCCCAGGCGGGGCTGCACCCGGCTTCCGGGGGCGACGGCACCCAGCTCTGCTCCGGCGACATGCTGCTTGAGGCGCTCGTCGCCTGCGCCGGGGTGACGCTGCGCGCGGTCGCAACCTCCCTCGGGATCGAAATGAGGTCGGGAACCGTTCACGCCGAGGGCGACCTCGACTTCCGCGGCACGCTCGCCGTCGACCGCGAGGCGCCGGTCGGCTTCTCGGCGATCCGCCTCAGCTTTGATCTCGACACCGACGCGGGCCAGGAGGAACTCGACACCCTGCTGAGGCTGACCGAGCGCTACTGCGTCGTCTTCCAGACCATCGCCGGGTCGCCGAAGCTGTCGACGACCTTCGAGACCGCGTAGCAAGCACCGGGTGGCCGGTCCGCTGCGACACCTGGGCGACCTGGCGAAGGCGCGGGTGACGAGGCGCTCGGCCGCTCGCGAGGACGGCCAGGCGCTGGGCGAGCTGGAGGCGAGGCCGCTGGAGCTGCCGTCGGGGCTGGAGGTCGAATGGCTCGGCGTCTCCGGCTACCGGATGAGCTTCGAGGGACAGACGCTCTTCATCGACCCCTACCTCTCGCGGGTGCCGTTCGCCGACCTGGTGCGGCGCCGGCCGACCCTTCCCGACCCGGCCGCGCTCGACCGCTTCGTCCACGCCCCGGGGGAGGTCGCGGGCGTCCTCGTCGGCCACACCCACTTCGACCACGCGGTCGACGCCCCGGCGATCGCGCGGCGCTTCGGCTGCAAGGCCTACGGGTCGGACTCGCTGGTGACGCTGATGGGCCTGCACGGCCTCGCCGAGCAAACCGCGCAGGTCGAGCCTTACCGCACCTACGAGCTCGGCCCGTTCGAGGTCAGCTTCACGCCGAGCGCCCACTCGAAGCTGCTGCTCGGGCTGGCCGTCCCCTACGACGGCGACCTCACCTGCGAGCACCTCGACTCGCTCACCCCAGGCGCCTACCGCTGCGGCCAGGTCTGGGGCATCTCGATCGCGGTCGCCGGGGTCCGCTTCTACCACCAGGGCAGCGCCAACCTGATCGACGACGCCGTGCGCGAGAGCGGCGTCGACGTCTTCCTCGCCGGCGTCGCCGGCCGCAGCTTCACCGATGACTACTGGCGAAGGATCCTCCCCCGCCTCGACCCCAAGGTGGTCGTGCCCACCCACTACGACAACTTCTTCCGCCCCCTCGGCCAGGGCATGGAGTTCGTCTCCAACGTCCAGCTCTCGGCGCTGCCCGACGAGATCGGCGCGGTCAGCCGCGACGCCCGTCTCGCCGCTCTACCGCGAGCCGACCTTCAGGACGAGACGCCGATTTCCCATCTATGACATGGAAAATCGGCGTCTCGTCCGTTAGGCGTTTAGGCGAAGTACTTCGCGGCGATCTGGTCGATCGTGCCCTTGGTCCTGATCGTGGTCAGGCCCAGCGCGGCGCCGATCGCCTTCAGGTCCAGCTCCGATTCGGACATGCCGCCGTTTGGCAGCCAGTAGAGCTCGCGGCCTTCGAGGGCGAGGCGATCTTCGCCCGTGGCCAGATCGAGGGCGTCCTTCCGCTGCTTTTTCGCCGGGGCGTCGAGGAGAAGGACGACCTGGAGCTTGCCCTTGGAAGCCTTCACCAACGATGTCTCGAACGGCTCCGAGGCCGCGATCGAAAGCAGCTCTGCCGCGCCGCGGAGAAAGACCGGCACTGCGTAGCCGAGCGACCCCTCCAACCCGGCTTCGATTCGACTCGTCAAGGCGCCCTCATCACCTCCATCCGCACCGAAGACCACGTTGCCGCTGGCGCGGAAGCAGGCGACGTCGGCGAAGCCAAGCGCCTCGAACTCGCTGCGCAATTCGTCGTTTTTGATCCGCCGTCCGCCGAGGTTCATCCCGCGCAAGAAGGCCACGTAGCGCTCCATGCGCCAACTCTACGAATCTCACCGGTGAGCGGCTTGCGAGGATGACGGAGTGACCACAGACTACGGCGAGCTGCCTCCCAACCTGCCGGTCCCCGAGGACGACGGCGGCGCCGATCACCTCATCGGCATGGCCCTCCCGGAAGTCCGCCTGCCCTCGACCCTGGGTGGAACCGTCGACCTCGCCGAGCTCGCCCGGGACTGCCTCGTCGCCTACATCTACCCGCGCACCGGCACGCCCGGCCAGCCGTCACTAACCGGCTGGGACGACA
The DNA here is from genome assembly GCA_963714665.1 of uncultured Solirubrobacterales bacterium. Classification (GTDB taxonomy): domain Bacteria; phylum Actinomycetota; class Thermoleophilia; order Solirubrobacterales; family 70-9; genus VRUE01. The sequence continues at coordinate 321,933 of CAVQPE010000003.1, read as the reverse complement.
TCCCCGGCGCACGCGGCTGCACCCCGCAGAGTTGCGCCTACCGCGACAGCCTCACCGAGTTCACCTCCCTCGGGGCCACCGTCCTCGGCGTCAGCGCCCAAAGCCCGGACGAGCAGCGCGAGTTCGCCGAGCGCGAGCACATCCCCTTCCACCTGCTCAGCGACCGCGGCCTGCGCCTCCGCGGCGCACTGCGCCTGCCGATCTTCGAAGCCGAGGGGATGACCCTCTACAAGCGCCTCACCTTCATCGCGGAAGACGGCATGATCAGCAAGGTCTTCTACCCGGTCTTCCCGCCCGACCGCAACGCCGCCGAGGTGCTGGGCTGGCTCTCCACCAAAGCCGACCGAGCCAGATCAGAGCATTCCCGAGAGCATCGCTGACAGCAACTCCTCGAGCTTGCTGGCCTGGAGAATGTGGATTCCCACGGCCCCTGCCACCGAATCCCACGGGTCCGGTGGCTCCGACTCAATCAAAAGCACCGCTTGGACTGCCTCAGTTTTCGTACCTCGAAGCAGGTAACAGTACTCCAGCAATTGGCCAGCCCCAAGACGGAGCTGCTGTGGACTTACGGGGTCACCACTCTTGACCTCGACAACAAAACGCCTTCCTGCGTGCTCGAAGGCGATGTCAAATTGCGGTTGCCAGCTACCAGGTGAGAGGGGCTCGATTCCTCGATCGCAGGGCCTCCGCGAGGCGGTCCTGAAGGTTCATATGACGCCTCGTCGCGCGGTCCAGGTTGGCGAGGTCTACAAGGTGCTCGGGTAGCTCCTCGGCGTCAGGAGGGTCGCTCGCGGCAGGGCGGTACGCCACACCAAACCCGTTAGCGGTTGTGCCGTCCTTGAGCGAGTAAACGCCGTGTGTGCGATCTAGGAGCCCCTTGGTTCCGGTAACGGATAGCAGCGCCCGCCCGACGATCAACTCGATGTGTGACTCGACGCCACTGCCCGTGTACCAGGCCCGCGCTTTGAGGTGTTTAGCGCTCCAGGCCCCGAGTTCAAGGGCTCGGGAGACAACCTCAGGTCCTCGTGCGTTCCTACCAAGGCCGGCAACCGCCTCCAGGACATCGGGGAGGACGTCCTCCCACTCGAGTTCCTGCACCCGCTGCTCAAGCGTCTCCGGACCTGGAGGCGGCGGGCTGTCCGCGACCGCCTCGTAGAGGAGGGCCATCGTGTTCTCGTCGGGTATGTGGGCCGGGAGACCGTTCTGCGGCCCCTTCTGTCCCTCCACTTGCTCCGCCCCTGGCGGCGGAATCGCAGCGAGCGGCCTCACACCAAGCGCCCATGGCCAGCGATCCGGGTCCGACGACCCCGGCAGTTTGTCTGCCCCTGGCGAAATCGCTTCGTATAGGCCGACGACTGCGCTTTTCCAGCGGTCAACCGCAAGAACGAAGAGGTGCGCTCCACTCGTCACCTGTCGTGGTGCTTTTCCAAACCACTGGTACCGCTGGTTGAACGCATTCCAATCTTCTGAGATCGAGTCCCCGGTAACCCCAACGGAAACCTTGAAGACTCTCGCGAGAGGCTGCCGTTGGATCACAGCCTTCGCCGTGATCCCGTCGAGATCGATCTCAATTTGGCCACTTGAAACGAGCTGCTCAAACTGCGCCCCCGTGGGATTCGCCTCTGCGCCGGTGGCAATGCCCAGGCCCATGCGCCGAAGACGGGCGATGGCCATACGCCGAGCAGGCTTATCGGCCTGCGGGAGCTCGTCGAGCAGGCTACGAATTTCATTGGTCTCTGCCTCGCCAAATATCGTCCGCAGTGTGCCCCTGTCCATCCCGCGAGCGATCCTATTCAGGTCAGCCTCACCAGGCATGACATCACTTGGCTGCCAGTCGCCGATTCCTCAACATACCCTCAGCGGCTCAGAAATCGATCTACAACTCGCGTGAACGGATGACGCTTTTGGAATAGGAAGGCGTGAGCACCGGGGAAGGTCACGAACCTGGAGTGCGGAATCCGGGCGGCGATCCTCCGCAAGTCCACTGGCGGCACCACCGGGTCCCTGGCGCCGGCAGCGGCCAGGGTGGGCGCAGCAAGCGTGCCCAGCTGGCGGTAGTTGCGGTTGCTGCGCAGCCAGGGATCCTCGGCCGCCACCTGGGCGCGCGTGGTGGCTGCGGGGACGTGAAAGTCGTCGGGGATCTCGCCGCTGCGGCTGGCGCGTTCGAGCCGGCGCAGGAAGCGCCGGCCCTCGGCCTGGCGGTCAGGCGGATAGAGCTCGTGGAGGATCTCCGCGTCGGAGGGGTCGGGCTCGCTGTCGATCGCCTGGGCCTTCGGGGTGCCGAGCACGGCATGGCTGCCGCCGGGGTTGGTGCCGGCCAGGATCAGGTGGGAGACGCGCTGCGGGTGGTCGATGGCAAGGCGCTGGGCGACGAAGCCGCCCATCGACCAACCCAGGACATCCGCCTTTGTCAGGCCGATCGCATCCATCAGGCCGGCGGTCGCGCCGGCGAGCGAGTCGAAGGAGCGCCCGTGCCAGGGCCCCGACAGCCCCAGCCCGGGATAGTCGAAGAGGATCAGCCGGTGGTCGCGGGCCAGCAGCCGCAGCAGCGCCGGGTCCCATTCGGCCATCGTCGAGCCGGTGCCAGTCAGCATCACCAGCGGCGGCCCCTGGCCGCGCTGGTACCAGGCGATCCTGGTGTGGGCGGTGGGGGTCACGTGGACCTCAGCCCGGAACGACCGGGCGGAACTCTTGCCGCAGCCGGTGAAGAGGGCCACCAAGCCCAGGCAGATCGCTAGGCGAGCTTTCATCTGGCGGCAGCCTAAGGTCCGGAGCGGCCAGGGCCACTTGCTTCCACACGGAGCGGGAGCGCGCGGGGGTAGCATCCTGGCCGGGTCGACTCGTACACCAGAAAAGGAGAAGCCGATGAACGCGAACAAGGCGTTGTGGGAGAAGGGCGACTTCACGCGCATCGCGGCGAGCATGCGAGAGAGCGGAGAGGCGCTTGTCGGGGACCTCGGCGTCACCGACGGGCTCCGGGTGCTGGACCTCGGCTGCGGCGACGGGACCACGGCCTTGCCGGCGGCCCAGCTCGGCGCTGACGTCATCGGGGTCGACATCGCCAGCAACCTGGTGGCGGCGGGCAATGCGCGCGCCCAGGATCTCGGCTTGGCCAATTGCAGGTTCCAGGTGGGCGACGCATCGGACCTGAACGAGCTTGGTGACGAGCAGTTCGACCTCGTCGTCAGCATCTTCGGGGCGATGTTCGCTCCCAGGCCGTTCGACGTAGCGAAGGAGATGGTGAGGGTGACCAAGCCGGGCGGCCGGATCGTGATGGGGAACTGGATCCCGAACGACCCGACCCTGGTGGCCCAGATCCTCAAGATCAGCTCCTCCTACTCTCCCCCGCCTCCGGAGGGCTTCGTCAGCCCGATGACCTGGGGCGTGGAGGACAACGTGGTCGAGCGGTTCACGGCCGCCGGAGTCCCCGCCGAGAAGATCTCCTTCCAGCGAGACACCTACACGTTCAACTTCCCCGGCAAACCCTCAGAGCTGGTGACTCTGTTCAAGGCCTACTACGGGCCGACCATGAACGCCTTCGAGGCAGCGGAGGCGAACGACCGCGAGGCCGAGCTCGCAGCCGAGCTGGACGCCCTGTTCAACGAGCAGAACACGAGCGACGACGCCACCTCGATCCCGGCGACGTTCCTGCGAGCGATGGTCCAGCGGTAGGTCGAGTTGGGTTCAACCGACGGCACTTGAGCCACCTTAGGGACGCAATAAGCACAAGATCACTGCACTCATCCAGGTCTAACTGATAGTCATTTCTCCATGCAATGGCTTGACTCGATAGCCCTTCGCTTGCTGCGGATGAGGCCGATCGTATTCGCGTTCGTCCTCTTCTTGTTCGCCCAGGCCCTCCTCCTCCTCATCTTCGGGGGACTCCCTCACAACCTTCCCGCCACCGTGGCGGTGGAGATTGTCCTGCTCTTGGCGGGTGCCTTGATCTCACTGCTCCTGGTAATGGTGGCGTTCCGTTCGGCTTTCCTTAAGGTCATCGAAATCTCTCGCACGGCCCACAATCGCGCACAGACCTTTGTTCTCGTTCGCCATTACCTGACGACTTCGCTCGGTGTCATGCAGGAACAACTCAAAGCGCTCCATGGTGAAGGCCTTTCCCTTGCCATCGCGGAAATGGATGAGGTTGCCGGTTGGATTCCCACATTCTTTTCCAGCGCCAAGGGAAAATACGTTGGCTTTGATTCGAGTGTGCCGAGCTACTACCTGAAACGATGGGAGGGCTACATTCGCCACCTCCAATCGCATGAACCGGGGGTGCGCCTGAGAGTCATTACTTCGCCACGTCAAGATCTTCTTGATGACATTCAGGAACATCCTGAGAGCGCAAGGAATCTTCAAGAGATCCATGATGATCTCCACGCCGATCTAGTGTGTCTCGATCAAGCGGCGGTAGAAAAGCTTGCCGAGAAACACAAGCTCCCCAGCTCCTCCGTGGTTAGCCTGGCTCTTTGGGAGGAGGATTACTGCCTCTTTTGGGAGCAGGGAAAAGAGCGCTTTACGGTTCGCCTGGCTCTTGCTGATGGCTCACATTTTCCGAAGCTGCTGGATTTCATCACCGAGGTCGAAGCTCAGGCGGTTCCGCTCAGATCCCTTCTCCCCGCTCACGAACAGGCGACGCTCGTTGACCCAGACTCCATCTCCAGCTAACTAAACAGGCATTCGGATGCGCCAACCGTTTCGAACCAGGTTCTAGCGGCGCTACTGAAAAATTTGGCTTCAGTGGAGGCGGCCGGAATTGAACCGGCGTCCGAGGTCGTAGTGCGATGGCGTCTACAGGTATAGCCGGCGCTTGATTCTCGTCTCCCGGGGTCCGCGCCGGCGGGCACTGCGGGAGATAGAGCCCTCTGAAATTTCCCCTGGCAGACGGGGCGATCCGCCTGGGTGAGCCCGCGTTCTGAAGCCGGCTGCCCCCTCCGCGGGCGGGAGGGGACCGACTCTCATCGCCTAGGTTCTAGCTAGGCAGCGAGGGCGAACTCATGGTCCGCACGTATTGGTTTTTGCCGGGGTTTAACGAGGCCTCCGGCAACCTCGACCTGCAACCGTTCGCACGGACCGACCACGTCGAAGCCTGTCGCCCCCATGCTTGGTGCTCGTCGATTGTACGGTGTCGGCAGTGGCCGAGCGGCAATTCGACGCGATCGTGCTGGGCGCCGGGGCGCCGGGCGAGGTCTGCGCCGGCCGCCTCGCCGACGGCGGCATGTCGGTGGCGATCGTCGAGCAGCACCTGATCGGCGGCGAGTGCTCCTACTACGCCTGCATGCCGTCGAAGGCGCTGCTGCGGCCGGGCGACCTGCTCGGCGAGGCGCGCCGCGTGCCCGGTGTCGCCCAAGCCGTGAGCGGCGACCTCGACCCGCGGGCGATCCTCGACCGCCGCGACGAGGTGATCCACGACCTCGATGACTCCGGCCAGCTCCCCTGGCTGGAAGAGCGCGGGATCGAGCTGTTTCGCGGCGAGGGCAAGCTCGACGGCGAGCGCCGGGTGCGCGTCGGCGAGGACCTGTTGACCGCGAGCCGCGCCGTCGTGATCGCCACTGGAAGCGCCGCGGCGATGCCGCCGATCGAGGGGCTCGACTCGGTGAAGGCGTGGAACAACCGCGAGGGAACGACCTCGAAGCGGGTGCCGGAGAGCCTGGTCGTGCTCGGCGGCGGCCCGGTCGGCTCCGAGCTGGCGCAGGCCTGGTCGACGCTCGGGACCCGGGTCACTCTGATCGAGGGCGCCGAGCGCCTGCTCTCGCGCGAGGAGCCCTTCGCCGGCGATCAGGTCGCCGCAGCATTGCGCGAGCGCCACGGCGTCGACGTGCGCACCGGTGCCCTCGCCCAGCGCGTCGCACAGAGCGACGCGGGCGTCAGGCTGGAGCTCGACGACGGCACCGTCGTCGAGGCCGCCGAGCTCCTCGTCGCCGTCGGGCGCAGGCCCCGCACCGGCGGCATCGGCGTCGAGTCCGCCGGTGTCGAACCCGGCGGGGGAGGCTTTCTGGAAACCGACGCGCAGATGCGGGTCGGGGGACGGGACTGGCTCTACGCCGTAGGCGACGTCAACGGCCGCGCCCTCTTCACCCACATGGGCAAGTACCAGGCCTGGGTCGCCGCAGAGAACGCGCTCGGGCACGGAGTCGAGGCGATCGCCGAAGAGCTCGGCTCTCCCCGAGTCACCTTCACCGATCCCCAGGTCGCCGCAGCCGGCAAGACCCTCGACCAAGCCCGCGAAGCCGGAATCGAAGCCCGCGCGGTCGACATCCCCACTGACGGCACCGCGGGCGCCAGCTTCCAGGGAAAGGAAACAGGAGGCACCTCCCGCATGGTCGTGGACGAGTCCCGCCAGGTAATCGTCGGCGCAACCTTCACCGGCTTCGAGACGGCCGACTTCCTGCAAGCAGCAACCGTCGCAATAGTCGGCGAGATCCCCCTCCCAAGGCTCCGCCACGCAGTAGCGGCCTACCCCACCCGCAGCGAGATCTGGCTAAAGCTCATCGAGGCATACGGCCTATAGGAACCGCCTCAGCAGGGGGTGGAGCGTCTTGTACTTTTTCGCGAGCACGGCCCGAGCGCCAGCAATTACCGCTCCTCGAAAAAGTTAAGCGGAACCCCCTGCTGAGGCGGTTCCTCAGACGCTAGAACGACGCTTCAAGTCTTCCAGCAAATCCTGAGGCAGGCCCGCCACTTCATCCAGCTCATCGACCGAGCCGAAACGGCCCAGCCGCTCGCGATGGGCCAACAGGCGCGTCGCCTGGGTGACCGAGAGGTTCTCGGCGCGGAGCTGCTCGAAGCTGACCGAGTTGAGGTCGATGGTGCCGCCCGAGGGCGCGGCCGCTGGGGGCGGTGGCAGGGCGGGCTCTGCGGGCGCAGGCGGTTCCGGTGACGGCGCAGGGGGTTCCGGTCTCGGCACAGGCGGTTCCGGTGACGGAGGTGGCTGCGGAGGCTGCGGAGCCGGGGGCACCGGAGGCGACAGGGGCTCGGGGGCAGGCGGTGTGGGCTCGGGGGCGGGTGGTGGCGGAGTCGGTACAGGCATCGGCGGCGTTGGCATCGGCGCCGGCTGGTGCCCACCGCCCTGAACCGACTGGATCACGGCCTGCTCGGCTTCGGCGGCACGGCGCTCGGCTTCGCGGGCGCGCTCCTCGGCCTGGGCGACGCTGTCGCGGACCTCCTGCAGGCGCCGCTCGCGCTCCTCCTCCTCGGCCTTCAGCTGGGCGAGCCGCTTGGCCTCGGCGGCGCGCTGCTCCGCTTCCTTGGTGCGCTCCTCGATCTGGCGCAGCCGCTCCTGCGCCTCCACCATCGCCCGCTCCTGCGCTTCGCGTTCCTGCTGAAGGCGCTGCTCGGCGGTCGCGAGGTCCGGCACCGGGCTCAGGCCCGCCGCCGGCGTAACGGCCTCCATGCTCTGGGTCGCCTGTGCCCCCTGGGCGCGCTCCGTGCGCCCCTCGGCGTCGCGTTGCAGGCGCTCGGCCTCGGCGATGCGCCGGTCGGCCTCGGCGCGAATCCTCTCCTCCTCGCGCTGAATCTCGTCCACCTTGGCGCGGACACGCTCTTCAGCAGCCGCGGGACCGTCATATCCAGGCGGGGCGCCGGGCGGCGTTGCCGGGGCCGGCGCGGCCGGCGGCGGAGGTGGTGTCGCAGCTTGTACGGCAGGTGGTTGCGGCATCGGCACCGGCGGCTGCGACGAGAACGGCGGTGGAGTGGGCTGGCCCGCTTCGCCGGCACCCTGCAGCTGTTCGCGCTCCTGGGCGGCACGGGTCTCGGCGAGCTGGCGCTCCGCCTTCGCCGCTTCCTTTTGCGCCCGCCTGCCGTCGGCTCGCCCGCCTCCGGTCCAGCGCCGCTCGGCGCGCTTTGCCATCCGCTCTTCCTTGCGGCGCTTCGCCTCCTCCTGGCGACGCTTGCGATGATCGAGCCGCGCTGCCCGCTGCTGCTCGCGCGCCTGTTTGCGCTTCTCCTTGGCGTTCGCCGGCGGCCCGCCCACCGGCGGCACGGACCCGGCCGGTGGCGTCGCGGCCATCTCCGCGGTCTGGGCCTGCGAGGCAGGAGCCGCGGGCGCGGCCGGTGGAGGCGTGGCGGGAGTCGGCATCATCGCCGGCAGTCCCGTTGCCTGCTTCTTCCCCTTTGCCTTGCTGCGCCGCTGGGTGATGCTGACGACCAGCAGAAGCAGCAGGATCGCCGCGACCAAGCCGGCGACGAAGTATTGGACGTTGTCGCTGACGAAGCTGCTGGCGCTGCCGCTCGGGAAGGATCCGGCATCGGCCTCCGCCGGGAGGGCCAGTGCCAGTGCGGCGAGGGTCGCCGCGGACCAAAGCAGGGCAATCCTGGAACGCATCGTCCCCGAAGCTACCTCATCCTGCCCTTGAATTCTCGCTCGACTTCGCGCCGCACGTCACGGTCCGCGATCTCGCGGCGGCGGTCGCGCCCCTCCTTGCCCCGTGCCAGAGCCAGCTCGACCTTCGCGCGGGAGCCCTTGAAGTAGATCCGGGTGGGGATCAGGGTCAGCCCTTTCTCGGCAGTCTTGCCGATCAGCCGTTCGATCTCGGCCTTGTGCAGGAGCAGTTTGCGCGGCCGCTCCGGTTCGTGGTTCTCGCGGCTGGCCGGCTCATACGGAGGGATATGCAGGTTGCGAAGCCAGACCTCGCCCCGGTCGACCACTGCGTAGGCGTCGGTCATCTGGGCCTTGCCGTTGCGCAGCGACTTCACCTCGGAGCCCTGCAGGACGACCCCCGCCTCCATCTTCTCGACCGCTTCGAACTTGTGGCGGGCGCGGCGGTTGGTGGCGACGTCGCCGGAGGCGGGCGTACGCTGCTTCTTCTGCTTCTTAGCCACCGGCGAGCTCCAGGTCGACCCTTCCGCGGGGCGCCTCGACCCCCGTCACCCGGACGGATATCGGATCTCCGAGGCGGACCGTGGCGCCCGACTCGCGCCCGGCCAGCGCCGTCTCGGTCTCGTTCAGCTCGAAGCGCTCCTCCCCCATCGTGCGCGCCGGGACAAAGCCCTCGTAGACGTCGCCCAGCTCGCCGCCGAAGGAGACGAAGGCCCCGGCCCGGATCGTCCCTGAGACCTCGCCCTCGAAGACCACCCCGGCGCCCCGCTCGGCCAGCTCGCGCTCGAGCAGGTAGGCGGCGCAGACGTCGTCGGCGTCGCGCTCGATCCGGGCCGACTCGCGCTCGCACTCGCTGCTGTGCCAGGCCACCTCGCGCGCCTCCGCGGCCCGCGGCGCCTCCTCCCCCTCCCCCAGCGTCGCCAGCAGCGCCCGGTGCACGAGCAGGTCGGGGTAGCGGCGGATCGGCGAGGTGAAGTGGCAGTAGGCGGGGCTGCCCAGCCCGGCGTGGCCGCTGTTGCGGTCGCTGTAGGAGGCCTGCATCAGGGAGCGGAGCACGAGCGATGTATACGCCTCGCGGCCATGCCCGCGCCGGCTCGGCCTCCTCGCGCACCAGCCGGCTCGCCTCGGCGGCGACCTCGCCCGCCTGGCCCGGCGCCAATCCCTGCCGCAGCGGCGGGGTCGGCACGCCGAGCGCCCGCAGCTGCTCGACCAGTCGCTCGACCCGCAACGGGTCGGGCTGGGCGTGGACCCGGTAGACGGCCGGCACCCGCTTGCGCTCGAGCAGCTGCGCAACCTGTTCGTTGGCGAGGATCATCAGGCGCTCGATCAGGCGATGGGACTCGGTCTGCGCCACCGAGTGGGCGCCGACGACGTTGCCGGTGGAGTCGAAGCGAAACTCGGGCTCGCAGGACTCGATCTCGAGGCTGGTCGAGCCGCGGTTCTCCCCGAGCATCGCCGCGGCATCGCGGGCGACCGCCAGCGGCTCGGCGACGTTCTCGGGAGCGCTGCCGCGCCCGGCGAAGAGGAGGTCGAGCTGATCGTAGTCGAGGCGGGCGCCGGAGCGGATGCGGCTGCGGTAGAAGCTCGCGGCACGCGGCCGGCCGGCGGGGCCGAGCTCGATCTCGGCCGTGACCGCCAGCCGCTCCACGTCCGGCGCCAGGCTGCAGGCCTCCTCGCTCAGCGCCCGCGGCAGCATCGGCTCGACGGCACCCGGCACGTAGGTGCTGTTCCCCCGCCTGCGCGCCTCGAGATCGAGCGGCGAGCCGGGCAGCACATGAGCGGCGACGTCGGCGATGTGGACCCAGACGCGCACCCCGTCCTCCTCGCGCCGGGCCGAGATCGCGTCGTCGAAGTCGCGCGCCGTAGCGGGATCGACCGTGAAGGTGGGCAGCTCGGTCAGGTCGCGGCGAGGGCGCTCGCTCGCCTCCGCGGCGTCCGCGGCACGCCCGGCTTCGACCTCCAGAGCCGCAGTGAAGCCACGCCGGCCGAGGCGCTCCGCCAGCAGCCGCTCCAGCGCCTCGCGGGCGTTCCTCGGCTCAGCCTGTCGGCGCCCCCGCCCACGGCCCCGCTGCCGCTCCCGGTAGTAGCGCCAGTCCTGCTTGCTCACCCAAGCCACCCCTTCCGCTGCGCCTTATCCCCGATATAAGGGGAAAAGGCGCACCGGAAGCTCATCGTTCAGCCGCGAGGACGCCGAGGGCTCGTTCTAGTCCCTCGTCCCGCGCCGTTTGCGGCAGGTCGTGCGCCTGCACGTCGGGGTGGATCCCTCCGCTCTTGGCCAGGTTGACGCCTTCCGGGGTGAAGTACTCGCCGATCGTCAGCTTCAGCGCGCCGCCGTTGGAGAGGCCCACCTCCTGCTGGAAGACGCCCTTGCCGTAGGAGCGGGTGCCGACCGTCTTGGCGCCGGCGTCGTCGGCCAGCGCCGCGGTGAGGATCTCCGCCGCCGAGGCCGTGTTGCGGTCGATCAGGACGACCGTCGGCACCTCCGGCAGGTCGCCCCCGACCGTCTTGTAGACGGCGTGGCCCTGGGTGCGCGAGTCGGTGGTGACGACGACTTCGTCCTTGGGCAGGAAGACGCTCGCGGTCAGAACCGCCTCCTCGAGCAGGCCGCCGCCGTTGCCGCGCAGGTCGAGCACGATCCCTTCCGCGCCTTCCTTCTCGACCTTTTCGACCGCTTCGCGGACGAGCGCGTGGGCGCCTTCGCTGAAGGAGACCAGGCGCACGTAGCCGAGCGTGCGCCCGTTCACCTTCTTGACTTTGCTGGTGACGACCGGGAGCGCGATCTGGGCGCGCTCGACTTTCAGCTCGCGGACCTTGCCGCCGCCGGCCGGCTTGACGCCGATCGTCACCTCGGTCCCTTCCGGGCCTTTGATCTTCTCGGTCGAGACTTCGCTGCTGACCCCGGCGATCGAGTCCCCGTCCACCGAGACGATCAGGTCGCCCGGGGCGAGGCCCGCCCGCGCCGCCGGGGAGTGGGGAAAGACGCTTTCGACCTGCAGGCCCTGCTTCACCTGGGTGACCGTGAGGCCGATGCCCGAGAAGCGGCCGGAGATCGCCTCGTTGAACTGCGCCAGCGCTTCCGGAGAGAAGTAATCGGAGAAGCGATCGTGATGGCGCAGGCGCAGCTCGCGGACCATGCCCTGCAGCGAGGCGTTGGTCAGCTCCTTCGAGTCGACCGGCCGGTAGTAGTTGTCCTCGATCAGCTCGGTCGCTTCGAGGTTGAGCCCGGCCGAGTCGTCGACGAAGCGATCGCGGAGGAATTCGGGCAGCTTGCCGGGTGGCCGCCGAGCCAGATGCCGGCGCAGAGCACGACCGCGATGGCGACCGCGATGCCCGCGATGCCCCACCCCCAACTCCTCACGGCGTGCTTAGACCTTGAGGAAGCGCCGCAGGGTGATGCCGGAGCCGAGCATGGAGACGAAGACGGAGGCGGCGAAGAGGATCGCGATCAGCGCCGGGAAGGCGACCGTGCTGCTGTCCTGCGCCGCGAAGATGGAGATCGATCCGCTCAGCGGGTCGACGACGGTGATCTTGCCCAGCCACAGGATCAGTATGGCCACCAGGCCCCCCGCGAAGCCGACCACCACCCCCTCGATCATGAACGGCCAGCGGATGAACCAGCGGGTCCCGCCGACCAGGCGCATCACCTCGACCTCGCGGCGGCGGGTGTAGATCGAGAGCCGGATCGTGTTGCCGACCAGCATCAGCGAGGCGGCGATCAGCAGCGCCGTGATCACGGTGAGCACGATCTTCAGCGCGCTCGTCACCTGGACGATCTTCTTCGCCGCTTCCTGGCGTTCGAAGATGTTGTCGACGATCGGGGAGATCGGCTGCGGCTTGCCGTCGGGGCCGGTCGCGATCACCGCTTCCTTGACCGCGGACAGGTTGGAGGCATCGTCGGGGGTGATCCTGATGCTCGCCGGCAGCGGGTTCACCTGCAGCTCCGAGGTCAGTTCTTGGGACTTCTCCTTGCCCAGCCCTTCCCTGAGTTCTTCGAGGGCGAGGGTTTTGCTGATGAACTTCACCGAGGCCACGTGCGGGATCGCCTCCAGCTTTGTTTCCAGCGCGGCGATTTCGCCCTTCGTCGCGTCGGGGAAGAGGCCGATCTGGAAGTTGAGCTGGTCGCGCACTTCGTTGCTCTTTGCCTGCGCGGTCTGGAAGACCGGGATCAGGACGCCGAGCAGGGTCACGGTCACGGCCGTGGTGACGATCGCGGCCATGCTCGGCGCGCCGTTGCGGCGCAACGCGCGGAAAGCCTCCTGGGTGAAGAAGAAGAATCGCGACATCTAGAAGAGTGAGTCGTGGGAGTCGTGTCCGTTGGTCTGGCCCTCGGGGGCGACGCCCATCTCGGCGCGCATCCGCACCCCGAACTCGGTCGTCGACTCCTCGGTGTAGCCGCCGCTGACCTCGTCGCGGACGACGCGGCCCTCGTAGAGCTCGATCACGCGGCGGCGCATGTTGTCGACCATCTCGCGGTCGTGGGTGACGACGACGACGGTCGTGCCGGTCTTGTTGATCCGGTAGAGCAGCTGCATCACCCCGATCGAGGTGACCGGGTCGAGGTTGCCGCTGGGCTCGTCGGCGAGCAAGAGCGGCGGGTGGTTGACGAAGGCACGGGCGATCGAGACGCGCTGCTGCTCGCCGCCGGAGAGCTGGTCGGGAAAGCTGTGCAGCTTGGTCGAGAGGCCGACGAGTCGCAGCGTCTCCGGCACCTGGGTGCGGATCTGGGCGCGACTGGCGCCGATCACCTGCAGCGCGTAGGCGACGTTGTCGTAGACGGTGCGGTCGGGCAGCAGCTTGAAGTCCTGGAAGACGGTGCCGATGTTGCGCCGCAGCTGCGGGATCTTCTTCTCCGGCAGGGCACCGATGTCGCGACCGGCGATGCGGACGGTTCCGTCCGTAGCCGCCTCGTCCCGGATCAGGGTCTTGATCAGGGTCGACTTGCCGCACCCCGTCGGGCCGACGAGGAAGACGAACTCGCCGCGGTCGACGGCCAGCGAGACCCGGTCGAGCGCCATGTGGCCGCCCGGGTAGACCTTGGTCACGTCGCGCAGCTCGATGATCGGCTTGCCGCCGGCGCGCCGTCGCTGCGGCTCCTCGCCGCCCGTCTTTCGCTTTCGCAATCTGGCCATGCTCGCGGACCCTTCTGCGGATACAGGGTGACTCCTGCGCGCCGCCGGGCGCGCAACTCCCCGCCCAATTGAAGTAAGCAAGAGCTTAGCGAATTGTTAGCAACTCTTCATTGAAAGCTGGGCTCTCGTGGACACCGCACGTACCAGGGCCAGCATGCTTTTACTTATCATGATTACTTGCAAAATTTATACTCATTTGAGAGGGTGCCCGAGATGTTGGCTCACATCGTCGGCATACCGGTTGAGGAGACAGCACTCAACTTCGTACCGATAGCCGCGGCCACCGGCGGACTGGCGGGCCTCCGCCTGCGCTCCGCCCTTCGACGCCGCAACCGCCGCAAGCCACACCACCCTTCTCCGAGACTGCGATGAGCGCCACCTCCCCCAGTCCAACCCAAGCCCCGCGGGCGCTTCGCCACCGCCGCAGTGCCCGACGGCTCACCGCCGGCCAACTCGGAGATGTGCGGGCGGCAGTCGCCGCCGCCCAGGGAATCAACGACGACCGCGGTTACCAGCACTGGGCGGGTATCCACGGCCTGCCTCTGCCGAGCTACTGCACGCATGAGAGCGAGCTGTTCCTCCCCTGGCACCGGGCCTACCTCTACCTCTTCGAGAAGACGCTGCAGGAACGGGTGCCCGGCGTGACCCTCCCCTGGTGGGACTGGACCAACCACGCGGAGGGAATCCCCGGCCCCTACGCCCGTCGCCGCGTCGATGGGAGGCAGAATCCCCTCTTCGACTCGCCGATCCAGCCCTCCGGCAGGGCCAACCCACGGCAGGTGCGAACCGCACGCGAACCGGAACCTCCCGAGAGCCTGCCGTCGCTCACCGAAGTCAACGCCGTGCTGGCGAACCGCGACTTCCTCACCTTCCAGCGCCAGCTCGAGAACCTCCACGGCGGTGTCCACGTCTGGGTTGGGGGCACCATGGCCAGCATCGCCACCGCGGCGTACGACCCGATCTTCTGGGCGCACCACGGCATGATCGACCGCCTCTGGTACCTCTGGCAGCTGGACCATCCCGGTGCGGGGATCCCTGCGCGGCTGCTCGACCGGGCACTTGCCCCGTTCCCGATGACCGTGCGAGACACCCTCGACGTCACCCGCCTCGGCTACGACTACGCGGCCTCGACCGCCGCCGCGGAGGGGCCGGGCCATGGTTGAGCACTTCACCAGCAAGCCGATCGAGCTGCCGCCGGCCGACCGCCCGTTCGCCCGGGCCGACCTGGCCTTCTACGGGCTCGACCACTCGGGTGCCTCATACGAAGGCCAGGTCTTCCTCGACGCCCGCGGCGTCGGCCGCGACGCCGGCCCCGACCACCGTGCCTACGTCGGCTCCTTCTTCATCTTCGGCCACGGCGGCTGCTTCGGCGACGTCGGCCATTGCGACGTCCCCGCCGAGCGCGACCCCTTCGACCTACGCCCTCCCCACCAATTGGAGCCGGCCGTGCGAATCCTCACCGTCACCGAGCCGGCCAGGGCGCTGCTCGAGCGCGGGGTCGAGGCGGTGAAGGTGACGGTTACCGCTCGCACCGCCGGAAAAGCGCCAGCAGACATCCTTGCCTTCGAGAAGGTGAGGTTGATGACCTATGCCTGAGGAGCAGATGGCGGCCCAGCACGAAAAAGAAGCGAAAAAAGCGGCGAAAAAAAGTTAGGCGACGGGGTCAGGCGCCGCCCGAGGCAACGCGCTCGGCGGCGGCGGCGATGTGGGCGCTGTCGATGCCCGCCGCTGCCAACAGGTCCGCCGGCGGGCCGCTGCCGGGGCGCTCGGTGACGGCGAGGCGCTCCAGCTTGGTGCCGATGCCGGCGTCGGCGAGCACGGTGGCGACGATCTCGCCGATGCCGCCCTCCGCCCAGTGGTCCTCGACCGTGACGATGGCGCCGGTCTCCTCGGCGGCCTTGACGATCGCCCCGGCGTCGACCGGCTTCAGCGAGTAGAGGTCGATCACGCGGGCTGAGATCCCCTTGCCGGCGAGCTCATCGGCGGCGGTCAGGCATTCGCGCAGGGTGATGCCGGCGCCGATCAGGGTGACGGCGTCATCGTCGCTGGAACGGACCGTGCGGCTGCCGCCGATCTCGAACTTCTCGTCGGCCTCGTAGAGCACCGGGGTCGCCTCGCGGGTCGTCCGCAGGTAGCTGATGCCGCGGTGCGTCCGCATCGCGTCGAGCAGCTGCACCGCCTGGTTGGCGTCGCTCGGGTAGAGGATCACGCTGCCGAGGACCGCGCGCAGGGAGGCGATGTCTTCGAGCGCCATCTGCGAGGGGCCGTCCGGGCCGATCGAGACGCCGACGTGGGAGCCGCAGAGCTTCAGGTCGGCATCGGAGATGGCCGCCATGCGGACGAAGTCGTAGGCGCGGCTGAGGAAGGCACCGAAGGAGGAGGCGAACGGCTTCCAGCCGCGCGTCTGCATGCCGATCGCGGCGGCGACCATCTGCTGCTCGGCGATGTACATCTCGAAGAAGCGGTCGGGGTGCTTGGCCGCGAAGCGCTCAGCGTAGGTCGAGTTGCCGACCTCGCCGTCGAGCGCCACGA
Organism: uncultured Solirubrobacterales bacterium; assembly: GCA_963714665.1. Taxonomy (GTDB): domain Bacteria; phylum Actinomycetota; class Thermoleophilia; order Solirubrobacterales; family 70-9; genus VRUE01. Next base: position 305,955 of record CAVQPE010000003.1, on the reverse strand, counting down.
CCTTCTCGTCGACCGACCCGATCCAGGCGAGCGCGTCACCGTAGGCGGCGCGGGTCGCGACCTTCTCGCCGAGCTCGTAGCTTGGGCGCTCGACCGGGGCCTTCTCGATCTCATACGGCTTGGGCTCGGGCGGGGAGGCGACCTCGACGCTGAGCGAGCGGATCCCGCCCAGCTCCTCGACCGCGGCCTCGGGATCTGCCAGCGGCTTGCCGTGCTGGTTCTCCTTGTCCTCGACCGCGGCGACGCCGGAGCCCTTCTTGGTGCGGGCGAAGATCACCGCGGGCCGGTCGGCATCCTGGGCGCGAGCGTAGGCGGCGTCGATCGCCTCGAGGTCGTGGCCGTCGATCTCCTGCACGTCCCAGCCGCAGGCGCTCGCCCGCGCGGCCAGGCTCGAGGTGTCCCACTCGTGCATCGTCGGGCCGCGCTGGCCGAGCCGGTTGACGTCGACGATCGCGATCATGTTGTCGAGCTTGGCGTGGCCGGCCTGCTCGAAGGCCTCCCACATCGAGCCCTCGGCAAGCTCGGAGTCGCCGCAGAGGACCCAGACCCGCAGGTCGGAGGACTCCAGGCGCGAGGCGGCAAGCGCGATGCCGACGGCGATCGGCAGGCCCTGGCCGAGCGAGCCGGTGGCGACGTCGACCCAGGGGATTTCCGGCGTCGGGTGGCCCTGCAGGCGCGAGCCGAACTCGCGGAAGGTGAGCAGCTCCTCGTCGTCGATCGCCCCGGCGGCCTTGTAGAGCGCGTAGAGCAGCGGCGAGGCATGGCCCTTGGAGAAGACGAGGTGGTCGTTGGCGGTGTTCTCGGGCGCGTCGAAGTCGTAGCGCAGGTAGCCGGAGAAGAGCACCGCCATCAGGTCGGCCGCCGACATCGAGGAGGTCGGGTGGCCGGAGTTCGCCGCGGCGGCGGCGCGGACCGAGTCGACTCGCAACTGCTGGGCTAGCTCGTGCACGGGCCGGGACAATATCTGGCGCTAGCCGATCGCGACCATGCGCTCGATCGGCAGCTTCGCCCGCTCGGCGACCGCCGCCGGCACGCTCACCTCGAACTTCATCTCGAGCAGGCTGTCGCGCAGCTTCGGCAGCGTGATCATCTTCATGTACTTGCAGAAGGCCATCCGGTTGGCCTCGATCAGGTTGGCCCGCGGAGCCGCCTGCTGGAGCGGGTAGAGCATGCCGTTCTCGGTGGCGACGACGAAGCTGCCGTCGGGATGCTCTTCGACGTGGCGGAGCATCCCCGAGGTGGAGAGCATGTGGACGCCCTCGGGATCGATTTCGCCGGCGGCGACGTACTCCATCGCCTGCGTCGCGCAACCGCACTCGGGGTGGATCAGGAACTCGGCCTCGGGGTGCTCGGCGCGGGTCTGGGCGATGTCGCCGGGCCGGATCCCGGCGTGGACGTGGCACTCGCCGTCCCAGATGTGGAAGCGGGCGCGCCGCTCGGGGTCCTCGTGGATCCCGGTCTCACGCTCGACGAAGGCGCCCAGCCACATGTCGGGGCCGAAGAGGATCTCGGTCTCGGGCCCGTGCTCGGCCCAGATGTGCTCGACCACCTTGACCGCGTTGGAGGAGGTGCAGCAGTAGTCGGTCTCGGCCTTGACCTCGGCCGAGGTGTTGACGTACATGACGACGAGGGCGCCGGGGTGCTCGGCCTTCCAGGCGCGCAGCTGGTCGGCGTCGATCGAGTCGGCGAGCGAGCAACCGGCGTCGAGGTCGGGGATCAGCACCGTCTTCTCGGGCGAGAGGATCGCCGCCGTCTCGGCCATGAAGTGGACGCCGCAGAAAGCGATCGCCTCGGCATCGGTGGTTGCGGCCTGGCGCGAGAGCCCGAGCGAGTCGCCCATGTGGTCGGCGACGTCCTGGACCTCGGGCAGCTGGTAGTTGTGAGCGAGGATGACGGCGTTGCGCTCGGCGGCGAGCGCCCGCACCTCCTCGCTTAGGGCACGGATCTCCTCCGGCTCCAGGGCCGGCGTCATTGCGGGTTGGAGTGTGGGCAACTCCTGCATGGAGCGTTCCGTTTCCGATGTTCGCTGGCAGGGAGGTGGGGCCCGAAAACCAGTCGAATGAACTGGGTTCAAGTCTACCGGTCTTGGACGCGGTGGCCGCGGGTCCTGTCACGGGGGAAGGGGGGCACTGCGGGCGGGCCACGGTCCGTCCTCGACCCCCCTTCCCCCGTGCCACCCGCGGAGGGGCGGGAGACGGCAGACTTGTTCCATGCCCGAGTTGCCTGAGGTTGAGATCACAGCTAGACGGCTGAACACGGCTTTGTCGGGAGCTTGTGTTGAGTCGGCGGTTGCGCCTGGGATGAACGTGATGAAGACGTTCGAGCCGCCGCTGGATGCTCTCGTCGGTCGCGAGATCACGGCAGTCCGGAGAGTCGGGAAGATGCCCGTGGTCGAGTTTGGGGACCTGGCGCTGCTGATCCACCTGATGTCGGCCGGGCGGTTGCGGGTGTTCGAGAAACGGGCGTCGCCCAAAGACCGGGCTTCGCGGGTGCTGGTTCGGCTGGAGGACGGGCGGGAGCTGCGGTTGCGGGAGTTCGGGACGAGGCAGCGGGCCTGGGCGAAGTTGCTGCATGCCAAGGCCGTCGGGGAGGACGAGGCGGTCGCGCGGCTCGGGCCGGAAGCCTGGTCCCCTCCCCCGTTGGAGGCTTTCGCCGCTCTGATCGACCAGCCTCGGCACCTGCACCCGCTGCTGCGACACCAGGGAGACATCTCGGGCATCGGGCGCTCCTGGGTCGACGAGATTCTTTGGGAGGCCCGGCTCTCGCCCTTCAAGAAGGGCTCGGAACTGAGCGAGGAGGAGGTCGAGCGCCTGCACGCGGCGCTCCACGTCCTCGGCGACGCGATCGAGCACTACGAGGAGACGATCGGCGAACAGCTGCCCGACAAGGTGCCGATGCCGCTGCATGTGCACAAGCGCGAGGGAGAGCCCTGTCCCCGCTGCGGCACCACGATCGAGGCGGTCTTCTTCTCCGAACACCAGACCAACTACTGCCCGGCGGAGCAGACCGGCGGTCGCGTGCTCAAGGACCGCCGGCTATCGAAACTCCTCAGGTAGCCGACTCGATCAGCATGCTGAAGTCGAGCGTCGGCGCTGAATGGGTTAGGGCGCCGACGGAGATCAGGTCCACACCGGTTTCGGCGATTCCTCGCACCGTCTCCAGATTTACGCCGCCGGAAGCCTCGAGCGAGGGGCCCTTGCCCGTGCCGGCGTTTTCGTCGCGCAACCTCACGGCCCCCCGCAGCGCTTCGAGGTCCATGTTGTCGAGCAGGAGCACGTCGGCGCCGGTGCCGAGGGCGTAGGCGGCCTCTTCGAGATCGCGGCACTCGACCTCGACCGCGAGGTCGGGGTAGCTGGTGCGGGCGCCGTGCACGGCCTTGGCGAGGCTGCCGGCGAGGGCGATGTGGTTCTCCTTGATCAGGATCGCGTCGTAGAGGCCGATGCGGTGATTGCGCCCGCCCCCAGCAACCACCGCGGCCTTCTCCAAAGCCCGCAGGCCCGGCGTCGTCTTGCGCGTGTCGAGGATTGCCGCACCGGTCCCGGCAACAGCCTCGACAAAGCGAGCGGTCAGCGTCGCCACCCCGGAGAGGTGCCCGAGGAAGTTGAGCGCCGTCCGCTCCGCCGCCAGCAACCCGGCCGCCGGTCCGCTCGCGAAGAGCACCTCGGCCGGGACCGAGTCCCGCCACTGCCCCTCCACAACTAGGTTGTCGACGTCCTCCACCCCGCACTGCCGCATCGCCTCGGCGACCGTTGCCAGGCCGAAGACGACCCCCGGCTGCTTCTGCACGATCCGAGCCCGCCCCCGCGTCCCCTCGGGCACCGTTGCTTCAGCCGTGACGTCACCGGAGCCAAGATCCTCGGCCAGAGCGCGCGCTACGACCGCTTTCAATTCCAAACCATCCAATCTCGGTCTCATTTCAAGTAAAAAGCTGCGTTTTACAGGGATATTTCAAGCCACATTTCAAGTAGTTGCAAGTAGCTTGCAAGTAGCTATTTCGTCTTCAGCCGCCAATAAGCACGCGGGTCTCTTCGAGACTTGCCAACCCACTCGACGATCCCAGCGTCTCTGAGCATGCCGAGTTCTCGTTGGACCACGGGCCTTGAGATTCCCAAGGCATTTGTCAGGTCTCCAGTGCTCATCCGCCCTTCCAAGCGCAGCGTCCTGCTGATTGCGCGCGCTTGCTCCGGCAGTCGTTCCTCCAATTCTCGATCGACTGGCTCGGCCAGGAGCCGCAGCTCAACGCTTCCCGAGGTCTGTCTGTACACCGGATCGGTCAGGCCCGCGTGTCGCATCTCTTCGAACATGCGACGTATCCCCTCACCAAGCTCCTGTCCCAGGTTGAGGTCGGCGCAGACCCGTGCGATACGCGGATTGCGAGCGAATCGTGTGGCCTGGAGGGGGTTGCTGAGGTCGACGAGCCCAGGGAAGCGACCCGGGCTGGATATCTCGATCCGGTCGTCGAAGATCTCGACACGGATGTGATCGCCGGCCATGCTGTAGGAACGATGCACTGCGGCGTTGACAATTCCCTCCAGCCAGGCATCCTCGGGCACGAGCGGGACGTCTTCAAAGGCCCCTCCTGAGCCCAAGGCCCTCCTGGTCGGTTGCAGGCGCTTGACCTCCGCCCTCGCATCCGCCAGTTGCTTCGAGATCGGCCCCTCGAGCCTGACATCGTCGACGAGCTGCTGGCGAGCACCCGATCCGCGCTCCTGGCCTCGGTAGCGCAACACCCTGATCATCGCCTCGGGCAAAAATGCCTGCGGCTCTTCGGCAAAGAGCAAGCAGCCGGCAATCGTCAGCTCGTCGCCAGCCGCCAGTCCGCGCGCATGCAACAACCGCTTTGGGTCGTGCGCACCGACGGCGACCGCGTAATTCTCCAGAAGATCCTCCTCGGCTGAATCCAGCGACACCCCCATGGGCCGGCCTCATAACTCGACTGCCCCTTGTCGTAGAGCAGCTCATGCCGCTGGGTGAAGTTGAGCCTGCGGTTCTCGTCGCCAACCCGGAGGAAGACCTCGTCCCTCTGGTTCGCGTGAACCGTGTCACCGGGCTCGACCTCGAAGACCAGGAGCTCGTTGGGGGCCCCATTGCGATCGGCGCAACGGACCAGTTGCGGCTTCGCCCGTACCGGGGGAGAGCAGAAGTCGACGTTGGCCTGAAATTGCGCGTTTCTCCTCTCCAGATTTCCGTTCGTGCCCTCGACCTCCCCGTCGGAAAGGCCGACAACCACGATTCCTCCATCCGCATTGGCAAAGCCGATCAAGGTGTTGGCCAAGTCGCGCGGGGAAATCCTCGCGGACTTGCGCTCCAGCCACTGGTCCTCGGCGATGCACGCCAGCTCCAGGCCGACTTCCCCGGGCGGGGCATTGAGGGCGTTTTCGACGGCAATCGTTCCCATATTTCTACTTGCAATTATTGCATGTGCCTTGCAAGTAGCTTCTTGGCCCTTCGCTTCGCCAGCCTCTCTCACGTCCCAACCCCCTTTCAGCGTTTAATCCCACGAGTGACCTCCCTGCCGCCGTTTCAGACTTTGCTCGACGAGCACGCCGCCGACGTGATGGGCGTGCTGCGCGGCGCGGTCGGCCGCGGCGACGCCGATGACTGCTTCCAGGAGACCTTCCTCGCGGCGCTGCGCGCTTACCCGAAGCTCGGCGACGCGAGCAACCTCCGCGGCTGGCTGCTGACGATCGCCCACCGCAAGGCGATCGACCACCACCGCGCCAACGGGCGGCGCCCGCTGCCGGTCGCCGAGGCCCTCGAGGTTGCGATCGACGATCCCGGGCCCGGCGACGACGGCATCTGGGAGCTGGTCGGGGCCCTGCCGCCGAAGCAGCGCGCCGCCGTCGCCCTGCGCTACGCCTGCGACCTCCCCCACGCCGAGATCGCCGCTGCGCTCGGCTGCTCGCCCGAGGCCGCGCGCCGCAGCCTGCACGAGGGAATGAAGCGACTGAGGAAGGAGCTGGCATGAAGGCCTCACTGGATCGCCTCGTCGACCACGCCGCAGCCGAGGGCCTGCTCGACGTCGCCTACGCGAGCGTCGACTCGCCCTTCGGGCCGCTGCTGATCGCCGCCACGCCACGCGGCCTGGTCCGCGTCAACCTGCCGGCCTACGACCCCGAGGAGACCCTGGAGGAGCTCGCCGCACGGATCTCGCCGCGCGTGCTGGAGGCCCCGGCGCGGCTCGACGACGCCCGCCGCGAGCTCGACCTCTACTTCGAGGGCAAGCTGACCGAGTTCGACCTGCCGATCGACTGGCAGCTCACCAATGGCTTCCGCAAGAAGGTCCAGCGGGCGATCAATCGCATCCCCTACGGCCAGACCCGCAGCTACACCGAGATGGCGCGCAGCGCCGGCAACGAGCGCGCCGTGCGCGCCGCCGGCACCGCCTGCGGCTCCAACCCGATCCCGATCGTCGTCCCCTGCCACCGGGTCCTGCGCAGTGGCGGCGGACTGGGCGGATACGGCGGCGGGCTGCCGATGAAGGAATCGCTGCTGAGGCTCGAGGGCGTGCTGCCGCAGCGCTCTCCGTAGCCCTGCGCAGGACCCGTCGGTAGATCGCCGAGCACTCCCGCGGGGAAACCCACATACCTGCGCGGAAGCGCTCAAGTGAGGCCGGCGAGGGTCGATTCGGTGGGTGATGCCCCAGCCGAAACATCCCGCCTCTTCCCGATACGGCCTCGTTGCCGCAGCGGCGATCGTCCTCGCGCTCTGCTTCGCGATCCTGGCCGGCGTCGCCTCGGCGAACACGGTGCAAATTCACCGCGGTCCCCTGCCACCGTCAGTGAGCGAACCCCGGGCAGAGGAAGAAATCTGGGAAGAAGAAGGGTGGGAAGAAGAGAACTCCGAAGAAGGCGATGCGGAAGAAGCGGAAGAAGCGGAAGAAGAAGAATACGAAGAGCCCGAACCCACCCAGGCCGAATGCAAGCTCTACGCCGCGACGGCCCGCCTCGTCGCCTCGGATCGCCACGACTCCGTTCGCCTCACCGTCCGGTACGAGACCAGCGAAGCGACCACGGCAAGGGTCGAGTACTGGCTGAACGGCGCCCGCGGCAGCTTCCAGCTCAAGCCCCTGAAGCGCCACATGTTCACGCGGGGGACGATCGTGGGCAGCGAGCGCCTCAGCGCTCGCGAGATGGCAAAGGTGCGGGCCGCCCGGATCTTCGTCGTGCACCTCGAGATGCCCGGCCTGGCGCCCGGCTGCGAGCGCTACTGCACCCGGCACCTCACCGCCAGGCGCGACAGCGGCGCCCAGACGATCTGGTCGGAACCGGCGCCCGGAACAGAACCGACCCAGTAGGGCGGCGAAACTGGCAACACAGCTAGCTTGGACCGCTGGTCGCAGCGGTCTTGTTCAGGTAGTCGCGGATGAACTCGTCGAGGTCGCCGTCGAGCACCCGCTGGGCGTCGCCGGCCTCGTGCCCGGTGCGGTGGTCCTTGACCCGCTGGTCCGGGTGCAGGAAGTAGCTGCGGATCTGCGACCCCCAGGCGACGTCCTTGACCTCGCCGCGCACCCTGGCCAGCTCTTCGGCCCGCTTGCGCTCCTCCAGCTCGATCAGCTTCGAGCGCAGGAACTGCATCGCGACCGCCTTGTTCTGGGTCTGCGAGCGCTCGTTCTGGCACTGGACGACGACGCCGGTGGGGATGTGAGTGATCCGCACGGCCGAGTCGGTCTTGTTGACGTGCTGGCCGCCGGCGCCCGAGGCGCGGTAGGTGTCGATGCGGAGGTCGGCGTCGTCGATCTCGACCTCGACGCTTTCGTCGACCAGCGGCCCGACGTCGAGCTGGGCGAAGCTGGTGTGACGGCGGGCGGAGGAGTCGAAGGGGGATATCCGCACCAGCCGGTGGACGCCGCGCTCGGCGGCGAAGAGGCCGTAGGCGTTCTCGCCGCGGGCGATGAAGGTGGCCGACTTCAGCCCCGCCTCCTCCCCCGGCGAGGCCTCCTTCATCTCGACCTCGAAACCGCGCCGCTCGGCCCAGCGCAGGTACATGCGCAGCAGCATCTCGGCCCAGTCCTGGGAGTCGGTCCCGCCGGCTCCGGCGTGGACGCTGACGACGGCGTCGCCGGAGTCGTACTCACCGCTGAACAGGCGCGCCTCTTCGAGCTCGTCGAGGCGCCGCTCAACGCTGGCGAGCTGCGTCCCCAGCTCGGCCGCCATCTCCTCGTCCTCCTCGGCCATCTCGGCCAGGTCGGCAAGGTCGCCGGCCTCGGACTCCAACTCACGGAACGTCCTCAGCCTGCCCTGGGCACGGGCATGGGCGGCGGAGGTCCTGGCTGCGGTGTCCTGGTCGTCCCAGAACCCCGGCCGCTGCATCTCGGCTTCGAGGCCCTCGATCTTGGCCTCCAGCGAAGCGGGGTCAAAGATAGTCCGCGAGCAGCTTCAACTGGTCGCGGATCTCGGCAAGCCGCGCCGGAACCGATTCGGTTGGCGCGGTCTCAGCCATGCCAACAGCCTATTGGACCGAACTGCATCAACTTGTCTATCCAGCAGATAGACAAGTTGATGCAGTTCGCCCCGGGGTGCTACCGGGGGGCCGTGGCACCGATGATCCAGGTCGAGGCTGGGGCAAAGAAGCCGTCGGGGCGCTCGAATTCCGCCAGCGCCTCGCGCAGCTCGGCGGCGATTTTCGGTCGGATCTCGTCGACCCGGTCCCCCCAGAGGCGAAGCACCTCGCCCGCGGGACCCAGCGCCATGTTGAACTCGACCGCGTGGTCGAGGTCGTTGCCGATCTTCAGCGGCAGGTCGCAGCGCCGCAGGGTGATCTCCTCGAAGCCGGCGATCTTGAGCTGCTCGCTGACCGTGTCGGCGTTCGCCATCGAGAACGGGCCCGGCCCGCAGGTCGGCTCCTCGGTCTCCTCCGGATGGTCGAGGTACTCGTCGACGACGAGCTCGGCCCGGTGCACCCAGTCGTTGTCGAGCTTGCGCCGCCAGACGACCGCGCAAAACCGTCCGCCGGGGGCGAGCGCCGCCCGAACGTTGCGCAGCGCCTGCACCGGGTTGGCAAAGAACATGATCCCCATGCGGGAGAAGGCGTAGTCGAAGGTCTCCCCGAACTCGGCCACCTGGATGTCGCGGACTTCAAAGCGAACGTTTTCGACCCCAGCCTCCTCGGCCTCCGCGCGTGCTGCCTCGATGAACGGCTCAGAGACATCGACCCCGACCGCCTCGCCACCGTCGCCGACCAAAGCGACCAGCCGCTGTGTCGTGTCGCCGAAGCCGCAGCCAAGGTCGATGACCCTGTCTCCCAGCTCGGGTGGATGCACCCGCATGGCGGTCTCACCGTGTGCTCCAAGCCCACCGGTGACGAGGTCGCGGAAGCGAACGAAGGTCTCAAAGAGCGGGCCGCTCCAGGCCTCGATCGCCTCACGGTTCGATGCGGCGGGAGCCTCCATCACCAGCATGGTACGCCTGCCAAGCCGCCTCGCGATCCTCGAACGGCCGCCAACTGCAAATCCGATGCTCACGCAACTCGAATAGCCACGCCATCTCGTCCTCCCCAGCAGGCGACCCGTCCTCATCCCAACGCCAGACCCGCCTGACCAGCGCCAAGGCCCTGCCCCCGCCCGACTCGGTGTCGTCCTCAAAAAGCTCCTCCACCTCGATCGTCTGCTGCACCCCCCCAGGAGCCCGCGTAGCCCAAACCCGCGCCGCCTCCCGCCCCTTCCGCAGCCCCTTCATCGAATGAAGCTCAATCTCCGGATCGAGCACCGCAACGAACGAATCCAAATCGCGCTCGTTGAAAGCACGGATGAACTCCCTGACGGGGTCTAGGCCCCGTGGCACTTCTTGAACTTCTTGCCGCTCCCGCACCAGCAGGGATCGTTGCGGCCGATGTTGTCGTGCTCGTCGTTGACCACCGTCTCGACCACCTCGGCGGCCCCGTTGCCGTCCGCCGCGGCCCCCGCGACCGCTTCGATCTGCCCGGCGCCCACTCCGGCCCCGGCGGCGACCTGCTGCAGCGCCGATGGCTGGCCGTCGGGAGTGCCCCCCGAGTAGGACAGCGCCGCCGGCGCGTTGCCCCCGTTGGGACCAAAGGCCTGCTGCGCCCGGTTCGGGTCGATCTCCACCTCGACGTGGAAGATCGACTTGCTGAACTCCTCCCAGATCGAGTGCATCAGCTCCTCGAACATGCCGAAGCCCTCGTTCTTGTAGGCGACCAGCGGATCGATCTGGGCGAAACCTCGCAGGTGGATCCCCTCGCGCAGGTAGTCCATGTCGTAGAGGTGCTCGCGCCAGCGGTTGTCGATCACCTGCAGCAGGATCGAGCGCTCGAGGAAGCGCATCAGTTCCTCGCCGAAGACCCCTTCGCGCTCGTCGTAGGCGTTCATCGCGTCGTCGTCGAGCTCGTCCTTGAGCTTCTCGCGCTCGACCGTCTCCGGCGCCAGGGAGGCAACGTCGACGCTGACCGGCCAGATCTGGCGCAGCTGGGTCTCCATCTCGGCCATGTCCCATTCCTCGAGCACGTCGCCCGGGGTGTACTCGTCGACGAGGCGCTCGATCACGCCCTCCATCTCGTCGCGGGCGATCTCGGACATGTCGCGGCCCTCGAGGATCTCGCGCCGGTATTTGTAGACGATGCGTCGCTGCTCGTTCATCACGTCGTCGTACTCGAGCACGCGTTTGCGGATCAGGAAGTTCTGCTCCTCGACCTTCTTCTGGGCGTTCTCGACCGTCTTCGTCAGCATGCCCGCCTCCAGCGGCATCTCGCCCCCCTCCTCGTCGACGGGGCCAAGGCGATCGAGGATCTTGTAGATGCGGTCGCCAGCGAAGAGGCGAATTACGTCGTCTTCGGCGGAGAGGAAGAAGCGAGTTTCGCCGGGGTCGCCCTGGCGACCGGCGCGGCCGCGCAGCTGGTTGTCGATGCGGCGCGACTCGTGGCGCTCGGTGCCGCAGATGTAGAGCCCGCCTAGCTCGCGCACTTCCTCGGACTCGGCCGCGCAGAGCGGCTCCAGCTCGGCGACCTTGGCCGCCAGCGCCTCCTCGTAGCCCTCGCTGCCCGGCGCGATCCCCTTCTTTTTCAGCTCGTGGACCGCCGACTGCTCGGGGTCGCCGCCGAGCTTGATGTCGACGCCGCGGCCGGCCATGTTGGTGGCGATCATCACCGCGCCCTTGCGACCGGCCTGGGCGATCCGCTCGCCCTCTCGCTCGGCGTGCTCGGGCTTGGCGTTGAGCACCGCATGCTCGATCCCCTGGCGCTTCAGCTCCTCGGAGATCATCTCCGAGACCTCGACCGAGACGGTGCCGACGAGGATCGGCTGGCCCTTCTCGTGGCGGGCGACGATCTCCTCCAGCACCGCCTTCCACTTGCCGTCCTTGGTCTTGAAGATCTGGTCGTTCTGGTCGGCCCGGACCATCTGGCGGTGGGTCGGGATCTCGACCACCGGGACTTTGTAGATCTTCATGAACTCGGTCGCCTCGGTGAGCGCCGTGCCGGTCATCCCGGAGAGCTTGTCGTAGAGCCGGAAGTAGTTCTGCAGGGTGATCGTGGCGAGGGTCTGGTTCTCCTCGCCGATCGCGACGCCCTCCTTCGCCTCGACCGCCTGGTGCAGCCCCTCTGACCAGCGGCGGCCGTCGAGGATGCGGCCGGTGAACTCGTCGATGATCTTCACTTCGCCGTCGATCACGGCGTAGTCCTTGTCTTTCTTGTAGAGCGCCTCCGCCTTCAGCGCCTGGACCAGGTGGTTGACGAGGCTGCCGTGCTCGCTGACGTAGAGGTTGTCGACGCCGACGAAATCCTCGGCCCTTTTGACCCCCTTCTCGGTCGGCGAGACGGTCTTGTGCTTCTCGTCGAATTCGTAGTCGTGCTCGGCCTCTGACGTGTCCTTCGATTCGCCCAGCGATCGCAGCTTGTCTTTGGCCTGGACGCCGTCCATCTGCTTGGCCAGGCGGGCAAACGTGTAGTAGGTCTGGGCCGCCTGTTCGGGCGCGCCGGAGATGATCAGGGGCGTCCGCGCCTCGTCGATCAGGATGTTGTCGACCTCGTCCACGATCGCGAAAACGTGGTCGCGCTGAACGCAGTGCTCCAGCGCGTCGGCCATGTTGTCGCGCAGGTAGTCGAAGCCGAACTCGGAGTTGGTGCCGTAGACGACGTCGCAGGCGTACTTCGTCTGCCGCGTCGCGTGGTCGTCGCCCTCCTGGATCGAGGCGACGCTGACCCCGAGCTTGTCGTAGATCGGCTTCATCCATTCGGCGTCGCGGCGGGCGAGGTAGTCGTTGACGGTGACGAGGTGGACGCTGTCCCCCCCCAGCGTGTTGAGGAAGACGGCGAGCGTCGCGGTCAGGGTCTTTCCCTCGCCCGTCTTCATCTCGGCGATCGCCCCCTCGTGCAGGGCCATGCCGCCGATCAGCTGGACGTCGTAGTGGCGCTGCCCGATCGAGCGCCGCGAAGCCTCGCGGGTGAGCGCGAAAGCCTCGGGCAGGAGATCGTCGAGGGACTCGCCCTCCTTGGCCCGCTTGCGCAGGTCATCGGCCTCTTCGAGCAGCGCGGAATCCTCGAGCAGCTCCATCTCCGGCTCGATCCGGTTGATCGCCTCCGCGCGCTTCTCATACCCCTTGAATTTCCGCCCCTCGCCGACGCGGAGCGCACGCGTGACCATGTCCCTTGCAGCAGGCATTGCTCAAGGGTAGCGATGGCGGTTGGCTTAGGGCTCTAGGCGGTGCGCCCCTGCATCCGCGCGACTGCCTTGCGGGTCCGGCTGCGCTTGCGGCGCATCTCCCGGTGCTTCTTCACCTGGCGGCGGATGTCCTCGGCCAGCTCGTGGATCGTGTGGGCCATCTCGGGCGAGGCCTCGCTTGCACGCAGGGTTACGCCCTTCAGCCGCAGGGTTGCCTCGGCAACCTGGCAGTCCTCGATCGAGGGGTTGGGCTCTTCGTGGAGCTCGACATCGAGCGTCGCCAGCTCCGAGACCTGCTTGCCGATCCGGCGAAAGCGCTTCAAGACGTGCTCTCGCAATTCGTCGGTGACCTCGACGTTGCGCCCACGTATCTCGATCCGCATATTGCCTCCTTGGAGTCGGGGTACCGATGCTACGCCGTCAGAGCCGCCGGGTAAAGGTCACTGCGCAAATCCGGATCGCGCCGGCGCTTCGCAGGGCACGGGCGCAGGCGGAGAGCGTCGCGCCGGTGGTCAGAACGTCGTCGACGAGGAGGACGCTGCGGGGCACCTCTCCGCGCGGAGAGACCTGCGGCGGGTGGCCGATGCGCTGGGCGCGGCGCCTGCCGACCTGGCGGCCGCCGCCGCTGCGGGCAAGGCAGGGACGCAACGGCGCGCCGGTCAGCTCGGCCAGCGCCGCGGCGATCTCGGCGGCGGGATCGAAGCCGCGCTGCAGGGCGCGCAGCCTCGCCGTCGGCACCGGCACGACCGCGCCGCTGAGCAGGCTCGACGGAGCGAGCCACTGGATGCGCTCGGCGATCAGCTCGGCCACGGGCAGCAGGCGGCGGAACTTCAGGGCCGTGACAAGGTCCCTGGGCACCCCCTCGTGCGGAGCCGAAGACCAGGCGCGGTCGAGGCCCGGCGGGCCGCTGCCCTCCAACGGCGCCGCGGCAGCGAGCCGGCGGGCGCAGCGCGTGCAGACCACGGCGCCAGGGCGGCAGGACCGGCCGCAGGCCGCGCAGAGCGACGGGAGGACACCGGCGGCAACCGCGTGCAGAACCTTCATGCCCCGATCCTGCGGGGCGGCGACGCGCGGGTGGCGCGCCGAGTGTGACGAAAGCGCTAATTCTCGGTGACGCGACCCGCGATGGCGCCGATCAGCATCGCCTCTGGCGCGATCTCGGCACCGGCGAGCAGGATCGAGTCGCAGACCAGAGCACCGGCGCCGACCCGGCAGCCGTCGCCGATGATCGCCGGCCCCTCGATGCGCGCGCCGGGGCCGAGATCGACCCCCGCGCCGACCAGCACCGGCCCCTCGACCTCGACCCCGTCCAGGGAGCTTGCGGCGCGGATGCCCTCCCCCACCTCGGGCGCCCCCGGGTCAACCCTCACCTCGCCCGCGCAGCGCGTCGAAGTTGCCCTGGCGCAGCTCGTCGAGGTTGCCGATGTCGTTCCAGTAGGCGTCGATCTCGTGCGAGTAGAAGGCGACGTCGCCCTCGAGCAGCGCCGGGAACACGTCCATCGCCCAGTCGGCGAAGCCGTCCGGGTCACCGGGACCGGCTGCCTTGCTCCGCTGCCGGCGCGGGGAAGAAGTCGAAGATCTCGGAGCGGAACATGTAGATGCCGCAGTTGGCCAGGTCCGAGAGCGCCTCGGCCGGGTCCGGCTTCTCCTGGAAGCCCTGGATGCGGCCGTCGGTCCCGGTGATCGCGACGCCGAACTGGCTGGTGTCGGCGACCCGCTTGGTCGCCAGGGTGGCGACGCCGTCGTGGGACTCGTGGAACTCGCGCATCGCGCCGAGGTCGATGTCGGTGAGCGCGTCGCCGGAGATGACGAGGAAGGAGTCGCCGAGGAAGCCTGCCGCGTTGCGGACGCCGCCAGAGGTGCCGAGCAGCTGCTGCTCGCGGCTGTAGGAGAGATCGAGGCCGAAGGCCGAGCCGTCGCCGAAGTGGCTCTCGATCGTCTCCGGGAACCAGTGCAGGTTGGCGATCGCCTCGCCGAAGCCGTGGCGCGCCAGGAGGCGGACGATGTGCTCCATCACCGGCCGGTTGAGGACCGGCGCCATCGGCTTCGGGATCGCGTAGGTGATCGGGCGCAGCCGGGTGCCCAGCCCGGCCGCGAGAATCATCGCGCGCATGGCTCGGGTGCCTTGATCAGTAGCGGTAGTGATCGGGCTTGTAGGGACCCTCGACGGGTATGCCGAGGTAGGCGGCCTGCCCCTCGGACAGCTCGGTCAGGCGGACGCCCAGCGCCGCGAGGTGCAGCCGCGCGACCTTCTCGTCGAGGTGCTTTGGCAGCACGGTGACGCCCTTGGCCGTGAACCCCTCGGGCTGGCCGAAGAGCTCGATCTGCGCCATCACCTGGTTGGTGAACGAGTTCGACATCACGAAGCTCGGGTGCCCGGTCGCGTTGCCGAGGTTGAGCAGGCGGCCTTCGGAGAGGAGGATGATCGAGTGGCCGTCGGGGAAACGCCACTCGTCGACCTGCGGCTTGATGTTGACCTTCTCCGCCGGCGAGGCTTCGAGCCCGGCGACGTCGATCTCGTTGTCGAAGTGGCCGATGTTGCCGACGATCGCGTTGTGCTTCATCCGCGCCAAGTGGTCGGCGGTGATGATGTCCTTGTTGCCGGTGGCGGAAATGAAGATGTCGGCCGTCTCGACGACTTCCTCGAGCGTCCTCACCTCGTAGCCCTCCATCGCCGCCTGCAGGGCGCAGATCGGGTCGATCTCGGTAACGATCACGCGAGCGCCCTGGCCGCGCAGCGACTCGGCGCAGCCCTTGCCGACGTCGCCGTAGCCGCAGACGACGGCGACCTTGCCGCCGATCATCACGTCGGTGGCGCGGTTGATCCCGTCGATCAGAGAGTGACGGCAGCCGTAGAGGTTGTCGAACTTCGACTTGGTGACCGAGTCGTTGACGTTGATCGCCGGGAAGAGCAGGTCGCCGGTCTCGGCCAGCTGGTAAAGCCGGTGCACGCCGGTGGTCGTCTCCTCGGTGACCCCCTTGATCCCCTCGGCGATCCGGGTCCAGCGCTGCGGGTCGGACTCGAGCGAGCGCTGCAGGGTCTCGAGCACGATGCGGAACTCCTCCGAGTCGGCCGAGGCCGGGTCGGGCACGGCGCCCGCCTTCTCGAACTCGACGCCCTTGTGGACGAGCAGGGTTGCGTCGCCACCGTCGTCGAGGATCATGTTCGGGCCCTCGCCGTCGGGCCAGAGCAGGGCCTGCTCGGTGCACCACCAGTACTCCTCCAGGGTCTCGCCTTCCCAGGCGAAGACCGGGATGCCGGCGGCGGCGATCGCGGCGGCGGCGTGGTCCTGCGTGGAGAAGATGTTGCAGCTGGCCCAGCGAACCTCGGCGCCGAGGGCGATCAGGGTCTCGATCAGCACCGCGGTCTGCACCGTCATGTGGAGCGAGCCGGTGATCCGCGCCCCCTTCAGCGGCTGCTCCTCCGCGAACTCCTCGCGGGTCTGCATCAGGCCGGGCATCTCCACCTCGGCGAGAGCGATCTCCTTGCGCCCGAAGTCGGCGAGCTCGATGTCAGCGACCTTGTAGTTGGCGGTGGCGGTGGCCATCGGTTCCTTTCGATTCTTTTGTTGGACTGAAGGAAGGATACGAGCCTGCGGGCCGTCGGGGGTCCCTCCCCCGGCCGCTTCGCGGGAGTTCCGGGGGAGGGACCCCCGACGGCCCTCTCCCCCTCCCGCACGACTGACCGACCGAACGGCTTCCGGGGGCTACGGCCGACCGAGGGCGGACTTGAGCTTGTCTATCGCTTCGACGGGAAGGGGGTCGACGTCGTGGGCTTTGGCGAGCTCCAGCGAGACGAGGTCGCCGAGCATCGTTGCCCAGAGCAGGCGCGCTACGCGGGTGCTTCCTCGGGTCTCGATCCGGATCGCCTCGGCGCCCGCCGAGGCGATCGCTTCGGCGGTCAGCTCGAAGCGGCGGCGCTCGCGGGGGTGCTGGTCGGGGTCTTCGAGCATGACGGCGGCGAAGCCGTCGCCGGACCAGGCGCAGATCTCGTTGTGGTCGGCCTCGGGCAGCTCGGAGAAGAAGGCCTGGGCGTCGGCGTTCTCGTTGATCTGGGTCTTCCAGCGGCGGGCGACCGGCGCCGTGAGGTCGGCGCCGGTGACGACCGGCACGTGTCCTCGCCGATCCGGCCGGCCACCTCCGCGGCCAGCTCCTGCAGGTCGGCGGCCTGCTCCTCGAGGAATCCGGCCGCGGCGTCGATCTCGGTGTGGATGCGGGGGGCGACGCCGGCCAGGGCGGCGACCTCGGCTGCGCAGACCAGCATGTAGGCGACCGCGGTCCGCGGCGCCGGCAGCAGGCCGGGCAGGCCGACCACGGGAACGCCGGCCTCGCGCGCCTCGGCGACGAGGGTGCCGCCGGTGCTGGCGACGATGCGCCGGGCGCCGAGCGCCTCGGCGGCGGCGAAGCAGGCCAGCGTCTCCTCGGTGTCGCCGGAGTAGCTGGAGAAGAGCACCGTCCACTCCGGGGTCGCCCAGCTGGGGATCTCGTAGCCGCGCACGGTGAGCAGCGGCCGGGTGAGGCGGTCGCCGAGCGCGGCCGCGGCGAGGTCGCCGCCGATCGCCGAGCCGCCCATGCCGCAGACCATCAGCCCGGCGGCATCGGCCGGCTCGAGCCGCGCCGACTCGACCCGCCAGAGCGCGTCGCGGAGGTGGTCGGGAATGGCGAGGACGTCGTCGAGCATCAGCCCGGGACTCTTTCATCCGCGCCGGCGACAGCCCCCTCGACGGTGACGCCCGGCGCGACCGCGACGCCGGGAGCGAGAATCGAGCCGCTGACCCGCGCGCCCTTCGCCGACCGTGCAGCCGTCGAGCAGGACCGATTCGCGGACCTCGGCGCCCTCGGCCACGCGGCAGCCCGGGCCGAGCACGGCGCGCGGGCCCACGGTCGCGCCCGCCGCCACCTCGGCGCCCGCGCCGACCAGCAGTCCCGGGAGCGGTCGGCCTCGACCCGCGTCTCCACCCGGCGCTCGAGGATGTCCCAGCTCGCCTGCAGGTAGCGCTCCGGCGTGCCGATGTCCATCCAGTAGCCGTCGAGGCGCAGGCCGTGCAGGCCGTTGCCGACCAGCCGCGGGAAGACGTCGCGCTCGATCGAGACCTCCTCGCCGGGCGGGATCAGGTCGAGGACCGAGCGCTCGAGCACGTACATCCCGGCGTTGACTTCCCCCGGCACGCTCTCGCCGGTCTTCTCGAGGAATTCGAGGACCGCGCCCTCCGGGCCGCTGTGAACCAGGCCGTAGGCGGAGGAGTCCTCGACCGGGTGCAGGCCGAGGGTCGCGCTCGCCTGCCGCTCGGCGTGGGCGCCCAGCAGCGCGCTCAGGTCGAGGTCGGTGAGGACGTCGCCGTTGAGGGCGAGGAAGCGGTCGTCGAGGTCGGCGCCCAGCTCGTCGGCGGCGAAGCGGATCGCGCCGGCGGTGCCGCGCCGCTCGGGCTCGACCACGTAGCGGATCGAGACACCCGCCCGGTCCTCCTCGCCGGCGAGCGCCTCGCGCAGCACGTCGGGCAGGAAGCCGCAGGCGAGCACGACCTCGGTCACCCCGTGGCCCGCGAGCCACTCGATCATGTAGGCGAGGAACGGCCGGTCGACCAGGGTCAGCGCCGGCTTGGGCACGGTCGAGGTCAGCGGCCGCAGCCGCGTCCCCTCGCCGCCGACTAGGACTATCGCCTGCATCTACTCCGCTGTACCCGCGGGCACGGTGCTCTCAACCGCCCGGCCGATGCCCTCGTACTCGAAGCCGGCGCCGCGGAGCAGGTTGGGGTCGAGGAAGTTGCGCCCGTCGATCAGCAGCGGCCGGGCCATCCGCGCTGCGGCGGCGGCCCAGTCCAGCTCGGCGAACTCGGGCCACTCGGTGACGAGAACCGCGGCGTCGGCTCCGTCCAGCGCGTCCAGCGCCGATCGCAGAACTCGACGCCGTCGAGCAGGCCCTTGGCGGCATCGGCGGCGACCGGGTCGTAGGCCGAGACCTCGAGCCCCCTCGCCCTGAAGCCGCGCCGCCAGCACCAGGCTCGAGGCCTCCCGCATGTCGTCCGTGTCCGGCTTGAAGGCCAGGCCGAGCAGCGCCACGCGCCTGCCGGCCAGCGACCCGAGGCGATGCTGGAGCTTGTTGACGACCCGCCGCTTCTGCAGCTCGTTCACCTCGATCACGGCCGTCAGCAGCTGGAAGTGGTAGCCGGTATTGCCGGCGAGCTGCTTGAGCGCCTTGAGGTCCTTCGGGAAGCACGAACCCCCGTAGCCGATCCCGGCCCGCAGGAAGGCGGGGCCGATGCGCTGGTCGAGGCCCATGCCACGGGCGACTTCGCCGACGTCGGCGCCGACCTCCTCGCAGACGTTGGCGATCTCGTTGACGAAGGAGATCTTGGTGGCGAGGAAGGCGTTGGAGGCGAGCTTGATCATCTCGGCGCTGGCGACGTCGGTGCGGACGATCTCGCCGCCGAGCGGCTCGTAGAGCCGCGGCGACGGCGTCGCCGGCGGCCTCGTCGCCCGGGTCGGCGCCGACCACGACCCGGTCGGGGTGCATGAAGTCCTCGACCGCCGAGCCCTCCTTGAGGAACTCGGGACAGGAGACGTAGGGGACGCCGGGCAGGTCGCGGCGGATCGACTGCCCGGTGCCGGCCGGCACGGTGCTCTTCATCACCAGCACGTGATCGCCGCCGCCCAGCTCCTCGACCACGGCGCGCACGCGCGAGAGGTCGGCGTCGCCCGAGGCGGTCGGCGGCGTGTCGACGCAGACGAAGAGCAGGCGCGCCCCGGCGAGCAGCTCGCCCATGTCGGTCGTGAAGGTGAGCCGCTCGGCGTTTTTCTTCAGCAGCTCCCCGAGGCCCGGCTCGTGGATCGTCGTCTCGCCGCGCGAGAGCGCCTCGACCTTCTCCGGCAGGATGTCGCGCGCGATCACGCGGTGGCCGAGCTCGGCGAAGCAGGCGGCGGTGACGAGCCCGACCCAGCCGACCCCGATCACGCCTATCGGCTCTCTCTCCCCCGTCATTGCTTCGCCGTCCCCTTCCTCTTCTTCTGGTTCGGGATCTTGACGCTCGCCGAGCGCGCGATCCCGATCATCTGGTCGTTGGTCAAGCTGTTGAGGAGGTCATTCGAGACCCAGTAGCTGTTGTCCCCCCGGTGCCAGGCGACGATCGGGATCCGGTCGCCGTCGACGTAGATGTCGTATTCGCGCCCGTTGATCGTCTTCGTCAGGCTCGGGTTGTCGAGGATCGGCGGGTCCGACCAGCCCTGGATCCCCTGCAGGCCGAAGTAGTGGATGCCGTCGGAGAGCGGCAGCTCGGCGACCATCCGGTAGGCGCCGTGGCGGTTGTCGTCGGTGTCGCGCAGGTGGTAGACGCGCGGGTCCTGGACGTGTTCGTAGGGGTTGCTTTCGACGTAGTAGGCGCCGGACGGCAGGCGCGTCGGGTAGAAGACGGGGAAGCCGGCGCTGACCTTGCGGGCGACCGACTTCGCCTCGAGCTTCCCCGGCTTCGCGTGCCGGGACCAGGCCGTCGCTCCCCGGCGGCTTCGGCTTGGCGATGTGCGGCTTCGGCGCCGAGTGCTTCTTCTTCGACTTGTGCCCTCCGGCGCTCTTGCTGCGGCCTTCGTCGAGCGAGCCGCGAGGCCCCTCGCTCGCTTCTATCCCGAGGAACTTGTTCACCGCTTCCTGGATCGCTTCCGGCGTGGCGTAGACGTAGCTGGGCCCGAGTTCGGCCGGGAAGTGGACCTCCTTGATCGCCGCGTTGCGGGATTCGATGAAGAGGTCCAGCACCTGGATCATCGTGCCGGTGTCGCTGATGTCGGAGGTCGTGTACTGGGTGAAGATGTCGATCAGGTTGTTCTGGCCGAGCAGGAGTTCCTTGATCGGCACCCGCTGGCGGGCGGCGCTGAGGAAGTCCTGCTGGCGGGCCGAGCGAACGATGTCGGTATCGGTGTGGCGGTAGCGCACGTACTCGAGCGCCCTCTTCCCGCAGAGCAGCTGGTATCCGGGCTTGATGTTGATTTCCGAATACTGTTCGGAGGCCGGCACGCCGACGTTGGAGTGGTAGTAGCGGCGGTCGACGTCGGTGTAGACGCAGCCGATCGCGTCGACCGCGCGCACGAAGCCGAGGAAGTCGACGTTGACGACGTGGTTGATCGGCAGCCCGGTCAGTTCCTTCACCACCTGCAGGGTCAGTTTCGGACCGCCGTAGGTATAGGCGGCGTTGAACTTTTCCGTGCCGAAGCCGGGGATTTCGACCTTGAGGTCGCGCGGGATCGACATCACCGCGATCGCGTTGCGGTCGGGGTCGAGGCGCAGCAGGATCGTCGTGTCCGAGCGCCCCGGGTCTTCTTCCAGGTTGGCCCGTTTGTCGGAGCCGATGATGAGGATGTTCTCCGGGCCGCCGCCGTTGACCTTCGCCAGCTTGTTTTTGAGTTGGCGGGTGAGGGCGCCGTTGTGGGAGAGGGCGTCGGCGATGCTGCCGAAGAAGCGGAGGATCGAGATCGAGGTCGCGGCGGCGACCACCGCGACGATCACCACCGAGCCGAGCGTGAAGCGCCACCAGTAGCGCTTCCGCTTCGGCGGCGGCTCGTGGTCGCCCGAGGGCGGCGGCTTGCTGAAGACGGGCTCAGCCACGTCGGCTCAGGCGTCGAGTCGATCCGGCAGCGAGCCGAGGAAGGTGTCGAGCGTCTGCCGGTAGGTGTGCAGGGAGGAGACCGAGACCCACTCCTGCGGGCCGTGGTGCCCTTCGCCGACCGGCCCGAACTCGACCGCCGGCACCCCCACGCGCAGGAAGGAGACCGCGTCGGAGGCGCCGTCGCGGCCGACGCTCATCGGCTCGCCGTCGTGATGCGTCCGCGCCGCCTCGCGCAGCGCCCGCACGTAGGGAAGGTCGCGGTCGACCACGGCCGGCGGCCGGGTGAAGAGCTGCTCGACCTCGGCCGCGCCGAGACCCTCCACCTGCTCCAGCACGGTGGCGGGGTCCTGATCGGGCAGGTAGCGGATGTCGACGTCGATGGCGCATCGGTCGGGCACCTTGTTGAGCGCGTCGCCCCCCACGATCCGGCCGAGATTGATCGAGGGGCGGTCGAACAGCTCCGAGCTGTGCCGGGCGAACGGTAGCGACTCGATGCTGCGGAAAACCTCAATCGCCCTCAGGACCGCGTTGTCGCCGAGCCAGGGCGTGGCGCCGTGCGCGGCGACCCCGCCCACCTGGACGCGCAGCGCCAGCACCCCCTTGGCCTCGACCCCGATGTGCAGGTCGGTCGGCTCGCCGGTGATCGCGAAGTCCCCGACGAAGCCGCTGTCGACCAGATGGTCGCTGCCCCGCTCGGCTTCCTCCTCGGACTCCTCGTCGCCGACGATCCCCAGCCGCACCCGAACCCGGTCCTGGTCGCGCATCGCGGCGGCGCTGAGCAGCATCGCGGCCAGCGCCCCCTTCATGTCGTAGGCGCCGCGCCCGTAGAGCCGGTCGCCCTCGACCCGAGGCTCGAACTGCCCCGGCAGCCCGGGAACGACATCGAGGTGCCCATGAAGGACGACCGTAGGCGCCCCCTCCGGCCCAACCTCGGCCCGCAGCACCGGCAACCCCCGCACCTCGTCGTGAGAGGCCTCGATCCCCCGCGCCTCCAGCCACCCTTTGACGAACCCGGCAGCTTCCAGCACCCCCTCCGGCTCGGAGGTGTCGTAGCCGAGCAGCTGCGTGGCGAGCGCCACGACCTCATCGCTCATCCGGAGGTCCCTCCTGTCGCCAAATGTCGTGAGATTCGAGCGCCCATGCCGAAGCGGACGGTATTTGAACCACGAGATCGCTGCCTGGATCGGTTCTTTCGAAGGCCAGCCGACCGCCCCACCTGAGGTTCTTCGGGTTTCTGGGGACCGAAATCGGCGACGATAGCCTTGGTGATTTGAGCTTCTGGGAGGTCGACTTAGGGCCATTTCGGCGCTTCCCGTCTGTCGACGTTTCACTCGGCCAAACGCAACAGGCAACGGCGTCGCCGTTCTCCGGCGCCCATCGAGAGACAGCACTATTGGTACCAATTTCCAAGGTAGTCGGCGTCCGAAAACGGCTTGATGGCGACTAGCAATGAAACCACGGCAGAATGCCTTAGATGGATGCAGCGATTGTTGCCGCAGTGGCCGCCGTAGTCACCGTTCCGATCGGCCTCATCCAGTGGCTCAGCGCACGAGAACAGGCCCGGAGCGCAGAAACAGACCTTCTACGGGAGATGCGGTCCGACTGGCTTGCCCTTAAGCCCCAGTGGCATCGCGCCATCCTCACTGCCATTGGCCCTGATAGCTACTACAGCCCCGCAGATGGGGAGATCAGATCGACCTTCCGAGAACTAGTCTGCGCTGACTCCAAGTTCTCCCGACACTTCCCGGGAGATCGATAGCTCTTCAAGCAAGACAGCCCCCGACCCAGCTGGGTCGGGGGCTGTCCGTGCTGCGACTCAGGCTCCTGGCTTCACGCCAATGAAGTTCAGAAAAGGAGTCGCATGACCAAGGATGACGTGCTGTTCGGCTACCGCCAAGCAGCTCTTTGCCGAGGCCACCCGCACCAGTGTCGCGCAGGCCTGCCGGACGCTTCGGGGTGCACCGCTCGACCTACTACGCCTGGAAGCGCCAGGTCGACCGCCACGGCCTGGAGATGCTGCGGCCCAGGCGAGCGCCGGGTGCCGCGGATGCCCAACCAGCTCTCGAAGATGGTCGAGGAGCGGATCGTCGCTTTCTCACTGGGCCATCCAGGCCTTGGGCCCGAAGCGAGTCTCCGGCGAGTTGCGGCGCCCCGAAGTGGGGCGGGATCGTCGTCTCGCCCAACGGCGTCTGGAAGGTGCTCTGCCGTCACGGCCTCAATACCCGCGCCAAGCGCCTGGGACTGATCGCCGGCTACGCCGCTCCCTACGAGCCGCCCCGCGAGATCCAGGCCCAGAGCGCGCATATCGACGTCGCCCGGCCGGGCGAGCTGGTCGGCATCGACTGCTTCTTCGTCGGTCGCCTGCGGGGCACCGAGGGCGCGATCTGGCAGCTCACCGCGATCGACGTCGCTTCCTCCTTTGCCTGGGCCGAGCTGGTGGTCTGCAAGGAGCAGCCGAGCAACCCGAACGCCAAGCAGACCTCCAAGCTCGCCCGCCGCGTCGCCAAGCGACCTCCAGGCCGCGGGCTGGCGGCTGGAGCGCTTTCTCTCCGACAACGGCAACGAGTTCAAGGGCGACCCTTCACCACGACCACCAAACGCGCTGAAGGCGCGCCACACCCGCATCCACGCCGGGCGCCCGCAGACCAACGGCAACGTCGAAGCGCTTGCACACGCACCATCCTCGACGAGTGCTGGCGGCCTGCCTTTGCCCGTTACCTCTACCCCGCGCTTCACCAGCCTGAGGCGCGATCTCGACGACCTACTTGCGCTTCTACAACTTCGACCGCGTTCACCACGGCCGCTTCACCGCCGGCCAGATCCCAGCGGACATCGTCTACGGTGCCCGCAAGATGGAGGTCAGGTGAGCCGTGGGCTGTCGGCACATCTCGGAGTCCGTGCAAACTAGTCGCTGACATGGTCGCAGAGCCTGGGTCAGGAGATCCGGCTTGGTTCGCCTGGCATCAAGATACTCGTGATCGCTCCCATGAGTTTGAGCAAGCAGAGCGAGATGTCCTTTTCTTCTTGGCAACCCTTTCCTCTGCGGTCTTTCGGGGGCGGCTATCACCCGACCTTGCCTACGCCGTCGTTGGTTTGGATGTTGCCCGCCGTAGTCGCCAGGTCAGAGTCCTTCTGGGGGAAGCGACTGCCGAATGGGTCCATGAAAGCGATGAGGAAAAAGAGGCGAATGCCTATGAGGTCGTCGCGATGAGCGACGAAGAGGTTCTCAAATCTGTGATGTCGACCGTTCATGGCGGGGCCGAGATGGAGGCCAAGAAATGCCCATGGTGCTACTGGGTCGATTCGCTTCCGGGACTTAGTGATCGCATTCTCGCCCTCCTCGACATCCTTTGGGCCGAGGCCGCACGACGTTACGACATGGAAACGCACGATCTGGTGACCGCCGCTGAGTTGAAGCGAGTCAGTGGCTCCGGTTTGCGGAACCGTCTCCGGGTGCGACGACTAGCCAAGGAACACGGTTCTCGCTTGACCGCCAAGCGGCTCGAAAGACGTCTCTTGGCGGCCGAGTTCATTCGTCTGGGACCGCCCCGGAGGTTCGACTTTCCGTCGCTGGAGTTCGTGCCTCCAAATCTGAGAGGCTGGGGGATGCGAGGCAGGTTGAGACGGCTCAGCCGTTTTTTGGCTGGCCGGTTGCGGCGCACCGGGAGGGGTGTCACAGTCCCGACCCCCTATGAACCTTGGGAGCTGGAAGGCGACGAAACTCGGGCGCCAGCGAACGAATTGGGTAAGTAGAGGAGGAATGACCGGACCCCGTTCATCGGTCCACCTGATCTAACCCCGAGTGAGAGTCCGGGCTCTGCCCAGTTAGGACTCGTTTGCCTGGTTTGCCTGGTTAGGACCAGGCGAGCTTTTCGGGATCCCAGTCGGATAGGCGCTCTTCTTCATCGGCTAGGAGTGGATCAGCGAAATCAATCACGCCGTCGATGAGCTCGGTCCATTGCTCTGGCGGTGGCGAGAGGTATGACATGCGCTCGACCATCGCCGCGTATGACTGCTGGCGGTCGGGCATGTTGGCAAGTGCCGTCACCATCGGCATCACGGGCTGCCGGCGATGGGAGGCGACAGCGAGGATGTGCCCACGAAGCTCCGGTGCCGCGATGCGGTGCCGGCGGCTGGTCACCCAGAGGTCGGCGAAGTCCCGGTCCCGGGTGCTGGTCTCCCGTCGCTGCATTGCGGTAACGATCTTCTCGGCCAGGTTGAGCGCGAGGGGATATGCATATAGACGCACGGGTGCCCGGTCGATGACTGACTCCAGCTCGATCGCGGTCGACTCGTCCGGATCGCCGAAAGAGAAATCCAGCGCGAACGGGATACGTGCTCGCCCCAGGGTGGCGACCAGTTTGCATCGGACGCCCTGGTACTCGTCCTCCTCGCGCATGACCTTGGTCCTGATGGTTGCCATGTCGATCGTTACGCCGTCGTGGGGGTCTGGCTCCAGTGCGCAGATTCGAGCGACTACGTTGCGGACGTGCTCCTCGTCGTTGTCCATGCCGTGGGTTGACAAGTCGGCATCCTTCGTCATTCGCCGGATGTGGCTGACGGCCATCAGCATCCCGCCCTTGAGGACCATCTGGTGGGCGTGGTCGGACATGGCAAGCCGCCGCAAGAAGGACTCCACGGCGTAGACGACCAGCAACGGCTGAGTATTGCCACCGTGCTCGGCTCGAGCCTTGGCCTGCAGCGCTATGAATGCTTCTCCTGCGGCCCGATCGACAAGAGCCTGTGCGGTCAACTGAGCAGTGCCTCCAGCGCCGGTTGCAGCCGGGCGCTTCCGCCGAGTTCTCTCGCCAGCTCGGCCAGGCGGGCGGCGCTGGCCCCCTGCTGCGCCATGTAGCGGCGCAGCGCGTGCAGGGCTACGTCGCGGCCGACCCAACGCCCCGTCCGTATCGCGTCGACCACCGAGCGCTCGGGGGAGTAGACCCAGAACGGCTCGCCGGCGTCGGTTCGGGCCTGCTGGCGGTCGACCTCGAAGGTCCTGGCATTGAAGACGTGCACCTTGGTGGGCGGCTGGTCGATCGACGGTCGGTGCGCGCCACGGGGGACCGCGACGTGCACCTGCTCGGGGATCTCGTCGGTGAGATCCCAGAACGCCAGCGCGGAATTGAGGCAGATCGTCCCACGGGGCACTCGGGCCGACACCACCGCCAACCCGGACAGCATCCCCGTGCCGACGCCAGGAAGCTGCACGACCCCACGGCCGACCGTTACCAGCTCGCCCTTCTGGCGCAGCCGGTGCAGCGTCGTGCTGCTCACGCCCACGGCAACAGCCTCCGAAACCCGGAACGGTCGCTCGCCGAAGCGCTCGCGCAGGAACTCAAAGGTGCGAGACTGACTCGCTGACATGGGATAAATCCTACATATAACTAGCAAAGATATGTAGATCCTGTCCCAGAACGATTCGCCCGCAGAAGAGAGAAAAATGAAGACAATAAGTTGAGTCCGCAGGCACGGCTAATGTCGCGAGAATGGCAACGCAACCGAAAACCTGGGTCGTGGACTTCGACAGCGACGCGGTTATCGACTTCGAGGACGTGAAGGCTCGGGGAGACCGCAAGGCGGTCTTCAACGTTGTCCAGAAGCTGAAGGACGTTGGGCCGGACTTGCCCTCTCCGCACATGAAGTCGCTCAAGGGCGAGGCGGATCTGTTCGAGCTTCGTCCCAAGCAGGGGGCTTGTGAGGTCCGGCCGATCTACGCGAGACTCGGACAGAGGTTCATGGTTCTTGCGGTTGCGGCGAAGAAGAGAGACTTCGAGCGGGCGGTTGTAGCTGCAAGCGATCGTCTTAGACGTCACCGTTGACATTGATAATAAACCTATTATCATGACGAGCGATGACCGCTTCTAAGAAGACATTCGATGCGCTCGTGGCTGAGGAGCAGCTTGCCGATCCCAGCTTCCGGGCGGAGTGGCAAAGGCTCGCTCCTGCTCGGGAGTTTGCGGCGACCCTGCTGCGCTATCGGGCTGAGCACAAGCTGAGCCAGCGAGCGCTGGCAAAGGAGCTTGGTGTCTCTCAGCCGCGGGTCGTCAAGCTTGAGTCGGGGGAGCACAACCCCGAGGTCGACACGATCATCAACGCCGTCAGGCGGCTTGGAATCGAGTTCGTGCTCGACGTTGCTCCGGCGAACCGCAAGCCTGCGCTGGTGACCGCCCGTGCGCAGAAGCGCGGGGCGATTGCTCACGACGACGTGTCGGTCGTCGCGGCTTCCTCGGTGTAAATCAGCCCTGGGCTATCGCCAGGAACGCTTCGGCCCGTTCGCGGTCTTTCTGGGCGCGGGCCTCGGCGCCGTCTCCCCCGGCCTCGGCTAGGCGCTGTTCGGCGTCGGCCAGTTGCTCTTTGAGCTTTGCCTGGTCGAGCTCGTCGGGGGCGATCGCCTCCTCGAGGAGGAGCTTGGCGTGGTTGCCGAAGACCTGCAGCCAGCCGTGGGCCTGGGCGTAGCGGACCGTCTCGGAGTCGCTGACGTGGAGGCGCAGCTCGGTTGGCTTCAGCGCCGCCAGCAGCGGCGTGTGGTTGGCGAGGATGCCTACCTCGCCGACCGCGGTGCGGGTCGAGACCTGGCGGACTTCGCCGTTGAAGACCTCACCCTCGGGGGTGAGGACTTCGACGTCGACCATGTGCTCGGCAGCCACGCGTCTCCCCCTAGGCGGCCGCGGCCGCTCCGGCGTCGGCGGTGACCTGGTCGATGCCGCCCTTCATGTAGAAGGCGCCCTCGGAGAGGTCGTCGTGCTCGCCGTCGAGGATCTCGCGGAAGCCGCGCACCGTCTCGTTGACCGGCACGTACTCGCCGCTGCGGCCGGTGAACTGCTCGGCGACGAAGAACGGCTGCGAGAGGAAGCGCTCGATCTTGCGCGCGCGCGAGACCGTCTGCTTGTCCTCGTCGGAGAGCTCGTCGATGCCGAGGATGGCGATGATGTCCTGCAGCTCCTTGTAGCGCTGCAGCACCTGCTGGACTTCGGTCGCGGTCCGGTAGTGCTCGTCGCCGACGACGTCGGGCTTGAGGATCGTCGAGGTCGAGTCGAGCGGGTCGACCGCCGGGTAGATCCCCTTCTCCGAGATCGCCCGCGAGAGCGTCGTGGTCGCGTTGAGGTGGGCGAAGACCGAGGCCGGGGCCGGGTCGGTGAGGTCGTCGGCGGGGACGTAGATCGCCTGCACCGAGGTGACCGAGCCGCGCTCGGTCGAGGTGATCCGCTCCTGCAGTTCGCCCATCTCGGTCTCCAGCGTCGGCTGGTAGCCGACCGCCGAGGGCATACGACCCGAGCAGGGCCGAGACCTCCGAGCCCGCCTGGACGAAGCGGAAGATGTTGTCGATGAAGAGCAGCACGTCCTGGCCGCCCTGCTCGCGGAAGTATTCGGCCATCGTCAGCCCGGAGAGGGCGACGCGGAGACGGGCCCCGGGGGGCTCGTTCATCTGGCCGAAGACGAGCATCGTCTTGTCGATGACGCCCGACTCCTTCATCTCGAGCCAGAGGTCGTTGCCCTCGCGCGAGCGCTCGCCGACGCCGCAGAAGGCGGAGAGGCCTTCGTGCTCCTCGCCGATCGAGCGGATCAGCTCCTGGATCAACACGGTCTTGCCGACGCCGGCGCCGCCGAAGAGGCCGACCTTGCCGCCCTTGGCGTAGGGCGCGAGCAGGTCGATCACCTTGATCCCCGTCTCGAGGATCTCCTGGGTCGGAGCGAGGTCGGAGGCCGCGGGTGCCGGGCGGTGGATCGGCCAGCGCTCCTTGGCCTGCACCGGCTCGCCGAGGTCGATCGGCTCGCCCAGCAGGTTGAAGATGCGGCCGAGGGTGGCGTCTCCGACCGGAACCGAGATCGGCCCGCCGGTGTCGATCACCTTGTCGCCGCGTTGCAGGCCGTCGGTGGCGTCCATCGCCACCGTGCGTACCCGGTCGTCGCCGAGGTGCTGCTGCACCTCGCAAACCAGTTCAGTCGCCTCGCGATCCTCGTCGCCGGCCATCTCGATCTTCACCGCCGAGTAGATCTCCGGCAGCTTGTCGGGGAAGACCGCGTCGACGACCACGCCGGTGACCTGCTCGACGCGTCCTACGTTTGCTCCGTTGCTCTCAGACATTGGTTCCTTTTCTTCTGAATCGAAAGCTGTTTAGCCCAGCGCCTCGGCGCCGGCGACTACCTCGAGGATCTCCTGGGTGATCTCTGCCTGGCGGACCCGGTTCATTTCCAGCGTCAGGTCCCCCATCATTTCCTCCGCGTTCTCCGCGGCACTGCGCATCGCGGTCATCCGCGCCCCCAGCTCGGAGGCGGCGGACTCCAGCAGCGCCCGGTAGACCGAGATGTTCACGTACTCCGGAATCAGCTGGCCGAGCAGCTCCTCGGCCTCGGGCTCGTACTCCCAGATCGAGCTGCTGTGCGCCTTCTCGATCTCGGTCTCCTCGCCCTCCTCTTCCTCCTCGGCGACGCCCTCGCCGATCACGTCGGCCTGCTGCAGGGGAAGAAGCGTCTGCCGCCATACGTGCTGGGTCAGCGGCGAGACGTAGCGGTTGTAGACCAGCTCGACCCGGTCGAGCTCACCGTCGATGTAGCGGGCGGTGAGCTCCTCGCCGATCTCGCGGGCGTTGGCAAAGCCGGGCCGGTCGGTGAAGCCGGTGTAGGACGTGCGCGGGTCCTCTTTGCGGAAGGTCAGGGCCGAGACGCCCTTGCGGCCGACGGCGGAGAAGACGGTCTCCGAACCGCTGCTCGCGCAGGTCGTTGCGGAGCCGCAGGCCGTCGCGGATGATGTTGGTGTTGAAGGCACCGGCGAGGCCGCGGTCGCCGGTGATCAGGACGACGCCCACCCGCTTCTCGTCCTCGCGCTCTTCCAGCACGGGCACGCGGGGCAGGCCGCCCGCCTGTTCGGCGGCACGGCGGGTGAGCTTGCGCATCGACTGCGCGTAGGGACGCAGCTGGTCGATCCGCTGCTCGGCCCGGCGCAGGCGCGCCGCGGCGACCATCTCCATCGCCCGCGTGATCTTGTTGATGTTCTTGATCGACGCGATCCGATTCTTGACGTCCTTCTGGGTGGCCATGGGCGGTACCGGCGCGCGAAGCTAGGCCGGGGTCGCCTCCTTCTCGGTCTCCTCGGCCTCGGCGGTGCGAGCGGGCGTGGAGCGCTCCTCCGCGGACTTGACGCGGTCGGACTCGCCGGCCTCGACCGGGTCGCCGTGCTCGTCGAAGTCGGGGCCGAAATCGTCGACGAACTCGGCGATCGCCTTGCCCAGCTCGTCCTCGTCGTCCTCCTCGAGCTTGCCGGTCTCCGAGATCCGGCCCAGCAGCTCGGCCTTCTCGGAGTGCAGGCGGATCTTCAGGTCGCCGAGGAACTCGCCGACGCGCTCGGTCTTGATCCGGTCCAGGTAGCCGCCGGTGCCCGAGTAGATCGCCGCCACCTGGTCGGCGACCTCGAGTGGCTCGCGCTCCTTCTGCTTGAGCAGCTCGACCAGCCGTTCGCCGCGGTTCAGCGTCTTCTGGGTCTCGGGATCGAGCTCGGAGCCGAACTGGGCGAAGGCCTCGAGGTCGCGGTACTGGGAGAGGTCGAGGCGCAGCTTGCCGGCGACCTTCTTCATCGCCTTGGTCTGCGCGTTGCCGCCCACCCGCGAGACCGAGATGCCAACGTTGATCGCCGGGCGGACGCCGGAGTAGAAGAGGTCGGACTCGAGGAAGATCTGCCCGTCGGTGATCGAGATCACGTTGGTCGGGATGTAGGCGGAGACGTCGGAGGCCTGGGTCTCGATGATCGGCAGCGCCGTCAGCGAGCCGCCGCCGAGGTCGTCGTTCAGCTTCACCGCGCGCTCCAGGAGGCGCGAGTGCAGGTAGAAGACGTCGCCGGGGTAGGCCTCGCGACCAGGCGGGCGCCGCAGCAGCAGCGACATCTGGCGGTAGGCGTAGGCGTGCTTGGTGAGGTCGTCGTAGACGCAGAGCGCGGCTTTGCCGTTGTAGAGGAAGTGCTCGCCCATCGCGCAGCCCGCGTAGGGGGCGATGAACTTGATCGGCGCGGCCTCGTCGGCGGGGGCGGCGACGATGATCGTGTTCTCCATCGCCCCGTTCTCCTCCAGCACCTGCTTGAGCTGGACGACGGTCGACATCTTCTGCCCGATCGCGACGTAGATGCAGACCATGTCCTTGTCGCGGTTGTTGATGATCGTGTCGATCGCGATCGCCGTCTTGCCGGTCTGGCGGTCGCCGATGATCAGCTCTCGCTGGCCGCGGCCGATCGGGATCATCCCGTCGATCGACATCAGGCCGGTCTGAACCGGTTCGGTCACCGGCTGGCGCTGGACCACGCCGGGGGCCTTGAACTCGGCCGGGCGGGTCTGGGTCGTCGCCACCTCGCCCTTGTCGTCGAGCGGGCGGCCGAGCGGGTCGACCATGCGGCCGAGCAGCTCGTCGCCGACCGGGATCCGCAGCAGGTGGCCGGTGCGCTTGACCGTGTCGCCCTCGACGATCTTGTCCCACTCGCCGAAGAGCACCGCGCCGACGTTGTCGGCCTCGAGGTTGAGGGCGAGGCCGGTGACGCCGTGGGGCAGCTCCAGCATCTCCAGGGCCATGCAGCGCTCGAGGCCGTGGATGCGGGCGATCCCGTCGGCGACCGAGAGCACCGTGCCCACCTCGGAGAGGTCGGCGGATTCCGTGTCCAGTCCCTCGATCCTCTCGCGGAGGATTGATGCGATCTCGTCGGGCTTGATTTCCATTGGGGTGCTCTATGCCTCCTATTACGCCGCCTGGGCGACGCTCTTTCGAAGTTTCTCCAAGCGAGCGCGGATGCTCGCGTCGAGGACCATGTTTCCGACCTGCAGGACGATGCCGCCGAGGATCTCGCCGTCGACGCGGCTGGCCAGGTCGACCTTCTGGCCGGTCTGGCGCTCGATCTCCTCGCCCACCTTCTCGACCACGGCGCGGTCGAGCTCGACCGCGCTGGTCACCGTCACGTCGATGCGCCGGTTCTCCTTCTTCCAGAGCTCGTCGAGCTGGCGCCGGATCCGGAACACCTCCGGCATCCGCCCCTTCTCGATCAGCAGCTCGAGGAAGTTGAGCAGCGACTGGTCGGCGCCGCTGACGGCGCGCTTGCAGGCCCGCGGCCTTCTCGGCCGAGGAGAAGTAGGGGCTGAAGAAGAAGACCTGCAGCTCGCGATCGCCGTCGAGCGCGTCGGCGAACTGGCCGAGCTCGTCGCGGATCGCGTCGAGCCTGCCCTTCTCCTTGGCCACCTCGAAGAGGGCCTCGGCGTAGACGTGGGCCGCATCGGGCATGACTAGCTCTCTGCCCCCGAGAGGCTCGAGAAGTCGACCTCGCTGAGCGCCTCCTCGACGAGGCGGCGCTGGTCCTCCTCGTTGAGCGACTTGCGGGTGACCTTCTCGGTCGCCAGCACGGTGAGGTCGGCGACCTCCTTGCGGATCTGCTGCAGCGAGCGCCGCGTCTCCGCTTCGATGTCGCGGGTCGCCGCGGCGACCAGCTCCTCGCGCTTCTCCTTGCCGGCCGCGGTCGCCTCGGATTCAGCCGTCTCCGCCGCCTTGCGGGCGCGGGCCATGATGTCGTCGGCCTGCTCGCGGGCCTCGGTGAGGCGCTGGCGGTACTCGGCGAGCAGCTCGTCGGACTCCTTGCGCTGCCGTTCGGCCGCCTCGATCGACTCGCTGATCGTTTTGGCGCGCTTGTCGAGCGCCTCCTGGATCTTCGGGAAGGCGGTCTTGCTCAGCACCCACATCGTGAAGAGGAAGAGCACCAGCGTCCAGATCATCAGGCCGAGGCCCGGTGAGACCAGGAAGCTGCCGCCTTCTTCGGACGCCTCGGCGGCGAACGGAACCAAGCCGGTTATGTGACCGAAGAGCTCCACGCGACCGGCCTAGAGGAAGAAGGCGATGAGGCCGAAGATGAAGGTGTAGAAGGCCACGGCCTCGGTCAGGGCGAAGCCGAGCCAGCGGATGCTCTGCAGCTCGTCTTTCATCTCGGGCTGGCGGGCGACCGACTCGATCTCCTTGCCGAAGATGATGCCGATGCCGATGCCGGCGCCGATCGAGCCGAGGCCGGCGCCGACGCCGAGGGCGATCGCCTTGCCGGCGGCTTCGATCCCTTCGTCTGAGATCGCGGCGGCAACTGGGGACAGGTCCATTGAAGTAGCGCTCCTTTTCTAGTGGCTCGCGGAGGTGGCTCCGCCGAGATAGATAGCCGTGAGGGTCGAGAAGATAAACGCCTGCAGCGTGGCGATAAGGCCAACCTCCAGGATGAAGAAGAAGAATGCGAGGGGGAAGGTGAGGGCGCCGAGGGCGGCGATGCCGAGCAGCACGGCGAGCCCGCCGCCCATGAAGAGCAGCAGCAGGTGGCCGGCGAGGATGTTGGCGAAGAGTCGCACCGAGAGCGAGATCAGCCGGGCGAAGTGGGAGATCGCCTCGATCACGAAGATGAAGGCCTTGGCGATCGGGTTCATCTCCTCCAGGCCGGGCGGCAGCCAGCTCGCCAGGTACTTGATGAAGCCCTTGGCCCGGATGCCTTCGACGTGGTAGGAGATCCAGACGACGAGGGTGAGGACGAGCGGGATCGAGAGGTTGGCGGTCGCCGCATAGATCGCGAACGAGGGGACCGCGACGCCGAAGATGTCGACCGTGTGCTCGGTGTTGGTCGGCAGCGGTATGAAGCCGATCATGTTCGAGAACCAGATCCAGAAGAAGAGCGCGGCGAGGAAGGGGAACCAGCGGATCGCGGTCGCCCCGTCGAGGTTGCCGCCGGTGATGTTGTTCTTGGTCAGGTCGTAGGCGACCTCGATCGCGGTCTGCACCCGGTTCGGTTTCTGCTGCATGCGGCGGGTGATCCAGACCATCGTGAAGATCGTCAGCGAGCTGGCGAGGACGAGGTAGAGGACCGCCTTGTTGATGCTGAGGTCGATGCCGCCGAGGTGGATCGAGACCCACGGTTCGAGCTTGAACTCGTTCTGCGGCTGGAACGCCTCGTTTTTGCCGGAGCTGCCGAAGACCAGCAGCATCAGGATGAAGAGCGCGAGGTAGACCCCGAGGCCGATCAGAACCTTCGTCCGCGTTTTCATGCCTTGCCCGCCTGCGGTTCGTCGAAGAGGTGGGCGACTCCCTGGGCGGCGATCGAGACCGTGAAGAGGACGAGGACGAGGATCGCGGAGGTCAGGCCGGCCTCCCGTTCGGCAAGCCCGGCGCAGAGCACGGCGATCGCCATCAGCCAGACGCGGCCGAGCGTGGATACACCGATCATCGCCATCGCCCGCTGGCGATTGCCGGCGGCGAGTTCGCTTGTCGGCGCGGCGCACCGCGAGCACCTGGATACCGCGCTGCACGAGCCAAACGCCGGCCCCGACGGCGAAGCCGAGCATGGGCAGCCCGCCGATCAGGAAGACGGCGAGGGCGGCGGCGATGACCAGCAAGGTCGACGTACTTGGGAGGAGACATAAAATGCGCCCGTCTTTGGCAGGCGGGCGGACGCGCGACTATAACCGAAGCGGCCGACGATCCGCTTTCTAGAGCCAGTTCGTGAGGCTTGTTACAACCTGTTACTAACTCAGTCTTCGAGCTCGATCGCCTCGAACTCACCGGTCTCCGGGTTGAGCCGGCCGCGGCGCAGCTTGAGGATCTCCAGGACGTAGATCAGGTAGACGCTGGAGGCGAGGGCGAGCAGGCCGAAGGCGACGATCACCGCGGTCCAGAGCGCGTTGAAGTGGCCGTGGTCGTCGCTGTAGGGGACGAAGCGCAGGGCCAGGGCCAGGCCGGCGAGGGCCAGGGTCCAGCCGTAGAGGTAGGCAAGCGTGCGCCGCTGGGAGAAGCCGATGTTGGCCATGCGGTGATGGAAGTGCCAGCTGTCGGCCTGGTAGATCGGCTGGCGGTACTTGAGCCGCTTGGCGACGACGAAGCCGGTGTCGAGGATCGGCACGGCGAGGATCACCAGCGGGAAGGCGAGGGCGACGACGGCGTTGGTCTTCAGCGCCCCCTGCACGGAGGCGGTGGCGAGCAGGTAGCCGAGCAGGTTGGAGCCGGTGTCCCCCATGAAGCTCGAGGCGGGCGGGAAGCCGTGGCGGAGGAAGCCGAGGGCGCCGCCCGCGGTCAGCGCCGCCAGCACGCCGGCCGCGTTTCGCTCCAGCGAGAGGGCGATGACCGCGAGGGCGATCGCGGCGATCGTGCAGACCCCGGCGGCGAGGCCGTCGACGCCGTCGATGAAGTTGATCACGTTGACCACGGCGACGATCCCGATCACGGTCAGCGGGTAGGCGAGCCAGCCCAGCTCGAAGCCGCCGACGAAGGGCAGGGTCAGGTTGTCGACGCGGACGCCGCCGAGGACCGGGATCAGCGCCGCGCCGACCTGGCCGAGCAGCTTCGGCAGGGCCGGCAGGCCGCGGACGTCGTCGATCACCCCGACCGCGGCGATCGCCGCGGCCCCGAGCAGGATCGAGCGGCTCTCGCCGTCGCTCGGCAGCCAGATCCAGCCCGCCACCTCGATCCCGGCGAAGATCGCCAGGCCGGAGAGGCGGGGCATCGGCCGGTCGTGCAGGCCGCGCTCCTTCGGCATGTCGATCGCGCCGATCCGGAAGGCGAGCCGCTCGGCATAGGGAACCAGCAGCCAGGCGATCGCGGCGGCTAGGAGGAAGGCGAGGACGGCTTCGGTGGTCGCTGCCATATCTGCGCTCAGAGCCTCTCCGCAAAAGCTCTCGCGACGAGGAAGATCTCCGCCTCGGCATCGCGCTGATTGTGAGCTTCCCCGAGTCGAACCATCTCCGACGCCGCGAAGCGCAACGGGTCGCCGTCTCGATCGAGCAGGCGCCCGACGGCATCACGCACCCCCCTGCGAATCCCACCATCCGCGGTGCCGTAACTAGCGAGCACTTGATCTGGAACATGATCCACCAGTAGGTAGACATCATGGAAGTCGCGCCTGACGACCTCGTTGTCGGGCGGCCTCGTACGGCCAAAGGCGTTCAGCTTCAGCGCAATGAGACAGGCAGGGGATGCCACCCATAGCTGCCTTGTCTCGGGGTACCTCACAAACGCAACCTCTTCCCGATTGGCGAGGTTACGCGCCGCATCCGAATCGACAGTGTCGACAACGACATCGACGTCCCTGGTCGGCGTGATCAATGCTGGAACACCGTGCAGGGCGACCTCGATCGCCGCGGCACCCACCACGACCACCTCGTTTTGGACTGGACGCAGCGCCCTGGCCGCTTCGCGCAGAAGGTCGCTCGGCTCAACGACATTCACCAGCCCATCTCCTCGGCTATCGCGTCGGCGGCCTCCAAGGCTCGCTCCCCTTCGCTGCTGCAGTCAAGCCAAAGCTGAACCTGATCGACGACGGGAAGACGCTTCATCCCTCTCTCCTTCGCAAGATCAAAGATGAAGTCGTCCGGTGCCGTCGCCACACGCAGCTGCGGGTAAGCGCTCCCGGAACGGGTCGGCAGCAGGGCCTCCTCGAGCCCACCGATGTCATGCGGCGAAACCCATAGCAGTGTGTTCCCCGGCTCTACAACTCGCTTGACCAGAGAGGCACCGGCAAGCCCGCCGAGGGCCCACCGCAGACCCGGGGCTTGCGACCTGACCCTCTTCAGCCTTCTCATCACAGCGTCGGCACCGTCGCTGCGAACGTTCCAACTCTGGATCGGGATTCGGCGGCGATCCCATGCTCTCCCCCAGGCCTCCAGCGACTCCCTGGGACGCCGCATGCGAACGAGTCTTACCCGGCGATCCTCAGGATCCGGCTCCAGGTCGATCCACCCTTCTTCGTCCAACGCCCGCGTCACCCGCGATACGAGACTGTGGCTGACCATCGAATCGCGTGCAAGCTCATGCATGCTGAATTTGTCCTTGGGGTGCAGCAGCAACCAGCGCAGCACCCGGCTCGCTCCGTGACCGAACGGATTCCGTGTCTCGTCTGCAAGAGACGACTTGGACCTTCGTGCGGGGCCCGGGGTCACGGGCAATTTTCGGTCGACGATAAGTGGGGGCGAAAGCAAGAAGCACTCCCCGCCGTCACCCAGGAAGGAGATCCGGCCCTCGCGCAAGAGCCGGATGGCATCCGGGGAGGCGTGAGCAAAATGCACGAGA
This sequence comes from uncultured Solirubrobacterales bacterium, assembly GCA_963714665.1. Taxonomy (GTDB): domain Bacteria; phylum Actinomycetota; class Thermoleophilia; order Solirubrobacterales; family 70-9; genus VRUE01. The sequence goes on along the minus strand of CAVQPE010000003.1, from coordinate 268,701 downwards.
AGTGGCTTTGAGCCCTTGACGCTTGCCTTGCTGAGAATTTCGGATGCGACCAGCCGCGCCGTGAGGTGCTCGAATCGCCGTAGGCGAAAGGCCCACGTCTTCTCCCGGAAGCCTGTCGTCCGCACGGTCGCCATATCCGACCGAAGCTCGATCTCAAGCGGAAGGTCTGGAAAGGTTATTTGCCCATATTGCATATTTGCCAATTTAGGCAACTATGCAGATTTGGCAAGTAATTTCGCGTTCGTGCACGATTCCGCACACGCTATTGGACAGCCCCGAGCACGCCCTCGACCAAGAACTCTGGGTCGCGTGGGTTGAGCACGCCCGACACCGTTTCGCGCTTGTGCATCGGCAGGTCGGCGGGATCGGCGAGGACCTGGAGGCGACCGTCGGCGACCAGCGCCTCGTCGACGCCGCCCATGCGGCCGGCGAAGGTGGTGAAGACCGGCGTGCCGAGGGCGACGGCCTCGCGGTTCATCGTCCCCCCCGCGCTGACGACGAGGTCGGCGAAGGCGATCAGGCTCTGGGCGTCGACTGCCCGCTCGGGGACGATCAGGTTGGCGGCGCCCATCGACCGCACCTCGGCCGCCTGGCGCCCGGTGCGCGGGATGACCACGGCCTGCACCTCTCCGGCCCCGGCCAGGTGCCGGATGGTCTCGCCGTAGAGGTCGTTGTGGGCGTGGTACTCGGAGGTCTCCGGCGGCGGCCTGACGACGACCAGCACCTTCTCGCGGTCGAGAGCCAGCTCGCCGAGCACCGAGGGGTCGGGCTCGAAGCCGGCCAGGTAGTACTCCTCCTTCAGGCCCGGGTAGCGGACCAGCTTGCGCTCCTTGGCGCCGACCTTCCTCAGCCGATCCAGCGGGATCGAGTCGGGGACGAGAACCCGGCGCGCGGCCCGGAAGGCGATCTGGCGCTGCCAGATCGCGAACTCGTAGTCCTGCATCTGCACCGAGGGGATGCGGAAGAGGGTCGAGACGAGGGCGAGGTCGACCGAGCCGTGGGCGAGGGCCAGGTCGGGGCGCCGCCCCCAGACGAGCCTCGCAAGCCCGGCCGATCGTCCTGCCACGGCCACGCCCTTCTTCAGGCTGGAGGCGCCCGCGTGAGCGCCCACCGACTCGTAGGAGATCCCCAATCGGTCAAGCACCCCCAGCGTTTGCCCGTACTCGCGCGCGGTGACGAACACCTCGTGCCCGCGCGCTTCGAACCGCTCGATCAGCGGCCGCAGTACCAGCGGGTGCGCCGCCGCCGTGCAGTCGACCCATACTTTCATGTTGCGGGATCTTCGCGGATCGCCTGGTCGCTGAACGCGATCAGGCGCTCGGCCTGGCGGCTAGGCCGCTTCGGTGCTGGTTACCCGACATCCCGGAGCCGGATAGCTCCTCATCAACGCTTCCACTTCGGACCGCACCCCATCGACAACCGAATCGTCGTCGGGCGCGGAAATCACCTCATCCATCCACTCGGCCACCTGCACCATGTGGTCCTCGCTCAAGCCCCTGGTCGTCGCCGCGGGGGCGCCGATCCTCACGCCGGAGGGATCGAAGGGCTTGCGGCTGTCGAACGGGATCGAGTTGGCATTGGTGACGATGGCCGCCCGCGAGAGCGCCGCCGCCGCTTCCTTGCCACTCAAGCCCTTGCTCGTCATGTCAAGGAGGATCAGGTGATTGTCGGTGCCGCCCGAAACCAAACTGAAGTCACGATCGATCAGCGCCTCGGCCAGTGCCTTCGCGTTGGCCACGGTTGCGTGGGCGTAGTCGCGGAACTCTGGAGTGAGAGCCTCGCCGAGAGCGGCCGCGATCGCCGCCGTCTGGTGCTGGTGCGGACCGCCCTGCAGCCCTGGGAACACCGCTCGGTCGATCGCTTTTGCATGCTCCTCGCGACAAAGCAGGATCGCCCCCCTGGGGCCACGCAACGTCTTGTGGGTGGTGGTCATCACGACATCTGCATGCGGAATCGGCGAAGGGTGAGCGCCGCCGGCAATCAACCCGGCGATATGCGAGACGTCGGCGACCATGAGGGCGCCCACCTCGCGGGCGATCTCGGCAAAGCCGGCAAAGTCGATCGTGCGCGGCACGGCGGTGCCGCCGCAGAAGAGAAGCTTCGGGCGATGGGCAACCGCAAGATGGCGAACCGCATCCATCTCGACCCGCCCAGAGTCCCGATCGACCCCGTAGTGCACGGCGTTGAACCAGATTCCCGTCGCCGACACCTGCCAGCCGTGGGTGAGATGCCCGCCCGCAGGCAGGGAAAGGCCCATGACCGTATCGCCCGGCTGCAGGAAGGCAAGGTAGATGGCGAGATTTGCGGGAGAGCCGGAGTAGGGCTGGACGTTCACGTGCTCGGCGCCAAAGAGCTGCTTGGCGCGGGCTATCGCCAGGAGCTCGACCTCGTCGATGACCTCGTTTCCCTCGTAGTAGCGGCGCCCCGGATACCCCTCTGAGTACTTGTTCACCAGGACCGTGCCGTTGGCTTCGAGCACCGCGTCCGAGCAGTAGTTCTCAGACGGGATCAAGCAGAGCGAATGCGCCTGTCGTTCGTCCTCCTTGAGCAGGAGCTGCCCCAGCTCGGGGTCGCTGACGTCGAGAGCACGGCTCATCGAAGCGATGCTACCAGCGCCCACTCATGCGTAAATCCACTCAAACCTCGGTACGGCCCGGATAACCTGTTGGCGCTTGACTCGCCGCGCTCCATCTCTGGCCCTGACGCTTTGCATCGCCTTCGGCTTGACCAGCGGCACCGCCACCGGCACGGAGAACCCCTGCGGGAGGCCTGGAGTCTCGCACCTGCTCTGTCCCAACCTGCGCATCGGCCCGCCATCCGATCTCTATGCCCAGAGCGGCGGTGGGCGGGTCCTGCTGCGCGCGACCAGCGACGTGCGCAGCCGTGGGCGCGGGCCGATGGAGCTGCGCGGCAGGCGCGACGGCCCGCGCTCCATGCGGGTCAACCAGCGGATCTACCGCGCCGGGGGTGGCCACGTCGACCTGCGCACGCGAGCCTCACTGCACTTCACCGACGTCGGCGCCTACTTCGGCGGGCGCTACTGGAAGGTCCACCAGCTGGCTCGCTTCGAGCTCTGGTCGGTCGACCGCCACCACCGGCTTCTGCGCCGCGTCCGCACCGGCCCCAAGCTCAACTACTGCCTGCGCGACCTCGAGCGAACGCGCCCCGGCCGCCGCTCTCCCAGCCACGCCCACTACCCCGGCTGCAACCAGAACCCGTTCCAGGACCGGGTCACCCTCGGCACCTCGGTCGGCTGGTCCGACATCTACCCCGCCGACTACTCCAAGCAGTGGATCCCGGTCAAGGGCCTGCGCGGCTGCTTCGCCTTCGTCATGCGCGTCGACCCTCACAACCTGCTCTACGAGTCCGACGAGTACGACAACACCTCCCGCCGCCTGGTCCACCTCCCCTTCCGGGGCGACAACGGCTGTTAGCTACATCGAAGCTTTGTGGGCTCTTCGCCTCTGATGATTCTCAGACCCCTGGTCCCCTTCGGATACAACCCGATGACCGACGTAGCAGCCGCCAGCGATCGCAAACGCGGTTATCGCCGCGAAAAATGCGGTGGTTCCGGCACCCGCAAGGTTCAAGACAGCATCAAGGCCGAGAATCGCCGCGGCCATCGCTGCGAAGGGTATGGACCAAGATCGGACCACGTTTGTCAGTCTATCTCCACCGGCTACACCGGAAACAAGGTCTGTGAGAGGAGTTGTAGACGCCCAGGCCATCGACCGCGCTGGATCCTCCAGCGCGGCAGGGGTGTTCAGCCGCCGATTGGGGCGCGGGGGGTCGAGCCCCAGAAGACCAGGGTGCCCAGCATGCCGATGATGTGGACGAGGACGATGTTGACCGCCATCGATTGGGCGGTAGCGGTGCCGACCCCGACCGGGCCTCCCGACGCCGTGTAGCCGTAGTAACAGCCGACCGAGATGATCGCCGTTGCCATCACCATCCCCTTGATCAGGCTGAAGATCAGGTCTCCCGGGTTCTGGAACATCCAGAAGATCAGCAGGAAGCCGCCCGAGGAGACGTCGCCGACCTGCTGCACCACGGAGAGGTAGCTGGCGGAGTACATGACCCCGATCCCAACCAGGTACATGAAGGGAAGGGCGATCCAGGCCCCCAGCAGTCGGGTCGCGCAGAGAAAGGTGACCGGCGGGATCCCCATCACCTCAAGCGCGTCGATCTCGTCGGAGATCCGCATCGCGCCGAGCTCGGCGACGATCCCGGTGCCGACCTTGGCCGAGAGGATGTAGCCAAAGGCGTAGGGCAGCGCCTCGCGCAGGTCGCACCAGGCCGAGAACAGCCCCGCGTAGGCGGGAGCACCCTGGGCGCGGAAGAAGTAGGCGCCCTGGAGGCCGCACTGGAGACCGAGGATGAAGACGAAGGCCCAGATGATCATCGCCGAGCCGAGGATCAGGATCCCCGCCTGGCGCAGGCTCTCGCCGTAGAAGCGCAGGACGCGGCCGCTGTAGACGAGGCCGGCGACGCGCGAGCCGAAACGGGCGATCTCGCCAGCCGCATCGAACCAACCACGGGGGACGTCGAGCCAGCCGATCACCGGATCGTCTGCAGTTCGGGGTTGGTGGCAAGCAGGATCGCGGAAAAGACGAACTGGAAGAAGAAGGACGCGACGATGGCGATCACCACCGCCTGGTTCACCGCTCGGCCCACGCCCGCGGCGCCGCCGGAAGCGGTCATCCCCTTGAAGGAGCAGACGACGGCGATGATCGCGCCGAACATCATGCACATCAGCAGCGAGCCCCAGAGGTCAGTCACCGATGCGTTGGAGAAGAGGGTGGCGAAGAAGCCACCGAGCGACTGCTTGTAGAGAAGCTCGGCGGCGATGCCGGCGGAGAGCCCGAAGACGATCGCGAAGATGTCGAGCAGGCTGGTGACGACCATCAGGGCGATGAAACGCGGCACGACCAGGTTCTTGATCGGGTCGACGCCGAGGACCTGCAGGGCGTCGAGCTCCTCGCGGATCTTGCGGGCGCCGAGATCGGCCGTGATCGCGGTGCCGGCGACGCCGGCGACGACGATGGCGGTCACCAGCGGCCCGATCCAGCGGATCGCGGTCAAGACGAAGAAGCCGCCGAGCCGGTCCAGCGCCCCGAAGAGCGAGAGGGCGCCCGCCGCCTGCAGGCCCGGGGCGCCGAGGTTGAGGGCGAAGGTCGAGATCAGCAGCGGAAACCAGGACAGCTTGAGCACGAAGAGGAATTGCCAGACCAGCTCCTCGCCGTACGGATATGGGGGCCGGACGGCGGAGATGATCGTCTTCGCGGTGAGGATCATCATCTCCCCCACCTGCTCGAAGGCGGACTTGGCGGGAAGCAGGGCTCGGCTCACGACTTCTCCCGCCATCTGCCCTTCGCACCCCGAGACCCCACTGCGTCACCCATCGGGCGCCAGCGTATTCGCAGTCCGGACGCGGGTCGGTTAACGGCAGGTTAGGTCGCCGCCAGGAGCGCCGCGAGCCTGGCCCGATCCAGGCCGCCCTCCCTGAGAACGCTCCACTCCCCACCTTCATCGAGGGTCGTCAGGTCGACGACTGTCGAGGGCAGGCCGGTCAGCTCGCCGCCATCGATCGCCAGGTCGACTCGGGTGAGGACCGCGTCCGGAACGCCGGCGAACCGGGCGGGGGCGGGCTCGCCGCTGTGGTTGGCCGAGGTCTGGAAGATCGGGCACATCGCTCCGGCCAGCGGGCCGTCGATCAGCCGAACGCCCAGCCGCTCGGGATCCTCGCGGCAGGCGAGCGGGTAGCGCCGCCGCGGGTTGGCGACCACGAGGGTCACCGGCCCCGGCAGCAGGGCGCCCGCGGCTTCGCGCGTCCGCGGGCCCAGGCTCTCGACCAGCTCGCGCATCGCCAGCGGCGAGAAGTACAGAACCGCGGAGGGCTTGCCGTCATCGCGCCCCTTGATCCGGTGGATGCGCCCGATCGCCGCCGGGTCCAGCGGATCGCAGGCGAGCCCGTAGAGGCCGTCGGCGGGAAAAACCGCGACGCCGCCGGCGGCGATGCAGCGCTCCAGCGCAGAGCGAGCCGCGTCGGCACCGTCATCCCGAATCGAGACGACCTCGGTCATCCCCACCCCACCACCACCCGCTCGATCCCCGCCAGGTCGGCGCGCGTCTCGACCTCACCGAAACCGGCCTCCCGCAGCAACTCGCCAACAGCTGCAGCCTGCCCCTCCCCAACCTCCAGCGCGATACCCCCCGCCCCGCGGTCGCCATCTCATCCGGCTGGCGGTTGAAATGGCGACCGCGGTCGGCGAGGAGGGCTCGGATCGCGTCGAGGCCGTCGGGGCCAGCCAGCAGCGCCTCGCGTGGCTCCCACTCCGTCACCTCGGGCTCGAGGCCCCCCACTCCGCCTCGCTCACGTAGGGCAGGTTGGCGAGGATGAGGTCGAACCCGCCCGGCTCCGGCGGCAGCGACCCCTCGACGAGCTCGACCCGCCCGGCCAGGCCGAGGCGCTCGGCATTGGCACGCGCGACTTCGAGCGCCGGGGGCGATGTGTCGGTCGCGGTCACCTCGCAGTCCGGCAGCTCGTCGGCGACCGCCAGGGCGATCGCGCCCGAGCCGGTGCCGACGTCGAGCACCGTGCGCGGCTGCAGCTCCAGCGCCAGCTCGACCAGCAGCTCGGTCTCCGGGCGCGGAATCAGAACCCGCGGATCGACCGCCAGCTCGATCTGCCGAAAGCCCCTGCGGCCGAGGATGTAGGCGACCGGCTCGCGCCGCAGCCGCCGCCGCACCGTCTCCCGAATACCGTCGCGCTGCCGGCGGCGGGATCTCAGCCTCCGGGTTGGCCGCCAAGTGCGCGCGATCCCACCCGGTCGCCTCGCAGAGCAGCAGTTCGGCATCTAGGCGCGGCTCTTCGATTCCGGCGGCGCCCAACCCGTCGGCCGCCGCGCTCAGCGCTTCACGAATCACCCTACGGCTGCGGTCTCCAGGCGCTGGCGCTTCTCCTCGGCCGCCAGCGCGTCGGTGAACTCCGTCAACTCCCCGCCGAGCACGCCGTCGAGGTTGTGCGAGGTGTGCTTGATCCGGTGGTCGGTCACCCGGCCCTGGGGGAAGTTGTAGGTGCGGACCTTCTCGGAGCGCTCGCCGCTGCCCACCTGGGCCTTGCGCTCGGAGGCGATCTTCGCCTGCTGCTCGGCCAGCTCGCGCTCGTAGAGGCGGGCGCGCAGCACCCGCATCGCCCGGTCCTTGTTCTGCAGCTGGGACTTCTCGTCCTGCATCGAGACGACGATCCCGGTCGGCTTGTGGGTGATCCGCACCGCCGAGTCGGTCGTGTTGACCGACTGGCCACCGGGGCCCGAGGAGCGGTAGACGTCGATCTGCAGGTCGTTCTGGTCGATCTCGACCTCGACCTCCTCGGCCTCGGGCAGCACCGCCACGGTCGCGGTCGAGGTGTGGATCCGCCCCTGCGACTCCGTCTCCGGCACTCGCTGCACCCGGTGCGTCCCGCCCTCGTACTTGAAGACCGAGTAGGCGCCCTCGCCCTTGATCGCGAAGGTCACCTCCTTGAAACCGCCCTGCTCGGCACTCGACTGGGAGAGCCCCTCGGTCGAGAAGCCGCGCTCTTCGGCGTAGCGGGTCAGCATCTTGTAGAGGTCGCCGGCAAAGAGCGCCGCCTCGTCCCCCCCGGTCCCGGCCCGAATCTCGACCAGCACGTTCTTGCCGTCGTTCGGATCGCGCTCGACCATCGCCAGCCGGATCTCCTCTTCAAGCGCCTCGATCTCCCCGGGCGCCTCCTCGACGACCTTGCGCAGCTCCGGATCGTCCCCGTCCTCCTCGAGCAGCTCCCGGGCCCCCTCCAGATCGTCCTTAAGCGTCCGGTACCGAGCCCCAAGCGCCTGAGCAGGCTGCAGCTCCCGGTACTCCCGCCCAACCTCGGCATACCTCTCCCGATCCCCGATCACAGCAGGATCGGACATCTGCCGCTCCAGCTCGGCGAACCGGCTTTCGATCTGCTCAACCAGCGAATCGATCACGGCTCACAACATAGACGGGAACGCCTCTCGCGCGGGTGGCACGAGGGAAGGGGGGTCGAGGACAGCCCGTGGACTGCCCGCAGGCCCCCCTTCCCTCGTGACAGGACCCGCGCGCCGACTGCTTTACGCGACTATCTCGATGTGCTGCTCGGCCGCCGCCTGCTCGGGCGACTCCCGAGCCAGCACCGCCTCCAGCGAGGCGATCGCCACCGCGAGCTGCTCTCCGTCCGGCTCACGCGTGGTCAGGTTCTGCAGCATCAGCCCCGGCCACATGATCGCCCGCACCCAGCGCTTGCGCCGGTTCTTGCCGGCCCACTTGATCACCTCGTAGGAGAGGCCGGCGATCAGCGGGATGCCGAGGATGCGCGAGGCGAGCAGCCAGTACCAGGCCGGCAGGCCGATCGGGGCGAAGACGAAGATCGCCAGCACCATCACGATCAGCAGGAAGCTGGTCCCGCAGCGCGGGTGCAGGCGCGAGTAGAGCTTGGCCCGTGCCGGGGTCAGCTCGTCTTCGGCCTCGTAACAGGAGATCGTCTTGTGCTCGGCCCCGTGGTACTCGAAGACGCGGCGCAGGTCGCGCAGTTGGCTGATCACGGCGATGTAGCCGATGAAGATGCCGGTGCGGAGCAGCCCCTCGATCAGCCAGAAGAGGAAGGGAGAGCCGAGCTGGTCCTTGATCAGGCTGGTCAGGCCGACCGGGACGACGAAGAAGAGGCCGACCGCGAGGACCATCGAGAAGGCGATCGTCAGGCCCCAGACCCAGCCGCCGATCTCTTCCTTCTCGCCGTCCTCGTCCTCCTCGAGCTGGGCGTTGGCGGAGATGCTGAGGGCGCGGAAGCCGATCTTCAGCGACTCGCCCAGGGCGACGATGCCGCGCAGGACGGGCAGGCGCCAGAGGCGGTGGCGCTGCGCCCAGGGCTTGATCGACTCGGAGCTGATCTCGACCTCGCCGTCGGGCCGGCGCACCGCCACGGCCCAGACCGTGACGCCGCGCATCATCACGCCCTCGAGCACCGCCTGCCCGCCGACCGGCGCGTCGCGCTTGGCGACGAGGGCGCCGTCGGGCATGCGCAGTGGGTCCGCCCCGTTGCGGGAGGTCGCTTCAGCTCGCGGTGAGCCCACCTCTGGGCTCACGGGCTACCTGCTCGCCTTGGCGTGCTTCGCGGCGCGGCGCTGGAACCGCTCGACCCGGCCACCCGTGTCGACAAGCTTCTGCTTGCCGGTGTAGAAGGGGTGGCACTCCGAGCAGAGCTCGACGTGGAGGTCCGACTCGGTCGAGCGCGTGTAGAACTGGTTCCCGCACGAGCAATGCACGTTGGCGAGCGTGTACTCGGGGTGGATTCCGGCTTTCATCTCCACCCAGTCTAGATCACGCGCGCATTTTGCCCGTTCAGGGGTTTGGGAATCGCCGTCAGGCGCCGATAGTCAAACCAGTGAAAACCCCGGAGACGACCGCCGCCCAACCGCAGGGAACTCGCGCGCTGCGCCGTGCCCTGACGGTTCTCCTGCTCGGAGGCACGGCGATCGTCGCCCTCCACGACTGGGCCGGCCTCGGCAGCGGCCTGCACTCTGCGATCGGCGGCCCCCTCTACGACGCGGTCATCCTGGGCGCCGGCATCGCCTGCCTGATCAGGGCCTCCGACTACAGGCGCGAGCACGCTGCCTGGATGCTGATCGGCCTGGCGATCCTCTGCTGGGGCGCCGCCGAGGTCTACTGGACCGCCTTCATCGAAAACAACCCGTCGGCCCCCTACCCGTCGCCGGCCGACGTCGGCTACCTCGCCTTCTACCCGCTGGCCTACGCAGGCCTGGCGATGCTGGTCCGCGCCCGCGCCCACGAAATCAACTGGCGCCTGTGGATGGACGGTGCGATCGCGGCGCTCGGCACCGCCGCCCTCGGCGCGGCGTTCGTCTTCGACTTCGTGGCCGAAAAGGCGACGGGATCCACCGCTCGAAGTGACCACCACGCTCGCCTACCCGCTCGGCGACATCGGGATGGTGGCGCTGGTCGTCGGCGTCGTCGCGCTGACCGGCTGGCGGCCCGGCCGGACCTGGTCGCTCCTCCTCGCCGGCCTCTCGGCACTGGTGATCGCCGACGTCGCCTACACGCTGCAGACGACCGACGCGACCCTTCCCGGCGGCAACTGGATCGACCCGATCTACCTGATCGCCGCCGTCTGCCTGGGCGCCGCGGTCTGGCAGCCCACCGAGGCGGCGACGATCACCTCGCCGCGCAGCAGCGGGCGCCGCGAGATCGTCGTCCCGGCGGTCTTCGCCGCGGTGATGATCGGCCTCTTCGCGATGCAGTACTTCAGCGCCACCAGCAGTCTTTCCACGGTGCTGTGGGCAGCGACGATGACTGCCGTGATCGTCCGCCTGGCGATGAGCGACCGCGAGAACCGGCGCCTGCTGGAGGAGGTGCGGACGGATCCGCTCACCGGGCTCGGCAGCCGCGGCCGCATGCAGGTCGACCTGGGAGCGATCTTCGATCGCGCCGGCCCCGAGCACCCGGCGATGCTCTACCTCTTCGACCTCAACGGCTTCAAGCGCTACAACGACACCCTCGGGCACCCCGCGGGCGACGAGCTGCTCACCCGCCTCGGCCGCGGCCTCCGCGACGCGGTCGGCAGCGACGGCGTCGCGTACCGGATCGGCGGCGATGAGTTCTGCCTGCTGCTGAGCTGTCCCAGGGAGCGGTTCGACACCGTGGCGCGCAGGGCCGCGCAGGCGTTGACGGCCAGTGAAAAGGGGGTCGAGGTGGCGGCATCGTGGGGCGCGGCCGAAATCCCCCGCGAGGCCGACAACCAGTCGGACGCGATGCAGCTCGCCGACGTGCGGATGTACGCCCAGAAGGAGTCGCGCCGCGTCGCGCACCCCGCGGTATCGCTGCCCGAGATGCAGCCGGCAGACGAGACAGCCAAGCGCTGAGGGGTCAGCCCAGGATCGCTAACCTGGGCCTCAGCATGAGCCAGTCAGACGAGCGACGTGAGATCGCCCTGCCCGCGGGGACGATCCGCTACCGCGAGGCCGGTGAGGGAAAACCTGTCGTCTTCGTCCACGGCTACCTGGTCGACGGGCGCCTCTGGGACGGGGTGGTCGACCGGCTCTCCGATCGCTGTCGCTGCATCGCGCCGGACTGGCCGATCGGGGCGCAGCAGGTGGCGATGAACCCGGATGCCGACCTCTCCCCTCCCGGCATCGCGGCGATCATCGCCGACTTCCTCGAGGCGCTCGACCTCGAGGACGTGACGATCGTCGGCAACGACTCCGGCGGCGCGATGTCCCAGGTCCTGGTCACCCGCCACCCGGAGCGGGTCGGCAGGCTGGTGCTGACCAACTGCGACACCCACGAGAACTTCCCGCCAGGCATCTTCAAGGCGATGCCGCCGATCGCCAAGCTGCCGGGCGGCATGGACCTCATTGCGGCGCCGTTTCGGATCGGCGCCCTCGCCCGCGCCGCCTTCAGGCCGTTCGCGCGGACCAAGATCCCGGAGGACCTGGTCGCCTCCTGGATGGCACCCGGCCTGCACGACCCCGGCGTCAAGCGGGACGCCAAGAAGGTCACGGTCGGGATGAACAAGCGCTACACCCTGGAGGCGGCCGAGAAGCTGAGCGAGTCGGAGCTGCCGATCCTGCTCACCTGGGCGCCCGGGGACCGCTACTTCCCGATGAAATACGCGCAGCGACTTGCCAGCGAGACGCCGAACGCGCGCATCGTCGAGATCCCCGACGCGAAGACCTTCGTGCCGCTCGACCAGCCCCAGCGGCTGGCCGACGAGATCGCTCGCTTCGTCACCGAGAGCTAAGAAAAACACCCACTCTGCGCGTTCTTTTCGCAACGTGCACGTTTTTCGTCCGATCGAGGAGCGAAAGTCCCTCAACGCCCCCTACAGGACGGAGAGCCAATGGCCAAGGAGATCTTCGACCAGGCACGGCCCAGGAGCACGATGGCGAAGCGCCTCGACGAAGCGTTCGCTGGCTGCGAGCAGTGGACCCTCGCCCCGCCCTCTCAGCGGCGCAGCGAGACGGTCTTCAGCCCGCGGCTCTCGAGCTCCTCGAGGATCAGCGGCAGCGCCGCCGCGGTCCGCACCCAGGAGCCGCGCGCGCTGTAGTAGTCGGCGTCGTGGAGGAGGACGATGTCGCCGGCCCGGATGCCGGAGCTTGAGCGACGCGCGATCGACTCGGCCGTCGCGCGCCTTGTCCAGTCCCTCCCCCACTGCGACCACAGCACCGGCCGCCAGCCGCGGCGACGCACGGCCCGCAGAGTTGAAGCGCTGAAGATGCCGTAGGGCGGGCGGTAGTCGGCGATCGCCTGGCCGGTCGCCTCCTCGATCGCCGCCGGGCCCGCTCGGCGTCCTCGAGGAACTGCCGCGGCGCTGAGCCGCAGCAGGTTGCGGTGGCGGTGGCAGTGCAGCTCGACCCGGTGTCCGGCGGCGACGATCTCGGCAGCCAGGGCGGGCCGGCGCGCGACCTGCTCGCCGGCGAGGAAGAAGGTCGCCGTGGCGCCGCGCTCGCGCAGGGTCTCGAGCACGGCCGGGGTGCCCTGGGGGTGGGGGCCGTCGTCGAAGGTGAGGGCGACGCCCTCGACGCCCTCCTGGCGGGTCGGGATACCGAGGGCCCCGGCCAGGCCCGGCACCACCGGCGCCAGCGCCGGCCCGGCGTGCAGGACCGCGGCAGCTGAGGCGCCGGCCCCGAGCGAGGCGCCGCTGGTCAAGTCGCCGTTGCCGGAGGCGCTGTGCAACGCAGCGGCCGCGCGCGCCCGGCGTGCCTGCTGCACGGCCAGGCGCCGGCGTATCGGGGTCCCTGCCGAAGTGGATCGCGTCCCTCAAGCGGCCTCGCGGCCTTCGAGATCACGTGATAGGGCGTGTCCCAGTGCCCGGCGAGGCTGACGCTGACGACCAGCGCGATCGCCACCGCGGCGAGGCTGACCGCGGCTGCGGCCCGGCCGGCCCGCAGCCGCCAGACCGGCTGCGGCTTTACCCGCGGCCGCACCGAGAGCACGCGCGAGGCGATCGAGGGCAGCGAGGCGAAGGAGGAGTCGGGTGAGCGCCGCTCGCGGCTGAGGTGGCGGAGCATCGACTCGCAGCTCGTGCTCGGAGCGCGCCACCTCGGCCAGGCCGAAGCGCTCGAAGGCGGCGTTGTTGGCGCGCAGGTGCCCGGCCGAGAAGCCGTAGGAGACGACCGGGCAGCCGCGGATGTGCGCCTCGAGCACGGTCAGTCCCGCGGTCGCGTGGACCATCGCGTCGGCGGCCGCCATCCAGTCGCTCATCTGCTCGGTGAAGCCGAGGATCCGCACCCGCTCGTTGCCGGCGAAGCGCTGCTCCAGCTTCTCCCGGGCCACCTCGTTGCGACCGGTGATGCAGACGACCATCGTGTCGTCGCCGGCCAGCGCGGTATCGATCGCCCCCTCGAGGTCGCCGATTCCCCAGCCGCCGCCGGAGACGAGGATGAGACGCTCGTGGACCGGGACCCCGAGGGCCTTGCGCGCGTCGCTGCGGGTCCGCGGCATCAGGAACTCGCGGGAGATCGGCGGCCGGGTCCACTCGACGCTGCCCGGGCCGGCCAGCTTCTCCACTTCCTCGATCGACTCGGGATGGGTGACGAAGTGCATGTCGACGCCGGGGTGCACCCAGTAGCGCAGGCCGGCCAGATCGGTGATCGCCGACTGGACCGGGACCGCCAGGCGGCGGTTTTCGCGCAGCATTCCGAGCACGGCCGTCGTGCCGGGGTAGGTGGAGACGATCGCGTCCGGTTCGTGCTTGGCGATCAGCTTCATCAGGCCGTGGGCGCCGAGCGCGTAGTTGAGGTGGTGGGCGAGCCAGCGGGTCGGCGCGAACCTGCTGATCAGCCAGTACTGGATGTCGAACAGCCAGGGCATCCAGCGGAAGGTGACGCGTGAGCCGCCGCGCACGATCGCGGTGACGATCCGGCCCATCGCCTCGAGGCCGTTGGCGATCTCGACCTCCGCCTCGGGGATCTCGGCCTCGATGTCGGCTTTGATGATCCGCGCCGGCAGATCGTGCCCCTCGCCGATGTCGGCGGTGAGGACGAGGACCCGCGGCGGGCGATCCTCGGCAGAAGCCGCGCCTGACAGCAGGGCGCCGGCCGCGTGGTCGTTGCCATTCAGCGACGGCTTCTTGCCGGGCACCGGGTCGGGCGGCCGGGTGGTCCCGCGCACCCACTCGACGTACTTGCGGACCCCCTCGCTTGAAGCTGGTCTCGGCCTTCCAGCCGAGCTCGTAGAGCGCCCGCTCGTTGGAGATCGTCTTGCCGGGAAAGTCGCCGGGCCGCGGGGGCGTGTGGACGATCTCGCAGTCATCGGTGTTTTCCTGCACCCGCTCGGCGATTTCGAGGATCGTCACCACCTCGTCGCCGGAGAGGTTGTAGGTGCGGCCCGCGGCCTCGGGGGCGAGGGCGGCGACGATCCCGTCGGCGAGGTCCTCGACGTAGATGAAGCTGCGGGTCGTGCTGCCGTCGCCGGCGATCGTCAGCGGCTTGCCTTCGAAGGCGAGGTCGGTGAACTTGGCGACGACGCCGGCGGCGCGGGCGCGCGGCCCGTAGGGAATGCCGAAGCGCAGCACGGTGGACTCCAGCTCGTAGAGCTCGGCGTAGCCGGCGCAGTAGGTCTCGCCGGCGAGCTTGGTCGCGGTGTAGAGGTGGCGCGGGGCCGGGATCGGGGTCTCCTCGTCGACCTCCTGCTCGACGCAATCGCTGTAGGCCCAGGTGGTCGAGCCGTAGACGACGCGTCCCACTTTCGCCCGGCAGGCGGCCTCGAGCACGTTGAGGGTGCCGCGCGTGTTGACCTCCTCGGCGAGGACCGGATCGGCCAGGACGTGGCCGACGTCGGCGACGGCGGCGAGGTGGATGACCGCGTCGCAGTCGCGCATCGCCAGGTCGAGGTTGGCCGGGTCGGTGATGCTGCCGGTGAAGGTCTCGACCTCGAGCGGCGAGTGGTAGGGCGAGGCGCTGAGGTCGAAGATCCGCGGCGTGTCGCCGCGCTCGATCAGGCGGTCGACCACGTGGGAGCCGATGAAGCCTCCGCCGCCGGTTACCAGGACCCTCATGCTTCCTCCTTGCCGAGAGCGGCCTCGCGACTCTCCGGTCGGTAGTAGAGCGGCACGCACCAGTGGTTCTCTGCCACCCAGTCGGTGTTTGGCAGCTCGTCGGAGCGGCCCATGATGCGGTGGCACGGTTCCTCGTAGACACGGCCGGTGGACTTCTCGATCGGGTCGAAGACGATGTACTTGTAGAAGCCCGAGGTCATCCCCTCGGGCAGCTCGAGCCGGGAGGGGTGCAGCGCGTCGAGGTGCTCGCGGGCGTACTCGTTCTTCCAGGCGACGATCTCCTCCATCCGCTCGGCCTGGACGAGGCCGAGCGCAGCGGTGAACTCGCTCATCCGGAAGTTGAGGCCGTCGACCTCGTGCTCGAACTTGCCGTAGTTGCGGAACTTGCGGGCGAACTCGATCAAGTCGGGGTTGCCCGAGACGAGCACGCCGCCCTCACCGGTGGAGACGGTCTTGGTCGCGTAGAGCGAGTAGACGCCGGCGTCGCCGAAGCCACCCGGCCTGCGGCCGCTCCAATCGGCGCCGTGGGCGTGGGCGCAGTCCTCGAGCAGGAAGATCCCGTTCTCGCGGCAGTAGGCGGCGATGCGCTCGGCGTCGAAGGCGATGTGGCCGCCGATGTGGACGAGGATCGCGGCCTTCGGCTTGTGCCGCTCGGCCTTTGCCTCGAAGTCCTCGAAGGACATGCAGAGGTCACCGCGGTTGCAATCGACGAACTCGACCTCGGCACCGGCATTGACCGCGGCCAGGGGCGTCGCCATGAAGGTGTTGGACGGGCAGAGCACGGTCTCGCCCACGCACGCCGGCGAACTCCAGCGCCGCCAGGGCACCGCCGGCCCAGCTGGAGAGGCCGAGGCTGGGCAGCCCGTTCCACTCGGCCCAGCGCTGCTCGAAGGCCTCCAGCTTCCGGCCCTCCGACCACTGCTCGGAATCGAGGACCTCGGTCCAGAGCTCGAAGAGCCGGGCACGGTCGCGGTGGTCGAAGCCGATCGCGAACTTGGTCGCGTCGGGGCGGGTTGTCTCTGGGGAACTTACGGGTAGCTCCTAGGAAGGTGGGTGTGGCTGGGGGATTGCCCTCGCGGACGAGTCATGGTGCGAAAGGCGCCGCAAGGCTACCAGTGGAGGCAGACCGGATCAGGTGCGCTCGCGAGCGGTTTCGATCAGGGCGCCCACGGCTTTCGACCCGGCGAGGAGACTCGTGCCGGCGACCGCGACCGCCATGAAGGCGACAAGAGCGACGCCACCCAATGGCGTCGAGGACCACGACTCGCCAAAGATCAGGGGAGCGAGCAGGACCGGCAGCAGCACCTGAACCGCGAACATCACCGGGGCCACGTGCGTCGCGGGACGGCGCTGGAGGGCGCTCATCTCGCTGAGCAGCGCCAACCCCTCCGAGGCCGCGGCGGTCGCCAGCCATGCCAGGGCGACCAGCACCGCCCCGGACGCCAGTTCGTCGGTGAGCAACTTGCTCGCGATCGCCGTCCAGGCGTAGCCGCAGCCGGCGCTGATCACCATCAAAGTTCCGATCCCACCCGCCCATCCGACATCGACCCCCCCCTGGTGTGGTGAACGTCGGAAGCGCCAGCGCAACGCGTACGGCGCCGCGAGCGGAACCGCGACGAAGGCAAGCGCGATGGCGATCGCGCCGGTGCTTGCGTGGTCCGTGGTCCGCTCCGGCGCCGCCCAGGCGACCCCGGCCACCCCGACCACGATCGCGGCCACAGCGACCCACTCCCGTGCTCCGGGAGCCTCCCCCAGCCTCGTCGCCCCCAGCCAGAGCAACAGGATCAGCCCACTGGCCAGGCAGGGCTGCACCACCGTCAGCGGCGCCAGCAGCAGCGCCGCGATCTCCAGTGGCCACCCGACCAACCCCAACGCCGTCGCCCCCAGCCAGCGCCGGTTCCGCACCAGCCTGCCGATCAGCGAGGGCCGCAAAGAGTGATCGTGCGGAACCTGCCGCGCCTCCAGCGCCTGAAACGCGATCGAGGTGTTGTAGAGCAGCGAAGCCCCAACCGCCGCGACTATGCCGAGCGCCAGCACGGCGCTCAGGCTATCTGTGACTGGGGCGCTATCGCGAGAGCAGGATCTCTTCGCGCTTGCGGCGCTCCTCCACGTCCGCGAAGTGCATGACAACCCCAGAGGAGAAGTAACCGCCCGCCGCACAGGACAGGACGAATACGAGGCCGAGCACGGTGCCGCTCGCTCCGAGCTGACGCAGACCACCGTGACCGCTCCAAACACCACTAGAAGGGCGACGAGGAGAAAGATCAAGGCTTTGGCTTCGGTCATTAACCCTCCATTCAGACAATACATTACCCAGTAGCCATGGATAGGACGACGATCCCTACCGCGAAAGCCATGCCAAAGAGGCCTCCGACGGTCGTCGCCCGCCTGAGCTTCGACTCCGATTTGCCCGACAAGCTTGGATGGGCGTGCCCGAGAAACCCGCCAACGGCGATCCCGCCAGCGAGAAGACCGACGATGGTTGTCGTCTGACCGAGCAATCCACCCATGAAGCGGCCATAGGTGGCCCGAGCGCACACGTGACGCGCAGAATGCGCCGTCTTCGAAACTCTTTCTACGTCTCTTGATACAGCGGCCCGTCGCCGCCCTCGGGCAGCGTCAGGCGGCCGCCCTTGGCGGTGATCGCACCGCACTGGACGCAGTTGGAGGCGGTGACGTGGACGTCGACGGTGGCGGCGCCGTTCTCGAGTTGCTCCTCGGGGATCTCGTAGACCTGGGCCGGGCACATCGAGACCCAGGTCTGGGCGATCTCGCGCGGCACCTTGGCCTGGATGCGAACGTGGTTGGGGGCGTCGTCGCGGGTGGCGTTGCCGGAGAGAAAAACCGAGTCGAGCTTGGCGAAGGTGAGCTCGTTGTCGGGCTTGACGTACATGTCGCCCGCCCTGCCCAGGTCCATCTCGACCTCGGAGTCGTGCTCCTGCTTCCAGTGGCCGCCGGGGAAGTTGCCTTTGGTGATCGTCATCGCCGAGGCGAAGGCGCCGCCGAGGAAGAAGCCTTTGGAGAAGGGCTGGCGCATGTTGCGCGATTCGTAGAGGTCCTTCTCGATCAGGGATTTGTGGATCTTCTCGTCGTAGGCCTCGAAGTTGACCGAGTCCTGCTTCAGCGACTCGACGATCGTCTCCGCCGCGTACATGCCGGCGTGCATCGCGTAGTGGACGCCCTTCAGGGTCGGCACGTTGACCATGCTGGCCGCGTCGCCGGCGACCACCATGCCAGGGACGGCGAGGCGCTTGGGCATCGCGAAGTAGCCGCCGGAGGGGATCGTCTTCGCGCCCCAGGCGACCCGTTTGCCGCCCTCGAGCAGGTCCTTGACGAAGGGGTGGGTCTTCAGCAGCTGCAGGGCGTCGTGGACCGAGAAGGTCGCGTCGGTGTAGTCGAGGCCGGCGACGAGGCCGATGCAGAGCTTGTCATCGCCCATCGGGTAGATGAAGCTGCCGCCGAACTCGTTGAAGCGCGGTGACTTGCGCAATGGCCAGCCCATCGTGTGGATCACCCGGTCGAGCGGTTTCGGTACCTCCCAGACCTCCTTCACCCCGAGCTCCCAGCGCATCGGGTCGGCACCGTGCATATCGAAGTAGTCATACGCCGCGTAGCTGAGGTGGCCGACGGTGCCCTCGGCGAGCACGGTCGCCTTGGCGACGACGTCGGAGCCGGGCTCGAAGTTGCCGAGCTCCTCGCCCTCCTTGCCGCGGCCGCGGTCGCCGGAGCGGATGCCCTTGACCACCCGGTCCTCGACCAGCAGCTTGGTCGCCGCGGTCTCGGTGAGGAGGTAGACGCCCGCCTCCTCGGCTTTCTCAGCCAGGAAGCGGCCCAGCTTCGAGACCGAGGTGACGTAGTTGCCGTGGTTGCGGAAGTTCGGCGGCATCGGCTTCAGCGGCAATGCCGCTTTCGAGGTCAGCAGGTAGACCGCGTCCTTGGTCACCTCCTGGAAGACCGGCCACTCCTCCTTGGGCAGGTCGGGGAACAGCTCTTCCATCGCCGAGGGCTTCATGTTCGCCCCCGAGAGCAGGTGGGCCCCGGCGACCTTGCCCTTCTCGATCACCGCGACCGGGACTTCGCCCAGCTTCTCGGTCAGCTCCGGCTCGTCCTCGAGCAGCTGCATCACCTTGTTGGCGCAGGCGAGCCCGGCGGGCCCGCCGCCGGCGATCGCGATGCCTACCTCTATGCGCTCGTCCTCGGCGTCGGTCGGCGGGCCGATCACGTCGGCCGGGTCGAACGGCGGCGGGAACTCACTCGGTGCTGTTGGCGGCATCGCTTACTCCAATCGTCGTCAGGTGAACGGCGTCCGGGGGGCCGAAGCCCCCCGGGGTACTCAGCCCTTCTTCGCCTTGATCGCCTCGGTCAGCTTGGGGACGATCTTGTGCAGGTCGCCCACCACGCCGAGATCCGAGAACTCGAAGATCGGCGCGTTCTGGTCCTTGTTGATCGCGAGGATGTTCTCCGAGCTCTGCATCCCGACCTTGTGCTGGATCGCGCCGGAGATGCCGGCGGCCAGGTAGAGCTTCGGCGCGACCGTCTTGCCGGTCTGGCCGATCTGGGCCGCGTATGGGTACCAGCCGGCGTCGACCACGGCCCGGGTCGCGGCAACCGCCCCGCCCATCGCCTCGGCCAGTTCCTCGCACTGCTTGAAGCCCTCCGCGGCACCGAGGCCACGGCCGCCTCCGACGAGGATCTCGGCGTCCTCGATGTTGACGTCGGCCCCGCGTTGTTCGCCGCGCTGGACCAGCTTGGCCTTGGTCGACCAGGGCGAGAGCTCGACCGCGACGTCTACGACCTCGGCGGTGCCGCCGCTCTCGACCGCGTCGAAGGCGTTGAGGCGGCCGATGATGATCCCCGGCTCGGCGACGTAGCCGACGTCGGCGATCTGGGAGTCCTGCAGGATCGGCCGCTCGACGACGAGCTTGCCGTCGGAGACCTTGACCTCGGTGACCTCCATCGTCACGCCTGCGTTGAGGCGAGCGGTGAGGCCGGCGCCGATCTCGAAGCCGAGCAGGCCGCCGCCGAAGAGGGCGTAGCTGAAGCCCTCGTCGGTGATCACCTTGGCCATCGCGTCGACGATCGGCTGGGCGAGACCCTCGGGCACGTCCTTGGCCCGGTAGACCTTCGCCGCGCCCCAGTTGCCGAGCGAGGCGCAGGCGTCGTCGGCGATGTCGCCGACCACCAGCGCGGCGGCCTCGCCACCGATCTGGCTCGCCAGCTTGGCGGCCTCGGAGATCGCCCCCTGCGAGTTCTTGTTGAAGTTGCCCTCGTCGTCGTGGAGGGCGTAAACCAGGATGCCTGCCATCTAGATCAGCTTCCTCTCGTCGAGCCAGGCGACGATCTTTTCGACCGTCTCGTTGGTGTCCTCGTCCTCGATGATCTCGCCGGCCTCCTTGGCGGGCGGCGGGTTGAGCGCGAGGACCGATGTCTTCGAGCCGGCCTCGCCGACCATGCCGGCTTCGATGCCGACGTCGCCGGTCGCCTTGGCGTCGAGGGGCTTCTTCTTCGCCCCCATGATCGCCTTCAGGCTCGGGTAGCGCGGCTCGTTGATCGCGTCGCCGACGCTGATCACGGCGGGCAGCTCGATCTCGACCGTGTCGTAGCCGTACTCGGCCTGGCGCTCGCAGCGCAGCTTGCCGTCGGTGACATCGATCTTGATCACCTGGGTCAGCGAGGGCATCTGCAGGTGGTCGGCGACGACGGCGCCGATCGTGTAGCACTCGCCGTCATCGGACTGCTGGCCGAGCAGGACCAGATCGGGGCTCTCGGCCTCGAGCACCTTGGCCAGCGAGTAGCCGGTGGCGCAAACGTCGGAGCCGGCGAGCGCGTCGTCGGAGAGATGCACGGAGCGGTCGGCTCCGAGTGCTACCGCCTTATGCAGAGCGCGGACGGCCGAGTCGGGGCCCATCGTCACAGCGATGACCTCCTCGACCGGGATCGCGCCGCCCTCCTTGATCTGCATGGCGGCCTCGATGGCATGTGTGTCGAAGGGGTTCAGGTTCTTCTCGCCGCTGCGGTCCAGTCGCATCGTGCTTGAGTCGATGCGCTTCTGAACGGCGGCGTCCGGAACCTCCTTGACCAGGACGCAGATCTTCAAGTTTCAAGCCTCCTTGGCTAGTTCAAAGCTGGTTGACTGACCAGTCAATCAGTCTATCTACAGATCAGGCGCTGCGCGGTTCGGCGTGCACTAAATCACGCTTCGTGGCGCTCTGTAGCGCCGTCGCGGATGAACTCGACGATCTCGTCGGTTCCCGCCCCGGGAGTGAAGACGGCGGCGACCCCGAGCTTCTTCAGCTCGGGGATGTCCTCGGCCGGGATCGTCCCCCCGACCGTGACCATGACGTCGTCGACCCCCTGCTCGGCAAGCAGCTCGACCACCCGCGGCACCAAAGTCATATGGGCACCGGAGAGGATCGAGAGCCCGACCGCGTCGGCGTCCTCCTGGATCACCGTCTCCGCGATCTGCTCCGGCGTCTGGTGCAAGCCGGTGTAGATCACCTCCATCCCCGCGTCGCGCAACGCGCGAGCGATGATCTTGGCGCCACGGTCGTGCCCGTCCAAGCCGGGCTTAGCGACAACGACACGGATCTTGCGGGCGGTTGCGGTGGTCATGCGGAGCGGAAGATTAGCGGTGGCGCCGCCACGAGCGACTGCATGGCCCGCCGATGGGTGGACAGCTTCGTGCCGACGTGACCCGCCGGATGGAGAGCGGCTACCCCTCGCCGTCTGCGGGCAGGAACGGCCCGTGCTCTACCTCTAGAGCCGCGATCTCCTCCTCGGTAGCCTCGCGCTCGTCCTTGCCGAGCATCGCCTCCCAGGAGGTATCGCGGGTGATCACGAACTCGTTGGCGCTGCGCTCCTCGGTGATGATGAACTCACCTTCGAGAGCGCCGCTGACCTTGATGTGCGCAGGCTGCTCCATCGCCAGAAATGATGGCAGGCCCATCGGCGAGGACATAATCTGCGCCCATGGCTCACCACAAGCGCAAGCGGCCGAAGCATCGCCGAAGTGGCTGCCTTCTCTGCAAGCCGAACAAGCTGACGGCCGCCGTCAAGGCAAAACGCCGCAAGAATCGGCGCCTCTGGCTTTCACACGAGCAGGCGCCAGGTGGATACCCAGCTAATTCTTGCGTGCCTTCTTTGAATTGAAGATCGTCTTATTGCGTCCGCACGCCGGACAGATCGCCGCCTGCCTTCCCGTCAGCCCATTGTCATGACCGCAATGGATGCATTTGCTCTGGTTCATCAGATTCCACTTCGCGGCGCCATAGCCGATGGCGATAACTCCGAGTACGAGAAAAACGACAACGTTCCCCGCGGTGCTCGCCTCATGGATTACTAGTGCGGCCACCGTCAAGGTTCTCCCTGACTCTGCGGATACACGACGGACTGGCAGTAGGTGGAAACCTGGGAATTGTTTTCGATGTAGGCGTAGCCGGCTTCGACTTCGACACCCAGACCGTTGATCTCGTTCTGCACCTCGGGAATGCAGGCTTCGATTTTTCTCAGCTTGCCTTCGAGGGCCTGAAGTTCTTCCCCAGCATCGCTGCCGGTGCTCTTGGCAAGCTTCGCTGTCTGACCTTCCACGACGCTTACCTGGTCTTCCAGACCGGCGACCTTGGTGTCTAGATCATCGATCTTCGCAAGGCTAAATATCGCAACGCCGAGAAGGGCAACGGCCAGAAGCCCGATCAGAATCCCGCCCGTTCTTACAGACAAAGCTTTCATGCCTCCCCACGCCTCCTACGGCAGTCGGTTTCCAACCGCGCGAGAGCCTATTTGGGAACGCACGGATTCGTCAAGCGGGTCAGGGTTCCCGGCATGGCGTCCGCCGTTGAGACCCGTCCTCCCCTAACGAAGCCCCGGCTGGGCTCGAACCAGAAACGGTCGGATCAGAACACCGGCGACTCTGTGTACGTCTTCGACCTCGGCGCCGTCCCGCTTGGCGCGGGTCGCCGCGAGGCGGTCGACCTGCTTGCGCTCCAGGGCCGGGTCGATGCGCAGGATCGGGTTGGCTCTTCGCCCTCCTGGACGAAGTCGTTGACGCCGACGACGATGCGCTTGCGCTCATCTACCTCGCGCTGGTAGGTGAAGGCGGCGTCGGCGATCTCGCGCTGGGGGAAGTTGCGGCGGATCGCCTCGACCATCCCCCCAGCTCGTCGATGCGGGCGAAGTAGTGGGCTAGGGGTCGAACTCGAGCGTCAGAGAACTCCAAGGGTTGTCTGGAGACAGATTATAACGTTTGACTTCTACAATGCAGACATTATAATACCTTGGTGAGTTGGGCTGCCGAGAGGACCAGCGAGTTCGATGAATGGTGGGAAGGCCTGACGGACCAAGAGCAGCGCAAGGTCGTTGCCTCGGTAGAGGCCTTGCAGGAGCTTGGTCCGAACGCAGGCCGGCCGCTCGCCGACACCGTCGAGGGCTCACGGCACCCCAACATGAAGGAGCTGCGGATAACCCAAACGATGCGGGTCTTCTTCGCCTTCGATCCCGAGCGGACGGCGATCCTCTTGATCGGGGGCGACAAGGCGGGAAAGACGAAGCGCTTCTACAAAAAGATGATCCCGGTCGCCGACCGGATCTACGATCGCCACCTTCGGGAAGCTCTCTGGGCACGAGGGTGGCAAGGAGCACCAAGATGCCAAAAAAGATGAAAAGAAAGCCGTTCAGCGAGCTGAGCAAGGAGGTCAGAAAGCGCCCCGGCGCCGCCGCTGAGATCGACTCGCGCAAGCGCGCGATCGTCGCTGCGGTTCGCCTGGCCGAACTGCGGCAGCAGATTGGCAAGACGCAGACCGAGCTTGCCCAGGTGCTGGAGATGACCCAGGCCAACGTCTCCCGGATCGAGCACTCGGAGAACCTCTACCTGCGCACGCTGGCCGACTACGTGGGCGCCCTGGGCGGCCACATCGAGGTCAATGCCGTCTTTGACGACGACGTCGTGCCGCTTGGCTTGGTCGAGAAGGACCGCGGATCGGTCGCGGCCTGAGCCCGACGGCTAGAAGACCGGGGACTCTGTGTAGGTCCCGAAGACCTCCTGCATCGCCGCGATCATCTCGCCCTCGGTGGCGCGGGCGCGGGCGGCGGCGATGATCGGGGGCATCAGGTTCTCCTCGGTGGCAGCGGCGCGGCGGAGGTCCGCTAGGACGGACTCGACGGCGGCGAAGTCGCTCTTGGCCCGGGTCGCGGCGAGGCGCTCGATCTGCTTGCGCTCGAGGGCCGGGTCGACGCGGAGGATCGGGTCGGCTCTTCCCCTCTCCTGGGCGAAGTCGTTGCCGCCCGACGACGATGCGGCGACGGTCGTTGAGCTCCTGTTGGAAGCGGAAGGGGATCCCTGAATCCTCCTTGAATGTTGACGGGGTTGACGCTAGGCTTTGAAGCGATGACAGCCAACCCAGCCCTACTGGATCGCACCGTCGAGGAGTTCCGGCGCACGCTCACCGAGATCGGTGGGCAGCCGAGTTCGGCTGACGATGCAGAGGTTCTTGGCCGGCGCGCGGCGATGGTCGTGCTTGCCGGTGGGGCTTGGGAGCGGGCGCTTGGGGAGTTGCTGACCAGCGCTGAGGCGCGAGTCCTGCTTAGTGGGATCAGCCGGGAGGCGCTGCGCAAGCGGGTCGTCAGCGGGTCGGTGATCGCGCTGCGCGACGACGCCGGTCTGATTCGCTACCCGCGTTGGCAGTTCGATGCTGCCAGCGGGGTGCCCTTCGCGATAATCAAGGAGCTCAACGAGATCTTCGACGATGCGGGGCTCGATTCGTGGACGCTCGCGGCGTTTGCGACCGCGCCTCAGCCAGAGCTCGATGACCGGACTCCGATCGATGCCTTCGGTGACACGGACCTCGAGCCGCTGCTTCTCTCGGCTCACCGCGCCGTGGCCGAGCTGAAGCGTTGACGCCGCGCGGCCTCCCCGCGCCCCCAGACGACCTCCCCAAGCTCCCCAGCATGAAGCTCGGGGCGAAGCCCGTGTGGCGGATCCATGCCGCCGATGTCGCGCCTTGGTTCTTCGATGTCGGCCCAGATGGCAGGTTCAATCTCGCTGAGTCGGGCACTTGCTACCTCGCCGAGGAGCCGACTGGCGCCTTCGTCGAGAAGTTCGGGCGCCTGCTGCGGCCCGGCGGGGTGATCCCAGAGTCACTGGTCAATGCGCAACGTCTTTCCAGTCTGCGCCCGCCCAAAGCAGAGGTCGTCGACTTGACCGACCCAACGGTCCTCGGACTCGCCGGTCTCACCGCCGAGATCCACTCAACGACCGACTACGACCGGACTCAAGGATGGGCGCTCGCCTTTCAAGAAGCCGGCTACGCAGGCATTCGCTACAAGGCCCGCCACGACCCGCGCGGGCAACTGATCTCCATCGCTCTCTTCGGCGCGAGCAAACCGCCGAAAGGCAAGGTCACGACGACGGCCATCCCGGTCGACCTGATCCACGAAGCGTCCACGACCTTCGCGATCACGGTCCTCCCCCGGCGCCACTCGCGGCGGGGCTGAGCACACATGCCATGAACGCGAGGATCGATGAGACGACCGAAGCCTTCGAGTCGCGCCGAGCCGATGACGAAGCCGCCGCCATCGCCGCCGAGCGAATCCGCAGCGGCGCTGCCGTTCACGAAGAAGGCGGCGCCCCCGCCTTGGCGAAGCTCGGCATCGAGCTTCTCCGTGGAATGACCGGTGCAGCAGCCCGCGAGGTGCGAAACGCAGCTGGCTGACCATCGCGCCGCGCGACAGTGCAGCGATCCTGAGCCGAGCACCTCAATCCGTGTCAAGCTGAATCAGTGGCCCACCACAAGCGCAAACGCCCCAAGCATCGACGCAACGGCTGTCTGCTATGCAAGCCACACAAGCTGACCGCCAACATCAAGGCGAAGCGGCGGCGAGACCGGAGCCGATGGGCCGACCACGAGAGCTCCGCCTGGTACGACGGTGTGGTGCCCGGCACCGTACCGCGTTAGGTTGGGACCGATGGCACCGGCCGCTGAGGGTTTGGGTCCCGCGATATCGCTCGTCGCGACCTACTGCGCGACGAAGGTGCCTGCCGAGCACGACGATAAGTTGAGAATCGAGTACAAGGTCCGTGGAAACACAATCACGATCTCCGAGTGCCGCCCGCCTTGGCGGGAGGGCATTGGCCCAGACTGGACCAGGATGCGGATTTGCACTTTCGAGTGGGACCCGGGGACCCGCCTCTGGACGCTCTATGCACGCGACCGAAACGACCGCCGACTGGAGTACCCGTTCATAGAACCCGCGCGCGACCTAGTGTCGCTGATCAGCGAGCTCGACAACGATCCCACCTGCATCTTCTGGGGCTAGCATCGAGTCAGGCGCCGACGAGGACACGGCCGTCTCGGAGCGCCTCGTTGACCATTGTGCCTGGAACGTCGCCCCACTCGTCGACGTGACTAGCGCTGACGACAACGACGTCGAGGGCAACTTCAAGGCTGCGCAGCTCACGACGCAGGCGAGCCGACTCGGCTCGGCGCTTCGTGACCTCGCCCGGCTCAATGACGAGCAGGTCGAGATCGCTGTCAGGGCGGGCCTCGCCGCGGGCACGCGAGCCGAAGAGGATCACCCGCGCTCCGGGTGCCGCCTTGGCCAGTCGCCTACCAGCCTCCTCGATCAACTTCTCGTTCGTCATGAGGTCAAGCTAAAAGACCGGGGACTCCGTGTATGTCCCGAAGACCTCCTGCATCGCCGCGATCATCTCGCCCTCGGTGGCGCGGGCGCGGGCGGCGGCGATGATTGGGGGCATCAGGTTCTCGTCGGTGGCGGCGGCGCGCTTTAGCTCGGCGAGGGTGCTTTCCACCTCGACGCCGTCGCGCTTGGCCCGGGTCGCCGCTAGGCGGTCGACCTGCTTTCGCTCCAGCGCCGGGTCGATGCGCAGGATCGGGGTTGGCTCTTCGCCCTCCTGGATGAAGTCGTTGACGCCGACGACGATCCGCTTGCGCTCGTCTACCTCGCGCTGGTAGGTGAAGGCGGCGTCGGCGATCTCGCGCTGGGGGAAGTTGCGGCGAATCGCCTCGACCATCCCCCCCAGCTCGTCGATGCGGGCAAAGTAGCCGTAGGCGGCCTCCTCCATCTCGTCGGTCAGCTTCTCGACGAACCAGGAGCCGCCGAGCGGGTCGGGGGTGTTGGGCGCGCCGGACTCGAAGGCGATGATCTGCTGGGTGCGCAGCGCCACCCGCACCGCCTCCTCCGTGGGCAGCGCCAGCGCCTCGTCGAAGGAGTTGGTGTGCAGCGACTGGGTGCCGCCGAGCACCGCCGCCAGCGCCTCCAGCGAGGTGCGGACGACGTTGTTGAGCGGCTGCTGCGCGGTCAGCGAGACACCGGCGGTCTGGGCGTGGAAGCGCAGCCGCATCGACTCCTCCGTTGGTCGCGCCGTATTTCTCCTTCATCTCGCGCGCCCAGATCCGGCGCGCCGCTCTGTACTTGGCGATCTCCTCGAAGAAGTCGATGTGGGCGTTGAAGAAGAAGGAGAGCCGGGGAGCGAAGTCGTCGACGTCGAGGCCGCGCTCCAGCGCCCGCTCGACGTAGGTGAAGCCGTCCTTGAGCGTGAAGGCCAGCTCCTGCTGCGCGGTCGATCCGGCCTCGCGGATGTGGTAGCCGGAGATCGAGACCGGGTGCCAGCGCGGCATGTGCTCGGAGCACCACTCGATCATGTCGGTGACCAGGCGCATCGCCGGCTCGATCGGGAAGCACCACTCCTTCTGGGCGATGTACTCCTTGAGGATGTCGGTCTGGATCGTGCCGCCGAGCTTCTCGGCCGGCACCCCCTGCTGCTCGCCGACGAGGACGTAGAAGGCGAGCAGGATCGCCGCCGGCGCGTTGATCGTCATCGAGGTGGTGACGCCGCCGAGCGGGATGCCGTCGAAGAGCTGTTCCATGTCGTCGAGGCTGTCGACGGCGACGCCCTCGCGGCCGACCTCGCCGAGGCTGCGGGCGTGGTCGGAGTCGTAGCCCATCAGCGTCGGCATGTCGAAGGCGGTCGAGAGCCCGGTCTGGCCGTGGTCGAGCAGGTAGTGGAAGCGCTCGTTGGTCTCCTCGACCGTGCCGAAGCCGGCGAACTGGCGCATCGTCCAGAGCCGCCCCCGGTACATCGACGGGTAGGGCCCGCGCGTGAACGGGTACTCGCCGGGGGCGCCGATCGTCGCTTCGGGATCCTCGGGCGCGAGCTCGGGTCCGTAGAGCGGCTCGACCGGCTGTCCCGACATGGTCGAGAACTCGGCCTCGCGCTCTTTGTACTCGGGCTTCTCGCGTGGCTCGGTTGCCATCGAGAGCAGTCTAGATGCGAGCTGCCCTAACGCCGGGCAGGGAAGCGGCGGGGCGGCTGCTTGCGGCGGGCAGCGATGCGGGAGGCGCCGAAGCCGCCGACGGTCGCCAGCAGCGTCACTGCGATCGCGACGAGGCGGCGGCCGAGGCGCTCGAAGCGCATCGTCTGCCAGCCTTCCTCGCGGGCGATCTCCGCCAGCGGCGGGTCGGGGTTGACGACGACCGGGTGGCCGACCGCGCGCAGCATCGGCAGGTCGGAGATCGAGTCGGAGTAGGCGTAGGAGGCCGCCAGGTCGATGTCGTGCTCGGCGGCGAAGGCCTGCATCGCCTCGACCTTGCCCTCGCCGTAGACGAAGGGGCCGTCGAAGCGGCCGGTGAAGGTGCCGTCCTCGTCCACCTCGTAGCGGGTCCCGACGCCGCCGTCCATGCCGAGCACGTTCGCCAGCGGCTCGACCACGCCGTTGCCGGCGGCGCTGACGATGAAGGTCGGCCGGCCGGCGTCCTGGTGGGCGTAGACCTCGTCGAGCATCTGCGGGTAAGACGCGCGGCAGGATCGCCGCCATCACCTCGGGGTTCATCCGTTCGAAGCTGCGGGCGGGGACGCCGGCGATCAGCTCACGGGCGACGCGCAGCACCTCGGTCGTGCGCTCGTCGGTGGTGCCGCGCAGGCGGTAGCGCAGGTGCTCGAACCCCCAGCTGGCCAGCTGGCGCCGGCCGACGAGCCCGTGCCGCGTCGCGACACGGGCGAACTGCATCCCCGATGAGCCTGCCATCAGGGTCTTGTCCAGGTCAAAGAATGCGGCAGCGCGGCCCACGGCTTAGAGCCGGCGACCTCGATCACGATCGCGTCGCCCTGGCCGCCGCCGGAGCAGATCGCGGCGACGCCGAGGCCGCCGCCGCGGCGGCCGAGCTCGTGGACGAGCGAGCCGACGATGCGGGCGCCGGAGGCGCCGATCGGGTGGCCGAGGGCGATCGCGCCGCCGTTGACGTTGACCTTGTCCTTGTCGACGTCGAGCATCCGCACCGAGTTGATCGCGACCGAGGCGAAGGCCTCGTTGATCTCCCAGAGGTCGACGTCCTCGGGGGTCTTGCCGATCTTCTCCAGCGCCTGCCTGGCGGCGTTGGCCGGAGTTTTGGCCAGGTAGGGGAAGTCGTCGGCGACGGTGCCGTAGGCGAGCACGCGCGCCAGCACGGTGCGGCCTTCCTTCTCGGCCCACTCTTCGGAGGCGACGACGATCGCCCCGGCACCGTCGTTGACACCTGGCGCGTTGCCGGCGGTGTGGGTGGCGTCCTCGCCGCCGATCGCGCGCAGCCCAGCGAGGGTCTCGACCGTCGTGTCGGCGCGGATCGCCTCGTCGGCCTCGACCGTGTGCTCGCCCTTGCGCGACTTGACCGTGACGCCGACGATCTCGTCGGCGAGACGGCCGGCGTCGGTCGCCTCGGCAGCGAGCCGGTGCGAGCGCTCGGCGAAGCGGTCCATGTCGGCGCGGGTGATCTCGAGCTCGTTGGAGACCTCGCTCGCCTCGTTGATCATCTGCTTCTCGGTGAAGGGGTTGGTGAGGCCGTCGTGGACCATCGCGTCGATCGTCTCGACGTGGCCCATGCGGTAGCCGAAGCGGGCGCCGGGCAGCAGGTGGGGCGCCTGGCTCATCGACTCCATGCCGCCGGTGACGGCGACCTCGGTGTCGCCGGCGCGGATCGCCATGTCGGCGAGGCCGAGCGAGCGCATGCCCGAGGCGCAGACCTTGTTGATCGTCTCCGAGGGCACCTCCTTGGGGATGCCGCCCTTGATCTGGGCCTGGCGCGAGGGGATCTGGCCCTGGCCGGCCTGCAGGACCTGGCCGAAGACGACCTGATCGACCTGATCGGGGGCGACGCCGGAGCGATCGAGCGCTGCCTCGATCGCGTGGCCGCCGAGGTCGGTGGCGTCGAGGGAGGAGAGCGCGCCGCCCATCTTGCCGAAGGGCGTGCGTGCGGTTCCGAGGATGACTGTGCTGGGCATGGCTGCCTTTCTGTCGTGTTATGCCGGATCTCGGCTCGATGACAGGGCCGCCTGGCCCAACCGGGACGATAGCGGGAGCCTTAATCTCGAGCCGCCGTGCGCAACGCATAGACTCGCGCACTCGTGAAGGTCGACGTCAGCCAGATCGAGCCTTCCGACGTCGAGGCCGACCTGCTCGTCGTCGGGCTCTTCGAGGGCGAGGAGCTGCCCGGCGAGCTTGCCTCGGCGCCCGGCGCGGCCGACGCCAAGGGCAGGCTTCAAGAAGCTGGCGATGCTGCACCCCGAGCGCCCCGCCGCGCGTCCTCGTCGTCGGCCTCGGCAAGCGCGAGTGACCTGGACGCCGAGCGCGTAAGGGTCGCGGCGGCGCTGGCGGCCAAGGAGGCCGCCAAGCTGCGAGGCGACCTCGCTCGCCTGGCTGCTGCCGGGGTCCGAGGACGACGCGAAGATCTCGCCGAGGGCCTGGTCACCGGCACGATCCTCGGCGCCTACCGCTTCGACCGCTTCAAGAGCACGGATCCGGACGACCCCGACGCCGCCGGTGCTCGACTCGCTGTCCTGCTGGCTCCGGAGAGCGTCGCCGCCGCGGCCGAGGCCGCTCGCGCCTGCGCCGAGGCGCAGAACCGCGCGCGCGACCTGCAGAGCCTGCCCTCCAACGTCGCCACCCCTTCGTTCCTGGCCGCGCGGGCCGAGGAGATCGCCGCCGCCCACGACGCGCTCAGCGTCGAGGTCCTCGGCCGCGAGGAGATCGCCGCCAAGAAGATGGGCGGGCCTGGTCGCGGTCAGCCAGGGCAGCGCCGAGGAGCCGAAGCTGATCGTCCTGCGCTACAGCGGCGGCGGCTCCGGCAAGACCCTCGGCCTGGTCGGCAAGGGGGTCACCTTCGACACCGGCGGCATCTCGATCAAGCCCTCGGCCGGGATGCAGGAGATGAAGATGGACATGTCGGGCGCCGCCGCGGTGCTCGAGACCGTCGGCGCGGTCGCCGAGCTGGGGCTGGCGATCGAGCTGATCGCCGTCGTGCCCTCGACCGAGAACATGCCCTCGGGAACGGCGATCAAGCCCGGCGACATCATCACCCAGTACAACGGCAAGACGGTCGAGATCAACAACACCGACGCCGAGGGGCGCCTGATCCTCGCCGACGCCCTCGCCTACGCGGCCGAGCTCGGCGCCGAGCGGATCGTCGACATCGCGACCCTGACCGGCGCCGTGATGATCGCCCTCGGCTCGACCTACGCGGCGGTGATCTCCAACGACGACGAGCTCGCCGCCGCGGTCGAGCGGGCCGGCCGCGAGACCGGCGAGCTGGTCTGGCGCCTGCCGCTGCACCCCGAGTACAAGGCGCTGATGAAGGGAACCGTCGCCGACCTCACCAACGCCGCACCCAAGCGCAAGGCCGGCACGATCTACCGCCGCCTCCTTCCTCGAGGAGTTCGTCGGCGAGACCCCCTGGGCCCACGTCGACATCGCCGGCACCGCCTGGGACGTCGGCCGCCCCTACACCGGCAGCGACGCCAGCGGCTACGGCGTGCGCCTGCTCACCGCCCTGGCGCGGTCACTGTCCTCCTAGCTCCCCGCCTTCAGCCGCCGAGGATCATGCAGGTGGCGACCCCGTGGGCGAGCAGCTTGCCGCTCTCGGCCGCGGTCAGGTTGGCCTCGGCTGTGGCCTGGCGGCGGCCGCCGTAGAGGACGTTGGCCTCGCAGAGGACGCGGCCGGTGTCGCGGGTGATCGGGCGGACGTACTTGGCCTCGAGGCCGAGCGAGGTGTAGCCGACGCCGGCCGGGAGCGTGGTGTGCACGGAGCAGCCGAGCGCGGAGTCGAGCAGGGTCGCGGCGTAGCCGCCGTGGACGACGCCGATCGGGTTGTAGTGCTCCTCCCCCGGCTCGCCCTCGAAGACGGCGCGGCCCTCGCCGAGCTCGATCGGCCGGATCCGCATCGTCACCGCGATCGGCGGCGGCGGCAGCTGCCCAGAGACGATCGCCCGCATGTACTCCATGCCGGTCATCGTCGCCCCGGCCGCCGCGGTCGGCACCGGGTCCTGCCAGACGAGGGTGCGACTGCGGCTGGTCTCGGGGCTGGACTCGGCGAAGGCTAGGGCCGCCTCAACCGCTGCCGCCGTCGGCGGCGACGCCCTCCGCGCTCACCTGGCAGCCCCTCTCGCCCGCGTGGCGCCCCGCTCGCCGGGCGGCGCGCGGGCTGGCCGGGTAGAGCAGGTCAGCGGTGATCTCGGCCTGGCTTATCGAGATCCGCGGCGCCTTGGACCGCTGGTGACGTCTGTGTCTTGGAATCAACCTCATCGCAGCCCTCCTTCGCGTAGCGCTTCGTGACTTCGCCTTTCTTCGCCATATACGCGAATAAAGGCGAAGTCAGCGGTGTCAGTTGCTTGACGCAACTCCTAGCTCGGCCACCTTATCCGACTGAGTTGCTTGACGCAACTCAGTGTGCCAAGATCACTTTGTGCTGCGCAACGACTACCCGGGACAGGTCTGCTCGATCGCCCGCTCCCTGGAGGTCGTCGGCGAGCGCTGGTCGCTGCTGATCGTGCGCGACGTGATGAACGGACGGCGGCGCTTCGACGAGCTGCAGAAGGGGCTCGGCGTCGCCCGCAACGTGCTCGCCGCCCGCCTGCAGCGGCTGGTCGAGGAGGACATCCTCGAGCGGCGTGCCTACCAGCGGCACCCGACCGCTACGAGTACTTCCTCACCGAGAAGGGGCTCGACCTCTGGCCGGCCCTGGTCGCGCTGCTCGCCTGGGGCGACCGCCACTCCCCCAACCCCGACGGGCCACCGATGCTGATCGTCCACAAGGAGTGCGGCGGCGCGGTCAGCGACCGCGGCACCTGCGAGCGCTGCGGCAAGCTCCTGCACGCCCGTGACGCCCGGGCGCTCCCGGGGCCCGGGTTGGCAGTGGCCTCTACGGCCGCGTAGCCCTCCTATTTCCCGAACTGCATCAACTTATCTATCTGCCAGATAGATAAGTTGATGCAGTTCGGTAGCTTGGCTGGGCAGCCAGGAACGGCAACGGCGACAGGAGGGTTGAAATGGCGACGGCGGCGGAGACTCAGGTCCGGGACAAGATCTTCATCGGTGGCGAGTGGGTCGAGCCCGAGGGCTCCGAGACGATCGAGGTGATCAACTCGACCACCGAGGAGGCGATGGGGACGATCCCGGCCTGCACGGCCGCCGACGCCGACCGCGCCGTGGTCGCGGCACGCGACGCCTTCGAGTCCTGGTCGCAGACCTCCCGCGAGGAGCGCGCCGGATACCTGAGCGCGATCGCGGCCGGGCTCGGCGAGCGTTCGGAGGAGATCGCGGCGACGATCGCCCAGGAGCTGGGGATGCCGCTGACCCTGAGCAAGATCATCCAGGCCGGCCTGCCGATCGCCCAGTTCGCGGCGATGCCGAGCCTGATGGAGGAAGTCCGCTGGGAAGAGGAGATCGGCAACTCGCGGGTGCTGCGCGAGCCGGTCGGCGTGCTCGGCGCGATCACGCCCTGGAACTACCCGCTGAACCAGATCGCCGCCAAGGTCGCCCCCGCCCTCGCCGCCGGCTGCACCGTCGTCCTCAAGCCGAGCGAGGTCGTGCCGCTCAACGCCTTCATCCTCGCCGAGGTGATCGAGGCCGCCGGCCTCCCGGCCGGGGTCTTCAACCTCGTCACCGGCACCGGCCCCGTGGTCGGCGAGGCGATCGCCGGCCATCCCGGCGTCGACATGGTCTCCTTCACCGGCTCGACCCGGGCCGGGCGGCGCGTCTCCGAGCTCGCCTCGGCGACGGTGAAGCCGGTGGCGATGGAGCTCGGTGGCAAGTCGCCGAACGTGATCCTCGACGACGCGGACCTCAGCCGTGCCATGCCCGACGGGGTCGGCAAGTGCTACCTCAACTCCGGCCAGACTTGCAGCGCCCTGACCCGGATGCTGGTGCCGCGGGAGAAGCTGGCCGAGGCCGAGCAGATCGCCGCCCAGGCGGCGGAGTCCTTCACACCGGGGGACCCGTTCGAGGAATCGACCCGGCTCGGCCCGCTCGTCTCCGAGGTGCAGCGCGAGCGGGTGCGCGGCTACATCGAGAAGGGCGAGGCCGAGGGGGCGAAGCTGGTCACCGGTGGCGCCGCGCCGCCCGAGGGCCTCGAGCGCGGCTACTTCGTGCGGCCGACGGTCTTCTCCGATGTGACCCCCGAGATGACGATCGCCCAGGAGGAGATCTTCGGGCCGGTGCTGGCGATCCAGCCTTATGACGGCGAGGACGAGGCGGTGCGGATCGCCAACGACACCGTCTACGGGCTGGCCGGCGGGGTCTGGTCGGCGGACCAGGAGCGGGCGATCGGCGTCGCCAAGCAGCTGCGCACCGGGCAGATCGAGATCAACGGCGGGGCGTTCAACCCGCTGGCGCCGTTCGGCGGCTACAAGCAGTCCGGGCATGGGCGCGAGAACGGGCGGTACGCGATCGAGGAGTTGCTGCAGGTGAAGAGCCTTCAGCTGTAGGAGAGTCGGGGCACCCCGACTCTCCTCGCCAGCCGAATAGGCTGCCCGGGCATGGATTTCGAGCTTTCTGACGAGCAGAGGCTTCTTCGCGACACGGTGCGGGAGTTTGCGCTGGCCGAGGTGAAGCCGGTTGCCGAGGAGTTGGATCGGACTAAGAGCTTTCCCTACGAGATCGTCGGGAAGCTTGGGGGGCTTGGGCTGATGGGGATCCCGTTCCCGGAGGAGTACGGGGGCGGCGGGCGCCGACACCCTCTCCTACGTGCTTGCTGTTGAAGAGTTGGCTCGGATCGATTCTTCGGTTTGCATCACGATGGCCGCTCACACTTCGCTGGGGACGATGCCGATCTACCTGTGGGGGTCGGATGAGCAGAAGGCGGAGTGGTTGCCGCGGCTGTGCACCGGGGAACGGCTTGCCTCGTTTGGGCTGACCGAGCCGGAGGCTGGGTCGGATGCCGGGAACGTGCGGACTACGGCGAAGCTCGATGGCGGGGAATGGGTCGTCAACGGGGCCAAGCAGTTCATTACGAACTCGGGGACCGATATCTCCGGGTGCGTCTCGATCACGGCGGTGACCGGTGAGGCGAACGGGCGCAAGGAGATCTCGAACTTGATCGTGCCCACCGGGACGCCCGGCTATGAGTTCGGCGAGCCCTACCGGAAGATGGGCTGGAACGCTTCGGATACGCGGCCGCTCTCGTTCGAGGACTGCCGGCTTCCCGGAGGCGAGCCTGCTCGGCCGCCGTGGCGACGGCTTCAAGAACTTCCTCCACATCCTCGACGGCGGCCGGATCGGCGTCGCCGCGATGGGCGTGGGCCTGGCCCAGGGCGCGCTCGACGAGGCGATCGCCTACGCCAAGGAGCGCCAGGCCTTCGGCCAGGCGATCTCCAAGTTCCAGTCGATCCAGGCCAAGATCGCCGACCTCTCGGCCCAGATCGAGGCGGCACGGCTGCTGACCTGGCGGGCGGCACTGGAGAAGGATGCCGGCAAGTCGTTCACCCTCACCGCCGCCCAGGCGAAGCTGATCACCGGCCGCCTCGCGGTGCGCGCGACCGAGGAGGCCGTCCAGATCCACGGCGGCTACGGCTACATCGAGGAGTACCCGGTCTGCCGCTTCTACCGCGACGCCAAGATCCTCACCATCGGCGAGGGCACCGACGAGGTGCAGCAGATGGTCATCGCCCGCCAGCTGGGTTGCTAGATAGGAGGTCGGGCCTGCGGGGGCCCCTCCCCAGGCCGCTTCGCGGGAGTTCCTGGGGAGGGACCCCGCAGGCCCACGCGGCCGCCACAGGTCGGGCGATGTGTTTTCGAAAGCTTGTTGTCGACTTGCCGAGCATCAGGTGGGCTTGGAGGTGACCGCGCCCTCCGGGCGCCCGACCACCTCGGCCGCCCGTCCGACCCTCTCGCCGATGCCGTAGTGGGCGCAGATCGTCAGCTCGTGCTCGCGCAGGAGGGGCCGGGACGGGTCGACCACCGGGGCGTCGCGAATCGCGTCGCGGTCGCATGCGCCACCCAGACGCGGCCGCCGCCGCCGGCGCAGTCGCGCAGCGGGATCGCCACCAGCTTCGCCGCCGACGCGGCCCATGCCGGGCGACCAGCCAGGTCGGGCTCGCCGCTCGCGGCGTCGACGAAGAAGCCGTGGACCTGCCCGACTGCCGCGCCGCCGACTCGTCGACCGGTGGCCGACCCAGCCTCGAACCGCCGACCGGGGCAGCGAGCTCGGTGCCACCTCAGCCATCCTCCTGCCTCTCGAGCAGCTCGGAGGCGGCGCTGGCCGGGTCGAGCTCGCGCCTGACCACGCGATCGAGCAGCGCCCGGGTCTCGGGGTCGCTCGGCGGCCGTCGCCTCCAGCCGCCGCCGCATCCGCGAGGCGGCGATCCCGAGCACCTCGTTGCGCAGGTTGCGGGCGCGGCGCTCCTCCAGCGTGCCCGCCGCCTCGATGTGGGCGCGGTGCTCGTCGATCTTCTCGCGCCAGCTCCTCGACCCCCTCGCCGCGCGCGGCCTCGGTGCGCAGGATCGGCACCTGCCAGCCCTCGGGTCGTGCGAGAGCGCCAGCACGCCGCGCACCTCGCGCACCATCGTGTCGGTCATCGGGTGGTCGGCCTTGTTGACGACGATCACGTCGGGGATCTCCATCACCCCCGCCTTCAGCGCCTGGATCGAGTCGCCCGAGCCCGGCATCAGCGCCAGCACGATCGTGTCGGCGTGGTCGACGATGTCGATCTCGGCCTGGCCGACGCCGACCGTCTCGATCAGGACGTCGTCCTTGCCGGCGGCGTCCATCAGCCAGCGCCACCTGCAGGGCCGCCTCGGAGAGGCCGCCGAGGGCGCCGCGCGAGGCCATCGAGCGGATGAAGACGCCGGGGTCGAGGAAGTGGTCGGAGAGGCGGATCCGGTCGCCGAGCAGGGCGCCGCGGGTGAACGGGCTGGAGGGGTCGATCGAGAGCACGCGCGACCTGGCGGTCGGCCTTGCGCAGCTCCGCGGTCAGCGCGCCGATCAGGGTGCTCTTGCCGACCCCGGGCGGGCCGGTGAAGCCGACGATCCGCGCCCTGCCGGTGCGCGGGTAGACCTCGCGGACCAGCTCCCAGCCGGCCGGGTCGTCGGACTCGATCAGCGTGATCGCCCGCGCCAGCGCGCGCTTGTCGCCGGCGACGAGCCGCTCGGAGAGCGAGGCGGTCTTGGCGGTGTCGGCCATCGCTGGCGCCAGTCTAGAGTTCCCGCCGCCGTGATCCGCACTCGCCGCTTCTCTCGCCGCAACGGGATGCTCAACCGCCGCTACGCGCGGCTCCTCTGGCGCTACCTCTGGCGCCGCCTCCTGACGCCGCGCCGGGCGCCGCTGGCGCACCGACGGGCTGCTCTTCCTCGGCCGCGGGCTCGAACTGCAGGTCGGCCGCAAGGGCAGGGTCGAGTTCGGCCGCTTCGTCTGGATCGGCGACGGGACCAAGATCCGCTGCCACGAGGGCCAGGTCGAGATCGGCGCGAAGACGGTGATGGGCCAGGAGTGCACGATCTCCGCCTACCAGCGGGTGCGGATCGGCGAGCAGTGCGTGATCGCCGACCGGGCGATGTTCATCGACTTCGACCACGGCGTGGTCGAAGTCGAGCGCCCGATCCGCCAGCAGGGCATCTACAAGCGCGACGTCGAGGTCGGCTCCAACGTCTGGATCGGCTACGGCGCCTGCATCCTGCGCGGCGTCAGCGTCGGCGACAACTCGATCGTCGGCACCAACTCCGTGGTGACCAAGGACGTCCCGGCCAACGCCGTCGTCGCCGGCATCCCGGCCCGGGTCATCCGCATGCGCGAGGCGCCGCGGGAGCTGCGCTGGGCCGACCCGGTCGAGCCGGACCCCGAGGCGTGGACGACGCTGCAGCCGCCGCGCGAGTAGACCGCTCCGCCGCGCGGGCACGCCTGGCGTCCAGCGCGTCGAGCCCATGGACAACCACGAACGTGAATGCGTAAGCGAAGAGGGCCATCGCGACGCACAACGCCCTCCCCGGCGTCATGGAGAAAGATCGCGATCAGGGCTACCGACGGTGAAACCGGCGGCCAGGCCGATGCCCGAGTTGCGTATTTCGCTCTTCGAGTACACGGCTCAGACAAAATACCTCATCGAGAGGTCGAGGACGATCAACCCCGTCGCGAACAGGCCGCCAATGCAGGCGTCGGTCTCAACGAGCTCTTCTCGATCTGCCCGCGCGTCCTCCCCCGCGCAAGGCCGAGCACGGCCATCGCGAATCCCGAGACGCAGCATGCCGGCGCCGATCGTGGTGGCGGCGGACTCGAGCGCCGTGCGTGAGAAGGCCTACGTAAGCGGACGATCGTGAACATCGCGGATCGACGGCACGATAACATGAATGAAGTGTGTTGTCTGTATGACAAAACAACTCTCACATAGACATTCGGAGCGCCCTCGGCTCGCATATCCTGCCTGTGGCCTTCCTGCGGCGTCAGGAAGAAGAATGCGCCGGTGGACTTCGCCTCCGACTTCGGACGCAACCTGGCCCGCTGCCGCAAGCAGGTCGGGCTCTCCCAGGAAGAGCTGGCGGTGCGCGCCTCGCTGCACCGCACGGCAGTCGGCCAGATCGAGCGCGGCGAACAGGTCGCCCGGGTCGACACCCTGGTCAAGCTCGCCGGCTCGCTCGGGCTGCCTCCCGGCGAGCTGCTCGTCGGTCTCAGCTGGGAGCCGGGCGGCACCCAGCTCGGCCGGTTCCGCTCGCGCAGGGCTGCGAGGGCAGCGGCGACGCCGAGCCCGCCGCTCAGGCGCGGCTCGCCTCGCCGACCAGGTCGGCGTAGACGGCGGCGGTGCGCTCGGCGACGTCGCCCCAGTCGAAGCGGCGCACGTGCTCGTAGGCTTCGGCGACGAGGCCGTCGGCCGAGCTCGTCGTCGGAGAGCACGCGGATCGCGACCTCGGCGAGCGCTTCGGGGTCGTGGGCGCGGAAGCGCAGGCCCGGCCTCCTCGTGGGGGACGACCTCGCGCAGGCCGCCGGTGTCGGCGACGATGCAGGGGCAGCCGCGAGGCCATCGCCTCCAGCGCCACCAGGCCGAAGGGCTCGTAGATCGAGGGGACCACGGTCAGGTCGGCGATCCGGTAGAGCGAGTGCAGGACGTCGTCGCCGATCCAGCCGAGGAAGGTGCCGTGCTCCATCAGCCCCAGCTCCTCGGCCTGCTTGTGCAGCTCGGCCTCGTGGGTGCCCGAGCCGGCGACCAGGAAGCGGGTGCCCGGGACCTCCTCGATCAGCCGCGGCATCGCCTCCAGCGCGAGCTGGAAGCCCTTCTCGTAGACCAGCCGCCCGATCAGCAGCGACCAGCTTCTCCTCCGGCGCGGCGAACTCCGAGCGCAGCCGGCGTCAGCTCGGCGGGGTCCTGCGGCTGCAGGTCGTCGGGGTCGATCCCGTTCGGGATCACCGCGACCCGCTCCTCCTCGACCCCGAAGATGTCGGCGATCTGCTCGCGCATGTAGTGGGAGCAGGCGATCACGCGCTCGGAGCGGTTGGTGATCCAGCGCTCGACCCCGTGGATGTAGGTCTGCGGGTGCTTGTCGACCCAGCCCTGGTGGCGGCCGTGCTCGGTGGCGTGGATCGTCGTCACCAGCGGCGCGTCGAAGCGCTTGGCGAGGTGGTCGCAGGCGTTGGCGACGAGCCAGTCGTGGCCGTGGACGAGGTCGAAGCTCGTAGCGGTCGCCGAGCTCGACGCCGGCGGCGAGCATGTCGGAGTTCATCCGCTCGACCCAGGCGACGAACTCGCCCAGGTCGGTCGGGCGCTTCGGCTCGCGGATGCGGTGGATGAAGACGCCGCCGCGTCGCTCCTCGGCCGGCGACTCCTCCCCCCGCGGGTCAGCACGTGGACCTCGACGCTCGCGCTCGACCAGGGCCTCGGAGAGCTTGCGGACGTGGCGGGCGAGGCCGCCCTCGATCAGCGGCGGGTACTCCCAGGAGAGGATCAGGACGCGGGTCACGGTCTGAGAGCGAGCAGGGCGAGAGGCTCAGGTCCGGGGCGAGAGCGCGCAGGCGCGGGTCGGCGATGGCGGGGAGTCTATGGCCTCCAGAGCCGCTTCGGCGTGCCCGGTCGCGCGCTGGTAGGCGTAGTCGCCCGCCTGGCCGCGCCTGTCGAGGAAGGCCCAGTCGCTCGCCTGCGACCGCGAGCAGCTCCCGCGCGGCCCGCTCGCGGCGTCGCCGCGCAGGCCGGCCGAGAGCGCCCGCAGCAGGCGCAGCTCGAGCCGCCGCGCGCCCCAGGCGAGGTCGGCGACCGCGGGCGAGTCCCAGGTGCGCAGGTCCTTGTCCTCGCCCCAGGTCGAGGCCGCGAGCGGGCGCCGTGCCGGGCTCGTGCTCGGCGAGCGCCTCGGGCACGGTGAGCAGGCGAACTCCCGCGCCGGCGGCGCCGGCCAGCACCTCCGCGCAGCCAGATCGCCCCCTCCGACCACCAGTGCCCGAGCAGCTCGGTGTCGATCGCGAAGACGAGCAGGCCCGCGGCGGCCGCGGCGCTCGCGAGAACTCGCGCAGGCGGGCGGCGACCGCGGCGAGGAACTCGCCGGCCTGGCGCGCGCCGCCGCCTCGGCCGCGCCGGGTCGTACGCCCCGCCGCCGACCTTCCAGATCCGCATCCCGCGCAGCGATTTGCCGGCGAACTGGGCGTGGGCGGGGTCGGAGGGATAGCCGTCGAGCGACCAGAGCCAGCTCGACCGCCTCCCAGTCGATCGGCAGGGCGACCGGGCCGGCCTCGGTCGCGACCGGGGCCAGCGCGTCGAGCGGCGGCGCGTGGGCGCTCTGGTCGACGCAGAACCAGCGCACCCCGTGCTCGGCCAGTCGCCACTCCAGCCCCGGCACGTAGGCGCACTCGGGCAGCCAGAAGCCGCCGTCCCAGCCGAAGCGCCGCCGGTGCGAGCGGATCCCGGCGTCGAGCTGCAGCCGCAGCCCCTCGCGGTCGCCAGCAGCGGCAGCACCGCGTGGGTCGCGGCCGAGGTCGCGAGCGCGACCCGGCCCTCCGCGGCCGCCTCCTGGAACGGCCGCAGCGGGTCGCCCCCGGCCCGTCGAGCAGCTCCAGGGCGTGGCGGTAGCGCGCCAGCTCGGCCTCGCAGGCGGCGCGGCACTCGGCCGGCACCTGCGCCGCGTCGGCCTCGGCCGCGCCGATCCGCCACTCGAGCAGGAACCGCCGCAGCCGCTCGCGCCACCCCCGCGTCCTCGAGCTGGTCGGCGAGCACCGGCGTCACCGTCAGCGTCAGCTCTCGGCCACCTCGAGCACCGGCAGGTAGGAGCGGACCACCGCGTCGAACAGCCACTCCTCGCCGAACGGATAGGTCCCGAAGCCCTCGACGTAGGGCATGTGGGAGTGGAGGACGATCGCCAGGTCGCCGGCGCTGTCCCTCAGGGGGCATGGCAGACGGCGAGGAAGTCCAGGGCCCGGTCGAGGCCGCCGTCGCTGCAGCGCGAAGTCGAGGCGGCGATCGCCGGCGTGAAGCGGTCGTAGAAGGGCTTGGTCAGCCGCAGCGCCTGTGGACGCGGTCCCAGCCGAGCCTGAGCGCGATCTCGTGCGCGCGCAGCTTGCGGGCGTGGAAGAGGCCGAGCAGCTCGACCCGCGGGAATGGCGCCTCGCAGAGCGCCCGGAACTCGTCGGCCCGGTACTCGTGGACGTGCCAGGGGTTGTCGGACTTCTCCGCCCCGGGCGGCGCCAGCGTCAGCAGGTTCGGCGTCGAGACGTAGGCGACGCCGCCCGGCGCCAGCATCGACTTGAAGTGCTCGAGGATCGCGCCCGGCGTCCTGGACGTGCTCGATCGTCTGCAGGAAGACGACCGCGTCGCAGGGCTCGGCGAAGCTCTCGACCAGGTCGCGCTCGAAGCGCAGGTTGGGGCGCACGTAGCGCAGCCGGGCGTGCTCGTGGGCCTCGGGGTTGGCGTCGACCCCGACCACGCTCGCGGCGGCTCCGGCGAGCACGTCGGAGCCGTAGCCCTCGCCGCAGGCCATGTCGACGACCCGCCGGCCGGCGACCCGCGCCGGCGATCCACTCGTAGACGACCAGGTGGCGCCGGTACCAGTAGTTCTCCTCGGGCACGTCGGGCAGCGTGCGCTCGCCGGTCAGCGGCAGCGGCGGCACGCCCGGCGGGCTGGTTGCGCTGGAGGTACTCTGCGTCCACGTCGGCGAGTGCGAGCGCCTGAGCACCGTGCAGCCGCCCGATGCCGGCCTCCCCGACCGCCACGCCCGGAGCACATCAAGGACGTCAACACCCGCTACCACGACGCCGCGGCCGACGAATACGACGCCAAGTGGGGCATCGACTTCGGCGCCGACCGGCCAGCAGCAGGTGCGGCTGAAGCTGGTCAAGGCGCTCGGCGGGCCGCGACGGGCGCAGCTTCGGCGACGGCGCTCGAGATCGGCTCCGGCACCGGCTACTTCTCGCTCAACCTGCTGCAGCTCGGGGCGATCGAGCGCCTCGACCGCGACCGACATCTCGCCGGGCATGCTGCGCGGCTCGCGGCGCACCGCCGAGGCGCTCGGGCTGGAGGTCGAGACCGTCGCCGACCGAGGCCGAGGAGCTGCCCTTCGAGGACGAGAGCTTCGACCTCGTCTTCGGCCACGCCGTCCTCCACCACATCCCCGACCTCGACCGGCCTTCGCCGAATTCCGCCGCGTGCTGCGCCCCGGCGGCGCGATCGCCTTCTGCCGGCGAGCCCTCGCGCTACGGCGACCGCCTGGCGGCGCTGCCGAAGCGCGCCGGCCTCGCTCGCCGCGCCGGCCTGGCGGCGGCTCGTCGGCGCCCGGCGCCGCGCCGTCGCCGAGGCCGAGCAGTCCGACGGCCACGCGCTGGAGAGCGAGGTCGACGTCCACGCCTTCGCCCCGGCCGACCTGCGCCGCCTGCTGCGCGACGCCGGCTTCGAGGACGCGCCGCGTCGGCGGCGAGGAGCTGCTCGCCAACGCCTGGGGCTGGGGCCTGCGCACGGTCGAGTCGACCGCCGAGCCCGAAGCGGTGCCCTGGGCTGGCGCAACTTCGCCTTCCGCAGCTACCTCGCCCTGCAGAAGGTCGACACCCGCCTGCTCGAGCCGCGCCTCCCGGCCGAGCTCTTCTACAACCTGCTCGTCTCCGGCCGCAAGCCGGCCTAGCCGTCGCCCGCGCGGCGGACGCGGAAGAGCTTGACGCGGGAGTCGAAGCCCTTGAGGCGCCGCTCGCCGGCGAAGGAGTAGGCGAAGCCGCTCGCCGACGGCGTTCCTCGCGTCGCCGCGTCGACGAGGACGCTGCCGGGCCGGGCGATGCCGGTGATCCGGCTCGCCAGGTTCACCGCGCGGCCGTAGTAGTCGCCGGACTGGGCGAGCGCCGGCCCGCAGGCGAGGCCGGCGCGCAGGCACGGGAACTCCTCGCCTTCGTCCTCGGCGGCCTCGACCAGGCGCAGCGCCGCGTCCAGCATCGGCCTCGGCGTCGGTCGAGACCAGCATCGCCGCGTCGCCGATCATCTTCACCAGCCGCACCGGCGGCTCGGCGACCGCGGTCGCCATCTCCTCGAAGCGGCCGGCGACCGAGCCCGAGCTCCTCGGGCGCGATCTCCTCGCCGAGCCGGGTGAACTCGACCAGGTCGGCGAAGCAGACCGAGACGTCCGCGGTGCCGCCGATCTCGCCCGAGGCGAGGTCGGCGGCGCCGATCACGTCGCGGCGGATCTGCTCGAGCATGTGCGCCCGCAGCGCGTAGACGAGGGTCGGCTCGAAGAGCGGCAGCATGTGCTCGGCCGCGGCGGCGAAGCGCAGCGCCAGGTCGCGCTCGGTGTCGCCCGGCTGCATCAGGGTGCGCACGTCAGCTCGCGGTTGGCCTCGGCGATCCGCGCCGTCGCCATCCCGATCGTCCGCGCCACCTGGAGATCCCGTCCTCGGGCAGGCCGGCGTCGAGGAACGCCTTCACCCGCCGCGCCGCCTCGAGGTCGGCCTCGGTGAGGATGGCTCGTCGGGGTCGGGGTAGGGGATGCCGAGCGCGGCGCTCGAGCGCTGCAGCAGGTCGAGGTCGACGCCCGCGAGCTCGGCGACTTCGCGCGGCGTGTAGCGGGGCCCGTCGCCGGCGAGCGCCCGCTCGACCGGGAGCAGCGTCAGGCGGCCGGCGGCGACCGCTTCGCGCAGCTCCTCGAGCGGCACGCCTTCGGCGGCGAGCCGCTCGAGCAGCTCCAGGCGCGCCGCCCGGCCTCGCCCTCGACGCCGTCGAGCAGGCCCTCTGCCTCGAAGTCGATCCGCTCCGGTCGCCAGCGGCGCATCTACGCTGCGCTATCCGCCGACGGCGCGGGTCATCCGCGGCGCCGCGCGG
Organism: uncultured Solirubrobacterales bacterium; assembly: GCA_963714665.1. Lineage (GTDB taxonomy): Bacteria > Actinomycetota > Thermoleophilia > Solirubrobacterales > 70-9 > VRUE01. Next base: position 224,129 of record CAVQPE010000003.1, on the reverse strand, counting down.
CGCGGATCGCCGCCGCCGCTGAGCGCCGGTCGCGTCGCGCGCACCGCCTGCACGCCGCCGAAGAATAGGTTGATCGCGGGCCGGCGCAGCGACCGGCATGCCGCGCGCCTCGATCCGCGCCAGCGCCTCCTCGTCGATTCCGGGCTCGGCCTGGACGATGCCCTGCCTCGAAGTGCAGGCGCGGCGCCCGCACCGCCTCCTCGGCGCGCCATCCCCTGCTCGACCGCGCGCACGATCGTCTGCAGGATCGCCGAGCGGATCCGGTTCGAGCCGGCGCTGCCGAGCCCGAGCTCGATCTCGCCGTCGCGCAGGACCACGGTCGGCGCCATCATCGAGGGCACCCGCCGGCCGGGCGCGATCGCGTGGAAGCCGAGCGGGTTGAGGTCCTCCTCGCCCAGCATGTTGTTGAGGATCACCCCGGTGCCGGGGACGAGCACGCCCGAGCCGGAGCCGTTGGAGCAGGTGACGCTGGCGCACATGCCGTCGCCGTCGAGCACCGAGATGTGGGTGGTCGAGCCGAGCAGGTCGCCGGCGGCGAGGTCGAGCGCGGCCGGCTCGAGCAGGCTCGCCTCCAGCCCCTCGCCGTAGAGCGCCTCGGCGAACGCCGTCGCCGCGGGCGTCGTTGGCGGCGCCCATCGCCGCGACCAGCTGCTCGGGGCCGCTGCGCTCGCCCAGCCGCTCCAGCAGCCCGAGGCAGTAGGCGATCAGGATGCCGCCCGAGGACGGCGGCGGGTTGGTCAGCACCTCGGTGCCGCGGAACGGCGCCCGATCGGCGCGCGCTCGATCGCCTCGTAGGCGGCGAGGTCCGCCGGCGCCGAGCGTGCCGCCGTGCTCGACCACGAACTCGCTCAGCGCTGCGGCGACCTCGCCGCGGTAGAACGGCTCGGCCCCTCGGCGCCGAAGCGTTCCAGCGCCTCGGCCAGCTCGGGGAAGCGGAAGAGCGTCGCCCTCGCGCAGCGGTCCGCCCCGCCGGCGCGTAGAGCTCGCGCGTGCCCTCCAGCCGCGCGTGGATCGGCGCGAGGATGTCGAGGATGTAGGCCTGCTCGGCGTTCACCGGCGCGCCCTCGCGGGCGAGCCGCACGCCCGGCCTGACCAGCTCGGCCGAGCGGCACCGAGCCGAAGCGCTCGCAGCGCCGCTCCAGGCCGGCGGCGGTCCCGGGCACCCCGCAGGAGGCCGGGCCGACGTAGAACGTCTGCACGGTCTCGGCGTCGAAGTGGACCGGGACCGGGACCAGCTCGGCCCCGCGCTCGATCCCGTCGCGCGCCGGGCGCGGCGACGAAGAAGTCGAGCAGCGACCGTCTCCTTCGGACCTCGCGGTGGACCATCATGAAGCCGCCGGCGCCGAAGCCGGTCAGCGGGCTCTCGACGGCGAAGGAGGCGAGCACGGCGCCGACCGCGGCGTCGACCGCGTTGCCGCCCTCGCGCAGGACCTCGGCGCCCGCCTCGGCGGTCAGCGGGTGGCCAGCGGCGACGACCCCGTTCATGGGGCAGTCGGAGCTAGCCGGGGAGGAACTCGGGGACGTCGATGCTGCGAGCTCGCCCGGGCGTCTCGGAGCCGGCGCGCGCCGCGGCCGCTGTCCTTGGTGCGCCGGATCGTCGGCTCGGCGGCGCGGCGCGGCGGCGCGGCGCGGCCGTCGAAGCGGGTCGCGACGACGGTCACCCAGACCTGGTCGCCGAGCTCCTCGTCGACGTTGGCGCCGAAGATGATGTTGGCGTCGGGGTGGGCCGCCTCGCCGACCAGCTTCGCCGCCTCGCTGACCTCCACCAGCGAGAGGTCGGCGCCGCCGGTGATCGAGAGCAGGATCGACGCGCGCGCCCTCCATCGAGGTCTCGAGCAGCGGCGAGGAGATCGCTTTTTCGGCGGCGAGCAGGGCGCGGCCCTCGCCGGTGCCCATGCCGATGCCGAGCAGCGCCCGGCCGGCTTCGGACATGATCGTCCGCACGTCGGCGAAGTCGAGGTTGATCAGGGCCGGCAGCGTGACCAGGTCGGAGATCCCCTGCACGCCCTGGCGCAGGACGTCGTCGGCGACCTGGAAGGCCTCGACCATCGAGGTCTGCTGGTCGAGCACCTCGAGCAGGCGGTCGTTGGGGACGACGATCAGCGTGTCGACCTCGGCGGCCAGCTCCTCGATGCCCTTGCTCGCCTGGTTGCCGCGGCGGCTGCCCTCGAAGCTGAACGGCTTGGTGACGATGCCGACCGTGAGCGCGCCGACCTCGCGGGCGAGGCGGGCGACCACCGGGGCGGCGCCGGTGCCGGTGCCGCCGCCGGCGCCGGCGGCGACGAAGACCATGTCGGAGCCCTTGAGCAGGCGCTTGATCTTGTCCTGCTCCTCGAAGGCGGAGCGATGGCCGACCTCGGGGTCCGCGCCGGCGCCGAGGCCGCGCGTCTGCTCGTCGCCGATGTGGACGGTGACGTCGGCGACGCAGAGCTGCAGCGACTGAAGGTCGGTGTTGACGGCCATGAACTCGACGCCGGGGATCCGCGCCTCGACCATGCGGTTGACGGCGTTGACGCCGGCGCCGCCGACGCCGACGACCCGGATCACCGGCTGGTGCGGCTCGCCGCTGCCGGGCGGCTCGTACTCGGGCTCCTCGCGCCCATAGCGGGGCGTGTCGACGATCGGCTCGATCTCCCGCCGGAGGCTGCGGCTCCTCGGAGAAGACCCGCTTCAGCCGCTCCGGAGGCGTCTCGGTCAGACCCTCTCCGCTCGACTGAGCGTGGACGTCAGACGGCTCTCCGGCGGCGTGGCGTCGCGGCGGGACCGCCTCCGCGGACGCTTCAGCGACCGCAGGCGGTGGCGGGTCCCGCTGCGGCGACAGGACCCGCCGGCTGTGGCCCTCGTCGGTCGGCGCGTCGTCGGCCGTCGAGCGGAAGAGTCGGCGAGGGGCCCCTCGCGCATGCTTGCGCGCTTTTACGCCGACTCATTCGCCAAGAACCTCCTTCGCCAGCTCGCGGTAGTAGTTCGCGGCGCTGCTGCCGGAATCGTACTTGAGCACGCTGGACCCCTTCACCGGCGCCTCGGCGAATTTGATCGCCTTGCTGATGCGGGACCTGAAGACGAGGTCGCCGAAGTTCTCCTCGAGGATCTCCACCGCCTCCTTGGCGTGGACGGTGCGGGAGTCCAGCATCGTCGGCAGGATGCCCTCGATCTGGACGTCGGGGTTGAGGTTCTCCTGGATCATCTTCAGCGTGTTCTGGAGCTGGACCAGCCCGCGCATCGAGAGATACTCGCACTGCACGGGGACGATCACCTTGTTCGCCGCGGTCAGCGCGTTGATCGTCAGCAGCCCGAGGCTGGGCGGCGTGTCGATGCAGACGAAGTCGTAGTCGCCGGAGACCTCCTTCAGCGCCTTCTCGAGCGAGCGCTCGCGGCCGATCTTGGTGCTCATCGCGATCTCGGCGCCGGCCAGGTCGATCGAGGCGACGGCGATGTCGATCTCGCGTTGCTGGATGATCTCGCGGATCGGCATGTCGTTGACGAGCACGTCGTAGAGGCTCTTCTCGACCTTGTCGGGATCGATCCCCTGGCTCATCGTCAGGTTCCCCTGCGGGTCCAGGTCGACGCAGAGCACGCGGTAGCCGGACTCGGCGAAGGCGACGGCCAGGTTCAGGGTCGTGGTCGTCTTCGCGACGCCGCCCTTCTGGTTGGCGAAGGCGATCACCTCGGCTGCTTGACCGGCGCCTCCGCCTCCGGCTCAACCTCCTCGGCGACAACCTCGTGCCTGGAGGGCGCGAGCAGGTCCCGGGCATCAACCGCTCGGGCTCCTCGGCCTCAGCTACCTGAGCCGTCGGTGCCGAAGCGTCCTCCATCGCCGCCTCTCCCGCGGGTGGCGCTGTAGGGGGGACCGCCCCCGAGGACGCTTTAGCGACCGCAGGGGGCGGTGGGTCCCCTGCAGCGACAGGACCCGCGGGCACTCGGGCTCGCGTCCGGACCGCGGCCTCGAGCCCGCTCGGGCACGCGCCTCCTCCATCTCGCTCGAGCTCCTCCACGATCGGGATGCTGCCTCGCTCCTCGACGGGGCGTCGACACGACTTGGCTTTGCGGCTCAGGAATCCCATTGCGCGGGTATTCGCATGGGCAGCCTCGCTTTTCCTGCCGCACCCTCGAAATTGCTAGGAATCGCCCGATACCCGATCTTCTCGACAAGCGGCTGGTCTTCGTCACCGGCAAGGGCGGCGTCGGCAAGACGACGGTCGCGGTCGCGCTGGGCCTGCGCGCCGCCGCCGAAGGCAAGCGGACGATCGTCTGCGAGGTCTCCTCGCAGGAGAACGCCTCGCGGATGTTCGACCACACCGAGGTCGGCTTCCACGAGGTCGAGATGGCGGAGAACCTCTGGTCGATCTCGATCGACCCCGACGAGTCGATGCGCGAGTACGTGCTGCTCCAGCTCAAGGTGCGGGCGATGCGCGACATGCTCTTCCGCAGCCGCATCTTCAACTACCTCGCCGCCGCCACGCCCGGGCTCAAGGAGCTGGTCACGATCGGCAAGATCTGGGAGCTGGCGCAGCTCGACCGCAAGGTGAAGACGGGGCGCAAGTACGACCTGGTGATCGTCGACGCCCCGGCCACCGGCCACGGCATCGGCTTCCTGCAGACGCCGCGCACCTTCGCCGCGATCGCCCGCGTCGGCCCGATCCACTCCCAGGCCCAGAAGCTCGACCGCTTCATCACCGACCACAAGCACACCGGCACCGGCGATCGTCGCCCTGCCGGAGGAGATGCCGGTCAACGAGTCGGCCGCGCTCGAGCGCGACCTGCGCGACGAGGTCGGCGTCGCCGTCGACCGCGTCTACATGAACGGCCTCTACCCGGAGCGCTTCACCAACGAGGAGGCCGAGCGGCTCGCGAGCCTCGCCGAGGGCGAGAACGGCTCGGTGCGGGCCGCGGCGCGGGCGGCCCTCTCCGAGCACAACCGGGCCCGCTCCCAGCGCGCCCAGCTGGCCCGCCTGCGGCGCCGGGTCGAGGCCCCGGTCAAGACGCTGCCCTTCCTGTTCGAGCCCGAGCTCGGCCCCGAGGCGGCGCGGCAGCTTCGCGAAGAGGCTGGGCTGATGGCCGACGTCGGCGAGCATCCTCGAGGGCAAGGAGATCTGCATCTGCGCCGGCTCGGGCGGCGTCGGCAAGACGACGACCTCGGCGGCGATCGCGATCGGGATGGCGGCGCGCGGGCTGAAGGTCTGCGTGCTGACGATCGACCCGGCCAAGCGCCTCGCCGACTCGCTCGGCCTGAAGGAGCTCGGCAACGAGGCGAGCCAGGTCGACCCGGCGCTGTTCGCGCGCCCAGGGGGTCGAGATCGAGGGCGAGCTGTGGGCGATGATGCTCGACGCCAAGGCGACCTTCGACGAGCTGGTCGCCCGCCAGGCGCCCGACGAGGAGTCGCGCGACCGCGTCCTCGACAACCGCATCTACCAGCAGATCTCCAACGCCCTGGCCGGCTCGCAGGAGTACATGGCGATGGAGAAGCTGTTCGAGCTGCACACCGAGGGCCGCTACGACCTGCTCGTGCTCGACACGCCGCCGACCCGCAACGCGCTCGACTTCCTCGACGCGCCGAGCCGCCTGACCCAGTTCATCGAAGGCCGCTCGCTGCGCGTCTTCATGCGCCCGACCGGGCTGGCGGCGAAGGTCGCCGGCCGCGGCGCCTCGGTCGCGCTCAGCGTCTTCAAGCGGATCGTCGGCTTCGACCTGCTCGCCGACCTGGCCGAGTTCTTCAACGCCTTCAGCGGCATGGTCGACGGCTTCCAGGCCCGCGCCAAGCGGGTCAACAGCCTGCTCGCCGACCGCCGCACCTGCTTCCTCGTCGTCTGCGGCCCCCAGGGCGAGCCGATCGACGAGGCCGTCTACTTCCACCGCAAGCTGGTCGAGGCGAAGCTGCCCTTCGGCGGCGTCATCGTCAACAAGGTCCACTACCCGGCCGAGCGCCTGCGCGGCGACGACGACGACCTCCGGCGACGACCCTGGCCGAGAAGCTCGGCGACGAGGACCTGGCCGGGCGGGTCGCCGAGAACTTCGCCGACTACCAGGCGCTGGCCGAGCGCGACGCCCGCAACATCGAGCGCCTGGCGAAGAGAGCTGCGCACCAGCGGCGTGATCCGGGTCCCCTATCTAGACGAGGACGTCCACGACCTCGCCGGCCTGGCCGAGATCAACCGCTACCTGTTCGCGACCGGCGAGGAGCGCGTGGCGATCGCGGCCGGACCGAGCCTAGCCGGCGCGGCGGCGGTAGTGGTCGTACTCGAGCTCGCTGACCTCCCAGTCGGCGTCCTCGGGGACCGGGAAGAGGTGGCGCACGCGGGGGGTGTCGATCCGCTCGCGGTGCTGGACGTCTCCCTCGATCGCCGGCAAGTCGAGCGTGCGCCGCGGGCGCCTCGACTTCCTCCAGCCAGGGGGTCGCGGTGATCCGGATCTCATCCTCGGCCGGGATCGGCTCCAGGATGCGGGTCGTCCTGCTCGTCGTGCTCCTCCTCGTGGCGTCGCGATCGCAGGCTCGTGACTCTGGCGTCACTGTCGTCCTCCACCTCGCTCCCGGTGTCGGGTATCTCCGCACTCTGAAGTCGTGCCCACGATCGATCTCGGCGTCGCCGGCCTCGAGGCCGGTCGCGATCAGGGTCTCGTCGGCGGCGGTGCCGAGGTCGGAGCCGAGCTCGCCGAGGGCGGCCTCGCGCAGCATGCGGCGAACGCCCTCCTCGATCCAGCTCGCCAGCTGCGAGGCGCCGGCATCGACTGGGTGCCGTTCATCAGCGAGCGCTCCAGCTCGAGCGCCTGCTCGATCCGCTCGCGCGCCTCGATCCGATCGAGCTCCGTCGCAGGCGATCAGCGCCGCGGCGCGCATCGGCAGCGAAGCCCCGACCGGGCCCTGGCCGTCGAGCACCGCGCGCAGCGCCAGCAGGTGGTCGCTGAGGCCCTCCAGCGCGGAGCCGCGCCCGCAGCCCATCTCGAAGCGGCCGACGGCCCAGGCGAGGGCGCCGTCGGGGTCGGGCGGGACCTCCAGCGCATCGGCGAACTCGGCCAGCTCGACCGCCTCGGACTCGTTCAGCTCGTAGCCGCCGGGGCGGGTGGCCGGGGCGCCGGTGGCGATCCGCCGCCAACGGCCCTCGCCGGTCGGGGCGAAGGCGTAGGGACCGAGCCCGATGCTGCCGGCCTTGAAGAGCCTGCATCACGCTGATCAGCTCGCGCAGCTGGCAGAGCGCCGCCTCGGCGCTCTCGGGCCCATCGTCCTGCTCGGCGACGGCGAGGAACTGCGGCTCCCAGGCGGCACGGCCCATGCCCTCGCTGCGCATCGCCTCGACCGGCGCCTCGATCGCGTCGGCGCGGACGATCTGCACCCCGTGCGGCAGCTGCAGCCGCGGCAGCGACATCCGCAGCCCGACGATCGGCGCGATCAGGACGTCGGCCTCGTCGACGCTCGCGGGCCTCGGCTTCGAGCACCGCAAGGGCGCTCGTCGAGCCGCTCGTGGTCGAGGGCGAAGCTCGGTGCAGCCGTCCCAGAGCGAGGCGAAGAAGTCAGCAGCATCTGCGCGGCGCGCGCGCCGGGCTCGGTCGGGACCTGCTCGCCACGCGCCTCCAGGTAGGCGGCGGCGATCGCCTGCAGCAGCGACCGCGTCGCGGGCCGGGCGAAGCGCGCAGCGCGCGCAACTCGTCCTCGCGCTCGCGAACGTAGCGCCATGTCAGCGGCACGTAGCTGTAGAAGGGAGAGTCCTCGCCGCTGCTCGGAGTCGACGTCGAAGGGAATCTGGTCGCCGCCGGCGACGAGCGAGCTGAGCCGGACGCCGCCTCGGCGGCGAGCGCTTGACAACGCTTCGTTGAGGCAGGAAATCACGCACGCCCGAGCGCTTCCCGCCCACGCCTGGCCCTCCTGCGCCTGCACGGCGCCTTGCAGGCTGGGCCGTAGAACGCCCGTTCTAGACGGCGGCGGGCTCGTGCTCGGCGTCGGTCGCCGGGGCGTCTTCGAAGAGCCAGCGCATGCCGTAGCGGCGCATGTCTTCGACCAGGGGCACCAGCGCCTCGCCCTTCTCGGTCAGCGCGTACTCGACCCGGGCGGCACCTCGGGGAAGGTGTGGCGCTCGACGATCCCCTCCTCTTCCAGCGCCCGCAGGCGCAGCGAGAGCGTGCGGGGGCTGATCCCCTCCAGCGAGCGCTCCAGCTCGCAGAAGCGGCTCGAGCCCTCGGCGAGGTCGCGGATCAGGAGCAGGGTCCACTTGCCGCAGACCACTTCGGCGGTGCGGCAGACGGGACATCTGGAGTTGGATGCAGCGCTCATCGGAAAGGCGAGGAGGTTGTGTCGATTGCCTCGCTTCAGCGAGTGTAGCGATCTCGCTTCACTTACTGAAGTTTTGGGCGGCGACTAGCGTTTATAGGTCCCGACCACGACCGGCCGGGGGTTGAGCACGACGATCTTGTAGCGGGTGGAGTCGGGGCCGAAGACGAAGGTCTCGGGCATGCCCGGTTCGACTTCGAGCAGCTGACAGGTCTGCTCCCCCAGGAGGCACCTGCCTTCGCCGAAGATCGCGGTGACCCCGTCGGAGATCAGCAGGCCCGGCTGCTTGGTCTTCGGGCTGGGCCCCATGTAGACGACTGACCTGCGTCTTCTCGCTGGGCAGCGCCGCGGACGGGAGCACCCGCTGGCGAACGGTTGGCTTGCTCGTTTCCTTGCTGCCGCCGGGGAGGGTCCTGGTGACGGTGATCTTGACGTCGACCGCGGTGGCGTACTGCGTCAGCTGGGTGGGACCGCTCGGCGATCCGAGCGGTGGTTGCTGCCGTTTGAGGTGGTGGTGCCGTTTGAGGTCGTCGTCGTAGTGCTCGTCGACGTGGATTCGCCTCCTTCTTCTTCGCCGTTGCCCAGCTTCGTGCCCGTCAGAACCGGGGACGTATAACGCTGATGGAACGGATCGGTGGGGCTGCGGTCGCGCAGCCGCTTGCGGTAGTCGCGCAGGCCAGGCTTGGCCTCGACCACGGTCAGCTTCGCCGCGTTCGATGCATGCGACTCGAGCCCGCCGCACCGGGGCGACAGGCGGCGGCGTCTGCTTCTTCGAGTCGCCGCCGAGCAGGAAGGGCACGGCAACGATCGCGACGACGCCGAGGGCGACGAGGGGCAGCAGGCGGCGGTCGCGCAGGTCCCAGTAGAGGTCTACGAGGAAAGGCGGCATCTTCAGCTCGGGCATCTTCAGCTCGGGCCCCTTTTTCAGCCCTTTCACGGTGCGCCTCCGGTCGTGGTCGAAGCGGGAACGGACGTGACCCCTTCAGGCCCTTCCGGCGAGGCGCCCGCGGTGAGGCCCTGGCTGGGCGGGGTCAGGTAGGTGGTGACGACGAAGGTCGCTTCCAGGCCCGGGAAGCCGGCTTCGGCTTCTTCCAAGGCAAACCCGTCGACCGTGATCAGGCGGCCGTCGACGGCGACATTTTCGTTCGTCGTCTTGACCAGCTCAGTCCAAGCCCTTGATGAAGTCCGCCATCTTGAAGAAATCTCCCTGGAAGGTGAGTTTGTAGGGCATCACCGCGAGGCCGCCGTCCCGACCGTTGCGCCGAGCGGCAGCAGCGCGGCCGACGCCTCGGTAGGCGAGACCGGTTCGCCGTTGGCGCTCGGCGACACGCCGGCTTCGTTTTCAGAGCCCGAGCTAGAGCCAGAGCCGGGTTCGAGTCGCAGGGTTTCGAACCTGACGTGGGCCTTCTCGGAGATCCGGTTGAGCTGAACCAAAAGCGAGGCGGTTTCGTCGTCGCCGGGCACGGCCTTGCCGAGCACAACCAGCCGCTGGTAGGCGACGGGGAATTCCTTGCGCGCTTCTTCGGCCACCTCGACTTCCGCCTGGTGCTGCGCAAGCGAGGCTTCCAGCTTTTTCACTTGGGCGCCGAGCTTGGCCGCTTCGTCGCGCTTCGGGCTCAGCGCCAGGGTCCAGAAGGCGAAGGCGACGGCAACCAGGAGGAGCATCGCGCCGATCACGGCGTTCTTTGTCTTGCCCTCGAGCTTCATCAGCCTTCCGACCCTTCGCCCGAGCCTTCTTCAGAGCTTTCGCTGGAGGTGGTTTCCGCTGTTTCGGTCGCCGAAGTGGCTTCCGCTTCGCCTTCTTCGGGCGGTACCGGCGCCGCATCGAAGGCAACCACGAGGCTGAACTGGGCGATGAATTCACGGGTGCGGCAATCGCCTCCACCGCTGGCGCCGCTGCCGGCGCCTTCCTTTTCGCTGGCAAGTTCGGAGGACGCAACGCCCACGCGGGTGACGCCGTCGATGTCCTTCAGCGCGGTGACGAAACCGGCGACGGCGTCTTGGCCGGTCGCGCAGCCGCTCAATTCAAGCGCGGGGCCCGGGACAGCGCCGCGCAAGCTGGTCCCCGAGGAGCCACCCCCTCCGCCAACGCTGACACTGGGCGTGGCCGTCGCTTCGAGATTACTGAGCCAGACGTCGCTGGGCAGGATCGAGGGCAAGTTCTCGCATCACCCGTTCCCAGTCGAAGCGACTGTCGGCGAGGCTGGTCACAGTGGCGACCCGCTGTTCGCTGAGGGCGCGAAACTGCGCGTAGGCGGCGAGCCTTTTCGCCTGTGCCTGGGCCGCGGCGTCTTCGCGCTTGAGGGCGACGACTTCGCCCTTGCGATCGGAGATCTGGTTTTCGGTGAGGACCAGGGCGGTCACCCCTGCGAGGGCAAGGACGAGGGCGCCGAGCAGCATGTAGGCCAGCGGGCCGGTGCGGAGCGTGGCCTGCTCGCCGCGGCGCTGGTCGGGGGGGATCAGGTTGACCGGGCGCATTTCTCAGCTCTCCAGGGCGAGGCCGTAGGACAGGGTGAGGCGGGCGGCGGCGCCGTCATCGAGCCCGGCGAGCGCCTGCGGGCGGGCCACGCCGACCTCGGCCGCGAGGCCGTCCTGCATCCGCTGAAGGAGACCGGGAATCGCGCTTCCCGGGCCCGGCGAGGACGATCCGCCCGACCGGGACCGCACCCTCCTGGGCGCCGTAGTAGTCGAGCGAGAGCCGCAGCTCGTCGAGCAGGGTGGAAACCCCCTCCTCGAGCGCGCTGCGCGCATCGGCCACGGTCGCGCCGTCGCCCTCGATCTCCTCGAGCGGGCGCTCGAGGCCGACGTGGAGAGCCACTGGGCGGCGTGCTCGGCACTGAGACCGCGGGCCGTGCGAGGCGCTCGCAGATCGCCTCGAGGCCGGCGTGGGAGACGCGGGTGAATAGGCACGACCTGCCCGCGCGCCACGGCGAGGTTGGTGACGTCGCCGATGTTGCAGAAGAGGACGGCCTCTCCGGGGCGCTGCCCGGGCTCCACGACCGCATCGGCAGCGGGGCCGGCGGCGGCGAGGGCCCGGATCATCGCGAAGGCGGAGAGGTCGATCGCCGACCGGTTCCAGCCCCGCCCGCCGGATCGGCTCGACGAAGGAGGAGACCATGTCGCGGCGGGCGGCGACCACGACCACGTCGAGCAGCGGCGCATCGCCTTCCTCGGCAGGGACGCCGCCGACGACCTGGTGCTCGAGCACCGCCTGGTCGAGCGGCATCGGGATCTGCTCCTGCGCCTGGAAGCGGACCGCGGCCTCCAGCTCGCTTCGGGTCCTCGATCGCCGGCAGGCGCACCGTGCGGACGACCACGCGCTGGTTGCCGACGCCGAGGCGAACCGTCTTGGAGAGCTTGTGCGAGCCGAAGATCGACTTCAGCGCGGAGGAGAGGCCATCCGGGTCGACTACCTCGCCCTCGTGGAAGACGCCGGGAGGCAGGGTCTCGATCGCCGAGGCCTTCACCTGGGTCGAGCCGTTCGTCCCCTGCACCTCGGCCACGGCGATGCTGCCGGCCTCGATCTCGAGGCCGGCGATCCCGCCCGGGTTCTTCTTCCTGGTCAGTTGCAGTCGCATGGTTGGAATAGCGGCGCGCCCACGGGACGCTCGCCCTCCTTCAATCGACAGAAAGGCCACAGACCTTTCGCCCTGCAACTACTTATTTCTAGGAGAACCTGGACGAAGGTCCTAAGAAGGTGCCCAGGTACCACTCGACCATCTGGTCGCCCAGGAGCAGGCCGACGACCCCGCCCAGGGCCAGGAAGGGGCCGAACGGGATCGCCCGTTTGCGCGCCGAGGCGCCCTGCTGGGCGATCATCGCGAGGCCGACCAGCGATCCCGCCAGCAGGGCGACGAGGATCGCCGGGCGCGACGTTACGGCCGAGGAAGAGGCCCATCGTCGTCGCCAGCTTCACGTCTCCCAGCCCCATCCCGCGGGGGTAGGCGAGCGCCGCGGCGAAGAGCAGGCCGCCGGCAGCGGCGGCGGCGATCATCCGCTCCGCAAGGCCGCCGGGGTCGCCGATGGCGACGATCGCGACGGCGAGGACAGCGGCGACGATGAGGATCTTGTTGGGAATGACCCGCAACTCCAGGTCGGTAAGCGTCACCGCGACGAGGACGGTGACGAAAACCAGCCCCAGCGCCACTTCCCAGGGCTCGTCCCAGAGGACCAGCACGGTCGCCGCGTAGAGAGCGCCCAGCGCCAGCTCGGTCAGCGGGTAACGCGCCGAGATCCGCTCGCCGCAGCAGCGCGCCCTGCCCCGCAGCAGCAGCCAGGAGAAGACCGGCACGTTGTCGTAGGCGGCGATCTGCGCGCCGCAGCCGGGGCAGCGCGAGCGCGGCCCGACGATCGATTCGCCGCGCGGCACCCGGTGCGCGACCACGGTCACGAAGCTACCGGCGATCAGCCCTCCGAGGAAGGCGAGCACCGCGGCGGCAGCCACCCTTAACCGCCTTCGCCGCCGTCGATCGGCGTCGTGGTGTCGACCTCGATCCGGGTCGGGTAGTTCGGGTGGTCGTACATGATCGGGATCGCTTCCGCGTCGGTGTTGCCGGGGTCGACGCTGAGCGCCACCCCGAGCCGGTCGCCGGCCGGGATCGTGTACGGGGCACCTTCGAATTCCATCGTCAGCCGCACCTTGGTCCAGGCATTTCGCGGCCAGAACCCATTTCCCTGCGGTTCGTATTTCCAGTAGGCGGCGCCCCCGGTTTTGTTTTTGAGCATCGAGTCGGTCGCGATCGTTTTTCCCCCGCTGCCGGTTTCGTGCCTGGCGTAGAGGTAGACGCAGAGGGTGCCGTGGTAGAGGGCGTCGTTGAGGGTCCGCGTGTAGAACTCAAGCGTCACCTTGCCGTTCATTTTGAAGCTGGCAGCGAGCGGGTCGCTGACCCAGCGGTGCGCCTTCGACTCCGGGTTGACGCTGCCGGTGGGCGTGTAGTGGCAGCCGCTGGTGTCGTCGCGCTTGATCTGCACGCCCTTGTCGGTGTCCGGCGTCGGCTCCAGGTAACCGTCGTTGGAGTAGTCGTAGAGAGCCGGGTCGCTGGGGTCTTCTGGCGCCGGGTCGGGCGGGCCACCGAGCAGCAATGCGTCGGGCGCACCGAGCGTCGAGCCGGCCTGGGGACCGCTGGCACAGGTCCCGAGCGTGTTGTGGAGCAGGTGGTCGCCGGCGATTTCTTCGCGTTCGGTTGAGCCGTCGGTTGCACAGGGAGTGTCGGTGAGGAAGAACTGCTGCGCCGTCACGGAGTTTTCGATGCTGCCGGTTCCCCCTTCGGAGCCTTCGGAGCCGCTCGATCCGCCGCCCGTCGTGGGGTTGGCCGTCGCGCTCGGGTCGACCGCCTTGGACTGCACTTCGACATAACCGCGTTCGGCCGACTGGTTGCCGAGCGTATCGAGCTTCGCGGCGACGACGATCTGCTTGTAGTCGTGAAGCCCGGGGCAGAAGTTGTTTTTGCCTTCTTTGCTTTCCGGGCACTTGCCGTCGTTGCGCCAGACCACGTAACGGTAGAGCTCCCCGGTAACGTCGCCGTCTTTGAAGGAGATCGGGCCGGGCGTGACGAGGCCGACTTCTCCGTTGACGACCATCGTCGCGGGTTCGCTGGGGGGTTCGCGCTGCAGCGCGAACGTCCGTTGCTGGTGTCGACGCGGTGGTTGGGATTGAGTGTGCTAGCGGCGTGGCCCGGAGTCGTCGTCAGCGCCAGCTGTTTGTAGGTGAGGCTGTGCAGCTTCTCCATCTCTTCCTGGGCCCGGTCGAGCGCCACCTGGGTCTGCTTCGCCCGCTGCCCGTTGCGAACCGCCGAGGCCATCACGCCGAAGGTGGCCAATGCCGCCAGGGTGAGGATCATCGCCGCGATCAGGACCTCGATGATCGTGAAGCCGTCTTCGGCCTTGCTGCCGCTCTTTTGCCAGGCACGCATGGTCAGTAGGAGAGGGTCGCGCTGCGCAGGCTGGCGCCGTCGGAAACTGTCAGCGCGCCGCTGCCGGCTGGGTTGGGGACGTGGAGAGTGGCGCCGACGTAGGTGGGCGCCGCGCTGCCGGCCGGGCCGCATTTGGTCGGGTCGGGTTCGGTGCTGGGAACGAAGCAGAAGACGCTGGATCTGTCGATGCCGGTCACGATCGTCGTGGGAGCGCCGGTGAACGTCCCTTCGTTGGCCTCGACCCGGGTGCACGAGGTGGCCGTGCAGGCGTAAGTCACCTGGCAGACGATCGAGGTCGCACTGGAGCTGGCCGGGACGCCGCCGCCGCAGGTGGTGTGACGGACGCGGGCGAGAAACGAGACTTCGTTCGTTTTCGCGTGCCCGGAGGTGACGCTGATGCCGTTACGGAGCTCCCGCGTGATCCGGTCGAGCTGCCAGCGCGCCGTGGTGATGTTTTCCGCCTGCTTGCTCTGCTGCGGCTGGGCGCGCACGGCGCTGATCAGCATCGCCGTCGCGCGCCGACCACCACCAGGCTCATCGCGGTGGCGACCAGGACCTCCATCATCGTCATCCCGGCCTCGCGGTCGAGCGCCCCGAATCGCCTGTTCAGCGCCTGCCTCATCTCGGCACCACCTTGAACCTGCGGGTCGAGGGCGCCGGCTCGGCGACGCCGATCGCGTTGACGGCAAGCACCCTGAGCACGTGCTTGCCCCGGCTCAACCGCTTCAGCCGCAGCGGCGAGCTGCAGCGTTTCCAGTGCTTGCGGTCGACCCTGCAGCGAAAGCGCGTCCCGGACTGGCCGGTCGAGTCGGCGAAGCGGAAGACCGGGTTGCGCGTGCGGGTCTTCGATGCCGGCGCGAAGGTGATCCGGGTGTGCGGCGTGACGTAGGAGGCACCGGTCCCCGAGCCGCCTTTGCCGGCACCGAAGCCATCGAAGCCTCCACCGCCTCCGCTCCCGCCGCCGGTGCCTCCTCCGCCTCCTCCACCGCCACCGCCTTCGGTTTCGCTCTGCTGGGTGTAGCTGACGGGGCTGGAGCAGAGCGAGATGAAGCCTTCGGCTTCGGCCGTAGCCCAGAATTTCGTCGTCTGCCCGGTGGCCACGGTGACGCCAATGCCTGGTTCGGCGAGCTGAGCCGCGCTGCCGGTGGCGACCGGTTCGCCGGAGCAGGAGGAGGTGGTGTAGAGCTTAATCGAGGAGCCGGCTTTCGCCTGCCCGAGGACCTTCGGGCTGGTCGATGCCGCCGGAGACGCCGGGTTGGTGCCTTTGAGCAGCGGCGGAGGCGGGCCGAGTTCAAGATCCGGCGAGTTGCCCGTGGAGACCAGCCGGGTCGTCTCTTCGCCCGGCGATTCTCCGAGATCGCGTTCGTATACGTCTACTTCGTTGTCGCCGTCGTCGAGGGTGAAGCGCTCGATGCTGGTGAAGAAGACGTGGCCCCCGTCGACAGAGGCGTCGACGTAGGTGGCGCCACAGTTGCCTTTTTTGAGCGGGAGAAGCTGGGCGAGGTCGTGATCAGGCTCGTTTCTTCTTCCGGCACGTCGCGCGCGTAGATGTCGTCTTCGCCGTCGCCGTCTTCGGGCGAGAGGACTTCGGAGCTGGTGAAGACGACGTGCGAGGCGTCGGCCGAGGCGCGGTTGAAGCGCGCGTCGGCGGCGCCGTTGCCACAACCGCCGCAGCCGGCAGCCCCACCCGAGACCAGGACGGGCGTCCCGCCGCCCACTTCCTGCTCGTAGATGTCGACTCGGTTGTCGGTGTCTTCGCCGGAGAGCTGCTCGGCGGTGCTGAAGACGACCGTTTCGGAATCGGCACTGACCGCGTCGAAGGTCGAGCCGCATTCGCTGGCACGGGGGCGGGGCTGGCCAGGCTGAGTTTGCCTCCCGACCACTCGTAGACGTCGTTGGCTTCGTCTTCGTCTTCGGCCGCCAAGGGCTCGGCGGTGGTGAAGAAGACGTGGGCCCCGTCGCCGGAGGCCGCCGCGAAGCTGGCGGTCGCGGTCCCGGCTTTGCCGCCGGAGACCAGGAACGTCGGGCCGGCGGGCAGGTCGCGGGCGTAGATGTCCGTCGCGGTGTCTTCGTCGGCACCGACGAGCTGCTCGTCTGTGGTGAAGAAGACCCGGGAACCGTCTTCCGAACTGCCCTGGAATACAGGCACCGCGCCGCTGTTGCCGCAGGCCGGCACGCAGCCGACGCCGCCCTCGGAGACCAGCGATGTCGTTCCATTGCCGAGGTTTCGCGAGTAGACGTCCACGGCGGAGTCGGTGTCGGAGCCCGAAAGCGACTCGGCGGTGGTGAAGTAGGCATGGGTCGCATCGGCGGAGATCCCGCGCAGAGAGGCGCTGAAGGCGCCGTTGCCGCAGGCGGGCGCGCACGAGGCGCCGCCGGCCGAGACGAGCTTGGTGGTTTCGGTCGTCAGGTCGCGCATGTAGACGTCAACGGAGGAATCGGTGTCTTCCGCCGTGAGCTCTTCTTCGCTGACGAAGAAGGCCTCGGTGCCGTCGGCGCTGGCCGCAGCGAAGCCGGCGTCGGAGGTGCCGTTTCCGCAGGACGGCGCGCAGCCGGGTTCGCCCTGGGAGACGAGCGTCGTCGTCCCGGTTTTCAGGTCGCGCATGTAGACATCCATCCGATGATCGGTGTCGGCTTCGACCATCGACTCTTCGGTTGAGAAGAAGACCTCCGTGCCGTCAGCGCTGGCCTTCTCGAACAACGCCGGATAGGCATCGGTGCCGCCCGCGGGGCCCAGCGAGACCTCGCGCGTTACATAGGCGCCAACGCTTTCGTCGAAGGAGCGCTCGTACACGTCCCGTTTCGTATCGGTGTCCCCGGGGACGAGCTGCTCTTCGGTTTCGAAGAAGACGACCTTGCCGTCGGCCGAGGATCCCTTGTAATTCGCCGTCGCTGCGGAAGCGGCGGGGGGGCCGAGCAGTATCGAAACAAGGGCTGCCATGGCCAGAATCGCGAGGCCCGTGGCTCGCAGCATCATTCGTGGTGTCGGCTGGGCCGGCATCGTTGCTTTATCGGCCGGATTCGGCGATTCGATTAGCCCTGGCGCGCGGCCGCTGGCCAAAAGAGCGAGGGCCGGCCAAGACAATCCGCTAGCTGCTGTCAGCCGCTGTTCCAGAAGCCGCCCTTCGGACAGCCGCCGACTTCTTCTTCGGTGCACCGGTATTCGAGCGAGCCTTTTTCGTCTTCCACGCCGAACGTATTGCCGCCCACCGATTCGGAGGTGACGGTGATCGCGTACCCATCCGCTTCGCCTTCGACTTCCATTTCAGGCATGCCGCCTTCTTTGGGCAGCGTCGGCTCGACTTCGTGCAGCGCTTCCTGGTCGCATTCTTCGTACGAGCCGCCGCCGCTTCCCGTGGCACAGGTCTCCATCGCGACCTGGGCGGTGTGGACGGTCTCCTTTGCCTTGGCGTCGCCGGCCTTTCCGCGCTGGCTGAGGAACGTGGGCAGGGCGATCGTGGTCAGGATGCCGAGGATGAGCATGACGACGAGGAGCTCGATCAGCGTGAAGCCGGCCTCGCTGTCGCCGCCCGGCTGGGCGCCGACCCTGGACCCAAGTGTGCGCTCGGTTGGCATTTTGTCCTATCGGTATCGATCGGTCGTTCGTCTAGGGCATATCTGGGTTCTTCTGGAAGCGAAAGAGCGAGGGGCGGGCCGGCGGCCCGCCCCTCGGCACTTCACACTTGGCTAGGCCAAGACACTTGGCTGGCTGCTATCAGCCGTTGTTCCAGAAGCCAGTCGACGGACATCCGCCGTTGCCTGCAGCCGTGCAGGGATACGTCAGGGCGCCTTCTTCGTCTTCGACGGTGAAGGCGTTGCCGCTCGCCGATTCAGATTTGACGACAATCTTGTAACCGGTCGCTTCGCCTTCGATCGTAATTTCAGGTTTTTCAGTTGCGAGTTCGGGCAGCGTCGGCTCGATCGCGTGCAGGGTCGCGTTGCTGGCGGTTTCGTAGGAGCCGCCGTTTTCAGTCGCCAACGTCTCCATAGCGACCTGAGCGGTGTGCACGGTCTCCTTGGCCTTCGCGTCGCCAGCCTTTTCGCGCTGGTTGAAGAAGGCAGGCAGCGCGATGGCGGCCAGGATGCCGAGGATGAGCATGACGACGAGAAGCTCGATCAGCGTGAAGCCGGCCTCGCTGTCGCCGTTGAGACGAGCGCCAACCTTGGCGCGGAGATTCTGGACAAACATCAGTGACCTCCTATGGTCATCGTTGTTGAGCCAGAGCCCCGTCGCATCTCAGCCACGTGGTGTCTGTCGACCCCGGTGGAAGCCAGCCGGCTCCCCGAAGGGACCCCTGTCGGCTTTGCGCCCCCGCCTCGCGACGGGTTTGCCTTTGGCACCAGAGCACTGGCAGATTCATCACAGCCCCGTTATCGGCCGCGCCCGAACGACCTAAATCCCCGAAACTAGGACTTCATCTCCCCAAAACTCGGGTTCTGGGCCGTTTCCGGCGAAATCGCGGATAACCGGTCAACCAGCGATGCCAGCGGGGTTGACGGCGACCTCACTGCTGGCCAGCGGTGTGGGTATCCCACTGGCTCGACACGGCCGCCTCGAAGGAGGCGAGCAAGACGAAGAGCTCCTTGGCCTCCCAGCTGTCCCCCCTGCGCTGGTTGCGGTGGCGGGTGAGAATGCCCGCCCGGGCCAGGCGATCGAGCCCGTTGATCGCGGCCACCCGGGGACCGGCCGGTGATCTCCTCGGCGATCGCGGCGGTGATGATCGGATACGACGGCAGGTGGCCGACGACGGCCCGGGCGGTGGCGTCGGCGCGCATCGGCTCGGCGCGCCGGGTCCACTCGGCCTGAAGATCGGCGACTTCCGCCGAAAACCCCTTCGCCTGCTCAGCGGCTTCCTCGACGGCGATGGCGAACTGAGCCACCCAGCGATCGACCTCGTCGGCGGGGAAGTCCTCCAACCCCGCGATATAGGCGTCCTTGCTCGCACCCAGCACCAGTGAGACCGGCGGCACGTATCTCGGCGCAACCCCGCGGCGCTCGAAGAGCACATGGATGATGCAACGGCCGACACGACCATTGCCATCCCCGAAGGGGTGGATCGTCTCGAACTGGGCATGCGCGATCGCAGCCTGCGCGACGGGTGAGATGTCGTCTCGGTTCATGAACTCGCAGAGGTCGGCGACCAGCGCCGGGACGTGCTCATGCGGGGGCGGGACGAACGCGGCATGCACAGGCGTGGTGCCACCGATCCATCCCTGCGACTCACGGATCCGCCCGGCGATCCGGCTCAGCGGGGGTGCGATCGCAAGCGCCCGGTGGATGGCGCGGATGTCATCGAGGCCGAGATCGCGAGGCTCGCGGCCGATCCGCACCGCCTCCTCCATCGCTCGCGTGTTGCCCAAGACCTCCTGGGCGAGGAAATCGCCGGCTTTGCCTTCTGCTTCCGCACGGGCAAGCCTGCGGTGGGAGAGGTGCAACCCCTCGATCGCAGACGAGGCAAGCGCCTTGTAGCGCATGAGCTGCCGTCCGAGGCCCTCGAGAGGGAGCAGCTCTGCTGCCGAGGCGTTCAACTCACGCACGGCGACCCCGGCCCGCTCGGAGAGCGCTGAGGTGCCTGCGCTCAGCTCAGGATTGAAATCGGCAACCGGGTCCGGGATGAACGCCCGGCACCGCCCGGTTCGACCCGCTCGGCCGGGGTGCTCAAACGCGGGGGGCCACGATGCGCTCTCACATACCGGCCCCGACCTTTCCTGGCCATAGAGACGCCTAACCTTTCAAGACCGGAAGCAGGCTTAAAGCTTAACAGAAAAAGTTAAAGCTAGATCCCACTTTCCCAAGGTTCCGCACCGGACCCCACCGTCTAGACCGGCACGACCAGTGAGGCGCTCGCGGGGGGCGGTCGTGCTCATGTCCCCTGGGTCCGAGGTGACGAATAGCATCGTGGTCGATGGCGCAGCAGACGACGTGGGCATCGGCAACGTCGGCCGCCGCGCGGGCGCCGAGCCTCTCACCCACCTCTTTCGCGCGTGCTTCGTCGAGCGCGTCGCTCTCGGAGCCGGCAATCAGGCGCGCCAGCGAGGCGGAGCTCGGGCCACCCCGCCAGACCTTGAGCAAGGGCGCTCGCGGGAACCAAGATCGTCAGCTCCGACCTCGCAGCCTGTGCGGCGAGGGCTCTGGCGAGCTGGCCGCCTCGTTCGAACGCGACCAGCGCTCCTGCGTCGAAGACACAATCTTGCCAACACCCAGCTCCAGTTCCTTTCGTGCCCACTCTTTCGCCTCCTCGCTGATCGGGCCATGCTCGGCTTCGGACAACCGGACTGCGTCGCGCAACGCTTGCGATCTACCTCGCGCTCTAACCGCCTCTTCGACCGCGGCGGACACGCTCGGAGCTTATGCCGGCCTTGACGTCTTCCCGCGCTATCTGCGCTACCTCAGGCTCCACCGAGATCGTGATCCTCTCCTTCATACGGGACATCATACGCCTCGTGGCTTGGCTCGATACGGGAACTTGAAGGTGCCAGGCGCACGCGTGGCGCGCGGAATGTGACGTTCCACCCAACTGGCGCCCGTCTCATTTGATCTTGTCGTAGATGCTGAAGATCGGCAGGTACATCGAGATCACGATGAAGCCGACGACGGCGCCGACGACGACGATCATCATCGGCTCGATCAGCGAGGTCAGCGCCTTGATCTTGGCGTCGACCTCGGCGTCGTAGAAGTCGGCGATCTTCTCAGCATCTGCTCGAGCTGGCCGGACTCCTCGCCGACCGCGACCATGTGGGAGACCATCGGCGGGAACATCGCCTTGCTCCTCGAGCGGCTTGGCGATCGAGCCGCCCTTCTTGACCGAGTCGTAGACGTCGTCCATCGCCTGCTGGATGACCGCGTTGCCGGCGGTCTGGCCGGAGATCTGGATCGCCTGCAGGATCGGCACGCCCGAGGAGACCGTGCCGGAGAAGGTGCGCGACCAGCGCGCCAGCGCGACCTTCTGGACCACGTCGCCGATCTTCAACGGGATCCGCAGCTTGAAGCGGTCCCAGGCTCCGTGCCCGTTTCGGTCTTCTTCCAGCGGACGAAGGCGTAGACGCGACGGCGACCACCGGGATGAGGATGTACCAGGAGCCGGTGACCGCGTCGGAGACGCCGACGGTGATCTGGGTCAGCAGCGGCAGCTCCGGGCTTCTCCGCCGTTTCTCCGGCGAGATCTTCGAAGATCGCGACGAAGACCGGGACGACGAAGGCGACGATCACGACCATCACGACGAGCGCGACCCGAAGACGAGCGCCGGGTACATCATCGCCGACTTCACCTGGCGCCTCAGCGCGTCGAGCTTTCTCCAGCTGGACGGCGACCCGGTCGAGCGCCTGCTCGAGGCGGCCCGACCCCTCGCCCGCCTGGACCATCGAGCGGTAGAGCCGGTCGAAGACCTTCGGGCTGGCGCTCCATCGCCTGCTCCAGCGAGCTGCCGGCCTCGACGTCGGCCGCGCACCCGGCGACCGCCTCGCGATCTCGTCCTCGGTCTGGTCCTCGAGCGTGTACAGGGAGCGCAGCATCGGCATCCCGGAGGCGATCAGGGTCGCGAACTGGCGCGAGAAGACCGCGAGGTTGCGCATGTTGACGCTCTTGAAGCGCTGGAAGATGTCCTCGAGCTTCAGCGCCTCGCGCTGCTCGGAGACGTCGAGGACGATCAGCCCGCGCTGGCGCAGCTGCTCGGAGACCTGGGCCTTGCTCGGCCTCGAGCTCGCCGCGGGCGCGACGCCGGCGAGGTCCACGGCGCGGAAGGTGAAGGTGCTCGCGCCGGCCATCGGCTACGCCGCCTGGGTGTAGGCGGGCGGCGGCGCGAAGCGGCTCGGCGGCCGCCGGCCGTCGCCGTCCCGCGGCGCCGCCGGCTCGGCCGGTCGCCGCCGAGCAGCCGCTTCAGCTCCTCGGGCACCGAGGCGCGCTGCTCGGCGAGCGAGCGGGTGATCGTCCCGTCGCGGACGAGCTGGGCGAGGTCGGCGTCCATCGTCTGCATCCCCACCGCGCCCGAGGTCTGCAGGGCGGCGTAGATCTGGTGGGTCTTGCCCTCGCGGATCAGGTTGCGGATCGCCGGGGTCGGCACCAGGACCTCGCTGGCGACGACCCGGCCCGCGCCGTCGGCGGTCTGCAGCAGCTGCTGGGTGACGATCCCCTGCAGGGCGATCGAGAGCTGCATCCGCACCTGGTGCTGCTGGTGGGGCGGGAAGACGTCGATGATCCGGTCGACCGTCTGCGCGGTCGACTGGGTGTGCAGGGTCGCGAACACGAGGTGGCCGGTCTCGGCCGCGGTCAGCGCGGTCGAGATCGTCTCCAGGTCGCGCATCTCGCCGACGAGGATCACGTCGGGGTCCTCGCGCAGGGCGGCGCGCAGGGCGGGCGCGAAGTCCGCGCGTCGGAGCCGATCTCGCGCTGGTTGACGATCCAGCGTCTTGTGCGGTGCAGGAACTCGATCGGGTCCTCGATCGTGAGGATGTGCTCCGGGCGCTCGCGGTTGATCACGTCGACCATCGCCGCGAGCGTGGTCGACTTGCCCGAGCCGGTCGGGCCGGTGACGAGCACGAAGCCGCGCGGCTTGCGGGCGAAGCTCGCGCAGCACCGGCGGCAGGCCGAGCTCCTCGAGGGCCTGGATCTCCTGCGGGACCAGGCGGAAGGCGGCGCTGACCGAGCCGCGCTGGAAGAAGCCGTTGACGCGGAAGCGGGCGAGGCCCGGGATCGCGTAGGCGAGGTCGAGCTGGCGCTCGTTCTCGAACCGCTTGCGCTGGGAGTCGTTGAGGACCCAGTAGACGACCTCGCGGGTGTCCTGCGGGGTCAGCGCCGGGAAGTCGGCCAGCGGCGTGATCTTGCCCTTGTCGCGCATCGCCGGCGGGAAGCCGGCGTGATGTGCACGTCGGAGGCCTTCGCACCTCGACCATCCGGCCGAGCACCGCAGCGAAGTCGAAGTCCATGCGCGCTGATCGACCGTCCGGCGCGGTTCCTCGATACCCGAAAGCGACGGAACGCAGGCGCTCAGGCGGTGACACGGAGGACCTCCTCGAGGCTGGTCACGCCGGCGCGGACCTTGTCGAGGCCGTCCTCGCGCAGGGTGAGCATGCCCTCCTCGCGGGCGACCTCGGCGATCTCCGCCTCGGCGGCCTGCGCACGGTCATGTCCTTGATCCGCTCGCTCATCGCCATCACCGAGAAGATCCCGATCCGGCCCTTGAAGCCGCTCTGGTTGCAGCGCGAGCAGCCGACCGGCTCGTAGGCCTCGAGGTCGGCGCCGACCCGGAAGCCGGCCTCCCGCAGCGCCTCCGGCGGGATCATCGTGCGGCGCTTGCAGTGCGTGCAGAGCTTGCGGGCCAGCCGCTGGGCGACGACGCAGTCGAGCGCCGAGGCGGTCAGGAAGGTCTCGATCCCCATCTTCGACAGCCGGGTGATCGCGCCCGGGGCGTCGTTGGTGTGCAGGGTCGGAGCACCATGTGGCCGGTGAGCGCCGCCTCGATCGCGATCCGCGCGGTCTCGGCGTCGCGGATCTCGCCGACCATGATGATGTCGGGGTCGGCGCGCAGGATCGAGCGCAGGCCGGCGGCGAAGTCGAGCCCCGCCTTGCGGTTGACGTTGATCTGGTTGATGCCCTCCATCCGGTACTCGACCGGGTCCTCGATCGTGATGATGTTCTTCTCGACCGCGTTCAGCTCCGGGAGCGCCGCGTACAGCGTGGTCGACTTACCCGAGCCGGTCGGCCCGGTGACCAGGACCGCGCCGTAGGCGCGGTGGACCGCGGCCTCGAAGCGCTCGCGCCCGGTCCCGACCATGCCGAGCTCGTCGAGCGAGCGCTGGGCCTGCTCCTTGTCGAGGATGCGGATCGTCGCCCCCTCGCCGCGCTGGGTCGGCAGGGTCGTGATTCGCAGGTCGACCTTGCGGTCCTCGACGTTGACGCTGACCCGGCCGTCCTGGGGCACGCGCTTCTCGGCGATGTCGAGCTCGCTCATGATCTTCACGCGCGAGACGACCGCGTTGACCATCCGCTTCGGCACCTGCGCGGCCTCGTAGAGCACGCCGTCGACGCGGAAGCGGACCCGCATCTCGTCTCTCGCCGGGCTCGAAGTGGATGTCGGAGGCGCCCTCGGTCGCGGCCTGGCCGAGGATCGAGTAGACGAGCTTGATCACCGGCGCGTCCTCGGCGCGACTCCATCTCGCCGACCTCGGCCGAGCTCGGCCTCGGCCTCCGCCTCGCCTCGTCGACCGCCTCGGTGACCGCGCTCTCGAGCGTGTTGAGCCGCCTGATCAGCGCCTCGACGTCGTCGGTCGGCGGCAACCGCCATCCGGCAGTTGAGCGCCGGTGATCTGGATGTCGTCGATCGCGAGCACGTTGGCCGGGTCGGCGATCGCGACCAGCAGCGTCTGCTTGTCGACGTAGCCGACCGGGACCGCCCGGTAGCGGCGCGCGGAGGCGACCGAGAGCAGGTTCGCCGCCCCCATGTCGACGTGGTAGGCGCGAGAGGTCGACGTGGTCGAGGCCGTAGCGCTCGGCGATCGCCCGCGAGAGCTGGTCGGCGTTGATCAGGCTCTGCTCGATCAGCAGCTCCTCCGGCGGGCGGCCGGCGGTGCGCGCCTCCTCGATCGCCTGCCGGACGCGCTCTTCGGGGCGTAGCCGAGGTCGACCAGGACGTCGGTGACGAACCGCTGGAGCGGCCGCGGGCGACCGGCGGCGTCAGCCCCGGCGTGCCGCCTGCCTCGGGCTCGAGCTCGGGCGCGGTCGCATCGCCGGAGTCGGGACCGGCCGAAGGTGGCTCGGGTAGTCCCTGGTGTCCATGCTCAGCTCAGGGTGGTAGGCGACCGTGGGGCCCCTGTAGCCGGCGTCGATCACCGCCTGTTCGACGCTCTGGGGCTCTGGAACCCGTAGCTGACCGAGGCGGTGGGGACGCCGTTGTCGAGTCGCTTCGGGCCGCAGCACGACCAGCGCCGGCACCCGGTTGACGTCGACGCCCTGGGTGATCGCCGCGTAGCGGGCGATCTCGCTGGCCGGGACGACGAAGAGGCGACGCCGGGCAGCGGTGAGGCGGGAGGCGCCGGCGACCATGCGGTCGTCGATGCCCCCGTCGTGGACGAAGAGGAGGACGACGGTATCGTCGGCGTCGAAGGCGCGGTGACCGCCGGCGGCGGCGGCGGCGCCGGCGGAGCGCCGGCGGCCAGTGCGCGGCGCCGCGTCGGGTCCGGCCGGCGCTGTCGGGTTCGCCGGCCGCGGCTCGCCGAGCCGTCGAGGCGGCTTCGCCGAGTTCTGTCGCCGTTCTTCTTCACCGCCGCCCCCCATCGAGGAGAGACGAAGACGCCGGTGGCGAGCAGCAGCACGCCGACGACCGCGACCTGGGCCAACGGGTTGTCGTTGAGCTTCTCCCTCATGCGTTCGCTTATCTAGCTCGACAGCACGGGCCGAGCTTGAGCCGGGGATGAATCGCCGAGGCGCGAGGGCGGTCAGCAGTTCGCGTTCGGGCGGGGAGCCGCGGTCGAAGCCGCTGCACTCGACGTAGGACTGGGCGCGAATAGGCGTGGCGCAGGCTGATTTGCGGCGGTTTGATGTGCGGGGTCCGATTCGACAGGTCGGCGTTGTTCGTGCAGGCTCATCGGTCTTGCCGGCGATCATGCCCTATCCAGGTCGCATTGTCGTCGATGGCGATGTCGCTGTTGGGGCGTAGAGCATGAATTCGTTGGTGTTCCGTGGTGCCAACTCAAGCTTCGGTCGGGATCGACGTGGAGCCGAGCACGTAGATGCCCGGCAGATCGTATTTCCCGTTCGGGCTTGTAGCCGGTCGACTGAT
Source organism: uncultured Solirubrobacterales bacterium (assembly GCA_963714665.1). Taxonomy (GTDB): domain Bacteria; phylum Actinomycetota; class Thermoleophilia; order Solirubrobacterales; family 70-9; genus VRUE01. The sequence goes on along the minus strand of CAVQPE010000003.1, from coordinate 198,184 downwards.
GTTGGCGTTGTCGCTGATGTTCGACCTGGGTGGCGCCGGCTTTGAGGCCGCAGTTCTCCGGTGTGTCGACGAAGATCCGGACTGTCGCTTGCCCGCGGCCATGATCAGTTCGCCGTTGTTCGATGAGGCCGGCAGACGAAGTAGTCGCGCCCCGCCCATGCGTCAGGGTCGCATTTTCGGAGTTGATCGTCCTTGTGTGGGTCCCAGGGTTCGGTCGATGGTCGCGTTTGCTTCTTGGCATATTGCTGTCCGACTCGCACGTTGGTATGCTGTCGAGGTCGGTTTGTGGTGCAGTTGCGACCAAGCGGCAGTTGGAGTTGTTCGTCGCGATGTTCGATCGGCGAGCGATCACCGGGGGAAGAGATTTTTTCGCCTTCGGTATTTGCCGCCGTGCATTGTTCGGTGTCTGGCGCCGATTTCCCGACGCCCGTGGCGGATATCGCCGCAGACGTTCGCCGTTGTCCGCATATTTGCCGTTGCCGTTCGGATGCCCCCGTTGGTCCCGATGTCGGATTTTGATTGTCGATCGCCGTTCGAGCCCGATCCCGTCCTGGCCGATCAGCTGCTCGTTCGGCGAAGACGTTTTCTCCGCTTGTACGGAGATCGAGGCCGACCTCGATGCGGCGGCTGACGGCGCCCGAGTCCCGACCGCGACCACACTGAGCTTGCCGGTGCCGTCCGGTGTAGGCGCTGACCCTGTAGCTGTAGCTGGCCCCGCCGACGGTTCGGCGACGTGGCCGGGCACCAGCCGTCGGAGCGGTCGTTTGCTGCGCTTCGCCAGCTGGGCCCGACGCAGGGCGTGGTGGTCGAGACGCTCGCGGTACCGGTTTAGCCGCAGCAGGGCGACGTTGGCGCCGGCGTCGGCGGCGGCGATCGCTTCCTTGGAGTCGTGGTCGCGCTTCGTACCCTGCTGGACGTCGATCGTGGACGAGCACGGCGGCGCTGGCGAGGCCGAAGCTGGCGACCATCGCGAACAGCGCCGTCGGCAGAGCCATGCCGCGCTCGCTCTGAGAAGCAGCGCGGAAGCGAAGGCGCAGTCGGCCGAGCGAGGGCATCGCGGTTTGATCGGCGCCCGGTGACCGCTCGACTTGAGCCGCTAAGTAGGCACCGGCTCGGCAGCCTGGACGCTCGTACTACGGACTGGGCCGCCGGCTCGGGCCGTCGAGCTGCTCGATGCCGCTGGCCCGCTGGCCGCCGGCGGCGAGCATCAGCTTGAAGTCGTGCGGGCTGGAGGCGTAGTCGAGGGCGACGTCCTCGGCGATCTTGCCCTCCATCACGTAGCCGAGCAGCGACTGGTCGAAGGTGCGCATCCCGTAGTACTCGCCCTCGCCGATCACCTCGGTGATCTTGCCGGTTTCGTCGGGGTTCATGATCAGGTCCTGGACGCGGCCGGTGACGACCATCACCTCGGAGGCGGGCACGCGGCCTTCGCCGGTGATGTCGGGGACGAGGCGCTGGGCGATCGCCCCCTTCAGCGTCGAGGCGAGCATCACCCGCGCCTGGTGCTGGAGGTGGGGCGGGAAGAAGTCGATGATGCGGTTGATCGTCTCGGTCGCGTCGAGGGTATGGACGGTGGAGAGGACGAGGTGGCCGGTCTCGGCGGCGGAGAGCGCCGTGCGCACCGTCTCCTCGTCGCGCATCTCGCCGATCAGGATCACGTCGGGGTCCTGGCGCAGGACGCGCCGCATCGCGCGGGCGAAGCTCTCGGTGTCGGAGCCGACTTCGCGCTGGTTGACGATCGAGCGCTTGTCTTCGTGCAGGTACTCGATCGGGTCCTCGAGGGTGATGATGTGGTGCGGCCGGTTGCGGTTGATGTGGTCGATCATCGCCGCCAGCGTCGTGCTCTTGCCCGAGCCGGTGGTGCCGGTGACGAGGACGATCCCGCGCTGCTCTTCGGCCAGGTTGGTCACCACCGGCGGCAGCCCGAGCTCCTCGACCGAGCGGATCTCGAAGGGGATCGCGCGGCAGACGATCGAGATCGTGCCGCGCTGCTTGAAGGTGTTGACGCGGAACCGCGAGAGCCCGGGGATCGAGTAGGAGAAGTCCGCCTCTCCGGCCTCCTCGAACTCGGTCAGCGAGCGCACCTCGGCGATGTCGTGGAAGGCCTTCTCGGTGTCTTCCGCGGTCAGCGGCTGGTAGCCCTCGAGCTGCGCCAGCTCGCCGTGCAGGCGGACGGTCGGCGGCGCGTTGACCTTGATGTGGAGGTCGGAGCCCTCCCGCTCGATCAGCGTGCGCAGCGCTTTGTCGATCTCGAACATCCCGACCTGTATCGGCCGGGATGCATGACTTGAGCGCAGGTGCAGGCGCCAGCGCTGCTTGCCTGGCGAGAACGCCGAGCGCGTCAGGTGACCTCGCGCAGTTTTTGCGCTTCGCCCAGCTGCTGCAGCTTTTTCAGGCTCTGGTTCTCGATCTGGCGGATCCGCTCGCGGGTGACGTTGAAGGTCCGCCCCACCTCGTCCAGCGTGCGCGGGTGCTCGCCGCCGAGCCCGTAGCGCAGCTCGAGCACGCGGCGCTCGCGGTAGGAGAGGTTCTCCAGCGCTTCCTTCAGCGCCTCTTTGGTCAGCAGGTCGGCGGCCCGGTCGAACGGCGACTCGGCCTTCTCGTCGGCGATGAACTGGCCGAACTCCGACTCCTCCTCGTCGCCGACCGGCTTCTCCAGCGAGACCGGGGCCTGGGCGGAGCGCTTGATCGAGTCGACCTCCTCGGGGTCGATCCCGGTGACCTCGGCGATCTCCTCCGGGGTCGGCTCGCGGCCCAGCTCGGTGACCAGCTTGCGCTCGGCGCGGCCGATCTTGTTCAGCTTCTCGACCACGTGGACCGGGATCCGGATCGTGCGCGCCTTGTCGGCGAGCGCGCGGGCGATCGCCTGGCGGATCCACCAGGTCGCGTAGGTGGAGAACTTGAACCCCTTGCGGTAGTCGAACTTCTCCGCCGCGCGAACCAGGCCCAGCGTGCCCTCCTGGATCAGGTCGAGGAAGGGCAGGCCCTGGTTGCGGTAGTTCTTGGCGATCGAGACGACCAGGCGCAGGTTGGACTCGACCATTTTCTGCTTCGCGTCGAGGTCGCCGCGCTCGATCCGCTTGGCGAGTTCGACCTCCTCCGCGGCGGTCAGCAGGCGGACCTTGCCGATGTCCTTGAGGAACAGCTGCAGGCTGTCCGTGGTCATGTCCGGTTTCAGGTCGAGCGCCGGCTTTCTGGCGGCGCCGGCCTTTCTTGCCGGTGTCGGCGGGCATCGCTTCCGCGGCCGCTTTCTGGGCCGGGTCCATGTCCTCGACCAGCTCGATCCCCGACTTCTCGAGGTGCCCGTAAAGGTCCTCGACGTCGGACTCGTCGAGGTCGACCTCGGACACCGCCGAGGCGATGTCGCCGAAGGTCAGCACGCCCGAGCTGCTGCCCGCGAGTGATGAGGCCTTTGACCTCCTCAAGCTCCTGAAGCTCTGCTACCAGCATCCGTCTCCACTCGTTTCTTTGCGCTGCGATGGTTAAGTCCTGCAACTGAAACGCCGCGCGGCGGCGAAAAGTCGCGAAAAAGCGGACCGGCGACCCGGTCCGCGAAGCTGAATAATGTCTGCGCTGCCTTGGCCCTTTGCGACGGGCGTCTGGATCCGCTCAAACGCCTGTTCGCATGATAGTCGCTTCAGTTTCTGAAGTCAATGCCGAAATCGGTCCGCCACCACGTCCCTGGCTGCGCGCCTTCTGGCAGCGCGCCTACCGCGAGAACGTCACCGGGCTCTCGGCGATGGTCGCCTACAACCTGATGCTGGCGGTCTTCCCCTTCGCCCTGCTCGTCCTCTTCGTCTTCGGCCAGGTGCTGAAGATCGGCGGCGTCGAGACCAGCGTCCTCGACGACCTCCAGCGCCTCTTCCCCAACGTCGAGCAGGAAACGCTGAGCGACGTCCTCGACCGGATCCAGGACAACTCGACCACGATCGGGATCGCCGCCTTCTTCGGCTCGCTCTGGATCGGCGCCTCCTTCTGGGGGGCGATGGACACCGCCTTCTGCCGCATCTACCACGTCGAGTGCCGCGGCTGGGTCGAGCAGAAGCGCTTCTCCTTCGCGATGCTGGCCGTCGTCCTCCTCTTCATCGCCGCCAGCATCTTCCTGCCGGCGATCGAGAGCGCCCTCGTCTCCAGCACCGACCGGCTGCCCTTCGGCCTCTCCGACATCAAGGCGATCGACACCGCGCTGCTGCTCGGCGCCGCGATCCTGATCGTCTTCCTGATCTGCTGCGTGATCTTCTGGGCGGTGCCGAAAGGCCACATGCCCTGGCGCGCGGTCTGGCCCGGCGCGGCCTTCGTCACCGTCGCCGCCGGCATCGCCAACTGGCTCTTCCCGTTCTACCTCTCCAACGTCTCCAGCCTCTCGCGCTTCGGCTCGACCCTCGGCTTCATCCTCATCGCCCTGCTCTGGTTCTACGTGCTCAGCCTGGCGCTGATGGCGGGCGCGGTGATCAACTCGCTGCGCCACGAGCTGCACGACACCGGCGAGCTGCCGTACTCGGGCGGGCTCCCCGGCGGCGGACTCGGATCGGGACTGCGGCTGCGGCGGGGGCTCGACCTAGGAGAGGGCCGACGGATCGGATCGGACGAAAGCGCCGAAGAGGATGTCATGGAAGCCTTCCGCGATCTCCCGTCCGAGATCCCCGTCGCCGCCACAGTCGAGCAGGTCCGGCGTCCCGCTTATCACGGCATCCAGCCAGGCTCCGGCGCCTCCGTGCACCCAGCTCTCCGGCCGTGGCTCGAGCCGCGCGATGCAGGAGCTGACCGACCCCTTCTCCACCGTCAGCCGAGCGCCGGCCCAGGGCTTGCGCGAGTCGCCGCTGCCCCCTTCGACCGCGACCTGGCAGAAGCCGCTCGTGCTCTGCCTCAGGCTCGAGCATCGGGGCGACCAGCAGGAAGGCCGACTCGACGTCGATTCGAGCGATCGGCGCCGTGGCGTCGGCCATGTGCCTGCGCTCGCAGCGCGCCGCGGCAGTGAGCGGCCCGATCCCCAGGCGCAACCAGGGGCTGATCGTGTACTGGCGGCCCTTGTTGCCGTTGTCGTTGTCGCCCAGCTCGATCTGGCCCGCGAGCCGCATCGCGGAGAGCCGCCGCTCGAGCGCCGGGTAGGTGTAGCCGTCGATCAGCTTGTCGAGCTCGGTGAGCGTCAGCGGCCGCGCCGCCAGAGCTCGGACCACGGTCGAATCCCAGCCTCCCACCAGGGCCTTGATCGCGACTTTGGCCTGTGGGCTCTCCAGGGCGATCGGCCCATCCGGCGCCAGGCCCAACCACGCCTCCACGGCGTCGACCGCGAGCAGGAGATCCTCGCCGCATGGCGTCAGCTCGTAGGCGAGGATGCTGGGCTTGTCGCCGAGGCCGCGCGTCAGCGCCCCGATCTCGACCAGTTTGGTGAGGATGCCGCGCAACGTCGACTGGGCCGGGCCGCCGAGCTCGTCGCGAAGGCCGCGAGCCGCATCGGCCCGTCGGCCAGGGCCCGGAGGACGAGCCCATTCAGGGGCACGGCAAGCAGTGTGAGAACTGCCGACCCGGCCCTTGGCCGCTGACCCGACTCAACTGCAGGCAACGCCCCTCCCGATTGCTCCCTTAGAATACTTGAAAATATCGGATCAGTATAACCCCAGTTCCCCCGGATAGACGTGACGGTGCGCGAATTGGCCCTCTTTGCCGGTCCGGCGGGGGCAGCTGCTAGCCGTAGCGCTCGCCGATGATCGCGCGCAGCTTGGCGCGATCGTGGCGGGCGTGGACGCGCCGGACGGTGCCGGAGCGCGAGCGCATCACGAGCGATTCGGTGGTGGCGCCGGCGCCGCGGTAGCGGACCCCCTGGAGGACGTCGCCGTCGGTGACGCCGGTGGCGGAGAAGAAGACGTCCTCGCCGGAGCAGAGGTCGTCGGCGGTGAGGATGCGGTCGAGGTCGTAGCCGGCGTCGAGCGCCGCCTGGCGCTCCTCGTCGTTGCGGGGCCAGAGCCGGCCGAGCAGCTGCGCCGCCCATCGACTTCAGCGCCGCGGCCGAGAGCACGCCCTCGGGCGTGCCGCCGATCCCCCAGAGCAGGTCGACCGGCGAGCGGTCGCTGACCGCGAGCAGCGCCGCCGAGACGTCGCCGTCGGTGATCAGGCGGATGCGGGCGCCGGCCTCGCGCACTTCGCGCATCGCGTCCTCGTGGCGCGGGCGGTCGAGCATGACGACGGTCACGTCGCCGACGCTGCCGCCCTTGCGCTCGGCGATCAGCTTCAGGGTCTCCGGCAGCGGCCGGTCGAGGTCGAGCAGGTCGGCGATCTCCTCGCCGCCGGCCATCTTCTCCATGTAGACGCAGGGGCCGGGGTCGAACATCGAGCCGCGCTCGGCGAGCGCGATCACGGCGAGGGCGCTGGGCATGCCGAGGGCGCAGAGGCGGGTTCCCTCCAGCGGGTCGACGGCGATGTCGACCACGGGCGGGCTGCCGTCGCCGATCTGCTCGCCGTTGTAGAGCATCGGCGCCTCGTCCTTCTCCCCCTCGCCGATCACGACGACGCCGTCCATCGAGACCGAGTCGAGGACGAAGCGCATCGCGTCGACGGCGGCCTGGTCGGCGGCGATCTTGTCGCCGCGGCCGACCCAGCGGGCCGCGGCGAGCGCCGCCGCCTCGGTGACGCGCACCAGCTCCAGCGCGAGGTTGCGGTCGGGCTTGGCCTGGGAGGTCTCGCCGGCCATCGACGCCGGAGGCTATAGGGTCGCGCGCGATGGGTCTGCATGGCGCTGGGGACTGACTCTGCCGCTGCCGGGCCTGCCGCTGGCCGATCACGAGGAGCAGGTGAAGCGGGCCGAGGCGGCCGGCTACACCGACCTCTGGAGCGGCGAGACGAACGGGCCCGACGGCTTCACGCCGCTGGCGCTGAGCGCCGCCTGGACCGAGCGAGCGCGGCTCGGCACCGGCATCGTCGGCGTCTTCCAGCGCGGCCCGGCGCTGCTGGCGCAGGAGGCGGCGGCGCTCGCCGACGCCTCGGCGGGCCGCTTCGTGCTCGGCATCGGCTCCTCCTCGGACCGGATCGTCGAAGGCTGGAACGGCATCCCCTTCGAGCAGCCGCTGAGCAGGGTGCGCGAGACGCTCGAGTTCCTGCGCGCCGCGCTCGACGGCGAGCGCACCGCGAGCGGCTTCAAGCTGGAGAGCGCGCCGGCGGAGCGGGTGCCGATCGTGCTGGCGGCGCTGCGCGGCAAGATGCTCGACCTCGCGGTCGAGCGGGCCGACGGCGCCTTCACCAACTTCCTGCCGCTGGGCGGGCTGCCCAAGGTGACCGCCCAGCTCGAGGGCGCGCCCGAGGGCTTCGAGCTGCTCTGCCGCTTCTTCTGCCTGCCCGGCGAGCGCGAGGCGGTCGAGCCGCTGGCCCGCTTCATGTTCTCCTCCTACATCACGGTCCCGGTCTACGCCGCCTTCTACCGCTGGCTCGGCTACGGCGACGAGATCGACGCGATGATCGCCGCCTGGGAGGCGGGCGACCGCCAGGGCGCCGCGGCCGCGGCGCCCTGGGAGCTGATCGAGGACGATGTTCATCTTCGGCTCGCCGGAGGAGATGAAGGAGCGGATCGGCGCCTTCGTCGAGGGCGGCATCACGCTGCCGATCCTGACCCCGATCACGACGCCCGACAAGCTCGGCGAGCTGATCGAGGCGCTGGCGCCCTAGCTTGGCCGGGCGAGGGAGAGCGCGTAGTCGCCCGCCGGGTCGGTGAACCAGCCGGTCATCTCCAGGCCCGCGTCGGCGTAGACCTGTCGAGACGCTCGCGGGTGAACTTGGAGGAGATCTCGGTCCGCATCTCCTCGCCCGTCGGCGAAGGTCGACCTCCAGGTCGAGGCCGTCGAGGCGGACCCGTCTGCTCGGCCGAGCGAGCGCAGGCGGATGTCCATCCGCGCCTCCTCGGCGTCGTAGCGGGCGACGTGCTCGAAGGCGTCGAGGTCGAAGTCGGCGCCGAGCTCGCGGTTGAGGACGCGCAGGACGTTCTTGTTGAACTCGGCGGTGACGCCGCTGGAGTCGTCGTAGGCGGCCTCGAGCCGGTCCGGCTCCTTGACCAGGTCGGTGCCGAGCAGGAGGCGGTCCCCGGGGCCGAGCAGCGCGGCGATCCGGGCGAGGAAGTCGCGGCGCGCGCTCGGGATAGAGGTTGCCGATCGTGCCGCCGAGGAAGGCGACCAGCCGGCCTTCGCCGCCGTTGCGGGATCCGCTCGAGGTGGTGCTCGAAGTCGCAGACGAGGCCGCGGACGTCGAGGCCCGGGTACTCGTCGACCAGGCACTCGGCGGTCTCGTGGGTGATCTCCTCGGAGATGTCGACCGGGACGTAGGTGCCGAGGCAGCCGGCGTCGCGCATCGCGCTGAGCAGGTGGCGGGTCTTCGCCGGCCGAGCCGGAGCCGAGCTCGACCAGGGTGCGCGGGCGCGCCGGCGGCGGCGACGATCTCGGCGGAGCGCTCGGCGAGGATCGCGCGCTCGGCCCGGGTCGGGTAGTACTCGGGCAGCTCGGTGATCCGCTCGAAGAGCTGCGAGCCGCGCTCGTCGTAGAAGTACTTCGGCGCCAGCTCCTTGGGGTCGGCCGCGAGGCCGGCGCGGACGTCGCGCGCCATCGTCGCCGCGGCGTCGGCGTCGAGGTGGACCTCGATCGCGATCAGCTCGTGGCGTCCGCTCGCGTCACGCGGCAGCGGATGCCGGCGAAGATCTGGCGGCGCTGCGGCAGGTCCCAGTTGCGGAAGCTGGGCCGGACGACGCTGGCGTGGGTCGCCCAGGAGCCGCCGCGCAGCACCTTGTAGGCGTCGCCGAAGAAGACCTCGGAGTACTCGCGGTAGGGGAAGGCCTCGAAGCCCGGGTAGGCGAGGAAGTCCGAGGACGTCCACTCCCAGGCCTGGCCGACACCCTCGCAGGCTCGGCTGCGCCGCCTCCCACTCCTGCTCGGTCGGCAGGCGCTTGCCGGCCCAGCGGGCGAAGGCGCTCGGCCTCGTGCCAGGAGACATGGAGGACGGGATGGGCCGGGTCGATCGGTCGCGTCTTCCCATCGTCGTCAGACCCAGCCCCCGTCGCCGTCGCGCTCCCAGTACAGCGGCGGCTCGGCGCCGGTCTCCTCCATGAACTGCGGTGTACGCGGCGTTGGTGACCGGGGTTCGATCGATCTCGAAGGCGCCAGCTCGACCAGGTGGCGAGGTCGCTCGTTGTCGTAGGCGAATCCTTGGGCAGTGGCGCCGATCTCGAAGCTGCCGCCATCGATGCGAACGTCTCCGGACGCGGGGCATCGCTCGAACGGGCGGATACTCAAGCGCCGGTCCGACTGGACCGGCTTGTCCGGGCGAGCGATGCCCCGCGTCCGCGGGTCCGTCGCACTCGGCTCGTAGCCGTCGACCATCTGCAGCAGCTGCAGCATCGTCTCGTTGTGCTGCTGCTCGTGGGCGAGCAGCATCTCGTAGACAAAGCCGTCTCGCAGCAGCGGGTCCTCGGCGTCCTGGCCGACCTCGACCTCGTCGAGCACCTCCAGCGTGCGCTCGCGGACGTCGGCGAGGTAGGCGCGCAGCTCGGCGTCGCGCAGGATCGGCAGCTCGCCGCGGGTCTTGCGCGGGTTCTCGATCGCGTCGTAGAAGCGGCCGAGGTCGCCGTGCAGCGGCTCGCGGCCGCCGATCGTCTGCACCAGCCAGAGCTCCTCGAAGTTGGCGATGTGGCCGAGGTCCCAGGCCAGCGGGCTGAGGATCGGCGAGTAGACGCGGTTGAGCTGCTCGTCGTCGAGCGGCTCGATCAGCTCCAGGGTCCGCTGCCGCGCCTCGGCGAGACGTTCCGCGATCGCTTCCTTGGAGCTGGGCGTCACCTCGGTGGCGATGCGAAAACCCTATGCGAGGTCGTGATTGCCGGGATGTGAAGTTCGGAGAAAGGCGGTTCGACCCACTGCATAGTACTGCTGGATGAGAAGTCGATGCAGTTCGGAGTAGGGTGCTCGGCCATGGAGGTCGAGGGGACAAGCGCGCTGGTCGCCGGCGGGGCTTCCGGGCTCGGCGAGGCGACGGCTCGGGCGCTGATCGAGGCCGGGGCGGCGGTAGTTATCGCCGACCTCAACGCCGAGAAGGGCGAGGCGCTGGCGGCTGAGCTGGGCGACGGCGCGAGCTTCGTCGAGGCCGACGTGACCGACGAGGCGGCGGTCGTCCGCGGCCGTGGAGCAGGCGGCGTCGGCGCGACGGCGGCCTGCGCGTCTCCGTCTGCTGCGCGGGGATCGGCTGGGCCGAGCGGGTCGCCCACAAGGGCGGGCCCCACAACCTCGAGTTCTTCACCAACGTGGTCAAGGTCAACCTGATCGGCACCTTCAACGTGCTGCGCCTCGCGGCGGCGGCGATGAGCGAGAACGAGCCCGACGCCGAGGGCGAGCGCGGCGTCTGCGTCAACACCGCCTCGATCGCCGCCTACGACGGCCAGATCGGCCAGGTCGCCTACTCGGCCTCGAAGGGCGGCATCGTCGGCATGACCCTGCCGGCGGCGCGCGACATGGCCTCGCGCGGCGTCCGCGTCGTGACCATCGCCCCCGGCCTCTTCGACACGCCGCTGCTCGCCGCGCTGCCGGAGGAGCACCGCGCGGCGCTCGGCGCCGGCATCCCCTTCCCCTCCCGCCTCGGCCGCCCCGAGGAGTACGCCCGCCTGGTCGGCCAGATCGTCGCCAACCCGATGCTCAACGGCGAGACGATCCGCCTCGACGGCGCCCTGCGGATGCCGCCGAAGTAGACGCCGCAAGCGAAACGCCGATTTCCCATGTCATGCATGGAAAATCGGCGTTTCGTGCTGACGCTTCGTGCTCAGTCGGTCCCTTCGGCCTCGGGGTCGCGCCAGACGTGCTTGCGCCAGGGGGGGCTGATCGCGAAGGTGGCGGCTGACTGGCGGCGGCGATCGGCTCGAGCGGGATCAGGTGGACCCGGCTGCGAGGGTGCAGCCGTTCGATGTGAGGAATGCCGCTGGCGTTGCCGGCGTGGCTGCCGCCGGAGACGAGGAGCATGTGGGTCTCCGGGCCCCAGCCGTTGCGGGCGCGCAGGCCGACGGCTTCGGCCGCGCCCTTGAGCGGACCGATACCGGCGTCGGAGCCCCAGTTGGCCGTCCCCTGCTCGTAGTTGTAGCCGTTGTGGGAGGAGGCGCGCTCGTCGACCGCGCCGTCGGGCCGGATGCGGATCTGGACCCCCTCCCAGTCGTCGCGGTGGTAGCCCTCGTCACCGAGCGATCGGGACCCCGCGCAGGGTGGCGGAATCCGCGTAGTAGGTCCAGTACTGGATGTAGAGGTTGCCGGCCCGCGACCCGGAGCAGTCGGCGCCCGCGGCCTCGGTTCGCGCTGCCGCATCTGGCCGGCAGTCGACGACGTGGACGAAGGCGGAGACCGGCAGGCCGGCGTCTGTGCGTCGAACGTAGCCCTGTTCGGCAGCATCGCCGCAGACGGTGCTGCGGCAGCGGCGGAAGTCGACGGGCACCGCCCGCGAGCCGCGCTCGAAGAGCAGCGTCGGCATGTGACGGCGAACCAGCCCGCCGACTTCACTCGCCGTACGCGGCGATCAACGCAGGCTCGTCGCCACAGCCATCCGCAAGAGCCGCCGCACAGAGAATCCGCGAGGCAACAGCCTGCGCCAGAGCCGCCCCCGGCACCCGCACACCCGCAGCAAGCAACCCGACCAGCAGCAGCGAAACGAGCAGACCACGCCAACCCACTCGACCGTCCCCTGACCTCGCTCGCGCTTCGACATGCGGAAATAAGGCGCTGAGCGCCTTTTCTCTCCCCTACCGGCCGGGACTTAAAGGCCTATCCCGGCAGGGGTGGAGCGTCTTGTACTTTTTCGTCGCCCGCGTCGAGGCGCCAAGCCCGACCCCACCACACCGAAAAAGTTAAGCGGAACCCCTGCCGGGATAGGCCCTAAAGCTGCTGGATCTCGGCAGCGATCTCCGCCGCCGCCTGCTTGGCGTCGGCGAACAGCATCGAGGTGTTCGGTTCGTAGAAGAGGTCGTTGTCGATGCCGGCGAAGCCGGGGCTGAGCGAGCGCTTGATCACGATCACCTGCTGGGCCTGGTCGACTTCGATGATCGGCATGCCGGCGATCGGGCTGTCGGGGTCGTTCTTGGCCGCCGGGTTGGTGACGTCGTTGGCGCCGATGACGACCGCGACGTCGGTGCGCGGCATCTCCGGGTTGATCTCCTCCATCTCCTTCAGCTGCTCGTAGGGCACGTCGGCCTCGGCCAGGAGGACGTTCATGTGCCCGGGCATGCGGCCGGCGACCGGGTGGATCGCGTAGCTGACGGTGACGCCGCGCTTCTCCAGCTCGTCGGCGACCTCCTTGATCGCGTGCTGGGCCTGGGCGACGGCGAGGCCGTAGCCGGGGACGATCACGACCGAGTCGGCGTAGGCGAGCTTGATCGCCGCGTCCTGGGCGCCGATCGAGGTGTGCGGGCGTTCCTCGGCGCCGCCGGCGGCGCCGCCCGCGGGCGCGCCGCCGAAGCCGGCGAAGAGGACGTTGGCGACCGAGCGGTTCATCGCCGTCGCCATCTCCATCGTCAGGATCGTTCCCGAGGAGCCGACCAGGGTGCCGGCGACGATCAGGGCGACGTTGTCGAGCGCGAAGCCGGCGGCCGCGGCGGAGAGGCCGGTGAAGGCGTTGAGCAGCGAGATCACGACCGGCATGTCGGCGCCGCCGATCGGCAGCACGACGAGGTTGCCGAGCAGCCGCCGCGGCGATCAGGATCGCCGATGAAGACCGCCTGCGAGGGATCGCCGTTGTTGGTCGGCGATGTCGACGCAGGCGGCGATGATCCCGATCAGCAGCAGCGACGTTGATCACCTGCTGCCCGGGCACCGCCATCGGCCGGGTCGGGATCAGGTCCTGGAGCTTGGCGAAGGCGATGTTCGAGCCCCAGAAGGAGACCGAGCCGACGACCGCGGCGAAGAGGACGGGGATCAGCGTGTCGAGCGGGATCGTCTCGCCGAGCGAGATCCCGTGGCGGATCTCCGACCAGGCGATCAGCGCCACGGCGCCGCCGCCGACGCCGTTGTAGAGCGCGACCATCTGCGGCATCTCGGTCATCTGCACGCGCATCGAGGCGATCACGCCGACCGCGGTGCCGATCCCGAGGCCGAGGGCGATGCAGCCCCCAGTTGCCGATCCCGTCGAGCAGCAGCGTGGTGACGACGGCGACCGCCATGCCGACCGCGGCGACCAGGTTGCCCTGCTTGGCCGTGGTCGGGTGGGTGCCGCGCTTGACGCCGATGATGAAGAGCGAGAAGGCGACGATGTAGAGCGCGGTGGCGGCGTCGCCGCCCGGCTGGAGAACGGCGAGCGTGCTCATTTGCCGCCTCCGCCTTTGCCGTCAGCAGCGTCGGCCTTGGGTTTCGGCTTTTTCGAGAACATGCCGAGCATCCGGTCGGTGACCATGAAGCCGCCGACGATGTTGATCGCGCCGAAGGCGATCGCGATCGTGCCGATCACGTACTCGAGCGGGTCGTTGGCGTAGCCGACGACGATCAGCCCGCCGAGCATGACGATGCCGTGGATCGCGTTGGTCTGCGACATCAGCGGCGTGTGCAGGGTCGTCGGCACCTTCGAGATCACCTCGAAGCCGACGAAGGCGGCGAGGACGAAGATCGTGATCTCGGTCATCAGCGCTCATGGCTACTTGGCGGCCCTCTCGTTGCGGATCTCGCCGCCGTGGGTGATGCAGGCGGCGGCGACGATGTCGTCCTCGAAGTCGAGCTTCAGCTCGCCCTCCTCGGCGACCAGCAGGCCGAGCAGGTTCTCGAGGTTCTTGGCGTAGAGCTGCGAGGCGGGCGCCGGCATCTCGCTGGCGAGGTTGCGCGGGCCGATCACCTTGACGCCGTTCTCGACCACCGTCTCGCCCCGCCTCGGTCAGCTCGCAGTTGCCGCCGGTCTCGGCGGCGAGGTCGACGATCACCGAGCCGGGCGCCATGCCGCGCACCGCGTCGGCGGTGATCAGCAGCGGCGCCGGGCGGCCGGGGATCGCGGCGGTGGTGACGATCACGTCCTGCTTGGCGGCGTTCTCGCCGAGCGCGTCGCGCACCTGCGCGTTCTCCTCGTCGGTGAGCGGGCGGGCGTAGCCGCCCTCGCCCTCGGCGTCGGGGATGAAGTCGAGTTCGAGCGGGCGGCCGCCGAGCGAGGCGATCTGCTCCCAGGCGGCGCGGCGGATGTCGAAGCCGGTGACGATCGCGCCGAGGCGCTTGGCGGTGGCGACCGCCTGCAGGCCGGCGACGCCGGCGCCGAGGACCAGCACCTTGGCCGGCGGCGACGGTGCCGGCGGCGGTGGTCATCATGCCGAAGAAGCGGCCCGACTCGCGGGCGGCGATCAGGGTCGCGGCGTAGCCCGCGGCGGCGGCCTGCGAGGAGAGCGCGTCCATCGCCTGGGCGCGCGTCGTGCGCGGGATCGCCTCCATCGCGAAGCTGGTGACGCCGGCGGCGGCCAGCGCCTTGTTGGTCTCGGCCGAGGTCCAGGGCGCGAGGTGGCCGATCAGGACCTGGCCGGAGCTTGAGCCGGCCGATCTCGTCGGCGGACGGGGCGGCGACGCGAAGGACCACGTCGGCGCCCCACGTAACCTCGCCCTCGACGACCTCGGCCCCGGCCTCCGTGTACTGGGAGTCGGGATGGCCGGCGGCCTCGCCGGCGCCGGACTCGACCACGACGTCGACCTTCTCGTTGCGCGGCGAGCGACTTGACGACGTCAGGGACGAGCGCGACCCGGCGCTCCCCCTCGGCGGTCTCTTTCGGCACTCCGATCTTCATCAGACGCGGCGGGGAGACTACGCGACGTCAGGCGGGCGCCGCGAGCCCGCCATCGGCGAGGCGCTGGAAAGTGTGGAGCTGCTCGCTCCCGTCGGCGTGGACCGGGGAGACGATCAGGCGGTCGATCCCGGCGCCGCGGAAGCGCTCGACCCGCTCCGCGACCTCGGCCTCGGTGCCGACCAGCGAGGTCGCCTCGACGACCTCGTCGGGGACCGCCTCGAAGGCGCCGGCGCGGTCGCCGTCCTGGAAGCGGCGCTGTACCTCGTCGGCGACGTCGCCGAAGCCGAAGCGGTGGGCGAGGTCGACGTAGAAGTTGGTCTTGCGGCTGCCCATGCCGCCGAAGTAGAGGACGAGGCCCGCCTTGACGACCGCCTTGGCGGCGTCGAGGTCACCGTCGATCGCGACCTGCAGCGAGGGCGAGACCTCGAGGTCGGAGCGCTGCCGGCCGCCCTTGGCGAAGCCGGCCTCGAGGTGCTCGCCCCAGGTCTGCTCGAAGGCGTCGACCGAGAAGAAGATCGGGATCCAGCCGTCGGCGATCTCGGCCGCCATCTCGACCGACTTGCGCCCGATCGCGCCGACGAAGACGGGGATCCGGTTGCGCTCGGGGTGGAAGTTAAGCTTCAGCGGCTTGCCCTCGCCGCCGGGCAACGGCAGCTGATAGTGCTCGCCCTGGTGGTCGACCTTGTCCTTGCGGGCGACGATCTCGCGCACGACTTCGATGTACTCGCGGGTGCGGCCCCAGGGCTTGGCGTAGGGGACGCCGTACCAGCCTTCGGAGACCTGCGGCCCGGAGGGGCCGAAGCCGAAGAGGAAGCGGCCGCCGGAGAGCTTGTCGATCGTCGCGCCGGCCATCGCGGCGGCGGCGGGCGGGCGGGCGGGCACCTGCATGATCGCGGCGCCGAGGTTGATCGTCTTCGTCTGCCCGGCCAGCCAGGCGAGCACGCTGACCACGTCGGAGCCGTAGGACTCGGCCGCCCAGACCGACTCGTAGCCGGCCGCCTCGGCAGCGAGGACCACCTCGAGGGCGTCCTCTCCGGCCGGGCCGATGCCCCAGTAGCCGAGGTTGAGTCCGAGCTTCAGTGCCATCCGGAGCGGACCCTATTGAATAGGCGGCGATGACGGATGCGGCGATCGAGCGAGGCCTCTCCAGCGCGACGGCCGCGAAGCGGCTGCGCGAGCTGGGGGCGCCGCCGGAGGACTCCTCGCGCTCGGTCTCCAGCATCGTCGCCGGCAACGTCTTCACCCTGTTCAACGCGATCATCGGCGCCTTCTTCATCCTCGACCTGGGGCTGGGCCTATACGCGGACTCGCTCTTCGGCCTGATCGCGGTGATCAACTCCTACATCGGGATCCGCCAGGAGCTGAAGGCGAAGCGCACCCTCGACGAGCTCGCGGTGCTGGTCGCCCCCCACGCCAAGGTCATCCGCGACGGCGCCGTCGTCAACCTGCTGGCCGAGGAGATCGTCCCCGGCGACACCGTGCGGGTCGAGCCGGGCGACCAGCTCGTCGCCGACGGCGAGACGCTGAGCACGCGGGGGATGACGCTCGACGAGTCGATGCTGACCGGCGAGGCCGACGGGGTGCGCAAGGGCAGCGGCGACCGGGTCCTCTCCGGTTCCTTCTGCGTCAGCGGCTCCGGCTACTACAAGGTCGACGCCGTCCGCGAGCAGAGCTACGCCGGGCGCCTGGCCGGCGAGGCCCGCACCTTCCGCCACCCGCCCTCGCCGCTGCAGGAAGAGGTCAACCAAGTGATCGTCGCCTGCGTCTGGGCGATGGTGCCGCTGGCCGCGGCCCTGATCCTCACCCTGAAGCTGCGCGCCACCGGGATCGAAGAGGCCGCCCAGACCGCGACCGCGGGACTGGTGACGCTGATCCCCGAGGGACTGGTGCTGCTGATGAGCGTCACCTTCGCCGTCGCCGCCGTGCGGCTGGCGCGCAAAGACACGCTGGTGCAGCAGATGAGCGCGACCGAGAGCCTCGCCGCGGTCGACACGATCTGCGTCGACAAGACCGGGACCCTGACCGACGGCGAGCTGCGCCTGCTTGGGGCCGAGGTCGCCGAGGGGCTCGAGCCGGCGACGGCGCAGGCGGCGCTGGGCCGCTTCGCGGCGAGCGCCGGCGATCGCAACCGCACCCTGGAAGCGATCGCCGAGCGCTTCCCTGGCGAGGCCGGGCGGGTCGCGAGCGAGGTGCCGTTCTCCTCGGAGTGGAAGTGGAGCGGGCTGAGGATCGGCTCGACCACCTACGTGCTGGGGGCGCCCGACGTGCTCAGTGCTGCGGGGGCGCTGGTGCTGCCGCCGGCGCTCGCCCGCGTGCTCGAACGAGAGACGGCGGCAGGGCGCCGGGTCGTCGCCTTCGGCGAATCGAGCGAGCCGCTGCCGGCCAGCCCTGCGGAGGGGACTGCGCCGCGACTGGCGCCGGTCGCCCTGGTGGTGCTGGAGGAGACGCTGCGCCCCGACGCGGCGGAAACGGTCGCGACGATGCGCGAGGAGAACGTCGACCTGAAGCTGATCTCGGGCGACGCCCGGGCCACGGTGACCGCGGTGGCGGCGGCGGTCGGGGTGCCATGGGACGCCGGCACGATCGAGGGCCCCGAGCTGCCCACCGACGCCGAGGGACTGGCCGAGGCGGCGCAGCGCAACACCGTCTTCTGCCGGATCAAGCCGGAGCAGAAGCGCGACCTGGTCGCGGCGCTGGCCGCCTCGGGGCGCTACGCGGCGATGATCGGCGACGGGGTCAACGACGTGCCGGCGCTGAAGAAGGCGCGGATGGCGGTGGCGATGGGCTCGGGCGCACAGGTGACCAAGGGCGTGGCCGACGTGGTGCTGCTCAAGGACGAGTTCGCGCGGCTGCCGCAGGCGGTCGGCGAGGGCCGCCGGATCGCCCGCAACATCCACCGGCTGGGCCGGCTCTACATGACCAAGACGGTCTACGCGGCGACCCTGATCCTGCTCGTCGCGATCCCCGGCTTCGCCTTTCCCTTCCTGCCCCGCCACCTGACCCTGGCCGCCTTCCTGACGATCGGTATCCCCTCATTCGTGCTCGCCCTGGCCCCCTCGGACGGACCGCTCTACCGAGGCCGGCTGCTGCGCGCCCTGGCCGCCTTCGCGGTGCCCGCAGGCGTGGCGACCGCCCTCGGCTCGATCCTCTCCTTCTTCCTCGTCGACACCGTCTTCGGCGGCAGCCTCGAGGCCGGACGCACCGCAGCGACGACGACGCTGATCATCCTCGGGCTGAGCTTCGTCCTGCTGCTCGAGCGCGGCCCCGGCCGCGAGCACATCGCGATCCAGAGCTACATGCTCGCCCTGGTCGCCGGCCTCGGCGCCCTCTTCGCCCTGATTCTCGCCGCCGCCCCGGTGCGTGACTTCTTCGAAATGGCCCTGCTCGACGCAAGCCAGTGGTTCCTGGCACTGCTGTCAGCGGCGGCGGGCTTGACCATCGCCAGCCTCCTCTGGAGGCTCCCTCAGATCGAAGCCCTCGAAGCACCTGCCGAGAACCCATCCCGGTAGGGGTTCCGCTTAACTTTTTCGGTGGGGCGGATTAGGGCTTGGCGCCCCGGCCCGAACTGACGAAAAAGTACAAGACGCTCCACCCCTACCGGGATGGGTTCTCGGAGCGGGGAGCTAGGACGAACTGGCTCACTATGAGATTGGCAGCGAGCTTCGGCTCTGAGCTTTCGCGCAGGCACTCCATCCGCACCTCGATCACCACCGTGCTGCGACCAACGTGGAGCGGCTCCGCAATAGCGACGATCTCATCCCCCAGCAGGCCCGCGGCGAAGACGTTCAACTTCAACTCGATCGTGGTGAAGTTGTGGCCCGGGGGGATGACACGGAAGGTGGCCCAGGCGGCGACGGTGTCGCCGAGCGCCGTCCAGACGCCGCCGTGGACAAAGCCACCCGGGTGCAGGTGGCGCTTGTCGACGACGATGCGCCCGCGGGCGTGCGAGTCCTCGATCTCGAGCGGCTCGATGCCGAGGTCGCCGGGGAAGCTGCCGGGCAGGAAGCTGCGGACCGACTCCGGGGTGATCAGCGAACTGGGATGGTGCGGCTCCTCACTCATCGCGGCGGGACCCTATCCGAGAACACTTGAGCCAACTGGCGCCTCCGCACGGCTCAGCTCATAGGCGCTCGGTGCGAGCCGCTCGGTGCGGCGGCGGTAGGTGCTCCACGTCCAGGGCCAGTTGCTGGGGTCGTTGCCGTTCTCGTCGACGTACCAGTTGGTGCAGCCGCTGTGCCAGACCGTCTTCGCCAGGGCCGCGTGCAACTCGCGATCGAAGCCCTCGGCCGCCTCGCGCCTGATCTCGATCCGGTTCGCCCGCGCGCGCTCCATCTCACGCAGGGCTGCCAGCACGTGGCCGATGCCGCACTCGAGCGTGTTGACAACCGAGCCGCTGCCGCCGTTCGTGTTTGGCCCGTAGAGCAGGAACATGTTTGGGAAGCCCGGCACGCTCAGGCCGAGATAGGCGCGCGCCACCTCCGCCCACTCCTCGGCAAGACTGCGGCCGCCGACGCCCGCGATCTCCATCGGGGCGACGAAGTCGTGGCTGGCGAAGCCGGTGGCGAGGACGATGGCGTCGGCGGGTCGCTCGACGCCGCTCGCGTCGCGGATTTCGCCCGGGGTGACCGTCTCGATCCGCTCCGCCACCAGCTCCACGTTGGGCTCGGTCAGGGTCGGGTACCACTCGTCGGTCAGCATGATCCGCTTGCAGCCGAACTCGTCAGCTGGCGTCACCTTGCGGCGCAGCTCGGGGTCGGAGATCGCCGCATCGATCTGGCGGCGGCCGACGGCACGGAGCACCGGCAGCAGCCAGCGCTTGCTGGTCAGGGCGGCGGCGGCAAACTCCTGGAAGGCGAAGACCGAGGCGCGGTCGAGGCGGCGCAGGGCCGGGAAGCGCTTGAAGACGGCCTGGGCTCGCGAGGAGTACTCGTAGTCCATCTTCGGCAGGGTCCAGCCGGGTGAGCGCTGGTAGACGTCGAGCTGGGCGACTTCGGGCTGGATCGCCGGGACGACCTGGATCGCGCTGCAGCCGGTCCCGACCACGGCAACGCGCTTGCCGGCCAGGTCAACGTCGTGGCGCCACTCGGCGGTGTGGAAAGCAGGGCCCTCGAAGGCGTCCAGCCCGGGGATCGGCGGTGTCTGCGGTACCGAGAGCTGTCCGCAGGCAGTGACCAGCAGGTCGGCCTCGTGCGGGCCGGCGCTGGTCTCGAGCAGCCACCGGCCACGCTCCTCGTCCCAACTGGCGCCCCTCACCTCGGTCCCAGTACGAACCCTGTCGAGCACGCCGAAGCGACGCGCGACCCCCTCCACGTAAGCCTGGATCTCGGCCTGGGGCGCGTAGCGGCGCGACCAGCGGTTGGGCGCGAAGGAGTACTCGTAGAGATGAGACGGGATGTCGCAGGCGGCACCGGGGTAGGTGTTGTGCTGCCAGACGCCGCCGACCCGCTCGCCCTTCTCGAAGACGGTGATGTCCTCGTAGCCCTCGCGGCGCAGCATCACCGCGGCGCCGACGCCGCCGAAGCCACCGCCGACCACGGCGATTGAAGGCTTCTCACTCAACGCCAAAGCCCTCCATCCCGAAGTCGCCGAAGGGCTCGTCGCGCTCGCGCACGGCCTCTTTGAAGCCCGACTCGGCGGCCCGGCGGACGAAGGCGTGTCCCTCCTCGGTGTGGCGGGCGATGCCGTCGAAGAAGGTGCCGAGCAACTGGGTCTGGTGCAAGCCCTGCGCGTAGAGCGACTGGTTGACCAGCATCTTCATCATCACCAGCTGGTTGATCGGCTGGCGGGCAACCCGCTCCAACAGCGCCTCGAAGCGCTCGTCCAGCTCGGCGGCGGGCGGTGCCTCTGTCGCCAGCCCCCACTCCTCCGCCTGCACCCCGGTCAACGAGTCTCCCGTCAGCAGCAGCCGCTTGGCCCGCATCGGCCCGACCCGGGCGGCCCAAAGCGCCGTCGTCGGCGAGCCCCAGACACGAGCCGGCGGGTAGCCGATCTTGGCCTCGGCGGCGATCGTCAGCAGGTCGGAGCAGAGCGCCATGTCGGTGCCGCCGGCGACGCAGTAGCCGTGCACCTTGCAGAGCACCGGCTTCTCGGAATGGAAGAGACTCATGAAGCCGCGCACGTTGCGCCACATGAACTGGAAGTCCGTAACCGGGTCCCAGTTCGACTCCGGCATGTGGTTGGCCCCAATTACGGCAGGGTCAAGCGGCGAACCCGCCGGCGCCTCCACACCCTCCAAGCCACTCATATCTCCCTCCGCCGAAGCGACCAAGTCGTACCCGCCGCAGAAGCCACTTCCGTTCCCAGCCAGTGCGATCGCATGGATCTCAGGGTCAAGATTCGCCCGCTCCACACAGGCCGCGATCTCAACCGGCATGAGCGGCGTAATCCCATTGCCACGCTCCGGCCGATCAAGCGTTATGCGAGCAACCCGACCATCGGTCTCATAGGCAATCGTCTCCAAGAGCCGGACCATAGAGCCTGGCCCGGCAGGGGTGGAGCGTCTTGTACTTTTTCGTCAACCGCACCCGAGGCGCCAAGCCCAACCTCGCCACACCGAAAAAGTTAAGCGGAACCCCTGCCGGGCCAGGCTCTACCCTCAGACCCGCTCAACGATCATCGCCTTGCCCTGCCCCCCGGCAACGCACATCGTCTCGATGCCGAACTGATGGTCATCGGTCTCCAGCACGTTGAGCAGGGTGCCCATGATCCGTGCGCCGGTCATCCCAAATGGATGACCAAGGGCGATCGCGCCACCGTGGGTGTTGAGCTTCTCCAGCGGGATGTCGCACTCGTCCATGATCGGGATCACCTGGGCGGCGAAGGCCTCGTTGAGCTCGACCGCGCCGATGTCGTCGATCGTCATCCCGGCCCGGTCGAGGACCTTCTTGATCGCGCCGATCGGGGCGACGCCCATGTACTCGGGCTCGTTGCCCCAGGTGGCAGCGGTGACGATGCGGGCGCGCGGGGTCAGGCCCAGCTCCTTGGCCTTGGTGTCGCTCATGATCAGCACCGCGGCGGCGCCGTCGTTGAGCGGACAGGAGTTGCCGGCGGTGACCCCGCCGCCGCCGAAGGCCTCGGGCAGTTCGCTCAGCTTCTCCAGGGTCGAGGAGGCGCGCGGGCCGTCGTCCTTGGCGACCTCGGTCCCGTCGGGCAGCGTCACCGGGACGATCTCGCGGTCGAAGAAGCCGTCTTCCTGCGACCTGACGGCGAGTTCCTGGGAGCGCTGCGCGAACTTGTCCATGTCGGCGCGGCTGACCTCGTAGCGTTCGGCGACGTTGACCGCCGTCTTGCCCATATCGATGTAGGCGTTGGGCTGGCCGTTGTTGCCCTGCAGGTTCTCGTTCTGGTCGGCGGCGCCGGCCGGCTCGGTGCGCTCGTTGTAGCGGCTCACCCACTCGATCCCGGCGGCGATGTAGGCGTCGCCCTCGCCGGCCTTGATCGCGTTGCCGGCGTGGCGGATCGCGTCGAGGCTGGAGGAGCAGTAGCGGGAGACGGTGACGCCGTTGACCGTCTGCGGCAGCTTCTCGGAGAGCAGCGAGACGATGCGGCCGATGTTGAACGCCTGCAGGCCCTGGGGCATGCCGCAGCCGCAGAAGACGTCCTCGACCAGGGCGGGGTCCACGCCCGGGTTGCGCTCGAGCAGCCGGTCGACGACGTAGGCGCCCATCTCATCGGGGCGAAGCTGGGCCAGCGAGCCCTTGAAGGCGCGGCCGATCGGCGTGCGGACGGTGTCGACGATTACTGCCTCGGGCATGCGGGTCTCTCCTTCAAGTGGGGTCGGGAAGTGCGGGCCGCAGGGTAGTGGATTAGGCTCCGGGGCCGATGTCGCTGGACGGCCTGCGAGCGTGGATCGGAGAGGTGGAGCGCAAGCTCGGCAAGCGCACGCGCGTCTTCCTCGTCCTCGTCGCAATCGCGGTCGGCGGCGCCGGTGCCGCCATCTACCTGGCGGTCGAAGCGCAGGAAGACTCGGTCAGCAAGGCCGACGTGCAGGCGGTCCGCGACGAACTAGCGGGACGCATCGGCGCGGGGGGCGGCGAAACCGACCTGACTCAACTCGAAGCGGAACTCAGTGCCCTGCGGGCCGAAGTCGCCCAGCTGAAGGACGAAGCCGGTGCCACGAAGGGGACCGGCGGGGGCCCGGAAGGGACGACGGGGGAAGGAACAACAGGGAAGACAGGTACGGAAAACCCCAGTTCCCACAGCAAACAGATCCTGGAATCGATCGAGAAGGCGAAGGAAGAACACGGAAAGTAGGGCGACCGTTTGTGTTAATACGCACGAAGATGCGTGCCATCGTCCCCTCACTGCGTTACATTCGCCGCAATTCGATCTCGCGTCCATTCGCGAGCTCTGCCGTCAAGGCAGTGAAAGGAGGGCCCCCATGCCCGAGGGTTACTGCGTCAAGGAGCGGAAGAAGGTCGAGATCAAGGACGCCAAGCAGGTGACGATGAAGAACGGTCGCCCGGCGATCCAGGGAACGTGCCCGGACTGCGGCACCAAAATCTTCAAGATCGGCAAACTGGAGTAGCAGCACCCGAACAGCCTGAACCGGCACCGGCGGCTGCCCGTATGACGTGCAGCCATGATCTCCACACCCGCCCAGAGATCGGCCTGAGATGGCCCCCGGTGCCCTGACCCGAGAGCGGGACGTCCGCGAGGCCTACACGGCGCACGCGGCGGAGCTGTACGGCTTTGCGGTGCGGTCGCTCGGCGACTCGGGTCTCGCCGAAGAGGCCGTACAGGAGACCTTCCTGCGCGCCTGGCGGGCGGGGGATCGCTTCGACCCGCAGATCGGCTCGCTGCGGACCTGGCTCTTCGCGATCCTGCGCAACGTCGTGATCGACCTCAGCCGCGCCCGCGCCGTGCGGCCGGGCGTCGCCGAGGGCGGCATCGAGCCCTCGGTCGAGCCCTTCGACGAGGCCCTGCTCGCCTGGCAGATCGAGGAGGCGATGCGCAGGATCGGCGAGCAGCACCGCCGCGTCCTGGTCGAGACCTACTACCGCGGCCGCCCCTACGCCGAGGTCGCCGAGGAGCTCGGCGTCCCGGAGGGAACGGTGAAGAGCCGCGTCTACTACGGCCTGCGCGCGCTGCGAGTCGTGCTCGAGGAGATGGGCTATGAAGAGCTGAGAGCTGCCGCGAGTGGCGCGAGGCGCTGGGCGCCTACGCGCTCGGGCACCTGCCGGACGAGGAGCGGGCGGGCCTGGAGGCGCACCTCGAGGGCTGCCCCGACTGCCGGGCGGAGTCCGAGTCGCTGCTCGCGATCGCCCAGCGCCTCCCCCACGCCGACCCTGCGCGGTTCGGTCCCGCGCCCACCCCGCCGCCCGAGCTGGGGCAGCGCATTGCCGCGACGATCGGTGCCGAGCGCCGCTCGAAGCGCCGCCATCGCCACCTCCGCCTCGGCCTGGGGCTGAGCGGCGCCACCGCGGTCGCAGCCGCCGCCGTGCTTGCGATCTTCGTCCTCACCGGCAACGAGACGAGCGGGCCGGAACAGCGGGTCGCCTTCCGCTCGCTGCCCGCGGGAGTGAAGATCGCCGCCACCCTCGAGCCGCGGGCGTTCGGCACCGAGATCCATATGTACGTGGCCGGCATCCGCTCGGGAACGCTGTGCCGGGTGTACATGCGCGGGCCGGGCCGGACAGGCGCTTCGGCAGGCAGCTTCCGCTACCTCTGGGGCGGCGATGACTCGGCGGTGCTGAGCGCTGCGCTCGACCTCTCCCGCGCCAAGGCCCTCGTCGTCCATGCCGGCAACCAGCACCTTCGTAGCGCCACTAGACACCGGCGCAACCGCTCTGCTCGACCCACCAAAAGAGGAGGAACCAACGTGAAGAAGACCCTTATGGCCATCGGCGCACTGGCACTGATCGGCGTGCTGGCGCTCGCCGGCTGCGGCAGCAGCAATGACAGCAGCAGCTCGAGCTCCGGCGGCGCCTACGGCTCGGGCGAAGAATCGACCAGCAAGCCTGCCGCCTCCTCGAGCGAAGGAACCGCGATCACCGTCGGCACCGCCTCGGGGGTCGGCAAGGTGCTGGTCGATACGAAAGGCCTGACGCTCTACTACTTCCAGAAGGACCAGGGCGAAAAATCGGCCTGCTACGGAGCCTGCGCAAAGGGCTGGCCGCCGCTCACCACCGAAGGCAAACCGCAAGCGGGCGAAGGAGCCATGGCCTCGAAGCTCGGCACCACCGAACGCAAAGACGGCACCACCCAGGTTACCTACGCCGGCTGGCCGCTCTACACGTTCGTCGAGGACAAGAAGCCGGGCGAAGACAACGGCACCGACAGCAAGGCCTTCGGCGCGTCGTGGTACCCGCTGCACCCGAACGGCGAGAAGGCAGGCCACTAATCGTCGGGGCTGGATCAGGGATGGCCCGACGTTGCGCGTATTGACCACACCAGGGTGGGGGAAATACGCGCAACGCCGGTGGCCAGAAGCTTCCCCCCACGCAAGTAATCGGCCAGCTAAGACTGCTTGCGGCCGAGGCTGACCGGCGGGACCAGCTCTCGGATCTCGGCCAATAGCCGGGCCGAGAGCTCGCCCGGGTCCTCGCCGGGCTGGGCTTGGCCGCCCGCCGGCTCGAAGAAGCGGGTGCTGACCCTGGGGCGCTTCGGGAAGCGCGTGTAGCCGGTCGTGCCCTCGATCGCGACGCAGACCAGCTTTGCCTCGGGCACCTCGAGGGCGAGGCGGCCGACGCCGCTGCGCGCCCGCAGCACCTTGCCGCGCGAGCGCGTCCCTTCGGGGAAGACGCCGATACAGGCGCCGCGTCGCAGTTCCTCGATCGCCCGGGAAAGGGCGTCCGCATCGCCGGCGCCGCGCTCGATCGGGATCTGGCCCATGCCGTTGAGGACCGGGGACAGTCCACGCACGTTCCAGAGCTCCGCCTTCGCCAACGCTTTGACCTGGCGACGCCGGATCGCGGCGACGCCGACCGTGACCGGGTCCCAGTGGCTGTCGTGGTTGCCGACGACCAGCACCGGCCCGCTCTCGGGGAGGACATCGAGTCCCTCCACCCGCAACCGGCCCCAGATCGCCGCCGGCCGGCAGACCGCCATCGCGGCCCTGTACATCGGGCTTGGCTCGCGCGCCGGCTCGATCGCGGGACCCTCGGCATGCATTTGGGTGGCGGCCTCCATCGGGAAGCGCACCGTACCCGATCCCGGCCGCGTCCCCGACAGCGAGGCAAAGTGATCAACCTCACGCAGTCGGGAACGCCCGGGTTCGAAGGTAACCGTCTCGTTGCTCAGCTCGATCCGCGGCAATCCACCCCTGGCTGTGGCAATCCCAACTATCTAAAGTGACAACTGTGACGCAGAGACCCCTCGAGCTGATCCTCGCTCGCAACCTGATGTCTGCGCTCTCGACTCCGGCCTTCCTGGTCGACGAGGGCGGCGTCCTCGTCTTCTACAACGAGGCCGCCGGGATGCTGCTGGGAAAGCGCTTCGAGGAGCTGGGCAGCGGTCGGGCCAGACGAGTGGGGCTCGCTGTTCGGACCCTTCGACGAGAGCGGCGAGCCGATCCCCTACGACGAGCTGCCGCTGGTGGTGGCGGTGCGCAACGGCCGCCCGGCCCACGCCGACTTCGAGATCCGCTCCGCCGACGGCGCCCGCCATCGGGTCGAGGCCTCGGCCTTCCCGATCCTCACCGCGCACGGCTCCCAGGGGGCGATCGCCGTCTTCTGGCCGGCCGCCTCGCGCAACGGGGCGGCGGACTGAGATGAAGGTCAAGCTCTGGGGCACGCGCGGCTCGATCCCCTCCCCGGGGCCGGAGACGATCCGCTACGGCGGCAACACCTCCTGCGTCGGCGTCACCCTCTCGGACGGCTCGCTGCTGGCGCTCGACGCCGGCACCGGCATCCGCAGCCTCGGGCTCGCCCTCGCCGCCGAGCCGGCCCGCCTCCACATCCTCCTCACCCACCTCCACCTCGACCACATCCAGGGCCTCGTCTTCTTCGCCCCCGCCTTCCGCCCCCAGACCGAGATCGTGATCTGGGGCCCGGCCTCGCCTGAGGCCTCGCTGCGCGACCGCATCGCCCGCTACATCTCGGCGCCGCTCTCGCCGGTCGAGGTCCGCGAGCTGCCCTGCGACGTCTCCTTCCGCCACTGCCCGCAGGCCGAGTGGGAGATCGGCCCGGCGCGGATCCGCGCCGCCTCGGTCGCCCACCGCGGCCCCACCCTCGGCTACCGGATCGACGACGGCGATTCCTCGCTCGCCTACATCCCCGACCACGAGCCCGCCCTCGGCGCCGACCTCGACGCGCTCGAGGAGGACTGGATCTCCGGCTTCGGGCTCGCCCGCGACGCCTCGCTGCTGATCCACGACGGCCAGTACGCCGACGCCGAGTACCCCGACCACATCGGCTGGGGCCACTCGTCCCTCTCGCACGCCGCTCTCCTTCGCCCGCCGCACCGGCGCCGAGCGCACCGTGCTCTTCCACCACGACCCGATGCACTCCGACGACCAGCTCGACCTGCTCGGCGAAGAGGCGCGGGAGCGCTGGGCGGACGCTGGGGGGCAACCCAGAGGCGATCGAGCTGGCGGTCGAGCGAGCCGAGTACGAGCTGCCCGCGCGGGCAGCCGCTGCTGCAAGCTGAGCACCAGAACTCAAGCGCGATTCGCGACGCCCGCTACGCTGCGACCCGGATGCCGTCGACCCCTGGCATCGAGGCTGCGGTCGAGAGCTCAGAGCTGGTCAAGGACGCGCTGGAGACAGCGCGGCGCGCCCATGCGGGCCAGATCCGCAGCGGCAGCGGCGGGCGGCCCTACATCGAGCACCCGCTCGCGGTCGCCGAGCTGCTCGCCGAGCACGGCTACGACGACGAGGTGCTGGCCGCGGCCCTGCTGCACGACGTGGTCGAGAAGAGCGACGTGGAGGTCGGCCGAGGTGCGAGAGCGCTTCGGCGATCGCGGTGGCGGACCTGGTCGAGGCGCTGACCGAAGACGAGACGATCGACGACTACGAGGAGCGCAAGAACGAGCACCGCGGCGGGTCGCAGAGGCGGGGCCGGACGCGATGGCGATCTTCGCCGCCGACAAGCTGACCAACGTGATGACGCTTCGCGAGGCCTACGCGCTGATCGAGGAGGGCGTCAGCGACGAGCTCAAGGTCCCGCTCGACCTGAAGATCGACGATCTGGGAGCTGGACCTCGAGATGCTGCTTCGACGAGGCGCCCGAACTGCCGCTCACCGATGAATTGGCCGACGAGCTGGTCGGCCTCTGCGGGCGATCGGCTGCAGGGCCGCTCGCTCCTCGCCAGACTGAGCCGCCGGCGCAGCGGCAGCAGGTACCAGAGCAGGAGCGAAGATCGACGCAGCGCCGCGACGCCGGTGACGACGGTCGCGACGCCGCCGAAGAGCACGTCGGTGATCAGCACGATCGCCCCCGTCATCGCCAGCGCCAGGAAGCAGAGGCCGGCGATCGCGAAGCGGTTGGCGAGGAAGACGAGGCTGGTGCTTCTGCTGCAGGCGGAAGGTCATCCGGTGGTAGGCGGACGGCGCGATCAACAGCACCGCCGAGAGCGCCGTGCAGAGCAGCGTGGCGAAGTAGACCTTCTTCTCGAAGGGCGAGATCTCGGTGAAGTTCTGCTGGAACGGGACCGCGAGCAGGAAGGCGAAGAGAACCTGGACCCCGGGCAGGGCGACCCGCAGCTCCTGCAGCAGCTCGCCGAGGTTGCGGTCGAGGCGCTCCCCCTCGCTCTCCTCCCTTCCTGACGGCCTGTCCGCCACTCGCCCACCATAGGCGACGACGGGCACGGCTGCATAGGATCGGCGTCGATGGGACGGCTGGCGGTGATTCTCGGCAGCAACGCGCTGGGGCCGGGCGGCGAGACGATCGCCGCTGCCGCGGCCGAGCACGGCGCCGCGATCGCTGCAGCGCCACGGCGACGGCGTCCACCGGCCTCCCGCACGAGATCGACCACGCCGCCAACCTGCGGCCGCTGGTCGGAGCAGGGCTGCGACCGCGTGCTCGCGATCGGCTCGGTCGGCTCGCTGAGCGCCGAGCTCGCCGGTCGGCAGCCTGGTCTGCCCCGACGACTTCATCGCCCTTCATCTCGGCCTCTCGACCTTCGCCGACGAGCGCGCCCACCGCGCGCCGGCCTTCGACCCCACGCTGGCGCAGCGAAGTCCTCGCCGCCTGGCCGGCGAACGCGGGCGAGCTGCGTGACGGCGGCGTCTACTGGCAGACGATCGGCCCCCGCTTCGAGACGCCCGGCCGAGATCCGGCTGATGGCCGCCCACGCCGACGTGGTCGGGATGACGATCGCCTCGGAGTGCATCGTCGCCGGCGAGCTCGGCCTCGCCTACGCCGCGCGTCTGCGTCGTCGACAACCTCGCCAACGGGATCGGCACCGGCTCGCTGGAGCTCGCTCGAGCTCGAAGCGGACTCGCGCCGCCAACGCCCTGCTGCTGCACGACGGGCTGGCGGCGGTGCTGCCGCGGCTCGGCGCGGTCGGGCGGTGACCGGCGCGGTCGCCCCGTCGCTCACCGTCGACGGCGCCGTCCTCGACGGCGAGGCGGTGGCGTGCGCTGCGAGGACGGCAGGATCGCCGCGCTCGGCCCCGGCGTCGCGCCGGAGCCGGGCGACGAGACGATCGACGCCGCCGGCGCGCTCCTGGTCGCCACCCCTGGTCAACGGCCACACCCACGCCGCGATGACGCTCTTCCGCGGCTGGGGCGGCGACCTGCCGCTGATGCGCTGGCTGCGCGAGGTGATCTGGCCGGTCGAGGCGAAGCTCGAGCCCGAGGACGTCTACTGGGGCACGCGCCTTGCCTGCGCGGAGATGATCCGCACCGGCACCACCCGCTTCTGGGACATGTACTGGCACCCGGCGGCGACCGCGCGCGCGGTGCGCGACGCCGGGCTGCGGGCGACGGTCGGGGGGCCGCTCTTCGACGCCGGCGGCGACACGGCAGCCATGCAGGAGACGGCCCTGGAGCTCGCCTCGAGGAGCTGGCCGGGCTCGGACCCGACGTCGGGTCCGCCCTCGCCCCGCACGCGATCTACACCGTC
Organism: uncultured Solirubrobacterales bacterium; assembly: GCA_963714665.1. GTDB lineage: Bacteria > Actinomycetota > Thermoleophilia > Solirubrobacterales > 70-9 > VRUE01. The sequence continues at coordinate 168,432 of CAVQPE010000003.1, read as the reverse complement.
AGCGAGGAGCTGCTGCGCTGGGCCGCCGAGCTGGCGGCCGAGCGCGAGCTGCCGATCCACATCCACCTCTCCGAGACCGAGCAGGAGGTGAGCGAGCTGCCTCGAGCGGCACGGCGTCGCGCCCCGCCGCCTACCTCGACCGCCTGGGGATGCTGGGCGAGCGCACGGTCCTCGCCCACGGGGTCTGGCTCGACCAGGAGGAGCTGGAGCTGATCGCCGAGCGCGGCTGCACGGTCGTCACCAACCCGTCGCCAACATGAAGCTGGCCGTCGGCGGCGTCCTCCCCTACCCCGCCGCGCGGCGCGGCGGGCGTCGCGGTCGGGCTCGGCACCGACGGCGCCGGATCCAACGACTCGCTCGACCTGCTCGCCGACCTGAAGGTCTTCGCCCTCGCGCAGCGGCACGCCGCGGGCGACCCGACGCGTCCTGCCGCCGCCGAGGCCTGGGCATCGCGACCGGCGCCGCGGCGCCGCTGCTCGGCGGCCGGCGAGCCGCTCGAGGTCGGAGGCGCCCGCCGACTTCCTGCTGCTGCGCGGCGAGCGCGCCCGAGCTCAGCCTCGGCGACCTGCATTCCGACCTGGTCTACGCGGCGAGCGGCTCCGTCGTCGACACGACCGTGGTCGGCGGCCGGGTGCTGATGCGCGGCGGCGAGGTTCCGGGCCTGGAGGAGATCGTGGCGCGCGCCGTCGAGCGAGCGCGGCGCCTCGGCATCGGCTGACCTAGATACCCCCAGGGGGTATGCTACGGTGACCCCATGAGCGACGTCCTGAGCACGATCGCCGAGGGCTTCAAGCAGTCCCTGCTGATGGCCTACGAGGTCTGGTGGGCGCTGGTCCTCGGCTTCGCGATCTCCGCCGTGGTCCAGGCCTGGGTGCCGCGCGAGCGGATCGAGGCGACCCTCTCGGGCGACGGTGCCAGGCCGGTCGCCTGGGCCACGGGCCTCGGCGCCGCCTCCTCCTCCTGCTCCTACGCGGCGATCGCGATCGCCAAGAGCCTCTTCCAGAAGGGCGCCTCCGCCGCCTCGGCGCTCGCCTTCCAGTTCGCCTCGACCAACCTGGTCTGGGAGCTGGGGCTGGTGCTCTGGGTGCTGCTCGGCTGGCAGTTCACCCTCGCCGAGTACGTCGGCGGCATCGTGATGATCGTGCTGATGACGGTGCTGCTGCGCGCCTTCGTCTCGCCGCGGCTCGAGGAGCAGGCGCGCGCCCACGCCCAGGAGGCCGAGGCAGGCCACCAGCACGATCACGGCGGCGGGGACGACGCCCTGCCACCCTGGCGCGAGCGGCTGCTCTCCGCCGCGAGCTGGACCGAGGTCGCCGGCAACTTCCGCGGCGACTGGCAGATGCTCTGGAAGGAGATCGGCGTCGGCTTCCTGCTCGCCGGCTTCATCGGCCTGCTCGGCAACGACTTCTTCAACAGCCTCTTCGTCACCGACGCGCCCGGCTGGGTCGTGACGATCGAGAACGTGATCGTCGGGCCGCTGATCGCGGTGCTCAGCTTCGTCTGCTCGATCGGCAACATCCCCCTCGCCGCGGTGCTCTGGTCGGGCGGGATCAGCTTCGCCGGGGTGATGGCCTTCATCTTCGCCGACCTGATCGTGCTGCCGATCATCGCCATCTACCGCAAGTACTACGGCTGGCCCTTCACGATCCGGATCGTCGCCCTGATGCTGCTGACGATGATCCTCGCCGCGCTCGCCGTCGACGGCCTCTTCAGCGCCGCCGGCCTGGTCCCGACCACGCGTCCCAGCCGCGAAGACATCTTCAGCTCGGTCGAGCTCGACTACAAGCTGGTGCTCAACGTCTTCGGCCTGGCCGTATTCGCGGCGCTCTTCTGGCTCTCGGGACGCGGCGGGCGGCGGCCGAGCGCGACGTGCCCGGCCCACGCGGCAGAGAGCCCGGCCGAGGCGGCGAGCAGCAGCGCGACCCGCGGGCTGTAGGCCTCCGAGAGCCAGCCCGCCAGGGGACCGCCGATCGGGGTCGAGCCGAGGAAGACGACCGAGTAGAGCGCCATCACGCGGCCGCGCATGTGGGGGGCGACGGAGAGCTGCAGCGAGGAGTTGATCGAGGCGGCGAAGGTCACAGCGGCGGCGCCGAGCACGACCAGCGCCGCGACCTCGACGACCAGGCCCGGGGCCACGGCGGCACAGAGGGCGAAGGCGCCGAAGGCGAGCGCCGCGCCGGCGATCAGGCGCGGCGAGGTGCGGCCGTGGGCGCCGGTTGCCAGGGCGCCGGCGACCGAGCCGACCGCCATCGCCGAGACGAGCGCGGCGTAGGTGCCAGCGCCGCCGCCGAAGCTGAACCGCGCCAGCAGCGGCAGGACGACCTGGAAGTTGAAGCCGAAGGTGCCGACCAGCGCCATCAGGCCGAGTGGGACGGCAAGCTCGGGGGTCGCCCGCACGTAGCGCAGGCCGGCCCGGATCGCACCGCGCTCGTGCTCGGCTCGCGGGGCCGCGCGCAGCTGCGCCTGCTCCATCCGCGAGAGCGCCAGGATCATCGCGCCGAAGGTGAGGGCGTTGACGGCGAAGCACAGCGCCACGCCGAAACCCGCGATCAGCAGCCCGGCGAGGGCGGGGCCGACGATCCGCGCCGACTGGACGATGACGCTGTTGAGGCTGACCGCGTTGACGACGCGGTCGGGGCCGACCATCTCGATCACGAAGCTCTGCCTGGTCGGGTTGTCGACCGCGTTGACCGCCCCCATCGCGAAGACGGCGAGGTAGACCATCCAGGGCGCCGCGACGCCGGCGTCGGTGACCGCGAACAGGGCGATCGCGGGGATCGCCATCAGCAGCTGGGTCGCCATCAGCAGCTTGCGCTTCGGGAAGCGATCGGCGAGCAGTCCGCCCCAGGCGCCGAAGAGCAGCATCGGCAGGAACTGCAGGGCGGTGGTGAGGCCGACCGCCACTCCGCTTCCGGTCAGGGTGAGCACCAGCCAGACGGCGGCCACCGTCTGCATCCAGTTGCCCGAAAGCGAGACCAGCTGCCCGGCGAAGTAGCGGCGGTAGTTGGGGACGGAGAGGGAGTCGAAGCTGCGCCGCAGGCCCGCGCTCACCGGCGCTCCTCCAGGATCCCCTCGAGGATCTCGGCGGCGCGGTCCAGCGTGCGCACGTCCTCGACGGGCAGGTCGCGCATGCGGCGTGCCAGGTAGGCGTTCTTGCGCCCGCGCAGCCGCCGCAGCCGCTCGCGGCCGGCAGCGTTGACGCTGACCAGGGCGCTGCGCCCGTCGGCGGGGTCGGGAGCGCGGTCGACCAGGCCGGCCTCGACCAGGACGCGCAGGGTGCGGGTCGCGGTCGGGCGCTTGATCCGCTCGATCTCCGCCAGCTCGCTGGGGGTCAGCGGTCCGTGCCGCTCGACCGTGGCCAAAGCCGCAACCGCGGTCGGGGTCAACTCCCCCCCGGTCCCCGCGGCCTCCTGTCGCAGCCGCCGCGCCGTCCGCACGATCGCCATCCGCAACCGCGCGGCGGAGTCGGTGAGGGGGGTGTCAAGCGTCTCGTTCATTAGTTAGCCTTGATAATTAGTTTAGCAAACTATTTTCATGCCCGGCTGGTTCGCTAGATCCGATCTCGTCCGGGTTGAGCGCTACGTTCGGCCAATGCATGAATATGCTGGCTTCGGAGTCACGCTAGACAAACTTGCGAGCTTGCGCCGCAAAGCGCAAGCTGCACGCGGTTTTAACTACTCCCCTTACTCGGGGTTCATGGTCCTTGCAGCAATCGAGACACCCGAGGGCATATTCGGTGGCTCAAATGTCGAGAACGTGAACTACTCCCTGACAAAGCATGCAGAGGAGGTTGCAATCCTCTCCGCGATCCTCGCGGGGTCCGGGCCACAAGGGCCGTGGATCAAAACTCTCTATGTGACCGGTGCTTCACCTTGCGGTTCATGCAGGCAGTTTGCGGCCGAGTTCGGTGGGCAGAAAACGGTCGTTCTGATCGACCGGATCGAGCAGAGCGAGGTCCGCTCTGCCGAGCTTCCCGATCTTGACCCCGCAAGGATCGAGGGCTGGCACCTGGGAGACCTGCTGCCTGCGGCTTTCGGCCCGGAGGAACTTCACGCCTCCCCGAGTGCATGAGTGCATGCTCTACACACACCATCAAACAGAGTCAACGAGAACTGGAGCTTTCCCGACAGCTCACACGACTTGTTGATGTTCTCTATGCACTTGTTATCGTCCAGGGCGCGATCTACTATCGGTCGCTTTTCACCATGGGCGATGAGTTTGAGGACCCATCAAAATGGTTCCCAGTAGTGCTGGCCCTCATCCTGATCTACTTCACAACGATCCAAAGCTTCGTCGACTATCACCGCGCCTCGGAGGATCAGCCGTACCAGCTTTTGAATACCGAGAAGCGCCGCTCTGACCTGTTGCGTTTTTACCTAGATATTGTAATCGTTGGTATTTACAGCTTTATGCTGCTCAAGTGTCATGCCCTTCTCAAGGCGCCCGGCGCGAACGTGACCCCGGTGTTTTTCGCATTTGTAATGATTTTCTTTCTTTACGTTCTTTGGGGCTGCCTAAGGGAAAAAACTGGCAATGAGAAAACCCAGTCCTTTTCGATCGCCCTGCTGCTTGTCGTTCTCATAATATATGCTGTAATTTCATTCGCTTACACACGGATTATTGTGATTGACTGGCAGGTCAACACGGTGTTTTTCTTCATCGCACTTTATGTGATGGTGGTCTATCGTATAGTGAACTGGATACAAAATGACTAGGCATGGGCAGAGACAAAGACAGTAATGGCCGATACCGCTGGGAGGCGATTGCGGGGCAACTGCGCTGGCAGGCCGAAATGTGCGGAAAGATCGGCTCGCCTCTCTACGCCGACCTGCTGGAGCGGGCGGCCGAGGACGTCGAGGCCGGCGGTCCCGTTGCCAAGCCGCTGCGCGGGCACGAGGACGATCCCCAGCTCTCGGTGCTGGGGCTGCGGCTGATGGGCGCCGTCAACCGGCTGGTCCTGGCGGGGCGGGAGACCGTGCTGGCCGATGCCTATGCCGACGGCGATCCAGCCCGCGCCTGGGAGGCGCTTCGCGACGTCGTCGGTCGCAATGGCGCCGAGCTGCAGGAACTCGTCCAGCTGCCCGTGCAGACGAATGAGGTCGGCCGCTGCAACGCGCTCCTCTTCGGGTTCATCGCAGTCGCTACTGAGACCGGCATGCCGCTGCGGCTGCTGGAGGTCGGCGCGAGCGCCGGGCTAAACCTGCGCTGGGACCGGTACCGCTACGCGGCCGGGGATTTCTCCTGGGGGCCCGCCGACTCACCGGTACGGCTGGAGTTCGAGCTCGAAAGCGAGCCGCCGAACTTCCCGCCCACGGTCGAGATCGCCGCCCGCCATGGCTGCGACGCCTCGCCGATCGACCCCACGACCGAGGAGGGCCGCCTGACTCTCCTCGCCTACATCTGGCCCGACCAGGCGGATCGAATAGCTCGGATGCAGGCTGCGCTGAAGGTCGCATCGGAGCTGCCCATAGAGATTGACCGGGAACCCGCCGCCTCGTGGACGAAGCGGATGCTGTCCGACCCGATGCCAGGGCAGGCCACCGTCCTCTACCACTCGATCGTCATGCAATACCTGAGCGAGGAGGAACGGGGCATCTTCAGCGACAACGTCCAAGCCGCCGGGGAGAGGGCGACGAAGGAGGCACCACTGGCCTGGCTTCGCATGGAGCCGGGCGGAGAACGGGCAGACGTCCACCTGACGGCCTGGCCCGGCGGCGAGACCCGCCACATCGCCCGGGTCGGCTACCACGGCAGCCCGGTCGAGCTGTTTTGACTCCGAGTTAAGTACCTGTCACATCACTGTGCCAATTGGGCAGCGGGCGCGATTGGAGGACATTTCACGGCTAGCATCGCCGCAGGAGGGTTGAAGGGGACGGGCGTGCCCCAGGCGGCCGATACCCGCCATGTCCGAGTCACCACTCGGATCCGGTTCGAGTCCGGCGCCCTCCGCAACAGACCGCCGGAGCGCTCGGGTCTGGCGTGGCACCCCTGGTAGCCTTCGGGTGGGTATCGGCCGCGTGCGGGGTGGTTCCCGCTTCAACCAGACTCGACCCGCTCCGGCGGGTCTTGTCGTTTCTGGGGCTGACTAAGCCACCTGCCCAGGCCTGGATAGGGGTTGAGGTAGGCACTGCGGCGGTCGCGTCGAATCAGACGCGGATGGGGCCTGAGACGCAGACGCAGCCGGTGCGCTACGCGCCCGGGATGGACGCGCGGAGCACGCGGGTCGCCGAACGGCTGAACGCGCCGATGATGGTCGCGGCCGCGTTGACGATCCCGATGGTGGCGATCTCCGAGTCGCATCCCGGCGGGGGGCTGGAGGATGTCGCGAGGGTGCTCAACTGGGTGACCTGGATCGCCTTCGCGTTCGAGCTGGTGGTGATGCTGGCGGTGGTTCCCGACCGTCGCGCCTGGCTGCGCCACAACCCCCTCGACCTGATCATCGTCGTCCTCACCCCGCCGATCCTCCCTGCGGGCCTGCAGGGCCTGCGGGCGCTGCGGCTGCTTCGCCTCCTGCGCCTCCTGCGCCTGGCACAGCTCTCGCGCGAGGTCTTCTCACTGGAGGGGCTGCACTACGCGATGCTGCTCTCGCTCCTGACCGTGGTCGGCGGCGGCGCGCTCTTCGTCGCCTTCGAGAAGCACAGCCAGCACCTCACCGACTGGGAAGGCATCTACTGGGCGGTGACGACGATGACCACGCTCGGCTCGAACATCTACCCGACGACGACCGGTGGCGAAGTCGTCTCAGTCACCATCCTGATCATCGGCATCGGCTTCGTCGCCCTCCTAACCGGCGCCTTCGCCCAACGCTTCCTAAGCCCCGAAATCGCCGAAATAGAGGAGGAGCTGGAGAACGAGCAAATCTCAACAGAGGCAATCGCCCTGCGCGAGCTGCGCAACGTTCAGGAACAGCTGCAATCGCTATCGCTCGCGGTAGAGCGCCTGGCAACCGAACGTACTCAGAATCCATCCCGGTAGGGGTGGAGCGTCTTGTACTTTTTCGTCAACCGCACCCGAGCGCCAAGCCCAATCCCGCCACACCGAAAAAGTTAAGCGGAACCCCTACCGGGATGGATTCTGAGCTGGCCCCCGTCAGCCCTCGGCATCGGCCCGCGCAGCGACCTTGCCCTCCAGTTCCTTCATCACATCGGGGTCCCGCAGGGTGGTGACGTCACCCAGCTCGCGACCCTCGGCGATGTCGCGCAGGAGGCGGCGCATGATCTTGCCGGAGCGGGTCTTGGGCAAGTCGCCGGACCAGATCACCCGCTTCGGCCGGGCCAGCTTGCCGATCCGCTCGGCGACGTGGTCGCGCAGCTCGGCGACCATCTCATCGCTGCCCTCGTGATCGCCCTCGAGGGTGACGAAGGCGCAGATCGCCTGCCCGGTGTCGTCGTCGGACTGGCCGATCACCGCCGCCTCGGCGACCTTCGGGTGGGAGACGATCGCCGACTCGACTTCCGCCGTGGAGAGGCGGTGGCCGGAGACGTTGATCACGTCGTCGATCCGTCCCAGCACCCAGAGGTAGCCGTCGGAGTCGCGCCGCGCCGCGTCGCCGACCAGGTAGGTCTCATCGCCGAAGCGGGAGAAGTAGGTCTCGACGAAGCGCTCGTCCTCGCGGTAGAGCGTGCGCAGCATCCCCGGCCAGGGCCGGCGCAGGACCAACAGCCCCTCTCCCCCCTCGACCGGCTCACCATCGTCGTCGAAGACTGCTGCATCGACCCCGGGCAGCGGCATCGTCGCCGATCCGGGCTTGGTCGCGGTGATCCCGGGCAGCGGCGAGATCATGATCTGGCCGGTCTCGGTCTGCCACCAGGTGTCGACGATCGGGCAGCGTTCGCCGCCGATCACCTTGTGGTACCAGAGCCAGGCCTTGGGGTTGATCGGCTCGCCGACGCTGCCCAGCAGCCGCAGCGAGGTCAGGTCGTGGCCGCCGGGGTGCTCCGCCCCCCACTTCATGCAGGCTGCGGATCGCGGTCGGCGCGGTGTAGAGGATCGTCACCCCGTAGCGCTCGATCAGCTCCCACCAGATGTCCTTGGCGGGGTAGTCGGGCGCGCCCTCGAACATGACACTGGTGGCACCGTTGGCGAGCGGCCCGTAGACGATGTAGGAGTGGCCGGTGATCCAGCCGACGTCGGCGGCGCACCAGTAGACGTCGGACTCGGGCTTCAGGTCGAAGACGTAGCGGTGGGTGTAGGCGGCGCCGGTCATGTAGCCGCCGGTGGTGTGGAGGATCCCCTTCGGCTTCGCGGTCGAGCCCGAGGTGTAGAGGATGAAGAGCGGGTCCTCGGCGCCCATCGGCTCCGGCGCGCACTCGGGGGCGGCAGCGGCGCAGGCGTCCTCGAACCAGACGTCGCGGCCCTCTTGCATCGCGCACTCGGCGCCGGTGTGGCGAACGACGAAGATCGTCTCGATCGAGCCCACGTCGCCGATCACCTCGTCGACCTGGGCCTTGACCGGCGCGGTCTTGCCCTTGCGCCGCGCTCCGTCGACGGTGACCAGCGCCTTGGCCTCGGAGAACTCCATCCGCTCGCGCACCGCCCCGGCCGAGAAGCCGCCGAAGACGACGTTGTGGATCGCCCCGATCCGGGCGCAGGCCAGCATCGCCACGGCGACCTGGGGGATCATCGGCAGGTAGATCCCGACCACGTCGCCCTTGCCGATCCCCTGGTCGCGCAGGGCGTTGGCGAAGCGTTGGGTGTCGGCGAGCAGGCCGGCGTAGGTGACCGTGCGCTCCTCCCCCTCCTCGCCGCGCCAGCGGTAGGCAACGCGATCGCCGTTCCCCGCCTCGACGTGGCGGTCGAGGCAGTTGGCCGAGGCGTTCAGCTTGCCGTCGGCGAACCACTTGTAGAAGGGCGGATTGGACTCGTCGAGCCCTCGGCTTGGCGGCTCGGCCCAGTCGAGCAACTCGGTCGCCTGGCGCAGCCACCAGGCCTCGGGGCCTGCCGCTGCCTCCTCGTAGACGGCCGGGTCGCTCCACAGAGCCTGCTCGCGGAACTCGGCGGGCGGCTCGAACCGCTCCACCTCCAAGAGGGCGCTGAGCTGCTTCTCCAAGTCAGTGTTGGCCTCGCCTGCCATTCCGCTCCTTCTCTCGCCGGTACCCTGACCGAACGGTAACCGTTCGACCGCCGCTTCGGAAAGCAACCCACCAATGCTCTTTCGCCAAATCATCCACGAGGACCTCGGCTGCGCCTCCTACCTGGTCGGCGACACCGCGTCCGGCGTCGCTGCGGTGGTCGACCCGCAGTGGGACATCGATCCCTACCTCCACCTGAGCCGCCTGCACGGGGTGAGGATCGAGCACGTGCTGGAGACCCACAACCACGCCGACCATGTCTCCGGCCACGGCCGCCTTGCCCGCGCCACCGGGGCGACGATCCACGTCCACGAGCTGGCCGGGGCCGAGTACCCGCACGAGGCCTTCGTCGACGGCTGGATACTGGGGCTCGGCGAGGGAGCGACGATCGAGGCGATCCACACCCCCGGACACCGGCCCGAGCACACCTCCTTCCTGCTGCGCGACGCGGCGCGCGGCGACGATCCCTGGGCGGTGCTGAGCGGGGACTCGCTCTTCGTCGGCGACGTCGCCCGGCCCGACCTGGCGATCGAGCCCCGGGAGGGCGCGGCTGACATCTTCCGCTCCCTGCACGAGCGGCTGCTGGCGCTGCCGGAGGAAACCGAGGTCTGGCCCGGGCACCTGGGCGGCTCGCTCTGCGGCAGCTCCGGGATCGACCTCAAGACCAGCTCGACGATCGGCTTCGAGAAGCGCCACAACCGGGCGCTGGGCTTTGGGAGCGAGGCAGATTTCGTCGAGGACGCCGTCGCCACAATCGGCGCCAAGCCGCCCAACGTCGCCCACATCGTCTCGCTCAACCGCGGGCCGCTGGTCGAGTCGATCGGGGCGCCGACGCAGCTGACCCCGCACGGCTTCGAGGCGGCTATCGCCGCCGGCGCGCTTGCGATCGACTCGCGCACCAACGAGCAGTTCGACGAGGCCCACATCCCCGGCTCGATCAGCGCCTCCGCCTACGACACCGGCTTCGCCACCAAGGTCGCCGAGATGGTCCCGGTCGACGCCGAGCTGCTCGTCGTCGCCGCCTCCGACGGCAACGAGCTGGAGGCGGCCGAGCTGCTCGCCGCGGTCGGCCTCGAGGTGCGCGGCTTTCTCGGCGGCGGCATGACCGCCTGGCGTGCCGAGGACCGGCCGGTGGAGCGGATCGAGGCGATCGACCTGGCCGAGCTGGCGCGCCGGGTCGAGTCGGGCGACGGGCCGCAAGTACTCGACGTGCGCGGCGACGCCGAGTACGCCGAAGGCCACGTCCCCGGCTCGATCCACATCCCCTTCGCCCAGCTTCGCGACCGCCTCGGCGAGCTGCCGCGTGAGCGGCCGATCGCGACGATCTGCAAGGCCGGCAAGCGCAGCGGCCTGGCTGCCTCGATCCTGCAGCGCGAAGGCTTCGAGGGAGTGATCCACGTCAGTCGCGGCAACGCCGCCATGTGGCAAACCGTGACGGCCGAAGGCCTGCCCCGGTAGGGGTTCCACTTAACTTTTTCGAGGAGCGGCGACTGCTGGCGCTCGAACCGCGCTTGCGAAAAAGTACAAGACGTTCCACCCCTACCGGGGCAGGCCTTCGGTTGCCTGGCGGCGGCTGGCTGCCTCAGTAACCGGGCGGGTGGCGGGCTATGAAGCCTTCCGGGGAATCGACCGGTGAGCTGTGCCAGCGGGGGCCGGGGCCGCCTACGGTGTCGAAAGCCAGGCCGGCGATGATCATCCAGGCGTGGCCTGAGTTTGCGTAGACGGTTATCCACTTGCCGGGGCCCGGGGCGCCCCAGGTCTCTAGGCCGGTCGAGTCGAGTGGGCTGGAGAGGAAGCCGCCGCCGTGCAGGGCGAAGCTGACGGCGCCCGAGCAGTCGTAGCCCGAGGATTCGAAGGAGCCGTGGCCACCGCCCCATATGTAAGGGGTGGTGGCGATTGAGTTGGCGGCTTCGATCGCTCCCGCAATCGCGGCGGGGGCGGCGCTGGGCACGCTGGCCTGGCTTTCCGAGATGTATTCGGCGGCCTCGCCGGGTGTCAGCGGCGCCGGGGTGCCCGTCACCTGCGACGGGACGCCGGTGGTGGTTTCGATCTGTTCGGAGATCGACGCGAGGTTGTTGCTCAACGCTTCTTCGCGCGACTCGAGCGATTCGAGCGACTGCTGGCGCGCCGCCTGGGCAGACTTCAGTTCGGCGAAGCGGGCCGCCGCTTCCTGGCTGGCCGCCGCAGCTTCGCGCTCCTTGACGGCGATCGCGTCGCGGGCGTCCTTGATCTGGATGCGCACGGCGGTCATCCGCTTGACGGCGTCACGGGCCTGGTCGCGCAGGCCCGTGACGCGCGACGGCGACCGAGTCGTCGTATTCCTGCACCTGGTTGAGGTAGTCGGCGCGGGTGGTGACTTCCGACCAGCTCGCCGAATCGAGGACGACGTTCAGCATGTCGGGGCTGCCCGACTCATACATCGCGACGAGGCGCTGTCGCAGCACCCCGAGCGCCCGGTGCAAGCGGGCGCGAACGACGGCGAGGCGGTGCTTGTCGGCGGCCAGCTTCGCGGTCGCCTGGTCGAACTCGTCCTGCTTGGCCGAGAGTTCCGACTCGACCGCGGCCTGGCGCTGGCGCAGGGCTGAGACTTCGCCGATCATCGAGTCGATCGCGTGGTTCTGTTCGGCGATCGTCGACGCCAGCGCACTCTGGCTTTCGCGCACGTGGCTGAGCTTGCCCTGGGCGTCGTGGAGTTTTTCTTCGAGGTCCTTGGCGGGGGCCGAAGCGGCCATGCAGAGGACGGCGAAGAGCAGCGCCGCAGGCAGCAGCAGGCGCCAGGAATTACCGCGAGGGGAAGCGCGCATCGGCGGCGCAGGCTAGCGAAGTAGCCGAAAAAATGTTAGGAGTTGCTAATAACTTGCAACTTTGGTTGCAGAATCAGCCATCTTGCAGGAGAAATTACAGCCGCCCCGACCGCTGGGTAGGGTGCGCCCCCCTTGGTCAACGTCCTCATCCTCGCTGTCGCCTCCGCCGTGTCGCCCGCGATCCTCGCCGTGGTGATCGTGGTCCTGCACCGGCCGCGGCCGCAGCGGCTGCTGGCCGCCTACCTGTTCGGCGGGATGCTGACCAGCATCGCCGTCGGGATCGCGATCGTCAGCTCACTCAGCGGGCTCGCGGCGTTTTCGGGGTCGAGCCCGGCGGCCGACCCGATCGTCAACTTCACCGTCGGGGCTCTGGCACTGATCGTCGCCTATGTACTGGCGACCGACCGAGACGCCCGCCTCGAGGAGCGACGGCACGAGCGCCAGGCCGCACGCCCGGCCCGCGACCCCTGGTCACAGCGGGTGCTCAACCGCGGCACCGCGCCGATCGCCTTCGCCGTCGGCGTCGTGCTCAACCTGCCCGGGGCGTTCTACCTGGTGGCGCTGAAGGACATCGCCCAGGGACAACAGGACACCGGAAGGCAGGTCTTCGCGATCGTCCTCTTCAACCTGATCATGTTCGTCCTCGCCGAGGTGCCGCTGCTGGGCTACTCCTTCGCGCCCGAGACGACCCAGGCGAAGGTCGAAGGGCTGAACGGGTGGATGGCGCGCCACGCGCGCCAGATAGTGATCGTCGTGGCGACGACGATCGGGCTCTATCTGGTCGCGCGCGGATTCGCCGGCGTGCTCTAGGCCTCAGGCGAGCAGCTTCGCCTTCGCCTTGTCGAACTCCTCCGAGGAGAGAGCGCCCTTTTCCTTCAGCTCGTTGAGCTTGTGCAGTTCGTCGGCCGGCGTGGTGTGAGCCTGTTCGCGGACGTAGGAGTCGAAGTGCTGCTTCGCCTCCGCCTGCGCCTTGATCGTGCGGTCGCGCATGCCTGCGCCGCGGGCGATCAGGTAGATCAGCGCCGTCAGGAACGGGATGAAGACCAGGAAGAGGACCCAGACGGCCTTCGCCCAGCCGGAGGTCTCGTGGTCGCGGAAGAGGTCGGTGAGGATCGTGATCAGGATCCAGATCCAGATCACGAAGAAGAACACCTCGAAGGCAACGAGGAGCGCTTCTCCGATGTTGATGTCGGCAAAGGGCAAGGCGGCGTCCTTTCAGTCGTGGTTAACGGTGGCGGCCAAACGCCGCGGTCACATGTTCAGCAGGCTATGCCCTGTGCCTGCTCGCGTGCATCCGTAATTTCCGCCATCCTCGCCGCGGGTGGCCGGGCGGCCGCCGGCGAAGCGACTCAGAGCCGTCGCGCGAAAAGCACGGCGGCGACGGCGGTGGCCAGGTTGAGACTGGAGACGCCCGCTCGCATCGGGATCGCAAGGCGGGCGTCGGCGCGGTCCAGCAGCCCGGCGCTCAGCCCATGGCGCTCGGTCCCGAAGGCAAAGACGGAGCGGGGCGAGAGGGCGTGCAGGTCGGTCCGGTCCCCCTCGGGATCGACGGCGACCAGCGGGCGGTCCCCCGCCGGCAGGGCGTCGATCGCCGCCACCGGCAGTGCGAAGTGCAGGCCGGCGGCGCCGCGCAGCGCGTCCGGATGCCAGGGGTCGTTGCTGCCGGTGGTGAGGACGCCCGCCGCGTCGGCGGCCGCGGCGACGCGCACGCAGGCGCCCATGTTGCCCATCGTGCGCGGGTCCTCGAGCAGGACGATCGGGGAAGGTCGCGAGCCGGCCAGCGCCTTCGCCACGTCGACGGGCGGGCGGCGGGCGATCGCGACCACGCCCGTGCGCGGCGCCTGGGGGACCATCCGCGCCAGGTCCTCGGCGTCCACCTGCGTGACCCGCTCGGCCAGGGAGCCGGCCAGGTCGGGGGCCAGGTCAGCGGCCAACCGCTCGAGCCCATCCGGGTCCGAGGCGACCGCCTCGAGCAGCTCGGCGCCAAAGCGCAGCGCATGCTTGAGGGCGTGGAAGCCCTCGAGAACGGCCAGGCCGCTGTCGCGGCGCGCCGCTCGGTAACGCTGCACGAGAGCATCGCTCACCCGCGCATCATGACCGGATTCAGGGCGTTGAAGGCGAGCCGACCGGGGCGGCCTGGCCGCCGTCGTCGGCAAGTGAGTCGACGAACGAGGTCAGGTAGCGGCCGATCACCTTGCCGTCCTGCGGCGGCCACTGCGGCCGCTCGCCGAGGCTGGACATTTCGCCGTGGCCGCCCGTTGGGCGGCCGTAGAGGTAGCGCGGCTCCCGCCCGGTCCAGAGCACCCCGCGCAGGATCGGGTCGAAGGGCCGCGGGTCGACCTCCGCGCCCACCTCGGCGGCGATCGCTTCGGCGACCGCATCGGCCTGCTGGGTCGCGACGCCGCCCTGCTTGACCGGGAAAGCGGTGACGTCGCCGGCGGCGAAGACCCGCTCCAGGCCGATCGCCCGTCCATGCTCGTCAACGCCGATGAACCCTTCTGCGTCGTGGGGGACGCCGGCGATCCGGCGTCCCTCGAGGCGCGGCAGGCTGATCACGGCGTCGGCCTCGATCTCATCACCCGGCGCGATCCTGAGGCGGCCGTTCTCGAACTTGACCGGGTGGGCTCCGGAGACGACCTCGATGCCGCGATCCTCCAGGAGTCCGCTCATCTGCTCGCCGGCGCGTCGGCCGAAGAGCTCCAGCGGCACGTCCTCGGGAGTGACGACGGTGAGTCGGGTGCGAAGGAGCCGGCCTTTGCCACCTCGGACGCAGCCAACAGCGCCAGCTCGTAGAGCGGCAGCGCCCAGCTGCGCCCGCCCGACATCGTGAAGACGAGGTGACGCAGCGACCCGGCGCGCAGGTCCGCGATCACGTCGCCGACCTGGCCTTCGTCGGCGACACCCCAGAAGGTGACGGCCCCCGGCACCGCGGCGAGCATTCGCACTCCGCTGGCGATCACGAGGTAGTCGTAAGGCAGGCTCTCGCCGTCGCGGGTGGTGGCGAGCCGGCGGCCGGAGTCGACCGAGACGATGCCGTCGGCCTCGAAGGAAGCCCCGCAACGCTCGGCGACCCGCTGCAGGTCGTAGCGAAAGACCCGGGCGGCACCGTATGGCTCACCGACGGCGAAGGGACGAAATACGAACTCGCGGCGCGGATCGCGCAGGTCCACCCCGACCCGGTCGCCGGCGAGGTCGCGCAGCGCCAGGGCCGCCTCGATGCCGGCGATGCCGCCCCCCGCGATCAACACCCTCTGCCCCACTTCAGGCCGCGGCGTTTCTCGTGGAGCCGAGAGCGGCGACCACCTCGCGGTCGGAGACCTGGGAGAAGTCCCGGTACCACTGCCCCACTCCGCGAAGTCGCGCCGGCACGGCCAAGCAGACGATGTCGTCGGCCTCTCCGCGCAGGCGAGCGAGGGAATCGGGCGGACAGACAGGCACGGCAAGGACCAGCCGGCGCGGCCAGCGCCGCCGGATCGCGCGCAGGGCGGCGGTGTCGGTGACGCCGGTCGCCACCCCGTCGTCGACGACGATCACGGTGCGGCGTTCGAGCGGGATCGCGGCCCGATCGCCGCGGTAGGCGGCCACCCGGCGGCGCAGCTCCACGGTCTCGCGGTCGACGATCGACTCGAGCGTCCGGTTGTCGATTCCCAGCACGGCCAGCGCCTCGGGGTCGAAGACACGGGTGCCGTCCTCGGCGATCGCACCGATCCCGTACTCGGGGTTGTGAGGAGCACCGAGCTTGCGCACCGAGAGGATCTCCAGCGGGGCGCCAAGGGCCTTCGCGACCTCTTCGGCTACCGGCACACCCCCGCGGGGCAGGCCGACGACGACGGGATCGTCGTCGGCGAGCGGCAGCAGGCGCTCGCCAAGGCGCCGGCCGGCGTCGCGGCGATCGTCAAAGCAAGTGACACACGCTCCATCCATGTCTCGAGCGCTTCCGATTGCGTCGCGGAAAGCCATCGATTGATTCTCTGCGCTTTCCTCGCGCGAGTCATCGGGGTAATTCCCATGACTATGTTCGGTTTTACCCCGATGCCAGGCAGCCTCGACGCGCATAGATTCGCCCTGCGGTGAAGATCGAGCCAAGGCGAAGAGCGGAGTAGGGATGCGACTGCTGGTCGGCTTTGACGGCAGCAACGGTGGCCGCGACGCGCTCAAGCTTGCCCGAACGATGGGTGAGCCGGTGCAGGCGAGTGCCCTCGTCGTCGCGGTCATCCCCTATGGGCCGCTCCCGGTCGAGTTCAGCGAACTTGATAACGACGCGGCAGCCGAGGCCGAGCCGTTGCTCGCAGAAGCTCGCGAGCGCCTGACCGGGCTCACGGTCGAGACCCGCGGCTTCGGCGGCGGCACCCCGGCCGGGGTGATGACCGGCATCGCCGAAGCCGAGGACGTCGACCTGATCGTCATCGGCTCTCCCCACCGTGGGGCCGATCGGCCGGGCGCTGATCGGCAGCGTCGCCGAGAGCCTCCTGCACGGCGCCCCCTGCGCCGCCGTCGTCGCGCCGCGCGGCTACGCGGACGAGCGTCACGAGCCCTTCCACAGGATCGCCGTCGCCTATGACGGAACCGCCGAAGCGAAGGCGGCCCTGCGCCGGGCCGAAGCCATCGCGATGCAGACCAACGCGGCGATCGAAGTCCTCACCGTCGTCGCCCCGCCGGTGTCGCGTGCCCGGAGCCGGCGGCTACGTGCCGATCGACCCGCCGGAACCGGAGAGGATCCTCAACGAGGCGGTCAAGTCCGTCGACGGCAAGCTCGCCGCCCATGGGCGAAGGCTCGACGGGCCGCCGGCGACGACCCTGGCCGAGGCCTGTGAGGACGGCGTCGACCTGCTCGTCGCCGGCTCGCGTCGCTACGGGCCGGTGATGCGGGTGCTGCTCGGCTCGGTATCCACCCAGCTGATTCATATGGCGCCGTGTCCGGTCCTGGTGGAGCCGCGGCCATGAGTGCTCTCGGTGCCGGAACCGAGGACGCGCTCGCGGGCGTCGGGCCGGCCGGCGACGACGTCGTTCGCGGCTTCGAGCGGCTCTCTCACGCCGACGTCGAGTACGCGGGCGGCAAGGGGGCCAACCTCGGCGAGCTGACCGCCGCCGGCTTCCCGGTGCCCCCCGGCTTCGTCGTCGGCGCCCAGACCTACGCGGCTTTCTGCGATGCCACCGGCCTGCGCGGACGGATCGAAGAGCGCCTTGTCGCAGTCGACGTCGAGGACACCGAGGGCCTCGAGCGGGCGGCGACAGACGTGCGCGCGATGGTCGAAGCGGAAACGCTGCCGGATGACCTCGCCACCGCGATCGGCGACGCCTACGACCGCCTCGCCGCAACCGCCGGCGATCCGGAGGCCCCCGTCGCAGTGCGTTCCTCGGCGACCGCGGAGGACACCGAGTCGGCCTCCTTCGCCGGCATGAACGAGACGCTGCTCAACGTTCGCGGCGCGCGAAGCCGTGCTCGCGGCCGTGCGCGAGTGCTGGTCCTCGCTCTTCGGCGCCCGCACGATCTACTACCGCGCCAAGCGCGGCTTCGGCCAGGCCGACATGGACATCGCCGTCGTCGTCCAGCGCCAGGTCGAGTCGATCCGCTCCGGGGTGATGTTCACGATCGACCCGGCGTCGGGCGCCACCGACCGGCTGATCATCGAGGGAGCCTTCGGGTTGGGAGAGTCGGTCGTCTCCGGTTCGGTCTCGCCCGACCGCTACGTCGTCGGCAAGGAGAAGCTGACCGACCCTGCGGCGCGAAGTGCGGCGCAAGGAGCTGACGATCGAGCCGCTTCCCGGCGGCGGGACGAGGACCCGCGAGCTCGGCGAGCACGAGGCCGAACAGCCGGTGCTGAGCGACGAGGAGGTGCGCAGCGTCGCCGACCTCGGCGTCCGCATCGAGAAGCACTACGGGTCAGCCCAGGACACCGAGTGGGCCGATGGACGAGGCCGGCACGATCTGGATGCTGCAGTCCCGCCCGGTCACCGCCAGCGGTGGCAAGGCCTTGGACGAGCCCGAGCAACAGCGCGGCGCCGTGCTCGTACGCGGGCTCGGCGCGGCTCCCGGCATCGCCGACGGGTCGGTGCGGGTGATCGGCGAGCTCGCCGCCGCCGACGGCCTGCTCGAGGGCGAGGTCCTCGTCACCCACATGACCGCACCCGACTGGGTGCCGCTGATGCGCAAGGCGGCGGCGATCGTCACCGACTCCGGCGGGATGACCTGCCACGCGGCGATCGTCTCGCGCGAGCTGGGGATCCCCTGCGTCGTCGGCACCGCCGAGGCGACCAAGATCCTGCGCGACGGCGAGCTGGTCACGGTCGACGCCGGCGAGGGTGTGGTCACCGAGGGAGCGACAGCACCGGCGCCGGCGAGCGCGGCGGAGACGGCAAGCGCCGCCGCGGCCGCCCCCGCGCCGCCGGTGACCGGAACCAAGGTGCTGGTCAACCTCTCCGAGCCCTCCCAGCTGGAGCGGGTGGCGAGCCTGCCGGTCGACGGGGTCGGCCTCTTGCGGGCGGAGCTGATGGTGGTCGAGGCGCTGGAAGGAGTGCACCCGCGGCTGCTGATCGAGCAGGGGCGCAGCGAGCGGTTCGTCGAGCGCATGGCGGCCTCGCTGACGGCCTTCGCCAACGCCTTCGCGCCGCGCCCGATCACCTACCGGACGATCGACTTCCGCACCAACGAGTTCCGCGGCCTGGAGGGCGGCGAGCGCTTCGAGCCGGAGGAGTCCAACCCGATGATCGGCTACCGCGGCGCCCTGCGCTACATGCGCGAGCCCGACCTGCTCGGCCTTGAGCTGGACGCGATCGGCCGCGTCTGGGACGAGGGCCACACCAACTTCCACGTGATGATCCCCTTCGTCCGCACCCCGCGCGAGGTGGTCGCGGTGCGCGAGCAGATGGAGGCGGCGGGCCTGCTCTCCCGCCCCGGCTTCGAGCTCTGGGTGATGGCCGAGGTGCCCTCGGTCCTCTTCCACCTCGGCCGCTACGCCGAGCTGGGCGTGACCGGGATCTCGATCGGCTCCAATGACCTGACCCAGCTGGTGCTCGGCGCCGACCGCGACTCCGAGCTGGTCGCCGAGGTCTTCGACGAGCGCGACGCCGCCGTCACCGAGTACATCTCCCAGCTGCTCGACCGCGCCCGCGAACTCGGCCTGCAGACCTCGATCTGCGGCCAGGCGCCCTCGGTCTACCCGGAGTACGCCGAGATCCTCGTGCGGGCCGGGATCGACGCGATCTCGGTCAACATCGACGCGGTCGAGCGGGCGCGGCGCCTGGTCGCGGCTGCGGAGCAGCGGCTGCTGCTCGACCAGGCCCGCGCCTAGAGCTAGCGACCCCCGTCGACGAGGCTGGCGACGAGCTCGACGTATTCCCGCAGCCTGCCGACCGCGAGGAAGCGCTCCTTCACTCGCGCCCGCGCACCCTCCCCCAGGCGCCTCGCGAGACCCGGGTCGGCGATGAGGTCGCGAAACGCCGCGGCAAAGGCGGCGAGGTCGCGCGGGTCGTCGACCAGCACGCCGCTCTCGCCATCGACGATCTGGTCCTGGATGCCGCCGACCCGACTGGCGACGACCGGCCGGGCCTTCCACATCGCCTCGGCGACGGTGAGGCCGAAGCCCTCGGCGAGGCTCTTCTGCACGATCACGTCGGCGCGGCGCTGGATCGCGTTGACCATCGCCGCGTTCTCGTCGAGGTCCTCCATCGGCAGGTTGACGAGGTGGACCCGCGTGCGTGTCTCGGGAGGGAGCCGTCGCCAGGACTCGGTGACGTCGCCGTAGACGGCGGCACCCTCGGGGTCGTCGGAGACGGCGCCGCTGGCGGGCCCGACCAGCGCCAGGTGAACCGCGGGGTCAGCGAGGTGAAAGGCAAAGCACTCGAGCAGGCCGCGCGGGTCCTTCAGCCGGTCCCAGCGCGAGACCTGGGCCACCAGCTTGGCCTCCGCCGGCAGGGGCGCGTCCTGGAGCAGCTCCGCCGAGCGCTCGACCCGCCCGGGGCTGCCGTCGCCGCGCACGAAGCTCGGCGCCGAGCGGGGCACGTTCTCGCCCAGCCCAACCTCGCCCAGGATCGCCTCGACCGTGTCGCGACCGAGGTCCTGGTTCTTCGGCGAGAAGGGGTCGATTGCGGGCGGCATCAGCCAGACCTTCTCGCGCTCCAAGCCGTCCCAGACGTACTCCTCCCGCGAGAAGACGTAGGCGTCAGCGCCCTCGACGAAGGGGCGCAGGAAGTCCCAGCCGCCGCGGGCCAGCGCTCCCGGCCGGTCCACCCCGACGTGGCAGCGCCAGATCACCTTGACCCCGTTCCCCTTCATCGCCGGGACGAGGCCCGCTGTCTGCGGGTCGTGGAGGTAGACGACGTCGTCGGGCTGGATCAGCTGCGCGAGCTGCGCCGCACTTGCTTGCAATGCGGTCTCGTAAAGCCTGCGCTCGTCCTCCCCCAGCAAGCCGCCGTCGCCCGGGTCGTCGTGCAGCTGGTTGTGGATGCGCTTGGTGACGGCGAAGAACTCGGGCTCCTCGTGCAGAACGGCCCAGCGGGTGTCGACGCCGACCCCGCGCACGTAGGGAAGCAGCGAGTGGAGGATCTCGGCGACGCCGCCGCCGCGCGCGGTCGAGCTGACGTGCCAGATCGCGCGGCCGGCGAACTCCTCGCGGGCGCGCTCGGCGACCGCCTCGAAGCGCGGGTACTCCTCACCGAGCAGGTCGCGGTAGCGGTCGAGCGGCTGGGGTGCGATCTGCACGAGTTCGGGTCGCGCCACGGCGTCACCATCTCATCCGCGGTCAAAAACGGGAAGCGGGGAAATCCGAGCCCAAGTCCGTAACTCCTACCGATGTGGCTGGCGACCAGTGCGCCTAGCTTGTGGTCTCGACCACCAGCAGGGCGAAGGAGCGAGCGATGGCGGAGACGATGAAGGCAGCCGTATTCGAGGGCCACGAGCGGATCGTGCTGGAGGAGAAGCCGATGCCCCGCTGCGGGCCCACCGACGCGATCGTGAAGATCTCGCTGACGACGATCTGCGGCACCGACGTCCACATCTGGCGCGAGGAGTACCCGGTCGAGCAGGGCCGGATCGTCGGCCACGAGCCGGTCGGGACGATCCACCAGCTCGGCGACGCCGTCTCCGGCTACGAGGTCGGCGACCGGGTGCTGGTCGGCGCGATCACCCCCTGCGGCAGTTGCTTCTACTGCCAGTCCCACAACGAGGCGCAGTGCTCCGGCCACGAGGACGACTGGCAGATGATCGGCGCCTGGCGGCTTGGCAACGCGATCGACGGCGTCCAGGCCGAGTACTTCCGCGTCCCCTACGCCCAGGCAAACCTGGCGAAGATCCCCGACGACCTCTCAGACGAGCAGTGCGTGCTGCTGGCCGACATCGCCTCGACCGGGATCTCGGCGGCGGAGACCGCCAACGTGCGGATCGGCCAGACCGTCGCCGTCTTCGCCCAGGGCCCGATCGGCCTCTGCGCGACGGCGGGGGCGCGCCTGATGGGCGCCTCGCTGGTGATCGGCGTCGACCGCATCGCCGGCCGGCTCGAACTGTCCAAGAAAATGGGCGCCGACGAGACGATCGACTTCTCCGAAGAAGACCCGATCGCGGCGATCAAGCGCCTCACCGGCGGCCGCGGCGTCGACGTCGCGATCGAGGCCCTCGGCACCCAGGAGACCTTCGAGGCCTGCATCGAGGCGACCCGTCCCGGCGGCATCGTCTCCAGCCTCGGCGTCTACGGCGGCAAGCTGGAGATCCCCCTCGAGCCCTTCGTCTACGGCATCGGCGACAAGCAGATCCTCACCACGCTGTGCCCCGGCGGCAAGGAGAGGATGCGCAAGCTGATGGAGATGGTCCGCCACGGCCGCCTCGACCTCGAGCCCCTGATCACCCACCGCTTCTCCCTCGACCAGATCGAGGAGGCCTACGACCTCTTCGGCAACCAGCGCGAAGGCGTGGTCAAGGTGGGGCTGACGCCGTAGGGCGGGCTAATCGTCGAGGTCCCGCCACCGAGGACGGCAAATCGAGATGGGGTCGAGCCGGCATGGCATGACCAGATCGATGAACCGGTGTGGATCGACCTCTTCGTAGAGGCTCGGCTCGTCGTCATCGAGGACATTCGTCTCGTCGGCGGGCGGGAGGTACGCGAAGGCGCGCCCATCCTCAGTGAGATGCAGATAGCGCCTGGTGTCCATGTGCTTGTAAGCGTGCAGCCTGGTTCCGCCTTTCAGCTCTGCCTCGAACATCCACATGAACTCGCCGACATAGACGCGAGCGAGGTAGAGCAGCGGCTCCCAGTTTGGCGTTTCGAATTGGACCATCCGACCTGGAATTCGTTTTTTCTTGGGCATGGCCCAACCATTGCCCGGCCAGATGCACGAAACAAGACCCGTTCGTCACAGGACTGAGACTTTTTAGGTATCACAGGTGATACGCTCTGCCAATGGCAAAAGTCAGCATCCGGGAGCTTCCGAAACCACGGGGGCGACGTCGTCGATCGGGCGGCCCGCGGCGAGCAAATCACGATCACTCGCTCCGGCAAGGACGTCGCCGAGCTGCGATCCGTTCACGTGCCGCTTTCGGCAGAAGCGCTTCTGGGTCGTTGGAACCGCCTCCCATCGATGGACCCAGCCAAGCTGAGGACGGACATCGACGAGTTGCTCGATCCGAGGCTCTGACCCCCGATGGCGCAACGCGAGGCCCGGGGGATTCTCGACACGTCCACGGTCATCCTCCTGCAACGCATCACCGATGCCTCAGCGCTCCCCGAGGAGCCCTTGATCACGGCCGTTACGCTCGCCGAGCTGGCGGTCGGTCCCCTCGTCGCCACCGATGACGACGAGAGTGCCGCTCGCCAGGCCCACCTTCAGCAGGCCGAGGCCGACTTCGCTCCCCTCCCCTTCGATGCCGCCGCGGCGCGCGCGTTCGGCCGCGTCGCCGCGTCCCTGAGACGCGCCGGTCGCAAAGCTTCGGCGAGAACCTATGACACGATGATCGCGGCTACGGCGATCGCAAACGGACTGCCTGTCTATACGTGCAACCCCGACGATTTCGCCGGCATCGCCGAGTTGAGCGTCATCTCGATTCCCGTGCCTGGAGAACCCGGCGGAAGCTAGAGCGCACGCATGGTCAAGGTGGGGTTGACGCCGTAGGGCCTACGACGCGACGTAACGCGCCACGGCCTCGCGGGCCAAATCGCTGACCGAGCGGCCTTCTCTTTCGGCTCGTCTCTCCATCGCCAGGTAGAGCTCGGGCGTGATACGAAAGCTCATTCGGGGGGATGTTCCATTACCCGAAAGAGAAGGCCTGCCAACGAAGCGGCGTTTCGCCTTTGAGAGGTCGTAGCCGCGTTCTGCCTCGTCAGCGAGCGCATCGGCTACCTCAGGAGTGATTTCAAGGCCGGACTTCGTCCGGGGGTACTTCCCGGTCTTTTTCACTCTTGGCATTTCTTCGCCTCCTCGTACTGCCTCCGATATCGCTCGCGCAGTGGCATGGCGTGAATCACCAAAAGGCTCTCGTCTTCAAGTTCGATGCCGATCACCTCCAGTGCGACTCCACCGGCATCGTCGCCGAGAAGCACGACGCGCGGATCGCGGTCAACACGATCCCCAGTGGGAGCCTCCTCATCGAAAACCAGGACACAGCGTTCGATGACGTAGCGAGACCGCCCACGCGATATCCGGTGCTTGGTCGCAGAACGGGCCCACCGGAGACCTCCGGCGGGCCACTGATTTTGTCTGACGATACTAACACGGATGAGGCGTCCAGCCGATTCGTGCTTCGACATCGGCGGAGATTCGACCGATCACTCCGACGTAACAAGACGTGGGTGTGCCGAATTCGAAAAATCAGTCCTGCGAAATGCCTCCGTAGCGCCTGGGGGATCTAGTCGCCACCGTCTTCTTTTAGGAAGGCGGGGGCGAAGGACTTCGTCTTGGCTCCGGCGGCCAGGCCGAGGGGTTCGAGGCCGAAAAGGTCCTCGGTGGAGCGGAGGAGTGAGTACGGGCTGTAAGCCGCGCCGTCGGTGGAGCCTGGGGTCAGGAAGGGTGAGATGAGCAGGGCGCCTGTGCGCAGCGGATCTGTTGGCGGCGTCGCTCCCGGTTCCGTGCTCGGGGGGTTCGCCGCACCAAAGTTGACGATCAGCAGGCCGTCGGCCTTGTAGGCCGGCGAGGCGAGGATCTTCGGAACCCAGTTCGCCAGGAAGGCGTCGGCGCTTGCCGGCCCTTCGGTCGCGCCGGACGCGCACTGGCCGGTCGCGCCCGAATCGCATGGCGTCGGGGCGATGAACGAGTAACTCGGCGTCTTGTCGGCTTTGCGCAGGTCGGCCGTCAACTTGTCGATCGGGAGGTCGTCGGCGGAGCAGTCGCCGAGGTCGAGTAGCGAGTGGAAGTAGACGAAGGGGTTCTGCCTGGCCGCGTATCCGCCGGGCGTCGCCGTTTCCGATTCTCCAGTGCCCGGGTGGACGCAGTTCGCCGGGGCGCCCGTCTCGTCGACCATCCCCTCGACGTAGGCACGCCAGGTGAGGCGGCTGCTGCCCAACTGGTCGGCAAGGGTCAGGGTTTCGACCGAGTAGACACAGCCGGCCCCGTGCACGACCCCGTTCGCATCCGTCTTAGTCGTCGACGAGAACTCGGCGTAGGTCGAACAGCCGGCGCTGGTCGCCGAGTTCGGCGGCTGGCCGCTGAGGGCCGCGATCTGGTTGGGGAGCCCGGCTTCGCCGAGCAGCGTGTAGTTGCTGAGCAGCTCGCCCTTGGGACGCAGGGTCGCCGAGAGGTAGGGCATCTGCGACTGGGCCCCGAGGGACTGTTCGTAGCCGGGACTGGCGAGTGAGATCACGAAGACGTGCTTGACCGGGCCCGCTTCGGCCGGTGGCGCCGCCGCGGGTTCCTTCGGCGGCGCCGGTTCGCTCGGCGGCGGCGCGGGGGCCGGAGCCGGAGGAGCAGGCGCACCGCCGGCACCCGAGCCGGAGTTGCCTTGGGGAGCGGGCGGTCCCGCCACGGAGGACTGGTCCGCAACCGGCGCCGCCGCAACCGGAGTGTTGTCGGAGGCAAGGCTGCGGCCGAGCAGCGCCGCCAGGGCGCCGCTGCTGCCGGCGCCGGTCATCGCGCTGGCGACGATTGCCGAGGTCGCAACCACCGAGGAGGCGACCAGCAGCCCGAAGCGCTTGCCCGAGAGCGAGGATGCGGCGTCGATCGCCGCCCTGGTCGCCGCCTTCACGACGCCGTCCCGGTCTCGAACATCTCAAGCAGCCGTTCGGTCGCCAGCAGCTCCGCGTCGACGCGCTGCAGCTCGGCTGCCTTGCGGGTCAGCACGTCCATCCGCACGTGGTCGCGGATCGCCATCTCGTAGAAGGCGCCGCCGAGGTCGGCCTGCATCACCGTGAACTTCTCCAGCAGCCGGTCGCGCTGTGCGATCAGGTCCTCGCTCATGGCTTGCCGCCAACGGTGATCACGTCGGGCAGGTTCTGCTGGGCTTCGATGTAGGTCTTGCCCGTCTGTTCGGGGTTGGATTCGACCAGCTGCGTGTCTTCTTCGACTTTCTTCTGCGACGGCTTGTAGCCGGTCACCTGGTGGACCGTCCCGTTGCTGGTTTGAGCGACGACCTTGCCGCCGCCCTTGCTCGACTTGGCGACATTCTTAGCCTTGGCCTTCTTGACGGTGTTGGCAGTGGTACCGGCCGAAGTGCTGGCGACCGCCGCGTCCTGGTGCCGCAGCGCTTCCAGCAGCGCCTCGTTTTCTCCGCCGCCAGACCCGCCCCGGCCGACGACGACCCCGATCGCGACCGCGATCGGCAGCAGCGCAAAGAAGCCGACGGCCGCGGCCTTGCTGTTCGACGCCGCTTTGGCAGGTGGGCGCGCCGCAGGACGCCGGGCGCGCTGGCTCATCGTGGCGAAGTAGCGCGAGGCCGGGTTGGCGCCGTTGCCCCGCCGCGCCGCGCAGTTGACGCAGTAGCGCTGCTGCGAGTCGAGCGGCGCGCCGCACTCCTCGCAAGGTTCGTAATGGCTGGGGACGTTCATCGTCGTCTGACTCCTCTGTCGGTCTGCTTGACGGTGCTTGTGTTTGAGTTCGCGCTTCTGCCAGGATCCGTTTGGATTCGGCCTGCTTGCGCGCGGCGGTTTCCTGCGTCGTCGAGCAGCCCCCCAGCGCACCGGCCAGAAGCAGGGCGCAGGCGGCGACCAGGCCAGGCACGGGATATGAGCGGCTAGCCGAACGCACCGCTCACGTACTCCTTGGTCCGCTGCTCGCGGGGCGAGCCGAAGAGGGCGGTCGCGCTGCTGTACTCGACCAGCTCGCCGAGGTACATGAAGGCGACGTGGTCGGCGATCCGGTAAGCCTGCTGCAGGTTGTGGGTGACGATCACCACGGCGACGTCGTCGCGCAGCTTCACGATCAGGTCCTCGATCACCTGGGTCGACTGCGGGTCGAGCGCCGAGCAGGGCTCGTCGAGCAGCAGCACCTCCGGGTTCGGCCGCCAGTGCCCGGGCGATGCAGAGCCGCTGCTGCTGGCCGCCGGAGAGCTTCAGGGCGGGATGGTCGAGGTCGTCCTTGACCTCCTCGAAGAGGCCGGCGCGGTCGAGGGCGCTGTGGACCTTGGGCTCGAGCGACTTCTTGCGCTGGCGCCGCGAGCCCTGCTCGCGCAGGACGTAGGCGATGTTGTCGAAGACGCTCATCGGGAACGGGTTGGGCTGCTGGAAGACCATCGTCACCCGGCGCCGCAGCGAGGTCGGCTCGATCTGGCGTGATGTCGACGTCGTCGAGCAGGATGCGGCCGCTCAGGTTCGCCGTCCGGGTCAGCTCGGTGAGCCGGTTGAGCGAGCGCAGCAGCGTCGTCTTGCCGCACCCGGACGGCCCGATCATCGCCAGCACCTCGCCCTGGCGGACCGGCAGCGAGACCGACTTGACCGCCTCGCGGTTCGAGTAGGAGACCGAGACGTTGTCGATCTCCATGCGGCGGATCGAGAACTGCGGGGCGCCGATCGAGCGCCGCGCCGCGGTGAAGCCTCCCGGGGCCGCGACGCCGGCGCCGGCGGACGCTCCGACAGGGGCCGTCGCCTGCGCGGCGGCCGGGGCGTCCTCCAGCGGCAGACGCCGGATCGGCGGTGGCACAGCAGGGGAAGGCGACTCGGCCCACGACGCATCGCGGTCGAGGTCGGGTACACCGGGGGCTACGAACTCCATGTCCCTACCTTTCTTGCGCGGCGGTGGATGACGTCTACGGCCGCGTTGAGCGCCAGCACCATCACCAGCAGGACGAAGGCCGCCGCGTAGGCCTTGTGGGGCTGGTTGAGATTGCCTGTCGGCGACGCCTCGTAGACGAAGTTGGTCAGCGTCGTCCCCGTCCCGCGCAGGTAGTTGAGCGGGAAGGCGCCGCCGACCGGGGCGAAGTTCTGGGTGGCGCCGAGCAGGACGACGATGATCGCGGTGTCGCCGATGATCCGGCCGAGGCCCAGCATCGCCCCGGTCGCCACCTGCGGGCGCGCTGCCGGCAGCAGGATCCGCCGGGTCGTCGCGATCTTCGTCTTGCCGACCGCGTAGGAGGCCTCGCGGACGTGCTGGGGGATCGCGTTCAGTCCCTCGCGGGTGCTGGCGACGACCAGCGGCAGGGCGACCAGGGCGAGCATCGCCGAGGCGGCGAAGAAGGAGAGGCCCAAGACGACTCCTTCGGTGGTGCGGCTGAGGAAGCCGAGCGCGGCGCTGGAGAAGATCACCGTGCCGAAGAGGGCGAGGACGATCGAGGGGATGCCGGCGATTGCCTCGATTGTCGATTCGGTGATCCGGGCGAGGGCCGCGGGCCGGCCGTACTCGACCAGCCAGACCGCGACGCCGACTCCCACCGGCAGCGCGATCGAGATCCCCATCACTCCGACGATCAGGGTGCCGATGAAGGCGTCGGAGAAGCCGCCGGTCTGGCTTTCGCTGAAGCCGGCGGTGGCCGGCGTGACCAGCATCGAGGGCTTCAGGTAGGTGAGGCCCTTGACCAGCAGGTAGACGACGATCGCCACCGCGATCGCGCAGAAGAGCAGCCCCAGCGCCCAGCAGATCGCCAGGCCGATGCGGTCGGAGAGCCGCCAGGTGGCGCTGCCCTCGACCGCACCCTTGCCCGGCCGCGGCGGGGTCGGCCCCGGAGGCGGGGCGGCGGGCGGAGTGGCGACGGAGGACTCCATCTACGCGGTCGCTCCGTATTTGCGCATCGCCCGCCGCGCCACCCAGCCGGTCAGCGAGAAGAGGGCGGCGGAGAAGAGCAGCACCGCGGCGATCGCGAACAGGGTCGAGTTGGCCGGCGGCGAGCCGAGCGAGTCGATGTTCTTGACGATCGTCGGCGCCAGCGGCCGCGACGGCTCGTAGATGAAGATCAGGCCGTCGGCCGGGTTCGGGGCGAAGGCGACCGAGCCGGAGACCATCGCCAGCATCACCGCCTCACCGATCGCCCGCGCCACCGCCAGCACCGTGCCGGCGACGATCGCCGGGCGCGCGGTGCGAACGGCAATCTTCCAGGTCGTGCGCCAGCGGTTGACGCCGAGGGCCAGCGAGCCCTCCAACCACCCCGGCCGCACCGAGCGCAGGCCGTCGGAGAAGATCGAGACCATCAGAGGGGCGATCATCACGGTCAGGATCAGCACCGCGGCCAGGAGGCTGTAGCCGCTGAGCGAGATCACACCGGCGACCGAGGACTTCTGCGACTCGGTGACCAGGTGGTTGCCGATGAACGGGACGATCACCAGCACGCCGAGCAGGCCGTAGATCACCGAGGGAACGCTGGCCAGGAAGCGGACCACCGGCTGCAGGATGTTGCGCATCCACTCCGGCGCGAACTCGACGATGAAGACGGAGACGAAGAGCGCCGAGAAGAGGGCGATCGTCACCGCCCCGCCGGTGATCAGGAGCGTGCTCCAGATCAGCTGCCAGGCGTGGAACGTGTAGACGTATTCGGCGCCGCCTGATGCCGGAGAGGTAGATCTGGTTGAGCTGTTCTTCGACGCTGCCGCCGGCCCGAACCAGGCCAGCCCGTTGTGGGAGAAGGAGGGCCAGGCGCGGACGAAGACGGTGACGATCAGCGCCAGCAGCAGGCCGACGACGGCGCAGACCAGCGCGCCGAGCATCCGCCCGGCGCGCTGGTCCGACCACTTGGGGCCGTACTCGGAGAGGTACTCCTCCTCCATTCTACGTGCTTCTTCGGCCTTCTTGTTGAAGGCGGGAACACCGCCGGCCTTGGAGATCGATTTCCCCGGCCAGGGGGCTGCGGCGCGCCCAGTCGATGAACTTGCCCAGCACCGGCGGGCTTGGGCTGCCGTCGCCCGGCAGGACGAGGAAGATGTAGCGCGAGAGCGGGTACTTGAGCGGCTCGACGCTGATCTTCGACGAGGTGCACGGGACGCCGTTGACCTTGAGCGCCTTCTGGCCTTTGCCCTGCCAGGCGAGGCCGTCGTAGCCGATCGCGTTGGGGTCCTGCTTGACCGCGTTGACGACGAGGCCGTCTGCCGTCAGCGCGTTGACGTTCGACGCCGGCAGTTCGTTGTTGAGTACCGCCTGGAGGAAGAAGTTGTAGGTCCCTCCGTTGGTGTCGCGGCCGACCGGGTCGATCGTCGTTGTCGAGGCCCGAGCCGGGAACCTGGCTCCAGTTGGTGAGCAGCCCGCGGTAGATGTCGTGGGTCTGCTGAATGCTGATGTTGCCGAGTTTGTTCTTCGGGTTGACGTCGATGCAGAGCCCGTCGAGGTAGAACTTGATGTAGGTCGTCCCGGCATCGCTGGGGAGCGGGGTGCGAGCCTGGCCGGCGAACTGGCTGGCGCCGTTCTGGACGTCCTTGATGCCGGCGTTGCCCCCGTTCGCCCTGTAGAGGAAGTGGACCTTGTGGTTGACCTTCTTCGTGTAGGTCTTGAAAAGCGCTTCCAGGACGGGCTGCGCGGCGACCGAGCCCGATCCGATCAGGGTCACAGCTCCGGCAGAAGCCGGTACGGCAAGCGCCACCAGGGCGATCGCCGATATGGCAAGGGTCTTGATTCTCATCTCGACTTTGCTTCCTTTCCTGCCGGGTACAAGAGTTTCTTGATTGGCTAACTCGACATGACCCTACCAGTTTCTGTACTTTATTGACCTCTTTACTAAGAAAGGCCCCCCCGGCGGCCCCGAACACGGAGGTTCCATTGCTCAAAAGAAGACTGTCCACGCCCCGCGCCACCACGGTGGTCGCGCTGGCCGCCGTGCTTGCCGCGGCGATCGCGGTGACGCCGTCGTTGGCCGGGTCACCATTCCTCACCAACAAGAAGGCGGCGCATCTCTACGTCTCCAACAAGAAGGCGACGACGCTCTACCTGAAGAAAAAAGCCGCCGGCAACGTCTACCTGAAGAAGGCCGATGCGCCACTGGCCCCGAAGGCCGCGATCGCCGCCGGCACCGCGATCTGGTCGAGCGAA
This sequence comes from uncultured Solirubrobacterales bacterium, assembly GCA_963714665.1. Taxonomy (GTDB): domain Bacteria; phylum Actinomycetota; class Thermoleophilia; order Solirubrobacterales; family 70-9; genus VRUE01. The sequence continues at coordinate 138,197 of CAVQPE010000003.1, read as the reverse complement.
GCGACGGCACCGGTCTACCTCCCACCGCCTACACCTCGTTCGCCATTCCGGGCACCGGCCCGGTCGTGGTCACCTTCTCAGGCTCGGCCACATGCACGTCGGCCAAACCGACGATCGACCTCGCCTGCCCGATCCAGATCCTGGTCGACGGCCAGGCGATGGGCAAAGTCAACTTCGCCCCCGCAACCGCGAGCTCGCCGCGCCCGCGGCGATCGTCAACACGGTGATGCAGACCACCGTCCTCACCAAGGGAGGTCACACGGTGGCGATCCAGTACGCCGGGGCCAAAAACGTGACCTTCACGCTGAAAGCCTGGAACCTGGCCGTCCAGGCCTACCCCCAGGCCCCGGAAGCCCCGGAAGCCGCCAAGTAACCGATAGCCGGGGCCGACGGGACGAAATCCATGGCATAGCCGGGGATTTCGTCCCGTCGGCGGGGAGGCTGCCCGACCGCGCCGGGGGATCGGCGGCGCGGCCGGGTCTCGAGGAAGCTCAGTGGCCGCGGAGCTGGAAGCGGCCGGGACGCGGAAGCGGCTCGCCGAGGATCAGGCGGGCCCGGTAGTAGAGGGCTTCGAACGTCTGGGTGTCTAGCTCGTCGACGCTGCTCCGCTCGCGCCCGGGCTGGGTGCCGGTGCCTTCGGCCAACCCCCCTCCCGGGGGTCCCTGGCGAAGGACGCCATTCAGCCTGCCACGTGAGACGAACGTCGTCTTGGGGGGTGGGTCGTTCATCGCGTCTCCTTTCTTGGTTTATTGATCATCTAACTCAAGAATAGCATCAGCGCCAGGTTCCGCCACCGCGGGCGCATAATGATTCTCAGCGGCGAATTGGGGCGGGGCGCCACCCGGCAAAGCGCACCCCGCCCCGTCGCCTCCTCAGACGGCTGCAGATACCTCTGCGTCGCCGCCGTCCCGGGAGCCACGGGGAGTCGAGGCCCCGTGGCCTTGGGACGGCGAGACATCACCGCTGAAGCTCTTGGTCTGGCCCGGCCGCAGGTAGACGATCTGTCCCTCGCGCAGCTCGAGCTTCTGCAGCTCGGCGCGGGTCAGCTGGGCCCAGACCTCGGTGCCGTCGCCGAGCACGAACTCGACCCGGATCTCGAAGCCGAGGGCGACGATGCGCTGCACCATCGCCTCCTCGGCGCCGTCGTCGCGGTCGAGCGCGACGGCCATGTCGTGCGGCCGCACGAAGTGCTCGCCGAGCCGGTTGACCTCGCCGACGAAGCTCATCACGAATTCGGTCGCCGGCTGCTCGTAGAGCTCGTCGGCCGTGCCCGACTGTTCGACCCGGCCCTCGTTCATCACGACCAGCTGGCCGGCGACGTCCATCGCCTCCTCCTGGTCGTGGGTGACGAAGATCGTCGTCACGTGCATCTCGTCGTGGAGGCGGCGCAGCCAGGTGCGCAGGTCCTTGCGGACCTTGGCGTCGAGCGCCCCGAAGGGCTCGTCGAGCAGCAGCACCTGTGGCTCGACCGCGAGCGCCCGCGCCAGCGCCATTCGCTGGCGCTGGCCGCCGGAGAGCTGAGAGGGGTAGCGCTCGGCGAGCCCGTCGAGCTGGACCAGCTGCAGCAGCTCGTGGACGCGGGCGGAGATCTTCGCCTTCTCCATCTTGCGGATCTTCAGCCCAAAGGCGACGTTCTCGAAGACGGTCATGTGCTTGAAGGCGGCGTAGTGCTGGAAGACGAAGCCGACTTCACGCTTCTGGGTCGGCTTCTTCGAGACGTCCTCGTCGTCGATCAGGACGCGGCCGCCGTCGAGCGTCTCGAGCCCGGCGATCGCCCGCAGCAGTGTCGACTTGCCGCTTCCGCTCGGACCCAGCAGGGCGGTCAGCGAGCCGTTCGGAACCTCTATCGATACGTCGTTGAGGGCCTGAAAGTCACCGAAGCGCTTGCTTGCTCCCTCGACTGTGATTCCCATCAGGCGTCCTCCTTTCTCTTTAGGACGTTCATTGCCAGGAGGGTGCTGAGGGCCAGGAGAGCGAGCAGCACGGAGGCGCCGAACGCACCTGGCAGGTTGAAGTTCTGGTACTGCTTCTCGACGAAGAGCGGCAGCGTCTGCGTCTGGCCGGAGATAGAGCCGGAGACCACCGAGACGGCGCCGAACTCGCCGAGCACGCGGGCGGTGGTGAGGACGACGCCGTAGGCGACGCCCCAGCGGATCGCCGGCAGGGTGACCCGCCAGAAGGTCTGCCAGGCGTTGGCGCCGAGGGTCGAGGCGGCCTGCTCCTGCTCGGTGCCGATCTCCTGCAGCACCGGCACCGTCTCCCGCACGACGAAGGGCAGCGAGACGAAGATGCTGGCCAGGACCATGCCCGGGACCGAGAAGAGGACTTTGATCCCGGCTTCCGCCAGGCCCGGTTCCAGCCAGCCGGTGGTCCCGTAGAGCAGGAACAGCGAGAGGCCGATCACCACCGGCGAGATCGCGAATGGCAGGTTGATTATCGCGTCGATCAGTGGGTTGGCCCGCCAGCGGTGCCGGACCAGCAGCAGGGCGCAGCCGACGCCGAAGACGGTGTTGAGCGGCACCGCGATCGCGACCATCAGCAGGGTCAGCTTCAGCGCGTGCAGCCCGTCGGGCGAGGTGATCGCGTCCAGCGGCGGCGCGATCCCGTGTTCGAACGTCTTGTAGAAGATCAGCCCCAACGGCAGCAGGAGCAGGAGCAGGATGTAGCCGAGGCCGAGGAAGCGCAGGCCCCAGCGGCTGGTGGTGGTTCCGCTCATCAGCCGGCTGCCCCAGACCCGGCGAACGGCATGATCGTCGACTCGGGCTCAGGACTGGGGCGTTCATGGTGGCCGCTCCAGCGCTGGATCAAGCCGACGATGAGGAGGCAGGCGAGCGAGGCAAGCAGGAGCACGACCGAGACGGCGGCGGCGCCGGTGTCGTTGCCCGACTCGATCTGTGACTTGATGTAGACAGAGGAGACCATCGTGTTCGGCAGGCCACCGGCGAAGAGCAGGACGGAGCCGAACTCGCCGAGAGCGCGGGCGAAGGCGAGGGCGATCCCTGCTCCGAGGCCGGGCAGCAGGTTGGGGAAGATGATGCGACGGAAGACGGTGAAGCCACCGGCGCCGAGCGAGGCTGCGGCCTCCTCCATCTCACGGTCCATCTCGATCAGCAGCGGTTGTACCGCGCGAACGACGAAGGGCAGGGTGACGAAGCAGAGAGCGACGACAACGGCTGCTCGCGAGAGCGCTATATCGACGCCAAGCGGGCTATTCGGGCCCCAGAGCTCGATCAGGATCAGGCTGGCGACAATCGTCGGCAGCGCGAAGGGGAGGTCGATCACCGCGTTGAGGGCCGCCTTGCCGGGAAACTCGTCGCGGACGAGCAGCCAGGCAAGGATCGTGCCGAAGACGCCGTTGATCAGAACCACGATCGTGAGGCGACGAGGGTCAGCTCGAGCGAGCGCAGTGCCTGCGGAGAGGTGACCTGGCTCCAGAAGGTGCCGAGACCCTCGCTCAGCGATTGGTTCGTCAGCGCCGCCAGCGGCAGCAGGACGAGGACGCTGAGGTAGAGGACGACAAGGCCCCGGCCGAGGCCGGCGCCGACCCAGGGCAGGCGCATGCCTGCCCTGGGTGCAGAGGCTGTCGCCGAGTGCGCCTCCATCGGTCAGCCCGAGGTGGACACTCCGAGTTCGGACTCGATCTTCGCGACGGAACCGGTTTCGTCGTCGAAGAATTCGTCGTTGACCTTGCTCCAGCCGCCGAACTGGCTGATCTTGAACAGTTCCTTCGGGGTCGGGAACTGCTTCGGGTTGACCAGCTTCGGGTTGACCGGCCGGTAGCCGTTTTCGGCCCAGATTTCCTGTCCTTCATCGGACCAGATGAACTTGAGGAAGTCTTCGGCCGCCGGCTCCGGGGCGTCTTTGGTGACCGCGATCGAGGTTTCGATCAGGATCGTCGAGGGCGGCACGACATATTCGAGATCTTCGCCTTCCTTTTCGGCCTTGATCGCCTCGTTCTCGTAGCCGAGCAGGACGTCGCCCTCGCCCTGCGTGAAGGCGGCCAGCGCGTCGCGGGCGCTGCCCGGCTGCGCGACCGTCTTTTCGAGCAGCGTCTTGACCCCTTCGAGAGCCTGGTCGGAAGACTTCCCCTCGTTGATCAGGGTGCCGTAGACGGCCATGATGTTCCAGCGGGCCGCGCCGGAGCTGAACGGGTTGGGGGTGACGACGTCGACGTCCTTGCTGAGCACGTCGTCGAGGGTGTGGATCCCCTTCGGGTTGCCCTTGCGGACGCTGATCACGACGACCGAGTCCTGGGCGATGCCGCCGTAGGGCTGCTTGTTCCAATTCTTCGAAACGAGCCCGCCTTCTTCGACCAGCCGTTCCATGTCACCGGCCTGGGCGAAGTGGACGACCGAGGCCGGCTGGCCGGCGACGACGGCGCGGCTCTGGTCGCCGGAGGCGCCGAACGAGTTGCTGAAGCTGACCCCTTCGCCCGCAGAGGTCTTTTCGAATGCCGGCTCCAGGGATTCCTGGTAGACCGATTCGGGGGTGGAGTAGCCGACCACGTCGAGGTTGCCTCCCCCACTCGAGCTTGAGCCTGAGCTGCTGCCACATCCAGCTACGACGACTGCGACCAGCAGCACGAAGAGAGCGGCCAGGGGGGCCGCTGTCACGCCTCGCCGCCGGGTTACCTTGCGAGCGTTCCGCATAGAACGGTTCCTTCCTATGTTGACTGACTTACTTTTCTGACTGACTTAGTTCTGAAAGTGAGCCCGGCACCGTAGCACAATGTCGATCAGAAAAGTCGTAAAGAGGGCCGCCCCCGAACTGCATCAACTTCTCCACCTGCTGGATAGACAAGTTGATGCAGTTCGGGGTGAACGTCACCGGTGGCCGGCTCGGTTTCAGCCGGAAGGCAACGCTGCGCCGAGCAGGGCTGCCAGTGCACCGATTGCGCCGGCGGCCAGAAGAACCGTGACGACACTGCCGCGGGCCACGAGAAGGACGAAGGAGAAGGAGGGCAGGAAGGCGACGAAGGCCGCCAGCAGCCAGGCGCCCACCCACGCCCCGGCGAGACCGCCGAGTAGCGCGTAGGCGACCGGCCGGGACGCCCGCCCGCGCCGACCTACGGCCCGGAGGGCCGGGGCGTTCGCTTGCCGTTCGGGCCCGGGCCGCCGACGCTGACGACCCGCCGGTCTTCAGGCCCGGGGCGCAGTATCAGGACCTCCGCCGGGGCCTTCTCGAGCAGCCAGACCAGATCGTCGCCGGAGAAGCCCGCGGCCCCGGTCGCGGTCGCCGACGCCACGACCCGGTCGAAGGTCTCACGCTCCAGCAGCCGCTCAAGCGCATGGCGATAGGAGCGGCCGCGCTCGATCCGGGCGTCGACCGGCACCCCCTGGGCGGTGGCGCGCTGCTCGATCGCCTCCAGCATCGGCATCGCCTTCGCCGCCTCGACTGGAATCGCGCACTCCAACGGCAGCTGCAGGGGAACGGTCGCCAGATATGCCGGCATCAGCGTCGCGTCCTCGGCGCGCGCGAGGCGCAGCGATGCGTCGACCGCCCGGCGCGAGATCTCTGCGCCGGTGAAAGGCAGCAGGATCCGGCGCACGTCGTCCGGTCGCTCGGAGCGCTTGCCGCGCCACTGCGATCGCGCCAGCAGATAGCCGCCGCCGAGGCCGAGCAGAAGGGCGAGCCCGACGAGAACGTGCTCGATCACGACTCGTCCTCCTTGACGCCCCGGTGGGCGACGATCCGCACGTCGACCCCCGGCGGCGTCGCCCGCATCAGCTTCTGCGGCAGCGGCACCCGCAATCGCGCAAGTCCCTTCGCCGGCAGGGACTCGCCGACCATGATGTAGGTGCTGCCGCGCTCGCGGACGACGCGCGCGGCGGCGGCCACGACGTCATCGTGCTCCTCGACCAGAAATGTCGCGCCGAGCACCGAGGCGAGCTGGCGCAGCGCCGTCACCTGGCGCTCCTCCTCCCCCTCCAGCGGCCGCCCCGGTGGCTTGACCCAGAGCAGGTCGAGGTCGGTGCCGAGCCGCTGCGCCGAGCGCCAGGCCCGGCGCACGAGGCGCTGGGAGCTGGGCTGAGGTCGGATCAACGCCAGCAGCCGCTCGCCGACCGCCTTGGGGACCTCCTCGGCGACCCGCTCCTCGCGCGTCCCGACGTGCTCCACCCGATGCAGGGTCAGCCGCTTGGACTCGACGTCCTCGGCCACCTGGCGCAGGCTCACCTCGCGCAGCGACGCCAGGTTCTCGATCCGGAAGAAGTTGTTGAGGGCGGCGTCGATGTTCTCGCCGGGGTAGATCTTGCCGGCGCGCAGGCGCGCGATCAACGCCTCGGGGGTGAGGTCGATCAGCACGACCTCGTCGGCGGTGGCGAGCACCGAGTCGGGCACCGTCTCGCGCACCCGCACCCCGGTCAGCTCGGCGACCCGGTCGTTGAGCGACTCCAGGTGCTGGACGTTGACCGTGGAGAAGACGTCAATGCCCGCGTCGAGCACGTCGGCGATGTCTTCGTAGCGCTTCCCATGCTCCAGGCCGGGGGGGTTGCTGTGGGCCAGCTCGTCGATCAGCGCCAGCTGCGGACTGCGGGCGAGCAGCGCCGGCAGGTCCATCTCCTCGACGACGACGTCGCGGTAGGGAACGCTGCGGCGAGGCACCACCTCCAGCCCTCGCGCCTGGTCGGTCGTCTCCTGGCGCTTGTGCGGCTCGAGGTAGCCGATCGCCACGTCGCGCCCGCCGGCAACCTCGGCATGTCCCTCCTGCAGCATCCGGTAGGTCTTCCCGACCCCGGCCGCCATGCCGAGGAAGATCTTGTAGTGGCCGCGGGACACGCCGCGCCTCAGCTCAGGCCCCGAGGAGGTTGTGGACGATCAGGTCGATCAGCTTGATCCCGACGAAGGGGGCGACGATCCCGCCGAGCCCGTAGATCAGCATGTTGCGCCGCAGTAGCGCGTTGGCGCCGATCGGCCGGTAGCGGACGCCGCGCAGGGAGAGCGGGATCAGCAGCGGGATGATCAGGGCGTTGAAGATCACCGCTGAGAGGATCGCCGATTCCGGCGTGCCGAGGTTCATCACGTTGAGGGCGTCGAGCGGACCCCTTTCGCCCGCCAGGGCGTAGGTCGCGGCGAACATCGCCGGCAGGATCGCGAAGTACTTGGCGATGTCGTTGGCGATCGAGAACGTGGTCAGGGCGCCGCGGGTGATCAGCAGCTGCTTGCCGACCTCGACGATCTCGATCAGCTTCGTGGGGTTGGAGTCGAGGTCGACCATGTTGCCGGCCTCGCGGGCTGCCTGGGTGCCGGTGTTCATCGCCACGCCGACGTCGGCCTGGGCCAGGGCCGGGGCGTCGTTGGTGCCGTCCCCTGTCATCGCGATCAGGCGGCCGTCGGACTGCTGCTCGCGGATCAGCTCCAGCTTTCGCTCCGGTGTCGCTTCGGCGAGGAAGTCGTCGACCCCGGCCTCCTCGGCGATCTTCGCCGCGGTCAGCTTGTTGTCGCCGGTGACCATGATCGTGCGGATGCCCATCGCCCGCAGCTGGTCGAAGCGGGCTTTCATCCCTTCCTTGACCACGTCCTTGAGGTAGATCACGCCCAGGACCCGCTCGTTGCGCGCCACCGCCAGCGGCGTGCCGCCCTCGCGGCCGATCCGGTCCAGCTGCGCCGCCAGCTCGGCCGGCGCCCGGCCGCCCTCTGCGGCGACCCAGGCTTCGATCGCGTCTCCGGCCCCCTTGCGCAGGCGGGTGCCGTTGTAGTCGACGCCGCTCATCCGCGTCTGCGCGGTGAAGGGGACGAAGCTCGGCTCGTGGCCGGCGAAGTCGTGCTCGCGGATGCCGAAGCCCTTGGCGAGGACGACGATCGAGCGCCCCTCCGGCGTCTCGTCGGCAAGCGAGGACATCTGCGCCGCTTCAGCCAACTCGCTCTCCTCGACGCCCGGCATCGGGACGAACTCGGTCGCCTCGCGGTTGCCGAGGGTGATCGTGCCGGTCTTGTCGAGCAGCAGCACGTCGCAGTCGCCGGAGGCCTCGACCGCGCGGCCCGAGAGGGCGAGGACGTTGCGGCGGACGAGGCGGTCCATACCGGCGATCCCGATCGCCGAGAGCAACGCCCCGATCGTGGTCGGGATCAGCGCCACCAACAGCGCGATCAATGTCACCTCGGAGAGTTCGGTACCGGCGAAGAGGCCGAACGGGCGCAGGGAGACGATCACCACGATGAAGACCAGGGTGAGCGCCGCGAGCAGGATGCCGAGCGCGATCTCGTTTGGAGTCTTGCGCCGCTCCGCCCCCTCGACCAGGGCGATCATCCGGTCGAGGAACGATTTGCCCGGCTCCTGGGTGATCTCGACCACGATCCGGTCGGAGAGGACCTTGGTGCCGCCGGTGACGGCGCTGCGGTCGCCGCCGGCCTCGCGGATCACGGGGGCCGACTCGCCGGTGATCGCCGACTCGTCGACCGAGGCGATGCCCTCGATCACGGTGCCGTCGCCGGGGATGCCCTCCCCCGCCTCGACGACGACGACGTCTCCGCGGACGAGCTCGGCAGCCGACTTCTCGCTGCCGTCGCGCATCTTCGCGGTCGCCTCGGTGCGCATCGCCCGCAGGCTCGCCGCTTGGGCGCGACCGCGCCCCTCGGCGAGCGCCTCGGCGAGGTTGGCGAAGACGACAGTGAGCCAGAGCCAGACGGTGACGCTGAAGGCGAACCAGGAGGGCTCGTGGCCGCCGCCGAGGGGGCCGCCGCCGAAGACCTGGATCAGCCAGGCGACGGTGGTGATTGCGGCGCCGATCTCGACCACGAACATCACCGGGTTGCGCACCTGCACGCGCGGGTCGAGCTTGCGCACCGACTCGAGCAGCGCCGGGCGCAGGATCTCGGGATCGAACAGGGAGCGGGGCTGGGTTTCGGTGGTCATCTGAGTGGCGCCTCTTCGTCGAGTGCGAGGTTGAGTTGCAGGACGTTCACCCCGGGCTCGCCGAAGACGCCGAGGAAGCGACCGTTGGTGTGGGCCGCGACCAGGCCTTCGACCCTGCCCAGGGACAGGTGGCGAACGGCGGCGATCCGGTGCGCCTGGACCTTTGCGTTCGCTTCGGAGATTTCGGGATCGACCCCGGAGCCCGACATCGTGATCGCGTCGACCGGGACGTCGGCCTTGACCAGCGATTTGTCGTAGGGCCTGTTCAGCTTGAGGTAGGCGGCGAGCGCTTCGCGCACCGCTTCGCGCTCTTCGACGCTGTTGGGGCCGGAGTTGGAGAAGTAGGTGGCGTTGGCGGCGTAGCCGGACTGCGAGGGCCGCGACTGGAAGTAACGAGGGTCTCCCTTGAAGTCCTGGCCGATCAGGCTCGAGCCGACCAGCCTGCCGTTCACCGTCAGCTTCGAGCCGTCCGCCTTGCCGGGGAAGGCGACCTGGGCGATGCCGGTCATCGCCAGCGGGTAGGCGAGGCCGAAGACCAGCGTGAAGGCGATCACGGCGAGAATCGAGGTGAGTGCCGTGCGGCGCATCTCAGAAGAGCCTCGTGGTCAGGCTCTGCACGACCGGGCCGAGCAGGAGAGCGGGGAAGAAGGTGAGGGCGCCGACCAGGACGATCACCCCGACCAGCAGGATGACGAAGGTCGGAGTGTCGGTCCGCATCGTCCCCGGGCCGGCCGGGGAGACCTTCTTGCCGGCGAGCGAGCCGGCAACGGCGAGCACGAGGACGATCGGGATGAAGCGGGCCAGCGTCATCGTCGCCCCGCCGAGCAGGTCGGCGAAGGAGATCCCGTAGGCACCATGGTTACCGGGCGCGTTCGGCTGCAGGAATCCGGTGTAGCCGGCGAAGGCGGAGCCGTTGTTGTTGGCCTGGGAGAGGTAGGCGTAAAGGCTCTCCGAGAAGCCCTGCGGACCGGCCTGGTAGATCGAGCGCAGGCCGGCTCTGGTCGCGACCGCCAGCCCGGTCGTCGCCAGCACCGCGAGCGGCGTGACGAGGATGCCGAGCGAGACCAGCTTGATCTCGCGCGCCTGGATCTTCTTGCCCAGGTACTCCGGGGTCCGGCCGACCATCAGCCCGCCGATGAAGACCGCGAGCAGGACGTAGAGCAGCATCGAGTAGAGACCGGTGCCGACTCCTCCGAAGACGACCTCGCTGGTGCCGAGACCCGACATCGGGACGAGGCCACCGAGGCCGGTGTAGGAGTCGAGAGCGGAGTTGACCGAGCCGTTGGAGGTGACGGTCGTCGTCGTTCCCCACAGCGCCGACTCGACGATCCCGTTGCGCTGCTCCTTGCCTTCCATGTTGCCGCCGGTCGAGCCGTCGATCGCGGCGGTCGGCGTCCCCGCGGCGTGCTCGGCGGGGGTGCCGTGCTGCTCGGCGGGGATGATCACGATCACAAAGGCCAGGTAGATCGCCAGCATCGCCGCGAAGATCGACCAGCCCTCGCGCTGGCGGCCCACCAACTTCCCGTAGGTGTAGGTGAGCGCCGCCGGGATCAGGATGATCGAGAGCAGCTCGACGAAGTTCGTCAGCGCGTTCGCGTTCTCGAACGGGTGGGCGGAGTTGACGTTGAAGAAGCCGCCGCCGTTGGTGCCGAGCTGCTTGATCGCGACCTGCGAGGCGGCCGGGCCCATTGCCAGCGCCTGTTCGGCCCCCTCGACCGTCTTCGCGATGCTGGCGCCGCTGAGGGTCTGCACGACGCCCTGGGAGACCAGGACCAACCCGACGATCACCGAGAGCGGCAGCAGCACGTAGAAGAGGCTGCGGGTCAGGTCCTGCCAGAAGTTGCCGAGGCCGGGGCCGCTGCGTCCGACGATTCCGCGGATAAAAGCGAGCAGCACGCAGATACCGACCGCGGGGGTGACGAAGTTCTGCACCGTGAGCCCGGCCATCTGGGCGAAGTAGGTGAGCGTCGTTTCGCCGCCGTAGTACTGCCAGTTGGTGTTGGAGACGAAGGAGGAGGCGGTGTTGAAGCTGACGTCCCAGGGGCCGGAGTGGAAGCCTTCCGGGTTGAACGGCTGGATCCCCTGGGTGCGCAGGATCAGGTAGAGGGCGATCCAGGAGAAGACCGAGAAGAGGACGAGGCTCTTGGCGTAGGCCTTCCAGTCATGTTCCTCGGAGGGATCGACGCGCAGCACCCGGTAGGTGAATCGCTCCACGGGGCCGAGGACGGGACTGAGGAAGACACGTTCGCCGCTGAAGACCCGCGCCATGTATTTGCCGAGCAACGGCGTGAGGGCGATCACCACCCCAACGAAGATGGCTACCTGCAGCCAGCCCTGCGCCATCAGAGATTCTCCCCGCGCAGCAGCGCGTAGAGCAGGTAGGCGAACACGATCCCGGAGGCAACCAGCCCGAAGACGTCCGCGCCGCTCAACGTGGCCAGCACAACCCCGCTCATATCCGGTCGATCAGGTCGATCGCCCAGTAGACGAGGGCGAAAAGGCCTACCGAGAGCGCGATCGCGAAGACGTCGGCGATCGGACCGCCGCCACCGGGAAAGATGTCCGCAAACGAGAGCACATGACGATCATGGACCCGGCCGCGTCAAGGGTGTGTGTGCAATGCGGGGGGCCGGATAAAGATCCCGTGAAGACCCTCTACAGCCAGCCGGCGCGGCGGAAGCGGCGGTATAGGGCTAGGCATATCAGGGCTATGAAGACCAGTACGGTCGGGTAGCCGTAGCGCCAGTGGAGCTCGGGCATGTTGTCGAAGTTCATCCCGTAGATGCCGGCGACCATGGTGGGGACGGCGACGATCGCGACCCAGGCTGAGATCTTCCGCATGTCCTCGTTCTGGCGCACCGAGACCTGGGTCAGGTTGGCCTGCAGGGCGCTGCTGAGCAGCTCGCGGAAGCCGGCGATCCGGCCGGCGACGCGACGCAGGTGGTCGTGGACGTCGCGGAGGTACTCGTTGAGCTCGTCGGGCACGGCTTCGAAGCGGCCGGCAGAAATCTCGTCGACGGCTTCGGAGAGCGGTGCCACCGCGCGGTAGAGGTCGAGGACCTCGCGCTCGAGCCTGTAGATCTGCTCGGCCGGGTTGGTGCGCTCGGCCGAGAAGACCTCGCGCTCGACCGCCTGGATCTCGCCGTCGATCGCCTGGGCGACGTCGCCGTAGTTGTCGACGACGTGGTCGAGGATCGCGTAGAGGACGACGCCGGTGCCATGCGCCAGCAGGTCCGGGCGGCGCTCGACCCGCTCCCGGACGCTGCTCAGCTCCCCCTCGCCGTGACGGACGGTGATGATGAAGTCAGAGTTGACGAAGACGAGCAGCTCGCCGAGCTCGATGCCCGCCTCGGGGTGAGAGACGGTCTTGACCACGATCAGCAGGGTTTCGCCGTAGAGCTCGACCTTCGGCCTCTGGTCCGCCTTGACCGCGTCCTCGACGGCGAGCTCGTGCAGGTCGAACTGCCGGGCGATCTGCTCGAACTCCTCCGCCGTAGGCTCGAACATCCCGAGCCAGACGAAGGCGCCCTCCTCGCGGCTGGCAGCACGCGCCTGCTCCAGGGTCGGATCGCCGTCGCGGCGATGGCCGTGCTCGTAGACGGCGCAGTCAACGATCATCGGCGCAGTATCCCGCCGCGCCCGGTCCCCACCGCGATGCCTACACGGAGATCCGGTAGCCGACGCCGGGGTCGGTGCGGATCAGCCCCTCTCCCCCGGCCGGTTCGACCTTGCGCCGGAGGTTGGCGACGTGGGTCCGCAGGGTCGCGGTGTCGTTGCTCCAGGCCGGCCCCCAGACCTCGGTCAGCAGGGCCCGGTGGGTCATCAGCCGGCCCCGGTTGTGAACCAGGGAGCGCAGCAGCTGGAACTCGGTGGGCGTGAGGTGGACCTCCTCGCCGTCCCGCGTCACCGTGTGCGCGGCGAGGTCGACCGTGAGCGCGCCGATCTCCACCGTCGGCTCCTCGTCGCCACCGGGTACGCGCCGCATCACCGCCCGCAGCCTCGCCATCAGCTCGTTCGGGCCGAACGGCTTGGTCACGTAGTCGTCAGCGCCGGCGGCGAGGGCGCGCACCTTCTCCTCCTCCTCGCCGACGGCGGAGAGGACGATGATCGGCATCTCGCTCCACTCGCGCAGCCGCCTGGTCACCTCGACCCCGTCGATGTCGGGAAGCATCAGGTCGACGATCGCGGCCGCGGGAGGCTTCACCGCGGCGAGGTCGAGTGCTTCCTCGCCGCTTGCCGCCGGCACCGCTTCGTAGCCGGCGTCGCGGAGAATCACCTTCAGCGCCCGCAGGATCTGGGCCTCGTCGTCGCAGACGAGGATCCGCGCCGAGCCGTTCAACCCCGCTCCCCAACCGGCATCGAGACGACGAAGCTGCTGCCCTGGCCGGGCAGCGACTCGACCGCGATCTCGCCGCCGTTGGCCTCGACGAAGCCCCTGGCGATCGCCAGCCCGAGGCCGGCGCCGCCCTGCACGCCGGCGGCCTCGCCGTGCTGGAACGGCTCGAAGATCCGCCGCCACTCGCTTTCCGGGATGCCCGGTCCCTGGTCGACCACGCGAACCGTGATCTTGTCACCAACCAGCCTCGACTTGACCAGCACCGGCTTGCCGCCGCCGTGGCGAACCGCGTTCTCGAGCAGGTTGGCGAAGGCGCGCTCGAGCTGGGCGGCGTCGGCGGCGACCAGCGGCAGGTCGCGGTCGACCGCCAGCCGCACCGCCTCCGGCTGGGCTATTGCCTCGCGAGCGCCGTCGAGCACCTCGGCGAGGTCGACCGGCTCGCGGTGCGGCTCCGCCTTGCCGGCTTCCAGCCGCGACATGTCGAGCAGGTTCTCGACCAGGCGCGAGAGCCGCTCGCCCTCGGCGACGATCGCCGCGCTCAGCTCGGCGCGCTCCTCAGCGGTCGGCGTCGCCGAGCCGAGCGCCGCGCCGCTGGCGATGATCGAGGTGAGGGGGGTGCGGAGGTCATGGGAGATCGAGCGCAGCAGCGCCGTCTTCAGCTCGTCGCTGCGGCGCAGCGCCTCCGCCTCGACCATCTCGGCCTGCATCCGGTCGCGCTCGCGGGCCAGCGCCGCCAGCTCCTCCAGCGCCCGGTCGGCCTCCTCGCGCCGTCGCTCGGCCTCGAGCGCCTGCTCCCGCGCCAGCCCGGCGACGGTGCTGCTGATCGCAGCCACGATCACGAAGGTCAGCAGCGCGACCCAGTTCTCTTCGTCGGCGATCGTGAAGCGGTGCAACGGCGGAAGCTGGAAGAAGTTGAAGGCGATCGCGCTGGCCAGCGAGGCGATCAGCCCCAGCCGCAGGCCCCAGACGATCGAGATCAGCAGAACCCCCGGCAGGTAGACGACCCCCAGCGAGCCCACCGGGGCGATCGACTTCAACGGGTAGACGATCAGCGTCCCCACCGCCACCGCGGCGACCGTCGCGAGGAGCCCGAACCAGGCCGGCGGCGACTCGCTGCTCAGCCCAAGCGGAAATCGGCGCCGAAGCATGCCGTCAGGGTAAGCCCGGCCTAGCCGGAGATGTCGCGGCGCTCGAAGAGCAGCGCGCCGAGGGCGGCGATGGTGATGGCGACGACCGTCACGCCGATGAAGGCAACCGGGTCGATGCCGTCTTCGATCGCCTTGCCGTAGTAGCGAAAGACGGAGCCGTAGCGGATCCAGTCGAGGCTGGTGTCGAGGCGGCCGACCAGGTCGGCGACGTACATCGCCACGAGCACGCCGGCGACCGAGCCGGTGACGACGCTGGTCCGCAGCGACCAGCCGCTGGCGACGACGCCGAAACCGGCGAAGAGAAGCGCCAGGGGCCAGACGTTGGCGAAGCCGGCCAGGGCCCGGCCGAAGGAGAGGCCGGCACCGGCCAGCAGGCCGCCGAGCGCGGTGACCAGGACGCTGACGAGGAGCACCGCCGCCAGCTCGATCGCGGCGGCGAGGAAGCCGGAGGCGACGAGGCGGCGGCGCGAGACCGGGGCCGAGAGCAGTACGTCGAGGCGGCCGCTTTCGGCCGCGCCGGAGAGACCGCTGGCGACCGAGCGCACCGCCAGGTAGCCGACCGCGAGCGGCACGATCAGGCTCAGCATCTCGGCGTTCAGGTACTGCTCGACGCTGGTCAGCTCGGCGATCCCGAAGGCCTGCTTGAGCGATTCGGGGTAGGAGGCAACCGCTTTGCTGAGCGCGTCTTCGACCGACGGATAGATGGCGACGACGAAGGCCGACCAGGCGCCGATCGGCAGCCCCCAGGAGAGCAGCGAGCGGCGGCGCTCGTGGAGCTGGGCGGCGACGAGCGCAGTCATCTCCCCTCCTTCTCCTCCTCGCCCTGGTAGTAGGTGAGGAAGATCTCCTCCAGGGTGGGGTGGGCGAACTCGGCACGGACGACGCCGGGGATGGCGCGCACCGCGTCGAGGTCGGCCGGCTCGGCGAACTCGACCTCGACCCGGCGGTGCTCCGCGGTCTTGCCGAGCAGGTCGTCGACCCGCTCGACCGCGATCAGCCGGCCGTCGCGGATGATCCCGACCCGGTCGCAGACCCGCTCCACCTCGTCGAGCTCGTGCGAGGAGAGGAAGACCGCGCAGCCGCGCTCGCTTTCCTCGCGCACCAGGGCGAGGAACTCCTCCTGCATCAGCGGGTCGAGGCCGCTGGTCGGCTCGTCGAGGACCAGCAGCTCGGGGCGGTGGAAGAGGGCGAGGATCAACCCGACCTTCTGCCGGTTGCCGCGCGAGAGCTGCCCCAGCGGCCGCTCGAGGTCGGCGCGGAAGCGCCGGGCCAGCTCCTCGGCGCGGCCGAGATCGGCGACGCCGCGCAGCCGCGCCAGCAGGGCCAGCGCCTCGCGGCCGCTCGACCGCTTGCCGTAGCCGAAGTCGCCGGGCAGGTTTCCCAGCCGGGCGCGGATCGCGACGCTGTCGCGGTGGCTGTCGAGGCCGAAGATGCGGGCGCTGCCGCCGCTCGGGTGCAGGAGGTCGAGCAGGGTGCGGATCGTCGTCGTCTTGCCGGCCCCGTTGGGCCCGAGGAAGCCGAACACCTCCCCCGGCTCGACCGAGATCGTGATCCCCTCGATGCCGCGCTCGGCGCCGTAGAACTTGGTCAGCCCCTCGGTCTCGATCGCCGCCACCGGCTCATCCTCTCAGCCGGGCGTCAGTGTGGGCTGGCGATGCCGCCGCCGACCGCGGGCGGCACTTTGGGGGCCGGCGCTGGCGCCGGTTCGGGCGCGGGTTCCGGTTCCGGTGCTTCCTGTTCGGGTTCCCCTTCCTTGCCGCCGCCTTTGCCCTTCGACGGCTTTTCCTTCGTTTCTTCTTCTTCGAATTCGCCTTCCTTCGGCACCGATGCCGAGGAGGAGGTGTGTTCGCTCTTCAGTCCGGAGAGTTCGGGCAGGCTCGACGGTTCGGCGAATTCGGGGCAGTTGCCGGCCGCCGCCGCTTCCATGAACGAACGCCAGATCGGCCCGGCCGTGGGACCGCCGAAACCGGTTTCTTCGCGCGACTGCGGGTGCCCGACCCAGACCGCGGTCGAGTAGAGCGGCGTATAGCCGACGAACCAGGCGTCGGAGAGACCCTCCGAGGTGCCGGTCTTGCCGGCCTCGGCGGGGCAGCCCATGTAGGTGTAGCCGGAGCCGGTGCCGCTGGTGATCACGCCCTCCAGAATCCTGGTCACTTCGTAGGCCTGGCCCTCGGTGAGGACACGGTCGCCCGATTCCGGGTCGGGTTCGTCGACCTTGCCGTTGGGGAACTCGACCCGGGCGATCGCGGTCGGGTCGTGGTGGATGCCGCCGCTGGCCAGCGTCGCGTAGCCGTCGGCCTGTTCGAGCGGCGTGACGCCTTCGCGCAGCCCGCCGATCGCCTCCGCCGGCACCGATTCGAGGTCGGCTTCGATGCCCATTTCGTGGGCGGTCTGGGTGACGTTTTCGGGGCCGACGTCGAGGTCGAGCTGGGCGAAGATGACGTTAACCGAGGCCCAGGTCGCGGATGTGAGCGACATCGTGCCGCCACCTTCCTCGGCGTTGTTGACCGTCCAGGTCCCACCGCCGGGGATGTCGAGCGTCATCGGAGAGGTGCCGTTGTAGTAGGTGGTGTCGGGGTCGACGCCCTGCTTGATCGCCGTCGTCAGCACGTAGGTCTTGAACGAGGAGCCGGGCTGGCGTTTCGCCTGCCAGGCGTAGTTGAATTCGCTTTCGCTCGCGGAGCCTTCGGTCGAGGCGAGGGCGACGATCTCGCCGTTGGACGGGTCGACCGAGGCGAGGGCCGCGGCGGGGCCTCCTTCGGAGTAGCAGACGCCGCAGGAGTCGACGGCTTCCTGCGCCCGTTCCTGCAGTTCGGGGTCGATCGTCGTGTAGGCCTTGAGGCCGCCGTTGCGGACAGTGTTGAGCCCGTATTTTTCGATCAGTTCGTGCTGGACGAGGTCGAAGAGGAAGGGGTCGCGGATCACCCGGTACTTGTGGCCGGGGCTGAGCTCGAGGCCGCTGTGCAGGGTTTCGCGGTATTCGGCCCCGGTGATGTAGCCCTGCTCGTGCATCGCCGAGAGCACCTCGTTGCGCCGCGCCTGAGCGGCGTGCGGATCGAGGAAGGGGTTGTATTCGGAGGGCGCCTGCGGCAGGCCGGCGATCAGCGCCGATTCGTTCAGCCCCAGGTCCTTGGCGGGCTTGCCGAAGTAGGTCTGCGCCGCCGCCTCCACCCCGACCGCGGTCTCGCCTTCGACCGTCCCGTAGGGCGCCGTGTTGAGGTAGGAGGTGAGGATCCAGTCCTTAGAGTGGGCTTCCTCCTCTTCTTCGGCGAGGTGGGCTTCCCTCAGCTTGCGCTTGAGCGTCTGTTCGGGGTTGTGGATGTAGAGGTTGCGGACCAGCTGCTGGGTGATCGTCGAGCCGCCCTCTACCGCCTTCCCCCCGGCTTGGATGTCCTTCCACAGGGCGCGGATGATCCCGGTGTAGTCGAGCGCCCCGTGGTTGAAGAAGTTCCGGTCCTCGATCGCAACCGTCGCGTCCCGCAGGGTCTGCGGCATCGCCGCTTCGGGAACGGGCTGGCGAATGTTTTCCGACTGGATGAAGCCGATCAGGCTGCCGTCGGCGGCGTAGATGGCGGAGGAACGCCCCTTCTGCACGGCTTTGAGGCTGGAGAGCGGCGGCGCCGACTCGTAGACGTTGACGGCCCAGCTGGCGGCCACCCCGCCCGCGACGACGACCACGGCGAGAAGGATCCCCAGCGGGATCGTCACCTTCTTCCATTTCGAGGTATGCGACCTGCGTCTCCGCCGTCGCGTCCGGCGCGCCATTCGGCTGCAAATTGTAGGGAGGCCGGTAGCCTTGCTCGCGAATGGCCGCCTTCTTGCACACCTGCTACCGGATCGGCGAGATCGACCGCTCGGTCGCCTTCTACGAGAAGCTCGGCTTCGAGGAGGTCGCGAGGATGCCGATCGGCGACGAGGCGATCAACGTCTTCATGGCCCTGCCGGGCGAAGACCCACGCCTGGAGCTGACCTACAACCACGGCGTCGACTCCTACGACCTCGGCACCGGCTACAACCACATCGCCCTCACCGTCGACGACCTCGACGCCACCCTCAAGCAGCTCGCCGCCGATGGCATCGAGCCCGAAAAGCCCCCCTACCGCCCGGGCGGCCGAACCGAGGGCCACCTGATCTGCTTCCTGCGGGATCCGGACGGGTACCGGATCGAGCTGATCGGGCCGTAGCCCCCATCGGGGCATGCTTCGCAGGGGACCGTCGGGCCGAATGTCGCGAAACGCCGATTTCCCATGTCGGACATGGGAAATCGGCGTTTCGTCGACTTCGAGCCTGCTGCCTAGGGCTTCACAACCTCGAACTGGGTCATCAGGCCGTGGTCCTCGTGGTCGAGCATGTGGCAGTGGATCACGAACTTGCCGGTGTAGTCGGCGAAGTGGCCGGCGAGGAGGATGCGTTCGTGGGGGTAGAGGAAGAAGGTCTCCTTGAGGCAGTCTTCCCAGGGCGGCGGTGGCTTGCCGTTGCGGGCGAGCAGGTACCAGTCGGTCATATGCAGGTGCATCATGTGGGCGACGTTGGTGCGGTTGACGATCTCCCAGGTCTCCGTCGTGCCCAGCTTCGGGTGGGCGTCGGCACGGGCCGGGTTGAAGGTCCTGCCGTTGATCAGCCAGGTCGTCTTGAAGAGGCCGCCGATCGAGATCTCCCAGCTGCGCTTGGGGGTGCGAGAGACGTGCTTCGTCCAGCCGGGAAGCGGCCTCAGCTTGCGCGGCACGCGGGTGCGGTCGGGCAGGCGCCGCGAGTCGACCCGGAACTGCATCAGGGCGCCGACGTAGGGGCGTGCGCCCTGCGGGTTGCGGGCGCCGTGGCGCGGCCCGCTGCGCAGCTCGACGCTCTCGCCAGCCGCACCGCCGAAGTCGACCACCACCTCGGCACGCTCGGCCGGGCCGAGCCTCACCTCCTGCCGCCGTACCGGCTTGGGCATCAGGCCGCTGTCGGTGGCGATCTGGACCAGCTGGGCGCCGTTGGAGAGGAAGAGGTTGTAGGAGCGAAACTGCGAGGCGTTGAGGATGCGCAACCGGTAGCGCTGCGCCGTGACCCGGTGGTGTGGCATGTAAGCGCCGTTGACGAGCACAGAGCGGGCACTGATCCCGTCTGCGGGAGGACGCCGGTTCGTGAACGGGTCGGTGAGCTGGTTGTGCCGGTCGAAGCTGCGGTCGGCGATCATCAACGCCAGGTCGCGATCTCCCCGCGGCAGCGGCAGGCCGGCGTCGAGCTCGTCGTCGACGATCCACATCCCCGCCAGGCCGCGCCAGACGTTGCGCGCCGTGTGGTCGAGGCGGTGGTCGTGGTACCACTGGAAGGCGGCCCGTTCGGGCCCGCCGTCCTCCCTCAGGTCGTAGACGTAGGTGCGCCTGCCGCCCGGCTCGATCAGCAGGTCGTTGCCCGACGCACGCGGCGAGAGGCCGCGGGGGATGTCGCAGTAGAAAGAGCGCGCGTGGGACGGGGTCAAGCCGCCGGGCTGGCCGTCGAACTGGGTGCGGTTGTGGCCGCCGTGCAGGTGAACGGTCAACTCGCCCACGGCCGGCGGAAGCTGGTGATGGAACGTCACCTTGGTTCGGTGGCCAGCCGGCCGCCTGATCGTCGGCCCGGGGAAGGCCCCACCGTAGGTCCACATCTTCGTCCGCTCGCCGGGCAGGACCCCGACCTCGGCCTCGCGGATCGGGATCGTCAGGTGCGAATCGCTCAGCACCTCCGGGATCGGCAGGGGCGCCCTAAAGGGCTCGGCACCGGCCCGCGGCGACGAGTTGCCGGCCGGCAGCAGCGCCGAGGGGCGAAAGCCCAGCGGCAGCGCCGTGGCAAGCGCGCCGCTGCCCAGGGCGCCGAGGAAAGCTCGGCGCCCCAGGCGCGGCGGGTCTGAGGAGCTTCCAGCCGTGCTCTAGGTACCGGACGGGGGCAGCACTTCGATCTTGCCGTGCATCCAGGGATGGATGGCGCACATGAAGTAGATCGTCGTGCCGGCGGCCGCGGTCACTTTCTGGTCGATCGAGGTCCCCGGCTTCTCACCGGTGAACCAGGAGTCGCCCTTTTTGGTCAGGCTGCCGAGCGTGTCCCAGCCTTCTTCCCCGGCGGTGGCGGGATTCTGTTTCACCGGCCCGTTGCCTTTGACGCCGTGCCAGGAGGCGATCGCCATGCAGATGTGTTTCGGGGTGAAGCAGTTCTTCCGCGCGTTCGGCGTTTTCGGGATCGAGCCCTTGGTGACAAGCGCGAAGGTGTGCGGGCCGACCTGTTTCGGGTTGGTCTGGTTGATCACCGTCAGGTCCTCGCCGCTCTCGATCGTTTTGGGCGCGACGAAGTGAAGGCCTCCCTGGGCGCTGATGAAGACTGTCGTGGCAGGTGAAAGACCCGCTCCAGGCAGCGGCCGTGCGGGGGTTGACCCACCCATCGCGACCGCCGCAAAGGCCAGCGACGCCACCAGCACGAGCAAGGTCGCGGCCCTGGCGTAATTCCTGCGAGAAAGACGCTGCTTCAACTTGTTCTCCTTTCGGCGCCCCTGCCTAGCGGCGCAACTCTGGACGAATAGGCATAACAAGCTATACGGGTCGAGATCGGCATTCAAGCGCCAATTCGGCGCCGCTCGCGCGCCCGACCCGCCGTCTGGGAACATGCCGCGCGTGCCCGACGAGAAGCGCAGCGACGGCGAGGGGGAGCGCGATGACCTCGCCGAGGTGCTGCGGCGACGCGCGCTGACCGAGGACGCGGCGCGCCCGGACGCGGTCGAGCGCCGCCACGCCGCGGGCGGGCGCACGGCGCGCGAGAACGTCGCCGACCTCGTCGACCCCGGCTCCTTCGTCGAGTACGGCCGCTTCGCGATCGCCGCCCAGCGGGGACGGCGCGACCTCGACGACCTGATCGCGCGCACCCCCGCCGACGGGCTCATCGCCGGCACGGCGCGCGTCAACGGCGACCTCTTCGGCGAGCGCGGCGCCTGCGCCGTCCTCTCCTACGACTACACCGTCCTCGCCGGCACCCAGGGCGCCCTCGGCCACCGCAAGAAGGACCGGCTCTTCGAGCTGATCGAGCGCATGCGCCTGCCCACCGTCTTCTTCGCCGAGGGCGGCGGCGGCCGCCCGGGCGACACCGACTACCCCGTCGTCTCGGCGCTCGACACCCGCGCCTTCGCGCTCTGGGCGCGGCTCTCGGGCGTGGTGCCGCGGATCGCGGTCGTCGCCGGCCGCTGCTTCGCCGGCAACGCCGTGATCGCCGGCTGCTCGGACCTGATCGTCGCCACCGAGAACGCCTCGCTGGGCATGGGCGGCCCGGCGATGATCGAGGGCGGCGGCCTCGGCAAGGTCGACCCCGACGAGGTCGGCCCGACCGCGATGCAGGCGGCCAACGGGGTCGTCGACCTCGTCGTCGCCGACGAGGAGGCGGCCGTCGCCGCGACCAAGCGGCTGCTCGGCTACTTCCAGGGACCGACGGCGCCGGGCGAGCGCGCCCGACCAGGACCCCCTGCGCGACGCCGTCCCCGAGCGCCGCCGCCGCGCCTACGCCGTGGCGCCGATCGTCGAGCACGCTCGCCGACGAGGGCTCGGTGACCTTCCTGCGCGAGCGCTTCGCGCCGGAGATGGTCACCGCCCTGGCGCGGATCGAGGGCCGCCCGCTGGGCGTGATCGCCAACGACACCCGCCACGTCGCCGGCGCGATCACCAGCGACGCCGCCGACAAGGCGGCGCGCTTCCTGCAGCTCTGCGACGCCTTCGGCCTGCCGGTCGTCTCGCTGGTCGACACGCCCGGGTTCATGGTCGGGCCCGAGGCCGAGGCGACCGGCCTGGTCCGCCACGCCTCGCGCCTGCTGGTCGCCGGCGCGGCGCTGCGCGTGCCGCTGGTCGCGGTGATCCTGCGCCGCGGCTACGGCCTCGGCGCCCAGGCGATGGCCGGCGGCAGCCTGCACGAGCCGCTGCTCACCGTCGCCTGGCCGGCCGCGCACCTCGGGCCGATGGGCCTGGAGGGCGCGGTGCAGCTGGCGCTGCGCAAGGAGCTCGAGGCGATCGCCGACGAGGCCGAGCGCGAGCAGCGCGTCCGCGACCTCACCGCCGCCGCCGAGGAGAACGCCAAGGCGCTCAACGCCGCCGCCCTCTTCGAGCTCGACGACGTGATCGACCCGGCCGAGACCCGGGGCCTGATCGCCTCCACCCTCGCCGCGGCACAGCCGGCATCCGGAACTGCATCAACTTCTCCACCTGCCAGATAGACAAGTTGATGCAGTTCGGCTACGCGCGCAGCTTGTAGCCGCGCGAGAAGAGGCGCAGGTTGACGGCGAAGAGCACCGCCGTCGCCGCGGTGAGGGCCAGCAGCGAGAGGGCGATGCTGACTTCGGTGTAGCCGACGAAGCCGTAGCGGACCAGGTTGATCATGTAGTAGATCGGGTCGAAGTGGGTCAGGGTCTGGAACGGCTGCGGCAGCAGCGCCGCCGAGTAGAAGACGCCGCCGAGGAAGATCAGCGGCGTGAGGACGAAGGTCTGGACGAAGGCGACGTCGTCGAACTGCTCCGCCCGCACGCCCGTCAGCACCCCGAGCTGGGAGAAGAAGAAGCCGACCAGGAACAGCGAGGGAACCAGGACCAGGATGTGGTCGACCGGCAGGTCGACCAGCAGCGAGGCGACGATGAAGGTCAGCCCGGCGACGATCAGCCCGCGCATGAAGCCGCCGAGGGTGAAGGCGAGCAGCAGCTCCAGCGGCGAGGCCGGCGAGGAGAGCTGGTCCTGGATCGCGCCCTGGAACTTCTGCTGCAGGATCGAGGAGGAGTTGTTGGCGAAGGAGTTGATCGCCCAGGCCATCATGATCAGGCCGGGGATGACGAAGACGACGTAGTCGATCCCGTGCAGCTGCTTGATTCGCGAGCCGAGCGCGGCGCCGAAGACCGTGATGTAGAGGAAGGTTTCCAGCAGCGGCGCGCCCAGCGTCTGCTTCTTGATCTTCATGAAGCGGTTGACCTCGCGCCGCCAGAGCGTGGCGAAGCGGATCTGGGCGGCGCTCACGCGACTGCCTCGACCTTCGAGCGCGAGAGCTCGTTGCGCCCGACCAGCGCCAGGTAGGCGTCCTCGAGGTTGGCGACGCCGTAGCGGGCGGCCAGCTCCGCGCTCGTCCCCTCGCCGACGATCTGGCCGTCGTTGATGAAGGCGATCCGGTCGCAGAGCTGCTCGGCCTCCTCGAGGTAGTGCGTGGTGAGCAGGATCGTCGTCCCCTCCTGGTTGATCCGCTGCATGTAGTGCCAGAGCTCGAGCCGCAGCTCGACGTCGACGCCGGCGGTCGGCTCGTCGAGGATCAGCAGCCGCGGCCGGTGCATCAGCGCCCGCGCCAGGATCAGCCGCCGCTTCATCCCGCCCGAGAGCGTGCGGGTGCGTTCGTCGGCCTTCTCGGTCAGCGAGAAGGTCTCGAGCAGCTCCTTGGTCCGCTCGCGCCGCTCGCGCTTGGGCATCCCGAAGTAGCCGGCGTGGTAGTCGAGCGTCTCCTCGACCGTGAGGAACCAGTCGAGGTTGAGCTCCTGCGGGGCCAGCCCGACCGCCTGGCGCGCCGCGCCGTAGTCGCCGATCGCGTCGTGGCCGAAGATGCGGATCGCGCCCGAGGTCGGCTGCGCCAGCCCGGTCGAGCAGTGGATCAGGGTCGACTTGCCGGCGCCGTTCGGCCCCAGCAGGCCGAACAGCTCCCCCGGCTCGATCTCCAGCGAGACGCCGCGCAGCGCCTCCACCCCGGTCGGGTAGCGCTTGGTCAGGTCCTCGATGTGCAGGGCGCTGCTCATGTTCACGGCGGCGCTAACCGTAGTCGAGTACGGCAGACCTCGGTCGCGCCATAGGGTGTGGGGATGCCCCAGCCGCTGCTCGTCGTCGACACGCCCTCGATGCTGTTTCGGGCCTTCTACGCGCTGCCGGACTCGATCGTGGGATCGGACGGCAAGCCGGTCAACGCGCTGCTGGGCACCGCCAACCTGGTCCTGCGCGAGATCGAAGCTGCACCGGCCGCGTGCGGTCGTCCTCTGCTTCGGGCCCGACGCGGCCTCCTACCGCACCGAGCTCTACCCCGCCTACCACGCCGAGCGCGAGGCGGCGATGCCGGACGACCTCGCGCCGCAGTTCGCCGCCGCCCGCGACTTCTTCTCGGCCTTCGGCTGGACGGTGGCGACGAGCGAGGACCTCGAGGCCGACGACCTGCTCGGCACCTACGCTCGCCGCGAGGCCGAGGCCGGCGGCCGGGCGCTGCTGCTGACCGGCGACCGCGACATGTACCAGTGCGCCTCCGAGCGGGTCACCGTCCTCTACGTGAAGACCGGCGGCAAAGGGAAAGGCGCCGAAGAGGTCGGGCCCGGCGAGGTCGAGGAGCGCTACGGGATCCCGCCCGAGCTGGTGCCCGACTTCATCGCCCTGCGCGGCGACCCCTCCGACGGGCTGCCCGGCGCCAAGGGCGTCGGGCCGAAGACCGCGGCGGAGCTGCTGCGCCGCCACGGCTCGCTCGAGGCCGTGCTCGACAACGCGATCCGCGAGCGCCGCCCGCCCTGCGCGGCGCCCTGATCGACGCCGCGCGACGACCTGCGCGCCTTCAAGGACATCGCGACCCTGCGCGACGCCGGCGTCGAGCCGCCGCCCGACCGCGAGACCGACTGGGCCGGCGCGCCGCCGCCGCCGCCCGCGAGCGCGGCATGAACCGCCTCGCCGAGCGGCTTGAGAAGCAGGGCTCCCAATAATCCGTAGATTTCAGGAAGCCAACCGATACACGGGCGCGCCCCGCACGCCGGAGGGAGAGACGATGAGAAGAGTTTTGGTCGCACTCGCCGCGAGTCCTGGCCGTGAGCCTGAGCCTCACCGCGGGCGCGCAGGCGAGATGCGGACTCCACCTGCCTCAACCACCGGGTCAAGCAGCTCAGCACCGGGCTGATCAAGGCCGAAAGAAAGATCGCCTCGACTGAGCCAGCACAGTCAGCCGAGCAGGGACAGACGATCGCCACCGCAGCAGCACGGCAGATCGCAACGGCCTCGGCCAGGTCGGCAAAAAAGTCGACACGCTCTTCGAATGCCTCTTCGAGGTGCCGACTCAGCCAGTTCGGCGAACCGGAAGAAGAAGAAGGCTACCTCTACGAAAACGCGACGGAAACGTTCCCGACGACGGCGCTCGACGTGCCCTTCGAAGGCGAATCCGTCGGCGCCTGGTTCCTGATCGACGGCTGCAACTCGTCGATCGACGGCGAGCGTCCAGGCGAGCGAGAGCGCTTGCGCCGCAGGCCGCGGCGCCTGACGCACCCGGCCGCAGCCACAGGGCCCCCGCTTCCCCTGAGAGGCAGCGGGCTCAGGCCCGGTGCTCGGGATTCGGAAAGTCGAAGCGGCAACCAGCGTCCCAGGCGGTGCGCTGGTTGCCGTGGGCCGGGATGCCACCGGCGTCCTTGAGGATCCGCGCCAGGTGGAGCATGTTCCAGGCGGCGAAGGTGGTGTTGCGGTTGGTGAAGTCGTTCTCGGGGCCGCCGGAGCCCTCGTCGAGGTAGGAGGGACCCGGGCCCGGCCTCGCCGATCCAGCCGGCGTCGGCCTGGGGCGGGATCGCGTAGCCGAGGTGCTGCAGCGAGTAGAGGACGTTCATCGCGCAGTGCTTGACCCCGTCCTCGTTGCCGGTCACCAGGCAGCCGCCGACCCGGCCGTAGTAGGCGTACTGGCCGGCGTCGTTGAGCAGGTGCGAGTTGCCGTAGAGGCGCTCGATCACCTGCGTCGCCACCGATGACTTCTCCCCCAGCCAGATCGGCATGCCGAGGACGAGGATGTCGGCCGCCATCACCTTCTCGAAGATCGCCGGCCACTCGTCCACCTCCCAGCCGTGCTCGGTCATGTCGGGCCAGACGCCGGTGGCGATCTCGTGGTCGATCGCGCGGATGCCCTCGACCGCGACGCCGTTGCGGCGCATGATCTCCATCGAGACGTCCATCAGGCCCTGGGTGTTGGAGACCTCGGGGCTGCGCTTCAGCGTGCAGTTGACGAAGAGGGCCTTCAGGTCCGAGTAGTCGGTCTCGCTCTTCTCGCAGAGCTCGGCCTGCATGCCGGTCAGCTCGGTCATCTCAGACGGCGACCTTTTCCAGCGGGGGCTGAGCCTGCGGCACCGCGCGAGAGAACTGCATCGCGCCGTCGTCGATCGGGCCGTGCCGGATCGCGCGCAGGTCGAAGACGTAGTTCTGGCGCAGCTTCCACGGCTCCTTCGAGCCCTGCTTGGGGAACTCGTCGAGCGAGCGCAGGACGTAGCCGGAGGTGAAGTCGAGCAGCGGCGCCTCGGTCACGGTCGGGTCGGTTATCTCGGGGCACGCTCTTGTCGGTAGCCGTGCGCGTCCATGTGGGCGAGCAGGCGGCAGACGTATTCGGAGGTGAGGTCGGCCTTCAGGGTCCAGGAGGCGTTGGTGTAGCCGACGGTGAAGGCGCAGTTGGGGACGCCGCTCAGCATCATCCCCTTGTAGGTCATCGTCTTCGGCACGTCGACCGCGCGGCCGTCGACGACCAGCTCGCATGCCGCCGAGGAAGAGCAGGTTGAGGCCGGTGGCGGTGACGACCACGTCGGCCTCCAGCTCCTCGCCGGAATCGAGCTCGATCCCGCTCTCGGTGAAGCGTCTCGATCGTGTCGGTGACGACCGAGGCGCTGCCGTCGCGGATCGCCCTGAAGAGATCGCCGTTGGGCACCAGGCACATGCGCTGGTCCCAGGGGTTGTAGCGGGGCTTGAAGTGCTTGTCGACGTCATAGCCGGCCGGCAGCGCGCGTTCGACGCCGCGGCGGACCATCCGTTTCACGGCCTGCGGCCGGCGGCGGCTGAGCTGGTAGAAGGCGGTCTGGAGGAGGACGTTCTTCCAGCGCACGATCGCGTAGACGGCCTTGTCGGGGAGCACGCGCCGCAGGGCCCCGGCAAGCGGGTCTTCGGCCGGGCAGCGAGGCGATGTAGGTGGGCGAGCGCTGCAGCATCGTCACGTGGGCGGCGTCCTCGGCCATCGCCGGCACCAGCGTCACCGCGGTCGCGCCGCTGCCGATCGACGACGACCCGCTTGCCGGCGTAGTCGAGGTCCTGCGGGCCAGTGCTGGGGGTGGACGATCCGCCCAGCGAAGCTCTCGGCCCCCTCGAACTCGGGAGTGAACCCTTCGTCGTAGCGGTAGTAGCCGCTGCAGACCCAGAGGTAGCCGCAGGTGACGGTCACCGTCTCCCCCGTGTCGGGACGTTCTGCCTCGACCTCCAGCGCGACTCCTCGCTCGACCACTCGGCCCGGACCACGCGGTGCCGGAAGCGGATCTTCTCCTCGATCCCATCCTCTCGTGCGGTCTGACGCACGTACTCGAGGATCGAGGGCCCGTCGGCGATCGTCTTCGAGTTCGTCCAGGGCCGGAAGCGGTAGCCCAGCGTGTGCATGTCGGAGTCCGAGCGGATCCCGGGGTAGCGGAAGAGGTCCCACGTGCCCCCCAGGTCATCCCGCGCCTCGAAGATCGCGTAGCTGCGTCCGGGGAAGGCCTCCTGAAGGTGGTGCGCGGCACCGATCCCGGAGAGCCCCGCCCCGACGATCAGCACGTCCAGATGCTCGCTGGGTTGCCCGTCCGCGGTCAAGACAGCGGCATTCTGGCAGGTTGGCTGGTCAGCCAGGCGGCGGCACCCGGGGTCCTCAGGCCGTGGGACCGCCTAGCGGGACAGGCCCCTGGCCGCCGAGATCGACAGGCGAAGGCCCTCGATCAGGCTGCGAGCCAGATCCTGGTCGGTCCCGCCGATGCGGAGACGGTCGAGACGGCTGTCGCCGATCGCATCGACCCAGGCATCGATCGTGCCGAGGGCCCAGGTGCTCGGCTCCCGCTCGAGGGCGGAGCACGCAGGATGTGACCTCGCCGTACTCGCAGGTCGACGCGGACCCCGGTCGCGTCCTGCGCAGGGCTCCTCGGCATCGAAGGTATCGACCGCGAGCTGGCATGAGCCCGACCTGTCGGTGGGCAACACGACCAGCGGAACGGCCAGCAGGAAGGCGGCCTCGATGTCGAGCCTCGGCGAGCGGATCCGGTGCCCTCGCCGATGTGCCTGCACTCGCAGCGGCTCGCCGCGACCAGCGGGCCGACCGCCTGCCGGGTCCAATCGGTGACTCCGTAGGGCCTGGCCTTGCCGGATTCGTTGTGCAGCACCTCCACCTGCCGGGAAGCGCGCATAGCCGAGAGGCGCCGCTCCAGCGAGGGGTAGCTGAGATCGGGGATGACGCCGCTGAGCTCGGTCAGCGAAAGCGGGCGAGCGGCGAGGGCGCGCAGCACGGTGGAGCCCCAACCGCCGACCAGCGACCTGATCGCCCCCTTGGCCGGCTCGCTGCCGAGCGGGATCGGTCCCTGCGGCGCCCACGAGAGCCAATCTTCGACGACTTCGGCGACGCCGAGGATGCCGCGGCCGACGTCGGTCAGCTCGTTTTCGACCGTGTAGGGCATGCCGGTGCGAACATGTCGTTCCAGCGCGCCGATCGCCCTCAGGTTGCCCACCTGCCCGCGCAGGGTGGTCTGGGCGGCGCCGCCTATCTGTTCGCGCAAGTCCGGCAGGCGCAACGGCCCGTCGAGGTGGGCACGCAGGATCGGGGCGCAGAGCGGTCCGGCCAGCAGGGAAAGAACAGTCCCTCCGGCTCGAACCCCCGCGGATGACGGGGTGCTGTCGGGCTGCATCGTCTATTCAAATTTGGGTACTGGTCAGGTTATATATAGGACCGCCGTCTGCAGCAGACTATTCGAAACGGGCGGGCTGCGGCTTCAACCGCACCGGAGCGGTCGAAAGCGCCTGCACGCGCAGGTCGCTCCAGGTCAGGCCCTCGCGGACCAGGGCCGGCAGGCCGAGGGCAACCGCCGTGGCGATCTCGACCGCCTGCAGGATGACTCCGTAGGCCAGCGCATCGGCCGTGCCGATGCCGAAGCCGGTGTGGAGGACGCTGATCACGGCGAGCTGGAAGACGCCGATGTTGGATGGCGTCGCCGGCACGACCGCGGTGACGTTGACGGCGAAAAGAACCGCGGCGGCCGCGCCGATGCCCGCCTGGCCGCTGAGCCCGAGAGCGGCGAGCAGCGCCCAGCAGGCGGTGAGCTGGATCGCCCAGGCGGTGAGCTGCGCGGCCGCTGCGGCCGCGCCGCGGCGCGGCTCGCGGAAGACGCGCAGGCCGGCCCGCACCTGCACCAGGCCCGCGTGCATCGCGGCACCCAGCCGGGCCAGGCGGCCGTTGCCGTTGCGCCTCATCAGCGGCGGGCCGACGAGCACGACCAGCAGCAGCGCCAGCGGCACGAAGCTGAAGACGAAGAGCTTCTGCGTGCTGGAGTGGAAGAGGTCGGTGGTGGAGACGATGATGACCCCGAGCAGGGCCAGGGCGACGAGGTTGAGCACGGTCTGGGAGACGACGGTCCCGAGCAGGACCGGGAAGGTCTCGCGCATGCGGCCCGTCCGCCGCGCCAGCGACAGGGCCCTGGCGGGCTCGCCGAGGCGAGCGGGCAGGGTCGCCGACATCAGCACGCCGATCATCGTCGCCGAGGTGACGTCGCGGCGCCGCACCGGCCGGTGCGGCAGCGCGGCGCGGACGATCCAGTACCAGGAGGCGGCGCGGAAGAAGAGGGAGAGCGCCATCAGCGCGCAGGCAACCAGCACCCAGCTGAGGTCGGAGCGGACGATGCTTTCGACCACCTTGTCGACGCCGATCTTCTGCGCCGCGAGCGCCGTCAGCCCGATGCCGAGCACCCCGGCGGCACCAAGGCCGATGCGGCGGGCGACCCTGCGGCGCCGGTTGCCGGACCGAACCGGTGCCGGATCGAGCGAGGGCAGGCGCCGCGGCGGGCTCGGCGGCAAGCCGTCGGCCGGCAGCATCCCCGCCCAGTGGGCGGCCCGCTGGAGCGCACCCTGCGGCTCTGGCAGCTCGATCGCCCGCTCGTAGACCGCAGTCACCCGGTCGGCGACGCGGGGCCAGGCGTAGCGCTCGGCGCTGAGCCGCGCCGCCTCGCCCATCGCCGCCAGCTTCTCGGGCTCGTGATGAGCCCGCTGCAGCTCCTCGGCAAGCCGCTGGGGATCGCCCGGCGGCACCAGGACACCGTCGACGCCGTCGCTGACCACATCGCTGTAGCCGGCGATGGCGGAGGCGATCGCCGGGGTGCCCGCGGCGAAGGCCTCGGTGAGGACCATGCCGAAGCTCTCGCCCGAGAGCGAGGGAGCGCAGAGAAGGTCCGCCTCGTGAAGGGCGCGCTGCAGAGCCTCCCCGGACACGCGGCCACGCACGTCGATCCAGCGCATCGTCTCGGGATCGGCGAGGTAGTGGAGCACGTCCTCGCGCTCGGCACCGATCACCGTCAGGCGGCTCGGCACGTGCTCGACCAGGGCACCGAAGGCCGCGAGCAGGATCGGCAGCCCCTTGCGCTCCTCAGGGCGGCCGACGAACAACACCCGCAGCTCCTCCCCGGGCGGCTTGGGACCGCTCAGCGCGGCGTCGACGTCGACGCCGTTGGGGATCACCTCATAGTTGCCGCCGAACCAGCGACGGCCGGTCCAAGCGGCGGCCTCGGAGACGGCGATCCGCGCCGAGAGGCGGTTGAAGACCCGCCGGGCGCCGAGCGCGTTTGCGATGAAGTTGGGCACCGGCTTGGTCGAGTAGGCGTGGAAGGTGCCGACGACCGGGGCCTCGGCGCCGAGGGCGGCGTTCCAGCCGACCAGCGGCACCACCGGCTCGTGGACGTGGACGACGTCGAAGCGGCCCCGGCGCAGCTCGCGCCGCGGGGCACGGACCCCGCCGGCGGGGAAGGGGGCGAGGTTGGAGACGGAGCCGTTGGAGGGGAAGCCGGCGGAGCGACCGAGCGGAATCAGGTAGTCGGGGATCTCACGCGGCTCCGGCGCGGCGCGGTGCAGCACCTGGCTGACCCGCCCAGGCGGGTCGAACGGGGCGAGCACGCGTACGTGGTGGCCGCGGCCGAGGAACTCCTCGGCGAGCGCCTCCACGTGCCGGTTCACCCCACCCTGGTAGGTCCAGGAATATGGCGAGACGAGCGCAATCCGCACGAACTGCCAAGGGTAGTGGATCGACCAGCGCTCAACCGGGCGGATCGGCCCCCGGCGGCTCTCCGGCCCAGGCAAAGGCTGCGAAGGCGAGCAGGTAGGCGGTGCCGATCTCCAGGATCAGCGCGCCCGAGTCGTTGGCGAGGGTGCCGGCGACGGTTGCGACGAGGGCGCCCAGCAGGCCGGCCTCGATCGCGGGAGACCTGCCCAGCACGCCGTGCAGCACGTCCCGGCGCCGCACCGCGAGCACGGCGAGGGCGACGACCAGGGGCAGGAAGAAGAGGACGACGGGGCGGGTGAAGCTGTGGGCCGAGAGCTGCAGCCGCCGCTGCGCGACATCGGCGAGGTCGTTGAGCCCGCCGGCGTCGAGCACCGACCTGGTCAGGTGCGCGTTTGCCCCGGTGAGGAGGTCGATTGCTGCAATAAATCCCACAAATACGAAAGTTGCGGTAATAATGAGGAGGGCCGCGTGTCGTCGCGGGGTCGCGACCTTCGAAGCGGCGACCGCGGCCCCTATAGGCAGCACGATCGCGGCGCCGACGTCAGCCCCGAAGCGCCCGGCAGCGAAGACGAAGGCGAAGAGCAGGCCTGAGGCGAGGAACGTCCCTGCCTCGGCGCGGGCCGAGAGCCCGGCCCGAACCCGGCCAGCGCCGCGCCGGTCCCGGCGATCACGAGCACCCCGAGAAGCGCCTCCAGCTCGTTGCCGATCCCGTAGAAGCGCACCCCCAGCCCGGGGTTCGGCCCGAGCAGCGAGAGCGTCGTCAGGGGCGAGCCAGCGATCACGTCGATCGCGTAGGCCACGACGACGAGCCCGGAGGCAACCGCAAGCGCCCGGCAGTCATCGAGAGCGGCAAGCGTGATCGCCGCGAGGGCTGGGGCGCCCGCGATGACGAGGAGCTGTTCAGCTCCCTGGCTTGGCTCCAGGGCCGCGCCGATCAGCAGGAAGAGCGGCAGGTAGACCACGCTGAGCCCGAGCAGCTTCACGCCGACCCGCGCGGCCCGGCCGCGAGTGACGAGCGCTGCGAGCATCAGGGCGAGGAACCAGACGAGCAGGCCAACCCCGATCACGGGGCCCCGCCGTACGGAGATCACGGACATCCGTCCCCCGAGCGATTCGATCGCCGCCACGTCGACGTCCCCCTCGGCCCGGATCGGCTGCCCGGACATGGCGGAGGGAACCGCGATCCCGAAGCGCTCCAGAATCGTCGGCGCGATATCGGTCGACAGCACGTATCCGTCGGTACGAGTGCTGTCCGAGGTCAGGTCGCCATCGAATCCCCGTCCCGCGATCCCAATTGCCAGGGCCTGGTTCTTCTCCGGTGGAGCGCGCTCGATCGCTATCAGCAGATCGTCCCCACGCAGCCCCCGGACGAGAGCCGCCAGCCGCCCCAACCCAACGCTCCGCACTTCACACCCCTCCCCCGCCCCATGCAACGTCGCCGCCAACAGCCCGGGCACGATGTCCGCCGGAGCCGATTCAGCCCGTTCGACCACAGCCCGCGAATACCCCGGCCCACACATCCCCCCCCCAACGTCAGCGGGCAACCCAGAGTCATAAAGCGAATCGAAAACCCGATTCCCCTGCGAGACATCCAAATAAGTCTGCGCCGCCGGCACGCTCCCCAACCCAGCGCTCAGCAACCCAGGCGACAACCCGGCCCCCACAAGCTCTTCGACCCCAGTGCCACTTGGCAGCAACACGATCGTCACCTGAGTCCCCGATAGCGCCGTTCTCGTGCCTGCCAGCGGCGTTCGGGCAGGGGGTGGAGCGTCTTGTACTTTTTCGTCTACCCCCTCTCGAGAGGCGAGCGCCGTCCCACCGAAAAAGTTAAGCGGAACCCCCTGCCCGAACGCCGCCACCGCTAGCGAAATCACCGCTATCGTCAACCCAATGGCCGACCGCACTTTCGCCAAGTTCACATTTTTCAAGGTCGATTCCGCCTGGCGCCGCCGCGACGCCGATCTCCGAGCCGCCGACAAGCAGGAGTTCCTCGCCGCCTGCGAGGACTTCGCCCTCGACCGCTCGTTGCGCGCCTACTCAACCATAGGTACGCGCGGCGACGTCGACCTGGTCATCCTCTCCCAGAGCCCCAGCCTCGACGACCTGCACACCTTCCACGTCGTCCTCGGCCAGAGCGGCCTGGCGCAGTGGGCGGAGACCCCTTACTCGTTCCTCTCGATGACCAAGCGCTCCCCGTACTCGGAGGAGCAGGCGCGACCGGAGATCTGCGTCTCCGAGCGCAAGTACATGTTCCTCTACCCGATGGTGAAGCAGCGGCGCTGGTACGGGCTGCCGGCGGAGGAGCGCGGGCGGATCATGAAGAGCCACATCGAGGTCGGCCGGCGCTACCCGGAGATCACGATCAACACCTCCTACTCCTTCGGCCTCGACGACCAGGAGTTCGTCGTCGCCTTCGAGGGCGACGACCCCGGCATGTTCCTCGACCTGGTGCAGGAGCTGCGCCCGACCGAGTCGAGCGAGTACACCGAGCTGGAGACGCCGATCTTCACCTGCGTGGCGCTCTCGTTGCGCAAAGCCCTCGACGCGCTCGACGGGGTGCCCAGCGCCGTCGCCGCGGGTGCATGAGCACCGAGGCGCTCAGCTACGCGATCGACGAGCAGGACCACCTGGTCAAGGTCGACGAGGGGTACTACAGCTTTGCCGCGGAGAACGGCTGGGCCGAAGCCGGGACCAGCCTCGGCCGCTCCCTCTGGGACTACGTCGCCGGCGAAGAGATGAGGAAGCTGCAGCGGATGCTGGTGCGGCGGGTCCGCGACGAGGTCGGCGACGTCAAACTGCCCTTCCGCTGCGATGGGCCGGGCGTGCGGCGGGAAATGGACATCCGGATCGCCGCCCGGCCGGGCGGCCGCGCCGTGCTGTTCTCCGCCCGGCTGCGCTCCGAAGAGGAGCGCGAGATACCACAGCCCTTGCTCGATCCCGGCACCCCGCGCGGAACGGACACGCTGGGCATGTGCGGCTGGTGCGATCGCTTCGAGGTCGACGGCGAGTGGGTCGAGGTCGAGGAGGCGGCGCGGCGACTGGAGCTGTTCAACCGCCCCGAGCTGCCGGCGCTCAGCCACGGCATCTGTCCCCAGTGCAACGAGATGCTGCTCGCCGCGTAGGCGGCTCGCCGAGTTCCCTATCCTTTCGCGCTCGCCATGACCCAGATCGGCACACCTGAGAACCCCGTCCGCGTCGCCATCGTCGGCGCCGGCCCCTCCGGCTTCTACGCCGCCGAGCACATCCTCAAGGGCGAGGACATGCACGCCCAGGTCGACCTCTTCGACCGCCTCCCCACCCCCTTCGGCCTCGTCCGCGGCGGCGTCGCCCCGGACCACCCGAAGATCAAGTCGGTGATCCGGGTCTACGAAAAAACCGCCGCCCGCGAGGGCTTCCGCTTCTTCGGCAACGTCAAGGTCGGCCACGACATCGAGGTCGAGGACCTCGAGCGGCTCTACCACGCGATCGTCTTCACGGTCGGCTGCGAGACCGACCGCCAGCTCGGCATCCCCGGCGAGGACCTGCCCGGCAGCCACGCGGCCACCGCCTTCGTCGGCTGGTACAACGCCCACCCCGACTACGCTGGCGAGGAGTTCGACCTCTCCTGCGAGCGCGCCGTCGTGATCGGCAACGGCAACGTGGCGATGGACGTCGCCCGGATGCTGGCGCTGACCGACCACGAGCTGCGCCAGACCGACACCGCCGACCACGCGATCGAGCTGCTCGACGCGCAAGAAGATCCGCGAGATCGTCGTGCTCGGCCGCCGCGGGCCGGTCCAGGCGGCCTTCACCAACCCCGAGATCAAGGAGCTCGGCGAGATGGAGGACGCCGACGTGATCGTCGACCCGGCCGAGGTCGAGCTCGACCCGGCCAGCGCCGCCTTCCTCGAGTCCGAGGAGGCCGACAAGACGACCCGGGTCAACGTCGAGACGCTGCGCGAGTTCTCCCAGCGCAAGCCGGAGGGCAAGAAGCAACGGATCGTCCTGCGCTTCCTCGCCTCGCCGGTCGAGATCCAGGGCGACGGCAGGGTCGAGAAGATCGTGATCGGCCGCAACGAGCTGGTCGACGAAGGCGGCACGCTGCGCGCCCGCGACACCGGCGAGCGCGAAGAGCTGGAGTGCGGCCTGGTGCTGCGCTCGGTCGGCTACACCGGCATCCCGATCGAGGGCGTCCCCTTCGACGAGAAGCGCGGCCTGATCCTCAACGAGGGCGGCCGCGTGCTCGACTCCCACGACTCCGGCCACAAGGTCGGCCACTACACGGCAGGCTGGATCAAGCGCGGCCCCTCGGGGGTGATCGGCACCAACAAGAAGGACGCCCTGGAGACGGTCCAGCACCTGCTCGCCGACATCGAGTCCCAGACCCTGCTCAGCCCCACGAGCCCGGACCCCGGCGCGGTCGAGGCCCTGCTGGCGGAGCGCGGCGTCCGCTACGTCAGCTTCGAGGACTGGCAGGCGATCGACCAGGCCGAGGTCGGCCGCGGCGAGCCGCACGGACGCCCCCGCGTCAAGTTCGTCCGCGTCGAGGAGATGCTCGCGACGCTCGGCGAGCGAGTCTCGAACTAGCCCACGGGATCGGGCGGCGGTTCCACGCCCAACAGGTCAACCACGAAGATGGAGACATAGGGCGCGTAGCCCCAGCTCGGCTTCCAGCGCGGATAGGCGGCCTTCGGCGGCACGATCAGCTCGCGGCGGCCGCCGACCTTCATGCCCGGCATGCCTGCCCGAAGGCTCCTGTAGGGGGCCTGGCTGACCGGGTAGCTCAGCGGGCCGCTTTCGCCGCCGCTCAGCCCTCCCTGGATGCCCTTGAGGGCTTCGGGGTAAGTGTCCTCGATAAAACGGAAGGACGCCACGTCCGCCTTGGTCACCGGCGGCCCGGAGCCCCGGCGAAGGTCGATGGTTTCGAAGTGCCGTGGCGGCGGCCCGCTCGGCTTGGGAATCGCCAGGGGCGGGAGTTTCGCGATTTCGGC
Organism: uncultured Solirubrobacterales bacterium; assembly: GCA_963714665.1. Classification (GTDB taxonomy): domain Bacteria; phylum Actinomycetota; class Thermoleophilia; order Solirubrobacterales; family 70-9; genus VRUE01. The sequence continues at coordinate 101,888 of CAVQPE010000003.1, read as the reverse complement.
CTTGGACATCTTCAGCGTCGCGACGCGCGGGGGCCGGGGCGTCGTCTCCGCAGCCGCCTGGCCCGAGCTGCTCCCCCCGGAAGGAGGTTCGACCGCGAGCAGGTCGACCTGGTAGATCATCGGCCCGCCGGTATCGCCCAGTCGCGTTGGAACGATCAGTTCCCGGCGTCCCCCCACCTTCATCCCCGGCAGGCCCTCTTCCCAGCCCTTGATGAACTTTCCGAAGGTGAACTTCAGCCGCCGCGCGCTCGGGGAGGCGACAAGAGCTTTGCCGTATGGGACTTCGGCCCAGCCGATGAGAATCGTGTCCCCTCGCCTCATCACAGTGCCGGTGCCCTTGCGGACATCGTGGATCGCCAGCCCCTGGGGTGCCGGCCCATGCCGCGCTCCGATCTTGAACTGGGGAAGCTGGGCTATTTCCGCCGCCGACATCTTGGACGGTGCCTTCTCGGCCCCGCTCGATTCTTCGCCGCCGCCGCATGCCGTCAGCGACACGGCCGCAAGAAGAACACCGACGAGAGCGAGATTTCTCACGGCAACTCGGTCGCGCGTTCTTCAAATCGCTCAAGAAACTTCATCTAATTATCCTAGGGAAAAGCCGGTGCGGCGGCTCGCCGCCGTCGCTCAGCTCAGAACCGACTTCGAGACGCTGCCGATGCCGAGCAGCCCCGGGCCCACGTGAGCCCCGAGGACAGCGCCTATCTCCGACGTGAAGGCCGGCTCGCAGCCGAATATCTCGCGTCCGTCTTCGATCAGGCCCGCCGCCGTCTCGTCATCCTGGATGTGCTGGACGACCCAGGCGTCGAGGCCCGACTCGTGGCGCTGCCGGGCGTAGTCGCGCAGTCGCTCGATCGAACGTGCCCGCGTGCGAACGCGCTCGACCGGAGTGATCTCCTCCTCGAGGGTGAGGATCGGCTTGATCTTCAGGGCCGAGCCGATCCAGGCCCGGGCACCGCCGATGCGACCGCCACGGCGCAGGTACTCGAGCGTGTCGATCGCAAACCACATCTTCAGCTCCTCGCGCGCCTGCTGGGCGCGCGCGACGGCGGCCTCGCCGTCCCCACCGCTCGCCGCTGCCGCGGCAGCGGCGAGCACGCAGAGCCCCATCCCCCCCGCCGCCGAGCGAGAGTCGAAGAGGTGGATGCGCTCTCCCCCCTTGCCCTCGGCGACCAACCGCTCGCGGGCCTGGCCGGCGGCCTCAAAGGTGCCGGAGATGCCGGAGGAGATGTGGATCGAGACGACTTCACGACCTTCTTCGAGCAGCGGCTCGTAGAGGGCGACGAAGTCTCCGATCGAGGGCTGCGAGGTCGTCGCACCGCCCTCGGAGGCGCGCAGGCGCTGGTAGAACCCGGCGTAGTCGGAGATCTCGGACTCCGGCTCCTGATGCCCGTCGACCGCCACGTAGAGGCTGATCGTCTTGATCCCACGCGATGCGATCAGCTCGGCGGGCAGGTAGGCCGTCGTGTCGCAGACCACGGCAGTTGAGGCGCTGGAACTCAAGACAAGCGATTCTCGCAGACCTCTCGCTACACTTTGTGAAGTGACTGACGCACCGCAAGAGGCGATCTCCCTCACCGACAAGGCTGCCGGGAAGATCGCCGAGCTGCTCGGCAACCAGGAGAGTGCCGAGGACCAGGCGCTTCGCGTCGCCGTTCGCGGCGGGGGCTGCTCGGGCTTCCAGTACGCGCTCGCCTTCGACCAGGCCAAGGACGACGACCACGTCTTCGAGGTCGACGGCGTCTCGGTCGTGGTCGACAAGGTCAGCATGCAGTTCGTCTTCGGCTCCGAGGTCGACTACGTCGAAGGCCTGCAGGGCGCCGGCTTCCAGGTCAACAACCCCAACGTGGTTGCGGCCTGCGGCTGCGGCTCGTCCTTCCAGGTCAAGGACGACGCCGCCGAGCACGCCGCCGTCTGATCGGTTCTCACAAGAAAATCTGATTAAAATCGTGGGCGCTTGCCCATGATGCGGGAGGGACTTGAGAAGCTGGCACGGTGCGCCTGGGGATTGGGGCTGATAGCTGCTGTCCTGGCGCTGGCGAGCTGCGGCAGCGGAAGCTCGCCGCCGGTCACGTCCGTGATCAACCTCAAAAGCTCGGGCTTGCAGGCCAATGGCGAACTCAAGCCGAGCACCCGCTGCGGTTGGGGATCTCTCTGGGTGCCCCTGGAATGGGGGAAGCTTCCCGAGGACACAAAGGAACTCGCGATCTACCTCGGACGCTTCAAGCGAACGAAGGGAAACGGCGAACGAAAAGTTGTCGTTCATTTCGCCGACCTGATCAGCAAGTTCAAACCCACCGAACACCGGCTCGTTGCCAACGTGCTTCCGGAAGGCGTCAGTTGGTCCTACTTTGGGTTCAACTGCCTCCCGCCACCGAAAGGAAAGGGCCAGAGCATCCTGCTCGAGGTCTTTGCCCTGGATCGCATCCACCACCGCACAATGAAGCGGAGCCTGGCGACTCGGCTGACGGAAGAAGCCTTGGCCGATCCCAACCCGACCGAAGGACCTCGGTCGCCGGGGGAACTCACGGGAGACGCGGTAGCCGTCGGTCGACTGATCACCCCGTACACGACGGGTCCTCACGGCGTCCCCCTCCCGCGCTAGGGGTAAGAGCCTCGCACGAGAGAGACCGGGCGGCGCGTCTATTCGATCTGCAGCGGTGGCGCTTGTGCGGACGCGGCCTGCGCCGGAGCCGCCTCGGGCTGCTCGACACCGAGCGCCTCGGCGAGCTCGCCGGAGTCGAACATCTCCTCGACTATGTCGGCGCCGCCAAGCAGCTCACCGTTGACGTAGAGCTGGGGGAAGGTCTGCCAGTCAGAGATCTCGGTGGTGACTTCGCGCAGCGGCTGCAGCGCCGGCAGCACGTCGATCGCACCGTACTCGACGTCCATCGAGTCGAGCACCTGCACGACCCGCATCGAGAAGCCGCAGCGCGGCATCTCCGGGGTGCCCTTCATGAAGAGCAGCACCGGGTTGGCGGCGACCAGCTCTTCGACCTTCTGCTTCAGCTCTGCGTCGGCCACGGACACAGGTTAGCTATCCGAGCGGTTCGGTCTTCAGCGAGAGGGCGTGGATCGCCCCGTCGTCGAAGCGCGGCTTGACCGCGGCCTTGACGAGACGGTGCTGGTCGAGGCGGGAGAGGCCCTCGAACTGCGGGGCGGAAACCGTGGCCCGCAGGTGGTCGCCCGTGCCAGTCTCGTCGGCCACCTCGACCTCGGCGCCGGGCAGGGCCGCCTCGATCATCCCACGAATCTCCGCCAGGTCAGCCACGATCAGGCGCGCTAGCGGCGGCGGCGCAGCATCATCAGGCCACCGAGCGCGAAGCCGGCGACGGCGGCGCCGGCGATCAGCTGTGAGCGGTGCTCGCGCACCTGGCGGCGCCAGTCGGTCAGCTCGGTGACCCGGCCACGCAGGGCTTCGACCGAGCTGCCCAGGTCGCGCCGCTGGAAGTCGATGTCGCGGCGGATCTCGGCCGCGGAACGGCCCGGCATGCCCGGCGTCGGCGGGCGGACCGGCTCAGGCTGAGCGCTCATCGCTTCCCTCCCCTTCCAGCGTCGTCTTGATCAGCTTGGCCTCTTCGATCGCCTGCTCGGGCATCGGCGGCGCGCCGGCCTGGACCGAGCGGTAGGCGAAGTACCCGGCCCCGGCGGCAACCAGAAGGAACATCGCAGCCTCGACGAAGAAGCCGGGCCAGGCGTTGCCGTCGAAGACCTCTTCGGCGAGCAGCCAGGCAAAGCCCTCCATGAAGAGGATCAAGGCGAGGAAGGCGAAGGTGCCGGCGGCGAGGCCGACGGCGGAGCCGCGCAGGATCTTGCCGACTTTCTCGGTGATCTCCGTCTTGGCGAGCTCGATCTCCTCGCGGACGAGGGAAGAGCTCTTTTCGGCGACGTCGAAGACCAGCTCGCTGACCGAGCGATCCTCCTGGGGCCGCGGGGGTGTGCCGGCGCCGTCGGGCACGCTACTCAGGCGGCTCCTCGTCGAACATGCGGCGCCAGGCGAAGGCGGCGATGCGGGCGGCAACGACGCTGGCGAGGGCGCTGCTCGCGGCCAGGAGGCCGCTCCAGGCGAGTCGTTTGACGATCTCGTTGTCCATCGCGCCCGACCTTACCTATCGCGGCTCGAGGCCGTCGCAGATCGTCGCCACGACAAGACTCCTTGCCTGGTCGAAGTCCGTGTCGGAGGCCGGGATCACCTCGAAGATCCAGCCGGAGAGCAGCTGCTCGATCGCCCCGTAGAAGGACATCGAGGCGAAGGTGGGGTCGATGTCGCGGCGGAAGGCGCCGACCTCCTGGCCCTCGGCGACGATCTTGGCGATCGAGTCGTAGGCGCGGCGAATCTCCGGCAGGTGGGTGCGGCCGAAGGAGTTGGCGGCCCGCGTCACCTCGACGATGATCACCTTCATCAGCTCCGGGTCGTGGCGGTAGGAGTCGACGATGAAGCCGGCGACGGCCTCTAGCTTGGCGCGCGGCGAGGCGCCCTCGCGGTCGGTCTCCTCGATCGCCGCCAGCAGCAGCGACCAGCGCTCGCTGAAGAGCTCGTTGAGGACCTCGTCCTTGGACTTGAAGTAGTGGTAGACGAGCCCGTAGGCGACGCCGGCCTCGTCGGCGATGTCGGAGACCCGGGTCGAGTGGAACCCCTGGCGGGCGAAGACGCGGATCGCCGCGTCGAGGATCTGGCGGCGCTTGTCGACCGCGGGTGCGGCGGCCTTGGCCATCAGGCGTGCACCTCCGTCAGTTGCGGCCAGGCGTAGGCGCGGGGGCGGCGATTTGCGAGAGAGGGCAGCGACTCGCGGACGCGATCCTGGGCCGCAAGGTCGAGGTCGGCGGCGACGAAGCACTCCCCGTCGGGGGCGATCGCCAGCATCGTGCCCCAGGGGTCGACGATCGCCGAGTGGCCGTGGGAGTGGAAGTGCGGCGGCGCCTCGCCGACCTGGTTCGGGGCGATGACGAAGGCCTGGTTCTCGATCGCCCGCGCCCGCAGCAGCGGCTCCCAGTGGTCGCGGCCGGTTGCGGCGGTGAAGGCGGAGGGGACAGCGAGGATGCGAGCGCCGCGCACGGCGAGGATCCGGTACAGCTCCGGGAAGCGCAGGTCGTAACAGACGCTGAGCCCGATCATGGTGTCGCCGAGCGGCGCCGAGACGATCTCCTCGCCCGGCTCCTCGTGCTCGGACTCGCGGTAGGCGGCCCCCTCGACGTCGACGTCGAACATGTGGATCTTGCGGTAGGCGGCGAGGTCCTCGCCGTCGGGACCGATCAGGACCGAGGTGTTGAACGCCTTGCCCGCCGGGCCCCGCTCGGGGATGCTGCCGGCGAGCAGGTGGATGCCGAGGTCCCTCGCCCAGGCGCGGGCGGCGGTGAGGCTTGGGCCGTCGAGCGCCTCCGCCCCACCCAGCAGCTCCTCGCCGCCCGCGAGCAGGTTCCACTTCTCCGGCAGCGCAACCAGTTCGGCTCCGTCGGCCACGGCGGCACGCACGAGCGACTCGGCGGCGCTGAGATTGCGGTCCTTGTCGTTGGTGGAATTGAGTTGTACGACTGCTGCGCGCAAAGCGCCTTCACCTCATCCTGGTTGACTGACCAGTCAATCGGTGAGCCAGTATAGGTGCCTCACCGACAACCCAGCGCGGTCGCCATTTCAATCGTTATGCGGTTGAAATGACGACCGCGGGTGGTGGGCTGGGCTGCGGATCGGTCAGATCCGCATCGCGCGGCGGACGACAGCGTCAAGGGCGCGATCGGGCAAGAGCCGCCCGAGCAGCGCCTGGCCGCGGGCGTCGGCACCGACCAGGTAGCGGGTGCGGGGGCGGTGCGCGGTAAGTGCGTGCGCAACGGCCCTGGCGACCTTGTCCGGGGCGATGCCCCGCTCGGCGGTGCGCCGAACAGCAACGCGAAACCGCTCGATCGTCTTCCCGTAGAGCTCCTCCTGCGCGGCCGGGGCCCGCGCCGCCACCTCGTCGGCAATCCGCTCGCCCCGCTCCCAGATCGGCGTGTCGATCGAGCCCGGCTCGATCACCGCCACGCCGATCTTCCACGGCCTCAGCTCCTGGCGCAGGCAGTCGGCGACCGCCTCGACCCCGAACTTGGCTGCGTGGTAGGGGGCGCCGAAGGGCAGCGCCATGCGACCGCCGATCGAGCTGACGAAGACAACCCGGCCGGTGGCCCGGCGGATCAGGGGCAGCATCGCCTGCGTCACCGCGACCTGTCCGGTGAGGTTCACCTCGATCTGGCGGCGGAAGTCCCCGAGCGGAACCGTCTCCAGCGGGCTGAGCACCGCGATCCCGGCGTTGTTGACGAGGCCGTCGAGGCCGCCCTCCCCCACCGCCTCGCCGATCAGCTCGGCCGCGGCGGCAACCTGTGCCGCGTCGGTGACGTCGAGCATCACCGGGACCAGCCGCTCCGAGCCCTCGGCCCGCAGCGACTCCGCATCCTCCTCCCGGCGCACCCCGGCAAAGACCCGCCAGCCTTCGCGGTCGAGCCGCAGGGCCGTCGCCCGGCCGATGCCGGTCGAGGATCCGGTGACGAGCGCAGATCGCACCGCCCCGAGGCTACAGCGGTCGTATTTCTTTCCGCTATGCGGCACGAAGTACGACCGCAACGGCGGTCGAGCCTGGATCTTCCAAAGCGGTCGTACCTCTTGCCGCATAGCGGCGGGAAGTACGACCGCAATTGCGAGTGGAGGCGACGCAGGCGTAACCTTGAGGAGTCGTGGTCGAGATCGGCAAGGACGACGGTGAGCGCAAGCAGGTGACGGTGCTGTTCGCCGACGTGAGCGGTTCGATGGACCTGGCCGAGGGCCAGGACCCGGAGGAGTGGCGCAAGATCATGCAGCGCTTCTTCGCCATCCTCGCCGCGGCGGTGGAGCGCTTCGACGGGACCGTCGACAAGTTCACCGGCGACGGGATCATGGCCGTCTTCGGCGCCCCGGTCGCCCACGAGGACCATGCGCGGCGCGCCTGCTACGCGGCGCTGCAGATGCTCGACGATGTCGCCGGGTACGCGGCCGAGCTGCGCCGCGGCCCCGGCCTCAACTTCTCCACCCGGATCGGGATCAACTCGGGCGAGGTCGTCGCCGGGGCGATCGGCGCCGGCGGCGAGGGCTCCTACACCGCGATCGGCCACACCGTCGGCCTCGCCCAGCGGATGGAGGCGCTGGCGGAGCCGGGCTCGGCTTACGTCACCGAGAGCACGGCGGCGCTGGCCGGCGGCTTCCTCGAACTGCAGGAGCTGGGCGAGTTCGAGATCAAGGGAGCGAGCAGGCCGGTCGAGGTATTCGAGCTGGCCGGCATCGGCTCCGCCCGCTCGCGGCTGGACCTCTCCCGCGAGCGCGGTTTCTCGCGCTTCGTCGGCCGCGAGAACGAGATGGCGGAGCTGGAGCGCGCACTGGGGCGGGCGGATGCCGGCGAGGGCGCGGTGGTCGGGATCGTCGCCGAGGCCGGCGTCGGCAAGAGCCGCCTCACCCATGAGTTCGCCGAGCGCTGCCGAGCCCGCGGGCTTGAGGTCTTCGAGGCGCAGGCGCAGTCCCACGGCCGCTCGATCCCGCTGATGCCGGTGCTGCAGATGCTGCGCGCCTACTTCGGCATCGGCGAGCGCGAGCTCGACCGCCTGACCCGCGAGAAGATCGCCGGCCGGGCCCTGCTGCTCGACCCCGGCTTCGCCGGCGACCTGCCGCTGCTCTTCGACTTCCTCGGCGTCCCCGACCCCGAGCGGCCGGTGGCGCAGATGCAGCCGGAGGCGCGGCAGCGGGCGCTGGGCCGGGTCGTCTGCCACCTGATCAACGCCCCCAGGCGCAAGCACATCGTCGTCCTCGTGATCGAGGACCTGCACTGGATCGACGAGAGCAGCGAGGCGATGCTCGCCGAGATGGTCGCCTCGCTGCAGGGAACCAACACGCTCGCGGTCGTCAACTTCCGGCCCGAGTACTCGCTCGAGTGGAGCCAGGCGCCGATCTACCGGAGCCTCGACCTGCAACCGCTGGGCCAGGCCGACACCCGGGAGCTGCTGCGCGACCTGGCCGGGGAGGATCCCTCGCTGGACGGCCTCGAGGAGCCGATCCACGCGCGCACCCAGGGCAACCCCTTCTTCGTCGAGGAGATCGTCCGCGAGCTGGTCGAGGCCGGTCACTTCGAGGGCGAGCGGGGCGCCTACCGCCTGGTCCGCCCGGTCGAGGAGGCCGGCGTGCCGGCAACGGTGCAGGCGGTCCTCGCCGCCCGCATCGACCGCCTCGACCCGGAGGCAAAGCAACTCCTCCAAGTCGCTTCTGTGGTGGGAAAGGAAGTCGGGATCCCGCGCGCTCGGCCTGACCGCCGGGCTGGACGAGGAGCAGCTGGGCGCTGCTCTCTGCGAGCTGGTCGACGGCGGCTACCTCTACGAGGCCGAGCTCTATCCCGAACGGGTGCTGGCCTTCCGCCACCCGCTCACCCGGGAGGTCGCCTACGGCTCCCAGCTGGCCGAGCGCCGCCGCGCAACCCATGCCGCCACCGCCCGGGCGATGGTCGAACTCGAGCCCGAGCGCATGGATGAGCTGGCGGCGCTGGTCGCCCATCACATGGAGGCCGGCGACGAAAGGCTGGAAGCGGCGCGCTGGTCGGCCCGCGCCGCCCACTGGGCCGGCCACGGCCAACCCGCCGAGTCCCTGCGACTGTGGCGCAACGCGATGGTGCTGGTCGAGGGGTTGGAGGAGAGCGAGGAGACGGCGGCGCTCGCCGTCGCCTCGCGGCTGCAGCAGCTCCAGTACGCCTGGAGGCTGGGCATGGACAGCGAAGAGGAAGCGCGCCTGGCCGCCGAGGCCGAGGAGATCGCGACCCGCAAAGGGGACCTGCACTCGCTGGCGATGCTGCGGATGGCCACGACAGCTCGCCCGGGGATGCAGCACCGGGCGGAGACCTGGCTGGAAGCCGTCGAGGACATCGTGCAGCTGGCGGACCGCTCGGGCGACCCGCACCTGCGCGTGGCGATGCGCTCTGCCTGCGCCTACGCCTACCTCTGCGTCGGCGACTTCGACCGCTTCGAGGCCGAGCTCGACCAGGTGCTCGACCTCGCCGGCGGCGATCGCAGCATCGGCGCCGGCATCATCATCGGCAGCCCGATCGCTTGGGCGACGATGGGCAAGGGCCTGGCCGAGCGCGAGCGCGGTCGCCTGGAGGAGGCGGAGGTGTTGTTCGAGGAGGGCCTGCGGATCGCCCGCGAGGACGGCGATCCCGAGACCATGAGCTGGACCCGCAGCAACCTCTCCCTGATGCTGGCGATGCGGGGCGACACCGAGGGCGCCGTCGGCCTGGCCCATCGCAATCGCGAAGAGACCGAGCGCCTCGGGGATGTCTTCTCGCGCAGCCTGGCCCTGGCGAACCTCGGCGCGGTGCAGCTGGCGGCCGAAGAACATGCCGCCGCCCTGGACTCCCTCGAAGAAGCCGAGCACGTCTACCTGGAGGCGATGGGCACTGGCGGCGAGATGGAGGCCTGGCGAGCGGGGCTCCGGGCCCAGGCACTGGCCGGCGTCGGCCGAACCGACGAGGCGATCGCCCTGGCCACGAACGCGAGTGAGATCGCGCGCGAGCGCGGCATGCTCTGGGCGCTGCCGCTCGCGATCCTCGCCACCGCCCGCGCCCGTGCCGCGGCGGGCGACGGCGACGTGAGCGCCCTGCTCGACGAAGCCGCGGCGGCGGCCGAAGAGATCGGCGCGATGACGACGCTCGCCGCGATAGAAGAAGAGCGAGACAGCCTCGCCGCGGGACGGGCCTAGGTGCGCCGGGCGCGATGGCGCTCGAGCTCGGCGACCATCAGCTTGGTGTGGAGAGCGGCGATCAGGTCCTGCAGGGGCTGGGCGCCGGATTCGAGCATCTCGACCACGCGCTCGGGCGGGACCTCGCCGGCGAGGCGGTCCATCACCATCTCGACCTCCTGGCTGACCAGGTCTTCGATGGCGGTCTTGTAGCGCAGGGTGTCGTAGACGGTGAAGCCGATCTGCTCGTCGTAGCCGCCGGCGCGGAAGCGGCTGATCGCCTCGATGATCTTGATGTCCGACGGTGAGTAGCCACGGCTGTTGGGGCTCAGCACCTCGAGCTTCTCGAGCCGGTCGAGCACGTCCTTGGGGACGCCGTAGCGCTCGCGTACCTCGGCGGCGCTGGTGCGGGTGCGCTCGCCGGAGAGGGCGCGGTCGAGGATGCGGTCCTCGAGATCGACCAGGGCGCGAGCCCGCTCGGGGTCCTCGTCGAGCACCGACTTGATCGCCTTCAGCGGCATGAAGCGCTCCTCCTGCAGCTGCTTGATCAGCCTGATCCGGTCGACGAACTCGGGCGGGTAGTAGGCCATGTTGCGGCTCGTCTTGACCGGCTCGGGCAGCAGCCCCTCGCGCAGGTAGTGCTTGATAGTCGGCGCCGGCACGCCAGACGCCTCGGCCAGCTCCCCCATCCGCAACAGCCCGCCATTCGGCCGATGGGCCGATACGTCAAGGTGACCTTGACGTATCGGCCCATCGGCCCCTTTGGCGTTGGGGGTCATGCTCGGAAGGTGGTGGCGGCGTCGGCGCTGGGGCCCGCGGCGGCGCCGAGTCCTTCATTGCGGCGATCTCCTCGGCCGAGTAGCCGGCCTCGGCCAGGACCTCGTCGGTGTGCTCGCCGAAGGCGGGGGCCGGGCGGGTCGGGTCGGCGGGGGTGCGGCTCATCTTCACCGGGGCGCCGAGCTGGCGGACCGGCCCGAAGCTCGGGCTGCTCCATCTCGACGACCATCTCGCGCTCCCGAACCAGCTCGGAGTCGAGCGCCTCGTCGATGTCGAGCACCGGCTCGATGCAGCAGTCGTGCTCGTCGTTGAAGGCCTTCCACTCGTCGCGGGTGCGCGAGCGAAAGACCTCGGCGACCTTCTGCCAGGCCTCCGAGCCCGGCGCCGCGAACTGCTCCTCGATCAGGTCCGGGCGCTCCACCCCGTTGCAGAAGGCGGCCCAGAACTTCGGCTCCAGGGCACCGCAGGTGACCCAGCCGTCGGCTCGCCTCGTAGGGCAGGTAGCAGGCGAGGCCGCCGGCGAGCTGCTGCTCGCCGCGCTTGCGGCACCTCGCCGTCGCAGAAGTAGCGGCCGGCGACCATCGCCAGCCAGGAGAGGGCGCCGTCGGCCATCGAGACGTCGACCATCTGCCCCTCGCCGGAGCGGCGCCGCTCGTGCAGCGCCGCCATCACCCCGAAGGCCGCCATCAGGGCGCCGCCGCCGAGGTCGGCGATCTGGCCGCCCGACTGCACCGGCGGCCCGCCCTTGGCCCCGGTCAGCCCGAGCACCCCGACCAGGCCGAGGTAGTTCATGTCGTGGCCGGCGCGCTGGGTGTAGGGGCCGTCCTGGCCGTAGCCGGTGATCGCGCAGAAGACGATCGCCGGGTTGGCCTCGCGCATGCGCTCGTAGCCGACGCCGAGCCGGTCGAGCACGCCCGGGCGGAAGCCGTCGATGACGACGTCGTGGCTCTCGACCAGGCGCAGCAGGGCCTCGCGCCCCTTCTCGGACTTGAGGTCGAGCCGGACCGAGCGCTTGCCGCGGTTGAGCGAGAGGTAGAGCGCCGAGCGGGTGCCCAGCTCCTGCTGCTCGTCCGTCGCCGTAGTAGGGAGGCGCCCAGCGGATGTAGTCGCCCATGCCGGTGTCCTCGACCTTCAGCACCTCGGCGCCGAGGTCAGCCAGCAGCAGCGAGCAGAAGCCGCCCGGCAGCAGCCGGGAGAGGTCGAGGATCTTGACGTCGCTAAGCGGGAGAGCGCTCACGCTTCGGCACTCCCAGCAGCTCGCGGGCCTCGGCGACGGAGGCGGCGCTGCGGCCGACGTCCTCGGCCATCTGGCGCGCCTTGGCGATCAGGTCCCCGTTGGAGCGCGCCATCTCGCCGTTCGGCAGGTAGAGGTTGTCCTCGACCCCGGCGCGGACGTTGCCGCCCAGCACCAGCGAGGCGCCGAGCAGCTTCCACTGGTCGCGGGAGATGCCGATCACCTGCCACTGGTTGGGGCCCTCGGCGCCGCCGGGAATCTGGTCAGACATGAAGCCGACGTTGCGCGGGGTCGGACGGATGCCGCCGTTGACGCCCATCACCAGTGAGATCTGCAGCGGCGTGCGCTCCAGCAGCCCCATGTCGATCAGCGGGTCGAGGTTGGCGACGTGGCCGGCGTCGAAGCACTCGTGCTCGGGCTTGATCCCGAGCTCGCGCATCGCCGTGAGGAACTCGATGATCGTGTCGAAGCTGTTCTCGAAGACCGCCTTGAAGACGAAGTCCTTGCGTCGGGAGCTGTACTTGGCGTAGTTCATCGAGCTCATGTTGAGCGCGGCGACGTCGGGCTCGAAGCGCCCGCAGGTACTCGATCCGCTTCTCGATCGGGATCCCGATCGCGCCGGTCGAGTAGTTGATGATCACGTCGCCAACCTCGGCCAGGATCGCCTCGGTGATCGCCTGGAAGTCCTCGACCTCGTAGGAGGGCGTGCCGTCGGGCTTGCGGGCGTGGATGTGGATCTGCGAGGCGCCCTCGTCGACCGCCCGCCGCGCCTCCGCCGCGTACTCCTCGGGCGTATAGGGGATAGCCGGGCACTGGTCCCGGTTCGCGATCACCCCACTGATCGAGCAGCTGATGACAACGGGATCCTCAAACGAGCTCACTGTCCTTCCCCCTTCCGGTGTTGCGGGGTCATACCGGCATCACCCCGTGGCGCTTCTTGGGCTTCTCCACGTGCTTGTTCCTGGCCATGCGGAGGGCGTTGACGATGGTCGGGCGCGTCTCGCGCGGGTCGATCACGTCGTCGATCACGGCGTTGCCGGCGGCGATGTAGGGGTCGATCTGCTCGCGGACCGCGTTCAGCATCGCCTCTTTGGTCGCCTCCGGGTCCTCGGAGGCCTCGATCATCGAGCGGCCGATGATGTTGACCGCGCCCTCGGCGCCCATCACCGAGATCTCGGCCCCCGGCCAGGCGACGATCAGGTCCGGCTCGTAGGCCTTGCCGCACATCACGTAGTAGCCGGCGCCGTAGGCCTTGCGCACGACCACGGTCACCTTCGGCACCGTGGCGCGGCTGACCGCGTAGAGCATCTTCGCCCCGTGGCGGATGATCCCGGCGTGCTCGACCTTGGCGCCGACCATGAAGCCGGGCACGTCCTGGAGGAAGACGAGCGGGATGTTGAAGGCGTCGCAGAGGTTGATGAAGCGCGCCGCCTTGTCGGCCGAGTCGTTGTCGAGGATGCCGGCCAGCTGCTTGGGCTGGTTGGCGACGATCCCGGCCGGCTGGCCGCCGAAGCGGGCGAAGCAGGTGATCAGCGTCTTGGCGAACTTCGGCTTGATGTCGAAGAGCTCGCCGTCGTCGACGATCTCGCGGATCACGTCGTACATGTCGTAGGGCTGGCGCGAGGAGTCGGGGACGATCTCCATCAGCTTCTCGGAGGTGCGGTCGACCGGGTCGGAGACCTCGCGCAGCGGCGGCTTCTCCTCGCAGTTGGCGGGAAAGTAGGAGAGGTACTGCTTGACCCGTTCGATGCACTCGGCGTCGTCTTTGACCTCGAGGTCCCCCACTCCCGACTTGCGGCAGTGGACCTTGGCGCCGCCCAGCTCCTCCATCGTGATGTCCTCGCCGGTGACGGCTTTGGTCAGGTGCGGGCCGGCGAGCGCCATCGCGCCCTGGCCGGAGACCATCGGCACGAAGTCGGCGAGCGCCGGGATGTAGGCGGTGCCGGCGGCGCAGGGGCCCATCATCGCCGCGACCATCGGGATCACGCCCGACATCTCGACCTCTTCGCGGAAGAGGTGGCCGGAGCCGGCGAAGAGCGAGCCGGACGCCTCCTGGATGCGGGCGCCGGCCGAGTCGAGCAGCCAGATGAAGGGCATCCGCTTGGAGAGCGCCATCTCGCGCAGGCGGGTGACCTTGAGCTCGCCGGTCATCCCCATCGAGCCGGCCATCACGGTGAAGTCGTAGGCGGCGACGCAGCAGGGGCGGCCGTCGACGTCGCCCCAGCCGGTGATCACACCGTCGGCGGGGGCCTCTTTGCCCGTCCATCGCCCGCTGGGCGAAATGGGGGCGGCCGTGGATGCCCATCTCGACGAAGCTGCCCTCGTCGACGAGCAGGTCGATCCGCTCGCGCGCGGTCATCTTGCCGCGCTCGTGCTGTTTGGCGATCTTCTCCTCGCCGCCGCCGAGCTTCGCCTTCTCGCGCCGCTCGTGCAGCTGCTCGGTCAGCTCGCCCAACGGGGCCGTGCCCGGAAGCAGGTGCTTGGTCTCCTGGTCAGTCGCCACTACCGTCCCTTCCACTGCGGATCGCGTTTCTCGAAGAATGCGGTGACGCCCTCGACGATGTCCTCGGTCGAGAAGGTGAGCGAGAGCTGCGAGCGCAGGTACTCGAGCGCGTCGTCGACCGCCATGTCCTGCTGGCGGTACATCGCGTCGTGGCCGAGCCGCATCAGCACCGGGCTCTTGGAGGCGAGCTTCGCCGCCCACTCGGCGACAGCGGCGTCGAACTCCCCGGCCTGGACGACCTTGTTGGCGAGCCCGTACTCGACCGCCTGCTCGGCGCTGAGCCGCTCTCCCAGCAGCATCATCTCGTTGACCTTCTTGCGCGGGACGTTGCGGTAGATGATCGCCATGATCATGTAGGGGAAGGCGCCGACGTTGATCTCCGGCGTGCCGAAGGTGGCGCCCTCTTTAGCGATCAGCAGGTCGCAGGAGAGGGCGAGTCCCATCCCGCCCGCAAGGACGTGGCCGTTGGCCGCGCAGAGGCTCGGCTTGCCGAGCCGCGGCATCAGCCTGAAGAATTCGAGGAAGAGGTCGGTGGCGAAGTGCTTGGCGACGAGCGGCACGTCCGCCCCGAAGCCGCCCAGGTCGGCGCCCGCGCAGAAGACTTTGTCGCCGGCGCCCGTCAGCACGACCGCCCGCACGTCCTCGGAGTCGCGCGCCGTCTTCATCGCGTCGACCAGCTCGACCAGCATCTGCCCGGAGAGCATGTTGCGCTTCTCCGGGTTGTTCAGGGTCACCGTGGCGACCCCCTCGGCGACCTCGTACTTGACGACCTCGTAGTCCATCGGCTGGGGACCATAGCCGACTCTGTTGAAAGTAGGAAGTGCTACTGTCCACGCGACCGCGAACCAGCGAATGAGGAGAGACCCATGGCGACCGCGACCGACGGCTCCAAAGTCATCAAGCCCAACTTCGAAGAGGGCACCAAGAGCTTCATCTTCAGCCAGGAGCACGAAGACCTTCGCGAGTCGATGGAGGCCTGGGTCAAGAAGGAGATGTACCCCCACCGCAACGAGTGGGAGGACACCTACTGGCCGACCGAGAAGATGAAGCGGGCGGGGGAGCTCGGCTTCCTCGGCCTCTGCTTCCCGGAGGAGTACGGCGGCCAGGGCGGCGACTACTACTACTCGCTGGTCCGCGCCGAGTGCATGAGCTACACCGGCTCCGGCGGCACCAACATGGGCTTCGCCGTGCAGACCGACATGGTCCTGCCGCCGATCCACCTGCTCGGCACCGAGGAGCAGAAGCGCATGTACCTCGAACCGGGCCTGAAGGGCGACAAGGTCGGCTGCCTCGGGATCACCGAGCCGGGCGCCGGCTCCGACGTCGCCGGCATCCGCACCACCGCGATCCGCGACGGCGACGAATTCGTCATCAACGGCTCGAAGACGTTCATCACCAACGCGCCCCGCGCCGACTTCATCGTCCTCGTCGCCAAGACCGACCCCGAGGAGCGCCACGCCGGCATCACCCTCTTCATCGTCGACCTGCGTGACGAGAACGGCGAGAAGGTCCCCGGCTTCACCGTCTCGGCCGAGCTGGAGAAGATGGGGATGCACGCCTCCGACACCGGCGAAATCGCCTTCGAGGACGTCCGCGTCCCGGCCAGCGCCATCCTCGGCGAAGAGGGCAAGGGCTTCTACCACATCGCCTGGGAGCTCCAGGGCGAGCGCCTGGTCGCCGCCGCCGGCTCCGACGCGGGGGCAGAACGGATGATCGAGAAGACCCTCCTCTACGCCAAGGAGCGCGAAGCCTTCGGCCGCCCGATCGGCAAGTTCCAGGCGATCCGCCACAAGTTCGCCGAGATGGCGACCAAGGCCGAGGCGGCGAAGCAGTTCACCTACGCGACCGCCTGGCGCTTCGGCAACGGCGAGTACCCGGTGCGCGAGATCACGATGGCGAAGCTCTTCTCCTCCCGCATGGCCTGCGAGGTCGCCGACGAGTGCATCCAGATCCTCGGCGGCTACGGCTACATGAAGGAGTACGAGATCGAGCGGGCCTACCGCGACGTCCGCCTCAACCGGATCGGCGCCGGCACCGACGAGGTCATGCTCGACGTGATCGGGAAGAGCTACGGGCTGTAGAGGGGGACGCCCGCATGGGGTCCAAGGTCGACCACATTCGCTCCTACTACGCGGCGCTGAACACAGGCGATGCCGAGGCGGTCGCCCGGCACTTCACCGATGACGCCACCCACTACTACACGCGTCTCGGTCCCCACGAGGGGGCCGGGACGATCGGCCAGGTGACGGATCTCGCAGTCAAGAGCATCGAGGCGCAGTGGTTCGTCGAGAACGCGCTCGAAGGCGAGGGCGACGAAGCGGTGATCGAGTGGACGATGACCTGGCGCGACCCGAAGAGCGGCGAGAAGCGTCTCGACCGGGGCACCGAGTGGTTCGTCTTCCGCGACGGCCTGATCGCCGAGGTGCGCGCCTACCACCACGGCGGCCCCAAGAACCCGAGCGGCGACCTGCTCGGGTTCGACCACGAGGGACGCGGCTACACGATGCTGGAGGAGCGGTGAACCGTCAGCCGCTGGTGACGAGCACCGTCGTCAACGTGCCCAGAATCGCAACTATGGTCGTTCCCCAGAGCTGGAACATCAGCGCACGCAGCTCGCGAAGGTCAGTTCGAAGCTCATGCATGTCTCGATCCACCCGCTCGAAGCCGGCATCCATCCTGTTTGAGAGGTCGTCGAGTCGCTCGTCAGTCCACATCGTTCGCTCCGTGCCGGCGGCGCTACCAGGCCCCGGCGCACGTGAAATGCATTGTCTGCAAAGAAAGTGTAGCTATTCATGCCCGTAATCAAGGACACCGGTACCCGCGCCAACCTCCCCCCCTTCGGTGAGGAGCACGAGGAGCTGCGGGAAACCGTCCAGCGCTTCGTCTCCAAGGAGATCGCGCCCAACGTCGACGAGTGGGAGGACGCGCGCGAATTCCCCCGTGAGCTCTACGGCCGCTGCGCCGAGCTCGGCTTCCTCGGGCTGAAGTTCCCCGAGGAGCTCGGCGGCCAGGGCGGCACACACCTGCACGACGCGATCTGGGTCGAAGAGCTGGCCCGCAGCGGCGGCTCCGGCGGGGTCGCCGCCGGGCTCAACGCCCACACCTCGATCGCGATGCCGCCGATCTTCAACTTCGGCACCGAGGAGCAGAAGCAGCGCTGGCTGGTCCCCGGGATCGCCGGCGAGAAGATCGGCGCGCTGGGGATCACCGAGCCGGGCGCCGGCTCCGACGTGGCGGGCATCTCCACCTTCGCCAGGAAGGTCGACGGCGGCTACGTCGTCAACGGATCGAAGACCTTCATCACCAACGGCGTCCGCGCCGACTTCCTCGTCTGCGCGGTGAAGACGACGCAGGAGGGCGGCCACGGCGGCATCTCCTTCCTCGTCCTCGAGCGCGAGATGCCCGGCTACGAGGTGGCGCAGAAGCTGGAGAAGATGGGCTGGCACTCATCCGACACGGGCGAGCTGGCCTTCACCGACGTTGAGGTGCCCGACGAGAACCTGCTCGGCGGCGAAAACGAGGGCTTCAAGCTGATCATGGCCAACTTCGCCTGGGAGCGCCTGCTGATGGCGATCGGCGCCGTAGGCGCGATGCAGCGCCTGATCGAGGTCACGATCAACTACGCCCAGGAGCGCGAAGCCTTCGGCCGCCCGATAGGCAAGTTCCAAGCGATCCGCCACCAAGTCGCCGAGATGGCAACCAAGGCCGAGGCCTCCCGAGCCCTCACCTACAACTCCCTCCGCCTCTTCCACGAGGGCCATAACTGCATCAAAGAGGTGACGATGGCGAAGCTCGTAACCCAGCGCGCCGTCCTAGAGATAGCCGACCAATCCCTCCAAATCCACGGCGGCTACGGCTACATGAAGGAGTACGGCATAGAGCGAGCAGTCCGCGACGCCCGCCTAGGCCCGATCGGCGGAGGGACGGACGAGGTGATGAAGGAGATCCTCGGCAAGCTGATGGGGCTGTAGGGATTAGCAGGGGTTTCCTGCTCCTCCTCCCCATCGTCCGTGGCAGGTGGACACGATTCGGACACATCGCGTCGCGCCTGGGCGATCTGATCCTCGGCGGAGACGCGCTCGCCGATGTCGAACTCATCGAAGACGTGCGCGTAAACGTCGAGCGTCATCGTCGGTGAGTGCCCAGCCTGGCGGGCAACATCGACCACGCTGCGCCCTTCGTGGATCAGCAGCGAGACAAAGCTGTGGCGAAGGTCGTAGGGGCGGGCGTTCTCTATGCCCGCAACCCCACAAGCGGGATGCCAAGCGTCCCGGTGCCATGACTGCCAAGCGCCGTCATTCCAGACACCGCCGGAGCGGTTCGGGAATAGAAGGTCGTCGTCGCCATCGTGGTCGCAGCGCAGCCGCCACTCGGCCAGGTCAGCGGCGAGCGGCGCGAGCAACCGAACCGTGCGCGCCTGACCCGTCTTGGTCGTCTTGACGCCACCCTGACCGTCGGCGGCCTTCTCAACGAGAAGCGTTCTCTCGCGAACATCAGACCAGCGGAGCGCTTGGGCCTCCTGGGGACGAAGCCCGGCATAAGCGAGAACCCCCATCAGGGTCGCGTCTCGCGGCCCATGCTTCCGCCGCCTTCCCGCTGCCGCCACGCGCAGGCGCTCGACTGTCAACGGTGACAGCGGCCGAACCTCGCGATAGCGCCGGACCTTCGGCTTCTTCACGGCCTTGACTGGGTTGTGCGCGATCCGCCGCCACTCGACGGCGCAACGCAGGACACCTTGAAGCTGCACGAGCGCCCGATGCACGGTCGGCAGCCCCACGCCGTCCGCTTCGAGTTCGGCCCGGTAGCGCTCCACGACTTCGGGCGTGATCGCGTTGAGTGGCATTGAGCCGAGTCGCGGCTGAATGTGGCGATCCCACAACTTCGCGTAGCTGAGCAAGGTACGCGATGCCAGGTTGGGGACCGCGTAGAGCTTCCACCACTCTTCCGCGAACTCGGCCAGCGTTTCCCGGCCGCCGGTGAGCAGATCGAGGTCGCCGGTGCGCTTGCGCCGCACGACTTCGGCCTCGAACGACTCAGCGTCGCGCTTGCGGCCGATCACCCTGGACCGCTCGCGCCCCTGCTCGTCGCGCCAGCGCACCCGCCAAACCGCACCGCCCTTCCGCTCAACCCTTTCAACGCTCATTGCAATCGCCGCCTATCCATCGCTCGCCTGGTCGAGCAAAGCGCGCAAGCCGCCCCTCGGCTGCCGTCTGGGCTGCCGCGATCTTCGTGGCCGCTCCGGAAGGTCGGCGGCAAGCGTCTGGGCGACGATCCAGCGCTCCAACTCGGCGGGCTGAACCCGAAGCCGATTACAGAGCCGAGCTGCCCGCAGCTCCCCTCGGGCAATCGCGCGATAGACGGCGCGACGTGACAGGCCGCAGGCGCGGGCGACATCCTCCGGCGATAGAAGTCGCTCGATCTCGTTGTCGGGGCCGTCGGGCATTCCTCTGTCTCTACTGTCAAAAGAAAGAGGCATTTGCGTCGGCCAACTTTGTTAAGAGAGATCATCTGACGTGTCCGCCTCGCTGGTCGGGCAGCCGCAGCCGGGCCTCCATACGAGCGGCCGCCGCACGGCGAAGCCGTGCCAAAATCGGCCGCCGGAGGCCCGGCCGGAGCCGATGCCGGGAACCGCTTTCGAGCCTTGCCGACGTTGTACATCAGCAAAGTGCGGCCCAGGCATGGAACCAGGGGGTTCGTAGTGTGTCGGCTGTCGGGGCTGTGGTCGTGGAGAGGGCATCTAGGACTGCCTGGCAGCCTCTCTGCCTCTGGCCTTCTGACTGTCCGGGTAGCTGGTCTGAGTCGTGGCTCTGACTGCTGGCTGAATGAATCTGATCTGGATTGGCTGGCTATGGCTGGCGTTCAGCGGTTGCTCGGAGGCCGAGGCAGGGTGCGGAGCCATCCATGCGAGTAGACAGCCCCGCCACCTCCCTGTGGCCTGCGCCCCGGCCTCCGAGCAACCGCTGAACGCCCACCGATCCTTAGATCACCTCCCCAAGCAGCTCGTCAAAGCGCACAGCGGCCCTGCTGGGCGATATGCGGCGGCAGTCGCAGAAGATGAGGCCGTCGCGGGTCAGATCGCGCACAGCGCGCTCTACGGCGTCCTGTTCGCAGTCGCGCAGATCGCTCTCGACCCGCAGCGCCAACTCCAAGATCGTCAACTGCGCCGGGTGGAGAACGAGGACTTGCGTGAGGACCGAGCGCTGCATGATCTCGTCCTCATGGGCGGCCGTGAGATCGCGCCGCCGGATATCGTCGTCGTGCATGGGAGCTTCGCCTCCTGTGCCACGCCCCCGGCTGTTCGCTCAGCGCGGGGGCACTTTTTTCGGATCACCGGAGCCTAGCAGCTACAGAGCACATATCGCTACTGTTTCGTGCCCTAGCCCATGTCGCTCGCGTCTGAAAGCGTCCCAAGCGCGATGCGCCGCTCCGACCAACCCCAGCCCGCCCTAGGCGAAGCGATCCGCCAGCTTCGCCAGAAGCGCGGCATCACCCAAGAAGACCTCGCTCACGAGGCCGACATCACGACCGGCACCCTCTCCCTGATCGAGCGCGGCCACGCCAACCCAACCTGGGGCACCCTCAAAGGCGTCGCCGCCGCACTCGACATCTCGATGAGAGAGCTAGGTGAGCTTGCGGACAAACTGGAGGGACGATGACATTCTGCGATGTTCTGTCTGCAAGAGATGTCATCGTGAGCACCCCGTATGGACGTCCACGGCGGTGCAGGATTTCGCCCGCCCAAGGCCATACGCTTAGGATCAACTGACGAGGGTCCGCTAAACCTCAGGAACCCTCGATAAAGACGAGCTATGCCATTTCCGGAGACCCCAAGGGCCATATACGAGAGAAACCCGCTCACCGAAGTCATCTGCCAGCTTCGCTTTCCCACGATCCTCCGAATCGCCTCCGAGCGTCCGGCCGAGTTCCAAGATCGCTTGCGGGATCAGTATCCGGTGTATCGGGAGAACCGAGGGGCGGCGCCAGGGATGCCCCCAGAGATCTCCCAGCTTCTAGCTGATCTTCCGATTCAAGTCCCCACAGAGCCCAGCTATGCCTTTGAGGCCGAGGACGGAAAACGGACCGTCAACCTAAGCCGGGAGTTCGTAGCCGTGACCGAGCGCGACTATCGTGACTGGGAGAGCTTCCGAGGAGAGGTCGAACGGATCAAGACGGCAGTCGAGGAGATCTACGCCCCCCCTTTCTACGACCGAACGGGCCTGCGCTATCAGGATGTAATCGATCGGGAGGCCCTTGACCTTCAGGGCGTCCCTTGGCATGAACTGGTGCGTCCCCCGATGGCAGGTCTTCTCGGGGGCGATGACGATGGGGTTCGAGAGCGCATTCGGGAGGCCGTTGCGACGGCAGAGCTTGAAATTCCAGAGATCGCAGGCGGCACGGTTCGACTTCAGTACGGGCTGGGAATCCACGAGGGTCACCCAGAGAAGATTTACGGCATGGACGCTGACTTCTACACTACAGAGAGGAGTCCCACGGATGGAGTACTCGAAATACTCAATGCCTTCAACAAGCACGCTGGCAACTTCTTCCGGTGGTCAATCACGGACCGTCTTCGCGACGCCCTTCGGCCACGTGACGATGCAGCGGGAGATGTGGACGGCGGGTGACGCAGGGCGGTGTGCGGCCGTCTTCGAGGCAACCGTTGGAGAAAATCGCAGCGTCCGGCTTTGGGCTGGCGATGATTCCGAGGAGACCGCTACCAAGCGAGCAGTTGGATTCATGGCCCTTCTGCTTCTCCCGCCCCCCGGCCTAGATGAGGCAGTCGAAGAGTTGATTGACGTCTGGAGCTTTCACTCTGAACGTGCAGCGCTCGGGCCGCCGGAGGGTCTACCCACTGAGATCGGGCAGGGAAAGATCATCGAGTCCGTCGAGAGACCACTGCTCGCCATCGAGGACTAAAGGTCGGCGGGGGAAGGCTTGGATGGGCCTCGTATACGAGCCGGCCAGCGACGGACCCATTCGACAGGCCGAACTTCTTGCGTCTATCGCGGAGTTCCAGGCCATCCCCGACACGGACGGGGACCCCACCGAGGTAGCCACACGCAAGGTCGAACATCCCCTAGCCATCGTGCTAAGCCAAGACTGCGACCTAGAACAAGACTTCAACGTAAGGCACCCTGCCGAACAACCGCAGCCCGACCGCGAGACAGTCGAAACTTCTCCAACCGCTTTGACCCACATCCTGCTCTGCGACGCCCACGAGGAGAGCGAGTTGAAGAAACGCCTCCCGAGCACCTTCGGGTCTAAAGACTTTCGCCGTATCGCTGGCAACCAAAACGAGAGATACCATCGAATAGAGGGTGCCGACATAGAGGGGACTGGCACCACTATCGAGCCGCTTTTTCTAGATTTCCGGCGGTACTTCTCGATCCCCTGCTCAGCCGCTTACGAGCAACTCAGCCCAGGAACCGCCCGACGCACAGCTCGACTCCCTGCCTACTACTTGCACGACCTAAATCACCGCTTCTACAGCTATCTCGCCCGAGTGGCGATTCCGTGAGAAGGAGTTCGCGTAGACGCGCGGACACGATTCGGACACATCGGCCGGACCACCCTCGATCACGGCCGATCATCGCCCTCGTCCCCGAACAGGCTGATTTGCCGGGATTCCTTGCCCTCGGATGATCCCGCGTGTCCTTCCGTGTCATGCTCGGAACTCATGAAGGAGATCCTCGGCAAATTGATGGGGTTGTAGGCAGCAACAGCGTTTCTACGGTCTTCCTGTCTCGCCTGAGCCACGCGTATACATCGGGGCGCACCTTGTCAATTTGAGGATCTCACCATGGGTGGCGCTTCTTCGCTTTCCGCTTCTATTGACAGTTCGGCGAAACTGGTGCTGTGAGTGACTTGCTCAGCCCCTACGGACGCAACGATCCCTGCTGGTGCGGCTCCGGCAAGAAGCACAAGACCTGTCATGGCGCTGGGCCTCGCTTCCCTCCTGGGGCACCAATCGAGAGGGAGAGTGAGGACGGCGAGACTTGGATCGCACCCGACGTGGCGCTCTCGCGTCAAGCAGTGGACGACATGCTGGCGCAAATGACCGGCGCTCCGATCTACATGCCCTCCGAGGAGATGCAGCAGCCTCCGCTTCGAGTCACCCAGTTCTCCGCCCGTCTCGCAGAAGTCGAGGCGCTGCAGCCCAGCCTCCCCTTCGATGTCCTCGGGCGTCAGCGCTTCGAGGCGTTGGATGGGCTCGGGCTGACCGACCCGGAAAATCTGAGAGCACGATTGGATGCGCTCTCCACCGACGACTACGAAGCGCTTGTCCACGCCACTTTCTCTACCGCCAGGGCGACTCTCGACCGCTTGCTCGAGCAAGCCGGGACGGCCGAAAGACCGACTGCTCTGTGGGGCGAAACCAGCGCCCTGCCACATCTCGTGCGCCAGACCCTTTTTTGGGCAGACCACTATCTGGCACCGGATGATCTCGCCCAGGAACTGATCCGCCGACCTGGCCGCGAGCAGGCCCCAAAGCTGGCCGGTGCACTTGAATCGCTTGTCCAACTACGGCCCCTGATCGAGCTAGGCGTTGTCGTATCGGTTCCCGAGGAGGTGATCTCAGTGCTAACCGCGAGCGAGGTCGTCTCTAGCACTGAGAGCGACCTCACGGACGATGCACTCAAAGCCTGGCTGCTCGATCAGATGGAGGTCGAAGGCCCAAGCGAACGTGAGGTTCTTTTTGTCAGACCGCGGGATTCGTGGGAGGACCAGGGAGCAATGTACTTCTACGGCCACGTAGTCGGTAAACCAGATGAGGATGGCATCGTCACTACTGCGTCGCTGCAACTCTATGATCCCGCTTTCGACTACTCGGCCTGGATCGAGCAGTCTCGGCGTAAAACCGCGTCTGGCTACCTTCAGGAGACCAATCGCAAGCTTGCCATCGCAGAGGTGCTCGGTGCCGAGCTTTTGGCCGACTCACCATTTGAGGCGCGGCTGCTGCAGCACAAGGGACACCGTCTCGGTGACGCCAATGCGCTCCTGCGAACCGAGGTTCCAATCCCGACCGATATATCAGCCAACACCCTGGCGCGAATCGCGGCCGAGGACGAGTCGGTCGCCGCTCTGCGCTCGACCGTTCGGCGTGCCTTCACCAGGGCGCGTGGCGATAGCGCCGAGCTGGCGGCCAGCGCCACCGAACTCGTTGAGGACCTTGACCAACAGGCACACCGGCTTGAGAGGCAGCTCAGCAACGACCGCACATGGCGATTGGCGATTCCTGCTGGGCTCAGTGTCAGCTCGCTGATCATCGGCGGTGCGCTAGCAGGACCCCCGATCGGAGCTGCTGGAGCTGCGGTTACGGCTCTCAGTAGCCTTTCGCCCTATATCGCCGACCGGAGGAAGTGCCGCGAACAGCCGGCCTATGCGCTGCTTTTGGCAAAACGAGCGAGCCATGATTGAGGGGCAACCCACCGCGACTTGGCTCGAATAGCTTCGGACGATCCGAGCCAATCAGACAGGTCCTCGGTGGATCACGGTTGACCATAGGCCCCGACCATCAAACGAGCTTCATTTGCGGGAATCCCTGCACCTCGGATGATCCCGCGTGCCCTGCCCGTGCCATGCTCGGAACTCATGAAGGAGAGATTCTCGGCCAACCGATGGTCCGTAGGACTTGTGCTCTGTCGAGCAAATCATTAAGCTAAATGTTCATCAATATGTTGATCACCATCCAAAGACCCGAATAGCCATGGGGGCCGTCGCCAAGACAGGTGCCAGTGCCCTCACACGCAAGCTCGACGCGATTCGAGACGAGGCTGGCGTGCAGGGTCGGGAGATTGCGCAGCTGCTCGGCACGACCCCGCAGACGGTTTCTCGCTGGCGCACTGGGAAGGCCGAGCCTCAGCGCCGCAGTCTCGACCGGCTATTGACCCTTGCATGGCTCGCCGAGGAGCTTGCCGAGTTTTACCGGCCAGACGAGGCCCGGCTTTGGCTCTTCTCCCCCCATCGGCTGCTAGAAGGCCAGCGCCCGGCCGACCGCATCGAGGAGGGCCACGTCGATGATGTCTTGGCTTTGATCGCCCAGCTTCGAGACGGCAGCTACGCGTAGGCACCGCAGTCGTGGTCCACGATCCCACGCTGCTCGACGCTCTTGAGCGTCTCAAGACGGAGAGCTGGCAGGGCCGCGTCTTCAGGCACATGCTCGGCTCGGCGTCGCCGGAGTTGGCAAACGTGCGAGGGGCGCGATGGAACCCACCCGGAACATCCGCCCTCTACACCAGCCTCGCTGAGGCGACGGCAAAAGCCGAGGGAGACCATCTGATCGCCATGCAGCCGGTGCCGCCCCGAGCGCCGCGGACGATCCATGAACTGGAGATCGCCGTCACGCACCTGCTCGACCTGACAGATGCAGCGCGGCTCGCAGCCATCGGGATCGCCGAGGGCGATCTCGACTCGATCCCCTGGGAGCCGTGCCAACGCGTCGGGGGCGCGGTCGCGTGGCTGGACCACGATGGGCTACTCATTCCATCGGTACGCGGCAGCGGTGGCTCGAACCTCGTCATTTTCACCGCCAACCAGCCAGCCAACGCCGAGATCATCGTGCGCGGCAGTCACGGCATCGGCTAGAACGACTCGGCTTCCCTGCGATACCGTCGAGTCAGCGTGAGCGCTGACCCCGCCAAGCCCTCGAAGGCAAAGCGCCAGGCCGACATGGCGCTCGTCGCCAGCTATCACGAGGCCCAGCTCGCAGGCCTTCTGGAGCGGGTACGCGACGGGTTCGAGCGCTACGACTCCGGCGAGCTGGACACCTTCGAGCTGGACGAACTGATCCACCGCTACAAGAAGGCGGCGCGGGAGCTGTGGAAGTTCTGCGCCGAAATGACCGGCGGTCGCAACGCCAGCTTCATCGCCTGCACCCTCGAAGAGATGCAGGCACGCGGCGAGACGATCGACTGGTGGGAGCGCGGCAACCCCGAACGTCGCCGTCGCTGAGCGCGACTCACACGCGGCGGACACAATCCGGACACATCCGCCAGACCACGCGCGATCACGGCTGCTCATCCTTTTCACCCCCGAACAGGCTGATCTGCTGGGAATCCTTGTCCTTGGATGATCCCGCGTGCCCTCCCGTGCCATGCTCGGAACTCATGAAGGAGATATTGGGAAAGCTGATGGGCTTGTGACGAGCGGCTGAGCAGGGTTGCTGCCGCTGACCGCCGACGCAGCTAATACGTTTCGCCAATGGACGGACCCTTCATTCGTCCGCTTGCTGCGGACGCTCGCATTTTGGTGGAGCTTGAGGGTCGTCCGCTGGATCGCTATGCCGTCATGCTCCAACTGCGGATTGAAGGGCGCTGGCAGACCATTCGCTTGCTCGACAACGCCCACGGGGATCACGATATGCACCGCTACACTGGAGCCGAGAAGCAGCCTGCGGAGCGGTTTGCCGAGGGCACGGTCAACGAGGTCGCGCCGATGGCCATCCGCTATCTGATCGACCATTGGGAAGCGATCGCAGAGTCATGGAAGAGCTAGAGCGCAGCAAATTCACCGCCGCTGGCGAAATCGCCAATGAGCGGCTGATCGAAGCCGCGACCGACCCAGATCGCTATCCGGAGGGGACTGCTTTCATCGCGGCCGACCAAGAGGGGTTCGGTGCGATCCTCGCTGAAGCCGTGGCAGAGCATCGGCCGCTTGCCATCGTCTATCCCGATGGTCGGGAGATAGTCGCCGCGCCGCGTGGTGGCGCTCTTGCCTTTTTTGAGCACCTGCTTGGGCGACGGCGCGAGCCGCAGGGCGACCGACCCTCCGTGCCTTTGCCGGCGGATTACCAGGTCGAGATCAGGGAGCTTGCGGTCGGCTGACGCCGGCCTGCCGGGCTTCGTGGACTACCCGAACGCCGTCCGCCGGTGACCGCGGTCGGCTAGCGTCGCCGTGCACTGCAATGGGTGGCAAGGAGGAGCAAGCATTGGAGCCGAAGCGATCGACCCGGCTGACTTCCGCGAGGCGCAGCACAAGCACTGGGACTCTGCTGCGGCGGGATGGATGGAGTGGAGCGCGTTCAATGACCGCGCGGACCGGCACATCAGCGAGCGCCTGGTGGAGCTCGCCGGCGTGCGGTCGGGGAGCCGGGTCCTGGACGTCGCCGCCGGCTATGGCGAGCCGGCGCTCACCGCCGCGCGCAGGGCCGGCCCGGAGGGCAGCGTTGTGGCCACGGACATCTCCGCCGAGATGCTCGTGTTCGGGCGCGAACGCGCGGCGGCAGCCGGCCTGGGCAACGTCGAGTTCATGGAATCGGACGCCTCCAGCCTCGATTTTCCGCCCGCGAGCTTCGACGCCACCGTCTCGCGCTGGGGAATCATCTTCGAGCCTGACGCTGAGGCCGCCGCGGGGCGCATCCGAGGCTTCCTCAAGCCGGGCGCGCGAGTGGCGATCAGCTCGTGGGGCGAGCCCGATCAGGTCCCCTTCCTCTCGATTCCGATGAGGACGACGATGGAGCGGCTGGATGTTCCCCCGCCCCCGGCCGGAACGCCCGGGCCCCTCTCCCGGCCCACCCCCGCCGCCATCGGCGGGCTGCTCGAAGGAGGTGGGTTCTCGAAGATCGCCGTGGAGCAGGACGAGGTCACCTTCGAGTTCGACTCCCCGGAGCGCTTCACCGCCTACATCAGGGCGATCTCCGCCCCGATCCGGGCGATGATCGAGCAGTACGCAGGCGAGGCCCAGGAGGAGGCCTGGGACGCGATCACGCAGGCCGCGGCGGATGCGGGGGGTGGCTCGGGGCCACTGAGCTTCTCGAACGTGGTGCTGCTCGCCTCGGCCACCGCCTAGCCGCGACGTATGCTCGGCGCTTGACCGGTGCGGAGACCGCCATACGTCGGTGCCGGCAGGCCGACGTGCCGGCTGTGCTGGACCTGTGGGCACAGGCCCGGAGCGGGCATGCGAGCACGTCTGACCGCCTCGATGACGTCGAGCGCCTGGTCGCCGAGTCGCCGGCTGCTCTTCTGGTGGCCGAGCGGGACGGGGAGATAGTCGGGGCCCTGATCGCCGCCTGGGACGGGTGGCGGGGGAACAAGGCCTCGGAATGCCCGAGCCCTCTCCCGTCAGCTTCAGGCCCATGAACGGGATCCAGGCAAACTGGCAGTTGTGAGATCGGTTGCCATCGCCGCCGCCGCGTTGCTGGTCTGCGCCTGCGGCCCGATCCCGACCGCGGGCAGCTCATCGTCCAGGACGGTCGGCCACAGGCCGCCCGCGAGCGAACGCCACGCTCCCAGGCCGCGGATCGTGAAGCGGCTGATCCCGTTCCCGCCGAAGCGCAAGCGACAGATGGCCGCTTACTCCGCACGGCACTACGGGGAACGGACGTGGAGGCTGAGGCATCCGCGGGTGATCGTCGAGCACTGGGCCGAAACGGGCAGCGCCTCGGCCGTGTTCAATACCTTCGCTCCGGACGTGCCCGACCCGGAGCTGCACGAGCTGCCGAACGTCTGCGCTCACTTCGTCGTCTCCGGCTCGGGGCGGATCTACCAGCTCGTCTCGCTGAGGATTCGCTGCCGCCACACGGTCGGGCTCAACTGGACCGCGATCGGGATCGAGCACACCGGGTTCAGCGACGCGGAAGTGCTCGGCGATCGCGCCCAGATGCACGCCTCGCTGCGACTCACCCGCTACCTGCGCTGCCGCTTCCACGTCAAGGCCAGCAACGTGATCGGCCATGCGGAGAGCCTCTCCTCCCCCTATCACCGCGAGCGGGTGCGCAGCCTGCGGACACAGACCCATGGCGACTGGCGGCACCGTTCGATGCAGGTCTACCGCGCCAGGCTGCGGCACCTGGGCCGCTGCTGAGCCGGGCGCTGGGCTAGAACCGCTTGGCGACGCTTCGCGAGCAGGGCGACCCTCTTCACACCGCCGAGGATAGCGGCCAAATCGTAGGATCGAGCCCGTGATCTACCTGTTGCGACACGGCGACGCCGAGGCCGGCAACGGCGACGACGCGGCCCGGCGCCTTACCTCGAAGGGCGAACGCCAGGCAGAGGCGGCCGGGCGGGCACTGGCCGCGCTCGGCGCCGGGATCGACGCCTGCCTGACCAGCCCGAAGGTGCGGGCGGCCGAGACGGCCCGCCTCGCCTGCCACGCGCTCGGCCTCGAGCCCGAGGTCGCCGAGGAGCTGCGCGGCGGGCCCTTCGACGCACCCGGCCTGAGCGCCGGCAGGGGCAACGTCCTTCTCGTCGGCCACGAGCCCGTCTTCTCCGGCGAGGTCGGCCGGCTCACCGGCGCCAGCGCGAAGCTGCGCAAGGGCGGCCTGGCGATCGTCGACGGCAGCACTCTCGTTGCCCTGCTGCGGCCGAAGGACCTGGAGGCGATCGCGTCATCGCGTTAGGGACCCGAGGCGCCGCTATGCGGCCGCCGCTGCCGCGGTCTTCAGCTCGGCCGCGATCGAGATCGCCCAGGCACGGATCTCGTCCCAGTCGCGCCTGTCGCGGTACTCCGCCGGAGTGTTCTTCACCATCGCCTTCTCGATCGGGCCGCGTGGCTGCGCCGGCAGGCGACCGCCGAAGGCGACGTGCCCGCGTCCGCCGAGCTTCTCCACCTTCTCGACCACGCTCGTCGGCTCCGCCCACTCCGGCCTGTCCTCGGCCGGGTCGCCGGCCGGGCCGGAGCTGAACACCCAGAACGGTCGCTGCGCCAGCGCCCGGCGATGCTTGCGCAGGAAGTGCTTGGCGTCGCCGCGCCAGCGCTTGACATAGACAGCGCTGCCGAGGACAACGGCGTCGTAGGGATCGACGCTCTTGACCGCCTCGGCAGCCTCGCAGTCGACCGAGATGCCCTCCCTGCGCAGCGCACCCGAGATCACTTCGGCAATCTCGGCAGTAGAACCGCGCTTGGAGGCGTAGGCGACCAACACTTTCATCGTGTCCCACGCTGGCACTTCCCATCCACGCCTTCATCGGTGGTCCCCCGCACTATGTGCGCGAGTAGATACGGAGAACCGCTGGCAACGGATCCGTCGCGGGCGTAGGATCGAGCGCAGGCAGGGTCAACGAAAGGAGCCCATATATGTACTGCGCACTGACGGTCCGCAAGCTCAAGCCCGGGACGATGGAGCAGTTCAAGCAGGCGTTCATTCCCGACGACGACATGGACGCGCCGGCTGGCTGGAAGCGCTTCTACGCGATCCGCAACGTCGCCGACGAGAACGAGGTCGTCACCTTCGGCTTCTTCGACGGCACGCTGGAGGAGCTGCGCGCGGGCCAGCAGGAAGGCAACAGCGAGTACGAGGCCCGCCGGGCCAAGGCCGACGAGTTCGTCGAGTCGGTCGGCGCCGACGGCATCTTCGAGGTCGTCGAAGAAAGGTCGATGGAGTAGAGGTTCTCCGGGTGGTGGGATAGGGTCGTCGCGACCGACCACGAGCGGGGAGAGACGAGGGCTAGATGGCTTACGAAATGCAGCTCCGGCAGAGTCAGGATCGCGTCAAGATCAGGAGTCCCTGGGCGGCGGCACTGCTGCCGTACATCACACTGGGGATCTACCACCTCGTCTGGTGGTACCGGATCAACCGCGAGCTGCGCGACTACGGCAAGGCCAAGGGCTACGACCTCGGGCAGAACCCGACCAACTCGCTGCTCGCCCTCTTCCCCGGCGGGATCATCATCGTTCCCGCGCTGGTCACCTACTGGCGCGGGACCAAGCGCGTGATGGGCGCCTCCCGCCTGGGCGGCCAGGAGCCGCTCAACGGCTGGATCGCGATCATCCTCTTCGTGCTGATCTCGCCCGCGATGTGGGCCTACGTACAGGTCTCTCTCAACAACCTCTGGCAGGCCGAGGCCGATGCGTTGGAGGGAACGCCGGCCCCGCCGGCCCCCTCGGACCAGATGCCGCCACCGCTGCCGTCCGATCCCCCGGCGCCCGAAACGCCGGCGGCAGGCCCGCCACCCCCCGGAGCCGCGAGCTGAGCCGTCGATGAAGCAGCGCGTCAGCCTGATCACCCTCGGCGTGGGCGATCTCGGGCGGGCGCGCGGCTTCTACGAAAAGCTGGGCTGGCGGACCGGTGCCGCGGCCGGCGACGACGTCGTCTTCTTTCAGGCCGGCGACATGGTCGTCGCGCTCTGGGACCGCGCCAGGCTGGCCGGGGACAGCACCGTCACCGACACCGGCGGCTGGGGCGGCATCACCCTGGCGCTCAACCTCGGCTCGCCGGCTGAGGTCGACGCCGTGGTTGAGGAGGCCCGCGCCGCCGGCGCGACGATCGGTCGCGAGCCGGCGGAGACCTTCTGGGGCGGCTACAGCGGCGTCTTCCTCGACCCCGACGGCCACCCCTGGGAGGTCGCCCACAACCCCCACTGGACGATCGGCGAGGACGGCGGCGTCCGGCTGAACTGACCGGATGCAGCGCTGACTGGCCAATCAGCCAGCGCCCTTTCCATATAGCCTCCCGGGCCGACTTTCACGACGGAGAAGGAGAAAGCAGACTGATGGGACTTCTTGATGGGAAAGCGGCGATCGTCACCGGATCGGCGCGCGGGATCGGCCGGGCGACCGCCGAGATGTTCGCCGCCGAGGGCGCCAAGGTTCTGATCAACGACCTCGACGCCGACGTCGCCGAGCAGGCCGCGGGCGAGATCGACGGCGAAACCGCCGTCCACGCCGGCGACCTGACCAAGCCGGAGGCAGCCGACAAGCTCGTCGCCGCCGGGGTCGATGCCTTCGGCGCCGTCGACATCGTCGTCAACAACGCCGGCTACACCTGGGACAGCGTCGCCCACAAGATGACCGACGAGCAGTTCCAGGCGATGCTCGACATCCACACCGTCGTGCCCTTCCGCGTCGCGCGGGCGCTGGCGCCGCACTGGCGCGAGGCCGCCAAGGCCGAGCGCAACGAGGGCAAGGAGGTCTTCCGCAAGATCATCAACGTCTCCTCGACCTCGGGGACGATGGGCAACGCCGGCCAGGTCAACTACTCGGCGGCGAAGATGGCCGTCGTCGGCCTGACCAAAACCCTCGCCAAGGAGTGGGGCCAGTTCAAGATCAACGTCAACGCGGTCGCCTTCGGCTTCGTCGAAACGCGGCTCACCGCCGCCAAGGAGGAGGGTGGAGAGATGACCGCCCCGGCCGGCGAGAAGATCGAGCTGGGAATCCCCGAGCAGATGCGGGCGATGGCCTCGGCGATCATCCCGCTCGGCCGTCCGGCCACCCCCGAGGAGGCATCGGGCCCGGTCCTCTTCCTCGCCTCGCCGCTGGCCAACTACGTCCACGGCCAGGTCCTCAACGTCACCGGCGGCATGTTCGGGGGGATGTACACCTGAGCTCCCAGGCGACAGAGGGCAGGCGCCCGCCCCGCTACCTCGACGTAGCGGACCGGACCTGGCCTGCCCTCCGTCGCTTCATGGGCCTGCACACGGTGCTCTACCGGGCGACCGGAGGGCGCTTCGGGCACAGGGTGCCGGGCGGTCCCGGCACGATGCTGCTGCTCGACCACGTCGGAGCCAAGAGCGGCACCAAGCGCACCTCGCCCCTCCTCTACGTCGAGGATGGCGAGAACGTCTTCGTCATCGCCTCCAAGGGCGGCTTCCCCAAGAACCCGGCCTGGTTCCACAACCTCAAGGCCAATCCGGACACGACGGTTCAGATCGGCTCCGAGCGGCGAGCGGTCCACGCCCGCGTCGCCACCCCCGAGGAGCGAGAGCGCCTCTGGCCGCTGGCCGTGAAGGCCTACGGCGGCTACGAAGACTACGCCGCACGCAGCAAGGGGCGCGAAATCCCCCTCGTCATCCTCGAGCCGCGCAGGTAGCGCGGCTCCGTCAAGCGAACTGCATCAACTTGTCCCCCTGGCAGGTGGAGAAGTTGATGCAGTTCAGGTTTTGGGGCGGCGCTCCTCGGCCACGGGGTCGCCGGACTCGCCGGCGATCGCTTCGGGGGGCCAGGGGCCGGCCCAGTTGTCGCGGGCGCCGTCGATCGTGATCGTCGTCCCGGAGAAGAAGTCGCCCGCGGGCGAGGCCAGGTAGGCGACGAGCCAGGCCATCTCCTCGGCGCGGCCGGCGCGGCCGATCGGGATCGAGCGCTCGAGGTTGTCGACGACCACCTGCGGATACTTGGTCAGCAGCGTCTCGGTGGCGAACTGCCCGGCGGCGAGGGCGCAGGTCTTGATCCCGAAGCGGGCCCACTCGACCGCCAGCGTCCGCATCATGTTCTCGACCGCGGCCCGGGCGGCGCCGGAGTGCACCATCCCCGGCATCCCGTGGTGGGGAGAGAGGGTGACGCTGAGAACCTTGCCGCCGCCCTGGGGGATGAAGGCCTTGGTCGCGGCGGCGTGGGTCATCAGCCAGGTCCCCTGCACGTTCAGCTCGATCACGGTGCGGAAGCCTTTCGGCGTGATCGTCTCGGCCGGGGCGAGGAACTGGCCGCCGGCGTTGTTGACCAGCACGTCGAGGCGGCCGTGGCGCTCGAGCAGGCGGTCGAAGAAGCCGTCGACCGCCTCCTCGTCGCGGATGTCCAGCGTCTCGAGGTCGAAGGAGCCCGGCATGCCGGCGGCAAGCTCGGCGGTCTCCGCCAGCGGCTCCTCGCGGCGCCCGCAGCCGACCACGGCGGCGCCGAGACGGGCAAGCTCCAGCGCCGTCTCGCGCCCGAGGCCGCTGCCGGCGCCGGAGACGACGCACACCTGCCCGTCGAGCAGGCCGGGCCTGAATATCTGCGAACGGGAGCCTTCGGTCATGAGCCGGGGCAAGCCTATAGCCGACCTCGACCCAGGTAATGTCACCTGGCGATGAAGGTGCGGGTCGAGCCCAAACCGCTGCACGAGCCCCTCGCCGGCGGCACCCCCGGCGCCACTGTCACGGTCGAACCGATGGTCGCCGGCCGGGTCACCTGGCCGCAGACGATGATGGAGCGCCCGGGAGGGCGCTTCGAGACGCTGAAGCTGTTGCGCGCCCTGCTCACCGGCGAGCCCGCCGCGACCGTGCCCGTCCCCGCCTTCCTGATCCGCCACCCCAGCGCCGGCGCGATCCTCGTCGACACCGGCCTGCACCCCTCGATCGCGACCGACGGCAAGGAGAACTTCGGCGGCCTCGGGGCGAGGATCGGCAAGCCCGACCTCGAACGCGGGCGAGGACGTCCCGGCCCAGCTGCGCGACCGCGGCCTCGACCCCGGCGAGATCCCGATCGTGGTGATGACCCACATGCACCTCGACCACTCCTCGGCGATCTCGGAGTTCCCCAACTCGACCTTCGTCCTCAGCGAAACCGAGTGGGAGGCCGCCGCGACCGGCCCGCGGCCGCTGCTCAACGGCTACCGCCGCACCCACTTCGACTACGCCTTCGACTACCGGACGGTCGACTTCGACCGCGGCGGGATCGACTCCTACGCGACCTTCGGCCGCAGCCTTCGACCTCTTCGGCGACGGCTCGATCCGCCTCGCCTACACGCCCGGGCACAGCGCCGGCCACATGTCGGTGATCGCCCACCTCGCCAGCGAGCGACTTCGTGATCGGCGGCGACGCCACCTACACCCAGGCGCAGCTCGACGGCACCGCGCCGCTGGCGCCGCGCCCCTTCGACGCCCACAACTACCGCCGCTCGCTGCAGGAGCTGAAGCTGTTCCGGCGCGAGTTCCCCGACGCGGTCGTCACCCCGGGCCACGATCCCGAGTTCTACGCCGGGCTCAGCGCCCGCTACGAGTAGCCAGCGCCCCGTACATCTCCCGCACCGGGGCGAAGATCCGCTCGGCGACCTCGAGCTGGCGCTCGCGGCTCGGCCCCGCCTCGGCCGGGAAGCTCGATCGGCTCGCCGAACTGGACCGTCACCTTGGGGAAGCGGAAGCGCTTCCAGCGGCGCACCTTCGCCGAGCCCTGGATCGCGACCGGGACGACCGGCGCGCCCGATTCGAGCGCGATGCGGCCGATGCCTGGCTTGACCTCGCCCAGCTCGCCGCTGCGCGAGCGCCCGCCCTCGGCGTAGACGAGCAGCATCTCGCCCTGGCTCGAGGATCGTCAGGGCGGTCTTGATCGCCTCCTCGTCGCGGTGGCCGCGGCGGACCGGGAAGACGCCGCCGTGCTTGTAGATGTAGGTGAGGACGGGCGGGCCGAACATCTGCGATTTCGCCATGAAGCGCACCTGCCGGCGCAGGTAGAGGCCGACGAAGAAGTGGTCCATCTGGCTGAAGTGGTTGGGGGCGAGGATCAGCGGGCCCGACTTGGGCACGTTCTCGACCCCGATCGCCCGTGTCCGGTAGATCAGCAGCGTCGGCAGCGAGACGATCGCGCGGACGAGCGGATAGGTCCAGCCGACGCCCTTGCGCGCCGCAGCGTGGAACTGGTCGAAGTACTCCGCTGGACGTTCGTCCCTGTAGACCTGTGGCTTCATGTCTGGCATAAGTGCGACGGCCCCCGGCCGTCGCTACGCGATACCCCGCCCGCGCCGGCGGTTACGCGGGAGTCCGTCGCCCTCCGGGGCGGCCCAGCCCCGCGCCCGCTCCAGCGCCCGGTGCCACTCGGCCAGCAGCGACTCGCGCTCGTCCGCGCCCATCGCCGGCTCGTAGCGCGCCGCCTCGCGCCACATCTCCCCCACCTGCTCCAGGGTCCAGCTCCCGGTCGCGATCCCGGCCAGGTAGGCGGCGCCGAGCGCGGTCGTCTCGGCGATCTCGGGCACGACCACCTCGGCCCCGAGCACGTCGGCCTGGAACTGCATCAGCCAGCGGTTGGCGACGGCGCCGCCGTCGGCCTTCAGCACCGCGAGCCGCTCGCCCGACGCGGCCTCCTGGGCGCGCACCGCGTCGACCGTCTGGTAGGCGATCGCCTCCAGCGCCGCCCGCGCCAGGTGGGCGCGGCCGCTGCCGCGGGTGAGGCCGACGATCGTGCCCCGCGCGTAGGGATCCCAGTGCGGCGAGCCGAGCCCGGTCAGCGCCGGGACGAAGTAGACGCCGTCGTTGGAGTCAAGCGAAGCGGCCAGCGCCTCGCGTCTCCGCCGCCCCCTCGATGACCCCAAGCCCGTCCCGCAGCCACTGCACCGCGGCCCCGGTGACGAAGATCGAGGCCTCCAGCGCGTAAGAACCCCCGCCGCGGGCCTGAAATCGTCCACTATTTGGACGTTTGCGTCCCGTCGGCCGCTGGGGTCGAGGGTGCAGGCGACGGTCGAGAGCAGGCCCGCTGCCGGCTCGGGTGGCTCGGGGCCGGTGTTGAGGAGGACGAAGCTGCCGGTGCCGTAGGTGTTCTTCGCCATCCCGCCGCGTGGCAGGCCTGGCCGAAGAGGGCCGCCTGCTGGTCGCCGGCGACCCCCGCCACCGGCACCTCGCCGCCGAACTCGGAGGTCGTGCCGTAGACGTGGGCCGAGGGCAGCGGCTCGGGCAGCTGCGCCGGGTCGACGCCGAGCAGCGCGCAGAGCTCCTCGTCCCAGGCGAGGCGGCGGATGTCGAAGAGCATCGTCCGCGAGGCGTTGGTGTAGTCGGTCGCGTGGCGGCCGGTCAGCTTGAAGAGGAGCCAGGAGTCGATCGTGCCGAAGGCGGCCCGCTCGGCGCCCTCGACGTTGCGCAGCAGCCACTCGATCTTGGTCGCCGGAGAAGTAGGGGTCGAGGACGAGCCCGGTGCGCTCGCGGACCAGCGGCTCGTGCCCGGCGGCGCGGAGCTCGTCGCAGCGCTCGGCGGTGCGCCGGTCCTGCCAGACCAGCGCCCGGTGCAGCGGCTCGCCGGTCGCCGGGTCCCAGGCGACGACGGTCTCGCGCTGGTTGGCGATCCCGATCCCGTCCAGGTCGGCGCCCTGGATGCCGGCGTCGGCGATCGCCTCGGCCGCGACGCGGCGGGTCACCTCCCAGATCTCCGCCGCGTCGTGCTCGACCCAGCCGGGCCGCGGAAAATGCTGCTCGAACTCCGAGTAGGCGCGGCCGGCGATCCGCCCCTCCTCGTCGAAGACCAGGCAGGTGGTCCCGGTCGTCCCCTGGTCGATCGCGAGGATCACGGCGCCTCCCCGCAAGCGATCATCGGCATACGGAACGCGTCAGGAGCCAAGGGGCGCCAGACTACCGTGAGTGAACGTCGCAGCCGAACCGACGACAGCCGGGCTGGCGGAGCAGGCGCGGATGGCCCGGGCCGGCGAGGCCTCCGCCGTGGAGCTGGTGACGGCGGCGCTGGAGCGGGCGCGGGCGGCGCAGCAGACCCTGAACGCCTTCCGGGTCATCCGCGACGAGGAAGCGCTGGCCGAGGCCGGGGAGGCCGACCGCCGGCTCGCCGCCGGCGACGACGGCCCGCTGCTCGGGGTGCCCGTCGCGATCAAGGACGACGTCGACCTCACCGGCCAGACGACCCCGTTCGGCTGCGGCGGCGGGCGGCCCGCCGAGCGCGATGCCGAGGCGGTCCGGCGCCTGCGCGAGGCCGGCGCGATCGTGATCGGCAAGACCCACGCGCCCGAGGTCGGCCAGTGGCACTTCACCGAGACGCCCCTGCACGGCGCCACCCGCAACCCGTGGAACACCGACCACACGCCGGGGGGCTCCAGTGGCGGCGCGGCGGCTGCGGTGGCGGCCGGGGTCGTCCCCGCCGCAATCGGCTCCGACGGCGCCGGCTCGATCCGCATCCCCGCCGCCTGGACCGGGCTGGTCGGGCTGAAGCCGCAGCGCGGGCGCGTCTCCACCTGGCCCGACGCCGAGGCCTTCAACGGGCTCAGCTGTTACGGCCCCCTTGCCCGCAGCACCGCCGACGCCGCCCTGCTGCTCGACGCCGTCCACGGCAACGTCCCCGCCGACCTGCACAAGCCGCAGCCGCCCGGCGAGCCCTTCGCGGAGGCGGCGGCCCGGGAGCCGGGCCGGCTGCGCGTCGCCCTCTCCTTCGCCACCCCCTTCGGCGTCCCCGACAAGGTCGACCCC
The DNA here is from genome assembly GCA_963714665.1 of uncultured Solirubrobacterales bacterium. Classification (GTDB taxonomy): domain Bacteria; phylum Actinomycetota; class Thermoleophilia; order Solirubrobacterales; family 70-9; genus VRUE01. The sequence continues at coordinate 63,858 of CAVQPE010000003.1, read as the reverse complement.
GAACACCGCGCCGCGATCGAAGCCTTCGCCAAGCGGCTCGGCGAGCTCGGCCACGAGGTCTTCCCCGCCGATCCCGACTACGGCATGGTCGGCCCGGCGATCATCCCGCGCGGAATGGCGGGGGTCGCCGAATGGCTCGACGCCCATGGCGAAGACCGCAGCGCCCTGGAGCCGCGCACCCGCATCCACGCCCGCTTCGGCAGGGCCCTGCGCGGCGCGCCCCACCGCATCTCCCGCGCGGCCGAGCCCGGCCTGCGCCGCCGGGTCGGCCGCATCTTCGAGCGCTGCGACGTCGTCCTCACCCCGACCACGGCGAAGCCACCGCCCCGCATCGGCGCCCTCGAGGGCCGCGGCTACTGGGCTACCAGCACCACGGCGGGCGCCACCTGCCCCTTCGCCTTCGCCTGGAACGTGGTCGGCTGGCCCGCGACCAGCGTCCCCGCCGGCCTCACCGCCGACGGCCTGCCGATCGGCGCCCAGCTGCTGGGGCGGGAATGCGACGAGGCGACCCTGCTCTCCCTCGCCGGCTCGGTCGAGCGCGCCGAAGCCGACGCTTAAATGCTTTAGGCAATCTTTCGCAGCGGGTGTACGGTCAGTGCCAGGCAGGCCTCAACTCAAACTAAGGAGCCCCCAATGGGAGCAGAGGTAAAGCGGTTCGATTCACCCGACGAGACGCGCCCGTTCGAAGGCAAGGGCCAGGCAAAAGTCGTGCAGCTTGCCGGCCATGCGGTCGCCGAAGGCACGTTCGAGGCAGGCTGGAAGTGGTCGGAGAACGTCAAGCCGATCGCCGGCACCGACTCCTGCCAGGTCGCGCACTTCGCCTACGTCCTCTCCGGCAGCATGCGCATATACATGGACGACGGCTCCGAGATCGAGGCCAAGGCCGGCGACGTCGTCGCGATCCCACCGGGCCACGATGCCGAGGTCCCCGGTCCCGAGGCCTGCGTGATGATCGACTTCGGCGAGATCGGCGACTACGCGAAACGCGGCTGAGCCTCAGCCGCGCTGGCGGCGAGACAAGTAGACGCGGCCGAAGTCGAGCAGCTGCCGGCCGCGGTGGAGGAAGCCGCCGAGGGTGCGGCCGGTGGCGCGGTGGGAGAGGTCGAGCTCGTACTCGCCCACCCGGTAGCCGGCGCGGACCGCATCCACCGTCATCCCGATCTCCATGCCGTAGCCGCGGGCGAAGGGCAGGACCGCACGCAGGACCTCCACCCGCATCGCCCGCTGGCCGGAGATCGGCGCCTCCGCATCGAAGCCGCAGAGGCGCCGGATCGCCCAGCGGGCGAAGCCCAGCGCCAGGCCGAAGCCGCCGCCGACCCGGCGGCCGAAGGCGGCCACGGCGAGGTCGCACTCCCCCGCCCCGACCGCCTCGACCAGCGGGGCCAGCCGGGCGGCCGAGCCGCCGAGGTCCCCGTCGCAGAGCAGGACCAGCTCCGGCGCGGCTCCCTCGCTCAGCGCCGCCTCCGCCGCCGCGGTCACGTTCGCCCCCTTGCCGTGCGGGCGCCCGCGGCTGACCACCTGTGCCCCCGCCGCCATCGCCACCTCGGCGGTGCCGTCGGTGGAGGCGTCGTCGGCGACCCAGATCGCCGCCCCGGGAAGGCTCCGCGCAGCGCCGCGATCGTCTCCCCGACCCGGTCGGCCTCATTGCGCGCAGCGACGATCACGGCCAACTGATCGGGTCGGTTCGGAGCCACGACGGGACATTCTGCCTTCCGGTGCGCCTTTCCCCCGCCATAGGCGGATAAAGCGCACCGGAGCAATGGATATTGTCCCGCGCCATGGAGATCGAGGCGCACATCACCGGCAACGTTTGGAAAATCGAGGTCGCGGTCGGGGACACGGTCGAGGACGGCGACACGGTCGTCATCCTCGAGTCGATGAAGATGGAGATCCCGGTCGAGGCCGAAGACGACGGCACCGTCAAGGAGATCCGCTGCGAGGAGGGCCAAGCCGTCAGCGAAGGCGACGTCCTCGTCGTGCTGGAGTAGACGCCCGATGGAAGAGCGTCTCGCGGGCGGCAAGCTGATCCTCGACTCGCCCGCCGAGGCGGTCGTCCGCCTGCGCATCTCCAACCCCGAGCGCCGCAACGCGCTCGACCACGAGATCCTCGACGCCCTCGCCGAGACGCTGCCGCGCCTCGACCGCGGGATCGAGACCCGCTGCCTGCTGATCACCGGCGCGCCGCCGGTCTTCTCGGCCGGCTACGACATCGCCTCGATCCCCTCGGAGACCTTCGAGCGCGACGCCGAGGCGCTCGTCGCCCACCCCTTCCACGCGGCGATGGAGGCGATCGCCGCCCACCCCTGGCCGACCCTGGCGGCGATCAACGGCCACTGCATCGGCGGCGGCCTGGAGCTGGCGATCACCTGCGACCTGCGGATCTGCGCCTCCGGCGCGAAGCTGGGGATGCCGCCGGTCAAGCTCGGCCTCGTCTACGGCCACACCGGCCTGCGCAAGTTCCTCGACACGGTCGGGCCTGGCGCGCACCAAGGAGCTCTTCCTCACCGGCCGCAACTTCGAGGCCGCCCGCGCCGAGCAGATCGGCCTCGTCCACGAAGTCGTCGCGGCCGAGCGGCTCGAGCAGGCCGCGGTCGAGCTGGCCGCCGAGATCGCCGCCAACGCGCCGCTCTCGATGCGGGGCAACAAGAGCGCGATCGACCTGCTCAACGCCTCGCCGATCCTGACCGAGCAGAAGGAGGCGGGGCTGATCGCCCTGCGCGAGTCCTGCTTCTCCTCCGAGGACCTGCGCGAGGGCATCCGGGCCTTTGCCGAGAAGCGCAAGCCCGAGTGGCGGGGACGGTGAGCGCCGGCGCGCCAAGCAGCTCGCCGCCGCCGACCCGACGATGGCGGCGCTGATCGAGCGCCTCGGCGAGATCGACCTGGAGACGCGACTGCGGCGGCGCAGCGAGGAGCGGCCCGCCGACGCCTACGGGGCGCTGCTGCGGGCGATCGTCGGCCAGCAGCTCTCGACCAAGGCGGCGCGGACGATCTACGGCCGCATCCTCGACCTCTTCGACGGCAGCACGCCCTCCCCCGAGCAGCTGCTGGACGCCGACGAGGCCGCCCTGCGCGGCGCCGGCCTCTCCGGGCGCAAGGTCGAGTACGTCCGCGACCTCGCCTCGCACGTGCTCGCCGGGGAGCTGGAGCTCGACCGCCTCGGCGAGCTCTCCGACGAGGAGGCGATCGAGGAGATCGTCGCCGTGCGCGGGCTCGGTGTCTGGACCGCGGAGATGTTCCTGCTCTTCCACCTCGAACGGCCCGACGTGCTCTCCGGCGGCGACCTCGGCATCCGCAAGGCGGTCCAGGTCGAGTACGGCCTGGAGGAGATGCCGGCGCCGGCGCGGGTGATCGAGATCGGCGAGCCCTGGCGCCCGCACCGCAGCCTCGCCTCGCTCTACCTCTGGGAGTCGCTTGCAAACGCGCCCGCCGATTGAGGCCAGCCCGGCAGCCGCCGACAAAAGAACGATGCGCCTCCGCTTCTGGTTCGGATTCGGGCTCGTCGCCGCGATCGCCGTCGGCTCGATCGCCCTCGCCCTGGTCGTCCACGCGCGGGAACGCGACAACTTCGAGAAGACCCAGCGAGGCGAGGCGACACGCGCCGCCCACCAGGCCGAAGCGCTGGCGGCGCTCTCGGTCGGGCAGCTGGCCAGCGCCGCAGCCTTCTACAAGGCCGAGGGGAACTTCAACCGGCACGAGTTCGACGTCATCGCCCGCTCCCTGCTCAAGCCGGGCGCTTTGACCGCAACCGCCTTCGTCGGATCGGTGCCGCGCGCGGGGCGGGCGCGCTTCGAACGCAGCCACGGCTTCCCGATCCTCGAACGCGGCCCGCTGGGCGAGCTGCGCAGGGCCGGCAGCCGCCCCGACTACTACCCGCTGACGTTCATCGCCGCCTCCGGCCTGACCGTGCAGCCGCCGCTCGGCTATGACGTGGGCTCCGACGCCCTCCGCGGCGCCTACCTGCTCCGGGCGCGGGACACCGGCAAGCCCGCGGCGACGCCGATCATGCGCCTCCCGGTCGGCGGCACCGGGATCAACGTCTTCCGCCCGTCTACCGCGACGGCGCCCCGACCCGGACCGCGGCCGAGCGCCGCGCTGCCCTGATCGGCTTCGCCGCCGGCGCCTTCCACGTCCCCGAGCTGGCCCACGCCGCGTCGGCCGCCCTCCCCGACGGCGTCGATGAGTCCCTGGTCGAGCGGGGGCAGCGGGTGCTCGGCCCGGCGCTGTCAGGCGACGAAACCGCGACGGCGCCGATCAGGATCGCCGATCGCACCTGGCTGCTCGTCGTTCGCGACCCGAGCCGGCCCGGGGTCGACCTGGCGGTGACGATCGCCCTGGTCGGCCTCTCGGTGGCGGCGCTGCTGGCGGCACTGGTCCTGATCTGGAGCCGCAGCGAGCGCATGGGGGAACTGAAGCGCCAGGCCAGCCAGGACTCGCTCACCGGGCTGAAGAACCGGCGCCGCTTCGAGGAGGACCTGCGCGCCGAGCTCGCCCGCAGTCACCGCTACGAAGTGACCGGCGCGCTGCTGATGCTCGACCTCGACCACTTCAAGCAGGTCAACGACACGCTGGGTCACCCGGCCGGAGACCGCGTGATCGCCGAGATCGCCGACGGTGCTGCGCGGCCGCACCCGCGAGACCGACGTGCTGGCACGGCTCGGCGGCGACGAGTTCGCGATCGTCCTCCCCCGCTGCGACCTCGACGAGGCACAGGACGTGGCGGCCGAGATCGCTACGGCGATCCGCGAGCGCATGCGCGCCGAGAAGGACATCCCGCCGATCACAGCCAGCATCGGCATCGCGCCATTCGGGGCGGGCCAGCGACTCAGCTACGAAACCGTGCTGGGGAGAGCGGACGCGGCGATGTACGAAGCCAAGGACGCCGGCCGCGACTCGGTGCGGATATTCGGGGACAGCGGGGACGGCGTGGTAGTCGAAGCCCACCCTGGCACGGGCGAGCCGAGCTAGCCCGGGCCAGGCTCGACAGCTCCCAGCCGTCCGGGGCGGGGCCTAGCCTTGCGCGCGAATGGCCTCCCTGATCTCCTTCGACGAAGCGCTTGCGCTGGGCGAGCTGACCGACCACCAGGAGATCGGCGATCTGGTCGAGCGCGCCTGGGCGGTGCGGCGCGAGAACTTCGGCGACTCGACCGACATGTGCTCGCTGGTCAACGCCAAGTCCGGCGGCTGCGCCGAGGACTGCGGCTTCTGCGCCCAGTCGCGCTACGCCGAGGCAGACACGCCGATGCACGCGATGATGGAGCCGGAGCAGATCCTCGAGCACGCGAAGGCGGCCGAGGCGGCCGGCGCGCACCGCTTCTGCATGGTCACCCAGGGCCAGGGCCTCTCCAAGCGGGACTTCGAGAAGATCCTCGAGGGGACGAAGCTGGTCGCCGAGCAGACCAACCTGAAGCGCTGCGCCTCGATCGGCCACATGTCGGCCGAGCGGGCGAAGAAGCTGCGCGAGGCGGGGGTCCAGCGGGTCCACCACAACGTCGAGTCCTCGCGCTCCTACTACCCGGAGGTCTCGAGCACCGTCCGCTACGAGGGCCGGCTGCGCACGATCGACGCGATCAAGGAGGCCGGCCTGGAGACCTGCGTCGGCGGCATCCTCAACCTCGGCGAGACGCCGCGGCAGCGGGTCGAGATGGCCTTCGAGCTGACCGAGATCGACCCGACCTCGGTCCCGATCAACCTGCTCAACCCGCGCGAGGGGACGAAGTTCGGCGACCGCCCGCTGATGGACGCCTGGGAGGTCGTCAAGTGGGTGGCGATCTTCCGCCTGATCATCCCCGGCGCGCTCTTCCGCCTCTGCGGCGGCCGGGTCGAGAACCTCGGCGACCTGCAGCCGCTGGCGGTGAAGGCGGGGCTGAACGGCGTGATGATGGGCAACTTCCTGACCACGCTGGGGGCCGAGCCCGAGGACGACCGGGCGATGTTCGAGGAGCTCGGCCTGAACGTCGCCCGCCAGCCCGACAACGGCGCCAACCCGCGCCCCGACAACCGCGACGGCTGGCTCGAGGGCGAGACCCCGGCGACGCCGATCGACGAGCTGATCGACCGCCAGGACGAGGCCAACTTCTGGGATCCCTCGACCCAGCTGCGGGTGATCAAGAAGACCAAGAAGCCCCCGCCGTACCCGGCGTCCAAGACCGCCGCATGACCGACGTCGCAGAGCGGCTGGAGGAGCTTCGCGACCGCGGGCTCCACCGGCGGCTGCGGCTGGTCGAAGGCCCACAGGGGCCCCGGGTGACGCTCGACGGCGAGCCGGTGCTGCTGCTCTGCTCGAACAACTACCTCGGCCTGGCCGACCACCCGCGAGTGCGCGAGGCGGCGGCGGAGGCGGCGATGCGCTGGGGCGCCGGCGCCGGCGCCTCGCGGCTGATCTCGGGAAACATGCAGCCCCACCGCCGGCTGGAGCAGCGGCTGGCCGCGTTCAAGGGCTACGAGTCGGCGCTGCTCTTCGGCTCCGGCTACCTGGCGAACACCGGCACGATCGCGGCGCTCGCCGGGCGCGGCGAGGTGGTCTTCTCCGACGAGCTCAACCACGCCAGCATCATCGACGGCTGCCGCCTCTCCCGGGCCGAGACCTTCGTCTACCGCCACGGCGACGTCGAGCACCTCGCCTGGGGGCTGCGCCAGGCCGGCGAGCGCGCCGCGCTGATCGTCACCGACGGCGTCTTCTCGATGGACGGCGACGTCGCTCCGCTGGAGGAGCTGGTGCCGCTGGCCCGGGGCCACGGCTGCCGGCTGATGGTCGACGAGGCCCACGCCACCGGCGCGCTCGGACCGGGCGGGCGCGGCTCGGTCGCGGCAGCCGGGCTCAGCGGCGAGGTCGACGTGGTCGTGGGGACCCTCGGCAAGGCGCTCGGCTCCTACGGCGCCTACGTCTGCGCGAGCCGCGAGCTGGTCGATTACCTGCTCAACACGGCGCGCCCCTTCATCTTCTCCACCGCGCCACCGCCGCCGTCGGTCGCCGCGGCCCTGGCGGCGCTGGAGCTGCTCGAATCGGACCCGCACCGGGTCGAGCGCCTTGCGCAGAACGCGGCGACCCTGCGCGCCGCGCTCGCCGCCGAGGGGCTCGCGGCCGGCGACTCCTCGACCCAGATCGTCCCGGTCGAGGTCGGCGACGCCGCGCGGACGATGGAGCTCTGCGAGCGAGCGCTGGAGCGCGGCGTCTTCGCCCAGGGGATCCGCCCGCCGACCGTGCCCGAGGGCCGCTCGAGGCTGCGCTTCACGGTGATGGCGACCCACCGCGCCGGAGAGCTGCGAGCGCGCCGCCAAGCTGGTCGGCGCGGGCGCCCGCGAGCTGGGGATCGTCCCGACGCAGACCCCAGCGTCTCGCACAGCCCTGGCCGCCTGAGCCGTGAACGGCGTCTTCGTCACCGGCACCGGCACCGAGGTCGGCAAGACCGTGGTCGCCGCGGCAATAGCCCACACCCTCGCCGCCGAAGGCAACCGGGTAGCCGTCTTCAAGCCCGCCGTAACCGGCCTCGACGAAGGGGCCGACGGGCCGATACGTCAAGGCCACCTTGACGTATCGGCCCGTCGGCCCCCGGAGCCGGACCATCGTCTGCTGCGGGTCGCGGCTGGGTCGGCGCAGAGCGACGATGAGATCGCGCCCTACCGGTATGGGCCGCCAGCCTCGCCGCACCTCGCCGCGGCGCTTGCCGGGGAGGAGATCGATCCCGAGCGCCTGCGCGCCGCGGCCCGTGCCGCGGCGGCGAGCGCCGACGCGCTGGTCTGCGAGGGGGTCGGCGGCCTGCTCGTCCCCCTCCACGGCGACTACCTCGTCCGCGACCTCGCCGTCGACCTGGGCCTGCCACTCGTCATCGCCGCCTCCCCCGGCCTCGGCACGATCAACCACACCCTGCTGACGATCGAGGCGGCGCGCTCCGCCGGACTGGCAGTCGAGACCGTCGTCCTCACCCCCTGGCCGGAGAGCCCGAGCGCAATCGAGGAGTCCAACCGCGAGACGATCGAAGCGCTCGGCGGCCTGACCGTCGAGACGCTGCCGCAACTGGACCTGACCCAACCCGACACCTGGCCACAACTCCCCCGCCGACGGGCCGATACGTCAAGGTGACCTTGACGTATCGGCCCGTCGGCGGCTACTTGGCGGCTGCCGCCAGCTCCCCGGCCGCTACCTCCGAGCCGCCCGGGTTGACCGCGGCCTCGACCGCCTCGGGGCTGAGCGGGTCGCGCCGGGCGCGGATCGCCGAAGCGCCGATCACGGCACCGGCAAGAGCCACGACCGCACAGACGCTCATCGCATGGCCAAGAGCGTCGACGAACTGCTGCGGGCTCGCGTCGGCGAAGCTGGCGCCCACCGAGCCCTGGAAGATCGCGCCGGTGACGGCGACGCCGAGGCTGCCGCCGACCATGCGGAACATCGAGAGCACACCGGAGGCGATGCCCGCCTTCTCGACCGGGACCGCGTTCATCGCGGCGCTGGTCATCGGCGACATCGTCAGCGCGATCCCGATGCCGAGCAGCATGAATCCGGGCAGCAGGTCGAGGTAGCTGGAGTCGACCGCGATGCCGCTGAAGCTGTAGAGGGAGGCCGAGACGACGACGAGACCGGCGGCGATCAGCCAGCGCGGGCCGAAGCGGTCCGCCAGCCGCCCCGCGACCGGCGCCAGGCCGACGATCATCAGGGTCGAGGGCAGGAACCTGACCCCCGCCTCCAGCGGCGAGTAGCGGAGGATGTCCTGCATGTAGAGGGCGAGGAAGAAGAAGACGCCGAGCATCGAGAAGGAGACGATCGCCGCGACCACGACCGCGCCGAGGAAGTTGCGATTGGAGAAGAAGCGGAACTCGACCATCGGCACCTTGACCCGCAGCTCGACCGCCGCGAACGCGGCCAGTCCGACGCCTGCGCCGACCAGCAGGGCGACGATCTCGGTCGACCCCCAACCCCATTCGTTGCCCTCGACCAGGGCCAGGATCAGCGCCGTGAGGGATGCCGTCAGCACCGCGACGCCGGCGAAGTCGACCTGGCGGCCGACCGTGTTGTCGCGCGACTCACGCACGGCGAAGAGCGAAGCGGTGACGGCCCCGATCGCGACCGGGATGTTGAGGTAGAAGATCGCCCGCCAGCTGACGTGCTCGGTGAGCAGGCCGCCGATGACCGGGCCGACCGCCAGGGCCATGCCGGAGACGCCCGCCCACATGCCCATCGCCTTGCCGCGCTCGGAAGGCGGGAAGGCGTCGGTGATGATCGAGAGCGTCGCCGGCATCATCAGCGCCGCGCCGACGCCCTGGACGACGCGGCTGACGACAAGATCGGTCGAGCTGGCCGCGAACCCGGCCGTCGCCGAGGAGAGGGCGAAGATGACGACGCCGAAGAGGAACATGCGGCGACGGCCGAAGATGTCGCCAAGCCGCCCCCCGGTCGCCAGCAGCACGGCGAAGGAGAGCGTGTAGCCGTTGACCGTCCACTCCAGGCCGGAGATCGAGGCGCCGAGGTCGCGCTGGATCGAGGGCAGGGCCACGTTCACGACCGTGTTGTCGAGCATGATCATGAACAGCGCGAAGCACATCGCGCCGAGCGTCCACCACTTGCGGTTGTCGTCGGTGATCAGGTGGCGGTAGCGGGTCAAGCGGGACCCACCTCCTTCAGGTGCTCGTAGGCCTCGGCGATGTCCGCCCTGTCCATCAGCGAGTCGACCGCGGCGTCGAGCTTGCGCCGCTGTGCGGCGGTGAGACTGGCGGCGAAGGTCTCCATGCCGGCCTGACGCACGACCATCAGGGTGTCGACGAGCTTCTTGCCCTTGGCGGTGATCGCGACCCGCCGCACGCGCCGGTCCTCGGGGTCCTCGACCCTGGTGGCAAGCCGCTTCTTGACCAGGCCGTCGACCGCCCTGCTCATCGAGGGAACCGAGACGCCGAGCGAGTCGGCCAGGTCGCCGACCTGGCGCGCCTCGGTCGTCTCGCCCAGCCCGCCCAGCTCCAGCAGGGCCTTGGACTGGGTCATCGAGAGGCCGCTCTCCTCGATCACCCGCAGCAGGTTGCCGCGGTCGTAGAGAAAGAGGTGGCGAAGAAGGGCGCTGATCCGCGCCGCGGTCTCCTGCGCGCCCTCGCCGACCTCTGGGACGTCGACTTTCTCGATGATCGCCTCGAACTGGCTCGCCTGCATGCAAAGAATACTTGCAGAACCGCAACTATTTCTCAAACGAAATAGTTGTTCCTGTGACTCTACTCACAGAGCGGGGTGGTCCTCCCGCCGGTACGGCCCTGGCTTGGGGCGCGGCGCGCCACCGGGGAAGGCGAGCCGCAGGATCGTCCGCTGCACCATCCCGAGCTGCTGCCCGAAGGGGCCGCTGTTGTAGGGGAGGCCGTAGCGCTCGCAGACCTGCTTCACCTGCGGGGCGATCTCCGCGTAGCGGGTGCTCGGCAGATCCGGGAAGAGGTGGTGCTCGACCTGGTAGCCGAGGTTGCCGCTGGCGACGTGGAAGAGCGCGCTGCCCTCGATGTTCGCCGCCCCGGTCAGCTGCCGCACGTACCAGCCTCCGGGGCTCTCGTCCTCGACTTCCTCAGGTTTGAACGTGTGGGTCTGGTCGGGAAAATGACCGCAGAAGATGATCGCGTAGGCCCAGGCGTTGCGGACGATGTTGGCCGTCGCGTTCGCCGATGCCGCGGCCCGGTAGGCTCCGGCCGCCGCCGAGGGCGCGCTTCAGGGTCCCCGCCAGCCCGCCGCGACGCCTGCCGCCGCCACGGGCCTCGAGGCCCGCATCCAGAGCGGCCATGGCCAGGCCGCTCAGCAGCGGCCAGGCGATGTAGTCCTTGACCACCTGGCTCTTGGCCTTTTCGCGGATCCCGGCCAGCTCGCGCTTGACCTGCGCCTTTGACTTGCGCCCCTTGCGGATCGCCTCGAAGTCGAGGTCGTGGAGGGCCACGCCCCACTCGAAGAACGCCATCAGCAGCAGGTTGTAGAGCGGCTGCGCGAGATAGACCGGGTGCCAGCGCTGCCGCGGGTCGATCCGCATGATCTCGTAGCCCAGGTCCTTGTCCTTGCCGAGGATGTTGGTGAAGGTGTGGTGGACGTAGTTGTGGGAGTGCTTCCAGGCCTCGGCGGTCGAGGCCGTGTCCCAGTCCCAGGTCGAGGAGTTGATCTGGGGGTCGTTCATCCAGTCCCACTGGCCGTGCAGGACGTTGTGGCCGATCTCCATGTTCTCGAGGATCTTCGACATCGAGAGAGCGGCCGTGCCGGCGATCTTGGCCGGACGGTAGCGGGCGCCGAGCAGCAGCACGCGCCCCATCACCGCGAGGCGGCGCTGCATCGCGATCATGCTCTCGATGTAGCGCCGGTCGCGTTCGCCGAGGTCGGCGAAGGTCCGGTCGCGGATCTCGTCGAACTCGCGGGCCAGCTCCTCGAGCTGCTCCTCGGAAAGGTGCGCGAGCGGGCTCTCGACCTCAACAGTCGTTGCGTTCATCGTCTTCCTTTCGTCAGTTTTCAAAGCGCGATCTCTATCGGCCCTTCGGGGGCGTTGACGCAGGTGCGGATCATCTCTCCCTCGCTGCCGTGGACCTTGCCGGTGCGCAGGTCGCGCACCTCCCCCCTGCAGAGCCTGCCGACGCAGGTGTGGCAGATGCCCATCCGGCAGCCGTAGGGCAGCGTGGCGCCCGCCTCCTCGCCGCCGACGAGGATCGGTGTGCCGCTGTCGCAGCCTGCCTCGACCCCGCTCTTGAGGAACCGCACGCTGCCTCCCTCGCCCTCGCCGGACTCGCCGCCGATCACCGGCTGGAAGCGCTCCATGTGGAGCAGCGTGGAATCGCCGTCCTGTTCCCAGCGCTCGCCCATCGCGTCGAGCATCGTGGCGGGGCCCGAGAGGAAGGCGTGGCGCTCGCGCCAGTCGGGGCAGAGCCGGTCGAGGTCGGCGGGGCCGACCCGGCCCTCCTCTCCGGTGATCCGCAGATGCAGGTCGTAGCCTTCATGGGCGTCGCCGATCTCACCCAGGAGGTCGGCGAAGATGACGCCCTCGGCCTCGCGGGCGGAGTGGATGTGAACCACGTCGGCCAGCGAATCGCTGCGATGCAGGCTGCGCAGCATGCTCATGATCGGCGTGATTCCGCTGCCGGCGCTGATGAAGAGAAGCTTGCGCGGCGGCGGGTCGGAGAGCACGAAGGTTCCTTCGACGCCGCCGAGCCGGACGACGTCTCCGGCCCGGGCCTGGTGCACGAAATAGGGAGAGACCTTGCCCGTTTCGACCAGCTTGGGCGTGATGCTGATGCAGCCGTCCGGACGGTCGGGCTCCGAGGTCAGCGAGTAGGCGCGCCAGTGGTGGATGCCGTCGACGACGACGCCGATCCGCAGGTACTGCCCGGGCCGGTGGCCTGGCCACTCGAAGCCGGGGCGGATGAGCACTGTCGCCGCTTCGGGGGTCTCGGCGTCGATGCGCTCGATCCTCCCGCGCAGCTCGCGGGTCGACCAGAGTGGGTTGATCAGCTCGAGATAGTCGTCGGGCAGCAGTGGCGTGAACAGCGAGCGGACCGCGTGCAGCGTCCTGCGCCTAAGCGGGGGGACCTTCGGGGGTGCTCCTCGCTCTGCCATTTGTCAAAGTTACATAGATCGATGTAGAGGTTTGTGTGGGAAGCCGCACGCTTTGCCGCTGCCGCCGGACCGCGGGCTAGTGTCGCTCTACCCGATGCCGGCCGATTACGCTCAGCTCGATCGCGATCACCTCTGGCACCCGTTCACGCAGCAGCAGGCCTGGTGCGAGGAAGAGCCGCTGATGATCGAGCGGGGCGAGGGGTCCTACCTGATCGACGACCGACGGGCGGCGCTACCTCGACGGTGTCTCCTCGCTGTGGTGCAACGTCCACGGCCACCGGCATCCAGGGATCGACGCCGCAGTGACCGACCAGCTCGGCAAGGTCGCCCACACGACCATGCTCGGCCTCTCCCACCCCGGCGGCGCCGAGCTCGCCGGCCGCCTGGTCGAGCTCGCGCCGGATGGCCTTTCGCGCGTCTTCTACTCGGAGTCCGGCTCGACCGCGACCGAGATCGCGCTGAAGATGGCCTTCCAGTACCAGCAGCAGCGCGGCGGGCAGCACGCGCGGCGCACCTCCTTCGTCCACCTGCGCGAGTCCTACCACGGCGACACGATCGGCTCGGTCTCGGTCGGCGGCATCGACCTCTTCCACTCCACCTACCGCCCGCTGCTGTTCGAGACCCACGCCGCCGAGCCCGGCGACGCCGCCGACCTCGAGCGGATCCTCGCCGCCCACGAAGAGGAGATCGCCGCGGTGATCGTCGAGCCGCTGGTCCAGGGAGCCGCGGGGATGCTCACCCACCCGCCCGGCTACCTGCGCGCGGTTCGCGAGCTCTGCGACGACTTCGGCGTGCTGCTGATCTGCGACGAGGTGGCGACCGGCTTCGGCCGCACCGGCACGATGTTCGCCTGCGAGCAGGAGGAGGTATCGCCCGACCTGCTCTGCCTCGCCAAGGGCCTGACCGGCGGCTACCTGCCGCTGGCGGCGACGCTGGCGACGGAGCGCATCTACGAGGGCTTCCTCGGCGCCCCCGAGGAGTACCGCACCTTCTTCCACGGCCACACCTACACCGGCAACCCGCTCGCCTGCGCGGCGGCGCTCGCCAACCTCGACGCCTTCGAGGGCGAGCGGACGATCGAGCGCCTGCAGCCGAAGATCGCCCTGCTCGGAAAGCTGCTGGGCGAGGTCGAGGCGATGCCCGAGGTCGCCGAGGTCCGCAGCCGCGGCTTCATGGTCGGGATCGACCTCGGCGAGCACGACCCTGCGCTGCGCATGGGCCACCGGGTCACGGTCGAGGCGCGCGAGCGCGGCGCGATCATCCGGCCCCTCAGCGACGTCGTCGTCCTCATGCCCCCCCTCTCGATCTCCGAGGGCGAGCTGCGACGCCTGGTCGAGATCGCCGCCGAGTCGATTCGCGCCGCCTGCTCCCGCCCCCAGGCGACCCAGATGGCCCAAGCGGCCTGACCCGCCTGTGACGGATCTCGGCCCCGCCCGTAGTAAGGGCGTGAGCCAGGCCCTCGCCGAACCGACCTCCGATACCCCGCCCGAGGCGGAGCTGACCTTCGACCAGCTCTACCGCTCCAGCCGCGACGACGTCTACGCCTACGCGGCGAGCCTGCTTCGCGACCCGACCGCGGCCGAGGACGTCACCGCGACCGCCTTCGAGCGCGCCTACCGCAAGCGCTCCCGCTTCGACCCCAAGCGGGGCAACGGCCGCGCCTGGCTGTTCGGGATCGCCCGCAACGCCGCGCTCGACGAGCTGCGGCGCCGCGGCCGCCACGCCGAGCTGGCCGCCGAGCCGGAGGACGCGGCCGGCCTCACCGCCGTCGAGGCCGTGGAGCGCAGCGAGCGCCGCCTCGTCCTCAGCGCCGCCCTGGCGACACTCGACGGCCGCGAGCGGGAGCTGGTCGCGCTCAAGTTCTTCGCCGGCCTCTCCAACGCCGAGATCGCCGACGTCCTCGGGATCTCCGAGTCGAACGCCGGCACCAAGCTGCACCGAGTCGTCACCAAGCTGAGGGAGGCATGCGATGGAGCCCCGTAGAGACGATCTCGACCTGGCCGCCGAGCTGCGAGCGCTGCGGCCCTCGCCGCGGCCGGAGTTCGCCGCCGAGCTGGACCGCCGGGCCGAGGCCGGTTTTCCGCGACGGGAGGACAGCTCGGCGAGCCTGCTCGAGCGCGCCTGCCGCGCGACTGCGGGCCACTCCGCCGCGGCGGCTGCTGGTGCCCGCCGGCGCCTTCGCGGTCGCCGCAATCGTGGTTGCGACCGCGGTCGTCGCGACCTCGGACAACGGGACGAGGACACAGTTGTCCTTCCGCCCGCAGACCCGCGACGAAGTTGTCGCGCCGTCGAACTCGGCGCCGTCGGCAGCGGGCACCGCGGCACGCGAGTCGAAGCACGCAAACGGAGGAGCCAGCGGAGAACGACTCCAGCGGGGTCCAGTTCTCAGAAGTGGCACCGACCGTGCATAGCCAGTCCCGCCTGAGCAAATCCGCAGCCGCTCGCCATGTCCTCGCTCATTGGCGGGACCGGCCCGTTCGCCTCCCACGCCCGCCATCGCGACATCGAACGCTCGGCGCAGATCGTCCTCGGCGCCGACCCTGCCGACGTGCGCGGCGACGCCGCCAAGGTCTTCGATGCCGTCCACGCAGCCGACGGCATCGTCCTCAGCTCCTCGATCCGCGACGGCGCCGCGGGCGAAGCAGGCGCCCGCTTCGACCTGCTGATCCCCAGCGGCAAGCTCGGCGACGCCCTCGCCGCCTTCTCCTCGATCGACGAGGTCCGCTCGCGGCACGAGTCGACCCAGGACATCACCGCGCCGACGATCGGTATCGGCGAAAGGCTGCAGGACTCGCGGGCGAAGATCGAGGGGCTGCTCGCCCAGCTCGCCACGACGACGACCGATGCCGAGCGCAACGCGGTCGAAGCCGAGCTCCGCGCAGAGCGCGCCCGTGCCGCCGCCCTGCGCTCCCGTCTCGCTGACGCTGCAGCCGCCGCGCCAACCTCTCGCGGGTCTCGCTGCGGATCGAGACCGGCAACTCCTCGGCGGACGGAGCACAGGCGGCGCCTGGGGCATCGGCGACGGCCTCCACGACGCCGGACACATCCTCGCCATCGCCGCCGGGGTCACCGTCGTCGGCCTGGCGATCGTCGTCCCGCTGGCCCTGATCGCCCTCCTCGCCTGGCTCGCCCACCGCGCCTGGGTCCGGCCCCGCCGCGAGCAGCGCCCTCTCAAGACGTGTCTGAGCTTAGGGTCATATAGACCCCGGAAACTCAGACACCCCCGATATGGTGGATCGGTGGACGGAGAGGCAGCGCGGACCAGCAGAGGCGCCGAACCTCGGCGAGCCCGCGGTCCCGCGGCCGGCGGCCTCGGTCGTGCTGCTGCGGCGCGGCGGCAAGCACGCGACCGGGCCCTGGAGGTGCTGCTGCTGAAGCGCACCGAAGAGGCGAAGTTCATGCCCGGCGTCTGGGTCTTCCCCGGCGGCGCGGTCGACCCCGGCGACGGCGAGGACGAGGCCGGCCACCGAGCCTGCGCGGTCCGCGAGCTCGCCGAGGAGGCAGGGATCGAGCTCGCCGTCGGAGGAGGAGCTGGTCCTCTTCTCCCGCTGGATCACCCCCGAGGTCGATCTCGACGCCGCTTCGACGCCTGGTTCTTCCTCGCCCTGGCCCCGGCCCACACCCCGCCCAAGCCAGACGGCGTCGAGACCACCGACGCCGCCTGGTTCGAGCCGGCCCGCGGCGCTCGAGGCGCAAGCAGCCGGCGAGCTGACGCTCGCCTTCCCAACCGTCAAGCAACTCGAGTCGCTGCTGCCATTCAAAACCTCCGAGGAGGCTCTCGCGGCACACCGCGACCGCACCGTAGAGCCGATCCTGCCCAAGGTAGTTGGAACACCCGAAGAGCACCGAGTCGTCCTCCCGGGCGACCCCGACTACCCGAGCTGAGCCGTCAACCCAAGCCGCATCTCGCGCGGGTGGCGCGGGGGAAGGGGGGTCGAGGACGGACCGTGGCCCGCCCGCAGTGCCCCCCTTCCCCCGCGACAGGACCCGCGCGCCTACCGGTCCGAAGGAAACGGCTCCAGGCCCGCGTGCCAAGGCCCAGGCGGATAGGTGTGGATGCCGCTCTCGTCCATCTCCCCCTGCAGCCGCTTGAACAGCTGCCCGGCGTTCTTCAGCGCCGCTTTCAGTTCACCCTCGCTGCGCTCGCCCAAACGCCAGAGGAACCAGAGCTGGCGGTCGTTGATGCCGAAGTCGACCTCCCCGGTCATCGTCGTCGTCCAGCGCGAGGAAGCCGGGGCTGAAGAGCTCGCGCAGGGCGACCGGGTCGTACTCGCTCGGCACCGTGGCGAGGAAGCGCTTGTTGAAGTCGATCGACTCGAACTCGACCTTGCGGGCGAAGCGCTGGGTGACGACCTCGTGGCCCTCGATCGACTCGACGTTGAAGGCGGGGACGACCTGGGCCAGGTCGGGCATGTGGGCCTTGGCCAGCAGCGCGGTCGGCAGCACCGCCTTGTTGAAGAGGCCGCCCAGCTCCTTCTCGTCGGCGTCGCAGCAGGAGCCCCAGAAGCCCTCGGCCAGCTGCCCGGTCAGCCGGTTGGCCCCGCCCACGCAGAGCGCCACCGGCCCGTCCTTGGGGTTGATCCCCCCGACCGGCTCGTATGTCAGCTCGTGCCGCTCGCCGTAGCGGCGCACGGTCTCAGCCCACTCCTGCGCTTCCTGCTTGGCTCCCATCGCAAGCCGATCCTAAGCCGTGCATCACCCGAACTGCATCAACTTCTCGATCTGCTGGATAGAGAAGTTGATGCAGCTCGGCCGGGGTTGGGGGTAGGATGGCCGCAATGACCATCGTCCTCATCGTGGTCGTCGCCATCATCGTGATCGGGGTCCTCTACTACATCGTCAAGCGCAACTCGATCATCGCCTCGCGCAACCGGGTCGACGAGTCCTGGAGCGGGATCGACGTGCAGCTGAAGCGCCGCCACGACCTCGTCCCCAACCTGGTCGAGACGGTCAAGGGCTACGCCGAGCACGAGAGCCAGACCTTCGAGAAGACGACCAAGGCCCGGGCCGAGGCGATGGCCGCCCAGGGCGTCGAGGACACCGCCAAAGCCGAGCAGAAACTGACCCAGGCGCTGGCCGACGTGAAGGCGGTCGCCGAGAACTACCCGACCCTGCGCGCCACCGAGAACTTCCAGCAGCTCAGCCGCAACCTCTCCGAGCTGGAGGACGAGATCCAGGCCTCGCGGCGGATCTACAACTCCAACGTCCAGTCCTACAACACCTACGATCCAGCAGTTCCCCGGCTCGATCATCGCCAACCAGGGCGGCTTCACCGCGCGCGAGTACTTCGAGATCGAGGACGCCTCGGATCGCGAACCGGTCTCGGTCAGCTTCGAAAGACTGAGCCCCTCTAAGCTTTCGGCATGACCACGGCAACCGAAGCCACCCTCTGGATCTGCGAGAGCTGCGGGTTCATCTACGACCCGGCGATCGGCGATCCCGACGGCGGCATCCCGCCCGGAACGAAGTTCGAGGACATCCCCAAGGACTGGTTCTGCCCGGTCTGCGGCGCCCGCACCTCCGACTTCCGCCCGCTGGAGCCTGGCGAGGCCTAGGCCCGCAGGGGGCGGCGTGAAGCACGACTTCGACTGGATCGTGGTGGGCTCCGGCTTCGGGGGCTCGGTCTCGGCCCTGCGGCTTGCCGAAAAGGGCTACTCGGTCGCCGTGCTGGAGTGCGGCAGCCGCTTCCGCGACGAGGACTTCGCCGAGTCCAACCTGAAGCACCCGCGGCGCTACTTCTGGTTCCCGCGCTTCGGCATGCGCGGGATGATGCGGATGACCTTCTTCAAGGACGTCTTCATCGTCTCCGGCAGCGGCGTCGGCGGCGGCAGCCTCGGCTACGCCAACACGCTCTACCGCGCCCGCCCGGCCTTCTTCAGCGACCCGCAGTGGAGCGAGCTGGGCGACTGGGAGTCGCGAGCTGTCCCCGCACTACGACACGGCCGAGCGCATGCTCGGCGTGGTCGAGTACGAAGGGATCGGGCCGGCCGACAAGCTGCTGCAGGAATACGGCGAGGAGATCGGCGTCGGCGAGACCTTCACCAACACCCGCGTCGGCGTCTTCTTCGACAAGCCTGGAGTCGAGGTCCCCGACCCCTTCTTCGGCGGCGAGGGGCCGAGCCGCACCGGCTGCATGCGCTGCGGCAGCTGCATGGTCGGCTGCCGCGCACGGGGCGAAGAACACGCTGATGAAGAACTACCTCTGGTTCGCCGAGAAGCTCGGCGTGCGGATACAGCCCGAACGCCAGGTGACCGAGATCCGCCCGCTCGGCGCCGCCGACGGCTCCGACGGCTACGCGATCGTCAGCGAGCGCTCGGGCTCATGGCTGCGCAAGCGAGCGGCGCACGCTGACCGCGCGCGGCGTGATCGTCGCCGCCGGCGCCCTCGGCACCAACAACCTGCTCGCCAACTGCCGTCACAGCGGCGCCCTGCCGCGCATCTCCGACCGCCTCGGCGACCTCGTCCGCACCAACTCGGAGTCGATCCAGTCGGTCACCGCCCCCGACGACGAGCGCGACTTCAGCCGCTCGGTCGCGATCACCTCGAGCATCTACCCCGACCCCGACACCCACATCGAGGTCGTCACCTACGGCCAGGGCGGCGACGCGATGGCCGGCACCTTCACCGCGATGACCGGGCCGGGGACGAAACTGAGCCGCCCGATCAAGTGGCTGGCGGCGATCCTCCGCCACCCGCTGCGCACGGTGCGGATGCTGATCCCGCACCGCTGGTCCCAGCGCACGGTGATCCTGCTGGTGATGCAGACGGTCGACGCGGCGATGCACTTCCGGCCCAAGCGCAAGCTGCTTCGGGCGCGGCGTGCGCCTGCAGACCGAACAGGACCCCGGCCGGCCCAACCCGACCTACATCCCAGCCGCCGAGCAGGTCGCCCGCTGGTTCGCCAAGCGCACCGGCGGCGTCGCCCAGAGCGCGGTCACCGAGTCGATCCGCAACATCCCCTCGACCGCCCACATCCTCGGCGGCGCCGTCGTCGGTGCCGACGCGCGAGAGCGGCGTGGTCGACGCCGGCAACCGCGTCTTCGGCTACGAGAACCTGCTCGTAACCGACGGGGCCGCGATACCGGCCAACCCGGGCGTCAACCCGAGCCTGACGATCACCGCCAAGGCCGAGCACGCGATGAGCCTGATCCCGGCTAAGGACGGGGCGGAGCCACCAGGCCTGCTGCCGGAGGCTGCCAGGCCGGCGGGGCGTCGGGGCCGGGTCCCCGGGCCGGCCTTCGGCCGGGAGTTCCCGGGGACCCGGCCCCGACGCCCTGACTATCTCGCTGCCGAAGTAGGTCCTGTTCAGCCGGTTCAGCCGGCCTCGGCGAGGCGCTGCGCTACGAAGTCCCAATTCACGACGTTCCAGAAGGCGTCGATGTAGTCCGGGCGCTTGTTCTGGTACTTGAGGTAGTAGGCGTGCTCCCAGACGTCGCAGCCGAGCAGCGGCACGCTGCCGTCGGAGACGGGCGAGTCCTGGTTCGGGGTGGAGACGACGGCGAGGCCGGAGCTGTCCTTGACCAGCCAGGCCCAGCCGGAGCCGAAGCGGGCGATGCCGGCGTTCTTGAACTCGTCCTTGAAGGAGTCGAAGGAGCCGAAGGTGTCGGCGATCGCGGTGCCGAGGTCGCCACCCGGCTCGCCGCCGCCGTCGGGGCTCAGCATCTGCCAGAAGAGCGAGTGGTTGTAGTGGCCGCCGGCGTTGTTGCGGACGGGGCCCTGCTCCTCGCCAGGAAGACTGGAGAGGTTGCGCAGCACGTCCTCGACCTCGCGGTCGGCCCACTCGGTCCCCTCGAGGGCGGCGTTGGCCTTGTCCACGTAGGCCTGGTGGTGCTTGTCGTGATGCACGCGCATCGTCGCCTCGTCGATGTGGGGCTCGAGCGCGTCGTACGCGTAGGGAAGGTCAGGAACCGAAAAGGCCATCTGGCGTCTCCTCTGGTCGGACTGGTCGATTGAAAAGTCTGGGATCGGAGCCTAGCGCGACAGGCGTTCAGCCCGAGGCGCGTCCGGTGCCGCACGGCGCCGTTGCGGCGCTCAGAAGGACGCGCGCGGGACGGTGGCGGCATCGCCGCCGGTCCAGGCGTTAAAGGCGTACCAGGCGGGCTTCGCTTCGCGGGCTTCGGTGAGCAGGCCGGCGGAGTCGCAGAACTGGCAGGCACCGGAGGCGTCGACCCAGGAGAACCACCAGACGCCGCCGACCTGCCAGCGCCAGCGGTTGTCGGCCAGCATCGCGAAGGCGCGGTCGAGTTCGCGCGCCTGGCCGTAGGGCCCGCGCTCCCAGCGCGACTCGAAGCTGTCCGAGCCCCAGCCCAGCTCCGTCACGTAGAGCGGCGTCTCGGCGTCGTTGTGGACGCGCATGATCCGGCGCAGGTTTTCGACCTGCGGCCGCATCGCCCCCGCCTGGGCGACGTACGGATGAAGCGCCACGCCATCGAAGAAGGGCTTGATCCGCCGAGCTCGGTACAGGCGTGAGAGGAAGTCCCCCGAGGCCACGTTGGGTGGGACCTGCAGGGGCCGGCCGAAGAAGCCGCCGAGGATCAGCTTCGAGCCGGGGTCGGCGCGGTGGAGCACGCGGCCGGAGAGCCGGACCAGCTGGGCGAAGCGCACCGGATTGGGCCGGTGGGAGAAGGTGACGATGTTCTCCTCATTCCAGAGTTCCCACCTGCGGATCGGCGTGCGTGGCAGTTCCGGGTTTTCTTCCCAGAACTCCCCGTCCGGCCCGTAGCGACGAACGGCTTCTCGAAGGAAGCTGGTCCACGCATAGCGCTGCCAAGCGCTTTCGACCGGTTCGGCGCTGGGATAGGGCGAGACCCATTCGGGCGTGCCCCAGAGGAAGGGAAAGACCCTGATCCCATGCTCAGCCGCCCGTTCGACCTGAACGTCGAACCCAGACCAGTTCGGATCTTCGAGATTCGAGACCTCCGGCTCGATCAAGGCCCAGGTCATCGGCAGCCGCACGCTTTCGATCCCCGCCAGCTGCATCAGCTCGTAATCCGAGTCATCGGTGGACCCCTGCGGCGAGATCCCAATGAAACCTCGCGGCACGCCCTGCGATGACGCGACAGCCGCGGGCGCCAGCGCCAGCAGCACCGCGGTCACGAGAATGAGCAGGGTTCTACGCATCTACCTCACAGAGTGACCCCTCCCACAGACAAAAGTCGCGCCCTTTCGGGGTAGGCATATTCAAACCGCGACCGGTGCTATTAGCTTTCCTGATAATTCGTAATTATGAGGAATTGGCTAATAGCAACAGCGCTAGGACCCCTGCTATCAAGACGCTGGTGAAGGTGCCCACCAGCAGGTACTCCGTGATTTCGTGGATGTTGGTGTTTGCCGGCCTGTTGACCTCGGGGAATCGGAGTAGACCCTTCGCCGCGACCACGAAGCCGGCCCCTGCTCGATCGCCGGCCACCACCGCCGCGGCGACGATCAGACGCTCCATCGGCCCGAGCAGGCGACCGCCCTTCGGCAGCTCGTTTTCTTTTAGATTCTTCGCGTCGGTCGTGGCGAGTACTAGCTTCACGATCTGATTGCTCGTCGCCAGCAGGAACAGAAACACTCCGACTCCGAGCACGAATTGGTCGACTGGTATCGCCTTGGAAGAGGCGAAGTCGAAGGGGAGCCGTTCGTACCAGTGAGCGAGATCGCCTTCGACCCGGGAAGCCGATCCGCTGACGGCGATCGTTCCGAGCAGCGCCGTGATCGGCAGCAGCAGCAGCCACGCATGTCTTTTCTCTGGTGCTTCGGGCACGAGCAGGACCCATACCACCGCTGGTACCGCGATTATCGCCGTCAGCGCGACCGAGCCCGCCGACATGCCGCTCAGCGCGGCGACTCCGAGTATGACCAAGACTGCCGCTGCTGCTGCCGCCACTCTGCCGAGCGTGGTCTTCAACGGTAGGAGCGCCACCAGATCGCCGACCCCAAAGCCGAGCAGTGCAAGCGCCCCGAGAATCAAAGAGTCCGCCCCTCGAACGCCAGCTGGCCAGCGAGGATCGCGTAGGCGCCACTGCGAGTGAGGTTCTGGGATATCGCACCCTGGGTCGTTTTCTCCGCGCGCGCGATTTCGGTCTGAGTACGGCCCCGAAGGAGCGCAAGCAGTCGGCGCCGGCTCTTGGCGTTCATCCGGTCCACGATCCAGTCGCGGGTGAGCAGGAACGCGTTAATTGCGCCGGGGTCGTCGAAATCCGGCACCTCCTCGTTCGCCCAGGCTTCAAAGCGCGTGCGCGCAAACGAACCGGAGGGACCTTCGGCGATCGTTCCTGCCAATTCGATGGCGTCCCGTGCGCTCCACCACCCCTCGCCGTCCTGGGATTTCGGTCGCCTCTTGGCGAAGACCGTGACCGATCCGTGGCCAAGTCCGTAGCGGGTGTCGATCTCCACTCGGTCGAGCAGCTCTAGACGCAGCAGGAGACTGGCCGCAACCGCCTCCGAAAGCGTTTCGAAGCAACCTTGGAACTCATCTCCGAGCGTCGGTTCCAGCGACAGCGCAGGCTTTATCTCGCGATTGATCCGAATCAGGACGCTTTTCAACTTCTTTTGCAGGGCAGAGCGATCGGATGCGCCGCGAGAGCCCACGACGTCTCCGATCAGGGTGAAATAGGTTCCGTCTTCAGGCTCAAGTGCCATCGTCATCTGGCATTAGAGAATAGCTAATATTTTAGGATTATAAGCTATTCTCTGATATGCAGCCGAAGTTGCGGGTGAGGAAGCCTACATCGGGGCGCCCGGATTTGAACCGGGGACCTCACCGACCCGAACGGTGCGCGCTACCAGGCTGCGCCACGCCCCGAGAGGGGGCGATTATCCCAGAACGGGCCGGGGACTACTGGACCGCTTCGATCGCGGCTTCTATCTGGCGCAGGCTCGGGCCGTCCTGGAGGGTGCGGGTGCCGCCTGGGCCGCTGACGATCGCGGCCTGGCGGGTGCGGATGCTGAGGCCGGTTCCGAGTTCCTCGTAGCCATCCAGCTTCTGGCTGATCTCGCCGTCGGTGCCGCCCTCGTCTTCGAGGTATTCCAGCCATTCGGGCTCGTTCAGTTCCTCGATCCCCCCCGCCACCGAGTCGAGGAAGCGCTGGTCGATCCCGAAGCGTTTCGCCTCGCCCTGGTTGCGGAAGAAGAGGTAGGTGTACTGCCAGCCGTAGCCCTGCTGCGCCGCCGCCTCGGCGCCGTAGAAGCCGAGCTCCTGCGGGCTTTCGCTGACCGAGTAGTGGCGGTAGAGCAGCTTCACGGCCCCGGGACGGGCGTATTTTTCGGTCAGCCCCGGGATCGTGCTGAGGAAGTCCTCGCGGCAGCTCGAGCACTGCAGGTCGTTGAAGACCTGGATCGAGACCGGGGCGTCGGAGGAGCCGAGCCGGTCGCCTTCCTGCGGCACCCCGCCGAAGATTTCCTGCGCTTCGGCGATGCCGGCGATGCGCACGACGTCGCGTCCGCCCTTCTGGGTGGCGATCCCGACCAGCGCGTAGCCGAGCGCGAGGACGGCAAGGGAGAGCGCGAGGACGATCCAGATCCGGCCTCTCCGAGGGATCGGCACCTCCGCCGGCTCAGCTCGGTTCTCCTCGGCAACGGGCACCCGGCCATTATCGCGGCTCGCGACCTCCGCCGATCCACGCAACCTGCGGCGATTCGTTTGACACGTCCGCCCTCAGGGGTAAATATCCATCTACCCGATTTCAACGATCAAGGGAGGTCCGCCGTGGCCAATCACCTCACCCCGTCCGAGCTTGCCGAGGAGCTTCACATGAAGCGGCAGGAGGTGATCGGCAAATGCGTGGAGATGGGCATCCCGATCTTCCACGGCCGCATCGACAAAACCCTCTTCCAGACCTCGATGCGCAGCATGCCGAGGCAGGCACAGCGGCACGAGGCCCGCGCCGGCTAACTCTTAACTAGACTCATCCCCGCATGGAGCGGGGAACCAAATCGGCCACGCTGGCGGATCTGCTTCCGCTCTCGGCCAAGGTCTACGGCAGCGCGCCCGCTGTCTGCTTCAAGCAGGACGGCGAGTGGGTCAAGCGCAGCTTCGACGAGGTGCTGGAGACCGTCCGCCCGCTCTCGCTCGGCCTGATCGACCTCGGCGTCGCCAAGGGCGACAAGGTCTCGATCCTCGCCAACACCCGGCCCGAGTGGACTTACGCCGACTTCGCCGCGCTCTCCGCCGGCGCCGTGGTGGTGCCGATCTACCAGACCAACTCGCCGGAGGAGTGCCAGTACGTGCTGGAGAACTCCGACGCCAAGGTCGTCATCGTCGAGGACGACGAGCAGCTGGAGAAGATCCGTGCCGTGCGCGACCGGCTGCCGCTGCTGGAGCACGTCGTGCGGATGACCGGCTCCAGCGAGGACGCGATCTCGCTCGACGACCTAGCTGCCCGCGGCGCATCCCGCGAGCCCGCCGAGTGGGAGGCCCGCTGGCGGTCGGTGACCCGCGAGGACATCTGCACCTTCATCTACACCTCCGGCACCACGGGCCCGCCCAAGGGCTGCATCATCAGCCACGGCAACTACCGGGCGATGCTCGACATGGTCCAGGAGACCAGCGTCATCGAGGGCGAAGACCTCACCTACCTCTACCTCCCCCTCGCCCACTCCTTCGCCCTGCTGATCCAGCTCGGCAGCTTCGACCTCGGCGCCACCCTCGCCTACTGGGAGGGCGACCCGCTGAAGATCCTTCCCAACCTCGCCGAGCTGAAGCCGACCTACTTCCCCTCGGTGCCGCGCATCTTCGAGAAGATCTACACCGCCGCGACCAGCGGCGTCGAGAAGATGGGCGGGCCCAAAAAGGCGATCTTCCACTGGGCGATCGGGGTCGGCGAGAAGATGCGCGCCGCCGAGCGCGCCGGGCGCAGGCCGGGCTTCCTGCTTCGCAAGCAGTACGAATTCGCCGACGAGAAGGTCCTCTCCAAGATCCGCGGCCTCTTCGGCGGCGGGCTGCGTCTCGCCGTCTCCGGCGCCGCGCCGATCAGCCCCGAGATCCTGCGCTTCTTCGACGCCGCCGGGGTGCTCGTGCTGGAGGGCTGGGGGATGACCGAGACCTCGACCGCAGCGACCATCTCCACCCCCGAGGACTTCAAGGTCGGCACGATCGGCAAGCCGTTCCCCGGCTGCGAGGTGAGGATCGCCGAGGACGGCGAGATCCTGGTCAAGGGCCCCAACGTCTTCCAGGGCTACTACAAGAACGAGGAGGCCACGCGCGAGGCGATCGTCGACGGCTGGCTGCACACCGGCGACATCGGCGAGATCGACGAGGACGGCTTCATCAAGATCACCGGCCGCAAGAAGGACATCATCATCACCGCCGGGGGCAAGAACATCACCCCCGCCAACCTCGAGAACGAGATCAAGCAGCACCCGCTGGTCTCGCAGTGCGTCGTCGTCGGCGACCGCAAGCCCTACCTCGTCGCCCTCGTCACCCTCGATCCCGAAGAGGCCGTCGCCTACGCCAAGGAGCACGGCCTGCCCGAGGATCCCGAGCAGCTGGCGACGAACCCCGAAATCGTCGCCGCGCTCGAAGCCCACCGCGAGAAGATCAACGAGAAGTTCGCCCGGGTCGAGCAGGTGAAGAAGATCGCGATCCTCCCCCACGACCTCTCGCAGGAAAGCGGCGAGTTGACCCCGACGCTGAAGGTCAAGCGCGCGGTCGTCGTCAGCAAGCACGAGCGCGAGATCGAGCAGCTCTACGCGAGCTGAGCCGCGCCGCGGCCCGTGAACTAAGACGCCTCGCCGGACTGGCGAAGCAGGGCCGAGGTGGTCTGCTCGAGCACGCGGCGCCAGGCCGAGCTCTGCTCGGGCTCCTCTTCGGCGGCCCGCTCGACCACGCGGCTGACGCGGCGCTCGGAGATCTCGAGCCCATGGCGGTCGGCGATCTCTTTGTAGCGGTCGTAGTCCTTGGCCAGGGTGGCGGTGACCGATTCGAATCCGTGGCGGGCGATCTTCAGCCGCCGCGAGTAGTCCATGATCGGCGTGCCGAACATCAGCTCGTCGTTGGGCTCGGGCTCGACCAGGATGATGTCGACCCCGGGGTACTTCTCCTCCCAGCGGGCAACGGCCTCGTGCAGCCGAGCATGGGCGATCAGGCGGAAGGTCTGGTTGGCGATCGCCGGCAGGCCCATGTCGGAGACGCGCCGCACCCGCGTCCCGAAGACGGTCGGGATCGTTTTCTCGAAGTCGTTGACGAAGGGGACGAGAGGGTTGACGACGATGATGAACTTGGCGCCCTTCTCGACCGCGATGTCGACGTTGGTGGTCGAGCGGATGCCGCCGTCGACAAGCTGGCGGCCCTTCAGGTCGACCGGCTTGTAGACGACCGGCAGCGCGGTGGAGCACTGGATCGCCTTCGAGATCGGCACGTCGTTCCAGCCCTCCTCGCCGAAGACGATCCGCTCGCAGGTGTCGAGATCCGTGGCGGTGAGGTAGAGCTCTTTGTCGAGCAGGCGGAAGTCGTCGAGCCGGCCCTCTTCGGAGAGCGCCCCCTCGACGTACTCGGCGATGCCGCTGTTGGAGTAGAAGCCGGTCGGCAGCGCCTCGGCGAGCCCGACGCCGATGTCGATCGCCGAGAAATCCCCCATCCGCGCCAGGCTGCGGGCCAGCTCGAGAGTTCGCAGCGGCAGCATCGCCGTCTTCTGCACGAAGCCGAGATAGTTGGGCTTGAGCGCCGTGCCGAGGTTGAGGTCTTCCAGATCCGAGGGGATGCGCCGGTTGATCACCTGCATCATCTCGTCGGGGGTGACGCCGTTGGCGAGCATCCCGGCGACGAAGGATCCGGCGCTGGTGCCGACGTAGACGTCGAAGTTGTTGATCGTGCTGTTGACCGCGAGCAGGTCGAGGGCGCGCAGCGCGCCGATCTCGTAGACCCCGCCGGTGAAGCCGCCGCCGCCGAGGACGAGAGCGGTCTTCGATGGGCGTTTGCGACCTCGGCGCCGTCGCGGTTGCGACTCTATGTCCACAACTTTGCCCATAAACATGCATTATCCCACTCAGTGAGGCGACCCCCGGCACTCTTTGCCGCGATTTGCGCGCTGCTTGCGTTTGCCTTGGTCTCGACGGCCGCGCAGGCGCAATCGCGAGCGCAGCTCTGCACCAGCCTGAAGGCGCGACTTGTGCGCGGCGGAGGCGGCGCCAGCGGCCTCTTCGTCATCGACGGCCAGACCGGCAAGCCGGCCTGCGCTCGCGCCGCCGCCAAGCCGCGGCCGCTGGCCTCGAACATGAAGCTGTTCACGACCTCGACCGCGCTCGCGCGGCTGGGTCCCGAGAGCCGGATCGAGACCAGCGTCGTCGCCGACGGCCCCCTCGACCGCAACGGCGTCCTCCACGGCAGCCTCTACCTGGTCGGTGGCGGCGACCCCGCCCTGGGCACGCCCGCCTTCTACAACAGCTATCTCGCCGGCCTGGGAACCAACCTGCTCCTCTTGAAGAGCCGGATCTGGCAGGCCGGCATCCGCGCGATCACGGGCCGCCTCTACGCCGACGACAGCATCTTCGATCGCCTGCGCGGCGTCGCCGACTCCGGCTACGCGACCAGCTCCTACATCGGCCCGCTCTCGGGCCTTGCCTTCGATTCCGGCTTCGACGGCTCCGTCGGGCACGGCTTCGCCGCCGACCCGGCCAAGCTCGCGGCCTCGACGCTGGCACGGGCCCTGCGCGGTGCGGGGATCGGCGTTCCCCCCGGCATCGCACTGGGCACGGCACCCGCCCTGGCCACGCAGGTCGCCGCCGTCGAATCGCCGCCGTTGACCGCGATCGTCAACACCACCGACGTCTACTCCGACAACTTCTTCGCCGAGATGCTGATCAAGCTGCTCGGCGCTCGCTTCGGCGGCGCGGGCACGACTGCGGCCGGAGCGACCGTGGTCGAGCGCTTTGCCCGCAGCCATGGCTCGGGCGTGCACGCGGTAGACGGCTCCGGCCTGACCCGTTCCAACCGCGCCTCGCCGACGCAGGTGGTCGGCCTGCTGAAAAGGATGTGGCACACCCCGGCGGGGGAAGAGCTGATCCAGGACATGGCCCTCGCCGGCCACGAGGGCACTGTCGCCGACCGCATGCATGGCACCGCGGCTTACGGTCGCTGCAGGACCAAGACCGGCACCCTGACCGGCGTCAGCAACCTCTCCGGCTACTGCTTCAACCGCGACGGCAAGGTGATGATCTTCTCGATCCTGATGGGCAGCGTCCACGACCTCAGCCTCGCCCACCTCGAGCAGGACCTGATCGCAGCCGAAATAGCCTCTTACTGACGGGACCTCTTCTCCCGGCGCTCTGCCAGTTCATCGAGGATCGTCTGCACCGCGAGAGCGCCGACGAAGGCGATCAGCCCCACCAGCTGCAAAGCAGCTTCTCCCGAGCTCCTGAAGAACAGCAGTCCCACGACGGCAATCAGCACTCCCGCCAAGATGCCGATGTTCGCGTTGCGGAGATCCCTCTCGCTCACGTCAATCGCTCCTCAGACAACTCATTTCGGTCAACCATAGCGCACGATGACATCGATGATTGCCATGACGGCGCCTACCGCGCCGCCCAGATAGCCGCTGGAGAGCGCTCCTCGCTCGACATCCCGCAACGGCCTTCGTCTCAACAAGCCACGGAGGCCTGAGTAGACGCTGCCTAGAACCACCCCGGCACCAACCGCGGCTGCGGCACTCTCCAGAAGCGCCGTAAACGGTCCAATCTGGGCAAGCATCATTTCCGCGACCCTGCCAGGGATAGATTCACGCGTGGCGCGCAGAATGTGCCGAATCCGCAACTTCTCTCTCGGGTCCACGGAGCGGCTTGTGCTCCGGCGCCTAGAATCGCTGCTGTGAAAGTTCTGCTGACCAACGACGACGGAATCACCGCCCCCGGCCTGCAGGCGGCCCGTAGGGCCCTGCGCGAGATCGACGGGGTCGAGGTCGACGTGATCGCCCCGGACTCCAACCGCAGCGCCACCGCCCGCAGCATCACGACGCGCTCGCCGCTGAGCGTCGAGGAGGTCGAGTTCGGCGACGGTGACAAGGGCTACGCGACCGACGGCACGCCGGTCGACTGCGTCCGCTTCGCCGAGCTGGGCCTGGTCGGCCACCGGCCCGACCTGATCGTCTCCGGGATCAACCACGGCGCCAACCTCGGCGACGACATCACCTACTCGGGCACGGTCGCCGCCGCGTTTGAGGGAATCGTGCTCGGCATCCCCGCAGTCGCGGTGTCGCAGCAGTCCTCGGGCGGCGGCATGGGCTACGTCAGCGGCCGCTTCGACTTCGGCGCCGTCGCGCCCTTCACGGCCGAGCTGGTGCAGCGACTGATCGACGAGCCGATGCCCGAGGCAACCCTGATCAACGTCAACTGCCCCGCCGGCGAGCCGAAGGGGATCGAAGTGACAAAGCTCGGCAAGCGCATCTACAACGACGAGCTGAAGCTGGTCGCCGAGAAAGACGGGCGGCGCCACTACGAGATCTACGGCTGGCAACCTGGCTACGAGAAGATCGAGGGGACCGACCTCAACGCGGTGGCCGGCGGGCGCATCTCGGTCACGCCGATCCACTTCGACCTCACCGACCACGGCGGGCTGGAGCGGCTGCGGGGCTGGGGCTTCGAGGAGATGCTGGCAGCGAGCGCGCCCACGTCGGTGTGAGCGCGACGGGGCCCGAGCAGCGCGCCGAGGAGCTGCGCCGCGAGCTGGCGGAGCACAACCGCCGCTACTACATCCTCGACGACCCCCTGATCGACGACAACTCCTACGACGCGCTGCTCGACGAGCTGCGCGCGATCGAGGCCGACCACCCGGAGCTGCGTACCCCCGACTCCCCCACGCAGCGCGTCGGCGCGCCGCCGCTCGAACGCTTCGAGCAGGTCGAGCACGCCGAGCCGATGCTCTCGCTTGCCAACGCCCGCAACGAGGAGGAGCTGCGCGCCTGGGAGACCCGGATCCGCAACCACCTCAAGCGACTCGACATCGTCGCCGCCGAGTTCAGCTACACGAGCGAGCCGAAGATCGACGGCCTGGCGATCTCGCTCACCTACGAGGAGGGGGTCTTCGTCCGCGGCGCCACCCGCGGCGACGGCCGGGTGGGCGAGGACGTGACGCAGAACCTGCGCACGATCGGGGCGATCCCGCTGAGTATCGAGGATGCCCCTCCCCTGGTCGAGGTGCGCGGTGAGGTCTACCTGCCGATCGCCGATTTCAAGGCGCTCAACGAACGGCGTGCCGAAGCGGGCGAGCCTGCCTTCGCCAACCCCCGCAACTCGGCCGCCGGATCGATCCGCCAGCTCAACCCGACCCTCGCCGCCGAACGGCCGCTCTCCGTCTGGTGCTACG
Source organism: uncultured Solirubrobacterales bacterium (assembly GCA_963714665.1). Lineage (GTDB taxonomy): Bacteria > Actinomycetota > Thermoleophilia > Solirubrobacterales > 70-9 > VRUE01. The sequence goes on along the minus strand of CAVQPE010000003.1, from coordinate 33,030 downwards.
GGATCGGCGCAACCAGGGGCCTCGACCTTCCCACCCACAGCGAGGAAGTCGAGTGGCTGAGACAACGTGGCTTCAAGGTCAACCCGGACACCGACCATCACCGGGACATCGAGTCCGTGGTCGGGCGCTGCCGCTGGTGGGAGGAGCGTCGCGACGAGCTCGACTACGAGATCGACGGCGTCGTCGTCAAGGTCGACGAGCGGGCGCTCTGGCGCGAGCTGGGCGTGGTCGGGCGCGAGCCGCGCTGGGCGATCGCCTGGAAGTTCGCACCGACGACGGCGACGACGAAGCTCCTGAAGGTCGTCTGGAACGTCGGTCGCACCGGGCACCTGGTCCCCTTCGCGATGCTGGAACCGGTCCACGTCGGCGGCGTCACCGTATCCACCGCGACGCTCCACAACGAGGAGGACCTCGCTCGCAAGGACGTGCGCCCGGGTGATGAGGTCGTGGTGATGCGCGCCGGAGACGTGATCCCCCAGGTAGTCGCCCCGCTGATCCAGCGCCAGGAGAAGGGCAAACGGCGGGGCGCGAAGCCCAAGCCCCCGGCCGAGTGCCCGGCCTGCGCCACGGCCACGATCAAGCCCGAGGACTCGGTGTTCACGATCTGTCCGAACCGGGCCGGCTGCCCCGGCCAGTCCTTCCAGCACGTCAAACACTTCGTCAGCAAGGGCGCGATGGACATCGACGGGCTCGGCGAGAAGCAGGCGCTGCGCTTCCTGCAGGAAGGGCTGATCTCAGACGTTGCCGACATCTACGAGCTGGACGAGGAGCAGCTTGCGGGCCTCGACGGCTTCGGCGACCTCTCCGCCGCCAACCTGGTGGCGGCGATCGACTCTTCCCGCTCCCGGCCCTTCAAGCGCGTCCTCTACGCCCTCGGCCTCCCTGGCGTCGGCTACGTCACCGCGGAGGCCCTGGCCGACCACTTCGGCTCGATCGACGCGCTGCACACCGCCGACCCCGAGCAGATCGAGGAGGTCGAGGGCGTCGGCCCGATCATGGCGATGCAGATAGCCGAGTCCCTGGCTGATGATCGAACCTGGGAGCTGGTCGGGAAGCTGCGCGAAAAGGGCCTCTGCCTCGAACAGGACCCCTCGGAAAGGCGCGCCACCGGCGGGCCGCTGGAAGGCAAGACCCTCGTCCTCACCGGCACCCTGCCCGAGCTGACCCGCGAGGAGGCCGGAGCGCTGATCAAGACGGCCGGCGGCAAGGTCGTCAACTCGGTTTCGAAAAAGACCGACTACGTCGTCGCCGGAGAGAACCCGGGGTCGAAGCTGGCAAAGGCAGAGAAATTCGAGACCACGATTCTCGACGAACCCGGCCTGCTGAGCTTGCTCGGCAAGTGACCGCGGTTCGCCTCGACATCGAATACGACGGCTCAGGCTTCCGCGGTTGGGCAAAGCAACCCGGCCTGCGTACGGTCCAGGGGGAGCTGGAGTCTGCACTGGCTACGGTGCTGCGCGAGCCGGTCGAGCTGACCGTCGCGGGACGAACGGACACGGGAGTGCATGCCCTCGGCCAGGTCGCGAGCTTCGGCACCGAGACCGAGATGCCGGGCGATCTGGCGCGGCGTCTCAATGGCGTCGGGCCGGATGACATAGCCGTCACCGAAGCCAGGTCCGCCGCCGACGGCTTCGACGCCCGCCGCGACGCCAAGTCCCGCACCTATCGCTACCGGATACTCGCCCGCCCCTCCCCCAACCCCTTCGAGCAGGGCCGATCCCTCTGGTGGCCCCACAAGCTCGACCGCGATGCCCTAGACGCCTGCGCCACATCCCTCCTCGGCACCCACGACTTCACCGCCTTCACCCCCACCCAAACCGACCACGTCCGCTTCGAGAGAGACATCCTCGCCGCAAGCTGGACAACCGACGGCGACATCGTCTCCTTCCACATAACCGCCGACGCCTTCATGCGAAACATGGTCCGAGTCCTGGTCGGAACCCAACTGGAGGTTGCCGCGGGTCGCCGATCTGTCCAGAACTTCGAAGCTCTACTCAAAGGCGCGCCCCGGTCATCCGCCGGCGATACGGCTCCCCCGCACGGCTTGTACCTGCAGGCCATCTCATACGACTGAGAGTCAGCGCAAGCCGTTCAACGTCAGGGGTCGCGGGGGACCACCCGAGCTGACGGATACTCAAAATGCCGGCCTAATTAGGCCGGCATTTGTCAGAACGGGTGGTCCCCCGCAACCCCCGCCCTAAACCAACTCAAGAAAAACCATCTCAGTCGAATCCGACTTCCTCGGACCCAACTTGACGATCCTGGTGTACCCACCCGGCCGCTCCACGTACCGCGGCGCGACCTCCTCGAACAGCTTGTGCACAATGAACTTGTCGTTGTGCAACGTAGCCAACGCCTGGCGCCGAGCGTGCAGCCCGCCCTTCTTGGCCAGCGTGATCAGCTGCTCAACCTCGGGCTTGACCGCCTTGGCCTTTGCCTGGCTGGTCTTGATCCGCTCGTGGTCGATCAGCTGCTTGCAGAGGTTCGAGAGCAGGGCCTCGCGATGCGCCGCGTCGCGGCTCAGCTTGTTGCGCTTCTTGCGGTGACGCATCGCCGGCTCAGAGCTCCCGCTCAGTCTCCCTGAAGGTCGAGGTTGCGGGCGTGCAGGGTCTCGATCACTTCCTCAATCGATTTCTGCCCGAAGTTCGGGATCGCGTTCAGCTCCGAGCGCGTCTTGCGGACCAGGTCGCCGACCGTCTGCACCCCGGCGCGCTTGAGGCAGTTGTAGGAGCGAACGCCCAGCTCGAGCTCCTCGATCAGGATCTCGTCGAGGCCGTTGGCGCTCGCCACGCTGTCGCCGGGGGATCCCGGAATCGCGTCGGGTGCGTGGTTCGCAACCGGTTCGCGCGCGGTCAGCTCCTCGACCCGATCGGCATCAGTGAAGATCGCCAGGCTCTTGATCAGGATCTCGGAGGCCTCGCGCAGCGCGGCCCCGGGCTCGATCGAGCCATCGGTCTCGAGGTCGAGCGTCAGCTTGTCGAAGTCGGTCCGCTGGCCGACGCGGGCGGTGGCCACCGAGTAGGAGGCGCGGCGGATCGGCGAGAAGATCGAGTCGATCGGGATCACGCCGATCGGCTGCTCCTCCGACTTGTTCTCTTCGGCGGGCGAGTAGCCGCGGCCACGGCCGATCGTCAGGTAGACCTCGAGCTTGGTTTTCTTCTCCAGCGTCGCGATCGGCGCGTTGGGGTTGAGGATCTCGACGCCGGAGGGCAGGTCGATGTCCTTCGCCTTGACCTCGCCGGGGCCGGTGGCGACCAGCGGCGCCTCCACCTCGTCTGCATCGGTGTGCATGCGGACGACGAGGTCCTTGAGGTTGAGGACGATGTCGGTGACGTCCTCCTTGACGCCCGGCACGGTCGAGAACTCGTGCGCGACGCCCTCGATGCGGACGCTGGTGATCGCGGCGCCGCCCAGGGAAGAGAGCAGGACGCGACGGAGGCTGTTGCCGAAGGTGTAGCCGAAGCCCTTGTCTAGGGGCTCGACCGTGAACGTGCCGCGGCGGTCGTCCACTTTCTCAGAGGTGATGCGAGGGACCTGGAAATCAGTGGTCATGTGTTCCTTGCGTATGCGTGTTCAGAAAAGGGATCCGGTTACTTGGAGTACAGCTCGACGATCAGCTGCTCCTGCACCGGCGCCGAGATCTCCGCGCGCTCGGGGTAGCGCAGGACCTTGGCCGTAAGCGAGTCGTGGTCGGCCTGCAGCCAGGCCGGCACGGTGGAGACGAGCTCCGTCGCCTTGCGAATCGTGTCGCCGGCGGCCGAGCTCGACTTGATCGAGATCACGTCCTCGGGACGCACTTGGTAGGAGGGGATGTCGACGCGCCGGCCGTTGATCAACCAGTGGCCGTGCCGAATCAGCTGGCGGGCCTGGCGGCGCGAGGCGGCGAAACCGAGGCGGACCAGAACGTTGTCGAAGCGCGACTCGAGCAGGCGCAGCAGGTTCTCGCCGGTGACGCCGTCCTGGCGCGAAGCCTTGTCGTAGTAGGCGCGGAACTGCTTCTCCAGCACCTGGTAGTAGCGGCGGGTCTTCTGCTTCTCGCGGAGCTGCACGCGGTACTCGGACTGGCGCATGCGCCCGCGACCGTGCTCGCCGGGCGGGTAGGAGCGGCGCTCGACCCCGCACTTGTCGGTGAAGCAGCGCTCGCCCTTGAGGAAGAGCTTCTGGCCCTCGCGGCGACACTGCTTGCACTGCGGTGAGGTATCGCGGGCCATCAGACACGCCTCCGCTTCTTCGGGCGGCAGCCGTTGTGGGCCTGGGGCGAGACGTCCTTGACGGTGGTGACGTCGAGGCCGGCGGCCTGCAGGGAGCGGATCGCCGTCTCGCGCCCGGAGCCGGCGCCCTTGGCGAAGACCTCGACCTTCTCGAGGCCGTGCTCCATGCCCTTCTTGGCGGCGGCGTCGGCCGTCACCTGGGCGGCGAACGGCGTCGACTTGCGCGAGCCTTTGAACCCGCCGACCCGGCCGACTCCCAGGCGATCACGTTGCCTTCGGTGTCGGTGAGGGTGACGATGGTGTTGTTGAAGGAAGTCTTGATGTGCGCCTGCCCGTAGGTGACGTTCTTCTTGACGCGGCGCCGTGAGCGCCCTTTGGCGGGTTTTTTCGCAGCTGCCACGGTCTCTCCCTATTTCGGCTGCGGCGCCTTGCGCTTGCCGGCGACGCTCATCCGGCGCGGACCCTTGCGGCCGCGCGCGTTGGTCTTCGTCCGCTGTCCGCGAACCGGCAGGCCACGACGGTGGCGCAGGCCACGGTAGGAGCCGATCTCCATCAGCCGTTTGACGTTCTGGGACTGCTCGCGCCGCAGGTCGCCCTCGACCTCGCGCTGCTCGACGGCCTCGCGCAGGCGCATCACCTCGTCCTCGGTCAGGTCCTTGACCAGGGTGTTGGGATCGACTTTGGCCTCCTCGAGGATCTTCTGGGCGGTCGACCGCCCGATCCCGAAGATGTAGGTCAGTCCGATTTCGGCGCGCTTGCCGACGGGGACGTTGACTCCTGCGATACGTGCCATCTCTGCCTCTCCCCTAGCCCTGCCGCTGCTTGTGGCGCGGGTTCTGGCAGATCACGAGAACCGCGCCGTGGCGGCGGATGATCTTGCACTTTTCGCACATCGGCTTTACAGAAGCTCTGACCTTCATCGCTCCGGGTCTCGTATCGACTACAGGACTCCTGCACGCCCCAGGAGTTGGACGGCAGGCACGAACTTTCGGCCCAGTGGGCCGACCGCAGAAAGATAGCAGGGGAGCGCCTCGCGGGAGGCCTCAGGCTGCGACCCGGACACTCACATCAAGCGTCACGGCCCGATGCCGGCGCTGACAGAGCCGCACGGGCAGCAGCAATCAGGGCTTCGGCGTCAAGGTGGTAGCGCTCGGCGGCGAGTCGCAACGGGCGCTCGAAGTCGTCGCTTGGTGCCGATCACGTCGACCATCACCGGCCGATTCTCGTAGATCCCGCACAATGACCGCTCCGGTTCTCGACCTCCTCCCCGGGCCGAGCCTCCGTACCGGCTCCAGTTCGATCTGGATGGTGTCGCCCTCGCTGTCGTAATCAGCTCGGCATCAGTTTCGCCTCTCTGGATTGTGACGATCAGGTCCGGGTCGTCAAGCGCCACCACGATTCGAACGCGAATGCTTCGAATATAGCTCGTGTACCGCGGGCGACCGTGGGGCGATCGGCATCTACCCGCAGGGGGTCCTGGATCGCGCGTTCAGCATCCTCGACACTCACGTTGAGATCGCGAGCGTTGTTCTTGGCGTGGCGAGAGAAGTGCACGCCACGCTAAGGCGATCTGCGGCAAAAACTCTCCGCCCCTGCGTTTGGGGAGGGGCCGTCGGCGCCCCTCCCCACCAACCCCTACCGCGGCAGCCTTTGGGTCAGCGTCACCACCTGCTGGAACGTCGGCCGGTTCTGGAAGGGGAACGGGCCCAGTTCGATGCCGGAGGTGACCGTCGGCCGGTTCTGGTCGAAGCAGGACGGCTGGGGGTTGGCGGCGCACTTGCCGTTGCCGCCGCCGTACAGCTCTGCCGGGGTCACCTTGAGCGCCTGGCCGAGGCTGCGCTGCAGCGCCCTGCGGCAGCTTGCCTTCGAGCCCTTGCCGCAGTAGACGCGGCTGAAGGGCGCCTTCGGCTTGGGCCCGAAGAGGTCGCGCAGGTCCTTGGAGACGTAGCCCCACCAGCCGTCGTAGAAGTCGGGCGCTTCGGGCGAGCCGCCGGTGTGGTCGCCGATCTTGAGCATGCACCTGCAGGCGTTCGAACGCCTTCGTTGCCCAGCGCGGGCTTGAACTCGGCTTCGACCAGCTTCGGCCACCAGGCGTCCATCAGCTCGATCGCCGGCGTTTTCCTCGTCGACCCCGTCGCGGTTGAGGTCGCGCCTGTGCGCACCGGCCTCGTGCCAGGCACGCAGCGTCGCCAGCGCTTTGCGCAGCGCCGGCTGACTTCGGCTTGCCGATCGCCTTGAAGATCGTCGGCAGCAGCCGGTAGCCGCGCAGGTCCTGGCTCGCCGGTTCCTCCATCGCCTGGACCAGCTGGGCGATCGTCATCTTGCCGCTTGCCCTTGGTGCCGGCGCGGACCTTGTCGGAGATCATCTGCGAGCGGAGCAGCGGCGCCGTAGTCGTACTGGTCGTCGGCCGCGGCCCAGCCCGGCGCCTGCTTGTTGTTCCAGGAGACGAGGTAAGCGCGGGTCGACCGCCTGGGGGTGCTTGGAGAAGGGCAGGTATTCGGCGGTCTGCGTCGCCGGCTTGAAGCCCTTCCAGTCGTACTTGCCCGGTACCGAGGATCGGGAAGTCGGGCGAGGTTCCGCGTGAGCGCTGCGGCATCGCCCCCGGAGAGCGCGTAGGCGATGTGTTCGGAGTCGACGTAGGCCCAGTTGAAGAGGAAGTTGATGTTGGAGATCGCCTTCTTGAAGCCGGAGGCGCCGGTGACGAACCCGGGTTCGTTCAGCTGGCCGAAGCCGATCACCGAGTCGCGCCTCGTGGAAGTAGGTGCTGCGCTGGTGGGCGAAGGCGACCTTCTTGCCGTCCACCTTGCCGCGGGCGAAGACGATCCCGTGCACCGTGCGGTAGGCGGTCAGGGTCTGCGAGCCGGCTTCGGTCGAGTCGATCGCGTTCGGCGTCCAGCTCTCGGTCTTTTCGAGCTTTTCCATCGGCTTGCACTTGCCGCGGTAGAGGTAGTGGAACTTGTCCCGGCAGAGCACCTCGGCGAAGGTGTCGACGTTGTCCGAGCGTCGCCGCTGGTCGCGCTCCAGGCGTAGTCGCGGCCATGGCCGAGCTCGACGTAGCAGGTTGACCCCGGCGAACGCGGCGCCGCGGGCGTCGATGCCGGGGCCGTGCAGGTCCTCCTCCATCAGGATCTGCGGCACGTAGTAGCCGACCTGCGGGCCCATCACTGCGATCGGGTGGCCGCTGGCCGAGTGCTTGGCCGAGACCAGCTCCCAGTTGGAGGCATGCGCCCGCTTCGCGCAGGGCGCGCTGCGATCTCCGCGCCGAAGCCCGCCGGCGCCGCCGGCGCCGCTCGAGGCGGTGGCGATCTTGGTGTCTCGCGACCGAGCCGGGGTCGGGCAGCGCCAGGCCCTCGCTTGGCGAAGGCGCTGCGCGTCTCGTAGGGAAATTCCTTGGAGATCGTGGTCGGCGCTTCGGGGTCGTTCTTGGAGCGGAACCCGAGCCATGCCTTGCGACCCGCCTTGCGGCCGAAGCGCGTCTTCGAGGGCCTGCATGGTCTGCGGCCGAGCGCGAGCTCGTTGCCGCCGCCGCGGCCGAAGATGCCGCCGATCAGCGAGGCGATCGCGACCACGTCGGTCGGCTTCCACAGTTCCATCGGCTTGCCAGCAGCGAGTATTCGGCCGGCTTCAGCGCGGAGTTGACGTTGGCGGCGGCGATGTAGGCGTTGATCCCGTCGACGTAGTTCTGCACGTCTTCGACCGCCTGCTGCCCGGCCTGTCCGTAGAGCCGCGGCGCTTCGGCGAGCTGCCGTTCGAGGTCGGCTTCGGTGTAGGGGGCGAAGCCCCACTGCGCGGCGTCGGCTCCGGCGTTGGAGCCGCCGAGGAAGGAGGCGAGTTCGGCGCGGCCGGTGTGGCGCAGCACGTCCATCAGGAAGAGCCGGTCGTCGGCCCCGGCGTAGCCGGCGCCGAACATCGTGTCGGCGCGGGTGTCGCCGTAGATGTGGGGCATCCCGTAGGAGGAGTCGCGCATGATCGTCACCCCGGGTTTGGGTTCGATCGTCGATTCGACTTCGCCCGGCGGGACGCCGAAGGTCGCGTCCTTGAAGTAGTTGGCGATCCCGGCTTCGGTCAGTCCTGGCGCCCCGTAGAGGAGGTTTTCGTAGAGCGGCTGCTGGTCGGCGAAATGTGGCGGCAGCGCGCCGGTGCCGCGGAAGGCGAAGAGCTGCGACAGGTTGTCGAGCCCGTTCTCACCCGGAGGGAGGACGTTGCGGAAGCCGCCGGCGTCGTTGGTGCCGTAAGGCTGCGGCGCGGCGGCATGTGCACTCGAGACTCCGAGTACAACGCAACGACAACGAGAGTGTCAGTAGACGGCGCGTACGAACAGCGTAGCGCTCAGGCTTCTTCGTGCCAGGGGGTGAGGATCCGCGGGCCGTCGGCTGTGACGGCGACGGTGAACTCGAAGTGGGCGGCAAGCGAGCCGTCCTCGGAGTAGACGGCCCAGCCGTCGTCGCCCATCCGCACCAGCGGACCGCCGGCATTGACCATCGGCTCGATCGCCAGCACCGTCCCCTCCTCGAGCAGCGGGCCCTTGCCGGGCTGCCGAAGTTGGGCACCTGCGGGTCCTCGTGCATTTCGCGGCCGATCCCGTGGCCGACCAGGGTGCGGATGATCGAGAGGCCCTCGATCTCGACCGCCCGCTGGATCGCAGAGGAGACGTCGCCGAGCCGGTTGCCGGGCTGCATCTGCTCGACCCCGGCGAAAAGCGCACCCTTGGTCACGTCCAGCAGCTTGCGCGCGCCGGGATCGATCGGGCCGATCGGCACAGTCATCGCCGCGTCCGCAACCCAGCCGTCCTTGATCACGCCGACGTCGATCGAGAGCACGTCGCCGCGCTTCAGCTCATCGCGCACCGGGAATGCCGTGGACGACCATCGAGTTTGGCGAGGCGCAGATCGAGGCCGGGAATCCCCGGTAGCCCTTGAAGGCCGGCTCGGCCCCCTGCGAGCGGATCAACTTCTCCGCCGCCTGATCCAGCTCCTTGGTGGTCACCCCGGGGCGCGCCTTGGCTGCGAGCATCTGCAGGCAGCGGACGAGGATCTCTCCAGCGACCGCCATCTCGTCGACCTGCGCGGGGGTCTTCTTGACGATCATCCCGTACAAGCTAGATGGCCTCGTCGGCCTCGAGGCGCAACGTCGCCAGGGTCCGGCGAATCTCCTCCGCGACCGACTCCGGCGAGGAGGTGCCGTCGATGCGCCGCAACAGGCTCTGGCCATCGTAGTGCTCGATCAGGGGCGCGGTCTTCGCGTGGTACTGCTCGAGCCGGTGGCGGATCACCTCGGGCTTGTCGTCGTCGCGAACGACCAGCTCGCTGCCGTCGATATCGCAGACGCCCTCCTCCTGCGGGGGGCTGAACTCGACGTGGAAGACGTGGCCGTTCTCGACGCAGGTGCGGCGGCCGCCGAGCCTGCGCACCACCTCCTCGTCATTGACGTCGATCAAGAGCACCGCGGTCAGCCCCCGGCCCAGCTCCTCGAGCTTCGCGGCCAGGGCCTCGGCCTGCGGCGCCGTGCGAGGGAAACCGTCGAGGATGAAGCCGTCGTCAGCCTCCGGCGAGTCGATCCGCTGGCCGATCATCCCGACGATCACCTCGTCCGGCACCAGGTCGCCGCGGTCCATGTAGCCCTTGGCCGCGCGTCCGAGCTCGGTCCCTTCCCGAACGGCCGCTCGCAGGATGTCGCCGGTCGCGTAGTAGGGCAGCCCCAGATCCTCCTGCAGCCGCTCCCCCTGCGTCCCCTTTCCCGAGCCCGGCGGGCCGAGGAGGACGAGGTTCAACTCGGACATCGTCCGGCGCCTATTTGAGGAAGCCCTCGTAATTGCGCATCATCAGCTGCGCCTCGAGCTGCTTCACGGTTTCCAGCGCGACCCCGATCACGATCAGGATCGAGGTGCCGCCGAAGGAGAAGTTGGCCGACGTCTGGCTGAGCAGGATCGTCGGCAGCGCAGCCACCGCGCCGAGATAGAGGGCGCCGGGGAAGGTCAGGCGCGAGAGGATGCGGTCCAGGTACTCGGCCGTCGGGCGCCCCGGGCGCACGCCGGGAATGAAGCCGCCGTACTTCTTCAGGTTGTCGGCCTGGTCGACCGGGTTGAAGGTGACCGCCGTGTAGAAGTAGGTGAAGATGACGATGAAGAACACCTCGCCGACGACGTAGGCCCAGCCGCTGGGACTGAAGAAGGTGGCGAAGTCGAGCGCCGTGGGGGTGTTGAGGAGCTGTCCGATCGTCGCCGGGAAGGCCATGATCGAGGCGGCGAAGATGACCGGGATGACGCCGGCCATGTTGACCCGCAGGGGCAGGTAGGTCGAGCCGCCGGAGGTCATTTTGCGCCCGACCATCCGTTTCGCGTACTGGACCGGGATGCGGCGCTGGCCCTCCTGGACGAAGACGATCGCGACGATTACCCCGAGCGCGAGGAAGGGCATCATCACGACGAAGACCTGGTCGGGGTTTTCCCACCAGGACTGGATCCCCTGCGGCAGCCGGGAGACGATCGAGGCGAAGATCATCAGCGAGATGCCGTTGCCGATGCCGCGCTGCGTGATCAGCTCGCCGAACCACATCAGCAGCGTGCAGCCAGCGGTCAATGAGATCACGATCAGCAGCACCTTGCCGCCGGTGAGGTTGCCGAGGAAGTTGTTGCCACCCGGCGCGGACCCGAAGGACTTGAAGAGGTAGACGTAGCCGAAGGACTGGGCGAAGGCGAGCCCGACGGTCAGGTAGCGCGTGTACTGGGTGATCTTCTGCTGCCCGACTTCGCCCTCTTTCTGCAGCTTCTCCAGCGACGGGACGACGACGGTCAGCAGCTGCAGGATGATCGAGGCCGTGATGTAGGGCATGATCCCCAGCGCGAAGAGCGAGAGTCTCGAGAAGCTCCCGCCGGAGAAGGTGTTGAGCAGGTTGAGGATGCCGCCCCCACCGAAGTTTTCCTGCAGTTCCTTGACCGCGTTGATGTCCACCCCCGGGGCGGGGATGTACGCGCCCAGCCTGTAGAGCAGAAGCATCGCCGCGGTGAAGGCAAGCTTCTTGCGAATGTCGGCGACGCTAAAGGCGTTCGCAATAGTCCGGAGCATTACGGCTCCAGAGTGTGGCAGGAACCGCCTGCCGCTTCGATCTTCCCTTTGGCCGCTGCGCTGAAGCCGTGTGCACGCACCGTCAGCTTCTTCGAGATCTCGCCGCGGGCGAGGATCTTGACCGGATCGGAGCGCTTGGCGAGCCCCTTCTCCTTCAGCGTCTCGGGCGTCACCTCGGCGTCGGCGTCGAAGCGCTCCTCGAGGTCGGCGAGGTTGACCGGCTGCGACTTCGTGCGGAAGTTCTCGAACGGCATCGACTGCTTTTTGTGCGGGCCGCGGAGCTTTCGCATCCGCATGTGAATCGGGTTCTGCCCACCCTCGTAGCCGGCCTTCCGTTTGGAGCCAGAGCGCGAGCCGGCGCCCTTGTGACCACGCCCGGAAGTCTTGCCCAACCCAGTGCCCTCGCCGCGACCCAACCGCTTGCGCGGCCTTCCGCGACCCAGGCTTCGGCCTCAGGTTGTGAAGTCCAATCTCCTCAGACCGTAGGCAGTCTCAGCAGCCATCAGCCATCCACCTCAACCATGTGAGAGACAACCCGAAGCTGCCCCTCCAACTGAGGACTGCTCTTCCGCTCCACAGCCTTCCCGATCCGCCCCAGCCCAAGCGCCGCAAGAGTCGCTTTCTGGGCCGGATTCGCGCCATTGGAGACCGAACCTGCTTGATCTTCACGGCGCTCACGAAACATCACCCTCGACAGGAACCTCGGAAGCTTTCTCCTCAGTAGCGGGAGCCTCCTCAGCTTTCGACTCCTCGGCCGGAGCTTCAGCTGCTGGTGCCTCGGCAGCCTCAGCCGCCTTTCCGGCGGGTGGCGCTGTCAGGGGGGACCGCCCCTGAGGACGCTTCAGCGACCGGAGGGGGCGGTGGGTCCCCTGCAGCGACAGGACCCGCCGGCCGGCTCGCTCGCATCCCCTGCAGCGACAGGACCCGCGGTTGCCGCGTCGGGGGCCTCAACAGATGACCGCCCCATTGCCATTGGTCTTCTCAACCCCAAGCACCTGAGCCACCGTCAAACCACGCAGCTCAGCCACCTCCTCGGGCCGACGCAGCCGAATCAGCCCGTCCATAGTCGCCTTGACCAGGTTGATCGGGTTCTGAGTCCCGATGCTCTTGGTCAAAACGTCCTTCACCCCACCAAGCTCGAGCACCGCCCGCACCCCACCGCCGGCGATGACCCCGGTACCGGGGCTGGCCGGGCGCAGCACCACGTGCCCGGCGCCGTAGCGGCCGATGATCTTGTGGGTGATCGTCTGCCCGTATTTCGGGATCCGGATCAAGTCCTTGCGGGCGTTCTCGACGCCCTTCTGGATCGCCAGCGGCACCTCGCGCGCCTTGCCGTAGCCGATCCCGACGACGCCCTCTTCGTCGCCGACCGCAACCAGGGCCGTGAAGGAGAAGCGGCGGCCGCCCTTGACCACCTTGGCGACGCGGTTGATCTCGATCACGCGCTCCTGCAGGTCGAGCCCGCGCGGGCTCACCGTCTCGACGTTGGTTGTGTCCATTCCCTTCATAAGCAGCGGTCCAAGGTAGCGGACTAGAAGACCAACCCTCCCTCTCGTGCTCCTTCGGCGAGGGCCTTGACGCGGCCGTGGTACTGGTAGCCGCCGCGGTCGAAGACGCAGGTCTCGACCCCAGCCGCCTTGGCGCGCTCGGCCAGCAGCTCCCCGGCCCGCTTCGCCTGCTCGGAGGCGGTGAGCTTGCGCAGGTCCGGCTCGATCCAGTTGACGGCAGCCACGGTGTGACCCTTGCCGTCGTCGATCAGCTGGGCGAAGACGCCGCGGTTGGACCGGTAGACGGACAGGCGAGGACGCTCGGCCGTGCCGGTGACCCGGGCGCGCACCCGGCGGCGGCGACGCAGGCGGTGCTGACGCTTCGTGAGAACCGTCATGCGCGCTTGCCCACCTTCCGCGCGACGTGCTCGCCGCGGTAGCGGATTCCCTTGCCCTTGTACGGCTCCGGGGGGCGGCGCTTGCGGATGTCCGCGGCGACCTGGCCGACGAGCTGCTTGTCGATCCCGCGCACGATGATCTCGGTCGGCTGCGGCACCTCGAACTCGATCCCGTCCGGAGCCTCGACCGATACGGGGTGCGAGTAGCCGAGCGCCAGCTCCAGGTTCTTGCCCTTGAGCTGGGCGCGGTAGCCGACGCCCTGGATCTCCAGCCTTTTCTCGAAGCCCTCGGTGACGCCCTCGACCATGTTCGCGATCAGGCTGCGGGTGAGGCCGTGCAGGGCGCGGTGCTCGCCGCGGTCGGTCGGGCGATCGACCGTCAAAACTGCCATCCGACTGCTCGACCTTCATCTCGACCGAGAGCGCCTGGGCCAGCTCGCCCTTGGGTCCCTTAACCGCGACGCGGCCAGGGCCGACCTCGACCGTAACGGCCTCGGGCACGGGGATGGGCTTTCTTCCGATCCGACTCATGATCTGGTCACCAGACGTAGGCGACGACCTCGCCGCCGACGCCCTTCGCCTTCGCTTCATGACCGGTCATCACGCCGACCGAGGTGCTGACGATCGCAGTGCCGGTGCCGCCGTCCACGCGGGGGACCTGTTTGTGATTGACGTAGCGGCGGCGTCCCGGGCGCGAGATGCGCTCCAGGCCCATGATCACGGGGCGGCGGTCCTCGGTGTACTTGAGGCGGATCTCGATCGCCTCGCCGACCGTCGCCGGCTTCTTGGCGAAATCGACGATGTAGCCCTGCTCCTTGAGGATCCGCGACATCTCCATCTTCAGTCCCGAAGCGGGAATGTCCACGGCATCGTGGCCGGAGCCGAGCGCGTTGCGGATCCGGGTCAGGTAATCGGCTATCGGGTCGGTCAGCATCGTTCTTCGTCTCTCACCAGCTGGACTTGGTCATTCCGGGGATGTACCCCTCGTGGGCGGCCTCACGCAGGCAGATCCGACAGAGGCCGAACTTGCGGTAGTAGGCACGCGGCCGGCCACAGCGGCGGCAGCGGTTGTACGCCCGGGATTTGTACTTGGGCTTGCGCCCCTGCTTAACCTTCAGCGAAGTCTTAGCCATTCTAGGAATCCTCCTTCTCAGATGCCTTGTCTGCGGCATCCGCCTCTCCGGCGGGTGGCGTCGAGGTTGGCTCCTCGCCCGCAGCTTGCGAGGACGGGAGTCATCCTCCGCGACAGGACCCGCCGGCTCCTCCGGCTTCGCATATGCCTCGGGGTTCTCCTCCTTGAGCTGCTCAAGCGCCGCCTGCTCGGCCTCGGCTCGCTGGCGCGCCTCCTCCTTGCGCTTCTCCTCCTCGGCTGCTTCGGCGGCCTCGATGTCGGCGTCGGGCTTGCCGGGCGGCCCTCTTTGGCGAAGGGCATCCCCAGTCCCAGCAGCAGCTCGAAGGCCTCTTCGTCAGTTGCGGCGCTGGTCGTGATCGTGACGTCCAGGCCGCGCACCTCGTCGATCGAGTCGTAGTCGATTTCGGGGAAGATCAGCTGCTCCTTGACGCCCATCGAGTAGTTGCCGCGGCCGTCGAAGGAGCGCGGGTTGAGCCCGCGGAAGTCGCGGATGCGCGGCACCGCGATCGAGCAGAGCCGATCGAGGAACTCCCACATGCGGGCCCGCCGCAGCGTCACCGAGACGCCGACCGGCATCCCCTCGCGCACCTTGAAGGAGGCGATCGACTTGCGGGCGCGGCGCACGTTGGGCTGCTGGCCGGCGATCTTCGCCAGCTGCTCCTGGGCGGCTTCCAGCATCTTGTTGTTCTGCTTGGCCTCGCCCAGCCCCATGTTGAGGGTGATCTTCTCCAGGCGCGGGGCCTGCATCGGCGTCGAGTAGCCGAACTTGGCGATCAGCGCAGGCAGGATCTCCTGCTCGTAGCGCTCGCGCACGCGCGGCGGCGGCGCTGCCTGGGACTGAGCTGTCGCGGTCGCCTCCATCAGAAGGACACCCCACTCCGCTTGGCGAAGCGCTCGCGCTTGCCGCCTTTGTCGCGGCGCACGCCGACCCGCGTCGGCTTGTTGTCTTTGGGATCGAGCAGCATCACGTTGGAGACGTGGATCGGCCCCTCCTTCTCGACGATGCCGCCTGCCTGAGGGTTTTTGAGATCGGCCTGCGAGCGCGCCCGTTCGTGGCGCTTGACCATGTTGAGGTGCTCGACGTAGACCCGTTCCTTCTTCGGTTCGGTCCGGACCACGCGCCCGGTCTTGCCGGCGTCCTTGCCGCCGATCACCATCACCTGATCGTCTTTGCGGATGCGCAGGGGCTTGGCCATCAGAGAACCTCGGGAGCAAGCGAGATGATTTTCATGAAGTTGCGATCGCGCAGCTCACGGGCCACCGGGCCGAAGATGCGGGTGCCGCGCGGGTTGTTGCTTGCCGGGTCGATCAGCACTGCGGCGTTTTCGTCGAAGGAGATGTAAGTGCCGTCGGAGCGGCCAAGCTGCTTCTTGGTGCGTACGACGACGGCCTGGACGACCTCGCCCTTGCGCACTCCGCCCTGCGGGCTCGCCTGCTTGACCGTCGCGGTGATCACGTCGCCGACACCGGCGTAGCGGCGGTGCGACCCGCCCTTGACGCGGATGCAGAGGATCTCGCGGGCGCCCGAGTTGTCGGCGACCTTCAGCCTCGACTCCTGCTGGATCACTTGGCCTTCTCCAGGACCTCGACCAGCCGCCAGCGCTTGGTCTTCGAGAGCGGCCTGGTCTCGACGATGCGCACGGTGTCGCCCTCGCCGGCCTCGTTGCCCTCGTCGTGCGCGTGCAGCGTACGCGAGCGGCGCACGACCTTTTCGTAGGTCGGGTGGCGGCGAGCGATGTCGATCCGCACCGTGATCGACTTCTCGCCCTTGCTGGAGACAACGATCCCCTGCCGGGTCTTGGCGGCATCGGACTCGCTCTCAGCCACAGGTGTACCCGTACCGGCGGTCTTCCCAGCTTTAGCCGCAGCCCGTTCCTTACGACGAGACTCAGCCTTCCGCTTCCGCCCCTCGGCCCGCTTCGCAGCCCTCTCCTCAACCGTAAGAGCCGGCCCAGCCTTATGCGGCTGCCGAGACCTCTGCAGGCGCCGCTTCTCCTTCCAAGGAAGCTCGTCCTCGGGGTTCGGCTCAGCTTCTTCTTTCGCGGGCGCAGCAGCCTCCGCGGCCGGGGCCTCCTCAGTCTCAGCCGCCTCTTCCGCGGGTGGCGTGGAGGTGGGCTCCTCGCCCGCAGCTTGCGAGGACGAGGAGTTCTCCTCCGCGACAGGACCCGCGGACTGATCCGCCGCGTCCTGAGTCGTCTCCTCAACCACGTCTTTCTTCTCCTCGTCCGTCATCTCTTCAACTCTCTCTCAACATCGATCCCCCGCTCGCGAGCGACCGTCAGCAGCTTGGCCACGTCCCGCCGGGCAACCCCGATCCGCGACGTGTTCTCCAGCTCACCGGTCGCCTGGCGAAAGCGCAGGTTGAAGGCCTCCTGCTTGGCGTCGATCAGCTTCGCGACCAGCTCGTCGTCTTTCATGTCGTGCACCTCGGAGCCCTTCACTGCGCCTCGACCCCCTCGCGCCTGACGAATTTGGTCTTGACCGGGAGCTTGTGCCCGGCCAGGCGCAGCGCCTCGCGGGCGAGGTCCTCGGGAACGCCGGCCAGCTCGAACATCACCTTGCCCGGCTTGACCACGGCAACCCAGCCCTCGGGGTTGCCCTTGCCGGAGCCCATGCGGGTCTCGGCCGGCTTCTTCGTGTAGGGCTTGTCGGGGAAGACGTTGATCCAGACCTTGCCGCCACGTTTGATCTTGCGGGTCATTGCCACGCGGGCGGCCTCGATCTGGCGGTTGGTGATCCAGGCACGATCCAGCGACTTCAGCCCGTACTCGCCGAAGGCGACCGTGCTGCCGCCGGTGGTGTTGCCGCGCATCCGGCCGCGCATCTGTTTGCGGTGCTTGACCCGCTTCGGCATCAGCATCAGCGACCACCCCCACGCTGGCCGCCGCGGCCGCGGTCGCCACCGGGACGCCCGCCCCGGTCGCCACCCCTGCCGCCACGGTCTCCGCCGGGACCCCTGCCACCACGGTCTCCGCCGGGCCGACCGCCGCGCTGGCTGCTGCCCTGCGGCTCGTCATCGCCCAGCTGGTCGGAGCGGAAGCCCTCCGGCATCACTTCGCCCTTGTTGATCCAGCATTTGACGCCGATCCGGCCGGTCGTCGTGCGCGCCTCGAAGAAGCCGTAGTCGATGTTGGCGCGCAGCGTGTGCAGGGGCACCCTGCCGTCGGAATAGCCTTCGGTCCTCGCCATCTCGGCGCCGCCGAGGCGTCCTGATACCTGAACCTTGACCCCCTGCGCGCCGGAGCGCATCGCCGAGGTGAGGGCGCGTTTCATCGCCCGCCGGAAGGCGACCCGGTTCTGAAGCTGCTCGGCGATCGACTGGGCAACCAGCTTGGCGTCGAGCTCCGGGCGCTTGACCTCGCGGATGTTCACCTTGACCGGCTTGCCGGTCAGCTTGTGCAGGTCCTTGCGCAGCGCATCGACTTCGCTTCCCGACTTGCCGATCACGATGCCCGGGCGGGCGGTGTGGATGTCCACCGCGATCTCACCGTGGCGCTCGATCGTGATGTTGGACAGGCCGGCATGGGCCAGCTTGCCTTCGATGTGCTCACGGATCTTCAGGTCCTCGTTGAGGATGTCGGCGAAGTCTTTCTCGTCGAACCAGTTGGACTTCCAGTCCTGGATGTAGCCGACGCGGAAGCCGCCGGGATGGATCTTCTGTCCCATCAGTCCTCTTCCTCGGGGCTCAGCGCCACGGCGATGTGGCTGGTTCGCTTGTGTATCGGCGTCGCCCGTCCCTGCGCCCGCGGTCGGAAGCGCTTCAGGGTCGGGCCTTCGTCGACGGTGATCTCGGAGATCCGCATCTCGTCGGCGATCAGGTCGTGGTTGTTCTCGGCGTTGGAAGCCGCGGACTCGATCAGCTTGCGAATGTCCTGGGCGGCCCCGCGGGGCGAGAACTCGAGCAGCGCCCGTGCCTGCTCGATATGCAGGCCGCGCACCTGGTCGGCGATCAGCCGCGCCTTGCGCGGCGCCACCCGGACGTAGCGGGAGCTGGCGCGGACGACGATCGGTGCGGCTTCGGCCACGCTACTCACCCTTGCCCGTTCCGGAGTGGGAGCGGAAGGTGCGGGTCGGCGCGAACTCGCCCAGCTTGTGGCCGACCATCGACTCGGAGATGAAGACGGGAACGTGCTTGCGGCCGTCATGGACCGCGATCGTGTGGCCGACCATGTCGGGGAAGACGGTCGAGCTGCGCGACCAGGTCTTCAGCATCTGCTTGGTGCCGGAGTCGTTCATCGCGGAGATCCGCTTCATCAGCGCTGCCTCCACCCACGGGCCCTTTTTGGTCGAGCGTCCCATCTACCTCTTCTTCTTTCCGCGCCTGCGGCCGCGCACGATGTAGCGATCTGACTGCTTGCCCTTCTTGCGGGTGCGGTAGCCGAGCGTCGGCTTGCCCCACGGGGTGACCGGGTGTCCGCCGGGAGTGTGGTGCGCCTCGCCGCCGCCATGCGGGTGGTCGACGGGGTTCATCGCCACGCCCCTGGTCTGCGGGCGCTTGCCCTTGTGCCGGTTGCGACCCGCCTTGCCGATCTTGATGTTCTGGTGCTCGGCGTTGGAGAGGGTGCCGACCGTGGCCCGGCACTCAGCGCGGACCAGCCGCATCTCCGAGGACGGCAGGCGCAGGGTCACCATCTCACCCTCCTTCGCCACCAGCTGGATCGAGGTGCCGGCCGAACGGCCGAGCTTGCCGCCCTGTCCGGCGGTGCAGCTCGACGTTGTGGACGATCGTGCCGGTGGGCATCTCACCGAGGGCGAGCGCGTTGCCTGGCCGGATGTCGGCGCCCGGTCCGGACTGGACCTCGTCCCCCACCGAGATCGCCGACGGCGCGAGGATGTAGCTCTTGGCGCCGTCCGCGTAGTGCAGCAGCGCGATGTAGCAACTGCGGTTGGGGTCGTACTCGATGCTCGCGACCTTGGCGGGCACGCCGTCCTTGAGGCGCTTGAAGTCGATCTGGCGGTAGCGCCGCTTCGCGCCGCCGCCGCGGTGACGGGCGGTGACCCGCCCGTTTGCGTTGCGCCCACCTGACTTGCGCAGGCCCTCGGTCAGCTTGCGCTCCGGCTCCGAAGCGGTCAGCTGCTCGCGCAGCGGATACGTCGCGAAGCGACGCCCGGGGCTCGTTGGTTTCGTTTTTCGGTTCGGCATCCCTATTTCCCTAAGCAGTCTCTGCGCCCTCGAACAGCTCGATTCGCTCACCCGGGGCGAGCTGGACGACGGCCTTCTTCCAGCCCCGCGACTTGCCCTGGTGCAGGCCTCGGCGCTTGGGCTTGGGCCGCACCTTGGAGGTGCGCACCGCTGCCACCTTGACGCTGAAGATCTCCTCGATCGCGTGGGCGATCTGGGTCTTGTGGGCGCGGTCGTCGACCCGGAACGTGTACTTGCCCTCGCCGATCAGCGCGTAGCTCTTCTCGGAGACGACCGGGCGGATGATCGTGGTGCGGGCGTCCATCAGCCGAGCCTCTCCACCAGCGTCGCCAGCGCGGCTTCGGAGACGACCAGCGAGGCGGCGCCGATCACGTCGGCGACCCCGACCGCGCTGACCTCGGCGACCTGAACCCGGGGGATGTTGCGAAAGCTCTTCGCCGCGCCGACGTCCTCAGGGGCAAGCACGACCAGGGTCGAGCGCTTCGCGCCCCACTTGTCGAGCGCCTCCGCGGCGGCCTTGGTCGAGGGCGTCCCGAAGGCGGCGGCATCCAGCAGCGCCACGCTGTCGCGCTCAGCATGGGTCGAGAGCGCCGAGCGCAGCGCCTTGCGCCGCGCCTTGCGATTCACCTTGACCGTGTAGTGACGCGGCTTGGGACCGAAGGCGACGCCGCCGCC
Source organism: uncultured Solirubrobacterales bacterium (assembly GCA_963714665.1). Lineage (GTDB taxonomy): Bacteria > Actinomycetota > Thermoleophilia > Solirubrobacterales > 70-9 > VRUE01. The sequence continues at coordinate 12,919 of CAVQPE010000003.1, read as the reverse complement.
GAAGCGGCTGGGGGAGCTGAGGGCGCCGACGCGGGCGCGGCCGGTGCCCTTCTGGCGCCAGGCCTTGGCACCCGTCATCGCAACCTCGCCGCGGGTCTGGGTCGAGGCCGATCCCTGGCGGCGGGAGGCGAGGTCGGCGCGAGCGGCCTCGTCTACCAGCGAGTGGTGGAAGGGCTCGCCGAACAGCTCTTTCGGCAGGTCCGCCTTGGTCGTCTTGCCTAGAACGGCGGCTTTAGACATCGGTCCTCACCTCGACCACGGCGTTGCGGGAACCGGGCACCGAGCCCCTGATCAACAGCAGGTTGCGCTCGGCGTCGACGTCGGCGACCTCGAGGCCCTTCTGCGTCACCCGCTTGTTGCCCATCTGCCCCGGCATCTTCATCCCCTTGAAGACGCGGGCAGGGAAGGTGCTGGCCCCGATCGAGCCCGGTGCCCGCACGTTGTGCGAGCCGTGGCTGACAGGACCGCGGCTGAAGTTGTGGCGCTTGATCCCGCCCTGGAAGCCCTTGCCGATCGAGACACCGGACACCTTCACCTTCTGGCCGGCCTCGAAGGCGGACACGGTGACGTCGTCGCCTATCTTGGGACCGTCCCCGGCGCCGAGATCCTCGTCGCGAAACTCGACCAGGTGGCGCATCGGCGCGGCGCCGGCCTTCTTCAGGTGGCCTTCCTCGGCCTTGCTCAGCTTGCCCTGCTTGACCTCGCCGAAGGCGAGCTGCACGGCGGAGTAGCCGTCGCGCTCGGGCTCGCGCACCGCGGTCACCTTGCAGGGGCCGGCTTCGATCACGGTCACCGGCGTGACCGTGCCATCCTCGCCGAAGACCTGCGTCATCCCAAGCTTCTTTCCGAGGATCGCAGCCATCGCCCTAGAGTCGGATCTCGATGTCGACGCCGGCGGGCAGCGAGTCCAGGCGCTGCAGCGAGTCGACGGTTTTCGGCGAAGGCTGGAGGATGTCGATCAGCCGCTTGTGGGTGCGCATCTCGAAGTGCTCGCGCGAGTCCTTGTCCTTGAACGGCGAGCGGATCACGCAGTAGACGTTCTTCTCCGTGGGCAGGGGCACGGGACCGGAGACGCTGGCGCCGGTGCGCTCCGCGGTCTCGACGATCTCGCGGGCAGCCCGGTCTATGGCGTCGTGGTCGTACGCCTTGAGCCGGATTCGAATCTTCTGTGCTGCTATCGCTGCCACTGTTTAAATCGTCTCTGTCTTTCCCGCGCGTCCTACCGCGCAATAAGGGCGGGGCCCCTTTTGTGGGGCGCCGCCCCGGTCGTATGTGCTTTGCAGTTGTCTCGCCGCCGGCAGGCGGCGACGGACGGCCCGGTGCCGCCCGACTCGCTACTCGACGATCTCCGAGACGACCCCCGAGCCGACGGTCCGGCCACCCTCGCGGATGGCGAAGCGCAGGCCCTGGTCCATCGCGATCGGCTGGATCAGCTCGATCGTCATCTCGACGTTGTCTCCCGGCATCACCATCTCGGTCCCCTCGGGGAGGTTGGCGATCCCGGTCACGTCGGTCGTGCGGAAGTAGAACTGGGGCCGGTAGCCGGAGAAGAACGGCGTGTGACGACCACCCTCCTCCTTCTTCAGGCAGTAGACCTCGGCCTTGAACTTGGTGTGCGGCGTGATCGAGCCGGGCTTGCAGAGCACCTGGCCGCGCTCGATCTCCTCGCGCTTGGTACCGCGCAGGAGCGCGCCGATGTTGTCGCCGGCCTGGCCCTCGTCGAGGATCTTGCGGAACATCTCGACCCCGGTCACGACCGTGGTGGTCGTGTCCTTGATGCCGACGATCTCGACCTCGTCGCCGGTGTTGACGATGCCCTGCTCGACGCGGCCGGTGGCGACCGTGCCGCGGCCGGTGATCGAGAAGATGTCCTCGATCGGCATCAGGAAGGGCTTGTCGAGCTCGCGCACGGGCTCGGGGATGTAGGAGTCGAGCGCGTCGGCCAGTTCGAAGACCGCTTTCTGCGCCTCTTCGTCGCCCTCCAGCGCCTTCAGCGCCGAGCCCTTGATGATCGGCGTGTCGTCGCCGGGGAAGTCGTACTCGTTGAGCAGGTCCTTGACCTCCTCCTCGACCAGCTCGATCAGCTCGTCGTCGTCGACCTGGTCGACCTTGTTGAGGAAGACGACCACGTGCGGGACGTTGACCTGGCGGGCGAGCAGGATGTGCTCGCGCGTCTGCGGCATCACGCCGTCGGCGGCGGAGACGACCAGGATCGCGCCGTCCATCTGGGCGGCGCCGGTGATCATGTTCTTCACGTAGTCGGCGTGGCCCGGGCAGTCGACGTGGGCGTAGTGGCGGTTATCGGTCTGGTACTCGACGTGCGAGGTCGCGATCGTGATCCCGCGCTCCTTCTCCTCCGGAGCGTTGTCGATCTCCTCGAAGCTTTTCGCCTCGGCGCCGCCCTTCGTGGAGAGGGTCTTGGTGATCGCGGCCGTCAGCGTCGTCTTACCGTGGTCGATGTGACCGATCGTGCCGACGTTCACATGCGGCTTATCGCGCTCAAACTTCTCCTTGGACATCTCTCTCCGTTCTACCTTTCGAAATCGGGTTCTGTCTGCGTTGGCTGATTAAGTCTGTGGGGCGGTGCGAGGCAGGCCACTTCGACCTGCCTGCGGGCGAACCTGGGAAATATAGCTAGAACTAGCGTGCAGCCTGTTGTCGGTCATGAGGTCGCACCGACCGGCTCGCCCGAACGGTGCTCGACGATCTCCTCGGCGATGTTCGAGGGGACCTCCTCGTAGCGCTCGAACTGCATCGTGTAAGTGGCTCGACCCTGAGTCATGGAGCGAAGTTCGGTCGCGTAGCCGAACATCTCGCCGAGCGGCACGAAGGCCTGCACCGCGAGCGCGTTGCCGCGCTGGTCCTGTCCTTGCACCTTGCCGCGGCGGCGCGAGAGATCGCCGATCACGTCGCCGAGGAAGTCCTCGGGAGTGACCACCTCGACCGCCATCACCGGCTCGAGCAGGACCGGGTTCGCCCTGCGGGCCGCGTCCTGGATCGCCATCGAGCCGGCGATTTTGAAGGCCATCTCGGAGGAGTCGACGTCATGGAAGGAGCCGTCGACGAGTTCGACCCTGACGTCGACCATCGGGTAGCCGGCCTTGACGCCGTTCTCCAGCGCCTCCCTCATCCCCTGTTCGGCGGGTCCGATGAATTCGCCCGGGATGGCGCCGCCCTTGATTTTGTTGAGGAACTCGAAGCCCTCGCCCGGCGCCGGCTCGACGTTGATCACGACGTGGCCGAACTGGCCACGACCGCCGGTCTGGCGGACGAAGCGCGCCTCGACCTTCTTGACCTCCTTGCGGATCGTCTCGCGGTAGGCGACCTGAGGCTTGCCGACGTTGGCCTCGACTTTGAACTCGCGCAGCATGCGGTCGACGATCACCTCGAGGTGGAGCTCGCCCATGCCGTGGATCAGCGTCTGTCCCGTTTCCTCGTCGCTTTCGATCTTGAAGGTCGGGTCCTCCTCGCCGAGGCGCTGCAGGGCGTTGCCCATCTTCTCCTGGTCGGCCTTTGTTTTCGGCTCGATCGCGACGGCGATCACGGTCTCGGGGAATTCGATGCTCTCCAGCGCAATCGGTGCGTCGGGGGCGGCGAGGGTGTCGCCGGTGCCGGTTTCTTTGAGGCCGACGCCGGCGCAGATGTCGCCCGCGCAGCACTCGTCGATCTCCTCGCGACTATTGGCGTGCATCATCAGCAGCCGGCCGATGCGCTCGGTGCGGCCGGTCTTGACGTTGAGGACGCGGCCGCCTTTCTCCAGCTTGCCGGAGTAGACGCGGAAGTAGGTCAGCTTGCCGACGTAGGGGTCGGTCATCACCTTGAAGGCAAGGGCAGCGAAGGGGGCCTCGTCGGAGGCGGGTCGCTCGTCCTCGGTGTCCTCGGCCTGTCCCTTGCCTGCCGGGATGACGCCGGTCACGGGCGGCACCTCCAGCGGCGAGGGCAGCAACTCGACGATCGCGTCGAGCAGCGGCTGCACGCCCTTGTTCTTGAAGGACGTGCCGCAGAGCACCGGGGTGACCTTGGTGTCGAGGCAGGCCCGGTGCAGGGACTTGGCGATCCGCTCGTGCGGGATCTCCTCCTCGGCGAGGTAGGCCTCCATCAGCTCGTCGTCGTAGTCGGCGCAGGCCTCGATCAGCTGGGTGCGGTATTCCTCGGCCTGCTCCTTGAGGTCGTCGGGGACATCGACCGTCTCGTATTCGGCGCCGAGCTCGTCGGTCCAGATCAGCCCCTTCATCTCGATCAGGTCGACGACGCCCTTGAAGTTGTCCTCGCTGCCGATCGGCAGCTGGATCGGCAGCGGGTTGGCGCCGAGCCGGTCGGTCATCGTCTGCACCGAGTTGAAGAAGTCGGCGCCGGTGCGGTCCATCTTGTTGATGTAGGCGAAGCGCGGAACCTTGTACTTGTCGGCCTGGCGCCAGACCGTCTCCGACTGCGGCTCGACCCCGGCGACGGCGTCGAAAACGGCGATCGCGCCGTCGAGGACGCGCAGGCTGCGCTCGACCTCGACCGTGAAGTCGACGTGACCGGGCGTGTCGATGATGTTGATCCGGTGGCCCTTCCACTCGCAGGCGGTGGCGGCGGAGGTGATCGTGATCCCGCGCTCCTGCTCCTGCTCCATCCAGTCCATCACCGCGGCGCCCTCGTGGACCTCGCCCATCTTGTGGGTGCGGCCGGTGTAGTAAAGGATGCGCTCGGTCGTCGTCGTCTTGCCGGCGTCGATGTGCGCCATGATCCCGATGTTGCGCGTCTTCTCTAGGGGAAAGCTGCGTGCCATGGTTCCTAAGGTAAGGGTTTGAATGTGAAACGGGGACGGGACAAACGCAACCGAACTGGCAAGAGCCGGGATCGGCGCATGAAAAAGGCCCTCGCGGGCCCGCCCAAGCGAACTGCCAAAAAACTGCCTGAGCGACGCGCGATGATAGCAGCGGCACGGCGGCGCATCGGCGCGGTCCTCGCGGCGGCGGCGAAGCGCACTCGGCAGCTCGACCGCGCGGCGGCGAAGCGGATCGAGAAGATGCGCCCCACCTTGGCGCGGCGGCTGGGGCGGCTGCGCGACGGCGGCAAGAGACTCGGCGTGACGCTGGGCAGGCGCCTGCGTCCCGTTGGGGTGCTCGTGCTGCGGACCTTTGCCAAGGGCGAACGATGGCTGCGCAAGGCGAGCGCAGCCGCGACGCGCTGGGCGACGCGAGCGAGCGTGGTCGTGACCCCCCAGCGCGCGGTCTACGCCGTGGTCTTGGCCTCGGCGATCTGCCTGGCCGTCTCCCAGTTCGTCTTCTATCGCGGAGTTGAGATCGGCCAGCCCGGCTACACAGGCCTGACCGCGGCGACTCCGCCGACGACCGGGCTGAAGACGGCCGGTGAGGCCAGCTCCTACGTATTGGTCCCGATCGCCCTGCTCGCCGCGATCACCGGAGCCCTGGCGCTGCGGCCCGCGCGACGCGGCCTGAGCCGGATCGTCGTCGCGCTCGGGCTGCTCAGCATCGCCGTGATCCTGATCGTCGACCTGCCCGCCGGCCTCGACGCCGGAACCCAAGAATCGCGTTTCTCGGGCGCGACCGCGGTGCTCTTGGCGGGCTTCTACGCCCAGCTCGCGGCAGCGGCGGGGCTGGTCATTGGCGGACTGCTCTACTATGCGCGGCCGTGCCGAATACGAATCAACTTGTCAGGAAGGGCCGCAAGCGCCCGAAGAAGAAGACGACGACCCCGGGACTCAAGTCGGGACAGGGCCGCAAGAAGGCCGTCGCCGCGCCGCAGCGGCGCGGCGTCTGCACCCGCGTCGCGACCGTAACGCCGAAGAAGCCGAACTCGGCGCTGCGCAAGATCGCCCGTGTGCGGCTGACCAACGGGATGGAGGTCACCACCTACATCCCGGGCGAGGGCCACAACCTGCAGGAGCACTCTGTCGTGCTCGTCAGGGGTGGTCGCGTCAAGGACCTGCCGGGCGTCCGCTACAAGGTCGTGCGCGGCACCCTCGACGCGGCAGGCGTCTCCGACCGCAAGCAGGCCCGCTCGCGCTACGGCGTCAAGGCTTCCTAATGCCCCGCCGCTCCGCAGCACAGATCCGCCCGGTCGAGCCCGATGCGAGGTTCCGCAACCGGCTCGTTCAGCAACTGATCAACAAGGTGATGAGCGACGGCAAGAAGCAGCTTGCCGAGCGGATCGTCTACGACGCCTTGGCGATCGTCGGCGAGCGCTCCGGAGAGGACCCGATCGAGACGCTCGAGGCCGCGATCAAGCAGCTGACGCCCGCCCTCGAGGTCCGCTCGCGTCGCGTCGGCGGCGCCACCTATCAGGTGCCGGTGGAGGTTCCCGCCCGCCGTGCCCGCACCCTTGCGATCCGCTGGCTGGTCGACTTCGCGCGCAACCGCCGCGAGTACTCGATGGCCGAGCGACTCGCCAGCGAGATCCTCGACGCGACTCAGCAGCAGGGCAGCGCCTGGAAGCGAAAGGACGACATCTACCGCATGGCGCAAGCGAACAAGGCCTTCGCCCACTACCGCTGGTAAGGCCCGCGCAATGAGCGGCCGATCCTCGCCGTCGACGTCGACGGGGTGATCTCCCTGTTCGGGTTCGAGGAGACGCCCGACCGGGCGACCGCCAGGTTCGAGCTGGTGGACGGCATGGTCCACTGCATCTCGCTGGTGGCGGGCGACCGGCTGCTGCGGCTCGGAGAGCACTTCGAGCTGGTCTGGGCGACCGGCTGGGAAGACAAAGCCAACGACTACCTGCCCAGCATCCTCGGGCTGCCGGAGCTGCCCTACGTCTCCTTCGACGGCGCCGCGCGCTTCGGCTCGGCCCACTGGAAGCTCGGCCCGCTCGACGAGTACGCGACCGGGCGCGCGATCGCCTGGATCGACGACAACTTCAACGAGGAATGCTTCGAGTGGGCCGAGGCGAGAGCCGAGCCAACCCTCCTCGTCCCCACCGAACCGCACCTCGGCATAGAGGAGGCCCACGTAGCCGCCCTGGAAGCCTGGGCCGCCGACCTCTAACCTGCGCTGACTCCAAGTTCTCCCGACACTTCCCGGGAGATCGATAGCTCTTCAAGCAAGACAGCCCCCGACCCAGCTGGGTCGGGGGCTGTCCGTGCTGCGACTCAGGCTCCTGGCTTCACGCCAATGAAGTTCAGAAAAGGAGTCGCATGACCAAGGATGACGTGCTGTTCGGCTACCGCCAAGCGCTCTTTGCCGAGGCCACCCGCACCAGTGTCGCGCAGGCCTGCCGGCGCTTCGGGGTGCACCGCTCGACCTACTACGCCTGGAAGCGCCAGGTCGACCGCCACGGCCTGGAGATGCTGCGGCCCAGGGAGCGCCGGGTGCCGCGGATGCCCAACCAGCTCTCGAAGATGGTCGAGGAGCGGATCGTCGCTTTCTCACTGGGCCATCCAGGCCTTGGTCCAAAGCGAGTCTCCGGCGAGTTGCGGCGCCCCAAGTGGGGCGGGATCGTCGTCTCGCCCAACGGCGTCTGGAAGGTGCTCTGCCGTCACGGCCTCAATACCCGCGCCAAGCGCCTGGGACTGATCGCCGGCTACGCCGCTCCCTATGAGCCGCCCAGGGATCCAGGCCCAGAGCGCCATATCGACGTCTCCCGGCCGGGCGAGCTGGTCGGCATCGACTGCTTCTTCGTCGGTCGCCTGCGGGGAACCGAGGGCTCGATCTGGCAGCTCACCGCGATCGACGTCGCTTCCTCCTATGCCTGGGCTGAGCTGGTGGTCTGCAAGGAAGGCAAGCCGAGTAATCCGAACGCCAAACAGACCTCCAAGCTCGCCCGCCGCGTCGCCAAGGACCTGCGGGAGGCGGGCTGGCGAGCGGAGCGCTTTCTCTCCGACAACGGCAACGAGTTCAAGGGCGACTTCACCAAGACCACCAAACGGCTGAAGGTGCGCCACACCCGCATCCACGCCGGGCGACCGCAGACCAACGGCAACGTCGAGGCCTTGCACCGCACCATCCTCGACGAGTGCTGGCGGCCTTCCTTTGCCCGTTACCTGCACCCTGCGCTTTCCAGCCTGAGGCGCGATCTCGATGAGTACTTGCGCTTCTACAACTTCGATCGCGTTCACCACGGCCGGTTGACAGCCGGTCAGATCCCAGCGGACATCGTCTACGGTGCCCGCAAGATGGAGGTCAGGTGAGCCGTGGGTGTCGGCACATCTTGGAGTCCGTGCACTCTAACCCGCCGATGGGCCGATACGTAAAGGTGGCCTTGACGTATCGGCCCATCGGCGGGAAGACGGGGGTAGACTGGCTAGATGGAGGGGTTCTGGCCGATTTTCTTTTTGCTGGTCGTGCTGAAGATCCCGGTCTTCAGCGCACTGGGCCTGATCTGGTGGGCCAGCAGAGCCCCAGAGCAGGAGCCGACAGCTGACGACTCCGACGACGGCTTCGAACGCTGGCGAGCACAACCAGTTCGGCCGCGGGGACCCCAGCATGGCCCAAGCAGCGGCGCCGCAGGGAGAAGGCGGGGTGCCCCTCCCGCGCAGCGGCGTCCTGGTTTTCGCCCTATCCCCTCAACGAGACGCGCCATAAGCCTGCCGGCGAAAACCCCAGCAAGCGGGAGGGGCACCCCGCCTTCTCCCCCAGCTCACACCCGCTGAGCAGCCCGCTTGCGCTCGCGCTTGATCTCGCGCAGATACGGCTGGAAGTCCACCTGAATCGTGTGACGCTTAGAAGCCACGTAGCGCTTCCGCATCTTCCGTTCCGCCTCGGCGATCTCCGCCCGCATCGCCGCCGGTGAAGGCAGGGTCCGCGGCCACCGAGCAGGTCCGCTACCCACTCCGCCTGCGCCTCGGCGATCGGCATGATCGCCCCCAGCGGCTGGACGAAGCCGATGAAGTAGAGGCCGGGATGCTCGACCGAGGCAACCCGGCGGTAGAGCGGCAGCCGGTTGTCGGCCGCGCTGACGACCTTCTCGTCGAAGAACGGGAAGGTGATCCGGTAGCCGGTGCAGTAGACGACGAGGTCGACCTCCTCCTCGCTGCCGTCGGCGAAGCGAACCGCGCGCCCACCCGCGAAGCGATCGATGTTGGGCTTGACCGCGATGTCGCCATGGCCGAGGCGCGAGAGCAGCTCGGCCGAGACCGTCGGGTGGGCCTCGAGCAGCTTGTGGTCTGGCTTGGGCAGGCCGTAGGAGGTCATGTCGCCGGCGCTCAGGCCCAGCATCCGCGCCAGCACGAAGCGCTGCACCGGCAGCGGCATCATCGTCAGCAGCTTCGAGGCCGCTTCGTCGGTCGGCTTGCCGTTCAGGTACTTGGGCATCACGTAGGCGCCGCGGCGCATCGCCAGGAAGGTCTTCTCGGCGATCCGCGAGGCCTCGACCGCGATGTCCGTCGCCGAGTTGCCGATCCCCAGCACGAGCACCCGCTTGCCGCGCAGCACGCTCGGGCTCGCGGTAGTGGTGGACGTGCATCTGCTCACCCTCGAACTTCATCGGCGCCGGGGAAAGGCGGCTCGGGCCAGCGCGGGTCCCAGTGATGGCCGTTGGCGACCAGCACAGCGCGATAGCGATGCGCCTCTCGCTCGCCTTCCGCGTCCTCAACCGTCACCTCCCACTCCCCCTCGGCCGGCACCACGCTCTTCACCTCGGTGCGGAAGCGGATCTTCTCCCTCAGCCCGAAGCGATCGACGTAATCGTCGAAGTAGCGGGCGATCTGGAAGTGGTTCGGATAGTCCGGATAGTCATCCGGCATCGGGTAGGTCGCATACGCCATCAGCCCCCGCGACGTGTTGATGTGCAGCGACCGGTAGGCGGACGACATCTCGTTGTCGTTTTCGAAGCGCCAGTTCCCACCGACCTCCGACCCCTTCTCAAAGCAGTCGAAGGGGATCCCCCGGGCGTCGAGCACCTGGCAGGCAGCAATCCCCGAACTCCCGGCACCGATCACACAAACCTTCTGGGCGGCTGGCATGACCCGGGAATCTACTGGCCACCTGGCCAGGGAAGAGGAGATCCACCCAGGGTTCCGCAGAAGCACCCAAAGCGACCCGGGGACATCGGCTCGACCGCTACGCGTTGTGGGCGGAGGGCCGGGGGGCCCTTCCGCGGAACTTGTGAGCGACCGAAGGGAGCGGGTTCCGCGGAAGGGCCCCCCGGCCCTCCCGCTCAACCCCCTACGGGAAAGACCAGCCGATGTTCCCGCCCGCGTCTTCGCTTTCGACCGCCGGAGATCGTCGTGCTGGTGTTGTGGCTGTCGGCGACCGAGACCCATTTGACCGCGCGGGTGCCGCCGGACGCGATCAGCCATTTCGTGCCCGGTTTGGAGGAGACCAGATTCAGTAGCGCTTCCGAGTTGGCGCCTTCGAAGGTCAGGGTGCCGTTGATCGTCTGGGTGGCACTGGCCGCGAAGGTCAGGGTGTCGCTTGCGCCGACGACCTTGGTGAAGTCGTCGAAGGTGGTGCTCCCCCTCACGGCCTGTCCCGTGCCGGTCAGCTCCACGGCGCCTTCGTTGGCTTTGAAGACGCCTTTGTCGACGAAGTCGCCCGCGAACGAAGCGGTGCCGGAGGGGGCCGTGAATTCCGCGCCAAGGGCGATCGTGAAGTCGCCGCTCACTTCGAACGGTTCGTAGGAGCCGAAGCTGTAGGCGCCGGCTATGTTCAGGGCGCCGGTCGAAAGGCCCGAGAAGCCCGAGAGGCTGCCAGTGGTCCCCAAGTTCAGCAGCGAGGAGTTCGCCGTCAGCGTTTCCGAGCCGGTGAGAACGCCGTTGACGACGATCGCGCCGCCTTCGCCGATAGTGGGTTCGGCGCCCAGAGGCAGCGTGCAATCGCTGCGCACGACCTGCTTGGAGGTGTTGGTGAAGGTGACCAGGTTGAAGGTGACCCCGTCGCAGCTGACGGTCTTCGGGGGTTCCGCCGACGCCTGGAAGTCGACGGTGCCTTCGTTGTCGTCGAAGGCGGCTCCGCTCTTGACCGTGAAGTTCCCGTCAACGGCCAGCGTCCCGGCCGGTGCCGTGAATTCGGCGGTGGGCAACAGCACGAAAGAGCCGGTATCGGTGACGTTTTCGAAGGAGTCCAGGCCGGGCGAGGTGCTCGCTATTTCGAAGGCGCCCGCCTGGGTCAGGCTGCCCGTGCCGGAGAGCGTGCCATTCAGGACCGTCCCCCCGGTCCCCAGGTCGGGGCTTGCCCCCAGGGGCAGCGTGCAATCGGCGCCGATGGTCTTGCGGCCGCTCGATTCGTCGAAGGTGACCAGGTCGAAGGTCTTGCCGCCGCAAGCCAGCGCGAACGCGGCGGCACCGTCGAAGTTGATCGTGCCTTCGTTGGCGTCGAAGGTGGAGCCCGAGGCAAGCGTGAAGTTCTTGCTGAACGACGCGGTGCCGGTGGGGGCCGTGAAATTTCCGCTTGCGGCCGCGCTAAAGGCCCCGCCCACTGCGAACGGTTCGTATTCGCCGAAGTCGTAGCTTCCCTTGACGGTCAAATTGTTGGCCGCCAGCCCGGTAAAGCCCGACAGTTCGCCGGTCGTCCCCAGTGTCAGGGTCCCGGCGGTGGCAAGCGTGCCGGTGCCTTCCAGCGTCCCGTTGACGACTATCGAACCGCCGCCTTCGGCCGTGGGGTCTTCGCCGAGGGGCAGCGAACAGTCGGGGCCGACCGTCTTGCTGCCTTTGGTATTCGCGAACGTAACCAGGTTGAAGGTCGCTTCGTCGCACTTCAGCATGGAGCCGCCGGTGCCGTTGAAGCTGACCGTGCCGCCGTTGGCGTTGAAGATGGCGCTGCCGGAGATTTTCAGGGCACCGCCGATCGAAGTGGTGCCGCTGGAGGCGGTGAAGCTGCCACCGCTGAGGGCCACGGCCTTCAGCGCCAGCGCTTTGCCGGCCGCGGTGAACGTACCGCCCGCCTGGGAGAAAGCAGTGGACACGGCCAGGCTCCGAGCCAGGGTGAGCGTCCCCGTGTAGGTGGGCTTGATCCGGAGCGTGGCCACCGCTCCGGCGAATTCCGAGTCCACGCTGGAGTTGCCGCTGGAGGTGGCGTTGAAGATGGCCGTATCCCCCGAGCCGGGCACAGCGTTTCCGCTCCAGTTCGCAGCGCAGCTCCAAGCGGTTTCAGCCCCACAACCACCGTCCCAGGTCCGCGTTTCCGCAAAAGCGCTGGCCGCAAAGAGCAGCGAGAGCAGCACAAGCGCCAGGCCAGCCAAGCCAACCCGCAAAAACCTCGATCTCCCTGTCCCCCGACGTCCCCTGATAACCAGGCGACCGTACCACGTCTAAACCAAAAGACAACCCGTTTCTTGTCCAACCTGGACAACAGCAACCCCTCCAGCAGTCCTTTCCGCAGAACTTTTAGACCAAAGAGACAGTGCCGGTGCCCTGCTCAATAGAGAGGGACTGGCAGGGAGGGGCCAGGGCGTGCCTCCTGGGCAGCGGCGTCCTGTTTTTCGCCCAGCTAAACCGGAGAGGCACTGGTAAAGCGGGGGCGGGGACCTCTTCTGGGGAACTTGTGAGCGACCAAAGGGAGCGGGTTCCCCAGAAGAGGTCCCCGCCCCCGCTCCCTACGACTCCTCGGAGGTCTGCTCGATCTCCTGCGCCAACTCCTCGAGCTCCTCCGCAAACGAAGGCCCAAGCTCTCGACAGGAGTCTCCTCGCCGTCCAGCCCCAGCTCGGCAGCCAGCTCATCCTCGTCGAGCAGGCCTTCCTCGCTGGGCGGTTCGATCGGAACCGCCGGCTCGACCGCAAGCGTGCGGTAGTGCTTGAGGCCGGTCGCGGCCGGGATCAGCTTGCCGATGATCACGTTCTCCTTCAGGCCGACGAGTTTGTCTCGCTTGCCCTCGAGCGCGGCGTCGGTCAGCACCTTCGTCGTCTCCTGGAAGGAGGCGGCGGAGAGGAAGGACTCGGTGGCGAGCGAAGCCTTGGTGATCCCGAGGATGACCTCCTCGGCCTTGGCAGGCGTGCCGCCGTCTTCCTTCGTCTTCTTGTTCAGGCGCTTCAGCGCAC
>CAVQPE010000002.1:0-18601 GCA_963714665.1 uncultured Solirubrobacterales bacterium | reverse complement strand
CTTCGCGTCGTCGCCGGGCGTTCACAGCGCGTTCACAGGCTTGAAGAATGTCGGGAACGGCGGCGGGTGCGTGAATACGATGGGCGGATCGACGATCCGGCCCTCTACTTCAACCGCGAGCTCTCCTGGCTTGACTTCAACCAGCGGGTGCTGGAGCTTGCCGAAGACCCGGCCGTGCCGTTGCTGGAGCATCTCCGCTTCTGCGCGATCTACGCGTCCAACCTCGACGAGTTCTTCATGGTCAGGGTCGCCGGCCTCTTCGACCAGCTCGACGCCGGGATCGACGCGCGCGGCCCCGACGGCCTCGCCGCCGGGCGAGCAGATCGACGTGATCCAGGCGCGGGTGCGGAGCTCGACCGCCGCTCACAGCTGCTTCGACGGCACTCTCCGGCCGGCGCTGGAGGAGCATGGGATCCGCATCGTCTCGCTCGATGACGCCAGCGAGGCGGAGCGGCGTGAGATCGACGCCCGCTTCCACGAGCAGGTCTTCCCGGCGCTGACGCCGCTCGTCGTCGGCCTCGGCCGGCCGTTCCCCTACATCTCGAACCTCTCGCTCAGCCTCGGCGTGCTGCTGCGCGATCCCGAGAGCGGCACCGAGATCATCGCCCGCGTCAAGGTGCCGAAGGAGCTGCTCGGCCGCTTCCTGCCGCATCGGCGAGGACGGCATGTCCTTCGTCCCGCTCGAGGAGGCGATCGCCGCCAACCTCGACTCGCTCTTCCCCGGCATGAGGTGATCGACCACGGCTACTTCCGCGTCACCCGCGACGCCGACTTCAAGGTCAGCGACGAGGCGGACGACCTGCTGCAGGCGGTCCAGGACGAGATCCGCCGCCGCCGCTTCGGCGAGGTCGTGCGGCTTGAGATCGCGCCGGGATGAACCCGAAGCTGCGCGCAGCAGCTGATCGACGCCCTGCGGCTCGAGGAGCGCGAGGTCTACGACGTCGACGGGCTGATCGACCTCGCCGACCTCGCCGACGTCGCCGACGTCCCGGGCCACGCCGAGCTGCGCTACGCGCCCTGGACGCCGGTGACGCAGCCGCGGCTGCAGGGCGAGGACGACGAGCCGGCCGACATGTTCGCCGCGATCCGCCAGGGCGACATCCTCGTCCACCACCCCTACGACTCCTTCGCGACCTCGGTCGAGCGCTTCGTCGAGCAGGCCGTCGCCGACCCTGACGTGCTCGCGATCAAGCAGACGGTGTACCGGACCAGCGACGACTCGCCGCTGGTGCCGGCGCTGATCCGCGCCTCCGAACGCGGCAAGCAGGCGGTCTGCATGGTCGAGCTGAAAGCCCGCTTCGACGAGGAGGCGAACATCCACTGGGCGAAGTCGCTGGAGGAGGCGGGCGTGCACGTCGTCTACGGCATCCCGGGGCTGAAGACCCACGTCAAGGCGATCCTCGTCGCCCGCCGCGAGGGCGACCGCGTGCGCGAGTACGTCCACATCGGCACCGGCAACTACAACCCGACGACCGCCCGCCTCTACACGGACTTCGGCCTCTTCACCGCCGACCCCGACATCGGCGCCGACGTCGCCGAGATGTTCAACTACCTCACCGGCTACGGCCGTCCGGCCGAGTACCGCAAGCTGCTCGTCTCGCCGACGACGATGCGCGAGCCGCATCCTCGAGGAGATCGGCGACCACCGTCGAGGCGCACCGCGCCGGCGAGAGGCGCGTATCGCGCTGAAGATGAACTCGCTGGTCGACGCCCGCTGCATCCAGGCGCTGTACGAGGCCTCGCAGGCGGGGGTCAGGGTCGACCTCAACGTGCGCGGCATCTGCTGCCTGCGGCCCGGCGTCCCCGGCGTCTCCGAGAACATCCGCGTCGTCTCGATCGTCGGCCGCTTCCTCGAGCACTCGCGCATCTACGCCTTCCAGCGCGGCGAGGAGACCCGCGTGCTGATGGGCTCGGCCGACCTGATGCCGCGCAACCTCGACACCCGGGTCGAGCTGGTCGACCCCGGTCGAGGACCCGGAGCCGCTGCGCGCAGAGCTGCTCGACGTGCTCGAGCGCTGCTTCGCCGACAACGCCAACGCCTGGGAGCTCGACGCCGACGGCGACTGGCGCCGGCTCGAGCCCGCCGAGGCGAGCGCCGCAGCGTCCAGGAGGAGCTGCGCGAGCGCCATGCGGCCCGCGCAGCCGAGCATCTCGCGGCAGCCGCAGGCTGAGCCGGAGCGCGCCCGCGTCGACCAATAGGATGGCCGGGCCGTGCGCCTTTCCCTCCTGCCTCGCGACCGCACCTTCTTCGACCTCTTCATCGAGGCGGGCAGAACACGTTGCATGCCGCCCGCTTGCTCGACCGGATGATGGGCTCCTGGCCCGACGACAGCGGCCTCTCGCGCGAGATCCTCAAGGCCGAGCAGGAGGGCGACCGGATCACCCACGACATCATCAAGCGGCTCAACTCGACCTTCGTCACGCCGATCGACCGCGAGGACATCTACGGCCTCGCGACCCAGATGGACGACATCGTCGACTACACCGAGGAGGCGGCGGACTTCCTCGGCCTCTACAAGATCGAGGCGCCGATGTCGCAGGCCCAGGCGCTGACCAAAGTCCTGGTCCAATCCTGCGAGCAGCTTGCGCAGGGACTCGAGCACCTGCCGGAGTTCAAGGACCTCGACAAGTACTGGATCGAGATCCACCGCCTGGAGAACGAGGGCGACCGGATCTCCCGCGATGCAGTCGCCTCGCTGTTCTCCAACGGAATCGACCCGATGGTCGTGATCCGCTGGAAGGACATGTTCGCCGTGCTCGAGAACGCGATCGACGCGACCGAGACCGCCGCTCAGATAATCGAGGGCATCGTGATCAAGAATTCATGACGCGCCCCGGTCGTCATCGTGTCTTCCGACGTCATTTTGGTGATCGTCGTGGGCACCGCCCTCGCCTTCGACTTCACCAACGGCTTCCACGACACGGCCAACGTCGTCGCGACCTCGATCTCTACCGGGGCGGCGCGACCGCAGGTGGCGATCGGGATCGCCTCGCTGCTCAACTTCGTCGGCGCCTTCATCTCGATCTCGGTCGCGGCGACCGTCGCCAACGACGTCGTCGACGCGGCCGTGATCACGCCGACGATCGTCTTCGCCGGCCTGATCGGGGCGATCGCCTGGAACCTGATCACCTGGTCCTTCGGCTGCCCTCGAGCTCCTCGCACGCCCTGATCGGCGGCGTCGTCGGCTCGGCGGTCGCCGCGGCCGGCTTCGACGCCGTGCTCGCCGACGGCCTGGTCGGCAAGGTCCTGATCCCGGCAGTGATCGCGCCGATCCTCGCCTTCGTCGTCGCCGGGATCGCGATCGGGCTGGTCTACCGGGTCGTCGGCAGGCAGCGCCCGGGACGGTGACACGCGGCTTCCGCTACGGCCAGATCGTCTCCGGCGGCATGCTGGCCCTCGCGCACGGCACCAATGACGCCCAGAAGACGATGGGCGTGATCACCCTGGCGCTGGTCGCCAACGGCACCCTCGGCGCCGATGCCGACCCGCCGCTTTGGGTGATCATCTCCTCGGCGACGGCGATCGCCCTCGGCACCTACTGCGGCGGCTGGCGGATCATCCGCACCACCGGCACCCGGATCATCAAGATGGACGCGGCGCAGGGCTTCTCGTCCCAGGGAGCCGGTGCGACAGTGATCCTCGCCTCGACCCACTTCGGCTTCCCGCTCTCGACCACGCACGTGATCAACGGCGGCGTGATGGGCGCCGGTGCCGGCAAGCGGGTCTCGGCGGTCCGCTGGGGAGTGGCCGGCAACATCGTCACCGCCTGGCTGCTGACGCTGCCGGCAGCGGCGGCGATAGGCGCGCTCGCCTACGGGGCGACCGCGGATCTTCGGCAGCGGCGCGCTGGGCCCGGTCCTGGTCACCCTGATGTCGCTCTCGCTGATCGTCGCCGTGTTCGCGCGGCGCTCGCAGCCAGGGCGCTCCGGTCCCGGTCGAGCTGAGCGATGGCGGTCGTGGTCGAGACAAGGGAGTTGCTGGAAACGGTGGTTGCCTCGCTGGTCGCCGGCGTCGGGCTCACGGTCGTCTTCTCGGTCGCGATCTGGGGGGCCGCGCGCTTCGCCGACCTCAACCGCAACGAACGGCCGCTGGCCGCCGGGGCGGCGGCGGCGCTGGCCGGCCTGGCCGTGCTGGTCACGCTGGCGGCCGTCGTCTTCGGCATCATCGTGATGACGAGCAAGTAGGCCGCGGCCGGACGGCCGCCAGCGCGTAGAATTTTTCCGGTGCGAACCCTGCGCAACGTCGCGATCGTCATGCTGCTGGCGTTTGCGGTTGCCTTCGCGCCAACCGGCGGCAACGCCGCCGAAGCGATCCTGACCGCGATCACGATGGGCTTCCTCGCCGCGATCGCCTGGATGCTGTTCGTGACTCGGCCGCCAAAACCAGCTGACGCTGGCGACCCTGACCGACTGCCGCCGGGCGATCCTCTACTCGGCCCTCGGCATGATCGCGCTGCTGATCGCGGGCAGCGACGAGATGACTCGCGAGCGGCGGCGGAACGCTTGCCTGGATCCTCCTGCTCGGTGTCTCGGTCGCCGCGATCTGGCGGATCTGGACCGACGCCAACTCCTACTGAGCGTCCTCCGCGGCAAAGAATTCACTGTTCTGTGCGCTTGAGCGCGCCACGCGCGCGCTCGCGGCTGCGACGGTCGCGGGGTGCCGCCACGGATCGCCAGCAGCGCAGGCCACAGGGAGGATGGGACCGCCTCGGTCGAGTTGATCGCGGTGGTCCCGTTCCTGCTGCTCGCGGTCCTGGTGGCGGCACAGCTCGGCCTCGCCGGCCAGGCGCTCTGGTCGGCGGGCGTCGCCGCCCGGGCCGGGGCCCGTGCGGCGCTGGTGGGGGGCGACGCGACGGCGGCGGCGCGGCGGGCGCTGCCGCCGTCGCTGCGCCCGGGCGCCCGCGTGAGCGATGCCGGCGCGGTCTCGGTGCGAGTGGCGATCCCGCGCCTGTTGCCTGGCTTGCCAAGACTGACGGTCGGGGCAGAGAGCGGGCTGGGGGATGGGTAGGGAGAGCGGCCAGGCGACGGTCGAAGCGCTCGCCGCGGTACCGCTGCTGCTGCTGGCTGGGTCGATCGCCCTGCAGCTCCTCCTCGCCGGCTATGCGCTGGCGCTGTCTGACGGGGCGGCGGAGGCCGGGGCCCTGGCGCTGGCCGCCGGCCAACCCGCCAAGAAAGCGGCACTCGAGGCCCTGCCGGGCTGGGCCAGGGACCAAGCCGAGGTTTCGGTGCGCGGGGGAGAGGTCACCCTGCGGCTGAGGCCGCCGTCGCTGCTCCCCTCGATCGGCGATGCCCTTGCCGTCGACAGCACCGCGTTCGTGAGGCCGGCCGGGAGATGAACGGCCGGGTGATCCTGGTGAGCGCTGTCGGCGGGGCGAGCGGCTCGAAGGCGGCGGCCGCGGCGCTCGCCTGCGCCGGCTCGGAGCCCGATCGCCCCGGCCTCCTGATCGACGTCGGCGCTCGCGCGCCGCGTCCCACCCTGGTTTCTTCGAACGGGGCCTGCGAGCTCGAGGAGCGGCTCGTCGCCCACCTGCCGCGGCTGCGCGCCGCCTCGCGAGGGCAGACCTGCCATCTCGCGATCGATGACGACCCGAGCTCGTTCGACGCGGTACGGGCCGCGTTGCCGCTCGTACGCGAGGCGGTGGCCGTCGTCCACCTCTCCCCGGCACGCCTGCGGGATGGGCTGGGGGAGCCGGCATCCGCCCCTCCGGCGTCCTGCTGCGCGCCGACCTCGACACCGACCGGGCGCTGGCGGCCCTCGCGGTCCGCGACCTGCTCGACCGTGGACTTCGCGTGGCGGTCCTCAAGCGGCCGCTCGCATGGGTCCCCGCCAGGCGGGCGCTGTTCGGCGCGATGCCGCCCGCGGCTCCGGGTGGCCTGCCAACTTTCTTGCGCCGATCCCTCTTGGAAAGCGAAATTACAGCGGCGCACGCGGGCTACGTTGGACACGATGACGCGAAGGCTGACCCAGCGGGAGCTGCGCAACAACAGTGGCGAGGTGATGCGAGCACTCGACAGTGGCGAGGACTTCATCGTGACGCGCAACGGGAAGCCGGTCGGTGAGTTGCGCCCTGCAAGCGGCGTCAGTTTGTGGCAGAGCTCGTGGTAGGCCCGGCCAGTGCCGGCCTGGTCGAGATCGTCGGCGCCGGCGCCTGAAAACGACGCTTGCCTCCGCATGGACGGTTGCACGATGCGCACGGGATTTTCACCCCGCCGTCGAAACTTCTTAGATACAGTCGCGTTTTACAGTCGCGTTTGTCTGATGACGAGTCGATCCGAGCGGGAAAGGGCCTAGAGATCCAATGACTTCATCCACCAGTTCGAACCCCTGTCAGGCCGTCCCCGGGAGCCGCGCGCGGTCGGGTCGCCTCCGGCTTGTTCTGCTCGCCCTCGTGGCCGCGGCGTTCTTGCTCGTCCCGGCGGCTCAGGCAGCCGCCGCCGAAGTCGGCCTGGAAGTCAACATCACCGGCAGCGGCGAAGGCGCGGTGGGCTGCGAAGTTGAAAGCGGCCCGCTCGAAGAATGCGAAGAAGAATACGAAGAAGGCAAAGAAGTGACGGTGGTCGCCGAACCTGAACTGGGCTCCGAATTCGTCAAATGGGAAGGCGAATGCGACACCGTTGTCGGCGGCAAATGCAAAGTCGAAATGGACGCCGACAAGACGGTCGAAGTCGTCTTCGACCTCGAAGAATTCGAACTGACGGTCGAAACCGAAGGCAACGGCGAAGGCGTCGTCGAATGCCAGGTCGAAGCCGAACCCTACGAACTCTGTCCGGAAGCCGAAACCTATCCCTACGGGACCGCGGTGACCCTCTATGCCGAAGCCGAAGAAGGCTCCGAATTCGTCGAATGGGGCGGGGACTGCTCGGGCGTCGAAATCGAATGCGAACTGACGGTCGAAGAACCGCTCGGCGTCACCGCCACCTTCGCGCCCGAACCGCCGTTCGAGTTGACGGTCGAAACCGGTGGCAGCGGCGAAGGCAAAGTCGAATGCGAAGTCGAAAGCGAACCCGCCGAAGCATGCGACCCCGAAGCCGAATACGAAGAAGGCACCGCGATAACGGTGATCGCCGAACCGGAAACCGGCTCCGAATTCGCCGGATGGAGTGGCGACTGCGACAGCGTCACCGGCAACGAATGCGAAGTCGAAATGAACGCCGACAAGACCGTCAAAGCGACCTTCGACCTCGAACCGGCGCCCGAATTCACCCTCGGCATCACCAAAGCCGGCACGGGCTCCGGCAAAGTCGAATGCGAAGTCGAAAGCGAACCCGCCGAACCCTGCGCGGCCAAATATCCAGAAGGAACGGAACTGGAACTGGTCGCCACCGCCAACGCCGGCTCCGAATTCTCCGGCTTCAGCGCCGGCACCGGCTCGGCCGGCGCCTGCACGACCTCGCCCTGCGCCTTCACGATCGAAGCCAACAGCACGGTCACGGCCACCTTCGACCTGGAACCCGGGCCCGAAGAATTCGCCTTGACGATCGCCAAAGCCGGAACCGGCTCGGGATCGGTGACCTGCAACGCCGGCGCCTGCGCTTCCACCTATCCCGAAGGCGAAGAAGTGACCCTGGCGGCGACCGCTGCCTCTGGATCGACCTTCTCCGGCTGGAGCGGGGCAGGCTGCTCAGGCACCGGCAGCTGCGCGGTCACGATCGAAGAAGACACTACGGTCACGGCCACCTTCACCGCCAATCCCAAAGAAGAAGCCAAAAAAGAAGAAGTCAAACCGCCGCCGCCCACCGAAGGCAAGGCCAGGGCCGCGGCATCGGCCACGGTAAAGAGCGGCAAGGCCTCGCTGAAGCTGACCTGCTCGGGCGGGGCCTGCAAAGGCACCCTGCAGCTCAAGGCCAAGGTCAAGCAGGGCAAGAAGACCAAGAACCTGGTAATCGGCAAGGCCTCGTTCAGCCTCGCCGCGGGCACAACCACCACTCTCAAGGTCAAGCTCTCCGGCCCGGCCAAGCAGGAACTGGCCAAGGGCAAGACGCTGAAGGCGAAGACGAGCGGCAGCGGCGTCAGCGCCTCGACAGTGAAGCTGAAGCAGGCGAAGAAGTAGCTCCGGGACGCCGGGCGGCGGCGCAGCGCCGCCGCCCGGCTCATTCCGCGAGAATCGCTGCATGCTGACCGTCGCAGTCACCGGCCCCACCGGGGAGATCGGCAGGGCCTTCATCTCCGCTCTGGAGCGGGCGCCGGAGGTCGATCGCGTGATCGGGATGGCGCGGCGCCCCTTCGACCTCGCCGGGCACGGATGGGAGAAGACCGAGTACAGGCGTGGCGACATCCTCGACCGCGAGGCCGTCGAGGAGCTGGTCGACGGCGCCGACGTCGTCGTCCACCTGGCCTTCGTCATCGTTGCGGGCGGCGACGAGAGCCGCGAGATCAACCTGACCGGTTCCCGCAACGTCTTCGAGGCCACCGCCGCGGCCGGCGTCAAGCGCCTCGTCTACACCTCCTCGGTGGCCGCCTACGGCTTCAGCCGCGGCATGCCCGATCTGCTCTGCGAGGACGACCCGGTCAAGGGCGCCTCGCGCCACCCCTACTCGGCGCACAAGGCTGCCGTCGAGGAGGAGCTCGCCGAGGCGCTCGAGGGCTCGGCTACCGACGCCTACGTCTTTCGCCCCTGCATCGTCGCCGGCCCGCAGGCGACGATGCTCCTCGACCTGATTCCCCTGCTCGCGATCGGGCAACGGATCCCGGGGCCGCTGCGCTGGGCGCTCGGCAGGGTGCCCGAGCTGCGGCCGGTCCTGCCCGATCCCGGCGTGCCCTTCCAGCTCGTCCACCACGACGACGTCGCCGCGGCTCTCTGCGCCGCGGTGATCGACGACGGGCAACCGGGCGTCTACAACCTCGCCGGGCCGGGCCAGCTGACGATCACCGACCTGGCCCATGCGCTCGGCTGGCACGCCGTTCCGGCCCCGCACCTCGCGGTTGGCGTTGCCGCCGAGGCGGTGGCGCTGATGCCGTTCCTGCCCGACGAGGCAGCCTGGATCGAGGCCGTCCGGCGACCGGTCCTGATGGACACCGCACGCGCTCGCCGCAAGCTGCACTGGATGCCGCACTACGACGCGCGCGAGACCCTGAAGCAGACGATCGAAGCCGTCCGCGCCCGCTAACCCCGCCGACGGGCCGATACGTCAAGGCAGCCTTGACGTATCGGCCCGTCGGCGTGTGAATCAGTAGCTGCCCCGGATGGCAGCGCCGCTCGGGCTACGTACGGTTGGTGCGTGTTCGAGGTGCGTATCCATGGCCGGGGCGGTCAGGGCGTCGTCACTGCCGCCGAGTTGCTCTCCGTCGCCGCTTTCGACGAGGGACGTCACGCGCAGGCCTTCCCCAGCTTTGGGTCGGAGCGGACCGGGGCGCCGGTCGTCTCGTTCTGCCGCTTCTCCGACCGGGAGATCCGGACCCGCGAACCGGTTGCCGAGCCCGATGCGCTGATCGTCCAGGATCCGACCCTGCTGCACCAGGTCGACCTCTTCGCCGGCCTCGGGCGCGGTGCCTACGCCCTGATCAATACGGAGCGGACCGTCGAGGCGCTCGGCCTCGGCGAGTTCGCGGCGACGTTCGAGCCAGGTCGGCTGATGGTCGTCCCGGCGACCGCACTGGCGCGCGAGCACATGGGACGGCCGCTGCCCAACGCCGCCCTGCTCGGCGGTTTCGCGGCGCTGACCGGGCGGCTGCGGCTCGATTCGGTGGTCGCCGCGATCCGCGAACGCTTCACCGGGGAGAGCGGCGAGGGCAACGTCGCCGCGGCCCGTGCCTGCTTCGAGCAGGTCGAGGCCCAGCTCGAGGCGGTCACGCTTGTTTAAGCAGGCGGAGGGATCCGCCGCCGTCGCCGAGACTGTCGCGCTCTGTCGCCCAGAGGTCGTCTGCGCCTACCCGATCTCGCCGCAGACCCACATCGTCGAGGGCCTTTCCGACCTGGTTCGCGCCGGTCGTCTCGACCCGTGCGAGTACATGATGGTCGAGTCGGAGTTCGCCGCACTCTCCGTCTGCATCGGCGCCTCCGCTGCCGGCGCGCGCACCTACACCGCGACCGCGAGCCAGGGCCTGCTCTACATGGCCGAGGCCCTCTACAACGCCTCGGGCCTTGGGCTGCCGATCGTGATGACGGTTGCCAACCGGGCGATCGGCTCGCCAATCAACATCTGGAACGACCACAGCGACTCGATGTCCCAGCGCGATTGCGGCTGGATCCAGCTCTACGCCGAGACCAACCAAGAGGCCGCCGACCTGCACGTGCAGGCGTTCCGGATCGCCGAGCAGCTCTCGCTGCCGGTGATGGTCTGCATGGACGGCTTCATCCTCACCCACGCCTACGAGCGGATCGACGTGCCCACGCAGGAGCAGGTCGATGCCTTCCTGCCGGCTTTCGAGCCGCGCCAGGTGCTCGATCCGGCCGACCCGGTGACGATCGGCGCGATGGTCGGGCCGGAGGCCTTCACCGAGGTCAAGTACCTGGCCCACGCCAAGCAGCTGCTTGCTCTCGACCTGATCCCGGAGGTGGCAGGTGAGTTCGCCGCGGCCTTCGGCCGTCCCTCGGGCGGTCTCGTCCGCGGCTACCGGGCCGAGGACGCGGAGACGATCGTCGTTGCGCTCGGCTCGGTGCTGGGGACGATCGAGGACACGATCGACGAGCTGCGCAAGGAGGGGATGAGCATCGGCGCCCTGGCGATCAAGTCATTCCGGCCCTTCCCGCTGGAGGAGGTGCGCGCCGCGCTCGCCTCGGCGGCTCGCGTCGTGGTTCTGGAGAAGGCACTGGCGGTCGGGATCGGCGGCATCGTCTCGGCCAACGTGCGAATGGCCCTCTCCGGTGTCCAGCTGCACGGATACACGGTGATCGCCGGCCTCGGCGGGCGGCCGATCACGAAGAAATCGCTCCGCGGCCTTTTCGCCGACGCCGTCGCCGACAGGCTGGAGCCGCTGCAGCTTCCTCGACATGGACTGGGAGACGGTTGGCGCCGAGCTGAAGCGGATGGGAAAGGGCGGCCGCAGCGGCCCCCACGCCGAGAACATCCTCCGCGAAGCGGGCATCGTGGCCGCGAGGTCGCACTGAGATGCCTACGCATCCCGACAACAACCGTTCCGGTGCGCCTTATCCCTCTATAGCCGGGAAAAAGCGCACCGGAAGCGATGGCGGCGGGGGTGCCGAGCAGCGGGTGAAGCTCTACCAGACGGGGACGTTCGTGGTGGGGAACCGGCTGCTCGACCCTGAGGAGCGCACCGTGCAGGCGCGGATGGACCGCTCCAACAGCCTCACCTCCGGCCACCGTGCCTGCCAGGGCTGCGGCGAGGCGCTCGGCGCCCGCTACGCGCTCGACGCGGCGATGCGGGCGACGGGAGGCAAGCTGATCGCCGCCAACGCGACCGGCTGCCTCGAGGTCTTCTCGACCCCCTTCCCGGAGTCCTCCTGGCAGATGCCCTGGATCCACTCGCTGTTCGGCAACGCGCCGGCGGTCGCCAGCGGCGTCGCGGCGGCGCTGCGGGCGAAGGGGCGAGAGGACGTGCGGGTGATCGGCCAGGGCGGCGACGGCGGCACCGTCGACATCGGCTTCGGCTGCCTCTCGGGGATGTTCGAGCGGGGTGACGACGTGCTCTACGTCTGTTACGACAACGAGGCCTACATGAACACCGGTGTGCAGCGCTCCGGTGCGACGCCCCCCGCGGCTCGCACGGCGAACACGAAGCCGATCGGCGAGCACCCCGGCAACGATTTCGGCCAGGGCAAGGACATGCCGCGGATCGCGATCGCGCACGGCATCCCCTACGTGGCGACGGCGACCGTTGCCGAGCTGGGTGACCTCGAGCGCAAGGTCGAACGGGCGATGGAGCTGCGCGGCTCCCGCTACATCCACATCTTCGTCCCCTGCCCGCTCGGCTGGGGGGCCGCCGCGGCCGACACGATCAAGATCGCGCGCCTGGTCAAGGAGACCGGTCTCTTCCCGGTCTTCGAGGCCGAGGGCGGCGAGGTCACCGGGGTCTCCAAGATCCGCCGCCAGGTGCCGGTAGAGGAGTACCTGGAGGCCGCAGCGCCGCTACGCGCACCTCTTCGGCGAGGACGGGCACCCCGAGATCGTCGAGCGCCTGCAGGCGATGGCCGACGAGAACATCCGCCGCTACGGCCTGCTGCCAGATGACGTCGATGCCAGCGCATCCGATCTTGACCACACCAGGGTGGGGTCGATGTCGGAAGGGGCAGCGGGCTCGTGAACGACAAGCCCTACGCGGTCACGCTCGACGTCGGCTCCAGCCTCGCCAACAAGACCGGCAGCTGGCGCACCGAGCGGGCCGTCTACGTCGACCGCCTGCCGCCATGCAACAACGCCTGCCCGGCCGGCGAGAACATCCAGGCCTGGCTCTACGAGGCCGAGGAGGGGGAGGGCGGCTACGAGCGCGCCTGGCGCAGGCTTATGGAGGACAACCCGCTGCCGGCGATCATGGGGCGGGTCTGTTACCACCCCTGCGAGACCGCCTGCAACCGCGGTCAGCTCGACGAGGCGGTCGGCATCCACTCGGTCGAGCGCTTCCTCGGCGACGAGGCGATCGAGCACGGCTGGAAGGTCGAGGTCGAGGCCGAGCCGAGTGGCAAGCGGGTGCTGGTCGTCGGCGCCGGCCCCTCGGGCCTCTCGGCCGCCTACCACCTGACCCGGCTCGGCCACGCGGTGACGATCCACGAGGCCGGGCCGATGGCGGGGGGGATGACGCGCTTCGGCATCCCCCAGTACCGGCTGCCGCGCGACGTGCTCGAGGCCGAGGTCCAGCGCATCCTCGATCTCGGGGTCGAGCTGGAGCTGAACCGCAAGGTCGGGAACGTGGTCGAGTCGATGGAGGTGGGCGGCTTCGACGCCGCCTTCCTCGCTGTCGGCGCCCACATCGGCCGCCGTGCCTACATCCCGGCCGGGGAGGCCGAGCGCATCCTCGACGCGGTCTCGCTGCTGGAGAGCATGGAGGGCGCCGAGCGCCCGCGGCTGGGGCGCCGCGTCGCGATCTACGGTGGCGGCGACACGGCGATGGACGCGGCCCGGACGGCGAAGCGGCTCGGCGCTACCGACGCGGTCGTCGTCTACCGCCGCACACCCGACCGCATGCCCGCGCACGAGTTCGAGGTCGAGGAGGCGGCGGAGGAGGGGGTGATGATGAAGTGGCTCTCGACGGTCAAGCGCTTCGAGGACGGCAAGCTGCTGCTGGAGCGGATGGAGCTCGACGAGACCGGCTTCCCACAGCCGACCGGCGAGACCGAGGAGCTCGAGGCCGACTCGCTGGTGCTGGCGCTGGGCCAGGAAGCCGACCTGTCCCTGCTCGAGGGCGTGCCGGGGATCGAGGTGGAGGACGGCGTCGTCGCGGTCGGCCCGAACATGATGACCGGCCATCCGGGGGTCTTCGCCGGCGGCGACATGGTCCCGGCCGAGCGCACCGTCACCGTCGGCGTCGGCCACGGCAAGAAGGCGGCGCGAAACATTGATGGCTGGCTGCGCGAGCCGCGCCTATGAGCCTCCCGCCAAGCACGCGATCGCCGAGTTCGAGACCCTCAACACCTGGTACTACTCCGACGCGCCGCCACCGAGCAGCCACGGCTCGACGCGGCGCGCCGGGCCTCCAGCTTCGCCGAGGTCGTCAGCGGGCTCGACGAGGACAACGCGCTCTTCGAGGCACGCCGCTGCCTCTCCTGCGGCAACTGCTTCTCCTGCGACAACTGCTACGGGGTCTGTCCCGACAACGCCGTGATCAAGCTTGGGCAGCCGGGCGAGCTCTACGAGATCGACCTCGACTTCTGCAAGGGCTGCGGCCTCTGCGTCGCCGAGTGCCCCTGCGGTGCGATCGAGATGGTCCCGGAGGAGATCTGACGCCCTGGCCGGAGCCGGGCGACCCCCGACTTCCCGCCGACGGGCCGATACGTCAAGGCTGCCTTGACGTATCGGCCCGTCGGCGGGGTTTTTAGGGCATTGCGGCGTGCCAGGTGCCGACGTCTTTGATCCCCTGGCCCTTGGCGTCGCCGGCCTTTTCGTCTTCGTCGAACGTGTAGAGGGGCCGGCCGTTGAAGGTCACCTGTCGCCGCCCGTTGTCGGGCCGCTTGATCGTGCCGAGCTTGACCGGGCCGGTCGGCTTGACCCCGGCCGCGACGACCAGCGGGTGCCAGTCCCTGAGGCAGGAGCCCTTGCAGATGAACTTGCCTTTGGTCTCGGCGCTGAGGCTGTAGAGGGTGATGCCCTTGAGGTTGGTGAGGACGGTCTTGCCGAGCGTTGCGTTGCTTGCCTTCTTCACCACGCGCTTGGTCGCCTGCGCGTTGGCGCCGGCGCCGCCGGCCGCGATCAGCGCAATCGCCGAGATCGCAAGCAGGACGAGGCGAGACTTGTGACTCCAGGAGCGGGAAGTGCGGAGATGGGGCATTGGGCCTCCTCGGCTCGGTTTGGTCGCTGGCCGGGTCTACGGGCGGGGCGCCGAATGGTTCGGTTGCGGAATTGACTCGATTCTGATCGATTCCGCGCACCACGTGTGCGCCGCCGCCCGGCAAGGTGCGGTTCATGGGAGGCAGGCACGAGGAGGGGCAGGCGCTGCTGCTGGCGCTCGGCGGGGCCTTCGCGCTGATCGCGGCGCGCTCGCGCTGGTCGCGATCGCCGGCGCGGTGACGGGGAAGGGGAGGGCGCAGCGGGCGGCCGACCTGGCGGCGATCTCGGCCGCGCGATCGATGCGCGACGACCTATCGCGGCTGCTGCCCCTCCGCTCGCCCGAACGGCTCCCAAACCGAGCACCTCGACAAGGCCGACTACCTTGCGTACGCCCGGGGCCGCGGCCTCGCGTCGCGCGGGCAAACGGCGTCTGCGCGGAGCGCCTGCGTCACTTCCCGGATTCGAGGTCGTTCGCCCCGGTCCGGGTCAAGGCGGTCGTCGCTCGCCGGATGGACGTCGGCGACGGCGCCAGCGCGCTGGAGGCCTCCGCGGTCGCCGAAGCGGCGCTTCCGCGGGCTTTCCGGGGGGGATGCCGGCGACCGCTACCGGCGGCGGCTACAGCGGCACGCTCGTCTACAGGCAGGGGAGGGGATGCGGCCGGATGTGGCGGCCGCCTTCGACCGGATGGCGGCATCGGCGCTAGCCGACGGTCTCACGCTCCTGGTCGGCTCCGGCTTCCGCTCCGACGCCGAACAGGCAGCGCTCTTCGCCGCCCACCCCGACCCGACGCTGGGTGGCGCCGCCGGGCCACTCGCTGCATCGCTGCGCGACCGAGCTCGACCTCGGGCCCAAACCGCATACGGCTGGCTTGCGGAAACGCCAGCCGCTTCGGCTTCGTCCAGCGCTACTCCTGGGAGGCCTGGCACTTTGGCTTCGACGCCGGTCCGCGCCGTGTTCGGAGGCAGGCAATTCGCGGGGGCCCGGCGCGGCGCCGGCGACGGCTAACTCTTCGGCGTCATCGGCTTTCCCGCCTTCGTTCCCGCCCGTTTCCGGGCGCCGTTGCTCCGGGCCGCGGCCCGCTGGAACGTCTCGGCCGCCCTGCTCGCCGCGCAGCTCATGGCCGAGTCGAACTTCAACCCCTTCGCCGCTTCGCCGGCGGGCGCTCACGGCATCGCCCAGTTCATCCCCTCTAACGGGCGCCGCCTACGGCCTTCGCGATCCCTTCGACCCGGACGAAGCGATTGACGCCCAGGCCCACCTGATGTCCGACCTGATTCGCCAGTTCGGCTCACCGCAACTGGCCCTCGCCGCCTACAACGCCGGCCCGGCCCCGGTTGAAGCCTGTCGCTGCGTCCCCGGATTCCCGAGACCCAGGCCTACGTGAGCCGAATCCTCGCCCTCCTCGGCGGAGCGGGAGCGCTCCCTGTCCCGAGTTTCGAAGTCAGGCTGGTGGCGTGATGGCACCGGGCGCGCGAGCAACTCCCTCGCAACCCGTCGCGGTGTATCCATACACCACAGGGTGTATCTCGGTCTATGCGAACGAATATCGAGATCGACGATGTGCTGGTCGGCCGCGCGATGCGCCTCTATCGCTTGCGCAGCAAGCGCGAGGCCGTCGACCTGGCCCTGCGCAAGCTGGTCGGCGAGCCGATCAGCCGCGAGGAGATCCTCGCTGCCGAGGGCAGCGGTTGGGCCGGAGACCTTGCCGAAACGCGTTCGCCCAAAGAGATCCCGGGTCTGATGATCCTCGTCGACAGCTCGGCCTGGGTGGACGTTTCTCCGCTCGACCGGCACACCAGCCCACATGCGGGTTCGCTCCGAGCTGGAGAATGGCGGCCCTCGGCGAGCACGGACCCCAGTCGCGATGGAGATCCTCGCCGGCGCTCGTGACGATGCCGACCGCGACCGCTTGCGCCGCGCTTCTCTACGGCCTCGAGTTCCTCCCGGTGGAGGGCCCTGCCGACTATGAGAGCGCCGCCGGGCTGTACCGAATCTGCCGCTCGGCGCGCAGAGACGCACGCGCAAGACCGACGCGACTGCCTGATCGCCGCCGTCGCAATCGCGCAACGAGGCCGAGCTGCTCGGCGAGGACGCGGACTTCGCACGTTATCGCGCGAGCATGCGCCGTGTGCGGCTCGCGGCTGCGTAGGTCGTTGGCCTGCCTTGGCCGTTGACGCAGTTCGCCGGCGGTGGCGACACTCAGGACCCGAGCCGCGATTCCCAAGCTCGAGGGGAGGCGCATGAAGGCCACCGTTCTCGTCCCGGCGAATGCGCATCTTCGCCGTCGGCCTGGCTCGCCGGCTGCGGCGATGGCTCGGATACCACCACGATCAAGCTGATCGAGCACGCCGAAACCGACACCGTGCGCCGACATCGGGCCGCGTCCAGTTCGAGGATGGACTCGGTCGGCGACGTGCTCGCCTTCGCCAACCCAGTCTTCGACTCCGAGGACAAGAAGCAGGCCGGGACCGACAACGGGCAGTGCGTCCGCACCGCCGTCGGCCAAGGCCCAGGGAGTGCATCTGGACCGTTTCGCTCGAAGGCGGGCAGATGACGGTCGAGGGCCCCTTCTACGACAGGGTCGCAAAGCTTCGAAGCTGGCGATCCACTGCGCGGCACCGGCGAATACAAGGACGCCAGCGTGCCAGCTGAGCTCGAAGCCCGCGATCGAAGCCGATAACCGAATACGACTTCATCTACGAAGCTCGAAAAGTAGGCGCGCTGTCCGCCATCACGACTGCCCCTCGCCATTAGACTGCCCGCCCGATGGCAACGGTCGAGGTACAGGGCGTCGAGGGGATGCAGGCTCTGGTCGGGCAGGAGATCGGCCCGAGCGAATGGCGCACCGTCACCCAGGAGGACATCGACACCTTCGCCGCGCTGTGCGGCGACGACCAGTGGATCCACGTCGACGTGGAGCGAGCAAAAACCGAGAGCCCGTTCGGCACCACGATCGCCCATGGCAATCTGACGCTGTCGCTTGTCGACGGATTTCGCAAACAGATGATCAGCTCCAGCGGCTTCGCGCTCGGGGTCAACTACGGCTGGAATAAGATCCGCTTTCCCGCCCCGGTTCCGGTCGACAGCAGGGTCCGCGCCCGTGCCGAGGTGGTCTCGGTCGACGAGGTCGGCGGCGGCTGGTGGCAGGTGGTTACCCGCTTCACGCTCGAGGTCGACGGCAGCGAGAAGCCCTGCTTCGTGGGTGACTCCGGTGACGCGGGTGATGGCGCCCGCTGGCTGACGCCCGGCATCGCGAGCTCAGCTCCCGGTCAGCTCAATCAGGTGCCGGTGGCCCATACGAGCGCCGGGCAGACGCGTCTCGTCGGTGAAGAGGCGGCCTTGCTCGCACTCGACGACGCGGAAGCGCAGGCGGAGGCCGGTGCCGAACACGATCTTCGCCTTGGCGCCGAGGGCGAGCGGCCCATTGAGGCTGGCGCGTTTGATCTCGGCGTTCCACTCTGGCCACGCCTCCGCGCTCGCGTAGGCCCTCTCCCAGACGGCAATCGGTGAGACGTCGGCCTCCAGCGTGCTCGTCGTCTCCCACCGACTCACCCGTAGAGCCCCTGCTCGAGCAGCTTCACGTTTGCGGTGACCCAGCGATCCAGAGCCGCCTCTTCCAGAAGCGATCCGCCAAGCACCTCCTGCAGCAGGGGCATGAAGCTGAGCGGAGCCCAGATCAGGAAGAAGTGCTGAAGCGTGGCCCATGTCCGGTCGGTTCCCTCGCGCAGGGCGCCCTTCTCGGAGAGCGCGTCGATCTCGGCTCGGCCTCCCTCGATCATCAGGCGAAAGAGGCGGGCACTGCCCGGAGCTCTTTCGACCAGGACTCGACCGAGGTAGGCGCAGACCTCGGGGCGCTCTCGCATGACCCGGGCGGTCTGTTCGGCGCGCCAGGCGCAGCAGCTCGGGTCCCTCGGCCGCTTCCCCGGAGCGATAGGCGTAGCCGAATTCCCGCAGGGCGGCCTCGTCAACTGCTGAGACCAGGCCCTCCTTCCCGCCGAAGTGGTGGACCACGAGGGCGGGGGAGACACCGGCGGCCTTGGCGACCTCTCGCAGGGATGTTGCACCGATTCCGCGCTCTCCAAAGAGGCGAAGCGCAGCCTGGACGATCGAGTTCCTGCCTTTTGCTGAACGCATGTTCAGTCTCTGACTGTACAGATGTTCAGCCTCCCAGGTCCCCGAGGGCAACCGCGTTCAGAGGTCGCCTTGGGTATCGAGACTGCGA
>CAVQPE010000001.1:0-22969 GCA_963714665.1 uncultured Solirubrobacterales bacterium | reverse complement strand
CAGGGCGCCGGCCATGTTGACCGCGAAGGTCCCCCAGGGCCAGCCGCCCGGGCCATGCGGGGTCGCCTGGGCGAGCCCGACCCGGGCCAGCGCCCCCAGCACCCCACCGAAGTAGATGGCCGCCAGGCGGCGGAGGTCGAACGCGCTCAGCTTCATGGCGTGGGATCGTAGTTCCCCGCTTCATCGATATTCATCGATGAAGATTGCTAGGCTGCCGACCGTGACCGAGCTTCCCGTGATCGAGTGCTGCACGCCGCTGGCGGGGTCCTCGCTGTCCGGCGAGCGGGCGGTCGAGCTGGAGCGGGTGCTGAAGGCGCTCGCCGACCGCCACCGGCTGCGGATCGTCAACCTGCTGCTGCGGGCCGGCGGCGAGCCGGTCTGCGTCTGCGAGGTGCAACCCCTGCTCGGCCTCTCGCAGGGCACCGTCAGCCACCACCTCAAGCAGCTGGTCGAGGCCGGCGTGGTCGAACGCGAGGGACGCGGCACCTACAGCTACTTCAGCCTCGTCCCGGGAGCGCTCGACGCCGTCCGCGAGGTCTTCTCGACCCCGGCGCGGGTCGCCGTCCCGTCGGATCCGGACGCGACCCCCGCCGCCTGCTGCTGACGCGGATGGACGAACGCCCCGACCTCCCCCGCCGCGCCGCCGCCGAGGCCTTCGGCGCCTTCGCCCTGGTCTTCGCCGGCTGCGGCGCGATCGTCACCGACACCGTCCACGCCGGCGTGCTGGGCGCGGTCGGCGTCTCGCTCGTCTTCGGCCTGGTGATCATGGCGATGGTCTACGCGACCGGCCACCTCTCCGGCGCCCACCTCAACCCGGCGGTGACGCTCGCCTTCGCGCTCACCCGTCACTTCCCCCGCCGCGAGGCGCTCGCCTACATCGCCGCCCAACTGCTCGGCGCGATCGCCGCCGCCGCGCTGCTGCTCGCGGTCTGGCCCAGCCAACCCGCCGACCTCGGCACCACGCTGCCCAGCGTCGCCGACGGCAGCGCCCTCGTCTACGAGGCGGTGCTGACCGCCTTCCTGATGTTCACGATCATGGCCGTCGCCACCGACACCCGCGCCGTTGGGGCGGGAGCGGCGATCGCGATCGGCGGCACGGTCGGCCTCGACGCCCTCTTCGGCGGCCCGATCACCGGCGCCTCGATGAACCCCGCCCGCTCGATCGGCCCGGCCCTCGTCTCCGGCGAACTGCACGACCTCTGGATCTACATAGTCGCCCCGATCGCCGGCGCCGCCCTGGGCGCCCTCGCCTACCAGCTGGTCCGCGGCGGAACATCCAGCCGACGGGACGAAAACCCCGGTATATCGGCGGAAATCGGCCCATCGGCGGAGGAAGCCGCCTGATGGCGCGGGTGCTCTTCGTCTGCCTGCACAACGCCGGGCGCTCGCAGATGAGCGAGGCGCTCTTCACGCAAGCGGCGGCAGGGCAGCACGAAGCGCACTCGGCGGGGACGACTCCTGGGGACCGGGTCCACCCCGAGGTGGTCGAGGCGATGCGGGAGCTCGGCATCGACCTCGCCGACCGCACCCCCCACAAGCTGACCACGGCCGACGCCGAGTGGGCCGACGTGGTGGTGACGATGGGCTGCGGCGACGAGTGTCCCTACATCCCGGGCAAGCGCTATCTCGACTGGGAGCTGGAGGACCCGAAGGGCCGCCCGATCGAGGAGGTCCGCCTCACCCGCGACGAGATCGAGCGCCGCGTGGTCGAGCTGATCGACGAGCTCAACGACTGACCGGAAGCGTGCGCCGGAGCTACGCCGACCGTCTCGGGACGTACCGCCGACGAGTGGCGAGAAGCACAGCGATGACGATGCAGGTAAGAACGGCCATCGAGACCACCATCAGCATCAGGCCCCAGTGACGATGCTCACCCGGTACCCATGTGTTGGCACCGAAGAAGCCAACGATCAGGGTCGGGACGAGGAACCCTGCGGCGATGTACTCCACCCGTCGCTGCATGCTTTCATGGCGCTCGCGGTGCGCTTCGGACATCTTGATGTTCAGCAGGTGAAACGAGCTGCGCAGAGTGTTGCCGAGGGTTGCGAGTGCGTCAAGGGACTTGTCCACCCGTTTGTCGACGGCTTTCACTTCGTCGTGGTTGCGGACTGGGAGCCACGCCTTGTCGGGGTCCACGTTCAGTCCCGCAACGTTGAGCGGACCGAGCCAATCGCGCAGCCTGGCCCGGGCTCCCCAGAGCGCTTTCAGGTCGTTGAGGTCGTCTTCCGGATCTGACGCCTTTAACTCGGTCTCGACCCCGTACAGGCGAAGCTCCCATTCCTCAAGCGAGGCGCGGAAGTGCCGGTGCGCGGGAGCATAGGTGAGGGCGAGCTCGTGCATGACCAGGACTCCAAGGTCGCCCGCGCTGCCGCCCTCGGCCTCGAGCCACCTCCTTTCTACAGCTTCGACGACTTCGCGCTTGCCGACCGGCTCCCTTCGCTCCCCTTCCGGCTCCGACCCGTGGTAAAGGCAGGCTTCGTGCCACCTCGTAATCAGCCAGTCGTGGCCGGCGAGGGCCGCCGACCGGCTGGTACAAGGCCCGGGGGGACGAGGACACCTTTCGCCCCCAGTCGGTCTCGTTCCCTTCGGCGCCCGGATACACGGCGAAGGTCGAGGCGAGGCGGACCTCACCGCCCGCCCAACGCCGGTTGACAGGCTCTTTGTCGGGATCGAGAAGCTCGTCCAGCATCTCGTGCTCCAAGCCGGGACAGGACCGTCCGAGAAGGGCCAACAGCCCAGTGGCGTCGGCGTCGCCCCGGATGTCGGTCCAGACGACTCCGCCGAGGGCAGCAACGTCGTCGAGAGGGGGAATCTCGTGCGGCCCCTCCCCGGGGACCCACCTGCTCACATCGATCGCTGCCTGGGCGCGATCCACCGGCGTGGCTTTCTCGCCGGCTGCGCTTTGATCGCTCACCGCCACTTCGAGAACGCTAACCGGAAGAGGCCGGCGAGCGCAAGAACATTCGGGTTCGCCCCTTGGCAGCGACGATCTGGCAAAGTCCGCTGCAATGAGGCTCTGCAGCTTCGCCACGTCCGCTGGGATGCCCGCGCTTGGGGTGGTCGAGGGCAATGAGATCGCCGACCTCTCCGGGGCCGGCGTCCCCGCCGAACCGGCCGCGGCACTGGCCGAGGCGGGGCAGAACGGCCTCGAACAGCTCGCCGCTGCTGCGCCGCGAATTCCACTCGCCGACGTCCGGCTCCTGGCCCCGGCCCGGCCGCGCAAGTACCTGGCGATCGCGCTCAACTACGCCGACCACATCGCCGAGATGGGGATGGAGGCGCCCGAAGTCCCGGTCTTCTTCAACAAGCAGGTGACCTGCGTGGTCGGGCCAGGAGCCGAAGTCCACATGCCGAAGGTCTCGACCTTCCTCGACTACGAGGCGGAGCTGGCGATCGTGATCGGCAAGCGCTGTCGCCACGTCCCGGTCGAGCAGGCACACGAGGTGATCGCCGGCTACACCTGCGCCAACGACGTCAGCGTCCGCGACTGGCAGGGCCGGGCGCAGACGATGACGATCGGCAAGTCCTTCGACACCCACGGGCCGCTCGGGCCCTGGCTGGTCACACCCGACGAGGTCGGCAACCCGCAGGACCTGCGCGTGCGCTGCTGCGTCAACGACGAGGTGCGCCAGGACGCCAGCACCGCCGAGATGGTCTTCGACTGCTTCCAGCAGGTCTCCCACCTCTCCGAAGCGTTCACGCTGGAGCCCGGCGACGTGATTGCCACCGGGACTCCCGCCGGGGTTGGCGTCGGCCGCCAGCCGATCCGCGACAACCTGCTCCACGTCGGCGACACCGTGCGAGTCGAGATCGAGCGCGTCGGCGAGCTGATCAACACCGTGGTCGAGGAGCCCGAGGGCTTCCTCGCCGGCAGCTGAGCCGGCCGGCACTCAGCGGCGGTGGACGTCGGCCGCGGTCGCCTGGTCGCGGGGACGGACGACGATCTCGTCGACGTTGACGTGCGGCGGCTGCACGAGCGCCCAGCGGATGCACTCGGCGACGTCCTCGGCCCGCAGCGGCGTCATCCCCTCGTAGACCCGGCGCGCCGCCTCCTCGTCACCGCCGAACCGAACCAGCGAGAACTCGGTCTCGACCATGCCGGGGGCGACCTCGGTGACACGCACCGGCTGGCCCAGCAGCTCCAATCGCAGGACCCGCAGCGTCGCCCGCTGGGCGTGCTTGGCGGCGTTGTAGCCGGCGCCGCCGCGGTAGGTCTCAATCGCGGCGATGCTGGTGACGCCGACCACGTGACCGTCACCGGAAGCGACCAGCCGCGGCAGCAGGGCGCGGGTCATCCGCATCGTCCCCATCACATTCGCTTCGTACATCCCAAGCCAGTTTTCCTCGTCGGCATCGGCCATCGGCTCCAGCCCCAGAGCGCCGCCGGCGTTGTTGACCAGCACGTCGCAGCTCTCGATCCGCTCGGCCAGGGTCGCGACCGAGTCCGGGTCGGTGACGTCGAGGGCAACCGCCTCGCCGCCGATCTCCGTCGCCAGCGCCTCGAGCCGGTCCAGCCGGCGAGCGGCCAGAATCGTCCGGTACCCCTCCCCCGCCAGGGCCCTCGCCGTCGCGGCACCGATACCGCTGGAGGCGCCCGTGATCACCGCGGTGCGCGTCATTGTCCGACCCTAGCGTTTGCACACCGCTGGCATATCGAGTCATATTGATCTAATTTATTTGGCGCTTGAGCCCGATCACAGACCCACCGAGCAATCGCTTCCGCATCCTCTGTATCGACGGCGGAGGCATTCGCGGCTTGATCTCGGTGTTGGTAATCGCGCGAATCGAGAAACTGCTGAGCGAAAAACTCGGGCGCACGGTTCGGATGTCCGACTACTTCCACCTCTTCTCGGGCACGTCCACCGGCGGTCTCATCGCACTTGCACTAACCGCGCCCTCGGAGGTCAGCGCTGCGGACCTTGCTTCCTTCTACACCAAAGACGGGCCGCAGATCTTTGATCGCAGCGTGCTGCAGAAGTTGAGCAACCCGTGGGGGATCCTCCGACCCCTATACAGCCTCTCCCCCCTCCAGAAGGCCGTCGAAAGCAGGTTGGGAAAAAGCACGCTCTCCGAAGCGAAACGCGATCTGCTCGTGACCTCCTACGACATGACCAAACGCGAGCCGTTCTTCTTCAAGCGCTGGCTTGCGCTCGAATCGGAGGCCCTCGACTACCTGATTGCCGATGCGGCCCTCGCAACCTCGGCCGCCCCTACCTACTTCCCTTCGCACGGCGTCCCGGTCCCGGATGAAGACGAAACCCGCGCCCTCGTCGACGGCGGGGTCTTCGCCGGGAACCCGGTGATCGCCGCGATCGCCGAGGCCCTCGGGCGCAGCAGCGACGCCCCGGCCGAACTGTCACTCGAGGATCTCTTCGTCGTATCGATCGGCACCGGTCGCTTCGAGACGGGCTTCAGCCAGAGCAATGTAAGCCGCTGGGGAGGGCTGGGCTGGATCGCGGGCGGCGGCAGCGAACCGCCGGTCCTCAGCGCGATGCTCGGCGGATCGTCGGATGGCGCCGATTACTGGGCCCACATGCTCCTGAATCACAACCCCAGCCACAAACCGCCAGGGGCCAGCGAGCTCGGCAAAGGCCCCCGTTACTTCCGCCTTCAGGCTGCCCTGAAAGAGCCGATCGAGATGGACGACGCCAGCCCCAAGACCTTGCAGGAGCGGCTCCCTGCCGCCGCCGAGGAACTGATCGCGGCGAGGGGACAGGAGATCGACGAGATCGTCGACACCCTGGCGACTCTCCCACCCATTCCCTAAGCGCCCAGAGTCCTGGCGGGCGTACTGTTTAGGCTGCGTCGCCTGACCCCACCCCCCGCCCGATCCGCCGAGATCTCGATCGCCTCGCGCCTCGACGCGACTACCACCCAGGTCTGGGACCGAGTCACGACCCCAGCGGGCATCACCGACGAGATGCGCCCGTACCTGCGGATGACAGTCCCGGCCGGAGTCGAGAAGCTCGACCCGGAGAGCATCGAGCTGGGCGAGAAGATCGGCCGCAGCTGGATCCTCCTCTTCGGCCTGATCCCCTTCGACTACGACGACTTGACCCTGGTCCGCCTGGAGCCCGGCCGCGGCTTCCTCGAGCGCTCGCGGATGCTCAGCCAGCGATTGTGGGAGCACGAACGCACCCTGGAGCCGAGCGACGGCGGGGGCTGCCTGATCACCGACCGAGTCCGCTGGCAACCGCGCCTCGGGCTCCCCGGAGCACCACTGCGGCCGATGATCGCCTGGTTCTTCCGCCACCGGCACAAGCGGCTGCGACGCCACTTCGGCGGCCAGTCGCAATCGCCCGTCAAGGCATGATCCGGGCTCGCCGATGACTACTCTCGATGGAAGAGAGGACTCGGGGAGCAACGCCGCGCAAGCCGGGCCAGTATGCCCGCTCCCGCGGGCTAGAACTGGCGTTCAGGCCTGTGTTAATCGGCTGCGCCGCGTTGCTCGTGATGGTGGCGGCCTGGACCATGTTCGGTCTTCGGGGGCTACCACTAGCCCTCCTCGGGCTCGTCGCGTTGAGGGTGATCCTCGCCGCAGGCCGCCTCTACTCGGCCCAGGCAGGCCGCTGGCTCCGGGGCGCGGAGGGCGAGCGTGCGGTGGGCGAGGTCCTGACACAGCTTGAAGGCGATGGGTGGAGGGCGCTCCATGGCATCTCGCTCGGGCGAGGCGACGTCGACCACGTCCTGATCGGGCCGGGAGGCATCTTCACGATCGAGACCAAGAGTCACCCGGGGCGCATCGGCGTCGACCGGATCGATCCGAAAATGCTCCGGCAGGCCTACGCAGAGAAGAAGCTGCTCGAACGCATCACCGGCCTCAAGGTCCAGCCCCTGCTCGTCTTCAGCCGGGCGTACCTCGTGGGGCACGTACCCGCCCAGCGCCAAGGTGTGACGATCCTCCCCGCCCGCATGCTCCCGCACTACTTCTCACGCCGCAGGCCGGTCCTCGAAGCAAGCCAATCCGACAGCGTGTACCAGCGGCTCGCAGCCGCCTTGCCCGCCGATTCGTAGGAAACTCGGTGGGGCGATGGCGAGGGTGGGAATCGAACCCACGACACCACGATTTTCAGTCGTGTGCTCTACCAACTGAGCTACCTCGCCTGGGATTGCGCGATGGAGCGGCGCAAGAGCGAAGGCTAGCGACCCGGACGCGACGGGGCTGATTGCATTCGGTCGATGAAATGGCTTCGGCGAGCGCTGGGATTGGCGGCCCTTCTCGTCGTCGGCGCGGCTCTTGCCTCGGGAGGATCCGGGACCGACTCGGCCCGGCAGCGCTACCTGCCCGATGCCAACGCGCTGAGGACGGTTTCGCGCTTCGGTGGGGAACGGATCGTCACGGTCGCCTCGCTGGGCGATCCGGACGTAGTCCGGCCGGATCCTCGCTGGCTTGCGACGGCCCGGTCGCTGGGACCCGGAGCGCCGCGTTGGGCGCGGCGGATGTACTCGCGATCGCTGCTGGTCTTGCACGGGCTCGCGAACCAACGCACCGGCGCGGTCGTCGCCGGCGTGCGCGAGGGCTGGGCCTATGTCTGGCCGCGTGACGCGAGCGCCGTCGCGATTGCGCTCGCCGGGGCGGGCTACCGGGGCGAGGCGAGGCGCATCGTGCGCTTCCTGCGTGGGCTCGATCTCGGCGCCGCGGCGCGGTTTCAGGCCGACGGCACCCCGGTCGACGGGCGCGGTGCGCAGGGAGACGCGGCCGGGTGGATCGCCGCGGCCGCCCGGGCGGCGGGGCTGCCGAGCGCACCGGCGAAGCGGCCATGGCGAGGATTGGCCGACTACCAGGAGAACGGCGGCGGCGATTTCCTTGCCAACGCGGTCGCTTCGGGCGCCCCGCGCATCCGAGCGCTGTTCGGGACGCCCCTGGGCACGCTTGCCCGCCGAGTCGGCGATCCCACCTCGGGACTCGATTCCGCAGCCGCCTGGGCAGTGCGTCCGTTCCCACATCCCGCGCTCTACCCGCTCGTGCGACGGACGTTGCTGCCTTTGGCCGCGACCAGCGGGCGCTACGGCATCGTCCCCTCCGAGGGCTGGGACGGCGGTGACGATCCCTGGACGGCGCCCACCGCCTGGACGGCCTGGAGCCTCGCGGCGCTCGGCGAGCGCCCGGCTGCGCTGCGCCTGATGACCGAGCTGCGGCGCGACGCGACTCCCACCGGGATGCTCCCCGAGCGGGTCGACTCCCGCACCGGCACCCCGACCTCGACCACGCCGCTGGCCTGGTCCCACGCCTTCGCGATCCTCGCGCTGCGCCAACTCTGGCCGTAATGCGGTCGCGGGGGGCCTACAGCGTCTCGAGCGCCAGCTCGACCGCCTCGCGGGCGGTCTCGGCCGGGACGACGCCGGGGGCGTCCTCCATCCGCCCGCGGCCACTCATGCTCCAGCTGCGCAGGGCGATCACGGGGCGGCCGAGCGCGCGGGCGAAGCCGATCTCCGAGAGCGTGCCCCACTCGCCGCCGATCGCGATCACGGCGGCGCCCGAGGAGACGACCGCGAGGTTGCGGGCGTGGCCGATGCCGGCGGCGACCACGTGGGTGCAGTACGGGTTCGCTTCGGCGACGGAGTTGCCCGGGACGATCCCGATCGCCACTCCGTCAGCCTCGGCCGCGCCCCGGCAGGCCGCCTCCATCACACCCGTCAGCCCGCCGCAGACGAGTGTCACGCCGGCGCCGGCCAGCCGCCGGCCGACCTCCTCGGCGAGCAGCGCCGCCTCGGAGCCCGGCTCGCACTTCGCCCCGCCGATCACCGCCACCTGCCGCCGCCCGCTCATCGCGGGCCGGAGTCTCTCATCGATCGCATCAGCTCCAGCGCGCCCTCCTTGTGCAGCGGCTCGTTGAGGTTGCCGCACTTGGGGCTCTGCACGCAGGAGGGGCAGCCCGACTCGCAGGGGCACTCGGCGACCAGCCGCTCGGCGTCGCCGAGCAGGCGCTCGAACTGCTCGTAGCCGCGCAGCGTGATCCCCACCCCACCCGGGTGCCCGTCGTAGATAAAGATCGTCGAGCGGCCGGTCTGGAAGTGGACGTTGGTCGAGAGGCCGCCGATGTCCCAGCGGTCGCACATCGCGATCAGCGGCAGCACCGCGATCTGGCCGTGCTCGGTCGCATGCAGGGCGCCGAGCAGGACGTCGGGCGGCAGCGCCCCGCTGAGCCGGTCCGGCAGCACGTACCAGAGCGCCTGGGTGACGAAATGCTGCTCGGGCAGCTCCAGCGAGACGATGTCGAATGGCTCCTGGTCGGCGACCGAGACCCGCTGGTAGGCGATCACCTGCTCGGTCACCGAGACCTCGCCGAAGTGCAGCTCGACCCCCGCGGCGCTGCGCTGCTCGCGCACCCGCTCTATGTAGATCTCGGTCTCCTTCTTCGGCCGCGTGTACCAGTCGCCGTCGAAGCGGGAAACAACCGCCCGCCGCCCGGCCACGTCGAGCTGCTCGACCTCGTAGGAGCGCCCGAGGTGGAGATAGATCGCGCCGGGGTGGATCGTGGTGAAGGCGCGCTCGGACTCGACCAGGCCGAGCATCTCGCCCGAGTCGCGCTCGATCACCGCGACCGAGTCGGTCGAGGCCGAGCGCAGCGGGATCTTCGAGGCGACGTACTCGCTGCTGCGCGGCATCACGCGACCCCCCGCCTGGCGCAGCTCGCCCGCCGCGACCAGCCGCTCGGCCCGCTCGCGCCAGTCCGGGCCGAACACGTCCGCGTCGTCATCCCCCAGCGGCAGCTCGTACGCCGCCGCGACCATGTGCCGCGCCGCGATCTGCTCGTTGCCGTGGTCGAGGATCGCCGCCTCCACCGGCCGGTCGATGAACTCGTCCGGGTGGCGACAGAAGAACTGGTCGAGCGCGTCTTGCCCCGCCACGTAGACCGCCAGCCCGCGCCGGCGCTGTCCCGCCCGCCCCCACATCTGGCGCAGGCTTGCGACGGTCCCCGGGAAGGTGACGCAGATCGCCGCGTCGAGCTCGCCGATGTCGATCCCCAGCTCCAGCGCGTCGGTGGCGACGACGGCGAGCAGCTCGCCGTCGGAGAGCCGCTGCTCGATCTCGCGCCGCTGCTGGGAGGTGTAGCCGCCCCGGTAGGGCGCAATCCGCGCCGCCAGCTCCGGCTTGCCGCGCGCCTCCAGCGATTCTCGGGCGAAGCGCTGGATCAGCTCGATCCCGCGCCGGCTCTTGAGGAAGCAGATCGTCCGCACGCCATGGGAGACCAGCTCGGCGAGCAGGTCCGCCGCCTCGCCCAGGGCCGAGCGGCGCGTCCCGGTCGCCTTGTCGATCAGCGGCGGGTTCCACATCGCGATCTCGCGGCCGCTGCTCGGCGCGCCGTCGTCGTCGATCAGCTCGAAAGGCGTCCCGACCAGCTCCTCGGCCAGCCCGACCGGGTTGGCGATCGTCGCCGAGGCGAGCAGGAAGCGGGGCTCGGAGCCGTAGGCCCGCGCCACCCGGCGCAACCGGCGCAGCACGTTGGCGACGTGGGAGCCGAAGACGCCGCGGTAGGTGTGGGCCTCGTCGACGACGACCCAGCCGAGGTTGGCAAGGAAGTCGCCCCAGCTCTTGTGGTTGGGCAGAACGCCGACGTGCAGCATGTCCGGGTTGGTGAGGACGAGGTTGCTGCGGCGGCGGATCGCCGGCCGCTCTTCGCGGGGCGTGTCGCCGTCATAGATCGCCTCGCGCAGCCCCGGCGGCCGCAGCGCGCCCAGCTTGCGGGCCTGGTCCTGGGCCAGCGCCTTGGTCGGGTAGA
Source organism: uncultured Solirubrobacterales bacterium (assembly GCA_963714665.1). Taxonomy (GTDB): domain Bacteria; phylum Actinomycetota; class Thermoleophilia; order Solirubrobacterales; family 70-9; genus VRUE01. The sequence goes on along the minus strand of CAVQPE010000001.1, from coordinate 12,245 downwards.
GGTAGAGGGCGCGGCGCTTGGAGTCGCGGGCGATGCCGTCGAGCACCGGCAGGTTGAAGGCGAGGCTCTTGCCCGAGGCGGTGCCGCTGGTGATCACCAGGTTGGAGACGGCCGCCGCCTCCAGCGCCTGGCGCTGGTGTGAGTAGAGCCGCTCGACCCCGGCGCGCTTCAGCGCCTCGGCGAAGCCGGGATCGAGTGAGCGCGGCAGCGCCACCGTCCGCGCCTTGTGCTCCTCCTCACTCGCCTCGGCGACGATCCGGCCGTCGCGTCGCGCCGGCTCGAGCGCAATCGACCACGGTGCCTCCAGCAGGCTCTTCGCCATCAGGTGCGATCCCAACGAAACGCCGATTTTCCATGTATGCCATGGGAAATCGGCGTTTCGTCGTCGGGGGGCGCGATGCGGCCGGCGACGCGCATTGCTTGCAGTGAGCTGCGGTCGTGGATGCGGAGGACGTCGGCGCCGCCGCGCACCGCCAGCGCCGTCGCGGCGACCGTTCCCCACTCGCGCTCCCCCGCCGGCAGCCGCTCCTCCCACGACCCCGCCAGCACCGCGCCGATGAAGTCCTTGCGCGAGAGCGAGACGTAGAGCGGCAGGCCGAGCGAGCGCAGCTCGGGCAACCGCCGCAGAACCTCCAGGTTCTGCTCGGTCGTCAGGTCGAAGTCGAGTCCGGGGTCGATGGCGATCTGCTCCTCACCCACCCCAAGTCTCTGAGCCACCTCGACTCTCCCCCCCAGCCAGGACTTCATCTGCTCGACCACGTCGTCGTAGCGCCGCGGCGGCCGGTCGACCCGCGGCGGCCCCTCGATGTGCATCAGCACGTAGCCGCACCCGGCCTCCGCCACCAGCTCGAACATCTCCTCGCAACCGCCGGAGATGTCGTTGACGGCGACCGCCCCGGCCCCCAGGGCCGCCCGAGCCACCTCGACCGAAAAGGTGTCAGCCGAGACAGGCACACCGGCCCCGGCAAGTCCTTCGATCGCCGGCACCAACGCCGAAGCCTCGACCTCAGCCGGCACCGGCGGCCCACTTTTCGCCGCCACAGCCCCCACGTCGAGCATGTCGAACCCAGCCTCAACCAGCGCCAAGCCATCCTCCACCGCCCGCTCCGGCGTAACGCTGCGAGCCCCCTCGAACATCGAGTCGGCAGTCACGTTGACGATCCCAGCAGCAACGGGCTGCCCAAGCTCCAACCCCCGATCGGCCAGTCGCCAGATCACAGAACCGCTCCTCGGGCCGAAGGCCTGCGGCAGGGGATGGGAAGGCCCTGTCCCGGACACTCAAGCGCGGCAAAGCCGCGCGTCCGGGACAGGGCCTTCCCATCCCCCCACCCAGGTTCGCTCATGATCATCCGGCTACCGTAACGACCGCACCATGGCACTGCGATGCGTCTACACCGACCTCGACGGAACCCTGCTCGGCAAGGGCTCCTCCCTCTTCCGCGACGCCGACGGCGCCTTCTCCCTGGCCCAGTCCCGTGGCCTCGAGGCCTGCCACCGGGCCGGGGTCGAGGTCGTGATCATGTCGGGACGGCGCGAGCCGCAGGTGCACGAGTGCGCCCGGCTGATGGGCCAGGCCTCCTACATCTACGAGGCCGGCTGCGCCTTCGCGATCGACGGCGAGACGACGCTGCTGACCGGGGACCTCGTCCCCGACGAGGACGGGACGGTCTACGAGAAGATCGAGCAGCGCGGCATCCCGAAGATGCTGTTCGAGCACTACGAGGGCCGGCTCGAGTACCACGCCCCCTGGCACACCGGCCGCATCCTCTCCCACCTCTTCCGCGGCAAGGTCGACGTCGAGGAGGCCAACAGGCTGCTCGAGGCCGAGGGTCACGGCGACCTGCGGCTGCTCGACAACGGCGCAATCGGCCGCGAGATGCCGGCCGTCGACGGGCCCACCCACGCCTACCACCTCGTCCCCAAGCTGGTCAGCAAGGCCGGCGCCGTCGCCGCCCACGCCCGCGCCCGCGGCTACGAACCAGCCGAGTGCATCGCCGTCGGTGACTCGGTCGAGGACCTCGAGGTCGCCGCCGCGGTCGGCCGCTTCTTCGTCGTCGCCAACGGCCCCGAGCGCGATCCCGGCCTGCGCGCCGCCCTCCCCGCCTGGGACAACGTCACCGTCACCGAGGGCGCGATGGGCGACGGCTTCTACGAGGCCGTCGTCTCGACCCTGGTCGAGCGCCGCTAAGGGTCGAGGCCGCGGATCCGTCGCGCCTCGCGTACCTGGGCTCCCCTCCCGGCGCCGGGAGGAACCTGGGGACCGAAGCTGTGCGGGTCGGTGCGCGGGTGACGCAACCGGCTCGCCATGGCCCGGCCCAGCTCGCGCAGCTGGAAGGCCCGCTCGTTCTCCATCCGCCGCGTCAGCTCCTCCTGCTCGCGCGAGGCCCGCTCGACGTATGAATTACGGCGCATCGCCGACGGCAGCTTGAAGCAGGTGAGCGCCCACGAGCAAGCGAAGGTTGCGCCCGCGGCCAGCGCCCGCTCGACGAACTCCGTGTCCGGGGCCACCTCGATCTCGCGGTAGTCGCGCCAGCCGCCGATGCGCTCGGTCAACTCCCGCCGATGCAGAAGCGAGCTCGGGGCAAGGTGACCCCCCGCGTAGCCGTCCGCGGTCAGGCCGGTGACGTTTCTCATCCCGCTGCCGGGCGGCCCGATCACCTCGGTGAGAGAGAAGACGATGTCGGCGCCGGCCCGCCGCTGCGCCGCGACGAGTCGAACGAGGTGATCCGGGGCCCAGAGGTCGTCGTGACCCAGGTAGGCGATCAGCTCGCCCCGCGCCATCGCAATCCCGTCGTTGTTCGGCAACGACTGGCTGCCGGCGTTGCTGTCCCGGTTGTGCCAGCGGATCCGCGGGTCCCCGAAGGACTCGACGACGGCCTCGGAATCGTCCGTGCAGCAATCCCCGACCACGATCAGCTCCCAGCGCGGGTACTGCTGCGCGCGCACCGAGCGGATCGCCCAGCGCAGGACCGTCGACCAGTTGTAGGTCGCGATTACGACGCTGACCAGCCGCGGGTCGTCGACCCGAGGAGCCGGCCGCACCGCGTTGACGAGCGCATGGCGGACTCCGGCGGCTCGTCGCCAGGTCGAGGCCGGCCCGCTCATGCCGGCTCAGAGCTCGAAGCGGTAGGGGATCCGCTCCGTGTCGAGCGGCAACCGGGTCTTGTCCGGGTCCTCGTAGTCATAGGGCGCGGTCGGGAAGTTGACCATCCGCGAGTCCACGTCGCCGACGCTCTGCACCGCGTGCCAAACCCCACGCGGAATCAGCAGCAGGCTGCGGTGGTGCTCGTCGAAGTAGAGCTCGCTGAGGCGGCCGCGCGTCGGCGATTCGGGCCGGTCGTCATACATCACCCACTTCACCGTCCCCGCCGCGAGGAACAGCCGGTCGTCGTAGGTCTCGTGCATGATCCAGCCCTTGACCGCCCCCGGCCGGATCGTCACCTCGTAGGAGTAGACCATCGGCTCGTCGCTGAAGCCCCAGCGCGGGTCGTAGGCGACACAGACCGTGCCGCGGTCGTCGGCGATCGTGCGCGCCTCGCGAATCCGCATGCCGTGGATCAGCTCGCGGCGAGCCCCCGCCTCCGTGGCCAGCTGCACGTCCTTGCGCGGCGTGTCGCCGGGCGACAGCCCGCTCGTCCCGACCCGGCGCAGGGCGGGATCGGCCCCACGCCAGTCGAGCTGCCCGTCGCCGTCGGTCGCCTGCGCCATCGCAAGAGCCTATCCGCGCCCAAGGCGCAGCCGCCGGGCCTCTAGTATCGATTTCCCACGATGTCGAACCCCGGAAGGAGCGCCTCTTGTCGCAGGACACCGCGACCGTTGCCGAGCAGGAGTACCTGGAGATCATGTTCTGGCTGGAGGAGGCCGGGCTGCCGATGACCGGCGCCAACATCGCCCGTGCGATGCAGCTCTCACCCCCGACCGTGCACGAGATGATCGGCCGCCTCATCGACGACGGCTACGTCGAGCGCCAGGCCGACAAGTCACTCGAATTCACCGAGTCCGGCCGCGAGCACGCCAGCCACATCGTCCGCCGCCACCGCATGATCGAGCGCTTCCTCACCGACGTGCTCGGCATTCCCTGGGACGAGGTGCACGAGGAGGCCGAGCGGATCGAGCACGCGATGTCGCCGGTGCTGGAGGAGCGGATGCGGGCGGCGATCGGTGACGCGACCACCTGCCCCCACGGCCACCCGATCATCGAGGGCGCGCGCGAGCAGGGCGCCCTGCTCTCCGACGTCGAGCCCGGCGCCAAGGTCCACGTGCTGCGCTTCGAGAACGAGGCCGAGGAGCTGCTGCACTACCTCAAGGACGCCGGCCTGTACCCCGGCCTCGAGGGAACCGTCGAGAGCTCCGGCGAGGAGGGCGTGACGATCGCTTCCGAGGAGGGCTCCCACCGGGTCTCCCGCAGCGTCGCCGAGACGGTCTCGGTCCGCGCCGACCCGGCACCGCCGCCGCGGGCGACGATCCCGGAGCAGTTGGTCCTCTCAAACGATCGCTACGGCCGCTGAGCGGCCGTAGCCGGGCGTGTCTTCTGCCTAGAAGGCGCCGATGCCCTTCGGCGTGCCGACCCCGGTCGGCCCGTCGTAGCCGACCGCGCCTTTGCACATGATCGTCGAGCAGCTCCCGTTCGAGCCGCTGGTCACGTCGTGCAGAACCGTCGAGTCGCCAAGGTGGCCGTAGAGGCCGGAGGCGGCCGAGGTTTTTTCGGGGAGTCCGCCCGCAAGCGCGTAGACGGCGGCTACCAGCGGCGAGGAGAGGCTCGTGCCCCCGACCTGGAACCAGCCCAAGCGACCCTGGTACCTGACCGTGTCGTAGACGGCGGCGCCCGTGCTGGGTGCAGCGTCTGCGGCGACGTCGGCCGTGCCGCGCTTGCCGGCGCAAGCGCCGAGGAAGCTCTGCCAGGCGGGAGCCGTGACGTAGAGGCTGCAGCCGCTCCCCGCGCCGTTCCAGACGCTCTCGCTGCCGTAGGTGTTGCCCGTGCCCAGGGTCAGCGTCGTGCCGCCGACCGTGATCACGTTGGGCGATGCGGCCGGGAAGCCGAAGGATCCGTAGCCGTTGTCGCCCGAGGCGACGGTGACGGCGATTCCCGGGTGGTTGTAGGCGGTGTCGCTCACCTCCGAGGAGTACTCCGAGCCGCCGTAGCTGTTGGAGATCTCGTTGGCGCCGAGTTTCGCCGCCGTGTTGACGGCCGCCGCCAGGTTGCTGAGGCTGTTCGAGCTTGCCTCGACCAGCAGGATCTTGCAGTTGGGACAGACCGCGTGGGCGACCTCGACGTCGAGCGCGATCTCCAGCGACCAGCCGCTGTTGGCCTGCGGATAGGGACCGGCGTTGCCGCTCTGGTTCACCTTGCGGAAGCAGGGGTTTGCCGTGTTGCAGAGCGGAAGCCCGAACTGGGAGCTGTAGGCGTTGAGGTCGCTTGCGATGTTGGGGTCGTCGTAGGCGTCGACGATCGCGATCGTCTGCGCGGTGGACGCCGTGGCCGGCAGGCCGTAGGCGCCGCGGAACTGAGCGGGGCCGTAGCCCTTCGGCGCCGTTTCGGCTCTCGGCGCGCCGTTCGCGTTGGTCACGACGTGTGCGTGGCAGCGGGCCGAGCCGGCTGCGGCGGGCCCGGGACAAACCGGAGCCTGCGACGCCGCGCTCGCCGGGCCGGAGAGCAGCCAGAAGCATGCACTCGAGGCGACCGCAAGGATCGCCAGCCTGATCTCCACTCTCCGCAGCTTCATCTCGACTCCACCCTCCGCTCGATTGACCCCGGGATCCTAGACGGAATCCGGGTCTTTGGTTCGAAATTTCCGTCCAGCTTCAGGCCGGGGAGCCGTCGCGGACGCGCTCCAGCGCCCGCGAGATGCGGGCAACGCCCTCGGGGATCCGCTCCGGGGGCACGCTGGCGAAGGAGAGGCGGAGGCTGTTGGCGCCGCCGTCGATCATGAAGTCGGGGCCGGCGACGAAGGCGACGCCCTCGCCCTTTGCCTCGGCAAGCAGGGCCGGGGTGTCGGTGCCCTCGGCGAGGTCGAGCCAGAGGAAGTAGCCACCGCCCGGGACGACGAACTCGGCCTCGGGGACCTGCTCGCGCAGCGCCCCGACCAACGCGTCGCGGCGGTCACGCAGGGCGCCCTTGACGAACTCGATGTTGCGGTCGAGGCCGCCGGAGCGGCAGAGCTCGAGCACCACGGCCTCGGCCAGCATGTTGGGCGAGATGTAAGTCTCGTTGGCCCGCTTCGCCAGCGCGGCGATCTCCGCGGCCGGGCCGGCGAGATAGCCGACCCGCACGCCGGGGCTGACCGTCTTCGAGAAGGAGGAGGCGTGGACGACCCGGTCCGCCCTGTCGATCGAGAGCATCGTCTCCAGCGCCTCGCCCTCGAAGGGCAACTCGCGGTAGGGGTCGTCCTCGAAGATCCAGAAGCCGTGCTCGGCGGCGAGCTCGACCAACCGCACCCGCTTCGCCGCTGAGAGCGTGCAGCCCGCCGGGTTGTGGAAGTTGGGGATGACGTGGGCAAGCTTGACCGGCCCGTCCGCCAGCGTCGCTTCGAACGCCGCCAGGTCCAGCCCGTCGTCCTCCAGCGCCACCGGCACCAGCTCGACCCCGAGCCGCTGCAGCATCAGCAGGGTGCGGTCGTAGGTCGGCTGCTCGACCACGACCCGGTCGCCGGGCTCCAGCAGGTGCTCGAAGAGCATCCAGCCCGCCTCCAGAGACCCGTTGGCCACCATCACCTGCGAGGCATCCAGCCCCCCGTGCCGTTCCGCGATCCACTCGCAAAGCCCCGGGTGCCCGATCCCAGTCCCGTAGGAGAGCGCCTTTTCCCAGTCCTCGGCAAGCGCAACCGCAGCCGCATCCCGCACAGCCTCCCTGGGCAGGATGTCGGCGCTGGGCGCTCCGCGCGCGAATGAGATCGTGTCCGCAGCCATCGACGCCGACACTAGCAATGGGCTGCCGTCCGGCGACCTTCGGGATACTTTCGCCGTGGCAAAGGCATTGGGACTCGTGGCGGCGCTCGTTCTGCTGGCCGCTCCAACGGCGAACGCGTTCACCGAGCCCAGCGGCGAACTGATCCCCGGCGCCGAAGAAACCGTGCTGCGGCTGCACGACCTGCCCCCCGGCTACGAGGCCGGCGACGAAAGCGGCTGTGGGGCGCTGGGCCCGGTGGTCGAGGCAGACTGGTTCAAAGGACGCTTCGCGAGGCGCTATATGAGCTGGGTCCTCAGGTACCGACCCGAAGGCTGTGGCTACCAGTACGAGCAGGTCTTCGAGGTCCCCGGCCTGGAACCGGCGCCGCCGCTGGTCGAAGCCCTAACCGTGAACACGCCAAACGAAGCGGCCGCCAGCAGCGGCTTCGGGCTCGTCATCGGGCTGTTCAACCACGACAAGGAGGGGCGGTACCGCAAGACGGTCTCGATCCCACCGAGCGGGGTCCAGGCTTCCCTGTTCCGCTCGAAGAACGAGCTGGTCGAAGGAAAGATCCATCAGCCCGCCACCATCCTCTTCTGGCGCTCCGGGAAGCTGATCTCCTTCGTCGAGGCCGCCGGGACGAGCCCGCGCCGCAACGACAGCGCAGCCCTCCACTTCGCCCAGACCCAGCAGGAACGACTGGAGCACCCCTCGCCCTACACCGAAGCCGAACAAGATGACAGCGAAGTACGGATCGACGATCCAGGGCTGAAGTTTCCGATCTACTGGGCCGGCCACACGCTCGAACCGGGAGGCGATCTTCCGCCCATCGCTCTTGAAACGGCCTTTATCGGCGCGGGGCCACCCGGCGAGAAGTACGAGATCGACTACGAAGGCTTCTATCTCGGCGGCTGGGCCCGTCACGGCTGGAAGCAATTCCAGCACTCAACCCTCGGCAAGCTGAACCTGAGGTCCCCCTGTGCCCACAAGAGCGAGGTCGACCTGGCGGATGGCCGCGCCGTCGTCTACGCCGGCTACAGCCGCCGGCACGGCGGCACCTGCCCGCACCGTCCTCCCAAGCACTACTGGGCGGTCGCCCATATCGGCGGCATGATCGTAGGGGTGCAGCTGACGATCTGCAGCCTCTGCGGTGAATTCGGCTACGGGCCGTACAACTCGCGGCGCGGGATCGAGGCGATCCTCCACGCCTTGACGCTACGGCCGAAGTTGGTCTACGCGATGGGCGCTGGCTAGGAGCCGCGCAGCACTTCGACGGCGATCTTGGCCGTCTCGGTCGGGCTTTCGCCGACCCGCACGCCCTTCGCTTCGAGCGCGTCCTTCTTCGCCTGGGCGGTGCCGGAGGAGCCGGAGATGATCGCGCCAGCGTGGCCCATCTGCTTGCCCGGGGGCGCGGTGAAGCCGGCGATGTAGGCGACCACCGGCTTCGAGATCTCGGCGGCGATGAACTCCGCCGCGCGCTCCTCGGCGTCGCCGCCGATCTCGCCGACCATCACGATCAGGTCGGTCTCGGGATCGGCCTCGTACAGCTTCAGGATGTCGATGAAGTCGGAGCCGATGATCGGGTCGCCGCCGATGCCGACGATCGAGGAGTTGCCCTCGCCCGCCTGCTTCAGCTCGTTGCCGATCTGGTAGGTCAGCGTGCCCGACTTGGAGACGACGCCGATCTTGCCCGGGTCGAAGAACTGGGCCGGGATGATGCCGACGTTGGCCTTGCCGGGCGAGAGCACGCCGGGGCAGTTCGGCCCGATCAGCCGCACCCCGGCCTCCTTCGCCTTCCAGTAGGTCTTCAGCATGTCGAGGACCGGGATCCCCTCGGTGATCGCGATCACCGTCTCGACGCCGGACTCGATCGCCTCGTCGATCGCCGGGGCGGCGAAGCGTGCCGGCACGAAGATCATCGAGGTGTTGGCACCCGCCTTCTCGACCGACTCCGCGATCGAGTCGAATACGGGTACGCCCTCGACGTCCTGCCCGGCCTTGCCGGGGGTGACGCCGGCCACGAGGTCGGTCCCGTAGGCGCGGTTGCGCAGCCCGTGGAAGGAGCCCTCGCGCCCGGTCAGGCCGGAGACGACCAGCTTGGTCTCGCTGCCGACGATGATCGACATCAGGCGCTCGCCCCCGCCAGCTCGACGATCCGCCGCGCCGCATCGAGCATCGTCGTCTCCTGGTGCAGGTTGGGAAGGTCGGCCGCGGCGAGGATCTTCAAGCCCTCCTCGGAGTTGGTGCCGTCGAGGCGAACGACCAGCGGCAGCTTCAGGTCCATCTGCGCCGACGCGGTGACGATGCCGTTGGCGATCTCGTCGCAACGGGTGATGCCGCCGAAGATGTTGAAGAGGATCGCCGTCACCTTCTCGTCGGAGGTGATCACGGTCAGCGCGTCGACGATCGCCTCGGCCTTGGAGCCGCCGCCCGCGTCGAGGAAGTTGGCCGGCGCGCCGCCCGCCTGGGCGACGACGTCGAGTGTCGACATGCAGAGCCCGGCGCCGTTGGCGAGGATGCCGACGTTGCCGTCGAGCTTGACGTAGGTGAGCCCCTTCTCCTTCGCCATCGCCTCCTGCGGGTCGTCTGCGGTGTCGGCGATCTCAGCCAGGTCCTGGTGGCGGAAGAGCGCGTTGCCGTCGATCGTCACCTTGGCGTCGAGCGCGACCACGTCGCGGCCGGCGGTGACGATCAGCGGGTTGACCTCGATCAGGCTCGCGTCCTCGGAGGCCGCGACCTCGGCCAGCTTCGCCAGCACCTCGGCCGCCTGCTCGCGCACGTCCTCGTCGAGCCCGGCGTCGGCGACGATCGGGGCCGCCTCGGTGGCGGTGAAGGGCTTGGTCGGGTCGATGTGGCGCTTGACCAGCGCCTCGGGGTCCTCCGCGGCGACCGCCTCGATGTCCATCCCGCCCTGCCTCGAAACCATCGCCAGCAGCTTCTTCTCGCCACGGTCCAGAATCACCGAGGCGTAGTACTCGGCGGCGATGTCGGAGCCGCCCTCGATCCAGACCTGGTCGACCCGGAACGGCCCCTCGCCGTGCGGGCCGACGATGTCCATGCCGAGGATCGCGTCGGCGTAGGCGCGCGCCTCCTCGGCGTCCTGGGCGATCTTGATCCCGCCCGCCTTGCCGCGGCCGCCGATCAGCACCTGGGCCTTGATCGCGCAGGGGTAGCCGATCCGCTCCGCGGCGGCGACCGCGTCCTCGACCGTGGACGCGACCTCGCCACTCGGCACGGCGATGCCGTGCTTGGCGAAGAGCTGCTTGCCCTGATACTCGAGGAGGTCCATGGGGGGGCGCGCCGCTTGGCGCGGGCGGCAGCCTATCCCACATTTCAAGAGGCGCGACGCCTGCCTGCTGGGCGATTGGCATAATGCGCCGCCGCCGATGCCTCTCCCCCTCTCAAATCGATCAAACTGGTGACCACCGACTGTTACGGCACCCTGATCGACTGGGAGAAAGGCATTATCGACGCCTGCCGGAAAGAGGCCGAGAAAGACGGCTTCAGCTTCGATGAGGCACCCTTCCTGGCCCGCTTCATGGAAGTCCAGGCCGAAATCATGGCCGGCTCCTACGAGCTCTACGCCGAGGTGCTGCGCCGCACGATCGTCAAGGTGGCCGGCGAGCTGGGCTGGGAGATCGAGCCCTCGCGGGCCCAGTTCCTCCCCAACAGCGTCGCCTACTGGCTGCCCTTCCGCGAGGCCAACGCGGCGATGGACCGGCTCGGAAAACGCTACGACATCGGCATCGTCTCCAACATCGACGACAAACTGCTCGGCATCTCGCGGCGGCACCTGCGGACCGAACTCGACCTCGTCGTCACCGCCCAGCAGGTGCGAAGCTACAAGCCCGACCCGGTGCACTTCAAAGAGGCGGCGCGACGGATCGGCGGCAAGAAAGGCTGGGTCCACATCGGCTGCAGCTACACCAACGACGTCGCCCCGCTGCTGAAAATGAAGGTGCCGGTGATCTGGGTCAACCGCCACGGCGAGAAACTCGAGGGCCGCAAAGCCCCCAGCGCCACGGTGAAAACTTTCCGCGACGCCGTCAAAAAGCTCGGCGCGTCCTGAGCGATCTCTAGCGTTTCGCAACTTCAGCGGGTATCGCTGTTTCGACCTGTAGGTCGGCACCCGCCAGCCCACTCATGCACCGCCTGACACAAAGCAGGGCGCACAGCGCCAAGCTCGTCGTTGCGACGGGAGCTGCTCGCGCTGCTCTGCCTGCTCGCGGCCTCCGGCCATCGCTCCGCCTCTGCGGCCACCCCGGCGCGGCCCAGCTTCGTCGTGATCCAGACCGACGACCAGACCCTCGACGAGCTCTACGCCGGCCTTCGGCCAGCCAGGCTGCAGGCGATGCCGAACACGCTCAACCTGATCGCCAAGCGCGGCGAGACCTTCAACGACTACTACGTCTCCTACCCGCTCTGCTGCCCCTCGCGGGTCAGCCTGCTCACCGGCCGTTACTCCCACAACAACGGCGTCAGGGGCAACGTCCAGCCCAACGGCGGCTACTTCGGCTTCTCCTTCCGCGCCGCATATACCACAACCTCGCCGTCTGGCTGCAGAACGACGGCTACCGCACGATCCACGTCGGCAAGTTCCTCAACGGCTACGGCGACGAGCCGTTCGACGACGGGACCACCGTCCCGCCCGGCTGGAGCGCCTGGCACACGGTGCAGAAGGCGGACACCACCCACTACTACTACGGGTACACGCTCAACGACAACGGGCAGATCGACGGGCCCTTTGGCGATTCGGGCAGCTGGGACACCCGCGAATACGGCGTCCGCGACGACATCGGCTGCCCCTTCGCCCCAACCAACGGCCTCCCCTGCAACTACGAGACCGACACCCTGACCAGCATCGCGACCGCGGAGCTGCAGGGCACCTCGCCGGAAAAACCCTTCTACCTGCAGCTCGACTACACCGCCCCGCACGGCGACTTCCGCCACCCGGCGGGGCCGAGCCGGCGCCGCGCCACTACAACTGGTTCAACGGCGCTCCCCCTCCCGGATCGGCGCTCGCAGGGCTTCGACGAGGGCAACGTCAGCGACAAGCCGCGCTTCATTCGCGAAGCGCCCTACCTCTCGCTAAGCGACATCCACACCTACCGCGTCTACTACGACAAGGCGCTGGAGTCGCTGCGCTCGATCGACGACGGCGTCAAACAGGTGGTCGACACGCTGGGCTCGCTGCACCGCCTGCGCAACACCTACATCATCTTCACCTCCGACAACGGCTTCTTCTTCGGTGAGCACCGGCTGATCGGCGGCAAGTTCCTCGCCTACGAGCCCTCCACGCATCTCCCCTTCCTGATCCGGGGCCCCGGCATCCGCCCCGGCACCGAAACCAACGAGCTGG